>OY970270.1:0-3466798 GCA_963715765.1 uncultured Solirubrobacterales bacterium
TTCGACTGCGACGGCGTGCTCGTTGACTCCGAGGTGATCTCCAACGAAGTACTCGCCCGGATGCTCACCCGAGAGGGCCTGCCGACCACACTCGCCGAGGCCCGCCGCGCCTGCCAAGGGCTCCTGCTCACCGATATCCGCGACCGAGCCCAGGCCAAGCTCGGCCGACCTTTTCCGCCGGACTGGGTCGTCGAATACGAACACGAGCGCAACGAGGCGTTCCGCCGCGAACTCAAGCCGGTTGAGGGCGCGGCTGAGGCGGTACAGCGAGTCAAGACAGCCGGACTGAAGGTCTGCGTCGCGTCTCAGGGCCAGTTGACCAAGACACGATTGACGCTCGGGCTAACCGGCCTGCGCGACCTGTTCCCGCCCGACGCGCTGTTCTCCGCCTACGACGTGCCACGCCCCAAGCCCGACCCAGCAATCTTTCGACATGCGGCCGCCACAATGAACGCCAAGCCAGCGGCTTGCGTGGTCATCGAGGACACCCCTTCGGGAGTCATGGCCGCCGTCGCCGCCGGGATGCGGGCTGTCGGCTATGCAGCCGACAGCGACGAGCGCGCCCTTCGCAACGCAGGCGCCGAAATCATCCACTCCCTGGACGACCTCCCGAAGCTCTTGGACCTGCTCCCAATGTAAAACCATCGGCGCGGCAGCCTGCTCGGTCAGCAGTCGCGCGCTCAAGCCGTCTGGTCGCGGCGTTGACTTCGGTCACGTAGATTCCCGCTGATGGCATCCAGTCCAGAGGTCGTCTCGTTGGAGCGCGAGCATCTGCCTGGCGTCATCAAGCTGTTCTCCGGCGAGCGCTGGAGCTATGCCGATGACGAGCAGAGGACCTGGCGGGCGCTCACTGCGCCCGGAACGTTGAGCGTTGTGGCGCTCTCGTCCGAGCAGACGGTCATCGGGATCGCGCAGGTTCTCAGCGACGGTGAGGTTCAAGCGTTCCTCGCGGTCCTTGTAGTCGCCCGCGAGCACCGCCGTGAGGGTGTCGCGCGGCGCTTGGTCGAGGAGGCGCGTGCCCGCACACGTGGTCTGCGACTTGACGTGATCTCCTGCGCGGACCCGTTCTATGAACAGATCGGCTTCCGTCGGGTTTCAGGGTTCCGCTTGCCGGCGACGTAGGCTTGCGTGAGCGCAATGCCCGACGTGATCAACCCGCAGTTGGATGAGCAGCAGGACCGTCCGCCGTTTTCGTGTAGGCGGGCGCGGCTGGGACACCAGGCCGGTGAATAAGCTGCTATTCGATGCTTGGTGATCGCATCTACGAGCGCGCCCGTCTCACGGGCGAGTTTCGGCTGCGCTCGGGCGCGACGAGCAGCGAATACTTCGACAAGTACCTGTTCGAGTCCGATCCTCGACTGCTGCGCGAGATCGCCGAGGAGCTGGTCCGGTTGGTACCTGCCGAGGTGGAACTGCTTGCTGGTCTTGAGCTTGGCGGCGTGCCCGTGGCCGTCGCTGTCTCCCAGGTGTCGGGGCTGCCCACCGTCTTCGTCCGCAAGGCCGCCAAGACCTACGGAACGTGCCGTTTGGCCGAGGGCGGCGAAGTCACCGAGCGCCGGATCGCGGTCATCGAGGACGTCGTGACCTCCGGCGGCCAGGTGATCGAGTCCTGTCGGCAGCTACGTGACCGCGGAGCCGATATCGCGGCGGTGCTGTGCGTGATCGACCGCGAGGCCGGCGGCCGTGAGAACCTCGCTGCCGAGGGTCTTGACCTGCGCGCGCTGTTCACGACGAGTCAGCTTCGAGAGAGTCGTGTGACCGATCCCGCCCGCTCGTGACCACGGACAGCGCTCCCGCCTACGACCGCATTGGTGTCAGCTACAGCGACGTTCGGCGCGCCGACCCGCGGTTCGAGGCGGCGATCTGGGAAGCGCTAGGTGACGCACAGACAGTCCTGAACATCGGAGCAGGCGCCGGTTCTTATGAGCCGAAGGATCGCGAAGTGATCGCGGTTGAGCCATCCCCGGTGATGATCGCCCAGCGCCGTGCGGACGCCGCCCCGGCGATCCAGGGAGTCGCCGAGGCCATCCCGCTCGATGACAAGAGCGTGGACGCGACGATGGGTGTCTTCACGATGCAGCACTGGAAAGATGTCGACCGTGGGCTCACCGAGGTGCTCCGCGTCACCCGCAAGCGGATCGTCTTCCTCACCCTCGACCTCGACGTGACCGCGCAGATATGGCTCTGCCGCAACTACCTGCCCGAGATCATCGAGCACGACCGCAAGGTCTTCCCGACGATCGCGCATCTCCAAACCGTCCTTCGCAACATCGAGGTCGAGACGGTCCTTGTGCCCTCCGACTGCACCGATGGATTCCTCGTCGCGCTCTGGAGCCGGCCCGAGGCTCACCTCAACCCCAACGTCCGCCGCGCCTCCTCCACCTGGCACCGACTGCAACCCGCAGCCATCCAGAACGGCTTGGACCGACTACGCCACGACCTTGACAGCGGCGAGTGGGACCGCCGCTTCGGACAACTACGCACGCTCGACACGCTCGACGTGGGGCTGCGACTTGTCAAGGCAGAGCTGCACTGATCGGGCATACAGGGGCGGTCATCGCGATCACCGGACGATCTTGGCTGCGGGCAAGCCCACGCTTCCCCACGGATCACTCGACGTTGCGCACAAACCGGGCTCGGTTCTGCTGGCGCTCGTATCCAGTCGCCGTCCAGAAGCTCATCGCATCGAGATCGTCGTCGGTGACTATCGCTGTGAACCTGGCGGCCCCGCGTGCCAACAGACGACGCTCACCCTCACGCAGCAGGGCGGTCGCGATCCCTTCTCGCCGCTGCTCGGGATGCACAGCAAGCCGGTAGAAGCTGCCCCGCCACCCATCCCACGCGGCGATCAACGACCCAACGATCTCACCGCCATCTGACTCCGCGACGAGCAGCGCCTCGGGATCAGCGTCGAGCAGCCCCAGCACGCCGTCGCGCGTGTCGGTCACGGTCTCAACGCTCCCTGCCGCATTCCACAACGCGAGGACTTGCTCGATGTCCCGGTCCGTCGCGCTGCGAAATACGAGACGAGTCACCGCTCGCCCCTCAGACATGCTCGTACGGTCAGCTCGGGAACGGATCTGCCTGCCGTCGCTGTCGAAGTTCTCGGCGGGCGAGAGCCAAGCCTGCACTCGGATGGCTTGGCCACAGTCCAATTGAGCGGCTCGCCGACAGGAAGATCGAACGACACGGTCTGGATCGTATCTGCGGCACCGACGGTTCAGCGGGCGATCTCGGACTTCGGGACGGATAGCTTCCGCTTCCGCGCGACGTAGGCTGCGTAAACGATGGCCAATGTGTTTCAGCCAAACTGGGACGAGGAGCAGGATCGACCGCCGTTCTCATGGCGACGGGCACGGTTGGGACGCCAGGCCGGTGGGCACGCTCTTGGCGCGTCGCTGTTCGAGTTGCCGCCGGGCTCATCGAGCTTCCCGCTGCATATCCATCACGCCAACGAGGAGATGCTGATCGTTTTGGAAGGCCGTCCCACGCTACGTACACTCGACGGCGATCGGGAGCTTGCAGAGGGAGAGCTGGTCGCCTGTCTGACCGGCCGTGCAGGCGCGCACCGGATCGACAACCGCAGCGACGCGCCGGTACGGCTGCTCGTGATCAGCACAATGCTCGCTCCCGAGATCAACGAGTACCCGGACAGCGGGAAGGTGTGGGCACGCACCTGGCCTCCCGGACAACCACAGCCCGACGACGCGGTGGACCTCCTCGTGCGCCCCGACCAGGAACCCGTGGACTATCTCGACGGCGAGAGCTGAGCGGGGATTGACAGCGTGACGATCGTTGGGCAGCGTCGCAAGCAAGCCCTGATCGTGTTCGGGGTCGCGACCGTTGTGTTCACGGTGCTCTTGGAACTGATCGACCCCTCGCACGTCTCGCACGGGCCGACGATCCTCGACTTCGAGTTCGCCGTGACCCGCTCGCGCGCCGCACAGATCATGGCTGAATGGGGGCCGAAAGGCCGCAGCGCTGCGCACCTCTCGCTGCTGCTCGACTACGGCTACATGCTCTCCTACGGCCTGTTCTTCGCTCTCGCGGGCTTCGCCGTGCGCGACACCGCGCGGGCGCGCGGCTGGCCCCGCCTCGCCGCCCTCGGCACCGTCGTCCCTTTCTTTGCGCTCGCCGCTGCCAGCTTCGACGCGAGCGAAAACGTCGCGCTCTTGCTCACGCTCGCCGGGAACGGCGGCAACTTTGCCCCGCCGTTCGCCGCGATCTGCTCGGCGATCAAGTTCACGCTCATAGGCATCGCCATCATCTACGCGCTCTGTGGCCTTGCGCTTCGGCTCAGGCCGCGGCTGCTGCAACCAGGCTGATCCCGTGCGCCCCGCCTCCTACCGCTGTGGCTGCTTGACGAGCCACTCGTCGAGCATCGGGCGCGTGAAGCGGATGTGCCTTCCGACCCGATGGCAGGGCAGGCGGCCAGCCCTCACGGCCTCGTAGATCCAGCTCGTCTTGACGTTGAGATACCAGGCGGCCTGCTCCGGGCGCAGGAGTCGGTCCTCGGTCAATGCGGCCGGGGGGTTTGCTGTTGATGGTGCTTGCATACCCCTTACAGACCACGAGCGCCTCCAACCGGCCAACGGATTAGGTTGGCGCGGAAGCTGGGGTTCGCTGGTAGCCGCCGATACGCAGGTCAGCCTCCTCTTCGAGTAGCTCATTGGCCCAGTTGTGTGCGGGCTTAAACCACTGTCGGAGGAGGCTGGATGCAGAGGATGACGGACGTGACTGCGACTGTCTACGCGGGCGAGCCCGCGTGGACAGTCGGCATCGATCTCGGGCGCCGCGCTGCACACGAAGCGGTGTTGCGCGCACCGGATGGGACCGATCGGCGACTCAGGTTCAAGCATTCCCGCGACGGGATCGACGGGTTCGTCGGCGAGCTCGCCGGGCTTGATGGGCGCGTCCTGGCGATCATCGAGCCGACCGCGACGCGCTGGCAGGCGCTCGCGGAGGAGCTCTCCGGGCAGGGCGTTGAGGTGCGCCAGGTCCACGCAGCGACCGTCGCGAAGCTCCGCGGCGCGTTGGATGTCACGGGCGCGAAGTCTGATCGTGTGGACGCGCGCACCCTCGCTGGCGCGGCTGGCTATTCCCATCTCGTGCGGCCCGACGCGCCAGCGGTCGCGTGCGCGCACGCGCTGTGCTTGGAGCGGCTGCGCCTTCGCCGTGAGCGCCGCCGGCTTCGCGGAGCTGTGAAGGTTTGCCTGGACACGATCTGGCCCGAGTTCCTGCAGACCTTCCGCGGCGGCGAGCGAGGCATCACAGCACGCGCCGTGATCGCTGTCACCGGCGGAGACCCCGCGCGCGCAACCAGGCTCGGCGCGCAAGAGCTCGAGCGTCGAGTCCGGGCAGCCGCACCCGGACGACATATCGCCCGCAACAAGATCAAGCAGCTGATCGAGAAGACCAGCCGCCCCGTCGGATACCGCGCTGCCAGGACTGCCTATGCCGCCCGACTGCAGCGGCTGATGAGACGTCGCGCGCTCGTCGAAGGCCAGCTCGAGGCGCTCGAGGAAGAACTCCTGCGCCTC
Organism: uncultured Solirubrobacterales bacterium; assembly: GCA_963715765.1. Classification (GTDB taxonomy): domain Bacteria; phylum Actinomycetota; class Thermoleophilia; order Solirubrobacterales; family Solirubrobacteraceae; genus Palsa-744. The sequence goes on from OY970270.1 coordinate 5,541, forward strand.
TACCCCCGGCTACCAGGAGCGCAGCGGCTGCGCAGCCTGCCGGGCCTCAGAGAACTCGACCGTGCGCTGCTCCTCGCCGCCGCAGGCGACGTCCGCAGGCTCAGGTCCCCCCCGCGCGCTCGGCAAGCTCGGCGGCTGCGCACCAATCGCCCGCGACTCCGGGCAAAGCACCCCAAAACGCAAGATCTCCGAGCGCTGCCGCTACCAGCTGCGCGACGCCGCGTTCCAAGCCACCCGACGAATCATTCGTGCCTGCCCAGCGTTCAGGGCGCTCTACCACACGCTGCGCCAACGACTCACCGCCACACAAGCCGTGATCGCCTGCGCAAATCGACTGCTGCGCGTGATTTGGCGCTTGGTCAACAGCGACGTCGACTACAACTCCGCGAAGGTTGCCCCTGCCCTGAACCGATAGCCCACACGCCGTCACGGCTGCCGCCTCACCAGACCGACCGAGCGCAAGCCCGCATTCGTAATTTTGAGCCCTCTCGAGCTCGCTTTGAAACAAGGGCCCCTGCGCACGCCAAAGACCGCACAAGACCCCCGGCCACCAAAGGCCGCAACCGCACCTAATCAGGCCACGGCGTGCCACCTCACCGCTCACGAAACGCCACCCACGAAGCGCACAGCCAGCCCCCCCAACAACCGCGCCAACAGCGCGGACGAACACCCCTGCCAACACAAAACTTGACAAAACGCCAAAGACCAGTTTGCAGGAGACCTGATCGGCCGCCCGTCCATCGGGTCCTATCCGGCTGGCACGATCCAGGGCCATGAGCGAGCCGCAAGCTCCCGACGATGGCGTAAAGCACCTGACGACCGGCAACTGGCTGGAGCCCGACCCGATCTGCTTGAAGTTCGTGGAGGTCAACTTGGCCACCGCAGCGCGCCGCCCGCCGACAGGCGAGGGCTGGGCCGAGCGGTTCCTTGCCGTCGATCTCGCGCCCGCCGTGCCGAGCGAGGTGCGAGATATGTGGGAGGCCGCCCGCGGTCTGCTGCTCTACGGCTGGTTCTACTACGCGATTTACGCGATCGGCGAACACGAGCTGCGGCGCGTCGCCGACGCCGCGATCCTGCACCGCTACCAGCAGGCCGGCGGCCCGCCGAACAAGAAGCGCGGACCCGAAGGCGAGCAGCGCTGGCCCAACATGATGCGCCGCGTGAACTGGCTCATCGAGGCCGGCGTCGTCCCAGCCGCGAAGCGCGAGCGCTGGGACGGACTACGCGACCTACGCAACGAGACCACGCACATCAGCATCCGGCACCTCACGACGCCGCACGAAGTGCTGCGCGTGCTCGAGCTCCTGGCGGTCGAGATCGACGCCCTGTTCGCCACGTAGCGACCCTCCACGCCCCCGCGACGCCCCCTGGGGAAATCAGTGGGGAAATTAAGACGCCTCGTCCGCAGCCCGTGATACAGTCAAAACCGCTTGGTTAGGCGTGTTTCGACAGTGCCGGAGGAGGGACTCGAACCCCCGACACGCGGATTATGATTCCGCTGCTCTAACCAACTGAGCTACTCCGGCGGGAGCGCGCAGTTTAGCCTGCGGGGCGAGTCCGTCCGGTCGCGCCCATTGGCCACGACGGACATCGCCAATCATGCCAAGCACCCCCGCGTCAAAGTCTGACCGGCCGCAACCGGCCGACCCACGCTTGCGCACCGTCCAGGCCAGGTCGACGAACCGGGCGCTGCCGGCTGATATGCCCCTGCTTGCAGTACCCAACATGTCCGAGGGGCGCGACCGGCAGGCGATTGACGCGATCGCCCAAGCGTTCACCGCCGGCGGCGACGCGTGCCTGCTGGATGTGCACTCAGACCCCGACCATCATCGCTCGGTGTACACCCTCGCCGGATATGCAGGCCAACTGTCGAGCGCCCTGCTCGCGGGCGCTCGCGCCGGAATCGAGCGTATCGACGTGGGTGCTGGCCGCGACGCGGCGAGCATCGGCCAACACCCGCATGTGGGTGCGGTGGATGTCGTGCCGGTCGTCTATCTCGAGCAGGCCCAGCGCGGCGCGGCGTGCGCGGAGGCGCTGGTGGTGGCCTTCGAGATTGGAGATGGGCTCTCTGTGCCCGTCTTCCTGTATGGGGATCTTGCAAGCGCCAACCGGAGATCGGCCAGCACGCGCGCGGCGTTGCGACGGGGCGGTGTTGGGGGGTTGGGAGAGCGTTTGACAACGGGAGAGCTACGCCCCGATTTCGGGCCGGACCGACTGCACCCGACGGCCGGCGCGACGCTTGTGGCCGCACGCGAGCCGCTTGTGGCCTTCAACCTCGAGCTCGCGCCGCCCGCCACCGTGGAGGACGCAAGGCGCATCGCGGGTCTGATCCGCGAGGACGGGCCGGAAGGGCTGCCGGGGGTGCGTGCGATCGGCGTTTCCTTGCGGGGCGGGCGCATCGCGCAGGTCTCGATGAACGTGGAGCGCCCGCTGGAGGTGCCCTTGCGCGTGGTGGTGGAGGCCGTGACCAAGCACGCGGATGTGGCCTGCGCCGAGCTCGTGGGCCTTGCACCAAGGGCGGCGCTCGTGGGCTTTCCCGTCGACGTTACGCTCGCTGGGTTCGATCCCGGCGTGCACACGATCGAGAACGCACTAGGGTTCTAGATATTGCGGCGCCGAACGCGATGCGTGCTCGGCGAATTGGATCGGAAACGGAACGAGAGATGGCTCAGACAAAGCGCAGGCGCCAGACCAAGCATCGCGGTAACGCGGCGGGAATGGTGGAGTCGCGCGGGCGCACCGGGCGCAAGCCGACCGAGGCGGAGAAGACCGGCAAGGCGAGCCCCGAGAAACTGACGCGCCAGGAGCGTATGGAACGCCCGCCGACCTGGGGAGGAGCGTTCCTGCGGGCGGCGGCAGCGGCGGTGCTGATGCTGCTGATCAGCATCCTGCTGCTGAAAAAGCCCAATGAGGCGATCGAGCTGTTCCCGATCGTGCTGATCGCGTATGTGCCGATCAGCTACTACACCGACCTGTGGCTGTATAACCGTCGAATGCGCAGCAAGGCCAAGCGAGCGGGTGGGGCCAGCGCGAAGTGAGCGACGAGCCGCGCCAAAGCACAGGTCCCGACGTGCACGGGTTCAGCGTGGGACCGATTCAGGAGAATGCGTACATCGTGCGCGCGGGCCCGACAGCAGCGAGTGCGCTGCTGATCGACCCGGGCGAGGAGCCTCAGCGTTTGCTTGATGCAGCGAGCGCGCTCGGTGCGGAGATCGAGGCGATCCTGATCACCCACTGTCATTTCGATCACGTCGGTGCGGTCGCTCCGATCGCGCGCGCCACCGGAGCGCCCGTTTATTGCCCGGAGATCGAGCTGGGGGTGCTGGCCGACATAACGAAATGGACGATGCCGGGGTTCGGTCCGTTTGAGAGCTGGCAGGCCGAGCACACGGTCAAGGGCGGCGAGCGCCTGCGACTTGCGGATCTCGACATCGAGGTGATCTTCACGCCCGGCCACAGCCCTGGGCACGTGACGTATGCGATTGGGATCGCGACCGCCTCTCCAGATTCCGAGGGCGCATCTTCGGAGGGCGAGCGCGTCGCGCCGGTCGTGGCGCCAATGTTGCTGTCCGGCGACGTGCTGTTCGAAGGGTCGGTCGGTCGTGTGGACCTGCCCGGTGGGGACTGGAAGACGCTCGAGCGCTCGATCGGCTCGCTGATGAAGCGCTATGAGCGCGACACGCCGGTGCTACCCGGGCATATGGGCGTGACCACGCTCGGGCGCGAGTGGGACACCAATCCCTTTCTGAGCGAGCTACGCGCCACGGCCAAGGTCCCACTGGCGTCCGCGACCGGCACCGGCGGTGTCGGCGCAGGCGATCCAGTGATTGCGCACCGAGAGGGCACGCCGCACCCGGAGGGCACACAGCGCGCAGGCCGAAGTTGAGTGGCGAGCCGATCAAGGCCCCGCGGGGCACCGACGACGTGCTTGGCGAGCAGGCGGCGATGCGCGCGCTGCTCGAGAGCCGTGCGCGTTCGATCCTCGAGGGCGCGGGCTACGAACGCATCGAGACGCCGACCTTCGAGGCGACCGAGCTGTTTGCGCGCGGCGTGGGCAGCTCGACTGACATCGTTCGCAAGGAGATGTACACACTCACCGACGGCGGTGGGCGCTCGCTGACGTTGCGTCCGGAGGGGACCGCGCCGGTTTGCAGGGCATATGTGCAGCACGGGATGCACAAGCTCCCGCAGCCTGTGAAGCTGTGGTACCTGTCGAGCTTCTTTCGCTACGAGCGTGCGCAGAAGGGCCGCTATCGCCAGTTCTGGCAGGTGGGGGCGGAGGCGCTTGGCTCGGAGGACCCGGCGCTCGACGCCGAGTCGATCGTGCTGCTGGGAGCACTGCTCGAGGAGATGGGGGTCTCCGGCACGCGCCTGCGCCTGTCGAGCCTGGGCAGCAGCGAGAGCCGCGGGCGCTATCGCGAGCGCCTGCAGGCACACCTTCGCGCAAACGAAGATCGTCTCTCCGAGGAGGTCAGAGAGCGCATCGAGCTCAACCCGTTGCGCGCATTCGATTCCGCGCACGAGGGCACGGTCGCGACGATGCGCGAGGCGCCGCGACTGCTCGACGAGCTCGACGACGACGACGCCGAGCACTTCGCCGCAGTGCGCGAGCTGCTCGACCGCGCGGGCGTGGCGTATGAGATCGATCCGACGCTTGTGCGCGGCCTCGACTACTACACCCGTACGGTGTTCGAGTTCACCAGCGATGCGCTCGGCGCCCAGAGCGGGGTGGGCGGTGGTGGACGCTACGACGGGCTCGTACAGCAGCTAGGGGGCCCGGCGACGCCCGGGATCGGATGGGCGGCGGGGATCGAGCGGATCCTCCTCGCTGGCGGCCCGCCGGCCGCGGGCGGCCAGGCCGTAGATCTGTACGTCGGGTTTGATGTTTTGGGGGAGGATGGGGCGTACCCTCGGTCCAAGCTGGCGGCGTGGGAGATCCTCAGCGAGGCCCGTTCTGCGGGGCTGCGTGCCCAGATGGAGTTGGGGGGCCGCTCGATCAAGGGGCAGATGGGTCATGCCAATCGTGTGGGGGCGCGCTTTGTGGCGATCGTGGGCGAGCGAGAGACCGTTTTGAAGGACATGCAGGACGGCCGCCAGGAGAGGCTTGAGACCGGCAAGGTGGTGCACGCTGCGTTGCGCGGGTTGCGAGACCTCGCCTAAACGTTCAACTCGACGGGCGAATCTGCCGAAGTGAGGTGTGATGGCTCAGATCTCCCGTCCTTTTCAGATCGCGCTGGGTGCGGTCGTACTGCTTGCACTCGTTTGGGTCCTCGCGCTGCACGCGCACGAGTCGAACCCAAGTGAACCGGTGCCGGCCAGGGCGCCAACCCCGACCGCCGTCTCGAAGGCCGCCAAGGACGCCACCGCACGCAGAAGGATCGATCGCGGCGTCTCGGCGCACAAGGCTCAGGCCGCGGCGCACAAGACCGTCGTGCACAAGACCGTGGTAGCGACGCACGGCGCGGCGACGGATCCCCACACGGTGGTTCGGGTTCAACACAAGGTGGTGGTGGCACCGGCGCACAGGACGGTAACACCTCCGCATGGCACAACTTCGGTCTCGCACAGGACGATCGTGGTCCCAAGCACTCATGCCGTGACCGCGCCGAGCAGCCGCTCAGACTCCTCGGCTGCCAAGCAGCACAAGCCCCCTGCCGGGCAGCTCGCCGTCGAAGCAGAGCTGGCCCATGGCCAGACCGTGATGCTCGTGTTCTGGAACCCGCACTCCTCCGTCGATCAGGAGGTTCACTCGCAGGCGGGTGCGCTTGTGAGCGGATCCAAAGGTACGGTCGTGATGCATTCGGCGCTCGCCAATCAGGTGAACATGTTTGGTTCGATCACCGAAGTGGTGCGCGTGTACCAGACCCCGACGATCCTGATCGTCAACAGCCACGGCGTGGTCAGTACGCTTACCGGGCTCACCGAAGTGTTTGCGCTGCAGCAGGCCGTGAACGAAGCGCAGCACGCCTCGCGGTAGCCACCCCGCCGGTCAGCTCGAGACATCTCTGTCGCGAGTTACCCAGTAGCCATCCCCTTACACTCGACGGATGCCCGTCGAGTCACTTGCGATGCATCTCGAAAGCCCACTTGGGCGCGGGCACGTGCCCGCCGGCGCGTGCACCGGCGCTGCGGGAGGCGCGGCCTGCGGCGATTTGATCCGCATCTCCCTCGCGGTCGATCCAGCCAGTCCTGGGGGGATGATCGCGGACGCCGGCTTTGACGCAAGCGGTTGTGGAGCGGCGATCGCGGCGGGCAGCGCCACGGTCGAGCTGGTGCGCGGTCGGGACCTGCTGAGTGCCGCGCGCTTGGGTACGGCTGAGATTGCGCACGAGCTCGGTGGCCTGAGCCCGGCCAAGCACCACGCCGCCGAGCTGGCCGCCGACGCGCTACACAGGGCGCTCGGGTGGGCGGCGCGCGAAAAGGCGCATCTCGCCCCGGCGCCGTCGCGCACGCTGGTGGCGATGAGCGGTGGAGTCGACAGTGCGGTTGCTGCGCTGCTCGTGTGCGAAGGCCACGACGGAGTCGCAGCGGGCGACCCTGAGCTCGCGACCGAGGGGGAGGAGGCGCCGGCTGTCGTCGGTGCGCCTTCCCCCGGCGTTGAAGCGGTCGCGGTCACGCTCGAGCTGTGGGCCGACCCCGAGAACGATGGCGAGCGCAGCTGTTGCTCGGCCCAGGCGGTGCGTGCCGCACGTGACATCGCTCACGGTATGGGCCTCGCGCACTTCTCGATCGACCTGCGCGAGGAGTTCAGGGAGGGCGTGGTCGACGGGTGGTTGGAGGACCACGCGGCGGGGCTCACGCCGAACCCGTGCGTGCGCTGCAACGGCAAAGTACGCCTCGACGCGATGCTCGACTTGGCCGAGCGCTTGGGCGCGCACACACTCGCCACAGGTCACTACGCGCGCGTGCACCACGAATATCGCCCAGACGGTGAGATGGCGCATGTCACAGGTGAGGAGGACACCTCAGACAATGAGGCAGCTCGAGTCTCCGGGGAGGCGGATCTCACTGGGCCCAACACGGACACGACCGCGGCAGCGATCGAGCCGCTGTTGCGTGTGGCCGTCGATGAGAACAAGGATCAGAGCTACGCGCTTGCCGCGCTCTCGCCGAGCTCGCTCGCGCGCCTGCGCTTCCCGCTCGGCGGCCTCACGAAGCCCGAGGTGCGCGAGCTGGCGGCACGCGCGGGCCTCAAGGTGGCCCGTCGGCCCGACTCGCAGGACCTGTGCTTCCTGGCGGGCACAAAGCGCGCGGACTTCCTCGCCCGCCACGGCGGGCTGGGCACGCGGGTCGGGGAGATCGTGGACCTGCACGGGCGCAAGCTCGGCGAGCACGCGGGCGTTCACACCGTCACCGTCGGTCAGCGCCACGGCCTGGGGATCGGCGGCGGGCAGCCGTTGTATGTAATCGCCACCAACGTGCGCACGGGCACGGTCACGGTGGGCTCGCGCGAGCATCTGCAAACCGAAAGCGTGCGCGTGCGCGACGTGACCCTGCATCGCGATGGCGCGCGCGTGGATGGCGTGAAGGTGCGCTACCGTGGACGGCGGATGCCGTGCCGCCTTGAGGGTTCGCCGTCCGCTGGCGCCCACGAGCGACTGGAGGTGCGAATGCTCCAGCAGGTCGAGCGCACCGCCCCTGGACAGATCGCCTGTCTGTACGCGGGTGACACGATCGTGGGTCACGGCACGATCGCATCGCCGACGGCTCTTTAGAATTCTCAAGATGACCACAGACGAAATTCGCGAGCAATACCTGAGGTTCTTCGAGGAGCGCGGTCACCGGCGCATTCCCTCCGCCTCGCTGGTGCCCTCTTCGCACGATCCCTCCGCGCTGCTGACAGTCGCAGGGATGCATCCGCTGAAGCCCTACTTCCTCGGCCAGGAAGCACCGCCAGCGCCGCGCCTCACCAGCTGTCAGAAGTGCTTTCGCACGGTTGACATCGACAACGTCGGCAACACCAACCGTCACCTCACGTTCTTCGAGATGCTCGGCAATTTCTCGATCGGCGGCTACTTCAAGGCCGAGGCGATCGCGTTCGCGTGGGAGCTGTCGCTGCAAGTGTTCGGCTTCGCGCCCGCCGATATCTGGGTGACCGTGTTCGAGGGCGACGAGCAGCTTGGCCTCGGTCCCGACGAGGAGGCGATCGGGTTGTGGGAAGCGATCGGCCTGCCAAGCGAGCGGATCGTGCGTTGTCCGCGCTCTGAGAACTTCTGGCAGGCCGGGCCGGTTGGACCGTGTGGCCCCTGCTCGGAGCTGTATGTCGACCGTGGCACTCACGTCGGCGAGCCCGGCGATTTGCCCGGCGGGGAGAACGAACGGTTTCTGGAGTACTGGAACCTCGTGTTCATGCAATACAACCAGCAGCCGGGTGGCGGGGCAAGGGAGGCTGGGAGCTCGATCCTCACAGAGCTACCGGCGCGCAACATCGACACGGGCCTCGGGCTCAATCGCATGGCCGCGATCATGCAGGACACCCCCTCGGTGTTCGACACCGACCAGTTCCGTCCCCTGATCGAGCTCGGCGAGCAGCTCTCAGGCGCGAGCTACGGACAGGACGCGCGTGCCGACCGTGCGCTGCGGATTCTCGCCGACCACTCCCGTGCGATGACCTTCCTGGTCGCCGACGGGGTGGTGCCCTCCAACGAGGAACGCGGCTACGTGTTGCGGCGCGTGATGCGCCGGGCGATCCAGCAGGGACGCTCACTGGAGATGGCACCGGGGTTCCTTGGTCGCTACGCCGATGTGGTCCGCGAGCTGATGGGCCCCGTTTACCCGGAACTGACCGAGCAGCGTGAGGCGATCGAGAAGTGGTCCTCTTCCGAGGAGGACAGTTTTGGGCGCACCCTCGAGCAGGGCATGGGCGTGTTGCGCTTCCACATCGACCACGCGCGCGAACAGGGAGGAGATTCAGTGCGGGCGGAGGATGCGTTCAAGCTGCACGACACGTTCGGCTTCCCCTTCGAGCTCACTCGTGAGCTGCTTTCCGAGGAGGGCCTGCGCGTGGACGACACCGAGTTCGAGCGACTGATGGACGAGCAGCGCGCCCGTGCCCGCGCGGCGGGCGGCTCAGGAGCAGGGGGAGAGGATCCACGGGAGCGCGCCCGTCGCTTCGCCGAGCAGGCGGGGGTGGCGACGCGCTTCACCGGCTATGAGACAGAGCGTCAGCCCACGAGCGTCGCGGCACTCGCCGTGGAGCCGGGCAACGGGAGCGGCGCCGATCCAGGCCCCGCAAACGGTTCGGGCGAGGGCTCCGTCAGTGGTCAACGCCTGCTCGTGAAGCTCGCCGAGTCGCCCTTCTATGCGGCTGGGGGCGGGCAGATCTCAGACACCGGCACGATCGAATGTGAGCACGGCGATTGCCGCGCCCGTGTGGAGCGGGTTTTCAGGCTCGGCGACGATCAGGCGCTGGAGGTCGTCGTGGAGCAGGGCACGCTCGAGCAGAGCGAGCCGGTGCTCGCACGCGTGGATCACGGCGCCCGCCACGCCACCCAGTGCAACCACACCGCCACCCATCTGCTCCATGCCGCGCTGCGTGCACGGCTCGGCGCGCACGTGCGCCAGGCGGGCTCCTATGTGGGGCCCGACAAGCTGCGCTTCGATTTCAGCCACGGCGCCGCGCTCATCGCGGAGGAGTTGCGCGACGTGGAGGACCAGGTCAACGCGTGGATCGCCCACGCAGATCCGGTGCACCCGATCACCACCACCCTCAATGAGGCCAAGCGTCTCGGTGCGATGGCCCTGTTCGGCGAGAAGTACGGAGATGTGGTGCGCATGGTCGAGATCGGCGAGGGCGAGTACTCGCGCGAGCTGTGCGGTGGCACGCACGTCGCCAACACCGCCGAGATCGGTGTGTTTCGCGTGACCAGCGAGACATCGAGTGCCGCCAACGTGAGACGCATCGAGGCGCTCACCGGTCCCGCCGCGGTGACGCTGTTGCGCGCGCACGATCATGAGCTGCAGGCGGTCGCCGCGACACTGCGCACCCGCCCGGAGTGTGCGGCCGAGCTGCTCGCCGAGCATGAGACGGAGCGCAGGCAGTTGCGCAAGCTTTCACGCGAAAGCGGCGGCGCGGACGGTGCGCTGGATCTCGAAGCGCTCGTCGGTGCAGCCGAGCAGGGTGACGGCGCGACCGTGCTCACCGCAGAGGTGCGGGTGCCCGACGCGAAGGCGCTGCTGGGCGTCCTTGACCGTCTGCGAGGCAAGCTTCAGGGTGACAGCGTCGTGGTGCTCGGCGCGGCGATCGACGGTCGTGTGTCGCTCGTGGTGAGCGTCGCGCCCGCGCTTGTCGCACGCGGGTTGAAGGCGGGCGAGATGAGTTAAGACTGCCGCCCAGGTGGTTGGCGGCGGAGGAGGCGGACGCGACACGATGGCCCAGGCGGGCGGTCGCGACCCGCAGAAGCTCGGCGACGCGCTCGCCACCGCCCGCGGTGCGATCGAGTCGGCTCTGAGCGCCGATGCGAGTTCTCGCGCTTGACTACGGCAGCGCGCGCTGCGGCTGTGCGCTGAGCGACCCCACCGGCACGATCGTCACTCCGATCGAGCCGATCCTGCAACCCTCGGCCCGTCGCGGGCTTGCCGCGATCCTCGCGCTTGTCGCCGAACGTGAGGTAGAGCGCGTGGTGCTCGGCCTGCCGCTCTCGCTGCGCGGCGAGGACACCGAGCAGACGCGCGAGACCCGCGTATTCGCCTCTGTGCTGTCGGCGCGGCTCGGCACGGGGGTGCCGCTCGAGCTCTACGACGAGCGCTTCACCACCCGGATCGCCGCCGGCATCGAGAATGCCGCCACCAGCGAGGACTCGCGCGCCGCCGCCGTCTTGCTGGAGGAGTGGCTCGCGCGGGCTCGGTAGGGTCAGCGCCTTGGCTGCCAAAAGCGGATCGGACACTCCAGGCGAGCGCACCGAGCAGGAGCGCGAGCGCGCCCGCGAAGAACGCGAACGTCGTCGCGTGGCAAAGGTCGCTACTGAGCAGGTTGCGGCCGAAGTGCCGCCATTGCCGCCACCGCAACCCGAGCCGCCACGGCAACCCCCGAGTGTGTCGGGGAGCGACGGGCATTCGAGCTCGCAAGTGCCGAGCGCGCCGCCAACGGATGGGCGCCCGCCGCTGCGCGCGCTGGGCGGTCCGCTTGGCGCGCGCGCCCGTCCGAGTGGCCGTCGTCGTCCGCGCTCCTTGGCGTTGCGCCTCGGCGTGCTGATCCTGATCCCCGTAGCGGTGGTCTTGTTGACGTCTGCCGTCCTCACACGGCTGGTACTACCATCCGGCCACCCAGCGCCGCCACCGCCGCCGAAGGTCGTGAAGCTCGTGATCCCCGAGGGTTTCACGCGCGCACAGATCGCCCAGCGCGCGCACGCCGACGGAGTGAGCGGCAACTACCTGGCCGCCTCCACCCACTCGCTCGAGCTGAACCCCCAACACTATGGAGCACCCGCCCGAACCCCGAACCTCGAAGGCTTCCTGTTTCCAGCCACCTATGAAATCTATGCCGGCGAACCCGCGTCGAGGCTTGTCGGCAGGCAACTGACGGCGTTTGAAGAAAACTTCGGTCCCGCACAGGTTCGCCGCGCCAAAGCGCTTGGGATCACCTCCTATCAGCTGCTGATCGTCGCCTCGATGGTTGAGCGCGAGGCGCAAATACCCAGTGACAGGGCCAAGATCGCAGCGGTCATCTACAACCGTCTGCACGCCGGCATGCCACTCGGGATAGACGCCACCATCTACTACGCGGTGGAGCGGCAAAAGCACATCGCCACATACACGGGCGAATTGACCGAAAGCCAGCTGCACATCGACTCCCCGTACAACACTCGCCTGCACACCGGCCTGCCGCCAACCCCGATCTCAAACCCCGGTCTAGCCTCGATCGAAGCGGCCGTGCATCCCGCGCACGTCTCCTACCTGTATTACGTCGCTGGCGCCGACGGCTGCGGCGAGCAGGTGTTCTCCGATACCGCGACACAGTTCGAAAGCGATGTGGCGGCCTACAAGGCGGCAGTCGTGCGCAATGACGGCAAGCCACCAGCCTGCAAGCGCAAACCATGAGCCGCCTCGGCGTCATCGGCTGGCCCGTCGCCCACAGCCGCTCACCGGCGATGTTCACCGCCGCATTCGCCGCGTGTGGGCTCGAGGACTGGAGCTATCAGCGGCTGCCGCTGGCGCCGGAGCTGTTCGAGCAGACCGTTCCCGCGCTCGGCGCCGCGGGCTTCCTCGGTGTCAACGTGACGATCCCCCACAAGCAGGCCGCGCTCGCGCTCGCCAATCGCGCCAGCAACGCGGCACGAGCGATCGGCGCCGCCAACACGCTCACCTTCGCGCCCGACGGCACGATCTCCGCGGAGAACACCGACGCTCCTGGCCTGGTCGCCGCGCTGGGGCGCTCGCCGCAAGACATGAGCGCGCTCGTGCTTGGTGCCGGAGGCAGCGCGCGAGCGGCGGTGTGGGGTCTGTTGAACGCCGGCGCCGCGGAGGTCTCGCTGTGGAACCGGACCGCCTCGCGAGCGATCGATCTGGCCGCCGAAATGGGCGCGCGGGCGGTCAGCGAGCCGGTGGGCGCCGACCTGCTCGTCAACTGCACATCGGTCGGACTGCAACGGTCGGCCAGTGACGCGGATGCGCTCAACCAACTCGGCCTCAGCGTCGATCACGTCGGTAGGTATGCGTATGTCATCGATCTGGTCTACCGCGACGGCTCCACGCCGCTGCTTGCTGTCGCGCGCTCGCAGGGTCTTGCGACCGTCGACGGTCTGCAGGTGCTCGTCGCCCAGGGAGCGCTCAGCTTCGAACTGTGGACCGGCCGGCCCGCGCCGTTCGAGTCGATGCGCCGCGGGGCGGGTATCGAGGACAGCGGCTAGTAATCCCGGATCGGCATTCGCGGATGCTCGCTCTGCTCGTTGGCGAGTGCGGGGAAGCGAGCGATGAACATGCCTCCGAGCGGACTGCGCAACGAGTCCGAGATCTTCGGTTCTGGCGAGCTACCGACGCCGAACGTCGAGCTGACGCGCGAGCATTCCGACCAAGACGCGGGGCTCAGCGGTCCACCGCCCGCCGACCAGCAAGGTTCACAGGCGCCCGAGCTGCCCCCTGGGGTCACCCATCCCTCGCGCCGCGGTTCCTCCTCACGGTTTCTGACCGATGTGATCGTGGACATGGGTTTCGTCGCGCGCGAGCGCGTCGACCAGGCGATCGAATCCTCCCGCAGCGAAGGCACGACACCCGAGCAGGTGCTGCTCGCAAGCGGAGCCCTCACCTCCGACGGGCTCGCGCGCGCGCTTGCCGAGCGCTACGGCCTCGACCACCTCGACCTCGACCTGTTCCCGCTCGACATGAGCGCGGCCAACATGGTCGTCAATTCCGCTGCCAAGCGCTATCGAGCGGTGCCCGTCGCGTTCGTCGACAAGCGCACGCTGCTGCTCGCGATGGCCGATCCATCCAACGTGCTCGCCGTCGACGACGTGGCGATCATGACCGGCTATGAGGTGCGCGTGGCGGTCGCCTCCCCTGAAGCGATCGCCGATCTGATCTCGCGGATGGACCGGATGGAGGACGTCGTCAGCGAGGAGCTTGCCGAGGAAAGCGAGCAGGAAAGCGCTGAGATCGTCAACCTACGCGAGACCGCCGACGACGCTCCGGTCGTCAAGCTCGTAAACCAGATCGTCGCCCAAGCGGTCGAGCGTGGCGCCTCCGACGTGCACCTCGCGCCCGATGGCCACGAGGTGCGCGTGAGGGTGCGCGTCGACGGCATCCTGCAGGACATCACCACCGTGCCGCGGCGCATGGCCGCCGGGGTCGTCTCGCGCGTGAAGATCATGGCCGAGCTGGACATCTCCGAGCGTCGCCTGCCCCAGGACGGCCGTGTCAGCCTCACCGTCGATGGCCGCCACGTCGATTTGCGCGTCGTCACGCTGCCGAGCGTGCACGGCGAGTCGATCGTGATGCGCATCCTCGACAAGGACTCGGTCGTGATGAAGCTCGACAAGCTCGGCATGGGCAGCGAGGATCGCGAGCGCTTCGAACGCGCTTTCCACGAAACCCACGGCGCGGTGCTCGTGACCGGCCCCACCGGCTCGGGCAAGTCGACCACCCTGTATGCGGCGCTGCTCGCGCTCAACACACCGGAGAAGAACATCATCACAGTCGAGGACCCGGTCGAGTACCAGGTCGAAGGGATCACGCAGGTACAGGTCTCCGCGAAGGTCGGCCTCACCTTCGCTGCAGGGCTGCGCGCAATGGTGCGCGCTGATCCCGACGTGATCATGGTCGGTGAGATCCGCGACCGCGAGACCGCCCAGATCGCGGTCGAGTCCGCGCTCACCGGGCACCTGGTGCTCTCCACGCTTCACACCAACGACGCTCCCTCGGCGATCACGCGCCTCACTGAGATGGGGATCGAGCCGTTCCTCGTTGCCTCCGCGATCGACTGCGTGCTCGCCCAGCGGCTCGCGCGGATGCTATGCGCCAACTGCAAGCAACGCACGATCATCCCGGCCGAGGTGCTGCGCGAGAACGGTTATAAGGCGCTTGTCGACCTCGAGGCCTACGAGCCTGTCGGCTGTCGTCGTTGCGGGGGCAGCGGCTATCGCGGCCGCCTGGGCATCTATGAGGTCATGAGGCTCTCCGCCGACACACGTCGCATGACGCTCGAGCGTCGCTCGGCCGATGAGATCCGCGAGGTCGCCCTGCGCGAGGGCATGCGCGCATTGCGCGACGACGGCCTGGAGAAGGTCCGTCAGGGCCTCACCTCGATCGCTGAGCTCGCACGCGTGATCGGCGGCTCTTGAGATGAGCTGCGCATCTGCCGATAAGGGGCCCATGAGACTCCAGGCACGACTCGCCGACCGATCGGATCAGCTATGAGCATCGACTTCGCCGACCTGCTGATGGAGGTCGTGGCGCGGCGCGCCTCAGACCTGCACCTGTCCGCCGGGGCGCCTCCGACCCTACGTGTCCGTGGGCGTCTCACACGCCTGGAGGGCTATCCGGAGCTGACCGACACCGACACGCGCGAGATCGTCTACTCGATCCTCTCCGGCGACCAGCGCCAGCGCCTGGAGACGGACTGGCAGCTGGACTTCGCCTATTCGATCCCCGGTCACGCTCGCTTCCGTGTCAACGCCTACTACCAGCGCGGCGCGATCGGCGCCGCCTTTCGCCTGATCCCCTTTGAGCTCACCTCGATCGACCAGCTCGGCCTGCCGCCGGTCGTGCACGACCTCACGCGCAAGCCACGCGGGCTGGTGCTCGTCACCGGCCCCACCGGCTCGGGCAAGTCCACCTCGCTCGCCGCGATGCTGGACGAGATCAACTCCACGCGCGAAGAGCACATCATGACGATCGAGGATCCGATCGAGTTCCTGCATGCCCACAAGCGCTGCATCGTCAACCAGCGCGAGCTGGGATCCGACGCGCAAACTTTCGCCGACGCTCTGAAGGCCGCGCTGCGCCAGGACCCGGACGTGATCCTCGTCGGCGAGATGCGCGACCTGGAGACGATCTCAACCGCGCTCACCGCGGCTGAGACCGGCCACCTCGTGTTCGCCACACTGCACACCCAGGACACCGCACAGACGGTCGACCGCATCATCGACGTGTTCCCTCCCGAGCAGCAGGGCCAGGTGCGCGTGCAGCTGTCGGTCGCATTGCAGGGAATCTTCACCCAGCAGCTGATCCCCACTGCCGACGGCGCCGGACGCGTGGTGGCATGCGAGGTGCTGGTACCCAACCCGGCGGTGCGCAACCTGATCCGCGAGGGCAAGACCCACCAGATCTATTCCGTCCTGCAGACCGGCTCGGCGCTCGGTATGCAGACGATGGACTCGGCGCTCGTGACCCTGGTGCGCACCGGCAAGATCTCCCAGAAAATCGCCGAAGGGCGCTCCTCGGCGCCCGAGGAGCTGCGGCGTCTGCTCGGCGCCGGATCGCTGGCGGCGTGAGGCATACGATGAGTTCCCCGTCCATCACAAAGACCAGCACGCCTGCCGACCTGGATGCGGCAGCTTCGCGATGCGTACGACAGGACGGCTCGAGATGAGCACCTACGTTTTCAAGGCGATGGACATGTCCGGTGGCAAGGCTCGCGGGGAGATCGAGGCCGACTCCAAGCAGGCGGTCTCCGATCAGCTGAAGTCGCGCGGCATGATCGTCCTCGACATCGCCGACAAGCACGCCTCGCGCGAGATCGAGCTGAGCTTCCTGAAGACGGTCAAGGCGACCGACCTCGCCATCTTCTCGCGCCAGCTCGCCACGATGATCACCTCCGGCCTGTCGATCCTGCGCGCGCTGTACGTGCTCGAGGAACAGACCGAGAACACGTTCCTCAAGGAAACGATCGTGCAGGTGCGAAAGGACGTGGAGGCGGGCATGTCGCTGTCGAGCGCGATGGAGTCCCACCCGAAGGTGTTCACTCCGCTGTTTGTGGCGATGACCGCCGCCGGCGAGGCCGGAGGCCTCTTGGAGCAATCGCTGATGCGTGTCGCCGATCAGCTGGAGAAGGACGCTTCGCTGCGCCGCCAGGTGCGTTCGGCGATGGTCTACCCGACATTGATCCTCGTGTTCGCGGTCGCCACGATGCTCGCGCTGGTCGCCTTCCTGGTGCCGGTGTTCGAGGGGGTCTTCAAGGAATTCGGCGGCAAACTGCCGGCGATCACCGAAGTCTCGGTGATGTTGTCAAAGATCGTCACCCACTACTGGTGGGCGATGTTCGGCACTTTCGGCGCCGTCGTCTTCTCGTTCTTGAAGTGGAAGAAATCTTCCTGGGGACGCCCCCAATGGGACCGCTTCCGTCTGCACATACCGATGAAGATCGGCACGCTCGTGCAACAGATAGCGGTCGCGCGCTGGGCACGCACGCTCTCCTCGCTGGTCGGGGCCGGCGTACCGCTGCTGCTGGCGCTCGACATCACCGGCAGGACCGCCGGCAACGTTGTGGTCGAGGACGCGATGGAGGGCGTGATCGCCTCGGTCAAGCGCGGTGGCACGATCTCCGAGCCGCTGTCCAAGGCAAGCGTGTTCCCGACGATGGTGAACCACATGGTCGGCGTCGGCGAGGAGACGGGCGCGCTGGATGAGATGCTGGGGAAGATCGCCGACTTCTACGACGATCAGGTCGAGGCGTCGGTCAAAATGCTGACCTCGATCATGGAGCCGATCATGATCCTCGTGATCGGCTCGATCGTCGGGTTCATCGTGATCTCGATGTACTACCCGATGTTCACGATCTACAACAACATCCAGTAGGTCAGTCGGGGCTGACCCGCAGACGGTCGTCCCGCACCGACAGGCTCACACAGCCATCGAGCAAAGCAAGAAGCTCCTCGCCCACAAGCTCGCGGCGCCAACCACGCAGGGTGCGCACGTCGGCCTCGCCCGACGCCGCAGCGGTTTGCTCGCGACGGGTGACAACAATCGCCTGCAGGTCAGCGCGCGAGGCCAGCAGCTCATACGCCACATCCGCTTCGCGTGCGCGCGCACGCACCAGCGCCTCTGAGAGGGCAATCAATGGCGCATCGTCGGGTCGTGGCGGCGCCGAGCGCAGCCCTGCGGCAAGCGGCTGGTGTGAGCTTTGAAGACCCCGTTGGATCACCGCCAACAGCTCCTCGCCGCGCCTGCGCAGGCTGTTTTGCCCGACGCCGCGGATCTCCTCCAGCTTGCGAAGTGAGCTTGGCCTGCGCTTGGCGATCTCCACCAGCGCCGCGTCGCCGAGCACGCTCTGGACCGGCCGGTCGCGCTCGGCGGCGGTGCGCTCGCGCCACGCGATCAGCTCACGTGCGACATTCTGGGAGGCGGCGTTCATGCTCCTGACGCGCGGCAGCCGCTCGAAGATTGTGTCGAGATCACGCTCGTCGCTGACCCGCTCCAGGAACTGGCACTCCTCACGCGCCCAACGCAAACGCCCGACCTCACCCAGCCGGCGCTGCAGCTCGAGCGCGAGTGCAGTCAAGTGCACCACGTCGTCGCGCGCATACTCGAGTTGCTCTGGTGAGAGCGGCCGGGCGTCCCAACGGGTGAAGCTCGCGCTCTTGGGCAATCTCACGCCCAGCAACTCGGCCAGCAGCGTCTCGTAGGAACACTGCGCGCCAAGCCCCAGAAAGCCGGCTGCCACCTGCGTGTCAAAGACGTTGCGCGTCTCGCATCCGAGTGCGCGGCGCAGCAGCGCAATGTCCTGGCGTCCGGCGTGCACGACCAGCTCGATCTGGGGGTCGGCGAGCACTGCCGCAAGCGGCTGCTTGGGAAACTCGCCTTGGAGCGGGTCGAGGATCTCGATCCGCTGATGCCCTTCAGGATGCTCACGGCCGTTGTCGCCTGCCTGCTTGTGCACTTCAGGGTGCCCCCCGTCATGGTGGGTGCCCGTCACGGTATCGGCCACCGCAAGCTGGATCAGGCATAGCAGCGTCCGATAGCGACCCTCGCCCATGAACTCGGTGTCAAGCGCGATCCGTCCGGCCGTGCGTGCCTCTTCAGCGATGTTCATTGCGTCTCCTCTCCTTGGTCGTCGTCCATATGCGCGGCTGGCAAGCGCAGCATGAAGCATGCTCCCCTGCTGTTGGTGTGACCCGTGTCGTCGAGCAGCGCGAGCGTGCCGTCCATGCGTGTGGCAAGCTCGCGACCGATCGCCAAACCGAGGCCGAATCCGCTGCGCCCACCGGACGTGCTGCCACGTTGAAAGCGCTCGAATATCTGTTCGCGCTCGGACGCGGGCACACCCGGTCCCTCGTCACAGACCGCTACCTGAGAGCTGGAGTCCTCTGTCGTGGTCTGTGTCAGTACGCTCGACCCAGCTGGCGCGATTCCGATCGCGTTGTCGAGCAGGATTCGCACGATTCGCGCTACCGCACCTGGGTCACATTGGGCCCAACAGGGGTTTGGCGATTGTTGCACTTCAATTCGCACATCCCTCTCAGCAGCGCGGCGTTCGAACTCCGCGGCCACGGCTCGGCAGAGCTCGCCCAGCTCGATCGGCTCGGCGCGCAGCGCTACCTCCGCGTCCAGGCGGCTGAGATCGAGCAGGTCTGAGGCGAGGCTTGAAAGCCGGTGGGACTGCTCACGTGCCCGCGCGGTGCGCCGCCGGGCGTCGTCGAGGTCCAGCCGCTGTGGATCGAGGTCGTCTTCGAGCAGCTCGAGCGTCCCGTCGAGCGAGGCCAGGGGTGTGCGCAGCTCGTGCGAGGCGGTTGCCACGAACGCGTGACGTGCCTGTACCTGGCGTCGCAACCGCGCCTGCATGCTGGTGAACGCACGCGTCAGATCACCGATCTCGTCGCCGCGGTTGTCGAGATGGATCGGAGCATCGAGTCCGTGACGCTCCAACTGGAGCGCCGCTTCGCGCAGGCGCTCCAATCGTCGCAGCAGTGTCGTGGTGAGTGCGAGCCCGAGCAGTAGCGCGATACCCAGGCCGACTGCGGCCGCCTCGATGAACGCTTTGCGCACGACGCTCACGGTTGATATCACGTATTCCAAGCGACGCATCAACACCACAGCATCGACAGCGCCACCCTTGCCGATCCGCATCGGCTCGACCGCGATCAGGTCGTTGCCAACCAGAGTGTGCATACCGTGGCCGCTGCGCAACGCGTGCGCGACCTGCGTGTAGTAGTCGGGCACGTCGAGATCCAAGTCGGCGGGGGCGTAGATCGTCTCGAGCTCTCGGTTCAGAACGGTTACCTCTGCGCCCGATCGATGGCGCAGGAGTGACACCGTGGCCTCGAGTTCGCGGCCATCCGGACGCCCTGTGGCAGGATCAACGCCGATCTCTTCAAACTCGGGCCGCGAAGCGGAGATGGCGGCAAACACGCCCGCCTCTCCCTCAGAGCGTAGTCGCTGCTCCAGCGGCGAGAGCAGTGCGAGGGCCGCCACGACGAGCGTCACTGCACTTGACAGCAGCAGTGCCGCAAGCATCCTCGGACGTAGCCCCAGCACGTGCCGGCGTACCCCGGCGCGACTGGCGGCGCCGTTTCCTCCATTCGGCTGGAGCTGCTCGCTCACGGCTCCTGAAAGCGGTATCCGGCGCCGCGCACGGTCAGGATCAGCTTCGGCTCCTCCGGGCGCTGCTCGATCTTCTCTCGTAGGTGACGGATGTGCACGTCGATCGCGCGCGGG
Organism: uncultured Solirubrobacterales bacterium; assembly: GCA_963715765.1. Taxonomy (GTDB): domain Bacteria; phylum Actinomycetota; class Thermoleophilia; order Solirubrobacterales; family Solirubrobacteraceae; genus Palsa-744. The sequence goes on from OY970270.1 coordinate 25,626, forward strand.
TCGCGATAGGCCGAGTCCCCCCAGATGGCACGCAAGAGCTCCTGACGGTTGAACAGTCTGCCCGGTTCGCTCATCAGTTGTGCGAGCAGCTCGAACTCCGAGAACGTTAGCTTCACCTGTCGGCCGTCGACGGTCACCTCACGGTGACTGCGGTCAAGCGTTATCGGTCCAATCGTCAGCACCTCGCGACCCATCGCGCGCGGTCCCGAGCGGCGCAACACCGCACGAATGCGGCTGCGCAGCTCAGCCAGACCGAAAGGCTTGGTCACGTAATCGTCGGCGCCCGCCTCCAGGCCCTGCACGGCATCGGCCTCTGTGTCGAGCGCGGTCAGCATGATGATCGGCACGATGTTGCGCTGCTCGCGCAGCGCGCGGCACACGTCGTAGCCGTTGGGGCCGGCTCCAAGCGCCACATCGAGCAGGATCACGTCGAACTGCTCGGAGCCAGCGCGCTCGATTGCCTGCGCTCCATCAGCGACCGCCTGGACGGTGTGGCCCTCCTTTGAGAAGGACCGTGTCAGCGTCTCGCGCAACGACGCCTCGTCGTCGACGACGAGGATGTTCATCGAAGCGGAGGAGTCCATCGTGCTCACGCTACCGGTCGACGCGCTCACGCGGATGCTCGCGATAGACGCCATAGGACTCCACGCTCGTGCAACCCCGCGTTCAGCGAAACGTCAGCACCGTGCGCGCGCACCCACAGCGCGGCCGGCGCGCAGCCCGCGACGGTCTTCGAGGGGTGTGTTCCGCATACCGAATCGAGGAACGCGTAGCGCACTTCTCCAGCGGCGATCAGCTGCTTCAGGCGCGCCACGCTCGTGAACGGGAGGCCGTTGTAGGTGGTCAGCACCAGCACCGGACGCGCGTCCTGCACGATCAGCGAGGCCACGTTCGTCGCTTCGCCTGCCGCCAGCTCGTAGCGTGCGCCGTCCTGGTGGGCGAGCAGGTAGGAGCTGAGCAGACGTTGCTCTTCTCCGTTCAGGGCGCCGACATTGCCCGCGTCTGAGCTCTTGGCGCGTACTGCTTGGATACTCGCCACAAGCGGGATCGCAAGCAGCACCGTCAATGCCAGCGCCGCCAGCCGACCGCGGTTGCCTGTGTCGGCGATCCAAGCAACGCCGATCCCGTACATGGCCGCGACGGCCGGCGTGAAGCTCTCGACATAGCGCGGATGCAAGCGCACCATCGCGCTGAACAGTACGACGCCGGTGAGCAGCCACACGAACACCCCGATCGCGGTCGCTCGCCGTACGCGCTGCTTGCCATCGCCGGCGCGTAGAACTGACACGACGACGGCCGCACCCAGCAGCAGCGCCACGAGCGCCTCCCAGCCAAGCCACTTGGCGGGCAGCTCGCCGCCGCGTGCCAGCAGGCGTGTTGGGGAGGGGGGAGGGGGGGTCGTGCCCGTGGTCGCCCGGCGCCTGATGGTAGCGCCGCTCCTCGCGATGATCCTCGCCTGTAGGGGCGTACCCTCGATTGTCGAGCGGCTGATGTCATCAGCGTGCAGTGCAAGCGAGGCTGAGCCCTGTCCAACTTCCGTGGTTTTGCCGCTCAAGCGTTCGGTGCCGTTGAACACAAATGCCGCGTTCCACGCGCTGCCGTTGGTCGAGCCGATCGCATACGGACGGTCGTGGGCCGGGAACAGCAACGTTGCGCTCAGCCACGACAGGGCGATCGCCAGGTACACCCCCGCGGCTGCGGCCAGCTGCCACGCGCGCCGTCCGCGTGATGGCCTGGTCGTGTCGCGAGACTGGCGTGGCAGTCCCAGCCAGGCGATCAGGAACAGTCCCGGCAACGCCACCATCGACTCGAGCAGCTTCACGTTGAACGCCACTCCGAGCACCGCCGCGGCGCCCAGCAACCACGCCGTGCTGGCTGGCCGACCGGATGTCTTGGTACCCCCGCTCGGACAGCAGGCGCGCACCAGCATCAGCAGCGCCAGCACAAGCAGCATCATCATGACCGCGTCCATCGTGTCGCTACGCGCCGTGACCACCTCGATCGGCAGCACCGCGAGCGCGAGCGCCGATACAAGCCCGGCGACTGCGCCGAATGGGCGCCGCACAGCGGCGTACAGGAGCGGTACCGACGCGGTGCCGGCCAGCGCCTCGGGCAGCTTCAGCGACGTTGAGCTCCAGCCAAGCAGCTTCACGCTTGCGACCTGCAACCACAGGTCCACCGGTGGCTTGTCGATCGACACGCTCCCTCCGGGCTCATACGCGCCGAAGAAGAAGTTGTGCCAGGACAGACCCATGCTGCGCACGGCCGCATCGTAGAAAGGGTCGAGTCGCACAGCCCTCAAATCGACGAGGCGCAAGGCCGCCGCGAGGGCGGTGATCAGAGCCAGGGCGAGCCAGTGCAGGTAGCGTGTTTGCGTTCTCACGCCCGGAACGCTAATCCAGTGGGGGTTTCCTCGACCCCGCACGCGCAAGCGTGTGTGCAAAGAAGATAGTGTGGTTGCATGAGTGACGCACATGATCGCAAGCAGCCCGCCACGAGCCGTGCCCGCAAGGCGTCGTCTTCATCCGCGGGGGAGGACGGCGAGCAGGATGTGCCAGCCGAGGAGTCCCGTGAGCCGAGGGTCTGCATGCCCTGTCACGGCACCGGCAAGGTCATCTCAAACCTCGACGCTCGTGCCCGCAAGGTGACCTGCCCCTGGTGCCGCGGCAGCGGCGAGCGTCTGATCGGCGAGGACGCTCAGGAGTTCCAGCAGGAACAGGCTGGGCTGAAGCGCCGCTGAGGGCATGGCTCAGGCTCCGCTGAGGGTGGACCTCAGGCGCCACCGAGGTAGGTGGCTCAAGCGCCGCTCACAGTGGCTCGAGCACCAGCGAGACATGTTTGGAAGTGCATTTCGCGGGTATTTCCGCCAGGCAATGCGTCCAGGTTTTCTGCAACGCTAAAGCGTGTGAGCGCCGCGGTCGATGAACGCGCTGAAAAGCCAGACCGCGGGTCAAGGTAAACGCCCCAAGAGGGTGTGAGGCAAAGCCGGCGGCTCCCATAAGTCGATCGCGAGATCGACCGGGAGCGCACCGTCACGTTGAGACGGTTGGACTGAGGGCTGGCGCCCAAGAAACCGGATCCCAAGGAGGATTCAATGCTAAATCGACTGCGCCAGCGCGCATCGGATGAGAGTGGCTTCACGCTCATCGAACTCCTGGTAGTGATTTTGATCGTCGGCATTCTCGCCGCGATCGCGATTCCTGCCTTCCTGAACCAGAAGAGCAAGGCCAGCGACTCGAGCGCCGAGACGCAGGCCCAGACCGCTCAGACCGCCGCCGAGACATATGCGACCGAAAATGAAGGTGGATACAAAGAAATGTCGGTCGCAAAGCTACAGGTCATCGAGCCCACTCTGAAATCGAGCAATGGGTCGAAATTGATCAAGGCCGAAGAAAAGACTGGTGGTGGGTACCTCGTCGAATCCGAAGCTACCGCCACCAAAGACAAGTTCGGTCTCGAACGCAACGCCTCGGGCGAATTCAAATACCCGTGTGAAGTCGCCAGCGAAGCCAACCCCGGCGACTGCAAACTCACCGGAAAAACAACCAAAGGCGAATGGTAGATCTCATAGCCTGATATGAGCATCGGCCGTGTCGCCCATTATTGGCGTATACGGTGTGTAGGCGATGCTGGCTTTGGTGGGGCGGCCTTCGGGTCGCCCCATTTTTTTGGCGTATCGGCGAGACGGTTGTACTGACGTGATCGTCCTGTCCTGGGTGCTACGTCGTCCGCGTGAACCGCGTGCGTCTGATGCGTGCAACGTTTGTCCGGTTGCGCTATGCGGGTGTTCGCTTGCAGACACTCAAGTCCGAGCTCGCAAACGCCGATCATCGGTCCATGGCTAACACAACCGCAACCTTCACCGAGGTCTCAATGCTAACTCGACTGCGCACACGTGCACGCGGTGAGGGTGGTTTCACGCTCATCGAACTCCTGGTAGTGATTTTGATCGTCGGCATTCTCGCCGCGATCGCGATTCCTGCCTTCCTGAACCAGAAGAGCAAGGCCAGCGACTCGAGCGCCGAGACGCAGGCCCAGACCGCTCAGACCGCCGCCGAGACATATGCGACCGAAAATGAAGGTGGATACAAAGAAATGTCGGTCGCAAAGCTACAGGTCATCGAGCCCACTCTGAAATCGAGCAATGGGTCGAAATTGATCAAGGCCGAAGAAAAGACTGGTGGTGGGTACCTCGTCGAATCCGAAGCTACCGCCACCAAAGACAAGTTCGGTCTCGAACGCAACGCCTCGGGCGAATTCAAATACCTGTGTGAAGTCGCCAAAGAAAGCAACCCCGGCGACTGCAAACTCGCCGGCGGCAAAGGCACCAAAGGTGAATGGTAGCTCTCAACCGGCTGGGCGCGCGCTTGCACCGATGCTCAAGTTTGGGCGCGCAAACGCCGATCATTCGTCCATGGGAACCGCAACCGCAACGACCTTCACCGGCGTATTTGGCGCGATCGTGGGATCTTTCCTGAACGTCGTCGTGTACCGGCTACCCCGTCGCGAGTCGGTCGTCAAGCCCGCCTCGCACTGCACCAGCTGCGGCTCGACGCTGAAGCCCTACGACAAGGTGCCAGTCCTCTCGTGGATGCTGTTGCGAGGCCGTTGCCGCAACTGCTCGGCGCCGATCTCCTCGCGCTACCCGATCGTCGAGGGGCTGTGCGCCCTGCTGTGCGTCGCCGCGGTGCTCGCGGGTGGCTCCACCGCAACGATTGCTCTGAATGTGGTCTTCATCCTGCTGCTCGTGCCGATCGCGCTGATCGACCTCGAGCACCGCGTCATCCCCAACCGGCTGACCGCGCTCGGCGCCGTGTTGGCGCTTGGCATCGGCACAGCGCTTGACCCAAGCGGCGAGCCCGCACGCTTGATCGCCGGCTCCGCCGCCGGCGGAGCGCTGCTGCTCGCGGCGCTCGCCTACCCGGGTGGTATGGGCATGGGCGATGTGAAGCTGGCCGGCGTGATGGGCCTGTTCCTTGGGAGCGCCGTGGCACCCGCGATGCTGATCGCGCTACTGGCGGGCGTGCTGTACGGAGCGCTCATCGGAGCACGCGAGGGCGCGCGCGCAGCGGGCAAGACGGCGATCCCGTTCGGCCCGTTCCTTGCGTTTGGCTCGCTCGTCGCAGTGTTTGCGGGTGGGCCGCTCGTCAACCTGTACACGACCAACTTCCTGCGTTGATGAGCCCCAAGGAGCGCCGACAGATGACCAACGACAACCTTGACCTGCTCAGGCCCACATCGATCGTGGTCGATATTCCACCGGAGCCGCCCACCGACGAGGCCAGCGGGATGGGTGAGAATCCCACGCAAACACCGAGCCGCAAAATGCCCAAGCTGCGCAAGCCGAGCCTCAAATTCGATCGGAGTGCTCGTTCTGGCGGTGGACCGACGCTCGTCGGACTGGATATCCAACCTGGCTACGTGACCGCTGTGCAAGCTCGCGTGAATGGCTCGATCCTCGTGCAACGCGCGGCCGGTGCGCCGTTGCCGCCCGACACCGTCCGCGAGGGCGAGGTGCTTGACGGCAATGCGCTCGCCGAGACGCTGCGCGAGATGTTTGGCGAGTCGCGCCTTGACAAGCGCGTGCGCGTCGGCGTGGCCAACCAGCGCACGGTGTTGCGCACGCTGGAGCTGCCGCCGCTGACCGACGGCAAGGAGCTCGACGCAGCCATCCGCTTCCAAGCCGAGGACCAGATTCCGATGCCGCTCGAGAACGCCGTGCTCGACTACCACGTGCTCGGTATCAACGAAACTCCTGCCGGCCCACGCCAACGCGTGATCGTCGTCGCCGCACAGCGCGACATGGTCATGCGACTGCTCGGAGCGGTCCGTGAGGCCGGACTGCGCCCCGAGGCGGTCGACCTGTCCGCATTTGCGCTGATCCGCTCACTGCACCGCCTCGACGAGCAGCACGCGGGACGCGTGCTCTACCTGAACGTGGGCGGACTCACGAACATGGCGATCGCCGAAGGCAGCGTGTGCCACTTTACGCGCGTGGTCAGCGGGGGTCTGGAGTCGATGGCCACCGCTATCGCCGAGCGTCACGGGATCGCGCTGCTGAAGGCTCGCTCGCTGCTCGCCTCCGTCAACCTGGAAGCCGCTACATCAGAGGTGCAATCCAACGATGCTCGTGTCGTGGAGCAATGCGATATGGAGTCCTCCATAGCGCCCGTCGAGGAGCCAGCAACACCGCTCGAGACACCCGGGATCGACGTGCGCCCCGTGCTCTCCAGCGGAGTACGCGAAATCGCCGGCGAGGTGCGCAATTCTTTGGACTTCCACCGCTCCCAGGAGGGCGGCGGAGAGGTCTCAACCGTCATTCTGAGCGGCCCCGCACTACAGATCGCTGGCTTTGCCCGAGCTCTGCAGAGCGAGCTCGGAGTGCCGGTCGTGCCGCAGACGGTTGGCATGATCAACGAAGGCTCGTCCGGCTCGGTCTCTCCTGAGCACCTCGCCGTGGCCACGGGCCTTGCGACCGAAGAGGCACCGCGATGAAGGCCGTAAACCTGATCCCGGGCGAGCGGCGCCGAAAGAGCCGCGATGTCATCGGACGCTCCGGCGGTGGCGCTTTGGGCGTGCTTGTGCTGATCGCGGGCTTGGCTGTGCTGGCCGCGCTGTACGGTAGTGCGCGCCACCAGGTCTCAAGTCAAACCGGCGAGGCCGCTTCGCTGACCGCGCAGACCAACGCCCTCGAGGCGCGCACCGGCCGCCTCAGCTCGTATTCCAGCTTCGTGTCGATGGCCGAACAGCGCATGCGGACCGTCTCCCAGCTCGTCGAGTCGCGCTTTGACTGGTCACATGCGCTGAACGAGCTCGGCCGCGTGCTGCCCACCGATACCGCGCTCGACTCGCTGCACGGCGCGGTTGGCTCGGCGTCAGGGCAGGCGAGCACCTCCAGCTCTTCCAGCTCGAGCTCCACGACGAGCACGAGCTCGACGTCGAGCACCCCTCCCGGCAGCAGCCCTGTGTTTACGATCTCCGGCTGTGCCACGAGCCAGTCCGTGGTTGCCCAGACGCTCCAGCGTCTGCGTCTGATGGACGGTGTGACCGAAGTGCAGCTGCAGAGCTCAACGAGCTCTGGCTCCTCGGGCGGGGGGAGCGCGTCCGCCGGGGGCGGAAGCTGTCTCGCCTCCGATCCGTCTTTCACCGTGCAGGTCGGCTTCGCGGCACTGCCGGCGGCGCCCGCGCTGAGCGCGCCTGCGGATGTGGCCACGGCGGCCGCGCACGGTCATGGCGTCAAAGAGCAGATCTCCGATCGCGGCAAAAAAGGAGCTCCCCGATGACCATGCGCGACCGGCTCATGTTCGTGGGAATCGCACTGCTTGCGGTGCTAGGAATCGCCTGGTACATGGTGGTCGCGCCCGAGCGCGAAAAGGCCTCGAAGGTGAGCGCCGAAGTGCAGTCTGCGCGCCAGCAGCTGGCGAGTGCGGAAACGCAGGCAAGCGAAGCTCTGAGTGCGCAGGCGCGTTACTCGACTGCCTACACCTCGCTCGTGACTCTTGGCCAGGCCGTGCCGGCTTCGGCGGAAACGCCCGCGTTGATCTACACGCTCGACAAGGCCACCCACAGCAACAACATCCAGTTCACCTCGATCAGCAACGGCACATCAGGCTCGGGCTCCGGCTCAAGCTCCAGCTCCGACAGTGCGTCCTCGAGCACCACGGCGGCCGCACAAAGCGCCGGGCTCTCTCAGCAACCGTTCACGTTTGTGTTCAACGGCAACTTCATCGATCTGAGCAAGCTGCTCGGCCAGCTGGAAGGCTTCACCGTGCTGACCTCCAATGGCCCATTGCGGGTGAGCGGACGTCTGCTTACGATCAACAGCGTCACGTTGGCCCCCAATGCGAACGAAGCCAATGGCGGGTCGACTAAATCCAAATCGAGCCAGCTCACCGGCACGATTACGGCTACCGCTTACGTGCTGCCCGCCAGCACCTCCGCGCTTCCTGGCGCGAGCGCCTCCGGGCCGGCCGGGGCGCAGTCGCCGGGGGCTTCGGGAAGCAGCTCAAGCAGTGGTTCCGCCACCACACCAGCCGTCGTAAAGGTGAACCCATGACCGAGTTCCTGCAATCGATCAAGTCCGACCTGTTCTCGCGGCGCATGCTGCCATTGCTGATAGGACTTGGCGTGGCGTTGGTCGTGGCTGTTGGATATGCCTTTACGGGCGGTTCTGCCGACTCCGCGCCGAAGGTGTCCGCGAGCCTTCCGGCAGCGGGCGCCGGTGGGCCCCTGCCTGCGACCGGTTCGGTGTCGGTGTCTGTCGCGCCGACAAACCCCGAGCAGGCGGTGTCAGAGACACCTGACGGCGTGCGCTACCAGAGCCAGGACCCCGCACGCGACCCGTTCGTTCCACTACCAACCCCACCGGCCGCTACAAGCACCAGCTCGAGCAAGTCCTCAGGCTCCTCCAGCTCATCTTCGTCAGGTAAGTCGTCCTCTGGTGGAGGCTCGTCGAGCACCGGCAAAGGCAGCGGCGGCAACAGCGCTCCGGCGCCGGTGCCGGCAAAACCGTCCAAGCCGGCAAAACCCCAAAATCCATATACAGTCGCGGTGCTGTTCGGACTCCCGTCGAGCACGCCCGGGCAGACGACCACGCTTGTGCCCTATCCGAGCCTGAGCTTGGGGCAGCCGCTGCCCTCCAAGCAGGACGCGCGTGTCGTCTTCGAACGCGTGACGAGCGACGGCAAGGGCGCCATCTTCAAGCTCGTGGTTCCGCCGATCCTGCATGGCACGGGCATCTGTCTGCCAAGCACCTCCGAATGCGAGACGATCGATCTCGAAGTCGATCGGTACGAGGTACTTGAATACGTCGAAGCAAACGGCCAGAGCGTGACCTACGAACTGGGGGTCGTCAGCATCACCAAGAACAGCGGCGCAGCAAGTACGGCACGGGTAAAGCGCGCAGCCAGCGCAGCAAGGGTGAAGCGTCTGCTCGGCGTCATGCGAGCAGAGTCCAACGCGGACTCCGCGGGCGCATAGCGCAACTGAAGCTTCCTCTCGGAAGTTGGCCCGAGCCCCGAGCAAATAAGCTAGGGCAGATATGATCCTTCGCCTGATCACCGCCGGTGAGTCCCACGGGCCCGGTCTCACCTGTCTGCTCGAGGGACTTCCCGCGGGCCTCGAGTTGACGCCAGAGGATCTCAACAGGGACATGGCACGCCGCCAGCTCGGTCACGGACGCGGCGGGCGCATGAAGATCGAGAAGGACACAGCCCGTGTCACCGCCGGCATGCGGCACGGGTTCACACTCGGCAATCCGATTGCCCTGCAGGTCGACAACCGCGACTACGCCAACTGGGAAGAGCGCATGTCGCCGTGGCCAGTCGAGGCCGAGATTGCCGAGGTCCACCTGCCACGCCCTGGCCACGCCGACCTCGTTGGCACACAGAAGTACGGGCAAAGCGACGTGCGCAACATTCTCGAGCGGGCCTCAGCACGCGAGACCGCGGCGCGCGTGGCGGGCGGGGCACTCTGTAAGGCATTCCTGGGCGCGCTCGGCGTGCAGATTCGCTCACACGTGATACAGATCGCCTCGGTACGGGCACCTGTGCGGGAGACGCCGCTGGTGCTCGCTGATTTCGATGATGTCGACGCGTCGCCGGTGCGCTGCCTGGATGCCGAGACCAGTCGCGTGATGGTCGCCGAGATAAACACGCTGCGCAAGGCCAACGAGTCGCTTGGAGGAGTGTTCGAGGTGCAGTCCTTCGGGCTTCTCCCCGGTCTCGGCTCCCACATCTCCTGGGAGCAGCGTTTGGACGGACGGCTTGCGATGAGCATCCTCTCGATCCAGGCCATGAAGGGCGTCTCAATCGGCGATGGCTTTCAGATCGCCGGCGTTCCTGGGTCTGAGGCGCACGATGAGATCTTCTACTCCGAGCAGCGTGGCTACTATCGCGAGACCAACCGTGCGGGCGGTCTGGAGGGTGGGATGACCAACGGCGAGCCGCTGATAGTGCGCGGCGCGATGAAGCCGCTGCCGACGCTCACCAAGCCCCTGCGCTCGGTTGACATCGCCACGCACGAGCCGGCCGAGGCGCTGCGCGAGCGTACCGACTCCTGCACGGTGCCTGCTGCGGGCGTTGTGGGCGAGGCGATGGTCGCGTTTGTACTGGCCGATGCTTACCGGCAGAAGTTCGGCGGCGACCACATCGACGACGTTCGTCAGGCGCTGGGCGCCTACCGCGATCGAATCGGATGGTCATCGTCTTAAAGCGCGAGCGGCGCGGCGTGCGTCGCGTGGAGGAATCCCGATGACGGCGATAACCGCTGCGCCTGAACGTGCACTCGTCTTCATCGGCTTCATGGGCGCCGGCAAGACGACCGTCGCCGCCGAAGTCGCCGCGGCGCTTGGCGTGCAGGCACTCGACAGCGATCGACTGCTCGAGCAGGAGCTCGGCCATTCGATCGCCGAGGAGTTTAAGCAACGGGGAGAGGCGTCGTTCAGGGCTGCCGAGGAACAGCTTGCGTGTCGCCTACTCGAGGAGGCCGGGCGGGCGGGACATCAAGCTGTGATCGCCCTCGGTGGCGGCAGCATCCTCTCAGAGCGGGTGCGCGCAGCGCTAGAGCCACACCTCACCGTGCTGCTTGATATCGACGCGCGTTCTGCCTGGCGACGCGCCGGGGCGGGCGCTGGTAAGGAGAAGCGTCCACTGGCAAGCGACCGTAAAACGTTCGCCGCACTGCATGCAAGCCGCGTGGCGTTGTACGGGCAGCTCGCAGATGCGATCCTGCCCGCGCTTGCGCCACGCGTAGCCGTGCGTGCGCTACCGGCGCTGCGGGCGCTTGCGCGAGCGCCCGCAGGCACTCGGCTGTTGTGGGCAGGTGCCTCCTCAGGCGAGTATCCGGTGTTTGTCGGACGTGGTCTGCTGGACCCCGAGCAGTGCTCGGACACCGGCGTGTGGCCGCTGGATCGAGCGGCATCCCGGTCGTTCTGTGTCTCAGACCAGAATGTCGCGGCGCTATATGCGAGACGTCTTGGAGCAGTTCATGAGCTCGTTGAGATCGCACCGGGCGAGCCCAACAAGACGCTCGCCAGCGCCGAGTTCGTCTGGAGCGCGCTGGTCTCGGCTGGAATGACCCGAGCCGACCATCTGGTGGCACTCGGGGGCGGCGTCGTTGGCGATCTGGCCGGCTTCTGCGCCGCCACCTACCAGCGCGGCGTGCCGGTCGTGCACGTGCCCACGTCCCTTGTCGCACAGGTCGACTCGGCTTATGGAGGCAAGACCGGCGTCGATCTGCCACAGGCCAAGAACTATGTCGGCGCCTACCATCACCCAGCCGGGGTGATCGTCGATCCCGATACGCTCGACACGCTGCCGGCGGCGGAGCTGGCGGCCGGCTACGTCGAGGTGCTGAAGACCGCGCTGATCGCCGGCGGCGATCTGTGGGAGCGGATTGCAGCCGAGGAGCCACTGGACGAGCACACGATCCTTGCGTGCGCTCGCACCAAGCTCGCAGTCGTCGCCGAAGACGAGCGGGACGCGGGTCGCCGCCAGGTACTGAATCTCGGGCACACGGTTGGTCATGCGCTTGAGACCGTGACCGACTACGAGCGCTATCGCCACGGCGAGGCGGTCGGGCTCGGGTTGCTTGCCGCGCTGCGACTGTCAGGCTTGCCCGAGCTCCGCACGCAGGTTTGCGAGCTGCTGCGCGCACACGGACTACCGACCCAGCTTGACGGAGAGAACGTCGAGCAGGTCCTCGAGGCGACCATGCGCGATAAGAAGCGCACCGGCACACATGTGCCGTTTGTATTGCTCGGTGCGCCTGGGGAAGCGCGGACAGGCTGTTATGTGCCCACCGAGGAGCTGCGCGCCGCTGTGTCGGAGCTACAGACGCAAGAGTAGGCTCTGCTGAGGATGAGCGGTCTGGTTCGCATAGAGGTGATGCATGGGGTCAACCTCGACATGTTGGGCAAGCGCGAGCCCGAGCATTACGGAACGCTCACGCTCGACGAGCTCGAGCGCCAGATCGCTGGGTTCGCCAGCGAGCTCAGTGTCGAGACGCGCTTCTTTCACACCAACTTCGAGGGCGAGTATGTCGAGCACCTGCACAGCCTGCGCGAGCTGGTCGACGGGGTCGTGCTGAACCCAGGCGCCTGGACGCACTACTCGTGGGCGATACACGACGCGCTCGCGACCGCCGCGCTGCCCGCCGTCGAGGTGCACATGTCCGATGTGAAGGCCCGCGAGCCGTGGCGCAAGCTATCCGTAGTTGAGGATCTATGCGTGATGTCGGTCTCAGGTCAGGGGATCGAGGGCTACCGGCTCGCACTCGAGCGCTTGCGCGAGGAGATCGGCGGTCGGGAGTCGTGAGCGTGGCGGTTTGCGCTGGGCGACTGGCGTGGCCGTCACGCGGGGAGCGCGACGACGGCGAAATCCTATGAGTGAGATCGCCCGCGCCACAAGGCTCGCCGCGGAGTTGCGCACAATGGGCGTTGATCGTCTGCTCGTGAGCTCGCCCGTCGACGTGCGCTATTTGACCGGCTACACGGGCTCCAACGGGATTGCCGTGATCACCGCTGAGGAGCACGCACGGCACCTGTTCTTTACCGACTTCCGCTATGCGACCCAGTCAGCCGAGCAGGTACCCAACGCTTATCAGCGCGAGATCGCGCCCGCCGAGCTGTTGCAGGCCGCAACGCAAGCGCTAGGTGAAGGCAAGCAGAGGGCGGGGGGGAGCTGCAAGCTTGGCTTTGACGACGCGTCACTGAGCGTCAAGCAGCACAGGCGGCTAAGGGAGTTGCTCGAGGAGGACTGGGAGCTCGTGCCTTGCGGAGGGGTAGTCGAGAGCCTGCGCGAAGTCAAGGACGAGCCGGAGATCGCGCGTGTACGTGCTGCCACCCAGCTTGCCGATCGTGCCCTCGCGGGAGTGCTTGAAGCGGGCCTTCTCGGGCGCAGTGAGCGCGATGTGGCGATCGAGCTCGAGCTGCGCATGCGCCGGCTGGGCGCACAGGCGCCCAGCTTCCCGTCGATCGTCGCCGCCGGCGAGCACGGCGCGCTCCCACACGCAGAGCCGCGCGATGTTGAGATCCCACCCGGTGTGCTCGTTACGATCGACTGGGGCGCATACCTCGACGGTTACTGCTCGGACTGCACCCGCACCTATGCCACCGGCCCACTCGGGGAGGATGCGACCTGCGCGTATGAGCTCGTGCTCGAAGCACAGAAGGCGGCGCTCGCGGCGGTTCGCTCTGGTATCAGCGGTCGCGCGGTGGACGCGGTCGCGCGCGCGATCATCGAGGACGCCGGGCACGCCGAGCATTTCGGCCACGGCGTCGGGCATGGGGTCGGTATGGAGATACACGAGGGCCCGCGCCTGTCGCGCACGGCCGGCGAGGAGCCGCTGAGCGTCGGCAACGTCGTTACGGTCGAGCCGGGCATCTACCTACCCGGGCGCCTCGGCGTGCGCATCGAGGATCTGGTGGTCGTCACCGAACACGGCAGCGATTGTCTGACGGGGCTCTCGAAGGAGCTCACCATCGTCGAATAGCGTGGGGTCGACCGGGGCCGCGCATGCCCTACGCCAGCTGGCTATTCGATATGGGATCTACGCGCTGAATTGACCGCATACGACGCCGCTCACCTCATTTCACGCGGCGGATGGATGTGGAGCCGATCGGTATTCAGCCGCCGACTTTCAGATCGACGTCCGGTAGGACGCTCGAAACGTCGACTGCAGGGAGGTTCACAGGGAGGTTCACGGCCGGGACTGTGAGGCTGGGCACCGAGATCTGCACAGGGGTGTTGGGTACCGAGATCGTCACCGGAGGAGTTGAGGGGACCTCAACGGGGGATTCGGCCGAATGGACGGGAAGGGTGGGTTGCGGAGACTGCGGTGGCTGGAGGTTGACCGGTGGGGACGTCGGTGGGACGGGGACGGGTGCCGCCGGGTTGGATGGTTCTGATACGGGGACGGGTGCCGCCGGGTTGGATGGTTCTGATCCCGGCCCGACCGGGTTCTGCGCCGGTCCGTGCGATTCCGATGGAGGACCCGGCTCGCTCGTCCTTGCTCCGGGGCTCGTGTTCATATTCGGGCTGGTGCTGTTGGTGTCGGGAAGGTTGATCCTCCTACGTGGGTTCTCTCGCTTGCCGGGGAGGGGCCCTCCGATTCTCGGCTGTCCGTTTCGCAGGACAGGCTTGGCGCCGTCTGCTCTGAGGGGAGCGGGACCCGATGTCAGACGCGCGACCGTCTGCGTGGCCTCGTATCGGCGATTGACTCTGCCGTGGTGCGCCGCCGGGGAAGTGGCGAGTACGCCTGCCACTCCGAGCGCGGGAAGCGTACGCGCGACCGAGCCCGCGGTCAGGCTTGTCGATGAGGCTTTGATAGCGGAGACAAGCTGCTCGGATACGGCGCTCGCGAATGCCGACCGGGCAACCGGGCGACGAGCCGCATAGCAGGCCAGGAATGCCGCCACGACGCTCGCATCGAGCTGCGTGCCGGACTCATTGGAGAGGATGTCGAAGGCTTCCTTGTGGCTGCGCGACGGCCTGTAGGGACGGGTCGAGGTGATCGCGTCGAACGTGTCGGCCACCGCGATGATCCGAGATCCCAGCGGGATCTCCGCCGCTTCGATTCCGTCGGGATACCCGTTGCCGTCGAGTCGCTCGTGGTGATGGCGTACGATCGCCGTGAGCTGAGAGTCTCCGGCGTCGGCGAGAATCTCCGCGCCGTCACGCGCATGGAGCTTGACGATCGCGAACTCCCGGTCGGTCAGTCGGCCGGGCTTGTGAAGGATCTCTCGCGGCGTGTAGATCTTGCCGATGTCGTGTACGAGCGCGGCGGTCTCGACGTTCGCGATCTCCTTCGGCGAGAGACGCATCTCGCGCGCGATCCTTGCCGCGTAAGAAGCAACCCGACGGCTGTGCCCGTGCAGGTACGGGTCGACCGCCTGATGCAGATCGCTGAGCTGCGTGAGCAGCTCGATGCTGACCGTGGAGCCCGACTCGCGCGCCGATTCAAAGAGGTCTCGCGTGCGAGCCAGGCGCCGCTCCGCCCGGAAACGCCGCACCCAGCCCCAGAGCATCAGTTCGGCAAAGATCACCTCCCGTGAGCGGGGCCAACGCATCCACAGCCATGCACCCACCGAAGCGATCGCAAGCGAACCGAGTACCGCCAAGACGACCGCGAGCACCTCCCAGAGCATCTCGTGAGGAGGCACGAGCGCGGCCACGACGGCGACCGGACCCACGACCACCGTGAGTGTGGCGAGCACAGACAGTGGCAGGAACGCGACGAAGTGGCGCGGCAGTGCTACGCGGGATCCTGAGTTGCGAGCCTCAGGACGCTCGTTGTCATCGACAAGCTCGCTCACACGGAAATTGAGCGCGCTCGACAGAGTGTCCTCTTCGACAAGCATGAGACTCATGATTGATCCGGCACACTGCGGCAAAATCTGAAGCCTCGAACCATTGTGGTGGACGATCGTATGACCGGCAACTCGAGTAGGACGATCGCGGGATACGAACCCGCTCGGCTACCTTGGCACGCTACCCTCCCGAGTCGTGATCACCACCAACCAATTCAGGTGCGTGATTGAGCCACATTAGGATCGCAGGTTGTCCGGGTGGATGAGGATGCTTGTTGTCTATGACGGACGAGCCCCCAGCGAGCGAGACGACCGACCCTGACGGCGCTCGGGTCATTCTGAAGGACGAGGTCTGGCGCGAGAAGATCGTGCGTGACCATCCGGAGATCGCCGAGCATAGGGCCGATGTCCTGCGAGCCGTGTTCGCACCCAATCACGTTGCGTCCGATCTGATCTTCGAGCAGCGTACGCGCTACTACGCGCGTGGCGTCGGTCCGAGCCGTTGGCTGCTGGTCGTCGTAAGCTATGAACAGACGCCTGCGCGGATCGTCTCCGCGTTCGCCAACCGGAAGGATCCCAAGTCATGGAGCGCGTAAACATCACGATCGGGCCGCTGAGTTTCGACCACGCTGACTACGATGCTGAGAACGATGTGCTCTACCTGCACGTCGGGGAGCCGCAGGCAGGGGAGGGCGAGGAGACACCTGAGGGCCACATCATCCGCTACGCGCCCGATACAAGTCAGGTCGTCGGTCTCACGGTGCTCGGTGCTCGACGAATCTTGCAACGCGATGGTCGCCTCGGGATCACGGTCCCGGGGATGGTCGAAAAGACTGCCGAGGATCTCGCGCCCGCACTTGCTGCTGTCTGAGAAGTAGTAAGGCTCGGAACTCGACGGACTGAGCACGACGAGAGCGAAGCTATTTAGCATCCAATCGAAGTCGTCCGAAGCTCCGCTACACTTGGCCGTGTTCGGCACGTCTTGGCCGAGCCTCGCGATCCGCAAGGGCGCGAGACACCATAAGGGTCGCCGTTGCGCGGCACCGCTGAATAACAGGAGGTGCTTCCACCATGGGAGCCAAGGTAGCCCGAGAGGGCAAGCGAAATGTCACATTCCGTTTTGAGGATGTGGAGACGCCGCGAAGGATGCAGAACGAGCGCGACAAGGCACTCGGGATCGTTCGCCACATGATGGACGTGCCGGTCGTTTCGATCCGTGACGGATTGACAGCACTTAGTGGACCGAATCCGCGTCCGTTGCCGAGCACGAAGAAGAAGGTCGCCAAGCAGGTCGAAGGAAGTCTGCTGAACATCGACGTGCCGGTCGATGACGTTTTCCATCTCGCCCATCTCGGGATTACGATCGTTGGGGACGTCAACATGGTTGACGATTCTACGTTCGAGGTGACGTTTACGGTTGATAATGACCAGGACGATGACGAGCCGTCTGACGGTGTAGTGAATGGTCTACACACTTTGGCGGTCTTCGATAAGGTTCTTGGCGAGGCGTTGGTCTCAAAGCGTCAATACGTAACGTTCACCGTCATCAGCGGCATTCCGCAGCGTGATCGCGAGACGCTGATTCCTTGGATTGCGCGCGGGCGGAACACCGTGCTCCAGGTCAAGGATCAGTCGATTGACAACCTGATGGGACTCTTCAAGCCGTTCAAGGAGGTCCTGGCAGACAAGCCATATGCCTCGCTTATAGGTTGGGAGGAGAGCGCTAAGTCGCCTTACGACGTTATGGATGTCCTAGCGATCTTGACAGCGCTGAACCCCATTGCATTCCCCAATGACGCGGCGGGAGGCGAGGAGATCACGCATCCGGTCATCTCGTATGAGAAGCAATCTGCGTGTCTGAAGTTGTTTGAGGACCCTCAACGTCGAGAGAGCTACCGAGCGATGGTCCCGCTATTGCCTGAGGCGCTGCATCTATACGATCTCATCCGCAGCACAGCTGTAGACGCATACAATGCTGAGCGCCGTCAAGGTGCGCATCTGAGGATCGTGGAGAAGAAGATTTCTCCGGATGGGAAAGCGACTCCAGACGCGTGGAAGTTCCCCTTTATTCAACGACGCAATGGCACATATGGAACTACTGGTAAGTATCGACTGTCAGCCGGTGCGACGTTCGCGACGCTAGCGGCGTTTAGGGTGTTCGTGCGCCCCAACGGACCGAACTCCTCTATGCGATGGGATGGAGGTTTTGGTGCAGTTCTCGATGCATGGGATGAGCTAGGGGAGGAGATGATGTTGTCGTGTGCTGAGACATCACAGAGTCTCGGCGGGCCTAACAATATGAACGCTGTGGGTAAGCATCGTCCGCTGTGGCGTGGACTCCACAAGACGGCAAAGGGATACGCAGCTGAGATAGAGAATCGGCGCCTGCGTGAGCAGCTTGAGAAGGCGAGGAAGGCAGCTGTGGCATAAGGGCATTGCCGGGACGGGCTCGTCGCAGCTCGTCCCGGCCTTAGCTGGACGATCGTGTGTGGAATCGGCCCCCGCCGTCGATTTGTCAGGGCATCCACTCATCAGGCGCCGGACCAGGCAGCCAAGCCCGCGTGACTCCACCGCCCTCCTGCCGAAGCTCCTGCCCGTAGTCGGCAAGCTGTGCCTGAAACGCCAGCTCATACCGTGGATCGTCCGCCTCCTGGTCGATCCAGTCACGCCAGACGGAGAGCGCACACAGCGTCTCGACGTGGGCGGCGTCTTCCCACCAGCCCTCCTTCAAATGCTCCAGGGCGTTCGGATAGCGCCCGTGTAGGGCAACGATCGACCCCCACATCAAGGCTCGCCATTCCTGCCGGTCGTAGAACGGCTCGATCCAAGGGGCACGGCGATCCGGGTCCGGCTCATCCTTCGGTATAGGCACCGGCGTCGCTGCGCGGGTCTGCTTCGGGTCCCTTCCGGCCGGGATCTCGGCGCAGATCAACTGCGCGGCGACTCTTGATGCTGGTTCTCCGCGCTGTTCGGCCAGGGCCTCAAGCTGGGCCATTGTCGGGTCCGGCAGGGTGATCTTCAAGCGGTAGCTCATCGGCTCGTCTCCGTCGTGTTCGCGTGTCGCGCTATTCGCGCCTCTCGTGTTATTGACCGTGAGCACGCGAAAACGGCCACCGACTTTTGGCCCACTTGTGGGTCACAACTGACCGCGTGCATCTACGGATGAAAAGTCAAGGGTTTGCGCGAACATTTCGTCGGGGTTGCTGAGGGTGCTGCTCCACGCTCGGGGGTGCGCTCGGAGCGGCACAGCGATCGCACAGCGCCCGCTCAGGTGAGCATCTGGTCTATACGGCCGTTCTTGTTGCGCCGGGGTGTGTCGTGGTGCAGGGGCGAGCATCGGCGGTGGGGTCGCGCCGGGTGCTTCGGGGTGAGATGATTTGTGGTGGTGCGGGTGACTGACGTGAGCGAAGCGCAGGCGTCAGGGGCTTGTGGCCTGCCGCGCGGCTTTGCCCTTCGAGGGCTTGTTGGATGCGCGCCCCGGTGTCGCGCCCGCACCACCTTTCGGTGATGCTGTTGAGCGCCAGTCCTCGACCAGGCGCCGGTAGGCGAGCTCTGCCTGGGTTTGCAGCTCACGCTCCGCCGCGCGTTGAGCCGCTGTCGGCGAGACGGTTGCCCCGTCGTGGCGGCGTGGCCGGCGTGACGCGCCGGCGGTGAGTTCCAACCGGCGGGTCTTCTGGCGGGTCAGCGACGGGCGAGCGAACGCGTAGTCCTCGTCCTTGCTCAGCAGATGCCAGCAGAGAACGACGAGCTTGCGTGCGACAGCGACGGCCGCGACTTGGGCGCCGCGGCGAGCACGGACGCGCTCACCGAACGCCCTGAGTGGTCCGGGGCTGCGGATCGCGATCAATGCGGCCTCGACCAGCATCGAGCGGGCCTGCGCGTTGCCGCGCTTTGAGATGTGCCCGTAGCGAGCGGGCTCTGAGCCGGACTGACGGACCTTCGGGTCCAAGCCGAGGTAGGCGACCAGCTGCCCCGGGGTCTGAAAGCGCGTGATGTCCCCGACGGCTGCGATCACCGCCGCCGCGGTCCCGATATCCACGCCGGGGATCGTCAACAGCCTGCACAGCCCCGACCATGTGAGGGCCTGCTCGGCGATCTTCTGGTCAAGCAGAGCGATCTCGCCATCCAGGAAGTCGATCTGGCGCAAACAGCCAGCTACCGTCTCGGCCTCCTCCTCGGGGAGCGCTTGTTCGGCCAGCCACACACGTCCCTTGCGGCCGAATAGGTCACTCACGGGTGGGCGACCGAGCAGACAGCGCATCACGACGGCATGCACCTCGTTCTTGATCCGGGTGCGTGCCCGCACCAAAGCCGAGCGCCGCGCGACACGGCGGCGTAGCGCGAGCGTCGCCTCGTCCGGCACCCATACCTCGCTGAGCATCCCCGCCGAGAGGAGCCTGGCGAGCATCGCCGCGTCAAAGCGGTCGGACTTCACGCGCGCGTGAGAGATCGCGCGTGTCTGCGCCGCGTTAGAGACGATGACCCGCCCAACGTTGCTTCCCCGCAGGATCCTCGCGATCGCCATCACGCTACCGCTGGCGTCCAAGACGACCTGATCCTCGCCGCCGAGATCCCGCGCGAACTCCCTGATCGCCTCCGGCGTGCTCGCGATCCGCCCGACCTGCGAGACCTTGCCGCCCTCAGCGACCGCGACCTCGCAGAACTCCAAGTGAACATCAATACCGAAAAACCGCACTTCCGCTCCTTTCACCAGCCATCGAACTCTCAAACTGGAAGGCGCGGCGGGCAAGCGACAAATACGGATTCGGGCTCTCAGCCCAACCAGGTGAGTCGCAGGGGCGGCCATATAGTCATTGACGGGCTCGCAGCCCAAATGCACAGCGGCCTGCCCCACCATTACGTCTTCCCACAAGAGCCCCTGTCCTGGTCAAACCACCCTACGAACACGACCGGACAGCAAGCCCACCAGGTATTTCATACCCGTAGTCTGTGTGCTGTGCGCCGGTCGCAGCGAAGCAGAGGCCGAATGTCGCCGTGAAGCGGCGACATGGCTGATTGCGGCGTGAGCCAGCAGTCAGCGAGCAGGCCTGTAGGCCGTAGGCTGTTGTGCCGGAGTCGATTGGAGAGGCGACCGTTGGGGAGGCCCGACATACGGGGGCAGGTGTCCGCGCGTTCGTCGCAGCGCGTGTAAAGCCCGTAGTCCTGGACGCCGATGAATCAGGATGGGTAATCGCCGCGCGCGGTTTTACGGAGCGATGTTCGCGGGCCTTCTTCTCGGTGGTGCGAGCGGTTGCGGTGCGACCGTGTGGATCAAGACGAGCGGTAGCACGACAATGCCTGGCGCTATCGGGAGCGCACGAGCGCGAGCCGCGGCCGCAGACGAGCAGACACAGACGCCAGGCACCTGCCAGGTCCCGCCACCCCAGATCCACATGTCGAACGGCGAATGGACCGCGACGAAGACCATCCTCAGTACCGATGCCATAGACATCTGCAAGGGGGAACGACAGGTACGTCCAATGGATTTCCGGCGACGCTGTGAGGCCGGCCATTGCAAGACTTACCTCTATACGGCCGACTTTTATGGAGAAATGGTCGCGGACGTCGTGTCCGCTGGTCACGGGCGATATCTGGCGATCTTTCGGCCACAGACAGTCCCCTGCCCACACCGGCCCGGAGAAAACACCGGAACGAATCAGGCCCACGAAACGATCACGCTCTGGTGGTCGCCAAATAAACAGACCATCCAAGGGCTGGGCCGGGACTATCAAGTGGGCGCCTGCGGTGGTGGTTCGGCCGAAACTTCACACTACGAAGTGAAACGGACAAATCCGACTCAGAAGCCGCCAGCGGAAGGCCTTTAGCAGCCTATCTAGGCTGCCGTGTGCGCTCGGCGGCTTCGATCGCGGCGGCGAAGTCGCTGACGCTCGCGTCGAGCGCGGCGAGGATGCGCCGAATGGTGCGCCAGTGCGCGCCGCGCTGGCCGCGCTCGAGACGGCCGACGAACGTGGGATCGACGCCCAGCCGTTCCGCGAGCTGTTCCTGGGTCATCCCTGCACCCTTGCGCAGCGCACGTAGTGCGTCGCCCAGGATGAGCTGGTCTTGCTCGGCGGTCGGTTCGGGGTTGCGCTTCACGGCGGGAACACTCACGGCGCGCGGTCCAAAGCGCCAGGGTATTTATGGTCCGGTTCTCGTGCTAGCCTCTACGACATAAATCAAGTGCCCCCGCGCAGTTGGAGCTGCCGGGGGCGTGGCTCCGAGAGCACGAACTCCCGGCGCGCGGGTCACGCTACCAAGCTGGACGTGGCTGCCTCGGCCGATCGTCTCTCGGGCCTCCAACACAAGGAGGAACCGAGATGAGCCTGATGTTCAGAATCCCCGCCGAGCTAGTGCGACCGCTGCATATCGGCCTCCACGGCGAGCTTGGCGGCGCAGCCCAGGAGATCGAACGGGTCAGCGACAGGTACGGTCGCCATTGGCATCCCGAGTGGTACGAGGAGTCGCTGGCCTATTTCGACGTCGTTCGTGCGCTGCTCGATGAGATCGGCTGGGGCGAACCATCCAAGTCAATCGAGATCGACGTCGATCTGACCAAGTACGAGCGCGCGGTGCTCAGCGCGCTGCGCAGTCAGGTTTGCGTCCATCGGGACATGGTCGCGGAGGCGGAGTCGGTCGATCGAGAGCGGGCGAAGCAAGGAAAGCCGCCGAAGGGTCCCGCCACGATCGCGCGCGCAGAGGCACTTTCAGCGCTGTTCGCACGGCTCTGGTTGGCGCTCGCCGACATTGAAGTCGAAGCGTCGGACCCTGGCCAAGAAGCCGCTCCCACCGATTAGGAGGGCGGTTGCGCCGCCCACAGGAACGTGTTCGCGGGGTGCGGCCGACAAACTCGTTGGCCGTTTTCGCGTACTCACGGTCAATGACCATGTGGGAAGCACAAAAAGATCACCCGCACTCGACCCTCATCCGGTCGAATGGAGCCCAGCCGCTCGCGCGGCGGCCAAGGCTGCCGTCCTACGCGTCATGCGCCGTCGCTACCCCGGCAGGCGCATCGTTGCCCACTGGAACGAGCCTGACGCGGCTTGCGAGGTTCCCGCGCCCCGGCTGAACGTCGATCGAGGCCAGGATGCCGCCTAGCAGCTCGGGCAGTACCAATGGGTCCTCGCTGTCGAGCAGATCGGCGGCGCTGATCCGCTCCCGCACCTGGACATCCCGCGCAAAGTCCTTGAAGTCGGCCTTCGCCTGCTCAAGCGCTTGCACGCGAGCGTCGAGATGCGCGTGGTAGCGGTCTCCGAGCACCCGCCGCAGGGTTATGTCGGCGGCGAACGCATCAAGCTCGCTCTCGGCCTCCAGAACGCTCTGCTCAAGCGCTCGCAGGTCCTCGGAGGTCTCCTCGCCTATCTCCACATCCAGATCGGCCAGGAAGGCCCGCAATTGCTCGCGCACGTATTCCTCCAACGGCTCCGCGTTCACGAACGCCGCGCGCGGGCAGCGTTCGCCTTTGTAGCGGCTCTGCGTGGCGGCGCAGCGGTAGGTGCGGATCATTGGCCCGCCACGGCTGCCAACCAAGGCGCTCCCGCAGGTTCCGCAGCGAGCCAAGCCCGAAAGGGGGAAGGTGGCGGCGGCTCGTCTGCGACGGGGCTCGCGCTGCGCGGCCGTCCACTCCGACAGCGACACGAGTGGGTCCTGCGCCTCCAGGTTGACCGTCGAGCCGTTGTGACTCTCGCCGAGATAACTTCGGTTGGCGAGCATCCGTCGCACCGTCGCCGTGGTCCAAGTGCGTCCCGGTGCGTTCTCCACGAGATAGGCGCACGCGGCACTCACATCCTGAGCGGCGGCGATCCGGTACGCCTCGACCACCTGCGGGGCCTGCTCAGGATTCGGGGTGAGCGTTCCGTCTTCCTGGCGCTCGTAGCCATAGGGCGTGGGGCTGATCTTCGCTCCGCGCTCGATTGCGTGGCGCTTGGCGGTCTGCCAGC
Source organism: uncultured Solirubrobacterales bacterium (assembly GCA_963715765.1). GTDB lineage: Bacteria > Actinomycetota > Thermoleophilia > Solirubrobacterales > Solirubrobacteraceae > Palsa-744. The sequence goes on from OY970270.1 coordinate 48,870, forward strand.
CGGCGACCATGTTGTCGCGCTCAAGCGTTGCCACGGCCAGGAGCACTGTCAGGATGAACGAACCGAACGGGCCGGTCGGGTCGATGTCCTCCTCCACGAACGCGAGGTGTCCGCCGAGCGCCTGGATGCGCTGCACATCATCGATCGCGCCCGCGACGTTGCGGGCAAAGCGGTTGAGCCGCCAGCACGCGATGCCTTCGGTCTCGCCCCTCTCGATGCGCTCGATCGCCGCACGCAAGCCGGGACGATCCTGGGTGCCGCCGGACTCGTCCTCATCGACGTGCCAGGCCGCGATCTCCACGCCCCGGTACTCTGCCCAACGGGCGATAGCCTCTCTCTGCACGGTCGGCGATATGTAGCCGGGTCCCTTGCGGCCCATTCTGCGGCTGACTCGTACATATCCGTCGAAGCGTGTAGGTGTAGGCATCGGACTCCAGATCAAGGGTAGGCAATGTGGCTCTGACAACCAACCAATTCAAGAACGGAAACCACATAGACGTCGAGGGGAGGGTCTTTAAGATCCTCGAGTTCCAGCATGTGAAGCCTGGGAAGGGGGGAGCGTTCGTGCGCACCAAGCTGCGCCGCGCGAGCGACGGCGCGGTGATCGATCGGACGTTCCGCGCGGGGGAGAAGTTCCGTTCGGTGCGCACCGAGGCGCGCAGGATGCAGTTTCTCTATGCCGACGGTACCGATGCGCACTTCATGGACACCGAATCTTTCGAGCAGATAGCGGTGTCGGAGTCCGCGTTTGCGGAGGCGCTGCGCTGGACGAAGCCGAGCAGCGAGGTGGATGTGCTGTTCATCGATGACGAGCCCTCTGACATCCAGCTGCCAAGCGCGGTTGACCTCGAAGTAACACAGGCCGATCCGGGGGTGCGCGGTGACACCGTTTCTGGCGGGGGGAACAAGCCTGCCACGCTGGAGACCGGAGCCGTGATCCAGGTTCCGCTGTTTATCGACGTTGGCCAGAAGATTCGCGTGGATACGCGCTCGGGCGAATACATGTCCAGGGCATGATGCTAGGCACGCGAATCCGCAGGGGCTGCCCAAGAGTCCACCGATCCAGAGCGCGGGCTCACCGATTCCTCGATCTGGGACGCTAGGGGCGCGATGCGTCGCTCCGAGCAGCGTCGGGCGGCGGTGTTTGCGCTCTACCAGCACGATCTCACGGGCAGGCCGCTCGCGGACACGCTTGGACGGAACGCTTCGCTACTGACGGGCGCACTGGCTCACGCGGCCGCGGACCGCGCGGAGGAACTTGACGAGGTGATCGACCGCCATTCCCACGGCTGGGCGGTGCAGCGTATCCAGCCACTTGAGCGCAGCATCATGCGAGTGGCGCTGATCGAGATGCTACATCCGGATGTGGCACCCGGGGACACCCCGATTCCCGCCGAGGGCGCGATCGAGGAGGCGATTGAAACCGCGAGGACGTTCTGCGGAAGTGACGCTCCCGCGTTCTTGAACGGGGTGCTGGCCGCGGTGTTGCGCGAGGTGCGCCAGAATGCTACGCGTGAGGCTTCCTAGGAGAGCGAGATGAGCTTGGAGAGGATCGACGATCTGATCGAGCAACTGGAGCGTGCGGCCGAGCAGCTGCGCTCAGGCGAGCTATCGCCCGACGCGGCTGCCACGATGGTCGAGGACTGCGCTGCGCTTGCGACGCAGGCATCCGCCGCGCTGGAGCGAGAGGCGCGCACAGAGGTCTCACAGCCGGCTCCGGGCCAGGACTCACTGCTATAGCGGACTGGCCGTTCGTGCAAGCCGCCTACCCGGAGCACCTGCGTGAGGAGATCGAGCACTACCTGGAGGCGATGCGCTTTTCCGAAGAGGCGCTGACGGCCGGTTTGGAGGAGGCGATGCGCTACTCACTGCTGGCGGGCGGCAAGCGCATCCGTCCCGTGCTCGCGCTGGCGACCGCTGACGCCGTCGGCTTGCCGCGCGAGGAGGCGATGCCGCTGGCGGCGTCGCTCGAGTTGATCCATACCTACTCGCTGATCCACGACGACCTGCCGGCGATGGACGACGACAGCCTGCGGCGCGGGCGGCCCACCTGTCATGTGGCATACGGTGAGGACGTGGCGATCCTCGCGGGCGACGGGTTGTATGCGGAGGCGTTTCGCCATTTGCTCGGCGAGCATCGCTCAGGACCCGAGCGGCTGCTCGAGGCCGCCCTGGAACTGGCGGGCGCAACCGGTGTGGACGGCATGGTGGGCGGCCAGTATGTGGATGTGAGTGGGCGCGCTCCCGACGGTCCCGATGGGCTGCGACGGTTGCACGAGCTGAAGACGGGCAGACTGATCGATGCGTCGGTGGTTTGCGTGCTGTCGCTGGCTGGCATGCGTGGACCTGCGACAATTGCGTTGCGGCGCTTCGCGGTCGAGCTGGGCGTGCTGTTTCAGATTGTCGATGACATCCTGGACGTGACCGGCACAGACCTTGCGCTTGGCAAGCCGCGAGGCAGCGATGAGAGGCACGGCAAGCGGACATATGTAAGCGAGTTCGGCATAGATCGAGCCAGGGAGCTGGCTGGAGAGTCTCACCGGACAGCGCGGGAGGCGCTCACGCAGGCCGCGCTGGTAGTCGCGGGTCGGCCGGTGCAGGGCAGCGCTCCTACGATCGAGCTCGAGCAGATCACAGACTTCATCTACACACGTACATCTTGAGAGCGACCGCACATACACGAAGAAGCGCGACGGCGAGAAGCCTCACGAAGGGTCGGGGCATGGCATGAGCGCACCGGCTGAGAACAACGGCGGGCCTCCCGCGCGCGGTCCGCGACTGCTCGAGCGGATCGACGGTCCGGCCGATGTGCAGGTGCTCTCCGAGGAGGACCTGGCCCAGCTGGCGCAGGAGGTGCGCGAGCACATTATCGACACCGTCGGGGAGATCGGCGGGCATTTCGGCGCGAACCTCGGCACCTGCGAGCTGGCGGTGGCGCTGCACTCGCTGCTTGACTCGCCGCGCGACAAGATCCTGTGGGATGTGGGCCATCAGGCATATCCGCACAAGATCCTGACGGGCCGCCGCGCACAGCTGCACACAATCCGCCAGTACGGCGGACTGGCGCCGTTTTGCTCGATCGCCGAGTCTCCGCACGACATCATGGGCGCCGGGCACGCTTCGACGTCGATCGGCTATGCGGTCGGCCTGAAGGAGGGGATGCGCCATCTGGACGATGAGGCCGCCAATGGAAAGGTCGTTGCGGTGATCGGCGACGGTGCGATGACCGGAGGAGTGGCGTTCGAGGCGATCGGCCAGGCGGGCGGTCTGGGAACGCCGATGGTGGTGGTTCTGAACGACAACGGCATGTCGATCGCCCCGAACGTGGGTGCGCTGTCGCGCTATTTCAACCGTGTGCGTCTGAATCCCAAGCTGTGGCATGCCCGCTCGGGCGTGGAGGGGGGTCTCGCGCGCTTGCCCGGCAGTATCGGCGCCGCGTTCGAGCGTCTCGGTCCACAGCTGAAGGAGTCGATCAAGGCGTTTTGGGCCCCGGGTTTGTGGTGGGAGGAGCTTGACTGGGCCTATATGGGCGTGATCGACGGTCACGACGTGCGCGCGCTACGGGTTGCGCTGCGCGAGGCACTCGCTGCCGAACGTCCCGTGGTGGTGCACATTGCGACGGTCAAGGGCAAGGGCTTTGCGCCCGCCGAGGACGGTGGCTTGGAGGGAATGGAGAAGTGGCACGCGGCCAAGCCGAAGTCGATCTTGAATGGGGTACCCACCCCTCCGTCGACCTCTCCGCCCGTACGACCCGCCGGGGCCTCCTCAGTCGCCGCCAACGGCAAGCCGGCGCAAGATGGAGGCGCGCCGGTTGTGGCGCAGGGTGGAGGGGCGCCTCAATACACGCAGGTGTTTGGCGAGGCGCTGGTGCGCGAATGCGAACGCGACGAGCGTGTCGTGGGGATCACCGCAGCGATGAACTCGGGCACGGGCTTGAACATCCTGCAGAAGGCGATGCCGGATCGGTATTTCGACGTTGGCATCGCCGAGCAGCAGGCGATCCTGTTTGCCGCGGGCCTTGCTTTGCAGGGCGTGAAGCCAGTGGCGGCGATCTACTCGACATTCTTGCAGCGTGCGTTCGATCAGATCGTGCATGACGTGTGTCTGCAGAAGCTGAACGTGGTGTTCGCAATGGATCGTGCTGGCCTGGTCGGCGACGATGGGCCGACCCATCACGGTGCGTTTGACATCGCGTATCTGCGTTGCTTGCCAAATATCGTGTTGATGGCACCACGTGATGAGGCACTGCTGGTGCACATGTTGCACACTGCGCTTTGCTACGACGACGGACCGGTCGGGTTGCGCTACCCGCGCGGTGAGGGCATCGGCGTGGCGCTGCCCGAGACGCCACGCGTGATCCCGATCGGCAGAGGGGAGATCCTGATCGAGTCCCACCCAGCCGGAGCGAGCGGCCCGGCCGGTAGACGCGTTGCATTGGTCGGCTACGGGGCGGGGGTTGGCAAGGCGATTGCTGCGGCAGACCTCTTGGCAAGCGACGAGATCGCGGTGACGGTGGCCGACGCGCGCTTTGCCAAGCCAATCGACACTGGCTTGATGGCCCAACTGGCTGCCGAGCACGATCTGCTCGTGACTGTCGAGGAGGGCGTGCTGGCCGGCGGGTTCGGTTCGGCGGTGTGGGAGGCTCTCAATGAGGCGGGCGTGGCTCCACCGCGGATCCTGCGCGTGGGACTGCCGGACCGCTATGTGACCCATGGCAAGCCCACGTTGCTGCACGAGGAAGTTGGGTTCACCGGTGAGCGCATAGCTGAGCGCGTGCGCGCGGCGATCAGCGATCGTCACTCGGCGGTCATCGAGACGAATTGATTGTTGTTCCAGTCGGCGCATGCTGGCCGATCGGCGATCACGTCGATCGTCGATCGGTCTGGCGAGGACGTGCATGCACGTCCTCGAGCCGATCGGCACATGTGCTGGTCGTCTTCCCATGAAGATGATGAGAAGGGAAGGGGAGCTAGCGTTAAATGAAACGGCCCGCTGGGGAGGCGGGCCGTTTCGGGGAGGAGGGATGCTGCTGTACTTCGGGTCGAGAAGAATCATGCACCACACGAACGCATGTTTGTGTGATGTCGATCACATATGGGCAATCTCTGTATAAGCGACTTAGCAGACATCCCGAATTCTTTGGTTTGCTCGAACTTGTGAGGTTCGTCGCGAGTCGCAGCTGCTGTGCGGGGACCCTGCGAAGCGCTTCAAGCGGCTACCGTCTATCACCGCGATGGCCACCAAGCAACGTCTGGACACCCTGTTGGCCGAGCGCGGCCTATTTTCCTCGCGTACGCGGGCCGCTGCGTCGGTTATGGCGGGCGAGGTCACGGTCGGTCGCGACGGTCGTCGTGCGGCCAAGCCAGGCGAGATGGTCGCGGTAGACGCTGAGCTTGGGGTGCGCGAGCGCCCCCCATTTGTTTCGCGCGGTGGAGTCAAGCTCGCCAACGCTCTGAACGCGTTTGGGGTCGAGGTCGAGGGCCGCCACGCACTGGACGTGGGCGCCTCGACCGGTGGCTTCACCGACTGCCTGCTCCAGCGCGGCGCCGCGCATGTTATTGCGGTTGACGTCGGATACGGGGATCTCAACTATGGGTTGCGCACCGATTCGCGCGTGACGCTGCTGGAGCGCACAAACGCTCGTTCGCTCACACGTGAGATGCTTCCCTACGCACCCGAGCTGGTGGTACTCGACGTGTCGTTCATCTCACTGCGCAAGGTGCTTCCGGCGGTACTCGAGTGCTTGGCCGACCGTCACGATGTGCTCGCACTCGTAAAGCCGCAGTTCGAGGTGGGACGCGAGCGAGTCGGCAAGGGCGGCGTGGTTCGCTCAGCGGCAGATCGGCGCACCGCACTGGTGGACGTCGGAGTTGGCGCGCTTGAGCTCGGTGCCACTGTGCTCGGCTATTGCTCGTCTGGCCTGCCCGGCCCCAAGGGCAACCTCGAGACGTTCGTGTGGCTTGCCGAGCCCGGTCGCGGCGCTGGCGCCGATGGGACGCAGGACATCGAGCTTATGACACGGGAGGTTGAGCCTTGAGCGGCGGCGTCAAACCGAGCATTGGTCTCGATCCGGTCGACGAAAGACTCCAGCCTTCCACGGCGCGCGCGATACGCGACGTTTCGGTGCTGACCCACAACCGCCCCCTCCAAACGGCCGGTGCGCTGAAGGCCCTGATGGACGCGGCGTTGCGCGCGGACGTTACGCTGCATTTCGACCGCAACGAGACCGACAAGCACGGGCTGAGCGCACGCGAGGGCGTGGTCGTGGACACGGCCGAGAACGACACGGTCGATTTGTGCGTCGTGCTCGGCGGCGACGGCACGATCTTGCGCGCATTGCGCCGTTACACGGGCACGGGCGTGCCCGTGTTTGCCGTCAATTTCGGCGATATCGGATTCCTTGCCACAATCGAGCCGGACGAGCTGGCCGAGGGCGTCAGACGAGCGTTTGAGAGCGACTTCGAGCTGTTGAGGCTGCCGGCGATCGTGCTCGATGCTCCCACCGGGGTCGAGCGCGCGATCAACGACGTGGCGATCCATCGCAAGATCGGAGAGCGCGTCGCCGAGATTGCCTATGTGCTCGACGGCGAGGAGCTTGGCAGCGTGCGCTGCGACGGCCTGGTGGTTGCCACCCCGGCCGGCTCCACCGGCTATAACCTCGCCAACGGAGGCCCCGTGATGGCCTGGGGCGTCGAAGGGTTCGTGGTTTCGTTCATCGCGCCCCATTCGCTCACGGCCCGCACGCTCGTTGCCGCTCCAAAAGACCGCCTGGAAATCCACAACCGCTCACGTGAGGCGCTTGACGTGTCGGTCGACGGTCGGCCGGTATGTGAGATCGCGCCGGGCGCGAGGATCAACGCAAGATTCGTCAACGACGCCGGAGTGATCGCTCAGCTGCCCGACTCCTCGTTCTATCGCCGACTGCGCGAGAAGTTCGGTCGCCTGGCGCGCTGAGGCAGCGCGCCCTCCGGGCGCCATGGGACAAAGGCGCTTCGACCTGTCGTCTAGGTCGTGGGAAGCGTTAGCGCACCCGCGGACCGACTCTCAGGCGACGCTGCGATCGTGCTTGGGCGTTGACTCGTTAGTGCGGTGCAATGACTCGATGAACCCGTCGAGCTGCTCGCGTGAGAAGCGGCGCTGGCCGCCCGGGGTTCTATAGCCAGTCAGATAGCCGGCATTGCTCCAGCGACGGATCGTTGCCAGCGACACACCGAGATAGCGCGCGGCCTGCGAGCTCGTAAAGATCAGCTGGCTCTCGTGGTCTGGATCGGGAGTTGTGGACATCTTGGCCTCGTGTGGTTCGATCGCGCGCGGTGGCACCGTTGGGTGGGCCCGCGAACGTCGCGCGATTCTCTATGTATAGAGATTCGGCACTCTGGCCGCAAAGGTTGAGCTCCCGTCAGCTTTGTGGACCTTTGACCCGCAACGACACCTCCTGGTCGCAGGGTCGCCGGCGCAAAGCGGGAAAAGCCACAGATTTGCAGCGAAAAGCCGTCGTCCGTGGCGCAGAAAGCCCTCTGCTTGCAAGCAAACATGCAATCGCTTGTACAAGGTTGGACAAATCGTCTAATCGATATATTATGCTGTGCAAACCTACTCAACTCTCGTCGTGCTTGGCTGAGGATGGAGGCCGTCGCACGGGAGTGGTTGATCCGCCTGAGCGACGGAAGGAGCGTCAATGCCCTGGAAAGGCTAAGGAAATTTCATGTGATCGTCGAAAATCGACGATCCGCTGGAAGGGCGTCGGCCGAGCCTGGGCCGACGCCCTTTCCTGTTGTATGGCGCTCTGCGACAATGCGAGCCCATCCAGCTTGAGTGCGACAGCCTCCTCGCAGGCCCTCTAGCGCGAGGCCGGCTGGGCCAAAGCGCGGGTGCGGCGCTCGAAGGACAGCTCGGCCTCGAAGTTGGCATCATCGCCATGGGCGAACGTCACCGGACCCTCTCGCTCGAGCATCGTCACGAAAGCATCCACGATCTCGGAGTCGAGTTGACGCCCCGCAACGCGTCGCAACTCGGTGATCGCATCCTGGGGGATCATCGGCGAACGGTAGGAGTCGCGCGCGGTAAGCGTGTCGTACACGCTGCACACCGCAACGATGCGAGATGCAAGCGGGATCTCGCTGCCGATCAGACCGGCCGGGTAGCCGCTGCCGTCCACGTGCTCGTGGTGATAGAGGATCGCGTCAGCCACCGGCCCGTAGCCGTCGAGACGTCCCACGAGCGTTGCGCCGTCCTGGGGATGACGTCGCACCAGCGCCCAGTCATCGTCGGAGAGAATCTCGGCATGCAGGATACGGTCGGGGAGCGCGAACTTGCCAATGTCATGAAGCAGCCCCGCCGTGTGCACGAGCTCCTGCTCGGCGTCGCTGCACCCCACCTCACGCGCCAGCGCGCGCGCATAGCGGGCCACCGCCGCCGCGTGACGCGCGGTCGTGCGGTCTCTGAGCGCAAGGGTCTCCACCAGCGTCGCGAGCATTCCCAGCTGCATCGAGGCGAGCCGCACCGAGCGCGCCTCTAGCTGTTCGGCGCGGTCCTCCGAGCGCAGCAGGGCGCGGGCTAGATACTGGAAGATCAGGATCACGATGACCACCCCGACCAGTGCCGGGTAGCCAAGGTTGGTGTAGGCCACCGCCAGCACCGCCGCGAGGATCGAAGCGGCGCACTCGACTGGGAGCATCGGAATCAGCAGCGTGCGCACCTGCATCACCAGTCCGCGACCGTCCAGCACGCGCTTTTGCAGCGCGATCAGCGCGAAGTTCACGATGTTCGTCACGATGAACACGCCGGCCACGATCAGCGCGAATTCCACGCCCTGGGTACTCTGCGCGACGCTGGGATCGTGCACGTTGCCGATGATCGCTCGTACCATCAGCGCCCCCAGTAGCGAGAACGCCATGTAGGCGACTGTGTTAGACACGCACACAGCTATCGAAGGGCGCCGCGAGAAGCAGTCCACGGCTGCCAGCACAAACGCGATCGCGACGGCCGGTGTGGGGCCCAGCAGAGCCATCGCCAACGCAAACGCGACAAACGAGGAAGACAGCGTTTGGCTACCGATTGTGACGGTCAGCCGCTCACCGAGCACGCCCAGTACGACCAACAGTCCGACCATGTCCAGTGGCTGCCAATCCTGCCAGTGCGATAGCAGCACCGCGGCGACAGTTATCCCGGCCAATAGCATCCATTGGCTGGTCAGATATGCCCGATAGATGTGTCGCTGGGAGATTTTCATGGCGAATGGCCAAGCCGTGGGCCCTCTGTCGTACTTAACGGCCGACAGGGGGTCGTACTTAAGGATCGTTGGACGACGCGCGCCGCTGTGTCGGGAGACCGTCTTGGCGGGGCTCTCCGGGGTGTGCAGGTCAGCCCACCGGCTGCTGGGTCGGGGCGATCAATCCCGGATCCCCGCCAACGGCGACCTGGGCTTGGCCGACGGGTAGCAGCCGACCGAGCGGCAGACGAAGGAAGGCGACCGTCGCACAGGTCGCAACGCCCCCCGCCACGACCATCGCCGCTCGTGGAGAGGCTAGCGCGGTGATGGTTCCTCCCAACGCAAACCCGATCGCCGGGCACAGAGCGTTGAGCGATCCGACAACGCTCATTAGCCGCCCATGCAGCGCCGCGGGAGTGAGCTGTTGAACGGCGCTGATGAGTGCCGGCCATTGGATGCCGTTGCCGGCGCCGCCGATCACGGCAGCGCCGCACGCGATCGCAAGCGTCGGCGCGATCGCAAAGCCAAGATAGGCTAGTCCGACCAGCAACGTGCCACCGGTAAGCATCGGTCCCAGTGGGCGACGCACCGAGAGTGAGAATACGACGGCCCCAAGCGCGGCGCCGAAGCCCCACGCTGCCACAAGCAGCCCGAAGCCAAGATCCCCTCCACCCAGCGTGGCCTTCACGTAGATCACCTCGACCGGCTCCACCGAGGCGAAGAAGATCACCGCCACGGCCTCTGTCAACAGTAGGATGCGCAGCGCCGACAGCGCCTGCAGGTGCTGCCACGCAGCACGCAAACGACTGAGGGTCGAGCCTTCCTCCTCCGCATCTTCGGCTCGAGTACGAAGACCGATCATCATCAACGCGCAAATCCCGAAGGTGAGCGCGTCGACGACCAGTGCGGCCGGACCGCCAACCCAATGTACGAGTAGGCCGCCGATCGCTGGCCCAAGCGCGAGCGACACCATGAAGGCAACGTTGAGCGTGGCATTGGCCCGTCGCTGGGCCTCGTTGGCCGAGTGGGGGTCGGTCGAGATCTCCTTGTTGGGTTGGATCTCCACTTCGGTGGCGGCGATGCGCGCAGTCGAGGCTCTCACGAAGGCGGTGGCGGCAACAGCCACTGTGCCATCCAAAGCCGCAAACAACAGCACTCCGAGAAACCAGAAGCGCCACAACAGGAACGCGAGCGCGAGTGTTAGCAGCACCTCTATCGCATACAAGCCCGCAAGCAGTCCGCGCCGTTTGGAGCGCTCGACGCGAGCCACCAACACTGGGGCCCCAAGCGCCGGCAACAGGCCGCGCGCGATGAACAGACCGGCCGTGGCGATCGCGCTGTGCGTATGGTCGTATACGCCCAGAGCCAAAGCGACATACCCGAACCAGGTCCCCAGTTCGTTGACTGTGTAGGCAAAGAGTATTCTCCGAAGTCGGGGGGACTTGGGCAACAAGGACACCTCTCGACGCTCGTGCCAAATCGACCTGGGATGGTCGAATCGGCGGAATTGTACGGTGTGCCGGAGACGTCACGCCGTCAAGCGCCGCCCGGGCCGCCATATCGACGGTTGCGAGGAGGCTAAAGCGACGAGCGAACGCCAATGGCGTAAACGTCCAGCAAGCTCGACCCACCGTCGATCGCAAAGCCAGCGAACTCGGTCTCCGGCTCGCACGCCGCTGCTGCCCGCGCGTAGGCCGACAGCGCGACCATGCTGAGCCAGGATATGACGATCCATGCGATCGCAACACCGATATCAACCATGGTTGCGACTCCAGTCTCTCGCGGGTGTGCGAGTCGGATTGTGAAAGAGTTGTGGCATCGCTCACGTAATGATGGTGTCCGTAAGGTCGCTTGTCTGTAGAGCGACAGGTGCCGATCTTGTCGTCCCAAAGGTGCCGACCCGTGTCGTCCCAAGCGTGCACTTGATGGCGTGGAGTTAGGTTCGCACGTGGATGCCGAGCTCCGGTGCCCGCGATGCTTCCATCGATGCCGTCCGCCAAGTCTGTACGGTTAGCAGTGCATGGCAGTTGAAGCTCCCGGCGTGGACCGGCCCATCGACGTGATCATCGCCGACGACCACACGGTCGTGCGGGACGGTATTCGTGCGGTGTTGGAGCGCGAGACAGGCGAGTTCAGGGTGGTCGCCGAGGCCGCCGACGTGCCCGCGACGATTCGTGCGGTGAGAGAGTTCAAGCCCGATCTGCTCACGCTCGACCTCACCATGCCCGGCGGATCGAGCCTCGCAGCGCTGCCAACCTGCTTTGTGGCCCACCCGACGCTCGCAGTGGCGATCCTTACGATGCGCGAGGATCCCGAGTATGCGCGCCAGGCGCTGCGCGCCGGCGCGCGCAGCTACGTGCTCAAGGAGGCCGAGCCGGCCGAGTTGCTACAAGCGTTTCGTCTGGCCGTCTCCGGGCGCAATTATCTGCATCCGCGTTTGGGTGCGTTGATGGCCACCGGTGAAAGCGATGGACAGGAGGGGGTCTCCCTCAGCGAGCGCGAGCGCGAGGTGGTGCGCCTGATCGCACTGGGCTTCACCAACCCAGAGATTGCCGAGCAGCTGCATGTGGCCGAGCGCACCGTGAAGACCTATCGCGCACGTGCCATCGAGAAGCTTGGGTTTTCCTCGCGCGCAGAGATCACCGCCTACGCTCGTAAGCTGGGTTTGGTGGAGTAAAGCTCTAAACGCCCGACGGTCGGCCGGCCAGAGAGACTGTCAGGCGCATCGTGGCGCCTCCCCCAGGGGCCGATACAAGCTCCAGCTCGCCTCCCACCAGCTCGGCGCGCTCGCGCATCCCGGAGACCCCGAACCCGCCCTTCAGTTCGTCCTCGGGTGTGCGTGGTCTGGACGCTCCGCTCTCGGGTAGACCTTCCCCGTCGTCGGTGACGGCGGCGGTGATGACGCCGTTGCGCTCGCTGACACTGATCGTCGCGCGCGTTGCTTTGGCGTGGCGGCTCACGTTCGTGAGTGCCTCCTGCACGATGCGATACAGCGTGCTCTCAAGCTCAGGGTCCAGGCGACGATCGCCGCTTGCAAGCTCGATCTCGGTCTGGATCTCCAGGCCGTCGATCGCTTGAGCCCTCCGTGCCAGCGCCTCCAGTGCCGGCACGAGGCCAAGATCGTCGAGCGCGGCAGGGCGAAGCTCGGTAATCAGGTGGCGCAGACCGTCGATCTCCTGGCCAAGGCCCTCCAGGACGGTGTCGACAGCCGCGCTGAGTGCAATCTCATCGCCGAGATCGCGCGCGTTTGCCAACTGCAGCCGCAGCGCTCCGAGACCCTGAACCGTTTCGTCGTGGATCTCCCTCGCCCAGCGAGTACGCTCGCGCTCGCGCGCCTCCATGCCGAAGCGCAATCTTGTTATCTCAACCGAGCGCTCAGCGGCAAGACGCTGCGCGACGCTCGCGGCGAACGCGCTCAAGGCACGCCGGTCGGGGTCGCGAAAACCGCTGTCCTCACGTGCGGCGATCACCAATCCGCCGCCCTGCCCATCCATGCTGAAGGGCTCGACCAGCACTGCACGGGCTTCCAGACCCAGTTCGTGCAGCCATGTCGCTTCCTGTCCACGGGGGCGCTCCAACGAAAGCGGTTTGCCAGCCCTATAGACGGCGCCCAGGGCACTGCCTTCCATCGGCAGCACACGCACCATCACCGACAGCCGGCCGCTGGAGGCAGCCACGCGTAGCTCGTGGCCCTCCTCGACCACCATCAGCAATGTGGAGGCGTCGAGCAGCGCGAGACCTCGATCGGCCATCAGACGCAGCAGCCACAGCTCGGACCCGGAGAGCACGGCGTGGGATTATGACTGCCTGCGCCCCGGCATCTCGCCAGCGGGGAGTTTCGATTCCTCGGAGGGCCCTGAATACTGCTCCTGCAGGGCGTGTCGATGGGCGGCAAGCCGAGTCAACGACAGCAGCTGCTCACCAGTGAGACCCTCACGCCACGCCGCCAGTCCCATCGATATCCGCAGTGGACGCCGTTGCCCGCCGACGTCGATCTTGATGGCGTGCAGCCGGCCGAGCGCGCGTCGGGCGACGATCTCTCCACGCCGCTCGTCGGCCCCGGGCAGCACCACCAGTAGCTCTCCCTCGCTGGCATGTCCGACGCGATCGAAGCGGCGCAACTCGGGCCCAAGCGCCGTGCCAAAGTAATCCAATGCTCTAGCTGGAAGTTCCTCGCCATGGGTGTGCGCGAGCTGATCGACGTCATCGAGACTCACCAGCAGGCAGCTGAGGGCGGTGTGGTGGCGTTCGGCGCGACCCACCTCCTCCTCCAACCGCACCGCGAGCTCGGCCTTGGAGAGACAGTTGCGCCTGGCTCGCGTCGGGCGGGCGTAGTTATGGGAGTGCGGGGGGTCGCTGGCAGCCATGCCGATATAGGAGACGAGCAACGCTGGGAGAGCCATCTGTGGCGGATCTTTGCGGTTGCCCCTAGATTATGGACTCATCCGGGTCGTGACGCCGCGGAGGCATGGCGTGTATCGGCGCGGGTGACCCAGGACCATAGGCACGACTCACGTCTTGCCTGCCCGTGAGACTCCTGTATGACACGATCCGTCGGTGCTCCCTGGTACACCTGTGCGTGTGCTGTGCGAATTGCGTGTCGAGAACCTGCTGTTGATCGAGCGAGCCGAGCTTTGCTTTGGACCTGGCCTGAACGTGCTCACCGGCGAGACGGGCGCGGGCAAGACGGTGCTGGCGCACGCGTTGGACCTTTTGATGGGCGGACGCTCGCGCAGCGGAATCGTCAGGCCTGGCGCGGAGGAGGCTTATGTCGAGGGGACCTTCGCCGTGCCGGAGCATTTGCGTGCGGAGGTCGCCCAGCTGTTGCCCGACGGCGTTCGTGTCGAAGCCGACCCGCGCGAGCTGACCCTTGCGCGCCGTGTGTACGCCGACGGTCGCACACGCGCCTACCTCAACGCTCGTGCCGCCACGGTCGGTGATCTGCGCGAGCTGGGGTCACGGCTGATCTCTTTCTACGGTCAACATGAGCATCGCAAGCTGGTGCTGGCAGGCGCACAACTGGAGATGCTCGACGAGGTTTGTGGAGCAGAGCACGTGCAACGACTGGAAGCGTGCGCTGTGGCCTATCGTGAGACTCGCAAGTTGGAGTCCGATCTCAAAGGCTTGCATGAGTTTGGAGAAGCGCGCGACCGCGAGCTCGAGCTATTGGAGTACGAGCTCTCCGAGATCGATGGGCTCGCCCCCGACGAGCAGGAGCATCAAACGCTGCTGAGGAGTCGAGATCGCCTGCGCGAGTTGGAGGTGCTGCGCACAGCCGCGGGCGCGGCCACGGATGCACTGGCGCCGGATGCCTCAGATGGGCCTGGGGCAACGTATCTCCTGGCGGGAGCCGCTGCCAGCCTTCAGAGGATCGCGGGTGTCGATCCAGAGCTCGACGCACTTACCGAGCGCTGCGTAGCGCTCTCGATCGAGACGCAGGACGTCGCGGGCGGCCTACGCGACTATCGCGAGGCAATCGCATCCGAAGACGGCTCGCTTCAAACCGTCGAGGAGAGGCTTGCGGCGCTCGATCGCACCATGCGCAAGCACGGCGGCACGATCTCCTCGGTACTGCGGTACGCCGAACAGGCGCGCGTGCGGCGCGAGGAGCTGGTGGGAGCCGAGCTGACACAGACGCAGATCGACGGGCGTCTGGCAACACAGCGCAAGCTACTGGACCATCACGTTGAAGCGCTGCACGAGCAGCGCGAGCAAGCCGCCGCGCGACTGGCGGAGGGGGTGCGCGACCAGCTCGCGGCACTTGCAATGCCGGATGCGACATTCGAAATCGCACTGGCTCCCATCGCGGCGAAAGCCAACGGGGGGGACGCGGTTGAGTTCATGATCGCACCGAACCCGGGGGTCCCAGCCGCCCCACTGCGTGAGATTGCCTCAGGCGGCGAGCTATCGCGCGTGATGCTCGCACTCACAAGCGCAAGTAACGAAGGAGCTGGGGGCAGTGGGAGCTCGTCCAGGTCGACGCTCGTGTTCGACGAGATCGACGCTGGAATCGGCGGCCACACCGCGCGAGCGGTCGGCGAGCGACTGCAGAGCCTTGCCGAGAACAGGCAGATCCTGTGTATCACCCATCTACCGCAGATCGCCTCGCTAGCGAGGCGCCATTTCTCGGTGAGCAAGGACACCTCAGCCGACCCAACCGTCGCCACGGTGGTGCAGCTTGCTGAGCGAGAGGTCGTCACAGAGCTCGTACGGATGCTCGGCGCCGAGGATCAGGACACCGCCGCTCGCAAGCACGCCCGCGAGCTCCGCCGCGCCGCCTGACGGGCACTAGCGTTACTCTCGGTTTCAATGGCTATGACCCGGCAGCCGCCAGGTACGAGCATGCCGGTCTTCGGGACGCTGCCCACGCCCTCGCTCGAGGTCAGCGGTCCCGTGCGACTCGGACGCAAGACCAAGCTGCTTGTGAGGCATCTCGTGGCGGGCGACATCGCCGTGATCGACCACTTGGACATCGACCGGGTCTCGGCGGAGGAGCTGATCACCGCGGGTGCCACAGCTGTACTCAACTGCCGTGCGTCAACCAGTGGCTCCTACCCAAACCTTGGACCGCAACTGCTCGTGGAAGCGGGTGTGCTGCTGCTCGATCTTCCCGACGACTCTTTGTTTGACCTGCTCTCCGATGGCGATCCGGTGAGCGTGCGCACTGCGGGCTCTGGTACACACGGCGAAGTCCTCCACAGGGGTCGGACGCTCGTGTCGGGAGAAATACTCGACGTGGCGCGTGTGCGAGCCGAGACCGAGGCGCGTCGACGTGAGATCGGAGAGGCACTCGAGCGCTTTGCTCACAACACGATCGAGCACATGCGCGAGGAGCGCGAGCTGCTTGCGGGCCGGATCGATCTGCCGCGCTTTCGCACCGACTTTCGCGATCGCTCAGCGCTCGTCGTTGTGCGGGGCGTTGATCACCAGCGCGATTTGCGTGCGCTGCGATCGTTCATCAGGGACACGCGCCCAGTGCTCGTGGCGGTCGACGGCGGCGCCGACGCGCTGCTCGAGGCCGGATATACGCCCACGATGATCTTGGGCGACATGGACTCCGCCAGCGAGGCGGCGCTATTGGCAGCGCGCGACGGTGGTACCGAGCTGGTCGTGCACTCCTATCCCGACGGTCGCGCTCCCGGCAAGCGTCGCCTTGAAGATCTCGATGTGCCGTTTAAGCTGGTGCCGGCGCCCGGGACCAGCCAAGACGTGGCGATGCTGGTCGCCGCTGAGAAGGGGGCGCGACTGATCGTAACCGTGGGCTCCCAGTTCAACCTGGTCGAGTTTTTGGATCGCAACCGCGAAGGCATGTCCTCAACCTTTCTCACGCGCCTGCGCATTGGTGAGATCCTTGTCGATGCCAAGGGCGTGAGTCGCCTATATCGACCGATGCCTGGGCTTGCTCCGCTGGTGGTGGTGATCGTGGCCGGTCTGCTCGCGCTGATCGCCGTTGTGTGGCTGACCCCGGCGTTGCACGACGTCCTGGATCTACTATGGCTCAAGCTGCAGCTGCTGCTTGGATCGGGCAGTAGCTGAGAGCGACAGTACCCTCACGGCCCCACCCCGCAGATGTTCGACTATCGCTATCACGCGCTTTCGCTAGCCGCCGTCCTGTTCGCCCTGACGGTCGGCGTGCTGATCGGCGTGGCGATCGGCGACTCGAACCTAGTGTCCTCGGCTCAAAACGGGATCGTGCGCAATCTGCGCTCTGAAGTCAGCGATTCCCAACATGACCTGGAACAGGTGGGGAACAAGCTCTCCGAACAGGAAACGCTGTCTGTAAGTTTGTGGCCGTTTGCCGTTCACGACCTGCTTGCCGACAGGAGCATCGGCCTTGTTTTTCTCGGCAACTCCTCAGATCAGGTTGACTCCTCGGTGCGCGACGGCGTTGGAGAGGCAGATGGCAATGTAAAGGCTGTTGTGGCTGTGCGCGAGCCGCTTGAACTGAGCAGCATCGCCGCACAGGCGAGCGGCACTCGCTATACGGCACTCGTCTCTGAACCCGCACTTGTCAGGCAATTTGGGGTACGTATAGGCAAGGAGCTGGTCGACGGGGGACAGCTGCTCGAACGCGTACACACGACGCTGCTCAGCTCCTACGACGGTGAGCTCGGGAAGCTGGAGGGGATCGTTGTGATGCGTAGCGAACCCACCGGCATGAACGCCGAAGCGGGGAAGAGCACCGCTGAATTCGAGTCGGGATTGATTGCCGGGGTGGTCTCCGAAGGGGTCCCGGCTGTTGGTGTGGAGCTGAGCAGCACAGAACCCTCGCAGGTCTCCTGGTACAAGAGCGAGAACATGGCAAGCGTCGACAATGTCGAAACAGTTGCGGGACGGGCAGCGCTCGCGCTCGCGCTCGCCGGAGCCCACGGCGTTCGCGGGGCTTACGGCAGCAAGTCGACCGCCGAAGCCCTCCTGCCGTCGGTGACGAGCGTGTTTGGCCCGAGCTGAGGGCCTGCCTGCCCGCGCGGATACGATGCCCGCACCTGTCCGCGCAAATCGCTAACTTGCGGACGTGCACGCCCTGCCCTTCGCGTTCGCGAGCGTCGCCGCGGCGGTAATCGCGCCTGCACTGTTGCGTGCGTTGACAGAGGGCGGGCACGTGGGGGTCAACTATCGCGACAGGAGCGTGGCGTTCCCGTTTGGTGTGTTGAGCGTCGTCGGGGCGATTGTCGCCCTGATCCCCTTGACGCTCATACAGCACCTGAAATGGGCCGAGGTGTTCTATGCGCGGATGCCTGCTGTCGCTCTGTATGTCATCGGTGTGGCGTTTCTGGGTTTGATCGATGACACGCTCGGGGGTCCATCGCGGGGTTGGCGTGGTCACGGCAGGGCGTTGCTTCACATGCAGTTCTCGAGCGGCGCCCTGAAGGCGGTCGGCTCACTCGGACTCGCGCTCTATGCGACGGGGGAGTTGGGATTCTCGACGGGGCGCTGGTTGCTGGCAAGCGCGGTTCTGGTGCTTGCCACCAACGTCTTCAATCTGCTGGATCTGCGTCCGGGACGATCCACCAAGGTGTTCGTGCTGCTTGGGATCGCCCTCACGCTGGGAGCAGCAAGCATTAGGTCGTTGTGGACGCTCGGCCTGTTCGTGGGCCCTGCACTCGTGGCCGGTGGATATGACCTGCGCGAACGGGCGATGCTGGGAGACACTGGGGCGAACCTGCTCGGTGCTCTGGCGGGATTGTGGCTGGTGCTCAGCCTGTCGGAAGTCGGCCAGCTGATTGCGCTCGCGGTGCTCTGCGCGGTCACCCTGTATGGAGAGCTGCGTTCGATCACTGCGCTCGTGGAGAGGGTGCCGCTGCTGCGCCAACTAGACTCTTGGGGCAGGCCCACATGACCTCGCCACATTCCGACCGCCACGCACAGGCTCCGGCCAAGACTCGGTTCATTTTCGTAACCGGCGGTGTGGTGTCCTCGCTGGGGAAGGGGATCGCCTCCTCAGCCATCGGCAGACTGCTTGTCTCCCGCGGCTTGAGCGTCGCCCTACAGAAGTTCGACCCCTACATAAACGTCGATCCGGGCACAATGTCGCCCTACCAGCATGGTGAGGTGTTCGTCACCGAGGATGGTGCCGAGACCGATCTGGACCTTGGTCACTACGAGCGCTTCACGGACTCCAACACCAGCCGTGCCTCCAATGTGACGGCCGGCGGTATCTATGACACCGTGATCCGCCGTGAGCGTCGCGGGGACTATTTGGGCGGCACCGTACAGGTGGTTCCGCATATCACCGATGAGATCAAGCAGCGGGTCGCACTGATCGCCGAGTCGACCGATGTGGACTTCGTCATCACTGAGATCGGGGGAACCGTCGGCGATATCGAGTCGCTGCCGTTCCTGGAGGCGATTCGTCAGTTCCCCGTGGATGTGGGCCGCCGCCGCTGCATGTTCATCCATCTGACGCTCGTGCCCTATATCGGTCATGCCGGCGAGCTGAAGACCAAGCCCACGCAGCACTCGGTCAACGAGTTGCGACGGATCGGTATCGCGCCGGACATGTTGATGTGCCGCTCGGAGGGTCCTCTGTCTCAGGAGATCCGCAAGAAGATCGCGCTGTTTGCGAGCCTGCCGGCCGACGCGATCGTTTCAGCGCGCGACGTGGACAACATCTACAAGGTGCCGGTGGTGTTTCGAGAGCAGGGAGTCGATGACTTCATCCTCGACCATTTCGCGCTGCAGGCGCCGGCGCCCGAGCTCTCGAGCTGGCAGGAACCGATCGCATTGGCTGAAAAAGCGAAGCGGACGGTTCGTATCGCGCTCGTCGGCAAGTATGTGCAGCTCGAGGATGCGTACCTGTCGGTGTCGGAGGCACTGCGTCACGCCGCCGCGCTGCAGGGCAGCACGGTGCGCATCGATTGGATCGACTCCGAGCGCTTGGAGGAGAGCAACGGCGCCGATCAGGAGGACTCGCGCAAGGCGCGCAAGCTGCTGGAGGGCGCCGACGGGATACTGATCCCAGGAGGCTTTGGCGGGCGCGGCATCGAGGGCAAGATCGCCGCGGCGCGCGTGGCACGCGAGCAGCGCATCCCATACTTGGGCATATGCCTCGGTATGCAGATCGCGGTGGCCGAGTTTGCGCGACATGTGGCCGGAATGGAAGGTGCCAACTCGACCGAGTTTGATATCGAGACGCCGTTCCCCGTGATCGATCTGCTGCCCGAGCAGAAGGAGGTCGCCGATCTCGGGGGCACGATGCGACTTGGGGCCGATCCAATCAAGCTGCACGACGGCTCGCGTGTGTGGGGTGCCTACGGCGAGGCGGTTGTGTATGAGCGCCACCGGCACCGCTACGAGGTCAATAACCTGTTGCGTAAGCGCTTGCAGAGCGCCGGCCTGCGCATATCGGGAACCTCGCCGGACGAGCGCCTGGTGGAGGTGGTTGAGCTCGACGAGCATCCGTTCTTCGTTGCCTCACAGTTCCATCCGGAGTTCAAGTCGCGCCCCGAGCGACCGGCGCCGCTGTTTGCAAGCTTTGTGGCGGCCGCTCTGGAGCGAGGCGGTCACGCGGGCGAGGATCGGGATCGCACGCTCGCGGGTCGCTCGTGAACACTGACCTGCGCGCCGAGGAGAAGCTGAGCGCGACACGTGCCCTGCGGGTACAGGCGGTCTTTCAGGTCGCCGACGATCGCCAGGCGCAGGAGGTTGCTTCGAGGATGATCGATCGGGCACACGAGATCGCCAATCTGCCCGAATGCGAATGCGACGTTGACGTGAGCGTAGAGCTGGCGCGCCCTGGGCATGCCGATGGCCCGCACGATCCTGCCGGCGCACCCGCCCCTGGCAGTCCCGTAAAACACTAGGGATAGTCATGCTCAAGTTGCGTCGAGCCACCGTCCTTCGGGCGGGACCTGCCGATGGCCCCGAGCAGGAGCTTGCTATTTCCGTGGAGGGCGAGCGCCGACCGGCTGTGGCGGATGTCGGTCTGATCGGCCCAAGCCAAATTGGCGACGAGCTGGTCGTCAACGTGCAGGCGCGCGACCTCGGTCTTGGCTCGGGTGGTTTTGACGTCGTGCACGTGAACCTGACTCGGGGCCTCTCAGGTGAGGGTCGAGCAGATGCTCACGTGATGAAGCTCAACTACACGAGCCTCCAGCACGCTGTAGTTCCGCTCGATGACACCCTGACGGGCGCACCCCATGACGGGGCACACCCTGAAGGGCACAAACAAGCAGGCGAGCAGCTGCGCCTGCCGCTGGATGGACCGGTGGCGGTGCTCGCCTTGCACGGCCAGCTGGCGGCAGTCGCGTGGGCATTTGCCGAGTCAAGACCAGATGCGACGCTGGGATACGTGCAGACGCCCGGTGGGGCATTGCCGGGCGGACATTCGCGTGTCGTGCGAGCGCTGCGCGAGCGTGGCCTGCTCGCCGGCCATCTCACCGCCGGATCCGCTTACGGAGGGGAGGGGGAGAGCATCAGCACCGCGGGCGCACTGCACCACGGACTGCTCACACTGGGCTGGGATGCGGCGATATGCGGGCCGGGTCCCGGGATAGTTGGTTCGAGCTCGTCGCTCGGCCACGGGGGCATGCACGCGCTTGACTCCGCCCACACGGCACTCGCGCTCGGGTCCCCGACGCTGGTTGTAGCGCGCATGTCCTCGGCCGATCCACGTGCGCGTCACCGCGGCATTTCCCACCACACGCTGACGGTGCTCGATCTGCTGCTGGAGCCGGTCACGGTGGCGCTGCCAGCCGGAATACGCTCGCCGGTGGGAGCCGACCTGCGTGCGGGCCTGGGCTCAGTGCTCAGATCGTCCTCGCTGGCATTCTCCCCGCCGCACGCGAAGCCTCAGCTCGAGCTCGATGTGGATCGTCCCGCGCGGATGGCGCGTCATGATTGGCGGCGCGCCCCAGTCGACATGCCGGCTTACCTCAGCAGCGCTCTGCCTGCCGAGACGATGGGGCGTGCACTGCTCGAGGACCCGCTGTTCTTTGGCGCCGCGCTTGCGGGTGGAACGGTGCTTGCCGATCTGTGCGAGCGTGCAAGCGGTCGCGGCGAAAGCCAAGCCCGCTAAGTGCGCTGAGAGCGCGCGCAACTGAGAACGGGCCGGGCGTGAGAGTCGGCTTGCACTCTCAAGGTGCCCCTGCGTGCGTAGCGAAAACAGCTATGTGAGCGATTCCCCGACGGGTGCAGCAGCTGGTCCGCGTGCGCAACAGCTGACGCTTGACTTCCTGGCATACCTGGAGCTGGAGCGCGGCCTGTCGCACAATACCCTGAACGCCTACCAGTCTGATCTCGCTCAGTTCGGTCGATTTCTCGACAAGCTTGGCGTGTCGCCACTGGATGCTCGCCACAGCGATCTCGCCGCGTTTCTCTCCGAGTTCACGAGCGGTGGGGAGGACCGTCCAGCCGTTTCGCCGGCGACACTGCAGCGCAAGGCGGCTTGCTTGCGCTCGTTCTACCGCCACCTGCGCCGCGAAGGCTTGGTGGAACACGATCCGACGACAGATCTGCGCGGACCGCCGAAGACCCAGCGGCTGCCGAAGGTCCTCTCGCGCGAGCAGGTCACGAAGCTGCTGGCCCAGCCGAAGGGTACGGAGCCGCTTGCTTTGCGCGATCGGGCGCTGCTGGAGGTGATGTATGCGTGTGGGCTGCGCGTCTCGGAGGCAATCTCGCTCGAGGTGGGCGACGTGGACCTACAGGAGGGTGTGTTGCGCACCCGCGGCAAGGGTTCCAAGGAGAGGATCGTGCCGGTGGGGCGCCAGGCGGTGAGCGCGCTTGAGCTCTACCTCAGACGTGCGCGGCCAAAGCTCGTTGGGCTGCGCGTGGAGAGCCATCTGCTGGTCAATCATCGCGGGTGCGGGCTCACTCGCCAGGGCCTCTACAAGATCGTCCAGAGCTATGCGCGCAGTGCGGGGCTCGCGGAGCTGATGACCCCTCATACGCTGCGCCATACCTTTGCCACACACCTGCTCTCGGGAGGGTGCGACCTGCGCTCGCTACAGGAGATGCTTGGTCACGCCGATCTGGCGACCACGCAGATCTACACCCATCTGTCCGCAGAGCGCCTGAAGAATGCTTATTTCGAGGCGCATCCGCGTGCCCACGCGCATCCCGCCATATCCTAGGCTCCAAATGCCGGAGCTTCCCGAGGTCGAGACGATCAGACGCCAGCTTGCGCCGCTGGTTGAGGGTCGCACGCTCGAGCACGTGAGCATTCTCGACGAGCGCTGGAGCCGTCCGCTTGCGCCGTGTGAACTGGAGGATGCGCTGGAGGGTCGCAGGGTGGAGCAGCTCGGTCGCCGCGGCAAGTATCTGGTGTGGAGCTTGAGCGAGGATATGCATCTTGCCCAACACTTGCGCATGACCGGGACCGTGCTGTGCGATCCCGATCCCGAGCCGGCGCACGTGCGTGTGCGGATCCAGTTGAGTGGAGGCGCTCGTCTGGCGATCGTCGATCCACGCAGGTTCGGCACGGGCGAGCTGCTGCTGGGAGGCGATGCGCTCGATGCGTTCTTCGAGGTGCGCCTGGGGCTGGAGCCGCTGGACGAGCGCTTCACCGCTGAGTATCTGCAGGCGCAGGCGCGCGGGCGCACCGCGCCGATCAAGGCGTTTCTGCTCGACCAGCGGCGCGTGGCGGGCGTGGGGAACATCTATGCGGATGAGGCGCTATACCGGGCCGGCGTCCACCCATTGCGCCCGGCCGGGCGGTTGAGCAAAGATCAATACGTGGCGCTCACAGAGGCAGCGATCTGGGCGCTCGAGGCCGGTATCGAGGCGCGCGGGGCTACGATCGACGATTTCCGTCACGTGGATGGCGTGTGGGGGTCATTTCAGGATCGCTTTCAGGTGCACCGTCGCGAGGGCGAGCCATGCGCGCGTTGCGGCACGACGATCGTGAAGCTGGTGGCGGCTGGCCGCGGCACATATGTGTGCGAGACGTGTCAGCCACCTCCGCGCGGAGCGCGTATCGGAGACGCTCGTCGAGGACGCTAGGGGGTCTCGCCGGTTCGCAGGCCGAGACTGCTCGGAGGGGAGCGCGGGATTGCCAAGCTCAGGCGGTGAGGAGCTCGTCGAGACGACCGCTCTCCAGAGCACTGAGCGTTTCGGAGTATCCGCCGACCAACATGTCACCTATGAGCACTTGGGGAAAGGTCATCATTCCGGTGCGCCCAGCGAGCTCGACGCGTCCGGCGGCATCCTTTGAGAGGTTGATCTCTGAGAACTCCAGTCCGCGAGCCTTCAACAGGCCCTTTACGCGCGCGCAGAATGAGCAGGGCTCGGTTGTGTAGACGGTGATTTGGGGCGCGGTCCGATCCGACGTTTCCATTACTTCATAAAGTATAGCAACGCGAATGTGGTGGTCGCAAGGGTCAAAGGGCCATGTCTCGCACACCGATGGGCTCCGCCGAGCGCGATCTTAGACTCGCAGGTTGATGCCTGGACTGGTCAAGACCGAAGCCGTCGTCTTGCGCTCGATGCGCTATGGCGAGGCCGACCGGATATTGCACGTGTATACCCCCCATCGCGGACGCGTGAGTGCGATCGCCAAGGGGGTACGTCGCGCACGCAGCCGCTTCGGAGGTCGTCTGGAGCCGTTCTTCCGTTTGCGGATCGAGTTGCACGAGGGCCGTGGCGAGTTGTTGACGGTGACGGGGGCGCAGACCGTCGAGGGGCACTCGAATCTGCGCGGAGATGTCCGTGCGCTCGATGCGGCCGCACGCGCATGCGATGCGGTGGGACGCCTGTTTGAGACCTCAGAGCCACATCCGGGTGTATTCAACCTGCTGTGTCGCAAGCTCTCGCTGCTCGATGAGAATCCGGCCGAGGCGACGCGTGCGAGCGCCCTGGCATTTCGTCTGAAGCTGCTTGTGGCAGCGGGGCTGGCACCGCAATTGAGCGCGTGCGCGTGTTGTGGGGGCGGTGAGCATCTGGTCGGCTTCTCCGGGGCGGCCGGTGGCATCGTGTGCAGCTCGTGCGAGGCTGCCGCATTCCCGCTGGGCGAGCAGGCGTATGAGTTCATGACCCGAGCGCTTGGGAGTCCACTGAGCGAGGCGCCGCGGGGTGAGGAGCGGGTGCTCGGCCAGGTCGAGCGCGCCGTGTCTGAGATGCTCGAGCACCATGCGCACGTGCGGCTGATGCCGGCGACCGGTCGGCGGTCGGCCGGTTCGCAACTCGATCGGGGTCAGCTCGTGGAATCGTCCGCTTCGCTGCCACAATCGGTCGCGTGAACATCGCAAGCGACACGCAGTCGGTGGCGGCGGCTTTTGCCGAGCGTCGCCGCAAGATTGAGGCCACCGAGCTCTCACCGCTCGCCGCACGCTCATACCCGGCGCTGAGGGCACGCCCCGAGGACGATTGCGCATTGCGCACACCCTTCCAGCGCGATCGCGACAGGATCGTGCATTGCAAGGCGTTTCGGCGACTGACGCACAAGACGCAGGTATTCGTGGCTCCCCTGGGAGACCACTATCGAACACGCTTGACGCACACGCTCGAGGTGACCACGATCTCGCGCACGGTGGCACGCGCGCTGGCGCTCAACGAGGATCTGGTCGAGGCGATCGGGCTCGGCCACGATCTCGGGCATCCACCGTTCGGACACATTGGCGAGGAAGCGCTGGACGAGTGCTTGAAAGAGCACTTCAACCGCGAGTTTCACCACTACGAGCACTCGCTGCGCGTGGTGGACCGGCTCGAGCGCGACGGTGCCGGCCTAAACCTGACCGAGCAGGTGCGCGACGGGATTGCATGTCACTCGAGCCGCGCGCCGCTGCCCCAGACGCTCGAGGGGCGGATCGTGCGCGTGATCGACCGCGTGGCGTACATCAATCACGACATCGACGACGCGATGCGTGCCGGGCTGCTGCGCGAGGGGGATCTGCCTGAGCACCCGATCGCGGTGCTCGGCTCGACCGGATCACAGCGGATCGACGCGCTCGTGCACGACATGGTGGAGCATTCGGCGGTAGCGGAGGACATCGTGCAGGGGCCGGCGGCGGGACCGGCGATGGCGGAGCTTCGCAAGTTCATGTTCGAGCACGTGTATCTCGGCGAGGCCGTGCGCGCCGAGCATGCTCGCATCGCAAACGTGGTGCGCAAGCTGTTCGAACACTTTGTCGAGCACCCCGAACAACTGCCTGAGGACGGGGCACCAGACAGCGATGTGGCCGAGCGCGTCACTGACTACCTGGCGGGGATGACTGACCGCTACTGCATCAGGGAGTACACCGCCTTGGAAGTTCCGCGCGACCAATTGACGGTCGATGTGCCCGCCAATTGGCCAGCACGCTAGCTTTGACGTATGGCTCGCTACACCCCAGACTCGCGCGACCGCGTGCGCGACGCGATCGACTTCGTGGAGTTGGTTGGCACGCGCACCGAGCTGCGCCGGGCCGGCCCACGCAGCTATGAGGGGTTGTGTCCGTTTCACGACGAGCGCACGCCTTCGTTCAGCGTGGAGCCGGTGGAGAAGGTGTACTACTGCTTTGGCTGCCAGGCCTCCGGCGACGTGTTCACATTCGTGCAGGAGACCGAGGGCGTGGACTTCAAGGGTGCGCTGGAGCTGCTCGCCGACCGTGCGGGGATCGAGCTGCAGCTGGAGCGCGAGGATCCACAGGAAGCGAAGCGCCGCGCGCAGCGCGAGCGCTTGCTGGAGCTGCTGTCGCGAACCGCCTCCTACTACGAGCGCTACCTGTGGGAGTCCGGGGAGGCGGCGCACGCGCGAGCCTATTTGGAAGAGCGCAGGCTCGGTGAGGCTGTGCTCAAGGAATTCCGTGTTGGCTATGCGCCGAGCGCGTGGGATCGCGTGCTGCTGGCCTCGCGCCGCGGCGGGTTCTCCGAAGCCGAGTTGTATGAGACTGGGCTTGCGCAGCGCTCGCAGGAGCGAGGGGGTCTTTATGACCGCTTCCGCTCGCGCATCATGTTTCCGCTGGCAGACCTGCGCGGACGAGTGCTCGGTTTTGGCGCGCGCGCGATGCACGAGGGACAGCGTCCGAAGTACCTGAACACCTCCGACAACGACGTCTACCACAAGGGGCGCCACCTGTATGGCGGCGATTTGGCACGTGCCGCCGCGGCGAAGGCGGGAGAGGTGATCGTGTGTGAGGGATACACCGACGTAATCGCTCTGCACCAGGCGGGCTTCAAGAACGCGGTGGGGTTGATGGGGACTGCGCTCACCGACGAGCAGGTGGGTGAGCTCGGTCGTATGGCGCAGACGGTGCTGCTGGCGCTCGATGCCGACAGCGCAGGACAGGAGGCGATGCTGAAGGCGTCACGACTGGCCGCACGGCGCAAGCTGGAGCTGCGCGTGGTGGAGCTGCCGGCGGGCACCGATCCGGCGGAGTTCGTGCGGCAGGGCGGAGCGGGAGCGTTTGAGCAGGCGGTGGGAGCGGCCGTGCCGTTCGTGCGCTTCCGTGTCGAGCGGGTGCTCGCAAACGGCGATGACTCCAGCCCCGAAGGTCGCGACCGGATGATCGCGGAGCTGCGGCCCGTGTTCGCAACGCTGGCGCCGAGCGCGATGCGGATGGAGCTGACGCGAATGGTGTCGGGGAAGCTTGGCTTGAGCGAGGGTTTGGCCGAGACGCTGCTCGCATCGAGCGACGCCCGGCATGCCGCCAACGGCGGGGGCTCCGGCGCGAGCACTCAGTATCCGCGGGCCGAGCGCGGCACGGATGGCCGTGCGGCCGGCGATACCGGCGCGGGCGGCTCGCGCGCCAGCAGGGTGCTGTCGGCGCGCGCGGACACCGAGCGCGCGTTCTTGGCCCTGTGCATCGCTACGCCCCAGCATGGCGAGCAGGCGCTCGGGGAAGTGGAGCTCGACGGAGTGTTCACAAGCGAGCTGCTGCGACGCGCGGCCACGCACCTGAAGGCCGGACATCTGGCCGAGCCACTCAAAGACGTTGACGCCGAGGACCGCGAGCTGGTGGGCTTGCTGGCCGAGCTGACCGTGGAAGCGGGCCGCTGGCCGGTGTCGGCGCGTTCGTCCAAGCCACCGATGCTGGAGGTGCAGCAGCTGCAGCTGCGGCTCGCGTGGGTCGACCGGCGTATCCACGCCGCGCGTGCACAGGGGGTCGGCGAAGTGAGCGACCTTGCGAAGCTGCGCGGCGAGGTCAAGCTCCAGTTCGACCGCGCGCAAGAGCAGGCGCTGGCGGAGTCGGGCCCGGATTCGTAGCAAACGTTGCCTTGTTTGCAGAGTGCTGTGCATCCTCGCACCGTGGGCGTACCGCAGCGAACGCATGTTCCCATTGTTCCGTCCGATCGACAGTAGACAATGCAGTGCATGGATCGCGCATCGCTGGAGGAATTTCTGAGCCAAGGACTGTCGTTGGCCGGGATCGGCAAGCGATTCGGCAAGCATGAAGCGACGGTGGCCTACTGGCTAAAAAAAGCACGGGCTTGCGGCAGTCAATCGCGACAAGTACACGGCGAAGGGGGGCCTTGACCAATGCGACCTGGAGATGTTGGTCGACGCGGGCGCCTCTCTCGCTGAGATAGCTGAGAAGGTCGGACGGAGCAAGGCGACTGTGCGCCATTGGCTCGGGCAGTACGGACTGCAGACGTATGCCCCGCCTGGAGCGCCGTCGGAGGTTGTCCCGTTCGCCGTGGAAGTTCGTGGTGGCGGCCGGGGTGTAATGGTTTTACACGGTGATGGGGGTGGGCGCTTCCTCGTGGGTTGAGGTGTGGAGGGGCGCGCGTCGGGTGGCGAGGTCGTGTTCGACTGCGTGCGCGAGTTTCGCGAGGTCTGAGTAGCCGACGATCTTTCGGAATTGGGTCTCGGCCTCGAGCATCCCTGCGGCGGTCCATCTGAGGCACATGTCGCCGTTTTGCCAGCGCTTCACGTTGCGTGATGTGCGGCGGATGATCTCGATCATCGACTCGATCGGGTTCGTCGAGGACAGGGTCTTCTTCAGCCGTCCGCGGATCCCGAGGCGTGTGAGGGTGAGAGTCTCCTCCAGGCCCTCGTTCAGGGACGCAGCCGCCCCGGGATGGGAGTGCTCCAGCTCGCCGGCGAGCGCCCGCAGGCCGTCCAGCGCGAGCTCGTGGTTATCACTGGCCCACGCTCGCCGCAAGCGCGTCTTCACCGTTGGGCGGTCGCGCTCGGGGAGATGCTCAAGGATGTTGCGTTCCTTGTGCCGGATGCAGCGCTGCACCGGTACCGGGCCGAAGACCTCATCGACGGCCGCGCGCAGTGCCTTTGATCCATCGAGGACGACGAGGACGCCCTGCTCGACATCCAGGCCCCGAGCGACCAAATCGGCGAGGAGGTGAGCGGTGACGGTCTTGTTCTCCGTGGACCCGTCCCACAATCCCAGCGGGAGCTTCACCCCGTCGGTGCTGACACCCAGCGCGACGATGCAACAGCGGCCCTTCAGCTCGATCCCGTCGACCATCAACGCCGCCAAGCGAACGTCCGCAAGGTCACGGCTCATCAGGGCGTCGAGGTGCTCGCGGGTGCGGCCGATGAACTCGCGGCTGACCGCGGACTTCGACACCGACCGCTCCCTCACGGTCACTTTCTCACCGACGGGCTCACGAGTCCGTGCGAAGCGGCGCGTGCTGACACCAGCGAGCATCTGCTCCAAAACGACCCGTGTCAACGGGTCACGGTCAGCGAAATACTCATACGTCTCAAGCGCCACCTCCTGCTCCCCATCGGCGGTCCTGGCGCGGGGTCGCTTCACCGCGACCCGACGGCCCCCGAGGGTAACTTCGCCGTCTTCGTGGCCGTGACGGACCGCGGTGCGCTCCCTGTTCTTCGCGTGCTTCGGGCCGACGACCTCATCGAGCTCGGCCTCCATCATCTCGCCCAGCACGCCCAGCCCCAAACCGACGCTGAGCGCCAACAAACCATCCTTCGCCGCGCCGGCCAACTCCCCCAACGCGTCCAGCACACCAGCCGGCAATCCCAGCGCAGCGCTCACGACCTGCTCCTGCTCTACGGTCTTCATGGCGGTCCCTTCGTCTCGGTGGATGATTTCGCACTCGCCACAGTCCCAACGGGACCGGACGAGGCGGAAGGACCGCCACCTACAAACTTCTACGAACTACGGGACAACCTCCGCCGTCGCGACCTGGTGTCGATCAAGCTCGGGTAAGCGGACAGGCCGAACCCGTTCTTGAATGTCCCCAACATGGGGACGTCCGACACATCCTGGAAGGCCGTGGCTACTACAGGTGCCGTCAGTGTCGGATTGAAGCAGTCGTTCGCCGCCGCCGCAAGGTCAAGGAGACGCTGGTGGCGCAGGACTGTGGAAAGTGCCGCCTGTGTGGCTATAGCCGCTGCCTTGCGCCCTTGAGTTTCATCACGTCGATCCGACCACAAAGAAGTTTGGGTTGTCACGACGCGGCGCGCGTAGCATTGCCACGCTGCGATCTGAGGCGCGAAAGTGTGTATTGCTCTGTTCCAATTGCCATGCAGAGGTCGAGGCGGGCGCTGCGGAGCTACCGTAAGATGTCAGTGGCTATCGTGTTTGCGGGGTAGCCCGATCCGGGGTGGCGCAATGGCAGCGCGAGCGACTGTTAATCGCTAGGTTGTGGGTTCGAGTCCCACCCCCGGAGCTTCTTGCATTGATCTAGCGGCGTGCGACTACCGCGGCCGACATCGGTGCTTGTGATCCGTAAGTTTCGGCAAGCCGCTCGATACGCACGGAGGCGCGAGCGCCAACATCGTGCTCTGATACCCAAGCTGCAAGCTCTCTGGCGCGGGCCCGGATCGAGGCGTCGCCGAGGGCGAGCTCAACAGCATTCCGTAGCGGTCGCGGAGATATGAATCGACGCGGCAGGCGCACTCCTGCACCTGCCCACACAAGACGTGCGGCGTTCTCGTTCATATCGCCGGCGACTGGGCAGGCAACAACTGGAACGCCGAGGGAGAGTGCCCGAACAAGTGTGCCGTGGCCCGCATGGCAGACGATCGCATCGCAATGGGGGAGGGTGCGGGCGTAGGAGACCCAGTCCACGACCGTTGTGTTGTCGGGAACCGACAGTGGGCGCGAAGGAAGGCGCCGGTTGTAGGTCGCGAGCACGCGTACGGGAGCGTCCGCGAGACCGCGCAAGGCGACGTGAAGCAGGCGGTGGTCGGGGTCCTGAGAGGTGGAGGGCGCGATGAGCACAAGTGGATCGTCGCCTGACGGCAGCACGGCCTCATGCGCCGGCGGCTCCCACATCAGCGGACCGACGACATGGACGTGGGCAGGCCAGGGACGTGGGTACTCGAGCTGGGGGAAGGTTGCCACGAGCGCCAGTTCCTGGCTTGTGCCTCCGTGCGGATAGACCAACGGAGGCAGGCCGACCTGCTCGCGCGTGTGGTTGAGCGCGAGCCGTCCGCTCTCCAGGCCGCGACGGACGGGCAGGTGGGCACGCTCCCAGAAGGCACGACCGGCGGCAGTACGTGGCAGGCGAGCCCCGAATGAGTAGATCGGGAAGCCTGGACCTGCCTCGGGAAAGACGTGGGGGATGAGCGTGGCGCGTGGGATCCCGACGAGCTCGGCGGCAAGCGATGGTCCCAGCGTGAGGATGTCGTGGACGACCACGTCAGGTTGCAGCTCGCGCACCAGCGGGAGCGTGTCGCGAGTGGCGTATACGACCGCCTCGTAGAAATCCAGCGGGTGATCTCCGATCGGAAACGCGCTGTACTCCGGGGCGGGAGTGAAGCTGATGCCTTCAGCCTCGATCGGCGCGCGCCAGCGCTCCCATGTCTGCAGCGTTACGTCATGACCGCGGGCAAGCAGTGCGCGGCCAAGCGCGATCATTGGGAATGCGTGCCCGGGGTCGCCGAATGCGCCAAGCAGCAGGCGCAGTCGCGACAGGGCGGGTTGCGGGCGATCGTCTTGTGAAACGGAGTGGACAGGTGAGATGGACATGGTGCTACTGACCGCGAGGGGCGAACGAGGACACCCCGGCCGTTAGCGTCGCCCTAAGCCGCCAGCTCGGCCACGAGGCGTAGCTGTTCCAAGCGATCGTCCTTGGTGAAGGCGATTGGGGTGAGGCCGAGCGTGCCGACGCCCGCGTCACGATAGATCGCCAGGCGTTCCCGGACGGCATCCTTCGGGCCGCACAGCGAGACCATGTCGATCAACGCGTCGGGAATGGCCGCCATCGCCTCCTCGCGCTTGCCCTCCAGATAAAGGTCCTGGATGACTTTGGCCTCAGCCTCGAAGCCGTAGCGACAGACGAGGTTGTTGTAGAAGTTCTGCTTGCGCGAGCCCATGCCGCCGACATACAGCGCGATGAACGGCCGCATCGCGTCGCGAGCAGCGGGGAGATCGTCGGTGACGAACACGTTGACGGTCGG
Organism: uncultured Solirubrobacterales bacterium; assembly: GCA_963715765.1. Lineage (GTDB taxonomy): Bacteria > Actinomycetota > Thermoleophilia > Solirubrobacterales > Solirubrobacteraceae > Palsa-744. The sequence continues at coordinate 80,822 of OY970270.1, forward strand.
GGCGATATCGAAGCCATCGAGCGAGCGTCCGACGCGGTCGGCGCCTTCTTGCAATAGGGGTCGCAGCTCAGAGACATGTTCGGGCGAGAACAGCGTCGGGATCCAGCCATCGGCGATCTCCCCGGCCAGCGCCGTGTTCTTGGGACCAATTGCTGCGAGATAGACAGGAATGCGCTCTTGGACGGGGGCGATGGTGAGCTTCAAGGCCTTGCCAGGACCATCCGGCAATGGCAGCTCCAGTGTCTCGCCGTGGAATTCGAGCCGCTCGCGTGCGAGCGCCTTGCGCACAACCGCCACGTACTCGCGCGTACGCTGCAGCTGCTTTGCAAAGCGCTGCCCGTGCCAACCCTCCGCGACCTGAGGCCCGGAGGAGCCGATGCCGAGGATCATGCGCCCACCGGAGAGCTGGTCGATCGTGGCGGCAGTCATGGCGGTCATCGCGGGCGAGCGGCCGGGCATCTGGAGGATCCCCGAGCCAAGTCGGATCTTGGATGTTTGCCCAGCAAGCCAGGCAAGTACCGTGGCGGCATCGGAGCCATATGCCTCGGCGGTCCAGACCGAGTCATAGCCGAGCTTCTCGGCTTCCTGGACGATTTCCAGCTGGTCTTGGGAGCTGAGACCGAGACCCCAGTAGCCGATGTGCACGCCTAGCTTCATGTGCGTCCTTTCCTTTAGATGGCGTCTCCGGGACGCACGAACATCATCTCAGGAACAACGCAGGCGGGAGAGACGCGCAGCAGGTAGCGCACCGCCTCGGAGATGTCCTCGGGACGAATCATGTCCTCCGCTTTGACCTGCCCCTTCACGAAGTCGGTCATCGGCGTGTCCACGAAGGCGGGGCAGAGGGCGGTGGACTTGATGCCGGATGAGCCCAGCTCCTTGTTCATCGCTTCGGTCCATCCGACGACCGCGTGCTTGGTTGCGGAGTAGACCGACAGCCACGCCTCCGCGCGCTTGCCCGAGATCGAGGCGGTGTTGACCACCAGCGTGTTTGAGTGCTCGGCCGCCGACTCCTTGAGCATCGATATGCACTCGCGGTAGAACAGGACGATCGAGCGCACGTTGACGTCGAGCTGCATGTCAAGGTGCTTGGTTTGGATGTCTCCGACGGGCGCACCGATGCCGACGCCGGCGTTGTTGACGAGCACGTCGAGGCGCCCGTAACGCTCCCGGTGGGCGGCGACGACCTTCTGGATCTCGCTCTCCTCCGATAGCGCGGCAGGGACGCCATGCACATCGAAGCCCTCTGAGGCAAGCCCATCGACAGCGATCTGAAGCTTCTCAGGCCGCCGAGCGGCCATCGTGATGCCATAGCCCTCTTCGCCGAGCATCCGCGCAATCGCCAAACCGATACCGCTCGACGCTCCCGTGACGATCGCTGCACGCTCTGCCATTGTCGCTCCCCTCGTTGGTTGACCGAAGAATCAAACCATCCCACGCGCCCAAGCGCATATTCGACCAACGTTGGTAGCTTCTGAGCAGTCGCGCAAGACGCGACACGGGCCCGTAGCTCAGTTGGTTAGAGCCGCCGACTCATAATCGGTTGGTCCCAGGTTCGAGTCCTGGCGGGCCCATTCAAGAATCCTGCATAATTATGCGGGATTCTTGGGTAGGAGGTAGTGCGTACCGTCCCACGACGCGCTTTGGGGCCACTCTTGGGGCCACCCGCCCCAGAAAGATGTCCCAGCCGCTGACCATCAGTGCGGTTGTTCGGGCGCCCGGTCACTCGCGCGCGTAGTAGCGCTACTGTGGCTTTGTCGCGTAGGCGCCGATGATTGTCGGCCAGAGCGAGATGCGTCCGACCGGTCCGGTGTCGGCACGCAGACGCTCGGCGAGGGTGTCGATGTCCACTTCCTCTTCGGTGGCCACCCCGGCAGCCACGATCCCGGGCAGCAAGCTGCGGGCATAGTCAACGGCCTCGGAGACTGCCTCCTCACCAACGGCAATCGCGACTTCGCTGTCGAGGTCCAGGCTGGGCCGCAGGCCGGCTTGCGCGAACGTCGCAGGCAACCGCATTCCCATGTCCGGCTGCGTGCCCAGCCCGCCGAAAGCGCCATCAATCCACTCGCTGAGCTGCTCAGACGCCGGAGTATGCGGCCAGGACACCAAGAACCTCTGCGGTATCGCAGACCCAGTGCGCATACACATCTCCGCGAACACGACCACCCCACCCGGGCGTACGTGGCGTGCCGCGGCCCGCACCGCCGCGGGCGGATCACCCTGGTACATCAGCACGAGCCGCCCGACCAGCGCATCGAACGGGTTACCGGCGAGCTCGATGTCGCGAAAGTCCCCGAGCACGAACTCGACGTTCTCGATGTCAGACTCGACCGCGCGCTGATGCGCCCTCGCGAGCGCCTGCTCGTCACGCTCGACCCCGACCACCGAACCGTCGGCGCCGACTAGCTCGCACAGAAGCAAACTGACATCGCCCGGCCCGCAGCCCACATCGAGGACCCGCATCCCGGGCTCGATCCCCGCGCGCGCCAGCAAACGGCGCGTGAACGGCGCATACATGTCGGCCTGGCGGGCCAGCCGCTCGTGCTCACCTTCGTTGGATGCACTCAACGCATACCCAGGGTCTCCCGTGGCTGACACGCCGGGAGAGTCTACGCACGCCCGTCAGCCACCGTGGGGCACCCTGCGTCCTCGAAGCGGATACGGCTGCGGCCTCAGCGCAGAGAAGCAGCAGTCGGCTACGAAACCGTGAACGAGGCGCGCGGTCTACTCGATGCCTGCGCCAGCCCGCTCGCTCGTTCGAGCGCACACCCACGAAACTCGTCCAGGAACAGACCCGACTAACTAATCCGAGTTCGCAGAACGAACACCAGTTCGTCCTCGGTGCTTGATAAACCTAATAGATGGATCGAGCTGCCTACGAACGTGCGGTCCGGCAGGCGGAAGCCGAACGTCGTCGGCAGATCGATGCATACAACAGGCAAGTGGATGAGTTCAACCGCCGGGAACGGCAGCGCGTTGAACGAGAGATCAATGAACACAACCGCCGGGCTGAGCAGCACAACCGGGCAGAAGAACAGCGCGTGCGTGAGGAGGAGCGTCGCGTCAACGAGCACAACCGGCGCGTCCATCAGCAGAACCAGCGGGCTATCGGCGATTACAACCGCAACATCGGTCAGGTCAACGCCCACAACACAGCCGTGATCGCCGACCTCCAGAACCGGCTCCGCGCCGCCACGTCAGGCACTCGCTACACGGTCGATGAGGAGGTGCTTGCTAACCGCATTCAACGGGCGGTCGCACCGCTTGACGAGCGAGAGTGGGACGTGTTCCTCAGCTACGCGCGGATCGACGGTGGCGAAGCAGGGGACATCCTGCGACAGCAGCTCGAAAGTCTCGGAGTGAGGGTCTGGTTTGATGAGATCGCGATCCAGCCAGGTAAAAGCCAAGCTCGCCAGATGGACCAGGGGCTACAGAAGGCGCGCGCGGGGGTCGTGCTCCTCACGCCCGCCTATGTGGCCGGACGCTTCTGGACCGAGCGCGAGCTTGGTGCTCTCCTCCACAAGGAGACGCTGATCCCAGTGCTCGACGGCGTGACCTTCGAGCAGGTGGCAGAGTACAGCGGCATCCTCCCCGATCTTGCAGGTTTCGAGACGGCACGGGACCCGCTCGAAGCCATCGCGCAGAAGATCGCAGCTGCTGTCCTAACCGGCTGACCACGCCCACGTTGGCACACGCCATCTCCAAGAGCAAAGTCGAGCCTGTTGCTGTGGTTGTGCGCCGCCGTGGCTCCTGCGTAATCCGGGCGTCGGCCAGCAGAGAGATCCTACTCGCCGCTCTTATCAGGGGCGCGCAGATACTTCTCGGGCATCGCCACGACTCTCACGTCACGCTGCGCCGCCCGGAGCCTCATTCCAGCGTCGCCAGTCACGAGCGACACCTTGTTGGGCTTCCCCATTAGCTGTTCAAGTTCGGTGCAGACGGATATGATTGAGCGGTCCGCATCCGGGTCGCGCGGGTCATCCGAGAACGCCAGCTGGACCTCGATCGTCACGTCCTCCCGCACTCTGCCCGGCGAGCCACCAGGCCCGACATCTCGCTTGAGATTTGTGAGCGCGGCGCGTGCTCTGCCGCGCACCTTGTCCTTGCCCGTGTACTTGAGCTCGTCGAGCTCGTCAACGACGGTGATCGGCAGGAACAGGCGCACAGGCTCGACACCGACGATCTCCCTCCAGTTCACCTGCTCGGGTGGCAGGAAGTGCAGTAGAAGATGGGTGTCCAAGACTGCGATATGTCCGGCTGCTTCCGTCGCTCGCTCGATGCGGCGCTTCAAGTCCTCTGCAACACGCTCCAGGGTGGCTTTCTGGAGTCTGATCTCGCTTTCGATCGGATGCGCGGGCCATGGAGTCTGCGGGTGCGCTTCTCGGATCGCCCAATAGCCCCGAGTGTGCAGGAGCGAGTCGATTCGCAGCTCGTCGGTGAAGTTCCCGAGCTGGCTTTCGGCCTTGTCGACCCAGGTCATGTAGTCCTGCTGTCTCCGACGAAACGTCTCCCAGACATCGGTGGAGACGGCGGACTTGCCGGGCAGGTTACGCAGCTCGATTAGGAGCTCGTCCAGGATCTCCAGGGCTCGCTCGGGCGTCGCACCGGGCTTGAGCGGGAGGCGGCTAGCCATGCCGCACAGCGTACTGGCGCGCAAAGTAGCCGAAGCGTGAGGGACAATTGATGGATGCCCTTCGCGCTTCCCGGCTACAACCTCGCGTGCGGTCAAGTTGTCTGGTGGGTGACGAAGAATCTCGCAAGGGAAAGCGACCCGGTGCTCAGCCAGATCAAGGTAGTGCCGATGAAGGGCACCGTGTCGAGCGTCGTGGAGACGCGGGACGACATCGCGCTTGACCTTCCAGCGGAGCCCGTCGGATTCGAGCTTGGCGTCAAAGCGGAGGATGTGCGCGATGGGAACTTCGAGGCTCTACAGGTGAAACTCGTCGAGGCCGCTGACGGGTACGCCGAGCAGCTAGCGAAAATGCTCTACGGGAACCTCGGCAAGATCACCACCGCCACCGGGAACACCCTTGACGCGGGAGGGCGCCCGCTCACCTTCGCGATGCTGTACGAGATGCTCGACAAGATGGAATGGAGACTTGATGAGAACGACGAGCTGTCAACACCATCTCTGGTCATGCACCCAGACACGGCGTCGAAGCTCCCCCAGCCGACGCCCGAGCAAGTGAAGATGATCGAGGAGTTGAAAGCCCGCAAGCTGGAGGAGTTGCTTGCTAAGCGACGCCGTCGCCGCCTATCTTGAGTCCGTCCCCGAGCGGGCGTTTGACGAGCCTTTGATGGCTCTGTTGCGGGCGCGCGGGTTTGCGTCCGTGCGGCTGGTCCACGGCGCGCGCGAGTTCGGGAAGGACGTGATCGCCCGACGCGATGGCGAGCAGTGGGGCTTCCAGTCGAAGGCGGGTGACATAGGGCAACCTGAGTGGAGAACGCTCACCGGCCAGCTTGACGAGCTGCGCGTTGTCAACCTCGGACATGGAGCGTTCAACACAGAGCTGTCGCGCCGCCCAGTGTTGGTCACGACCGGCCGGCTCGTGGGCAACGCGCCGGAGCTTTACGGCGATTACAACAAGCGGGCCAACGAGAGAGGCGAGCCCGAGCTGGAGCTGTGGGATCGCGACATCCTGCTCGGCCACCTCGCGAGTGATCCCGAGTCGGTGCTGAGCGGGTCGATCGACGGCCAGCTCATGTCGATCTTGGGCGCTGCCGAGGCGCGGTCGGTGACGATGCCAGAGCTGGAGGTGTTCTCGCGTCGGTGGATGGCGTGGGAGCCGGAGCGACTGGCCGGGCTCGGGGTGATAGAGGCAGCGTTGGTCTGCGAGAAGCTACGGGGCGTTGATCGACTCGACCTTGCTTGTCATCTTGCGTTGTGCCTCGTGCGCGCGGTGTGGGCCTCGGGAGCGACAAACCTGCCCGATGACATGTCGGCCACCGCGGCAAGATCACTGTTCGAGGCGTATGCCCGCGCGCTGTGGGAGAAGTGTGGCGACGAGCTGCTGGAGCACCCGCTGCTCAATGACATCGAGTTCGGGGGATGGGTGACGTACCCCGTGCGCTGCGTGAGGCTGGCCGAGATCCTTGGTTTGCTGGCGCTGCTGGTGAAGGAGTCCGACCCGGAGCTGTGGGGGGAGATCTCGCGGTGGCTGGTGACGCTCTGCGAGAAGCAGCCCGGCGTAGCCCATCCGATCAGCGACCAGTATGCCGTGAGCGTCATCCCCGCCGTCCTCGCGCTCGCGAGCGTCGATCGAGAAGCGGCGGAGACGCATCTCAAGAGATGCACCATCTGGCTGTGCGATCGTTACGAACGCGACGCGCTCGGCCTCGCGCGCGAAGACGCGACTCCCGATGAAGAGGTCGAATATCTGATCGGCGGCCCGTTCGAAAGCGTGCAGCTCGAACGGCGCCCAGACTCACTCATAGCTCCCGTGCTCCTCGACCTCGCCGCTGCGCTCGGATCGACAGACTTGTACGGCGACATTTACAACGACGTGTTGGCCGTGCGTATCTGCCCGCAAGTGCTCCGCCTCGCTGACGGGCCAGACCAGTATTCCCGCACCGGCAATGGAAATCGCATCGATCCAAACGTCGATTTCGCAGAATCACTGGCTGACGAAGGGATCGTCGCGCCGCACTACAACGACAAGGCAGGGGACAGCCAAGTCGCGAGCGGGCACGCATGGGACCTGCTCGCCATCGGATCGGCGCTGCGCGATCGGTACTACGTCCGCGCGCTGGCGTCGCTCGCGGACGAGTAGACCGCGCTCGTGGTCTCCGACTGGCCCACCGGATACGTGCGCGAACTTACGAGCGAGACCAATAGTGAATGCGGCGTGATACCGGGTAGCGGAGTGCGCGGACTGCCGCGCCAGATGGCTTACTTGTCGTCCAGTGGGCAAACGGAGCGTCGCGATGATTAGACGTTTGCCTCCCACCCGTAAGCGCCAGCATCCCGTCGTCCAAGGACAGCGCGCTCGCTCACACCTTGGCTCGCTCCGAGACCCGCTTGGGGTAGTTTCTATGCGTGGCGTGCATGCTCGGTAAGAGGTTGGTCCTCGCGGCCCAGAGCGCGGGGCGTTGTAGGTGAGTGACCAGCTGCTTTGCTGGGATCGCGCCTGGCTGCGGTTTGCCTGCATGAGCGGCCTGGTCGTGTTGATTGCAGCGCTTGGACTCATTCTCGCTGCCTGCGGTTCCTCCGCAGGGACGGCGACAGCGAGCGTAGTACGCCTGTCCCCGTCCTGCATACCGCCCGAATTCAGCAAGCGGGGGTTGCTTGGACCCCGGCGGCCGCTCCCCAAGGCGCTCTCGACTCCGCTGGACGCCGCGATCTTGTCCAGCTTCACCATCTTTCGCAGACCCCGGCTACCGAGCGATGAGCCTCCAGGGCTGAACCTGGCGGCCAACGGACTGGGCCGCGAGCTCTACAAGACCTACAAGCTCTCGAGCTACTACCCCGCCTACGTCCGCCAGCTAACGAGGCTCCCCGACGGTAGACGCTATTTCGTGATCCCGGCGTACGGACGGCCCGAAGCAGTCGTCCCGGCCCACTGTCTGGCGGGCGGGGAGCGTGCTCGGCGCGCACTGGTCGAAGAGCAGCACCGGCGCCTGGTTGAGCCGGTCGACTGCATCATCGAGATGGGAGGCGGTGAAAACGAACCTCCCCAAGGATGCGAGCCGTTCGCTGCAATCGACGAAGGTGAGCGGATATTCCAGTCGGACGACTTGTACAAGGGCGGATTCAACTGGTCCTCGCAACACCTTGATCGTGGAGGTGTTTATGGGCAGGCCAGCTGGGTGGATGGGGGAGTTGACGGGCAGGGGCCCGATGAAGTCGCCGGGGGCGCCATCGCTGCGTCGCGACGTGGAGCGGCTGTTCTGGCGTGAGATCGCTAGGGGCTTGAGCAGTGAGGACGCTGCGCTGGCGGTCGGGGCGTCGCAGGCGGCTGGCAGCCGGTGGTTCAGGGAACGTGGCGGGATGCCAACGTTCATGCTTGACCCAATCTCAGGCCGGTACTTGTCGTTTGAGGAGCGCGAGGAGATCGCGATGTTGAAGGCGCAAGGCGCTGGGGTTCGGGAGATCGCGCGCCGGTTGGGGCGGTCCCCATCGACGATTTCGCGGGAGTTGCGTCGTAATGCGGCTACTCGCGGCGGGAAGCTCGAGTATCGCGCGTCGGTCGCGCAGTGGAAGGCAGAGCTGATGGCGCGCCGTCCGAAGACTGCGAAGCTCGCCGCGAATGAGCAGTTGCGGGAGTACGTGCAGGAGCGGCTCTCCGGGGAGGTTCGCCGGTCTGACGGCACAGCGGTGCCAGGGCCCGCGACGGCGCCGTGGAGGGGTCGTAACAAGCCGCATCGCCAGGATCGCCGGTGGGCTACGGCGTGGAGCCCAGAGCAGATCTCCAACCGGCTGAAGGTTGATTTCCCCCATGATGAGTCGATGCGGGTCTCGCACGAGGCGATCTACCAAGCGCTTTACGTGCAGGGTCGCGGCGCGCTGCGCAGGGAGCTCACCGCTTGTTTGCGTAGTGGCAGGGCGCTGCGGGTTCCCAGAGCCCGCGTCCGTGGGCGTGGCAAGAGCTTCGTCTGCGAGCAGATCATGATCAGCGAGCGTCCCGCAGAGGCCGAGGACCGAGCCATACCTGGCCACTGGGAGGGCGACCTCATCCTCGGCGCAAAGCAGACGGCGATCGGGACGCTCGTGGAGCGCAGTACCCGGTTCACAATGCTGCTTCACCTACCACCGATGCCCGGCCACGGCGGCCCGAGAGTTAAGAACGGGCCACCGCTCGCTGGTCGCGGCGCCGAAGCGGTGCGTGACGCCATCACAGAGCAGATCACCACGCTGCCCGAGCAGCTTCGCCGATCGCTCACTTGGGACCAAGGCGCTGAGATGACACAACACGCACAGCTCACAATCGACAGTGGACTTCCAGTGTATTTCTGTGACCCTCAAAGCCCATGGCAGCGAGGGACGAACGAGAACACCAACGGCCTGCTGCGACAGTACTTCCCGAAGGGCACAAACCTCGCAAGACACACTGCCGAGGACCTCGCCGCGGTCGCTGCCACGCTTAACGGCCGGCCTCGCAAGACGCTCGGCTGGAGAACCCCCGCCGAGGCGCTCGAGGAGTACCTTTGCTCGACAGCATCAGCGCTACCTTCACCGCCGAGCTGATCCGCAGGCCGCGTCCACAGCAGCACGAACTCGCGCACCCAGCCGGCTCACGTCCGACCAACACACCACGACACCGCGAACGCGAAGAGCGCACAAGCGTTACCGGTCCTTCAGGGTACGGCCCCTTCGGGGTCGTCTCTGCCTCTCAAAAGGAGGACAACCACACCATCTAATCAAAACTGTTATGAATCACTGAAACCATGGCTGTTGCGAGGACCGGTTGAGCCCAAGAAGGAACCGACCGTCGAACTGGTGCCCGATGGTGTCGCTTCGGTTCGGATCGAATACAGGGAAACGTCCGCGATCACCGTGCCGGTCAGCGAAAACACTTTCCTGTTTACACCACCACCGCCGACGCCTCGTGTCGAGGCTGAACTGAAACGGCTGGAACGGCTGCAACGGATGGAGCCCGTGATCGTGACGACGCACCCCACCACGGCCCAGCGTCCTACGGCCCAACGTCGCCGTATCACGTTGCAGTGGGACAAGACTGTGGATGAAACAGAGCCGACGCGGATCGAATGGCTCGACAGCGCCGGTCGCCTAGTCCGCGCCCTCAGCCCTCCTACCGCCGAAAGCAGCTCTGCTACCTCCGTTGGCAACCTCGATGCTCCCCTCGAAGGCAGCTTCACCCTCCAGTCATCTAGGTCATCGCCAAGTGACCGTCGGAGTGCTTCGGAGCACCGCAGCATGACTAGTCCTGTTCACGGGCATCGCTAGCGCTTTTGCCGGCAGAGCGGGCGCGTCCGGGCGCCGCGACTAAACCGGCCGCCCTGGCGTCTACCATCGATTGGTCGATGAGTACCAACGCTTGGAGAAAGAACCACACCGTGAGCGCCGGGCTCGTGCGGCGCTTCGCTGGTACCACGCCCGGTGGCAAGCAGGTCACGGTGCATCACCGACTGAAGGGCCAATACGACGAAGGCCCAAACGGCGTCGGCTACGAGTTCGACTACTGGGGCCCGCCAGACCTCGCCGAGAAGGTCGAGGGAATCCTCGCCCGCATTGAGTCTGATGCACTCTCCTTGTTCAGGAATCTTGAGTCTCGCTGGCCCCTGACGGACGGGGATCGCATAGCGCTTGCACGGTTCGTATCCCTGCACATCGTTCGCACGCGAGCCTTCACGACGTTTCTGGGCGAGGTCGGCAAGGATGCGGCGATTGATGCGCTCGGCGAGACTGCAGCCAAGCACAACCTCGACGAGGCCGGGATCGCTCCCTACGCCGAGCTGCTCAAGAGTCCGCACATGCACGCTCAGCAGGTCATTCGACAGGTGAACCGCGTCGCAAGCCCCTTGCTGAGTATGCACTGGACGATCATCGAGTTCGCCGAGGACCTGCTCATAGGCTGCGATCAGCCGGTCATCCTGATCCCGTGGGCGAGACCAGACCGGCTTGGGCCGGAGTCCGCGATCCCGCCGTTCGGCATGATGGGCACGTTCGAGGGGCGCTTCACATTGGACCCGCGTCACGCGCTTTTGATGACGTGGGTCGAGAGTGCCGATGAGCCATGGATCATCGGCGACCGCATACAGGCGAGCCACATCAACGCCTCCGTCAAGGCGCTCGCGGTCGATGAATGGTTTCGCCGCCCGGGGACCAACCCGCCGTTCATCTCAGCGCCGCTACTTGAAGAACGAGTGGACCCGATCGCCCCGACTCTCTTTCGCGGGTATACACTGCAGCGTGCCGTCGCGTCGCCCCGGCGGCGGGTTGCCGAACAGACCGTCAAGAAGATGACGCTAGAGCAGACCCCAGACGCCGAGGTGCGCTGGGTGCGGTACCAGACTCAGCGTGCGGCTTGACCCATGCCGCCGAGGTCGGCATCGCTCCCTCGCCGACACTCGCGGGCGTACCGTCGCAGCCTGTCGCCGTACCGCCTCGGTTTGAGCAGGCACGTCGTCGGCCCGAGACGAGATGCGCGATTGGGACGACACGCGGTAGTTGCGACCTGAGACAACCTATCGGTCACCGTCCGCGTCCGATGTCGTGATCAGGCGCGTCGCGTGCTGGTGTTCGCAAGAGCTGGTCCACATGAGGAATCAGCCTGCTGAGGCGTAGCGGATCGCGGCTGGGATCCCACGACGAGCCTGGGGTTTCTCGGTGAGTGACGGATGGTGTGTGTGCTCGACTTCGGGTCATCCGTCCGGCGAGGCGTGTGATCTGGTCGGGATCTTGTCCTTCGTCGCCGAGTTGGTCGCGGGCGAGGTACCAGTCGGTGCCGTGGCGGGCGCGGGTGGCTTGTACGTAGGCCGACTCTCGGCTTGTTTGCCAGCCGCCGGTGAGCACCACGGCACGATCGACTGTCGCGCCCTGTTGCCGGTAGACGTGTTGGGCGTAGGCGAGCCGCAGCGACTCCGCGTCTTGACGTGCAATTTGCAGCCGGCGGTCTGATCCGTCGAGCGCGAGCGTCAGCCTTCCCTCCTGGTCGATGTTCGTGACTTGGCCGCGAGTACCGTTCTCGACGCGTGGTTGGCCTTGCGGGCGGTGTTGGGCGATGAACGCGACGCGGTCGCCTTGCCGTAGCCCGTAATGGACGCTTGAGAGCGGAAGTTCGTCTGGGCCGAGTTCGCCGCGCTGGGCGCGGAGGTGTTGTGCGCGGGCGTTGAGCCTGTCGATCTCCTTGTTCGTGGAATCTGCGATCAGCGCGACTTTGTCGATCCCGGCTTCTCTGGTGAGTTCTGCCCAGGCTTGGACGGCGCTCTCGGCGGCATGGTCGCGGGTGTCGGCGAGGTGGAGCCGTCCTTGAGCCTTGTAGTGGGCCATCGCGCGCTCGGGTTCGCCCGCTCGTAGCGCTTGCCACGCTCGTTGCTCTTGTGGGTCGGTTGTGCGGTGGATCGTCTCCAGTTCCACTGTCGGCGCGTGGCCTGTGAGCCGGTCGAACATGCCACCCGGACCTATCGAGGGGAGCTGCTGGCCGTCGCCAACCGCGATCAGCTTCGCTCTTGAACCCTCCACCAACTCGGTGAGCGCGTCGAGGCGCTTGTGGTCGACCATCCCGGCCTCATCGAGAATGATCGTCGTGTCGGGACCAACATGGACGCTTCCGGTATTTGCTCGGGCGGTGAGCGCGTCGAGCGTCATCGTGTTTCCTTGAAGCGCAGGGCTGTCGGCTCCAAGCCGCTCAGCCGTCGAGCCGGAGACAGCGATCCCGATCGTTTCACGACCTGCCAGTTGCTCCGCTCGTGCGGCGGCGTCGATCACGACGCCCTTCCCCGTTCCTGCCGGGCCGACGAGCACGGTTGCACGCTCGGGACCAGTCAGGACGAGCAACGCCATGTCTTGCTCATCAGTGAGCGGAGCGCCGATACGCTCGGCGACCTCCCGTGCCGCGTTCATCTGTGCGGTGTGGCTGACATCGCGTCCGGCGGGTCGGGCAAGTACGGCGGCCCGTCGTTCGATTGCCTGCTCCTGTGCGCGGACAGCGAGCGTTGTCATCCGGCCACCCTCAAGTGTCAACACGCGCCGATCCCGGATCATCTCCCGCGCTACGTCGAGCGCTTCATGCGGCGCCAGTTCTCCGGCGGTCTGCTCCAGGGCGACGGTGTGCAGGTCGCGCAGCTCGAAGACGGCGTGACGCTCGGTGAGACGTTCCTCGATCCGATCCTCCACCGACCGAATGGCAGGCCGGCTGCGCTCGCCGGCGAGCAGTCGCAACGCCTCATCGGGACCGAACCCATAGCGGCTCGCGGTGTCCCTCCACACGTTCTCAAGGTCAGCTCGGTTGGTGAGCTTCTTCGCGCGACGGTTCTCGAGCGCGAGGTCGCGCAGCTCGCCACGCTCAGGCGCTCGACCGTAGCGCGCACGGAAGCGGTCGGCGGCTCGCGCGACCTCCCTGGAGCGTCCCGAGAAGGCATCACGCAGCTCCTCGGGGACACCCGCGATCTCGAAATACTTGCCGTCCCTGCCGGTCGCCTGTTCGATTGCGTACCCCTGTGCGGCGAGTTCCTGTGCAAGCGCAGAGCGGTAGAAGGCGCCGACCTCGCCCGCCGAACGAAATACCGGCCGGGAGGCCACCGCAACGATCCGATCGTCCTCGCGCACCGCGCTCGTGATGACGACATGACTGTGGAGCTGCGGATCGGGCGCGTCGGCTCCTGAGACACCGCGCGCCGTTGTGTGCTGGTACTCGACTGCGATCAAGTCCTTGGCTGGCTCCTCGATGACCTCGCCGCCATAGCGGCGACGGACGACGCCAACGTTCTCGCGCATGTAGGCGACCGCCTGCTCGACCGCGTTTGCGTGGGCTTTCTCGATCTGCTCTCGCTGCCATGAATCGGCAAGTGCCCAAGTGGTCGATACCGACTTCGGCGCGCTGAAAACGCCGTCGATCCCACCGCCACGGCTGCCGTCGGCACCGGCACGCCGAAGCCACCGCGCTGTCTGTGGATGGCGACCTTCCATGAGCGCAACGAAGTCCTCGCCGCTCATTGGTGTGTCCGCCCGGATGCCGAGCCTTTCAAGCGTCTCTGAGTCGGCCAACCATCTTTCCGGAGCCTGGGTCATCTCGCCGTCGGGGGTCAGGTAGTAGTCGCCGCGCTCGGGCGCGACGGTCTTCCCCTCCAGATATCGGGCGTAGTCGCCACCACGCGCCGCCGGGATGCTCGCTGCGGTCATCACATGAAGTGATGACCGTGAGAAGGCCGAAACGGCCACCGACTTGCTCACACAGTCGTCACACAGCGCACGCACTCTTGTGCATGTTCGGATGAAAAGTCAAGGGTTTGCGCGAACATTTCGTCGGGGTTGCTGAGGGTGCTGCTCCACGCTCGGGGGTGCGCTCGGAGCGGCACAGCGATCGCACAGCGCCCGCTCAGGTGAGCATCTGGTCTATACGGCCGTTCTTGTTGCGCCGGGGTGTGTCGTGGTGCAGGGGCGAGCATCGGCGGTGGGGTCGCGCCGGGTGCTTCGGGGTGAGATGATTTGTGGTGGTGCGGGTGACTGACGTGAGCGAAGCGCAGGCGTCAGGGGCTTGTGGCCTGCCGCGCGGCTTTGCCCTTCGAGGGCTTGTTGGATGCGCGCCCCGGTGTCGCGCCCGCACCACCTTTCGGTGATGCTGTTGAGCGCCAGTCCTCGACCAGGCGCCGGTAGGCGAGCTCTGCCTGGGTTTGCAGCTCACGCTCCGCCGCGCGTTGAGCCGCTGTCGGCGAGACGGTTGCCCCGTCGTGGCGGCGTGGCCGGCGTGACGCGCCGGCGGTGAGTTCCAACCGGCGGGTCTTCTGGCGGGTCAGCGACGGGCGGGCGAACGCGTAGTCCTCGTCCTTGCTCAGCAGATGCCAGCAGAGAACGACGAGCTTGCGTGCGACAGCGACGGCCGCGACTTGGGCGCCGCGGCGAGCACGGACGCGCTCACCGAACGCCCTGAGTGGTCCGGGGCTGCGGATCGCGATCAATGCGGCCTCGACCAGCATCGAGCGGGCCTGCGCGTTGCCGCGCTTTGAGATGTGCCCGTAGCGAGCGGGCTCTGAGCCGGACTGACGGACCTTCGGGTCCAAGCCGAGGTAGGCGACCAGCTGCCCCGGGGTCTGAAAGCGCGTGATGTCCCCGACGGCTGCGATCACCGCCGCCGCGGTCCCGATATCCACGCCGGGGATCGTCAACAGCCTGCACAGCCCCGACCATGTGAGGGCCTGCTCGGCGATCTTCTGGTCAAGCAGAGCGATCTCGCCATCCAGGAAGTCGATCTGGCGCAAACAGCCAGCTACCGTCTCGGCCTCCTCCTCGGGGAGCGCTTGTTCGGCCAGCCACACACGTCCCTTGCGGCCGAATAGGTCACTCACGGGTGGGCGACCGAGCAGACAGCGCATCACGACGGCATGCACCTCGTTCTTGATCCGGGTGCGTGCCCGCACCAAAGCCGAGCGCCGCGCGACACGGCGGCGTAGCGCGAGCGTCGCCTCGTCCGGCACCCATACCTCGCTGAGCATCCCCGCCGAGAGGAGCCTGGCGAGCATCGCCGCGTCAAAGCGGTCGGACTTCACGCGCGCGTGAGAGATCGCGCGTGTCTGCGCCGCGTTAGAGACGATGACCCGCCCAACGTTGCTTCCCCGCAGGATCCTCGCGATCGCCATCACGCTACCGCTGGCGTCCAAGACGACCTGATCCTCGCCGCCGAGATCCCGCGCGAACTCCCTGATCGCCTCCGGCGTGCTCGCGATCCGCCCGACCTGCGAGACCTTGCCGCCCTCAGCGACCGCGACCTCGCAGAACTCCAAGTGAACATCAATACCGAAAAACCGCACTTCCGCTCCTTTCACCAGCCATCGAACTCTCAAACTGGAAGGCGCGGCGGGCAAGCGACAAATACGGATTCGGGCTCTCAGCCCAACCAGGTGAGTCGCAGGGGCGGCCATATAGTCATTGACGGGCTCGCAGCCCAAATGCACAGCGGCCTGCCCCACCATTACGTCTTCCCACAAGAGCCCCTGTCCTGGTCAAACCACCCTACGAACACGACCGGACAGCAAGCCCACCAGGTATTTCATACCCGTAGTCTGTCGTGGCTGTTTGTCGTGGCTGTTTGGAGCGTCGCGGGCGATGCGGCGCGGAGGCGACCTTGCAGGCGATGGGTGGTCGTGTGCTCGGCGGAACTCGGGTCAGGTCGGTGGGTAGAGGATGCGCCGTCGGCGCTTGTTAGAAGCGTCTGGACAAATTGCGTGGCCGTTTGGGCGTGCTTACGGTCAATAACTGTATGAGGGCTTATGAAGTAGACCAACTACGTCGCTGCTCGTCGGTGCTGAAGTCGTTGGCCGGTCGGGTGGGGTCGTGGTCTATGACCTCGATGGCACCAACTCCAAGGCGGCGCTTCCCGGCAGCCAGGCAGGCTTCACGAATCATCTGGGCGCGTCCACGTACGAACTGGGCCGCCCCGTGAGCGCCACGTTCGTCCAGGTCCTGCTCGACGCGCTCGACGGCGACGCGCTCGACACGCTCGCCGAAAGACTCGCGCCGCGTTTGGGTCAGCCTGCCCAAACCGACGGCTGGCTGACAGTGGGGGAGGCGGCGGAGTATCTGCGTTGCCCGAAGTCGAGGGTCTACAGCCTCGTGTCCGCCCGTCGCATCCCGTTCGTGAAGGACGGCAGCCGGACGCTGTTCAGGCGCAGCGAGCTTGACTCGTGGCTACGTCGGGGAGGCGGCACGCGACCATGAAACGACCCTGCCATCCGGCCTGTCTATCATTCTGTCTGGAGCAAGGCACAGCCACGACGGAAGAAAAGCCATGAAGCGCAGCGAAACAGAAGCCGGTACCCCGATCATCGAGTTCACTCCCGAGGAGTACGACGCCTATCTCGAACGGGAGGTTCGTCGTGGGGTCGGGATGAGTCGGGCGGAGTTCGTCCGCGCGTACAGCGCCGGCGAGCTTGACGACGCGGACGCCGCCGTGGGCGAGCTGGTCGGGCTGCTCCGGATCGGCCAGAACGGGCATCGAGCTGTCGCGTAGGGCAGCGCAGCGCCTCGTAGATCGTCTCAACGGCGTTCTCAACAGCACGGTCAGCGACTCGCGGCTGTCGCTGATTCAGTTGCCGGGTGATCCCGGCACCTTCGAGTTGACGAGGCTCATAGACGGAGACACCGCACCGCTGGAGTTGCATGGGACCACAGTCCACCTGTTCGTACGCTACGTGATCGTTGTCAAAGACGGCGACTTCAGCATCGAGTCTTATGCCTATCGTCTTCAAACTGGCAGATCGCGGGCTTCGTGGCTCATCCGTTGGGAGTATCAGCGCGATTCCCCGCGCTCGGACTACCCGTACGCCCGTGCGCACGTTCACGTGCGTGGAGCGTTCCCCGACGGTCAGCAGGCCGACCGGCTCCACATCCCGACGCTTCGTGTACCGCTCGAGCTGGTCCTGTGGCACCTGATCGCCGAGTGGGGCGTAAAGCCGAAGCGCGACGACTGGCAGCAGCAGCTCGAAGCGTCGATCGACGGCTTTGACGGCAGACGGCTCGCGCAATAGAGCTGCCGCACCTGTTCGGAGCGGACGGTCGGCCGCTCAGCGCTCGGCTTCGACCGCGGCGGCCAGCTCCGCCATTGAGATGCCAAGGGCCTCGGCGATCTTGCGCACGGTCCACCAGGCGGGTGCGCTCTTTGCCGACTCCACACGGCTGACCGTGCCGAACGTTGTCCCCGCGCGGCTGGCGAGCTCTTCTTGCGTAAGCCCGCGCTCCTCGCGCAGGCGACGGACGGCTCGGCCAAGGTCAGGGTCGCCTGGAAGTCGTGGTGGCATAGCACGGAGACTTTCACGCACAGGCGCTCAAGTCCATGCGCTTGACCACATGCGTGTAAGCATATAGACTGGTCTTCATTCCATATGCAGATGCGGGGCGCGCCGCCAGTAGCAGCCGCCCCGCGTGGCACCGAGAGCGTCAACTCCCGGCACGCCAGCCAAGCTACCAGTCCGGCAGCGCGGCTTCCTTGCCCGAGCAGTCCTCCGGGGCCTCCAACCACAAAGGAGGAACCATGAGCACCGATTCCGCACCACCCACCAGCCCCCAGGGCGTCCTGTTCTCGTTGATCGCCGAAGACAGGCCGTGGACCGTCGAGGAGATGATCCGCGAGAAGGGCGAAGGCAGCCGACTCGCGGTCGTTGACGCGCTGGCCGAGCTGGAGGCAAAGGGTCTCGTGACACGGATCAACAAGCGCGTCGTGTGCGCATCGCGCGCAGCCCTGAAGGCAGACGAGTTGAGCGTCTGATGAGAGCTTCCAGCCGATACACGTCCTACGATCAAATGGAGGTGTGATGAGCGATACGCGCAAGCTAGAGAAGACCAGCGTCCCCGGCATCTACCGCCGGCACGCTGGCGGGTGTAAAGGCTACGGCCGCTGCAAATGCCCGTACGTGGTCCGGTGGAAGGAGCGCGGGCAGGAGCACAAGCAGATGTTCGCCACCTTTGAGTTGGCGCGAGAGTTCAAGGCGAACCTCGGGTCGGGCAAGGGCACCCGCCGACCGCAATCGTCGTTGACCGTGGCTACGTACTACGAGACCTGGTTTCCCGCCTATCGAGGTCGCACGAGTCGGGGACTTGAGAAGTCCACGCGGCGGGAGTACGAGATCAGCTTTCGGCTGCACATACTCCCGTTGCCGATTGGCCGTATTCGGATGCGCGAGCTGGCGGCGCCCGACGTGCGCGACTGGCTACGCCAGCTTGAGCGTCGAGACGCGACACCGAGCACGATCCGTCGAGCCAAGGCCGCGCTGTCGGTCATGCTTGCGTCTGCCGTCGAAGATGGTGACCTTGGCTCCAACCCGGCGGCTGGCGTCAGGTACGTGCCGTCTGACACCGCGAAGCGGCAGCACCGCAAGCCGCCCCCACGCGCGCTGACCGCCGAGGACGTTATGGCGATCCTGGCCGCGATGCCGGTGTCTTGGCGCGCGTTTTTCACATTGCTCGCGCAGACGGGCGTACGGATTGGCGAGCTGTTGGGACTGACTTGGGAGCACATCCACTTGGGCGACGATCCGCACATCATGGTCGCCGAGCAGGTCTATCGTGGCGAGCGCAAGAAGCTCAAGACCGAGGCGAGCTACGCACGCGTGCCGTTGTCGACTTCGATGGCGGCGTGGTTGACCGAGCTGCGGCCCGAGGATGCCTCGCCCGAGACTCCGGTGTTCCCGTCCACCACAGGCACGCCGCTGAGCTACCACAACGTCTATAACCGCGTGCTGCACCCAGCGTTGATCGACGTCGGGATCGCCGTGCAGACGGGGACGGTGACGGTGCGCAGGGGAGGGGAGGACGTCGAGCAGCCCGTATGGGACTACCAAGGGGTCGCGTTCCACGCGTTCCGCAAGGCTTGCGGGTCGCTGCTGCTCGCGCACGGCAAGCCTCAAGCAGGTGCAGGGCTGGCTGCGCCACTCGCAGCTCACCACGACGATGAACGTCTATATCCACCAGGTCGACGACGGCCTCGGCAGCGCCGACGCCTGGGACGACATCCTGGGGGATGCTCGGGGCCACCTTGGGGCCACCGAAGGTCCGGAGGCAGTGCAAAACACATCCGGTACTACACCCCGAAAAACCGCACGGTTGAGCCAAATCCGCTAACAGCCACAACCAGCCGCAAAGCTCGTAGCGCACTCATAATCGGTTGGTCCCAGGTTCGAGTCCTGGCGGGCCCATTTTTCTCAGGTCGGTGACGATTGCCGACACGTCCCGCCAGTACGGGACATTCGCCCAAAAGGCCGAGGACTTTGGGCGACAGGAGCCGTCCCACAGATACTGGGGTTTCCCGCCGTCGTTGTCGATGGCGGAGGCAACTCGGAGGCAGATGTCGGCCATTTCGGAGGCAGAAGTCGGAGGCAAGCAGGAGCCGACACTCTTCCCGCCCAAAACCTCGCGAGGCGGGGAATCCTGCGATGAGCGTTCGCGGTGTCACCCTGAGTGCCGCTGTTCGACGTGTCGAGGAACGCCGCGCCGAGAGTGCCATCCGTAGGTGCCGCAGTTGTGGCCGGCAACTGTTTGGTCGTGGGAGCGTTTGTCGTTCCCGGCGGTGTCCCGAGTACGGCCCAGTGTGGGCAGGGGATCAGCGCCAAAAGCTGTTTCGCAACCTGGAGACGTTGCCCGGCGACATCTTGTTGAGCGCGGTCACGGCCCCTGGTGCGGGCCTGCTGTCCTGGGATACCCAGCAATGCGCCGCTCTGGGCGAGCATCGACACTCGGGCAAGCTCGGATGCCGTGTCCGTCGAGTGTCAGCGCGCGAGTGGAATGAGTCGGTGGCGGATCGTTGGCGGCGGCTACACAGGCGGGCTTACCAGGATGCGGTCAAACGTGTGGGGAAGCGATCTGTGTTTCTGGTCGCGCGCGTGTGGGAGATGCAAGCGCGCGGTGTCTTGCACGTCCACCCGGTGCTGGCGTATGGGACGGCGCGGCAGATGGCCGGAGCGCGTTGCTACCTCGCACAACTTGCCGAGCTTGCGCCGCAATACGGGTTCGGATTCGTTCACCACAGCCCGAAGCACGTCAAGCCCCAACCGGCCCAAAACGCTGCTGCATACCTGTCGTCGTACTTCGTGAAGGGCAAACGCGGGAAGGAGACGCTGTGGGAGTCGGCGCGCTCCCAGGCGATGCCGCGCTCGATTGTGCATGTGTCGGTCAAGCTGACCCAACAGACCGGTTGCACGATGCGGACACTGCGTCTCAAGCGCGCGATCTTCTACGTATGGCGAGCGACCCTGCCATTCGAGGAGGTTCGGGCCGTCTCAACGATCTTGCAGGCATTCTCAGGCGCGGAACTCATCGCGCCAGGCAGTCCGGATCGAGCACCGCCACCGGGAGTGTGAGCAAGCGCGTCGGGCTTCCGCTCGTCGCGGACCAATCAAACAAAGCGCCCCGGCGCGGTGGTAGCCGCCCGGGGCCGGCACAGGAGGTACTTCCTGCCGGGTAAGCCGGGCGCATTGCTGCGCCCGGCTCCCCTCAGAACCGGACGTGCGACTTTCACCGCATCCGGCTCAAGCAAGCCTCGTGGGCCTGTGGGCGTGCAGGAGTGCTGGACTGTTGCCGTCGCCGGCGGTATGCCGGCGGTGGCATTGGGTGTGTAGGAGTCGAGGTTCGGCCTTTTCCGACGTGCCGTCCGTGTGCAGGGCGATCTTGATCGTCTTGCGGTTGGTGGCCAGCCACCGCTCCCACTCGCGTGGGGTGGGTGGCAGGTCCTCGGCGGGCTGGAGCCAGTCCCCGCAGAGCGGACAGCGGCCGTGCTGGGTCCTGTAGAGTCGCCAGCGGGCCTTGCCGATCGTTGGGGGCGGGATCTTCGCTCGCCGTTCGGCCCAGTATTTGGTCAGGGCGGGGTCGTCCGGGGACGACGCGCCGGTGACCAGCTGGTGTCGGATGATTCGTGTCCAGGCGAACTTGAGTAGGTAGACGCCGCTTGCGCGGTCGCCGAATACCCATTTGTCGCGTCTGGCGCGGTTGAACATGCCGAAGTACCGTTTCACGACCCAGCGCCTCGACTTGTTCGGGTGGCCGTAGGTCGCCCACTTGTAGGTGAGCTTCCACACGTAGTCATCCAGCGCGCTGAACGTCTTGCTGGAGACCACGCCCCGGTAGTAGGCCGACCAGCCCCTGATGATGGGGTTCAGTCGTATGAGCACCGCTTGTGCGTTGGTCCCGCGCAGGGACCGCATCTCGGTGCGCAGCCGTTCCCGGATTCTCCTCACGGCCGCCTCACTCGGTTTGATCAGGAGCTTGCGGTTTTCGTAGCGGCGGATGCTGAATCCCAGGAAGTCAAAGCCCTCATCGAGGGTGACGATCCGTGTCTTGTCCTCGTTGAAGACCAAGCCCCTGGGCTCAAGCCACTGCGCGAGCCGCGCCTTGACCTGAAGCGCCTCGTCCCGTGAATGGCACAGGGCGATCAGGTCATCGGCGTACCTGACCAGCACCGGGGAGCCCGCGACCGTCTGTCCGGCGTGACTGCCGGTCGTGTGGTAGCGGACTCCGGCGGCTTGCTCCATCCCGTGCAGCGCGATGTTCAACAGCACGGGGCTGATCACCCCGCCTTGAGGAACTCCTTCCTCGGTCGAGGCGAACCGGCCGTCCTCGACCACGCCTGCCTTCAACCATCCCTTGACCAGTCCCCTCGCTGGGAACGAGCCGAGCTGGCGAAGGATGTGAGAGTGGTCGATCCGGTCGAACGCCGCCGCCAGATCCGCGTCCAGCACCCACCGTCGCCGCGGGCTCTTGCCGTTGGCGTTCACGTAGATCACTGCGATCGCGTCATGGCAACCACGGCCGGGCCGAAACCCATAAGAGCGCGGCTCAAACCGTGCCTCCCACTCGGGCTCCAACGCGTTCACGACGCGTGCTTGCTGCACGCGATCGGAGATCACGGGGATACCGAGCGGACGCCGCTTCCCACCACTGCCCTGCTTCGGGATATACACCCGCTTGACAGGCAGGGCGCGCCACGAACCCGATGAGCGCTGCACCACTTTGGCCAACTTCATCTTGGCCTTGGCGGTCAGCACCACCTCGCCGTCAACGCCCGCCGTCTCGCGGCCAGCATTGCGCTCGCTCACACGCCGCACGCTCAACAGCGCATTCGCACGTGAACGAAGCATCAACTTCTGCAGGTTGCGGACCCTTTTCAGGTCCCCCGCCCGACTCGCCGTGAAGATCCGTTGCCGCAGGCGCCGTACGCGTTCCTCGCAGGCACGCCAATCAACAGCGTCCCAGCCGAGAACCCCGTCCTCTGGTCCGTTCGCCCCGAACAGCGCCGCGGCGTCCAACTTGCCCTTCGGTTCCGATGCCATCGCAACTTTCCTTCACAGACTCACCTGACCGCGTCAGCACCCTTTCGGGTCCGGGCACACAGGTCCCGTATCCGGCCGGTTATCCAAAAGCGGCCAGCGGAGGGGCCAGCCATTCATGCTCTTGGTTTCCCGCTGCCTTTCGGCCGCCGGCGTTCGCTTCTCGGTCATCCGATTCCCGCCGGGGGATTGGGCCTCCCTTACGGTCGGCTTACCGGGCCACCGCCCGGACCCCGACGGGGTTACCACGTTCCACACGCACGAGACACGACCGGGATGGGTGCCTCCTGTACCCCGAGGACGGCGGTGCTCTCCCGACCGAAGTGCATTGTCCGGCCGGCGCCTGCCGCTTCACAGCGGCCAGTCCCTGCACCCCGCTACTGCATCCCATCTCGCGGGGCCGTCTGATCACGAGGCATCAACGGAGGTTCACGCGATTCACCCGTCCGGTCTTCCCCCTCGCCTGTGGCCCCCGGATGGAACGGGCGCCCTTGGGCTTCGACCCCGAGCTTCGCACCCCGCCGTCACCGGCGACGCACGTCAGGGCAGGGGACAGGCCATCGAGCACAAGCCCAGAACTACGCCTTCGACATCAGCCGACCCTCCAATCCACATAGTCCACTCGAAACGTGCGACATCGCGTCGCAGATGCAGGATCAGAGTAACGAGACACCCGCGGAGCAAGATCGCCGCACCGAGCAGACTGTCCTTGTCATGCTGCTGACCGACAGGCAGAGAATTTGGTCGCTAGATGAGCTGGCCGCGGAGATCGGTCGTCGGATGGAGACCGTGGATGCGTTGGCAGCGCTCCAGGCCGCTGGTCTTGTCCATCGTTGCCACGACTTCGTGTTCGCAACGCGAGCCGCGTTGCGCTTCGACGAACTCGACCTCTGAATAGCGGCCTGCTTCCGCGAGCAAGGTGGGAGCGCCGGACTGCCTGAGCACGAACGCACGGAGGCGGGCGGACGCGACCGGCCGTAAGACCGCCGCGCCCGCCTCCGCCGCGCGCTCGCGCGCGGTCAAAACCGCTTATGTCCGCAGGATCGGACAGGTTCACATATAGCGCCGAAACCGACGGATAAATTCGCACTGGCGGGACGCCTGGACTATAATTAGTGGCATGCCCACTACGGTCCCATAGTAGTGCTGGTTAATAGTTTTGGACATATCGGAAACCATTTGACAGAAAGAAAGGGAATACAAATGAATATTGAAAAAGATGAAAGGAATAAAGCGATGTACAAAAAAATAAAAGGCATTTCAAGGGGTGCTGCCATTCTGACAATTCCGCTGCTTCCGCAGGGTTACGTAGGGGCCGCGATAGGCGCCCTTTGGGTCTTCTGGTCGTTCTGGGATTAGTCGTCTGACTACTTGCCCCGGATAAATGCCGGGGACTGAAACGGCCGCGTCCGGGTGGGCGCGGCCGAGTCAGGCTCATTCATGGGTTGCCCGGTTGGTGGGCTTGTGGGAGTGTTTCAGCCGGCCCGGATAGCGAGCGTGTCGAGGTTGTAGGCGAGGATCGCCCACTCGGTCCAGGTTCTCATTCCGTCATTGCCCTTCAGTCGTGATCGGCGCAGCCCGTAGCTCCGCTTGAGATGGCTGATGCGGCCCTCGATACCGGTTCGGTAGCGTGCCCGGCGCTTGCGGGTCCTGCGCGACCCAGGCTCGTGGTGACCGGAAAGCTGGATCTGCTCCTCGGCAAGGTCGGGGAACGCGTCTTTCGTTGGCCCGGCCTGGAAGCCGCCATCGCAGACGATCTCCCTGAGCCGGATGCCGGCATGTTCGAGCTCGCTGGCAGTCTGGGGCAGCAGCCGGTTCTCGGCCGGGTTGCCGGGCGCGTGCCCGGCGGGCAGGATGAAACCGCGAGCGCCCTTGCGGGTGTTCGCTGTCACTTCGCAGATCTGCGCGACATACCCAAACTCCGTTGGCTTGCCGAGCTTGCCCTTGCGGATCGGTCGCGCGTCGGGGTCGGCGAGCGAGACCAGCCGGTCGGTGATCTTCAGCCCGCGAGCACGACGATCGATCTGCTCTGTGACCCTTTGGCAGCGCGCGGTGAGCTGCTCGAGCTTTATCGCTGCCCTGAGCTTGGCCTGGGCGCCACGGCCGCGAGCCGATGCCCGTGCCGCGGCTATAAGCCGTTGTGCCTCTCTCGCCGACCGGGCGATCAGCCGCCCGGCGTGCTCGTTGAGCCTCATCACTTGTGCCTTGGCCTCGCCTGTGCGGCGCGCGAGTGTCTTTGAGATCGCACGGACGGCTCGTCCGACCGAACGCGAACGATCGGTAACGCGTGCCTTGCTCTTGATCATCTTGGTGAGCTTCTTGCCCTCGCGGGCCAGCACCCTGACGCCCTGCAAGGCGAGCATCGCGTCGGAGGGGTAGCGGATGTCCGCCTCCACGACCGTCGAGTCGATCCTCGCTGCCCGCGCACGGAAACGTGTCTCGCGCTGCGCCTTGGAGATCACGACCCTGGTGATCTCCGCCACCACCTCGGCGCCCAGCCGGCGAGCGAGCTTTCTGACCGTTGACTCCTCCGGCACGCGCTGATCGAGCGCGATCAAGCAGAAGCGCCGCAGGTGCAGCGAGTCTGAGACCTCTCGCACCAGCGTTTCGTAGCCCCAGCCCGTGCGCTGCTTGACAACCATCAACCGCACGAAGCTCGCCATCGAGATCGACGGGCGCCCACGATCCCGAGCGCTCTGCTCCCATGCAGCCGCTATCGGCTCCAGCAACAGCGGATCGCACAGCACCGCATCCAGCAGAGCAAGATCCTCGGGCAATTCGCGCGCCTTGACCGGCAGCACCTCGTCCCACAAGCACTCCACCTGTCCGCCACACAGCGTGAGCATCACACCTCCACGGGGTTGGCAACCAATTCATGAGCAGCTAAATCGTCTTAAACCCAGCGGACAGATCCAGGGTTCTGACCGGCCCGGATGGGACCCTCACCACACCCAAAGACAGGAGGCGGTGATGCCCGGACCAGGACGCAACGAGCCATGCCCATGCGGCTCAAATCGCAAGGTCAAGCGCTGCTGCGGACAGCAACGCGGACCCTCAGAGGAACATCTCGCGCGCGCTCACGTCGCACTGCTCGCCCGCGACGCCACCGCCGACCTGCAAAGCCTCTCCGAGATGGCCCTTGACCACCTATGGGAGAACCTCATCAACATTCCCGCCAGCGACCTGTCGCTGCTCGTGACCCTGCCGAAGCTCATCGGCCCCGATCTCAAACGCCTTCAAGAGTCCATCGCGGAGGACGATCCCGACTGGGGCTGGGACGCCCTCACCGCCGTCGCAGAACAAATCGACACACCCCAGCAGCGAGCCAAGCTCGCCGACGCACTCGTCCGCCTACGCGACCAACACCGCCTCACCCGCCAGCAAGCCGCCGCCGCGCTCCTGGACCTCGACAGCCGATCCACACGCTTCATCGCCGCCAGCCTCCTCGAAGCCATCGCGATCTCAGTCGGCGTCGAAAGCACCCCCGGCGGCCTCCACCTCGCCGCCTAACCCCATACGTTTATCCGGGGGAAGTGACTAGGTAGCATTTGCGCGGCGAGCTACGTCTGATGAACATTGGCATGGCTCGTCGCGCAACATCTACGGAGTTGCTGTCCGTCAAACCTCTCCCGAATCTGGCTTCCGACTTGATCCCGTAGATCACGCTGTTATCCGTGGTCGGTAGTCGCTAGTCTGGGACTACGATGACCGAGCCAGCCAAGGACTTCCGCTCCGATCGCATGAAGTCCCCCGAGGGGAAGGGCAAGGCCCGTCAGGCTTGGGACGCTTACTCCAAGGCCGTGAATCAGATCGCTGGGCCACCATTGACGCCGGTGGTGCAGCGAATCGCCGCGCCGATGACGGCCGATCTTCTGGGCTTCTGGCTCTGCTGGCAGCTAGAGGGCGGCTTTGAGGGCCTGCGCAGGCTGGGCATGAGCCGGTCCGCGATCTATAGGCGGATACGCCTGTTTCGGGTGGCGTTTGACGCTCACCCAGACGAGTTCGAACTCCCAGGCGTCTCCATCAAGTTGGAGGAGTATCACGGGGACCGATCTAGCTCGTAATCCCATAACAAAGACTTCCGTCCGGCGGGTCTCCTATAGTCTCGGTTATGGGACTACGGGACTCATCGGATCACCGCCGCTCACTTGCTGAGCTTGATAGCCGGGCGGCCCAGCGTGCACGGGTCCTTCGCCTCCCGCTCGCTGAAGATCACGAGCCTTGGGTCACGAAGGCTCAGCTGGCAGCGCATCTCCAAGTTCACGAGAAGACCATCGAGCGACTGGTCGCGAAGGGGATGCCGTGCCTGCGACTCAGTAGACGTGCGATCCGCTTCCGTGTTTCCGCGTGTGAGGCATGGGTGGGGGCGAAGTCATGACGGTCCGCAAGCGCGGCAAGCGGTGGGCCGTCGAGGTGTCTGACCCGACCGCGAAAAGCAAGAAGCGATACGTGGGAACCTTCGATACTCAGGCCGAAGCTCGTGAGGCCGGTCGTCGCGCGGAGCAAGATGTCCCCCGTCGCCGCGGCAAGCGCGGCGATGAAACGGTTGCGGGATGGGCGGCTCGATGGCTTGAGCTGCGGCCTCGCCAGAAGGAGTCAACCAACATCGCCTACCGCGAGCAGGTCGCGCCGTTTGAGCGCGCACACGGTGCCATGAAGCTCCGCGACATCGGCGTCGAGTTGGCGCTCGAATGGCTGGCCGAGCATCGTTGGACGCTTGGCGGAATCCGCGCCATGTTCTCCGATGCCCGCCGAGTCGGACTCGTAGATACGAACCCACTCGCGGGGCTGAGACTCCGAGGATCACGTGGGCGCAAGGACATCGACATACCGACGCGGGATGAAGTCGAGCGACTCGCTGAGTACGCGGTCGAGGTTTGGTCGGGCGAGGTAGCGCTCACGATCCGCGCGCTCATCCTGATGGCTGCATTCATCGGAATGCGCCCAGCCGAGTTGTACGGGCTGCGCTGGTCAGACATCGACATCCGGGCCGACGAGATCCACGTCGAGCGCCAGTACTCGGCCTCGACACGCAGCTTCGAGCTGCCGAAGAACGGCAAGACGCGCATGATTGTGCTCACTGCGCCCGCGAAGGCCGGTCTGCTTGCAATGCCCCGGCCGATAGACGGCGACGCGATGGTCTTCCGAGGCAAGAAGGGCGGTGTCCTCACGGGCCGCACTCAGCACTACTACTGGCACCCGGTTCGCTGTCGTTTTGGCAAGCCCTCGATGGACTTCTATGAGCTGCGCCACTTCTGCGGCTCTTGGCTATTCAACGACCTCGAACTACCCGCCCAGGACGTAGCCCACCAGCTCGGCCACACCGATGGAGGCGCACTCGTGCAACGACTCTACGGCCACCCGTCTGAGCGTTTGGCGCGCGAACGCATCAAGCGGGCAACCAAGGGCAAGCTGTCGGCTGTTGTCTTGCTCACAGACGCGGAGCGGAGGCAGCCGTGAGTTCGTCGCCGCGCGGTAGGCAGCTATGCGGCTGCTTGACTCTGGCCAGGCCAGACGCCGGTCCGTACGCGCTCGTACAGCGTGTCGGGTGCGAGGTCGGCTCCGCCCGGCCAGCAGACCGTGCCGCTCTCGGAATCGACGCTGACCTCGGCAAAGCCCTCGGAAGTCCTGGCACGCTCAAACACCGGACCGCGCATACGGTCGAGCACATAGACCTCGCCGGTCACGCCGTCGGCAAACGTGAGCCGCAAGACACCGTGTTGCGGAACGCTCGCCTGGGCTATGTCTGGGGTCAGTCCAATCATCTCAGTGGCTCGATCTCTTGCAGTGTGGCACCTTCGCGCGCTCGACGCCAGTTCTCATCCAGCTCTGCCGCGTGCATCTCGGCCCAAGCAAGTACAAGCCGAAGCTCACGACGCGGTAGATCGCTCACAAGCACCTCCAACGTGTCTATGCGGACCTTCGCGCCGTGCCCTGCGGCTCTCACATGGAAGTGGGGAGGCCCATGGTCATCGCGAAGTACATCGTGATCGTGAGCCCGAAGAAGCGGCTTATTGTCGGCATCCACACAAATACTGCCGTATCGTCCGGTCGGCAAACTCAGCCGACAAGCGGTCATGCCAGACAGCGCCAAAATGTCGGAGGCAGAGCGGAGGCAACCTCTCCGACCATGCCCCGCAGCGACTGGGCGAACCGGCTCCGCGTAACAAATCGGGCCCATTGCAGAATCCCGTGCAACGGTGCGAGATTCTTGCGTCAGAGGGCCGAGCGACCGTCCTAAAGTCGCGGTTGGGACCACCCTCGGGGCGACCTGACCCGGAAAGGTGTCCCAGTCGGGCTGGGCCGCGTCGGGGATGATTGTGTCCGTCCGGCTCGAGCCGTGAGAAACAAAAGGCGCCATCTCAGCAGCGACGACTTGACGCAAACCGCCGGCCGTTGAAAGCTAAATGAGCGAAAGTATCGGATATGTAGTCATGCGCATGTAAAGGTATGGAAGGGAGTTGACCGATGCATCAAGACGGATCGCTACCACGAGCACGTCGAGACGGTCTCCTTGAAGAGACGCTCGGCGAGGAGCTCCTCCTCTACGATCAAAACAGCCACACCGCTCATTGCTTGAGCCCGATCGCTGCCTGCGTCTGGCGGCACTGCGACGGCGAGCGGGACGTGAGTGAACTTGGCGAACTCGCCGGGGCAAGCAGGGACCTGGTCGCCGGCGCGCTGCACGAGCTGCGCGAGAAGGATCTGCTCGCCACCGAGCCCCAAGTCACGCAGAGCACCGCGCCCGGTGTCTCCCGCCGAGAAGCGATCGTCCGGATCGCGCGTGTCGGTGCCACCGCCGCCGCCGGGTCGATGATCGTCTCCGCGAGCGCCGCGACGCCGGCGATGGCCAGTTCGGGCGAAGAAACAGAAGGCTGTGTGGAAGGGGTGATGGGGCAGATATGCTGCGAGTGCAACAACACCAACATTGGCTGTATGTCCGGATTAACCTATGACCAATGTTTAGAATACTGTGGTCTGCAAGGGCCACGCAACTGGGTCGAAAAATTTGTGTGCCGCTAGCATGGCGGCTGGGCTCTGCGGTGTAGCTCGGCTCGGCTGGACGGATGGTGGCGGGACAGTGCGGCGCTGCACGTGCCGTCCACGGGATTGCTGTCATAGAGCCAGCCGCTAGGGCTTGCCCTCAACGCTCCGGTGTTGTGCCTCTCGCGCCGCGGGCATTTCACTAGCGTGATTCGATGATCTGGGTGGATCTGCGATGAACATGGAATGTCTCGAGCGCTATACCCAGCTGGCGCGCAACTTTGCGGTTGATGCGCTCACGGCCGAGGTTGCGGGTGCGTTCGGCCGTGAGGGAATCGAGACGCTCGTCCTCAAGGGCCCGGTTCTCGCCAAGTGGCTCTATCCGGGCGAGGTGCGTCCCTACTTTGATTCTGATCTAATGGTGGCGCCCAGTGACCGGGCGCGCGCGGTTGGTGTGCTCGATGGGCTAGGCTTTGTGGAGCATATGCCGTGGCTGCCAGAGCCGCTATCGCTGGATATAGGGCGCACAGCGTTTAGCCGCGGCGGCGGCATGGTGGATCTTCACTGCCAGTTGCCGGGGCTCGACGGCGATCCGGTTGCGGTCTGGGATTGCCTCTCCGCGAGGGCCGACCGGCTGGTGATCGGTGGGCTCGAATTGTGCGTGCCAGATCGCAATGCCGTGCTGCTGCATGTGGTCCTGCACGCTGCGCAGCACGCGAACCTGGGGGACGCCAAGCCACTTGAGGATCTGCGGCGAGCACTCGCTCGCGTGGAGGAGTCTAGGTGGTCAAGCGTCCTTGAGCTGGCGCGCGCGTATCGGGGTGTCCCGGCATTTGCGGCCAGCCTGCGGCTTCTACCCGAGGGCAGGGATCTGGCCCACAGGCTTGATCTTGGTGAGGTGCGATCGCTCCAGTATGCGTTGCGGCGCGAGGACGTGGTCGCGGAGCAGCTCTATGTGCTGTTTTCCGCTAGTGAGGGGATCAGGTGGAAGTTGGCGATCGCCGCTAGACGTATTTTTCCACGACCGGATCACATGCGGTGGTGGTCACCGCTGGCGCGGCGCGGCAGGCGTGGACTGGCTGGCGCATACGTATGGCGCGCGGTCTGGACGATCGGTCAGGCGCTCAGTGCGACTCGCACCTTGTGGCGCATGAGGCCGGGGAAGGGCGGGGCGTAGGACAGCGTGTGCCGACATGGCACGCTTTGTCAGCTTGCTGGCTGTCGTGAGAGCAGTGCGCTGGCGGCTTGATCGGCGTCTCCCCGGTCTCCCTCGATAATCACGGCGTCGCTCGCGGCGCGCCGCACGGCTGCGAGCACCTGTTCTGGGCGTGAGCGTGCGGCAATGGAGTGCTCTAGCAGTTTGACGGCACCCTCTCCAGTGGTGCAGGGGCGTGGTGCAAAGGCAATACCGGGGCGGTATGTCGTGAATGCGATCAGGGCGACGGGTAGAGGTCGGTCGCCGGCTCGGCCACCGAGGCTCTCGACCGGCTGCTCCTCTGTTGCGCGGGTGTTGTCGATACGCACCGACAAAGGCTTGGGGTAGGGGTGAACGAGACCGTCCGCATCGAGCACGGCGTACTCGTCAGACCAGTATTCTGCGCCTGCTTTCACGAGCGCGGCCACGAGCGTGGTCTTCCCGGCGAAACTTCTCCCCGGAAGCACGATCGCGCGGTCCCCTACGCCAACAACTCCAGCGTGGACGAACACGTGGTCGGGAGCGTGCAGTGCGATGTACATGCGCAGCTCGGCGTCTAGGATGCCGAGCGCTAGTCGCAGGTCAAACGGACCCGCGACTGGTCTCTCGTCGCACACTACGTTCAGACGCCCATCGTCTGTGGTGTCCTTGACGAGCGCGAAGCGGCCACGCTCAGGTGGATGCCTCACTGGACGGGCGCACGGAGGTAGGAAGTCGGAAACGGCCGCGAAGTGCTGAGGATCGGCAGTAACCGCCACAGTCACACCGAACGCCTCCACTGCCACCGACTCTGCCGTACTTTCACCTGTCACATATAGGAAAGTAGCAGAGTTGTTTCCATTGGCTGGTGGTGTACATTTATCTGGATGATGAACGATGCGCTGATAGTGGCTCGGCTGTGTCTCGCTGCGGTGTTCTTCATTGCTGGGGTCGCGAAGCTCGCCGACCGCTCAGGCACGCGGCAGGCACTGGCCGATTTCGACGTGCCGCGCAGCCTTGCCGATCCGCTACAGCTGCTGCTGCCCGCTGCCGAGCTCGCCGTGGCGACAGCGTTTTTGTTTCCGACTACGGCACGTTGGGGGGCGGCGGGCAGCCTGGTGCTCCTCGCGTCGTTCGTCGTGGGGCTCACACGAGTGCTGCGCCGCGGCGATGCCCCGGACTGCCATTGCTTCGGCCAAGTGCACTCCAAGCCGGCGAACTGGGCGACGGTGGCCCGCAATTTCGTGCTGGCGCTCCCGGCCGCATACGTTGCGCTCGCGGGCCCTGGCCCCTCGCTTACCACATGGATCGCCGACACCGACGCGACCGACCTCTGGCTGATCGCGATAGGCACACTGGCAGCTCTCACGACAATCACGTCCGCTCTCCTATGGCGCGAGAACCGCAGGCTGCTCTCGACCGACGATCGCGTGACCGCGGCGCCTCGACAGATCGGAGCACTGGCACCGCACTTCTCATTGCCTTCCACCGCCGGACGCCTCGTGAGCCTTCGGGATCTCTTGGCCGACGACCGGGCCTGCCTACTCACGTTCGTGGGCCCGGGCTGCGGGGCCTGCAGAGCACTCCTGCCCGAACTTGCACGCTGGCACGACACGATAACCGAGCGCCTGGCCCTAACCTTGGTAACCGCCGTGCGGGCCACCGAAGCCGAGAGGCTCGCGCATGAGCACGCGCTGAGCGACGTGCTCATCGACGAGCAATCAACCGTCAGTCACGCATACGGCGCTACGGCAGTTCCCTCCGCTGTCCTCGTCGCGTCGGACGGCACGGTAAGGAGCGCACTCGTCGCCGGCCCCGTCGCGATCGAGTCGCTCATACGCCTCGCACTTCAGGACGAAACGCCTCGACTTTCACCCGGAATTGCCAACGACAGGCCCATCCGGGCGGCCGGCATCCTCACCGCCTGAGTCCCCAGTCATGGCGGCAAGTTTTGTGTTACTATCGGTAACATAAATCTGGGGAGGGGTCGTGAAGTGCGATGGGATCTCGTAGGGGTGCAATCGGGTGCGATAGTGGCGGTGTGATCCCTCGCGCACAGACCGCTGTCCCTCGCTTACAGAAGTCGGGGTCCCATCCATGAGACCCAGCGCGAGAGTGCTGCTCCTATCGCTCGCTCTCTGCACGTTCTTGCTCCTAGCGGCAATCGCGTGGGCGAGTGAGACGTTGACGGTCCATGCTCACTTTACCCCGGACAAGCTGGGCGCCTCGACCAACCTGTCGCTGACGGCGAACTTCTCCTCAACCGCGGGAGGCGCACCGTCACCGGTGAGGAAGTTTACGCTGTACGCGCCTGCCGGCATGGAGGTGGATACGCGCGGCGCCGTGACGTGTGCCCCCGCAACACTTGAAAAGGCCGGCCCGAGTGGCTGTCCCGAGGACTCACGTGTCGGCTTCGGCGGCGGTGTGGGGCTGGTCGAGCTTCCGACGGAAACCATTCGAGAGCCATACACGCTCGAATTCTTCTTCGCTCCCAAGAGCCACGGACAGCTGGTCTTTCTCGTCTACGCCAGCGCGGTCGCGCCTGTTGCGGTGGAACTCGTTGTCGTTGCGCGACAGGTCCCCGCGCCAAAGCGCTACGGACTTGGCTTCAGCGTCGAAGTGCCGCCGATCTCGACGTTTCCCGGAGCTCCAGATGCGTCGATCGAAAGTGTGTACGCCACGCTTGGCGCCGCCAACGCTGCCTATTACGAGAACGTGCATGGAAAGCGCAAGCTCGTCCATATCAGGGGCATGGTTGTCCCCAAGAACTGTCCCACAGGCGGCTTTGCCAGCGAGGGGACGATCGACTTTGCCGATGGATCGACGCTCACCGTCAACCCGACGATCCCATGTCCCTAAAGCTGGCCACCCGCGCGCTGATCGCCGCCCTGCTTGTGTTTGCGATATCTGGCGGCATCGCGCGCGCGGAGACCTCCTCCGCTACGATCGCACCGTCGCTTGACCCCAGCCGACTCGGTGCGGAGGGTGCACTCGCCTTGGACATCAATTTCGTGGGTGGTGAATTCGGCGTTCCGGCTCCCGTACGCCGTTCGGTCCTGCGATTCCCCGCGGGCCTTGGAATCGAAGTGCCCGAGCTGCGCAGCTGTGCGCCAGCGCGCTTGCGCTCCCAGGGTCCAAGCGCATGTCCCGCACCATCGGAGATCGGTCGTGGCTCTGCGCTGGCGGAGGCGCACGTGGGCGCTCAGATCCTCAGGGAGAATATTGCCCTGTCGGTGTTTCTCGGTCCCCTTAGCAATCCTCAACCGACACTTGAGATTTTCGCCCAGGGCTATACGCCGTTCGAGGAGCGGGTGGTGCTCCAGGGCACTGTGATCTCGGCTAGCGCGCCTTTTGGTGAAGAGCTGGTGTTGTCGATTCCCGCGATACCGACATTGCCACTCGAGCCCGACGCCTCGATAGTCAACCTCTCCCTCACGCTCGGTGCGAGCGGGCCGCACCGAGCGCGCGATGCGAACACCGTGCTCATGCCTGCCAGCTGTCCGAACGGCGGTTTCCCGTTCGCCGCCGAATTCACCTACGCCGACGGCTCAAGCTCGAATGCACTGGCAAAGACTCCCTGTCCGCGGTGAACGGTTACACAACGAAGAGAAAGCGGGTGCCAAGAACGCGTTCTCGTAACGATCGACTGTCGAAGGCGCGCACATGAGCACCGATAGCAATCAACGTCCCTATAAGCAAGTAGCGAGGGCTAGGGCTAGGGCGCGCACACGCGATGCGCTGCTTGATTCGGCGAACGATGAGCTCTTTGAGGGCGATTGGTCGAAAGTTTCGCTGGAGTCGCTCTCGGCGAAGGCGGGAGTCACCAAGCAGACGTTGTTGCGCCACTTTGGCTCGAAGGACGGACTGCTCATACAGGCGGTGATGCGCGGTGCCGCACAGGTGCGCGATCAGCGCTGGGGCGCTCCTAGGGGGGATATCGCGGGAACGGTTGACAACCTGCTCGACCACTACGAGGAGTGGGGTGAGCGCTCAATGCGGATCGGCGCTTGGCAGCGAGGACCCGTGATGCTTGCGCTCATCTCCAAGGGCGCACGCAAGTTTCACTATGACTGGGTCGAGTATGCGTTCGGGCCGTGGCTGGATCCGCTCTACGGGCAGGCACGCGCGCGCCGCCGCGCCGCGCTGATTGCATTGTGTGACTTGCAGAGTTGGTGGATCCTCTCCCACGACCTCGAGCTTCCACGCTCTGAGGTCCACGTGATCCTCGTCGACATGATTGAACGCCTGCTCGCCGGCGAGCAGTGAGGATGCTCGCTCACGCTGCCCTCCGATCGGCCTACTAGGCTTCTGGTCATGGCCCATGAGCCCGAGCAACGCGTGGCGATCATCGACCTTGGGTCCAACTCGTTTCGGATGGTCGTGTTCGCGGCCACCGACGGATCGTGGGAGCGCGAGGACGAGTGCTCCGCTGCTGTTCGCATCGGCGAGGGTCTTGCCGCCAGCGGCCGGTTGAGCGACGAGGCGATGGCACGGGCGCTCAGCACGCTCGACGTGTTCACGCAGCGCTGCGAGCGTCACGGTCTCGAGGGTTATGCCGTGGATGCGGTCGCCACCAGCGCGATTCGCGACGCCGAGAACGGTGGTGCATTCCTGGAGCAGGTTCGTTTGCGCATAGGACTTGACGTGCGTGTGCTCAGCCGCGAGCAGGAGGCGCGTTACGGGTATCTGGCGGCGGTCAACTCGACCACGCTCACCGACGGATGTGTGCTGGACCTTGGTGGTGGTTCGCTGCAACTCGTGCGAGTGGCCGGACGGCTCGCGCGGGAGTCGGGCTCGTGGCGACTTGGAGCGGTACGTATGACCGAGCGCTTTCTCGCGGGCAACGATCCCGCCAAGCGCAGCCAGTGCAAGGCGCTGCAGGCGCACGTGGTGCGCAAGCTGGAGCGTGCTACGTGGCTGCCTGCCAGCGGCGCGCGCTTGATCGGACTCGGCGGTACCGTGCGCAACCTGGCCGCCGCGGCGGAGCGGGCGGCAGGTCTGCCCTCAGAGGAGGTTCAGGGATTTGTGATTGAGCGCAGCGCACTTGACGATCTGATCGGGCGTCTTGCCGCGCTGCCCGCCGCAGAGCGCAGTCGTGTGCCGGGCATCAAACCGGCGCGTGCAGATATCGTGCTGGCCGGCGCGCTTGTGATCCAGGGAGTGATGCGCGCGGGCGAGTTCAATACGCTCGAGGTGACGGGGGCCGGTCTGCGCGAGGGCATTCTGTTCGAGCGCCAGCTCGCTCGCCAGCAACTGGATGCGGTGCTCGCCTCACCCGACGCACGCGCCGCCTGAGACGGTCGAGGATCGGCGATGACGACAGCGAAGGGGCTATGCGTCTGCCGAGAGCGCCCGCTCGCGCCCGGCGCAGTCGAACAGAACCAGCTCATATGGAGATGGGACGGGCCCGTGCCACGCTTGGTAGGGCACCTGCCGGCAATCGTGCAACACGGCCTTCGAGGCGAGATTGCCTCCACGTGATGAGTATGCGCCACCGAGCACCACATAGCGCGCCCGTCCACTCGATACCAGGCTGGCCAGACCGGGCCCGTTGAGCACGGGATCGGTGCCGCTGTAGCCGGCAAGCGCGCCGGCGGAGGAACCGAGCAGGATCATGGGGGCCGCGGTCGGTGCTGCCACACTCAGCACGCTCCAGCGGGTGCCAGGCCGATGCGTGCTGACATAGTGGATCAGGTTGCGATCGAAACCAAGATCGATGGTGTTGATGCCATAGCCACCGTCGCCGGTGGCCTGATGGGGACCGGCGGCTGCGAAAGTGCCCTGCACGGGCGCGAGCCAGGTGGTCTTTGCATACTCCGCAGGAGCCGCCAGCAGCAGGCACAGGAGTACTGCCATCGCTGCGACCGCCACCCGTCGCACCATCATCGCGGCCAATCCGATCAGCGCGCCTGCGATCAGTACCGGCACGAACCAGCGCATGTAGTGCTGATAGTCAAGGATCGACACCTGCACCGCAACAGTCGCAGTCACCGCGATCGGCAGGAGCACGATCCGCCAGTCACGACGCCGTGCAAACTGTGCGAACGCGAAGCATCCGGCCGCAATCATCGCGCCAGCACCGGGGGCAACTGCGGAGATGTAGTAGGGGTGGACAATCCCCTTGGAGTAGTCGAGGATCGCCACCTCGATCAGCAGCCAGCCCCCAAAGACGATCAGCATCGCCAATCGGGGATCGCGTCGCATCCGCTCGCCAGCACTCGTTTGGGTGCGGGCGAACATCAGCGCCGCGAACGCGATCAGGCCGATCAGAGCAAACGGCAGCATCCAGGAGCCTTGGTCGGCGAGCTTCTGTTCAAACAGCCTTAGGGGACCGTCGGCACCCCCGAATACGATCGGGTCGCGCAGCCTACCGTCGGGAAGATATGTCGATCTCTGCTGCTTTAGGAGCCGCGCCCGCCGCGCGGTCTCCTGACGAATGAGCACTGCAAGGCGGGCTCGCTGCGCCGGAGTTGGCGGATGAGCATAGTGAGGAGGGAGAACTGGGATTGAGGGCACCAGCGCACCTTCGGCCACAGGAACATTGCCGGGTCCGCCGAGCTCGCCTTCGACGCGACCGAAGCCGTTGTATTCGAACGTCAACCCGAGCTCGGTGTTGTTGGTCGAACTGCCGACGTAGGGTCGCTGGGAGGAGGGCGTCAGTTCGACCATGGCGATCCAAAGGAACGACACGACGCCAAGCACCACGGCCGCTGCGGCCAGCATTCTCATACGGTGATACCAGGTGCCGGGTGCGCACAGCAGATAGGCGAATGCGATCCCAGGCACGATCAGGTAGGCGGCCAGCGTCTTTGTGTTGAACGCCAACCCGACCAGGACCGCGCACGCGATCAGCCAGCGCAGGCGACCGTCCTCGATCGCGTTTAGCGCGGCGCCGCAGGCGAGAATCATCAGCAGGATCAGTAGAGGGTCCACGCCATTGTCGCGGGAGATCGCGACAAATGAAGGGAACACGGCAAGCGCAAGCGCACCCGCGAGAGCGGCGGCGATACCCAGGCGGCGTGAGAGGATCCGGTAGAGCACCGCGATCGCGACGACCGAGATGACCGCCTCCGGCAACAGCAGGCTGAGCGGCGAGAAACCGAACAGCTGTGCGCTCGCGGCCTGCACCCATAGGGCAAGTGGGGGCTTGTCGACCGTGACGAGTCCCCCTGGGTCGAACGACACGAACAGGAAGTTGTGCCATGACTTCAGCATCGACTTCACGCCGGCCGAGTAGAACGTGTTGGCGTAGCCGTTCTGGGCGAGCCCATGCGTGTTCAGCACCGCAGACAGCGCAAGGATCGGGACGAGCGCCAGGTGCCCGAGCCGGGCGCGCTTCGGTTGTGGAAGCGGCGATGAGCGCCTCGCGGCGACCGGCGAGGAAGGCGAAACCGGCGTCTCGGTTGCCTTCAGTGCGGTTGTGTGGTCGGTGGCGCTCATGGTGATGGCGACTGCTTGCACGTCCCGCGACGATTGCGTCGCGTTCAGAGAAGCAAACCGCATCGGCGTGCTAAGGAAGCGTTAAGCCGTGCTATGCCTGTCACGAATAGCCGGCTGATGCGTACCCCAGTGCCAAGGCGAGGCCGAGCGTTTGTGTGTTTCGCCTGGCGCCTCCACGTGCGCTGGGCCCACTTCTCTAATCAGGATCGCGGGGCCAGCTCTCAACAGTCAAGCCCGACGAGCAGGCGCTCGAGATCGCTCTCATCGTTCCACGCGCCCACCGAGGCCCGCAGCTGTGGATGGTCGGGAATGTCGCGCAACACCACTCCCTGCTCCGCCAGCCGCCCTCGCTCGCCGACGGGATCGGCGCTGGCGAAGGAGACGAGCGTGCTGGCTCCACGCGGAACGGTTTCACGGCCGGCTGCTCTCAACATCTCAACCAGTCGCGCCGCCAGCGCGATCGCGCGCTCATGGACCGCGGCCCAGCCGGCCCGCTCAAGCGTCTGCACCGCCACCAGCGCCGTAGCCAGTGCCTCAGCACTCAACGCAAACGTGTCGAAGCGGCGCGCGTCGTCGTGCAGCGATGCCTCGAGCCCGGCGCCCGGATCGGCGAGATTTCCATAGCCCCGCCGTCTCACCTGCAGGCGCTCGCGCAACGCGGGGGCCACGTAGACCATGCCGACGCCGTCGGGGCCACACAGCCACTTCTGCCCGGCGCCCGCGTACGCGTCGCAGCCGAGCGAGTGCACATCCACCGGAACGGCACCAACGCCCTGCGCACCGTCGAGCAGGACGGGCACGTCGAGCGCTGCCAGCGCCGCGGGCGCGATCCGGCCTGTCATCCAACTGACGTGTGAGCAGGCCACTAGCGCGGTGCGCGGCCCAAGCGCCTCGGCGATGTCCATGAATGGCGCGACGCGCACCGACACGCCACTCAGCTGGCGTATGGCCGCAAGCGCTCCGAGCAAACCCGGATGCTCCTCGTCGCTCGTGAGAATCTCCTCCTCCTCGGTCAGCCCGAGGCCGTCGATCACGCACGACAGGCCCTCGCTCGTGCAGGTGGTGAGCGCCACGTCGCTTGACTGGCAGCCAAGCGCCCGAGAGTACGCCGCGCGTAGCTGCTCGGCAAGCGCGTGACGGCGCTCGAAGTGCTCACCCGCACGGCCGCAACGCGCCTCGACCAGTAGCTCCTCGACGCCGGCCTGTGCGGCGAGCGCCGATAGCGGACCATCGGTCCCAGCGTTTAGGTACGCGATCCGCTCGAACACGGGAAACTCCTCGCGCAGTGTCTGGACGCTCACGAGCGGGGAGCATAGCCGGGCGCGATCGTGCGGCCCTTGCCTTTGATGTGTAGGACCCGGTATCAATTGTGGTAGCTGCCGGAGCGAGCTGGATCTGGACGCCGGATCCTCGCCGTGGACGCCGACAGGCATCGGGGGCATGGGCGCCGCCGAGCGACGAGGCAATGGAAGAGAGGAGCACGATGACCGACGGGGAGGATCAGGCGCCACTTTGGAGGCCGCCCAGCGCGATGGCGGCCAGCGCCCGGATGACCGACTTCATGGAGTGGGCCGGACAGCGTCATGGGCGCGAGTTCGGCGGCTATTCCGAGCTGTGGCAATGGTCGGTGGGGGAGGTGGAGCAGTTTTGGGCAGATATCTGGGAGTACTGTGGGGTGCGCGCCTCCAGGCCTTACGAGCAGGCGCTCGGCTCACGCGAGATGCCGGGCGCCAGCTGGTTTGAGGGTGCGCGACTCAACTACGCGGAGAACATGCTGCTGCGCAACCGCGAGCCAGATTCAACGGCCGTGCTGCACAGCTCTGAGCTGCGGAATCAGAACCCACCCGCCCAGCTGAGCTGGAGGGAGCTGTCCGAACAGGTGACCGCCGTGGCGGGTGGCTTGCGCTCGCTCGGCGTTGAGCGTGGCGACCGCGTTGCCGCCTACATGCCGAACATTCCCGAGACGCTCATCGCGTTCCTGGCGTGCGCAAGCATCGGCGCGATCTGGTCGTGCGCGGCACCCGAGTTCGGCGCGCGCAGTGTCGTCGATCGCTTCGCTCAGATCGAGCCGAAGCTGCTGCTCGTCGTCGACGGCTACCGCCACGGGGGCAAGGACTTCGACCGCAAGGACGCCCTGAAGACGATCTCGGCTGGCCTGCCAAGCGTTGTACACACGGTGATGCTTCCCTACTTGGACGACAAAGCGAGCGCCGTGGGACTGACCGGCGGGCTCGTCTGGGATGAGCTGCTCGCGCGCGGGCAGGGTGCAACGCCTCACTTCGAGCAAGTCCCGTTCGACCACCCGCTGTGGGTGCTCTACTCCTCGGGCACCACCGGACTGCCCAAGGCGATCGTGCACGGACACGGCGGCATCCTGATTGAGCAGCTGAAGAAGAGCATGCTGCACCTCGACCTGCACGCCGGCGATCGCATGTTCTGGTTTACGACCACCGGCTGGATGATGTGGAACTTCCTGATCGGCTGCCTGTTCAGCGATGCGGCGATCGTGCTGTATGACGGCAGTCCCGGCCACCCGGACCTTGGCGCGCTGTGGGCGCTTGCTGAGCAGACCGGTATCACCTGCATGGGCGTCAGTGCGGGCTTCTTGATGAGCTGCGAGAAGGCTGGCCTGGAGCCCGCCCGCGACCATGACCTGAGCGCACTGCGCAGCATCGGCTCGACCGGCTCGCCGCTGCCACCCGAGGGCTTCCACTGGGTTTACGGACACGTCGGGAGCGATATCTGGCTGTTCTCCACCAGTGGCGGCACCGACGTGTGCACTGCGTTCGTCGGCGGTTGCCCACTGCTGCCCGTATACGAGGGCGAGATCCAATGCCGCGCATTGGGCTGCGCGGTCGAAGCATGGGACGAGCAGGGTTGCTCGCTCACCGACGAGCTGGGCGAGCTCGTGCTGACCCAGCCGCTGCCATCGATGCCCCTGTACCTATGGGATGACCCCAGTGGTGAGCGCTACCGCGAGAGCTACTTCGACACGTACCCGGGCATCTGGCGCCACGGCGACTGGATTCGGATCACCCCGCGCGGTGGAGCGGTGATCTACGGCCGCTCGGATTCCACGATCAATCGGCAGGGCGTGAGGATGGGCACGAGCGAGATCTATCGCGCGACCGGCGCGGTCGAGGAGGTGACAGACGCACTCGTCGTCGATGTCCCGCGTGCGGGCGCCGAGGAGCTGTGGATGATCCTGTTTGTGGTGCTGCGCGACGGCGTGAGCCTCGACCCCGAGCTCGAGGTCCGCATCAAGCAGCGCATCCGCGAGGACTGCTCGCCGCGCCACGTGCCCAATCAGATATTGCAGATCGCCGAGGTACCGCGCACGCTCTCGGGCAAGGTCCTGGAGGTCCCTGTCAAGCGCATCCTGATGGGCGCCGTACCGAGCGAGGCGGCGAGCGTCGAGTCGCTGGCGAACCCACACTCGCTCGAGTACTTCGTGGAGCTGGCCGCACAGTTGCAGAGCGCATAGAGCGTCTTTTGATCCAGGTTCTAGAGGAGTGTGGGGCGCACTCGTCGAACAAGTGCGCCGATGAGACGACTTGCGACCCCACCCACAGAGAAGCCCTCGGCTGGCGGCTTCGGCGAGCACCAGAGCCTGTCGCTGTATATCCAGACCCGCTTCGACGAGTGTTCACGCTCGCAGAAGGACGTGGCTCAGTACATCGTCGACCATCTCGACGAGGCCGCGTTTCAAACTGCCGAGGAGCTTGCGCGTCGCGCCAACACCTCGAGCTCGACGGTGGTGCGCTTCTCTCAAGCACTGGGCTTCGAGGGCTTCCCAGAGCTGCAGGCCGCTGCACGCGAAGAGTACCGCCGTGTGCACGCGACACCACAGTCAAACGGCTCTTCTGAGAATTCGGCACCGTTGTTCTCGCTCGATCAAAACGAGTTCGAGACCGCGCTGGCAGCGGACCATTTGAACGTCGAGGAGACCGCGCGCAAGGTGTCGCGACCGGCCGTCGATGCCCTTAGCGAGGCAATCGTCAACGCCGAGAAGGTACTGGTCGCCGGCACTGACCAGATGGCGTTCTTTGCAAGCTACATGCGTCACCTGCTGATGCTGCTCGACCTGCGTGTGGATGTCGTCGCGAGCCCCTCCCAGGAGGCATTGAGCCGTCTCGGGCGGATCGACTCGACGACGCTCGTGATCGGGCTCTCCGCCGGTCGCCCGCATCCGCTTGTCGTGCGCGCGATGAAGCTGGCGCGCCATCGCAAGGCACGCACCGCGGCGATCACCGACGCGACCCTCTCCGAGGTGGCCAAGCTCGCGCAGATCAAGCTCTACTACTCATCCAACAGTCCCGCCTACGTGCGCTCGCACACGGCGCTCTTGAGTTTGATCCAGGCGCTTGCGTACGGCGTGTACGCGAAGGACACCGCGCAGTACGACGATCGCATCAAGGCATTCCGCCTGAAGTAGCACCCCGCCGATCCTCTCTTCAAATTCCTTCTTCGGGAAGACAGGGCCGCATGCGGCCCTGTCCCGGACCGTACATGTACGGTCCGGCCAGTCGGTGCATGCACCGACTGGCACTGAGGCAGAGACAAGTGCATATACGGGCTGGCCGGGCCCACCCCGCGCCGAGGCCAAGACACGCGATAGCGGCGAGACCAGCCAATATGCGTCACCCCGGATAAGATCATGAACATGCGCGACGAGGCTACATTCACCGTCAAGAGCGGCCTGGCAGAGATGCTCAAGGGCGGCGTCATCATGGACGTCGTCACACCCGAGCAGGCGAAGGTCGCCGAGGGTGCGGGCGCCGTCGCCGTGATGGCGCTCGAGCGCGTACCGGCCGACATCCGCCGCGATGGGGGAGTGGCACGCATGTCAGACCCCGAGATGATCTCCGGCATCCAGGAGGCCGTCAGCATTCCCGTGATGGCCAAGGCGCGCATCGGCCATTTCGTCGAGGCCCAGGTCCTCGAGGCGCTGGATGTCGACTACGTCGACGAGTCGGAGGTATTGACGCCGGCGGACGAGAATAACCACATCGACAAGTGGGCCTTCAAGATCCCGTTCGTGTGCGGCGCCACCAATCTCGGCGAGGCTTTGCGGCGCATCGGGGAGGGCGCCGCGATGATTCGTTCCAAGGGCGAGGCCGGCACCGGCGACATCGTGGAGGCCGTGCGCCACATGCGTGGCATCATCGGTGAGATCCGTCGTCTCTCAGCCCTCCAGGAGTCAGAGCTTGCCTCCGCCGCCAAGGAGCACGCAGCGCCGCTCGAGCTCGTGCGCCAGGTCGCAAGCGCCGGCCGTTTGCCGGTCGTGCTGTTCTGCGCCGGGGGCATCGCCACACCGGCCGACGCGGCCTTGATGATGGCGCTTGGAGCCGAGGGTGTGTTCGTGGGCTCTGGAATCTTCAAGTCCGACGACCCCCCGGCGCGC
This sequence comes from uncultured Solirubrobacterales bacterium, assembly GCA_963715765.1. GTDB lineage: Bacteria > Actinomycetota > Thermoleophilia > Solirubrobacterales > Solirubrobacteraceae > Palsa-744. Next base: position 124,252 of record OY970270.1, read on the forward strand.
GCGCGCGCGATCGTGGAGGCCACGACCCACTGGCAGGACCCCGAGCGCGTCGCCACCGCTTCGCGCGGGCTTGGTCCGGCAATGGCGAGCCTCGAGAGCTCAAAGCTGGCCGACGAGCAGCTCCTGGCCCAACGCGGCTGGTAGCTCAGGAGAGTCAATGACACTGCGGGCTGCTGCGCCCTCGACCCTCCTGAGGGCGTCCTGATCAAACCGCCGTCTCCCCTAGTGGGCGTGCTGGCGCTACAGGGGGACTTCGAGGCGCACGGGCGCGTGCTGCGCTGTCTTGGTGCCACCGTGCGCGAGGTACGTGTGCCGCGGGACCTCGACGGTCTGGAGGGACTGGTGTTTCCCGGCGGAGAGTCGACCACGATGACCCTGGGCATCGAGCGTGAGGGGCTTGCCGAGCCGCTGCGGGAGTTCGCGGCGCGGGGTGGTGGTGGGATGGAGGAGACGCCGATCCTGGGCTCTTGTGCCGGGCTGATCATGCTCGACCGCGAGCACCTCGGGATCATGGACATCCTTGCCGAGCGCAACGCGTTCGGCCGTCAGCTGCGCAGTTTCGAGGCCGACCTGACGGTGAGAGAAATCGAGGGAGGACCACTGCGGGGAGTGTTCATCCGTGCTCCGTGGATCGCCGAGCACGGTGCGGGGGTGGAGATCCTCGCGGAGCTCGACGGCCATCTGGTCGCCGCCCGCCAGGGTCGTGTGACGGCCGTCGCGTTTCACACCGAGCTGGGGCGTGACGATCGGCTTCACCGGCTGTTTCTCTCAGATGTCGCGGCCAGCAAAGGTGTGGGCTCCGGCTCCACTTCGCTCGGCTGAAGAGTGAGCGGCAGCTGCGGCTCGCCCAGCAGACCCAACACACGGTTCAAAGCGTCGTGGATCTCACTCGCCAGGAGTCCCTCGTCATCGAGACGTTCGGCTTCATTCCAGTCCCACGAGCGCGACACGTGAATACTCGGGCGCAGGTGCGCGAAGCGCCTGCCGAGCGCGTGCAGGAATGGGTCCAGGCGCGCGTGGTCAGACTCTGAGGCGTAGCCGCGCTCCAGCAGCCACGGCCACAGCTCAGGAAGGATGTGGTTGCGGTGGTGGGCGCCCACTTGCTTCCAATCCTCACCCTGCCAGCGACGCGCGTACTCGGCCGCATCCAGACGACAGCTGAGATACACGCGAGTGCGCACCGGCGCGTTGCGAAAGCCCAGCAGCGGCTGAGGCTTGACCTGCCAGGCTCCAGGACCGTCCTCGCCGAGCAGCTCACACAGGCTCTCGGCGCGTCCGCCTGCGTACAGCTGCTCGGCCTGCACCTTCAGCTCGCCGGGCCACAGGTGCAGCGTGAGCCGCTCCTCCTCGATGTCCAGCGCCGCGCGTTGGAGGGAGAGAACCCCGAGCGCCGCGTCCAGGCGCACGTGCACGAGACCCGCCCGCTCGGGCACGATCCCGGTGGCTTCGCGCAACAGTGAGCGCAGCCGCCACTTGCGCCTGACAGGATCGCTGCCGACACGGCGCAGGGTCCCGAACGGCAGCAGCTGACCGAAGTCCTGGTGGGCATAGGAGAGCACGTCCTTCACGATCGCCTGCTCGGCCGGCCCAAGTACGCCGAGCTCGACCAGTCGCCACCACGACTCCAGCAGGTCGTGCCAGCGCAGCACACTCGTGCGCCGCTCGGCAAAGCGCGTGCCGCCGAGGTTCAGCTCGGCGACCCGGTGTCCGTTGCGTCGCGCCCAGCGGCGACACACCTTGCTCTCCAATACCACCACCAGGTCCGGGTCAAAGCGCAGCACCCCGTCGAAGCGCTGGTTCTCATCGGTGTCGGTGATCTCCTCAGCCAGGTCAAACGGCTCGGTGTCAGGCGTTAGGAAGACGCTCACAAGCCGTCCTCGCTGGACCTCACCGGCAGCCAGATTTTCCTCGGAGGGGTCGACAATGTTGGTGGCCTGCATGTCCACGATGCAGTCGGGAAGCCGGCTTTGCGACGGCTCGCCGATCGCCGCCAGCAGAGCCTCGCGTGCGAGCGGCACGAGTCGCAGCACGATCATCGCGGCACGCGTGAGCTGGTCCTCGTGACCACGCGAGAGCTCGCGGTATGGCTCGAACACGTTCAGGTGTGGATTCGAGGTGATGCTCTCCATGACCCTCCCTCCTCGCTAGGAGTCATGGAGTTTATTGTACTCTACTGTTTCAAGAGGCTTCGAAGTAGATCACGCCGTTCGCTTCGCACTCTGTCACACGGCCTTCGTCGATCAGCAGATCCACATGGCCGAGTACCTCCGAGAGCGTCAGGAACGCTTGTGTGACGGCCACGTTGCCCCACATCTCCTGAGCCAGCTCATACGCGTTACTCGGACGCTTGACGATCAGGCCGTGCAGCTTGTCCGCGCGACGCTCGTGCATCCGAAAGCGCTCCTCGATCAACGCGCGATGATCTTCCACCGGCTCGCCGTGGCCGCCGAATACGACGCGCAGCTCCATCTCACGCGTCTGGGCCAAGGAGTCCAGGTAGCTCATCAGGGCGCGCGGACGCTGCTCGAAATCTCCATCGACAGGTGTCCTCGCTCGCTCCTTCTTCCCGCTGTCCTCACCAGCCGACGGTGACTCCAGCGGCGCAACTCGCTTCATCCCATTCCCTCTGTCCCCGGCGGGGGATAGAGGCTCCAGAGGCTTCGACAAAAGAGGATTTGAGGAGATGTGCTTGAGTAGATGATCACCGCCGAACAGCTCACCCGAGGCTTCATCGAAGAACACCGTGTCAGACGGGGAATGGCCCGGGCGATACAGGACGCGCCAGCTGCGCGAGGCAAATTGCAGCAGCTCGCCCTCGGCGAGCGGGCGTGTCACGTGGGCCGCGGCGCCCCACGCGCGGAAGCTCGCCGACACCGCGCGCAGTGCATACACGACGTCCTGCGGGATCCCGTTGCGCAGCATGATCTCCGCGGAGAAACTGTCGTTCTCCTCCATCTGATGCTTGTAGTCGGCAAGCCACGGCGCCAGCCTGTCAAGCGTGCACACCTCGGCGCCCGAGCGCTTGGCGAGGATCTCGAGGAGGCCGATGTGGTCGATGTGCTGGTGGGTCACGACGATCCGCTGCAGGTCCTCGACGCGACGGGAGTGCGCCGCGAGCGACGCTTCGAGTGTGGTCAGCGAGGTGGCCGAGTTCGGTCCCGCGTCCAGCAGCGTCAGCGGATCGTCCTCGATCAGGTAGCAGTTGACACGACCCACCGCAAACGGCGTGGGCACTGCAAGACAGTGCACTCCGCGCTGCGCCGCGCTTGCAAGCGCATGCTCGGCGTCGCTCAAGATCTCATCGCGGTTCGCGGGGGTTGCGCTCGCTTCGCCGCGCGCAAACAGACGCGCACGCTCACGAGCGGATCAGCTCGAGCACCTCGTCGCGAGCACTCTGCATGTGCTCATATGAACGCAACGACTCCAAGCACAGCCGCAGCAACGGCTCGGTGTTGGACGGCCGCACGTTGAAATGCCAGTCCTCGTAGTCGATCGACACCCCGTCGAGCTGGCTCTGCTTCGCGTCTGAATAGCGCTTGGCGATCTCGCGCATCTTTGCCTGCTGGTCTGCCACCTCGCTGTTGATCTCACCGGAGATGAAATAGCGCTCTCGGTAGGGCTCCAGCAGCTCCGACAGTCGCTTTCCGGTGAGCGAGAGCTGCTCGAGGATCAACAGCGCCGGGATCGTGCCCGAGTCCGCGCAGTAGAAGTCGCGGAAGTAGTAGTGCCCTGAGACCTCGCCGCCGAACAGCGAGCCCTCCTTGCGCATCCGTGTCTTGAAGAACGCGTGGCCCACACGATTGATGTAGGGCACTCCGCCCGCGCGCCTGACCGTGTCGGGCACCGCCCAGCTCGCTCGCACGTCATACAGGATCGCCGAGGGGTGGGTGGGGTCTCGATTCTTGCGCAGCAGCGATTCGGCCAGCAGCGCCGTGAGGAAGTCCCCGTCGACGAACGCGCCGGTGTCGTCGATGAAGAAGCAGCGGTCCGCGTCCCCATCCCACGCGATCCCCAGATCGGCGCCGGTCTCGATGACCTTCTCGATGATGAACGTGCGGTTCTCGGGCAGCAGCGGGTTGGGCTCGTGGTCGGGGAAGTTTCCATCAGGAGTCCAGTAGGTCTCGATCAGATCGAGCCCCAGCTGCTTCAGCAGCGGCCCCACCATCGGGCCGGCCATCCCGTTGCCGCCGTCCACCACGACCTTCAGCGGTCGTACCGCATCCTGGTCGATCATCTGAAGCGCCACCGCCTGGAACTCCTCGTAGACATCAACCTCTTGCAGGGAGCCGCGTGGGGGTGGGGGTTGTGCGCCGCCTGGAGTGTCCAACCCCTGCTCGATCGTCTGCCGGATGTCCTGGATGCCCTCATCCCCGGACAGCGCGATCGCCCCATCGCGCACGAGCTTTGCGCCCGTGTATGCCTTGGGGTTATGCGAGGCGGTGCACATCAGCCCACCATCGAGCTCGCGTGAGCCGACCAGGAAATACAGCATCTCGGTACCGACCTGCCCGGCGTCGAGCACGTCGGCTCCCTCGGTGAGCAGTCCCTCGCGATAGCGCTGCGCAAGCTCGGGAGCGGTCAGGCGCATGTCGCGGCCGAGCCCCACGTGTAGCTCGGTCGTCGGCCGGCCCGAGAGTGTGGAGAGCACCCGTGCAAACGCGCGCCCGATTGCAAACGCCGTCTCGCCGTCGATCTGCTCGCCGTAGAGGCCGCGGATGTCATACGCCTTAAAGATGCCGGGATCGATCGCCATGCGGCCGCCCATCCTAGAGCGTTACTCTGCGAAGACGCCCCCGGTTCGATTGCAGGCCGGTTCGCTTCGGCCGCCCGCGCGATCCACCTGCGCTCCGAGCCGAAGTATCCTTTCCCGCCATGTCAGGACATTCGAAGTGGGCTTCGATCAAGCACAAGAAGGCGATCGTCGATTCTCGTCGCGGACAGCAGTTCACCAAGCTCGCGCGGGCAGTCACCGTGGCCGCGCGCGACGGTGGTGGCGATCCCGTCGGCAACGCGCCGCTCGCGCTCGCGATTGCCAAGGCCAAGGCCGCCTCGATGCCAAAGGACAACATCGAGCGCGCGATCGCCAAAGGAACGGGGGAGGGGGGCGAGGCGGACGCGATCGAGACCGTGTTGTACGAGGGCTACGGGCCCGGCGGGGTCGCAGTGTTGGTCGAGGCCCTGACCGACAATCGCAACCGCACCGGTGCGGACGTGCGCCATGGATTCTCAAAGTACGGCGGCAGCCTGGGCGAGCCCGGCTCGGTGGCCTATCTGTTCGAGAAGAGGGGCACGATCTCGCTCGACGCGGCGCGCTACTCCGAAGACGACCTGATGGTTGCCGTGGAGGCCGGCGCCGATGACATCTCCGTCGATGATGACGTTGTGGAGATCGTCACGCAGCTCGGCGACTTCGCGGCCGTGCGAGACGCGCTCGAGCGGGCCGGCATCGAGATCGACAACGCCGAGCTCGCCTACGTCCCATCGAGTCAGGTCCCGATCGACGAGAACCATGCAAAGAGCTTGATGAAGCTGATTGACGTGCTGGAAGAACTCGACGACGTCGATGCCGTCTACGCGAATTTTGACGTGCCCGCCGACGTGCTCGAGCGGGTCGCCGGCTGAGGCTCTGGGCACCTGGCGCTCGTGCTCGTCCCGACGCGGGCATAATGGCGCCCGCATGACGCCCAACAGCAGACGGCCACCGGTGGTCATCCTTTGCGGCGGTCGTGGTACACGGCTGCGCGAGCACACACAGGAGATCCCCAAGCCACTCGTCGAGATCGGGGGATTACCGATCGTGTGGCACGTGATCAAGCTCTATGCCGTGCAAGGTTTCGAGCGCTTTCTGCTTGCCACCGGCTACAAGGGCGAGCTGATACAACGCTTTGCCAACGACACCCCCTGGCCTGAGGGCGTGCGCGTGGAGTGCGTCGACACGGGCCTTGATACGCCGACCGGCGGACGCATAAAGCTGCTCTCCGACCGATTGGCCAACGATCGCTTCTGCGCGACCTACGCCGACGGAGTGGCAAGTGTCGATCTTGCGCAGCTGCTCGACTTCCACGCCGCGCACGGACGCCTTGCGACGATGACCGTCGTAAGACCAGAGCTGCAGTTCGGTGTCACCGAGCTCGACGACCACGACGGTCGCGTGCTCGGATTTCGCGAGAAGCCACGCTCCGAGCACTGGATCAACGGTGGCTTCTTCTGCTTCGAGAGCGGTGTACTGGACTACCTGCAGCCAGACAGCGTGCTCGAGCGCGAGCCGCTGGAGAGCCTCGCGAACGACAGCGAGCTGGGTGCGCATCGCCACGAGGGATTCTGGGAGTGCATGGACACCTACAAGGATGCCGTGGCGCTCAACGACCTGTGGGCATCGGGCGATGCTCCCTGGTGTGCGTGGGATTGACCTCTTCGCGGGCAGGCGTCCGGGACGCCGCGCAGAATCATCAGTTGATGATGGTGCTCGGCATAGATCCAGGGCTCGCCAACACGGGCTACGGCGTCGTGACACGCGAGGGTGGGCGTCTCGTCGCGCTTGACGGCGGTGTGATCGAGACGCGCGCCGGGATACCCCACGAGCGGCGCCTGGCCGACATCCACGCCGCGATCGAGGCACTGCTGGAGCAGCATGAGCCCGATGCGGTGGCGCTCGAGGAGCTCTACTTCGGCCAGAACGTGCGTACCGCTTTCGCTGTTGGCCATGCGCGCGGGGCAGTCATGCTCGCCGCCGGACAACGGGGCCTGCCGTGCGTCAGCTACACGCCCCAGAAGGTCAAGTCCGCAGTGTGTGGGCACGGGCGAGCCCCAAAGGATCAGGTAGCGCGAATGGTGCAGACGCTGCTCGCACTGCCGCACATACCTGCGAGCGATCACGCCTCAGACGCACTGGCGGTGGCCATCTGCCACATCAATTGCGCTCCGCTCGGCAACTCGCTCGCGCGCGCCGTGACTGCCGCCGATGGGGCGCTGGCGCGATGATCTCTCTGCTACGCGGCGAGATCGCGATCCGTCGCGCCGATCACGTCGTGGTCCTGTGCGGCGGGGTCGGCTATCGCGCCGCGGTGTCGGCAGAGACCCTGCGCCATGTTCCCGCCGTCGGCGGCGAGACCACGCTGCACACCCATCTGGTCGTACGCGACGATGCGCTTCTGCTGCACGGTTTTCACTCCGAGCAGGAGCGTGACCTGTTTCTGCTGCTGATATCGGTGCAGGCCGTTGGGCCGAAGGTCGCGGTGGCGGTACTTTCGAGTGGCCCCGCACGCGAGCTGGTCGCCGCGATCGCCGGCGGTGATTCCGCGCGCTTTCAGTCCGTGCCGGGTATCGGCAAGCGCACCGCCGAGCGGATCATCGTCGAGTTGCGCGAGAAGGTCGACATCGACTGCCATCCCGACGGTCCGATCGTGGCCCATCGCGGTGAGGGGCCGAAGTCACTGGCCCACGATGGGCTGCTCGCACTCGGCTACACACCCGCCGAAGCCGAGCAGCTGTTGCGCGATGCCGACGGCGAGAGCGCCGAGGAGCTGATCGCAGGTGCACTGCGCACAGCCAGGGGCGCGTGAGCATGACCGAAACAACCCGTATCCAGACCCCGTATCTGACGCCCGAGGACGAGCTCGACCGCTCGCTGCGTCCGCGCAGCCTCAACGAGTTCGTAGGCCAGTCGACGCTGCGCGAGCAGCTCGCGGTCGCGATCGAGGCAGCCGGCGCCCGCAAAGAGGCACTTGACCATCTCCTGCTCGCCGGGCCTCCCGGACTCGGCAAGACCTCGCTCGCGCAAATCGTGGCAACCGAGCTCGACGTGCCGTTCGTGCAGACGGCCGGACCGGCGCTCGAGCGCAAGGGTGACATCGCATCGTTTCTAACTGCGCTCGAGCCCGGCAGTGTGTTTTTCGTCGATGAGATACATCGCCTGCCGCGCACGCTCGAGGAGACGTTCTATCCCGCAATGGAGGACCGTCGTCTACCGATCACAGTCGGACAGGGTGCCGGGGCTCGCATCGTGACGCTCGAGCTGCCGCAGTTCACGCTGATCGGCGCCACCACGCGCACCGGGTTGCTGACGACCCCGCTGCGCGACCGCTTCGGAATACACGCGCGCTTGGAGCATTACAACACCGAGGATCTCGTGGAGATCGTCACGCGCTCGGCGGCGATCCTGCAGATCGAGATCGACGAGCACGGCGCGCGCGCGATCGCGGCGCGCAGCCGTGGCACGCCGCGCGTGGCCAACCGCCTGCTCAAGCGTGTGCGCGACTACGCAGAGGTGCGTCTGGACGGGATCGTCAGCGCTGGCGCTGCCCAGGGCGCGCTCGAGCTGCTGGAGGTCGACGAGCGTGGGCTCGATCGGCTCGACCGCGAGATACTCAGGGCTATCTGCGTCAAGTTCGACGGGGGACCGGTCGGTCTGTCGACGCTTGCCGTTGCGGTGGAGGAGGAGCAGGACACGATCGAGGACGTGTATGAGCCGTTTTTGCTACAGCAGGGTCTGATCAAGCGCACGCCGCGCGGCAGGGTCGCCACAGTCGCCGCGTTTGAGCATCTCGACATCGATCCGCCGGCGCCGGAGCCCTCATCGAGCGCACTGTTCTAGAGGGAGCAAGCTCAGCACCCGGCCCAGTCGCACGTCGGCCGCCCGGCTCCCCTACTCTGTGAAGAGCTATGGCTCATCCATTCATCTGCCCAAACTGCGGACACCGCACGAGCGAGGTCGACCGCAATATCGGCTTCACGCGTCAGCGCAAGGGCTGCGCCAAGTGCGGCTTTGCGTTCCTGTTCGAGCTGCTCGACGACTACTACCCGGCTCCCGACGCCGCGTTCTTCGTGTGCGACGGGGAGGGCCGTGTGATCGGCTGCGGGCGCAACTCGTTCGCGTTCACGGGCATTGAGGAGGAGGGGGTGATCGGCCAGCGCGTCGAGCAGGTGCTGGGGCTCACGTTCTCAAATGGCGACGATCCCGTGGAAACGGTGCTTGAGTGGGGCGTGCGCGCGCTCGACGTGCCGGTGCGAGTGAGCGGCGAACGCGACGTGGAAGCCACCGCGAAGGCGGACATGTTCCCAGCCTATGACACCGACGAGGGCGGGTTGCTGCTCGTGCTAACCCCCGATAGGTAGCCTGCAGCCATGGGCAATCGCCGCCGAAACGGACTTATCCTGCTGATTGTCGCAGGCCTCGTGCTTGCCTCACTTGCCGTGATCGTGAGCAAGCCCACGCGGCTTGGCCTTGACCTGAAGGGCGGCGTGCAGCTGATCTATGAGGGCCAGGCGACAGCGGCTGCGAAGGTCGACCCCGAATCGCTGAACCGTGCCATTGCGATCATGCGCAAGCGCGTGGATCAGCTCGGTGTGGCGCAGCCCGAAATCCAGCGCACCGGCGAAAAGGAAATCGACGTGTCGCTGCCGGACGTCAACAACGCCCAGCGCGCCCAGGAACAGGTCGGCAAGACTGCGCAGCTGTTCTTCTATGACTGGGAGCCCAACGTGATCGGCCCCAACGGCGAACCGGCGCCGACCGAACCCAAGGTCACGGGCGGCCCGAGTCCCGCCACATACGCGAGCGGACTGCCGGAGTACGAAGCGGTGCAGCGCGCGCTCAAGCGCAAGGCGATTCTTCGCAAAAACGACACAACTTACGAGAAGGGCTGTACCCCCGCGCAGGTAGATGGATGCCTATATGGCCAGTGGTATCTGCTCGAACCGGCCGCCAAAAAGGTTCTGAGGGGTCCCGATAACACCGAATCGGAGCTTTATCCCGCGCCTGCGCACGCCAAGAAGACCAAGGCGGTGCGAGTCAACCCCGGCACCGTGCTTGCGCAGGCCCAGCCGATCACAGGCAACGGCGGCAAGATCACTCAATCCTCGCCGGAAAGCTGGTACGTGCTCAACGACGACCCGGCGCTGGAAGGCAACGACATCAAGAACCCGACCCAGAGCACCGACCCCAATAGCGGCCAGCCGAACGTTACCTTCGAATTCAGCTCGAGCGGAGGCAAAACATTCCAGCGCGTGACCAAGGAAATTGCTCAGCGCGGCGAAGCGGCGGCACTGCCTGGTGTGCGCAAGGAAGACGCTTTGCAGCATTTCGCGGTGGTGCTGGACAACCAGATCATCACGGCGCCGTCGATCGACTACACCCAGTACCCGGAAGGGATCGACCCGAGTAGCGGATCGGAGATATCAGGCGGTTTCACGCTCACCTCGGCGCAGAACCTGGCAGACGAGCTCCAGTCGGGCGCACTGCCGATCAAGCTCGAACTGATCTCCCAGTCGCAGGTGTCGGCCACGCTCGGCAAGACCGCCCTCAAACAGGGATTGATTGCTGGGCTCGTCGGCCTCGCTGTCGTGTGCCTGTTTCTGCTCGCCTTCTACCGCGTGCTCGGGGCGATCGCGATTGGCGGACTGGTGATCTACGGCATCTACTTCTACGCCCTGATCAAGTTGATCCCGATCACGATGACGCTGCCCGGGATCGCAGGGCTGATCCTGACGATCGGCATCGCGGCAGATGCGAACATCGTGATCTTCGAGCGCATCAAGGAGGAGATCCGTGGCGGGCGCTCGATCGCCGCCGGTATCGCCACCGGCTACAAGCGCGGCTTCGCGGCGATCGTGGATGCCAACGTAGTGACGTTCATGACCGCGTTCATCCTGTTCGCACTGGCGACCGCTGAAGTGCAGGGTTTCGCCTTTACGCTTGGGATCGGCACGATGCTGACACTGTTCACGGCCGTGCTCGCCACGCAGGCGGCGCTCGGCACGATGGGACGCTCCCGCGCGGTCTCCCACCCGGCGCTGCTGGGCGCCAGTAAGCGCAAGCGCAAATGGACCTTCGATTTCATGGGCGCCTCGCGCTGGTTCTTCTCGCTGTCGGGTTGCATCCTGATGATCGGCGCGCTTGCGATCGGCGCCAAGGGCATCAACCTGGGCATCGATTTCACCTCCGGCACCCGCATCCAAACCAGCTTCGTCAAGTCGGTGAGCGAGAACGAAGTCCAGTCGGCGATGTCGGCTGCCGGCTATCCGGATGCCGAGGTTCAGAAGTACTCGAACAAGGGCATCGGCGGCCAGGGCTACCAGATCTCTTTGAAGAAGCTGAGCCCCGAAAAGGTCGTGCGGATCCAGTCCGATCTCGACACCAAGTTCGGATCGGGGCCGCGCTCGCCGGGCACCAAGAACTTCTCGAGCACCTCGATCGGACCGACGTTCGGCAAGACGGTGGCCAAAAGCGCGATCCTCGCGATCATCGCCTCGCTGCTGGTGATCTCGGTATACATTGCGCTGCGGTTCGAGTGGAAGTACGCCGTGCCCGTGCTGATCGCGCTGATGCACGACCTGCTGATCACCGCCGGCGTGTATGCGCTCACCGGAAGGGAAGTCACGACCTCCACGGTGGCGGCTCTGCTGACCATCCTTGGCTATTCGATGTACGACACGATCATCGTGTTCGACCGCGTCCGTGAGAACGTGCCACGAATGCCGCGCGCGGCGTTCTCGCAGATCGTCAACCGCTCGATGTCTGAGGTTCTCACACGTTCGCTGGCCACGAGCTTCTGCACGCTGCTGCCGGTCACGGCAATCCTGCTGTTCGGGGGATCGACGTTGAAGGACTTCGCGTTCGCGATGATGGTCGGGATCGCGTCGGGCGCGTACTCCTCGATCTTCATCGCCTCGCCAGTGCTCACGCACTGGAAGGAGCGCGAGGGCATCTACCGCAACCGCCGAGCGCGGATCGAGCGCGACTTTGGCTACGTGCCGGCGTATGCGACCTCCACCGAGGGACCGATCGACGTGGAGCCCGCGGAGAAGGGCAAGCGCGAGCCGCTACTCGGCGTGCGCCGCACCCCCGGCGGCGCGAGCTTCACCGGCGGCAACACCGTTGCCGGTGAGGAGGTTTCAAAGCAGGAGTTCGACGAGCTGGTGCGCGATATTGAGCCTGAGTTGACCGAGCAGCAAGGCGCCGGGAGTGCCGCAAGTGCTCGTACTGGCGTTGGCTTGCGCCGGCGTGGGCGTGCGAGCAAGCCGCAGGTCAATCAGCCGGATGAGCCAAGCGAGCAGGACGAGCAGACGCCAAAGCGCGATCCGGCGGCCGACCTGACGCCCGAGGACCTTGTGATGAAGGACAGCGCGCCACAGCGCGAGAAGTCGCGCCGGTCGCGCAACAGAAGACACGGAAGGTCTCGTTGATGGGCCTGTTCGCAAATATCGACCGCACTCATAGGAGGCCTCGCTGATGGGAATGCTCGGCTGGGTAATGGTTGGTCTTTCGATCTGGCATTTCACGATCTGGCTGCCCGACCATTTCTGGGGTGGCATCGTCGGCGCGTTCATCGGCTCGCTCGTCGGTGCGATCTTCACGGGGCTTTTGATCTACGGCCTGAAGACCTCCTCTTTTCATGTGCCCGGTCTGAAAACGACCGACATCGCCGTCGTTCTCTATGCGGCGCCCGGCGCCGTGATCGGCATCGCGGCGGTCTACTTCGAGGGAGTCCGGCGCAGCAGCGCACCCGCCGCCGGGCGCAGCGCCTGAGCTGCCGCACTTTCAAGACTTCCGTCTAGTGCTCCCCGTAGTGTGGGCGCACGATGGTCCGCTTCGACATTCCCGATTGCAGTGAGCAGGATGTCGCTCGTCTGCGTGAGCACTTGAAGGCGAGCGACGCGCTCGCGCAGGTGCTGGTTCGTCGTGGCTATGCAGAGCCGCAGCGAGCGCGTGCGTTCCTGGCGGCCGACGAGCGTCATGAGTTGAACGAGTTTGCGGGCCTGCGCGATGCAGCCGAGGCGGTCCTCGGGCATGTGCGCGCCGGCAATCCGATCACGATCTACGGCGACTACGACGTCGACGGGGTGTGTGCGACCGCGATACTCGTGCGCACGCTGCGCAAGCTCCACGCGCAGGTCGATTGGTATTTGCCCGACAGGGCGACCGATGGTTACGGCCTGAGCTCGGCGACCGTTCGACGACTTGCCAGCCGGCACGGCGAGGACCGCGAGCAAGGCACGCAGCTCTTGATCACCGTCGACTGCGGGATCACGGCGGTCGAGGAGGTGGCGCTGGCACGCTCGCTGGGGATCGATGTGATCGTCAGCGACCATCATCTGCCGCGGGCCGACGGCGTGCTGCCGGACGCCCCGATCGTGCATCCAGGCCTGTGCGGGTATCCCTGTGCCGAGCTGTGCGCGGCGGGGGTCGCCCACAAGCTCGCCCAGGCGACGCTCGATGCCGCCGGAGAGGATCGGTTTGAGATCGATGAGGACCTCGATCTCGTCGCGCTCGCCACGATCGCGGACGTGGTGGCACTGGTGGGCGAGAATCGCAGCCTCGCGCGCCGTGGTCTGCGCGTGCTGGCCAACACCACCAAGCCCGGTTTGCGGGCGTTGATGGCGGTCGCGCGAGTGGACCCGAGGAAGGTAAACGAGCGGGCTGTAGGGTTTGGGCTGGCTCCCCGCATCAACGCCGCCGGGCGCCTGTATCGGGCCGACGCCGCGCTCGAGCTGATTCTCACGACCGATCCGATCAGGGCCACGCAGGTGGCGGAGGAGCTCGATCGTGCCAACAGCGAACGTAGGCACACCGAGCAGACGATCCGCTTCCAGGCAGAAGCACAGATCGAGCAGGCAGTGGACAGCGATCGACGCTCGGCGTTCGTGCTCGCCGGAGAGGGTTGGCATCCCGGAGTGATCGGGATCGTCGCTTCACGCTTGGTCGAGCGCTATCGCCGCCCGGTGGTGCTGCTCTCACTCGATGGCGATAGCGCTCGCGGCTCGGGCCGCTCGATCGAGGGATATGACCTGCTCGCGGGGCTGACGGCGTGCTCGGAGCAACTGATGCGCTACGGCGGCCACAGCGCCGCTGCGGGAGTTGAGCTCGGGCGCGAGCGCGTTGCAGCCTTCGCGGCGGCGCTCAACGCGCATGCCGCAAGCGTGCTCTCCGCGCAAGAGCTGGTCCCGCGCGAGCGCGTGGATGCAGTCGTCGAGGGACCCGAGCTGGGCATGGAGCTCGCCGAGGAACTTGCCGAGCTCGCGCCGTTCGGACGGGGCAACCCGGTCGTCTCGCTGATGGTCTCAGACGCGGTGCTGAGCGACGTGCGCACGATGGGGGAAGGCAAACACGCTCGCTTCACGGTCGAATCTGGGGGTGCGCTCGCTCGCGCAGTGGCGTTTGGCAACGACGGCAAGCTCGACGTGGCCGACGGCGAGCTGATCGACGCGACATTCGTGCTCGAGGTGAACGAGTGGAGGGGTGTCAGCGAGCCGCGACTGGTGCTGCGCCACGCTCAGCCCGCACGGTCGCAGGTGATCATCGCATCTGGGCCTCGCACGCCCGATGTCGTGTCTGCCGACAGCGCCCAACCGGCCGGTGAGCTCGTCCTGTTCTGAGATTTTCGCGCCACTGGTCGCTGGAGCCCCTGAACATCGACACGGGAGGCTACGATTTAGGCATGGCTGAGACCAAGCGTACGCAGGTTGACGCACCACCCATATCGGTGAGTGCGCCGCGCGCGCGGCGCGCAGAGCTGAGCGAGCTCGAGCGGCGGCTGCTGGACGACCTGTTTGCGATCGTCTCCGAGCACGCCGCCGACGTGGCCGTGGAGATCGACCGTAAGCGCGTCGAAGACGCGTTCGTGTTCGCTTGCGAGCATCACGCCGACCAGCGCCGCAAGTCCGGCGAGGACTTCATCGTGCACCCCGTTGGCGTGGCGCGGATCTGCGCCGGCATGCGCCTTGACACCGAGACGCTGTGCGCGGCGCTGCTGCACGACACTGTCGAGGACACCTCCGCGTCGATCGAGGAGGTGCGCGAGCGCTTCGGCGAGGAGATCTCGGGGATCGTGGACGGCGTTACCAAGTTGACCGGTATCACCTTCCAATCGCGCGACGAGGCGCAGGCCGAGAACTACCGCAAGATGATGGTGGCGATGGCCAGCGACGCACGCGTGATCCTGATCAAGCTCGCCGACCGACTACACAACATGCGCACGATCGATGCGATGCCAAAGCAGAAGCAGCTTGACAAGGCGCGCGAGACGCTTGAGATCTACGCCCCGATCGCGCACAGGCTCGGCATTCACGCGATCAAGTGGGAGCTGGAGGATCTCGCGTTCGCGACACTTCATCCGCGCAAGTACCGCGAGATCAAGGAGCTGGTCTCCCAGCAGCGCGATGATCGCGAGCGCTATGTGGCCGAGGCGGGCGACTACCTGGCAAGCGAACTGCAAACGCTTGGGATATCGGCGCAGATCGCCGGACGTGCGAAGCACTTCTATTCGATCTATTCGAAGATGACCAAGAAGGGGCGCGAGTTCAACGAGATCTACGACCTCACGGCGATGCGCGTGATCGTCGAGTCGGTGAAGGACTGCTATGGCGCGGTTGGTGTGATCCATTCGCTGTGGAAGCCGCTGCCCGGACGCTTCAAGGACTTCATCGCAATGCCGAAGTTCAACATGTACCAGTCGCTGCACACGACCATCATCGGGCCCGAGGGACGACCCTTGGAGATCCAGATCCGCACGCAGGAGATGCACGAGATGGCCGAGTACGGCGTGGCGGCCCACTGGATGTACAAGCAGCATCCGCCCAGCAGGAACGGCTCCGGCGGGCCAGATGAGGACGCAAAGCTGAAGTGGTTGCGTTCGATGCTCGACTGGCAGAAGGAGATGTCCGATCCACAGGAATTCATGGAGAGCCTGCGGATCGACCTGTTTGAGGACGAGGTGTATGTATTTACACCCAAGGGAGAGGTCAAGTCCCTAGCAGCTGGTGCCACACCGCTTGACTTTGCCTATGAGGTGCACACCGAGATCGGACACCGCTGCGTGGGAGCACGCGTGAACGGCAAGATCGTGCCGCTGCACTACGAGCTGCGCTCCGGTGACATCGTTGAGATCCTCACGGCCAAGCGCGAGCGCGGGCCCTCGCGTGACTGGCTGGCGATGGTCAAGACGACACGCGCGCGCAACAAGATCAAGCAGTGGTTCAAGGCGGAGTCGCGTGAGGACACCGAGCACACCGGACGCGAGTTGCTGCAGGAGCACCTCAAGAAGCAGGGCCTGCCGGCACAGAAGATCACTGGCTCGGCACTGCTGGCGGATGTGATTCGCGAGATGGGCTATCGCAAGGCCGATGACTTCTATATCGCCCTTGGCGCTTCGAAGATCTCGCCGAAGGTTGTGGTCAACAAAGTCCTGCAGCGCCTGAAGCAGGGGGAGGCCGCGGACGGACAGGCGAGCGCCACGGACCTCTTGAAGGTCGGCCGCCCGCGCGAGCGAGCGACAAGCTCCTCGAGTCAGTATGGGATCGTCGTGGACGGCGTGGAGGATGTGATGTTGCGCCTGGCAAAGTGTTGTCGCCCCGTTCCGGGAGATCCGATCGTCGGCTACATATCGCTAGGTCGCGGGATCACGATCCACCGCAAGGACTGCCCCAATGCCAGGCTCTTGCAGCGCAACCCCGAACGCTTCACCGATGTGGGTTGGGAGGGCGACCAGGAGACCTCGTTTGTCGTCGAAATCCACATCGATGCGTGGGATCGCCACCGCCTGCTCGAGGACCTCTCGCGTGCGTTCTCGGAGTCCGGCGCCAATATCCTCGAAGCGCGTTGCCTTTCGAGCCCCCCGATGGTCAAGAACCGCTTCGTGGTCGAGCTCGCCGACACCCAGAGCCTGAAGGGCGCAATCTCACGCCTGCGCAACACCGAGTCGGTGTTCGACGCCTACCGGGTGACGCCCGGCGGAACAGGCTAAGAGCAGACTGCGGACGTGCGTGGCGAGCGGCAGCTAGGAGACGACGTTCAGGGCGCCCGCAAGCACGGAGTAGCGCGCCTCCATCACATCGCCCAAATAATCGCCATCGACCTGCAGCGGTAGCGGTTTCTCGTCACTGGAGCGAACGGTCAGCTCGTCGGTGTCGGCCAGAGCCGTGACGTGACGGTGGTTGACCACCCGCGCGCGCTTGGAGAACGCGCGGTAGGCGATCGAAGGCATGTCCGACGGTCGCGCGCGCCGCAGCACGCACGTCTGCAACGTGCCGGAGTCGAGCTCGGAGCCCTCGGCGACTTCGATCGGACGATCGTTGAAGTAGGTGAACGGCGAGCCGTTCTGGACGATCGCTGTGACGCCGGTGGCCTGTTCCCCCTCGATCTCGACCGCGAGGTTCGGCGGTTTGAGAATGTAGCGGCGCGTGAACGTACTGACGGCCGCCCACGTGAAGTAGTAGGCACCCAGGCGCGCCTTCAGGTGCGGATTGGCGTCCACGCGCTGGACCACGCTCGCGTCCAGGCCGAGTCCGGAGGCGAACGTAAAGCAGCGACCGTTGACCACACCGAGATCAACCTTGCGCGGACGCCAGTCGTCGGCCATCGCGAGCAGGTGCTCGGTCGCGTCGACGAGCTCGCCGGGGATGCCGAGGATCTTGCCGTACACGTTTGCCGAGCCCCCAGGCAGACAGGTGAGCGGAGTGTGCGATCCGCGCAGGCCGTTGGCCGCTTCGTTGACGGTTCCGTCCCCACCGAACGCCACCACAACGTCATAGCCCTCGTGTGCCGCCTCGCGGCACAGCTCGATCGCGTGACCGCGCGCCTCGGTGTCCACCGCGTCGACCTCGTAGCGACCCTGGAGCGCGTACACGACCAGATGGCGCAGACGGTCTGAGACGGTCGTGGCGTAGGGATTGACGATGATCAGCATCCGCTTCTTGCTTGCGGGGCCGAGCGGCTCGAAGACATCGCGCGCCTCCGAAGGCGATCGATCCTGGGTGCTTGCACCGGCGCTCACGGCAATGCCTACACCACGGGCACGCGAGCGTTACCGGCGCCCGCGAAGAGCTCTAGAACCGCCCGAGAGCCCACCGGGATAGGACCGATCGGCGGGTCTTGTGTTCTGTCGCCGAGCCTCGTATAATGCACCGCGCATAGCTGAACACATCCAGAGGGGTGGAGGGACCTGGCCCAGTGAACCCCCGACAACCACCGTGTAAGAGCGGCAGGTGCCAATTCCAGAGAGATGTGTGGCGGGCTTCCAGTCTTTGCCACACGGTTCACCGGCAAAGACGAATTGATGGAAGGAGCCCCCTGTGGCTGTCACACACCTTAGATGCAGAGAGTGCCGTACCGAGTATCCGCTGGAGGCGCTGTATGTCTGCGAGCGCTGCTTCGGGCCGCTGGAGGTCGCCTACGACCACAGCCGCCTCGGCGGCGACATTGACCAGCTACGCCGGCGCATCCAGGCTGGACCGCAGAACATCTGGCGCTACGCCGACTTCCTGCCCGTGGTCGATGGCCCTCCGGGACCGTCAGGCCGTCTGGCTTCGCGTACCGGCCTGCCGGCCGGGTGCACGCCGCTGATCAAGGCCGACCGCTTGGCAGAGCGGCTGGGACTACGCGAGGTGTGGGTCAAGAACGACGCCGCCAACCCAACCCACTCCTTCAAGGACCGTGTCGTGTCGGTCGCGGTGACGCGTGCGCGTGAGCTCGGGTTCAAGACGATCGCGTGCGCCTCGACGGGCAATCTCGCCAACTCGGTGGCAGCCCACGGTGCGGCACTGGGTCTTGAGTCCTACGTGTTCATCCCCGCCGACCTGGAGGAGCAGAAGATCCTCGCGACCGGCATCTACGGGACGAAACTGGTCGCCGTAAAGGGCAACTACGACGATGTCAACCGGCTCTGCACCGAGCTGTCGGCCGAGCGCGACTGGGCCTTCGTAAACGTCAACCTGCGCCCCTACTACGCCGAGGGATCGAAGACGCTCGCGTATGAGATTGCTGAGCAACTCGGTTTCGAGCTGCCCGACCGCGTCGTCGCGCCCAAAGCATCGGGGTCGCTGTTCACGAAGATCGCCAAGGGCTTTGAGGAGTGGCGCGAGCTCGGGCTCGTTGACGGCGATCTGCCCAAGATGAACGGCGCCCAAGCCGACGGCTGCTCACCGATTGCCACAGCATTCGCCAACGATCACGACATTTGCAAGCCCGTGAAGCCTGACACAATCGCCAAGTCGCTTGCGATCGGCAACCCCGCGGACGGCCCGTATGCGCTCGAGGTCGCAAGAAAAAGCGGCGGCTCAATCGACTCCGTCTCAGACCAAGAGATCCGCGAGGGCATTGCTCTGCTGGCACAGACCACAGGCGTCTTCACCGAGACAGCCGGTGGCGTCACGACCGCCGTGCTCGCAAAGCTCGCGGCACGTGGCGACATCGACCCCGACGAGCGCGTCGTGCTCGTGATCACGGGCGAGGGTCTGAAGACCCTCGACGCGGTGCGCGGCGCGTTTCACACGCACGAGATCGACCCCTCGGTCGAGCAGTTCGAGACGCTGGTGGAGCAGAGCCCGGTCGATGCGACAGGTGCACCCGCCGCGTTCGCGGGCGCCGGGCGCTAAGCCGACGATGGGCGTGACAGTAAAGATCCCCACCCAGCTTCGCGCCGCCGCCGGCGGGGAGAGCGAAGCACAGCTCGAGGGCGCTACCGTACGCGAGGTCCTGGACAGCCTGTATGAGCGCTATGACGGTCTCAGCGAGCGTCTGGCCGATGAGAGCGGTTCGCTCAGGCGCTTCGTGAACGTGTACCTGAGCGGTGAGGACATCCGTTTCCTCGACGGCCTGGATACACCCGTTGAGGATGGCGCCGAGCTAACGATCCTGCCGGCCGTAGCCGGCGGGTAGGCGCGCAGCTCGATCGCAAACCAAGCTCTCGTCTTTGCCACAAGCACGGCGATGCGGAGGGACCGACAGAGGTGCTAACGAGTCGCTGTGTGGGTTACGTGCTGCGCTGATGAGACCTCATGGGACGCCGGCGGCGTCGCCCCGCTGACGCCGATCGTCGACACGAGCCCGGCGGCACACATGGCGCCGATCGTGAGTGCACGAATCCGTTTGGGTGTCAGCCAGCCCAGGTTATGCGTCTGCATCCACGTCCGCAAGCCTGAGGCCGCGGAGGCAGCTGCCATCGCACATCCAACGCACATGCGACAAGGGTAGCTCCTCAGCCATGGTCAGGCGACGGTGGCTACGCTGAAGCAACGATCCCGGCCGGGATCCTCGAACCATTGACGTTGCGAGCACCAGTACGATCTTCCCCAAGACAGCGTCGACGATGCGCGCGGCTCGTAACTTTCGGACTCGTCAGCTAGCCCTTGCCAAGCCCACCTTCCGACAGCACGACCGACCGCGACCGGTTGCATGGTGGGTCAAGCGACGGCCCGGGGGAGGACCGGCCGGACGCGACGGTCACGGCTAGCGCACAGCTGCCCGAGCTCGACGAGCGTGCGTTTGCCGCGCTGGGTGAGGTGGGTCGTGGCTGGGCGGGGTGCATGCCTGCGCGCCAGGTCTGGGAGCGCGCGCTGCCGGTCGATCGTCGCCTCGAGTTTGCCGATCCGCAGCAGTCGCGCACGGGACGCTTCGTGCATATCCGCAGCGTGCGGCTTGGGGCAGACGACGACGAGCTCGAAGCGACAGCCGAGGCGGGCGAAGGCGACTCACGGTCGGGCCGCGTTGCCTACGCAGTGCGGCGGGTGCTGATCGGTCCAGCGTTGCGCAGCACGGCGATCGCACAGGAGCGCATGGGGCGCCTGCTTGCCCTCGCCGTGCTCTCACCCGACGCGCTGTCCTCCGTCGCCTACGGGCCGGAAGCGATGATGGCGATCCTCGTGCTCGCCGGCTCGGGCGAGCTGAAGCTCTCGCTGCCGATCGGCGCGGCCCTCGCGGTGCTGATGCTGTCAGTCGGCCTCGGCTACCGCCAGGTGATCCGCGCCTACCCGCACGGCGGGGGTTCCTACATCGTCGCGAGCGACAGCCTCGGGCGCCAGTGGGGCCTGCTCGCGGGCGCCGGATTGATCGTCGACTACATCCTCACGGTCGCGGTGTCGGTTGCCTCCGGGGTGGAAGCCGTCACCTCGGCAATACCCTCGCTCGGCTCGGCGAGGGTGGCGATCGGCTTGGTCGTGATCGTGCTGCTGGTGGCCGGCAACCTGCGTGGCGCGCGCGACGCCGGCGCCGCGTTCGCCGCTCCCACCTATCTGTTCGTGGCCGCGATCGCACTGGTCGTAATCGCTGGCTTGGTCAAGGCGGGCTCCCATGGCTTTCACCCCGCTACAGCGGCGCCGCACCGGGAGATCGAGGCGGTCGGTGTGCTGCTTCTGCTGCGCGCGTTCGCCTCCGGGGCGACGGCGATGACCGGCATCGAGGTGATCTCAAACGCCGTCCCAGTCTTCCGCCCTCCGCAAGCCAGGCACGCGCGCCAGACCCTCACGGTAATGATGGCCCTTTTGATCTCGATGTTCATCGGCGTCGTGCTCGTCGCCCACTTCGACGGTGCCTCTCCAGGTGGGAGCCAGACGGTGCTCTCCCAGATCGCGCATGACAGCGTCGGCAACGGCATTCCCTACGGTTTCGTGCAGGTGGCAACGACACTCGTGCTGCTGGTAGCCGCCAACTCGGCGTTCAACGGCTTTCCGCGGCTCTTGTACTTCATGGCCCGCGACGGCTACGTTCCACGACTGTTCCTACGTATGGGCGATCGCCTCGCGTTCAGCAACGGCATCCTTGTGCTCGCCCTCCCCGCGGCCGTGATCTACGCCGCCTTCGGCGGTCAGACCGCCCCACTGATCCCACTGTTCGCAATCGGTGTATTCCTCGCCTTCACACTCGCCCAGAGCGGGATGGTCGCGTACTGGTGGCGCCACCGCGGGCCGAAGTGGCACTCGGCACTGGCCACCAACCTGCTCGGCGCGGTTCTCTCCGCGTTGGTCGTGCTGATCGCCACGGTCACCAAGCTGACCGAGGGCGCCTGGGTCGTGGTGGTGCTGGTTCCGCTGATCGTGCTGGCATGCGGGCGCGTGCACGCGCACTACGTGAGCGCGCGCGAGGCGCTCACGCCACGACCCGATGCGCCACGACCTGAGATGGGAGGGCACGGGCGAACGACGCGCGTGACGCCGCCCCGGCTGCGCCCGGAGGTTTCTGAGCGCCTGGCCGAGGCGCAGGATGACCCGTCCGAGGTGCTCAGCTTCGCCGTCGTCCCCGTCGCGGTGCTCGACCTCGCCGCGCTGCACGCGCTCGCCTACGCCGTCTCGCTCGCCCAGCCGGTGCTCGCGCTGCACATAAGCCCCACCGAGGATGAGGCCGAGCGCTTCCACCGCGCGTGGCAGGCCTGGGGCGACCATTTGCCGCTCGAGGTCGTCGTGTCCCCATACCGCTCCACCGTTGCGCCGCTGGCCAACTACATCGCTGCGCTGCACCGCCAACGCCCGGACGTAACCCTCACGCTTGTCGTGCCCGAGATCGTGGTTGCCAAGCGCTGGCAGCGGATCCTGCACAACCGCATCGCCATACGCCTGCGCGCTTCCCTCATCGCCTACGAGGGAATCGTGATTACCACGGTCCCATTCCACCTGCCCCGGTAACCGCCAGACGCGGGTTCCCACTGCGGCTAGTCCTTGACGACTTGGGCAACACGCTAACTTGGATGCATGCTCACACAGGCAGATCGTGCGGCCGAGCGGCGGCGCGCGAAGCTGGATGAGATCCAGATGCAGGTCAAGGATGGCTCGCTGACGATCCGCAAGATGACATCGGAGGAGCGCAAGCGCTATCCCCCGAGACCGTCCAGGATACGCGGCAAATGACGGCGTTCTTCGTCGCTGGTATCGAATGGCAGGGCAAGCGCGCGGAGGCTGCCTATTGTGAGTTGCGCGAGCGTTCGCAGATTGTCGTTGGTTGCCCGGCAAGATCGCGGCGCATCTTCAAACTGAGCTGCCGGTTCGACGGGCGCGACCGCGAGATTGAGGTCGGTAGGCCCCTGTCCCACGGAAATGATGTCGTGGCCGCGATCCTCGACCATGGGCGCGAGGAGGCGTTTGTCGTGCACACCGCCGCCGCCGGGGCAAGCACCTCGGTGCGTGTGGGACGTCCCGTGTACTCCGTGACGGAGTTCTCATGAGACGTTCCGGGTCGGTGGTGTAGCTGTCCTGTGAGCGCTCCGTGGTGGCGCGCAGCGCGCCACTGGTACGGTGGAGATGTTCATCGCCACCTGAACAGGTGGCGATCGTGCGCTCGCCGGGTCCTTCCTGACCTCTCTGCCTCGCGATCGCGGCCCTTGAGAGGCTCGTGAGGAGCGTCTGTGAATGCCGTGGCTGCTGGGTCTGACTGTACGTCCCCTCGTTGGTCCTCGGGGAGCCCGCCGAAATATTCCGTGGCCGCAACGTCGTCCCGACCAACCGGGGCGCCACTGCACGTCGCGATGCTTGCTCCACCTTGGATCTCAGTTCCTCCACCGGGGTACGGGGGTGTGGAGTCGGTGGTCGACGCACTCACGGAGGCGCTTGTCCGGCGAGGGAACTCGGTCTCGCTGTTCTGCGCCCCAGGCTCTGTGTCGAGCGCACGGGTTGTGACTCTGCTCGAGGAGTCCCACCCTGACGAGATCGAGCGCTCGCTCTACGAGGTCGATCACGTCGCGCGGGCATTCGAGGAGATCGATCTCGCCTCCTACGATCGCCGCTTCGATGTGGTTCACGATCACTGCGGCTTCACGGCACTGGCGATGGCCGATCGCATCGACACGCCGATCGTGCACACCCTCCACGGGCAGTTCACCGCCAGTACCGCGGCCTTCTATGCTCGTCACGGCCATAAGGCGGCGCTCGTGGGCATCAGCCGTGCCCAACTCGACTCGGCGCCGACGGGGCTTCGCTCAATCGGTGCGATTCCGAATCCCATCAACGTGCACGCGTGGCCGTTGCGCGAGCACAAGGATGACTATTTGCTGTGGATCGGGCGCATGACTATCGAGAAGGGGCCGCATCGCGCGATCGCGGCCGCTCGCATTGCCGGTGTGCCGCTTGTCTTGGCGGGGGTCATCCAGCCCGGCCAACAGGCGTTCTTCGACCGCGAGATAGCGCCACACGTCGATGGTGAGCGTGTTCGCTTCGTGGGGGAGGTCGGCGGCGCGGTCAAGCACTCCCTCTTCGCCGGTGCCCGCGCGCTGCTCATGCCGATCCGCTGGGAGGAGCCCTTCGGGATGGTGATGGTGGAGGCGCTCGCTTGCGGAACCCCGGTGATTGCCTTCCCCGAGGGCGCCGCCCGCGAGCTCGTCCTGGACGGGCAGACCGGATTTCTCGTCGAGGACGAGCAGGCGATGGGCGCGGCGGTCGCCCAGCTTCCCCGGATCGCCGCGCGGGACTGTCGTGACTGGGTCGCCGCACACTGTGATGTCGATGTGGTCGCCGCTGCCTATGAGTCTGCCTACCGATCGGTGATGCGTCAGCCGTCAGAGACCCTCGAGCTTGTCTGAGCGCACTCTGAGCGTGTTGGACGGCAGCACCTTCGTCGTCGGTGACCGTCTTGGCGACGTGCGTGAGGAGGCCGGTCGCGAGCATGGCTTCTACTGCGAGGACACCCGCTTTCTCTCGCGCTGGGTCTTGCGCACGGGCGAGGTGTCGCTGGAGCTCCTGGGCCTCGATCAGAGTGCACACTTCTCCGCTCAGTTCTTCCTGACTCCGCGCGTGGGGCCGGATGAGGAGGCGCCGTGCTCGATCATGCGCCGGCGACTCATCGACCACGTGTGGATGGAGGAGATCTCAGTGACCAACCACCGTCATGAGAGCAGTGAGATGCGGGTGATGCTCGAGGTTGACACCGATTTCGCCGATCTGTTCGAGGTCAAGGACGGCACGGTTGCCAAGCGGGAGGTGATCTGTCACCACGACGATCGCACTCTGATACTTGCCTACGAGCGTGCCGACTTCCGGCGCTCGATCACGATCTCCGCCAGCAGCCCTGCGGTGGTGACCCGCGAGGGCTTTACTTACTCGTTGCTGCTCGCCCCGGGCGAGCTGTGGTCGACCACCTTCACCATTACTCCTCACGCCGCACAGCCGGGGGTCGTGTTCGCACAACGTGAGCCGCGGGGTGCTCTGACGCAATTGAGTGCATCCAAGTCGGCCGAGCTCGAGGAGTGGTTGGTCGGCGCTCCGATGTTGCAAACACGAGACACGGCACTGGCGCACACATATCGCGCCAGCCTCAGCGATCTCGGCGCGCTGCGACTGCATCCCGATCTCCTGGAGGGTGCCACCCTCCCGGCAGCTGGGCTGCCGTGGTTCATGGCGCTCTTCGGCCGCGACAGCCTGATCACGAGCTTCCAGGCGCTGCCTTACCTGCCCGAGCTGGCCGCCACCACCCTGCACGTGCTCGCGGCTCGCCAGGCGCAGGTGCGCGACGACTTCCACGAACAGGAGCCCGGCAAGATCCTGCACGAGCTTCGCTTTGGTGAGCTCACCGCGCGTGGGGAGCGCCCGCACTCCCCGTATTACGGGAGCGCCGACGCAACGCCGCTATTCCTCATCCTCCTCGACGAGTACCACCGCTGGTCGGGCGACGATGAGCTCGTCCGTACGCTCGAGCCCCACGCTCGTGCCGCGCTTGACTGGATCGAGGACAGCGGGGACTCCGACGGCGACGGGTACGTCGAGTACGCCCGCCGCAACCCGGCGACCGGACTGGTCAACCAGTGCTGGAAGGACAGCTGGGACGCGATCCAGTTCGCCGACGGCACGCTGGCCCGAGGGCCGATCGCGACCTGCGAGATCCAGGGCTACGTGTACGACGCACGGCGCCGCTCGGCCCGCCTGGCCCGTGAGGTGTGGGGCGACGAGCCGCTCGCTGAGCGCCTGGAGCGCCAAGCCACCAACCTGCGCGACTGCTTCCGCCGCGACTTCTGGATGCCAGAACGTGGCTGCCACGCTCTGGCGCTGGACGGCGAGAAGCGCCAGGTTGACAGCCTGACCTCCAACATCGGTCATCTGCTGTGGTCGGGAATGCTGGACGAGGGCGAGGCCGCCACGACCGCCGAGCGGCTGCTCGACGAGCAGCTCTACTCCGGCTGGGGGGTGCGGACCCTCGGTACCCGCGAGGCGGGCTACAACCCACTCGGCTACCACACAGGCACCGTCTGGCCCCACGAGAACTCGCTGATCGCCGCCGGTCTCGCGCGATATGGCCACAACGAGGCGGCGCGCACCATCTCCGTCGCGATGCTGCGCGCGGCGCCGTACTTCGAGCATCGCCTGCCCGAGGTCTTCGCAGGCTACCCCGCGTCGGTGACCTCGGTCCCGGTGGCTTTCCCGACGGCCTCGCGTCCGCAAGCATGGGCCGCGGGGACTCCACTGCTGCTGCTGAGTACGCTGCTTGACCTACAGCCGGGGCGGACCGATGCGGAGGTCGAGCTACCGTGTGGCATCGGGCACATTGCGCTGCACTCGCAAAAAGACTAGTGTGGGTAAGGTGGAGGACAAGGATATCCGTGCCCTGGTGACACGTTTGGCGCGGCCTCACCTTTCTGGTGGCGAGGTGATCGAGCGTGCGGCGATCCTCGCCGAGGGCGCCGACTCAGCAGAGGTCATTGCGTGGATCACCGCCCATGCCGGGATATCCGAGGTGGCGGTCGCGAAGTCCCCCAGACACGGCCTGCACGGCTCGCGGCTGGGTGGCAGCGGCGGAGCGGAGCCCTCGACACCGCTCCGCTTCGTACTGCCGGCCGGCGCGCTGACCTGAGCCTTACTGGGCTAGCGCCCTGCGGCTAGGGGTCGTCGGGCTCTGAGGTTGATCTGCCAGTTCGCGAGTGGGAGCAAAGAGAGGGCTGCTCCGAGGAGGATCAGGATGAATCCGGCGAGGGTGGCGATCATCCCGATGACTGACCAGCCCCAGGCGTTGAGGAGTAGGCCGTTTAGCGTCTCTCCCATAAACAGGGTAGTGCGCTCACCCGCGAGTGTCGTGTTCTTCATGCCACCGGCGATCCACTCGGCGCTGATCTGTGAGTAGGTCTTACCGCCTGCAACCTTGGTCAGGTCTACACCGATCTGATCCTGGGCGTAGAGCTTTGCCTGCTTGCCGGTGAGCACCTGCTGGCCGGCGTAGGCCGCGAGGGCAGGGTTTGTCGCGGGCTTTGGGAAGAAGATCTTCTGCGGAGCGAGCTGGTCGCGAACCACCTGCTTGTCGTAGTGACCGCCGACGAGCGCGAGTGCGCCAACGACGATCATGCCTGCCGCGGCGACGGTGGCGATCGAGGTCAGACTGGTCAGTTTTGCGAGCAAGGGGCTTCGCGGCGCGCGATCGGGCTGGGAGTCCTGGTGGCGTGCGTTGGGGAGGGGATCGGCGAAAGCGGTGGGCGTTACGCCGTTGCCGGCGGCCACCGCGGGCGGGTGCGGCATGATCGAGCTGGACATGGTGTTCCTCGTTTCGTTGTGTGTGCGCATGAGCGCCAGCGACCAGAGGAGCACCGCGGACTTGAACAACATAGCATGAAATCTATATCTATGAATTAGATATCCAGATACGCTAATCTTGATATATGACTGAGACAACAACGCACCGTTGGAAGTTCCTGACGAACCACGCCCAGGTTCTGGCCTGCATCGCCCACGACCCGGGTGTGCTTCTTCGAGAGATCAGCGAGCGAGTCGGAATTACCGAACGCGCCGCGCACCGGATCGTCACGGAGCTCGCGGACGGCGGCTACATCACACGCGAGCGCAACGGACGACGCAACCAGTACACGATCCAATCCGGCCTTCCGCTCCCCGACCGCCTCGGCCGCGTGCAACGGATCAGCGACCTGCTCACGATCCTGATCGGCACCAGCGAGGAGTTTCCAGACACACCAGCCCCACAGCCAACACCGAACGGGAAGACCAGCCGGTAGTCGTGTACAGCGACGCCGACCGGTGAGCGCGCCCGGCGTGATTCGAACACGCGACCTTCCGCTCCGGAGACAAGCGCCGGAAAAACCTGAAGAAGCGCAAGAAACGGCACTGACAAGCCATGTGCGGGATACTTCCTGACGCGCCAATCTCCTCGCGATCCCTTTAGATGCCGGGGGATACCCGATGGATTTGGCCCACCGAAGGGCTCCGGTGGGCCAAAGTCGGATGATGCCTGTGTGGCGCGCTCATCCAGCACCGGTAAGTGCTGCTCGCAGAGATGTACCCGCCACTCGCGGACACAAAAACGTATCCGGCCAAGCGAGAATGTAGTATAGCCGAGGTACCGCGCTCATGCTACATTTATCGGGATCGTGAGCGCCCTATTCCGCCGCCAGCTCGCCCAAGACGCCATCGACGCCATCCTCGCTGGAGCGAGCGCACGCGATCTCGAGCGGGAGATGCTGGACTTCAAGGAGGAGGCTGGCACCGTCGGTCGTGACGGGGCGCGACAACCTATAGACGCGCACGACGAGACAGCGGCACGAGCACTGGCCGGAGAGGTCGCGTGCTTCAAGAACTCTGACCGTGGAGGGATGCTCGTTGTAGGGATCGATGACAAGGCCGCGGGCTCGGATGCGTTCGCCGGTTCTTATCTCGACGTCAACTGGCTGCGTGGGCGCATCCATGCTCTGACGACGCCACATGTGTCGATCGAGACGCCGGAAGTACTGCACGTCAAGGGGCGGCAGATCTACCTCATTGATGTACCACCGGCGCTTGAGGAGGTCCGCGTCGGTGGCAAGCTCGGCGCCCGCTTCCGCGACCAGTGCGTGGAACTGACCGGCGACAGGGCTCGAGAATTCCTAGAACGGCGGCGCAACTACGACTGGTCCGCCCGGGCTTCGGACTTCCGTCTGTCGGGCGCGGACGACGCCGCGCTGGAGTCGGCGCGCGCTCACTACGAGGAGTCGAAGGGAAGTTCGCCGGGCACCGATCTGGCACTGGCCAGGAGGCTCGGCATCGCGGCTGATGACTCCGAGGACCCCCAACTCAACAACGCCGGAGCGCTGCTGCTGTGCCATTTCGAGCCGAGCGTCGACCAGCTCGACGTGCTCGTCACCGTCGCGGAAGGCGTAGCGTCAGAACGACGCCATCGTGCACCCGCCCCTCTACTCACCGCCTTCGATGAGGTTTGGAAGCTGTTGCTGGAGGTGTTCCCGTCACGCCAGCAGGTCATCGGGGTCCAGCGACGATCGGTCCGTCCCGTCCCAGAGCGAGCTCTCCGCGAGGCGGTGATTAACGCGCTGATGCATCGCGACTATGAGCAGGTTCGCGGCCAGGTTGTCGCGATAGTTACGGGCCAGCCGGCATCGGCGTTGAAGGTGCGCTCGCCGGGAGGCTTCCCGTTTGGAGTGCGCCAAGAGCGACTGCTCGCCACGCGATCCCAACCTCGCAACCCAGTGCTTGCCAACGCCCTGCATGTGCTAGGCCTCGCGGAGAGCGAGGGTGTCGGCATCGCGACCATCGTTCGCGTCATGCTCCGCGACGGGCACGCCGAGCCCGACATCCACGAGGACGGCGGCGACGTCATCTGCCGAATAACCGGTGGGCAGGTCGATGCTTCAGTTCGCGAGTTTTTCGACGACATCAACACTCGGGACTACGAGCTCGGTGCGATGGTACGGATGTACATCGCTATCACCGATCTGCTTTCCCATACCCCGTTGCGGCCGGAGCGGCTCGCCGTCATCGGTCAGTGCAGTGAGAACGAGGCGTTTGAGCTCCTCGTGCGCCTCGCTGGTGTCGGGGCGCTCCGGCGGATGGTGAATGGCAGCCGGTCGTTTCTGCTCGCCGACGATGCCGCCGAGAAGCTCCGCAGCCGCGTCAGCTACAAGCGGCCAAAGACGCTCGACGAGCACTGGCAACTCATCCGTGCCTACCTGGACGTTGACGACGTTATCGGCCGGGACGAAGCTGCTGAACTGCTTGGTGTCAAGCCTGAGCGCGCCTCGACGATCCTCAGTGAGCTCTACAACGAGCACAACAGACTCAAGCCGGTTGGCAAGCCCCGCGGTCGCGGTGTGCGCTACGAGCTGGTCGGCTGAGCAGTGACGCACACGACATCAATAACATCGGGCGGAGACAAGTAGCGCGCGCCTGGGCCACACAAACACTCGACCATGCGCGCAGAACTCGATCTCCACGAGCAGCACCGTGGTCGTCGCAGACGTTCACCCATCGCGCGCGGCAGCTTTATGCGACCCCTTGGAGAAAGCCGGGACGAGCGAGGGTGTTGTGAGTATCGGCTTTACGACATTGCGGCCCACCCAGTAAACCCGGCTGAGCATATGGATGGCACGGAGAAATTCGTCCCGTGTCAGCGCCTCTGGCACGCCCCCGAGACCCAGCCGTCGCCGCAACCGACCATCTTTGTGGAGGTATTGGCCGTACAAGTACACCGTGACGATTGCGTGTGCGGTGATCGTTGTGCCGCTGAGGAGAGTCCGCTCGTCGCGGAGCACGTCAAGTTCGCCCAAATCTGGAAGGCCCTGCCGAAGGTCGTGTTCTCCACGACGCTTCAGAGCGTGGTGGGCAACACCAGGCTGGCCAGAGACGGCGTCGGCGAGGAGGTCTCGAGGGCTCAAGGAACAGCCCGGGAAGGACATCGCCGTCGGCGGCGCCGGTCTCGCCCGTGCGTGTATGAAGCTGGATCTGATCGACGAGTGGCGGCTGTTCGTCAGCCCGGTCCTACTCGGCGGCGGCACACCCTACTTCCCTCCCCTGGAGAAAGGGATCAACCTCGAGCTGATCGAGACACAGACCTTTGCCTCTCGTGTCGTTTACGTTCGATACCGGGTCTCACCCGCGCGTTAGGTTTCGCAAGCAGGCGTGTGCCACTCCGCACTCGCTGCGCTCGGAAGTCGTCCAGAGCAGCGACGTGATGGGTGCTGACGATGGCTGCTGCTGTGCGAGGGCAAGCAGGCGCGGCAGCCCTGTGATTGGCGACTTGCAGGTGCTTCGCTACACGTGGGCCGAGACCCGGATTCGTGCTCGCGTGCGCATAGGAGCCGGCGCGGTTTCGCGACCGCCGCTCGTCGTTGGCTCACGTTTCGATGTCGCAGTGATAGGTGGGGAGGGGCGCTTGAGAGAGCGCGAGCGAGCGAGGCGGCTCGCCGCGACTGGCCGGCAGTCGAACGGAGGATCGGAATCGGGCGCCCCGATTCACCAAATGCTCAGGATGGCGGTCTGACGGACATCAAGGACGCGCCGACGGCAGTTCGTGATGGCTGGGCTCGCATCTCTCGGTCATCGGACCCGGCGCGCAGAGCGGCCGCGGCCTGATCGGCGCTCGGGTGGATACGTGCGCACGACCCACTTTTGACGGAGCGTCTACGATGGCGTGGCGCTTGGCAACGCGCCGACAGCCGGTTTCCATCGAGACCGGGATAAAGCAGCAGAGAGGGGCAGATCGTGGCCACCGTGATTACTTTGGTCGTGCTTGTTGCGTTGGGCGTTTGGGCTTACAAGTGGCTCAAGTCCCGAGCCATAAGCGAGAGGGGCAAGAATCTCACCGAGCAGGCGCAAAAAGCCGTCGCCGAGCACAAGGACAAGATCTACGGTGCCGTTGACGGGGTGAGCGTCGCCGCAAACGAGAAGACGCACGGCAGGTACGAAGCACAGATCGCGAAGGTCGGCCAAAAGGCAAGCGACGCCGTGGAGAAGCTCAGCGGTGAAGCGGGCGCGAACCGGACCGCCGATGCCCCCGCGACTCAAGTGCCCGCGGCCGGGCCGAGCTTCGCGGGCGGTCCGAGCTTCACCGACGCCCCGGCGACCGAAGCACCCGCGGCCCGGCCGAGCTTCGCGGGCGGTCCGAGCTTCACCGACGCCCCGGCGACCGAAGCACCCGCAGCCCGGCCGAGCTTCGCGGGCGGTCCGAGCTTCACCGACGCCCCGGCGACCGAAGCACCCGCAGCCGACCCGGGCTCAGCCGACACTCCGGCGAGTGCCGCGCCCTCAGGTGGACCGACGTTCGACGAGTAATTCAAGCGATATGGAGTGTTAATCGTAGTGATGAACTTGAAGCAACTCGCCAGAGAACAAAGTCAGATGGACGCGGCGTGGCTCGCGAGTCTTGGACGCGACCACGCTCAGCGGGTCGAGTCGATCAATACCATGTACGAAGAGCGACGGGCCACCCTCACCGGCATGGCGTTTTTTTCGGTCGACCTGAGGGGCCGGGTCGTCATGAGCAGCACCTCTATGATGGGGCAAGCGCACATTAGTTTCGTGGTCACCAGGAACCTAGCCGGACTGGATAACCGCGAGCGCGAGTATTGTCGAATCATAGAGTTGCTGAACAGTGCGGCTAATGGCACCGAGGGCTGGTACCAGCAGTTGCGGATATCTCTGCTGCTCGGCGACGGCAAGGGAATTCGCAGTAACTGGCAAGCGGCGGGTTCAACGCGGTATATGGGCAAGTTTGGGTCCGAGGGCGATTTCGAACAAACTGTATCCAATGTTTTCGGAACTGTCGATATCGCCGTCAACTCGATACAGCAGCATATTGCCGATCTTGATGGACGGCCTAGTCTGCCGCCCGACTACCGGGCGATTGTCGATGAAGCTAAGAATCGCATCAACCCCTCGGCCGGGGGAGTCTGGCTGAAGCCTGCCGAAGTCGAGCGGACCCTGTTTGCCGCGACCGGCAAGTACAAGCTCTACATCGGTTCTTTTGACGATGGTTCTTTCCTCTCGTATTCGGGTGACGGGTCGATGGTCACGATCGCGCCGCCAGGTTCGGGTAAGACCCAATGCAATGTCTTCCCAAATTTGCTGGAGTGGGGCGGTCCCGCCGTCGTCCTAGATGTCTCGGGTGATATATACGAGCACACCGCCGCTTGGCGAGCCGCCAATGTGGGACCGGTCTACAAGTTCAATCCGTTGGATCCGGAGGACAGCCACAAGTACAACCCGCTCACGTTCGTGCGCGAGCAACCAGACTACATCTGGGAGGACTCGCGCCTCCTCGCCGAGCTGATGATCGTCCCGTCAGGCGCCGCCGATCCGTTCTGGGAAAATGAGGCCAGAACCGTCCTCACCGCCGCGATCGCGTACGTGTGCTATTCCAATCCGCCTGCTGAACGGCCGATGCACGCAGTTCTCGACGTGCTCTTCGGCGGCAAGCCATGGGACGACATGATCCTGGGCCTGACGATGGCAATTGACGTGCGCGTCATGACCCAGCATGCGACCTCCCTGGCCGGCATGAATGAGAAGACGCTGAGCAGTGTCCTGCAAACGGCAAGGTCAAGTCTGGGGTCGTGGACCGGAGAGCGGGTCGCCCGGGTAACGGCGCGCTCGGACTGGAATCCGCTGGATCTTCGCAGTGGCGTTAACCCGACCATTTACATCTCAGTCCGGCCCAATGAGGTCGAGGCCTACCTGTCGCTGCTGCGCGTATTCGTCGGGCAGCATATCAGGGTGCTCACCGGTGGCCCTGTACCGCCCCGAGACGCGCCTCCGATCCTGATTATGCTCGACGAGTTGCCTCGGCTTCACTACATGGCACCCGTCGATGAGGCGCTCAACATCGGTCGCAAGTACGGCCTGCGGCTCTGGATGTTCGCGCAGAGCGTCGGTCAGTTCCAGACGGCCTATCCGAACGCAGACGGAATGCTCGGTTCCTGCGCCGTCCGGATCTTCATGAACCCAAGCGGGGCGGACGGACTCGCTGAGCGGCTCTCGGAGGAATTGGGGTACGTGGATTCCATCAACGACAATTCACGCAGACGCATGGTTGAGGCGGCCGATCTCGCCGGCCCGTCATATAAGGACCGGCAGATCGTCGTGGCCATGGGGACCAAGCCAGCAGCCCTGCGGAAGGAGTTCGCTTATGCCAACGCTGAGCTCAAGCGGCGAATGACCCTGGAACAAGCGACATGAGCGAAACTGGAATGCTATGGCCTGGCTCCTGCCAGTAGGTACGCCTGGAGGAATTTGCTCGGGCCTCGACGAGATCCCTGACGGCTCGGGAATCGTTCGACTTGGCGAGCAAACGATGTACCTGGATCCCGCCGTGTATCGAGTCTGGCGAGCGGCGGCGGCGGCGCCTCAGATCGAGGAACTGATTGACTGGGCGACTAGGCAAGGAATCGGGGAGGTCGAGAGCTTGATCCGGGATCTGGAGGGCGCCGATCTCGTCGTCGCCGAGCGCGCGGATGTCGCTGCGCGAATTGGGCGTCTGGCGATTCGCCTGACGGGGGAGTGCCTCGGCAACGGCGGTGATCGCGCGTTGAAGTTCAGCGTGATCGGGCAGAACGGCGCTCGGCTCGGCGTCGATCCATATTTCTTCGAGCTCCTGTTCCGGACGGACGGCGTTAGCCAGATATCGATTCTCTGCGGTGCCTTGGACGAAGCGCGACCTGAGCTCGGCTACCGTCCGGGTCTCGACGCGCTGCGCGACGGCCTGCCAATGCTGGTGCGCAGTGGGGTAGTCCGAATGGATGCGGCACGTCGCTAATGACACAACGCATCGGCTATGTCAAAGGTCTCTTCTTCGGCGTTGTCATGCTATTTGGGCAGGAGCTGGAGCTCAATGGCATCACAGCGGAAATAGAGTTGATTGGGCTTGAGAGTGACAGAGTCGTGACGTCGGAGCTATCGCCGCAAGATCTGATGACCATGAGCCCGATCGAGACGCGTATCCGCAGCGCCTTGACGCGGGCAGCACCGGAGGAGGTAGTTAAAGGGGGGCATGAGACCAGCGTTGAGACAGCCTCACGTGACCAGGTGTCTGTCGCAGACGTGATTGAGTCGCTCGAGGCACGCAAGGACCTTGGCGAGAACGCTCGCTCGGTGGCCGACGATGTCGCCAAACGGTTGGAGGAGAAGGACGAGGAAGAACAGCGGCAGGAAGAGGCGCCGTTCGTCGAGGCAGCGTTACGCGCACTCTCCGGCCTTCCCACTGACTTGAGTCGGGACGCTCAGGACGAGCTCGGCCGAGACGGAGAAGAGCAGGCGAACCTTGGTGTAGATCACGCGGAGCAGGCAGCCACGCAGGACAAGGAGATAGCAACGTTGAGAGAGCGGCTCAGCGAGAGGTACAAGGATGCTCCCGACGCGGTGCAGGCCACACACTTGGAGAAATTCGATGCTGCTACAGAGGCCGTCAAGGCCGCCCGTGATGACCGCCAAGCTACCGAGATGCGCGAGCTCGTGGAGAAGCAGTCGCGCATACAAGCGTCTCCCACGCACGAGGATCCGACGCGCCAGTAGATGACTGAGCAATGCGAGCCCGGCTATCGGGGAAGAAACACGACGTGGTGACGGGCCAATCCACAGAATAATCACGGCTGATCCACAGAAAAAACTACGGCTAGTCCACAAAAACGACGAAAGTGATGATTTCGGCGGGACTTTGGCCCACTAACGGCGCGGTGGGCCAAAGTCGGAGAGCCACTGAGCCATAGCAAAACAGCCCATTTGCAGGTACTTTGGAGACGCGCCCGGCAAGATTCGAACTTGCGACCTTCCGCTCCGGAGGAATATCGCGCAAGAAGCGAAAGAGGGGCAGAAATGGCCCTAACAAGCCAGATGCGCCGCCGTCGGGCAACGACTGATACTTGCGGATATGGACCGATTTGGGTGGGTTTGGGCCGCTGAGAGGCGGTGTTGGCCCAAACGATCGGGCGTGACCTGCCTGTAAGTCGCTTGGGTACCCCGTGACGACCATACATGCCTAACGCATGTCGATTTGATACATTCTGACGTACACATTGTACGTATGGAGGTTTATCGTGATCTACGGTTTCTGGAACAACAAGGGCGGCACCGGCAAGACAAGCCTGTGCTTCCAGTCGATCTGCTTTTACGCGCATGAGCATCCTGACGAGAGGGTTCTCGCGCTCGATGTATGCCCTCAAGCGAACCTGTCCGAGCTCCTTCTTGGCGGCCTTACCCAGGGTGGAAATCAAAACCTACTTGCTCGCCAGGGCGAGATGCCGCGCGCAACCATCGGGGGGTATTTCCAGACGCGACTGCCCACCCCGTACCAACCCGCAGCCTTTAGTCCAAGCGACTTCATCACCACGGCCGCCGATTACAACACCTCGATCCCCGAGAATATCGATCTGGTCTGCGGGGACCCGCTGTTGGAGTTGCAGTCCAACGCGATGTCAACGCTTGCAAACACCCAGATCCCGACCACGAATGCGTGGCTCGCGATTATCGACTGGATAAGCGATTTCCTCAAAGCTATTGACGACGACTACGACACGATTTTCGTGGACATGAATCCGAGCTTCTCGATCTACACTCAGATCGCACTTTCGGCCGTCGATGGTCTGATTTTGCCCGTAATGGCAGATGACTCATCACGGCGCGCGATACAGAACGCTTTCTCACTCGTGTACGGACTCAAGCTCCCATCGGAGATCTACTCGACATACGCGTTTGCGACGAAGCTCCATCAAGAGGGTCGGGACTTGCCCAAGGTTCATCTGATTGCCAAGAACCGCATCACGCAGTACATGGGCTCAGCCTCGGCATACGCCGCAGTCCTGCGCTCGATCGACAAGGATGTAGAGGGACTGCTTACTTCGAATCCAGAGATCTTCAACTTCGCCAACCGTAACGATGGAGTAGTCGATATCCGCGACTTCCAGACTACAGGCGTCGTAGCGTTCGCTAGAGGATGCCCCTTCTACTCACTCCCATCTGGACGACTCGATCTGGGTGGTCACCGAGTTCAAGTCAAGGAGGACTATCGCATCAACTGCGTTGAAGCCCTAAAAGATCTCGTGGCGATGCTGTAACCATTCGTCACCGAAGTCGCACGAAAATACCGTCAACGTGCATTGCGAGTAGCGCGGTTGACAGCATTCGAATGCGTCTTTACGGCTGGCGGAAGATTCCGTGCGTGCCTACTCGCCGCCAGATGATATGTGGTTCTCCGGGGTGCATCTCGTCGCCATATTCAAAGGTGGCGCGTCCGTTAGGAGCCCAGGTCATCTCCCAAACGCCAGGATACCCCTGCACTCTCTTGACGCGCAAGGCCGGCTCGAATCTCCCGCTCCGAAGGCACGCTATGAACAGATCGAGCGCTTTGTCCCACGCTGCCGCCTGCTCCCGGCTCAGGCCCTTGAAATCGCGCAGGAACCGAGGCCGCGCCTGATAGGTCGGCACTACTCGCTGCGGACGGCCTGTAGCGCGGCCTTGAAGGCGTCAGCGTCCTCATAGACGACGCCCGGCTCAGTCCTCGCCTCGCGGTCGGCTTCCAGCTCACCGGAAAGCCAGTCCGAGGTCCAAAACCACGCCTGGTCCGGATCGATCCGGCCGCTGGAAAGGCTGCGCAGCAGGACGGCAGCGCCGTCGAGCGTGTTCTCAGGCAGATGCTCCACCAGCTCATGTAGCTCGGTCTTAGTCATTCTCGTCATTCTCGCACGTCTCTAGGACTGTTCGCCTCGGGTGTTCGTTTGGGTGTTCGTCTATAAGCCGAACACCCAAACGAACAGGCTGCTGCCCGCTCGCTCCCGAAGTTTGGCTCTGCACCTAGCCCGAGGAAGGGGGTCCCCGCCTTTCCGCTTTGCTTCAACCCGGGGACCCCCTTCCTCGACCCAACACATCACAGATGTTTAGGGCGAGGCTATGTGCAGAGCGAGAGCGGGAGCGAGCGGACAGCAGCAAACGAAGGTCGAGCGCAAACAGCGAGAGAACGGCTCAGGGGCGACATCAAGCAAGCGGAAGCGACGGTGCGTCGTGGTGATTCCACTGGGCGTTGTTGATTGGTCTCGGTGGGAAGAGATACGGAGACGTGAGGGTACGGGATGGCAGAGCGAGGGCCGTGCAGAGTTGGCGGCGTAGGGGCAAACTGGCAGGGAGAGCAGGATGGACTTGAGGTGGCTGCGGTATGCCGACGACTACCTGGAAGACGGATAGGCGACAACGCTGAAGGGCGCGAGTCTGGAGCTTCAGCGATCCGCTGCGTGCTTCTCGATATGGATCTCAACCAGGCGGCGCAACTCGGCCGCGACAGTCCGGTGTTCGCTGTCGGCGATCTTGCGGAGTCGTTCCGCGGTCTCGCGCTCAAGGCGCACGCTGAATGTCACGAGATCGGGTTTGGTTTGCTTCATTGTGCACCATTCTGTTTCATTCGGTGGTATCTTGCTTCATCGCCATATACATGAATGGGGGCCGCGACGTGTGAGCGCCCGGCCCCCGTGGCACCGAGAGCGCTAACTCCCGGGGCGTCAGACACCCTACCGACACCGGCTGGGCGTCCCCCTCGTTAGAGCCGTTCCCGGAGCCTCCGAGATCAAGGAGGAACCGATGCCAGACCATTGCATTGAGGACGATCAGAAGTTCGAGGACAACGTGAGGGAGGAGAACCGGGATCTCTGCGTTCTGAACCTCATGCTTTGCGACTCACCGTGGCCGTGGACCGTCGATGAGATTGCCTGTGAACTCCACACGCGTATCGGTGCGGCGGACGCTGTAGGCAGGCTCTCCGGGATGGGACTCGTCCATCGCTTTGGGGAGTTTGTGTTCCCCACGCGAAGCACGTCGGAGGACTGGACGGTCGCCCAAGAAGCGCTCACCAGCGACGAGGCCAGGGTTGATCCCTTATGAGTCCGATGCGGACAGGATGATGTCGTCTTCGAGTCGAGAAAGGAGAGCGTGATGCCGCGCCCGGCTAGCGGCAGCGTCGAAGTGCGGAAGCTCAGGGACGGAACATCGAGCGTCCGTGCCCGGTTTCGGCACAAGGGAGAGCGCTATCCAGTCGTGTTCGGCCGTGATGTTGACGGTTGGACAGAGGCTAGGGGACGCCGCGAGCTTCAGATGATCCTTGCGCAGTTGAGCGCTGGCGTCCCGATTGAGCAGGTGCTTGCGCGCTATGAGCCCGAGCCCGCCCATGACGAGGACGAGTACGCCGCCGGGATCACGATGCACGAGTACGCCTCCGACTGGCTTGAGCGTAAGCGCGTCGGTGAGATCGGCGAGGGACCGCTGGCCGAGAACACTTACGAGGACTATCTCTGGCGTCTCAAGAAGTACATCCTCCCGACTTCGGGCGAGCAACCGTGGCGAGAATCAGCAACGTGGACTGTCGGCGCTTTCGCGGCAAGCTGTTCAAGGACGCGACGCACTGAAGAAGATCGCGGCAGCAGGCGCGCGCGCCGAGGATGAGAACGGGCGACTGCGTAGGCCGCTCTCACCGCGCTCGATCCAGATGATGATGCGCCTGCTCGGCCAGATACTCGCCCAGGCAGTCAAGGACAAAGTTCGGAACGACAATCCCGCCCGCGACCCCGACCTCAAGATCAAGGTTCCAAAGCCCGCACGGACCTTCCTTGAGATCGACCAGCTCGTGGTGTTGCTCGATGCGGCGCACTATCTACAGACCGCGCCCAGGTCGAGCAAGCGTGCCAAGCTCACCCGAGAACAGGCGGCGGAGATCCGGGCTCGCCTGGAGCGAGGGGAGACGCAATACGCCCTCCGACATGAGTACGGGCTGAGCGCCGGGTCGATGTCAATGCTCGCGCAGGGCAAGACCTACACGGCGACCAACGACCGTATCGGCTGGCGCGCAGTGTGCGCGATGCTCGGCTACGCCGGTCCCCGCATCGCTGAAACGCTCGACATCTTGGAGCGCGACGTGCGCCTGCATGACCCCAACGGCGCGCGACTGTGGATCGCCGACAGCAAGACGCCCACAGGTGTCCGCCATGTCGAGATCACGCCCAGCCTGCGCGATGAGCTACTTGCCTACCGCGCCGACAAGATCAGACATGGCTATCCCACCGGCCCCGACACACACTTCTTTTGCACCCGCAGCGGCAAGCGCTGGGATGAGAGCAACGTCCGCGAACGCATTTTGGAACCGGCCGTCAACCTCGCCAATGAGCGCCTGACCGAGCGCGACCTGCCACCGCTCCCACATGTCACACCTCACACCCTGCGACGGACCTACGTCTCGATCATGCTCTTGGCGACCAACTTCGACGTGACCTACGTCCAACATCAGGTCGGACATGCCGAAAGCAGGATGACGCTCGACGTGTACGCGCAGCTCCTTGACCGACGCAAGCGCGACCACGGAGTTGCCTTCGATGCGCTGCTCGCAGATGCCCGCACCACCCTTTACGGACCACACTCGGAGGGGTTTGGGCCATCGTTTGGGCCACTGAGTCCCACCGCGCCCGATGCGGCCCATGAGCCAGCCAAGCAAAACAGCTCATTTGCAGGTATTTCTGAGACGCGCCCGGCAAGATTCGAACTTGCGACTTCCCGCTCCGGAGGCGAGCGCTCTATCCACTGAGCTACGGGCGCAGAAGGCACCCTCTCGACGGCGCCGTTGTGCTCTGAGCTTAGAGCGTCTTGAGAGGGTTGTGGGCTTGCGAGGTGAAGATCCGGGTCCGGCGATGCGGCGAGCCCCTGACACGCCCATCCGGGGCGTCCGCCAAGCGTTGCCCACCATCGCTACCGTTGCCCGCATGGACCTCTCGCTCTTCTTTGCGGGCACCGGCGGCTCGGTACCGAGCCCTCGTCGCGGTCTGCCTGCGATTCTCATGCGTCGCGGGGGCGACAGGCTGCTGTTCGACTGCGGGGAAGGCACGCAGCGTCAGCTGATGCGCTCCGTCGGGCTTGCCGACGTGGGTTGCGTGTTCATCACGCACTTCCACGCCGACCACTGGCTCGGGCTGCCGGGGATGCTGAAGTCCTTTGCCCTGCGCGAACGCGAGCAGCCGCTGGCAATCTACGGTCCGCAGGGCCTGGCCCAGATGATGGAGGAGACGCGCTTCATCTATGGCCGGCTCCCGTATGAGCTGCGCGCAACGGAGCTAGAGCCTTCCGACGATGTCGTATTCGACGGCTATACGGTGGAGCCGGTGCGCGTGAGCCATCGCAACAACAATGCCTACGGCTACGCGATCGTCGAGGATTCCCGCCCCGGCCATTTGGATCCCAAGCTCGCCGAGCGGTTGGGCGTCGAACCTGGGCCTGATTTCGGCAGGCTCACGCGCGGGGAGACGGTTGCCGGGGTGAGCCCAGAGCAGGTGATGGGCCCCACACGCGAGGGCCGCAAGATCGTGATTTCGGGGGACACCTCGCCGTGCGAGATGCTGACGGTGGCGGCCCACAAAGCGGATCTGCTCGTGCACGAGGCGACGTTTGCCGAGCAGGAGCGGGAGCGCGCGCGCCAGACCGGCCACAGCACCGCCCGCCAGGCGGCTCAGGTCGCGTGCGACGCGCAGGTGGGGCTGCTTGCGCTGACCCACATCTCCACTCGCTATCCCGGCGGCGACCTGCGCGATGAGGCACGCGCGGTGTTCGCGTCCACCGAGGCCCCGCGCGACTTCGACACGATCGACATTCCGTTTCCCGAGAAGGGACCGGCCCAGTTGATTCGCTGGTCTGACCGCCGGGCGCGCGAGCAAATGGCCGGGGATCCCGTGGGCGAGACGCCGATTGAGCCCGTCGCCACCCCCTGATAGAGTCGCGGTGCTCCTTTAATCCGGTCCGGTGAGGCCAGGAAGGAAAATATGAACGACGGGAAGATCGTCCTCGGCGAGGACGAGGTGGCGCGGGCGCTGGTGCGTATCGCTCACGAGATAGCCGAGCGCAACACGGGCTCCTCGGAGCTCGCTCTTGTCGGCATTCACCGTCGCGGTGCGATCCTCGCCGGGCGCCTGCGGATCCTGTTGGACGAGCTGCTCCAAACAAGTGTGCCGCTCGGGGACCTCGATATCGGCTTCTACCGCGACGACGTCGCCTCCCGACCGCAGGCCCCGGTTGTGCACGCTTCGCACATCGACTTCGACCTCACTCGGCGCACGGTGGTGATCGTCGATGACGTGCTCTACACGGGGCGTACGGTGCGCGCCGCGATCGAGGCGCTGTTCGACTATGGCCGTCCCGAGCGCGTGCAACTGGCGGTGCTCGCCGATCGCGGCCACCGCGAGCTGCCGATCCGTCCCGACTACGTGGGCAAGAACCTGCCCACTTCCCGCGAGGAGCATGTGAGTGTGCGCGTCAGGGAGCTCGACGGGGTGGACGAGGTCGCGATCGGTCGCGCCACGGTGGAGGCGGGCACATGATCGCGCTGTCGCTCAACGCCATCCTCGACACCTCGACATTGGAGCAACTCGCATGAATCATCTGCTCTCGATCGAGGACATCGACCGTGAGACGATCGAGCGGATCGTCGAGCAGGCCGCGCGCTTTGCGGAGGTATCGGATCGAGAGATCAAGAAGGTGCCGGCGCTGCGCGGAAGGATGGTGCTGAATCTCTTCTATGAGGCATCCACACGCACACGCAGCTCTTTCGAGCTGGCCGCCAAGCGCCTGTCGGCCGACGTTGTCAACTTCGTCTCGAGCGGCTCGAGCGTGGAGAAGGGCGAGTCGCTCAAGGACACAGTGCTTACGCTCAGCGCGCATAAGCCCGACGCGATCGTGATCCGCACCCCGTGGGCGGGAGCTGCACAGCTCGTCTCAGACTGGACTGACGCGGCGATCGTAAACGCTGGCGACGGCAAGCACGAGCATCCCACCCAGGCGCTGTTGGACGTCTACACGCTGCACCGTCGTCTGGGATCGCTCGACGGTGTCTCGATCTGGATCGTCGGCGACGTTGCCCATTCGCGTGTGGCACGCTCAAACATCCTTGCGTTCCAGCGGATGGGCGCGAAGGTGACGGTCGCTGGCCCACCCACGCTCATCCCCCGCGGGATCGAGGCACTTGGCTGCGATGTGCGCTTCACGCTACAG
This sequence comes from uncultured Solirubrobacterales bacterium, assembly GCA_963715765.1. Classification (GTDB taxonomy): domain Bacteria; phylum Actinomycetota; class Thermoleophilia; order Solirubrobacterales; family Solirubrobacteraceae; genus Palsa-744. The sequence continues at coordinate 166,702 of OY970270.1, forward strand.
GAGATGGGGAGCGCCGACGTGGTATATGCGCTGCGCATGCAACACGAGCGTATGAGCGAGGCTTGGGTGCCCTCGCTACGGGAGTATGCGTCCTGCTTTCAGGTGAATGCCCGTCGTCTCTCTCCGCGCCAGCTGCTGATGCACCCGGGTCCCGTCAACCGCGGCGTTGAGCTCTCCGGCGAGGTGGTGGATTCCCCACAAGCGCTGATCACCGCACAGGTGGAGGCGGGGGTGGTCGTACGTATGGCCGTCCTGTATGAGCTGTTGTCGGGCTCGCGCGCATTCCGTCCCGTCCCCGAGCCACAGCTGGCGTGAGTCTGCCGCGCATGGCTTCCTTCTCCCAATCGACGCTCGCCTGATGGCCGTCGAGTTGCTCCTGCAAAACGTGGTTGGCACGGCCGGCGTACTGCCGGGGACCGACCTGTTGATCTCGGGCGCACACGTGCTGGACCCGCGCACGGGCCTCGACGCACCCCACGACGTGCTCGTGCGCGAACGCAGGATCGCGCAGATCGCCGCCCCCGGAGAACTGCGATCGGATCGTGGTCAATCGGAAGTTGTAGAAGGTGCCGGCAAGCACCTGCTGCCGGCGTTTGTCGACCCGCACGTGCACTTTCGCAGTCCCGGGCAGGAGCACAAGGAGGATCTGGAAACGGGTACCCGCGCGGCCGCTGCCGGAGGATTTGGCGCGGTGATCGCGATGCCCAACACCGCGCCGGTGCTGGACTCCGCGCCGCTGCTTCGCTCGCTTCGCGAGGCGGCAGCGCGCGAGGCGCGCGTGCCGGTGGGGTTTCTCGCGGCGATCACACGTGGCCTCGAGGGTCTCGAGCTGACTGAGATGTCCGAGCTGATGGGGGAGGGTGCGCTCGGCTTCACCGATGACGGGCGGCCGGTTGCCTCCGCGGGCGTGCTGCGTAAGGCGCTCCAGTACCAGCGGTTGTGCGGAGGCGTGCTGACATTGCATGAGGAGGATCCGTCACTCTCGCGCGGAGGCTCCATGCACGAGGGCTCTGTTAGTGCGGCGCTTGGTATCGGCGGAATCCCAAGCGTGAGCGAGTCCACGATGGTCGCTCGCGACGCGGAGCTCGCCGGCTATGAGGATGGGCGCGTGCACTTCCAGCACCTCAGCTGCGCCGCCTCCGTGCATGCGGTCGCCGCCGCCAAGGAGCGCGGCTTTCGCGTGAGCGCCGAGGTCACTCCGCATCATCTGCTGCTGTGCGACGAGCACGTGCGGAGCATGGACACGCGCATGAAGATGAATCCGCCATTGGCGAGCGAGAGCGACCGGCTCGCCCTGATCGAGGGTTTGCGCGACGGCACGATCGACTGCGTGGCCACCGATCACGCGCCACACGCTCGCCACGAGAAGGAGGTTCCCTTCGAGCAGGCCCCGATGGGCACGACCGGCCTGGAGACGGCGTTCGCGGCGCTGCATACCGAGCTGGTGCGGCCGGGCACGATCGCGCTCGGCCTGCTGGTAGAGCGGATGACCGCCGGGGCGGAGCTGTTCGGCTTGCCGACCCCGACGATCGCGGTTGGCAAGCCAGCCAACCTGACGCTCGTGGATCTCTCCTCCGAATGGGTGGCCGGCGAGCACGGTTGGGAGAGCCGCTCAGAGAACTGCTGTTTTGCCGGGCGGCGTCTGACTGGGCGCGTGCTGCTGACGGTCGCGGCGGGCGCCGTTGCCTATCGAGAGCGCGCCTTCTCGGTGGTGGCGGCATGATCGAGTCTTGTGCAGGTGAGCGGGTGGACTGCGTTGATCGGCTGACGAGGACAGGCAAATGGAGGAGCGAATGAGCTTGCTCAAACGCGAGAAGGCCGCGCTTGTGGTTGTGGATGTTCAGGAGGGCTTTCGCTCTTATGACTCCTTCGATGCGGTTGCGCAGGCGTGCTCGAAGTTGGTGCGCGGAGCGCGCATTCTCGAGGTGCCGCGAATCGTCAGCGAGCAATACCCCAAGGGCCTGGGCCATACAGCACCCGAGCTCGGCCTGCAGGACGAGCTGGTCGTCGAGAAGAGCGTGTTTTCGGCTGCCCGCGCCGAGGGCTTTGACCTGGAAGGCCGCGCGCAGGCGATTGTGTGCGGGATCGAGACGCACGTGTGTGTCTCTCAGACCGTGCTTGACTTGCTCGACCGCGGGATCGAAGTGCATGTGCCGGCCGATGCCGTCGGCTCACGCCACGTGCTCGACTACGAGCGCGGACTGGAGCGTCTGGAGCGTGCCGGGGCGGTCGTCAGTACGGTCGAGTCGGTCCTGTTCGAGCTCCTGGAGCGCGCAGGCACCCCACAGTTCAAGGAAGTCCAGAGGCTGATTCTCTGATGCCCGCGTGCAACCGATACTTGCTCTTCCTCGGAGCCGTCCTCTGATGCCCTCGCGCGAGGCATACGTCTTGCTGGAGGACGGCACCCGCTTCGATGGCATAGCGTGCGCCGCCGACGCGCAGGCCGTGGGAGAGGTCGTGTTCACGACCGGCATGTCTGGCTATCAGGAGTCTGTCACCGACCCGTCGTTCGCCGGCCAATTGATCACCTTCACCTATCCTCATATCGGCAACTACGGGATTAGCGAGCACGCGATGGAGTCGGAGCGCATCTGGGCCTGCGCGGCGATCATGCGCGAGGCGTGCAATCGCGAGGACGCCCCCGATGCCGAGCGCGGGTGGCTGGATTGGCTCACCGATTGCGATGTGCCGGCGATCACCGAGGTGGACACGCGTGCGCTCGTGCGCCACATCCGCGAGGCGGGCGCCATGCGCGGCGGGATCTTCCCCGCTCGGGTCTCAGAATCGCAGGCGCTCGGATTGGTCAGGGCGGTGCCGTCGATGAGCGGTCTCGATCTTGCCTCTCTCGTCACGCCGGAGAGGGTCAGCTGGCATGGCAGCGAGGAGGGCCTTGCGGGGATGACCCACGCTCACGCAAACAGTGGCGGCAACTCGGAGGGTCCCTTGATCGCTGTCATCGACACCGGCATCAAGCGCTCGATCGTGAAAAACCTTATGCATCGCGGTGCGCGTGTGGTGCTCTACCCATGCTCCACCTCGGCCGAGGAGCTGCTCGCAGATGATCCAGACGCGGTGTTCGTCGCCAATGGTCCGGGTGACCCCGCGGCGCTCGACTATGTCGTGGATACCGTGCGCAATGTCGTCGGCAAGAAGCCTGTGTGGGGAATATGCCTCGGCCATCAGCTGCTCTGCCGCGCGCTGGGACTCCAGACATACAAGCTGCCGTTCGGTCACCGCGGTGCCAACCATCCAGTCAAGGACCTACAAACCGGTCGCGTCGAGATCACCTCCCAAAACCACGGTTTCGCGGTGCTCGGCCCCGACGGCGCGCGCACGATCGACAACGACGAGCCGGTGCGCTGGGAGACGGACTTCGGGGCCGCCCAGCTCACGCACGTCAACCTGTATGACCGCACTGTCGAGGGCTTCGAGCTGCTCGATGTTCCCGGCGGCGCCGTGCAGTATCACCCCGAGGCCAGTCCCGGCCCACACGACTCGCGGCACCTGTTCGACCGTTTCCTCGAGCGGATCGCAGCCGCGTGATGGGCTGAGCAGATGCCCAGACGCGATGACATAAACACGATCCTGATCTTGGGGTCGGGACCGATCGTTATCGGTCAAGCGGCCGAGTTCGACTACTCCGGTGTGCAGGCATGCAAGGTCTTGCGGGAGGAGGGATACAGGGTCGTGCTGGTCAACTCCAACCCGGCCACGATCATGACCGACCCGGAGTTCGCCGACGCCACCTATGTCGAGCCCCTGCTGCCGGGCCCGCTCGCTCAGATCATCGAGCGTGAGCGCCCCGAGGCGCTGCTGCCGACCCTTGGGGGGCAGACCGCGCTGAACCTCGCCAAGGCGCTGTACGACGACGGCACGCTGGAGCGCTTCGGCGTGGAGCTGATCGGCGCCAACTACGATTCGATCACCTGCGCGGAGGACAGAGAGCTGTTTGCCGCAGCGATGTCCCGCGCAGGTTTGCTGATGCCCGCGGGCGCGATCGCGAGGACGCTTGACGAGGCACTCGCCGCACTGCCAGCACTGGGATTGCCGTGCATCGTGCGTCCCGCATTCACGCTCGGTGGGCGCGGCGGAGGGATCGCGCGCAGCGAGGATGAGTTCGCCCAGATCGTCGGCACGGGCCTTGCGGCGTCGCCGATCGGCCAGGTGCTGCTCGATCAGTCTGTGCTCGGCTGGGGCGAGTTCGAGCTGGAGGTGATGCGCGACAAAGCCGACAACGTCGTGATCGTGTGCTCGATCGAGAACATCGACCCGATGGGCGTGCACACAGGCGACTCGGTGACCGTGGCCCCACAGCAGACGCTCACCGACGGGCTCTACCAGGAGCTGCGCGATCAGGCGATAAAGGTGATCCGTGCGGTGGGAGTCGAGACGGGTGGATCCAACGTGCAGTTCGCCGTCAACCCATCCAGTGGGGACATCCTCGTGATCGAGATGAACCCGCGCGTGTCGCGCTCCTCGGCGCTCGCCTCGAAGGCCACAGGCTTTCCGATCGCAAAGATCGCCGCGCGCCTGGCGGTTGGCTATCTGCTCGAGGAGATCACCAACGACATCACCGGCGTCACCCCGGCCGCCTTTGAGCCCACGATCGACTATGTCGTAGTTAAGTGGCCGCGCTTTGCCTTCGAGAAGTTCCCGGGCGCGGCGCCCACACTATCCACACACATGAAGTCTGTGGGGGAGGCGATGGCGATCGGACGCACTTTCTCGCAGGCTTTCTCAAAGGCGCTTCGCTCGCGTGAGCTGGACAAGCCGCCGCGCCTGAGCGAGTGCTCAGTGCAGGAACTGCTCGACTCCTTGCTCACGCCGACAGCCGACCGTTACGAGACGATCCTCGCGCTACTAGCCCGTGACGTGGGGATCGGGCCGATTCGCGAGCGCACTTCGATCGACCCGTGGTTCCTGCTCGAGCTCGAGCAAATCGCCAAGGACCCTGACGCGAGCTTCGCTGGGGAGCGCTCGTTCAAGTCGGTCGACACGTGCGCCGCGGAGTTCCCTGCACGAACGCCCTACTACTACTCGGGGTGGGAGCGCAAAGCTGCGCACGAGGTCCCGCGCTACTCAGCCGGCGCGAGCGGCACGCGTCGCTCGGTCGTGATCCTTGGCTCGGGTCCCAACCGCATCGGCCAGGGGATCGAGTTCGACTACTGCTGCGTGCACGCCGCCATGACCGTGCGCGAGATGGGTCGCGAAGCGGTAATCGTCAACTGCAATCCAGAGACCGTCTCCACCGACTACGACACCTCCGACCGCCTGTATTTCGAGCCGCTCACCTTGGAGGACGTGCTCGGCGTTATCGCGGTGGAGCGCCCGGAAGGAGTGATCGTCCAGTTCGGTGGACAAACACCTTTGAAGCTCGCCGACGGACTCGTCAAAGCGGGAGTGCACCTGTTTGGCACGAATGTCGACGCGATCGACCTCGCCGAGGACCGCGGGCGCTTCGGCGAGCTGCTGGACCGGCTCGGCTACAAGGCGCCGCCGTACGCCACCGCTTGCTCTGTCAGCGAAGCGCTGGAGAAGGCAGAGGAGGTCGGCTTCCCCTTGCTGGTGCGCCCATCCTACGTGCTCGGCGGACGCGCGATGGAGATTGTTTATTCGGCCGGAGGCCTCATAGACTATCTGCGTAGGGAGACACCGCCAGAGGACACTTCCGGGCAACGGATCAAGAATCGCTCTAACCCAGACGCGCCCAACGCGAACGCAGCGACGGGCAAGCCGACCATCTTCTTGGACCGTTTCCTGGAGGACGCGGTCGAGGTGGATGTCGACGCGTTGTGTGACGGTCACGCGGTATGGATTGGCGGGATCATGCAGCACGTCGAGGAGGCTGGCGTGCACTCGGGTGACAGTGCGTGCGTGTTGCCGCCACACTCGCTTGGTGAGGAGATGCTCTCGAAGATCCGAGAAGCAACGCGCGCGATCGCGATAGAGATCAAAGTCGAAGGCTTGTTGAACGTGCAGTATGCGATTTATGCAGGCGAGCTGTATGTGATTGAGGCGAACCCGCGTGCGTCGCGCACCGTTCCGTTCGTGTCCAAGGCGATCGGTGTGCCGCTTGCAAAGCTGGCGTGTCGGATAATGCTGGGCACGCGAATCGCGGCCCTCGACTTGCCCAAGGGTCGTGAAGGTCTCGGCTTTGGCGACCACGTGTCGGTCAAGGAGGCGGTTCTGCCATTCGACCGCTTCGATGGCGCGGACTCGGTGCTCGGCCCGGAGATGCGCTCCACCGGGGAGGTGATGGGCATTGCGCGAGATTTTCCGACTGCGTTCGCAAAGGCCCAAGCGGCCGCCGGATCTTCGCTGCCGACCGAGGGCACGGCGTTCATCACGGTCACAGACGCCGACAAGCCCGGCGCGTTTGCCGTGGCGCAGATGCTCTACGACAACGGCTTTCGGATTGTCGCCACGCGCGGCACAGCCGATGCGATCGCGCGCAGGGGAGTGCCGGTGCATAGGCTCAACAAGATCGGCGAGGGCTCCCCACATGTTGTCGACTGGATCGAGCGTGGCGATGTCGACTTGATCGTCAACACACCCACCGGCTATGGTGCGCGCACCGACGGCTGGGAGATCCGCCGTGCGGCAATCGCCCGTGGTATTCCCTGTCTGACAACGCTCTCGGCAGGCACTTCCGCGGCCCGCGCAATAGCTCGCGCACGCACACTGGGGGAGCCTGATGTGCACTCACTGCAGGAGCTGCACGGTCGCGTGCCCGCCACAGGCAGTCCCGACCAGGCCGGGGTGGCGTGAACGCCGAGCTGCCGCACGTGGATGAGCAAGCGCGCGAGGTGATGACAGAACGGTCGCGCACTCCCGCGCCGTTCGAACGGCGGGCGCTCACCGTCACAGCCAATGAATCACTTGGCGCGTATAGCGTCTTGAAGGCCTCCGACCCCGACGGACCGCGGCCGGAGGCCGGCCAGTTCGCGATGCTTGCCGCCATCGAACGTTGGGGCGCAGGTGCGGACGAGCGCCCCTACCTGCCGCGCGCGTTCTCCTACGCCCGCTGGCTTGCGGGTGAGGCGCACTTCCTGCTGGAGGACGTGGGTCCCGGCACGCGCCGCCTGTGCGAGCTGCGTGCGGGCGAGACGCTGTGGGTACTCGGCCCGCTTGGCAGCGGTTTTACCGCGCCCCAGCCCACTCGTCATGCGCTGCTTGTCGGCGGCGGGGTCGGGATCGCGCCACTTGCCATCTTGAGCGACGAGCTGCACACGCGCGGTGTGCCTGCGACCGTGCTGCTGGGCTTCCGCGACCGTGCCCACGCCGAGGGTGCCGCCTTGGTCGTTCCGCACGCTCGGAGCGAGGGCATCGAGGAGACGACACCCGAGGACATGTTGATCGCAACCAACGACGGGTCGCTTGGCCGGCACGGGCTCGTCACCGACCTGCTCGGCGAGCAACTGGACCTCCGCGCGCCCTTCAGGGAACGGGTCCAAGCGACGGTCTATGCATGCGGGCCTCCGCCGATGCTCGAGGCCGTGCGCGCACTGTGCGCCGAGCGCTCGGTCCCCGTTCAGCTTGCACTGGAGGCCGGGATGGCGTGCGGCTTCGGTGCTTGCTATGGATGCGTCGTACCCAAGCGGGACGGCGGTTACCTGCGCGTGTGCATCGACGGGCCGGTCGTGGATGGGGCCGCACTGGAGCAAATTGGGTAGTGCGCACACGCGTCGTTTACACCCACCAATCGTGGAAGCCCACACGATGAAAGTGGACTTCTGTGGCCTGCGCCTCGCCCATCCGGTGATCAACGGATCGGGCACGTTTGACGCGATCGCCGCGCGTCGCGCTTTCGGTGACGCGCTCGACGAGCGGTTCCCGTTTGCCGCGTTCGTGTCCAAGACGATCACGCTGGCGCCACGCGCAGGCAATCCTCCACCACGCCTATGGGAGGCCCAGGCTGGCCTGATCAACTCGATCGGCTTGCCCAATAAGGGCCTGCAGCGCTACATTTCGGAGGACCTGCCCGAGCTGGCGCGCCTACCCGTACCGCTGATCGTCAACGTGATGGGCTCGAGCGCACAGGAGATCTCAGAGCTCGCGCGGGAGTGCGACACGCACGATGAGATCGCCGCTGTCGAGCTGAACGTGTCCTGTCCCAACGTTCATACCGGGCTCGATATCGGTGCCGATCCCGTCCAGCTGGAGCGCGTGATCGCTGCGGTGCGCCGGGCCACCGGCAAGCCGATGATCGTCAAGCTCACGCCCAACTGCGCCGACGTGGCGGCCTGCGCAAGCGCAGCGCAAGAGGGCGGCGCTGACGCCGTCTCGCTGATCAACACGCTGCGCGCGATGGCGCTGACACCGACCGGCGGCCCACACCGGTCGCGACCCGCACATACGGTGCCCTGGCTCGGCGGCAAGACGGGTGGGCTCTCGGGTGCGGCGGTGCGAGCGGTCGCACTTGCCCAGGTCGCCGCGGCAGCCGAGCGCGTATCGATTCCCGTGGTGGGTATGGGCGGAGTGCAGAACGCAATCCATGCCCGCCAGTTCCTGGATGCCGGCGCGACGCTTGTCGCGGTTGGCACTGAGAGCTTTCGCAACCCGCAGGCGGCGTCTGAAATCGCCCGCGATCTCGTCGCCGAGCAGTCACGCGAGGTGCCTTGAACGAGCATCCAAGCAGGACATCGCCCCGATTGACGATCCCGACGTTTGGCGTCCCCTGTCGAGGTTCGAGCTCTCGGCACCACTCAGCCTTGTGCGGTCGAAAATCCCTGCAAACCGCGCACACCACCATCCACCAGGCTCGACATACCTAAAGCTGAAGCTGAGCTTGAGATGAATTCTGCGGGTTTGCCTTGAACGGGACGCGCGGGCATGTAGACTCGCCGCCCATGCCGACCGCCACCGGCCCGACGTCCTCAACGATGACCTCCAAGCCCTCAGCGGCCCCCGAGCGATCGCTAAATCAACGCATGGATGCACTTGCGCGCGCCAACCGGATTCGCACCGAGCGCGCGCAGCTCAAGCGCGACCTGAAGGCCGGTCGGCTGTCGATCCACACGCTGCTGCTCAACCCTCCCGAGTATGTCGAAACCGCCAAGGTTTTCGACATGTTGCTCGCCGTACCTAAGTATGGGCGTGTGAAGGTCAACAAGATTCTCGCCCACTGTCGTATCTCCCCCAGCAAGACGATCGGTGGCCTCTCAGAGCGCCAGCGCTCAGAGCTCGTGTTGCTGCTGCGCCGCTGAGCGCACCGGCCGCCCAGGGACTTGGTGTGGGAAGGCACGCTCCCGCCGCTCCCGATATTAGGGTCTCGCGCATGGCACGTGTATTTGTGATCACCGGACCGTCCGGCGTGGGTAAGGGCACGCTGATTCGCGGATTGATGGAGCGCTTGGCCCAACTGGAGCTGTCGGTGTCGGCCACCACGCGCGCTCCACGACCCGGCGAGCACGACGGGATCGACTACCACTTCCTCTCAAGCGGGGAGTTCGAGCGCCACGTGCGCAACGGCGACTTCGTCGAGCATGCCGACTACGCCGGCCGTCGCTACGGAACGCTGCGCAGCGAGCTCGAGCAGCGCGTTGACAAGGGTGCGCCGGTTGTGCTCGAGATCGAGGTCCAGGGAGCCCGCCAGGTGCGTGCTGCAATGCCCGAGGCGGTGCAGGTGTTCATCGCGCCGCCGTCGCTCAACGCCCTGCGCACGCGCCTGATCGGACGCGGGACCGACGGCGCCGAGGAGGTCGAGCGGCGCCTGGCGGTCGCCCAACAGGAGCTGGCCGCACGCGACGAGTTCGCCCACGTGGTCGTCAACGACCGGCTGGAAGATGCGCTCTCGAAGCTTGTGGCGATCGTGGCCGCGGAGCTGGGCTGAGCGCACGAGTCGCACGTCGAGCCTCACCAGCACATTCAAGCGTCCACTACACTGAAGCTCCACAAGGAAAGGCACTCTCGACACCATGATGACCTCACCCCGCATCGACCGCTTGCTCGACAATGTCGACTCCAACTACGCAAGCGTGCTCGTGGCCGCCAAGCGCGCCCGCCAGATCAACAGCTACTACCACAACCTCGGCGAGGGAGCATTCGAGGAATTCCCGCCTCCGATGATCGAGACCGCTTCCAAGAACTACCTCACCATTGCCCTGGAGGAAGTTGCGGCAGGCAAGATCAAGTACCGCTACAGATAGGCCAGCTGACTCGCAAGCGTTCGACCAGCGCTTGAGATGATCGAGCGCGGCGCCTAAGAAGTAGACATGGCAAAGATTCTGCTCGGTGTCAGCGGCGGCATCGCTGCCTACAAGGCGCTTGAGTTCATACGGTTGGCGAGCGCCGAGGGACACTCGCTGCGCGTCGTGCAAACGTCGACCAGCCAGCGCTTCGTGGGGGAGGCGTCGTTCGCGGCGCTCAGCGGCGCACCGGTGCTCTGCGACGAGTTCGAGCAGGACCCGGCGCGCGGTACGTTCCCCGGTCAGGAGCTCCCGGCCCACCAGCCGATCAACCATCTGCGGCTTGTCGCAAACGCGGACCTCTACCTGATCGCGCCCGCCTCGGCCAACACGCTCGCAAAGCTCGCCGGCGGACACGCCGACAATCTGCTCACAAGCGCCGCGCTGGCCGCGAGATGTCCAGTGGTGGTGGCGCCGGCGATGAACAACCACATGTACGAGCACCCCGCCACGCAGGTGAACCTCGCGGTGCTGCGCGAGCGCGGAGTTCACCTCGTCGAGCCCGACAGCGGCCGGCTTGCCTCGGTGGGCGAGCATGGCATCGGGCGCCTCGCCGAGCCGGCGCGACTGCTTGCCGTCTGCAAGCAGATCCTTGCCGGCGCCAGCACACTCAAAATCGCGCCCGGAGCCGACTCGTCGCGGACTGCCACACCGGCAGGGACCGCTTCCTCGGCGGCCGGGTCGGGAGGCGACCAGTCGCCAACCGGAGACTGGAGCGCCCTGCGCGTGCTCATTAGTGCTGGCGGCACGCGCGAGCCAATCGACAGCGTGCGCTTCGTCGGCAACAGCTCCTCCGGGCGCATGGGCCTCGCACTGGCCGAGGCCGCAGCGCTACGCGGCGCTCGGGTGACCGTGGTGGCAGCCAACGTCGCGCTGCCGGTGCCCACCGGGGTCACCGTCCATCGCGTCAGCACCGCGGCGCAGTTGCAGGCGGCATGCGAACGGGAGTTCCCCGCGTGCGATGTCCTGCTGATGACAGCTGCCGTTGCCGACTTCAGACCCGTCGACCCAAGCGAGGGCAAGATCAAGAAGGAGGGACGCGAGCGCCTTTCAATCGAGCTGGAGCCGACCGTGGACGTGCTCTGCACACTGGCCTCCCGGCGAACGCCCGGTCAGATGCTCGTCGGCTTCGCCGCCGAGCATGGCTCGGATGGACTCGTGCATGCGCGCGCAAAGCTTGCCGCCAAGTGTGTGGACGCGGTCGTCTTCAACGACATCTCGCGCGCAGACATCGGCTTCGAGTCGGTTGCCAACGAGGTCGCGATCATCACGGCCACCGGCATAGAGCACGTTCCACGCGCATCCAAGGAGATCATCGCGAACGTCATCCTCGACGCCGTGGGACATCTGCTGGCCGATCGGTGATTCGGTCGATCGCCGATCGGTGGCGCTTGAAAGCAAGCCCGCAGGGTCTCTAAAGTAGGCGCATGGACGGTGTCTACGAGCTTTATCGGCGTGGATGCAACCTGCTCGATCACGGCGATCACGAGGCGGCCATCGTGCCGCTCACACGCGCCAGCCAATTGGAGCCAACCAAGACATCGATTCGTGAGGCCCTCGGTCGCGCCCTGTTTCACGCACAGCACTACAAGCGTGCCGCTGCGGAGTTCCAGGCGGTCGTGGCGGCTGCTCCCACCAACGACTACGCTCTGTTCTGCCTGGGTCGCTCGATGCAGATGCTGGGACGCCATCGCGAGGCGTGTCATCCGCTCGCGGTCGCATGCTCGATGAGCCCCGCCCGCGAGGACTACCGTGTGTACCGTGATCGCGCCCGGCGGGACGCCGCGCGCTCGTGAGCACAGCACTCCTGACGGTCCTCCGCTCGGCCGGGCCAGGATCCCGATGCTATTCTCGACCGACAGCTTTCGAGTCCGCGCCCGTGCGAGGACTGGCAGTGCCGAAAGTGGGCGCCCGCCCGCTTTTTTTTACGCCCATAGCGTGGGAAGAGAGTTTTCTAAAAGAGATGTCAACACTGCAGTCTGAGATAGAGGAGCGCCTGGCCGCCACCGAGCCCGACGTCGAGGTTCTGCTCGCAGAGCTGCTTCCCAACGACACCCTGCGTGTGTTCATCGACCACCCCGACGGCGTCACGCTCGCCCTGTGCGAGCGCGTCACCGGATTGCTCTCCGAGCTGCGCGAGCGCTACTCGCTCGAGGTCTCCTCGCCGGGCACTGAGAGGCCGCTGACCAAGCCGACCCATTTTCGCCGTTATGTCGGTCGCCGTGCACGCGTAAGAACGCATTGGCCCACCACCGGCTCCGCCGGCGATCGGTCGCGCCCGGTACCAGTCGCCGGCTCGGCCGGCGCCGAGCGACGGGTCAAGAGCTTCACCGGAGAGCTCGTCGGCGTCACCGACAGCGAGATAACACTGGCCGCCGACGGGGGCATCATCGCGATTCCCTACTCGGAGATCCGTCGTTCGAACCTCGTCGAGGAGTAGGAGAGAAAACCTATGTCACGCGAGATCCTGGAAGCCATGCACGCCCTGGCGCGCGAGAAGGGCATCGAGCCCGAGAAGCTGATGATCGCGCTGGAGGACGCGCTGCTGTCCGCCTACAAGAAGCAGCCGGGCTCGGCCAAGTACGCGCGCGTCGAAATGGACCGCGAGACCGCCGACTTCCGCGTCATCGAACTGATCATCCCCGAGCGCTTGGAGGCGCATCTGATCGTCGAGACGATCGACGAGGGCACGGTCGTCGATCCCGAGACCGGTGAGCTGCGCGAACCGGAGGAGCCGGAAATCGACCCCGCCAAGTTCGCGCAATACCGCGACCAGATCGACGAGCGCGACGTCACCCCCGAGGACTTCGGGCGGATCGCCGCGCAGACCGCCAAGCAGGTGATCCTGCAGCGCATCCGCGAGGCCGAGCGCGACATGATGTTCGAGGAGTACCGCGACCGCGTCGGCGAGCTGATCACCGGCATCGTGCAGCAGTCCGACTCGCGCTACACGCTGGTGCAACTGCGCGAGCGTGTCGAGGCGCTGCTGCCGAAGTCAGAGCAGGTCGAGGGTGAGCGCTATGACCATTCACAGCGCATCAAGGCCGTCATCAAGGAGGTCTCACCTTCCACCAAGGGCCCCTCGATCATCGTCTCCAGGCGCGACCCCGAGCTGATCAAGAAGCTGTTCGAGCTCGAGGTACCCGAGATCGCCGACGGTCTAGTGGAAATCGCCAACGTCGCACGTGAGCCCGGCTATCGGTCGAAGATTGCGGTCATCTCCCACGCCGACGGCGTCGACCCTGTCGGCGCCTGCGTGGGCCCACGCGGCTCGCGTGTGCGCATGGTCGTCTCCGAGCTGCGCGGCGAGAAGATAGACATCATCCCCTTCAACGAAGAGCCCGCGCGCTTCGTCGCAAAGGCGCTCTCGCCGGCACGCGTGCGCGAGGTGCTGGTCGACGACGAGGCCAAGCAGGCCACCGTGATCGTCCCCGACGACCAGCTCTCGCTGGCAATCGGCAGAGAGGGGCAGAACGCGCGCTTGGCAGCGCGATTGACGGGCTGGCGCGTGGACATTCGCTCAGAGACCGAGTTCGCCGCCGAGGAGGCCGAGCACGGCTACGAGGAGGAGGAGCTGCAGGGTCGCTGCGCGGCGATCCTCTCCAACGGCCGGCGCTGTCCCAATGCGTCGCTGCCCGGCTCGCGCTACTGCGGTCTGGAGTCCCACCAGGCGCTGTCGGGGATCGACAGCGACAACGTCGCCGACCTCTCCCCGCAAGCCAACGTACAAACCGTCGAGCAGGTCTCTGAGGGACAGACGCCGCCGTCCGAGCCGCCGGCGCAGGAGCCGATCGTGGAGGCGGATGTGCAGGAGCCAGTGGTAGAGACTGTGCCGGCACAGGACACGCAGGACATCGGCGAGGGCAACGAAGAGCCGGCCGAGGGGCAAGCGTCATAGGGGCGCGCACCGGCCACGTCCCCCGACGCCGCTGCGTTGGATGTGGACGCGTCGCACCCAAGCCGGAGCTGGTGCGTCTGATCGCCATCTCGACCGCGGAGGCGAGCCGTCCCGTCGCGGCCCTCGACCCCACCGGCGCGCTGCCTGGACGCGGCGCCTATGTGTGCCGTGATGAGCGCCACGATGGGGCCAACCACGACTGCATGAGACTTGCAACAGGGCGCGGCATACTGCAACGCGCCTTTCGGCGCGCGGTGAACGTTCCGCCTGAGCTCGTAGGGTCCCTAGAATCGGAGAGTCGATGAGCAAGAAGCGAGTCCACGAAATAGCCAAGGAGCAGGGCATCTCGAGCAGAGACCTGCTCGAGAAGCTGAACGCCGCCGGCGTCGCCGCGAAGGCCGCCGCGTCTTCGGTTGAGGAGACCGACGCGTTGCGTGTGCTGGCAAGCAACGGAGCAAGCGCCACCGCGAGTGCCGCCGGGCCGAGCGCACCCGGCGCAACTCCCCTCGACTCGACTCCCGCTGACGTTACTACTCCAGCTCCCACTCCGAGCACACCATCAAACGCCGGAAACACCCCGGCCGACGTTGCCGCAACGGCCACGACGGCAAGCGCACCGGCTGGCACACCGGCGAGAGCTACCGCCTCTGACATACAGACCTCGCCTGCGCCGGACACACTGCCAGCCGATGGGCAGGGCGCCGCCCAGGCTGGGGGCGAGCGTGTGCGTCCGACGCGCGATTCGCGCACGGGCGAGCGCGCGCCCGGCGGGGCTGGGCCAGGCGGGCGCAGGCGCGTGGTGATCGATTCTCAGGCATCCCGCCGCCAGCAGGGTGGACCGGCCAACCAGCCTGTGCGCCGTCCCCGTCGTGGACGCCGTCGCAGGGGCACATACGACGAGACGATCGCCCCGATCGACACGACTGCAATGGAGGCCACCGATCTGATTCGCGTGAACTCCGGCTCGACCGTCAAGGACGCAGCCGAGTATCTGGGTGTGCCAGTCCCGGAAATCATCAAGAAGCTGATGATGCTCGGCGAGATGGCCACGCTCACACAGACCCTCTCCGACGATGCGATCCAGGTGCTCGCCGACGAATTCGACAAGAAGATCGAGATCGTCCACGCAGCCGATGACGTCGAAGTAGAGCCAGTATTCGAGGACGAGGAGGAGGATCTGGTCGACCGCCCGCCGGTGGTCACGATCATGGGCCACGTCGACCACGGCAAGACCTCCCTATTGGATGCGATCCGTCAAACCGAGGTCGCCGCCGGCGAGGCGGGCGGCATCACCCAGCACATCGGCGCCTACCAGGTCCACCACTCGGGCAAGACGATCACGTTCCTCGACACCCCCGGCCACGAGGCGTTCACCGCGATGCGCGCCCGCGGCGCGCAGGTGACCGACCTGGCAGTGATCGTGGTGGCTGCCGACGACGGCGTCAAGCCGCAGACCGAGGAGGCGATCGACCACGCCAAGGCCGCCGAGGTGCCGATCGTGGTCGCCGTCAACAAGATCGACAAGGAGGGCGCCCAGCCCGAGCGGGTTCGCACCGAACTCACCCAGCACGGCCTGCAGCCGGCGGAGTGGGGAGGGGAGATCGAGTTCGTCGACGTCAGCGCCAAGACCCGCGAAGGTCTCGAGGGCCTACTCGACACGATCCAGCTCGTCACCGATCTGGAGGAGCTGAAGGCCAACCGTGACGCGATGGCCTCGGGCACCGTGATCGAGTCAAAGCTCGATCCCGGCCGCGGGCCGGTTGTGAGCATCCTGATCCAGCGCGGCACCCTGGAAGTCGGCGACGCGCTCGTCGCGGGTGCCAGCTTTGGTCGGGTGCGCGCGATGCACGACTTCACGGGTGCTCGCGTCAAGACCGCAGAGCCGGGCGAGCCGGTTGAGGTGCTCGGCTTCGACGGTGTCCCCGAGGCAGGCGAATTCGTACGTGCCGTGGAGAATGAGCGCCGTGCTCGCCAGCTGGCGGGGGAGCGCGCCAATCGCCTGAAGACAGAGGCGCTGGCGCGCCGCTCGGGGCGCAAGGTCTCGCTCGAGGACGTCTTCAAGCTTGCCCAGGAAGGCACCGTCAAGGAGCTCAGTCTCGTCATCAAGGCCGACGTTGCAGGATCGCTGGAGGCGATCGAGGACGAGATCGCAAAGCTGCCCCAGGACGAGGTGTCGGTCAACATCATCCATCGCGGCGTCGGCGGCATCAACGAGTCCGACGTGATGCTCGCCTCGGCCTCCTCCGGTTTGATCCTGGCATTCAACGTACGCCCCGTGGGCGATGCCCGCCAGATCGCCGAGCGCGAGGGCGTGGAGATCCGCTCCTACTCGGTGATCTACCGCGCGATCGAGGAGCTGCGCGCCGCGATGCAGGGAATGCTCGAGCCGACCGAGGTCGAGACCTCACTCGGGCAGGCCGAGGTGCGCCAGCTGTTCCGGGCCTCGCGCATCGGCGTGATCGCGGGCTCGCACGTCAGCGAGGGCAAGGTCACACGTGGAGCGCGAGTGCGGGTCGTGCGTGAGGGCACCGTCATCTACGACACCACGATCGCGAGCCTGCGCCGCTTCAACGAGGACGCACGCGAGGTCTCAGCCGGATACGAGTGCGGCATCGTGCTCACCAACTTCCAGGATCTGCGCGAGGGCGACGTCCTGGAGACATACGAGACACGCCTTCAGGAGCGTCAGCTCGCCTGAGGGTGTTATGAGCGCATCGGTTTGTGACTCGTGCAAGCGATCGTGCAACTCGGATCCTTCGAGATAGGCGGACAGGTAGGATGACCTCGGACCGTATGCGTCGTGTGGACGAGGCGATCAGGCAGGTGATTGGCGACGCAGTAGCCTCGGACTTGAAGGATCCACGAGTGGGATTTGTGACCGTTACCGATGTCAGAACAAGCGCCGACCTGAGCCACGCTCGCGTGTATGTGAGCGTGCTCGGCGAGCCGCAAACGCGCGAAGAGACGCTCGATGGCCTGCGCAGCGCGCACGGATACCTACAGAGTCGCATCGCCGGCGAGCTGCACCTCAAGCGCACACCAACACTGGACTTCTCCTACGACGACACCACCGATCGGGCGATGCGCCTCGACGCCCTGATCGAGGCAGAGCTCGACCGCGGTGGGCAGACATGAGCGCACCCGAATCGGTCGAGAGCGCCCGCCGGCTCGTGCTCGAGCGAATCCGCGCCGACACGAGCTTTGTCGTCGCCACCCACGAGAACCCCGATGGTGACGCGCTTGGCTCACTGATCGGAATGCACGGGTTGCTGACGGCGCTCGGCAAGCGCTCGGAGATGTTCCTAGCGGACAGCGACCTGCCACTTCCGCGCGAGTATCGCTGTGCGGCGCTGGAGCACGCCATCCAGGCCGTGCCCGTCGATATAGGCGAGCGTACCGTGATGATGCTCGACTGCGGGAACATCGACCGCAACCCGGCCGCCGTTCTCCAGCGCGGAGCGCATCTGCTCAACATCGACCATCACCACGACAACACCCTGTTCGGGACGGTCAATCTGGTGGATCCCTCCGCTTCGTGCACCGCGGAGATCGTGTGGGACCTATTGCATGGCCTCGAGGTGGCCCTGACCGTCGCCATAGCGGAGGCGCTCTACGTCGGCCTTGTGACCGACACAGGGCGGTTCATGTATGAGAACACCGGCCCGCGCGCGCACAGGATGGCAGCCGAGTTGATCGCCGCCGGCGTCAACCCGCCAGCGGTGTATCGACGGCTGTATGAGGATATGCCGCTCGCCAAGCTCACGCTGCTCGCCATTGCGCTCGAGCGCGTCCAGCGCTTCGATGGCGGCGAGCTGACGCTCGCCACGCTCGACGCCGGGGACTTCGAGCGAGCTGACGCCGAGGAGAGCTTCTCCGAGGGGATCATCGACCATCTGCGCTCGGTCGAGGGCACCAAGGTCGCCGTACTCCTACGCGAGCTGACCGCACCGGAGAATCGCGGCAAGCGCAAGGTGTCGCTGCGCGCGACTGGCGACGACGTCGATGTGTCGGCGATCGCGCGCGCTCAGGGCGGCGGCGGTCACCGTCGTGCGGCAGGCTTCTCCACGACACTCGGGGTGGCGGAGCTGATCGTATTCCTGCGTGGCGAGATCGCCGCCCAGCTGCACCCGGCGACCAACGGGTCGCCGGTACCGACGCTCGCCTGAGCGTCTGCTCGGAACGCTTATCTGGAGCGCAAGCATCGCGCGGGCGTACCGGAGCGTCAAGATCTTCGCGTGGCTCCCAGACTCGACATAGACGGCATCCTGCTGATCGACAAGCCGGTCGGAATCACCTCTCATGATGTCGTTGCACTTGTGCGCCGTTCGCTTGGCGGAGCCAAGACCGGGCACGCCGGCACGCTCGATCCGTTTGCGAGCGGTCTCTTGATCTTGCTGATCGGCAAGGCCACCAAGATCCAACGCCAGATTATGGAGCTGCCCAAGCGGTATGAGACCGTCGCGCGCCTCGGCGCGCGATCGAGCACCGGAGATCCCGAGGGGGAGATAACCGAGACCGGGCTGATGCCGCCCGATCCACCGGTGCTGCCGAACGGCGATATCCGCCAGCGCCCGCCGATCTACTCGGCGATCAAGGTCAAAGGCGAGCGGGCCTATCGCAGGGCACGGCGCGGCGAGAGTTTTCAGATGCCTGAACGGATCGTTACGGTGAGCCGCTTCGAGCAGACATGGCGTGACGGCGATCGCGCCGGCTATCTGATCGAATGCTCGTCGGGGACCTATGTGCGCTCGTTGATCGCCGACCTCGGCGATGCCTACTGCGAAGAGCTCAGACGCAGCGCGATCGGGCCGTTTGACGTAAAGGACGCGGTGCTGCCGCCGGCGCCTGGGATCGCGTGGCAGGATGCTCCGCTGCTGAGCGTCGAGCAGACTCACGCGGCGATCGAGGCATTCTCCGCCCGCTCGCGTGGCGCGCCCGAGCGCGACGGGCCGGCCTGAAAGTTCCGTCACCCTCAGCCGTAACGTAGGCTGTCGCGCTGTGAAGATCACGCAGTTGCCGGACGTGAGACCCAGGGAGCGCCGTGTGGCCGTGGGTTCCTTCGATGGCGTTCATCTTGGCCATCGCGAGGTCATTCGCGGTTCTGACAGCGTGCTGACATTCGAGCCGCACCCCTCGGCTGTGGTGGCGCCACAGCACACACCGAAGCTGCTCACGTCGCTCGAGGTCAAGGCGGAGCTGATTGGGGCCCTCGGTGTGGAGGAGCTGATCGTGATCCCATTCGATGCGAACTTCGCAAAGCGCAGTGCGCAGGAGTTCATCGACGAGGTGCTTGTCGGGGCGCTGGGTGCCACCTATGTGTCGGTGGGCGAGAACTTTCGCTTCGGCAACCGTGCCAAGGGAGACCCGCAGATGCTCGCCGAAGACGAGCGCTTCTCCACACGCGTAACGCCCTTGCTGGAGGTGGAGGGAGAGATCGTGTCCTCCAGCCACATCCGTGGGCTCGTGCTGGCGGGCGAGGTCGGTCAAGCAGCCCGTTTTCTCGGAGCGCCGTTCCAACTGCGCGGCGAGGTTGTGCACGGCGATCAGCGTGGTCGAGAACTGGGTTTTCCGACCGCCAACCTGGTTCCCGACGACCGGCTTGTGTGTCCAGGCCACGGCGTATACGCCTGTCTGGCCAATAACCTCACGAGCACCGACACTCGCCCGGCGGCCGTGAACGTCGGTGTGCGCCCAACGTTCGTAACCGGTCGGGGGGAGCTGATCGAGGCATTCATCCTCGATTTCGAGGGCGATCTCTATGGCAACGAGCTGCGCCTGGACTTCCTCGCGCGTCTGCGCGGCGAGCGACGCTTCCCGTCGGCCAACGAGCTCATCGAGCAGATGCGTCTCGACGTGCAACACGCACGCGAGATCGCCGCCTCACACCAGTCCTGAACCGGATCCGCACCTCCGGATAGCTTCGCGGGAACCCGATTCGCCACTGGCGGAGAGCCCCGCGGCGTGGCGTTGCACGCGAGACTGCTAGCCTGTGCGACCGCGATGACAGTCACCACAGAGCGCAAGCGCGAGATTGCCGCCAAGTTCGGCGCTGGCGAGCAGGACACCGGCAACACCAAGGTTCAGGTGGCGCTCCTGACCGAGCGCATCAACGATTTGACAGAGCACCTGCGCGAGCAGAGCAAGGACCATCATTCGCGCCGCGGCCTGTTGATGCTCGTCGGACAGCGCCGCCGCTTCCTGGATTATCTGGCGCGCAAGGACCTTGAGGGCTATCGTGCCCTCATCAAGGAGCTGGGCCTCCGTAAGTAGACGGATGGCGGTCGCACGATGAGCGCCACCGACTCCACGTCCACGGTCCTGGCTCCGGGCACGAGGGTGCCCGACTTCAAGCTCGCCACCGAGGGCGGCGAGGATTTCACCCAAGCCCACCTGCAGGGCAAGACGACCGTGTTCGTGTTCTACCCGTTCGCGTTCAGCCCGGTGTGCACCGACCAGCTCCAGATCTACGAGCAGTCGCTTGCGGAGATCAATGCGCAGGGCGCTGACATCTACGGCGTCTCATGTGACTCCAGCTGGGCTCAGAAAGCGTTTCGCGAGAAGTTGGGCGTGAGCATTGCGCAGCTGTCTGACTTCGAGCCCAAGGGCGCGGCGTGCGCCGCGTTTGGCGTGCTCCACCCCGGGGGATTCCCGCAACGCGCACTTGTGATCGTCGGCCCCGATGGCATCGTGCGCTGGAGCTATCAGGCGCCTTCCCCGGCAGACCTTCCCCCGGTCCATATGGTCCTTGGCGGACTGAAGAACGTCTAGCGTCCGCTAAGCTCCTCACGTTCGGATACAAGGATAAAAAGAAAACGGCTCCGCCGACCGACGGGTGGAGAGGGAAGGTAGTTCAATATGAGTAGCAACGCCGTTACACGGGTCTCCGTGGAGATTGCAGGTAGCGAGATCTCATTCGAGACCGGCAGGATGGCCAAGCAGGCCTCCGGCGCAGTGGTCGTCCGCCAGGGCGACACGATGGTTCTCTCGACAGCAACAGCAGGCGGGCAGCGCGACGTGGATTTCCTGCCGCTGACCGTGGATGTCGAGGAGCGGATGTACTCCGCCGGGAAGATCCCCGGCTCGTTCTTCAAGCGCGAGGGTCGCTCGGGAGAGAAGGCGACGCTCACAGCGCGCATGATCGACCGTCCCCTGCGCCCGCTGTTCACCAAGGGCTGGAACTACGAGACCCATCTCGTGGCGATCCCGATCTCGGTGGACCACGTCAATCCGTATGACATCCTCGCGATGAACGGGGCCTCCGCGGCCTTGATGATCTCCAACGTCCCCTTCGCCGGCCCGGTCGGCGCGGTGCGAATCGGCAAGATCGACGGCAACTTCGTCGTCAACCCAAACGAGGAGGATCTGCTGGAGAGCTCGGACCTGGACCTCGTTGTCGCAGGCTCGGAGGACGCGATCTTGATGGTGGAGGCCGGCGCGAACGAGATCTCGGAGGCCGAGATCCTCGACGCGCTCGATATCGCTCACTCAGCGATCAAGAAGATCTGTGCGCTACAGCGCGAGCTGGCCGAGAAGGTCGGCAAGGAGAAGACCTCGATCACCGCCCCGACGGTCGATCCGGAGTTGCTCGCGAAAGTGAAGGCATCACATGGTGCCGCGCTGGACGAGGCCACGCAGGTCGAGGACAAGCTCGAGCGCCAGGACGCGTGCAAGGCAGTCGAGGGCGCGATCCTCGAGCAGTACGGTCCCGCCGCGCCCGAGGGCGCCGGCGAGGAGGCGCTGAAGGCAGCCAAGGAAGGCCGCGCGGCGGCCCAGCTCGCTTTCGACAAGCTGGAGAAGGCGATCATCCGCGAGCGCATCGCGATCCACAAGAAGCGCCCCGACGGTCGCGCGGAGGATGAGATCCGCGATATCACGATCGAAGTCGGCGTCACGCCGCGCACGCACGGCTCGGCCCTGTTCACACGTGGGCAAACACAGGCCCTGAGCGCGGCTGCACTGGGCACGCTCAAGGAGGAGATGCGCCTCGACACGCTGGGCCTGCAGACCAAGAAGTACTACTTCCACCACTACAACTTCCCGCCGTTCTCGGTCGGGGAGGCTGGAAGGCTCGGCCCCAAGCGCCGCGACATCGGTCACGGCGCGCTCGCGGAGCGCGCGCTCGTGCCGGTGATCCCCTCGATCGAGGAGTTCCCCTACACGATCCGCGTGGTCTCGGACATCTTCGAGTCCAACGGCTCCTCCTCGATGGCCTCGGTGTGCGGCTCCTCGCTGTCGTTGATGGACGCGGGCGTGCCGATCAAGCGTCCGGTCGCCGGTATCGCGATGGGTCTGATCAAGGAGGGCGACGACTACATCGTGCTCACCGACATCGCGGGCGTGGAGGATCACCTCGGAGACATGGACTTCAAGGTGGCCGGCACCGATCAGGGCATCACTGCCTTGCAGATGGACATCAAGATCTCCGGCGTAACGTTCGAGATCCTCAAAGACGCACTGACGCAGGCGCACAAGGCGCGTACGTTCATCCTCGGCAAGATGGCTGAGGTGATCGAAGGTCCACGCGAGCAGCTCTCCCAGCACGCTCCGCGCATCCAGACGATCCAGATCGACCCCAGCCAGATCGGCATGCTGATCGGCAAGGGCGGCGAAACGATTCGCGGTCTCTCCGAGGAGTTCGAGTCGCAGATCGACGTCAACGACGAGGGCCAGGTGCTCGTGTACTCGGCCAACGGCACGCTCGGCGACGCCCTGGTGGAGCGCATCCGCACGATGATGAAGGAGGTCGAGGTCGGCGACGAATTCGCCGGTAAGGTCGTCAAGACGACCACCTTCGGCGCCTTCGTGGAGCTCTCCAAGGGCACCGACGGGCTCTTGCACATCTCCAACGTCTCACCGGGACAGCGCGTCGACACTGTCGAGGACGTGCTCAACAAGGGCGATGAGATCAACGTACGCGTGGTCGAGGTCGATCGCGAGCGCGGACGCATCGGCCTGCGCCTCGCCGACGATCCCGAGATTGCGGGCAAGAGCGTCGAGGAGCTCGCCACCGTCAGCGGAGGCGGTGGCGGAGGCGGTCGCCCGCCGCGCAGCGGCGACCGCAACGGCCGTGATGGTCGTCCGCCGCGTAGCGGTGATCGCGGCTCCGGCCGTCCTCGCCACGGCGGCCGCGATCGCGACTGAGACCCGCGGACCTGAGGGTTTGCCTCAACATCGAATAACCACGCTGGACAACGGCGTGCGGGTGGTCACCGAGCGCATGGAGAACGTGCGCTCGGTGGCACTCGGCTTCTGGATCGGGACGGGCTCTGCGATGGAGACCGACGATCAGGCGGGACTTTCGCACCTGCTCGAGCACATGCTGTTTCGCGGCACCGACAGCTACCGCTCGGAGGAGATCGATCAGATCTTCGACGCGATGGGCGCCGAGATCAACGCGGGCACCGATCGCGAAAGCACCTCGCTGTACACGCGCGTGCTCGACCGTCATCTGGAGCGTGCGCTGCACGTGATGGGCGAGATGTTGTGGCGCCCTCGCTTCGAGGATCTCGACGCCGAGCGGAAGGTCGTTTTGGAGGAGATCGCGATGTATGAAGACGATCCCCAGGACAGGGTGTTCGACGTGCTCGGCGAAGCGGTGTTCGGATCCCATCCGCTCGGACGCGCAGTGATCGGCCGAGCAGAGGTCGTGCGCGCGGTCGAGCTGGAGGGACTGCGTGCGTTTCATGCGCAGCGCTACATGCCGGGTGACATCGTGGTGGCTGCGGCCGGCTCGGTCGACCACCTGGAGCTGGTTCGGATGATCGAAGACAGCGTGCCAGCCGCCCCGACGAGCCCGACCCCAACCGCGTCCTGGCGCAACGGAAACGGAGCGCAGGGGACCGAGCAGAGCGCCTACGCAATTGAGCCGTCCTTCCAGCGGCGCGTGCGCTTCCTGCGCAAGGACACCGAGCAGTATCACGTGTGCCTTGGCGGTGAGGGCATCTCCCGCCACGACGAGCGCCGCTTCGCGTTGCGCGTGCTCGAAGGCGTGCTCGGCGGCACATCCTCCTCACGACTGTTTCAGGAGGTGCGCGAGAAACGCGGCCTTGCCTACTCGGTGTTCTCCTTCTCAAACCTGCACGCCCACACCGGCGAGGTGGGGCTGTATGTGGGCACGCGTCCCGACAACCTCGGCGAGGCGATCGCCACGATCGCCGACGAGCTCGAGCGCTTTGTTGCGGAGCCCGTCAGCGAAGAGGAGCTGGCACGCTCGCGCGAGAACGTGAAGGGACGCATTGTGCTCGCGCTCGAGTCCACCGCGGCGCGCATGAACCGGCTTGGGTCCTCACTGCTCAGCGAGCTGCCGATCCTCTCGGTGGATGAGATCATCGAGCGGATCGACGCGATTGATGCTACCCAGGTGCATGGGTTGGCCAGCGAGCTGTTTGTCGGTGGAAGGCTCTCGGTGGCCGGAGTTGGCGCCGAGGAGGCGGTCTTTCAAAAGGCGCTGGCGCCACTCGGGATGACCGCATCGTGATCCGCGTCGGCGTCGCAGGCGCAGCCGGAAGAATGGGCCAGACGGTCTGCGCCGCCGTGGAGAGGGCAAGCGACATGGAGCTTGTCGGACGGGCCGACCCTGTACTCGACGTCACGCTATCGCAGATGTTCGAGCAGAGCGCCCCGGAGGTGGTGGTCGATTTCACCCGCCCGGACACAGCCGTGCCGAACGCCCTGGAATGCCTGCGCGCCGGAGCACACGTCGTGATCGGTACGACGGGCTTTGACATCGACTCGCTCGCCGCGCAGGCCCAGGCGATCGCCGCCGAGAATCCCGCGCGCGCCGCCGCGAACGTGCTCGTGGCGCCCAATTTCGCGATCGGCGCGGTGCTGATGATGTGCTTCGCCGCGCAGGCCGCAAAGCACATGGCCAAGGCCGAGATCGTCGAGTTTCATCATGATGGCAAGCTCGACGCGCCCAGCGGCACGGCGGCGCGCACCGCCCGACTGATGGCGCAGGCCTCGGGCGGCCAGGAGCCACCGATCCACTCGGTTCGCCTGCCCGGTCTGGTGGCCAACCAGGAGGTCATCTTCGGCGACGTCGGACAGACACTGACGATCCGCCACGACACGACCGGGCGCGAGTCGTTCATGCCGGGCGTGCTGCTGGCTATTCGGGGTGTCAGAACCCTCGCGAGCACACCCGCGGTGGGCCTCGAGTGCCTGTTGTTCGAGGGCGAGTGAGCGATGCGGGCACGCCACGCTCTACCCCCGACACAAGTGGAATACTGCACCCGATGAGCTCGCTTGGCACCATCCTGACGGCGATCGTCACGCCGTTTGACGAGCAGGGCAACGTGGACGAGGAGTCGTTTGTCGCGCTCATGCACCACCTCGCCGAGCACGGCTCCGACGGCTTCGTGGTGTGTGGCACGACCGGCGAGGCAGCCACGCTCACTGACTCCGAACACCTCGGCCTGATCGGCCTGGCGGTGCGCGAACGACCGGCGGGCACGACGGTTGTGGGAGGCACTGGCTCCAACGACACCAAGCACGCGATGCACCTCACCGAGGTGGCCACCGAGCTCGGTGTCGACGCAACGTTGAGCGTGACTCCCTATTACAACAAGCCAAGCCCACGCGGGATCGTGCGCCACTACGAAGAGGTGGCGCGCAGTACCGACAGGCCGATCCTGCTCTACAACATCCCGGGACGCACCGCGGTCAACATGGGCCCGGACCTGCTTGCGCGCTTGGCACAGATCGAGCACGTCGAGGGCGTCAAGCAGTCAAATGCGGATGAGCTGCGCCTGATCGACGGGCTCGCGCTGTACACCGGCGATGACGCAACGTTCGCGCAGACGCTTGATATCGGCGGCGCCGGCGGCATTTGCGTAGCCAGCCACATCGTGGGCGATGAGATGCGCAGCATGGTGCAGGAGCCCGAGCGTCGCGCCGAGATCGACGCGAGCTTGCAAGACGTGTACGAGACGCTGTTCATGACCGCCAGCCCAACATGCACGAAGGCGGCGCTGAACCTGCTCGGTCACAAAGTGGGCGGCTTGCGTCTGCCCATGATTGAGGCCAATGACGAGGAGCTGGAGGCGGTACGAGCGATGCTTGTGCGCCACGACCTACCGATCGCAGATCGGCCAGCGAGAGCGCGCGCGTGAGCGCACTGCGTGTCCTGCCCCTCGGGGGCCTGGGGGAGATAGGCAAGAACATGACGGTCGTCGAGTACGACGGCCGCATCATCGTGGTCGATGTCGGCTTGCGCTTCCCGACGCCCGAGATGGTTGGAATCGACCTGGTACTGCCCGACTTCTCCTACCTGCGAGAGCGCGCACACGACATTGAGGCGATCGTTGTGACCCATGGCCACGAGGACCATCTCGGCGCACTGCCGTGGATCGTGCGCGAGCTCGGCCAGGCAAACGTGCCGCCCGTCTACGGCGGCCCGCTGACGATCGCGATGGCGCGCTCCAAGCTCGAAGAGCACAAGCTGCGCGAAGTGGAGTTGTACGACGTCTCACCCGGGGAGATGCTGGATCTTGGCCCGTTCTCGTTCGAGATGATCCACATGACCCATTCGATCCCCGACTCAAGCGCCGTGGCACTCGGCACCGAGCTTGGCACCGTACTGATAACGGGCGACTACAAGTTCGACCAGACGCCGGTGGACGGCCCGCCGGCGGATGTGTCGCGTCTGGCGGAGCTGGGCCGCGAGGGCGTGCTGCTGCTGTGCGGGGACTCCACCAATGTCGACCGCCAGGGGTTCTCACCGTCGGAGTCGCTCGTCGGCCCGCACCTGGAGGAAGCATTCGCACGCTGCGAGGGCCGCATCATCGTGACGAGCTTCGCCTCGAATATCCATCGCGTGCAGCAGGTGATCGATGCCGCAGCGGCGCTTGATCGCAAGGTCTCGCTCGTGGGCCGCTCGATGCGTAAGAACGTCGGCATCGGGAGAACGCTTGGCCACGTCGAGGTCCCCGAGGGCCTGCTCGTCGGTACGCGCGAGATCGAGAATTTCCCCGACGAGCGCATGGTGATCATCTCGACCGGATCCCAGGGCGAGCCGCTCTCGGCATTGCGGCGGATGGCCTACCGCGACCATCCCCAGGTGAAGCTCCGCCACGGCGATACCGTGGTGTTCAGCGCAACGCCTGTGCCGGGCAACGAGCGTGCGGTCAACGAGACGATCGATCGGCTATACCACATCGGCTGCGACGTGGTGACCGCACAGGATGCACCCGTGCATGCCTCCGGGCACGGCTACGCCGAGGAGGTCAAGCTGATGCTCAACTTGACCAAACCGCGCTACGTGATGCCCTTTCACGGTGATTTCAAGCGCCTGCGTCTGCACTCCCAGCTGGCCGAAGCGGTCGGGATCGAGCCCGACGACGTGTTTCAGGGTGAGAATGGCCTGCCACTTGACATCGACGAGCGTGGGGCGCGCTTCAAAGAGCACGAGCAGTCTGGCATGGTGTTCGTCGACGGAGTCGAGATCGGAGACATGGCTGACGTGGCGCTGCGCGACCGCAGGATGCTCTCGGCGGATGGAATCTTCATAGTGGTGGTCACAATCGCCGAGCAGGACGGTCGCTCGGTGGCAGATCCGGAGGTGATCTTCCGGGGCGTGCCGTTCCTGGACGAGGCGGGTGAGCTGATCGAGGAGATCCGCTCGACCGTGGATGGGACGCTGGCGCGCGCTGCCGATGAGGAGATCCGCGAGGTGGACCTACTGCAGCAGGTGTTGCACGACGACCTCGCGAGTCTCGTATACGACCGTTTGAAGCGGCGCCCAATGGTGCTGCCGGTTGTCGTCGAGGTCTAGTCGCCTTAGAAGGTCTTTCAGACTTCGAGCCGGGCGGGCTCGGAAGCAGGCGGTTGGGGAGGCTTGGACTGTGAGACCGCAGGCAGCAGGACGACAAAGCGTGCGCCGGGCCGCTCTGCCCCGGGGTGAGTCTGCTCCACGGTGACGCTGCCGCCGTGGGACTCGGCGACAGAGCGTACGATCGCGAGGCCCAGGCCGAAGGAGCCGCCGCGGTCGCCGGCGCCGCGCACGAAACGCTCGAACAACGTGGCAGCGAGCTGATCGGGAACGCCGGGGCCGTCGTCTTCGACGACCAAACGCGCCTGGCCGGCGCCCTCGGCGCCGGTCGATACGCGGATCTCGGTGCCGGGCGGGGTGTGGCGCACGGCGTTCTCGATCAGGTTCAGCGCAAGGCGGTGCAGCTCGTCGCGCGATGCCTCGACGATGACAGGGTGCACCTCGAGGGTGATGTCGTGAGCAGCGCTGACCGGCCCCAACTCGGCAGCGGCTTCCACGACGATCTGCGCGAGGTCGCACGGCTCACGCCGCACGACGCGCCCAACGTCGGTGCGCGCCAGCAGCAGCAGATCTGCGACTAGGCGACGCATGCGCTGGGATGAGCGCAGAGCAGAGCGGGCGGCATCGGCCTCTTCGCCGTGCAGCGATTCGGCCAATAGCTCGAGGTTGGCGAGCACGCTCGTCAGCGGCGTGCGCAGCTCATGCGATGCGTCGGCCACAAACTGACGCTGACGTGCGAGCGTCGCCTCGGTTTCGGCGTGGGCGGCATCCAGCTCGCGCAACATGCCCCCGAGCGTTCGTGCGAGCTCTGAGACCTCGTCGTCGGCAAGCGGCTCAGGCACGCTGCGACTCGGGTCGCGCGTGCGCGCGATCTGCTCGGCTGTGCTTGTTAGCTCGGCGATCGGCGCCATCGCCCGGCGCGCGATCATGATGCCGGCGAGCAACGCAAAACCGGTGCCGGCAAGCACGCCGAGCACCAGTAGCAGCTCGACGCGCGCGATCGTCGCGTTCAGATCGGACAGGCGCCGGCCGTACTGCACGATCACCGTGCCGCCAGCGGCACCGCCGAGCGCAACCAGATTGGTGTGCACGCGGTAGCCGTCCACGTCGGCTTCGTTGAAGAGTTCCAGTTCGGAGGGCGCGCCGGGGGTACTCACGAGGACTTTGCCCGATTCGTTGAGGATTCGCACGACCGCGTCCTCGGAGCTTGCGAACTTGTTGAGATTCGAAGGGTTGACGACCTTCAATTTGAACCCTTCGATGTAACTGCCGGTCACTTCCACCTGCAGCAACCCCGCCAGGTTGTCGCCCGAGACGGCGACTTCGCGGTCGAAGTTGGTGCGGATGCGATGCACGGTGAGCGATCCGACGACAAGCGCAAACCCGCACAGGATCGTGAATGTCAAAAGCGCCGAGACGCCCGCGAGACGGGTGCGGATCGGGAGTCGATCAAACGCGACCGACACACGTGTGCTCAGATGCTTGAACACCAGTGATCCTGACCGTCTGATGACCAAGCTGGACGACGCGGCACGTCGAAGGGCGTACCGGGTAGTACGTTCGAGACGGGACGTGGCGTCCAGCGCCGCGTCAGGAGGCGGTCAGGCTCGGAGGACGTAGCCGGCTCCGCGGATCGTGTGTAGCAGTCGTGGCTCTCCCTCGGCCTCCAGCTTGCGGCGCAGATTGGAGACGAACACCTCGATCGTATTGGTGGTCGAGAATGGGTCATAACCCCACACCTCGTCGAGCAGCCGCTGGCGGGAGATCACGATGCGCTCATTGCGCATCAGGTACTCGAGCAACTCGAACTCGCGCTGGGTCAACTCGATCTGGCGCTCGCCACGGCTGATCTCGTGCGTATCCACGTTCAGCGAGAGATCACCCACGCGCAGCGGGGCCGACCCACGGGGGGGTCGGCGACGCAACAGCGCACGCATTCGTGCAAGCAGCTCCTGGCGCTCGAACGGCTTGACGAGGTAGTCGTCGGCGCCCGCGTCGAGTCCCTCGACGCGGGACTCCAGAGCATCCCTGGCCGTGAGGATCAGGATCGGCACGTCATCGTCTTCGCGCAGTCGACGCGCCACCTCGATTCCGTCGACCTCGGGCAGCCCGAGGTCGAGGATCACAAGGTCGGGGGCAAACGCGCGCCCATGTTCCAGGGCTGTCTTGCCGTCGGCAGCAGCACGTACCTCATAGCCCTCCATGCGCAGTGAGCGCTGCAGGGCCTGGGCGATGTCCTCGTCATCCTCGACGACCAACACACGGGGGGCACGGGTGAACTCGCTCATATCAACCAATGTGTATCGCTGTGCACTTAAGCCATAGTAAGGGTCAGTTCCGCTTGCGTGGGATCGAGGACGTGCGAGCGGATGAGGGATGGTAAGGGTCGACGGCAGGTTTTCGAGGGATAGCGTCGAAGCTGGCTCTGATGACCGTCACCCGTAAGAGCCCCAAGCGTCAACCCGCCCGCAAGCAGGCTGCGCGGCGCGGCGGACGCTCGACCGCGCGCGCTCGGCGAGGACGTGGGCGCGGCTCCTCGTGGCTGTTCGATGGCATCTCGCCACGGTGGCCGGTGCTGAGCCAGAGCCAGCGAGATGTGCTCGGCCTTGGCCTGGTGGCGATCGGCGTGTTCATGGCGTTCGTGCTTTATGGCCACTGGGATGGGGGACAGGTGGGGCATGGCCTGGCTACATCACTCGGCTGGTGCATCGGCGAAGCGAGGGTGCTCGCCCCGATCGCCCTGATCGTCGGCGGCGGCGCGCTGCTACTCGCCCAGATCGTGCCTACGCGCAGGCCATTGCGCACGGGAGGATTGTGCCTGTTTGCGGCTGTAACACTGGCCCTTGCCGCCGGGACGCTTGGCCTCAGCGACGGCACCCCGGCTGATGGCGCCCAATCCGAGCAATGGCGCTCGTCCTTCCTACAGACGCACGGGGGGGTCATGGGGCAGAGCATTTACTGGACCACAGATCGGCTGGTGCAGAGCGTCGGTGTGGACATCCTTGTCGTGTTCCTGATGGTCGTTGGCGTTGTGCTTCTCACGGGAGCGTCGCTGGCGGTGATGCTGCGCGCGACAGGCAACGGGCTGGTGGACACGAGCCGCGTCGTGAGAACGAAGGCAAGCGCGCTCGAACGCGCGTCCAAGACCGTGCGCGAGGAGCGCGTCAAGCGCCTGCAGGCAAACTCACCTGGGGTGAGCGAGGAGCCGGTGCAACCACCTGAGCCCGAGCCGCACGAGCTGATCGTGCGCGCCACACACGTCGAGGCGCCTTCGGTTGACGGCGCCACGCCCGATCTTGACGAGGGCGATCCGTGGGACACGACCGTGGTGGAGCCTGCCGAATCTGACCACGGGAACGACCACGAATCCCAAACAAACGAGTTTGCCGCCGTCGACCTTCGTGCCCCCGAGAAACCCGAGGCGGCGGCGCACGAGGATATCCCAGACGAGTCGCTGCTGACCCCGCAGGGACGGCTGCGCGACGTGGTCACCGACGATCCGGATTTTGTGTGGGAGCTACCGGGCGCCGAGCGTATCCTGACGCGCTCGACCGCCGAGCAGGCGCGTCCGGACACCGCCGGGCAGGAGCGCACCGCGACGAGCCTGGTCGAGGCGCTTGGTCACTTCGGCGTGCAGGCGAAGGTGATCGGCACCGTGGCCGGACCGCACATCACGCGCTATGAGTTGCGGCTCGCACCGGGCACCAAGGTGGGCAAGGTGGCTCAGCTGAAGGACGATCTGGCCTATGCGCTGGCCGCAACGGACATCCGCATCCTGGCACCAATTCCGGGCAAGCAGGCCGTCGGGGTTGAGGTTCCCAATGCCAAGCGGCGCATGGTTCGTCTCGGCGACGTCTTTCAAGAACCACCCAAGGACTGGTCACCGCTGACGGTGTGGCTGGGCAAGGATGTCGCCGGCAAGGCGATCGGCGCCGATCTGGCAAAGATGCCGCATCTGCTCGTGGCAGGCACAACGGGCGCCGGCAAGTCGGGCGCGATCAACGCGATGTTGTGCAGCGTGCTGCTGCGCGCCACCCCGCACGAGCTGCGGCTCGTGCTGGTGGACCCAAAGCAGGTGGAGCTCAACCACTATGAGTCGATCCCACACCTGCTCACGCCGGTTATCACGAGCCCGCGCATGGCCGCCAACGCGCTGCAGAACCTCGTACGCGAGATGGAGCAGCGCTACGGAATCATGTCGCTGGCGCGCACGCGCAGCCTGGTGGAGCTCAACAAGGCCCGCGAGCTGCGCTGCGAAGCG
This sequence comes from uncultured Solirubrobacterales bacterium, assembly GCA_963715765.1. Taxonomy (GTDB): domain Bacteria; phylum Actinomycetota; class Thermoleophilia; order Solirubrobacterales; family Solirubrobacteraceae; genus Palsa-744. The sequence goes on from OY970270.1 coordinate 198,816, forward strand.
CCACTGCCCTACATCCTGTGCGTGATCGACGAGCTCGCCGACCTGATGATGGTCGCACCGGCCGATGTGGAGGATTCGATCATCCGCCTCGCGCAGAAGGCGCGCGCGGTGGGAATTCACCTGGTGCTCGCCACGCAGAGCCCGAGGGTTGACGTGATCACGGGAATGATCAAGGCCAACGTGCCGTCGCGCATCGCGTTCTCGGTCTCCAGTCAAACGGATTCGCGCGTGATCCTCGACCAGAATGGTGCCGAGTCGCTGCTTGGGCAGGGCGACATGCTGTTCAGCCCAGTGGGATCCTCACGCCTGCAGCGCATCCAGGGTGCGTACATCGACGAGGCGCAGATCGCCAAACTGACCGACATGTGGCGCAAGCAGGGCGAGCCCGAGCTGCGCGAGGAGCTGCTTGAGGAAGTCGAGCCGACCGAGCCAGAGAAGAGCTCAGACGACGAGTTCGATCCCAACGAGGACCCACTACTCAGCGACGCGATCCGCCTTGTGGCAGAAATGCAGACGGCCTCCACCTCGATGCTGCAACGACGCCTGCGCCTCGGCTACACGCGTGCGGGCAGACTGATCGACATGCTCGAGCGCCGCGGCGTGATCTCCGGCTATGAGGGCTCCAAGCCGCGTCAGGTGTTGATTGGAGAGGGGGACGTACCGCGGGTGCTCGCGATGCTTGGTGAGCCTGGCGGCTCGGAGGCTGTGGGCGAGTCGGCTCCACTCCGCGGCTGAGACCCGCGCGCTTAAGGCGCAAATCGTCGCGCAACGCCAGCTCGGGCCCGGTCCCGAGCGAGGCGCAAGCGCTCGTGCGAGTAACACTTCTGCGAGCGTCAGTCACTAGCCTGTCGGCTTGAGATGACAGACATCGGGGCGACCCTACGCGAGGCGCGCATGCGTGCTCGTATCGATGTGTCGGAGATAGAGGCCAAGACGAAGATCCGGGCCAAGTATCTACGGGCGCTCGAGAACGAGGAGTGGGACCTGCTTCCGGGCCCAACTTTTGTGCGAACGTTCCTGCGCACCTACGCCCAGGCTTTGGGACTGGACAGCAAGGCACTGGTGGAAGAGTATCGCCTGCGCTATGAGCCACCGGCCGAGCTCGAGCACCAGCCAGTGGTGTCATCCACGCCGCGATCACGTCCCCGCTCGCATCCTGCCCGCGGCGCGCCGACCCCCTCGCGCGGCTACATGATCGCGACCGGGACGGTCGGGTTGGTGATCGTGCTTCTGGTCTATGGCCTGCTGTCCAGTAAAGGCAATAGTCCGACGCCTGCCAAAACAGACACCGACACCGTCAAGACACACGGCCACGGCGCATCCCATGCGCCGGAACCGGCGAATTCCCGACCCATCACCGCCAGCACGATCGTGGCGTTGTCGCTGGAACCGTCGGCGCCCGTGTATGTGTGTTTGATCGACGCCGCTGGACGCAAGCGGATCCCAGGCCTGATCATTCAACCGCCGTACACGCGTTTGACATATCACTCCACACGTTTTGAAATTACGCTCGGCAACAGCGCGGTGACGATGTATATCGACGGCAAAGCCCTCACCGTGCCAGCGTCGAGCAGACCGATCGGCTACTCGATCACAAGCGCCGGCCGTCACACTCTGGAACCCACTCAGCAGCCGACGTGCACGTGAGCGCCGCGCCACGCGCAGGCATAGTCGTCACGGGCACCGAGGTACTGAGCGGCCGCGTGCGCGACCGCAACGGCCCGTGGCTGGCCGACCGGCTGCTGGAGCTGGGGGTGGATCTCGCGTACACGACGGTCGTGGGGGACAGGCCCGAGGACATGCGTGCGGCGCTTGCGTTCATGGCGGCGCAGGGCATCGACCTGGTGTTGACCAGCGGCGGGCTCGGCCCGACCGCCGACGATTTGACCGCCGAGGTGGTGGGAGGTTTCCAGCACCGGGAGATGGTGCTCGACTATGCATTGGAGCAGCGCATCGCCGAGATAGTGCGCCCCCTCTCACGACGCTATCCCAACCTCGACCGCGAGGCGATCGCCGTCGGCACCCGCAAGCAGGCGACCGTCCCGAGCGGTGCGAGCGTGCTCGATCCCGTCGGTACTGCCCCGGGGCTCGTGGTCGCACCAGCGCAGGGACATGTTGGCCCGACGATCGTCGTGCTACCAGGCCCGCCGCGGGAGCTGCAGCCGATGTGGAAGCAGGCGCTCCAGAACGACACGTTGCGTGCGGCGATCGCAGGAGCGCCCGTGTACCGCCAGCGGATGCTGCGTTTGTTTGGAATCCCCGAGTCGGAGATCGCTGAGACTCTGCGTGTGGCCGAGAGCGAGGGTGTGGAGATGGAGCCGCTCGAGATCACCACCTGCCTGCGCGGGGGAGAGATCGAGGTTGTGACCCGCTACGAAGCGGGTGCACAGGACGCGTATGACGCGTTCGTGGGGGTGGTGGAGAGGCGCCACGCCGACACGCTCTACTCGACCGACGGGAGCACGATCGACGATCAGGTGGCGTCGCTGTTGAAGGGTGATGACAACACCAAGTCACACACGATCGCCGTGGCGGAGTCTTGCACCGGAGGGCTGCTGCTGGGACGCTTGACCAACCCGCCGGGCGCCTCACAGTACGTGCTGGGTGGCATCGTTGCCTACTCAAACGACGCCAAGGTCACACAGGCTGGCGTGCAGCGCGAGACAATCGAGCGGCATGGGGCCGTGTCTGAGCAGGTGGCCAAGGCGCTTGCCGAGGGCGCACGGACGCGATTTGCGGCTGACGTGGGTGTGGGCCTCACGGGGATCGCGGGTCCCGGCGGCGGAAGTGAGCAGAAGCCCGTTGGCCTCGTGTGGTTCAGCGTCGCCGGCCCCGAGGAGGCCAGTATCACCCGCTCGGTGACGCTGCCCGGTGGACGAGCCGACGTGCGCGAGCGCGCCGCGCTCGTGGCGATGCACCTGGTGCGACGCGCGCTGAGTGGCGAGCGAGATGCCGACGGCGGTCGTACCTCGGAGTCCTCAAGACCCGTTTGATCGGGATGCGCCTTTGAGGAAGATTCTCGTCAACGACACGGAAATCGGGAGTTCTCGACCGCTTAGATCGGACCCTCGCGCGAGCGCAGCCAAGTGATAAGACGCTGATTGAACGCTTCTCCGTCCTCGGCGTAATGCGCGCGGCGATGACAAGTCGGACAGAGTCCAATCACGGCGGCAGGGTGGTCAGGCCCACCGTCGGAGATGCGGCGGGTATGGTGTGGCTCTAGGTATGGCCTTCCCGACTTGGTCCTAAACGGAGCAGGTTCGGAGCATCCCTCACAGATCCCATTTGTTCGGCGCAGAACGTACTCGCGGACTGCAGCAGAACGGCGGTAGGCGTGGCGCTTGGCCCCCGTCACTGAGGCGCCAGGAGCGGGGGAGACTAGAGCCGCCTCGCGCAACTCGGCGAGGCTAAGTTGGACAACGTCGGCGTTTGCTTGCTCTATGTCCGCGTCATCCTGCTCAATCGGCACGAGTCGAAACGCGATCGCTGTCCGGAGAGCGCCCTCCGCGTCGAGGACATCTGGAATCTCGTCGTAACCGGCGCATACGTACTGCCCGCGGTATCGAAGGTGCGCAGGGGGCACCTTCTCGAAGAGATGAAGATCACGGCCGTCTTGCGCATGATCTCGTATCGCGCGGTTACCGCGGATGAAGCGCATCGGTCCGGTCTGGCCCTCGCCGAAGTAAACGAATGTGCCGTCTGTGAGATCTTCGTCGTTGTAGCCGTAGCTAAGGCCCGCCTCGCCGGTAATCAGGATGACGATCGGTGTCGAGACAGGCGTGACGATCCCGCCTTGCTGCTGCCCGCCGAACTGGTGGTGCAGCTCACGGCGGCGGTAGACCTTGCCAAGCTCGAACAAGCCGAAGAATTTACTGCCGCGGTCGGCCGGTGCCCTCTAGACGCATCGAAGACGTTGGTCGATAGGCGCATCAAACTTAGGGCTACTCTTTGAGCCACATGATTTTGAAAGGAGACACCCGACCGCCGCGCTACCACCTCACGACCTTCGGCTGTCAGATGAACGAGCACGACTCCGAGCGCATGAAGGGGATGCTCGAGTCCCTTGGCTACAGCGAGGCGCCTGAGCGCTCCGAGGCCGACCTGATTCTGTTCAATACGTGCTCGATCCGCGAGACGGCTGACAGTCGCTTCGTGGCGCACCTGGGGGAGGCCAAGCGCCTGAAGCGCGAACAGCCCGATCGCGTCGTGGGCGTCGGCGGCTGCTGGGCGCAGTCGGTCAAGGAGGAGGTCTTCGAGCGTTTTCCCTTCGTTGACGTGGCGTTCGGCCCCGGCCAGACGCACAAGCTCGCCGAGTTCTTGACGAGCGACTCGCTCACCGCACAGGGCTACTTCGAGTTCGAGGGCTTCACCGGCCATCTGCCGGCCAAGCGCGCGCGGGAGTTCCAGGGCTGGCTGCAGATAAGCGTGGGGTGCAACTGCCGCTGCTCGTATTGCATCGTGCCGAGCACGCGCGGACGCGAGGTCTCCAGGCCGCTCGACGAGTTGGTGAGAGAGGTGGAGAGCATGGCCGCGGACGGCGTTCGCGAGGTGACTTTGCTTGGCCAGAATGTCAACTCCTACGGGCGCGACCTACGCGTGGACGGCAAATCGGAGACGTTTGCCAACCTGTTGCGCCGGCTCGACGCGATCGAGGGGATCGAACGTATCCGTTACACGAGCCCCCACCCGAAGGACATGCGCGAGGACGTGATCCGCGCGCACGCGGAGCTACGGAGTGTGTGCGAGCACATCCACCTGCCGCTGCAATCGGGCTCCAGCCGCATCCTGAAGGCGATGCGTCGCACCTACGATCGCGAGCGCTATCTCGACCGCGTGGCCTTGATCCGAGAGCATGTGCCCGACGCGGCGATCACCACCGACATCATCGTGGGCTTTCCGGGCGAGACCGAGGAGGACTTCGAGCAGACGCTGGACGTGGCCGAGCAGGTTGGCTATGACAGCGCGTTTACGTTCATCTTCTCACCCCGCCGAGGCACCGAGGCGGCCGAGCTGACAGAGGGGATCGTGGCGCATCCGGTCAAGGTGGAGCGCATGGAACGGCTCGTGGAGGTGGTGCAGCGACGCGCGCTCGAGCGCGCACAGCGTTTCGTGGGCCGCACGCTGGAGGTGCTCGTCGAAGGCCCCTCGCGCACGGACGCCGAGCGGATGCGCGGGCGCACACGCCACAACAAGGTCGTCAACTTCGCGGGCCTTGCGGCCCCCGGCGAGCTGACACAGGTGCAGATCGTCAAGGCCACCAGCCAGACGCTCTCCGGCGAGGAGACCCTTCTCGCCCGCGCCACAGGCTGAACAGTCGTCCGGGTGGCGAACCCCGTCGGACTGCCACCCCTGACCGCGCTGAGGACTCTACGCGGTCGGGCGTGCAGCGGATTGGAGGACTCGCGCACGATGAGGCGAACATATGTTCTCATAGTTCCGTCCGATGCGCCCCATACATTTTCATCTCCAACTTTTCGACAGGAGGACAAGGCGATGCCCGTGACCGATGAGGAGAAGGCCGCAAAGGCGCGCGACGCGGCCCTGCAGGGGGCGCTCGGGCAGATCGAGCGCGAGTTCGGCAAGGGCTCGGTCATGCGCATGGGCGACGAGGGTGCCCAGGTACGCGTCGACGCGATCCCCACGGGCGCGTTGTCGCTGGATCTGGCGCTTGGAATCGGCGGCGTCCCGAAGGGGCGCATCGTGGAGGTGTTCGGGCCTGAGTCCTCCGGTAAGACGACGCTGATCTATCACGTGCTTGCCGAAGCCCAGAAACTCGGCGGCGTGTGCGCCTTCATCGATGCCGAGCATGCGATGGACCCGCTGTATGCCAAGGAGATCGGCGTGGACATTGACGAGCTTCTGGTCTCCCAGCCCGACTATGGCGAGCAGGCCCTGGAGATCGCCGACATGCTCGTGCGCTCCGGCGCGGTGGACGTGGTGGCGATCGACTCGGTCGCCGCGCTCACCCCGCGCGTGGAGCTTGAGGGTCAGATGGGCGATCAGACCGTCGGCGCACAGGCGCGCATGATGAGCCAGGCAATGCGCAAGATCGCCGGCAACCTGAATCGCACGGGCACGCTCTGCATCCTGACCAACCAGATCCGCGAAAAGGTGGGGGTGATGTTCGGCTCGCCCGAGACCCAGCCGGGCGGTCGCGCGCTGAAGTTCTATGCCTCTCAACGCCTTGACATCAGGCGCATCGAGACGCTGAAGGACGGCACCGAGGCGGTCGGCAACCGTGTACGGGTGAAGGTCGTCAAGAACAAGCTCGCGGCGCCATTCCGCCAGGCCGAGTTCGACATTGAGTTCGGCAAGGGCATCTCCACTGCGGGCTGCCTGGTGGACCTCGGGATCGAGCACGGCATCGTGACCAAGTCAGGCTCGTTCTTCTCCTATGGCAACGAGCGCCTTGGCCAGGGCCGCGGCAACGCCAAGGCATACCTGGAGGAAAACCCTGCAATCGCCGGTGAGATCGAGCGCAAGGTGTATGCAGCGCTTGGGATCGGCGCGGATAAGATCAGGCCAATCCAGGGCAAGGAGACCCCGCTGGCCGTGGCCCCTGAGCCGGAGCCAGACACCCAGGCCGCTTAGAAGCCGCGCATCCTGAAGCGGGACGCCTCCCGGACGAGTCAACTACCGCCCGGGAGGCTCTGTCCGCTGTGCCCTAACGGGCTATCCGACTACTGGACCGTCGCTCCCGGGGAAGGACCGTCTTGGTAGGCCGAGCCCGAGCTCGAACCCGAACTGGACCCGGACTTGCTGCCCATGTTCGGGCATGGATGGCCCGTGGATCCCGACTGCGGCGTATGTGACGGCGCTGTCGTCGACGGTGTGGTGGCCGTCGTCGTCGGCGTCGCCGTGCTGCTCGTGGACTGAGTGGTGCTCGTCGTGGAGCTCGGCGCCGCCGCGGCGCCGGCGATGCCGGCCACAGCTCCGCCGGTGGCAAGAGCGCCGATGACGAGACCTACTCGGATGATGCCTGTTCTTTGCATATGCGAACCTCCGGTGGTGGGTGCGGGGTATGCCCACCATCCTGGGGCCCGTCCCTAAGGCAAGAGCAACGGATGCCTAAGCGCGGCCGAAGGACTTTGTAGGAGCGCTCTTATGGTGCCCGCACCAGCTGGCCCTGAAACCTGGCGCCCAGCGCTCGGGCTTTACGAGCCTTTGGCGCGGTGGCCGTCAGCCAGGTCGTAGGCGATCTTGTTGCTGCCGGAGATACGCGTAAACGCCGCCGACAGCTCGGGCGCGAGACCGGCAAACGCGGAGCCAACGCGCAGCGAGATCGGGGCCACATCCACCTCGCCACGGTTGTGCTCGATCGCTCCCACCACAGCCTTGGCGACATCCTCGGGGCTGCGCGTGCCAACGCCTGGTGGCAGCTTCACATCCGCGTCGGCGAACATCCCCGCTTCGCGGATGAAGCCGGGGAATACAGCGGACACACCGACACCTGTGCCGTGCAGCTCAGCGCGCATCGCACCCGAGAAGCCACGCAAGCCGAACTTCGTGGCGTTGTAGATTGAGCTGCCCGCCGTCGCCGCCTTGCCCGACAGTGAGGACATGAACAACAGGTGACCGCGTCCGCGTGCCACCATAGTGGGCACGAGCGCGTGCGCCATCGCGATCGGCGCACGCAGGTTGACCTCCAGCGCGCGATCGATCTCCTGCATCGTGAGCGAGTCGAGCTTGCCGCTACCGGGTAGCGCCGCATTTGCCACAAGGATGTCGATCTCACCTGCCTCTGAGAGCAAACGATCGACCTCCGCGGCCTCGCCCAGATCAACCGCCAGCGCGCGCGCGTCAAGCTCGGATGCAAGTGGCTCCAGTACCTCGACGCGGCGCCCACTGAGAATCAGCTGCGCACCCTTAGCCGACAGGGCACGCGCAATCGCGTGACCCAGGCCACCCGTCGCGCCGGTGAGCAACACCTTGGAGCCAGAAATCTCCATGAGCTGCAAGCCTACGCCAATGGCCTCGCGCCCGCATGACGCGTCCCCGTGCCCAGACGATGTGTCCTCCCGCACCCCGCGCGTGATCGCCCTGTTCGGGCCAACCGGCGTCGGCAAGACCGCGGTGGCCATCGCCCTTGCGCGGCGATTGCGCGAGCGTGGCGAGCGTCCCGTGGCAATCTCCGCGGATGCTCTTCAGGTCTACCGGGGGATCGAGACACTCACCGGCGTGGCGACGCACGATGAGCAACGAGAGCTCGAGCACCGGCTCGTGTCGTTTCTTCCCCTCGACGCAAGTTTCAGCGCCGGACAGTACGCCGAGCTGGCGCACGCGGAGATCGACGACGCGCTCGATCAGGGACGCAGCCCGATCGTGGTGGGCGGTACCGGACTGTATTTGCGCGCGGCGCTCACAGAGCTCGATCTGCGTCCACCGCCGCCGGAGGGTGTGCGCGAGCGCTGGACGACCGAGCTCGAACGCTACGGTGCGCCCGCCCTGCACGCACGGCTCGCCCAGCGGGCACCGTGGGCCGCGCAAGAGATCGACCCCAACGACAGCCGGCGGCTCGTGCGCTCACTGGAGCTGCTGGAGGCGGGCGAGCTGGAGCCGCCCAGCGGACCCTCGCAACTGTGGACAGAGGATGTGCGCCGGCCCACGCTACTTGTGGGGCTGGTGATGGATCGCGAGGCTTTGTATAGGCGGATCGATGCACGCGTTGAGGCGATGCTCGCCGAGGGCGTGCGTGAGGAGGTGTTGCGCGCACACGCAAGTGGCGCGAGCCCCACGGCTCGCAAGGCGCTTGGCTTCCAGGAGCTGCTGTCCGGCGACGTTGAGTCGATGAAGCGCCACACCCGCAACTACGCCCGACGCCAGCTCACCTGGATGCGCAAGCTCGCGGGAATACGTCTGCTTGACCTGACCGACCTATCCCCAGAGCGAGCCACCGAGGAGATCGTGGCGATGAGCGCCTAGACTCGCGGCCTATGCGATTTGAGAAGTGGCAGGCGCTCGGCAACGACTACCTGATCCTCGAGCAGACAGAGCTGCCGTTCGAGCTGACCCCGCCGCGCATCCGCAAGCTGTGCGCAGGGCACTTCGGCGTGTATGCCGACGGGATCCTGCTGCTGGCTCCCTCTGAGGACCCGCGCTTCGTGGCCCACCTACGCATCTACAATCCCGACGGCTCGGAGGCCGAGCTGTCGGGCAACGGTGCGCGTGAGGCGATTCTCTATCTGCGCCGACGCGGATGGACCCAACAGGACGTGTTCTCGATCTGCACGGCCGCGGGGGAGATTCGTCCCACGATCACAGGCGCGGACACCTGTTGCGTTGACATGGGCCACGCGAAGCTGAGATCCAAGGACTTTCCCAACGGGCCCGAGGACGGACGGGGCGAGCTGCTCGCCGATGAGCGCAGATGGCACTTTCAGCACGTGTCGATTGGCAATCCCCAGTGCGCCATCCACGTCGCAGACCTCGCCACGCTACAGGCGCTTGACCTGCCCACGATCGGGCCGGGAATCGAAGCGCACGAGCTGTTCCCCAACCGCACGAACGTGTCCTGGTACACGCAGGTGCAACCCGGTGCGATCCGCGCGCGCATCTTCGAGCGCGGGGTGGGGGAGACACTGTCCTCCGGCACAGGCGCAACCGGAGCCGCGATCGCCAACCGTCTGCGCGGCGGGCCCGCGCACGTGGCGGTGCTGCTGGACGGGGGAGAGCTGAGCGTCGAGGTCGCCGAGGATCTGCGCGTCAACCTGACGGGCTGGGCACGGGCTGTGTTCGCGGGCAACCTCAGCGATGATTTCCTGGCAGAGCTGTCCGACACAGACCAAGGAGTCCTATGAAACCCAGTGAGCGCCTGAGCCGTATCCCGCCGTACCTGTTCGCCGAACTGGAGCGCAAGATCGCCGCCAAGCAGGCCGCTGGCGTCGACGTCATCAGCCTGGGGATCGGCGACCCCGATCGCCCCACGCCACCGCTGATCGTGGAGGCTATGCAGGAGGCTGTCACAGAGCCCGAGACGCATCGCTACCCCTCAAACCGTGGGCGTGGAGACTTCCGCCGGGCGTTCAGTGACTTCTATGCCCGCCGCTTCGATGTGACGCTCGACCCCGACAGCGAGATCATCCCGGCGATCGGAGCCAAGGAGGCGATCTTCAATCTCAACCTCGCATTTCTCGACCAGGGCGATGTCGCGCTCGCGTCTGACCCAGGTTATCCGGTGTATACGGGCGGACCGCTGATGGCAGGAGGCGAGCCGGTCGTGATGCCGCTCGTGCCAGCGCTCGGCTTCGTGCCCGACCTCGACGCGATCGACGAACAAACTGCCAGCCGCGCAAAGCTGATGTTCCTCAACTACCCCAACAATCCGACCGGCGCGATCGTGCCGCGAGGATTCTTCGAGTTGGTGGTGGACTTCGCCAAGACCTACGACATCCTCGTGGTACACGACAACGCCTACAGCGAGACCACCTACGACGGCTATCGCGCACCCTCCTTCCTGCAGACTCCCGGCGCCAAGGAGGTCGGCATCGAGGTGTTCTCGCTATCAAAGGGCTACAACATGACCGGTTGGAGGTGCGCGGCGATACTCGGAAACGCCGAGGCGATCGAGCACTACTGGCGTTTGAAGACGAACATCGACTCCGGCCTGTTCGAGGCGGTCCAGCTTGCAGGCATCGCGGCGCTCTCACCCGACACGGACGCTGAGGTCGCCTCGATGAACGAGCTGTATCGCATCCGTCGCGACCTTGTGTGTGAGGCGCTGGCAAAGGCCGGTGTGCATGTGAGCCCGCCCAAGGGCACAATCTACGTGTGGGCGCCGATCCCCGAGGGTTTCGATAGCTCGGCGGCCTATTGCGAGCACGTGCTCGAGCGGGCCGCCGTGGTGATCTCGCCCGGCAGTGCCTATGGGCCAAGCGGAGAGGGCTGGTTTCGCATTGCGCTCACCACGCCGGACGAGCGTCTTGCCGAGGCGGTCGAGCGTTTGGCCAAACTCGGCGGCTGATGCGCTCGGCACGGCGCACAGCCGGGAGCAGCGATCGGCTTCGGCAGGACATCTGCCGGGCATGACGCGTGCTCGGCAGGGTACGCCGCCGGCCGGCGCGACCGATTTGGTTGGGCGGGAAGGCTGATCTACACTCGAAGTGGATGAACCAACCCACGAGGCGCGCAAGCCAGCGAGCATTCTGCATAGCCGCGCTCCCCGACGATGAGAATCTGGGGGAGTTGCACGAGTTGCTGCGCACCGCCGGTGTGGCGGTCGTGGGAGAGATGATCCAGCGCCGAGAGCAACCGCACCCGAACACATACTTGGGACCAGGCAAGGTGGGCGAAGCCAAACAGGCGGCGCTCGCATGCGATGCGAACGTGATCGCCTGCGATGACGAGCTGAGCGCCCGTCAGGAGCGCAACCTAGAGCAGGCGCTCGGCCTGCCGGTCGTGGACCGCACGACCGTGATCCTCGACATCTTCGCCACGCACGCCTCCAGTGCTGAGGGCAAGCTGCAGGTGGAGCTGGCCCAGCTGGAGTACAACCTGGCACGCATGCGCGGACTGTGGACCCACCTGGAGCGCCTTGGCGGCGGGATCGGCACACGTGGACCGGGGGAGACCCAGATCGAGACCGACCGGCGCCTGGCACGCAACCGCATCGCCGCGCTGCGCCGACGCCTCGAGCACGTGAAGGGCACGCGCTCGGTGATGCGCGCTGAGCGAGAGCGCGCGGCGCTGCCGAACATCGCGCTCGTCGGCTACACCAACGCTGGCAAGAGCACGCTGCTGAATGCGCTCACAGGCGCTGATGTGGGAGTGCGCGACCGCCTGTTTCACACGCTCGACCCAAGCACGCGCATGATGCGCATCGACGGACGCGCCCACCTGTTGACCGACACCGTTGGCTTCATTCGCAAGCTGCCCCACCAGGTCGTGGACGCGTTCGGTGCGACGTTGCAGGAGACACGCCTTGCCGACCTGCTGTTGCACGTGCTCGACGCCTCCGCACCAGAGCACGACCAGATCGCGATGCGCAGGGCCGTCGAGGAGGTACTGGAGGAGATCGGCGCCGGCGAGCGTCCGCGTGTGCTCGTGCTCAACAAGATCGACCTGCTCGACGAGGAGGCGCGCGAGGACCTGCGTTTGGCTTACCCAGATGCGGTACTCGTCAGCGGCGGGGCACCGCACCCCGACGGTGGGGTCGGCGATGGCCTGCCCGAACTGGAGCAGCGCATCGAGCAAGAGCTGCGCCACACACTGCGCCCGATGGAGCTGCTCGTGCCCTACTCACAAGGAGGAAGCCTCGCCGAGCTGCACGACATAGCCGGCGACCTGCGCCGCCAGGACACCCCGGAGGGTGTGCTCGTGCGAGCACTGGTGCCCGCACGACTGGCCGACCGCTATATGAAGTTCGCGGTCGCCAACGGCTCAGCGGTCGTCGCCACTCCCTGATAGCACCCCACGCTGCTGGCGTGAGAAGAGCTTCTCCAGGTTTTGGCCGGCAATCTCGTCCAGGTCGAGACCGAGCTCGGTAGCGAGCTGCGCGACATACCAGAGCACGTCGCCAAGCTCCTTAGACATCGCCGCGCGGCGCTCTTTGCTCACCTTGCCGGCATCGTCGCGGATCGCCTTCTTGGCATGCTCGGCCACCTCACCGGCCTCGCCGGCGAGCCCGAGGGCGGGATAGGCAAGCCACGCCTCCCGTGGATACTCTGCCGTGCGACGGGACTGGCGCTGATACTCGGAGAGCTCCATGCCCAGATCCTACGCTGCCGCGAGTCCGGCAGCGCGACATGCACTGGAGTGCGCGGCACTCTCGAGGGCATCGTCAAGCGGTGCGAGCGCGCCGAATTCGATGTCGAGCGCGGTGGCGATCAGCCAGTCGGCGAACCAGGCGTTCTTCGGCAACAGCGGCCCATGCAGATAGGTACCGATCGTGTTGCCGGCCCTGGCGCCCTCGAAGCCGCTGCGGCCGTCGTTGCCGTGCCCTTTGAGCACGCGCCCCAACGGGGTAGCTCCCGGCCCGAGATATGTGCGGCCGCCATGGTTCTCAAAGCCCGCGAGTACACGCGCCTCGCCGTTGCCGCCGTCCGGTCCCTCCAGGCGCACCTCAATCGCGACATTTCCGATCAGCCGCTCGCCGGGCTCACGCACAGTGCGCACATCCAGTAGGCCGACGCCCTCGAGCCGGTCCTCTCCAAGCGTGTAGGACTCGCCGAGCAGCTGATAGCCGCCGCACACCCCGAGCACGACCGCGCCGCGCGAGGCGGCCTCACGCAACGCCTCACGCTTGCCTCTGAGGAGATCCTCAGCGCACAGCATCTGGTCGCGATCCTGGCCACCGCCCACGTAGTAGATGTCGTGAGCACCACCGTCAAGCGACTCGCCGAGCCCGCTGCCACTCAACTCGAAGCCAATCCCACGCCACGCGCAGCGGCGCTCGAGCACAAACAGGTTTCCCCGATCCGCATAGATGTTCATCAGGTCGGGGTACAGCGCACATACCCGCAGCACCCTTACCCTGGGATCGCTCATCGCCACGAGCTGCTCGCCTCTCCGCGCGCCACCAGCAACTCACGCAGCGAAAGCATCGCGGTGTACGTCGGAAGCACGTACAGGGGCGGCTTGCCGCCCCCATCCAAACAATCGACGGCCACGTGGTCAAGCGCTTGCGCAAGATCCTCGATCACGATGATCCTCTCAGGCACGACCCCCGCGTACTTCAAGCGCAGCGCAAGCTCCGCCGCCCGCGTGCCCGAGCAGGTCGCACTGCGCACACGTCCGGCCAGCAGCTCGAAGTCGGCGTCCCAGATCCATGACACGTCGTGGCCATCGGCGGTGTTGTCGTTGAGCACGCCAAGCAGGTCGTGCTTGCCGGGCTCCAGGGCGAGGGTACGCAGCACCTCGTTGGCGCCCGCCGGGTTCTTGACAAGCAGGATTCGCGTCTCGCGTCCGGCGACGGTCACTGCCTCCGCGCGCCCGAACGCGGCCGTTGTGCCTTCAAGACCCGAGACGATCTCAGCCAACGGGATCTCCAGCGCGACCGCCAGCGCGGCGGCCGCGAGCGCGTTGTAGACGTTGTAGAGGCCGGGCAGCGCCAGCTCCACCTCGGCATCTCCTGTGGGCGTGCTCAGCTGAAAGCGTGCCGAGCGCACGCCCTCCAGCATCACCGAACGGGCCAGCACGGTGGGGGAAGGGCGTCGCTGCCCACACGATTGACAGTGGTAATGACCGAGATGACCGAGATACACGACATCGAATGCGTAGGGTGCTCCGCAGCGACGACAGTGCTTCGCGTCGGCGGCGTGCGCCATTCCATCGAGCGCCAGCGAGTTGTCATCGACGCCGTAGTAGACAACGCCAGCTCGATCGCGCCCGAGATCGGCGACGAGCGGATCGTCGGCGTTACACACAAGCTGCGCCCGTGCGGCCGCGCCGTTCGGTTGCAGGGCGAGCGCCCAACGCTCGGCGATCCTATCCAGCTCGCCGTAGCGATCGAGTTGGTCGCGAAACAGGTTGCCGAGCACGACCACACGCGGATGCAGTTGCGCCGCGAGCCGGTCGAGCCACAGCTCGTCCACCTCGAACAACCCCAGCTCGCCAGCGATCGTGCCGCGCCGGCCGGCCGCGCTCATCAGCGTCGAGGCGATCCCACCCTCCATGTTGGCGCCCGCCTGGTTGTGCACGAGCGTGACGCCCGCGTGCTCGAGGATGCTCGCGCACATCGCAGCGGTGGTGGTCTTGCCGTTGGTGGCAGACACGATCGCGCTGCCCCTGGGCAGGCGTGCGGCGAGCGAGCCGATCGCACCGGAGTCCATGCCTATCAACAGCTTGCCCGGCAGACTGGTGCCACCGCCGCCGTGCAGGCGAGACACCGCGCCGACGGCCCGCGCGAGCGCGAGCTTTGGGCCGAGCAGTGTGCTCATAGCGCCGCCGCTGCGTTCTCGGCGGGAACGAATGCCTCAGCGCCTGCCTCGCCCGCCGGCACAAGCACCCGTACAGCGCCCGCCAGCGCCCTGACGCGCACCGGCAGCTCGCCGATCGGGTCGCCGTCCGCGTACATCGTGAACGGGCGGTCAGCGCTGATCGCCACCTCCAGCGCGCGAAAAGACCTCACGCTGGGCTCACGCACATGCGCTCCGCTGAACACCTTCGGCAGGATCCTCGTCAGGAATCGCAGCTTGCCGACATTCTCGAGTACCACCACATCCAGCAGGCCGTCGTCGAGCAGCGCGTCCGGCGCCGCGCGCATCCCACCACCGTAGGCCTTCGAGTTACAGGCGCCGACCGTATAGCCGGCGAAGCTGTGGCGCTCTCGCCGCGAGCCGCGCGTCTGCCCCCCGACATGAGAAGTACCCGAATGGGTGAGCTCGATCTCAAAGCGCGCCGGGCGCCAGAACAGCAGCGTGCGCAGCGCCCCGTAGGCGTACACGAGCCCGCCAAGCCAGGTCGGAGCCTCGTTGGCGATAGCGTTGGCTTCGCTGTCAAAGCCAACGCTCGCAATGCCGACGAACGCGCGCGCGGGACCGTCGGGCGTCGCTTCACAGACCAAGCCAAGATCCATCGGCCGCGCGATGCCGTTTGCAATCGTCGCACAAGCCAGCACAGGGTCGGCGGGAATCCCCAGCACTCGCGCCAGATCGTTGCCGCGCCCTCCCGGCAATACGCCGATCAGCGCTCCCGGTGTCTCGCGCAACGCGTCCGCCACCGCTCCGATCAGCCCGTCGCCACTGAGGCACACGACCGTCTCGCTCGCAAGCGCCGCCGCACGCGCAAGCTCGCGCGCGTGATCAAGATCGCGGGTGAGCTCACAGCGCACGTTCAGCCCGTGCTCTTCGAGTGCTTGCAGCACGCCTGGCAGCACTTTGGCGGCTTTGCCACCACCGGCAGACGGGTTCACGATCAGGCACACGGGCTCGCTCATCTCCCAAGCGTATTCGCCCGGCGCCACCACAGTCCGTTGGCGCTCGGATCGCGATTATTGGGAATCGCGAAAGGGATGCTTAAGAACCCGAGAACATCGCGCACCGGGGGATCACACGCAACTATGCTGCGCGGATGTCTGCCCACTCGCGCGCCGTGCATAGACTGCTTTCTTGCTCGATAACGGCGGGCGCCGGGCTCATATTGGCGGCGTGCGGGTCCAGCTCGAGCGGAGGTCTGAAGGCCGCGACCGCACACGCGTCCAGCGGGAATTCGGCGGTCGCCCAGAGGTCCGGCTCAGCATCCTCAGGTGGATGTCTCGCCGCAAAGACACCGGTACCAAGGGGCGCACAGCAGATTCCAAAGCCGACGCTCAAACTCGACCCGGCAAAGACATATGTGGTTACCTTGACCACCAACTGCGGCACGATCAAGATCCATCTGGACGTGCACTTGGCGCCTGCCACGACCGCGTCTTTCGCATATCTGGTCAAGCGCGGCTTTTACGACGATCTCACTTTCCATCGTGTCGCCACGGACTTCGTGATCCAGGGTGGCGATCCCAACGGCGACGGCTCCGGCGGCCCTGGCTACACAATCGTGGAACCGCCTCCCAACGATCTGCGCTACACGCTCGGGACGGTCGCGATGGCCAAGACCAGCACCGATCCACCGGGGGCGTCGGGTAGTCAATTCTTCATCGTCACCACCGCAAACGCGTCGCTGCCGCCACAGTACGCGCTAGTCGGAAACGTCGTGGGCAGCCTCGCGGGAGTCGAAGCGATCTCCAGGTTGCCGACCAACCCTCCCGAGGATGGCGCTCCGATCAAGCCCGTGGTGATCAGACGCGCGACGCTGTCATCGAGCTAGCGACACAACGCTGGGATTCCTCTAGGGCTTTTGGCCAGAGGGAGACGCTGCCCCTGCGCGATCGCGCCGCCGACGCCCGACCATCGCCGCGATCGCGACTCCCGCTATCGCCACAAAAAGCCCGAGCAATATCCCTGGCGCAAGCCCCAGTCCGCCGAACGGCAGCGCAACCAGCTCCACCACACCCAAACCGAGCGCCAGCAACAGCAGGATCAAAGCGATGATCAACAGAATGCCGCGCAGGCGGGCGAGCATCCCCGCGCTGGCTGGCGGGATCAGCAAGCCCATCGCACGCAACGCAAACATCTGACGCCCGCTCGGAGGCGCCTGACCAAGTCGCTCGACAGCCTCCTTCAGATCGCCCGCGCGCCGTTCGGCAAGCGCCAGCGACGCGTCGGCCATGCGCCTGAGCTGCATGCGTTCCTGGGGCCGCGCGGCGGCTATCGCGCGCTGGAAGTAAGCGCGCGCCTGCTCGGCGTCAAAGCGCTCGGAGGCACGGGCGCCCAGTATCGCCAGCGCAGCAGACTTGTACTTCGTCTCCGCCTCGAGCTCCTCGTCCGAGCGCTGCTCCAGCGCTTGGATCGCCTGCTGGGCGCCGCGCTGCTCGATCCGAACCTGTCGTTGCTTGGGGGGCATAGCCCGTCATTCTATGTGGGCCGCGTCCAAAGGGCTCGCGCGGCGGGCCTCAGGCGCTATTCTCGCTTTTCGCCGCTCACAGACCCATCCGAGACTATGCGCCAAATCTCCTGGCATATCCAACTGTTGGCCATCCTGGCCGTGCTGTGCTTCGCCGGACAGTCGTCCCTGCTCACAACGACGGTGTGGGCAGCGTCTGGGAGTGTGAGCCTGTCGAGCTCGCAGAAGGCCGAGCTCGACAAGCAGGTGCAGGAACAGCTTGCGAAGGTCAAGGCGGGGCAAAGCGGAAGCAGCTCACCGGGCGCACCCGCAGCCGGATCGACAGGCGAAGGTCTGGGCGGCTCCGCGGAAGGTTCCTCCAATCTGATTCAGAAGGCCGAAGCCGAAGCCAAGACCGGAGAAGAACCGGCTACCAAAACGACCGCCACCTCCTCGACTGAATCGAGCAGCGGGATCTCAATGGGCGTGCTGGTGCCGATCTTTATCGCCGGCGCCCTCCTGCTCGGGGGTATCGCATTCTTGATCGTTCGCGACGCCCGCAACGTCGCTCCGGTCGGAGACGGCCTGGTGGGCGGCTCCGTACAGGACAAGGCAGCTCGCCAGCGCAAGCGCCGAGCCAAGGCCAAGGCCGCCCGTCAGCAGCGCAAGCGAAACCGCTGAGCGCTAGCGACGCGGCTCGTCGCGTGCTATCGCGCGGGTCCTGCCGAAACGGACGCGCCCCGGAGCATGGGGGAAGGGCGATCCGTGTGGGCCGCGACGCGGCCTGTGCGGCGAGGGGGATGGCCTGCGGGGGTGCGGATCCTCTGCGGGGTCCGCAAGCACGTTGCTGCCCCCATCCTCCCCGGAATCCGACCCAAAGTCCTCATCCACGATCTTCGCGCTGTCATTGCGCAAGGTCACCCACAGCATGACCGAAGCCATCACGACCTTCCCGAACCCAAGCAGCCCAATCACTATCCACAGTGACATCCCACCCGATGCTACTACCCTCGGAGCGGCTGTCACGCGAGCACCGGCGTAGCTGCCACGATGGGCCGACACCGGGCTGAACGTGGGGGAGGACGATTCGTGTCCTCGCCCCACGCACGAAGCTGTTTGCCTTGGTTACCTCAGCCGCCGACGGTCGCCTGGATCGTGAGCGTTCCGACCGCCTCGCCGGTCGTAAACGCATTGCTGGCAGACTCGTTCAAGAACTGAGCACCGGTCGCCGTGAGTGACAGCGCGGCATTTGCGAGCGTCAGCGTTCCCGCGCCTGAGGTCGGCTTGACCCCTTTCAGGCTCACCGTGGCAAACGGGAACGTCGGCGGCGTCGCATTCTGCGAGGTGAAGCTCAACGTCGGTGCCGTGTTCAGCACCACCGACGGTTCTGAGGCGGTCAGGTTGCTTTCCGAGCTAAACAAGCCAGGTACAGAGAAGCTGGTGGCAAACGTAAAACCGCCAGCGGCGGTCACAGAGCCGAGTCCCGTCCCAGGATTGAGCGTTCCTCCGGCGGAGAGCGTGAACACGATACCCGAGGCCAGCGTACCGGTGGCCGGGCTGACGATCGTCGTGGAGACTTTGTCTTTTTCAAGTGTTTGCACAACCGTGGTATTGAACGTCAGCGTCTCACTGCCGCCCGTCACCGTCACGTTGGCCACTTTTTTCGTAGACCTTTTTTTCGCGGTCTGTTTCTTCTTGGCTTTCGTTTTCTTCTTGGCTTTTTTAGCCTTCTTGCTGGCGTGCGCAGAAACAGCACCGGCAACGGGAGCGCTCAGTGTCGCCACCGCGGCAAATGCAAGCAACGAGACGATCGACATAAGGACGACCTTCGCACGGACGAGTCGAATCATTTGAAGCTCCTTGTTGGCGCTGCTGAGGGTTTACAGGCCACCCGCAGGCATCGGCTGATATGGGGTACGGCTCGGCAATGCTAACCGAGGAGAAGAGGCATCCGACGCTCTCGCGGCATGTCAGCAGGCTTTGCCGACATTTAAGTTTACATAATATACATTATCGAGCATTTATGGGTGGTGCATCAGTTTGGATTTGAGCTGCGGCGTCCCGTTCATGTGAGACGGGAATCCCGTTCATCTGAGACAACGACGGGGCTAGGGCTCGCTTCCTTCGAGTTGCCGCCGAGCGGCTTCAGTTCGGCCAGTAGCCGACGCCGGTATTCACTGAGCCAGCGTGGCTGTAGTCGCAGTTGTTTGCAGAGCTCTCGCTCCTCTCGGCGCTGTGTGCTTATGAGGGCTGCCGCGAGGTCGGGCGTCTCGTCTGCCATGACGGCTCGGGCAGAGCGTCGATCTCCTTTACGCGGCGGCGAGGTCGCGGTAGGCGCCGGGGGTCTGTCCCATCGCGCGTCGGAAGCTGTCGATGAACGCGCTGGTTGTGCTCCACCCGCAAAGGCTGCCGGCGTCGGTAACCGACTCGCCTTGGGCGAGCAGGACCATGGCGTGGATGGCGCGGGCCTGCGCGCGCCACTGGGGATAGCTCATGCCGGTCTCTACACGGAAAAACCGCGAGAGGGTTCGTTCGGTCGTGCGCGCGGCGTCGGCCAACGCTGACAACGGCATCGGCGTTTGTAGATGCTCAAGGGCGATTGCGCAGGCCCGCGCGAGTCGTGGGTCGCGTGGTGCGGGCAGTGAGATTGGCTCTTGCGGGGTGCGGTGCAGCCGGTCGTGGAGGACCGCGCGGAGCCGGTCAACCTCCGGTTGTGGCAGTCCGGGCTCGGTGAGCGCGACCAGCAGCTCGCGCAGCAGTGGAGTCACGGCGACGATCGCCGGGGTATCGGGGAGCAGCGGCGGGTCCTGCGCGTGGAAGCCGAGCGTGTGGATGGTGCTCGCGCCGTAGGCGCGGTGCTCGTGCCATGTGCCGGCTGGCATCCAGATCGCACGGTCGCATGAGGCGACCCAACTGCCAGCGGATGTCTCTGCCACGAGGACGCCGGTGCTGACGTAGATCAGTTGGTGGCACAAGTCATGATCGAGGACTGGCGCGAGGACTACAACCACCACCGACCTCATTCCTCGCTCGGTATGACAGCCCCCGCCCGTTTCGCACAAGCATGGAGAACACGACAGAACACACTCGTTGCCAGCGCTACGCTGACACCCAACACCCACCACCAACTCTCACAAACGGTGGACCAATGAACGGGGTCCGGTCACTCATATAAGTGAGATCACCCTGTCTCATTCATATGAGAACGGGAATCTCAATCACGTGAGACAACCACGTCTTATCCAGATGAGACAGGGGCAGGCAGCATTGCGCGTCGGCGAGCGCGTGCCTTGACAGTTATGTCGGACCATCGAGCCCTTCACGCCGCGGTCTGCAGGACGCTGTCCTCTACGTCGGAGGGCCAGCGTCGAGCGCAGTGCCCGCGGCGGCGTACACCGGCTTGCGGTTGAGACGTTTTCGCTGGAAGTCCTCAGCCAGGAGCGTGCCCACCTCCCCAAGCAGCACCCGCCGGTCGCATCCCCGACGCGCCAACAGCCTGACGGTGGCGCCCAACAGGCGCGGCGGGGTGAAGACTTGCGAGGGCTGCGACCGGTGGCTGTAGAAAAGATCCAGGAACGTGCCTATCTTGCCCTGCTCCAGCAGTCGCCTCTCAATCTCAGGTATCACCGCGGGCGTCGACCCAGCCTTCCCCATATCGGTCGCGAGCCAGTAGTGCTCGGCCGCGTCCTTGTCTCGCCAGCTGCCCCAGGCCGCCATCTCACTATCAATGTCTTCTCCGGAGCCATCCAGCGCGGCTGCGATCGCTGGCACGAGCGCGTCGACCTGTCGAAACGCGTCCTGTATGCCCTGGCCTGGTGTTGGGTCCTTGAAGTTGCCGGCGTCGCCGACCAGCACCCAGCCGGGGCCGGAGGCCTCTCGGAAGAACCCCTCCCAGCGCAGCATCCCAAACAACTTCCCGGTCCGCCGCGCGCTCGAGAGCGCCTGCGCCACGGGCCGGCAGCTGCATGCGTACGCCATGAAGCTGCCCTCCAGATCCTCCCGGAAGCGAGGGAGATCAACCAGATCCGGGATCAGGATGACCTGATAGAGGCCGCTGTCGGCGGGCGTCGCGATCACCATCCGATTGCCCCACCGGTGGAACACGAACGCTGGATCGGAGTCGGGCTCGACTCCCTCGAAGAAGGACCAATAGAGGAATCGCTCGTTCGGCGTGAGGTTGTACTTGCGAGCTCCGACGAGGCTCGCGATCGTCGAGTTGCGACCGTCGGCGCCGACAACCAGCCGTGCCCGGAGCGTCCTCTCCGAGCCGTTCTGTGCGACCCGCACGCCAGCCACTCGACCCCGATCCTCGACCAGTCCTGTCACCTTGCTGTCCATCCGCAGATCGGCGCCCGCCTCCACGGCGGTCTGAGCCAAGATCGGATCGAGCAGCAGCCGACGCACCGATGCTGTACCGCCGACGTCCCCTGAATGCAACTGAATCGGGGTCACGAACTCGAGGTCCTCCGCGCGCAAGTCGACGCGGTCGACGAATGGCGCGCCGGTCGCGCGTATCTGCTCGATCACCCCGAGGCGGTCTAGGAACGTCAGCGCTTGGGCCTCGAAGATGTGCGTCGAGAGGGTGTCGCTCGGAAAGCTGGCCTGCTCCACGAGCGCGACCTTGACGCCCCGGCGTGCGAGCAGCGCCGCCAGCGGCGACCCCGAGCAGCGCGCACCCACGACAATCACATCGAATTCTTGGCTCATACGTCCTCCGATCTCTCTGTTCGCTGCGAGGTCTGGCCTCGCTGCTATCGAGACTGACCGGCGGAGATCCCTAGTACATCGGCCAGATGGCATATTCGAGCCGGCAGCAGTGGCGTAATCCGCGCCAGTACTGCCGGCTGGGTGGAGCTAGAGCTCTCTTCGCGCCGCTTGCGCTGCGAGCTCGGCGCGCGATGAGACGGCGAGCTTGGCGAACACATGGGACAGGTGCGCCTGAACGGTACGGGGCGAGATGAACAGGCGCTCGCCGACCTGAGGGTTGGTCAGGCCCTCGGCGACGAGCTGCACAACGCGCAGCTCGGCCGGGCTGAGGCTCTCCCAACCGCGCAAGGGCCGCTTGCGTTCTCCGCGGCCGCGCTCGGCGTAGGCGACCGCATCGTCGAGGGAGGCCGAGGCGCCGGCGGACCACGCCGCTGCGAAGGCCTCCTGGCCGAGCGCCTCGCGCAGTGCGCCGAGCTCGGCCTCGTAGCTTGGCTGACGCACCGGGAAGCGCACGCAGCCCATGGCGGCGCGGACGCCGTCTGCCGCACCAAGCAACCGAACCGCCCGCTCTGCGTTCTGCAGCTCTGAGACGAGCGCTGCGAGCGACTCCAGCACGTCCACGACGCCGCTCGGGTCGCCGGCGTCATGGAAGGCGCGCAGCGCCTCGTGCAGCAGATCCTCGGCTGCGGAGACCTCGCCGGCGCCGAGTGCGAGCTGGGCCTGCGCCTCGAGCGCGGCCCCGATCGCCAGCGGGTTCCCGCTCTCGCGCGCGACGAGCACCGCTTCTTCGATCACGGTCACGGCCGGCGCCGTCTCTCCGCGCGCCAGCTGGGCGACGGCTGTGATGAGCAGCGCGGAGACGGTGTAAGAGGCGTAATTGCTGGCCCGGGTGGCCGGCAGCGCCTCACTCATCAGCGCCTCCGCGCGCTCCAGCTCGCCGGTGGCGTACTCCAGCAGTCCCAGCTGCCACTGCATCAATGGCGTGGCGTCGTGGGCCATGCTCACGCCCAAGCCGATCGACTCCTCGATCCGCGTTCGCGCGGCCGCCCACTCCCCGGTGCGGGTCTTGACGAAACCGAGGGCCGCGAGATCGACCATCGCGAACAGCGGGTCGCCGAGCGAACGCGACTGGGCGAGCGCCTCCTCCAACATCGCCTCCGCCTCGGCGAAGCTACACCGCAGCGCCGCGTTCAGTCCGAGCCAGGTGAGCGACTCGCGGATACCGAGCAGGTTGCCCGCCGCACGCGATACCGCCAGGGCGTCTTCGAGCAGCGCAGGCGCGGCCTTCAGCCGCCCAGCGACCGTTGAAAGAAAGCCGGCTCCATAGAGCCCGTCGGCCAGAAACCAGGCGTCCCCGAGCGGGCGGGTGATGGCGATGCTCTCCTCGAGTACGGGCATCGCCGCCTCCGGCTCCAGCGAGATCAGCGCCCACCCCAGCAGGTCGAGCGCTCGACCCACCGTGCGCTCGTCGTCCACTTCACGGCCAATCGCGAGCGCCTCCTCGGCAAAGCGCCGCGTCGCCTCCCAGTCGGTAGCGATCGTCCCGATGTGGCCTACAGCAACCAGCGCCTTCGCCCGAGGGAGCCCGCTAGCACCCTCCCCGGCGAGCGCTAACTCGAGGTGCCCCCGGCCCTCGCGCCAATGGCCACGCGCCTCGAAGAACAACCACAGCGCAGCGGCGAGGCGCAGAGCCTCATCGATGCGCCCAGCATCGACCGCCCATCCGAGTGCGCCGCGGAAGTTGTCGAGCTCTGTCGTGAGCGGTTGCAGCCATTGCTCAAGGCGCGCCCCGTACAGGTCCGGCTCTGCGAACTCGGCTAGCCGCAGGTGGTAGTCGAGGTGCTGGTTGCGCACGAGCGCAGCCTCGGCGGCGTCGCTGAGCTTCTGCCGCGCGTAGGCACGGACGGTCTCCAGCAGCGCGTAGCGAGTCTTGCTGCCCTGTTCCTCGACCTGCACCAGCGACTTGTCAACGAGGCTCGCCAGCAGGTCGAGGATCTGGGCGACCTCCAGGCCACCGCCGGCGCAAACCGCCTCAACCCCATCGAGCGTCCAGCCCCCGGCGAAGACAGAAATGCGCCGGAAGAGCGTTTGCTCGGACGCGCTGAGCAGGTCGTGGCTCCAGTCGACCGACGCCTCAAGGGTGCGCTGCCGGGGCATCGCCGTGCGTGAGCCCCCTGTCAGCAGCACGAACCGCTCGCGCATCGCCTCGGCGATCTCCTGCGGCGTCAGCAGTCGCACGCGTGCCGCCGCCAGCTCGATCGCCAGGGGGATTCCGTCCAGGCGCCGACAGATCGTCGCCACTGCCTGTGCGTTCGCGTCCACCAGAGCGAAATTCGGTCGCGCCTGTCGCGCGCGGTCGCAGAACAGTTGGATCGCTTCGACTTCCGCGAGCTCGGCTCCTGCCAGCTTGTCTTGCGGAACCTGCAGCGAGGGAATCCGCCAGCTCTGCTCTCCCTCGACCCCGATCGACTCGCGGCTCGTCGCCAGAATGACAACACCGGGACACGCCGCGAGCAGCGTAGCCGCCAACTCGGCGCACGCGCCCAGCAGGTGCTCGCAGTTGTCGAGTGCAATCAACAGCCGGCGCTCGGCGAGCTGCCCGGTCAGCGTGTCGATCACCGGCTGCGACAGGAACTCGCGAATCGAAAGCGCCCTCGCAACCTCGCTGGCCACCAGCGCCGAATCGCTGATTGGCGCCAGATCCACCCACCACACACCATCAGGGTGATCGTCAAGCGTCTCGGCGGCCACCTGCAGGGCCAGCCGCGTCTTCCCGCTCCCACCCGCTCCGGTCAGAGTGAGCAGGCGCGATCGGCCGAGCAGCTCACGAACCTCTGCGATCTCGGCCTCGCGACCAACGAAGCTGGTGAGCTGGACGGGCAGGTTGTTTGGGAGAGCTGACAGCGAGCGCAGCGCCGGGAAGTCGTCCTGTAGATCCGCATGGCACAGCTGGTACACCTGCTCCGGCCGCGCCAGATCGCGCAGCCGATGCGCACCGAGGTCACGGACGCTGACCCCGTCGGGCAGCCCGCCTGCCACCAGCTCATACGTCGAGCGCGACAGCAGCGTCTGGCCCCCATACCCGATCGCCCGCAGCCGAGCACAGCGATGGATCGAGGGACCTGTGTAGTTACGCGGATCGCGCAACACCGCGTCCCCGGTGTGCAATGCCACACGCACGCGCACATCCACACGCTCAGGCCACGGCTCGCTTCTCAACGCCCGCTGCAGATCGAGTGCGCACGCAACCGCATCCGACGCTCGCACGAACACGGCGACCGCACTATCACCCTCACCCTGCTCCTCTGGACGCACCCCGCCACGCGCCTGCGCGACCTCGGCGAGCAGATCGTGGCAGCGCGCCATCACCGGCGCCATCACCTCGCCCCACTCCTCCCACAACAAGGTCGAGCGCTCAACATCGGTCAGCAAGAACGTCACCGTCCCAGTCGGTACGATCGCCACCGCGTCCTGGTCAACTCCGCCCATCGGAATCATGATCTCCTCGTCCATCATCCCAAGCCTGCCGTGCCGTACGGTGGACTACATCGGCCAGATGGCCTATTCGCCGTCAAAGCCGGTCCGACCGGCGACGCCCGCTCGCTTCGACCGACCCCTGTCCGTGCCCGCGTCGCGGCCCGAATGCCTTTCCTGTCTCACATGTATGAGACGCCAGCGTCTCATATGAGTGAGATTGGGCTGTCTCAGATCGGTGAGACGCCGCACTACCCATTCGTGGAAGCTCACGGACTGCTCCACTGATCGAGTGCGACGTCGCATCGATATGCGACTGGATTCTCAGTCATACGCGACCGTTCTGTCTGACCCATATGCGACCGGTCGCGCTTAGGGGCTCGCATCACACACGTCAGACCCGGTTGTCGTCCCGCAGCGAGCGTGAGCGAGGATCAGTCCAGGCGCTCGTTCAGTCGCGAATGGTCGCGAATGCGAAAGTGCGCCCGCGGTGGCGGCACGGGCAGTCGACTCCATCAGAGGTTGACAGATACTATTAGTATTGCAATACTGTTGGTATGCGTACCGCACCGACTCGTGCAGAGCGTCAGCAAGCGACACGTCGTGACCTACTGGACGCGGCCGAAAAGCTGTTCGACGAGCGTGGCTTCGCGGCGACCTCGCTCGATGCGCTGGCCGACGCGGCCGGCTATACCAAGGGCGCGGTGTACTCCAACTTCGACTGCAAGGAGGACGTATTCTTCGCGATCTACGAACGCCGCGTCGAGCGGTTCCTGGCCGATGTCGAGCGCGCCGCCGCTGAATCGCGGGACAGCGCGCGGACGGCTGATGAGGTGATGGCCGGCGTCATCGCTCGCCGCGAGGGCGGCGATGGCTGGCTGGCGGTGTTCCTGGAGTTCTGGACCCATGTTCTTCGCCATCCCGAGCACCGCGAGCGCTTCGCCGAGATCCACGTCCGGGTAATAGATTCTGCGGCAGCGCGGATCCGGCAGTTCGCCGCCGAGCGGCAGATCGAGCTGCCGATCGACGCGCGTCAGCTGGCGATCGGCACGTTCGCGCTCGGCAACGGCGTCGGCCTCGAGCGGCTGACAGCTCCGGACATCGTCGAGCCCGACCTAGCGCTGCAGATGCAGCGGCTCCTGCGCGCCGGCCTGCTGGCACAGACGGAGGGCCCCTCGTGACACGGCTCGACTATCACCGCCGGCGCGCCGTTGACATCGCCCGCACACTGGGCCGCGCCCGCGAGCTGCAGCGGCGCGAGCGATGGCCGCACGCGGCACTCGACCGTCACCGCCAGCAGCGCCTGCAGCAACTCGTGCACCACGCCGCAAGCCATTCGCCGCTGTGGCGCGAGCGCCTGGCGGGGGCGCTGCGCGGGCCGGTCGAGCTGGCGAAGCTGCCGGTGCTCGACAAGCAGACGCTGATGGAGCGCTTCGATGAGCTCATCTGCGACCGGCGCCTCTCGCGCGAGGCGCTGCTCGCGCACCTGGACGGCGTCGAGCGCGACGAGCTGTACCTGGGCGAGTACCGGGCGATTGCCTCCAGTGGCTCCAGCGGGCGCAAGGGGCTGTTCGTGTACGACCGTGACGGTTGGGTCGGGATCCTCGCGCAGCTGGCCCGCGCCAACGCGATCATCGGGCTTCCGGGCCTGCGGCTGCCGCGACTGCGCTCCGCGGGCATTGGCGGTGGCTCGGCAACCCACATGTCGCGCCGGATCGCAGACACGCTCGCCGGCGCCACCCGCCTGTGCTCGCTGCCGGCAACGCTGCCACTGGATGAGATCGTCTCAGCGCTCAACGAGTTCCAGCCGGACTGCCTGAACGCCTATCCGTCGATCGCGGCGCTGCTCGCCGAGGAACAGGCGAGCGGCTCGCTGCGCATCGCGCCGCGCTGGGTGTCGACCTCGGGCGAGCTGTGCAGCGCCCAGACCGCCGAGCGGATCAGGGCCGCGTTCGGGGTGCGCCCGGCGAACCTATACGCGACGACCGAGGGGCTTTGGGGCTGCTCCTGCGAGCACGGCCAGCTGCACCTGTTCGACGACATGACGCTGGTCGAGAACGTCGACGACGATGGGCGCCCAGTGCCACCCGGCACGCCCGGCGCGCGGCTGCTGGTCACCAACCCGTTCAACCGCCTCCAGCCGCTGATCCGCTTCGAGATCGCCGACGTCATCACCGTCGACCCCGAGCCATGCGCCTGCGGGCGCTCACTGCTACGGCTCGCGGCGATCGAGGGACGCGCTGATGACGTGCTGTGGCTGTCCGGTGCCGGCGGGCCGGTCGCTGCGCATCCGCTGCAGTTCGCGGCGCTGACCTCCGACCGCGACGTGCGCGAGTTCCAGATCCGCCAAGAGGGCGAGCTGCTGCGCGTACCGATCGTGCTCGCCCAGCACGCCGACTCGACGCGGGCGACCCTCAGGATCCATGACGCGCTCACCACAAGCCTCAGGAGACTGGGGGTCGCGGAACCCCGAATCGAGGTGCAGCCGTGCGCCGCCCTGCAGAGGCCGGCGTCCGGGAAGCTCAGGCTCGTGATCGCCGACCCGGCCCATCAAGTCGAACACGCCCGGGGTCACTGAGATGGCCGCCACCGCTGAGCATCCCATCCAACCGAGCAGCGCTGCTTCACCCAGCCGAATGCCGCCTGGCCCGCACACGCCGCGCCTATTCCAGCGCTGGCGGGTAGCCGATGACTTCTTCGGCTTCATGGAGTCATGCCTGGCGCGCTACGGCGAGACGTTCACGATCCGTCCCTACCCGGCGAAGGCGTTCGTCGTCGCCACCGCACCGGAGCAGATCAAGGAGATCCTGTTCGACCGGGAGCGCTTCGCCGGCGGTTCGACCAACAGCCTGATCGCTCCCCTGGTGGGCGAGCGCTCTGTGATTCTGGCCGCCGGCGAGGAGCACATGCGCAAGCGCAAGCTGCTGTTGCCGCCTTTTCACGGCCAGCAGGTCGCGCGCTGGTCGCAGCGGATCGCGGATATCGCGACACGCGAGCTGCAAGCGCTTCCCGTCGGCAGGCCGATCCCGCTGCGCCCGGTGATGCAGAGGATCACCTTCAACGTGATCTGCCGGCTGGTATTCGGCATGGAGGACCACGCCAGGATCGACGAGTTCGACACCGCGATCAGGAGGCTCTACGACCACCGCCTGGCGCTGCTGATCCCGTTCCGGTTCATGTTCAAGCGCGGCGGAAAGGTCCATCCCAGCCGGCTGTACTACTCCCGTAAGGATCCCGTCGACCGGCTCATCCACCAGGAGATAGCCCGCCACCGCGCCGACCCCGAGGCGGCCTCGCGCGAGGACGTGCTCTCGCTGCTGATGGCGACACGCGATGATGACTGCCGGCCGCTGCAGGACGACGAGTTGCGCGACGAGCTGCTCGGACTGCTGAGCGCCGGGCGTAGGCAATCGTGGGTCCGTCGTCCCGATGCAGAGCGCCTGGGCGCGTCAGCACCGTCACGCCAGATGCACCGCCGTGTAACGGCGCGCTGGAACATCGCGAACTAGAGCGTCGCGAAACGCAAAGATGGTTGGTGGCACCCGCATCGTTTCGCCGGAGACTAACCACTGCAACCCGGGCACCCCACGCGCCGGGTTGATCTTCGCGTGAATGGGCTAGGGCGCACGCAGCAGCATTTGAATGTTACGTGGGGGGCGCGAACTACATTGCCGTCGTATCGACGATCTGGTTGAGCGCTCCGAAGCGATTTCCCGGCTCGATGAGGCGCTGACGGCTGCACAAGGCCGGGTACGGCAATCTCGTGGTTGTCGCGGGCCCTGCCGACATCACGGCAAGACCGCCCTGTGGCATACGGCCGAGCGGCTTGCTGCGGCGCGCGGGTTCGCTACTCAGGGTGCCTCGGCGACAGAGCTCGAGGTCGGCTTTCCCTACGGGGTCATACGCCAGCTCTATCGAGGGGCAGCGAGCAATGAGGCTCAGCCGAGCGAGACGATCGCCCCGATTCTTGGGCGCGCCACCGGGCTCAAGAACGTCACCGACGTTTCCTATCGAACGTCGACGCGAGTCGAGCGAGCGTGAGCACAGCGAGCATCAGGCCGAAGTCGCCATCGCGATAGCCGCGGGCGCCCCAATCCTCGATCCCATCGTCGGCCTCGGCATGAACGTCGTGATGTCCCTTATCACCCGCGAGAGTACGCGGCCATCACCCCCTAATTCACTAGAACCAACCCTCGCCAATCTCATATGGATGAGACGCGACCAGTCTCATATCAGTGAGATCGAGCGGGCGCATATCGATGAGACGCCGCACTGCGGCGTCTCATCATGTGAGGCAGGAATCTCACATATCTGAGACGGCTTTATCTCAGCCAAGTGAGACTGGCGCAGCGAGGTTTCAGCTCTGCATCAGCTGAGTGCGGCGGCGGCGATGAAGCAGGCGAGTCCGAGGCCACAGCCAATGGCTGGCGCGTAGAACCAGAATCGCACGGCGAGGAGAAAGTAGACCGCGGAGACAGCGATGGTGAGCGGCTCGATGGCGCTGATCTGCTGCACGAGGCCGTAGTCGTGGAGCGCCAGGATTAGCATCGTGAAACCGAAAGTGGCGGCTCCCAGGCCGTGGCTGACGTTAAACCCAAGCCACCCCCTCCACATCGAGAAACGAGCTCCGGAAGCGCCGGGGAACATCTCTCGCAGCCGAATCCCGGCAACTTCCATCTCGGATCGCAGGCCGGGCTTCGTCGGGGCGAAGAAGGTCAGCCGGAGGGTATCGATGAGCGAGGCAAGCGCGTGCAGGCCGCCCATAAGGATGAAGGGCGCGGTCGCGAGCTCGAATAGGATCCGTGCGGTTTCGTGCTGGCTCATGGGTCTCGGTCGGACTTGGCTGCGCCGGTCAGCGTGAGGTCGATGATTGCGTCGATGAAGCGCTCGTCGAGTGGATGGTCCAACAACAGCGCACGCCCGAGCACGGTGCCGATGAGCGTGTCCAGGACCAGGTCGAGGTCGACCTCAGCGCGCAGCTCACCGCGCACGACGGCGCGCTCGAGAACCGTGCGGATACGCGCGTGCTCCCGCTCGATCGGGCCTGCCCGCAGGAGCCGCTCGAGCTCAGGGTCGGCGCGCAGTTCCATCAGCATCCCGGGCAGCGCCGCGTGGGCCTCCGGCGCTGTTGTCTGCTCGACTCCCCAGCGCAGAATCGTGCACAGGTCGTCTCGCACGTTGCCCGAGTCGGGTAGAGACCGCACCACGCTCTTTCCGAGCACCGCCTCCCACACGAGCGCGCCCTTGCTCGGCCAGCGCCGGTAGATCGTGGGCTTGCCGACCCCCGCGCGCTCCGCGATCCGCTCGATCGACAGTTCGGCGTAGCCGGCCTCGACCAAGAGCCTCCGCGTCGCACGCAGGATCGTGTCCCGCACGCGCGGATCGCGCGGGCGGCCTGGCCCTCTACTCATGGTTGTGTCCGGTGCTGTCGCGGCAGTCATTTGTCGAAGCTCGAAGATTATATTACTATACGTAACGTAATGAATGGATTTTCGATGATGTCGCAGCCGATGACCTCTCGCTCGGCTAGAGAGCTTTTTGAACTCGGCAGAATGAGCCCCGGCCTGCGGTGCCGTTATCCGCGTAGCTCTCCCCTACGACGGCTCGGTCTGGCGACCTGAGGCGCAGATCCCAGACGCACGCTTCGGCGAGCTCACATTTGGGTGCGTGCCTTCGCGGCGGCATAACCTAGACTCGCGGCGATGTCGTTGCACCTCTTTGCGGGTCTGCGCGTGCGGGACTTCCAGGTGGCCCGACCGTGGTACGAGCGGTTGCTGGGCGATCCGGCGTTCTTCCCCCACGCCACTGAGGCGGTGTGGACGCTTGCCGAGAACCGGTCGGTCTACGTCGTCGAGCACGCCGATGGCGCAGGCAACTCCGTGGTAACGATATTCCTCGACGATCTCGATGCTCACCTTGCCGCGATCGCTGTGCGCGGGCTTGAGCCCGACGAGATCGAGGCGTACTCGGGCGGCGTACGCAAGGCGATCTACCGCGATCCCGACGGCAACGAGGTGGGATTCGGCGGAGCGACACCAGACGCCGGCTCATAAGCCCCACGGCAGAAGCCGACCAACGCTGGCCCAATAGCGCTACGCCTGTCTCACATGGGTGAGACGCCCATGGCCCACATGGATGAGATTGGGCTGTCTCACATCGGTGAGACGCCGCACGGATCGCGCGGCGCGCCGTCTATGTGAGACGGCGTCTGTGAGACGAAACCGTGGCAGCTAAATGAGAAGCCGTGACAACCTGGTGAGATCCGCCAAGAGCCTCATGTCGGATCTCACCAGTATGCAAAGAGTGAGCAGCACAGCTGCAATGCCCAGCCCCCGCCCGCCGAGTCGGCAAGCCGCGCCGATGTTGGGGCCAGCTTTCCGCGCGAACCAACGCTTCAGGTAGGCGCGCAGAACGGGCGGCTTCTCGTCATCTGCAACTCGACAGCGGCGAAATGCTCGCCGCGCGATCCCACCAACAGCCGACCCTCCCCGCTGACTCGCAGGTTACGCGCCCACTGGGTGTTCCCTCGCGGCGCAACAAGGTAGCGCTCACCTTCGAACGTGAGCAGGTTCACCGGAGTGCGACGGGGCTCACCGGAGATCCGCCCTGTCACCTCCAAAACGCGCGAGCCGAACAGTCCGATTCCGAGGCGGGTCAGGCCGGCCACAGCGGGGTTGAACACGCGGCTGGTGAACCAGCCAGGGCGCTTGCGCGCGAAGTGAGCCGCAGCCGAGTTCTCTGTCTCCACACGGGCAAGGCTACCCCAGACCGCCAGCAACGCTTCGCGGTGCGCGTATGCCCCGATCTGGCGCTGCTGTCTCACATAGATGAGACGCTTACGGTCTCACATGGATGAGGATCTCGAGCGACCGATCGGCAGCTCCCCGCAAGAACGGCTCTCGAGGAAGGTGTAGCGTTGCGGTCCTGCGGATCACACGCGACAGCTGGCACACCGTACGCGGCCACCACCACCCCTAACTCGCCCCGCGTAGCCCTCGCCAGTCTCACATCAATGAGACGCCGACAGTCTCATTTGAGTGAGATCAAGCTGTCTCATATGGATGAGACGCCGCACTGGCCGCCCCTCAGACAGCTACAGACTGGCGGCGACGGTGGGGCGCGGCGAGGCAATAAAGCATCCCCTCGAAGTCCGGCTTCTCGGCCTCCAGGCGAAACTCCGCCGCGCGCAGGCTCAGCGGACGGCGTCGGCCCAGTCGCGCAGACGGCCCGCGAACTGTGGCGTCGCTGCGCTCACCTCGACGACCGCATCGGCCGGGACGTTCGCCCTCTGCGCGGCAGCCAAGATCGCGTCAGGCGACGGCGCCTCGTAGAGGCAATAGGTGCGTCGACGGTCGGCGCTCAGAAACGAGAACAGCCAGCGGACTCCCTCGTCGCTGTTGACCTCCTCGATCAGCTCGACATCGGCGTCCGTGAGGTCAAGCTGATCAGCGAAGCTGCGCTCGATCACATAAAGGGCCATCGGCTGATCGTAGCGGGGATCTCCGCTCACCCCGAGGCGAGCCCCTGCCGGTGGGCGTAGGACGCGGCCTCGGTGCGGTTCGCGCAATCGGTCTTGCGCAGGATGTTTCGGATGTGGTTGGCCGCGGTGTGCTCGCTGATCGTCAGCTCCCGGCCGATCTCGCGGTTGCTGAGCCCTCTGGCGACCAGCTTCAGGATCTGCGCCTCGCGTGGGGAGAGCCCGCCTGGGAGAACTTCCGAGGTGGGCTCGCCGAGCAGGCGGATCTTGCCGAGCAAGCCTTCCATGCCAATCCGCTCGGCCAGGCCGGCGGCCTCTCCGAGCAGGGCCTGCGCGTAGTCGCGAGCCCCGCGTCCTCGTCCGAGCAGAAAGCGCGCGTACTCGTAGGCTGTGTGAGCGACCCAGGTCGACGCCCCCATCCGCCTGTTCTGCTCCATGGCCTGCTCGAAGTGCTCCTCGGCTCGCCCCGGATCTCCCAGTATCGCGGCGAGCATGCCCAGATAGCGATCAGCGGCTCCGTAGCAAGCGACCAGGTGACCGATCATCACATTGGTCCCCGCGAACGGCTCCAGCTCGGGGTAGACAATCGCCGCCATCGCCTCGTCGTTAACCGCGGCACAGGCGTCGGTGAGGTATGTGAGCGTAGCCAGCCACAACGATGCCTGGTAGCCATCGATGCCCTCGGCGGCGAGCCTCGAGAGCTCGCGCTTGGCCTCGCGCTCCATGCCCAGCTCGGCGAGCACCACGGCGAGCCCGGGACGCCATGGGCCCTCACGCTCGGCTTCGCCCACAAGAATCCTGATTACGGGCGCGAGCTCTGCCAGGCGACCTTGCTCGCGGCGAACGCCGAACATCTGGATCCCGTGAGTACCGGACGCATCGCGACCGGTCAGGAGCCGGGCCCAATCGTGCGAGCGCCCCGCCATCGCCTCGGCATCCGCGAGGTTCCCGTCGCAGAGAGCGATCGCGGACCCGTAGTGCTCCGCCACGTGGTGCATGAACGGCTGCGCTGTGTGCTCAGCCATCTCGCGCAGGACAACCACCTCCGCCCGAGCGGAATCGAGGTCGGAGAGAGCCACGAAGGTCGGCACGCGCCACGCCATCGCGTCCGCTTGGATCTCGGCGTCCCCCAGCTCTAGCCCCAGGTCTCTTGCCTCGGTGAGCATCGAAAGGATCTCATCCAGCGGGGTCGTGCCGCGCGCCCAGTAGGAGCCAACCAACACCTTGGCCAGCCCCGCGCGATCCTCATATCGTCTTGCCAGCGCGATGGCGTTGTCGCGCACGAGCGCGCCACGCCCGCGCTCCCCCTCGAAGTTAAGCGCCCGCGAAAGTCCCGCCAGCAAGCCAATCCGCAGCTCGTCGCTGCTGTCATCAACCGCCGTAAGCGCCTCTTCGAGGAGCTCGATCGCGTCGCGTCGGATAACCCCGGGGCGCCAGCACGCGTCCTCGTAGCCGATCGCTGCGCGGGTGAGCAGCTTCCCGCTATCCAGCGCGCGAGCGATCTCCGCCGCCGACGCGAAGGCGTCCAGCGCATCGGTCGCCTTGCCCGCACGATGGCTGGCAGCGCCCAGCTCGAGCAGGGCACCAGCGCGCTCAGGCTCGCTCTGGATCCCGATCTCGATTGCGGTCCGCAGCCGCATGGCGGCGTCGTCGAAAGCAAGCGCGGCGCTCGCCGCCCGCGCCGCGCGCAGGTTGTAGTCGATCGCCCGCTCGGCCCCACCGAATGGAGCGGCTGCACCGAAGTGATGGGCGAGGTCTGCGAGTGCGCGGTCGGAGTCCGCACCTGCGCTTTCGAGCGCTTCCCCTACGCGGAGATGCAGTTCGGCTCGCCGAAGCCGCGAGAGTCGGTCGTAGAGCGCCCGTCGGACGATCTCGTGGGTGAAGCGGCATGCCAGTCGCTGAGCGTGGAACTCCTCGATCATCCCGCTGCCTACTGCCTCCTCCAGCGCGGCAAGAAGCTCGGGCTCGGCGATGCCGGCGGCGCGACGGATCGGCTCCAGCTCGAACTCCGGCCCGGCGGCTGCCGCAAGCTCGAGCAGCTCGATGGTTCTCGGGGCCAGCCGCGATAGCCGCTGGCTGACCACCTCACGGACGCTTTCGGGCGTGCCGAACTCGGTAAGCGGCCGCGTCACCCTCACCTGCCCACCGGCGACCTCGACTATTCCCGTCTCTACGACCGCGCGCCAGAGCTCGCAGACGAGGAAGGCGTTGCCGGCGGTGAGGTCGTGGATCGTGGTTGCAAGCTCGTGCAGCTCGGGGTCGTCGGGGTCGGGGTCGCTTCCGGCGGCACGGCTGACCAGGTCAGAGACCTCCGCCCCCGAGAGTCCCTCCAGGCGCATTCGCACGATGTCATCGGAGCGGCGTAGGTCGGCAAGCGTCTCCGAGAGCTCGACGGACACGTCGGCCTCGCTGTCGCGGAAGGTCGCGAGGATCAGCAGGCGGGCGCTCCAGGCCGAGCGCGCCAGGTGTCGCAGGAGCAGAAGCGTCGTTGCATCAGCCCAATGCCCGTCCTCCAGCACGAGCAGTATCGGTCTTGCGCGGCTGACGTTCGCAAGTAGGTCGGCAACCGCCGTGTGGAGACGATGGCGCTCGGTATCGGCGTCGGCCTTGACCGGCTGCGCCAGCCCGCCGACCTGGACGGATAGGTCGGGCAGCAGCCGGGTCAACTCGCCGCCGCCGGTGCCGAGCGCGGCACGCAGTTGCGCCTCGCCGGTTACCCGCACTAGGCGTTCGAGTGCCTCGACGAAAGGCCCGTACGGCGTCTGCACCACCGCGTCACAGGCGCCGTAGAGAACAAGCACCCCTTCCATCGCGACCTGCCCGGCGAACTCGCGCGCCAGACGACTCTTCCCGGCACCCGGCTCGCCCGCGAGCAGCGCAACACGGCGCCTCTCCCCTTCGGCTCGCGGCATCAGGGTTCGGAGCTTCTCGAGCTCTGCCGCGCGGCCAACGAACGGGGAGATCGAGGTCGGGCGCAGTGCGTCCGGAAGATCCACGATCTCTGCGTCCATGAAAGGACGATAGTCAGTCTTGACCATGCCCACCTGGGATCGACCGAGCCCGAGCACTCGAAGTGGGTCAGCTCAGGTCATGACAACCACACTCGAGCGCCATAGGCTCGACCGTAACAACTTGAGACGACCGACAGGGAGAACGCAATGAGCGCCACCACTGCCTTGATGCACACGGCTCGCAGCGAGATGCCCGGATTCCAGGGACGGCTTCAAGGCCCCGAGGACCCCAGCTACGACGAGGCCCGCAAGGTCTACAACGCGATGATCGACCGGCGGCCTGCCCTGATCGCAGGCTGCGCTGAGGTCGGCGATGTGGCGAAGGTCGTCTCGTTCGCCGGCGACCACGAGCTTTTGCTCGCCGTGCGCGGCGGCGCCCATAACGGCGCCGGGCTGGGGACGTGCGACGACGGCATCGTGCTCGACCTCTCGGGCCTGAAGGGTATCGAAGTGGACCCCGGCGCTCGGACGGCGAGGGTCGGCGGTGGCTGCACCTGGGGTGAAGTGGATGCCGCGACCCACGAGCACGGCCTGGCGACACCGAGCGGAATCATCTCGACCACCGGCGTCGGTGGTCTCACACTGGGTGGCGGCCTTGGACATCTGACCCGCAAGTGCGGCCTCACGATCGACAACCTGCTCGAGGCCAACGTCGTGCTCGCAAACGGCGAGACCGTCCGGGCCGCCGCCGATGAGCACCCCGACCTCTACTGGGCGATCCGGGGCGGCGGCGGCAACTTCGGCGTTATCACCTCCTTCCTCTTCCGGCTGCACGAGGTCTCGACGGTTGTCGGGGGCCCAACCTTCTGGCCGGTCGAGCTGGGCGCCGAGGTGCTCGCCGCCTACCGCGACTTCCTGCCGAACGCCCCGCGCGAGCTGGGCGGCTTCTTCGCCTTCGCGTCGGTCCCGCCGGCGCCGCCCTTCCCCGAGGAGCTCCATCTTCGTAAGGTCTGCGGGGTCGTCTGGTGTTATGTGGGCACTCCCGAGGACGCCGCCGGGGCGATGGCCCCGCTGCTGGACGCCCTGCCGGAGCCCTTGCTGCACGCAGTTCAGCCAATGCCCTTCCCCGCTCTCCAGGGCGCCTTCGACCCCGTTTATCCTGCCGGAGACCAGTGGTACTGGCGCGCTGATTTCGTCAAGGAGATACCCGACGCTGCCGTCGAGGCGCACGCCAAGTTCGGTGCTGAAATGCCGACGTGGCAGTCGACGATGCACCTGTACCCGATCGACGGAGCTGCCCACGACGTCGGCCCATCCGACACCCCATGGAGCTACCGCGATGCGGTCTGGGGCTCGGTCTTCGCCGGTGTCGATCACAACCCCGCCAATGCCGAGGTTATCCGCCGCTGGTGCGTCGACTACTTCGAGGCGCTCCACCCCCACTCCGCCGGCGGTGCGTATGTGAACATGATGATGGACGAGGGCGAGGAGCGAGTGCGGGCAAGCTACGGCCATAACTACGATCGACTGGCGCAGATCAAGGGCACTTACGACCCGGACAACCGTTTCCGAGTGAACCAGAACATCCGTCCCGCGAGCACGTCGGCGGCGCCTTCGCCGCGGGCCACATCTGATGCGCGGACGGTCGGCACAGACTGATCACCATGCCCCTCTACATGGACCGCCACGATCTCCCAGACGCGACCGCTGCCGACCTCGCAGCCGCCCACATGCGCGATCTCGAGGTTCAGGACGGATTCGGCGTGCGCTTCGTCACCTACTGGTTCGAAGAGGGCGCGGAGAGTGGCTTTTGCCTGGTTGAGGGTCCGAACGAGGACGCCGTTGAGGCAGCTCATCGAGCAGCCCATGGGCTGCTCCCATCGAACGTCATTGAGGTCGATCAGGCCGTCGTACGTGGCTTCTTCGGCCGGCTCAATACCCATCCTCCTGGCGAGCCATACACAGAAAGCGCTTTCCGGGCCATCCTCTTCACCGACATGGTCGACTCCACTCGTCTTACCCAGCAACTGGGAGACCGTGCAGCGATGACGTTTCTACGGGCACACGACTCAGTCGTACGCACCGTCCTGGCACGCTTCGGCGGCAGCGAGGTCAAGCACACCGGCGACGGGATCATGGCCGCGTTCACCTCGGCCTTCCAGGCGGTCTCCGCGGCGATGCAAATCCAGCGGGCTCTACAGGAGCGCGACGAACCGGCGCAGGGACATCTGCACGTGCGTGTCGGAGTGGCGGCCGGGGAGCCCGTCACCGAGCAAAACGATCTCTTTGGTGCGGCGGTGCAGCAGGCCGCGCGATTGTGCGCGTCGGCTCAGCCGGATTGCATCGTCGTTTCGTCCGGGGTGCATGATCTCTGTCGAGGCAAGGGCATCCGGTTCTCCGACGGCGGCCCGATCGACGTGAAGGGGTTCGACGAGCCAATCGGGCACTTCGAGGTCCACTGGCACGATTGAGCATCAGGACTTTTCGCGGCCGGTGAAGCTCTCTACTGGACGCCCTGGAGGCACTCGAGGGACTCCGTGTACGTGGACTTCTCGCATACCCAGGAGTTCCGCCAAATGATCAAACACATCACGGGGCGGGCGGCGTACACCACCTAATGAGCCTGTTCTTACCCAGAACGTTCCGCCTGGTGTCGCGCCTAGCGTTCGCCCCCGCTTTGTGCTTGAAGCAGGGTCCACCCGACACTCCGCGCGGGCGCCTATTTGCCGCGGCACTCTCTCTCGGTGAACCCGGGCGATCTCACATGGATGAGACGTCACGGTCTCAGATGGATGAGACTGGGCTGTCTCAGATCGCCAGGTCGCCGCAGCCTGCAACACCCATCCAGTGCGTTAGCCGCGAGCCGCTAGCGCGCGGAGGTCGTCCACACCGGCCCTGAGCTCATAACGATATGCGCCCAGCTGCGCGCCGACTGCGCCGCGATCGGCCACGCTCTCGCGAAACGCGAGCACAACGCGGACCGCAGGATCGCCGCGACCGCGATCCGTCTCGGAATCCCACTCGTCTCCAACGACACTATCTTCAAGGCCGTACCCGGCCCCACACTCGAATCGCTCGCGTAAAACGACCACAGCCGCACGGGAGCGCAGTGAGGCTCACCCCGCGCGGGTCGTAGCCAGCAATGGGAGTACGAGCCAGGCCGCTGAAGATAACCGCAGCCTTTATCTGCGCCGTTCTTTCGCTTGCGACGTTCTGGCTATCGGGGCGTGATGCCTAAAGCTGTGGGGCCGTCGGCGCCGGTCCGATCACGACGCGTCCGAGCCCGATGACCTCCATCTCTGTCTGGGGGGCGCAGACGGCGATCTCGGCGGACTCGCTGCGCAACGTTCGCCGCAGCGAGACGAAGGCGGCGGAGCCGAGGATCGCGGGGACCCACAGCGCGATCGCTCGATACGCGAGCACCGCCGAGGCTGCGGCGGTGCTCGGCACGTTGTACAGCACGAACGTTCCCACCAGGCCCGCGTCAACGCCGCCGATCCCGCCGGGGACGGGGATCAGTCCACCGAGCTCGCCAATCAGGTAGGCCATGGCCAGGATCGCCAGCGGCGGCGCGGCGCCGAAGGCGCGAAACGTTGCCCACAGGATCATCACGTCGAAGACGAGGTAGGCGAGGATCCCGCCGATCAGCCAAGCGTTGCCTTCGCGCAGCAGCGCGACCGCCTCGTTGACGCCGTCGGCGACGGCCACCAGGGTCTTCAGCGCCAGCGTGGAGCGGCGTGAGGACCCGCTTGCTTCGTTGTGATCCAGTCGCCGGTGCAAGCCCGCGGAGGAGCGTCCCGCGAGCAGCGAGGAAACGATCGCAGTTGCGGCTATCGCGGCGGGCAGGAGCGTCAGCGCCAGGCTCGTCTCCCCCGGCAGCACCCGCACGGCGAGACCGACTCCGATGAGGACCACCCCGGCCACGTTCGCGACGCTGGTCAGCATGAAGAAGGCTGCGGTGCGCCGTGCGATCTCGGCCGTCGGCATCCCGCCCCGTTTGAGTGCCCAGGCTCCAAGCGCCAGGCCACCGGCGCCGCCGGTCGGCAGGAGCGCGTTCGCGCCCATCTCAGACATCCCGATCTGGTAGCTGACGCGCCAGCTCATGCGCCTGCAGAACACCATCCGAAAGATCGCCACATACCCCAAGCCCGAAAGCACCTTCAGTCCCGCGCCAAGCACGAGCCACGCGGGGTTGGCGTGCGAGAGCCGAGCGCGCAACCCGTCGAGCCCCGGCAACAGCGTCACGACCGCAACGACGGCGAGGACGACCCCAGTCAAGAACAGCAGCTGCTTGCGCACCTTTCGACGACTCAGCTCCTCGGGAACCTGCAGGTCGTCCGGAAGGATGCTCGCCGTCATGCGCCACACCCACAGCCCGTCCGGGCACGGGTGTCCTGACTTTTACGTCTCACATGACCATGTTTACATCTCACACGACCATGCGATGTGCGAAAGCGCCGCAACAGCGATTGTCAGGACATCGGCTCTATGTCGAGCAGCCACGAGCACGGACAGAGGTGGGGCCACGGTCGAGTCGCAGGTAAGGGCGCTTATCACCCCGTTTCAAAGCAGAGAACGACTGGACGGGCGCGCTACCGAGACCACCGCAAAGATCGCGACACAGTGTTACTTTCCGCCAAATGAACGAGAACAATGAGATCAGCGCCCTCCTCGCGGACATCCCACAGAGCGCAAACGCGCTGGGCCAACCGGCGGCCCCGGTCACACTTGCGTACTTCGCCGACCTGCAATGCCCTTACTGCCGGGATTTCTCGCTCGAGGTACTGCCGTCGATCATCGAGCGGTGGGTACAGACCGGCAAGTTGCGAATCGAGTCCCACGCTCTGCAAACGGCGACGCACGAGCCGGAGGTGTTCATTGCCCAGCAGGTCGCGGCGCTGGCGGCGGGCAGGCAGCAGCGGGCGTGGCACTTCATCGAGACCTTCTATGCGGAGCAGGGAGAGGAGGGCTCAGGCTATGTCACCGACGCATACCTACAGGGCATAGCGAGCCAGCTCACGGGCCTAGACCTCGCGCGCTGGACCAGCGACCGACGCGACCCGGAGCTTGCCAACGAGATCGCCGGCGACGCGCGGGCGGCGGAGCACGCCGGACTCACGGGAACCCCATCGTTTGTGATCGGCGCGAGCGGGGGCGCGATGAACGGGTTCTCGCCGAGCGATCCGACATCGTTCGACGCGGCCATCGAGGGGCTTCTCGAGGCGTAGAAGCCGTCAGAGCACCACCACTCTGTTTCTTACGCGACGACCTGAGCTGGCGGCACTCCCCTTGGGGCTCGCCGATGGTGACGTCGATTCGCTCGGCACCCAGTTCCTCGTCCTCGACGTCGACGGCCGGATCCGGCTCGACTACCAGTTCATCGAGCAGGCCCCGACCGCCTGACAAGTGGACGCAAATGAGACATGCCAATACAGCGAGCTCAGATCAGCCATGCAGCCAGCTCCTTGAGAACCCCTGGAGTCACGTAGTAGTAGGCCCACAGGCCCTGGCGCTCAGAGTCCACGATCCCGGCGTCGCGGAGCTTCTTCAGGTGGTGGGAGAGCGTCGGCTGGGCGATGTCGAACAGCGGCACCAACTCGCAGACGCACACCTTGCCGGCGTGCTTGCGCAGCACGTCCACGAGCTGTAGGCGGATCGGATCGCCAAGCGCCCTTGCGATCTCGGCCATGCGTAGCGCCTGCTCACGCTGTATATCGGGATAGACGACGGGCTCGCAACAGCGCTCGCCGGCGGCTCGCTTCTGCTTTGGGGCCAGCTCAAAATCGACGGACATCGATCTACTTATATCAATAAGACTGATATCAGTCGATGTAATACGATCCGCGCGATGAAGCTCGTAGGGGTCATCTGATGGAGCGTCCCAACCTCGCTCGCCGCGCGCTCATGGAGGCGATCGGCGCATTCGCGCTCGTGACTGCAGGGTGCGCAGCGATTATCACCAACACAACCCACGCCGGCTCGATCGGCGGCGTCAGCGTGAGCCTCACTTTCGCCTGGTAATCATGGTGATGATCTACGCGGGTGGGCACCTCTCCGGCACGCACTACAACCCGAGCGTCACGATCGCCTTCACCCTCGCTCGACATTTCCCGATCCGCGACGCGCTGGCCTACATCGGAGCGCAGCTCATCGGGGCGACCACAGCGGCTCTCCTGCTTCTCGCGGCCTGGACGCATAAGCCTGCGGCTCTGGCCTCCGGCACCTGGAGCAGCTTCTGGATCTACGTCATCGGCCCGCTGATCGGCGCGACCATCGGCGTGTTCGCCTACGAGCTCGTGCGCGGCCCCAAGTCCCTCGTCTCCACCGCCGCCCGATCAACAGAGGGAGTGGCCGTCGATGGCGAGCGTCCTGTTTGTTTGTCTGCATAACGCCGGGCGCTCACAGATGAGCCAAGCACTGTTCGAGCGCGCCGCCGACGGACGACACACCTCCCTGTCCGCTGGCACCATGCCCGCCGAGCACGTCCATCCCGAGGTCGTAGAGGTCATGCGAGAGCTCGGCATAGACCTAGCCGGCCGCCAGCCTCAGCTGCTTACCCGCGAGCTCGCCGAGCGGGCAGATGTGGTCGTGACGATGGGCTGCGGTGACGCCTGCCCCCACATACCCGGCAAGCGCTACATCGACTGGAACCTCCGCGACCCAAGCGGACGCGCCCGATGAGGTCCGCGCGA
Organism: uncultured Solirubrobacterales bacterium; assembly: GCA_963715765.1. Taxonomy (GTDB): domain Bacteria; phylum Actinomycetota; class Thermoleophilia; order Solirubrobacterales; family Solirubrobacteraceae; genus Palsa-744. Next base: position 241,472 of record OY970270.1, read on the forward strand.
TCCGCGATGACATCGCCCGCCATATCGACTCGCTGCTCGCCGATGACCTGGAGTGAGGCTTACCCTGCCAGTCGTGCCGGTCTGCGCGTAGGTCGCATATCGGTGAGACGCCGCAAGTGCGACATCTCACCGATGTGAAACGCCCAATCTCAGTCATGTGAGACCACAGACGTCAGAACGTCCGGCTTGGATGCGGGACCACTGGGCGATCGGACGCCCGCTGGCGCGATAGTTGTGGTCGCTGCGCTGTGGCCAGCCCGCGGGCGAGTCCTCCCACTTCTCCTGGCGCCCATACGTGGTCAGATCCATCAGTCCATAGCTGTAGTCCATCGCCTCGACACCGCGGCCGTTGGTCCAGTAGGTCTCAAACACACGGTCGCCGTCCCGCAGATAGCAGACCAGGTGATACATGCCGATCCGTCGGCCGGCCAGCAGCGTGTCGAGCGACTGGTGGGCTGAGTACCACGGCATGGTCCAGCCCATGAAGTCGCGGTAGCGGACGCTCTCCCCGTACGGGCCCTGGCAGAGCGTGGCGTAGGTGATGTCGCGATCGTGCAGGTAGGACAAATCGCCGATCTGCGTGGTGTAGCGAGTGCAGCCCTCGCACTGCTCGGCCGCTGCGGCCCCGGACTGCCACATGAAATAGTAAGCAACCAGCTGTCGACGCCCCTCGAAGACGTCCAAGAGCGTGGTGGGCCCGTCCGGACCGGTCAGTCTCGTGGTGGTGTCGACCTCCACCATCGGCAGCCGGCGCCGGGCAGCGGCGATCGCGTCGCCCTCGTGGGTGTGCGCCTTCTCTCGAATCCGCAGAGCGTCGAGCTCGGCCTGAAACGTCGCCCGGTCGACGACGATAGGGACGTTTGCATGTCCGACGTTGGGGTCGGTGTTCGCTTGATCGTGCATGGTCGCTCCTTCTCGTTTGCGTTTGGACGTGATTTATTGGGTTGTCAATTTGCGGATGCGACCGCGGCCGGCGACGACGCTGGAGGCGATCGCGATCCTTGAGACCTGGGTTCCCCAAATGACGCCGGTGGCGAACGAGGCTCACACCAACGAAGATAGGCCGCATACGGGAGTGGTCAACGTCAACCAGGCCCGCACCGAAGGCTACTCCCCCGCCCGCCGCGCGCTCAAGGCCGGAGCAGGACGATCGCACTGGCACACTCCTTGGTGTGCTCACTCTCTTTGGTGCGCATTCCTGTGTGCAAGACCGCGTTTCGCTGCCTATAGAGACTACGGCGCGGCTATAAGGATCGTCGCTATCGAGCAGACAGACCGGTCTGTCTGCTATCGTGTCGGCGTAGGCATCCAGACCGTGCGGCCGTACTGCTATCTAGGCGTTTGTAAGAGGAACTTCCATGACCCCCCTCACCTCCACCGCACCGACCCGTCGCGTGCTCCCAGCACGCGTTGCGTTCGGGCTCCTGACCTCGATCCTCGTGACGTTGCTCGCCAGCTCGAGCGCGCCGACGCCGCTGTACGCGACCTACCAGGTGCGATGGGGCTTCTCGCCCGTCACGATCACGGTGATCTTCGGCGTGTACGCCGTAGCCGTCCTCGCCTCGTTGCTCGTGGCGGGCTCGCTGTCGGACCACGTCGGACGCCGCCCGGTGCTGATCGGCGCGCTCGGCGCCCAGGCGATCGTGATGCTGCTGTTCGCTCTCGCCGGCGGAGTTGACGTGCTGCTCGTGGCGCGGGTGCTGCAGGGCCTGGCCACCGGTGCCGCCCTCGGTGCCATTGGGGCGGGGCTCGTTGACCTGCATCCCGGACGTGGGGCTGTCGCCAACGCGACCGGAGCGATGAGCGGCACCGCAAGCGGTGCGCTCGCCTCAGCGCTACTCGTCCAGTTGCTGCCCGCGCCGACAAAGCTCATCTACCTGCTGCTGCTGGCTCTGTTCCTGCTCCAGGCGGCCGGCGTGTGGGCGATCGCTGAGACCTCGCCACGCACCGCGGGGATCCGGCGGGCGTTGCGCCCCACGATCGCCGTCCCGGCGCGGGTGCGCGAGGCGCTGCTGATCGCTGCGCCGTCACTGATAGCAGTCTGGGCACTTGCGGGCTTCTACGGCTCGCTCGGCCCGTCACTCGCCGCCCAGGTGGGCCGGTCCAGTTCGACAATCCTCGGCGGCGCGGCGCTGTTCGCGCTCGCCGCCAGCGGCGCGCTGACGGTCCTGCTCTTCCATCGGACCGCGCCCCGCCGCTTCGCGCTCGCCGGTAACGGACTGGTCATCATCGGCGTCGCGATCGTGTTGTGGTCGGTGACGGCTACGTCGGTCGTCGGGTTCTTCGTGGGCACGGTCATCGCGGGCGCCGGATTCGGCGCGGGATTCCAGGGTGGCCTGCGCACGATCATGAACCTGGCTGGCCCCACCGAGCGCGCCGGCGTGATCTCGGTCGCCTACATCATCTGCTACCTGGCGATGGGCCTACCGGCGATCCTTGCCGGCGTCCTCGTCGTCCACAGCACGGTGACCCGGACCGCCCAGGAGTTCGGCATCGTCGTGATCGCGCTCGCGGCCATCACGGCCGTCGGCACGATCCTCAACGCGCGCCGTAGAGCGCGGCAGCCGTTCTATTCCGACTGCGTCCAGCTCTCGGTCGAGACGGCGGGCGGCGCAGAGAACTGAGCGCAGATGCCCACGCGGACCACCAGATCGACACAGCCCAAGGCGGTCAAGAGCTCGCCACGGGAGCGACTGCTTCAGGCGGCGAGCGAGCTGTTCTACGCCGAGGGCGTCCAATCTGTCGGCATCGACCGCGTGATCGAGCGCGCCGGCGTGGCCAAGGCCTCGCTCTACAGCACGTTCGGCAGCAAGGAGCAGCTCGTCTGTGCCTACCTGGACGCCCGGCATGCCCACATGTTGGGGCGACTACGGGCGGCGGTGGACGCCGTCGAGGATCCCCTCGAGCGGATCCTCGCCGTGTTCGACGCCCAGGCTCAGCTTTTCTGCACGCCCGACTACCGCGGCTGCGCCTTCACCGCGGCGGTCGCCGAGGCGCCGGCGGGCGGGCACATCGATCGGGCCGCCGAGTCCTACCGCCGCGACATCCGCGCCCTGTTCACCGAGCTCGCCGGAGCCGCGGGTGCCATAGACCCCGTGCTCCTCGCCAGCCAGCTCCAGTTGATCTACGACGGCGGAGGGCTCGCCGCCAAGATGGACCGGGACGCCGCCATCGCTGCTCCCGTGCGCGCGGCCGCCACCGCGCTCATTGCCGCCGCCATCACCCCACACTCGAAGTGAGGACGTTGGGAGAACGGTCGCGATCGGCCTCGCCGTCCTGATCGCCGGCGGGCTGCGATCCCGCCGCGGGCAAGCCCTTCGCACCGCAACGCCTAGGGCAGGTGACGCACGAAATCGGCGACGGATGCTCGCTCCGGCACATGCTGTTCCTGGCGAGGGCGGCCGAGGTGGAGCAGCCCAATTGGGGTCTCGAGAGCGTCGAGTTTGAGCACCTCCCGGCCAGCAGGCGAGTCCAGCAGCGGCAGGGTCCGCCAGTAGCCGGCGAGCCCTGCCCCGTGGGCGGCGAGTAGCACCAGGTATGCGGCGACCGCGCTCGCAAGCAGATCCTCCGTCTGCTGAACGCTGTCACCGAAGGTGTAAACCGATGCAACAACAAGTGTGGGCGCGCGGTCGAGCTTGCTTGCCGAACCGGGTGCAATGTTCTCGGCGATCTCCTTGAGCAGCTCAACCGTGCTGGGGCCGAGCACCCGAAAGCGCCAGGGGTTGGTGAGGTGGTGGTTCGGTGCCCAGCGGGCCAGCTCGAACAGCTGTCCTAGCAACTCCGGCGCCACCGGCTCTGGGGCGAACACCTTGTGGGTGCGCCTGGTCCGGATTGCTTGCTCGAGCTCCATGCCTCGGCGAACGTACTCGATCTCGGTGAGGCGCGGAGGTTTGGCTCCGTGATCTCGATCAAGCTGGCCTCAACCGCGCAACGCAAACAGCGGCCAGCGCCCGGGCACGCCCTTCAGCTCGTGAAAGCCGCGGTCCTCGAACGCAAACGGGCCGCCCACGACCGTGCCGAACACCGTTCCCGATACAAGCACCTCGCCCGACCCGGCGAGTGCGCCCACGCGCGAGGCGATGTGGACCGCCATTCCTCCCACGTCCTCTCCGATCAGCTCGCACTCCCCCGTGTGAACGCCAATGCGGATCTCGACTCCGAGATCTCCAGCGGCGGCGGTGATCGCCAATGCACAACGCAACGCCCGCGACGGCGGTCCCTCGAACGTCACAAGAAAGCCATCCCCCACCGTCTTCACCTCATGACCGTCGAAGCGCGCAAGCTGCGCCCGGACCCGCGTGTCGTGCTCTGCCAGCAGGTCTCGCCAGCGGCCGTCGCCCAACCGCGCGGCTCGCGCGGTCGCCTCGACAATGTCTGTGAACATCACTGTGAGCAATCCGCGCGCGGGCCCTCCACGGCTACGGGCACCTGTCAGGAACTCCTCGATCTCCTCCACGATCGCGTCGCTGTCGCCTATGAACGGGAGCGAGTCGACTCCTTCCAACTCGACGTGGCGGGCACCCGCAATGTGCTCGGCCAGATAGCGCGAGTGACGCGGATCCCAGGCGATATCTCCGGAGCGGTGCATCACAAGCGTTGGTACACGTACGCGAGGCAAAACCTCGCGCACATCCAGGTCAGCGGCCGCGTTCAGCAGGATATGAGCCTGGCTCGGACTTGCCGCAAGGCGCTGCAAACGCGCAAACCACGTGGCGAGCGCCGGATCCTCGGACATCGAGGGCGCCATAATCGCGAGCCCAGGACCACCGGGCTCACCCCAGGCGGCGACCGTCTGCTCAGTCCACTTGGCACGATCCGCGCGCGTCATCGTCCAGTCATAGTCGGCCGCCCATGAGGTGCGCGCAATCGACGCATACATGATCAGCGCGCCAACACGCTCAGGATGGTCCGCGGCAAGCAGGACTCCGACAGGCCCACCCAATCCGTAGGTGAACAGCGCCGCTCGCTCACTGCCCACGGCGTCGAGCACGGCGAGCGCGTCGCGCGCCTCCTGCTCGAGCGTGTGCGACCCGTCACCGCTGTCCGACAGTCCACTTCCGCGACGGTCAAACAGGATCAGGCGATTGAACACGGCCAGGCGCTCGAGGAAACGACGCATGGCCGACGCATCCCATAGCTGCTCGATCTGGGAGATCCATCCCGGCAGAAACAGCAAATCAAGCGCCCCCTCCCCCGCGACCTGATACGCGATGGTCGCATCGCCACTGCGCGCATAGCGTGTCGTGGGCAGCGTCAAGAGCCTTTGGTCGGCATCCACGCTCTTATGATGAGGCATACATCCAAGCGGAGTGGGCTCAACAGTGAAGGCAACTTGGAACGGGCCGCCTGAGTGCCGGACGACCTTAGAACGAGCGGTAGGAGCTCTTTGTGATCGTGAAACCGTGATGAGAGCGGTTCACGCAGCGAACGGCTTTCACGCCGATTGTGCACGTCAGGTCGATGGGGCCGCCATTCCATCTGCGCCCGCGTCCAAGGGCCACCGGGTTTGTGCCGACGAAGGAGTCCTGGCTGAGCCGCGCAAGCGACGGACGGCCGGCCGATGCGAGGAACACAAAGCCGGGATCGCCGAAACTTTTGGACTTGGGAGGCGGGATCGACCCGGCGCTGCAGAGCAGCTGGATTGGGGGCGTGTTGATCGGATGGATAGCGATGCCACAGGTCACGCTCCCGCCGAGCGCCGTCCACAGCTGAGCGTCCGAAGCCGATCCCACTGCCGTTCCGGGCAGAGCGAGCACGCAAGCGAGGATCGCCAGCAACAGTCGACGCACGCTTACATCATCACATGGCGTGGACTCCCACAAGATCGACGAACCCGAAGTTCCTCCTCGGCGCAGCCCAACAAGGCGACCCCCATGCGATCGCGACCCTCATTTCGGGCTCCTACGTACACGTGCCGCTAGTGACGGCGAGTGGCCCCCTCGTCCGGCAACGTGCCACACTTTCGCCCATGGATGAGCCGACACCAACCGGAGGCTGTCTGTGCGGCAAGGTCCGCTTCGAGTTGACTGAGCGCCCATCCGACGCCGGCTACTGTCACTGCACCCGCTGTCAACGTCGAACGGGAACGGCGTCCTCGGTGCAGGCTCGGATCGACGGACGCACACTGCGGTTCCTGCAAGGCGAGGATCTGTTGAAGGGGTGGCGCCATCCCGACGGCGGTGCCGAGAAGCTGTTCTGCCGCGAATGCGGAGGGCACCTGTTCAGTCGCTACCCCGAGAATGTGCGACAGATGAGCGTCCGTTTGGGGGCTTTCGACGGCGATCCCGGCGTACGGCCAAGCTGGCGCGCGTTCGTGACCTATGCCGCGCACTGGGAACCGATCCCCGAGGACGGGCTCGAGCGTTTCCCCGAGGCAAAGCCGCGTTGAGCGCCCCACGATCGCGACCGCAAAAATAGGTCGCACAGGCCGGGCGGTATCGCGCCGGTATACGACGATCTGCGTCCGCCCGCCCCTCTCTTAGAGTCTCTGAGAATGGCAACGCCCACCGAGCACGAGCAGATCGTCGTGCAGCGACGCACGACGCTCGTCTCGATCGCGGCGGCCGGGCTGCTGGTGGTCCTGAAGCTGGGGATGGGCTTGGCGACCGGCAGCCTGGGCCTGGTTTCCTCGGGCGTTGAGTCAAGCGGCGATGTGGTGGCCGCAATCCTGACGTTCTTTGCGGTGCGCCTGGGTCGACGGCCGGCCGATCCCGAGCATCCCTATGGCCATCGCCGCGCCGAGAACCTGGGCGCGCTGGGCGAGGCGGCGCTCCTGCTGGCAGGTGGACTGATCGTTAGCGTCTCTGCCTTCGCACATCTGATCAGTGCGGGCGGCCCGCCCGACACTCACTGGTATGTGTTCCTGGTCATTGCGATGGCGCTGGTCGTGGATGTCAGTCGCACGATCGTCTCTGTGCGCACCTCACGCCGTTATGGAAGTCCCGCGCTGCGCTCCAATGCTTTTCATTTCGCGGGTGACCTGGCGGGCTCGGTGGCGGTGCTCATCGGGCTGCTGCTCGTGCGCGCCGGGTTTGCTCAGGCCGACTCGATCGCGGCGCTGGTCATAGCGGCGATCGTACTTGCGGCCGCGATGCGACTGATCGCCGAGAACGCCAACGTATTGATGGATCGCACTCCCGCCGAGGCGATGGAGGCAGCCGAACGGGCCATCGCCGGCTTGGAACCGGATATCGAACTGCGACGGCTGCGCTTGCGCGAGTCCGCGGGTCGCTACTTCGCCGATGTGGTCGCCGCCGTGGCGCCCGGGCAGGCGGTTATCGAGGGCCACCAGGCAGCGAGCATGGTGGAGGCGGCCGTCGAGAGCGCACTGCCCGGCAGCGATGTCGTCGTGCACGTCGAGCCACGTCGCGATGGCCTGGAGCTGCGCGACCATGTTCTGGCGATCGCGTTGGCAGAGCCGCTGGTGCGGGAAACGCACGACGTCACGATCTTCGAGCGCGACGGATCGATCAGCGTGTCCCTGCATTTGAAGTTCCCGGCCGACCTCGGCCTGCGGACGGCAAATGCCGTGGCCGAGCGCGTCGAGCAGGCCATTTGCGCCAGGCCCCGCGTGAGCTATGTGCAAACGCATCTGGAGCCACTGGAGCAAACCCTCATGGGACGCCCCGCCGACGGTCAGGCCGACCGACGGGCCGTGCACGAGATCCAGCGCCTCGTGCGCGAGCGCACTGGTGTCGAGCCGCGGGTGGTGAGGCTCCTGTCGGCCGAGACGGGCCGCATCGTCTTCCTCACGATCACAGTGGATCCGGCCGCCTCCTTGATCGATGCTCATCGACTGGCGAGCGAGCTCGAGGACCAGCTCCGCAAGCATGTACCCGACATCATCGACGTGGTGGTTCACACCGAGTCGCGGTGAGGGCGCTGTAGCAAGAGAGTCTGTGCCCTAGACCCTTGGGCCAAGCCGATATGACCGCTGCTCTCTCTCTCCCTTAGATATGGATTGCTGTTCGTGCTGGTCTCACTAAGCCAGCAAGCGCACAATCGCCGTCACGCCGACGAGCACGATCAGGACTCGCAGCGCCCGGGACGGCAGGCGCCGTCCGTAGCGCGCCCCGACTTGGGCTCCGAGGATAGAGCTGACCGCGATGATCGCGGCGGGAGCCCACTCGACGTGGGCGGCAAAGATGAAGAACACACCGGCCACCCCGTTGACAAGGCCGGCGAGCACGTTCTTCAAGGCGTTTGTGCGGTGCAGGTCCTGGGCCAGGGACAAGCCGAGGATCCCCAACAGCAGGATCCCTTGCGCGGCTCCGAAATAGCCGCCGTAAACGCCCGTCGCATACACGGCGAGCAAGGTCAAGACGCGCCCGTGGCGACCTGAGCCGCGGCCGCGCTTGGCGAGCATCGAGGTCAAATACGGCTGCAGGATGACCAGGACGAGCGCAAGTCCGATGAAGGCCGGCACGATCGCGGCGAACGCCGAGGCCGGCAGAACCAGCAGGAGCACAGCGCCGGTGATGCCTCCGAGGACCGACATCGTGCCGAAGCGCAGGGCGCGTTCGCGCTGGCCGGCGAGCTCGCGCCGGTAGCCGAATGCTCCGGAGACCGATCCGGGCACCAAGCCGACCGTATTGGATACGTTCGCCGTCACGGGCGCATAGCCAAATGCCAAGAGCACCGGAAAGGTGATCAGCGTCCCGCTGCCCACCACCGTGTTGATCGTGCCCGCCGCGAGCCCGGCCAGGGCGATGGCGAGGACCTCCCATATGCCCATCCGATGCTCAGGCGAGAAAGTCGACGATTGATTGCCTGAAGCGGGGGTCCGCGATGACCGCGATGTGGTCGCCCGAGAGCATCTGCAATGTCGCGCCCGGGATCGCCTCGCGCAGGACCTCCGGCCTGATCGCAAGCGGATCGGCGTCCCCGGCCAGCACGAGCGTCCGCGCGGAGATGCGATCCAGTGCGATCTCGCCCCTGTAGATAGATGAGGCCTGAGCCACCAGGGCGTCGCGGTCGGCGCCGATGGCGTCCGCCAGCGTGCGAAACGCCGCGGCCTCCGGCATTCCAATCCCTGCGGGATCCTCGACGCTCAGCGCTTGGATGATCGCGTCGTTGGGGACCGCACGCCTGTCTACGCCGCCGCACTCGATCACACCCGAGCCGACACCGCCCACGACAAGCCGTCGCACCCGCGTATCCTCGCTCGCGAAGATCAGCGAGACGATCGCCCCCATCGAGTAGCCGACGAGGTCGACCTGCGGCTCGTCGCACACATCGAGCAGGACCGCGAGGTCGCGTGCCATCTGCTGCTCGCCATAGCGGGCGGGATCGTGCGGCTTCTCCGAGCCACCGTGGCCCCTGGCGTCAGGCGCGATCACTCTGCGTCCCGCGGCGCCCAGCGCGTCGACGATGCCGGGGGCTACCCAGTTGACATTGGCGTCGACGACAAAACCGTGGTGAAGCACCACCGGCGGCGAGGAGCCCTGCTCGCCCCATTCGTGGTAGGCGATCTCGATGTCATCCCAGCTCTGAAAGCTCTTCATGGTAAGCCGATGATCATGTCAGGGCGCACACTCCCGCGCGTGTGCCGTGCTGCCAGCACCGTCGCGCCGAGTCGACCGCACCGAGCAGCTATAACGTGCGGCGATGGCGCACGCGGAGAACGGAATCGAGGTCGAGGGCCTGGTCAAGGTCTTTAAGGGCGGCGTGCGCGCCGTGGACGGCATCGACCTACAGGTGGCGCCCGGGGAGATCTACGGTTTTCTCGGGCCCAACGGCGCGGGCAAGTCCACGACCGTGCTGGTGCTCACGACGCTGCTGCCTCCCACCTCGGGCAGTGCGCGCGTTGCCGGCCTGGACGTGGTCCATCGGGGCGCGGAGGTCCGCCGTGCGATCGGCGCGTCGCTGCAGGAGTCGGCACTCGACCCGTTCTTGACTGGCCGCGAGCACATGCGCCTGCAGAGCGCCCTGCACGGGGTTCCCAAAGGCGAGCGCGAGCAGCGCGGCAGCGAACTGCTGGCGCGTGTGGGATTGACCGAAGCCGCCGATCGCAAGGTCAATGGCTACTCCGGGGGCATGAAGCGTCGTCTGGACCTCGCGCTCGCGCTGCTTCACCACCCGCGCCTGTTGTTCCTCGACGAGCCCACCACCGGGCTCGATCCACAGAGCCGCGCGGCGCTTTGGGATGAGGTGCGTCGGCTCGCCACCGAGGGTGTGACCGTGTTCCTCACCACGCAATACCTGGAGGAGGCCGATGTGCTCGCCGACCGCGTCGGGATCATCGATCACGGCAAGATCGTCGCCGAGGGCACTCCCACCGAGCTGAAGTCCCAGATCGGTCGCCAAACGGTCGAGGCAATCCCCCAGGATCCCGCTGACCGCGAGCGCCTGGCGAGCGTGCTGCAGCGCTTCGGCGACGCGACGGCGGCCTCGGCGGGCGGCGTTGCCGCACAGCTCGCAGAGGGCGCCGGCGATCTCGCCGAGTTCGTGCGCGTGCTCGACGCTGAGGGCATAGCGGTCGCGGATCTGCGGCTGCACTCCCCCACGCTCGACGACGTGTTTCTCGCCAAGACCGGGCGCTCGCTCGAGGGAGCCGCCGAACAGGAGACCGACGAGAGCACAGGCGACTCGCCCACCGAGGCCGTTCCGGCGTGAGCGGCCATTGCAGGCATGATCTCCGCCGCCAGCGGTCCGATCGAGAGGCGATCCACGCCATGAGCGCACCACTCAGCGAAACAGCTCCGGGCGTCAGCGCGACGCGAGTCACCTGGGCGCCGGCGTGAGCGCCACGCTCACAACGCAGATCGGGGCGCTGGCGCGGCGCTCGATGCTAAAGACGCTGCGCCAGCCCTTCCAGATGTTTCCGATCGTGTTCTTCCCCGCGATGCTGCTCGCGGTCAATGCCAGCGGGCTGCAGGCCGCCACCCACCTACCGGGCTTTCCGACACACTCCTACGTGTCCTTTGCGATCGCGGTCGCGTTCATCCAAGGGAGCATGTTCTCGCTGATCAACACCGGCACCAACCTCGCCGAGGACATCGAGAGCGGCTTCTTTCATCGCCTCGCACTCACCCCGATGCGACGACTCTCGCTGATCGGAGGACTGCTCGTCGGCGTGGCGGCGCTGGGCGCGCTTCAATCGGCTATCTACATCCTGCTCGGTCTAATCGCGGGCGCCCATCTGGCGGCCGGCGGATGGGGCGTGCCGGTACTGATCGCGCTCGGCGCGCTGGCCGCGACCGCATTTGGCGCGTTCGGTTGCGTGGCTGCCCTGCGAACCGGCTCGGGCGAGGTGGTACAGGGGCTGTTTCCGCTGTTCTTCGTGTTCATCTTCCTGTCCTCCAGCAACCTGCCGCGCAACCTGCTGAAGACCGGCTGGTTTCACACCGTGGCGAGCTGGAACCCGATCTCCTACCTGATCGAGGGCTTCCGCAGCCTGTACATCGTCGGCTGGGACAGCACCGCGCTCGCGCGCGGCTTCGCCGTCGCGATCGGGCTGCTAGTCGTCGGCCTCGCAATGGTCGTCGTGGCGCTGCGTGGACGGATGCAGCGCACATGAGCAGTCGCGCATCGATCGCTCGGGGCGAGGGGGTAGCGGTGAGTGGCCCGAGCGAGAAAGCCGGCATATGGGACGGTGTCGTAACGGCCGTTTCGACTTCGAGCGCCGTCGTGCGGGGCCTGGCGCCATGACCGCCGCGAGCGAGAACGCCGGCATGTGGGGCGTGGCACGTGCGATTGCCTGGCGCAGCCTTCACACCTACGTGCGCCGTCCTGACCTGTTCATCCCCTCGCTCGTGTTCCCGCTTGTGTTCTTCGCCAGCTTCGCGGGCGGGCTCTCCGCGCTCGGCGACATTCCGGGCTTCAAATTCCCGGCGGGCTACACCGCCTTTCAGTTCGTGTTCGTGATGCTGCAGGCAGCTATGTTCTCAGGACTGTTCACGGGTTTTACGGTCGCCTTCGACTTCGAAAGCGGGTTCGCGCGACGGCTGATGCTCGCTGCCGGCGATCGGCGCGGCGTCGTACTCGGCTACGCGCTCGTGGCCCTCACACGCGCGCTGATAACGCTGAGCGTGGTGACCGTGGTGGCGTTGATCTCGGGCATGCAGATGACCGGAGACGGGGTTGACCTATTTGGCCTGTACGGCCTTGCGGCGCTGCTCGTGCTGGTCGGCTACGGCTGGGCCGCGGGAGTCGCGTTTCGCTTCCGCTCAATCCAGGCCGGCCCGCTGATGCAGACCCCCGTGTTCCTGATCCTGTTCCTGGCTCCGGTATACGTGCCGCTGTCGCTGTTGAAAGGCTGGATCCATGCCGTGGCGAGCGTCAATCCCGCGACCGCTTTTCTCGGTGCCGGGCGAGGGTTGATTTCAGGAGCGCTCGATCACACCTGGCTTGCGTTCGCCTGCGCGATTGCGCTCATTTTCGTTTTCGCCGTGTGGACGTTCGCCGGCCTGCGCGCCGCCGAACGCGGAACTTAGTCGAGTCGTCAAACCCAACTTCGTCTTCGCCGCCGATCGGCGCTTCGATCGGTGTCGCCTGGGTCGGCGGTTCTGATTCGGATTCGGTGCGCCTCAGACGCCGTTCGGCAGCCTTCAGCGCAGCCGCTTCGGCCGTTTTGAAATAGTCGGCAAGGCCGCGCTTGTGAGCGGCGTACAGGCGGGTCGGAAGGGGCTCGCGCAGTTCCTCGCTCACCGCCCGCTGCAGTTGGGCGCTGAGCTTTTCCTCGAGCGGGCTGTTGCCGGCCAGGTTGTCAAGCTCCATACGCCCCTGCGAGGTGCTGTAGTCATAGAGCTCGGTTTCCCGTCCGGCGGACAGCAGCGCGATACTGTCCGCCTGGATGTTCGAGTAGGTCGCGTACTTTGCGTTTGGGGTGCGCAACGCGACGACGTGCAGCGGCGCGTCGGCCGCATATGGTTCGGTGGCGAACTCGGTCACAGTCTCATCCGTTGCGTGCAGCACGTGGGCGCGACCGGGCACGGAAGGGTTGCGCAACATCGCGGCCACGTCGTGGCGGGAGGCGATGTGCGAGTAGTCGCTTTGCTTGCGCCAGTCAGGGGACCCGGTGGCGATGTCCAGCAGCAGCGGAGCCACATCCACGCTGGATGTCAGGCCTGTGCGAGTCTGGCCTTTAGCCGGTGTGAGCACTCCCCGCGGGTCGCTCACGATCAGCGGCACCCGGATCGCCTCCTCGTAGGCGCTTGCTCCCTTGCCGCGCATCCCGTGCGAAGCGCCGTACTCACCGTGGTCGGAGGTGAACACGACAACGGTATTGGCCGCAACCGCAGGCTGGCTTGCAAGCATCTGCAGCACAGCGCCGACATGCGCGTCGACCTCCCCCAGGAGCTTCATGTAGAGGTTCAAAAACGGCAGCCACGTCTGCGTCACTTCCGGTCCCGTATAGGGAACGGTCCCGAACGAAGCCTGTGCGGTGTCCTGCAGCGAGCGCTGCAGCGCCGGCTTGCCGCGAGCAATCATTTCTTCGGGTGTCTCGAAGTTGGGGGGTAGCACCCCGACGACGCTTGCCGCGCTTGCCTCGGCGGCAAACCTGTCGCTCCAGCGGTACCACCATGCGATGTCGTGGGGGTTTACGAACGACACGGTCGTACACCACGGCTTCGAGCCGCTGCGGGCGGACGACGTCGAACGTGCAAACCATTGTTCGAACTGGGAGAGGATGTGGGGGTCCACGCGCCAGCCCTGCCCGGGCGCCCCGTCGGGCGAGGGATAGGTGCCGCCCGCAAAGCCATAGGGCTCGAGCGCTCCCGCGTCCTCCTGGGCTTCCCACAGGTTGTCGCCGTGGGTGAGATGCCACTTGCCATACCAGTAGGTCTTGTAGTCCTGCTCGCGCAGCATCGTTCCCCACGTGGGAAAACCTGGGTCAAGCGTGCTGCCGCCGGTGATCATGCAGCCGGTCTGGTGTGTATAGAGGCCGGTGAGCAGCGCCGCACGGGAGGGTGTGCAGTCGTTGGAGGCCGTGTAGTGATTGGCAAACGACACGCCAGCGTTGGCAAGGCCGGTGATGTTTGGCATTGTGGCGGCCGCAATCGTGCCCGCCGAGAACCACTGTGGCGTGCGCAGCTGGTCGACCATGATCACGAGGATGTTCGGCGGGCGTCGCCCTGCCGGCACCCGCGTCTTCTTGGAGAGCCCCGCAACGGGCTGCTCCCCGACGCCGACGTCGGCGCCATGTGTCCGGACCGATCTTTTGCCGACCGGCTGAGCACCGAAGACGGATGCCTGTTTGGCGGCCAGATCGGCAAGCGCGGCGCCGCCGCCGGCGAGCGCTCCGCCGGCGAGCAGCCCGCTCTTGAGCAGCGTGCGCCTGTCGATCAGCCGCGCGGGGGCGCGCGTCTCGCTGCGTTGCCGCTCGCCATCCCGCGGCTGCACAACTGGCCGCTCGACGCCACGCGACTCCCCGTCACGCTGCGGGAGATCGTCGCGCCGACCATCGCGCGGCTCAGCCTGGTCGCGATCGGTGTCTTGCTGTTGTGGATCTTGCTCGGACATCAGTTCTCGCGAAAGCGCTCCCTGCTCGGGCGAATGCTGCGCCTCTGAACGCTACCGGCCTCGATGTTGACTGCGATGAGCGGTTTGTTGGGCCACCTTCACTCACGCCGCTGCTCGCTGAGTGGCGTACCGTGCTCGTCGGCGGCTCCAGCGGGAGGCCACGGGCCGAGCCAGTCATCGCGCGCTCCGTCCATCGTGAGCACCGTGCCCGAGAAGAAGTCGCCGGCTGGCGAGGCCAGATATGCGACCAGCAACGCGAACTCGCGCTCGGTCCCCATTCGCCCCAGTGGGATTGTGTGAGCGATCCGCTCCACGATCGCTGCCGGGTACTTGTTCAGCAACGTATCGGTCTCGAACTGGCCGGCCGCGAGCGCCAGCAGTCGGATGTCGAAGCGGGCCCACTCCACCGACAGGGTGCGCATCAGGTTCTCCACGGCCGCCCTGGCGGCGCCCGAGTGAGCCATTCCGGGCATGCCATTGTGTGGGGAGAGTGTCACGCTGAACACCTTGCCCCCGCGCCCGCTGGGAATCATCGCCTTGGTGGCAACCGCATGGGTGACCAGCCATGTGCCCTCGACGTTGAGTCGCATCACGGTCCGAAAGCCCTTTGGGGTAATCGACTCCGCAGGGGCCAGGAATTGGCCGCCGGCGTTGTTTACGAGCAGATCGATGCGCTCGTGGCGATCCAAGGTCCGCTCGACCATCGCATCGACCTGCTGCTCCTCGCGAATGTCGCACACGTGCGCTTCGATCAGCCCGCGCGAACAGGCGGCCACGGTGTCCTCGAGCGGTTGTTCGCGACGACCGCAGATCACCACGCGCGCCCCGCAGCGCGCCAGCTCCAGGGCGCTCTCGCGCCCAAGACCGCTGCCTGCGCCGGTCACGAGAGCCACCTGGCCGTCGAGCAACGACGGAGAAAACAGCCGAGAGCGCTCCTCGGCGGGCAAATCAGGCGTCATCGCGTGGGAGATTACGCCACCCGGCGGCCCAGGATCGACCGCTGCCTGGTACGAGCGCCCGCAAACGGGTAAGGCATTAGCACGCCCACACCGGAGCTTATCGCTTTCTCGCGGGTTACCTGCTTGCGTGGGAAGGTGGCTATGGCCAGCACGTCGAACCACGTTCAACGGATGACCCAACAAGAATGATTGACAACGCAACTATCGCAGCGTATAATCCCGACTCCAAGCATCGGATTATTAGAGAGACGCTTATGCCAGACGCCCCCAAGAAGTCCCCCACCACCATAGATATGACGGCCGACATCGTCATCCCGGAGTCGGTCGACCAGCTGCTCGCGCATTCGCGGCGCTACCCCCTGCTCACCCCCGAACAGGAGATCGAGCTCGCCCAGGAAATCGAGCGCGGCGACCTGCAAGCCAAGGAAAAGCTGATCAACTCCAACCTGAGGCTCGTCGCCTCCAACGCCCGCCGCTATCAGAACCAGGGCCTGCCGCTCGCCGACCTCGTCCAAGAGGGCATGCTCGGCCTGATCAGGGCCAGCGAGAAGTTCGACTGGCGCAAGGGATTCAGGTTCTCCACCTACGCGACACTGTGGATCAGACAGGCGATTCAGCGTGGCCTCGAGAACTCAGGCCGCACGATCCGGCTGCCCGTTCACGTGGCTCAACGCTCTCGCAAGGTGGGACGCGTCGAGCGCGAGCTGTCGGTCCGCCTCGGCCGCGAGCCCACCCTGGAGGAGCTGGCCGAGGAGACCGGACTGCCGATCGAGCAGGTCGAGGAGGTGCGCCACCAGCGCGCCGCCCTCGTGTCCCTCGACCAGCAGATCGGTGACGACGGCGATACCGCCCTGGGCGACCTGCTGCCTTCCGACGCCGAGGCACCGGAGGACACGGCCTGGGACAACGAGCGCGAGCGGATCGTGCACAGCGCGATCGCCAAGCTCCCCGATACCGAGCGCACCGTGCTGACGCTGCGCTTCGGCACCGGACGCGAGGAGCCGCAAACGCTCACCGCGATCGGCAAGCGCCTCGGGTTCTCAGCTGAGCGGGCCTCGCAATTGGAGCAGCGAGCGCTGAAGAAGCTAGCCGAGTCACCCGAGCTGGCGGCGCTGCGCGAGGCCGCCTGAGCGAACCCCCGCCGAAGCGGGGATGGCGATGTTCTGTTTTGGCCCCTAACACTTCAGTTTGTGAAGTGTTAGGGGCCACTTTTGTGACTCCCCCAACCGTCGCGCCGGCCGGTGAGCGCCGCTGCGCGCGCCGCCGATCCTGCCGGCCGGTGAGCACCGCTGCGCGCACCGCCGATCCTGCCGGCCGGTGAGCACCGCTGCGCGCACCGCCGATCCTGCCGGCCGGTGAGCACCGCTGCGCGCGCCGCTCAACCTGCCAGCAGTGAAGCCCTGCTCTCACTTGACCGTGAGCGTGCCTTCCATGCCGGCCATGCGGTGGCCCGGCACCGAGCAGAAGAACTTGTAGGCGCCCGGCTTGAGGTCGAGCGTCAGGGTCTTACTGCCACCCTGGAAGGTGGGCGTCGCTCCCACGATCTTGTGACTGGAGGATTCGATCGTCATGTTGTGGGCCAGCGGCGACATGTTGGTGAAGTCGATCGACACCTTCCCCGCTTTCGCGGTGAGCGAGGTCGTGCTGAATTTCAGCTGACCTTCAGAGTTGGCTTCGAGACTGAGGGCCCCCGCCGGAGCCGGCGCTTTGGCAGCGGTCGACTGAGTGGCTGTAGATGCCGTCGACGGAGTGCTGAGCGGAGCCGACGCAGCGGAGCTGGTGGTGCTCGAAGAGCCGCCACACCCGGCGAGCGCGAACGCGCCGAGCGCAAGCGCCAGCAACGAAACAGCCAGGGTGCCACGGGTCCTCGTCCTTGCTTGATCTGCCGTTGGGGGGCTCACGGGTCTCGCTATCAGGGGGCGCACGGGTCTCCTCCGTTGGTTTGGGGTATGTCACGTTATGGCACTTCCCGGTCTGAATCCTTCCCAGTTGCTGTGGGCCCGCGACAGAACCCCCTCCAGCCGCCATCCACTGTTGCCGACCCTATGACAACATCTCATCTACGGAATCGCACGTAAGGAGGATTAGATGAACAGGTCACCGTGGGAGCGCACCGTCGAGCTGACGATCGCCGTCGGCGAACGCGTCCTCGCGCCAATCGAGCGGTTCATCGGCAGGCGCTCGCTTGTGGGCGATACCACATTCTTCCCCACCGAGCGCTTTCCCTGGATCGAGCACATCGAGGCCAACTGGCACACCATCCGCGAGGAGCTGCAGGGCGTCCTTGCCGACCGTGAGGCGCTGCCCAACTTCCAGGACATCTCCAGGGATCAGATCGAGATCACCGACGACGACGACTGGAAGACCTACTTCCTCTACGGCTACGGCTTCGCGGCGAAACTCGGTGTGCAGACGTGCCCGAAGACGGCCGCCCTGATGCGCGAAATCCCGGGCATGACCACCGCCATGTTCTCGATCCTCTCTCCCCATAAGCACATCCTCGACCACCGCGGCCCCTACAAGGGCGTGCTGCGCTACCACCTCGGGCTGATCGTGCCGCGCGAGGCCGAGCAGTGCCGCATTCGCGTGGGCGAGGACATCCGCCACTGGAATGAGGGCCAGAGCCTGATGTTCGACGACACCTTCAACCACGAGGTCTGGAACGACACCGATGAGACCCGCGTGGTGCTGTTCGTCGACGTGCTGCGCCCACTCCCCTCGCCGTGGGGACGGATCAACCAGCTGATCGTCAAGGCGATCGGCTACTCGCCGTTCGTGCTCGACGCCAAGCGCAACCAGGAAGCCTGGGAAAAGCGGTTCCTCGCGCGGCGGCAGAGCGACCCACCGGCGACGCCTACCTCGCCGAAGGCCCCCGCCCCATCGACGACGTCGGGGCTGTCCGCGTCGCCATCAGATGTTGGAGACGTTCAGGCCGGTGCCCTGCAGCAATGAATTCGCGTGGGCGTTCAACACCGTGAACTCCCCCGTGAGGATCAACAGCCCCAGCGTGATCATCACCGCCCCGCCGATCCCCACGATCACGGGGAAATGGCGTTTGACCACCGCCAGCGCGCCGCTCATGCGCTCGAACGCGACCGCGATCAGCAGAAACGGGATCGCCAACCCGGCCGAGTAGAACGCGAGCAGAATCGCACCGTGAATAGCGGATTCCGAGACCGCCGCCTGCGCGAAGATCGCGGCGAGCGTGATGCTCGTGCAGGGTGTCCACGCGATCGCAAACGCGGCGCCCGCGACCAGCGGGCCACCGCGCCCGGCAAGGCGCATCAGCGACTCGGAGTGCCACTGGAAGTTGAGCGCATCGACGAACGGAGTGGCAAGAAACACCACTCCCATCGCGACTATCAAGACTCCGCCGGCGGTGCGCAGTGCATCGATGTGCTCGTTGAGCAGCGAGCCGACCTGGGTGGCGGTCAGTCCGAGCAGGATGAAGATCAGCGAGAAGCTCGCCACGAACAGCAGACTCGGCACCAGCACGCGACGCGTGCCAGCGTGCTGGATGTCTGCCGGCGCCACCCCGATCACCGTCGATAGATAGCCGGGCACCAGCGGCAGCACGCACGGCGAGAGAAACGATACGAGCCCCGCCGCAATCGCCACCGGGATGCCAACCCCGCTTGCGGTATCGGAGTTCGAGGCCGCAAGTATTAGATCTACGGGGAGCATGTTATGTCCGCGAGTACAGAGTCGCGCGCAGCTTGCCGACTTCGGCCTCAAGCCGCGCCACTCGCTCACGCAGATCTTCCTTGTGCTCCAAACGTTCCACTCGCTCATGCAGATCGTTCTCTTGCTCCAAACGGGCCACACGCTCGAGCAGATCGTCCTCACGCCTAGGATTCAGCCCGGACTGCGCCGTTGCGAGCATCGGGCCCCCCGGCGGGATGGCTGTCGATCCGACCGAGAGCATTGGTGTCGACACGGCTGTCGATCCGGGTGAGCCCATCGATGATGGCACGGCTGTCGAGGCGGCCGAGGGCATCTGTGGCGGCATCGCTGCCGAGGCCGCCGCTGAGATCCCCGCAGCTCCGTTGCCCCCAGGACTTGCGCTTACGCTGTCCTGGCCTCCAAGCAGTTGTGTGTAGCGATCCTCCTTCTGTCCAGGACGACGCCCCAGCTGCGCCACCAAACCGCGCTCGATCAGCGCGGCCAGCGTGGCGTGCACCTCATCCAGTCCCGCAAACGCGTGGATACGCTCGCCCCGCTGCTTGAGCTCGCCCGGCGTTTGCGGGCCGCGCAGCATCAGCACGCACATGACGGCCTGCTCAGCGCTTGACATCGGCAACGTCTCAGAGAGCAGGTGACGGTACTTGGCCGCCCGGCTCGCCCCGGCCAGGCGTGTGTAGCCACGGCGCTCCAAGCGATGCAGCGCGTCGCGGACGATCGCGTCGTCGTACCGTACGACCGGCTCGCGATTGGTCGCCTGGTTGCACGCCAGGCGCAGCGAGTTCAGCGACAGCGGGTAGTGGTCAGGCGTGGTGCGCTGCTTCTCGAGCAGGCAGCCAAGCACGCGTATCTCGGTCGCAGAAAGATCCATCAGCCTCCATCCTACGATCCACTGGCGCCAGACGCTGGCCGATCCCGGATGATCAGTCACAACCCTCGGCGTGCCCCCCGATTTGTGGCATCCAACCGATCTCCCCGTCTTCGTTTGCCCTCGGGGCCTATCGGACGATCCCGGCGCTAGCACTAGAATCGGAGCGTGAGCTTTCCCCCGGCGCGCCTGCAGTGAGCCACCAGCCCTTCGCGGAGGGACGCGGTGGCGGCGGTGGGCGCGGCTCCAAGCCCAAGCTGCGCCCCGAGGACATTCCAGATAGGCCGGTGTCACTGCGGCGTATCGGCCGGCTGTTCATCCCCTATCGCCTGCGTTTGAGCGCGCTGCTGAGCCTGATCGTGGTGGGTTCGATCCTGAGCGTCGCCTCGCCCTTTCTGCTGCGCGAAGCCGTCGACAAGGGGATCGTCGGCCACGACCTGAAACTGCTGAGTTGGCTGGTCGCCGGCATGATCGCGCTTGCGATCGTCAATGGCGTGATCAGCGTCGCGCAGACATGGATCTCAAATCAGGTCGGCCAGCGCGTGATGCACGACCTGCGCGCCGCCGTCTACGCGCACCTGCAGCGCATGTCGCTCGCGTTCTTCACGCGCACGCGCTCAGGCGAGGTGCAGGCGCGCATCGCCTATGACATCGGCGGCATCGACGACGTCGTCACCAGCACCGCCACCTCGACCGTCTCGACCGTCGCCACCGTCGCCGCGACGGTCACGGCGATGTTCGCGCTCAGCTGGCAGCTGACGCTGTTTTCGCTGATCCTGCTGCCATTCTTCGTGTGGCTCACACGCCGCGTCGGCAACGAGCGCCGTCGCATCCAGTCGGTGCGCCAGGGCCGCCTGGCCGATATGTCCACGCTTGTGGAGGAGTCGCTGTCGGTGTCGGGCATCCTGCTTGGCAAGACGATGGGCCGCTCGGGCGAGCTCACCAGCCGCTTCACCGGCGAGTCCAGCGAGCTCGCCGACCTGGAGGTACGCGCGCGCATGGCGGGGCGCTGGCGCATGGCCTCGGTGCAGATGAGCTTCGCGATCATGCCCGCCGCGGTCTACTGGTTCGCGGGCTACACAAGCGTCCACGGCGGCGCGGTGATCTCGATCGGAACGGTGGTCGCCTTCACCACGCTGCAAACGCGCCTGTTGTTCCCGATGCAACAGCTTTTGTCGGTGGGCCTCGAAGTGCAGACCTCACTGGCGTTGTTCGGGCGCATCTTCGAGTACCTCGACCTGCCAGTGGACATCGAGGAGCGCGCCACCGCGCGAGCACTGAAGAACGTGCGCGGGGATGTGACCCTCGAGAACGTGTGCTTCCGATACGCGCCTGAGGCTCCCTGGACCCTGCAGGACATCTCCGCGGAGATTCCTGCCGGCACGCGCACTGCGCTTGTGGGAGAGACGGGCTCTGGCAAGACGACGCTTGCCTATCTCGTCGCGCGACTGTATGAGCCCCAGCAGGGTGCCGTGCGCATCGACGGGGTCAACATCCGCGACGTCACGCTGCAATCGCTCGCGGCGACGGTCGGGCTCGTCTCCCAGGAGACCTACCTGTTTCACTCCTCGATCCGCGAGAACCTGCGCTTCGCGTGGGTGGGTGGGCCCGAGTTGAGCAACGAGCAGATCGAAGACGCCGCTCGCGCAGCCCAGATCCACGATTTGATCAGCTCGCTGCCCGATGGCTATGACACCCCCGTGGGCGAGCGTGGCTATCGCTTCTCAGGTGGGGAGAAGCAACGCATCGCGATCGCACGCACGGTGTTGCGCAACCCACCGGTCTTGATCCTCGACGAGGCGACCTCCGCCCTTGACACCGAGACCGAGCGCGCGGTCCAGCTCGCGCTGGACGATCTGTCCAGAGGGCGCACGACTATCGCGATTGCCCACCGCCTATCGACGATTCGCGATGCCGATCAGATCCTCGTGCTCGACGACGGCAAGATCGTGGAGCGCGGCAACCACGAGGAGCTGGTTGAGCAGGGCGGACGCTATGTGGCCCTATTGCGGGGAGCGGTAGTTGAGGATCGAGACCCACCCACCCCGGACACCTCGGTGACGCTTGCCTGAGCGACACGCTCGAGCGCCACACGAGGCCCGAGGGAACGGCTACATGGCCCATCCGCGTCTGCCAGTCGCTGAAGGGCCAACAACACTGGAGGCTATCCGCGCAAGGGCTCCATCAGACCTGCGAGCACCTTGGAGAGCTGTCCCCCCTGCCAGGCGATCGGCGAGCTGCCGGGCTCCTCGACCACAAGCTTGGCGCCCGCGATTGCTGCGGCGTAGCGTTCGCCGACCGCCAGCGGGTGGCCTGGGTCGGCCCCGTCGCGACTGGCGATAACGGCCGTGGGAACACCGATGGACTGCAACTCGCTCCAGGCCTCGAACGGTCGCGAGCGCGGGAGCGCTCGCAGAGCGTCCGCTAGGGCAAGCGGATGGTCGTGCGCGGAGAGCCGCTGGCGCAGTACCTTCGCGACGGTCTCCCTGAAACGCTCGGGGACCGCCTCGAGGTCGTAGGCAGCCACGAAGCCCTCGACTCCACCCTCTCTCAGCCCCCGCGCGAGCTTGTCCCACGACGCGTAGGAATCCTCGCCATGTGTGTCAGGGTCGAACGCCGGCGTTATCAGCCCGAGCGCGAGCACCCGCTCGGGGTGTTCGAGCGTGAAGCGAAGCGCTGTCTGCGCGCCCATCGAGGCCCCTGCCAGCACCGTCCGCTCGATCTGGAGCCTGTCGAGCACGGCGCCCAGATCTTCGGCAAGCAGCTCATAGGTGTACGCCTCGGGACTGGGAGCCGGTGAGGAATGACCATGCCCGCGCGCATCGTAGGCGATTGTGTGATAGCCCGAGCGCTCCAGCCCCCTGGAGCCCATCACTACGTAGCGACGAGTTGCCGTGAGACCGTGCAATAGCACGATTGACGATCCCGCTCCCGCCTGCTCGCCCGCGAGTTGGACGCCGCCAGCTCCGAGAACGCTCAGTTGCTCTAAGACCGCCACCGTGCGAGCTTTGTGATGTATGCCTCCTCAGGAGACCAATCGGGCAGATCAAACCGACGCTTGAGTAGTCGTCCGCCAAACCTGACCAGTGACGGTGCAACAATCAGGATTGCGAGTGCCAACCTAGACATATAGCGAGGCATGCTCGCGTATGAGCTGTGCCGTGCGCTCGGGTTGCTCTAAGAAGAACATGTGACCGATGCCCTCGAGGATCTCAAGGCGCGAGTCGGGCACGAGCCCAGCGATCATGTGGCCGTTCTGCACAGGCAGCAGTTCGTCGAGAGTGCCGTGCACCACCAGCGTCGGGGCGTCCACGCGTGGAAGCCGCGCGCTCGTGTCGTGACCTGAGATTGCCTGCATCTGACGCATGATCACCTCCACCGCCAGGCCATAGCGCATACCGGTAGCCCGAAATCTCACCCACGCATCCTCGTTTGCGGCAAAGCTGGGCGAGACGTTCACCTCCCAGGAGGCGCGAATCGCGCGTTCGCGGTCGCCCGAGGTCATCGCTTCGGCGAGCTTGCGCATCACGCCTTCGCTTGCCAGCACGCTGCCCTCGCCGCCACAATAGGTACAGCCGAGCGTCAACGAGCGCAGACGATCGGCATGCGCGAGCGCCAGCTCTTGGGCGATCATGCCGCCCATCGAAATGCCCATCACGTGAGCCGAGTCGACGTCGAGCGCCGCGAGCAGTCCAGCGGCGTCCTCGGCGAGCTCGACGATCGTGAAAGGCTGACCGGTGCGCGTGGAGTCACCGGCGTCGCGGTGGTCGTAGACGATCGTGTCGAAGTCGCGCCGCAGCTGCTCGAGCAGCGACTCGCCCCAATGGTGCTTGGTGCCGCTCATCCCCATGATCAACAGCAGCGGCGGACCGTCACCAGCGCGGTCATAGCTGAGCTCAATCTCCCCTGCCTTGGCCAGTGCCATCGTGCGATGAAGCCTACACGGGCACGCGAGCCCGTCCCCCTGCGCCGTCTTGTTCCCCGCGCCCGTCCTGTGTCCCGGTCCTGTGTCCTATACAGGCAACTCGAGCTGACCGGCCACCTCGGTACGCCGACTGTCCGCCTGTGGGCCGCCGGCGGCAAGCCCGGCGACGCGCACGCCCAACAGACGCACCGGTCGCGATGGTGCGTAGTCGTCGAGCAGCGCCAGTGCCACACGCGTGACCTGCTCGGCGTCGCTGGTTGGCTCGCTGAGCGTGTGCGCGCGCGTGACGGTGGAGAAGTCATCGAGGCGCACCTTGATCCCGATCGTGCGTCCACGACGACCGTTTGCGGTGAGGCTCGCGCACAGCTGTGCGGCCATCTGACGCAGCCAGTCGCGCAGCTGTGCCAGATCGTGTACGTCCTCGTCAAACGTGCGCTCGCGCGACTCGGAGACGACCTTGCGCTCCTCGCTCACCTCGCCGTCGTGTTCAAAGCGCGCGCGCCGACGAAGCTCTAGCCCGTTGTTGGGACCGAAACGCTCCACCAGCAATTGCTCGGGCGCTGTTGCCAGCGCGCGCAGCGTGGTCAAGCCCAGTGCGGCCAAGCGCGCGGCCGTCTTCGGCCCGATGCCCGGCACGAGCGCGGGCGGAGCGTCGGCAAAACGCTCGCACGCCTGCTCGCGTGTCAACACGAGAAAGCCGGCTGGCTTCTCGGCGTCGGAGGCGACCTTTGCGACCAGCTTGTTGGGACCGATGCCAACCGAGCACGTGAGTGCGGTGGCGGCCTTGACGTCGGCCGCGATCCGGCGCATCGCCGAGCGCGGCGAGTGAAAGTTCGAGAGATCGACATAGGCCTCGTCGAGCCCTACGACCTCCACGCGCTCGACGTGGGAGCGCACGATATCCATCATCCGCCGCGAGATTTCCCTGTAATGAACGTGGTCGGTGGGCAGGAACACCGCCTGCGGGCACAATCTCCGCGCACGTGCGGCGGGCATCGCCGATCCCACCCCATAGCGGCGCGCCTCATAGCTTGCGGTCGTCACCACCGCTCGCGGCCCCGTGCCGGCGACCACGACCGGCAGCCCACGCAACTCCGGTCGGCGGATCAGCTCGACCGACACGAAGAACGCGTCGGCGTCCAGGTGGGCTGTGCTCAGCTGGGCTGCCTGATCCGACATCGTCCACCGAATCTAGCCGCGCGCGCGGCGGAGATCGGACCATCGTTGCCCGTGACCGCGCAGATTCGCCTTGAAGCTCTATTCGGCCGATCCGCCGGGCTCGAACACCATTCCCCCGACCAGCAGCCCCGCGCCGAGGTGCGCTCCGAGCACCGGGCCCACCTGCGTGCAGAACAGCGGCTCGCTGGCAAAGATCGCTCTGCCCTGGGCAACCATGCGCTCGGCGTCCTCGTACGCTTGGGCGTGCTGCACGAACCAGTCGGTGGCACCGCGCTCATGCAGCTCGCGCAGGTAGGCGACCATCCGCTCGAACGCGCGCTTGCGAGTGCGCACGCGCCCGACCGGCGCGATCTCAGTGCCGAACGTGAGAATCGGCTTCACCCTCAAGGCGGTGCCCACCGTTGCCTGAGCGGCACCGATGCGCCCGCCGCGGTGCAGATATTCGAGCGTGTCCAGGCAGAACCAGATGTCAAGGCCCGCGCGCGCCTCCCTGACGGCCGCGATCACCTGCTCGATCGCCGCGCCGCGTGCGGCCACCCTCGCAGCGGCGATCACCAGACAGCCGAGACCACCGGCACCGGTCTGGCCGTCGATCACCTCGACACGTCCCGGGTGCCCCGCCTCGCTCACCACCCGCGCCGCCTCGCGCGCGCTCTCACACGTGCCCGACAGGCCACTGGCGATGTGGATCGAGACGATGTCGCGGCCCGCGCTGAGCAGCGGCTCATACACCGCGAGGAAGTCTCCGACCGATGGCTGCGAAGTGCTCGGCAGCCCCGGCGAGTCGTGCAGTCGAGCGTAGAACGCGTCGAGATCTGAATACTCGTGCTCGGGCCGCAACTCGCCATCCCAGCCCACATACAGGCTGACCCCGTGGATCTGCCACCGGTCGATCAACTCCGGCGACAGGTAGGTCGTGCTGTCGGTCACGATCGCGACGGTCATAGGAGCGCCGAATCTAGCGCGGCCGACGGCGATTTGTGCGCTGCTATGCGGTCGCGTCGATATTCAAGCGCACATAGTCGACCACCACCGGCTCGCCGATGACGCTCAGCGCGTCGTCCATGAACCGCTCGCGCAACTCCTCGGGCAGGCGCTGCACGTGCGGACCGAGCACGATCGTGGAGAGAAACTCGCGCGGGTGCTCGGGCTCGCGCGGCGCGGGCGCCAGCCAACACTCTGCCGAGCTGAAGCCCGCGGAGAGCAAGCGCTCGCGGGTCTCCCCCGCTCCCGCGTAGTTCCACGGCGCACGCCAGTCGCGGAAGTGCGCGGCGTACGGTTCGCGGGCAAGCACCTCGCCGACCTTGCCGCGCAGGATCTCGATGTTGCCCTTCCCACCGCACTGCGCGACGAGCTGCCCGCCAGGGCGCAGCACCGTGCGCAGACGCTCGAACAGACGATCGTGGTCGAGGATCCAATGAAAGGTGGCGGTGGAGAGGATCGCGTCGAGCGGTTCCTCGAGCTCCAGATCGAGCAGGTCAGCAACGCGCACGTCGAACTCCGGTCCGAGCCGCTTCCTGGCGGCCTCCACCATCGAGGGCGACTGATCCACCGCGATCACATGCCCGCGCGGCAGGCGCTCCGCGAGCGCCTGGGAGATCCGTCCCGACCCGCAGCCGGCGTCGAGCACGACCTCCTCACCGCCGAGCTCCAGGCGATCGAGCACTTCGAGTCCGAGTGCCTCCATCGTCCCGGAGATGCGATCGTAGCTGGCTCCGTCCCAGGTGCGGGTCTCTGACATACACATGTACGTTATCACGTATAGATCCAGCGTACGTGACCGTGTTTGCACTACCTGTATGCGCTACCCAAGACTCCACCGCTTCGCGCATGGTGCGCCACCGCGGCGCGCTCAGCTCTGCGCGAGGATCCCAGCCAGACGTGCGCGCTGAGGCTTGGCGCCCCCGAGCATGGCCGCGTCGAGCAGCGCGCGCTTGTAGAGCCAGTGCACATCGGCCTCCCAGGTGAAGCCAATCCCACCGTGAGCCTGGATCGCCGAGGCAGTCACCTCCACCCCCGCCTCTGAGGAGGCGGCCTTGGCCATTGCCGCAGCCTCCCCCAGCCGCTCCGGATCGGCATCGGCAGCCCACGAGGCAAACGCGGTTGTCGCACGCGCCTTCTCGGTGTCGAGCAGCATCTGCGCGCAACGGTGCGACACCGCCTGATAGGAGCCCACGGGCACGCCAAACTGCTTGCGCTCCTTCACGTATGCGACGGTCATCGCCAGTGCCCGGTCGCACACTCCGACGAGCTCGGATGCGATCGCCACGAGCGCACGATCGATCCCGCCGGACACATCTCCCGCAAGCGCCTCGCCCGCGCCCACCGGGGCGCTCACGCGGGCCGCCGGGCGCGTCGGGTCGATCGACTCGACCAGCTCGATCTCGGCCTGCCCGTCGTTGAGCACGCGCGCCGCGCCGTCCTCGAGCAGCACCAGCAGTTGTGCGCCAGGCGCCCCGACGACCAGCTCGGCGACACCCTCGCGCGCGCTGCCAAGCGCGCCGATCGTCTCGCCGCTGGCCAAACCGGGCAGCAGGCGCGCGCGCTGATCCTCAGAGCCCGCCAGTTCGATCACGGTCGAGGCCAGCACGCTCGGCAGCAGCGCCACCGGCGCGAGCGAGCGTCCCAGCTCCTCGCACAGGATCGACAGCTCCACGCGACCGAGGCCCTGCCCGCCGTAGCGCTCGGCGACCGCGATCCCCGGCCAGCCCAGCTCGCACAGCTCGCGCCAAAGCACCTCGTCCAGCCGCCCCGACTCGGCGTGCTCGCGCACGCGCTCGGGACGCGCCCGCTCGGCGAGCAGCTCGCGCGCGGTGCGCTGGATCTCCTGCTGGTCCTGACTCAGGCCGAAGTCCATCGGCTACGCACGCCCACGCTTGCGAATGTGCCCGGGCCGGCTGAGACCACGGGCACGCCCCGGCGGAGCCCATCCCTCCAAAACCACCTAAACGACCGCCTTCAAGCGCGGCAATCCCAGCACCCGCTCGGCCACGATGTTCTTCAGCACCTCGGTCGTGCCGCCCTCGATCGTGTTGCCGCGCGCGCGCAACAGCTCATAGCTCCAGCTGGTGCCGTTGATGAGCGCCTCGGGCCCGACGATCTCGCCGGCCAGCTGGGTCAGGCGCTGGTTGGTGTCCGACCACAGCCACTTCACAAGCGACCCCTCCGGGCCAGGCTGGCCGTAGCGCTCGATGTCGGTCAGCCCCTTCCATGCCAGCAGCCGGATCGACTCGCAGCGCACGTGCAGCTCGGCGAGCGCATCGGCATAAAGTGGGTTCTCGAGCAGCCCGCGCTCGCGGGCAAGCGCGATCGTATCGTCCAGCAGCTGACGCAAGCGCACCTGCAGCGCGAAGCCGAGTCCCGCGCGCTCGTTCATGAGCGTCGTCAGCGCAACCTTCCAGCCGTTGCCAACGCCGCCCACCACGTTCTCCTCGGGAATGCGCGCCTCCTCGATGAACAACTCGTTGAACTCGGCCTCGCCGGTGATCTGGCGCAGCGGGCGCACCTGCACCGCGTCCTGCTCCATGTCCATCAGGAAGTACGTGAGGCCCTTGTGCTTGGGCACATCGCCGTCGGTGCGCGCGACCAGCATGCACCACTTGGAGTACTGCGCGCTGCTGGTCCACACCTTCTGGCCGGTCACGACCCAGTCATCGCCGTCCTTGACCGCACGAGTCTTCAGCGACGCGAGATCCGAGCCGGCGTCGGGCTCTGAGAAGCCCTGGCACCAGATCTCCTCGGCGGAGAGGATCGGCGCGAGATAGCGCTCCTTCTGACGGTCGGTGCCCCACACCATCAGCGTGGGGCCGCCGAGCAGCAGGCCCAGCACGTTGGCCGGCAGCGGCACGCGCGCGCGGCCCAGCTCCTCGAAGTAGATCGCCGACTCGCTCAGCGACGCGCCGCGACCCCCATACTCGGCTGGCCACGCCGGCGCGGCCCAGCCCGCGTCATACAGCTTGCGCTGCCAATCCCTGCGCCAGGCGTAATGGGCGTCTTCGCCGCCCTCGCTCGGCTGCTCCGCGGGCGGATTGTCGGCCAGCCACGTGCGCAGCTCTTCGCGAAACGCGCTCTCGCGCTCGCTAAAGCTCAGGTCCACGACTGCTCTCGGGCGCCGGCGCGCTGATCGACCACCACCGTGTATTCAACTCCTGTCGTGCACCACGAGCTCGTCGACCTCCAGGCGGCCGACTTTCAGCTCGCGCACGTCGAGCCGGCCGATCGCGGCGCGCCTGATCGCCAGGCGACGGATCGCAAGCGCGCCGATCGCCACCGCTCCAAGCGCAAGCGCACCGAGCGCCAGCGAGCCGATCGACACCGCGCTCCAGGCCAGCGCGGCGCGACGACGCACCTTGCGAGTTCTGCGCCTGGCGCGGCCCAGCTTGCGCGCGACCCGCACGCCGCGCCAGGTCAGCATCGCAACGCCCGCGGCCTTGCGGCGCGCTGGGTGCTTGGCCTGCTTGCGGCCCTTATATCTCGTGGGCTTGCCCATCTGCTCCCCACGTAGGCTAGCGAGTGCTCCAAACCTCGCCGACCCCTTCGAATCCGAGCGCACGCTTGGTCGCTTCGGTGAGATCGAATTCGCGGCCTTCGACATAGGGCCCGCGATCGACCACCGGCACCCGCACCGAGCGTCCGTCGTAGCGCAGCGTGACGAGCGTGCCGCACGGCAGCGTCTTGTTGGCCACGCCCATCGTCGCGCTCGTGAGCTGCCCGCCGCACGCGAGCGTGCCACCACCGCCGTACCACGAAGCGACGGTGAGACGATAGGAGATCAGGCGTCCAAGATCACGGTGCACACCGAGGTCGCTCGAGTCGCCGGCAAGCAAGACCCGCACGGGCTCGCTGAGCAGACGGCTGGGTGTGTAGTGCAGTGTGAAGCGGCCCCGCGCCCCGGTGAGGGTGTGTGAGATGCCCCGCCACCCGTGGCGCCCCAGACGCTGGAGGTACACGACGCGTGCGCTCAGCGCCGGACGCAATGTGCCGCTCACGCTGGCCGCCGAGCCGACTAGCACATTTAGATTCACGCGTCGCAGGCGCAATTTAATATGTATCGCAGCTTTACCCAATATCGCCGGAATACCCGGAGCTGCCGCAATACCCGCTGTCTCTGAAATCGTGGGACTCGCGGAAATACCCCCAATCGTGGCGGGACTCGCAGGTGCTGGTGTTGCTGTGACAGCCGCCCCGGTGCTCGACGGAACTGTGAGCGCCGCTCCAAATGTCAAACCGACGGCAAGCGGCGTCAAATGGGCGCGGCGAGCGCGCCCGTCTATGTGTGGCCTCGACAAAGAGGTCTCCTTGTGTATCCGCCTACGGGGTTAGCTGTCGGGCTCACGTCCCGCCGGCAGTACGCGTCCATACGCACTCCGGTCGGGCGTTACGGCCGCATCAGCGGCCGACTCGCCCCATCCGGGCCCATAGCGTCAGGCCCGGCAGTGGGTCCCCCGCTCGCCTCCATCCACGGAGACGACTCGGCTGGGTCAGGCAATCAGATGCACGCTAACGGACTGTTGATGGCGAATAGTGTGAGTAAGCTCACATATGGGTAGCGACTGTATAAGCGGAAAGGGCTTGTCTGGATGGTCGCGGCTCCGCGCTTGGTGGGGCATTGACGACCTCAGCGACGATGAGCAGTTGGAGTGGCTTGAACGGGAAACAAGCGCCCATTCGGAAAACGAACTCCGCGAAGACGATATTGCTAACGGAGAGAACTGGGCTTGATGGGTTCCGCGAGGATGCGTGCCACGGCCTGCATGTCGGCCTTGTTATCCCATCTGCCATCCATTCCCGCGTACCGCATAAGGGCAACGTCGTCTGCGCGTGACCCAGACCTTCCGATCAGAGGTTTGCTTGACGGTCCCGTCTGGCTGTAGACATCCCTTACGCGGATTCCGCTCTCTGGCCCAGCTAGCGACATAGCTCGGCCACTTGGGGAATCTTCGTAGACCCATCGTGATAGCCCAAGAGCAAGTGTTCCGAAGTCGGACACAAGCATCGTCAGGGTCCACAGATCGTCGGCGAAGGCGTTGAGTTCATCGACGGTGATCGAGATCCATTGAGCTGCCGGAACTTCCCGTCGACTGGCCTTGATGCGTAGGAGTTCCAGCGGCAAGACACAGGTCGCGTCTGCACCCTCAAGGTCGCCGACTGACCAATCACCGTGCGCGACATCGGTGCGGAACTCGTTTGCTTCCATGACGCGCTTTTGGAGCCTTGCCGCGACAAGCAACTCGTCCCCCTCGAGATCGCCAGCCGTCCGGCATAGACCAAAGAAGGAGTCTGCGATGTTTCTGGGACCCACGTCTCCTAGCAAGATCTCTATAGACGAGCGAGGACGAGCAGTTCCCTCGACGAGATGTCTCGCGATCAGGCGCCGCATATAGGCGGTTAGCTGCGAAAACGCCACCAGGTAGCGTCCGATAGCCCTATATCCGGCGTCCTTTTCTGCGCTGTACTGCTCGTCGCTGATCCCCATGAGGTGAGCTTACCTGCCGCTGAACCTGTCTGTCAAGATACTTGACAGACAGCAATGCGTCAAGTATATTGACAGTATGGCCGCAGGCAATCGACACGATCCGACCCGGACGGCATCATCGGAGTCGCAGTTCTCGCTTATGGAGTTCATGCGGGACTATCCCGACGATGCTGCGTGTCTTGAGCATTTGTGGCGCTCGCGCTACTCAGCCGACGGCGAACACGCGGACTGCCCGAAGTGCGGTCACGAGCGCGTGTTCCGCAAGTACCAGACGGCGCAGGGCCGCCAATCGTGGACCTGTACGGGCTGCGGCCACCACGTCCACCCAACGGCCGGGACGATCTTCCACAAGTCTTCGACCTCGCTGCACTTGTGGTTTTTTGCGATCTACATGATGACGAGCACTCGTTGCGGAGTGTCGGCCAAGATGCTTGAGCGCGAGATCGGCGTGTCCTACAAGACGGCGTGGCGGATGCTGAACAAGATCCGCAACGAGCTGATGGTGGATGACGGCGAACCGCTACGGGGTGACGTGGAGGTCGATGAGGCGTCTGTGAACGGCAGGCCACGCAAGCCGCAAGGCCAGCACCGCTACCTCGCATCGACACCGACCCGGCGCTCAGAAGCCGCGAAGCTCCGCGAACGTAGTAGAGCAACGGTGTTCGCTGCTGTGGAGCGTGGCGGCCGGATCAAGGCGACTGTCTTGCCATCCCGTCGTGGACCCCAGCTCCAGAAGCAGGTAATCGAGTGGGTTGAGCCCGAGTCCATCATCATCACTGACGAGTGGCCAGCGTACAACGGCCTAGGCGACCACTTCATTTCCCATAGTCGGATCAACCATTCTGCAGGCTGGTATGTGCAAGGCGACACGCACACAAACACCGTCGAGGGCTTCTTTGGACACTTGAAGCCGTCGATCAGGGGTACCTACCGCAGAGTGTCCCACCGCTGGCTACAGGGCTATCTGAACGAGTTCGTGTGGCGCAGGAACGCGCGCTACATGGACGCGTCGATGTTCGAGACGCTAGTTGAGCGGACGGTCGCATGAGCGAGTCCGAGGCGATCAAGGCGATTCGTCGCGCCGCGAAGCGACGCGAGTATTCCGAGCGGCTACGCAAGCAGGCAACCACCGACCTGCGCGAGAACATCCTCCGCGCACAGGCCGAAGGCGTGTCTATCGCTCAGATTGCTCGGGAGGCTCGTCTGTCTCGTCAGGGCGTTTACGACCTGCTTGCGGCGGCGCGACCTTCCTAACCATCCGGTCGAAGTCCTCACGCGATGGGACCGGGATACGGTGGCCCGCTGGCGTGATCTGCTTAGGCTCATTCGGCTCGGGCTCGTTCGCCATCTGTCGAGGCTAGCGCGACGGACGCAAGTCGTCGATGCCACAGTTGGTTGAGCAGTCAACGAACCTCTGCTGACAAAGGGCTAACGACTCTTTAGGCTCTCCTCTGTATAGTCGATACCCAGAGAGGCTGGTGCGTCGCTTCCACCGACGTTTAGGGCTTTCGGCTCGCCAGCCTCTCGTCTTTCCTTAGCCAACTCGACGAGCCGTCGTTACGCGGCGCGCAGAAGCGCCGGGACGAGTGAAGCGGTAGGCCAAACCGGTCATCCTGGCGACAAAAGGCTGCAGTTCAGGCCGCGCATCTCGGTCGTAAAGATGCGCGGCCAGATACGCCACCACGTCTGCAGCCTGGAGCCCGGGGCTTACGGAACTCACCGTAAAGTTGGGAACGCAGATGAAGTGCTTGTTCCAGCCTCCCCTAGTTCGCACCATGTAGTTCTGCAGAGTGCAGGCCGTGGCCTCATCCTCGCGTGTGCCTCGAAGGTCGAACATGAGCGAACCCAGCCGGTCCGGAGCCTCGCGCTCCATGAGCGCTCTGAAGTCGAAGAGAAGCTGTCGGTAGGGATTAGACAGAGCTTTCGTATCAGGCTGTCGTAGGGTCAAGCAGTCGGGAGATGTGCTCCATATCACGAAGGTCTGCGCGTGGAAGGTCGCCAAGAGGCTCAGTAGCTTGTCGGCTGTTTCGAGCCAATAGGAGGATCCTGTCATGGCCGCAGCCTTGAACGCGGCCTTGGAGAAACAATGGGTGCCCTTCACCTCGGAGTCGGTTAGCTCCTTAGCCCCCAATGTTTCCTTCTTCATCCCGTAGAAGGCACCGCAAAAGCCGTTGTATTGATCCTGGCGAATAGCGATCCCCCCGAGCGCGCCAACTCGGGTGCCGCTCACGCTCTGCCAAGTCTCATCTACGAAGAACAACAAGCGCCTGAACGTATCAAACCGCACTTCTAAAGCTCGATAGCGTCCGCCGCGAGCGCCGCCCGTGTCGCCCAGACGAACTCGCCGCAGAGATGCACAAGGCCCGCACCGTGCAGGCGCGCGAGGGCGTCCTCTACGTCGATGGGACTGCCAAGCTCCAATGCCAGCTCACGAACCGACCAAGGGCGTTGCTCGTCGGGAAGGATCAACAGGCCGTAGACGGCTGAGTCGCTTACATGCAGGACCTCGGCTGGGTCCATAGAAGGGTCGTCTTGCATGGGAGTTCAGGCTCCTGTGTCACGGCCCCAGGGCAGTTCACGCTGTCGCTGGGGCCAACTTGATTGGGATGCGTGGGACCGTAAGCCAGCGCTACGACGGAAGGGATGCGCGGATGGCGCTTATACAGTCGCTACCCATATGTGAGTAAGCTCACACATGTCACATATATGCCAAAATGGACAAAAGCGCGGGCGGTAACCCTTTTATCCCAAAAGCGCGTCGGTCACCGTTTGGCCCCAACGCGCCTCGGCCTGCGCAATCGCTACTCCTCTTCGCCACGCCCCGGAGTGCCGAGCCGGTTGAGCATCATCGTCTCGGCCATACGCAGCAACCCGATCGTGGTGTGCGGGCGTGCTTCGCTTGAGCGCACCGAGACGTCGGAGCCGTGCGGCCCCAGCACCTCGACGATCGTGCAGACGTTGCCGATCTCGCAGTCGTCGCCATAGCGGCCTTCCAGCGCCTCCATTTGCGCCGCCACGACCTGCCCAATCTTGGATTGGTCAAATGTCATCTCGCATGCCTCCTACGCAGTTGGTTGGTTTTCCGATGATGGGCGTATCGGTGTAGCCGGCAAACAGGATCATCGCGATCAGGCAGCATCGAGATACTCGCGAAGCGCCTTGCGGATGATCGTCGAAGTGGTCTCGTGATCCCGCTGGGCTCGTTGGGCCAGCGCCTCGCGCAACTCGGGCTCCAGTCGCACCGATTCGACGCTCGACGCCTTTGATCCCATTGGCGGCCGTCCGACGCGGCGACGCAACATCTTGTCCACGTCATACCCCGCCTCCGCCTTGGCAGCGAGATCAGCGATCATCTCCTCGGTGATCGGGACACCGTTTGCGGTCCGACCGTAATCGTCCTTTGCCATGTCAACCTCCTGGGAGTAGCCGTCGATACTGCTCGCGCATCTTCATTGCGTGGATCGCCAACTCGACGCGATCGCTGCGCAAGATCGTGACCACCTCGAGGAGTTCAGCGTCTCGGGCAGGCCCGATATATAGGCGCGTCGCGTCGTCTTCGTGTTCTATTGCCATTGCGTGGGTGATCGCGTGCTTGATGTCCTCGTCGACTATCGCGTGCTTGCGTGCCGATGGATGGATCTCCAACGCAGAATTGTAATACGAAATCATCGACTCAAGCGCAACGCCGATAACGGAAACATCGAATGCTGATCATTGTCTGCACCATACGGCCCTCATGCGACGGAACGCGTCAAACCACTTGCCAGTCACACAAAGCCGCGTCGTGGCAATCCGTCCGCAGCTCTTTGCGCAGTGCCCGCCCCCAAACTCAGAGGCATCTCCCACATCTTGAAGACGCTGAGTTGCCGCTCCGAATACGATCCTGGAGGCATGCCCCTAGAGCCCCCCTTCTCCAACTACGAGCACGAAATCTACGCGGCCGGGATGCTCGGCGCTCGCAAGCCCTTGCGGCCGCTTGACTGGCGCGAGCTGGAGCGCGACGCCTACGCGATGCTCGCGCGCGGCCCGCGCGGCTACATCCAGGGCGGCGCGGGACGCGGCCACACGATCCGCGCGAACCGCGAGGCGTTCGACCGCTGGCGGATCGTGCCGCGGATGCTCAAAGACGTCTCAGAGCGAACGCTCGAGCGCACGGTGCTCGGTATGAAGCTGCCAGCACCGGTGCTGCTCGCGCCGATCGGGGTGCAGACGGTGGCGCATGCCGAGGGGGAGCTTGCCTCCGCGCGCGCCGCCGCGCAGGTGGGCGTGCCGCTGATCGCGAGCACCGCCGCTTCGCACACGATCGAGCAGATAGCAGAGGCTGCCGGGGAGCAATCGTGCTGGTATCAGCTGTATTGGCCGCGTGACCGCGAGCTGGCGCGCAGTTTCATCGAGCGCGCCGAGCGGGCCTCCTATAAGGCGGTCGTGGTGACACTCGACACCTGGCTGTTGGGCTGGCGCCCGGCCGATTTGAGCGAGGGCTTCCTGCCGTTCTTGCGCGGCGAGGGCAACGTCAACTACCTGCAGGACCCGGTGTTTCGTGCAGCGCTGCCCAAGCCACCCGAGCAGGACATGCAGACCGCTGTTGCCTACTGGGCGTGGCAGTTCTCAAACCCGTCTGTGACGTGGGCAGACCTGGAGTTCTTGCGCGAGTGCACGAAACTGCCGATCGTGCTGGAGGGCATCCAGAGCGTCGAGGACGCGCAGCTGGCGGCCGAGCACGGGATCGAGGGGATCATCGTGTCCAACCACGGCGGACGCCAGGTCGACGGGGCGATCGGCTCGCTGCAGGCGCTGCCGGGCGTGGTGGAGGCGGTTGGCGATCGCCTGGAGGTGCTGTTCGACAGCGGCATCCGCGGTGGCGCAGACGCACTGAAGGCGCTGGCGCTTGGAGCACGCGCGGTGTGTCTCGGGCGTCCATACGTATGGGGCCTCGCGCTCGGCGGCGAGCAGGGCGTGGTGGAGGTGCTGCGCGCGTTCCTGGCCGAGCTCGATCTGAACATGGCGCTCTCGGGCCACGCCTCGATCGACGAAATCGGCGCACACACGCTCCTAGGTGTTGTGCCCGGTGACGTCCTGAACGCGGGCTCGGGGTGGCCGGTTGCCGAGCGCTGAGTGGGTGCGACGCTCGTTGTAGTGGTTGATCCAGTGTGGCAGGGCTTGCCGGCGCGCGGCGGATGAGGCGTATTGGAGTGCGTAGGCCCACTCCCGCATCAGCGTCTGGTGGAAGCGCTCGACCTTGCTGTTGGTCCTGGGCGTATAGGGACGGGTGCGGATGTGTTGGATCGCGCGCCGCCAGAGCAACTGCCTGAAAGACTTGCTCTGGGTGTAGGCGAACGCGTTGTCGGTCATCAGCCGCTCGCAGACGATCCCCTGCTCGAGAAACCAGTCGAGCGCGCGGCGAGTGAACGCGGTGACCGTCACGGCCGTCTCGTCATCGTGGATCTCTGAATAGGCGAGCCTGGAGCAGTCGTCGATGATCGAGTGCACATACTCCCAGCCCGCCCCAGGAGAGCGTCTGGTGCGGTCTTTCGTGAGGGCGTGCCCGGGCGCGTGGAAGCGGCCGAGCTTCTTGACGTCCATGTGCAACAGGTTGCCGGGACACGGCCACTCGTAGCGGACCACCGCAGGAATCTCGGGCCGTGGTTGGCGTGAGCAACCGCCACGGCGCAGCACCTGGTGGATCGTCGAATGCGGCCATGCGATGTCCGCCTCTTCCGCCAGCCGCCGCGGGCTCCAGCCGGTGCGCAGCCGGCGCTCACAGATCCGTGCAGCCTCCCCAGCCGGCACCTGGTTGGGGCTTCGGTGTGGCCGCGAGCTGCGGTCTTCCAAGCAGGCGAGCGTGACACGATCGCCCTCGCTCGCCGCACGCCAGCGGCGTACCCACTCCCAGCACGTCGACTTCGCCACATTGCAGGCATCCGCTGCCGCCTGCAACGTGAATCCTTCCTCCTCAACCAGCAGCACCAAACGGAGCCTGCCGATCGGGGTCAGTGGAGCGTTAGCGTGTTGCATTCCGGGCCTCCGAGACGGTCGTGAGCTTTGACACCCACAGCCTCTCGGCAGGCCCGGACCTACCTACACGCCGTTCGCAACGTCCCTAGGCACAACAACTAGCCAACCCCTGAGCGCCACCGTGTGACCACGTGCTCGAGGCGAGGCACACTTGATTAGCGCGTGGGATTCGCCTATCGCGTTGACGCCCGCGCCCAGACCCGCGACAATCACAGCCGATGGCAAACCCCGATCGCCTGACCGGCCTGGACACGGCCTTCCTGCACCTGGAGGATCACGGCTCCGCGCACATGCACGTGGCCTCGGTGATGGTGTTCGAGGGCAAGGCGCCGCCGTATGAGCAGTTCGTGGAGCACATCCTCTCGCGGCTGCATCTGGTGCCGCGCTATCGCCAGCGGCTCGCGTTCGTGCCGTTCGATCAGGGCCGTCCGGTGTGGACCGACGATCCCCACTTCAATCCGCGCTATCACATCCGCCACACCGGGCTGCCGCGCCCCGAAGACGAGGCTGAGCTCAAGCAGCTGGCGGGGCGCTTGTTCTCCCAGCGACTGGATCGATCCAAGCCGTTGTGGGAGATGTGGCTCGTGCAGCACATGGCGGGAGAACGGTTTGCGTTGATCGCAAAGACCCATCATGCGCTTGTCGACGGGATCTCAGGCGTGGACATCACGACCGTGCTGTTTGACCTGGAGCCCGAGCCGGCGGGCGCTCCGCGTCCCGCGGCACCGTGGGTTCCGCGCCCACTGCCGGGCTCGGCGAAGCTGCTGGCCGACGCGCTGGTGGAGCGCTCGACCGTGCCGGGCGAGATGGTGCGCGGGGCTCGAGCCGTCCTGCGCACGCCACGTCGGGCGCTTGCGCACGTGAAGGATGCGATCGTCGGCGTGAGCGCGACCACGCTCGCGGGGATCAACGCGCCGGCGCCGGCGAGCCCGTTCAACGTCGACATCACCGGGCACAGGCGCTACACGTGGGTCGACGCCGAGCTCGCGCAGTTCAAGGCGATCAAGGACGCACTGGGAGGCACGCTCAACGACGTGGTGCTGGCGGCGGTGAGCCTCGCGCTCGGCCATCACATGCGCGCGCAGGGATATGACACCGAAGGGCTGGTACTGAAGGCGATGGTGCCGGTGTCGATCCGAGCGGACATTAAATCGAAGTCCCACCCACCCGCACTCGGCAATCGCGTGGCGGCGATGTGGGCACCACTGCCGGTCGGGATCGTCGACCCGGTCGAGTGTCTGGCACAGGTGCGCCTGGCGATGGACGATCTCAAGCACTCCGGGCAGGCGGTGGGCGCGGAGGCGCTCACCAACCTCGCCGGCTTTGCGCCACCGACGATCCTCAGCCAGGCCGCGCGGCTGCAGGCGCGCCAGCGCTTCTTCAACGTGGTTGTGACGAACGTGCCGGGCCCGCAGTTCCCGCTGTATCTGATGGGCCACCGCCTGCAGGCGCTGTATCCGGTGGTGCCGCTCGCGCACCGCCAGGCACTGGGGATCGCCGTGATGAGCTATGACGGCCAGCTCGGCTTCGGGTTGCTGGCCGACTACGACGCGCTGCCGGAGCTGGAGACGATCGCGCGCGAGCTGGAGCGCGCGATCGTGGCGCTCGCGGGCGCCGCGGGGTTGGGCGGGCCGCGCGGGTCCAGGTCTCGATCCGCGCGCCGACCCCGAGCGGTGGCAGCGCGCTAGTGGCGCAAGCCCGACGGCGATGAGCTCCGGCTTGCGGCTGGCGCTGTGCCAGATCAACGCGACCGTCGGGGACCTGGAGGGCAACGCAACCCTGATCGCCGAGGGCATCGATGCCGCCAAGCGCGCGGGCGCACAACTGGCGCTGTTTCCCGAGCTGGCGCTGACCGGCTATCCGCCCGAGGATCTGCTGCTGCGCGAGCACTTTCTCGCCGACACCGCCGCCAAGCTGCAGGAGCTGGCCGCACAGGCCGAGGGAATCGTGGCGATCGTGGGCTTTCCCGAGCGGATCGCGGGAGCCGTGCGCGGCCCTGTGCCGGGTTCGCCGGGCCCGATCGCGACGGTTCTGTATAACGCCGCCGCCGTGCTCAGCGACGGCACCGTGAGCAGCGTGTATCGCAAGGTGCACCTGCCCAACTATGGGGTGTTTGACGAGCAGCGCTACTTCAAGGCGGGCGAGCCGGACGGCACCACGATCGAGCTGGGCGCGCGGCGGATCGGTGTGACGGTGTGCGAGGACCTGTGGGTCGCCGGACCGCCGGGCGCCTCGGAGGCCGCCGCGGGGGCGAGCCTGATCGTGAACATCTCCGCCTCGCCCTACCACGTGGGCAAGGGCGCCGAGCGCGAAGCGCTGTTTGCCAAGCGCGCGCGCGAGACAGGCGCATACGTCGCGTTTTGCGCGCTGGTGGGCGGCCAGGACGAGCTCGTGTTCGACGGCCATTCGTTCGTCCTCGCCCCCACGGGCGTGCCGCTTGGTCGTGCCGCGCAGTTCGAGGAAGACATGCTCGTGTGCGAGCTGAGCTTTGATTTGGGGGGGGATGCTGGGCGTGCCCGTGGTTCTGTCGCGCATTCGCCCGAGCCGGCGCGTGCGGAGATCCCCCCGCTTGCCAAACCGGCCATTGCCGTCTCAGCCTCCGGGGAGACCTCGGCGAGCTTGCGCGCTCCGATCTCGCCGCTGGAGCGTGAGGTGTACGAGGCGCTGCTACTGGGACTGCACGACTATGTGGAGAAGAATGGCTTTGGCGCGGTCGTGCTGGGGCTCTCGGGCGGGATCGACTCTGCGCTCGTGGCGTGCTTGGCCGCCGACGCGCTGGGCTCGGAGCGAGTGAACGTGGCGGTGATGCCCTCCCCCTTCTCCTCCTCGGCGACTCAGGACGATGCGCGCGCGCTTGCCGGTGCGCTGGGTGTGCGGGCACACGAGTATGCGATCGAGCCGACAATGGACGCCTACATGCAGACGCTGCAAACAGACTTCCAGGGTCTGAAGGCGGATCTGACCGAGGAGAATCTGCAGGCGCGCATCCGCGGCAACCTGTTGATGGCGCTGTCGAATAAGTTTGGCTGGCTGGTGCTGACGACCGGCAACAAGTCGGAGATGTCGGTTGGCTACACAACGCTGTATGGCGACTTGGCGGGCGGCTTTGCGGTAATCAAGGACGTCCCCAAGACGCTTGTGTATCGGTTGGCGCGCTGGCGCAACGATCCATCCGCTGTTGACGCGCTCGTCAAGGCTCCCGCCATGTCCGTGGCAGCCGCCGCCGAGACTCCGGCCGCCCGCACGCCCGCCGCTGGCACCGCACCCGTGCGCGCGCCGATTCCGCCGTCGATCATCGAGCGCGCTCCGTCGGCCGAGCTGCGCGAGGGCCAGGTCGACCAGGACTCGCTGCCCCCATATGAGGTGCTCGACCGCATTTTGCACGGCTACATCGAGCTTGACCGCAGCCGCGAGCAGCTGATCGCCGAAGGGTTGCCGACCGCGGATGTGGAGCGCACAGCGAGGCTCGTGGACCTGGCCGAGTACAAGCGCCGCCAGGCGCCGCCAGGGATCAAGATCACCGAGCGCGCGTTCGGGCGCGATCGGCGCATGCCGATCACCAACGCCTATCGCGGCTAATGCGCTGTAGCTGGCGTGCCGCTCATTCGCCGCTCGCCTCCTCCTCGAGTACCTGCTTCCAGAAGCGGACACGCTCGCGCAGGTGCCCGATTCCGGCATCGAACGCCAGCCATGGGCCGCGCGGAACTTGGATGCCTCCGCTGGCGTTGCGCAGCTCTTCGAAGCGTTGCAGGGTGGCTTCGTGTTCGGGCAGGTATGCCTTTGCGAGCATCACAGGGTCAGCTCCGAGGAACAGCTTGAGGTAACCAAGGTCGCGCAGCTCGCTGACAGCGTTACCCGGCTCGGCGCGCCACGCTTCAAGCGCTTGCACCCCAGCCTCCGTGACACGGTAGATCCGCCGCCGCCGCCCTGTCTGTTCGCGCTCTTCGCTGAGTAAACCCGCCTTGGCCAGACGCTCACACTCGGAGTAGAGCAGGCTGTGGGGTACCGTCCAGAAGTACTTCGAGCTGAGCTCCGCCACCTGCTTGAGGTCATAGGGTGTCGCCGGTTGTATCTGCTCCAGCATGCCCAGGACCAGATAAGAGGTCTCGCTCAGGCGCGGCTCAGACATTTGCGCGCAGCATACCTCACCATATGGTCCATGCCATATGCTTTGGACCGTAACGTCAATGCGTATCGTCTAGGGACCCAAGCCTCACCCACGACTGGCTCCCTTGGGGCACGGAATCCGGGATTCAGCTGGAATTGTTTCTCCGCTGAGGAACGAAAGTTCCACCTTGACTGGGAAGAAGCGGCTCTTGGGACACGTCCTGGGCGCGGTCGCGTAGGAGATGAGCTTCTTACCCTGCTTGAACGCTGCGCCAACCTTGACCTTGATCTGCTCGACCGACGCATCGAGTGCGCCGGGCACCGATTCGACCAGCGGCACTTCGCCCGTGAACACCATGCCAAACGGAGGACTCGCGTCGTTGGCGAGCGCCCCCTTCGAGATGAGTTCGATCTCGGCGGGCGTATCGCCTACCACGTAGAAGAAAAAACCGCCGCCTGGAGCGAAGAATCCCTGTAGCGTCACTTTCTCCTGCACGCGCGATTCGCCGAAGCTCACGACACCGGTCGCTTCGCCCAAGGCGCTGGCAAACGATCTCTTTGGGCACCCCGCGGCACCATCTTCTTTGAGCGTGGCTTCCGCACAGGTGGCGAACCCGCCCGCGGTTATCTTGACACCGGCGGGAACGTAGAACTTGACGCCCGTGAGCGGCGAGGGAGAACCCCCATATTCGTTGCCGCCGATCGTAAGCTCTGCTTCCAGGGCGACCGGAGCGCCAAGGATGGCGCCAGTGTCTGGGTAGGTCGCGCTGTGAGGCTCGCTCAGGTTGATCGGGATTGGCACGGCCGCCGCTTTGAGCGTGACCACGGGTCTCGCGCAAGCAACAGCCGGTAGGCCGGCCAGCAGGCCAAGTAGGCTGAGGCCGAGAAGGCCGAGGCCCGGCATGGTCCTGAGTATGGGTGCTCTGCGCATCATCGACTCCTCTCGTGCCTTTTGTCATTGGTCTTCGGCTTGACCGGACGCTTGGTGTGCCTGGCCTGCTTCTCTGTCTTGGCGCGGGCGGGTGGGCGGGCGGGTGGGCATCCCCTTACAACGATCTTCGTGGTCTGTTTCAGCTGCACACCGTTTTGGGCGACGAACGTCGTTGGCATCGCGAGCGTGCTCTTGCACAGGTCTCCGTTCGCCGCCAGCGCCGAGTCGTGACCTTGGGGGAAGTGCAGTTCGAAGCTGCCGACGGGAACGTCGGGGATCGCTTGGAAAGTCGAGCTTGTGATCCCGCGTTTGGAGATAAATGTTTCGCCGTGCAGATAGACCGTGACGCCGTCGCCCTGGAGCACCACGATCAGTTCGGGGAACTTGGCTCCGCCGTAGGAGACGAAATAGGCCGGTCCGCTCAGCCCGACGGGCAAAAGCGGGGTGGCGGCGGCGGCCGTGGCGACGACCGACGCCGCCGGACAGTTCGCGGGGTTCGCTTCGAAGGTCCTCGCCAGGCACGCCTTCTGGAGGGTCGTGAGTCGTGCGGGGAGCTGCTTGGGCAGTTCGACCTTGACCTTGGCGATGTTGGCCTGAGTGCCGGGCGAGGCCGACGGATAGACGAGCTTGGCGTCGAGGCTCGCTCCATCGGCTCTTGAGGTGTGGCCGGATGTCGAGGCCGAGAAGCGCGGCCTGAAGGCGAGCGCCGCGCAGTCGGTGGCCTGGAAGTGCACCGAGGCGCTCGCGGTGCTGCCCGCGAAGCCGTCCATCGTGGTCGAGATCGTCTTGGGGTCGCAATTGGTCGGGTTGAAGATGAATTCGGGGCGGTCGATCTCGACCGTGACGCTGCGGGCAAGCGCGGGCACGCCCTGCAGCATCAGGGGAAGTGGGCCGGTGGCGACCGTTACCGCCGATGTTTGCGGGTTGATCTGCAGCGCCGCTCTGACGATCACGTTGCCGAGGTCGAACGGGCCGCCGCGCGCGGGCACCACAACCGACAGGCCGAAGGGCGCGCCGTTATAGGGGCCGGTTAGGTAGATGCGCCCGGGCGGGACCGCGAACGGGTCGGTGCCTGGCCCGACAACGACGGAGATCGTTCCGACCTGGCTTTCCGGGCCGCACGTGCCCTGCTGGGCCTGCGGTTCACCGCACAGGGGCACATGCGCAACCGAGCCAAGCAGACCGGTGGGGATGTGCTCCTGGATTGCGGCGAAACCCTGTTCTGAGTCCTGGCGCGTAAACGTCGTGACGAACGGGCTGTAGCCGCCCGCCTGGTTGCTCGTGGTACCCGCCGTGAACGCGGGAGCAAACCCGCCGCTGGCGCAACCTGAGTTGACCGTAAAGCTGCTCTGTGATTCAGCTACCGCGATGGAGGGGTCCAATTCGGGCGCCGACCAGGGCGTCAGTAGCGCGCTCGTCGTGTAGCGGCCGCACGCGTCGGGCACGAGCGCGGCGCGCGGACCGCCAAAGAAGTTGAGCGTCATTTCGCTGTATGGGAGCTCGGGCAGATCCTT
Organism: uncultured Solirubrobacterales bacterium; assembly: GCA_963715765.1. GTDB lineage: Bacteria > Actinomycetota > Thermoleophilia > Solirubrobacterales > Solirubrobacteraceae > Palsa-744. The sequence continues at coordinate 285,589 of OY970270.1, forward strand.
GAAGTGGGCCGTGGGCTGTCCCGTGAGCTGGTTCAGGCTCACTTCCCCGGCCGCCTTGATCTGCACGCCGCTGCCTTCCACGACGACGTACAGGGCGATCAGCGAGCCGAACGGGTTGGAGCCCTGAGCGGGTCCGGCATTGCCCTGCTGCGCCAGATACACCGACCCCTCCAACGAATGGTCGAGCAGCGGTGTGCGCGCTTGCACGGTGCCGATCTTCGAGGATTCCGGGCATGCGGCCGGCGCCGGGCTCGACAGGCCGACCTGCGCTTCGCTGCAGCCTCCCAGTCCGCTCACAGCTGAGGGCGAGACCACGAGATCCGCCGGCAGTCTTACCACGGCTTCGCGCAGGTTGGCCTCCGCGAGCGAGCCCAACGCCTCGACCTGCGGGATCTTCAGCGCGATGCTCACACCTGTGGGCGTGTTCGCGACCGTGGTTTCAGGACTCACTTCGATCGATGGGGTGAAGCTGAGCTTCTCGCAACCGGTCATCGCCTGAAGCGGAGCTGAGAAGACGGTCGGCGTCCACACCCCCGGTTCCTGCCACGAGTCGGCGCTCACCGCGCTCGACAGTCGCCGCGTGGCTTCTTCACTGCCGCACGACGTTGGCAGCGTCAGGAACGGCTGGCTGCCGCGCGCCACTGCCACGCAGGGCCCGCCCGTGAGCTGCTGGTGGCAATGGCTCGGTGCCGAGGGGTCCCCCCACAGCGTCAGCGTGACGCCATCGGCGCTTGCGATTTGGGGCATGCCGGACACCATCGCGGAGATGCCGTAGTCGCCGCCGGCGTGGGCGCTGCCAATCAGGTGCGCGATGAAACCGACGTTGGCAACAGTGAAACCGAGCGCACCGGCCACCTGCGGCGAGGAGGGCGCGATGTTGAAGACGGGACTCTCGTGCGCTTCGTACACGGCGGGCACCGGCGATTCGATCGCGATGTCGCCCACCTGGCTGGAGGCTGGGCATTCTTGGCGAGCGAGCAGCTGTTCGGAGCAGCGCTGCACGGCGAGCAGGTTCACAGCCACCCCGACCGGCAATGTCACTTCGAGGTCCTTCGGATCGCCGTCGGTGATTTCATGGCCGAGCGGACCCGCGTCCCCGAGGCCCTCTTCGAGTTGCTCGGAGCTGAGCGCGTGGCGGTTGAGCAGCAGCATCGTGGTGAGCGCGTAGGGGTGCGACCCAGCCTGCGTCGCCGCCGCTCCGTCCTGTTCTTCGGCCTGCTGTTCGATGCGTTCGATGCCGAACGACGCCACCGCCGGTGCCGGGGCGACAAGGATTACGCCGAGGGGACCGAGGATTGCGCCGAGGGCGCAGACCACGACCGCCGGGAGTGTCGCAGTGCGCGGGGCCATCATCTGTGTCTCCTATCCGAGTCGGTCTTTTGCGCCCGTCTCGCGCCGCCGCGCTTTGCTCTGCCCTTGCTGCCCCGCTTGTCGGGCTTGTGCTTGGTCTTGGCTTTGCGATGGATGCGAGTCTTGCGATGCGGCTTCGACCGCGACGGCGGTGCGACCGGGGCCGGCGGGGCGCTGTCGCCCGGGCCCGAGAACAGCTGGCTGGCCGAGAGACCCACGGCGGGCGCGGATGCCTGCGCTGGATGGCAGGCTTCGCCGAGGCACGGCGCCGGCGGCGCCGGCGGATTCTGCGAGGCGATGCCGCCTGCTTCGCGGGCGTCGTAGAGGTCGACCAATTCGTCTTCGTCCTGGCCCACCAGCGACTGGCGTGTGAAGAAGAAGACGTCGCTCGCGCTGGCGCTTGCTTCGGCGAAGTAGGACGCTTCGTCGCTGGCGCCCGAGGAGATCAGGTACAGACAACCGCCGCTCGTCCCGGCCGCACAGGTGCCCGAGCCTTCGCGCTCCCACTCATACACGTCCATCTGGCTGTTGGAGTCGACTTCCAGCAGCGCTTCTTCGGTCTCGAAGAGCACCCTGCTGCCGTCGGAGGAGAGGTTGCGCGGAAGATCCCACGGGTAGAGCGTCGGCGGCGGGATCGAGCCGTCGCTCTCGAAGTGGTAGAGCAGCGCGTCGTGTGTGGCGGGGATCCCCTGCGGATTGCACGACACGCATGTCACGCGTGCGCCAACGGCGTTATAGATGTAAAGCTCCTCGCAGGACGCGGGTTCTTCGTGTTCTGTGCAATTCCCGCCCGTGCCGTGGTTGTCATAGCCGGTGACGTTCATCCTGGAGCTGAACAGGAGCGTGCGCCCGTCGGCGCTGACGCGCGCGGTCCTCACTCCTTCGGCGGGGCCACCGCGCGCCACACCGTGGTAGATCAGCGTGTGGGCGCTCCAATCGTCTTCTTCGCCGGCGCTGCTCACCAGCGCGATCGCACCTTCGTGCCACATGTAGATGTTCTGCGCACCGGAGACTCCGCCGTTCGCAAGCACGCCCTTGGCCGCGAAGTACACGTAGGAGCCTTCCCCACCGATACCGAGCACCCCCTGCACTTCGGAGCCGGGCGGGGTCAGCGCGGTGCTCTGCCCAGCACCCGCCGCTTGAACGTCGAAGCGGTGGAGCACGCCGTCTTCGGTGTAGAAGGCGTGCGAGCCATTGGGGGTCGCGGCCTGCCACCCCGCCGGCCCACTGGAGACTTCGAGCGTTTCGCCGGTGCCGCCGGGCGCTGACTCACGGAGATAGAGGCGTTCGTTTGCGAGGTCGGTGAAGTAGACCTGCGAGCCGTCTTCGGACACGGCGCCCTGCGCGAAATAGGAGACCCTTCCGAGTGAATGGTCGGGCAGTTCCACGACTTCTTCGGCGGCGCCTGGGCCACGCCAGCCCGCCGCCCCGCCATCGGAGGGAGCGCCTCCGCGCAACAGGTCGACCAGGCTGAGCTGCCCTTCGTGCCATTCGTAGAGGTTGCGCACCCCGACGGTCGCCCCGTGAGTCAAGGGGTTCGCCGATTCGAAGAGCACGCGCGTGTCGCGGGCGGCGTCGGCCACGAGGAAGAAGCTGACCTTTTCACCCGCCTGTGCTTGGAACAGCAGGCGGTAGGAGCCCGTGCGATTCTCGCGCATGTAGAGGGCCTGCCTGCCTTCGATTGCCCCCGCTCCGGATTCGCCGAGCAGTGGCGGCTCGTTATCCGACAGCACGAAGCTGTAGGCGAGGTCTTCGCTCACGCCCAGCACCGCGCCGAGACCACCGGGGTCGACGGCGGGCTCGAGGTTCTGCGTCGGCCATGCTTCGGAGGAGCGCGTGCTCAAATAGGCGCTGAACAGTTCGGGTGAGCCTTCGCTCGCCCCGCCGTCCAGCGGGAACGGCCCGAGCGAGTCGAACGTAACCGCTTCCCCGGAGGGCGCGGCGCGCACGCTCGTGACGGCGCCGAGTGCGTCTGCGTAGTTCTTCTCGACTGGCGAGACCTGCTCGTAGGCGCGACAGTCGGGCAGCGCCCGCGCGTAGGGCTCCTCGATGCGCACCTGTTCGTTGGGGCACGAACCCGCCGCTCCAGCCGTTGCCGGTGCCAGCGCCGCGCAATACCCAACGCTTGCGGTGACGCCGACCACCAGCGCACCAAGCACCGCACAGACCGGCCGTGACCCGCAGAGGGCGGTGGGGAGCCGCAAATGGCAGACGCGACGGGACATTACGATACCTCCCGTAAGATACAGCAAGGATGATCCATAATGGACGACACGAGCTGAACCGTACCATACATACGACGACTCGGCACCTAGAACGCGGCTAGCGCCGGAGGGAGCTCGATACCCAGAACGTGGTCAGCGCCGGAGGGGTTACGCTGCCTGCGTGATCGAGCGGCGCTCACTCTCCCGTCTGCCGAGCCGCACGTGGCTCGCCGGGACACTTGCCATGTGTGCGCTCGCGCTGGGCTCGTGTGGCAACACGCTCCAGGATCAGCCGATTGGGCCCAAGCCATTGGAGACCGTGATGGTCGAAAGTCATTTCCCCGTGTACTGGGCGGGGCTGAAGTTCGACGATTTGCCGATCAGCGGGGTGAGCATCGACCCGAGCGAGGCCGTGTCGATCCGCTACGGCGACTGCGTGCTCGGAGGCCAATACACGTGCGTTACCCCGCTCTCGATCGTGACCTCGCCCGATAACAGCTTCCTTCCGGGCGGCGCCGCCGCTACCCCCGTGGGGGCGATAAGAGGCGCCAAGGTGAGCAGCTCACGCGCCGGTAGGACACTCGCACTGGCGACCGGCGTGGTTGTCGTCAGCGTGTACGCCGACCGTGCCTCCCTGGCTCGCGAAGCACTGAGCATGATGACTCCGGTCAACGAAGTCGGTGGGCCGCTGGAACCGTTGCCGGCGGCACTGCCCGACACGCACTTTGACAGGGTGCCCCTGCCGAGCCAGGTCCCGAGCGGCGTGAGCGTGCCGCGCGGACCCGCCGCCTAGCCTCCCCCAGAGATTTCGACCCGCAAATCGCGAGAAGGCCCGTGCTTTGCCTCACCGCGCTGCGGCGGCCGATCCCGTGGATCGTCAGTCGCGCAACGGTCGCAGGCCTCACCGCGCTCCGACAGCCAATTCCGCGGATCGTCAGTCGCGCAACGGTCGCACGGCGACCGTCATGCGCGTGAGCGCACACGTGCGTCCGCTGTCGTCGGTGAACGTCACGTCCCACACCCACGTGGTGCGGCCGCGGTGCACGCGCGTGGCTTGCGCGTGCACCGTGCCCTCGGTCACGGGCCGCAGAAAGCTCGTGCTGTTGGACATCCCCATCGCCATATGGCCTTCGTCGAGCACCGTCATGCCGGTCGCGATCGAGGTAAGCGACTCCGCCAGCGACGCGTACACGCCACCATGAACGAGGCCCGCCGGCTGCTTGAGCTCGTCGCGAACGGCGACCCGTGCACGGGCGTTGGTGTCGGTGAGCTCCACGAACTCGATCCCGTAGAGACGGTCGAAGCCCAGCAGCGCATCGTTGAGATCGGCGACAGGTGGTATGGCCATCGGCCGGCCACCATAGCCTACGGTCCGCGATCGGCGTCCAGCGGAGCGCGATGGCCTACGATCCGCCGTCAGCGTCCAACCGCGACACGCTAGCCTACGGTCCGCGATCGCCCTCCAGCGGAACGCGATGGCCCACACTCCGCCGTCCGCGTCCAACCGCGACACGCTAGCCTACGGTCCGCGATCGCCCTCCAGCGGAACGCGATGGCCCACACTCCGCCGTCCGCGTCCAGCCGCGACACGCTAGCCTACGGTCCGCGATCGGCGTCCAGCGGAACGCGATGGCCTACGATCCATCCTCGTCGTCCAGCGCAAGACGCCCGCCCGATCTCCACCACGATGACCGAACTCGACCGACTGCCACCCGACCAGCGCGCTGTGCTGTCGCTGCTGCTCGAGCGCGGCCGCAGCTATAGCGAGGTGGCCGACATGCTCGCGATCCCCGAGAGCGCGGTGCGCGAACGTGCGCACGCCGCACTCGACGCGCTTGCCAACGATCCGACCGGGACTGGGCGCAGCGCGTTTGCCGGCGAGCGCGAGCCGCGTTCGCCCGCGAGTGCAGGCACGGGCGCCTCGCGTCCGCAGAAGCAGGCCCGATCCGGCATGGAGAGCATCTCCGATCCTTCACCCCGGCGCGCGCGATCGGCACCGGCGAGCTCCAGGAGAGGGGGATTGCTGTTGCTGGGCGGGATCGTCGTCGTGATCGTGGTCGCCGTGGTCCTGATCTCCAGCGGCGGCGGGAAAGGCTCGAGCTCAACCCCCAACACGACTTCGACGAGCGCATCCACGGCCGCGTCCACCTCGAAGTCGAGCGCCAGCAAGCCAACGCTCGACAAGACGATCACATTGACCCCCGGCGAACCGGAACTCAAAGCAACCGGAGTGGCGTACGTGCTCTCCGAGGGCAGCCGTCGCGCGTTCTATGTGGCTGCCCAAGGATTGCCCCCCTCATCCGGATTCTTCTATGCGGTATGGCTGTACAACTCACAGTCGAACTCGACACCGCTGGGCAAGGCACCGACCGTCAGCTCCGACGGCCGCATGGAAGGCGGGGGCCCGCTGCCCAGCAACGCCGGTGACTACCACAAGCTGATCATCACCCGCGAGACGAGCACCGACCCCAAAGAACCGGGCGCGATCGTGATGACGGGCACGTTCGCGCTTCACTGATCCAGCCTTCCCCGCTCGACCCATTCCACTTCGACATACGTGGAGCGCGTGGAGCGCCTCAGCGCACGGCCGGCGAGATGACAGCGCACGGCGGCAAGACGACCAACCCTCAGGGCAATAGCTTCCCGGGGTTCATGATTCCCGCCGGGTCAAGCTCCGCCTTCAGCGCCCGCAGCGCACCCATCCCGACAGGACCGACCTCGCTCTGCATCCAGGGCGCATGGTCGCGCCCGACGGCGTGATGATGGGTGATCGTGCCACCGCCCTCCACGATCGCGCTGCTCGCCGCTGCCTTCACAGCGCGCCACTGCTCGATCTCCTCGCCCTCCTGTTGCGAGGCCAGGAACGTGAAGTACAGCGAGGCGCCCGTCTCATACAGATGCGAGACGTGACACATCACCAGTCCCGGGGTGCCACATGCGCGCAGGGCATCGTCGATCGCCCCGCCCACCCGAGTGTGCAACGCCGTCAGGCTCGACCAGCGCGTGGCGGTCTCCAGTGTCTCGACCATCACCCCGTGGGTGAGCAGCTCGTCGCGCAGATAGGGCGCTGAGAAGCGCGAGTGAAGCCACGCATTGCCGGGCGAGCGCCCCACACGCAGCCCGCCCGCGCGTCGCACGATCTCGATCGCCGATGCTCGACGCGCGCTGACCTGCTCGACGCTGCCCTCGAAGCCGAGGATCGCAAGACAACCCTCCCGATAGCCGCGCGCGCCCAGGTAGATGCGTCCGATATGACCCTTCGCTCCGCCAGAGCCAGCGAGCGCGAGCGACATGCGCGTCTCCTGAACATCTGACAGTCGCGCCACATCGGGAGCACAGTGAGCCTGGGAGAGCTCTCGAAGCGCACTCACCCCCGCGGCAAAGCTGTCGAAGAAGACCCCTTCGTATCTTCGCCTGTGAGGCGCCCGGCGCACCTGCAAGCTGAGCTCGTCGATCACGCCGAGCGTGCCCTCCGAGCCGACCAGCAGTTCGCGCAGATCGGGACCGGCAGCACTCGCCGGGAACGCTGCCGGCTCGACATCGCCTGCCGGCGCGGTCATCCGCAGACCCTTGACCATACGCTCGAAACGTCCATAGCCAGTCGAGGCCTGTCCGGCGGAGCGGGTCGCAGCGCAACCGCCGAGCGTCACGTACTCAAACGACTGTGGGAAATGGCCGAGCGTCAACCCCCTGACCGCCAGCCAGCGCTCCAGCTCGCGTGCCCTGGCGCCCGCCTGCACGCGGATCATGAGCGATTGTTCATCGAGCTCCAGCACGCTCGCCATGCGCTGCATGTCAAGCGCCACCACCGCACTGTGGGAGCCCCGCAACGGCTCCACCCCTCCCACCACGCTCGTGCCACCGCCGAACGGCACGACCGCGAGCGAGCGCCGCAAACAGGCCGACAGCAGTGCGCGCAGCTGCTCGTGCGAGGAGGGATACAGCACGGCATCCGGGGCACCCGCGGGCGCCCCGGCGCGCAGGCGCACGAGGTCTGGGTAACCCCTGCCCGCGGCGTGCCCGACACGCTCGGCATGATCGTCGCGCACGTGTTGTGTGCCAACGATCTCGCGCAACTCGTCAAGCGCGGCCAAGGAGATCGTGGGACGCTCGAGCTGCACGTGTTGGAGTGCCACCGCAGGGCGTGGCCTCGGGCTCACCCTGACGGTCTCGCGCAGGAAGTCCAGCGCGTGCGCGGGCAGTCCGGGTGGATGCGCCGGATCGCCCCACCCCCACCAGCGCATCCGTTCAGCGGCCAACGATCCGCTCCAGGCCGTCGAGCGCTTCCTCGATCGTGGAGTTGGCCGCGCGACGCACGAGTCGGCCGCCGAGACGCGCTAGGAAGCCCTGAAGCGTCTGGCGCAACTCGATCGTGACCGTGCTCGCCGTGCTCTCGCCGGTGCCGGCCTCGGCGATGCTGATCTCCGTCTCGGCACTCTTGAGCACACGCGCAAAGGGCGTGTTCTCGATCTGCTGGGACCAGACCACCCGCTGGGACTCAACGGTGTCCAATAGCCTGAAATCGGCGCGCACAGTTTTGCCTTTGTCGCTGATCAGCACCTCCGTGAACGCGTCGTCCTGTACCGCCTCGACCCGATTCACACGCGGCCACCAGCGCGGCAGGTGGTGGGGGTCGCCAAGCACTTCCCACAGCTCCCGCGGGGAGGCGGCGATAGTGCGGGTACGGTGCGCGGTGGGCATCCTCAGCGCTCCAGGTCGATGTCTCGGCGTACACGGTGTGCCCGTCTCGAGTCAGAACATTGGCCTGCCTGCATCGCGCTCCTATCGGTCATAGGACAGCAGCGCGTGGGCGTCATACGGATCGAGCCGCCTGCGGCCATCCAGGAACGCGAGCTCGATCAAAAAACCACAGCCAACCACCTCTCCCCCCAGCTGGCGCACGAGCTCGCACAGCGCCCTGGCGGTGCCTCCGGTGGCGAGCAGGTCGTCGTGCACAAGCACGCGCGTGCCGGGCCGCACCGCGTCGCTGTGCAGCTCGAGGCTGTCCGAACCGTACTCGAGCTCATATTCGGCGCTGACGGTGTCATACGGGAGCTTGCCAGGCTTGCGCGCCAGCGCGAACCCAACACCGAGTGCGAGCGCGAGCGCCGGGCCAAGCAAGAATCCGCGCGCCTCGGCCGCCAGCACGCAATCGACTTCCAGAGGACGCGCATAATCCGCCAGCCCGCTCACCGCAAGCTCCAGCGCGCCGGCGTCGGCCATCAGCGGCGTAATGTCCTTGAACAGAATCCCCGGCTCGGGGAAATCGGGGATATCCCGAATCAGCGCTCGCAGCTCAGCTGTCGCGCTCACCTGACGATCTTGCGTAGGTCGCGCACCAGCAACAGATGCTTCAGGTGAGTTGTGACCGCCGCAAGGTTCTCGAGCGCCTCGACCGCCTCCTTGCGACGCTCGGGGTTGCGTGAGCGCAGCGCCGGCGCGAGGATCTGTTGCAGCAGGCTTGCCTCGCGGTCCGCGGAGGAGCGAAATACACGCAGGTTGCGTCCACCCACGCCGTAGCGCGCCAGCTCGGATACCGCGCCAATGATCTCCCTCTCGGTTTCGTCGAAATAGCGCGTGCCACCGCGCATCTCGCCCTTGATCACGCCGTACTCCTCCAGCTCGCGCACGAGCTTTGCCTCAGCGTTCGTCTCCTCCAGCACTTCTTCAAGCGAATACAGCGCGCCGGTCTCCTCGCGCACGCTCACGCTCGTGTGCCATGCGCGCTTGCCCTCGCGTCCGGGGCGCGGCACCTGCGTGTCACCGGCACGTCCCGCGGCAAGCTCTTGGCGGATGACCCGCAGCGGCAGAAACTCGTCGCGCTGCATTCTCAGAATCGTGCGCAGCCGCGCCACGTCGCTCTGCGTGTAGAGCCGGTACCCGCCGGGAGTGCGCCGCGGCGTCAGCAGCTTCTGATCCTCCAGATAGCGGATCTTGGAGATCGAGATATCGGGGAACTCCTGCACGAGCGCCTTGCAAACCGCGCCGATCGTGAGCGACTTCTGACGAGCGGCCGCCCCGTTTGAGGCATCGGGCGCGGGGGCGTCCCCCTCAGGGCCTGCGCTCGACGTGGTGCGCGCCGCGGAGGGTGTCCTTGCAGGACGCATATCGCTCTTCGCCGGTGTTTGGGGCGCCGTTGCCATCAGCGTGCGTGATAGGTCAGCTTGTACTTGCCGATCTGCAGCTCGTCGCCCTCCTCCAGGCGATGAGACTCGATCCTGGAGCGGTTCACATACGTGCCGTTCAGCGAACCGCAGTCGTCGAGGTACCAGCTATCGCCGCGACGCACGAGCAGAGCGTGGTCGCGCGATACGGTGACATCGTCGAGAAACACGCTGGAGTCCGGACGACGGCCGATCGTCATCTGCTCGTGATCGACTGGAAAGCTCTCCCCCGCTCGTCCTCCGCCGGTGCGGATCACGAGCGCAGGTCCGCGTGCGGTTACCTCCTCGATCTCCACCGGCACGAACTCACCGGCCTCGTCGATCCGATAGGTGGCGGTCACCGGCTCGCCCGACGGTCCCTCGCCGCGGGGCAGCAGAGAGCCGCAACGCTGACAGTAGTTCGCGCCCTCGTCGCTCAGGAAGCCACACTCAGGGCAGTGCAGGGCCATGACGGGCAGGGCCGGGTGGGCCCTCAATCTCCTTCGTCTACCGAGGCTCCGCCCCCACGACTGGCGAGGATGTCGGTCAGCCGCTTGACGTCATCGCCGGAGATCGCCATCTCGCCCTCCCTGTGCTGCTCGCGCAGACGGGAGACGAGCTCGGCGCGCAGGATGTCGATCTTGCCGTGCAGGATACGTCGCTTGTAGGAGATCTCCATCTCCTCCTCGGTGAGCTGGCGGATGACCTCCTTGAGCTCACTGTCAGTCATCGAGCCAAGGTCGGGAAACGTGTCCATAGCGAGCGATCTCCTCTTGCGCAAGGATGCTGGGCTTACTGCACAACCGGTGTAGCCTGGCCGCCGCACGGCTAGGCTCCTACGCACGAGTATAGACCAGAAGGTAAAGTTGAGCTTTAGAGTGATGGATAGGGCCAGCGCGCGGCTGCAGCCGTTTACCAGCATGACCGCCGCGAGCAAGCTCGCGCTCGTCCTGGTCCTTGCGATCGTCGTGGCCGGTAGCGTCGCGCGCAATACCGCGATCGGTACCAACACGCACCTCTCGGCCGACGAGAACGGCTATGTCGGCAACGCCAACCGGATCCTCGCAGACGAACGCTACGCCACGTTCAAGTGGCCCCCCGGAACCTCGATCGCGTTCGCGATCGCCACGCGACTCTCGGGACACCATTCGCTGAAGCTCACAACGCACGCAAGCGGTCCCGCGCAATACACGCAACTGGCGGCCGGCATTCTCACGCTGGTGCTGGTGGCGGTGCTCGCGTGGGTCTTTGCTGGCCCATGGGCCAGCGTGATCGCCACCGCGCTGGTGGCAAGCTACGAGCCGCTGATCGAGGCCACGCGCACATTCCTCTCAGAGCCCACCGGCGCGCTTGTGCTGATGGCCGCGATCGCCGCGGCCGTGCTGGCCCGTTCGCGCTATGGCAAACGCAACGAGCTGCTGTGGCTGTTTGCGGCCGGAGTGATCGGCGGCATCACGTGTCTCACGCGCAGCGACATGGCGCTCGGCATGGGCGTGATCGCGCTCGCGCTCGGGCTCGCCGGCAGGGTGGGCGGGACCAAATCCATTCGCACCGGCCTGCTGCGCGGCGGGGTGTACCTGGTGGCACTGCTGCTCACGCTGTCGCCGTGGCTGTGGTACGCCTCCCACGAGGAGGGCCGCTTCGTACCGCTGACCACAGCCGGACCCGACGCGTTCTTCATCGGCAGCTACCTGCCCGGCAAGGGCGAGCTGGTGCCGACCGAGGAGAAGCTCGCACCCGCGGTGTGCCGCCACTTCCCCCAGGATTGCGGACGCTACTGGCAACAGTCCTCGGCGCCGGTCTTCCGCCTGATCGAAGCGCGCCATCCCGGCATGTCCGAGAATGCGGCGGTCACCGAAGAAAACCTCAGCAACATCCGCAAATACGCATTGGGCAAACCGACGGCGTTCGCGTCGATGCTGTGGAGCAAGTTCTGGAAGATGTGGACCGTCGCATGGACCGGCGGCAACGGCACCTACCACCCCGACACGAGCCCTGCCCAGCACAAGATCTATTTGATCCTCGCGGTGATCGGCCTGCTGGCCGGCACGATCCTCACACGTCGCTTCATCCTCGTGACGAGCACCGGCGCGCTGCTTGCGATATCCGCGTTTGCGACGCCGTTCAACGACCAGCCGCGCTACAACGTGAGCCTGATGGCGCTGTTGCTGTGCAGCGGCACGATCGGCGCGTTCCTCGCAGGGGAGCGACTGCTGGCTATGTGGCGAGCGCGGGCAACCGCGCCCGCTGTGCCGAGCGCACACACGGCAAGCTAGACACCGACGCCGGCACTCAACCCGCGCTTGCCAAGCGCATTTGCGAAAGCTATCCGCCCGCCGTTGCCCGGAGCTGCTCACGTCCCGAGCGCACGTACAGCACACTGGCCACGAGCGCCAGCACGAGCCCTACGTACAGCAGCACTTCGGCAAGCGTCCCCAAGCCACACATCGCGAAGAACAGCGCGCCCATCAGCGGCGCCACCCCCACCCGTCCGGGCCAGTTGATGCGCAGCTCCAACCCGCGCTTTAGCCCGTAGCGCCCAAGCGCCACCATCAACAGCTCGCGTGCCACGAGCACCGCGAGCGCCCAGCGCGGCAGCAGATCGAAGCGCCAGCACACGACCACGCCACTTACGACCAGCAGGCGGTCGGTGACAGGGTCCATCAGCGCGCCAAGGCGGCTGTACTGACGCGTCACGCGTGCGGCGATCCCGTCGGCGTAGTCGCCCCAACCGATCACCGCGAACAGCGTGGCCGACAGCGCATCCACACCGTCGCTGCTCGACAGCGCCACCACGAGGAACACGGGAATCAGCGCAAGCCGCGCGAAGCCGATCGCGTTGGGGATCGTCCATGGACGCAGCGGCTGACCTGAGAGCGTCTGCGGTGGCGGTGGCCCGGAGCGATCGAGACCGACCAGGCGGCGGATCGTCAGGGGGTGCTCTGGCACAACTCGTCCAGCGCCCGCAGCAGCTCCGCCGGCTCGCCGCCGAGGGGCAACCCGGGAGCGCTTTCGCGCCCGCGCCGCAGCTGTACCTCGACCTCACCCGACTCCAGGCTGCGCCGACCCACGGTCAAGCGCACGGGACAGCCCAGCAGCTCGGCATCGGCGAACTTCTCCCCCGGGCCCGCCTCGCGATCGTCATACAGCACGTCAACGCCACCGGCGAGCAATGTCTCGTAAAGCGCGTCGGCCGCATCGCGCTCGGGCGTTCCGGGACGGCCCACGGCCACCAGGTGCACCGCGAACGGCGCCAGCGCTTTCGGCCAAGAGATGCCGTGCTCGTCGGCGAACTGCTCGACCGCGGCGGCCACCACACGCGCCGGGCCGATCCCGTAGCAGCCCATCCAGATCGGCAGCTCCGCGCCATGCTCGTCCAGGTATGTGGCACCAAGCGGCTCGGAGTAGCGCGTGCCGAGCTTGAAGATGTTGGCGATCTCGATCGCCGGCTCGACCGTGAGCGATTCGCCGCCGCGGGCGTAGCCGCCCTCGGGTGTCTGCTGCACCTCGGGACTAACGCGGGCAACCTCCACATTCGCCGCGTACCCCTCCCCGAGGACCACCTCGTCCTCGCCGGCCGGACACGGCGCCATGTACTCATGTGCTCCCAGGCCGCCCATCATGCCCACGTCGGACTCCACGCGACAGAAGCGCAAGCCGGTGCGCTGCATGATGCGGTCGTACGCGCCCACGTGCAGTGCATAGCGCTCCTCAAGACCAGCCTGGTCGCGGTCGAAGCTGTAGGAGTCCTTCATCACGAACTCGCGCGTGCGCAGCACGCCGGCGCGTGGACGCGGCTCGTCGCGCTCCTTGACCTGGAAGTGATAGAGAATCAAGGGCAGGTCGCGATAGGAGTTGATCGTCTGCGCGGCATGGAAGGTGACCGCCTCCTCGTGGGTCATCGCCAGCACCAGCTCTGAGCCCTTGCGGTCTGAGAGCTTGAACAGCTCCTCGATCTCCAAGCGGCCGGTCTTGCGCCACGGCTCGGCCGGTTGCAGCACCGGCATCAGCATCTCGCGCCCGCCGATCGCATCGATCTCCTCGCGGACAATCTGCACGACCTTCTGATGCACCGTCCAGCCCGCTGGCAGCCACGTCCACATGCCCGCTCCCATTTGGCGGATCAGCCCGGCACGCACCATCAGCTTGTGCGAGATCGCCTCCGCGTCGGCGGGGGCCTGCTTCTCGGTGGGCAGCAAATACTCGGTCAGCCTGGTCATAGCGTGTTCGACATCCTATGCGGGCTTCCGCTCCCGCATCGTGTTGCGCGACGCGATGCGGGGTAGCCCAAAGAAATCCGAGTCCTGCCGCGAGCAACTCGAACACGCCTCTGGCGCGATTGCACGCTATGAATTACATCCAGCACCCGTCCCCCTACCGAAGGAGCCCCGATGGCCTACTCCGTACCGCCGCTTCCCTACGCCTATGACGCGCTCGAGCCGCACATCGACAAGCTGACGATGGAAATCCATCATGACAAGCACCACCAGGCCTACGTGGACAAGGTCAACGCGGCCTTGGAGGGCACGCCGCTGGCCGATGCGGCGATCGAGGACGTGCTCAGGGACCTCTCGCAGGTGCCGGCCGACAAGCGCACCGCCGTGCAGAACAACGGCGGCGGCCACTACAACCACACGCTCTTCTGGGAGAGCATGAGGGCGGGTGGGCCCTCATCCGGCGGCGCCCCCGACGGCGCGCTCGGCGATGCCATCACCTCCGCATTTGGATCTTTCGCCGATTTCCAGACCGCGCTGAAGACAGCCGGGATCAATCAGTTCGGCTCCGGCTGGTCCTGGCTCGTGCACAACGGCTCGAGCCTCGCGATTGTTGGCACGCCCAACCAGGACAACCCGATCTCGATGGGCTCCACGCCGCTGCTTGGCGTGGACGTGTGGGAGCACGCCTACTACCTGAAGTACCAGAACAAGCGTCCCGACTACATCGACGCCTGGTGGAACACGGTCGACTGGAGCAAGGTCGCCGAGCGCTTCAGCGCGGTCGGCTGAGAGCCTGCTCTTCCAGAACGCGGGCCGGCCCTACAGGACGGTCGGCCCGCCGCAGGGATCGCAACCGTGGCCCCCAGCTCACGCCATCTGTGACCGTCAGCGCAGATCAACCGCGGTTGAAGCGCCGCCCAGCAACCGGCGAGGCCGACTCGTCCAGAGTCACGCCACTGCCGTTCACAGCACCGGCGGGCTGCAGCATCGACTCGAGCACCGCATCCGCCTCGGTTTCCTGCTCGGCGGTCGCCGCCTCAAGCGCCGCCAGTTTCTCAGGGGTCATCGCGGTGGCGTCCTCGTTGGCGGCCAGCCACTCGCGCGCCTCGGCGGCGCTGCGCTCATCGCGCTGCACGGTCTTACCAGCAGCGTAGTAGCGGTCGATCTCCTTGAACAGCTCGTCCACCAGCTGCTCGGTGGGCACCTTCTTCAAGGGCTCGCCCTTGGAATAGATCATGCCCATGTCCTTCGCACCGGTGATCCCGAAGTCGGCGTGACGTGCCTCGCCGATGCCGTTCACCGCGCAGCCCAACACCGACACCTCAATCGGATCCTCATAGGCTTCCAGGCGCCGCTCCACTTCGGCGACCACCGTGTCCATGTCAAACTGCAGGCGACCGCAGGTCGGGCAGGCGATCAGCACCGGACCCTTCTCGCGCAGCTTCAGCGCCTTGAGGATCTCCCACGCGACCTTGACCTCCTCCTCGGCGTGAAAGGTCGACAGTGAGATTCTGATCGTGTCGCCGATGCCGTCCGCGAGCAGGGTGCCGAGACCAACGGCTGACTTCAGCGAGCCCGACCACTTCGTGCCCGCCTCTGTCACGCCCAGGTGCAGTGGATAGGGGATGCGCTGCGCCAGCATCCGATTGGAGGCAATCGTGTTGGGCACCGAAGTCGACTTCATCGACACCTTGAAGTTCTCGAAGTCCAGGCGCTCCATCAGCTCGACCGTCTCGATCGCCGCGGTCACCAGCGCCTCCACCGGGCTCTCATACTCCAGGTCTCGCAGGTGCTTGGGCAGCGAGCCGCTATTGACCCCCACGCGCAACGGAGTGCCGGTCTGCTTGGCCAGCGCGATCACCTCGGCCACCTTCTCCGGGCCGCCGATGTTGCCGGGGTTCAAGCGCACGCAGTGCGCGCCCGCTTCGATTGCCTTCAGCGCGAGCGTGTGGTTGAAGTGAATGTCGGCGATCACCGGGATCGGCGAACGCACGACGATCTGCTTCAGCGCCTCGACGTCCTGCTCGCGTGGCACCGCCACGCGCACGATGTCCGCGCCCGCGTCGGCGACTTTGAGGATCTGCTCCATCGTGGCCGCGAGGTTCGCGGTCTCGGTCTTGGTCATCGTCTGCACCGCCACCGGCGCGCCGCCGCCGATCGGCACGGACCCGACGTGGATCTGCCGCTTTGAGGACATACGCACATTGTATGGGCCCGCTCTCCCACATCCGTGAAGGCTGTGTTGCGCGCGTGGCCAGTGGCCTAACCTCACGTGCGCGTGTCCCAATCCTCATCGACACCCCCCTCGCCGTCCTCACGCCCATCGGCGTCAACTTCACGCACGCAATCCTCCTCCTCGGATGTCTACGCCACCGCCCGCGGCCCGCTCGCGCGGCTCGCCTCTCCCCTTGCCGCCCGCGCTCGACGACTCCGCCACGAGCGGTTCTTCGTGATGTGCGGGCTCGTTCCCGGTGCACGCGTGCTGGACATCGGCTGCGGCGCGCTCGGCCTGCGTGCACTGGAGCCCGAGCTGAACATAACGGGCGTCGACCTCGCCGAGCGGCCCGACTATCCCGGCCCGTTCGTGCGCGCGGACGCCGCCGAGGGACTCCCGTTCGCCGATCGCGAGTTCGATCTCGTGTACTGCTCGAGCGTCATCGAGCACGTGCCCCCGGCTCGCCGGGCCGCGTTCGCGGCGGAAGCGCGGCGCGTGGGGCGCGGCTGGTTCGTGCAAACACCAGCGCGATCCTTCCCGATCGAGCCCCACTCGCTGCTGCCGGGCGCCCACTGGCTGCCGACAGGCCTGCGCCGCCACTACTGGCGTCTGGGCGTCGCCGGCGCGTGGGAGGACATCTCGTTGCTCTCACGCCGTGAGCTTGAAACGCTGTTCGGGCCCGCTATGCCCGAGCGCGTCGGGCCGCTCGTCAAGAGCTGGGTGTGCGTGCAAGCGCCGACACGCACCCCTACAAACATGGGCGGTAAATAGTTATTCACATGCTTCGGGCACCGGCCGACCCACGGACCCTAACTTGCGTTCTCGAGAAAAGTCCGATCGGCCCGTCTGGTCACGAGCAGAGCACACATGCCAAAGAACAGACTCACCAATGTGGTGAACACGATCTCCACCGGGGGCGCCGCTCGCGTAACAAGTGGATGGTGTTCCTGCAACAGCACGATTACCGCAAACAGCGCAACGATCATCAAGAGCGGATAGCGATAAGCACGGGCAGCACGACAACCGAACATGAGCAGACTCCGCACGTTGATGTCATCGCCGAGCTCGATAGAAGACGTCTCATAGACACTTTGCCCGATCAACATCATCACGACCGGAACCGAGCTATATGGACTATTGGCAATCCCACCAGAAGCGTATATAAGCCACCCTGCCAGCATGTACTGAAGTATTACCGGGGCCCAGAGTCCTCCGAACGCGCGCCGAAGCACCCCAGGTCGAGCTTGTCGAGAATCGAGATCAGGGAGGATCACCGCCGTACCGGCCGGAGCCACCCTGCCGAGCAGCGCAAAAAGGATGCGCACCCTGTAGGACGACCCCCACTCGCCAAGCCACTCCACAATGACAAGCGCGAAAAAGCCAAAGATCGCGAGATTCAGCACAGACAGCTGACTCCTGCCGAACACCAGGTTCTCGGCAGTTGAGACAGCCACCACAAGGAGCAGCCAAATAAATGTTGCCACAGATCCCAACGTGGCCTTCATTCGATCGTCAAACCTCGATACCA
The DNA here is from genome assembly GCA_963715765.1 of uncultured Solirubrobacterales bacterium. Taxonomy (GTDB): domain Bacteria; phylum Actinomycetota; class Thermoleophilia; order Solirubrobacterales; family Solirubrobacteraceae; genus Palsa-744. The sequence goes on from OY970270.1 coordinate 303,246, forward strand.
CAGTAATTAACTGTCCCTGCATTTGGGGTTACCAAAACGCCCGATAGGGTTGATTGTTGTTAAAACACAACAAAAGAGGGGACGCTGCTCAATCCGCCGCTCAGGCGATCCTCACCTGCGCCCGCAGGCACACCTCAAACCACGGCTGCTAGTTATGACCGTGAGCCAGCCTACTACATGCAATAAAAAGACACCAGAGCCGTTTCTCATTCAGCTTTGCGCCGTTACCCACCCAACCGGCTGATGTCGTTGCTGAAACCGCTCACCACCAGGAACAACAGCAGCACGATCCCCACCGAGCTGAAGCGCCACATCGCCGTCAGCGACACCCGCCGTCCCCGCACCTTCTCCGCAACCGCCCACAGCACATGCCCGCCGTCGAGCGGCAGGAACGGGAACAGGTTGATCACCGCCAGCGCAAGCGAAATGAAGCCGAGGAACACGAACGCATACCCGGGACCCGCCACAACGGCTTCCTGGGCGATCTCGGTGATCCCCACGATGCTGTGGAATTCTTTGCGCACCTTCGCGCTCGTGAACGCCTTCCCGATGTTCGACACCATGCTCGTCGTCGCGCCCCACATCTCCTTGAGCGCTGTGCCTGCCGCGGAAAGCACGCCAAAAGACTTCGCCGTGTAGCCGAAATCAAAGCCTATGAGCATCCGCCCGACCGGTTTGCTGTAGCGCGGATACGTCGAAACGGTGAGTATGCGCCCGTCTCGGCGGATCGTGAGCTCGACTGGGGTCTGCGCCTTGCAGCCTTCGGTCAACGGTCCCGCACAGCGGTGGGAGGCGATCGCGCTCGTGGCCGACCGTACCGTCGCGCGACGACCGTCCACAGTGAGGATCCGGTCACCCTTGCGTAGCACCGAAGCAGCCGGCTCACCTTTCGCGATCACCCGCACGGAGGTGCTCGGCACAACCGTTTCCACTTTCGGGTTCAGGTTCGACAGCGTCACAGCGCCGCTGAGGCTGCCCGACAGCAGCACCACCCAGAACAGCAGGAACGCGATCAGTAGGTTCACGCCGGGGCCGGCCAAGATCACCACGACCCGCTTCCACGGCACCTGCGTGTAGTAGGCACGGCGCGCCACCTCCGGCGGCAGCGTCTCTATCTCCTCAGGGTTCATCCCCGTGATCTTCACGTAGCCCCCCGCGGGGATCGCCCCGATCATGTATTCGGTCTCACCGCGCTTGATCCCCACGATCTTGGGCGGGAAGAACAGCGAGAAGCGCTCCACGCGCATCCCCACGGCCTTCGCCACGGCGAAGTGGCCCAGCTCGTGCAACACGATCAGCGCCATGATCCCGAGGATCGTCAACACCCAGCTCATGGGCTCAGTGTGGCAGGCGCATGACCGGGAGCCCGCCGTTAGCGATTCACGACACCCACCGCGCTCACGGCCTGCTCAGCCATATCGCGGGCCTCGCGATCCGCCTCATACAGCGACTCGAACGCTCTGACGGGCGCCCCGGGCAGTGCGTCGAGCGTGCGTTCGATCACCTCGGCGATCCCCAGGAACGAGAGGCGTCCGGCGAGGAACGCGTGCACCGCGATCTCGTTCGCCGCGTTGAGCACGCACGGCGCGGTACCACCGGCCTGGGCGGCTTCGCGGGCGAGACGCAGACATGGGAACGCGTCGATATCGACCGGCTCGAACGTCAACGCGCCAACCTGTATGAGGTCCAGCGGCTCGATCGGAAGATTCACGCTCTCTCCGCCGTGCAACGCATAGGAGATCGCCACGCGCATGTCGCGAGGACCGATATGGGCGAGCATCGCGCCGTCGGCGAGCTGGATCAGCCCATGGATCAGCGATTGCGGGTGTACGACCACGTCGATGCGCTCATAGGGGGTGCCAAACAGGTGGTGGGCCTCCATCAGCTCGAGCCCCTTGTTCATCAGCGTGGCCGAGCCGATCGTGTTCATGCTCCCCATCGCCCAGGTTGGGTGGGCAAGCGCCTGCTCCACGCTCACCTCGACAAGTTGCGCGCGTGCGCGACCACGGAAAGGGCCGCCGCTGGCGGTGATCGTGAGACGCTCCACGCTCCCTGGTGGCTGACCTGAGAGCAGCTGGTGAAGCGCGGTGTGCTCGGAGTCAACCGGCACGATCTGCGCACCGGTAGCTTCAGCCAGCGCCACCACCAGCTCACCGCCCACCACGAGCGACTCCTTGTTGGCAAGCGCGAGGTCGATGCCCTCTCCGAGTGTCGCCACCGTCGGTCCGAGACCGGCTGAGCCGACGAGCGCGTTGAGTACCAACTCCGCGCCAGACTCCACCACCAGCCGCACAAGTCCCTCAGCACCAGCCAGCACCTCGCCCTCCGGCCAAGCGTCAGCCGCCATCCGCGCCGCGTGCTCGTCCACCAACGCGATCCGTTTGACGCGATGCGCGCGCGCCTGCTCCACGAGCGTCTCCCACGAGCTCTCCGCCGAGAGTCCCACCAGCTCGAGATCCTCCCCGTGCACCAGCACGTCGAGCGCCTGCGTTCCGATCGAGCCGGTGGAGCCGAGGATCAGCAGGCGCCTGGGGACTTCAGACATAGGCCAACCATATGTAGTAGCCGACCACCGCCGTAAACAGCACCGCGTCGAGCCGGTCGAGCAGGCCGCCGTGGGCGCCCAGCAGACTTCCCGTGTCCTTGGTGCCGGCCTGGCGCTTAATGAACGACTCGAACAGATCGCCGATCGGCGCGATCACCGCCACGCCCAGGCCCAGCACGAGCGCATGAGTGCCCGGTAGCCAGTCCTGATAGCGACCGGCAAACCACACGCTGAGCACCGTGCAGGCCATCCCGATCGCCAGCCCCTCAACGGTCTTGTTCGGCGAGATGCTGGGCGCGAGCGGTCGTTTGCCAAACAGCCTGCCTCCGAGATAGGCACCGGTGTCGCCAAGGAACGTGCCCACGAGCACGTCGATCACGATTCCCTCTCCATGAGGCAGTTCGCGTAGCAGCACAGCGTGGGCAAGCGCAAACCCGATCCAATAGATCCCGAGCAGCGTGAGCGCCATTCCGCCCGCACTCGGGCGGCGCTGCAGAAGCGTCAATCCAAACAGCACGGGCAGCACAGCACTGGCGACCATCAGCACCCGCGCCTGGCTGCCATACAACGCAGCCGCCAGCAGGCCCGCAAGCGCAACATACCCCGCGAGTCGCACCGGGCGGGCTCGTTCGTACATGCCATAGAGCTCGTGCATGCAAACACAGCCGATCGCAAACAGCCCGATCGCAAACACCGCGCCGCCCTCGATCACGAGAAACAGCGCGAGCGCGATCAGCGGCAGCGCGAACAGGATGCGCGAGCCCACATCCGAGCCTGCCGCGTGATCCGCGCGACCCGAGAGACCGGCGCGAGCCGATGTGCGGCGAGCCGCCATCGCGCTAGCGACCACCGAACCGTCGGCGGCGCTCTGAGAACTCGGCGAGCGACTGCGAGAGCGCCTCGCGCGAGAAGTCGGGCCACAGCTCGTCACGGAACACCAGCTCGGAATAGGCCGACTGCCACAACAGATAGTTGGACAGTCGCCGCTCGCCGCTCGTGCGAATGATCAGGTCGGGATCATGCATCTCCGGGGCATAGAGGTGCTTTCTGAATTCCTGCTCGCTGCCACCTTCGAAGGCGCGCGCCGCGTCGAGGATCTCGGCGCGCCCACCGTAGTTGAATGCCACAAACAGCGTGATGCGCCTGTTGGCGTCGGTGACGGCTTCGGCCCAGCTCATGCGCTCGAGCAGGCTGGGATCGACCCCCTCGCGGCGTCCGATGAACCGCATTCGAACCCCTTCTCCGTGCAGCTCCGGCGTCTCGCCTGAAATGCGCGCACCAAACATTTCCATCAAGCCCTGCACCTCCTCGGCAGGACGCGACCAGTTCTCGGTGGAGAACGAATAGACGGTGAGCTCCTTGATCCCGAACTCCACGGCATCGCGCAGGCGCGCCTTGACGTTATCGGCGCCGGCGCTGTGACCCTGGTTGACAGACTGTCCGCGGGCGCGCGCCCAGCGACCGTTGCCGTCGGTGATGATGGCCACATAGCGGGCGTGCGCAGAGCGGCTCTGCGCCGCCGTGGACTCCTGCCTGTCCAGCGCGCCCATCACTTACGCTGCTTGCTCTCTGGCGCCCCTAGGGAGCTCGGTGCGGCGACCCTGAAGAGCATCACACCTCGAGGATCTCCTCCTCCTTACCCTTCAGCACCGTCTCGAGATCGCCGATATTGCCGTCGGTGAGCTTCTGCAGCTCGACCTCGGCACGATGCTCGTCGTCAGAGCCAGCCTCCCCCTCTGACTTCAAATCGCGCAATTGCTGCATCGTGTCGCGGCGAACGTTGCGGATCGCGATGCGCCCGTCCTCGGCGAGATTGCGCACCACCTTGACGAGCTCCTTGCGGCGCTCTTCGGTCAGCTCGGGCACGACGAGACGAATCAGGTTGCCGTCGTTGGAGGGGTTCAGTCCCACGTCAGACTCGTTGATCGCCTTCTCGATGTTCTTTATCGAGGACTTGTCGTACGGCTGCACGGTGATCAGACGCGCCTCGGGAGCCGAGATCGTGGCGAGCTGGTTGAGCGGAGTTTGCGCCCCGTAGTAGTCGACCACCACCCGCTCCAGCAGCGCCGGGCTCGCACGACCCGTTCTTACGGAGGAGAACTCGTGCTGGGTGGACTCAAGCGACTTGGCCATCCGCTCGCGAGCGTCGTCAAGCAGGGCATCGATCATCTCAGCGGACATCGCCAGCTCCTCTCGTTGAAATCATCACGTGCTCACCAGCGTCCCCACTCGCGCGCCCGACACGATCCGTGGAATGTTGGTCTCATCGTCCATGTTGAAAACGTTCAGGGGCATCGAGTTCTCCATGCACAGCGCGAGCGCCGTCGAGTCCATCACGCGCAAACGCCGCTCGATGGCTTCCATGTGAGTGATTCGCGGGATGAACTGCGCCTCTGGGTCCAGCGCCGGATCGGCGCTATAGACGCCCTCCACGCCGTTCTTGGCCATCAGGATGATCTCCGCGTGGATCTCCGCTGCACGCAGCGCGGCAGCGGTGTCGGTCGTGAAGAACGGATTGCCGGTACCGGCAGCGAAGATCACCACGCGCCCCTTCTCCAGGTGGCGCATCGCGCGGCGACGGATATAGGGCTCGGCGACCTCGGAGATCCCAAGCGCCGACTGCACACGCGTGTTCGTGCCGGCTCGCTCCAGCGCATCCTGGAGCGGCAGCGCGTTGAGCACGGTCGCGAGCATCCCCATGTAGTCCGCGGTGGAGCGATCCATGCCCTCGGCCACACCCGTCATGCCGCGAAAGATGTTGCCCGCTCCGACCACGATCGCGACCTCCACGCCCTGATCGGCCACCGCGGAGACCTGGCGCGCTACCGCGGCCACACGATCGGGATCGGTGCCGTAGTCGAGCGCACCCATCAGGGCCTCGCCGGAGAGCTTCAGCAGGACGCGTTTGAAGGCCGGAGCACCCATCGACGCCAGAGCCTATATGGGTTGGCTACTGGCCGACAGCGAAACGCACGAAGCGGCGTATGACAACGTTCTCGCCGGTCTTGGCGGTCAGCTCGTCGCGCAACTGTTGCACCGTCTTGCCGTCGAACTTCGGATTGTGCATCTCCTGCTCCAGCAGCACGATCGTCTGGTACCAGGAGTCGAGCTTGCCAGCCACGATCTTCTCGCGAATGTTCTCCGGCTTCTCGGCAGCCTCCTGCTCGTAGATGCGGGCCTCCCCGTCACGTACCTCGGCGGGAACGTCCTCACGGCTGACGTACGCCACCGTAGGGGTAGCGGCGATTTGCATGGCAACGTCACGAGCGAACGTGACGAAATCCTCGTTGGTGGCAACGAAGTCGGTGTTGCAGTCAACCTCGATCAGCACGCCCACCTTGGCGCCCGCGTGGATGTAGGCCTGAACGGTGCCCTCGGTGGCGGTGCGCTCGCCGAGATCCTGGATCTTCTTGCCCTGCTTGAGGCGCAACAGCTCGATCGCCTTCTCGATGTCGTTCTCCGCCTCAGCGAGAGCCTTCTTGCAATCCATCATGCCGGCGCCGGTGCGATCGCGCAGCGCCTTGACGTCCTTGGCGGATATCTCGACCGCGCTCATGATGCACTCTCCTGCGTTGCAGCCGCCTCCTGCTCCTGCTCTTGCTCGGCGGGCACCTCGGGCACGACGGGCTCCGCGATCGGCGGCTCGGCCGCCTTCGGGGGAGCGGTTGCCTGGGGTGCCGGTACTGCCGGCCCCGTTGCCTGAGGCGCCGGAGCGGCTGGCTGCTCCGCCACGGGGGCGGCTGGCTGCTCCGCCACGGGGGCGGCTGGCTGTGCCGCCGGCTCGGCCGCTGGCACAGTGGCGGGCGCCTGAGCCGCTGCTGCCGCGGCCTGCTTCTCTGCGGCCTCCCTGGCGGCCTGCTCCTCTGCCTCACGCTTGGCCTGTTCCTCAGCCTCGCGCTTGGCCTGTTCCTCAGCTTCGCGACGGGCACGCTGCTCGGCCTCACGGCGGGCCTGCTCGACGCGTTCGGCGCGGGCCTTCTCCTCCTCGGCACGGAACACGGAGTGCCCTTCGGCGACCACATCGCCGATCGCTTTGGCGATCAGCGCACACGAGCGCATCGCGTCGTCGTTGCCGGGAATCACATAGTCGATGCCATCGGGGTCGCAGTTGGTGTCGACCAGGCCGATGATCGGGATGCGCAAGCGCTGAGCTTCGCGCACGGCGATCGCCTCGACGTTCAGGTCGATCACGAACAGAGCGTTGGGCGTGCGCTGCATGTTCTTCACGCCGCCGAGGTTTGCCCGCAGCTTCGCAAGGTCCGCCTGAGCGGCCATCCGCTCGCGTGTTGGGAGCAGCGCGAGCTGGCCCTCGCTCTCATAGCGTTCGAGATCGTGCAGGCGGCGGATGCGCTGATTGATCGTTTGGAAGTTGGTCAACAGACCGCCCAGCCAGCGATGGTTGACATACGGCATGTCGGCAGCCTCGGCGACCTCCTTGATCGCGTCGCGAGCCTGCTTCTTGGTGCCCACGAACAGCACAGTCCCGCCACGGTGGGCGATCTGCGCGGCGACTTCCTGAGCCTGGCGCAACAGCGCAGCGGTCTTCAGCAGGTCGATGATGTAAATGCCGTTGCGCTCGCCGTGGATGAAGCGGCGCATCTTGGGGTTCCAGCGGCGCGTTTGATGACCGAAGTGGACTCCGGCCTCAAGCAGCTCCGCGATTCCTACTTCGCTCACGGGTGCTCCCTTTATGTCATCTCGTTGGTCCGAACGGTGCGCAGCGGACCCGAATCGCGCTCACGGATGGCGTCGATCGGGCAGGGCCGCGTGCACTGCCGCACGGCGTTAGCTTGAATACGACGCTTCAGGATACCCGAAGGCCGCACGCTCAGCGGCCGGCGTCCCCCTCGGCTCGCCCCAGCGCATCGCGTAGATCCTGTGGCAGCGGCGAGTTGACCTCGACCTGCTCGCCGGTGATCGGGTGCTGGAAGGCCAGACGGGTGGCGTGCAGGAACTGTCGATGCAAACCGAGAATCGAATCCCGCCCACCCGTGCCGTACTCGGGATCGCCGCACACCGGATGGCCGATCGCCTGCAGGTGGACGCGAATCTGGTGAGTGCGACCGGTGTCCAGACGCAGGCGCAAAAGCGAAACGTCGCGCAACGAGCGCTCGAGTGTGAAGTGAGTGCGAGCTTCGCGGCCAGAGCTACCACCCACCGCCATGCGTGTGCGAACACGGGGATCGCGGCCGATCGGCGCCTCGATCGTGCCCGTGCGAGCGGGGGGACGACCCTCAACGAGCGCGATATATTCGCGCTCGATCAAACGCTTGCGCAGGGCATCCTGCAACAGCCGGTGGACATCCTCCGTGCAGGCGACCACGAGCAGCCCGGAGGTATCACGATCGAGCCGGTGAACGATCCCGGCGCGCTCTGACTCTCCACCGGCGGCAGTGCCCTCCAGCAGCTGGGAGAGGGTGCCCTCGCGATGGCCGCGAGCGGGATGAACGACGAGGCCAGCCGGCTTGTCGACCACGAGCAGGTATGCGTCCTGCCACACGATCTTCAAGATCGGATCGGGGATATTCATGGGAGACACTTTTGCGTGCATGTGGCCGTCAGCGATCGGAAGGCCCACGCGGAGGGCCGGGACGCTCGATGACGAACAGGAGTAGCAGCACGCCGATCGTGATCGAGGCGTCGGCGAAGTTGAAGGGAGGCCAGCCGAGCGGGAGCTTGATGAAGTCGGTAACCGATCCGGCGCGCAGGCGGTCGAGCACGTTGCCAAGCGCGCCCCCGAGCAGCATCCCGGTGGGCAGCCAGACCAGGGGCTTGTCGAGGTTACGCGCGAAGTAGACGAGCAGCACGAGCAGCGCAACGCCCACGAGTGCCGTCACTGCGATGTGATGGCCGGGGAGAAAGCCAAAGGCGACGCCCTGGTTGCGCGTGTTGACGAGCTGAATGCCCGGCAGCACGCCACGCGTTTCGCCGGGGAGAATCGAGGCGCGCACCATGGCCTTTGAAAGTTGATCGGCCACCACAACGACGACCATCGCCAGCGCAGCCCACAGCCACGCTAGAGCGGGACGTCTGGCGGAACCCCGATGGGTGGACACCAATCAACCGTGGATCAAGCTGACGAGCAGGCTGCCCACAAGCGACAGCACGATTATCGCCACGATCGGGCTGAAGTCGAACGATCCAACCATCGGGATGAAGCGCCTGAAAATTCGCAGATAGGGTTCGCACACATCGCGCAGAAACGTCAGCACGGCATCGGAAGCGCGCGAATATGGCGGTTTTACTCCAAACGCAAACAACAGCTGCACCACGATGTGGAGGATGATCAGCAGCGTGTAGACATAGATGAGCGTCGACAGGTAATCCGCGATTTCGGTGCGCACGCTGGCAAGCAACACGATCATCGCCGTTGCTCTCCGAGCACCGCATCGAGCGCGTCGTCAAACGCTGCTCTTAGGCCCCCCCGCTCCAGCGCGGCCAGCCCGCGAGCGGTGAGTCCTCCAGGAGAGGTGACCTCGCGGCGCACCGCCAGCGTGTCGTAGTCGCGCTGGCGCAACAGCTCAGCTGTGCCGGCCAGTGTCGCGGTGACGAGCACCGAGGCCTGTGCGGGGGGAATGCCGCGGCGGGTGCCCGCATCCACCTGAGCCTCTGCCACCAGCGCGACATAGGCGGGGGCGCAGGACATCAGGCCCATCGCAACGTCCACGAGCGAGTCGTCCAGCACGACAAGCGTGCCGAGCTCTGAAAACAGCTCGCGCACCTGACGATCGGTGGTGGCATCTGCGGAGAGTCGCGTCCCAGGATCGATCTGCGGATCGGCCGCCTGCACGATCGCGCCGCCGCGAACCTCCGCTGGTAGCGATGGCAGAAAGCGATAGACGGGGATGTCGGGATAGGCGTCCTTCAACGCCGAGAGCGGTGTGGCAGCCAGGATCGACGCTACGGCCTTTGCCGCGGGTGCGAGCTCACGCGCGACCTGGCCCAGTTGCGCGGGCTTGTGGCAAAGCACCACCAGATCGGCGCGCGCTGCCACCTCGGCGCCCGAGCCAAGCGCCTCTCCGCTCGTCTCTCGCGCCAGCGCCTGCGCACGCTCAAGGACCGGGTCAAAACAGAGCACAGGCCGACCCCAACCGCGAGCCATCGCTCGCGCCATGTTTCCGCAGCCGATCAGACCGATATCCATCTGACGTGAGACCTCCGGCGCCTCGCTGTGTCCTCGGTCGCTCATGTGCAACCGCACACTACGCTCCCTGCGTCCTGGCGAGGCTTGGATCTCTCACGTCAGATCGCTCGGTTCAAGCCACGCCAGCGACGTCAGCTTTGATTGAAGAAGCCCTTTTCGATCAGCCTGGCGCGCTCCTCGGCTGAGATCTGGACGTTGCGTGGGGTCAGCATGAACACCTTGTCGGCGATTCGCTGCATGCCACCGTCGAGCGCGTAGGTGAGACCGCTGGCGAAGTCGATCAGTCGCTTTGACAGGTCGGTGTCGGCGCCCTGCAGGTTGAGGATCACCGGGATCGAGTCCTTGAACTTGTCGGCGATCTGCTGGGCGTCGTTGAAGGACTTGGGGATCACGAGATGCACGCGCACGTCGCCGTTACCGTTGCCACGGCCAACCGGGCGCAGTACCGCGGTGGAACGGCCGCGAGGCTCATCCTCGGCAAAGATCTCGTCGAACTCGTCGCGACGACGACGCGGAGCGAGTCGCCGCACATTGGGTCGCTCGCGGTAGCGATCGGCGATCTCCTCCTCGTGGGGCTCCTCCTCGTAGTCGTCGTGATACTCCTCGGCCAAGCCGAAGTACACGAGTGCGCGATGCCAGGAGTCTCGAAATGCCATATGTAGAGGGCGTTTTCGGTGAAAACGGACGTTTCCCTGCTCCTGCCGAGCATCCCGTCACGCGACGAGCAGGGGTCGAAACCGCGTTCTCCGTCTCTAAGCGTACAACCGCGTGCCGATTCTCACGATCGTGGCGCCCTCCTGCACCGCCACGGCGAAGTCCTGGGTGGTACCCATCGACAGCTCGCGCAGATCCCGCTGCTGGGCCAGCTCGCGCAGTCGAGCAAACCACGGGCGGCTTCGCTCGGGATCGGAGGCCAGCGGCGGCATCGTCATCAACCCCGCCACCGGCACGGGCGAGCGCGCGATGAACGCGTCGAGTCGCTGCGGAGCGATCCCGCTCTTGGCGGGGTCGCCCGCGAGGTTGACCTCGACGAGCACGCGCAGGTCGGGATGCGCGCGGTCGAGGTGACGTTCGAGCTCCCCCAGCGCGGAGTCGCTGGCAAGCGAGTGGATCAGACGCACGTGCGCAACGATCGCGCGCACGTGTTTGCTCTGCAGAGCGCCGATGAAGTCCCACCTGAACAGGTCCCCATGGGCGGCCACCTTCGCCTGCAGGTCCTGAGCGCGATTCTCTCCGAGCAGCACGATGCCCGCCTCGGCCAGCACCGGCAGCTCCTCGGCCGCCACGTACTTACCGGCCGCGAGAATTTCGATCTCGCCCGGATCTCGTCCCGCGTGCTCGGCGGCCGCGGCAACCTCAGCGCGCACAGCGGCCAGGTTGGCCCGCACGCGCTCCACCTCAAGGCCCCGGATCAGCTCAACCATGCAACCGCGGCCTGGCGTCCCGCGCGCGCGCCTTCGCGACGGTATGAGAAGTAGCGTGCGTCGCAGATCGTGCAGGCGGCCACATCCTGTACTCGTCCGACGCCCGCGGCGAGCAGCCGTTCGTGCGCGATCGCGCGCAGATCGATCAAGCGGCCGTTGCTGGCCGATCGGCGATCCCGTCGATCGCCGATCGGTACGCCATCGAAGGCCGCGTGCACCTCCTCGCCAACCTCATAGCAACAGGCGCCGGCACACGGGCCCACAAGCGCGACCACCTCGCCCTCGCCGCCAACCTCGCGCAGCGCGCATACGCCCTCCTCGAGCACACCGGCAGCGAGCCCGCGCCAACCGGCATGCAGCGCGGCGACAGCGCGATCGGCTCCGAGCACTACCGGAATGCAGTCGGCGGTGAGCACCATCGCCGCGAGCCCTGGGGCGGCGACGGCGTGCCCATCGGCCTCGAACGCGGGCTGCTGAGCGCTGTCCTGCGGCTCGAACGCACCTGGCAATCCTGGCCTGGAACCATCTTCGAACACTCTCCCGACAACTGTTCCGTGGACCTGATAGCCACGGATGAGGTGTTGAGCACCGACGATCTCACACAGTTGCTCGCGTGCTCGTAGGCCATGCTCGGCCTGCTCGCCGCCCACGCTCGACAGGTTTCCGTGAGAGCGATCGGTGAACAGCGCATGTCCTGCGCCCGGTAGCTCGAGCGGCACGGAGCTCATATGCTTGCTTCAAGCGCGGCCCGCAGCTCGGTCTCGCGTCCCGGCTCGATCCGTTCTTCCACCAGCAGCCTGTAGGACTCTTCCAAGCGGACCCCCACCTCCGGACCCTCTGGCACTCCGGCCGCGATCAGATCGTCGCCGGTGACCTGCAGTTCGATGTGGCGCCGCTCGCACAACCAGTCCTCGATGATCCGTCTACCGTAGGAGCCTGGGCCACCCTCCATGTCACATACCGCGCCGGCAAGCGCGAGTGACTCGACAGGCGTGTCGAGGGTGAGATCGAGCAGCTCAGCGGTGGTCTCAGCCTCGTTCACATGTTTGATCGTAAACGCGGCGCTGACCGCGACGCCAAATGCACGGCGGCCCCCACCGGAAGGCAGCTGCAGGTCGTATAGGAAGCCGCGCATCGCGGGCTCGGTCTGCTCGTCGTCAAGCTCGCTCGTGAGCTCGAGCAACAGCGAGGCGGCAAGCAGCACCGACCTGCAGCCGTCCTCGGGAAGGATCTCCAGCGCCGTGCGCACCACGTGCTCGTCAAAGCTCACACCCGGCTCCCACGCCTCGAACACGCCCATGCGGTCCAGCTCGGCAAGAGGACCGATAGGGTCCTCTTCGGCGAATGCGAGTCGCAGCTCCGCGCCCAGACGCTCACCTGAGACCGTTTTCAGAGCGCCGGCGGCGATCGCAGCGGCCGCGAGGGCAGCTGTGTGTGGATCGACCTCCAAGCCCAGCCTCGCCTGGTAGCGCACGAGCCGCAGCAGTCGCGTGGGGTCATCGAGAAAGCTCGCGTCGTGCAGCACACGCAGGCGACGCGCGGCGAGATCGTCGAGCGCTCCCGCGAGTGCGCGCAACTGGCCGCGCTGGTCTCCGTGCAGCGCCATGGCGATCGCGTTGATCGTGAAATCGCGGCGCGCGAGATCCTGCTCGGGCGTACCCGCGGCGACATCCGGGAGGGCGCCCGGCGAGGGATATGTCTCGGTGCGGCGCATCGCAACGTCGAGCTCCGCAGAGTCCCAGCAGACGAGCGCCGTATTGAAACGCTCGTGATAGGTCACCTCGCAGCGCGCCTCGGCGCTCTCACCCCCACGCGCGCCCAGACGCCCGGCGAGCGCGCTCGCGAAGGCGCGCACGTCGCCATCCACCACCACATCCAGCTCACGGGGGCCAAGACCGAGGAGGATGTCGCGAACGGCCCCGCCCACCAGCTCGACGCTGCCATCGTGCTCGGCGGCCGCCGCCAGCAGCTCAGTGCCACCCGCAAGCATGCGCAAGCGCTCCAACACCGCCGCGCCATCGCCACCTGGCAGATCGTGCCGTCCGTCGCCATCTCCGCCCGTATGGTTGTCGGTGATCGTCATGAACGCTCCTGATTGTTGACTACCCTCGGACCGTTTCCTTCCCGTCCTACGCGAAATCGGCTCTCATCCGATGCGAACGGGGATACCGGCCTGCGCGAGGTGAGCCTTGGCCTGCGCGATCGTGTGTCGGTTGTAGTGGAAGATCGAAGCACACAGCACAGCGTCTGCTCCAGCTTGCAGCGCCTCCACCAGGTGGTGCAGCTCGCCCGCTCCACCCGAGGCGATCACGGGTACGTCGACCTCCGCGCTGACCGCAGCGATCAGCGGCAGGTCATAGCCGTCGCTGGTGCCATCGCGATCCATGCTCGTGAGCAGTATCTCCCCGGCGCCACGGGCTGTGGCCTCACGCGCCCACTGCACCGCGTCGCGGCCGGTTGGCGTGCGCCCTCCGGCCACATAGGCATCCCAACGACCAGTCTCGCCCGGCACGGCCTTGGCGTCGATCGCCAGCACCACGCACTGCGCTCCGAACACGGCTGCCAGCTCGTCGATCAACTCCGGGCGTGCGAGCGCCGCAGAGTTGACCGACACCTTGTCGGCGCCCGCGTCGAGCACCGCTTGGGCATCTGCCACCGAGCGGATGCCGCCGCCGATCGTGAACGGCACGAACACGTCGTCGGCGGTGTTGCGCGCGAGCTTGACGATCGTCTCGCGCCGCTCGTGGGTGGCTGTTATGTCGAGGAACACGAGCTCGTCGGCGCCCTCGCGGTCGTAGTGGGCGGCAAGCTCCACCGGGTCGCCGGCATCGCGTATGTCGAGAAATTCCACGCCCTTGACGACGCGGCCGCCATCGACGTCCAAACAGGGGATCACGCGCTTGTAGTGCACGTGCTCACGGTAGCGAGCATGCGTGCGTCTGCCCACCCTAAAATCGACTAATTGCTTGAACCCTCCAGGGCGGCAAGCGCTTCGGCGATCGTGAAGCGCCGCTCGTACAGTGCCTTGCCGACGATGACCCCGGCGAGACTCGATGCCTTCAGTCTCGCGAGAGCCTCAAGATCGGCGAGCCGGCCAATGCCGCCCGAGTAGACGAAACTGCCGCTCACCGCGTCAGCCACACGTGCCACTTCCTCGATATCGGGGCCTTCGAGCATTCCGTCGCGATCGACGTTCGTGTACACGAGCTCGCTCGCTCCCCGTTGGGCCAGACCGGCGATCACCTCATGCGGGTCGCCGTCGATCGTCTCGGTCCAGCCGGCGGTCGCCACCCGCCCGCCGCGCACGTCCACGGAAACGAGCACCCGGCCGGGCCATCGCGCGAGCGCACGCTCCAGCAGGCTCGGATCGGTGAAGGCGGCGGTACCGAGGATCACGCGCTCGGCACCCGTTTCGATCACGTCCTCGATAGCCTCGAGCGAACGCAGGCCGCCGCCGAACTGAACGGGAACGCCCAGGTTGCCGACGATCCGTTCCAGGTGCCCGAGATTCGCCGGGGCTCCCGCGCGCGCTCCGTCGAGATCGACGACATGCAGGAAGCGCGCCCCGGCGGCCACCCATCCACGCGCAGCCGACAGGGGATCCTCGTCATAGACCTTCTTGGCCTGGAAATCGCCCTTGACGAGCCGCACGGCCTTGCCGCCGAGCATGTCGATCGCCGGATATAGCTTCACGAGCGAACGGGCACCGAGGTCGTGGCGCAGATGCGCGCGAAGTTGGCCAGCAGGCGCAGCCCGGCGGAGGAGGACTTCTCTGGGTGAAACTGCACGCCGTAGAAGCCGCCGTGGGCCACAACGCTCGTAAACGGCGCGCCATAGCAGGCGGTTCCGAGGATGTCCTCGCGCTCGTCCGGCACCGGCGCGAAGGAGTGGACGTGATAGAAGGCGCAGCGCTCGGGCAGGCCCTCGGTGAATGGCGAGCCCGAGTTGAAGCTGACCTCATTCCAGCCGATGTGCGGGAGCTTCAGGTGACCGTGATTCAGCGGACGCACCTCCCCGGCGATCACGCCGAGTCCCTGCGTGCCGCCCTGCTCGGTCGAGCGCTCAAACGCGAGCTGCATGCCGAGGCAGATCCCGAGCACCGGAGTGCCGTTGTGCAAACGCTCCAGCAGCAGCTCATCGAGGCCGAGCTCACGCAGACTGGCCATGCCTCGCGGAAAGGCGCCCACGCCTGGCACCACCAGGCCAGCCGCGGAGCGCAGGCGCTCGGGATCGCGCGTGACGATCACGTCCGCGCCGATGTGCTCAAACGCCTTCTCAACGGAGCGGCGGTTGCCCATGCCATAGTCCACCACGGCTATCTCCACTGGCTCGTCGAGCAAACAGGCTGTGTCGATGCGCGCGTCGGATACGGTCATGGCGATACCTCAGCCTAGCTTCATGCCCACAGCAGCGACCGCCCGCGGATTTACGGCGCTCATGAGGTAAGCGTTCCCTTCGTGCTCGGCACACCGTTCTCGGTGGGGTCGAGCGCCACCGCTTGACGCAGCGCACGCGCAAACGCCTTGAACAGCGCCTCGATCACATGATGGGCGTTGGTGCCCGCCTGCACCTCCAGGTGCAGCGTCAGCTTCGCAGAGTTGGCAAGCGCCCTGAAGAACTCCTCTGTCAGCTCGTGATCGAAACCGCCGGTCGCGCCCGCGGGCAGCTCCGCGTCGAACAACGTGAACGGGCGCCCGGAGATATCTATGGTGCAGCTCGCCCGCGCCTCATCCATGGGCACGACCCCATATCCATATCTGTAAATGCCCGCTCGATCGCCCAGCGCGCGATCGAGCGCCTGGCCGAGCACGATCGCGGTGTCCTCGGCCGTGTGGTGGGCGCCGGTTTGCAGATCGCCGGTCACCGTCACGTCGAGATCGAGGCGCGCATGGCGCGCAAGCAGGTCGAGCATGTGGTCCAGGAAGCCCACCCCCGTTGTGCGCGTGCCCTGGCCGGAGCCGTCGAGCACGAGCGTCATGCGTACGTCGGTCTCGCCGGTCTTGCGCTCGATCGTAGCCTCTCGACTCATGACTCCCCATTCTCCCGCACGCGGGCCAACATCGACGCCGCGTGCAACGGAAAGCCCTCGACACGCGCCACCGGCGCACCGGCCGCGGCCAGCTTGGCGGCGGCATCGTCACCGATCTCGACGATCGACATGCGCCTGCGAAAATGGCGAGGGGACAGTGTGGAGGCAAAGCGCGCGGCACCGCCGGTCGGAAGCACGTGATTGGAGCCGGCCGTGTAGTCACCAAACGCCGTGGCTCCGTTGCGACCCAACAGCAGGCAACCGGCCGTTCGCACCTTGGGCGCGAGCGCCTGCTCGGCGGCGCCCATCAGCTGCAGATGCTCGGGTGCAAACGCATTGGCCAGCTCGATCGCGTTCTCTGACGTGGCGCACTCGATCAGCACGCACGCGTCCGGCTCCAGCTCGGGCCACGAGGACGCCTCGCGCTCGATCTCGCCCCCGAGCACGTCGAGCGCCTGCAGCGAGCTGGACGCGGCCGCCACGAGGCTGCCCGCGCCGTGCTCGGCTTGGGCGAGCAGGTCGAGTGCGACCAGGCGCGGGTCGGCGTCGGAGCCAAACACGACCAGCAGGTCACTTGGCCCGGCGAAGCCGTCGATCCCCACCACATGCGAGAGTCGTCGCTTGGCCTCCTGCACGTACAGGTTGCCGGGGCCCACCACCACGTCCACCCGCGCAACCGACTCGGTGCCATAGGCGAGCGCGGCGATCGCCTGGGCGCCACCCATCCTGTAGACGCGCTGCACGCCGCACAGCCTGCAGGCGGCAAGGATCGTCTGGTGCGCCTGCCCGTCAGGCCCGGGCGGCGTGCACACAGCCACGTCGAGCACGCCCGCCGCGCGCGCGGTGACGACCCCCATCACGACCGTGCTCGGGTATGCGGCCCGCCCGCCGGGTGCATACACCGCGGCGGCGCCGACCGGCAACTCGCGCATCGTGACGATGTGGCCCTGCGCGAGCTCGACCGGGATCAGCTCGGCACCGACCTGCGCGTCGGCAACGCGCGCCACGTTGGCGATCGCCACCTGCAGCCCCGCGACAACCTCGAGTGGCATCTGCTCGAGCGCCTGATCGAGCTCCGCCGCCGAGACACACAGCTCGCGTGGTTGCTCACCACCGGTGTCGAAACGACGGGTGTACTCGTTGACGGCCTCGTCGCCCTCCGCGCGCACGTGGGCTGCGATCGTGGCGACCGTCTCTTCTATACCTTCATCGCCGCCGATCAGCTTGCGCAGATGCTGGGCGACCGCGGCGGGGCCACCGTGGCGCTGCACGTCGCCGAGCGCGAGGCGCTCAACCCGCACGCAACCGCTCCAGTAGCTCGTCGATCGCTTGCGCTCGCAGCTTGTGGGCCACCGGGTTGGCGATCAGCCGCGCGGTGCACACCACGATTTCCTCGCGCACGATCAGCTCGTGTTCGCGCAGTGTGGTGCCGGTCGCGGTCAGATCGACGATCGCCTCGACCATGCCTGTCAGTGGCGCGAGCTCGACCGAGCCCTTGACCTCGACGATCTCCGCCTGGCGGCCGGTCTGCTCCAGATATCGTTCGGCGATCCGCGGGTACTTGGTGGCGACGCGCATCACACCCAGACGACGCAACGCCTCGGCCGCCGGATCCGGGCCCGCCTTGCTGGCAAGCACCATCGTGCAGCGCCCATAGCCGAGGTCGAGCAGCTCGTATACCTCACGGCGAGCGGGATCCTCAGACCCGTGCGCGGCCTGCTCGAGCAGCACATCCTTGCCGGTGATGCCGATGTCGGCGGCGCCAGACTCAACGTAGGTGGGCACGTCCGAGGGACGCATCGTGATCACACCGATGTCCTCGAACAGCAGCTTGCGGTCGTTGGAGCACAGCTCGGAGGTGTCCAGCCCGAGATTCGCGAGCAACTCGACCGTCTCGCCAAACAGCGCGCCGCGGGGCACCGCGATCGTGAGACCGTTGATGGCGCTCATTGCGGCGGGGCTCCCGCGTGCCCGCGCCCCGCCGTGGGATCGGCGCTGCCGGGCATGCCGCGTTCCTCGCCGGCAAGCGCGATGTGCAGGCGTTCGACCCCGATCGCAAACCCGACGGCCGGCAGCGAGCGCCCGAAGCGCCCAAGCAGCTCGTCATAGCGTCCTCCACCGCCGATCGGCGCGCCAAGCGCGGGGTCGTATACCTCGAACACGGCGCCCGTGTAGTAGCCGATGCTGCGCACCAAACCGAGATCGAAGATCACACGCTCGGCCACATGCGGCGCCAGCAGCTCGTGCACCTCGCGCATGTTGGCCGCGGCGTCCACCGCGGCGGCGGCGGACGCCGCAAGCACATTGGGTCCGCCGCGACGTTGGGGCACCTCCAGCAGTAGCTGGCGGGCGTGGGCGGAGATGTCGAGCGCGGCAAGGTCCTGCTGGAGCGCCACGAAATTGCGACTGGCAAGCGCAGCGAGCAAACCGGCACGCGCCGGCTCGGGCACGCCGAGGCTCGCCATCAGCGTGGGAAACAGCGATGCATCGCCGAGGCCGATCCTGTAGCCCTCCAGGCCAACCGCGTCGAGTGCCGCGCACAGCACGCTCAGCGCCTCGGCGGTGCCGTGCGGAGCGGGTGCGCCGATCAGCTCGATGCCGGCCTGCAGCAGCTCCCGTGACTGGCCCCGCTGCGGTCGCACACCGCGATAGCAGTGGGCCAGGTAGCAGAAGCGCAGGGGCGGCTCGACGCTCGGATAGCGGGTGGCGACCACGCGCGCGATCGGCACCGTCATGTCCGAGCGCAGCACGAGCACCGAGCCGGCCTCGTCGAACACGCGATATGCGGGCTTGGCTTCGGCCGACCCAGCGCTTGGCGCTGTGTGCCCAGCGCGGGCCAGCACCGACTCGTACTCGAGCGCGGGCGTATACACCTCGCCGTAGCCGTGATGCTCGAACACGCCGCGCAATGCGTCGGTGATGGCGCGCACCTCGCGTGTCTCATCGGGGAGCACATCGCGGGTTCCGCTGGGGATCGGGTGGATCACTAAACGTGAATCGGCTCTGTGGCCACTCGCTCGATGCGCGCGCCCAGCTCGCGCAGGCGCTCGTCGATGCGCTCGTAGCCGCGATCGATCTGGCGGATGTTGCCGATCTCACTGCGTCCCTCCGCGCACAGTGCGGCCAGCAGCATCGCCATGCCCGCGCGGATATCGGGGGACTCGACACGCTCTCCGCGCAGCTTGCGCGGCCCGGTGACGATCGCGCGGTGGGGATCGCACATGACGATGTCGGCGCCCATCAGGATCAGCTTGTCGGCGAAGATCAGGCGGTTCTCGAACATCCACTCGTGCACCAGGATCGACCCCTCCGCCTGGGTGGCGAGTGCGACCGCGATCGAGGTGAGGTCGGCTGGGAATGCGGGCCAGGGACCATCCTGGATCTTGCCCTTGTAGTCGCCCACGTCCGATTGGACGACCAATTTTTGGGATCCTGGTACGAGCACGTCGTCGCCATCGAGCACCGTGCACAATCCGAGACGCTCGAACACGAGGCGGATCATGCGCAGGTCGCCGGGGACCGTGTCCTTGATGCGCAACTCTCCCCCGGTGACCCCCGCCAGCGCCATGAAGCTGCCGATCTCGATGTGGTCGGGCGCGACGCGGTGCTCGCAGCCGTGCAGGCGCTTGGCACCGCCCACGGCGAGCAGGTTGGAGCCGATCCCCTGAATGTCGGCGCCCATCTTGACGAGCATGCGCGCCAGATCCTGCACGTGAGGCTCGCACGCGGCGTTGCCGATCACGGTCGTGCCGGGCGTAAATGCGGCCGCCAGTAGAGCGTTCTCGGTGGCCATAACGGACGGCTCGTCCATGAACACGTCGCTGGGACGCAACCCTCTGGGGGCTCTGAGGATGATCTCGCGGTTGCACTCCACGCTTGCGCCCATCGCGCGAAACGCGTCGAGATGGGGATCGAGGCGACGGCGACCGATCACATCGCCGCCGGGTGGCGGCATGATCGCGTTGCCAAAGCGCGCCAGCAGCGGGCCGGCCAGTAGGAAAGACGCACGAATCTGCTCGGCCAGTTCGGGGTCGATCTCGACCTGGTGAACATCGGCGGCGCACAGTGCGACTTCGTTGGCGCCTCTCCACTCGACCGTCACGCCCAGGGATCCGAGGATCGCGAGCATCGCTTCCACGTCGCGGATGCGCGGCACGTTGTGCACGAGCACCTCATCCTCGGTGAGCAGGCATGCGGCGAGGATCGGAAGCGCGCCGTTCTTGTTCCCGGCCGGGATCATCGTGCCGGAGAGCGGGGCGCCGCCTTCGATGACGAACTTCTCCATGAGCTGAATGCGCCGTCGAGGAGCCCGTGTGGGTTCCTGGACGAGGTGCTTGGCTAGCGTAACAGCCATCTCATGGAAGGAGTTCGAGCAAGGTCGCAAAGACCCTGCCGGGGGCGATCACAGACTTACGAATCGTGCCGCCGGTACTACTGTGCCTGACACTACTTGCGTGGACCTTCCGGTCGCGGGGCAGGCGATGGCGATGAGCCTCCGCGGCCCTCTTCGATGCCGATCGACGTGGAGGGCGACTTGATCTGGTCAGGTGGCAAAGGCTTTGGCGCCATGCTCATCAGCTTACTACCAGCGCCGCCAGCCACGAGAGCGTCTGTACGATCATGAGCACACTCAACGCACCCGACAGCAACGACATGCGTCCCACCTTCATCGCATTCTCCGCGCGGAGCCTCTGATAGCCGTAGCCGGCGGCTGCCAACCAACCGAGCGTGTCCGCCTGTGCTTCGCTCGAGGCCTGCTCGTACAGCTCGTCGTAGAGCTCACGCGCATCGACCGCGAACTTCAGTCGCCATGGCGCCAGCAGAACCGCGGCGGCGAGCAGACCGAGAACGAGTGCCACCAGCGCCAACCAGCCAAACGAGTGCAATCCCCGAGCCCGCACGACGGTCGCGCCCAGGAATGACGCCACCAGCGCGTGTGCGGCGAGAAGCGTGCCGGTCCGCTGCCGTATGCCCGCGATAAGCGACTCCTGGTCGGCCAAAGCCGACCGACCGGCCTCATATGTGATCTCCTCGAGCGTGGGCATCGCTGGAGACGGTAGGAACCGCAGCGGACGGCTCTATTCACAATCGAGCTGCGCGAGTGTCTCCTCGACGACCGTCGCCGCAAGGCGCCGAAGATCGGTGAGCAGCGCGTCGCGGTTGCGCTCACCGTCAAGGATTCGCGACAGAGCCTCGCCAAGCGCGGTCCAGCGGTCGTCCCTTGACATCATTGCGAGGATCGGTCCGAGATCCTCTCTGGCTTTGCCGTCGCCACGCGCCCCATTCACGGTCATCAGGATCATTTCGGAGAGATTCACGAGATAGCGATCGACCTCGATGGCTCCTTCGAGCGGAGTCGCTCGCGCGCTGGATATGACCTCGCGGAGAACCTCGTCGTCGGTTTGGGAGGTCCGCGGAAGCGCCGCACAGAGCTGGGCGAAGTCCACTCCCTCGTGCTCTTCCAGCAAACCACAAAGATCGGCAAACGACCGCGGGATCGCATGCGCATCGGTCATACGAAGGTCAAAGCCGAGGACGCCACCGGTAGCCCCCAGATTGTTCGAGCCGATCCGACGTGCGATCAATGCCGCGGCGAGACGGTGGGCGAGCACATACCCACGATCGTCCTCCTCGCCGGCGAGAGTCGAGGCGAGATTGGTGTGAATCACGGCGAGTGCTGCGGGATGTTCGAGGGCGTAGTGGAGGCGCAGAGAGCGTCGCGCAAAGGCGATCGCCTGCTTTTGACGACCACGCGTATCTTCGAGGGTGGCCAACGCGCCAAAGACATTTGCAAGACCCGAGCGACTTCCTTCGGCTTCATATGTGTCCCGGCAACCGTGCAGGAGCCGCTCGACCTCGGCGTAGCGACCGTGGTGAATGAGGGGCATGTACCCGTCAAAGGCGACATCCGCCAGCTCGAGCGGCGTTGCCCCTCTCATCAGGGAGCTTTCGTAGAGCATTCGATTGAACTCGATTGCGGTATCGAACCGGCCCAGCGCTTGGGCCGCCGTGCGAGCGAGCCTCAGCGTCTCCTCACGTACGTTCCAAGCGGGAGCCGACTCGACCTTCTCCCCGCCTGTCGGCAGGGCCTTCATGCGCTCGCACATGGCTTCGGCGTCTCGCAGCACGAGCTCGTTGTGTCCCATCGACTGGAGGACATGGAGGCGAATGGCCTCGTCGCCCATCTCGGTCCAAGGACCCAGGCCGGCACGACGGGTGTGCTCAGACATCCGTTCGGTCATCTCCAGGGCTTCCTCGAGACGACCGGCGCCCTCGAGGGTCCGCACGGTGCGAGCGGCCATCGCGTGGGCTCCCCCGAAATCCTTGACCTGTTCTGCCTGCTCCAAGATGTCGCGCATCGTCGAGATCGACCCCTCGATGTCGTGGTGATGAGCGCCGGCGAGCAGCCGCAGGCCGGCGACCGCCAGCTCGGTAGGGGTGCCTGCGGCCAGCTCGACGATTCGCTCGACATATGGCAATACCGAGGCTCTGGTAACCGCGGAACGATCGCGGTGCAGTGCTCGTTCGAGCACGTGGTAGGCACTTCGGTAGTCATCGAGACGCAGGAGGTACGGAACAGCCGCCAGACCGGCGTGAATTACAGCCGGGCTCATTTGCTCCCGCGCCTCGGATTCTTCCGCCTCTTTGAAGATCGTGCACCAATAGTTGGCGAGTCCAAGATCCGTGTCGAGTTGGTAATCCGGACCGGCTGTATGGCGGCCGACGCGCTCGATCACGGGATGGATTCGGTAGTCGAGTCGCTCGCCGATCGGCTCGATGTCGATCAGGCCCTGGATGGCGACCCTCTCGACCGCCGTCCGTGGGTTCGGCGGCCCACCGGGAAGTTCCAGCGAGTGAGACAGGCGGACCGCGAGATCGTCGAGCACAACGACCGTCCGGTCGCCCTCCTCGAGTGTGCAGAGCAGATGAAACGTGCTTCGCTCCTGCTCGGAGAGACGATCGATGGCAACACGCGTCCATGCTTCGAGCACGAGCATGAAGTCCTCCGGCCCAAGCGTACGGTCGGGTTCTCCGGTGGCAAAGAACGCCTCCAGTCGACTCTCACCCGCGGCCCAGGATGTGTCCACGTCGGCGAGGCACTCGGCCAGCGCTTGCGGATCCTCTGCCTGTCCGTCGATCAGATCGATCAGCTTCGGATTGCCCTGCGCGACCTCGAGTGCTTCTCTGGCGAGCTTTCGGCCCTCGCCGGTTACGATCGAGCTGCCACCGGCAATCAGCCGACCGAGATTGGGGAGTTGCTGGGCATAGAGCACCGACTCGGTGGCCGATAGCGAGCCGATCGGCTCGACAAGCACACGCCGATTGTCGTGAAGGCGGTTTGGGAGATGACGCGAGGTGAGAACAACCCGTGTTAGACCCTCGTGCTCGATCAGCGCATCGACCAGCAGCGCCCAGCGCTCGTCGCGCCAGGTCCCCTCGGATGTCAGCAGCGACTCGACGTTGTCGAGCACGAGAAGCAGTGCACGGCTGCTCACCAGCGATGTGAGCCGCGGAAGGAAATGCTCCAAGCGCTCACGATCGGCGATCATGTGAACAAGCTCCAGCTCAGGTAGTTGAAGCTCGAGCGAGATCGCAAGCTCGCTGAGCGCACCGTCGATATCGGAGCCCTCGTTGGGCGCGCGATACCAGGCCATCGCATCGAAGCGTCGTCGCTCGTGACGATAGGCCAGCTCCAGTGCGCAGGCCGTCTTGCCGGTCCCCGCCATACCGTGAAACAGGACAGCGCTTCGTCTGCTCTGGGGGGCCAGCGCGGAGGACGCTCGCGCCAACGACCCCACTCTGCCGACAAATCGAACTGGCTCCGGCGGAAAGGAGACCAGTCGCGACGCGGCGACCTGAAAATCGCCGGGTGACTGACGCGGCGGGTGCAAAGTCAGATCTAGGGCGGACGCACCAAACAGTGCCGGGGCCGTTGCTGACAGCGGGGAAGCACCTAAGCTCGGGGACGCGCCGGCCGTCTGGCGAACCGCGAACCGCAAGGCACGAGCAAGCGACTGACCGCCACGCAGCAATGCCTCATAGAGATGTTGGGCCAGCGCGATCGCGAAATCGTCTCCCACCGGATGGCGCATCGCCAGAACGGCGCATCCCGATATCCGCACGAGCTCTTGCGCCACAGCCGGGAGGGAACGCTGCCCGCCGGCGTCATCGTCGAGGACCTCCTCGCCCGGCGTTGGCAGCCCAAGCAACTGGAGCGTCTGCTCGGCGGTCGCCGCGGCAGAGTCGCACGCAAGCAATGTCGCCAGCTTCAAGCGCTCCCGAGTGGGTCGCAGGAGCTCGGCAAACTCATCGCTTTGCACGACGTCCGCTGTGCCATCTGCCCGCTCCAACACAAGCCCGGCCGGCAAACCGTGTCCGGAAAAGTGGATGACGTCCCATCCGTCGTCCTCCGCGAGCACTTCTTTCAAGAGTTGACGGGTCACGCCGTACTGCAGAACCCTCAATTCGATCGAATAGCCGTCGGTCCGTTCGAGTCGACCTACCATTGCCTGCAACTCGTGGCGCTCACGACGGGCATTCAACGCGGCGCGATCGGTGGGCACGCTGAACAGGGCAAGCATCCGCAAGGGCTGGGATATGGGCCGCTTGCCGGTGACTTTTGCCTGATCCTCCAACTCGAAGACCAAGCTCACTTCGGGAGAGGTCAGTGAGCGACCGTCGACGATGCCCAGCTCCAGAGGTCGAAACATCAGCACTTCGGTCGTCTTTGAAAGCAAGATGTGGACCACCACGGGGGCAGACATGGCGTGGCGCGCGATCTCCTCTCCGACCGCTCCCCAAACGTGGTCGGCGATCCAGCGCGCCACGTTCCCGACCAGCGCCTGCTCGCTCTCGCGCCTGCGCTCTGGATCGGCGTGCCAGCGCACGAAGCGATACAGATCGACAAAGCCCTCATACTCGGCCGCGCTCGGATCCAGGAGAACCCGGTGGGCTGCGATGAACTCGCCACCCTCATCCGTCAAACGCCATGACCAACACGATTGGTCGACGAACTCGGCAACCTCAAGCCGTAGCATCACGCGACCAACCCTACCTGCCGCGATCTGGGCCAAGTCCGCTCTGCTGCCAGTTGCCTCCTCCAGTGGACCGAAGCCTCCTCAGGTGCAATCTTCGTTGCAGGCCCACGACCCGGTATTCCGCTTGAACAAGCCGATCTCGAGCACAAATAGGCGGCCGTGACCATCCGTACGTACGTTCGTATCCGTTCCGTCCGACACCCAACCTATAGTACGAACACATGTTCTGTTCATCGCCTCAAATCCCCACGCCGCGACGTCTGGTTAGGACGTTGCAGCTGGTGCGCTCGTTCCTGTTGCTCGAGGACGACTACGGCGTCGACTGGGAGGTCGACCAGGAAGAGCACGCCAAGCGGTCTGGAGTCGCCATCGGGGACCGCGATGGTCGTCTCGACGACCGCAAGGGTGCGCATCCGCATCGGATGGCTCTACGGAGTCGCCTGGGTGCGCGGCGTCCGGGGGTTGTTGCTGGTGCTGAGCAGGTGTGCCTATGTCCTGTCGGCGAGCGAGCTCGCGCCGGAGTGTCGCGCGGCTCCCTCCCGCCGAAGAGATCTTGCGCGGACGTTCCGTGCGGGACGGGTTCCTCAGGGAACCACTAGTACCGAATGGGCCTGGTTCTGGAGTGAGCCAACAACGCCACGAGCCGCCCCTTGGGGCGGCTCGTGTGCTTACAGATAACCGGCGGCGTCCTACTCTCCCAGGCCCTTGCGAGCCAAGTACCATCGGCGCTGAGGGGCTTAACTTCTCTGTTCGGAATGGGAAGAGGTGTTTCCCCCTCGCCAAGGCCACCGGAAAAACGTGAGAGACCACGCGTCTCGGGGTCCTTCAAAACTACACAGCGCCACACGAGTACCACTCCCCTTTTTACGGGGATCAAATAAAATCCGTCAAGCCCTCGGGCCATTAGTACCGGTCTCCTTCGAACGTTACCGTCCTTCCAGATCCGGCCTATCAACCTGGTGGTCTACCAGGGCCCTTACTCCCTCTAGGGGATGGGAGAACTCATCTCGAGGCCGGCTTCCCGCTTAGATGCTTTCAGCGGTTATCCGATCCACACGTAGCTAGCCTGCTATGCCCTTGGCAGGACAACAGATACACCAGAGGTGCGTTCATCCCGGTCCTCTCGTACTAGGGACAAATCCTCTCAATTCTCCAACGCCCACGGCAGATAGGGACCGAACTGTCTCACGACGTTCTGAACCCAGCTCGCGTACCGCTTTAATGGGCGAACAGCCCAACCCTTGGGAGCGACTTCACCCCCAGGATGCGACGAGCCGACATCGAGGTGCCAAACCGGGCCGTCGATGTGGACTCTTGGGCCCGATAAGCCTGTTATCCCCGGAGTACCTTTTATCCGTTGAGCGACGGCACTTCCACTTGCTACCGCCGGATCACTAAGACCTACTTTCGTACCTGCTCGACCTGTCGGTCTCGCAGTCAAGCTCCCTTGCTACCTTTGCGCTCTACGCACGATTTCCGACCGTGCTGAGGGAACCTTTGCGCGCCTCCGTTACATTTTGGGAGGCGACCGCCCCAGTCAAACTACCCGCCTGGAACTGTCCAGCACCCGGATTCACGGAATGCTGTTAGAAACCCAATACACCAAGGGTGGTATCTCAAAGTTGGCTCCACGCAAGCCGCAGCCTGCGCTTCAAAGCCTCCCACCTATTCTGAGCGAAATGCACCGAATTCCAATACCAGGTTGTAGTAAAGGTTCACGGGGTCTTTCCGTCTAGCCGCGGGTACTCGGCATCTTCACCGAGACTGCAATTTCACCGAGCCCATCGTTGAGACAGCGCTGAAGTCGTTACGCCATTCGTGCAGGTCGGAACTTACCCGACAAGGAATTTCGCTTGAGCTGTTACTTCCCAGGCCCTTGATATGCACTACCTGGGATTAACTGAGACTAAGTCTCAGCGGGCCGATCATTTCTGTCGACCTCTGCATGTCGCCATGCAGGCCGGACCATATCTTGCCTACAAACACTGTAGACCCTGGCGTGTGGTCTCTGAGGGGTCAACCCACAAGTGGGCGACTTCCCTGCTGATTGTCCGCACCGTTTGCATTGTCACTGCCCCTAGAGGCGAGTAGCTACGGATGCACGGGTTTTCCAGCATACAGCCAGGTTTTACTAAGGCAACGAATTCACGAAACCTTAGGACCGTTCCTACTGTTACTACTCGGGCACTTTACCCAAGCGATCCGCTCATTTCTGACGGATTCTCATGGTCGCCCATGAGAGCGGACTATATCATCCCACAATCGCTCTAGATTGAAGGCTTGGCGTATAGTCTCTGAGGATTCCATCCATCCGATAACGTCTCTTCCCACCTCGATTCATCCGTTCCCGGAGAGCAAGAACCTGGTGGTAGTCCTGGTCGCTTAGACAACCGCTTGCAAGTAGAGCAACTGCGCTCTTCCACAAACGATAGTCCTCCGCCTTCTCTCCCACGATCGGAAACCGATCGAAGAAGGGAACAATAAGACTGGTGAGATCAGAAAGTCGATTGACCTCCCAATACCAGCCTCCGTTTCCCGCCTTACGCATTGTCCCGCACCTCAAGGTCTCTCGAAAGAGATCCAGCGGCACGCGATCATGCTGTGAGACGTTGAAGGCAGCCGAGAGCTTGAAGCTTCGTCGATAGTCACCGCGCTTGCGGCAAACGATCATAAAGCTTCCCTCTCCCAGCGCGAACCCGGACAAGAAGCTACCGAGCGAGACCTCTATGGCCTCGATGAATGGCCTTTCCTGCTGATTGTCCGCACCTGTCACATTTTCACTGTAACACCCGATTCGGACGGAATCGCGCGTTACGAGTAGTGCAGGATACACGGGTGTTCCAGCATATAGCCAAGTTTTACAACTACCTCGGTCAACTGATAGTTACGGCCGCCGTTTACCGGGGCTTAGCTTCGCTGCTTCGGGTCAAGCCCTAACAACTCCACGTAACCTTCCGGCACCGGGCAGGCGTCAGCCCCTATACGTCGTCTTACGACTTAGCAGAGACCTGTGTTTTTGGTAAACAGTCGCTTCAGCCTATTCACTGCGGCCCCCTCGGGCTCGACTCGCGAAGAGTTTTACCCTACTGGGGCGCCCCTTATCCCGAAGTTACGGGGCAATTTTGCCGAGTTCCTTAACGATGGTTATCTCGATCACCTTAGTATTCTCTACTTGCCCACCTGTGTCGGTTTTGGTACGGGCACGCGCTTCCTCCCTAGAGGCTTTTCTCGGAGGTATGGCGTTGGGGAGTCGCCGGCTTGATGCCAGCTCACATCGCACCTCAGGTTATGCGGTCCCGCATTTAACATGGACCACCCCTACATGCTTGTCCCAGGGCAACCATCGCCTGGGTTCCCTTAGCCTTCCTCGTCCCCCCATCGGTCAAACGGAAGTTACGTGGTACAGGAATATCAACCTGTTGGCCATCGACTACGCCTTTCGGCCTCGCCTTAGGTCCCGACTAACCCTGAGCAGACGAACTTTACTCAGGAATCCTTGGGCAATCGGTGGAGGGGATTCTCACCCCTCTTTCGTTACTTATGCCGGCATTCTCACTTCCCACGCCTCCACGGCTGGCTTACGCCGCCGCTTTACTGGCATGGGAACGCTCTCCTACCGCGTGATCGGTCCGAAGACCTCACACACCCGCAGCTTCGGTGACTAGCTTGAGCCCCGTTACATTGTCCGCGCTCGAACACTTGACCAGTGAGCTGTTACGCACTCTTTCAAGGATGGCTGCCTCTAAGCCAACCTCCTGGTTGTCTATGCACTCGAACATCGTTTCCCACTTAGCTAGTACTTAGGGACCTTAGCTGGCGGTCTGGGCTGTTTCCCTTTCGACGCTGAAGTTTATCCCCCAGCAACTGACTCCCGGAGTAGACGTAGTGGTCTTCGGAGTTTGCCTGAAATCGGTAACCTGGTAGGGCCCCTTATCCAAACAGTGCTCTACGGCCACTACGTAATTTATCCGAGGCTATACCTAAATATATTTCGGAGAGAACCAGATATCACTGAGCTTGATTAGCCTTTCACTCCGATCCACAGGTCATCCGCCCAGTTTTCAACCTAGGTCGGTTCGGCCCTCCACGAGGTCTTACCCCCGCTTCAGCCTGCCCATGGATAGCTCGCTCAGTTTCGGGTATACCGCCTACGACTATGTCGCCCTATTAGGACTCGCTTTCGCTACGGCTCCGCTCATCGCTTAACCTTGCCGCAGACGAGTAACTCGCCGGCTCGTTATGCAAAAAGCACGCGGTCACAGCACGAAGCTGCTCCCACCGCTTGTAGGCGCGCGGTTTCAGGTACTATTTCACTCCCCTTCCGGGGTTCTTTTCACCTTTCCCTCACGGTACTAGTCCGCTATCGGTCACCAAGGAGTACTTAGCCTTGGAGGGTGGTCCCCCCAGGTTCAGTCCGCGTTTCACGGGCGCGGACTTACTCAGGAACGTCTGACGGAAGATCATGCAGTTTCGTCTACGGGACGGTTGCCCTCTATGGTGCGTGGTTCCACACGCTTCGACTACCACATGATTTTGTAACTTCCGCCGGGTCGGACACGACCCGGAACAAACGCCCTACAACCCCCAACAGACAACGCGTGTCCGCTTACATCTGCCGGGTTTGGGCTGATCCCTTTTCGCTCGCCACTACTCAGGGAGTCTCTTTTGATTTTCTTTCCTC
This sequence comes from uncultured Solirubrobacterales bacterium, assembly GCA_963715765.1. Classification (GTDB taxonomy): domain Bacteria; phylum Actinomycetota; class Thermoleophilia; order Solirubrobacterales; family Solirubrobacteraceae; genus Palsa-744. Next base: position 333,107 of record OY970270.1, read on the forward strand.
GGGGTACTGAGATGTTTCACTTCCCCCGCTTGTCTTCGCCCGGTCTATGTGTTCAACCGGGGATAACGCCGCATTACCAGCGCTGGGTTTCCCCATTCGGGAATCCACGGGTCATAGGCCATTCAGCGCCTAACCGTGGCTTATCGCAGCCGTTCACGCCCTTCATCGACTCTTGGTGCCAAGGCATCCACCATGCGCCCTTACTATCTTGACGGTGATCTGACCGATTTCGATCACATCCCCTTGCGGAGATGCGGGCTCCATCGGTCCGGTGATACCCGTTATTCAGCCGCCGCTTATCGATGGCGGCTGATGTGGCTTCTGTGTAGTTTTCAAGGACCGTCGAGAGGCGTATACGCCGGCCGACGCTGGGTTCATGCGGGCGCGCTCATTGCGCGACTGCCCCACCACCGGCGGACGCCGGTCTCTCAAAACTCAACAGCATGCTGGCATCGTTGCGGACTTGCCTCGCTCGGACTCCAAGTAGTCAGGAGTCCTCGCGCTGCGTATCCATCCAGCCAGGTTCGGTCGACATGCTAGGCCCGACCGTACAGTCACCGACAGGATCACTAGACCCTCAAGGGGTCACGGACCTGACGGCCGTTGCGATCGGGGCACCTTAGTGCTCCCTAGAAAGGAGGTGATCCAGCCGCAGCTTCCGCTACGGCTACCTTGTTCACGTGGTTCCCCATGTCGCCATGAGGCGTGGACTATATCTTCATCCTCGTTGCTCAAAGCCATGCGGCGCTTCAAGCGGACTTCGCTTCCTCGGGCATCACGGACATCCGTGGCCCGAGCACCAGAAGCACTGGTCTCGAGGAGCTCGGCGTGTAGTCTCTGAGGGGTCAACGGAGACGCCTGGTTGGGCGATTCCGCGACTTCCCTGCTGATTGTCCGCACCTCTGCATTTTCACTGCTGCACCGGACGGAAACTGTTCCGACCGAGACAGCGAGTAGCGAGAGGATACTCGGAGTTTCCAGCATACAGCCGAGTTTTTCACGCGTCGTTACCGACGCGGGTCGCAACTTACTTACGACTTCACCCCAGTCACGAGCCCCACCTTCGACGGCTCCCTCCCTTGCGGGTTAGGCCACCGGCTTCGGGTGTTGCTCACTCCCGTGGTGTGACGGGCGGTGTGTACAAGGCCCGGGAACGTATTCACCGCGGCAATGCTGATCCGCGATTACTAGCAACTCCGCCTTCATGCAGGCGAGTTTCAGCCTGCAATCCGAACCGAGACGCACTTTAAGGGATTCGCTCCACCTCGCGGTATCGCAGCCCTCTGTATGCGCCAATGTAGCACGTGTGTAGCCCTGGACATAAGGGGCATGATGACTTGACGTCATCCCCACCTTCCTCCGGTTTGTCACCGGCAGTCTCGCATGAGTCCCCAACTAAATGCTGGCAACATGCGACGGGGGTTGCGCTCGTTGCGGGACTTAACCCAACATCTCACGACACGAGCTGACGACAGCCATGCACCACCTGTGAACCTGCCCCGAAGGGAAGCCATGTTTCCATGGCGGTCAGGCACATGTCAAGCCCAGGTAAGGTTCTTCGCGTCGCGTCGAATTAAACCACATGCTCCGCTGCTTGTGCGGGCCCCCGTCAATTCCTTTGAGTTTTAGCCTTGCGGCCGTACTCCCCAGGCGGACAACTTAATGCGTTAGCTTCGACACGGGGGGAGTCGACACCCCCCACATCTAGTTGTCATCGTTTACAGCGTGGACTACCAGGGTATCTAATCCTGTTTGCTCCCCACGCTTTCGCGTCTCAGCGTCAGTCACGTCCCAGCGAGCTGCCTTCGCCATTGGTGTTCCTCCTGATATCTGCGCATTTCACCGCTACACCAGGAATTCCACTCGCCCCTTCCGGACTCTAGCCCGACAGTATCCACCGGCATTCCAGGGTTGAGCCCTGGACTTTCACAGCGGACTTGTCGGGCCGCCTACACGCTCTTTACGCCCAATAATTCCGGACAACGCTTGCACCCTACGTATTACCGCGGCTGCTGGCACGTAGTTAGCCGGTGCTTCTTGTGAAGGTACCGTCACCCCACGCGGCTATTCACCGATGAGGCTTCGTCCCAACTGAAAGGGGTTTACAACCCGAAAGCCTTCTTCCCCCACGCGGCGTTGCTGCGTCACGCTTTCGCGCATTGCGCAAGATTCCCCACTGCTGCCTCCCGTAGGAGTCTGGGCCGTGTCTCAGTCCCAGTGTGGCTGATCGTCCTCTCAGACCAGCTACCCATCGATGCCTTGGTGAGCCGTTACCTCACCAACAAGCTAATGGGCCGCGGGCTCATCTCGATGCGGAGGCCGAAGCTTCCTTTCCCCTTGCGGGCACATCCGGTATTAGCCCGAGTTTCCTCGGGTTGTCCCGGTCATCGAGGTAGATAACCCACGTGTTACTCACCCGTTCGCGGCTCTGCCCCAGGGCAAGCCCTGGTTCGTCGCTCCACTTGCATGTGTTAAGCACGCCGCCAGCGTTCGTCCTGAGCCAGGATCAAACTCTCCGTGAAGAACTTCACACGAAAAGCTGTCATAGGTGATAGGGACCCATACACCGTGGCCCCCTCTATGACGGGGTACTTCTCTACTTGACTCTTTGCCGTCACCCGAGCGATGTCGACATACCGGCAAGCCGGTATGTCAGACGGACGTTGATCATAGATCAGCGCCGCCCGGTGACGGGTCGAACCTGGACGCACACCATGATCGATTCTCGATCATAGGTGCGCATGCTGTTGAGTTTTCAAAGACCGTCGTAGCCTCTTTGAGAGGACTTCTCGCTAGAGGAGACCGTTCAGCCCACGCCCAAGGGCGCTTGTAGGCCGACCGTACAGTATAGCGCTCTCCCCTGGACCGTGTTGTGAGCGTAACCCACCGCCTCGGTCGCAGAGCCGAGCTGCTGTGCCTGGGCACTATAGGGCATCACTACGACGGACGTCTGCGCCGAGGGCTCGCCGCGACCTCTCGGGAGCTCTCGATTTGCTGCCTCAGGCCTTACGCAGCCTACGAAAACGACGCTTGCCTACGCGCAATACGGCCCCGTCCAGGCGCTCACCGGGAAGATCGTGCTCCTCCGCGGTCACGGCCCGCTCGTCAAGCGACACCCCGCCCTGGTCGACCAGGCGCCGGGCCTCCGAGCGCGAGATGCCGAACGCGTCGGCCATCAGCCCTGGCAGATGCACGACTCCATCGTTTGCCTCGAAGGCGAACTCCTCAATCTGCTGTGGCGCCTCGCGCTTTACAAACACGCGATCAAACGCCCGCTCGGCCTCGGTGGCGGCCTCGGGCGAGTGTAGCCACGTAACGATGTCACGCGCGAGCGCACGCTTGGCCTCGCGTGGGGGAAGCTCGCCGTCGAGCTCCCGACCCAGCAGCAGCCTGTAGTACTCGCCCATCGCCTCGTCGGGGATGCTCATCGTCTTGCCGTACATCTGCTCGGGCTCGTCGGTGATGCCGATGTGGTTGCCCAGCGACTTCGACATCTTGCGCGTGCCGTCGGTGCCCACCAGGATCGGCATCGTGAGGATCGCCTGCTCGGGCTGGCCGTAGGCGCGCTGCACGTCGCGGCCGAGCAGGAGGTTGAACTTTTGGTCGGTTCCCCCAAGCTCGACATCGGCACGAATCGCAACCGAGTCATAACCCTGTAGCAGCGGATACAGCAGCTCGAGCATCGAGATCGGCTCCAACGCCGACCAGCGCTTGGCGAAGTCCTCGCGCTCGAGAATCTGCGCGACGGTGGTGGTGCGCACGAGCGCCAGCAGGTCGACCATCGGCATGTCCAGCCACTCGCCGTTGCGCCGCACCTCCAAGCGCTCCGCGTGTGCGTCAAGGATCTTCAGCGCCTGCTCCTGGAAAGTGGCTGCGTTGGCCTCGATCTCCGCCTCGGAGAGCATCGGACGCAACGTCGAGCGGCCCGAGGGGTCGCCCACGCGCGCTGTGTAGTCACCGATGATCAGCACCACCAGGTGGCCCGCATCCTGGAACTCACGCAGCTTGCGCAACACGACAGAGTGACCCAGATGGATGTCGGGCGCGGTCGGGTCGATCCCGAGCTTCACGCGCAGCGGACGGCCCTGAGCCGCGGCGCCGGCGAGCTTCTCGGCAAGCATCCCCGACGGCAGGCTGTCGACGGCGTTGGCGCTCAGCAGCGCCGCCGCCTCATGAGCATTCGGCATGGGCGCCAATGCTAGACTCTCGCGTCCCGGTGGAGCTAGCCGCATTGCCTGCCGGCGGCCGGCCGCGCTTGAAGAGGCTTCGTTTCGTGCTGATCCTCTTGGCCGTCCTGCTGCTCGGCCTCATCTCGTTCGCATTCGGCATGTTCATGGCCGTCGCATCCGACCTGCCGTCGCTGACCAACTTCTCTCAGTACAAGAACGCCCAGAGCTCGGTGCTACTGGACGATCTCGGCAAGCCGATCGGCGTTGTGAGCGAACAGAACCGGGTCATCGTCACGCCCGCGCAGATCCCCCCGATCGTCAAGGAGGCAGTGATCTCGATCGAGGACAAGCGCTTTGAGACCAACAGCGGGGTCGACATCCGCGGAATCGCGCGTGCCTTTGTCCAGGACGTCCTGCACAAAGGCACGGTGCAGGGCGCCTCCACGATCGAGCAGCAGTTCATTAAGAACGCGCTGCAGGCCCAGTCGCACCGAACGATCTTTGAGAAGCTGCGCGAGGCGGCACTCGCCTATCAGCTCTCGCACAAGTGGTCGAAGGAAAAGATCATCACCGCATATCTCAACACGATCTATTTCGGCAACGGCGCCTATGGGATCGAGTCGGCCGCTCAGACCTACTTCGGCTCGCAGCCCAGCCATCTCGGCTGCGGCACGCCGGGGCACAAGCTGTGTGTGCAGGAGCTGGAGCCAGCCGAAGCGGCGCTGCTCGGCGGGATCATCCAATCACCGACGGACTACGACCCCGCCAACCATCCATTGGCGGCCAAGGCGCGTCGCGATGTCGTGCTCGAACAGATGTTCCAGCAGGGCTACATCTCAAAGGCCATATATGACCAGAGCGCCAACCAGCCGCTCCCGGCCCCACAGGAGATCGGGACGCCCAAGCAGCCGCTGGTCGAAGGTGTGGATGTCGGCTACTTCACCAGCTGGGCCCAGCAGCAGGCGATCGAACGCTACGGCGCTCCACGCGTGTTTGACGGTGGACTGCGGATCGAGACGACGCTCGACCTCGAATTGCAACGTTCCGCCGAACAGGCGATCGGCGGCTATCTGGCCGACCCGGCGGGCCCCAGCGCCTCGCTGGTGGCGATCGAAAACTCAACGGGCGAGGTGCGCGCGATGGTGGGAGGACGCGACTACGACGAAACCCCGTTCAACCTCGCCACCGAGGGCGAGCGCCAACCCGGCTCCTCCTTCAAGGCGTTCGACCTCGCGGCCGCGCTGGAGGACGGAATCTCACCCGAATCGGAGTGGCCCTCCAAGGAAAAGGTGTTCTATGTCCCGGGAGCGCACGGCACTGAAAAGTTCGTGGTACACAACGACGAAGGCGCATACACAGGCGAGAACACGCTCACCGGGGCCACTGCCTACTCGGACAACTCGATATATGCCGAAGTCGGCCTGAAGGTAGGCACCAACCACATCGCCGATCTCGCCCACGAAATGGGCATCACGACGCCGTTGTCGACCAACCCGGCGATGACGATCGGCGGATTGACCGTCGGCGTCACGCCGCTTGATATGGCCCACGCGTATGAGACGATCGCCCACGGCGGCGAGCGCGTGAGCGGCTCGCTCGTCTCGAACCTGCAACCGGTCGGCATCCAGGAAGTGAGCGCAGGCGGCAAACTGCTCTCCGACGGACATCATCACGACCGCAACATGGTGATCGCCAAGCGCGTATTGCCCGCCGAAGTGGCCAGCACCGAGACCTCGGTGCTGGAGACGGTGCTCGAGTATGGCACCGCCAAGGACGCCTCCATTGGACAGTTCGCCGCCGGCAAGACCGGCACGACATCCAACTACGGCGACGCATGGTTCGTGGGCTGGGACCGCAAGTACACAGTGGCGGTGTGGGTCGGCTATCCAAACAGCCTGGTGCCGATGACCACCGACTACGACGGGGGCCCAGTGCTGGGCGGCACGTTCCCCGCTCTGATCTGGCACAACTTCATGCTGTCCGCGATGCAGGTCGAACGCGAACGCGCCCAGCAGGCCGCCTCCTCCAGTCGCGCAAAGTCGGGGGCGACGGGCACCAGGATCGAACCGACCTCGAGCGGCGAAACCACCACCGCCCCGCCGCCCGCCGGCGCCACCCACGCGGGCGGGACCGGCGAAACGCAGGGCGCGACGCCCACACACGCCAGTGGCACCGGTGCAAGCGAACCGAGCGGCGCCGCGCCTCACGTGGAACAGACCCCGGCTGGCGCGAGTCCGACACCGGCGACACCGGCCCCCGAAACGCCCGCGCCCGCCACGCCGAGTCCGGCGAGTCCGGCGAGCCCCTCGACCGAAGCGCCCGCGAGCTCCAAATCCGGCGCGGGGGCCACCGGCGGGGTGAGCCCGGGGGGCTGAGTACGACGCGGGGGCTGAGTACGACGCTCGGACCGCCCCGGAGGACGCCCTATCTCGCGTCGACCGGACGAGGCCGCGAAACGTGCGGGTTGCCGGCGGCGCAGAAACGCCAAGGCAGCTCCACCGCCTTGGTTATCCCGACCCGTGCGCCTACCACCACCCGCGGCGGGCGACTGTGCCCGGCGCGGATCGCAATGGGCCCGTCGAGCAGGCTGCTCCCATTCTCCGAGAGCTCCACGCCGAGCGCCTGCGTGAGCTTGCCCGGCCCCGAGCAGAGATCCTGCTCGCGCGACAGACCGCGCCGCGCGCGCATCCGCTCGATCCCGCTCCGCGGCTCGAGCGCGCGAATCAACACCGCAGCACCAACACCGGCCGGCTCGCACACCGCGTTGAGCAGTGCGTGGATGCCGTAGGAGCGATACACATAGGCAAGCCCAGGCTCCCCGAACAGCGTGCTGGTGCGGGGCGTGAGGCCCACGAACGCGTGACAGGCGGGCTCGTGCTCGTGATATGCCTCGGTCTCCACGATCGTGCCGGACACACCCGCATGTTCGACGACACAGCCAATCAGATCGCGAGCGACCTCCAACACAGGACGGGCGTAGAACTGGGCGGGCAGCACCTCCAGCCGACTCGCGGGCGCGCGTCTGGATGCTGCGAGCGCAGGCGCTGTGGCGGTGGTGGCGGCGACTGCGCCGGTCGTGACAATCTTGGCGGCTGCGGAGTCCACCGCGACCTACTCCTCCGGCAAATCGAGCACCGCGCGGGCGTTTGCAAGTTGCTCGCGCACGCGTGGCAGGGAGGTCCCCCCCATCGACACCTTCGATTCCAGCCACGAGTCGCGCGCGAGCACCTTGTAGTACTCCTCCGCCTCTTGAGGCGTATCGAGCAACTCGCTCCGCGCCGCAAGCTCCGCGGGTGTCAGCTCGGAGAGTTGGCGGCCGCTGTCCACGGCGGTGCGCACGAGCGCCGCCACGACCCCGTGGGCCTCGCGGAATGGCATGCCACGGCGCACAAGCAGGTCGGCGACGTCGGTGGCAGCGATCAGCTCGTCTCCGGCGGCCTGTGCCAGGCGCTCGTGATCGAAGCTGACACTGGAGATCATCCCGTGCGCGGCGGCGAGCGCGAGCTCAAGCGTGTCGACCGTGTCGAACAGATGCTCCTTGTCCTCCTGCAGATCCTTGTTGTAAGTCAACGGCAGTGCATGCATCACCCCGTGCAAACCGACGAGATGGGCGACCACGCGGGGGGCCTTTGCGCGCAACAGCTCGGCGGCGTCGGGGTTCTTCTTCTGGGGCATGATCGATGAGCCCGAGCTCCACGCGTCGGGCAGCTCGCAGAAGCCAAACTCGGCGCTGGACCAAAGCACGAGCTCGGCGCCCAGCCGCGATAGGTGTGTGGCACAGGTCGCCGCAGCGTTCAGATAGTCAAGCGCGAAGTCGCGATTGGATACTGCGTCGATCGAGTTGGGAGCTGGCCCTGAGAAGCCGAGCTCACGCGCCACGAGCTCACGGTCTGTGTCGAAGTTGACGCCGGCGAGCGCACCCGCGCCGAGCGGCAGACGCGAGCACTGGCGCTCGGCGAACGCGAACCGTTCGCGGTCGCGCGCCAACATCCAAAAGTAGGCCAGCAGATGGTGGCTGAGATACACCGGTTGGGCGCGCTGCAGGTGGGTGTAGCCCGGCAGCGGCCAGTCAATGTGCTGCTCGGCTCGCTCCAGCAGTCTCGCCATCAACCGCGCTACCAGTTCCTGGGCGACCCCTGCGCGCTCCCTTGTATATAGAGAGAGGTCGGTTGCGACCTGGTCGTTGCGCGAGCGTGCTGTGTGCAGCTTGCCGCCGACCGGCCCAGCGATCTCGATCAAACGCCGCTCGACCGCCATATGGATGTCTTCATCAGGCGCGAGGTCCCCATCGGCCACCCGACTCTGGCCGCCGCTCGCGCCGCCCGCGGGAACGACAAACTCGAACCGTCCTTCCTGGAGCTCCCGCTGCACCCGCTCAAGCCCGTCCAGCAGCGCGTCGCGGTCCTGCTCGGAGATGATTCCACGCGCGGCCAGCATGCGCGCGTGCGCGCATGACCCGGCGATGTCCTGCGGCCACAGCCGCTGGTCGAAACCAACCGATGTGTTGATCCGCACGAAGTCGGGGTGCTGGGGCTCGTGGAAGCGGGACATCTAGGCCGGCAGTCTATGGGCTTGCGTAGCGGCGCTCACCACGGCGTCCTGAAAACAGGCGTATGCGGTCACGAGTCAGAGACATTGACGTGCGACTGACATACGGGATCGAGCCCTTCTCGACCTAGCATTCGTGCGTTGGTTTGAATACTCAACAGAACCAAACAAGCCCACGAAATGGATGCTGCTGGCCCGGTGGCCGCTGGCGTGCCTCCGCAGGGCAACCGGCCGGGCAGTCGCAACCTTGACAAGTGAGCTTGTCCACGATAGATAGGCTCGACCAACCAACGCTCGACCAACCAACTCGCGAGCACGCGCTGTGGCCTCCGGCGACCGGCGCTGAGCGGGTGATTTTTCGCATGCCCGATCCGCGTCTACCGATGATCGACATCGTCTCCACAATCAGTATTTTTGTGCCGTGATGAGCACGACGCGAAGCGTAACGGCAGTCCTAATGGTCGGACTGATCCTGATGAGCATCGCGATAATCGCGATCCTGGCTCGCTCCCCGTTCACGGTGGCCGGAACCAATTCGATCCCCGCCAAGAACTACATCGAACTCAAGGAAAAAGGCAAGCTCAGCGGCTGTCAATCCTCCGGAACGATTCCACAGGGCACATCGGCAATCAGGATTGGGATCGAAGGACTCTACTTCGGCCCCGCGGTAACAGCCAAGGTGCTGATGGGCTCACATGTACTTAGAGAAGGACACCAGACCGCGGGGGGCGTATCGGCCCCAACCGCCACTGTGCCAGTGAGGCGCTTGGCAGACGCGGTGCACGACGCGCGCGTCTGCACAACGGTCGGGCCGGCGCTTGAGCCGATCCGATATTACGGAATTCCCAGTCATTCGCCTGGCTCACACGCCAGCCCGCTGCAACAGGTAACTCTCCGTATGGAATATATGCGCCCGAGTGGGAAATCCTGGTGGTCTTCGGTGTCGTCGATCACCTACCACATGGGTCTGGGTCGCGCGCCCAGCGGAGCAGGCGCTGCGATCCTGGCGCTGCTGCTCGCGCTCGCGCTCGTCGCCCTCGCCGCCCGAATTACGCTGGAGGAGTTGCGATGAGCAGACGCAACCCACAGAAGACCCATGCACCAACCTCGAGCAGCCAATCGTCTAAGACGCGCGTCGGCACACGTGAGTTCAACAGGCGCTCGCAATCCCTCGCAAGACGAGTCGATCGGCGACGGACCGCGGGCAGAGGGCCCGGCATGCCGAATGCTTCGAGTTTGCTATCGGGCGCTCAGGAGATGCTGCGAGGAATCCCACGAGCAGCATGGCTCTGCGCGATCGTGGCTTTCCTCAATGCCGCATGCTGGTCGATCCTGACGCCACCCTTTCAGGTCACCGACGAGCCATCTCACTTCGCCTATGTGCAGCAACTCGCCGAGAACCATCAACTTCCCACCGCCGCTGTGCCTGGGCTCTCCCCCGAAGAGGAAGCGGTGCTGCGCGATGTCCGTCAATACTACGTGCGCGAGGCCCCTGAAACACCTACGATCTCCACGGCCGCGCAGCAGCGCAGTCTGCAGGAAGACCTAAGTCGACACCTGTCCCGTCATGGCGACGGAGGCGTCGGCGGAGCGCACTCCGACCCACCGTTGTTCTACCTGCTCAAGACGGTTCCCTACGGACTGGCCTCAGGGGGCACGCTGCTCGACCAGCTCGAGGCGATGCGATTGTTTAGCGCCCTGATGGCGGGGCTCACCGCGCTGTTCACGTTCCTGTTCGTTCGTGAGGCATTGCCCGGGGTGCGATGGGCGTGGACGGTTGGTGCTTTGAGCGTCGCACTCGCGCCGCTGCTCGGATTCATATCCGGCGGTGTGAATCCCGATTCGATGCTGATAGCCGTGTCCGCAGCAAGCTTCTACGGCCTGGCCCGCGGATTTCGTCGCGGTCTTACCCACAGACTCGCGATCGTGATGGGTGCGGTTATAGCGATCGGTTTCCTCACAAAGCTGAACTTTCTAGGGTTGGTGCCTGGGATCGTGCTCGGGATGAGCCTGCTAACGCTCCGCGCTTCGCGGACACGTGGACGCGCGGCTTACAGCTCGCTTGGGCTCGCGCTGGCAATCGCCTCGGCGCCGGTTTGGCTCTACCTATTCGTCAACCTGCTTTCCGGCCATCCAGGTCTGGGGATCGTCTCCACCACCCTGAAACTCAACGGCGTGCACGGATCGATACTCACCAAGATCAGCTATATCTGGCAGCTGTTTCTCCCGCACCTTCCGGGGATGACCAACTACTTTCCCGGCCTCTCGACAACGCGTGATCTGTGGTTCAACCGCGGCGTTGGCTTCTACGGCTGGCTTGACACGACCTTCCCCGTCTGGGTTGAGAATCTCGCGCTCGTGCCGGCCGGGATACTGGCTTTGCTGTGCGTGCGCTCGCTGGCCGTCGGTCGAGCCGCGTTGCGCGAGCGCGTCGCTGAGATCGCGGTATATGCGGCGATGGGCCTCGGACTGCTGACTCTGATCGGGCTCAGCTCATATATCGACTCATCCGAAGGTCTCTTCTCTGACCCCCGCTACCTGCTTCCGCTGCTCCCCCTGCTCGGCGCGGGGCTCGTGCTCGCCGCACGAGGCGCGGGCCGGCGCCTCGGCCCAGCCGTCGGTGCCCTGATCATCGTGCTCTTCTTGGCTCACAACATTTTCAGCCAGCTGCTCGTGGTCGGGCGCTACTACATTTAGAGAGCCGACCGCGGGACTCGGATTGCAGACCTGGCGATCAACCACCTGAGACCCTCAGCAGACGGAGCACCAGTCGCCGATAGCACTCCATGCACGGATTCACCCAGCGCGGTAGACGCGTGTCTATCAGTTGGGTCTGTATGCCCCCTAAGAACTTCTCCAGGACTCGGTAGTCGGAAACACTTCGCCTCATCTGAACGGCGCGACGCCACCGGATGAGCCGGGTCGACTGCGCGAACAATGAGACCCAAGCACGCAGCTTCTCTGCAAGCCAGCCCTCGGAAATCGAGCGCATCACGACGACCACCTCGGTACTCAGCAGCGCGGGAGCGAGCAGCACGAGCGTGCGCAGCCGCAGGTTGCTCAGTAGCGTCCACGCGCGATTTCGCTCAAGATAGAACCACTTATGAGCGCCCTGCTGGAAGTCGTAATCGTGCACCACAACCGCCTCCGGGCAATAGCGCACGCGCCTGCCGCTCAGCCGCATGCGCCACGCCAGATCGGTGTCGTCGACATACATGAAGAAGTAAGGGCACAGACCGCCGAGGTCCAGGAACGCCTCGCGGCGAACCAGCAGAGCGGCCCCCGACACCGCCGCCGTGTCGCGGGCGGGTCCGTGCTCGCGTGGACGACCGTATCCGCCCGACCACGAGATGCCGACGATGTTGATCGGATTCTCCCCGGCGTTGATCCGACCGTCGGGGAGCAGCACCTGCGCTCCGACGATCGCGACATCAGCGTCGTCCACGGCCTCGAGCAGCCGCTCCAGACAGTCCCTGGATGCAACAGCGTCCGGGTTGAGGAAGAACAGCCACTCGCCGTTGGCTTGCCCGGCAGCGAGGTTGGCGGCGCCCGTATAGCCAAGATTGCGGCCGGGATGCACGATCCGCAGATTCGGCGAGATCGGATCAGCGGTCAATGCGCGCAGGCCCCTTCCGCGGGTGTCGTTGTCGATCACGAGGATCTCGACCGGCGCCACGGACTGATCGATCAAGCTCTGGATCGCCCTCGCCGAGGCGGCTGGGTCGGCAAAGGAGACGACGATGGCTGTGATCGATGCCGCCATGACGACCACAGAGTATGCGGGCAGGTCCCATCCGAGCGCATTACCCACGATCGATATTCCCTCGATAGGAAGATGCGGAAGTCCGCAGAATGAGCCCGGCCTCCTTATATCTTGCCGTCGTTCCCGCCTATAACGAGTCGGCGACGATCGTCGAGGTCATCGAGGCGCTTCGCGAGCATGCGCCCGAGTTCGACACGCTGGTGGTGGATGACGGCTCGACCGATGACACGCATGTGCTCGCCTCCAAAGCCGGAGCCAGAGTGCTCAGGCTGCCGTTCAACGTCGGGATCGGTGGAGCCGTGCAAACCGGCTTCGTATATGCACGCGACCACGGCTATGACTTCCTCGCACAGGTCGACGGAGACGGACAACACGACTCGATGGAATTGGAGCGACTGATCGCGACCATGGAGGAGGACGCCGTCGACGTGGTGTGCGGCTCTCGCTTCCTGACCAACGACCACCGATACCCGGCGCCCCTGAGTCGCCGGACCGGCATCCACATCTTCGCCTTCCTGCTCTCGCTAATCGTCCGAACGCACGTGAGCGACCCAACCTCCGGCTTCCGGCTCTACAATCGCCGTGCGATTGAGCTTTTCGCACACGACTACCCTCACGACTATCCAGAGGTGGAGGCGGTGCTGATTCTCCATCACCATCATCTGCGCATGCGTGAGACCCCCGTGAGAATGTACGCGCGCGGCGGAGGAACCTCCTCGATCAGCACCGGCAAGTCCGCTTACTACATGGTCAAGGTATTGCTGGCGCTATTCGTCGGGCTCGGGCGTCGAGGTCACGCGATTGACATCGCCGATAGTGAGGCCGCGAGTGCTGAGCGGGCGATCGTCTAGCTTGGCGTGCAGATGAGAATCCAGCTGGTGACGATCGTAGGGGCGGCAACGCTCCTGCTGACCGTACTGGAGATGGTGCGACGTCGCCAGTTGATGGAGCGCTACGCCTTGCTCTGGCTGCTCTCGGCAGTGGTGTTGCTTGCGCTCGCGATATGGAGCAGCGCGCTCGAGAGGATCAGCCACGCGATCGGGGTCATATACCCCCCCAATGCCCTGTTCTTCATCGCGATCGGTTTCATTCTGCTGCTGCTGTTGCACTTCTCCTCCGCGGTCTCGCGTCTCAGCAACCAGAGCGAGACGCTCGCGCAGCGCCAGGCGCTGCTCGATGAGCGGCTGCGACGCCAGGAACTGCTAGTCGAGGATTCCGACTCGGTGCTCGACGACGAGCCATCCGACCTGCATACTCAGCGGAGTAGCTAGGTGACGTGCCTACATAGGTTGTGAACGGTTAGGTGAGGCATCCGGGCCTCATCCCAGGCTGTGGGTCTGCGAGAACTCACGAGACTGGGAGGACCCGGATGCAGATCCACGGTAGAGCGAAGCTCGGACCGGCTGGACGCTTGGCGCTATGCGAGGCAGTTGAGGGCGGGATGACGTTCAGGCAGGCCGCGGCGCTGCTGAATGTCTCGCCTGCTACCGCGCATCGGTGGTGGCATCGATACCGTGTCGCTTCTGCGCAGAAGCGACATTCATTGGGGTGGGCAGCCGACCGATCGAGCCGTCCTCATCGCTCTCCCGGGCTGCTTGATGTTGCCAGCCAGGAGCGGATCTGCGAGGCACGGCAGCGCACTGGCTGGGGACCGCGTCTCATTGCCGGCGAGACGGGGATTGCGCACTCGACGGTCTGGAAGGTGCTTCATCGTCACGGCCTCTCACGCCGCCCAACCCGGCCGCGGGACCTCGCACGCCGATACGAGTGGCCATGCCCCGGTGACCTGCTGCACATGGACACAGCGCGCTATGCCCGCTTTGAGCGTCCGGGGCATCGCGTCACAGGAGACCGATCGCAGCGCAACCGCCAATGGATGGATCAGGGCACGAGGGTGGGCTATGACTTCGCGCACGCGATCGTCGATGACCACACGCGGCTGGCCTACGTCGAGCTGCATAGCGACGAGCGGGCTGGGACTGTCACGGCGTTCGTCACCCGAGCCTTGGACTGGTTTGCAGCGCAAGGCATCGACGTCAAGCGGCTGATGAGCGACAACGCATGGAGCTACACCCGTAACCGGTCTCTCAGCGAACTCCTCGCAGCGCGACAGGTCAAGCATCTACGAACACGCCCTTACCGGCCGCAGACAAATGGCAAGGTCGAGCGTTTCCACCAGACGATGGCCAGAGAGTGGGCTTACGGCCTCAGCTACCACTCACACCACCACCGCAACCTGGCCCTGCCACACTGGCTAGAGCACTACAACACGCAAAGACCACACAGCGGCATCGAGAACCGGCCACCCATCAGCCGCGTTCACAACCTACGTGGGCAGGACATCTAGGCGCGGTCCTGGACCGCCTCTTGCGATTTGGCTGCGCCGTTCTTTCTCGGCCGCCACAGCACGGCTTGCAAAGCCAACTCCACCCGCGCGGGCAGTGGCCGCCAACCCCACCAGCAGCGGTAGACGAGACGACCGCTGAGGCCCAGAGCGGACTCCGCGCCCAGTCCTCGCAGCCCCACCCGACCGTAGAGCGCCGAATGCTTGCGACGTATTTGCCGGAAGCTGGCGCGATAGTGCGGTCGTGCGCCCAGATGCCGAGCCGGGCCGTGACGTCTGTAGAGGAGCGTCACCTCCTCCACGCGTCGTCCACGCCAGCCAAGTTCGAGGGCATGTAGCCAGAACTCCCAGTCCTCGTAGCCCGCGAACGCCGGGTCAAAGCCGCCCACATCCTCAAACAGCTGGCGACGGATGAGACCTGTGGAGCCGATGTTGTGGCGAAACAGCAGGCGATAAGGATCGTAGGGCGGCATCTTCAAGACCCCGTCCCACGTTCCAAAGAAGCGCATGATCCCATAGGTAAAGCCAAGTGCCAGATCGGCTTCGAGCGGGTGGCGCAATCGTCGCAATGCGTCTGCGACAAGTCGATCGTCGGCATCGAGGACGAGTGCGTATGGTGTATCGATGTGCCGTAGAGCCGCATTGCGGGCTTCGGCCACTCCAGCGTTGGCCTGCCTGAGGAGCGTTACCTGCGGTGGCAGTCGTTCGAGCTCCGCGAGGGTCTGTGCGTCGGTGGACCCGTCATCAACGACGACGATCCTCGGCTGGCCGCCCTCCTGTGCAACCACACTGCCTACGCTCTCCGGGAGGAAGGCTCCATAGTTAAAGCAGGTGATGACAACCGTGATGTCGTCGTTCACGAAACGAGGGCCTCATCCATCGTCGGTCCCTGGAGCCTCAGATCGACGTTCAGTTGCATCAAGGCATGAAACTATATGAGCAATGCGACGCCTGCTGCTCGTCACGCACCGATCGATCGAGCAAGCTGGCGGACCTGCTGCGCGCTGGCGGGCCTTCCTTCGCTACCTCCCCGAGCATGGCTGGGAGGTCGACGTGCTCAGCGCCGCAGAGGGCGTCGGCGCCTCGGAGTTCGACACCCATAGATCCCATGCGGTAGCCGTACGCGCAGCGGTGATGGCACGAGCCGCCCAATTGAGTGATCCCGCGTTCCGCCTCGTGGGGGTGCGTCCAGACTCACTGCCCCTTTCGACGCTGTGGATTGCTCGCGGCGCGCTGCTCCTACGTCGACGGATCGAGCGACGCGCTCCCGATGTCGTACTGGCGACCGGACCGCCGATCGCGGGACCGATCGCCGCACGCGCCGGCATTGGAGCCCGCGTCCCACTGATCGTGGAGTTGCGCGATCTTTGGGCCGGAAGTCCCGCATTCGACGCGGGCGGTCACGTGCTTTCGAAAGTCGAGGATTGGCTGCTGCGTGGGGCAAGACGAGTGATCGCCTGCACACCCGAGGCTGTTTCTGACTTGTGCCTGCGCCATCAGGAGATCGTTGAGCGCTTCGTGGAAATTCCTAACGGGTTCGATCCTGAGATTAGATCGATCACGCGAACCAGCGCGGGCGGTAACACAGGCAGCCACACGAGCAGCGACACGAACGGCGAGGATGGGTCACGCCAGACCCTTGCACTCCTACACTCCGGCACTCTCACCCCCGCGCGCCCAATCACGCCGCTCGTCCAAGCGCTGGGCGATCCGCGCGTCGCTGGGAGCTTCCGCCTGGTCCTGCACGGTTACCTCTCGCCGACCGCGCGGGCAGAAGTCGAGCGAGCCAGGCGGGAGAGCAAGGTGGCGATCGAGGTGCTCGCTCCCTCCCCATGGCGGGAGGCGGTCAGTCGTATTGCGGAGGCCGATGCGGGGCTGATCACCCAGGCTCGCGCCGCCGGCGACGAGACGGCGATCGCGAGCAAGATATATGAGTATCTGGCCCTGGGGAAGCCGGTGCTCTGCATAACCGACGGCGGCGCCAGCGAGGCGCTTCTGCACCGTCTGGGGGCAGACGAGTTGTGCGCTCGGCTGGGTGCGCCCGAGACGATTGTCGTGGCACTGCTACGCCTACGAGACGGTGCACACTGTCCACCGCCCCCTGAGCGACTGGAGCCATACAGCCGCCGAGCACTGGCGGGCCGAATGGCGACGCTGCTTGAGGACGTCGCACGCGGCCGCTGAACCTCGACGTCGCACGCGGCCGCTGAACCTCGACGTCGCCCGCGACCGCTGAACCTCGACGTCGCGCGCGGCAACTGAACCTCGACGTCGCGCGCGGCCGCTGAACCCGGCGATATCTCTAAGGGCCTTGACCCGCGAGAACGTCCACGATCCGCTCCGCCGCACGACCATCCCATAGCGGGGGCACCCGATGCGGGCGCTCGCGCACTTGGGCGAGAAGCTCAGGTGCCTGTCGAATGCGCTCGGGAGCCAGACCGAGAAGCATGTTCGTGCCCATGCTCTCGGTGATCGGCCGCTCGGTGTTCTCCCGCAGGGTCAGGCAGGGCACACCCAGGAAAGTGGTCTCCTCCTGTATTCCGCCGGAATCTGTCAAGACCCCCGCAGCCCCGGCAACCAGGGCAAGAAACTCCAGATAGCCAATGGGATCGAGAATCATAAGGCCGGGAGCGTTCCCAAAGGTCGGATCCTCTACGGTCAGCCTCGCTCGGGTGCGCGGATGCACGGGAAAGACGACGGGCATCTGGACAGCAATGGTGCGAAGCGCTTCGGCTGCGACGCGCAGTAACGACCCATCCACCAATGCGGGGCGATGCAGAGTGACGACCAGGTACTCGCCAGCTGGAATGCCATAGCGACCCGGCGCATCCAGTGCATCGATTCGCTCGCGCATCGCCACAAGCGTGTCGATCATCGTGTTTCCCACATGGTGGATAAGCCGCTCCTCTCGACCCTCGGCAAGCAGATGCGTTCGAGCCTCGGGCGAGTGTGTGAAGAGCATCTCAGAGACCGCGTCCGTGATAACACGGTTGATCTCCTCCGGCATGGTGCGGTCGAAAGAGCGCAGCCCGGCCTCGACGTGCGCGACGGGCAGGCCGAGCTTGACGGCAACCAGCGCAGCGGCCAGCGTCGAGTTGACATCGCCGGGAACCAGCACTACATCGGGGCACTCCGCGAGGAGCACCGGCTCCATGCGCTCCATTACCAGGGCGGTCTGTCGCGCGTGCGTCCCGGACCCGACGTCCAGGCGATGATCCGGTTCGCCCACGCCGAGCTCCTGCAGGAATATCTCCGACATTCCCGCGTCGTAGTGCTGACCTGTGTGCACGAGCACGTGCTCGAACTCCTCCCCGCGCTGTCGAAGCGCGCCAACGATCGGGGCTATCTTCATGAAATTGGGCCGCGTGCCGACCACGGATAGGATCTTCCGCCGAGCTCCCATGCGGATGTGGATCATAGGAGGGCATCCACATTTTCCAAAGCCTCAATGAATCCCAAGAGCTCTAATCTCTCTGGTCGACATGTTTGCGCTTCCATCCCTCGATTCCCGATGAAGCAGGTCGTGCTGCGGGGCGGCCAGCCGCTGGTCGCCGAAGTGCCGGCGCCATCGCCGCATCCCGGACGCGTGCTCGTGGCCAACGCGGCGTCGGTGATCTCCAGCGGAACCGAGCGTGCGGCCATCTCTGGTGGCGGCGGATCGCTACCCATGCGAGCGGTGCGCAACCCCGACCTGGTGCTGCTCACCCTGCGCCACGCGCGCGAGCACGGCATCCGCGAGACGGTCGGGCTGGTGCGCAACGCCATCTCTGATGACACGGTGCTTGGCTACGCCTCGGCCGGAGTGGTACTCGACACCGGCGGGCTCGGTGACTTCTCGGTGGGCCAAGCGGTCGCGTGCGCGGGCGCCGGTCGCGCCAACCATGCGGAGGTTGTGTCGGTTCCGGGCAATCTTGTCGCCCCGGTGCCGGAGGGCGTGGAGCTACACGAGGCGGCGTTCACTACGCTCGGCGCGATCGCGATGCAGGGCGTACGCCGTGCCGAAGCCTCGCTCGGCGAGCGCGTTGTGGTCGTGGGCCTGGGACTGCTGGGCCTGCTCACCGTTCAGATACTGCGAGCCGCCGGATGTGTGGTGCTGGGTGTGGAGCCAGACTCCTCGCGCCGCGAGCTCGCCCTCCAGTTCGGAGCAGAGCAGGCGCTCGCCCCCGAGCAGGCGCTCGCGCGCGTGCGCGGGTGGACCGGCGGGACCGGCGCCGACACGGCGATCGTCACCGCTGCCGCCACATCGAACACGATCGTCAACGACGCTGTGGCGATGGTTCGTCGCAAGGGGCGCGTCGTACCGGTGGGAGACGTCGGGCTGGGGTTCGATCGTGCAGAGCTCTACCAGCGTGAGGCGGATGTTCTGATCTCAACCTCATACGGTCCGGGACGCTATGACCCGATCTATGAGGATGCGGGCGTCGACTACCCACTCGCCTACGTGAGATGGACTGAGAATCGCAACATGGAGGAGTTCCTGCGGTTGTTGGCCGCGCGAGTCCTCGCCGTGGAGCCACTGGTGGGGCTGGAGCTACCCGTCGAGCGTGCGTGCGAGGCATACGCGGCGCTGCAAACGCAGCCGCCGCCGCTTGCCGCGGTGCTGCGCTATCCGGACTCCCCCAGACATACAGCGACCGAGTCTGTGCGAGTGCAATCCAGAGCCTCAACGCGATCCGGCGGGACTCCGATGCGATCCGGCGGGGCTCCGATGCGATCCGGCGGGGCTCCGATGCGATCCGGCAGAGCCTCAACCCGATCCGGCAGAGCCCCAACGCGATCCGGTGGATCTCCCGTGCGATCCGGCAATTCGCGCGTTGTCCGCGTCGGCGTGGTCGGTCCCGGCTCGTTCGTGCGTGGCATGCACATGCCCAACCTGCGTGCGGACGGGTACGCTCCGATTGTGGCCGTGGCCGCACGTCGTGGAAATGTGGCCACCGACGTCGCCCGCACCACGGGCGGCGAGGTGGAGGCTGTCACCGACTGGCGTCGCGTGGTCGAGCACCCGAATGTCGATCTGGTGCTGATTGGCACTCGACACGACTCGCACGCCGAGATCGCGGCGGCAGCGCTGCGCGGCGGCAAGGCTGTATTCCTCGAGAAGCCGCTCGGCCTGACCCGTGAGCAGATCGATGACGTTTGGGAGGCGGGCGGCGGCGACGCCGCGTCACTGGCTATCGGCTTCAACCGGCCGCTGGCCCCCCTCTCTCAACGGCTGCACACCGAGCTTGCACAGATCGGTGGGCCGCTGCAGGTCGTCATCCGCGTCAACGCTCCCCTGCCCTCCGAGCACTGGCTCAACGATCCCGAGCAGGGCGGCGGTCGCGTCCTGGGCGAGGGCTGTCACTTCTTCGATTACGCCAACTGGCTCTGTGGAATGCCACTGAGCGTGAGCGGCGCCGCGGCGCGACAGCAGACGAACGTACGCACGGCGGAGAGCACGAGCGTCACCGTCAGCTATGAAAGCGGATCGGTGGCGAGCATTCACTACTCGGCGCTGGGACCGGCGAGCTTGCCGAAGGAGCGAATCGAAGTGCTCGCCGGCGGCCGTGCCTGGGTTCTTGACGATTTCCAATCCTTGACATCCTTCGATGGCAGCGGTTCACGGAGAGTCGAGAAGGGCCATGGCGACAAGGGTCATGCCGCCCTCCTCGGCCGTGCGCTGGGTGCATGCCGAGGGGAGGATCGCTTCGCTCCGGGCCTGCTGGCGGCGTATCTCGCACAGAGCGTTGCGCTTGCGGCGATCGAGGCAATCAGCTCCCGAGCGACGCGGGATGTGTTGGCTCCCTCTCGCCTCGGAGAATCGCGATGAACGCCTCGGTGAGGCGCCGAGGCGGCCGAGCATTTAGGTGCGCCGCAGGGCAACGCGTATGAGCGAGCTCGTGCCGGCCACCGTCGGGCGCAAGCGAGCCCAGCTCCCGAGCTGCCTTGCGAACAGGCGTAGGTGCAGGACGAGCACGATCGCATAGGCAACGGTCGAGCCGATCGAGGCCACGTAGGTGCCGTGGTCGGGAAGCAACGCAATATCGATCGCAAGATTGACGGCAAGGCCGGGGGCCCACACAAGGACAAGCTCTCGGGGCATTCCGTGGGCGGCGAAGTGGTAGGCGATCACGGTGAGCAGCCCAAGGCAGTACACGCCGGGCAGCAGCCATAGGAACAATGAGATCGAGGGACGATAGGCCTGCCCGAACATCAGTGTTATGACGGGCCCGGCCAGCGGCGCGGCAAGAATGCAGACGATCAGGTATCCGACCGCGACGATATGAAATACGTTCAGGCTCATCTCACGGTCGCCGGAGCCTCTGGCCACACGCGCGAACAGATTGACCGATACCGCCATTGGCAACAAGTACAGGGCGTCGGCGAGTGCCACGGCGATCGAATACTGGCCCGCTGCCCTGGCTCCCTGGATGCCGTTGACAAGCAGCAGGTCGATCCTGATCAGCATGTATGAGATCAACGTGACCACATATGCACGCGCTCCATAGCCGATCATGCGTCGCACCAGCGGGCGATCCAGCGGCCGCAGCAGGCGACCATGGTGGCGCATGGCGGACATGTAGATGAAAAGCGCAATCACCTGAGGGCCAACCATCAGCGAAAGCGCCAGCAGGACTCCGGCGCCTGCGAGCGGCAGGACCGTGCTGAGCAGCAAAACGGTGAGCATCGCCGTGCCCACTTCGACGCCGTTGTAGAGCACGGTGCGCCCATCGGCAAGCAGGATGCTCTGCAGGAACAGCGAGCTGAGCATGATCGGCACAGCGAACATGCCAACCGCCAACTCGGGCCAGCTGACGTCCCCCAGCGCACCCGGAGCCACAACCTTGACGAGGATTCCAACGGCCGCCATGACTGGGCCGACAACGCCGGCCAGCCACAGCGAGTTAGCGGCGATGCGCGCCCGTATTTGCGGCTCACGCGCGACAAAGTAGGGATTTGCCGAGCCGATCCCGAACGTTCCAAGCTGCGCCAGCAGTGTCATCAGCGCATAGACCGACGCCAGCGAGCCACGACCGGCCGGTCCAAGCGAACGCACCACGATCACGGTCGTGGCCGCGCCCAGGATCAGCACGCACACCTTCGCACCCATCATCAGCGCCACGTCTTGGCGCAGCTCGCGCTCGACCACCGGTGGTGCCTCAGTACGGAAATGTTGCGGCATTCGGACTATGATGACGCTCCCGTTCGGGCGCCGCCCGATCGATTGACCAAGCCCCGGGCAGGCGTGCCATGTGCGGTATCTGCGGAGTCCTGGCCTTTAACGACAGCTTCGCCCGCGACGAGCGGGTGGTTCGGGCCATGCGCGACACGATGACGCATCGTGGCCCCGATGACGCGGGTGTGTGGATCTCGCCCGAGGGCCGCGCGGCCCTCGGGCATCGACGTCTTTCGATCGTGGATGTTTCTCACTCCGGTCACCAGCCGATGAGCAACGAGGACGGCAACGTGTGGGTGGCCTTCAACGGAGAGATCTACAACCACCTTGAATTGCGCTCCGAGCTCGAAGCCCGCGGTCACCGCTATCGCTCGCGTTGCGACACCGAGACGATCGTCCACCTCTACGAGGATGAGGGCGAGCGCTGCGTGGAGCGACTCGACGGGATGTTTGCGATCGCCGTTTGGGACGCGCGCCGCCGCGAGCTATTCCTGGCCCGCGATCGATTGGGAAAGAAGCCGCTGTACTGGACGAGGACCCCCGCGGGTCTGGCGTTCGCCTCGGAGATCAAGGCACTGCTGCGCCATCCGGCGATCACCCCCGACCTCGATGTCGCCGCGTTTCACGATTACCTCACGTTCGTGTGCACCCCTGGGCCGTCCACCATGTTCGCCGGCGTCAACAAGCTATTACCCGCCGAGCGGATCACGGTGGACGAAGCTGGAAACATGCGTGGCGACATCTACTGGACACCGATGTCCTCGCAGGCAACCGCAGAGCTCGCGGGTTGCGGGGAGGAGGAGCTCGGAGAGCGGCTGCTCGAGCTGCTGCGCGCCTCGATCGCCAAGCGCATGATGAGCGATGTGCCCTTCGGCGTCTTTCTCTCCGGAGGAGTGGACAGCTCGACCAACGTGGCGCTCATGTCCGAGCTCATGTCAGAGCCTGTGAGAACTTTCTCGGTCGCGTTCCGTGAGCACGAGCGCTACAACGAGCTGGAGTACGCACGCGAGATCGCACGACTGTTCAAAACTGACCACCATGAGGTGCTGATCGATGCCGAAGATCTCGTGTCGTTCCTGCCGGAGATGGTGTATCACCAGGACGAGCCGATCGCGGACTGGGTGTGCGTGCCGCTGTACTACGTTTCGAAGCTGGCCCGCGACTCCGGAACGATCGTCGTCCAGGTGGGCGAGGGCTCGGACGAGCTATTTCACGGCTACCAGAGCTACCTCGATGCGGTTACCCGCCGCCGGCGCTACTGGGAGCCATTCCAACGTGCTCCGGCGCTCCTGCGCAACCTCGTCGCGGGCACGGCGCTCGAGCTCGCACGGCGCAGCGGTCGCGGCATCCTCCACGCTCAGTACGTAGCCGATGCCGCAGCGGGGCGTCTGCCCTTCTGGGGTGGGGCGATCTGCTACAGCGGCGAGCTCAAGCGTCAGATCCTCGCCGACAACGGCAACCGTCCCGACGCCTATCGCATGGTGCAACGCCTGTGGGATGAGGCCGAACGCGATTCTCCACACGCCGACCTGCTCCAGAAGATGACTTATCTGGAGCTCAAGCAGCGGCTCGCCGAGCTGCTGCTCATGCGCGTGGACAAGATGACGATGGCGACCTCCGTCGAGGCGCGCGTCCCCTTCCTGGATCGTGAGCTGGTCGAGTTCGCGCTCGCCCTGCCCATGGAGATGAAGGTACGCGACGGCGTCGGCAAGTGGCTGCTCAAGCGCACCATGGACGGGCTGCTGCCCACCGACATCGTCTATAGAGCCAAGCAGGGCTTTGGCGCTCCCGTGGCGGAGTGGTTCCGCGGCGATCTGGGCAGGCGCGCCCAGCAGGAGATCCGCGGCTCCTCGCTGGCCGAGCGAGGTCTGCTCGACTATGAGCGCGTTGACGAGCTGTGGGGTGCGCACCGTAGCGGACGGGCCGATTGGAGCTTTCAGCTGTGGAACCTCTACAACGTGAGCGCATGGCACGATCATTGGGTGGCGTGAGGGGCCCGCGCGAGGGACTGGCCGCATGGCGACGCCTGGGGCCACGCAGCGCTACAGCCACGGCGATTGCCCACCTGTGCTCGGGAGTCCGCGGGACACTCCGCGGTGCTCGGCTACGCGTGCGGCCACTCCGTGTCAGTCCGCGCGAGCTCACGCGTGCGCTGGCGGGCGCCGACCCTCAGAGTGCGCTGCGCGAGCGCGCGCTGGCGGCCCTACCCACCGTCGCCGCCTGGGAGCGAGAGCTCGACGAGCTCGATGCCTACGCTCGCACGTGCTTGCTCAAGCGCGCCGAGCAGATACTCGCTCACCGCTTCGATCTACTGGG
Source organism: uncultured Solirubrobacterales bacterium (assembly GCA_963715765.1). Lineage (GTDB taxonomy): Bacteria > Actinomycetota > Thermoleophilia > Solirubrobacterales > Solirubrobacteraceae > Palsa-744. The sequence goes on from OY970270.1 coordinate 357,403, forward strand.
CTCAGGACCCACCGATCTCGGCCCGAACATCGACTGGCAACTGGACTTCAAGTCCGGGCGCCGCTGGGCGAATGCGCACATCTCGAGGGTGCCGACCGTGCTGGGGAACGGCTCGGACATCAAGGTGCCATGGGAGCTCTCGCGCTGCCAGCACCTGCCGTTGCTGTCGGCTGCCCATCGCCTCAACGGGGACCCGCGTTTCCTGGATGAGCTGGGCGCTCAGCTGAGCTCGTTTATCGCCGCCAATCCGGTCGAGCTCGGCGTGTGCTGGTCGTGCACGATGGACGTCGCCATCCGAGCGGCCAACTGGACGGCCGCGCTGTGCATGGCGATGCCGGCGGCGGCCCAGGCCGACTGGATGGCGCCTGCCCTGGCCAGCCTGCTGGCGCACTGCCGTTTCATCCGCGGCCACCTGGAGTGGGGCGAGGTTCGCGGCAACCACTATCTCTCCGATGTGGTCGGCTTGCTCGTCGCCTGCGCCCCGTTCTCCGCGGGCGAGGAGGGTCGCGCGTGGGCAGATTGGGCAACTGAGCAGCTCGAACGCGAGATGGCCCATCAGGTGCGCCCGGACGGCTGCGATCACGAGGCATCGATCCCCTATCACCGACTCGTCTGCGAGCTGTTCCTATGTGGCACTCAGGCTGCCGACGCGCTCTGCCCGGGAACGCTTTCCGGCGACTACCGCGAGCGGCTGGAGCGGATGCTCGAGTTCGTCTGCGACTACACCCGGCCAGACGGCCTGGCTCCGCAGATCGGCGACGCCGACGACGGTCGCTTCCTACCACTGAATGACTACGGAGCCGACCCGCGCGATCACGGGCACCTCCACGCGCAGGCCGACTGGTCCCGTGACAACGGCACCCATGACCACGGCCAAAGCCACGACCATGACCACCACCACGGCCACGGCCACGGCCACGGCCACGCGGCCTACCCCGACGGGGGCTGGTATGTGATGCGCCATGGCGAGCTGTGGGCGATCGTTCGCTGTGGCGACGTCGGGCTCGGCGGGATCGGCGCCCACGCGCACAACGACCAGCTGTCCTTCGAGCTGGCATTCGGCGAGCAACCACTGATCCTCGACCCCGGCTCCTATCTGTACACGGCCGATGCCCAGGCACGCAACGAGTTCCGCTCGACGGGCGCACACAGCACGCTGAGCGTCGGCGCCGCCGAGCAGAACCGGCTGCGCGAGGACTATCTGTTTGCGCTCGCCGAGGAAACGTGCGCGCGCTGCCTGCGCTTCCAGGCAGACGGGCCGCGGGCGACTTTCGAAGGCGAGCACTGCGGCTTTCGCGAGCTCGAGCGCGCGGTTCGCCACCGCCGCGAGCTGCGCTTCGACGCGGAGTCGGGCGTCGTTCAGATCACCGACACGGTGCTGGGCGCAATCGGGCAGGAGCTGCTGTGGAGCTTTCCGCTCGCGCCCGCCGAGGTGCGAGCGCAGGCCTCGAGCGCATTGGCCACGTTCGACGCCGCACAACTGGAGATCGAAGCCGAGGGAGTGGCACTGACGGTCGAGAGTGGCTGGCTGTCACCCTGCTACGGGATCCGCGTCCCGTCCCCGGTGGTGCGTGCCCGGCGAGTGGCCCACAGCGAAGAGGACCTCACGCGCTTCACGCTCACCGTGAGAGCCCGCTAGGAACCCGACGCCTTCACCGGTGTGGCAAGGTCCTCGAGCTCGAGCACCTCGAGCATGACGCGCAAATCGCCGTCGCCGACCCCACCGCCGCGACGCTCGGCCTCCAGCACCCATTCGAACAGCACCACGAACGCAAGCGGGGTGTCGAGGTCATCAGCGAGCGCGTCGCGAAAGGCTTCCACGTGGTGGTGCATGTCGGGCGGGCTCGGCTGGTCGGGGGCGAGCGTGCCGATCACGTCGCGCAGGCGCTCGGCATGGTGCGAGCCGGTCACGAGACCCGTGAACGCATCGCCAAGCGGCAGCGAGTAGTGGGTGCCGAGCAGATACATGGCAACCGCGGGATGGCCGAACTCTTTGAGCGCCTCGCCGATCGTGATCCGCTCACCGCGCGGCAGGTGCTGCCATTCCCCGCCCTCGCGCCCGCCCCCGAAGCACACGTTGACCCAGCGCTCGACGTCTGAGCGCGGCACCTCCAGCAGGCTCATCTCCGTGTCGGGCGCCTCGGGCGAGTCCGGAGCGCTGAGCGGCTCGGGGTCCTCGCTCAGCTCGTACATCGTGTCCTTGCCCGACGGCGAGTCGAACAGGAACTTCGTGCCGAAGCCTTCGCGCTGCAGGAAGCGCTCCAGAAAGCTGAACAGCACGAGCGGACGCGTGGACTCCACGTCGACGGAGCCATCGGAGACTGTCGGCGAGGTGCGTACCTCGACTCTGATGGCGTCTCCCGCGCTGACGGGCACGAGCTGGCCGCTCAGCGAATCGTAAAGGCGTATCTCACGCACGGCGTAAGACTATAGGTAGATCGACTCTCGCCACTGAAATCCTCTCATCTCAATGAATAGTTCGAATGGATGACGCATACCAGGGCCGTTTGGGGAGGCTCCGTCCGAGATCCTGGTAGAAGCGTCAACCGCCTGGAGCCATCCTTGACTCTTTCTCGCTGGGGTGGTCATGTAGACCGGCGCCGGGATGCGTCATCTTGTTCAGGTCAGAGAGTCATCCCGACGCCGGTCAGCCTGGAGGGGCCAGCTGCTTCTCTATCACGTCAAACTCTGTAAAGCAAGCAAATTCACAGAACTGTTTCTCACTCTGGATGCCCGATCCTCACAGTGAAAAGTAGGTTCTTGGCGATGATCTATGTGTTGATCTATGTGTCTCACTAGGGCACTCGTTTCGATATGCTGGGTTCAACTTCTTCGCTTGCTCATGACAACCAACCTTTTTGACTATTTCGAGGAAGTAGACGAGCGGGATGGCGCGCGTGCGCCATGGGCGGCGCGTGCGCCGCGGATCCCCAACGGGCGCTTCGACATCAAGCTCGTGCCGCGAACACCCGATTGGCGCAGCGACCCCCGCTCGCTGCAGATGCTGCAGCGGATCGAGGACGAGCCGTGGGTGGACACGCTCACAGCCACCGAGGACGGCGTGGAGCTACGCCTCACCGACACGTGGATCGAGACGACCGGCGCGGCGCTCGAGGCCGGCGGGGGCGCCGAAGCCGAGCTCGTGGACCTGGCGCGAGGCGAGCGCTTCGCCGTGCAGTTCTGGGACGCCAACGCGACCAAGGCGCTGCACGTCGGGCATCTGCGCAACCTCGCGCTCGGCAACTCGCTGGCGGCCGCGCTGGAACAGGGCGGTGGCGCGGTCGAGCGACGCTCGATCATCTCAGACGCCGGGCGCAGCATGGGCGAGGCGATGGCGGGCATCATCCGCAGCGGCCACCACGCCTCCGCGTGGCCAGACGGCGACCAGAAGAGCGATCACTTCGTCGGACTGTGCTACGCCGACTACGTAGCGGCCGGCGGTTTCAGCGAGGAGGGAATCGACGAGCGCGAGGACTCGCTGACGCGCGAGCTCAGAATGCAGAACGACGCCGCCGACGAGCTGCTCAAACGCGTGATGCAGGGCGAGAGCGAGGCGCTGGAGCTGTGGTTCAAGACGCGCGCGTGGGTGATCGCAGGCCAGCGCAAGACGCTCGCGCGCCTGGGCGTGGCGTTTGACCGCGTGTTCTTCGAGTCGGACTTCCTCGACGACGGCGCCGATCTGACCGAGCGGGGACTGCGCGAAGGCAAGCTCCAGCGGCGCGTCGACGGCGTGGTGGTCTACGACACGGGCGTGGAGCATCTCGAGGAAATGCCACTCGTGCGCGCCGACGGGCAGACGACCCAGCACATGCGCGCGGTGTCCTATTGGATGGGCGCACCCGACCTGGAGGGCGTGACGACGCTACAGATCTGCGGCACCGAGTGGGTCGCGCACTCGACCTGCATACGCAAGCTGATGATCGAGCTCAGCGGGGAGGACCCCGAGACCCCCGGTCCCCCTGCCGGGGACCCCAGTAGAGGAGAGGGGGGCAGGGAGAACGGGAGCGCCAACGGTGTCGCGGGCCGCGGCATCCACCCCACCCACGACATCTTCCACGGGATGGTCGCCCAGCAAAAGCGCGCTGTGAGCTCCAGCGAGGAGGGCGGCCTGCTGATCGACGATTTGATTGAGTGGGTCGAGACGCGGATCGACTCCGATCCGCAGGCTCGCGAGGTGCGCCGCGCCCACCCCTCCCCCGAACAGATCCCGGCGCAGGTGGCGCTCGGCTGGTTTCTGCCCTACCCGGTGACGCCGCGGCTGGAATTCGACACGGACAAGCTGCTGGCCGAGCGCGAGAGCCTGGGGTGGGATCTCGTGTGCGCGCGGGCGCGTCACGGCACGTCGGCGACGGCTCCCGGCCACAGGCCCGCGGAAGACCCGGATTATCGCTGCGCGGTCGTACAGTCGGAGATCTACCGCCGCCACCTGCGCCTGGCGGTGGAGCGCTACGACGTGACCCCACTGGCGCTGTATCTGCGCCACCTGGCATGGTGGTACATGGAGCAGCCGCGCTCGAGCCACGTCGAGCGTGTCGTGCACACACTGCTCGACCGCGGCGCACGGGGCCTGGGACTGGAGGCGGGAAGATGACGCTCCCCAAGACTCACATCGGCCCGAGCCTTGGTTGGGAGATCCGGAGTGGAGTCGCAACCCAGACTCACATCGGCTCGGGCCTCCCTTGGGAGGCCCGGATTGGAGGGCTGTGGGTATGAGCACGCTGCTCGTCGACAACTACGACTCCTACACCTACAACGTGTTCCACCTGCTGGCGGCCGTCAGCGGCGAGGAGCCGATCGTCGTGCAGAACGACATGGTCTCCTGGAAGGCGCTGTCGCGCTGGGACTTCGACGCGATCGTGCTCTCCCCCGGTCCCGGTCGCCCCGAGCGCTGGCACGACTTCGGCGTGTGCGCGGACATCCTGCGCTCGGCCGAGGTTCCGGTGCTGGGCGTGTGCCTTGGCCACCAGGGCCTCGGGCACGTTCTGAAAGCGACCGTGACCTACGCGCCGACGGTGATGCACGGACGCCTCAGCAAGGTGCATCACACCGGCGAGGGCCTGTTCGATGGCATCCCGCAGGGCTTCAACGTGGTGCGCTATCACTCGCTCGCGGTGGCCGGCTCGCTTGGCGATGAGGGCCGCGAGATCGCGTGGACCGACGAGGGCGTGGTGATGGGCATCGAACACGCCACACGCCCGATGTGGGGCGTGCAGTTTCACCCCGAGTCGATCTCCACCGAGGAGGGTCACAAACTCGTCGAGAACTTTTACGCGCTTGCAGCCGAGCACAAGCGGCCCCGCGGGCGGCGCCTGAACCGTCCAAGCGTGCCACCGCGGCGCTGTCGCAAGCGCCACAGCGGCGAGGCGTCGGTGAACCTGCAGGTGCGCACGTTCGATGGCGAGGCGCCCGCCGAGCTGCTCTTCGAAGCGCTCTTCGCCGAGGCCGAGCACGCGTTCTGGCTTGACAGCGGCGGCGCGCCGAGCGCACTCGCGCAGGTCTCCTACCTCGGCACGACCAGCGGCCCCGAACATGCGGTGCTCGAATACGACGTGCAAGGAGGGATCGTCACACGCCACGACGCCAGTGGGATTTTTAAGGAGAATGGGTCGATCTTCCAGGTGCTCGACCGCGAACTGGTAGAGCGCGGGCTCGAGTCCCCGAACACCCCCGCCCGCGGGCTGATCGGAGGCTTCCTCGGCTATCTCGGCTACGAGTGCAAGGGCGACTGCGGCGCCACCAACACGCACAGCTCCGACATGCCCGACGCCGTGCTGATGTTCGCCAACCGCGTGATCGCCATCGACCACGCAAGCCACGTGACTCACCTGCTGGCGCTCAGCGGCGGACAGGACACAGACGCAGAGCTTTGGCTCGATCGAGCAGAGCGGGCAGTGCACGATGCGCTCGCCGCACCGCCGCTCGACATGACAGCACCGAGCACGCACGAGGATCCCCCAAGCACACCCGTGAGCTTTCGCCCGGGGCGCGGGCGCGAGCAGTACCTCGCTGACATCGCTCGCTGCCAGAGCGCGCTGGCGGCCGGCGAGTCCTATGAGGTGTGTCTCACCGACCAGATCCACACCGACGCCGCGCCGGACCCGTGGGAGCTGTATCGAGGGCTGCGACGCTCCAATCCCGCGCCGTTTGCCGCGTACCTGAAGCTCGGCGAGACGACGATCGTGAGCTCCTCGCCCGAGCGCTTCCTCTCTGTCGACCGCGACCGTCGCGTGATGGCACGACCGATCAAGGGGACCGCGCCGCGCTCGGCCGACCCCGAGCAGGATGAGGCCACGCGCAAGGAGCTCGCGGAGGACGAAAAGACGTTCGCCGAGCATCTGATGATCGTGGACCTGCTGCGCAATGACCTCGGGCGCGTGTGCGAGGTGGACAGCGTGCGCGTGCCCGAGCTGATGGTGATCGAGCGCTACGCAACCGTCCACCAGATGATCTCCAACGTCGTGGGCGTGCTCGACGCCGGACGCACACCAGCGGACTGCGTGCGCGTGTGCTTCCCCGGAGGGTCGATGACCGGCGCCCCGAAGCTGCGCACGATGGAGATCATCGACGACATCGAGCGCGAGGCCCGCGGCGTGTACTCGGGGGCGATCGGCTATTTCGGCGTGGACGGGGTGGTGGACCTCAGCATCGTGATCCGCACGATCGTGATAAGGCCCGGCCCACCCGGCGGGGGCGCCAATAAAATCACGATCGGCGCGGGTGGCGCGATCGTGATGCAGTCCGACCCGCAGGAGGAGTTCGAGGAGATCCTGCTGAAGGCGCGCGCGCCGATGGCCGCGATCGCCCGCGCGGTGACGGGCAGCGGCTCACCCGAGGCGTGGACGGTGGAGCTCGAGCCACAATTCGCGGGGAGGGCCTCGTGAATGACATCACCCCGATCGATTCCGACCCCGAGGAGCAGTGGGCCGTGAGCTGGGAGATCCGCGAGGCCACACACGCCGACGTGCCGGCGGTCGTGGTGGGCGTCAGCGAGCTGCTCGAAGAGCTCGGCGGCAAGCCCGCTGCCACAGACGCGCTCGAGCAAGCGGCGCGCGCACTGATCGACGACAGCGGTGCGGGCGTGCTGCTGGTGGCGGAAAACCTCAACGAAATCGTGGGAGTGCTCGGGGTGAGCTGGCAGCTGGCGATCCGTGTTCCCGGACGCTACGGGCTGATCCAGGAGCTGTGGGTACACCCGGCCTTCCGCGGCATGACGATCGGCGGCGACCTGGTCGTGGCCCTGTTTGAGATCGCGCGCGCGCAGGGCGTCACGCGCCTGGAGGTGGGCCTGCCAAGCGAGCGCTTCCCCCACCTCGGAGCCACCGAAGCGTTCTACCTGAACAACGGCTTCGCCACGATCGGCACGCGCATGCGGAGGCTCCTGTGAGCGAGCTGTTGATGGTCGAGCAGCCGGCGAGCACCGCCGATGACGCCGGCGCTCCCTTCATCCTGGACCGTCACGGCCGCAGGATGGAGGGCCGCGACGACGAGCGCCGCACGGCCGAGCTGCGCGAGGGGCTGACGCGCCACGAAGACGTGCACGCAACCGTCGCAGACGCCTCCCGCGAGGACGTCGAGCGGGTCCTGGGCGCCCTGCACGAGCCCGATTATCTGGAGGCGCTGCGCCAGGTGGACTGGCAGGAGCCGACGATGATGCCCGAGTGGGCACCGCCCGGCCTGCCCGCCGACAGCCCCGTGTGGGCGGGTGTCATTCAGACCGCGTTTGAGGGTGTGCGCACGGCGGTGAGCGCGGCTCAACGGATCCTCGACGGCGCGCAGTTCACCTATGCGCTGTGTCGCCCGCCCGGCCATCACGCCGGACCGGCGTGGCTTGGGGGCTACTGCTATCTGAACACGGCCGCCGCGGCCGCCTACACGCTGTGCGAGGGCGGCTTCGAGCACGTCGCGATCCTCGACGTCGACTTTCACTTTCCGACCGGCACCTCGGCGATCGTGGCACCCTTCGAGGAGATCAGCCTGGGCTCGCTGCACGCCTCGACGTTGGCCGAGGTCCCATGGCGCCGGGTGCAGCCGGGAGAGCGCGAGGTGTTCGTGGAGTTCGCAAACCCGCCGAAGGCCGATCCCTACCTCGACGCGATGTGCGAAGTCATCGACGAGCTGACCAGCCAATCCGCGCAGGCGCTCGTGCTGTCGCTCGGCTATGACATCGTGGCAAGCGACCCGCACGGCTCATGGGATTTCTCACAGGTGATCTTCATGGAGATCGGCGAAGAGCTCGCGGTCCGAGGGCTGCCTGTGTGCGTGGTGCAGGAGGGCGGCTACGCACTGGAGGCACTGGCTAACTGCAGCCACGCGTTCGCCGCGGGGCTCTTGATGGAGGAGGACCTATGAGTGCCAGCACCCAGGAGGGCGCAGGCGGTCTGGAGCCCTTCCGTCGCAGATTGGACTTCCTCGACGGGGAGATAGCGCGGCTGCTGGGCGAGCGCTTTGAGGTGTGCCGCAACGTGGCTCACCACAAGCGCGAGCACGATATCCCGATGATGCAACCCGAGCGCGTGATCGAGGTACGCGAGCGCTATCTGGCACGCGGCGCCGAGGTCGACCTGCCGGCGGATTTCACCGCCGCGCTGTTCGAGCTCTTGATCGAGGCGACCTGCAGGATGGAGGACGAGCTGATCGCGGCCCCGGTGAACTCTGTCGAGCGCGTCGGGGAGAAACCGTGATGGCACTCACTTCGAGCCGATGCACCAGCCGGGGCTCGAACCCGGATCACCGGATTTTAAGTCCGGTCCTTTCACCGCTTAAGGTACTGGTGCGCTGTACCCACCCAAACCATAACTCTCAGCCTCCAACGGGCTGCGTCCGATGAGATGATGGGTAGCGCGACAGTACCATATCTTCTGACTCGTCGTACCATTGGTGAAGAGCTTCCACCGGGTCCGAGGATGCCGAGCACGCTGCAGGCGGTGGCATGGGCGCGACGCCCGCTGCCATTTCTGGAGCGCAGTCAGAAACATTTCGGTGACATCTTCACCATCCGCGTGCGCCACTCCGGCACGTGGGTGATCCTGGCCGATCCCGAGGATGTCAAGCGCGTGTTCACCGCCGATCACGCCGTGCTCGGCGTCGGCGTTGCCAACTCGATCCTCGGTCCTCTGCTCGGTCCGCGCTCGGTGATGCTGCTGGAGGAGCCCGAGCACGTGCGCCGGCGCAAGCTGATGCTGCCGCCGTTTCACGGTGAGCGCATGATGGGCTACAGCGAGATGATGGCCGATGTAACGCGGCGCGAGGTGGCCACGTGGCCGACCGGGGAGCCGTTCGAGCTGTGGCCACGCATGCAGGAGATAACGCTCGAGGCGATCATGCGGGTCGTGTTCGGAGCCGTGGAAACCGACCGGCTGGCGCTGCTGCGCCTGCGGTTGCGAAAGCTGACCAACTGGATGAACGATCCCCATAGGCTCACGCTGCTGGCCGCGGCCGGCCCGTCGCGCTTTGCCGGCAACCGCGACTACCGGGTGATGATGGGACCGGTGGAGCAGTCGGTGCTCGAGCAGGTGCGCCACCGCCGGCTTGCGCCCGAGTGCACCGATGGCACGGATATCGCGGCGATGCTGGCCGAGGCGCGCTATGAGGACGGCTCGCCGATGACAGAGCAGGATCTGCGTGACGAACTCGTAACGCTGCTCACCGATGGGCCCACTTCGAGCCTTCTCTCCTGGGCGTTTGAGCGGATCCTGCGACACCCTGAGAAGTACGCGCGGCTGCGCGCGGAGCTCGACGCCGGCGAGGACGACTCATATCTTGACGCGGTCGTCAAGGAGACGATGCGCCTGTGCCCGGCCGCGCCGATCGTCGTGCGCAAGCTGCTGGAGCCGATGCAGCTCGGGGGATACGCGATTCCCGCCGGGAGCACCGTAGCGCCGTGCGTGCACCTGGTGCACCGCCGGACGGATGTGTATCCCGAGCCGCTGCGCTACAGACCCGAGCGCTTTCTGGAGCGCCCGGCGGGCACCTACACGTGGATCCCCTTCGGCGGAGGCGTGCGACGCTGCCTGGCCGCAAGCTACGCGCAACTGTTGATGAAGCAGGTGATCCGCACCGTCGTGAGCGAGGTGAACCTGAGACCGGTCGAACGACGCTCCGAGCGAGCGCGCAAGAGCGCGATCGCGTTCGTGCCCCACCGCCACGCCCGTGTCATTGCGAGCGGTCGAGGTTATAATCAGAATCAAACCAACCATTGGGAGGGAGTGACGTGTTACACATACAGCTCATGACACTGGGAATTGCCGTCAGCGCACTCGCGGTAGCCGGTTGTGGCGGATCCTCGAAAACGGGGTCGACCGCGTCGGTCGCCGACGCGACCACCACGGCCGCCACCACTGCCACCACCGCCACCACCACCGCAGCGCCACCGACAGTCACGGCGACGACGGTCAAGGTGGCGACCGGCAAACCCCTGACCGTCACGACGCTGATCGCCAAGGGCGACGCGATCTGTGCACGCACGAACACGAAGATCTCGACGATCTCGGTCAAGAGCGAAGCCGATTTCAAGCGCGTCCTCCCACAGGTCGCGATCTACAACAGCATCGAGTCCAACGAACTCGACAAGCTCGTGCCTCCCGCTTCGCTGGCGAGCGACTGGGCTCGGATCATCAACGCCGCTCACCTCTACAGCACATACGTCAACCGGATTGCCAGCGACGCACAGACAAGCAGCTACGCCTCTACTTCTGGGCCGCTGATCCAGACGGCTGAGAGCGTGCACAGGCAGATGGCGAGCATGGCCCGCCACGACGGCTTCAAGCACTGCGCGCAGACAGGTTGATCGGACACGTGGGTCCCTCCGGGCGAGGCCGCCCACAAAGCCCCTGCTCACAAATGAGACCCTGGATCGGAATACTCGTGGCCCTCGCGCTCGGTCTGACGCCGATCGCGTGCGGCTCGAGCAAAGACGCGAGCTCAACCGCCGCGGGCAGCGCGTCGGTGACCGCCTATTTCCCCCACGACAAGCTCGATCGCGACAACGACACCGACCACAACGACGACGACGCGCACTACCTGGACTTCGGCCACGCCGCCGACCCCGCGGAACTGCGCGAAGCGCTGGCGCTCGTCAGAGGCTACTACGCCGCGGCGACAGCCGAGAACGGCGCCAAGGCATGCGCATTGCTGGACCCGATCATCGCCGAAACGGTGGTGGAGAAATATGGCGAATCGCCAGCGGTCAGCGGCAGGACGTGTGCGGTCGTGATGTCAAAGCTCTTCACCAACCGCCACGCGCTGCTGAGCGCCGAGAACGCAACCCTCAGGATCCCCGAGATACGGGTGCAGGGAGACAAAGGATTGGCAATCCTCGAACTCCCGACGATACCTGAAGTGCGCAAGCTCGAACTGCACCGCGTCAACGGCACCTGGCGGGTTCTCAACATGCTCGACACGATCCTGGAATAACGAAAGATGAGACGATCGCTCGCACTGCCGGCCACAGTGCTGCTCAGCCTAACCGCGATCGCGTGCGGAGCCAGCCAGCCCACGCAGTCGACCACGCCGCGCGCCCATCGCGCTACGGTGAGCACCGCCCAGCCCGGCGGCTACTCAAAGAACGACGGCGACGAAGACTTCGACGACACCAGGCAATATCACGGAAGCCCCGCAAACGACGATCTAGCGCTGCTGGCCAGCTACGGGCCCAGAGCAAGTCCCGCCGTGGCACGCGCTGTGACAAGCCTCGTCAAGCGCTACTACGCGGCGTCCGCCGCGGGCAACGGGGCAGCGGCGTGCGCGCTGCTCACCGCAAACCTCGCCGGCGGGCTCGCCACCGGCCAGGGTCAGACCGGCCAAGGCGAGAACCACACGTGCGCGGCGACGATATCGCTGCTGCTCGCACAACAGCACCAGCAGCTGCTCAGCGAGAACGTGGCCACAATGACCGTGACCGCGGTGCATGTGAAAGGGAATCTCGGGTTGGCGGTGCTCGCCTTCAAAACGACGCCCGAAAGCGAGATCGTGCTCGAACGCGAAGGCCACACGTGGAAGATCGACGCGCTGTTCGGCGGATACATGACATAAGCCGACGCCCGTCGGCACAGTGATGACCTGCGATAGGACGATGACGCGTGGCGTCCAGATCGGGGCATTGCCCACCGGACGCCACGCGTATCCTATATCACGACATAAGCACTACCAGTAACCACCTCATTCAGAAACCGTTAGGGGACCAGCTAACGAAGTCACCGTCACGCCAGACCCCTGGACAACACCAGTTTCTTCTTTATTACCACTACACAGCGCTAATTTGAGTCCCATTAATTCCGTGAACGCATCGGAGAACGTACCTTCCACGCCTCCAGTCACGTTTGTTGATGAGGACGCACGCGTGGCAATGATACATTCTTCTGACCCTTTTATGCCAAGGACCGTACATTCAATATACCAACCGGTATTACCGCCAGACTGCGAGGTAAGTAAGGTCACAAACCCACTTTCACTACCCTGTTCCCATAACTCCAGCAAAGATAACCACGGCATACCCACAGCCCACATTTTACTGGATTCGCAACTAGTCTCGTCCGTACATAAAAATGCTAATTCAGATAACACTGTGTTGGTGATAAGTTCTTTGGATAAATTTAAAAGTTCCGTGATATCCTCCGCACCGTCCGGACCGATATCCCCAACAAGGATACCGCTACACGCAATCGCCGCTTTTCCGACCGGCCCTTTTTCATTTTCCAGTAACCATTCGCCGGTTGTTTCGACTAACATCGTTTCAGTAATACCTATGCCGTTTTCTAAGAATTCAGCTAATAAGAACGTGGTAGCAGAAGCGGTCGACGCTAGCGCCATCGCGCTCACAGCGAGCACTGCCAGCACCGCGACTCCCACACCCGCAAAACGAAAGCGTTTCATAATTCGATAACCTTTCCCTCGTACGAGACCCGGTTGAGCCCCCTCCGAGGCTTGGAACGGCTAGGCCGAGCACTCGCCCATCGGTCAGAGAGCGCGACAGTCCAACCCTTATACGCCGCAAACCACACCGCAGACTGAGCTGCCGCCAATCTACGGCAAGACCGATCCTTGCACACACTGGAGCACGAATCCAGACGTGTTTCCCATTCCGAACTCTTTTGATAGTCGAACTTACCGGAATATATCGGGGATGCCATGCCTATCCTCGCACAGTAACCGCCGGTCAGGGTCAGACCGGTCGTAGCGAGGACCAAACGCGCACGGCGACGTCCGTCGGCACGGTCATGACCCGCGACAGGACGAGATTACATGGCGTCCGGACCAGGCCATAGCCCACCGGACGCCACGTTATATCCTACATCACGACATAAATACGGCTAACAACACCCTCATTCAGAAACCGTTAGAGGACCAGCTAACGAAGTCACTGTCACACCAGTCCCTTCGATAATACCAGTTTCTTCTTTATTACCACTACACACCATTAATTTGAGTCCCATTAATTCCATGAACGCCAGGGAGAATGAATCTTCCACGCCTCCAGTCACGTTCGTCGCCGAGGACGCACCCGTGGCAATAGTACATTCTTCCGCTCCTTTTATGCCAAGGACTGTACATTCAATATACCAACCGATATTACCACCAGACTGCGAGGTAATTAAAGTCACAAAGCCACTTTCACTACCTTGTTCCCATAACTCCAACAAAGATAACCACGGCAAGCCCACAACCCACATCTTACTGGATTCGCAACCCGTCTCGTCCGTACATAAAAGCGCCAATTCACTTAACGATGTTTTGTCGATAAGTTCTTTGGCTAAATTTAACACTTCCGTGATATCCTCCGCGCCGTCCGGACCGATATCCCCAATAAGGATCTCGCTACACACCATCGCTGCTTTGCCAACCGGTCCTTTTGTATTTTCCATTAATAGTTCGCCGGTCGTTTCGACTAACATCGTTTCAGTGATACCTATGCTGTTTTCTAAAAATTCAGCTAATAAGAACGTCGTAGCGGAAGCGGTCGACGCTAGCGCCATTGCGCTCAACGCGAGCACCACCAGCACCGCGACTCCCACACCTGCAAAACGGAAACGTTTCATAATTCGATAACCTTTCCCTCGTACGAGACCCGGTTGAGCCCCCTCCGAGGTTTGGGACGGCTGGGCCGAGCACTCGTCCATCGGTCAGAGAGCGCGACAGTCCAACCCGTATACGCCGCAAACCACACTGCAGACTGAGCGACCACTAATCTGCGGCAAGACCGATCCTTGCACACACTGGAGCACGGATCCAGACGTGTTTCCCATTCCGAACTCTTTTGATAGTCGGACTTATCGGAATATATCGGGGATGCCATGCACATCCACCCACAGCAGCCGCCCTGACCGGACCCCGTTCATTGGTCCACCGTTTGTGAGAGTTGGTGGTGGGTGTTGGGTGTCAGCGTAGCGCTGGCAACGAGTGTGTTCTGTCGTGTTCTCCATGCTTGTGCGAAACGGGCGGGGGCTGTCATACCGAGCGAGGAATGAGGTCGGTGGTGGTTGTAGTCCTCGCGCCAGTCCTCGATCATGACTTGTGCCTCGGTGAGACAGGAGAACAGCTCGACGCCGAGCAGCTCGTCGCGGATCCGGGAGCCGAAGGACTCGACGTAGGCGTTCTGCCAGGGTGAGCCCGGCTCGATGTAGCTGCTGCCGGCGCGTTGGAAGCGACACCAGTCCCTGAGCGCGTTGGCGGTGAACTCGGGACCGTTGTCACAGCGAATGTGCTCGGGTGCACGGCCACGAGCGGCGATGAGTCGATCGAGGACGGCGACGGTTGCGTCCGCGTCGATCCGTCGGCGACACTCGATGACCAGCGCCTCGCGGGTGAACTCGTCGACGACGTGCAAGAGCTTTAGGATCCGCCCGTCGGCGGTCTGATCGAACTGGTAGTCAAGCGCCCACACGTGGTCAGGCCTTTGCGCGGAGAGCCGAGAGGCAGGAACGGTGGACTCGCCCAAGCGGCGGCGCTTTCTGCGCCTCTGAGGCACGCGCAGGCCCTCCTCGCGCCATAGGCGCTGCACGCGCTTGCGGTTGATCTCCCAGCCTTCGCCGCGGAGCGTGGCATGAGCACGTCGGTAACCCCATCTTGGACGTTCCCTGGAGAGCTCCCGAAGGCGACCGCGCAACGCGCCGTCATCGAAGGCACGGCGGGGTTCGTGGCGTTGGGTTGAGCGGTGCTGACCGGTGATCTGGCACGCCCGACGCTCCGAGAGCCCTAGACGGTCCTGGAGCATCAGGACCGCGGCTCTGCGGCGCGACGGGCTCAGAAGTTTCCCTTCGCTATCTCCCGCAACGCCACGTTCTCCAACTCCTTGTCGGCCACGATCTGCTTCAGCGTCGTGTTCTCGCGCTCGAGCTCCTTCAAACGCTTGGCGTCGTCGACCTTCATCCCGCCATATTGCGCACGCCACCGGTGATACGTCGGCTCTGAGACCTCCAACGCCTTGGCGACCTCGGGAACCTCGATCCCCTCGGCGAGCATCCTGTCGGCCTCCCGTAGCTTGCGAACAATCTGCTCCGGTGTATGTCGTCGCCTCTTCATGAGTGTCCTCCTCTAGCCCATTCTGCAGGACCGGTAGAACTCTCACACGCAGCGGACCGAACTCACGGGGTCGGGCCACCCCCGTCAAAGTCAGACCGGTCACAGCGAGGACCAAGCGTGCGCAGCGGCGTCCATCGGCCCAGTAACGGCCCACGACAGGACGATGACACGTGGCGCCCGGACCAGGCCATAACCCACCAGACGCCACGCGTATCCTATATCACGACATTAGCACTGCCAGCAACGTCCTCATTCAGAAACCGTTAGAGGACCAGCTAACGAAGTCACCGTCACACCTTTCCCTTCGACAATACCAGTTTCTTCTTTATTACCGCTACACAGCGTTAATTTGAGTCCCATTAATTCCGTGAGCGCCTCGGAGAATGTCTGTTCCACGCCTCCAGTCACGTTCGTCGCCGAGGGCGCACCCGCGGCAGTGGTGCATTCTTCCGAGCCTTTCACGCCGAGAACCGTACATTCAATATACCAACCAATATTACCACCAGACTGCGAGGTAAGTAAGGTCACAAACCCACTTTCACTACCCTGTTCCCATAACTCCAGCAAAGATAACCACGGCAGACCCACAGCCCACATTTTACTGGATTCGCAACTAGTCTCGTCCGTACATAAAAGTGCTAATTCACTTAACGCTGTGTTTGCGATAAGTTCTTTGGATAAATTTAACACTTCCGTGAAATCCTCTGCACCATTAGGACCGACATCCCCAACGAGAATCTCGCTACACACCATAGCCACTTTCCCAACCGGCCCTTTTGCATTTTCCAGTAACCATTCGCCGGTTGTTTCGACTAACATCGTTTCAGTAATACCTACCATGTTTTCTAAGAATTCAGCTAATAAGAACGTCGTAGCGGAAGCGGTCGACGCTAGCGCCATTGCGCTCAACGCGAGCACCGCCAGCACCGTTACTCCCACACCTGCAAAACGAAAACGTTTCATAACTCGATATAACCTTTCCCTCGTACGAGACCCGGTTGAGCCCCCTCCGAGGCTTGGGACGGCTGGGCCGAGCACTCGCCCATCGGTCAGAGAGCGCGACAGTCCAACCCTATATACACGCCATAGACCAACAAACCACTCGATCCACAGCTCAGCCGATGCTCGCACAAACCCACAGCCGAATCCAGCAGTGTTTCCACACTGCTCGAAAATGTTTTTGACTGAAGGTATCCGTCTGTCAAGGCCGGTTGAGAATTGCCCCCCTTCTTGTCGGATGGGGCTGGTCAAACTGCCCTCCTCGGCTGAGGCGGTGCCGGACTGTCGTGCCGGAGGAGGCTGCTAGCGGCGCCAACAAGTAAGCCGTCCCAAGCACCTTATAGAGTGGTTTGCCGTGCGACCACCGCATCCAATCCCGTATCAGGGCAGTAAGCGCGTCCTCGCACCCCGGATCCTCGCGACCGTCTCAGGGATGCGCTTTGCCCGTCTCTATGAGCCGTTTGCCGGCTCTTCAGCAATCACGCTCGCCGCTAGCTATTCAGGACTCGCCGACGAGTACGTGATGGGCGACTCGCTGGTCCCGCTCGTGGAGCTATGGCGCCGCCTTGTTGACGATCCGATCGGGACGGCATCGGAATACGAGACGCTCTGGACAGCCCAACCGGACGATGGCCGCCAGCACTTCATGCAAGTGCGGGAAGCCTTCAACCAGAATCGAGACCCAATCAAGCTGCTCTACTTGCTCGCTCGGTGCGTCAAGAACGCGCCTCGCTTCAACAAGCAGGGAGCATTCAACCAGTCGGCCGACCATCGTCGGCGCGGGATGAACCCGCGCAAGATGCGTCGCGAGATACAAGGCGCATCCGAGCTCTTGCGCGGACGGAGCGAGATCTTGGTGGGCGATTTTGAAGAGACCACCGCCACCGCGACCTCCCGAGATCTCGTTTATCTCGACCCGCCCTGGGAGGGCACGTCTGTTGGCACGGACAAGCGATACCACGAATGGCTCCGGCGCGAGCGCCTGATCGCGTTCCTTGCGAAGCTGAATGCCAGAAACGTGCCTTGGATCTTGAGCTACGACGGAAGGCACGGCGAAAAGACCTATGGCGAACCGCTCCCGGCCCACCTGGACGCCGAGCAGCTTGAACTTGATGCTGGGCGATCGTCGCAGGCCACGCTCAGCGGGCGGGCAACGACCACGATTGAGTCCCTCTACCTCTCACCGCGGCTCGCTCGTGCTACGAACCGCTATGTACAGCCGTCGCTGCTTACGAGCGCCGCTTAATGCTCCGCTTTAGGACATCGCGCGCATAGTCGGCCGGGCTCATCCCAGCCGCCTCCGCCTCGGCTGCCAACTCGTCATAGCGCGCCACATCGTCTGTCTGCCAGCTGATCACGAGCGACCGCCGCTGTTCCAGCGCGATGTGGGAGTAATCGTCTGGGCTTGCCCACATGCAGCCGCGACATAGATTGGGATCTTTAATCGTCGTCCAGTTCTGGCAGTGCTCGCAGCTCCAGCTCTTGGCACGGTTGTCCGACCCGCAGACGAGCATGTAGGCGTCTAGATCGTCTAGGCCCGCTGTCTCTCCCGCAACCTCATACGGCACGCGATGGTCTATCTGGAGCGCCCGCGAGGGGAAGTGCCAGCCGCAGATAGCGCACCGTTCGCCTTCCTTCGCCACGAGAGCATCCTTGAAAGCCTTGGGGAACGCGCGGCGCCCGCCGACGCGCCCGGCCGTCGCCGCCTCTGCCTCCCCGAGGCGATAGGCAGCGATGCTCCGTCCATCAGGTCCTGTGACATGGAAGGTTTCCAGGGGGACGCCCTGCTCACGCACATCGCGCGCCGCGCGCGGTGGGTGGTTGTAGCCGTAGGTGTCCTTCAGCTCGGCAGTCGTGATGTATCCGTGCTTAAGAACGTGGTCCAGGACCGTCCGCGGCCTCTTCGCGGTGACTTCTTCTATGAGCGCCTTAAGCGCCGCATCAACCACACGGGTATGTTCGCCTCGCTCCGCTCGACTCCTGCCCCGATGCACCAGAGCAACACCTCAGACATCAAAAGCCGGTGCCGCCATCAGCGCATGGTTTGCGCGCGGACAGACCCATCTACTGTTTTTTCTTGTGTTTTTTGTGTGTGGTGTGTGTTTTGTGTTTGGGTGTTGGACAGTTTGTTGGGTGTATGGTGGTGGTTGTGTGTGTTTCTGTGTTGTTTTGTGCGGTGTAGGCTGTTGGCATTGTTAGTTTTGTGGTGCAGAGGTTTCCGTTTGCTGCTAGTGCGCTGTCTGGTCCTTGGGGTAGTGTGAGTTCGAAACTGGTGACTGGTTGGTCTGGGACGGTGTTGAATGTGCTGCTGGTGATTCCTTGTTTGTTGATGAATGTTTCGCCGTGGAGGTCTATCGTGATGTTGTAGCCTTGTAGGACGATGATCAGTTCGGGGAACTTCGCGCCGCCGTGACTGACGAAATATGCTGGTCCTTCGAGGGGGACGGGCAGTATTGGTGTTATCGCTTTTGCGTATCCAACGATCGATGCTTTGGGGCATAGCGCGGGGTTAGCATTGAACGTGCGGTCTACGCACGCCTTTTGTAGTGTTGTTAGTCGTGACGGCAGTTGCTTCGGCAGGTCTACCTTGACCTTCGCGATGTTCGCTTGCGTTCCTTGCGGCTTGTTGGGATAGGTCAGCTTGACGGTCAGGCTCGCACCGTGCGCTCTACTCGTTTTCCCTGAGGTCGTAGCCTTTAGCGACGGTTTGAAGGTGAGGCTCGCACAGTCCGCTGCTTGGAAAGGACTAGTCGTGCTAACCGTGTCCTGGTCTGCGGGAACAGCATAGTTCGATCCTGAGCCTGTAACTGCGAGCTTGATCGATTGTGGTGCGCAGTTCGTGGGATTCAGAATGAACTTGGGGCGTTCCACGTAAACATGAATATTACGGACGTGCACCACGATACCGTCAATAATGTGCGGTATCGGATCGGACTGTGTCCCACTGATTTCGACTTGTGCGGTCAACGGGTTGACGTTCAGCGCGAAGCGAATCACCACTGTTCCTAGATCGAACGGGCCTACCTTCGCGCTCGTGATCGATACTATCGACAGTGGCGCACCGTTATACGGACCCGCCAAATACACCTTCCCCGGAGTCTGTGCCAACACGGTCCCTACGCCTGCTTCTACGATCGTGCGCCCAATTTCACTAGACGCAGGACACGAAGGTTCAGCCTCCTCCTGAGCACCCGTGGCCTGCTTCGCCGCTTCGATATCGGTATTTGGACAGAACGGGATGCCCGTCAGGTTCCCTGTCAGTCCTGGTGGTAGCGTGGTCGAGAATTTGACGAGTTCTTGTTCGCCGTCTTCGCGGGTCAACCGTAGATAGAACGGACTGTAGGAGCCGCCCGCATTATTCTCGGTACCAGACACGACCGCGGGTTTGAACGGCAGCACACCACCAGAGGGACAGGCTCCTTCATGCACCCCTTCAGTGATCTGAAACGAAGAGGACACTGGCTGTGGCGGTGAGACCTGTTCCCCGTGTTCTTCCCCAGACCACGGCGTCAACGACCCCTGTGTGGTATAGGTACCGCACTCTGGTGGACTGACCAATGGTGCGGTGGCACCAGGACGGAATTTGAGCGTGAACTTAGAGAACGGTTGCTGCGGAGTGTTTTCGAACGTCGTGACGAGCTGACCCGTCACCAGGTTCGGTACGATCTTACCCGCGACTTTTATCATGATACCGCGCGGGGGATCCTTCGCGACCACATACAACGCCAGCAACGATCCTCCCGGATGCTGCGCGTCCCCGAAAGACGGCACGTTATCGTAAGGAGTAGCTATATACACAGCACCCTGGATATTTTCGGCCAATACCGGAGTTTCTATTTCTATCGATCCGATCTTCGATTCTTCAGGACACCCCGCGCCCGGTGGTGAAGAGAACGTTTCCGAAGCGTACTGTTCTGGTGTGCACGCCCCAAGACCGGCAGCCAACGACGGGTTCGCGGTCATTCCTTCCGGTAGCGCAACAGTAGTATCACGCAAGTTCGATGTTGAGATCGTAAACGGGTTTTCCCACGATTGCGGGACAATCAACGACACGTCCAGTCCCGTCGACGTTTCCGCAGAGACAGTACCCGGCTTCACTTCGATCGACGGTTCGAAAGGCACGCGATCACACCCAGTCACAGGAGCCGTTTCAGTACTCGCACTCGGCCATTCTGCCTGTGATTGCAATGGTTCCTCCCATGACTCGGCGCGTACGACCGCGGTGAAGGGCCCAGTGCAACTCGTCGGGTTCGACAAGAACGGCTTGACCGGGATACGAGCTTCCTGGGGACCACCAAGTTCGTTATGACACAACGGGGGACGTTCGCCGTCGGTACCGCACACCTCACCACGTTGCACATCATGTTCAGCGGCCGCGGGAACACCCCACAACGTTACCGTAATGTCATGAGCTTCACCGACCTTCGGAACGTTAGACGTAACAGCCGTCAAACCCTCATCGGTAGAACGCACCACCGCTTGTGAGATCAACGTGAACAACCCGACAGCGTTATAACCAACCTCAGCAGTCGTACCGTAATTATCGACTTCCATATTATACACCGGGAACGTAACCAAATCCGGAGTGTTTTTCGCGATAAAAACTTCGCTCGTGATCTGTCCAACCTGGCTCGCGACGGGACAATCAGGCAAATAACCTTCCGGGCCCAACGGATTCTTCGCCAGCAACTGAGCCTCCGTGCACGTCGGCACAGCAGTATCGCTAGCATCGAAACCAGCCGGAAATTCATTCACGATAGAACGAACATCATTAAACGTCGCACCATCAGATTCATGACCAAAATCAAACGACAAAACCCAATCCGAATGAGCACCAGCCTGACCAGAACCAGACACAAAATGAAACGAGCCAGGTTCAACCCCAAAAGGCGTGCTACTAGGCTTAGCACCAGCACTACCAGACAACACGAACCCAAACAAAAAACACCCAAACAACAAACCCGACACGAAAGAACGCACAAAACGCTTCCAACTAAACCCACCAAACACACCCACCACAGAAACACTAGACACAAAAGACAAGACCACAACAGCCACCACAAACCTCATCGCACACCACCCACCCCACCAACAACCCCACGACCCTCGACCCCAGACCCCCTACCCTTAACCTTCCTTCGACTCTTCGCCTTAGCCTTCTTCCCCTTCTTCTTCTTCTTTACGCACTTACCCTTCTTGTTCTTCTCATACCCCTTCTTGCATTTCACGGACTTCGTCATTACTTTGGCCGGTGCTCGTTCGTTGACAGTGTTGCCCATACCGGTAAACGTGAAGCTCGAAGGGGTGGAGTCTACCGGCGGGCTCGGCGGGGTAGAGCACTCATCCCCTTCGCATTCCACCCCACCAGACACAGGACCAGGAAAACCACCATCCACACGCGCATCATAAATATTACCTTCACCAATACTACCTACAATACCATGATCCAAAGGCGACAACAACGAACGCGTATAGAAAAACACGTCCCGACCTTCATCGGCTGCACCCAACAACAAATTCAAATACCCACCACGACCATCAGTAATCAAAGCCAAACAACCCTCAACCACACCACAACCACCCACACCACCAGCACGCCACTCATACACATCAGTCGAAGGAGACGTATCCCCACCAACATTAATATATTCACCATCATTCAACGCATTATCATATTCGGCAGGGATTTCCTTATCCACATCCTGTTTAACCAGTTCTGAGATCGTCGTAAAGAACGCAAACTCGCCATTACCCGACACGGCCGTAAAATCGGGCAACCCACCATTCACCTCGGGCAAACCCTCAACATCGCCCAACCACGCGTCCTGCTTCGGTTCAGGATCAAAAGAAGACGCACACGAAATACACTCAACCACATATTCTCCCCCATCATAACGGTACGCCTGCCCACCGTTATTACCACCGCCACCGGGGGGATTCCAATAAGTGTATGAAGGATGCGCGAACGCATCGCCTTCACGCGGTTCATACCGCACAGGAATACCAAGAAACGACAATTCACGTTCTTCAGCCAAATCACTGGCCGGCTCCACTTCAAACGTTCCCGCCACCGTATTATACCCAACCAGTTCACCACCACTATTCGCCAACAGCAGACTCGTACCCTGCGCATTCGCCGCCACGAACTTGTAGAGACCGATATCGACTGTCTTTATGCCTTCCACACTTTCCAAGCGCATGTACAGGTCCCGCGGCGCAGAACAATCCCTACCGGACACCGCTTCAAAGAACACACGCGAACCATCTTCTGACACGCTATTAGGACTGCTGGCAACATGTTTACCTTCAGGGTCTTCCTCCCCGCTAACGACCATCGCGCCGCACGAGCCGATCGTCACAGCTTCACCCCCAGACCCCGTCACGTTCAACTGCCGCAAACCGCCACCCTGAGTGTATTCATACAGGTCAGAGCCACTGCTCGTACCCGTTTCATATTTCAACAGTTCATGATCGCCAGTCTCCAAAACGAGCTTTGAGAATTTACCGTTCCCGGCAACCCAACCACTGTTTTCCTCTCTTTCGTTAGATTCTTTCAGGTACTGGCGTGGTACCGACGCGACCTTCTTGTATGGTCCTCCCAGCGATCCTACATCGTATTCTACTTCAGGGGATTCGCTCAACTGCGAGGGGGAATACGCAGATTCAAACGCCAGCTGCGTCAGATCGGCACTATAGACCTGCGGATCGATACTATGAACACCTGTTTCTGGTTGTGGCGCCCCAGCCGTCATGGACCAACCATTTTCGCCTCGCGTGAACAGGTAAGGACTCTGTCCGGAATCCGCCGATGACCCAAAATTAACCTCGGGTGCTTCAAGCACGGCATGTTCACCGTCTTCACCGGCGAGCACCGCAGAATTGATACCGCCACGATAGTGAAACGGTTCCTGCGCAGAACCCTTTTCAACAGGAGTCACCTGCTCATACGCACGACAATCAGGAAGACTCCCAGACACCCCCGTACGAAACGCCTGATTCGGACAAACACTACTCCCCCCAACAGACGGTGCCACAGGCACACGCAACTCCCGACCATCACCAAACACAGGAATACCACTCTCAAGAGTGCTTTCCCCTACCAACCTAAAATGATACCCTTCGCCCTGCTTCAAACCACTAACCCCAACACCCACCGCCTGCGGCACATCACCAAAACCAATCGGTTCATGCGATGTTTCCTCAGCACCGGACCAACCATGTTCCCCATAACCAGTATCCGATACATACTGGAACCAGTAACTAGTATCATAAGATTCACCGCCCTGCTGGACTGTGGACACCACCACACTGCTCACTGGAGCAGCCGGAGTCAATCCTTCACCATCAGCTTCGATCAAAGGTTGCGCACTACCGGCATCCCCACCACCAAAAACAACAGTATAAGGACCACCGTCCACTCCCTCCACGTCCACAGGCGGTTCCCCAGGCAGACCCCGCAACGCTTCCTGCACACCAAGCGCTTCCTGCACACCATTCTGCACACCACCAGACCCAATAGCCGGCGCATCATACGCTATCGGCACAGTGGTATGACCCTCAAAAGTCAACGTGAACGACCCACCCGTAGCACCACCCACAACGATCGACTGTTCCTCAGAGCTCGGAACAGTTTTAGGATCAACCGAGCCCAACAACACCACCGATTCCCCAACCAAACGATGCACCACAAACGTACTAACAGTAGGCGGACCCTCAGTTTCAAAAGACAAAACACCACTCACAACCACACCAGGAACACGATTTTCAGCCGACAAACGAACACAATATTCAGTCGACCTACTCAACCCCGTCAAACTCACACCAATAGGCACACCAGCAAAATACGATGTTGCTTCCGCCTGAGCCTGCGTAATCCTACCTTCACCACCCGCAACCACCGACCAGCCAGAAACCGGACACACACTATTCTCAGGCACAGCCATTTCAAACTTCCACACAGTTTCAGAACCATCCGGCGCGACCAAACCCCCAAGACGCGCAGAACCACCAGTAATATTATGAACCGCGAGCGACGGTTCACGCGGTTTCGCAGTACCAGTCACAAAACTTTCGCTTTCATTCACGCCACCAGCATGATACTCGGTCTGATAAACCGGTTTACTACCTTTATGACTCATCTTCACGCGAACATAATAAGTCGTTTCCGCCGACAAACCGGTAACACTCGCCGTCACATCCCTATAATCTTCAGCGACCGTTACCTTGCCCGTAGCACCAGAACTAAACTGTTTCCACAGAATAGATTCTGCTGACGGAGCATGACCGTTTTCCGCAAGCGCATATTCAAACGCATATTCCGTTTCAGCACCATTAGTCTCAACCTTAGCCGACGCCACAGCACTCACATCGGTTATTTCCCCCAGTTCAAAAATATGCCACCCCCATTCTTCAACGGTGCCGCCTTTAGGGATTTCTGGTGGTTCGATCGGTAGCGTCTTAAACGGCACGATCGCGACAGCCGGCTCACTGTTATCAGCGTTCGTCGCCACGAAACGCGCCTCATAACACGTACCAGGCGTCAGTAACCGCAACTGGATAGGTGCATCTGTGACTTCCCCAGGCCCCGGATCGGCCATCCCGATGAGCACTTCGCCGGTCTGACCTGTTTTAGCCGGTTCTTCTCCTTCGTTGGCGAGCGACCATACTGTGGGTTCCGGACCCCCGCAGACCATGGGAGCGTATTCCGCCTTCCACTTCGTCGCAAGCGTTTCACTCCTCAACGTTATCTTGATCGTGACACGCGTAGAATGGACGTGCAACACTACCGGCGGTTCCGGCCACGCAGCAGGCCCCGCCGCGAACACCGGCGGCGAGGCCACCACAAGCAACCACACAGACACAAGCAACGGGAGAACAACAGCCCACCCAACCACAGCACGCTTACGACCACTGAGGATCACCGATCAAACAGACTGCTCATATCCCCTCCAAGAGTCTCCCACACACATTATTAACAAACCTTACCTACGCGACTTATTCTTCAGCGGCACTCACGGCCCACGTACCACCAGCCTTCATCGGACCCGCAGCCGCAGAAAACGCGTGCATACCAAAACCATACTTATCGGCAGCACTAGCCCCAAGACACGTTCCCTGATACTCACCCGGTGCCGCGAGAGAGCATATCAGCGGAAAGACATCTTTCGTGGGAGCGAATTCTTGTAGAAGATTTTCTTCGAAAGACGCATAAACACACAAGTTGCCCGGCAGCGCCTTCGGTGTTGCCGCATTACCAGGACACGCAGACTGTTCCCGCTGTTCTTCTTTCCCGGTAGTTTCATCGAAATACGGTTCCTTACCGTTTTCTCGAAGATAATGAGTAACGGGAACCTTCGCCAACGGAATATTGAAACTCACCGCATCGACCTGGGAGCTCGTCGCACCAGGAGCTTCAAGATACAACTCCCACTCCCCCGTCTCCGTTTCCTTCGGAGGAAGAACCTTAGTATAACCAGTCGTGCCACTGGGCCCCTGAACACCAGTTTCGCCCTTTTCGCCCTTTTCCCCCTTTTCGCCTTTAGACCCCGGCCCACCCACAGGACCCGGTCCACCAGCAGCACCCTGTCCACCAGCAGGACCCTGCGCGCCAGCAGGACCGGTCTTACCAGTCTTACCCTTCAACTGCGCAAGCACACTCGGCTTGATCTGCTTAGTCGACGTAATCAAAAATTTACTAGCCGCATACGCTCCACCACTCATCACAAACACCAACACAACAACCAACACAACATGCACAAACGACACACGCCGACGCACCACAGAAAACATCAAAACCCCTCCCCAAAACAAAACCACATGGACACACCAACCACCAACCATATTGATGCTCGGACGAACAACCGCCCGCCCGAGCATCAACCAAAACAACTACAACATCACAACACAAACACTAAACAACACACCAACCTATTCAGAAACCGTCAAAGGACCAGCTAACGAAGTAACCGTCACACCCGACCCCTGGACAATACCAGTTTCTTCTTTATTACCACTACAC
This sequence comes from uncultured Solirubrobacterales bacterium, assembly GCA_963715765.1. Lineage (GTDB taxonomy): Bacteria > Actinomycetota > Thermoleophilia > Solirubrobacterales > Solirubrobacteraceae > Palsa-744. Next base: position 383,936 of record OY970270.1, read on the forward strand.
AACGCTAATTTGAGTCCCATTAATTCCGTGAACGACTCGAGGAACGTACCTTCCACGCCTCCAGTCACGTTCGTCGCTGAAGACGCAGCCGTAGCAGTGAGGCATTCTTCCGAGCCTTTAATGCCAAGGACCGTACATTCAACATACCAACCGATATTACCACCAGACTGCGAGGTAAGTAAAGTCACAAAACCACTTTCACTACCCTGTTCCCATAACTCCATCAATGATAACCAAGGCATGCCTACAGCCCACACTTTACTGGATTCGCAACCAGTCTCATCCGTACATAAAAGCGCTAATTCAGTTAACGCTGTGTTGGTGATAAGTTCTTTGGCTAAATTTAACAGTTCCGTGACATCGTCCGCACCGTTAACACCGATATCCCCAACAAGGATGCCACTACACACGGCCGCTGCTGCTCCAATCGGCCCTTTTGTATTTTCCAGTAACAGTTCACCGGTCGTTTCGACTAACATCGTTTCAAGAATACCTACGTTATTTTCTAAGAATTCAGCTAATAAGAACGTCGTAGCGGAAGCGGTCGACGCCAGCGCCATAGCACTCAACGCGAGCACCGCCAACACCGCCATCCCCACACCTGCAAAGCGAAAACGTTTCATAACTCGATATAACCTTTCCCTCGTACGAGACCCGGTTGAGCCCCTTCCGAGGCCTTGGATCAGGTCGGGCCGAGCACTCGTCCATGGTCAGAGAGCGCGACAGTCCAACCCCTATATACAACACACCGCAGGCCAAACAACCACTCAACCCACGGTACCCACAATCGTGGCACAAACACGAACACAGATCCAGCCCTGTTTCCCACTCTTCCACGAAATGTTTCTGACTCCCCGGTCATTGCCGTAAGGCGCAAGGCCTACGGTACGGTTGTGGGGGTTCCCAGGGGGTAGTGCAGCGGGGAGATCTGGGTCATCTTCCATGCTCCGTCTTCGTTTTGCATCGGTATCACGTACTTTTCGGCGTTTGGCCCATAGAAGAGAGCGAACGCGGTCTTTTCCTTGATCCGCAATGCTGCGACACCGTTTGTGAGCGTATCGACACGTTCGGCTTCGTGACCGCTCATGAGAGCGGCGAAGGCCAGCCCACACCCATTGGGCGTACCCCCAGAGCCCTTGGCGAACGATTCCAGCTGTTGGCGTGTCGGGCTCGCCAGATAATCGCAGGCTTTCGACCATTCGCCTTTTGCGCGTGCGCGCATGAATGCTGTGAGCTGGTTGAGGGCAAGCCTTCGCTGAGTAGCATTTGCTTCCTGCCCGAAGTCTGGGATACTGTTATCGCCTCTGGGGACACGAAAACCAGTCGCACCACGACTCGAGACCGCTCCGGCCGCAGACCCCGAAACCGGCCGCGGAGCGTTCCCGGCGGGCCTACCCGGTACCGTTATCGCACCACCGGTTGTTACGGGCGCTACCGAGACAACGCCACTAGCCGGGTTCGCGGGTCGACTACCACCGCACGCGACCAGACCCAGTGTGGACAGAACGAGTGCGAGGACGATCGTCGCACGACAGCTCACACCCACACACCGATCCAGCGTATCTTCCGTCTACTGTTTGTTCTTGTGTTTTGTGTGTGTGGGGGCACGGTAGTCTGGATAGAGCGTTCTATTTTTTCGTGTGTTTTTTGTGTGTGGTGTGTGTTTTGTGTTTGGGTGTTGGGCAGTTTGTTGGGTGTATGGTGGTGGTTGTGTGTGTTTCTGTGTTGTTTTGTGCGGTGTAGGCTGTTGGCATTGTTAGTTTTGTGGTGCAGAGGTTTCCGTTTGCTGCTAGTGCGCTGTCTGGTCCTTGGGGTAGTGTGAGTTCGAAACTGGTGACTGGTTGGTCTGGGACGGTGTTGAATGTGCTGCTGGTGATTCCTTGTTTGTTGATGAATGTTTCGCCGTGGAGGTCTATCGTGATGTTGTAGCCTTGTAGGACGATGATGAGTTCGGGGAACTTCGCGCCGCCGTGACTGACGAAATATGCTGGTCCTTCGAGGGGGACGGGCAGTATTGGTGTTATCGCTTTTGCGTATCCAACGATCGATGCTTTGGGGCATAGTGCGGGGTTAGCGTTGAACGTGCGGTCGACACACGCCTTTTGTAGTGTTGTTAGTCGTGACGGTAGTTGCTTTGGTAGGTCTACCTTGACCTTCGCGATGTTAGCTTGTGTTCCTTGCGGCTTGTTGGGATAGGTCAGCTTCACGGTCAGGCTCGCACCGTGCGCTCTACTGGTTTTCCCTGAGGTCGTGGCCTTTAGCGACGGTTTGAAAGTGAGGCTCGCACAGTCCGCCGCTTGGAAAGGACTGGTCGTACTCACAGTGTCCTGGTCTGCGGGAACAGCATAGTTCGATCCTGAACCGGTGACCGCGAGCTTGATCGATTGTGGTGCGCAGTTCGTGGGATTCAGAATGAACTTGGGGCGTTCCACATAAACATGAATGTTACGAACGTGCACCACGATACCGTCAATAATGTGTGGTATCGGATCGGACTGTGTCCCACTGATTTCGACCTGTGCGGTCAACGGATTGACGTTCAGCGCGAAACGAATCACCACTGTTCCCAGATCGAACGGGCCTACCTTCGCGCTCGTGATCGATACTATCGACAGTGGCGCACCGTTATACGGACCCGCCAAATACACCTTCCCCGGAGTCTGCGCCAACACGGTCCCGACGCCCGCTTCAACGATCGTGCGCCCAATTTCACTAGACGCAGGACACGAAGGTTCAGCCTCCTCCTGAGCACCCGTTGCCTGCTTTGCCGCTTCGATATCAATATTTGGACAGAACGGGATGCCCGTCAGGTTCCCTGTTAGTCCCGGTGGTAGCGTGGTCGAGAATTTGACGAGTTCTTGTTCACCGTCTTCGCGAGTCAACCTTAGATAGAACGGACTGTAGGAACCGCCCGCATTATTCTCGGTACCCGACACGACCGCGGGTTTGAACGGCAACACACCACCAGAGGGACAAGCTCCTCCGTGCACCCCTTCAGTAATCTGAAACGAAGAGGACACCGGCTGTGACGGTGAGATCTGTTCCCCGTGTTCTTCCCCAGACCACGGCGTCAACGACCCCTGCGTCGTATAAGTACCGCACTCTGGTGGACTGACCAATGGTGCGGTGGCACCAGGACGGAATTTGAGCGTGAACTTAGAGAACGGTTGCTGCGGAGTGTTTTCAAACGTCGTTACGAGCTGACCCGTCACCAGGTTCGGTACGATCTTACCCGCGACTTTGATCATGATACCGCGCGGGGGATCCTTCGCGACCACATACAACGCCAGCAACGATCCTCCCGGATGCTGCGCATCCCCAAAAGCCGGCACGTTATCGTAAGGAGTAGCTATATACACGGCACCCTGAATCTTTTCGGCTAGTACCGGAGTTTCTATTTCTATCGATCCGATCTTCGATTCTTCAGGACAACCCGCGCCCGGCGGTGAAGAGAACGTTTCCGAAGCGTACTGTTCTGGTGTGCACGCCCCCAAACCCGCAGCCAACGACGGGTTCGCGGTCATTCCTTCCGGTAGCGCAACAGTAGTATCACGCAAGTTCGATGTCGAGATCGTAAACGGGTTTTCCCACGATTGCGGAACAATCAACGATACGTCCAGTCCCGTCGGTGTTTCCGCAGAAACGGTACCCGGCTTCACTTCGATCGACGGTTCGAAAGGCACGCGATCACACCCAGTCACAGGAGCCGTTTCAGTACTCGCATTCGGCCATTCTGCTTGTGATTGCAATGGTTCCTCCCATGACTCGGCACGGACGGTCGCGGTGAAAGGTCCAGTGCAACTCGTCGGGTTCGACAGGAACGGCTTGACAGGGATACGAGCTTCCTGGGGACCACCAAGTTCGTTATGACACAACGGGGGACGTTCACCATCGGTACCGCACACCTCACCGCGTTGCACATCATGTTCAGCGGCCGCGGGAACACCCCACAACGTTACCGTAATGTCATGAGCTTCACCAACCTTCGGAACGTTAGACGTAACAGCCGTCAAACCCTCATCCGTAGAACGCACCACCGCTTGCGAGATCAACGTGAACAACCCGACAGCATTATAACCAACCTCAGCAGTCGTACCATAATTATCGACTTCCATATTATACACCGGGAACGTAACCAAATCCGGAGTGTTTTTCGCGATAAAAACTTCGCTCGTGATCTGTCCCACCTGACTCGCAACGGGACAATCAGGCAAATAACCTTCCGGACCCAACGGATTCTTCGCTAGCAACTGAGCCTCCGTACACGACGGCACAGCAGTATCACTAGCATCAAAACCAGCCGGAAATTCATTCACGATAGAACGAACATCATTAAACGTCGCACCATCAGATTCATGACCAAAATCAAACGACAAAACCCAATCCGAATGCGCACCAGCCTGACCAGAACCAGACACAAAATGAAACGAACCAGATTCAATACCAAAAGACGTACTACTAGGCTTAGCACCAGCACTATCAGACAACACGAACCCAAACAAAAAACACCCAAACAACAAACCCGACATGAAAGAACGCACAAAACGCTTCCAACTAAACCCACCAAACACACCCACCACAGAAACACTAGACACAAAAGACAAAACCACAACAGCCACCACAACCCTCATCGCACACCACCCACCCCACCAACAACCCCACGACCCACGACCCCAGACCCCCTACCCTTAACCTTCCCCTGACTCTTCGCCTTAACCTTCTTCCCCTTCTTCTTCTTTACCTTTACGCACTTACCCTTCTTGTTCTTCCCATACCCTTTCTTGCACTTCACCGACTTCTTCTGCACCGGTTTACCCGAGGCTCGTTCGTTAACAGTGTTACCCATACCCGTAAAGGTGAAGCTCGACGGTGTGGAATCTACCGGCGGACTCGGCGGAGTAGAACACTCATCCCCTTCACATTCCACCCCACCAGACACAGGACCAGAAAAACCACCATCCATACGCGCATCATAAATATTACCTTCACCAATACTACCTTCAATACCATGATCAGACGGCGACAACAACGAACGCGTATAGAAAAACACGTCCCGACCTTCATCAGCCGCACCCAACAACAAATTCAAATACCCACCACGACCATCAGTAATCAAAGCCAAACAACCCTCAACCACACCACAACCACCCACACCACCAGCACGCCACTCATACACATCCGTCGAAGGAGACGCATTACCACCAACATTAATATATTCACCAATATTCGACAAGTTATCGTATTCGGCCGGGATTTCCTTATCCACATCCTGTTTGACCAGTTCTGAGATCGTCGTAAAGAACGCAAATTCACCATTACCCGACACAGCCGTAAAATCAGGCAACCCACCATTCACCTCAGGCAAACCCTCAACATCACCCAACCACGCATCCTGCTTCGGTTCAGGATCAAAAGAAGACACACACGAAATACACACAACCACATATTCTCCCCCGTCATAACGGTACGCCTGTCCACCATTGTTACCACCACTACCGGGAGGATTCCAATAAGTATATGAAGGATGCGCGAACGCATCGCCTTCCCGCGGTTCAAACCGCACAGGAATACCAAGAAATAACAATTCGCGTTCTTCAGCCACATCACTCGCCGGCTCCACTTCAAACACTTTCGTCACCGTATCATACCCAACCAATTCACCACCACTATTCGCCAACAGCAGACTCGTCCCCTGCGCATTCGCCGCCACAAACTTGTAGATACCAATATCAACTGTCCTTGTACCTTCCACGCGCATGTACAAATCTCGCGGTTCAGAACAATTCCTACCGGACACCGCTTCGAAAAACACATACGAACCATCTTCTGACACGCTATAAGCACTGCTGACAACATGTTTACCTTCAGGGTCTTCCACCCCACGAACGACCATCGCGCCGCACGAGCCGATCGTCACAGCTTCACTCCCAGACCCCGTCACGTTCAACTGCTGCAAACCACCACCCTGAGTGTATTCATACAGGTCAGACCCACTGCTCGTACCCGTTTCATATTTCAACAGTTCGTGATCACCGGTCTCCAAAACGAGCTTTGAGAACTTACCGTTCCCCGCAACCCAACCACTGTTTTCCTCTCTTTCGTTAGATTCTTTCAGGTACTGGCGTGGGACGGACGCGACCTTCTTATATGGTCCTCCCAACGGACCTATCTCGTATTCTACTTCGGGGGATTCGCTCAATTGCGAGGGAGAATACGCAGATTCAAACGCCAGCTGCGTCAGATCGGCACTATAAACCTGCGGATCGATACTATAAACACCCGTTTCTGGTTGTGGCGCCCCAGCCGTCATGGACCAACCATTTTCACCTCTCGTAAACAGGTAAGGACTCTGTCCGGAATCCGCCGATGACCCATAATTAACCTCTGGTGCTTCAAGCACGGCATGTTCACCATCTTCACCGGCAAGCACCGCGGAATTGATACCACCACGATAGTGAAACGGTTCCTGCGCAGAACCCTTTTCAACAGGAGTCACCTGCTCATACGCACGACAATCAGGAAGACTCCCAGACAATCCCGTACGAAACGCCTGATTCGGACAAACACTACTCCCGCCTACAGACGGCGCCACGGGCACACGCAACTCCCGACCATCACCAAACACAGGCGTACCACTCGAAAGAGTGCTTTCCGCTACCAACCTAAAATGATACCCTTCGCCCTGCTGCAAACCACTAACCCCAACACCCACCGCCTGCGGCACATCACCAAAACCAATTACTTCATGCGATGTTTCTTCAGCACCGGACCAACCATGTTCCCCATAACCAGTATCCGATACATACTGGAACCAGTAACTAGTATTATAAGATTCACCGCCCCGCTGGACCGTGGACACGACCACACTGCTCACCGGAGCAGCCGGAGTCAACCCTTCACCATCAGCTTCAATCAACGGTTGCGCACTACCAGCATCCACACCACCAAAAACAACAGTATAAGGACCACCGTCCACGCCCTCAACCTCCACAGGCGGTTCCCCAGGCAGACCCCGCAACGCTTCCTGCGCACCAAGCGCTTCCCGCACACCATTCTGCACACCACCAGACCCGGTAGCCGGCGCATCATACGCTATCGGCACAGTAGTATGACCCTCAAAAGTCAACGTGAACGATCCGCCCGTAGCACCACCCACAACGATCGACTGTTCCTCAGAGCTCGGAACACTTTTAGGATCGACCGAGCCCAACAACACCACCGATTCCCCAACCAAACGGTGCACCACAAACGTACTAACAGCAGGCGGACCCTCAGTTTCAAAAGACAAAGCACCACTCACAACCACACCAGGAACACGATTTTCAGCCGACAAACGAACACAATATTCAGTCGACCTGCTCAACCCCGTCAAACTCACACCAATAGGCACACCAGAAAAATAGGATGTAGCTTCCGCCTGAGCCTGCGTAATCCTACCTTCACCACCCGCAACCACCGACCAGCCAGAAACCGGACACACACCATTCTCAGGCACAGCCACTTCAAACTTCCACACAGTTTCAGAACCATCCGGCGCGACCACACCCCCAAGACGCGCAGAACCACCAGTAATATTATGAACCGCAAGCGACGGAGGGCGCGGTTTTGCGGTACCAGTCACAAAAGTTTCGCTTTCATTCACACCACCGGCATGATACTCCGTCTGATAAACCGTACCCTTTTCGTTAATCAACTTCACACGAACATAATAAGTCGTTTCCGCCGACAAACCGGTAACACTCGCCGTCACATCCCTATAATCTTCAGCGACCGTTATCTTACCCGTAGCAACAGAACTAAACTGTTTCCACAAACCAGATCCCGTTGACGGAGCATGACCATTTTCCGCAAGCGCATATTCAAACGCATATTCCGTTTCAGCACCATTAGTCTCAACCTTAGCCGACGCCACAGCACTCACATCGGTTATTTCCTCCAGTTCAAAAATATGCCACCCCCATTCTTCAACGGTGCCGCCTTTAGGGATTTCTGGTGGTTCGACCGGTAAGGTCTTAAACGGCACGATCGCGACAGCCGGCTCACTGTTATCAGCGTTTGTCGCCACGAAACGCGCCTCATAACACGTACCAGGCGTCAGTAACCGCAACTGGATAGGTGCATCTGTGACTTCCCCAGGCCCCGGATCAGCCATCCCGATGAACACCCCCCCGGTCTGACCTGTTTTAGCCGGTATTTCTTCTTCTTTGTTGGCGAGCGACCATACCGTTGGTTCCGACCCTCCGCAGACCATGGGAGCGTATTCCGCCTTCCACTTCGTCGCAAGCGTTTCACTCCTCAACGTTATCTCGATCGTGACCCGCGTCGAATGGACATGCAACACTACCGGCGGTTCCGGCCACACAGCCGGCCCCGCCGCGAACACCGGCGACGAGGCCACCACGAGCAACCACACAGACACAAACAACGGGAGAACGACAGCCCACCCGACCACAGTACGCTTACGACCACTGAGGATCACCGATCAAACAGACTGCTCATATCTCCTCCAAGAGTCTCCTACACACATTATTAACAAACTTTACCGACGCGACTTATTCTTCAGCAGCACTCACGGCCCAAGTACCACCAGCCTTCATCGGACCCGCGGCCGCAGAAAACGCGTGCATACCAAAACCATACTTATCAGCAGCACTAACCCCAAGACACGTCCCCTGATACTCACCCGGCGCCGCGAGAGAACATATCATCGGAAAGACATCTTTCACAGGAGCGAATTCTTGTAGAAGATTTTCTTCGAAAGACGCATAAACACACAAGTTGCCCGGCAGCGCCTTCGGCGACGCCACATCACCAGGACACTCAGACTGTTCCCGCTGTTCTTCTTTCCCGGTAGTTTCATCGAAATACGGTTCCTTACCGTTTTCTCGAAGATAATGAGTAACGGGAACCTTCGCCAACGGAATATTGAAACTAACCGCATCGACCTGGGAACTCGTCGCACCCGGAGCTTCAAGATACAACTCCCACTCCCCCGTCTCCGTTTCCTTCGGAGGAAGAACCTTAGTAAACCCAGTTGTGCCACTGGGCCCCTGAACACCAGTTTCGCCCTTTTCGCCCTTTTCCCCCTTTTCGCCTTTAGACCCCGGTCCACCCACAGGACCCTGTCCACCAGCAGCACCCTGCGCACCAGCAGGACCCTGCGCGCCAACAGGACCAGTCTTACCGGTCTTACCCTTCAACTGCGCAAGCACACTCGGCTTGATCTGCCTGGTCGACGTAATCAAAAATTTACCAGCCGCATACGCCCCACCACTCATCACAAACACCAACACAACAACCAACCCAACATGCACAAACGACACACGCCGACGCAACACAGAAAACATCAAAACCCCTCCCCAAAACAAACCCGCATGGACACACCAACCACCAACCATATTGATGCTCGGACGAACAACCGCCCGCCCGAGCATCAACAACACAACTACAACATCACAACACAAACACTAAACCAACCTATTCAGAAACCGTCAAAGGACCAGCTAACGAAGTAACCGTCACACCCGACCCCTGGACAATACCAGTTTCTTCTTTATTACCACTACACAACGCTAATTTGAGTCCCATTAATTCCGTGAACGCATCGGTAAACGTACCTTCCACGCCTCCAGTCACATTCGTCGCTGAAGATGCACCCGTAGGAGTCAAGCATTCTTCCGAGCCTTTAATGCCAAGGACCGTACATTCAACATACCAACCGATATTACCACCAGACTGCGAGGTAAGTAAGGTCACAAAACCACTTTCACTACCCTGTTCCCATAACTCCAACAAAGATAACCACGGCATACCCACAGCCCACACTTTACTGGATTCGCAACCAGTCTCATCCGTACATAAAAGTGCTAATTCACTTAACGCTATGTTCGTGATAAGTTCTTTGGTTAAATTTAACAGTTCCGTGACATCGTCCGCACCGTTAGGACCGATATCCCCAACGAGGATACCACTACACACAGTTGCTGCTTTTCCAATCGGCCCTTTTTCATTTTCCAGTAACAGTTCGCCGGTTGTTTCGACTAACATCGTTTCGGTAATACCAATGTTGTTTTCTAAGAATTCTGCTAATAAGAACGTCGTAGCGGAGGCGGTCGACGCTAGCGCCATAGCGCTCAACGCGAGCACCGCCAACACTGCGACTCCCACACCTGCAAAACGAAAACGTTTCATAACTCGATATAACCTTTCCCTCGTACGAGACCCGGTTGAGCCCCTTCCGAGGCCTTGGATCAGGTCGGGCCGAGCACTCGTCCATGGTCAGAGAGCGCGACAGTCCAACCCCTATATACGACACACCGCAGGCTAAACAACCAATCAACCCGCGGCACCCATGATCGTGGCACAAACACGAACACAGATCCAGCCGTGTTTCCCACTCTTCCACGAAATGTTTCCGACTCCCAGCCCTTGCCGCAAAGCACAGAGCCTACGGTACGGTTGTGGACGCTCCCAGGGGGTAGTGCAGCGGGGCGATCTGGGTCATCTTCCATGCTCCGTCTTCGTTTTGCATCGGTATCACGTACTTTTCGGCGTTTGGACCATAGAAGAGAGCGAACGCGGTCTTTTCCTCGATTCGCAACGCTGCGACACCGTTTGTGAGCGTATCGACACGTTCGGCTTCGTGACCGCTCATGAGGGCCGCGAAAGCCGGCCCACACCCATTGGGCGTACTCCCAGAGCTCTTGGCGAACGATTCGAGCTGCTGTCGTGTCGAGCGCGCCAGATAATCACATGATCTCGACCATTCGCCTTTTGCGCGCGTGCGCATAAATGCTGTGAGCTGGTTGAGGGCGAGTCGTCGCTGCGTAGCATTTGCTTCCTGCCCGAAGTCTGGGATGCTGTTATCGCCTCTGGGAACACGAAAACCAGTCGCACCACGACTCGAGACCGCTCCAGCCGCAGACCCCGAAACCGGTCGCGGAGTGTGCTCGGCGGGCCTGCCCGGTACCGTTATCGCACCACCAGTGGTTGATGGCGCTACCGAGACAACGCCACTAGCCGGGTTCGCAGGTCGACTACCACCGCACGCGACCAGACCCAGTGTGGACAGAACGAGTGCGAGGACGATCGTCGCACGACAGCTCACACCCACACACCGATCCAGCGTATCTTCCGTCTATTGTTTGTTTTTGTGTTTTGTGTGTGTGTGGGCACGGTAGTTTGGATGACGGCGGCCATGAGATTCTCCCCGTAGGTGGCCATCGAAACTCCCCACTGGTGGCCGCTAATTCTCCCCATGGGTGGCTATCGAAACTCCCCACTGTCCTGTCCTGAGCGGCCTGTAGTCCCCGGTGCCTTGTTAACGAGGCACGTCGAGGAGGCGGGCTTGATGAAGCGATCGGAGGAAGTGATGGAGATCCTTGAGGCATACGATTTGACGGGCTCGCTGCGGGGAGCAGCGGCGCTGTGTGGCTGCGATCACAAGACGGTCGGGCTGTGGGTGCGCGCTCGTGATGCGGCTGGTGGCGAGCCGCGTCTGGCGGGCCGGGCGCGGCCGGTGACCGGTGCGTTCCTGGAGAAGGTCGAGGAGCTGGTGGATCGCTCGCACGGCAAGATCCGTGCCGATAAGGCGCACGAGCGGCTGGTCACGATGGGCTATCTGGGCTCTGCTCGCTCGACGCGGCGCGCGGTGGCGCAGGCCAAGCACTCCTATCGCCAGAAGCATGGTCGGCGCACGAGGCCGTGGATCCCCGAGCCCGGGCTGTGGCTTCAGTGGGACTATGGCGACGGACCGGAGGTCGGTGGCCGAGCGACATCGTTGTTCTGCGCGTGGCTTGCGTGGTCGCGCTTCCGGGTGGTGCTGCCGCTCTGGGACCGCACGCTGCCGAGTGTTGTGATGGCGCTGGATCGCGTGCTGAGGCGATGTGGCGGCGCGCCGACGTACGCCCTCACCGACAACGAGAGGACCGTCTCGACAGATCACGTGTGCGGGATCGCGGTGCGCAACCGGCAGATAGTGGCGGCGTCCCGTCATTACGGCTTGACGATTGCCACGTGCGTGCCGGCCGATCCAGAGAGCAAGGGCGGCTCGGAGGCGACCGTGAGGATCGCCAAGGCCGATCTGGTCCCGACCGATCACAACCTGCGCAAGGCATACCGTGATTTCGGTGAGCTGGAGCGGGCGTGCGAGGCGTTTTGCGAGAAGGTCAACACCCGCGAGCACAGGGTCACGCGGCGTGCACCGGCGTTGATGTTGGCCGAGGAGCGAGCGCATCTTCACCCGCTGCCCGATCTCGCGCACACGGTCTGCTTCGGGGAGACGCGTCGGGTGTCCTGGCAGTCGACGATCTCCGTGAACGGCGCGATCTACTCGGTGGCCCACCATCTCGCGGCCGAGCGGGTGTGGGCCCGCAGTGACGGGCAGGAGCTTGTGGTGGTGCACGCCGAGGATCCGCACGGTCCGCGCGAGGTTGCCCGCCACGAGCTGACCACACCGGGCAAGCCATCGATCGACGATCGGTACTATCCACCGCGTCCGGCTGGGGCACTGAAGCGCAAACCAAGAGCGCGCTGCGCTGAGGAGGCGGCGTTCCTCTCGCTCGGGGAGGGCGCTGAGCGCTGGCTCATCAAGGCCGCCGCGCAAGGCGTGGCGCGCATCCGGCGCAAGATGGCCGAGGCGGTGGACCTCGCAAAGCTCCACGGCTGCGAGCAGGTGGAGCGCGCGCTCGCCGCATGCGCGCAGGCTCACCGCTTCGGCGAGGGTGACCTGGCCGCGATCCTTGCCTACCAAGAGGACGGCGCGACGGTGATCCCGTTCCCCGCCAAGACCGCCGTCGAGCAGCACACGCTGCAGCGCTCGACACGCTCGTGGGAGGGGTTCGGGCGATGAGCAGCTACTGCGAAGCCCAAGTCCAGCTGGACCCCGACCAGTTCGAGGAATACCCGAACGGCATCTGCATCCAGGAGATCGAGCTGATCTTCACCGATGATCCCGAGTGTCCCTCATGGCGTGCGGCGCAGCCGGTCATCTGCGCGATCGACGCCCGCCGCGCTCGGGAGCTCGCATTCGAGCTGTTGATGGCAGCCGCGCTCGCCGAGCAGTGGGAGAAGGCGCAATGAGCGTCACGGCGCCGGCCCCACCACCATTGCCCGAGGATCTGGAAGGGCTGCTGCGACGGTTGCGGCTGCCCTATGTCCGCCGCTCAGCGCCCGAGGTGCTCGCCACCGCCAAGGCACAGCGCTGGGAACCAGCGGAGATCCTGCGCGTCCTTCTCGTCGAGGAGGCCGCCGGACGCGATCAGGCGACGATCCGCAACCGGCGCAGGGCGTCCGCCTTGCCGACCGGCAAGACGTTCGACGCGTGGGAGGAGAGCGCCTCAGCGATCCCCAAGGCCACACAGCAGGCGCTCAGGACGCTCGAGTGGATCGAGCGCTCAGAGACGCTGTGCGTCTGCGGACCGTCCGGGACCGGCAAGAGCCACTTCATCGAGGCGCTCGGGCACCTGGCGATCGATCATGGCAAGACCGTCGCCTTCCACACACTGGAGACGCTCTCCGCTCTGATCGGACGCCACCGCGCTGACCAGAGCGTCTCAAAGGCGATCGGCAGGCTGATCCACGCCGATCTGATCGTGGTTGATGACATTGGACTATTGCCAGTCTCCACCGAGGCGGCCGAGGCGCTCTTCCGCGTCGTCGACGCCGCTTACGAGAAGCGATCGATCGCGATCAGCTCCAACATCCACCCCGCCGGTTTCGATGAGCTGATGCCAAAAACACTCGCCGCAGCGACCGTCGACCGGCTCTTGCACCACGCCCACGTGATCATCACAGACGGCTCAGAAAGCTACCGGCTGGCTCAAGCGACCAACTGGCAAAGGGGTGATGCCCCTGAGGGCCTGACAACGACGCACAGCGATCACGACTCCGCTACGGCCTACGGCCTCCACTACGTCGAGATCGCTACCAAACCAGGTGGGGAGAACTAATGGCCACCAGTGGGGAGAAAAGATGTCCGCCACTGGGGAGTTCTGATGTCCGCCCGTGGGGAGAAACCGGTGGCCATTGACACCCGGATAGAGCGTTCTATTTTTTCGTGTGTTTTTTGTGTGTGGTGTGTGTTTTGTGTTTGGGTGTTGGGCAGTTTGTTGGGTGTATGGTGGTGGTTGTGTGTGTTTCTGTGTTGTTTTGTGCGGTGTAGGCTGTTGGCATTGTTAGTTTTGTGGTGCAGAGGTTTCCGTTTGCTGCTAGTGCGCTGTCTGGTCCTTGGGGTAGTGTGAGTTCGAAACTGGTGACTGGTTGGTCTGGGACGGTGTTGAATGTGCTGCTGGTGATTCCTTGTTTGTTGATGAATGTTTCGCCGTGGAGGTCTATCGTGATGTTGTAGCCTTGTAGGACGATGATGAGTTCGGGGAACTTCGCGCCGCCGTGACTGACGAAATATGCTGGTCCTTCGAGGGGGACGGGCAGTATTGGTGTTATCGCTTTTGCGTATCCAACGATCGATGCTTTGGGGCATAGTGCGGGGTTAGCGTTGAACGTGCGGTCGACACACGCCTTTTGTAGTGTTGTTAGTCGTGACGGTAGTTGCTTTGGTAGGTCTACCTTGACCTTCGCGATGTTAGCTTGTGTTCCTTGCGGCTTGTTGGGATAGGTCAGCTTCACGGTCAGGCTCGCACCGTGCGCTCTACTGGTTTTCCCTGAGGTCGTGGCCTTTAGCGACGGTTTGAAAGTGAGGCTCGCACAGTCCGCCGCTTGGAAAGGACTGGTCGTACTCACAGTGTCCTGGTCTGCGGGAACAGCATAGTTCGATCCTGAACCGGTGACCGCGAGCTTGATCGATTGTGGTGCGCAGTTCGTGGGATTCAGAATGAACTTGGGGCGTTCCACATAAACATGAATGTTACGAACGTGCACCACGATACCGTCAATAATGTGTGGTATCGGATCGGACTGTGTCCCACTGATTTCGACCTGTGCGGTCAACGGATTGACGTTCAGCGCGAAACGAATCACCACTGTTCCCAGATCGAACGGGCCTACCTTCGCGCTCGTGATCGATACTATCGACAGTGGCGCACCGTTATACGGACCCGCCAAATACACCTTCCCCGGAGTCTGCGCCAACACGGTCCCGACGCCCGCTTCAACGATCGTGCGCCCAATTTCACTAGACGCAGGACACGAAGGTTCAGCCTCCTCCTGAGCACCCGTTGCCTGCTTTGCCGCTTCGATATCAATATTTGGACAGAACGGGATGCCCGTCAGGTTCCCTGTTAGTCCCGGTGGTAGCGTGGTCGAGAATTTGACGAGTTCTTGTTCACCGTCTTCGCGAGTCAACCTTAGATAGAACGGACTGTAGGAACCGCCCGCATTATTCTCGGTACCCGACACGACCGCGGGTTTGAACGGCAACACACCACCAGAGGGACAAGCTCCTCCGTGCACCCCTTCAGTAATCTGAAACGAAGAGGACACCGGCTGTGACGGTGAGATCTGTTCCCCGTGTTCTTCCCCAGACCACGGCGTCAACGACCCCTGCGTCGTATAAGTACCGCACTCTGGTGGACTGACCAATGGTGCGGTGGCACCAGGACGGAATTTGAGCGTGAACTTAGAGAACGGTTGCTGCGGAGTGTTTTCAAACGTCGTTACGAGCTGACCCGTCACCAGGTTCGGTACGATCTTACCCGCGACTTTGATCATGATACCGCGCGGGGGATCCTTCGCGACCACATACAACGCCAGCAACGATCCTCCCGGATGCTGCGCATCCCCAAAAGCCGGCACGTTATCGTAAGGAGTAGCTATATACACGGCACCCTGAATCTTTTCGGCTAGTACCGGAGTTTCTATTTCTATCGATCCGATCTTCGATTCTTCAGGACAACCCGCGCCCGGCGGTGAAGAGAACGTTTCCGAAGCGTACTGTTCTGGTGTGCACGCCCCCAAACCCGCAGCCAACGACGGGTTCGCGGTCATTCCTTCCGGTAGCGCAACAGTAGTATCACGCAAGTTCGATGTCGAGATCGTAAACGGGTTTTCCCACGATTGCGGAACAATCAACGATACGTCCAGTCCCGTCGGTGTTTCCGCAGAAACGGTACCCGGCTTCACTTCGATCGACGGTTCGAAAGGCACGCGATCACACCCAGTCACAGGAGCCGTTTCAGTACTCGCATTCGGCCATTCTGCTTGTGATTGCAATGGTTCCTCCCATGACTCGGCACGGACGGTCGCGGTGAAAGGTCCAGTGCAACTCGTCGGGTTCGACAGGAACGGCTTGACAGGGATACGAGCTTCCTGGGGACCACCAAGTTCGTTATGACACAACGGGGGACGTTCACCATCGGTACCGCACACCTCACCGCGTTGCACATCATGTTCAGCGGCCGCGGGAACACCCCACAACGTTACCGTAATGTCATGAGCTTCACCAACCTTCGGAACGTTAGACGTAACAGCCGTCAAACCCTCATCCGTAGAACGCACCACCGCTTGCGAGATCAACGTGAACAACCCGACAGCATTATAACCAACCTCAGCAGTCGTACCATAATTATCGACTTCCATATTATACACCGGGAACGTAACCAAATCCGGAGTGTTTTTCGCGATAAAAACTTCGCTCGTGATCTGTCCCACCTGACTCGCAACGGGACAATCAGGCAAATAACCTTCCGGACCCAACGGATTCTTCGCTAGCAACTGAGCCTCCGTACACGACGGCACAGCAGTATCACTAGCATCAAAACCAGCCGGAAATTCATTCACGATAGAACGAACATCATTAAACGTCGCACCATCAGATTCATGACCAAAATCAAACGACAAAACCCAATCCGAATGCGCACCAGCCTGACCAGAACCAGACACAAAATGAAACGAACCAGATTCAATACCAAAAGACGTACTACTAGGCTTAGCACCAGCACTATCAGACAACACGAACCCAAACAAAAAACACCCAAACAACAAACCCGACATGAAAGAACGCACAAAACGCTTCCAACTAAACCCACCAAACACACCCACCACAGAAACACTAGACACAAAAGACAAAACCACAACAGCCACCACAACCCTCATCGCACACCACCCACCCCACCAACAACCCCACGACCCACGACCCCAGACCCCCTACCCTTAACCTTCCCCTGACTCTTCGCCTTAACCTTCTTCCCCTTCTTCTTCTTTACCTTTACGCACTTACCCTTCTTGTTCTTCCCATACCCTTTCTTGCACTTCACCGACTTCTTCTGCACCGGTTTACCCGAGGCTCGTTCGTTAACAGTGTTACCCATACCCGTAAAGGTGAAGCTCGACGGTGTGGAATCTACCGGCGGACTCGGCGGAGTAGAACACTCATCCCCTTCACATTCCACCCCACCAGACACAGGACCAGAAAAACCACCATCCATACGCGCATCATAAATATTACCTTCACCAATACTACCTTCAATACCATGATCAGACGGCGACAACAACGAACGCGTATAGAAAAACACGTCCCGACCTTCATCAGCCGCACCCAACAACAAATTCAAATACCCACCACGACCATCAGTAATCAAAGCCAAACAACCCTCAACCACACCACAACCACCCACACCACCAGCACGCCACTCATACACATCCGTCGAAGGAGACGCATTACCACCAACATTAATATATTCACCAATATTCGACAAGTTATCGTATTCGGCCGGGATTTCCTTATCCACATCCTGTTTGACCAGTTCTGAGATCGTCGTAAAGAACGCAAATTCACCATTACCCGACACGGCCGTGAAATCAGGCAACCCGCCATTCACCTCAGGCAAACCCTCAGCATCGCCCAACCACGCATCCTGCTTCGGTTCAGGATCAAAAGAAGACGCACACGAAATACACTCAACCACATATTCCCCCCCATCATACCGATACGCCTGCCCACCACCATCACCATGACCACCGGGAGGAGTCCAATAAGTATATGAAGGATGCGCAAACGCATCGCCTTCCCGCGGTTCAAACCGCACAGGAATACCAAGAAACGACAATTCACGTTCTTCAGCCAAATCACCCGCCGGCTCCACTTCAAACTTTTCGGTCACCGTATCATACCCAACCAGTTCACCACCACTATTCGCCAACAGCAGAGTCGTACCCTGCGCATTCGCCGCCACGAACTTGTAGAGACCGATATTAACTGTCCTTGTGCCTTCCACGCGCATGTACAGGTCTCGCGGTGCAGAACAATCCCTACCGGACACCGCTTCAAAGAACACACGCGAACCATCTACTGACACGCTATAAGCACTGCTGGCAACATGTTTACCTTCAGGGTCTTCCACCCCGCGAACGACCATCGCGCCGCACGAACCGATCGTCACAGCTTTACTCCCAGACCCCGTCACGTTCAGCTGCTGCAAACCACCACCCGGAGAGTATTCATACAAGTCAGAACCACTGCTCGTACCCGTTTCATATTTCAACAGTTCGTGATCACCGGTCTCCAAAACGAGCTTTGAGAACTTACCGTTCCCCGCAACCCAACCACTGTTTTCCTCTCTTTCGTTAGATTCTTTCAGGTACTGGCGTGGGACGGACGCGACCTTCTTATATGGTCCTCCCAACGGTCCTGCATCGTATTCGACTTCAGGGGATTCGCTCAATTGCGAGGGAGAATACGCAGATTCAAACGCCAGCTGCGTCAGATCGGCACTATAAACCTGCGGATCGATACTATGAACACCTGTTTCTGGTTGTGGCGCCCCAGCCGTCATGAACCAACCATTTTCACCTCTCGTAAACAGGTAAGGACTCTGCCCGGAATCCGCCGATGACCCAAAATTAACCTCGGGTGCTTCAAGCACAGCATGTTCACCATCTTCACCGGCGAGCACCGCGGAATTGATACCACCACGATAGTGAAACGGTTCCTGCGCAGAACCCTTTTCAACAGGAGTCACCTGCTCATACGCACGACAATCAGGAAGACTCCCAGACAATCCCGTACGAAACGCCTGATTCGGACAAACACTACTCCCGCCCACAGACGGCGCTACAGGCACATGCAACTCCCGACCATCGCCAAACACAGGGGTACCACTCGTAAGAGTGCTTTCCGCTACCAACCTGAAATGATATCCTTCGCCCTGCTTCAAACCATTAACCCCAACACCCACTGCCTGCGGCACTTCACCAAAACCAATCGGTTCATGGGCTGTTTCTTCAGCACCGGACCAACCATGTTCCCCATAACCAGTATCCGATACATACTGGAACCAGTAACTAGTGTTATAAGATTCACCGCCCTGCTGGACCGTGGACACGACCACACTGCTCACGGGAGCGGCCGGAGTCAATGCTTCACCATCAGCTTCGATCAACGGTTGTGCAGTACCAGCATCCCCACCGCCAAAAACAACAGTATAAGGACCGCCGTCTACGCCCTCCACCTCCACGGGCGGTTCTCCAGGCAGACCCCGCAACGCTTCCTGCACACCACCAGACCCAATAGCCGGCGCATCATACGCTATCGGCACAGTGGCATGACCCTCAAAAGTCAACGTGAACGATCCGCCCGTAGCACCGCCCACAACGATCGACTGTTCCTCAGAGCTCGGAACACTTTTAGGATCGACCGAGCCCAACAACACCACCGATTCCCCAATCAAACGATGCACCACAAACGTACTAACAGCAGGCGGACCCTCAGTTTCAAAAGACAAAGCACCGCTCATAACCACACCAGGAACACGATTTTCAGCCGACAAACGAACACAATATTCAGTCGACCTGCTCAACCCCGTCAAACTCACACCGATAGGCACACCAGCAAAATAGGATGTAGCTTCCGCCTGAGCCTGCGTAATCCTACCTTCACCACCCGAAACCACCGACCAGCCAGAAACCGGACACACACCATTCTCAGGCACAGCCATTTCAAACTTCCATACAGTTTCAGAACCATCCGGGGCGACCACACCCCCAAGACGCGCAGAACCACCAGTAATATTATGAACCGCGAGCGACGGTGGACGCGGTTTCGCAGTACCAGTCACAAAAGTTTCGCTCAGATTCACACCACCAGCCTGGTACACCGTCTGATAAACCGTACCCTTTTCGTTAATCAACTTCACACGAACATAATAAGTCGTTTCCGCTGACAAACCGGTAACACTCGCCGTCACTTTCCTATAATCTTCAGCGACCGTTATCTTACCCGTAGCACCAGAACTAAACTGTTTCCACAAACCAGATCCCGTTGACGGAGCATGACCATTTTCCGCAAGCGCATATTCAAAATCATATTCCGTTTCAGCACCATTAGTCTCAACCTTAGCCGACGCCACAGCACTCACATCGGTTATTTCCCCCATTTCAAAAATAGGCGTCGCGAATTCTTCAGCAGTACCTTCTTTAGGGATTTCTGGCGGTTCACTCGGTAGCGTCTCAAACGGCACGATCGCAACAGCCGGCTCACTGTTATCAGCATTTGTCGCCACGAAACGCGCCTCGTAACACGTACCAGGCGTCAGATGACGCAACTGGATAGGCGCCTCTGTGACTTCCCCAGGCCCCGGATCAGCCATCCCGATGAACACCCCCCCGGTCTGACCTGTTTTAGCCGGTATTTCTTCTTCTTTGCTTGCGAGCGACCATGCCGTGGGTTCAGAACCCCCGCAGACCATGGGAGCGTATTCCGCCTTCCATTTCGTCGCAAGCGTTTCACTCCTCAACGTTATCTTGATCGTGACCCGCGTCGAATGGACATGCAACACTACCGGCGGTTCCGGCCACGCAGCCGGTCCCGCCGCGAGCACCGGCGGCGAGGCCACCACGAGCAACCACACAGACACAAGCAACGGGAGAACGACAGCCCACCCGACCACAGTACGCTTACGACCACTGAGGATCACCGATCAAACAGACTGCTCATATCTCCTCCAAGAGTCTCCTACACACATTATTAACAAACTTTACCGACGCGACTTATTCTTCAGCGGCGCTCACGGCCCACGTACCACCAGCCTTCATCGGACCCGCGGCCGCAGAAAACGCGTGCATACCAAAACCATACTTATCGGCAGCACTAACCCCAAGGCACGTCCCCTGATACTCACCCGGTGCCGCGAGAGAGCATATCATCGGAAAGACATCTTTCACGGGAGCGAATTCTTGTAGAAGGTTTTCTTCGAAAGACGCATAAACACACAAGTTGCCCGGCAGCGCCTTCGGTGCTGCCGCATTACCAGGACACTCAGACTGTTCCCGCTGTTCTTCTTTCCCGGTAGTTTCATCGAAATACGGTTCCTTACCGTTTTCTCGAAGATAATGAGTAACGGGAACCTTCGCCAACGGAATATTGAAACTAACCGCCTCGACCTGAGAACTCGTCGCACCCGGAGCTTCAAGATACAACTCCCACTCCCCCGTCTCCGTTTCCTTCGGAGGAAGAACCTTAGTAAACCCAGTCGTGCCACTGGGCCCCTGAACACCAGTTTCGCCCTTTTCCCCCTTTTCCCCCTTTTCGCCTTTAGACCCCGGTCCACCCGCAGGACCCTGTCCACCCGCAGGACCCTGTCCACCAGCAGGACCCTGCGCGCCAACAGGACCAGTCTTACCAGTCTTACCCTTCAACTGCGCAAGTACACTCGGCTTGATCTGCTTAGTCGAAGTAATCAAAAATTTACTAGCCGCATACGCACCACCACTCATCACAAACACCAACACAACAACCAACCCAACATGCACAAACGACACACGCCGACGCACCACAGAAAACATCAAAACCCCTCCCCAAAACAAAACCAAATGGACACACCAACCCAACCATATGATGCTCGGACGAACAACCGCCCGCCCGAGCATCAACAACACAACTACATCACAACACAAACACTAACAACACACCAACCTATTCAGAAACCGTCAAAGGACCAGCTAACGAAGTAGCCGTCACACCTTTCCCTTCGACAACACCAGTTTCTTCTTTATTACCACTACACAACGCTAATTTGAGTCCCATTAATTCCGTGAACGCATCGGTAAACGTACCTTCCACGCCTCCAGTCACATTCGTCGCTGAAGATGCACCCGTAGGAGTCAAGCATTCTTCCGAGCCTTTCACACCGAGGACCGTACATTCAACATACCAACCGATATTACCACCAGACTGCGAGGTAAGTAAGGTCACAAAACCACTTTCACTACCCTGTTCCCATAACTCCATCAAAGATAACCACGGAAGGCCTATGGCCCACACTTTACTGGATTCGCAACCAGTCTCTTGCGTACATAAGAGCGCTAATTCAGTTAATACTGTGTTCGTGATAGGTTCTTTGCTTAAATTTAACAGTTCCGTGACATCGTCCGCACCGTTAGGACCAATATCCCCAACAAGGATACCGCTACACACGGCCGCTGCTTTTCCAATCGGCCCTTTTTCATTTTCCAGTAACAGTTCGCCGCTCGTTTCGACTAACATCGTTTCGGTAATACCAATGTTGTTTTCTAAGAATTCTGCTAATAAGAACGTCGTAGCGGAGGCGGTCGACGCTAGCGCCATAGCGCTCAACGCGAGCACTGCCAGCACCGCGACTCCCACACCTGCAAAACGAAAACGTTTCATAACTCGATATAACCTTTCCCTCGTACGAGACCCGGTTGAGCCCCTTCCGAGGCCTTGGATCAGGTCGGGCCGAGCACTCGTCCATGGTCAGAGAGCGCGACAGTCCAACCCCTATATACGACACACCGCAGGCTAAACAACCACTCAACCCACGGTGCCCATAATTCTGGCACAAACACGGACACAGATCCAGCCGTGTTTCCCACTCTTCCACGAAATGTTTCTGACTCCCGACGATCCGCCCACAGGACCGACCAAGACGGGAGACGCGGATGGGCTTGTGCGGGCGAGATCCTCCCGGATGGCGGATCGGTATCGGGTGTTCGGGAACTCCGAGATATCGACACGCAGCAAATCGAGTGGCTGGACGGCTTGCTACCATCCGACTCGATGAGCACGGTACGGGCCCGACCATGAGACTTGAGGATACGAGACGATCGCTCGTACTACCGGTGGCCATCCTACTCGCCACCGGCGTCTGTGCTTGCGGGAGCAGCAAGCAGCCCTCCACAGACTCCCACGTCTCTCCGAGCACGGCCGCCGCGGATGAGTCTCCGTCTGAAACGGCCCGCCTGCTCAGGACCGACGCCGACAAAGACAACGACTTCGAAGCCGCCGACGACGACACGAACAACAACTCCGCCTTGGAATACGGTCACCCCGCAGACGCATCCGACCGACGGGCGATCGTCTCGCTGCTCGAGCGCTATTACAAGGTGGCACTGGCGCAGGAAGGCGCCAAGGCGTGCTCGCTGCTCTACTCCATGCTGGCCGAAGGCGTGCCCGAAGACTACGGTTCCTACGCGGGACCCGTCTACATGCGCGGCAGCAGCTGTCCAACGATCATGACAAAGCTGTTCACCCACTTCCACCCTGTGCTCGCGCTCGAGCTGCCCAAGTTCAAAGTGAGGTGGATAGGGCTGGAGGAACACTACGGCCGCGCCGTCCTCAGCTTCGGACGACTGCCCGAACGCGAAATCCGTCTCGCACGCGAAGGCCACACCTGGAAGGTCGACACGCTGCTCGACGGCGAACTGTCATAGCCAGCCGCTCAGCGTGGCTACACGGCTCCGTTGTCCAGCGGCACCTCCATACTCCAAGCACCGTGTTCGCGGTGGACGATCAGCTGCATCTCGCGCGTCGCCGCAAACGGCGCGAGCGCGACCCCACGGTTGCCCCGCACGTCGACTACGGTTATTCGAAAGGCCGCCACGTCTTCGACCAGTTCGCGATGGCGCAGCCTGAACAGCTTTGACATTATCTGCGCGCAGGTCTCACCCTGCAACGATCGCGAGCCGCGTCCGCGGCGGTGGCGTTCCACCAGTGTTTCGGCAGTGATCGGATCGAGCATCGAGCACGCCGCTGCTCCGTTGCCGGCGAGCGCCACCGCGTAGTAGCGATGAATGAATGCCACGATCGCCCGTCTTTCGGCAACACTCGCCGGCGGACCGTATTTCGAGTTGGCATCGTTGTCGCTGTCGTACGGACCCCTGCCCAAAGTGTCGATGTCCCCGTCTTCGTCGTGCTCGACTCCTCCCGACGGCGTTCTGGGGACAGTGTCTCCTCGCGCGGTGGCTCTGAGAGCGGCACTCGACCCATCCCGCGAGGAGCCGCACCCGGTGGCAGCGGTCACAGACAACGCGACCGCGCACAGGAGCACCCTCACCGGTCTGCTCAGGAGAGCGCGACGGCGAGCAGGCTGTCCAGCTTCCATGTCGCTCCTTCGCGCTTTGCTTCGACGTAGCCGGCGGGCAGCGTGCTCCATTCCAGCAACACACGAGCCTGATTGCCATTGACGCGTACGAGCGCCACCGTCGGGCTCCTCTGAAGCTGTGTGTGGAAGTGCTCGAACACGCGCGAGAGCACGGCCTGGCACGTGTAGGCGCCGTTCAGGTAGCGCGGCCCCGGCGCTCGACCGTATTTTTCCGCCACCGATTCGGCCAGCGCGAAGAACAGCATTCCGCAGGCCCGTTCGCCCTGCTGCGCGGCCGCCGCCGCGTAGTAGGAGCCGACCAGCGCCGTGACCGCGTGCCGATCGGCCGCGTCGGCCGCGTGGCCGAAGTCGCTCACGAACGTGGCGGAGCCAGTGACGGCTTTGCTCGACCCACCGCATCCGCACACCCCGATGCCGAGCAGGGCGAGTGCCACCAGCGCGAGCGATCGCTTCAGCAGAGCGCCCACGCGCCTCATTCCACACCCACCGGGTGTCCGACGTCGAGCAGCAGATCCAGCTTCCAGACGCCGCGTTCGCGACGGGCCATCGTGTATCGAGTCGGCTTCATCCCGGCGAAGCCGAACTGCGCCGAGGCGAGGTCGAACTCGACGCGCACCGCCGCGACCCTCACCGCCGTGCCGTCGCTCAAGCGGCGGTGCATCTGCGCGAACAGCTTGCTCATCACCTGCGCGCATGTGTCGCCGTGCAGGCTGGGCGAGCCGCTCGCCTCACCGTAGGTTTCCGCCACCGATTCCGCGAAGAGGGAGTACAGCAGCCCGCACGCGGCGGCGCCGTCCTCGTGAGCCGCCGCCGCGTAGTAGCGCTTGACAAGCGCCGTCACGAGCCGTGCGTCGGTGGCGTCGGCTGGATGCCCGAACGCTTCGTGCTCGTTGTCGGGTTCGCTCCCGTATTTATCGGAGTCTTCGTCAGCGTCCTCTGTGACTTCGATCCTCGGCAGCGTCTGTCGCCCGGCGCTCTCACTCGCGGACGTCCCCGACGCCGAACCGCCGCCACACGCGCCCAAGCCGACACAGACCAGTGCCGCGACCAGGAACGCGAGTGAGAACCTCACCAGCTCAGAAGAATCGGACATACCTACACCACCGGGCACAGTCCGCCGTCGAGATTGACCGCCGTGCCCGTCACATACGACGCACGCGGCGAGAGCAGGAACGCGGCGAGGTCGGCGAACTCCCCCGGCCTGCCCACGCGCCCGAGCGGGATCCGCGAGCCCGTGACCATCCGCTCGTAGTATTCCTGCGGCGTAATCCCCGCCTCGGCGGCGTAGCGTTCGAGCTGCCCGCTTTCCACGACGCCGATCAGCACGGCGTTCACTCGAATACCCGCGGGAGCCAGCTCGCGCGAGAGTGCCTTGGTGAGCGCCAGCCCCGCAGCGCGTGAGACCGAGGTCGGCGTGGTGAGCGCCTCGGGAGCCTTGCCCGAGACTGCGAGCGTGTTCAGCACGGCACCACGGCTCTCGCGCAGCGCGGGCAGCGCCAGGCGCGTGAGGCGCACCGCGCCCATCAGCTTCAGCGCAATGTCCTGCTCCCAGACGGCATCGTCGTGCTCGGCAAACGGCCCGGCCGCGAGCTCGCCCGCGTTGTTGGCAAGGCCGTCGATCCGACCCCAGCGCTCGCTCGCGGACTCGACCAGGCGCTGCAGGTCCTCGACTTGCCTGACGTCGCCGGCGAGCTCGAGCACATCGCCGCCGGCCTGGCGCAGCTCAGCGGCGGCGGCGGCGAGCCGCTCGCCATCGCGGGCCATCAGCGCGACGCCGCGCGCGCCCTCCCCCACGAGCCGCCCGGCGAGCGCCTTGCCGAGCCCGCTGGAGCCGCCTGTGATCAGGAACACCTTCTCGCGCAGCTCGAGATCCACTCGCGCCGCTACCCGTCCTCGTGCGCGCGGCCGTCGTGGCCAATGTAGCCGTCCCTACCGCCCGCACACACATACACCGTGTCCTCGGGGCCGAGGATCCGGATTTTGCGCGGCGTTGAGGCATCGACACGCGCGAACGCGCCCTCCTCGAGACGGTGGCTCGAGCCGTCGCCGAACTGCATCTCGATCGCGCCGCGATGCACGAAGTAGAGCTCCTCCTGGAGGTCGTGAGAGTGCCATTTCGTCTCATAGCCGGCGGGCCTGACGAGCGCGTTAACACCGAAAGCTGTCACGCCCAGCCCGCGGCGGACTTTGCGAAAGCCATACCCATCGCCGAGCGCCTCCAGCCGCCCGAGCGCGTAGCCCTCACCGGCGGTCACCTGCTCGCACTCGGGAGTTGCGCTGGGCCCCGGCTCGCCCGTGAAGAGCCACGGGACGCGGTGGCCGATCAGCTGCCCCTCATAGCGCCGGCGGCGACCGTACACCAGCCACGTCGTATCGACCTCGCCATAGCACTCGAGCACGTGCAGCTGCTCGCTGTACAGCTCGGCATATTCGGCGAGCGTGACGCCAGCGTCGTACTTGCCCACGAGCAGTTCGCGAGCCACGATCGGATTGGCCGACTCCTGCACCACGCGCTCAAAGCGCGTGAGGTCGGGATAGCCGAGCGCCGCCGGCACGATCCCAAGCGTCTTCGGCTCGCCCTCCACATCGGCGCGTACGAGCAGCGCCATTTCCTTTGCCGGATAGATGAACGTGTCGAGAACGAACACTTCTTGGCGGTAGCGCTCGGTGACCACGTGCACGTCCGGGTGAGCGCTGCACTGCACCAGAAACGCGTTGGGCTCCTCGCGAACGCGCTCGAGCCCGTCGAGCAGGTCGCCCACGAGCTCGACCCGCGCGCCCGAGAGACCCTGGAACTCCAGATAGCGCAGCAGAGCGTTCTCGTGGCACGTGCCGGTCGGACCGAGCGTCAAGAACGTGGGAGCAGTCATACGATCACCAACATCAAGTGTAACTGGCACAGCATCGTGAGATCCACCACCGGAGATCGAGCGATCAGGCCCGAGCCGGGGCGCTCAGCATGCATGCCGGCGCCCACGACCCTGAGCCTTGCCCATTCGGTTCCCTTGGTTGGCAGGGACCAGTGATAGTCCTATCAGAGACTCTCGACGTCGTCCAGTCCGAATCTTTCCAAAACTATAAAGATCCAAATGACGAAACATGCCTAGAGAGGGAACAGTCTGTCTTTAGCCTGCACACACACGCTTTTCGCGGGCGTCGCGCGTAACGCGAAAAAGTCAGAGACATTCTTCGCTGGACAAATGGTTGAGCGTCACACACGGCGCCTTGACCGCCGGGCAGAGGCCAGCGATAGCTCAGCGCCCGAGCGCCTCGTGCAGAGCGCTCGCCACGCGCTCGACCCGCTGATCGTCAAGACCCGGATAGAACGGCAGCGCCAGCGAACGCGCGGCGACATCCTCACAGACCGGAAACTCGCCCTCGCGATGGCCGAAGCGCTCGCGGTAGAAGCTCATCAGATGGATCGCCGGCAGGTAGGGCTTGCTCTGAACACCCCGCTCGGCAAGCGTCCGCACCGTCGCGTCGCGATCGACACCGCGCGGGAGCTGCACGACGAACACGAACCACCCGCGCCGCTCTGCTTCGCGATCCTCGCAGGGCAGCTCGAGCCCCTCGATCCCAGCCAATGCCTCCCGATAGCTCTTGGCCAGCCGCGCGCGAACCTCGAGCATCCCCGCCAGTCGCCGCAGCTGCCCGAGCCCAACCGCGCAGGAGATGTCCGACAGCCGATAGTTGAACCCAAGCCGGTCGTGATCCAACCACCCCATGTCGGGCGCGCGCCCCTGGTTGCGCTCGGAGTCGATGCGGGCCTTCAGCGCGCTGTCGCCAAGCGCGATCATGCCCCCCTCCCCTGTCGTCATCTGCTTGTTGGCATAGAATCCAAACACGGCGGGATTGCCTCGTCCACCCACAGCAGTGCCGTCGCCATGAACGGCCCCCAGGGCCTCGCAGGCATCCTCCACGACTCCAAGCCCATGGCGCGCGGCGATAGCCTCAAACGCGCTCATGTCGGCGGGATAGCCAAAGATATGCACCGGCAAAAGCGCCCGAGTACGCTCGCTGACAGCCGCCTCGGCGGCCTGGGGGTCGAGGTTGAGCGTCACCGGATCGATATCGGCAAAGACCGGCCGCGCCCGCTCATAGAGCGCAACGTTTGCCGAAGCCACGAAGGAGAACGGACTGGTGATCACCTCATCGCCATCGGAGACTCCAACCGAGCGAAGCGCAAGATGAAGTCCAGCGGTGCCGCTGGACACCGCGGAGGCAAACGGACTACCGACCACCTCGGCAAAGCGCTGCTCGAACTCGACGACCCGCGGACCGAGCGAGAGCTGCCCGGACTCCAGCACTTCGGCAATCAGCTTCTGCTCGAGCGCGCCAACGACCGGCTGAGCCAGCGCAATGATCTCCTCACTCATATGAAGTCGGGGACCTCACTCATATGATCTCGGGGACTGTACAGAAGACTGGACCCCGTACTCCAAAGAGTCCACAAGCGCATCCCAGGAAGCGGCGATCAGGTTCTCCGACACTCCGATGGACCCCCACAGTCGAACCCCATCGGAAGCGTCGATCAAAACCCGTGTGACGGCCCCGGTCCCCTTGGCCTCATCGAGTATCCGCACCTTGAAGTTGACAAGGTCGATGTCGCGCAGATGCGGGTGGGTCTCGCCGATCGCCTCACGCAGCGCGCGGTCGAGCGCGTGCACGGGCCCGTTGCCCTCCGCGGTGCACACATAGCGCTGCTCCGCAGGCCCCGGAGGCGCCCAGATCTTGATCGTGGCCTCAGTCTCGACGTTGCCATCGGCGCGCTTCTCGACGATCACACGCCATGACTCCAGGCGAAACAGCGGCTCGTAGTCGCCGGCCTCGCGGCGCATCAAAAGCTCGAACGAGCCATCGGCGGCCTCGAACTGAAAGCCCTCATGCTCGAGGCGCTTGACCTGCTCGACCGTGCGAGCCGCCGCATCGTCGTCCAGCTGGATGCCGGCCTCAGAGGCCTTCTCGATCACGGTGGCGCGCCCGGACAGCTCCGAGACGAGCACATCGCGCACGTTGCCGACCAGCTCCGGATCGATGTGCTCGAAGGTGGCGGCGTCGGCACGAATCCCAGCGGCGTGCAGACCGGCCTTGTGGGCGAAGGCATGCTTGCCGACATAGGGCTGGGCCGGATCTGGGGTGCGGTTGAGCAGCTCGTCCAGGAGATGCGCCGTCTCGGTGAGACGTGCCAGCCCCTCGGGAGCCAATGCGTCGTAGCCCATCTTCAGTTGCAGGTCGGCGATGATCGTGACGAGGTTGGCGTTGCCGGTGCGCTCGCCGATCCCGTTGATCGTGCCCTGCACCTGCGTGGCACCGGCTTCTACTGCCACGAGTGTGTTGGCGACCGCGCAGCCCCCGTCGTCATGCGTGTGGATCCCGAGCGCGACGTCAGGCAGCTCCGAGCGCACGGCCTGAAGGACCGCGCGCACCCGTCCGGGCAGCGACCCGCCGTTGGTGTCGCACAGCACGACCCGCTCGGCGCCTGCGCCGGCAGCCACACGGATGCTCTCAAGCGCATAGTCCGGATCGAGCGCATAGCCGTCGAAGAAGTGCTCGGCGTCGAACAGCACACGCTTGCCCTGAGCCAGCAGGAACGCAACCGACTCGCAGATCATCGCGAGGTTCTCCTCGCGCGAGACGCGCACGACCTTCTCCACATGCAGGACCGAGCTCTTGCCTACGAGCGTGCAGATCGCCGCGAACGACTGCGCAAGCACGAGCAGTCCCTCGTCCTGCTCGGCAGAGCTCTCGCGCCGGCGGGTCATCCCGAAGGCGACGATCTCCGAGACCGAAAGCGTCTCTGCCTCAAGCAGCTCGAACAGCGCCAGCTCCTTGGGGTTTGAGGCGGGAAAGCCCGCCTCGATCATGTGCACTCCAAGCGCATCGAGCGCGTGCACGACCCGCAGCTTCTCCTGCGCGGTGAGGCTCATGCCGCCTCCCCCCATGCCGTCGCGCAGGGTGGCGTCGTAGAGCTGTATACCGCCCATCAAGAGCGCGGGGATCCCCCCAGGGGGACCCCCGACAGGGGGGTGAGTGCCGCGCCCGTGGGAGTCGGGGCGGGCGCCATCGGCGCGCTCACACCGGCGTCGACCGGGTCGAGCCATTCGCGGTAGCGCTCTGAGCGACCGTGGATCGCGTCGTCGAACGCGCCCTGCAGCAGACGCGTGACCTCGCCGGGGCGCCCGCTGCCGATCCTGTGGTCGTCGACCTCCACCACGGGCACCAGCTCGGCGGCGGTGCCGGACATGAACACCTCATCGGCCATGTAGGTCTCCGCGCGTGCGATGTTGCGCTCCACCACGGTGTAGCCGAGGTCTGAGGCGAGCTGCATCACCGAGCGGCGTGTGATCCCATCGAGGATCGAGTTGTGATGGCCGGGCGTGACGATCTCCCCGCCCGTGACGATGTAGATGTTCTCGCCGGTGCCCTCGCACACATGGCCGGCCTCGTCGAGCAGGATCGCCTCCTGATAGCCGGCCTTCAGCGACTCGATCTTGGCGAGCACGTTGTTGAGGTACTGACCGGATGCCTTCGCGTGGGGGATCAGCGAGTCGGGGCTGATCCGCCGCCACGAGGACACCTTCGCGCGGATGCCGTTGCGCATGCCATCCTCGCCCAGGTAGGTGCCCCACTCCCAGCAGGCGATCGTCACGTCCACGGGAGCGTCCATCGGGTTCAGCCCCATCGAGCCGTAGCCGCGGTAGACGATCGGGCGGATGTAGCAGGAGCTCAGCTTGTTGCGCGCCACCAGCTCGCGCGTGACCGCCTGCAGCTCCTGCGCGCTGTAGGGCACGGGCATGTAGTACAGCTCGGCCGAGCGCAACAGCCGCTCCATGTGCTCGGCGCTTCGGAACACGGCCGGCCCGATCTCGGTGTCATAGCAGCGCACCCCCTCGAACACGCCGGTGCCGTAGTGCAAACCATGCGTGAGGACGTGGACCTTGGCATCCTCCCAGGCGAGGAACTCTCCGTTCATCCATATGAGATCGCTTGTGTCCACGTGGTCGTCTCCTGGTTGGGCCTACCTGGTTTGACAGCCGATTCTACAGGCACGGAATAGCCGCCGCCGGGTCGGATACAAATATCTCGATGAGAGCCGCTGTCGACCTCCAGGAGCCGACCGCTAAGCTAATCTCCCGCCGACCACGAGTGCTCGTCTCCTCGAATATCGGCGCACGGGCCGCGTGGCGCAACGTCCTGGCCTCCGATGCGAGCGACTCGGCGATCGTTGTCGCCGATGCCAAACGGGTGCTCACGCGGCTTCCCGACGAGATTTTTCAGACCACGATCACCTCACCGCCCTACTGGTCGCTGCGCGACTACGAGATCGCCGGGCAGATCGGCGTCGAGCACTCTGTCGAGGACTACATCGACAGTCTGGTCGAGGTATTTCAGGAGGTCCGTCGCACAACCCGGCCCGACGGCACCCTGTGGCTGAATATCGGCGACTCCTACACCTCCGGCGGCCGAACATGGCGCGCGCCGGACAAGAAGAATCAGTTTCGGGCAATGACTCGCCGGCCCCCCACCCCGGCGGGCCTGAAGCCAAAGGATCTGATCGGCATCCCATGGCGGCTCGCGTTCGCCCTGCAGGAGACAGGCTGGTACCTACGGGCCGACATCGTCTGGAACAAGCCAAACTGTCAGCCTGAGAGCGTCAAGGATCGTCCCACGCGCTCACACGAGTACCTGTTCCTGTTCAGCAAGAGCGAGCGCTACGCATACGACACGACAGCGGTACGGGGGCCAAACGGACGCAACCTGCGCACCGTGTGGGACATCCCCACTCAACCTGCCCGCGATGCCCACGTCGCGATGTTCCCGCTGGCCCTGACCGAACCATGCATCGAGCTTGCCAGCGAACCCGGCGAGCTCGTGCTGGACCCGTTCGTCGGTTCCGGCACGACCGGTGTGGCGGCACTGGAGGCCGAGCGCCGCTTCCTGGGAATCGAGCTGAACCCGGAGTATGTCGCGATCGCCGAGCGGAGGCTGAATGGCGCGATCAAGCACACCTAAGCGGATCCTCCCACCCGATCCTTCTCGGCAGCTCGACTTCCACGATCTGCTGGTCGCAGCACGCCAAACGGTCCTCAAAGACGCACTCAGGAGCGCCCTGCTGGACGTCGATCAGGACGAGGTCAAGCGAGAGCTCGCAAGCTACGCTCCCCAGGACGCGCGACAGATCCTCGCCGGCGCCGGGATCCGCGACGAGGAGGTATTCCCGACGCCGATCGTTCTCCAGGCCAAGCCAACCCTCGTGGGCTACTACCGGCTGCTGCTGGGCGTACCGCAGAAGCAGTTCTACCGCAAGACTGGGATGGGGCCCTTCAAGATCGTGGAGGCTCGCGGCCTCCTGAGCCCTCGCGCAAAGCTGCTTCTACCGGAATTCTGCGATGCGATGTCGATTGGGCTCGCCGAGCTCGTGCGGCGTATCTCACCGACCATCACCCAGCGCGACATCGATGAGCTGGCGCTCCTGGTGATCGGCTCGCAGTTTCAGGGCGCGAGGAACAACGAGATCGGCAAGAGCGCCACCATCGGCGTGTTTCTCGCGATCAAAGAGATCGTCGCAGATCACATCGAAGAGGAGACCGCGGAAAGCATCCTGATCGGAAATGCCTCGGGGCGCAAGGTCCTCATCACCCAGGCTGCGGACCCCGACGTACGAATAGAAGAGGAGTTCGAAGGTCAGTACCGCCCCAAGACAGCGATCGAGATCAAGGGCGGCACGGATGACAGCAATGCCCACAACCGTGCGGGCGAGGCGGAGAAGTCACACCAGAAGGCCAAGGGTGGTGGCTTTCGTGACTTCTGGACGGTGAGCTCCACCAAGGGCCTGAAGATGAGCGTGCTTCGGTCGGAGTCGCCGACCACTAATTCATGGTTTGACGTAGCCCAGGTGCTCGGGCGAGACGGCAAAGATTGGCGGGACTTCGCCAGCCGCATCGCCGGAGAGGTCGGTATCCCGCTGAAGCGGGGGGCAGCGAGCAGCTGAGGACCCGCACCTAGAGCGTCCCCGAGGGCGCCAGCCATTCGCTCTTAAACTGGAGACATGTGCGGGCAGCGATGATGTCGTAGTCGCTGTCGTAGTGAAGCACCCCCGCGCCGACCCCATGCGCACAGGCGGCGATCAGGAGATCAATCGGAGCGAGCCGATGATGACCGACAAGCGCCAGCTCGCGTTGAGCTTGAAGCGCCAATTTCTCCGTGTCGCGTCCGATAGGTATGCACGGCAGGAGGTCGAGCTGCGCCATCAGCGCTTGATGATCGGCAGCGGATCGAGCTGAGTAACCAGCCTCCAGCAGAAAGGGAAGCGAGGTTGCGAGGTAGCGTTGCTCGATCCATCCGGCAACCGTCTCGGCGCGCTCCTCGTCAATGGCGCCATCGAGAATGCGCGACCACGCCGAATTGTCGAGCAGCAGCATTCCTACCCGTGCTTGGGAATGAGCCCGAGATGCTTGACCTCGTCCGCTGCCGTAACGTCGACATGAATGGCAAGCGAGCGCGTGCGGATCATGTCGGCGAGGCGCTTGCGAGCCGCACGGGTCGCGGCATCTTCGGAGCGCATCCGACGTGCCTTCACACGCGCACCCAGCTCGACCAGTTCGGCGAAATCGATGCGCTCTCCCTCATCGAGCTTTGAGCGCAGCTCGTCAAGCGCCTCTCGCACAGGAGGCGTCTCGGTAATCGTGTGACGTGGGCGAGTGGTCGGCACGACCTAAGTGTAGCACCGTGCTGCACCAGGCTCGCATAGGTGTTCGCCGCCCGGAACTCGCCGCCCGTCAACCCAAAATAGCGCCAAGACTCTAGATGCCCTAAGCGGACCTCAGAGCTGTGCAAGCACTGCCCGCGTCGCCTCCGCGGTGCCCGCTTCTCCCCCGAGGTCGGGAGTGCGCAGGCCGTGCTCGAGTGCCTCCTCGACAGCCGACTCTACAGCCGCTGCCTCGCTTTCCAAGTGCAGACCGTGGCGCAGCATCATGGAGGCTGAGAGGAACATCGCAAGCGGGTTGGCGATTCCGCGTCCGGTGATGTCCGGAGCGGAGCCATGGACGGGCTCGAACAAGCCCGGGCCATCCGCTCCAAGCGACGCACTGGGAAGCATCCCGATCGAGCCGGTGATCATCGCGGCCTCGTCGCTGAGGATGTCACCAAACATGTTCTCAGTCAGGATCGTGTCGAAGTGACGCGGCGCGGCCACGAGCTGCATGGCGGCGTTGTCGACCAGCACGTGCTCCAGCTGTATGTGCGGGAACTCCGAGGAATGCACCCCGATCACGACCTCACGCCAAAGACGGGAGGTCTCGAGCACGTTTGCCTTGTCGACACTCGTGACCTTCGCGCGTGCGCCGCCGAAGGCCGTGCGCGCGATCCGCTCGATCTCCTCGCGCGAGTAGGCGCACACGTCGGATGCGTAATCCTCGGTGCGGGTCTTCTCGCCGAAGTAGATCCCACCGGTGAGCTCGCGCACGACAAGCAGGTCGGTGCCCTCGATCCGCTCGCGCCGCAGGGGTGAGGCGTCATACAGCGCCGGCAATGGCTTGACCGGGCGCAGGTTGGCGTACAAACCGAGCCCCTTGCGCAACCCAAGCAGCCCCTGCTCGGGGCGCGGGGCATGCGGATCGGTGCTGTCCCACTTCGGTCCGCCGACAGCGGCCAGCAGCACCGCGTCGGCACCCCGACACGCAGCGAGCGTCTCGTCGGTGAGCGCCGTGCCGTGCAGGTCGATCGACGCTCCGCCAAAAGGGTGCGACTCGAACTGAAAGTCGCCGACCGTGCGCAGAACATCGAGCGTCGGCGCGAGGATCTCTGGGCCGATCCCGTCGCCAGGAAGCGTGACGATGCGGTGTGTCATGTATCTCCTTGGTAGGGCGACGCGAGCCGCGGCAAAGTGAGGTTGAGACCGTAACGAGTGGGGCTAAAGGGCGGTGGTGACAGGCCCAGAGCGCTCGCGCGAGTGCTCGTACTGGGCGATCGACTGCTCCTGGAGGAGCGTGGCTCCGATGTCGTCCAGACCGGCAAGCAACCGGCGGCGGATCTCGTGGTCGATCTCAAACGCCACTTCACGCTCGGCGAAGCGGACCTCCTGAGCGTCGAGGTCGATCGTCCCCTCCCCCGCGTGTGCCAGCGCGCGGCAGTCCTCCTCGGAAAGGATGACCGGCAACAGCCCGATCTTGGTGCAGTTGGAATAAAAGATGTCAGCGAAGCTCGGCGCCACGATCGCGCGAAAGCCATAGTCCTGCAAGCCCCAGGGAGCATGCTCGCGCGAGGAGCCGCAGCCGAAGTTGCGACCCGCCACCAGGATCGGGTTGGCGGGCAGCTCCCAGCCGGGCTCCTTGGCCCAGTCATAGAACAGGAACTCGCCAAAGCCGGTGCGCTCCACCCGCTTGAGGAACTGCTTGGGCATGATCTGGTCGGTATCGACGTCGGCGCGGCCCAGATGCGTGACTCTGCCCGAGATCGTGTCTATCGGATCCATGCTCAGCTCCAATCGCGGATATCGATGAAATGGCCTTCGATGGCGGCGGCGGCGGCCATTTGCGGTGAGACCAGATGCGTGCGTCCCCCCCGCCCCTGGCGACCCTCGAAGTTGCGGTTGGAGGTCGAGGCGCAGCGCTCGCCGGGTGCAAGGATGTCGGGGTTCATGCCCAGGCACATCGAGCAGCCGGCCACACGCCAGTCGAAGCCGGCGGCACGAAATACCTCGTCGAGCCCCTCGGCCTCGGCCTGGGCCTTGACCTGCTGGGAGCCGGGCACAACCATGGCGTTGACCGAGGAGGCCACTTTGCGTCCTTGGATCACCTCGGCGGCGGCGCGCAGGTCACCGATGCGCGAGTTGGTGCACGAGCCGATGAAGACGCGGTCGACGGCGATCTGCTCGATCGGCATACCGGCCTGGAGCGCCATGTACTCGAGCGCCCGCTCGGTCGCTTCGCGGTCGGCCGGCGAGTCGAACTCCTCTGGCGAGGGAACGCGCTCAGTGACCGCGCGGACCATGCCGGGATTCGTGCCCCAGGTGACCTGCGGCGAGAGAGCCGCGGCGTTGACAACGATGTCTGTGTCGTAGAAGCTGCCCTCCTCGCTTGCCAACTCGCGCCAGCGTGCGATCGCCTCCTGAAGCTCAGCGCCCTTGGGCGCGCCGGGGCGAGACTGCTCGAACCAGGCGAAGGTCGTCTCATCCGGCGCGATCATGCCCGCGCGTCCCCCGGCCTCGATCGTCATGTTGCAAACGGTCATGCGACCCTCCATCGAGAGCGTCTCGATCGCGGGTCCCACGTACTCCACGACGTGTCCGGTGGCGCCGCCGACGCCAATCTGGCCGATCGTGCCAAGGATCAGGTCCTTGGCGGTGACGCCGAAGCCAAGCGCGCCCTCGTAGCGGATGCGCATCGAGCGCGGGCGCTGCTGGACCATGCACTGGGTGGCCAAGACGTGCTCGACCTCGCTGGTGCCGATCCCGAAGGCAAGCGCACCGAACGCACCGTGGGTGGCGGTGTGCGAGTCGCCGCAGACGACCGTCATGCCCGGCTGGGTGACGCCCAGCTCGGGCCCGATCACGTGCACGATTCCCTGGCGGTCGGAGCCAAGCGAGTAGACGGGCACGCCGAACTCGGCGCAGTTGCGCTCGAGTGTTTCCACCTGCACACGCGAGAGCTCATCCTTGATGCGTGCCGCCACAGGCGTGCCATCGGTGGGCGTGTTGTGATCAGCCGTGGCCAAGGTCCGGTCGGGCCGGCGCACCTTGCGCCCGGCGAGCCGCAGCCCGTCGAACGCTTGCGGAGAGGTGACCTCGTGCACGAGGTGCAGGTCGATGTACAACAGCCCCTCGGCAACCTCGTGGGCCTCCCAGATCTTCTCGAACATCGTCTTGGGCGTCATACGTACGTACGTTATCACAGACAAAAACGAAGGCGCAGCACCTACGTCCCTGTCGCCCCCGCGCACATGTGCCGCGCCGCGGCGGCTCAAACAATCCCCTGGCCAATCTATTCGTATAGCCTTGTCATATGGATTTCGTACATCTACGGTCAACCTGGACGCTCCGCAGCCTGGTCGGTGCCCTTGCCATTGCCACGACGCTCGCCGGCTGCTCGAACTCCTCAAAAGAACTGCGCACGCCCGGTCAGGCGGCGGGCTTCGTCGTCGAGGTGGCATCGGGCGAACCGTATGACGATTGGACCCTCGCAAGCGACGCTTCACGGCAGGCCGTCCAGGCCTGGAAGGCCCGCGTCCAGATCGGCGACCTGGGGAACAAGCTGCGCGACGCGCCCCCCATGGGGCCCGGCGCCGTCGTCAGAGGAGCAAACTGGACCTGTGCGATGACCAGTCATCTGGTCTCCCTGGGGACGGCCGGAGGAATCACGTCCTTTAACACCGACGACGTCGAAATCGCGACCAACGAGGCCCTCACAGAGAAAATCAAGCCGGGGCCCATCTCGGCGATGATCCACATTGCCGAAACCGTCCCGTTCCGCGACCTCGCCCTCGCGACCGCGTTGGTGTGCGGACCGGCGCCGTCCTACTAGGAGCCGAGTCACTGCTCGCGCCCTCGCTCAGCTCCGTCTCAAACCTGCGCTCACGACCGCAAGGAAGCTCGCCTCGGTGTCGGTCGCGTTCTCGAAGTGATGGGGAAGATCGGCATCGAAGGTGACGCAATCGCCCTGGGAGAGCTCGTGGCGCTGCCCGTCGCAAACCAGCACCAGCGAACCACGCTCGACCAGAGCCGTCTCGCGGCTGCCGGGCTCGTGCATGGGTGGATCGTCCGGCGCGCCGGTGGCGCCGCCGCTGGCGAGCGTGTGGCGTGAGAGCTCAGCCCGCAGACCTGGCCTAGCAGGGGTCATCACCTCGAAGCGGTGACCGCGCTTGGCGTTGCCACCGCCCGCGCGCTCACCCGCGCGCACGATCGTGACTGCGCCGCTCTCGTCCAGACGCAGCAGCTGTGAGAGCTTCAGCTCCAAGCCAATGGCGATCCGTGCGGCGACCGTCAGGGTCGGACTGGTCTCGCCACGCTCGACCTGCGAGAGCATCGGCGCCGAGACGCCCGAGCGCTCGGCCAAATCGCGCAACGACAGCGAGGAGGACTCGCGCAGCGCCTTCACGCGCGCGCCGATTACCTTGGAGTCAAACACCTTGGAGTCAAACGCCCCCCAGCCTGGGTCGACGTGCTCCTTGGCGGACCTACCGACCTTAGCCACCGTCATACAACCGTATGCTATCACAGACGGCACGCGCAGCCTTGCCCTCAGTCCTTGGTTGCCTCCCAGAACAGCTCGAACTGGTTATCGCGCGGACGCCCGGCTTTGCCGGAGCCACGAAACGTGTTGGTGAGCCGCATCCCGAGCCGCTCGTAGATCTGCTGCAGTTCCTCGACCAGATACAGACGTGAGCTGTAGGGAATTGGATCGAGCTCCTCGAAGATCTCGCCGAACCAGATCGAGGCGGCGGTGCCTTCCAGGCGGCTGTGCTTCTGGTTCCAGCGGTGATCGGTTAGTTCGACCGACTCTGTGCCAAGAATCCAGGTCCTCTCCGGCATGTGCTTTTCGGCATGCAGGCGATTGGGGGTCTGTGCCAGGTGACGGCCGCCGTGCCTGAGCGCACGTGAGATCACCTCGAAGGTGCGCAGGTTCTCAGCCTCCGTCTCGAAATATCCAATCCCGCCATCGTTGAAGGTGACAACGATGTCGAACTCCTCCTCGAGCTCCAGCTCGCGAAGATCGGCTTGCACGAACTCGACGCTCAGCGACTGAGCCGCTGCCGCCTGCCTGCCAACCTCCACGTTTGCCTGCAACAACTCGACCCCGAGAACCGAGAATCCCCGGCGCGCGAGCTCGAGAGAATGCCGTCCGGTTCCACAGCCCATGTCAAGGACACGCTCATTGCCCTGTGGGCCCAGCATCGTCATGAATCGATCGACTTCAGAGACGGTCTTATCTGCCCAGGGCAGCTTGTCCATCTCCGGTGGATAGGCCGTTCGATACCAGTCGTCCTGAATCTCAAGCTCGGCCATTGGCGTAAATCTTATTCAAATGGCCAGATCAATGTCAATTACGCAGTTGACGCCGGCAAGCCGACTCCAGGCTCACCCTCACGCGCCCGAGCCACTCCAATCGAAAGCGCGCGCACGTATGCCCGCGCGGCCGCCTCGATGATGTCGGTCGAGACGCCCTGGCCGGCGCCGGTCTCGCCCTGGACCTCGACCACGACCGAGACCTCGCCCAGCGCGTCCTGGCCCTCGGTGACAGCGTCGACACGAAACTCGCGCAGGGCGGCCTCGACACCGGTGGCGGCGTTGATCGCGCGGAAGATCGCGTCGACCGGGCCATCGCCAGAGGACTCGCCGGTCCTCACGGCGCCGTCCTCGACGCTCACGTTGACGCGCGCCATCGGAGGACTCGCCGAGGACGCGGCGACCTCGAAGTCGAGGAAGGAATACGCCGCGACATCGTCGCTGCGCAGCTCGTCGGTGACCAGTGCCTCCAGGTCCATCGCGGTCACGCTCTTCTTGCGGTCGGCGATCTCCTTGAAGCGCTTGAAGGCCATATTCAGCGCCTGGCCCTCGACTTTGAAGCCCATCTCCTGCAGGGCATTGCTCAAGGCGTGACGCCCAGAGTGCTTGCCCAGCACGATCGCGTTGCTCTTCAAGCCCACGGTCGTGGCGTCCATGATCTCGTAGGTGGCGCGCTCCTTCAGCACACCGTCCTGATGGATGCCTGCCTCGTGGGCAAACGCGTTGCGTCCCACGATCGCCTTGTTGGGCTGCACCGGGTAGCCGGTCAGGCGCGAGACCAGCCGCGAGGTGCGCGCGATCTCGGTCGTCTCGATTCCGGTCCACAGCCCCAGCGCGGGCTCGCGCGTGCGCAGCAGCATCACGATCTCCTCCAATGAGGCGTTGCCGGCGCGCTCGCCGATACCGTTGATAGCGCACTCCACCTGCCGGCAGCCGGCCTGCACACCGGCCAGCGAGTTGGCGACCGCCAGACCCAGGTCGTCGTGACAGTGAACGGAGACGACGACATCGCGCAAGCCGGGTACCAGGCGATACAGCTCCGTGAACATCGCGGCGTACTCCTCGGGCATCGTGTAGCCGACGGTATCGGGCACGTTGATCGTGGTGGCACCCTCCTCCAGCGCGATCTGGATCACCTCGGCCATGTACTCGATATCCGAGCGCGATCCGTCCTCGGGGGAGAACTCGACGTCATCAGTGAAGCTCTTGGCGTGCGCTACCGCCGCGCGCACCTGACCCTTGACGTCATCGCGCGTGGTTTGCAGCTTGCGCTCGATGTGAATGTCTGAGGTCGCGATGAAGGTGTGAATCCGGGGACGCTCGGAGTCGCGCACCGCCTCCCACGCGGCGTCGATGTCCTGCGCGGAGGTGCGCGCCAGGCCACAGATCACGGGGGGGGTGGGGCGGGTGGGAGCCAAATCCGCACGCGCGATCGCCTGCACAGACTCGAAGTCACCCGGCGAGGTGATCGGGAAGCCGGCCTCGATGATGTCGACTCCCAAGCGCGCCAGCTGCTGGGCGATCTCCAGCTTCTCCTGCTGGTTCAACGCGATCCCTGGCGACTGCTCACCGTCGCGCAGGGTCGTGTCGAACACTCGTACGCGATCGCGCTCGTCTCTTGTCGTTGCTGTGCCCATGTCCTCACTTCTCCAGTTCTCTCGCTTTGACGCTTCTCCTTTGGTATGCGGCTAGGCGGCCGCCACGCGCTATTCCCCCCGAGGGGGGAGCAGAAGAAGAAGCGCAAGTGAGAGCTGGAACGACATGCACACAGCAGCCTAGCAGTTGATTCGGGGCCCTGCCACGGCTTTACAGCCCCTCTGGGATCAAAACGACCTTGCCGATGTTGCGTCGCTTGGTGAGGATTTCCTGCGCAGTGCCGGCTTCGGCAAAGTCGAACGCGGCCTCCATCACGGGCTGGATCGTGCCGTCCTCAAGCAGCTCGCTGAGCGGCTCGATCCACGGTTCGAGCGTCTCCCGGCTCCTCCACAGCGTGAGCATGTTGAGCCCGATCACGGCCTTCGAGTCCGACATCGATTTGATTGCCGAGAAGCGCGGCGTGCGCGCCAGCGTGCGCAACGCGCGCACGGGTTTGCGTTTGCCCCCGGCAACGACCCCAGCAGCGCCGAAGGCGATCAGCCGCCCGCCCGGGCGCAGCATCTCATAGCTGCGGCGCAGGCTCGAGCCGCCGAACGGGTCAAGGATCACGTCGAAGCCCGACACCCCACCGTTCTTGGTGGCCTGCTCATAGCTGAGCAGGAAATCGGTGCCGAGCAGCTCGACGCGCCTGTGCTTGTAGGGGGAGGCGGTGCCGTAGATCTCCCTCGCGCCGAAGCGCCTGGCGAGCTGCACGGCGGCGATCCCCACGCCTCCACCGACCGAGTGGATCAGCACACGCTCGCCGGGCTGCAGGTTGCCGTAGCCCACGAGCGCGGCCCACGCGGTTGCATAGTTGACGGGAATCGCGGCGCCCTGCTCGAAGCTGAATCGCTCGGGCAGCACCACACAGTCGCGCTCGGGCACAGTCACCTGTGTGGCGTAGCCGCCGAACTGAGTTCCCGCGATCACGCGCTGCCCGTGGGTCAGCTCCTCGACCCCGTCGCCGAGCCCGATGACGGTGCCCGCCACCTCATAGCCGAGCACGCACGGCGGTTTGGGCGCGTCGGGATACACGCCGATGCGGGCCATGACGTCGGCGAAGTTGATGCCGGCGGCGCCCACCTCGATGCGCACCCACCCGGGTCTGAGCGCAGGGTCGGGGCGTTCGCCGACCCTCAATGCGTCCTGCCCACCATGTTTGGTGAGTTCAACCACATGCATAACGGATGAGATTACTCCATTAGTTGGGATTGCGACGGGTGCCCGCTGCTCCCAGCTTGGGCTGTGCTCGCCAGCCGACCCGAGCGGCCCACTCGATCAACTGAGCGCAACCGCCCAGCCGGCCACGAAACCCTCGGACGCGACGATCTCATCCACCACCTCGGCGGGCACCTGGGCGTCGGTCGTGACGACCATCGCGGCAAGGCGCTCGTCGTCGCGATCCGGTGTGTGGCCAATGGCAGCAGAGGAGATGTTGATGCCGTGCGCCCCGAAGATCGTGCCCACACGGCCGATCATGCCAGGCAGATCGGCATAGCGGAACACGCACACGTTGGGCGTCAGCTCGATCGTCAGCCGCCGGCCCTGCACCTCGACCAGGTGCGGCACGCGATTGGGTCCGATGCCGGTGCCGGCAACGGCGACCTTCTCCCCGCCGGCGACCACCGTGACGCGGATCAGCTCGTTGAAGTCCTGGGCCTCGGAGACCGACTTCTCCTCCACGACGATACCCCGCTGCTGGGCCATCGAAGGCGCGTTGACGAGGTTCACCTGCTCCTCGGTGCGTCCCTCCAGGGCCCCCTCGATCACCGCGAGCGCGAGCAGGCGCGTGTCGAAGTCGGCGATGCGACCCATGAAGGCCGCCTCGATGCGCTCGACCGAGCTGCCCTCCGCGAGTGCCATCGCCAGGCGCCCGAGACGACGAGCGAGCGGCAGGAACGGTCCCAGCACCTCCATGTCCTCCGCGCCGATCGCGGGGATGTTGACGGCCGTGGACACGACGCCACCGGTGAGCGCGGCGACGAGCTGCTCGGCGCTTTGAAAGCCGGCGC
Source organism: uncultured Solirubrobacterales bacterium (assembly GCA_963715765.1). GTDB lineage: Bacteria > Actinomycetota > Thermoleophilia > Solirubrobacterales > Solirubrobacteraceae > Palsa-744. The sequence continues at coordinate 426,877 of OY970270.1, forward strand.
GGTCGGTTGCCTCCGCTGTGGAGGCTCCCAGGTGCGGGGTGACGACGACCTGCGGATATCCCTGGAACAGCGGGTAGTCGGTGATCGGCTCGGAGGGAAACACGTCGAGCGCGGCGCCGGCGACCTTGCCGGAATCCAGGGCATCCTTGAGCGCAGCATCGTCGATCAGGCCACCGCGCGCGACGTTCAGCACACGCACGCCGTCGCGCATCTTCGCGAACGCCTCGGCGTCGATCCAACCAGCGGTCTCCGGCGTCTTTGGCAGATGAATCGTGATGAAGTCGGCCTGTGCGTAGATCTCCTCGCTGTTCTGCGCCTTCTCGACCCCCAGCTCGCGGTAGCGCTCGGCGCTGACATAGGGATCAAACGCGAGCACGCGCATCCCAAAGCCGCGCGCGCGCGCGGCCACGAGCTGGCCGATGCGCCCGAAGCCGAGGATGCCGAGCGTCTTCTCATACAGCTCGACACCCGAGAACTTGGAGCGCTCCCACTTGCCGCTCGTCAATGACGCATAGGCCTGGGGAACATTGCGCGCGAGCGCCAACAGCAGCGCCATCGTGTGCTCGGCGGCGGTCACCACGTTCGATTGAGGCGCGTTGGCGACGACGATCCCGCGCCGCGTGGCAGCCTCGACGTCGACATTGTCGACCCCCACCCCGGCGCGCCCGATCGCGCGCAGGTTGGTGGCCTTCTCGATCAGCTCGGCGGTCATCTTTGTGGCCGAGCGAATCAGGATGCCGTGGTAGTCACCGATCTTCTCGGACAGCTGCTCCTCGCTCCAGTCGATACCAAGATCCACGTCGAAGTGCGCTTCCAGCAATTTGACACCGGAGTCGCCGACCTTCTCCTTCACAAGTACCTTCAAACGCTCCTCGCTCATGATGGCGTCCTCTCCACTACCCAGTCGATACACGCGGTGAGAGCGCGTACGTCGTCGGGCTCGACAGCCGGAAACATGCCGACGCGCAGCTGGTTGCGCCCGAGCTTGCGATATGGCTCGACGTCGACGATCCCGTTGGCGCGCAACGTCTTTGCCACCGCGGCCGCGTCGATGCGCTCATCGAAATCGATCGTGCCCACGACCAGCGAGCGGTTGGCCGGCGCGCTGACAAACGGTGTGGCGTAGTCGCTCTGCTCCGCCCATCCGTATAGGTGCGAGGAGGACTCGCTCGTGCGCGACACGCACCAGTCAAGACCCCCATGCTCGAGCATCCAGCGGACCTGATCGGCAAGCAGAAACAGGGTGGCGAGCGCTGGGGTGTTGTAGGTCTGGTCCTTCGTTGAGTTCTCGAGCGCGATCGGGAGCGAGAGCGACGCGGGCGTAAAGCGCCCGGAGGATCCAATCCGCGCGATCCGCTCCAGCGCGGCGGGGCTAAGCAGCACAGCCCAGAGCCCCCCATCTCCGGCAAAGCACTTCTGCGGAGCGAAGTAATAGGCGTCGGCCTGGGAGACATCCAGTGGAAGGCCGCCCGCGCCGGAGGTGGCGTCGATCAGCACGAGTGCATCGCCGGCACTCGCAGGACGCAGCACGGGGGCCATCACGCCGGTGGAGGTCTCATTGTGGGCCCACGCGATCGCGTCCACCTCAGCGCCGGTTACCTGGCCCGCGACGCGCTGTGCGGGCGGTGCACCCGCGACACCGCTTGCCACGAGCGCCGCCTCGAGCTCCTCGCCGCCGGGCGCGCTGCCGGGCTCGGCCTTCACGAGCACCGGGTCCTCGAGAAACGGTGCCTCGCTGGTTACGGTGGCGAACTTCTGGGAGAACTCGCCAAAGCTGAGGTGTAGCGCACGACGCTCCACAAGACCAAACGCGGCGGCATCCCAGAAAGCGGTGGCGCCACCGTTGCCGAGCGCGACCTCATAGCCATCGGGCAGCGAGAACAGCTCGCCAAGGCCCGAGCGAACCTCGCCCACCAGGCCCTTGACTGGCTTTTGGCGGTGAGACGTGCCCATCAGGGCCGCCCCGTCTGTGGCGAGTCGCTCAAGCGCCTCGGGGCGCACCTTGGAGGGACCACAGCCAAAGCGCCCATCGGCGGGCTTCAGCTGATCGGGGATTGTGAGTTGTTCGTGCTGCGCTTGAGAGCTGGTCGTCATAGGGCTTCCTCGCGGAGTGTCGAAGATCGAAGAATGCCCAGGCGCGCGGCGTTGATACTCGTCGCTTCCCGGTGGTGAGCTCCACCTAGTGCGCCAGTCGCGACAAGGAAGGCGAGTGTAGCGAACCGCGCGCTAACCGCGCCCATGCGGCTCGTCCCACTCCGGCGCGGGGCCTAAGGGAATGATGTGCTTGGGGTTCAGCTCGTCGTGCGTGGTGAAGTAGTGGCGCTTGATCTGGTCCATCGCGACCGTGCGCGCGACGCCCGGCCACTGATACAGCTCGCGCGTGTAGGCCCACAGGTTGGGATACTCGACGATCCGGCGATAGTTGCAACGGAAGTGCACGTGGTAGACCTCGTCGAAGCGCACGAGTGTCGGAAACAATCGCCAGTCAGCCTCGGTGATGCGCTCGCCGGTGAGGTAGCGCCGCTTGCCAAGCAGATCCTCGAGCCAGGCAAGGGCCTGGAACAGCTTGTTGAAGGCGCGCTCGTAGGAATGCTGGCGGCGCGCGAACCCGGCGCTGTATACGCCGTTGTTGACATCGTTATAGATCTGCTCGTTGAGCTCGTCGATGTCTGCCCGCAGCGCTTGCGGATAGAGGTCGAGCTTGCGCTCGCCGAGCACGCCGAGCGAGTTTTGCTCGGCAAACATGCGGATGATCTCACTCGACTCGTTGTTGACGATGCGCTCCGTGTGGGTGTCCCACAGCACAGGCACGGTAATACGCCCCTCAAAGCTCGCATCGCTCGCGCTGTAGGCCTCAGACATCAGCTCCCACTCGTGCAGGCGGTCGACGTACTCGCCAACCCAGTGCTCTGGGCCGTCGACTTGCCCGACCTCGAAGCGCTCGCCGCTGAACGCCCAGCCGTGCTCGTCGCGAAACGGCGCCACATATGAGATCCCAAGCGCCTCTCCCAGGCCCGCGAGCTCGTGCACTATCACGGTGCGATGACACCACGGACAGGCCAGCGACACGTACAGGTGATAGCGGCCCGACTCGACCTTGAACTCGCTGTCCGTGCCCGAGCGCGGGTCGATCCCCACCCAATCGCGAAAGCGGCTGCGCTGGCGCAGAAACGCGCCGCTTGCGAGCTCCTGCTCCATCACTCGATCGAGCGATCGAGTGAGCGGCTTGCGGCCCTGAGCACTCATCGCTGCGTGCCTCGGCCACTCATTTGACGACTAGCCCCGGCCGCTCGACCCGCTGCCCACCATCGTCGATCTGACCCGCAAGGTCGAATGGGTGGATGGGCAGGTCAAAATGACGGTTTGATCCAATCCATATGCGAGCGCAGCTCGCCGCCGACATGCTCGACTTGCGTATCGGCCTGTTCGGCGCGCATGCGCTTGAAGTTCTCCTGGCCAGCGCGGTTCTCAGCGATCCACTCGCGCGCGAAGTCGCCGTCCTGGATCTCCTTGAGGATCTGGCGCATTTTCTCCCGCGTCTCATCGGTGATGACACGCTTGCCGCGCGTGTAGTCCCCATACTCGGCCGTGTTGGAGATCGAATAGCGCATACCGGCCAGCCCCTTCTCATACATGAGATCGACGATCAGCTTGAGCTCGTGCATGCACTCGAAATAGGCCATCTCAGGGTCATAGCCGGCATTGACCAGCGTTTGAAAACCAGCCTGCACCAGCTCGGAGGCGCCTCCGCACAGCACCGCCTGCTCGCCGAACAGATCGGTCTCGGTCTCATCCTTGAAGGTCGTCTCGATCACCCCACCGCGCGTGCAGCCGATGCCCTTCGCATAGGCAAGCGCGAGCTCGCGAGCTTTGCCGGTCGCGTCCTGAGCGACCGCGATCAGGCCCGGCACGCCGCTGCCCTCGGTGAACTGGCGGCGCACGAGATGGCCGGGACCCTTGGGAGCGACCATCGCGACATCCACTCCAGGGGGCGCCACGACCTCCCCGTAGTGGATCGAGAAGCCGTGGCCGAACAGGAGCGCGTTGCCCTCCGCGACGCCGTCTGAGATCTCATCCCACACCTGATGGTGCAGCTCGTCGGGAACGAGCATCATCACGAGGTCCCCGCGCGAGGCGGCCTCGACCGGCGAGAGCACTTCAAAGCCATCCGCACGAGCCTTCGCGGCCGAGGAGGAGTCCTCGCGCAGGCCGACCACGACGCTGACGCCGGAGTCCTTCAGGTTCAGAGCGTGGGCGTGACCCTGAGAGCCGTAGCCGATGATCGCGACGGTCTTGTCGCCGAGGAGCGTGAGATCTGCATCGTCGTCATAGAGCATGGCGCGGAGGGTATCCGATTACGCAGTACCTACTCCTGCCAGCGTGCGCATCGGTATCTCAAGCGAGCCGTCCTTGGCGGTGAACGGCTTGAAGCGGGCGGCGAGACTCGCGCGGATCTCGGCAATCTCAGACGCGGGACGTGCGAGCACCGCGTCGTGGAAGACGCGTGCGATATCGAGGGTCGTCTCCCAGAACTCCTCGAAGTTGGCGGCACGCTGAATCAGCTCGACCGGCTCGACCCACACCTCGTCAAATCCAGCGTGTTCGAGCAGACCGCGCACGCGCTGGCGGTCGCCCAGCGCGAACGGCCCCGGCGCCTCAGGCTCCGGCGGCTGCATCAGGCCGCGCTCGAGCAGCTCGGTGGCGGGCAACAGCGCCCATGGATTGTGCTCGATCCCATCCCACACCGCCAGCGCCACATGTCCTTCCGGTCGCAATACGCGCCGCGCCTCTGCGAGCGCCGCGGCGGGGTCGGCCATCAGCATGTAGCCCCAACGACAGAACACGACATCGACGCTTGCAACCGGCAGATCGATCCATTCCGCATTGAGCACCTGGAACTCGACGTTCGTGAGGTTCAGCTCGCCCGCTCGCTTGCGCGCGCCGTCGAGCATCGCGTCGGCCTGGTCGCTTGTGATGACCCCGCCGACAGGGGCAACCATCTCGGCGGCCAGGAAGCCGGTCTCGCCAAGCCCCGCGGCCAGCTCGAGAATGCGCTGTCCCGGCTGCGGATCGACCGCGTCGATCATCCAGTGGGAGACCGGCGCGGAGAGCTCGCGCAGCGTCTCCTGACGCGCCACCCAGCCGGAGGCAGCCTCTTCCCAGTGGGTGAGACTTGCTTCGCGATGCTTGCGCGCGGCCTCCTCGCTGCGCCCGCGGACCGACCCGCGCGAGCTGCCGTCGCCTTGTCCTTCCTCCGGTTGAACAGTGCTCATCACGACGTCCCAACAGTGCCCATTGCAGAGTCCCCTTATAGATCTCTTCGCAACAGCTTGCCAGAGCGCGTGCGAGGGAGCGGCGCCGAGGAGAATTCCACGCGCTTTGGAACCTTGAACGGAGCCAGCCGTGCGGAACAGTATTCGCGCAAAACGCTCTCCTCCACACGCACTTGAGAAGCCAGGACGACAATCGCCGTGACGGCCTCCCCCCAGCGCGGATCCGCCCGTCCGAGCACCGCCGCCTCCAGCACTGCAGGGTGTGCTTCGAGCACCGCCTCGACCTCGCTCGGCGCGACATTCTCCCCACCGGTGACGATCGTGTCCGCCTTGCGACCGCTGACCTGCAGGAAGCCACTGGCGTCGATGTGACCGAGATCCCCGGTGTGCAGGCGCCCGTCAGCCGAGCGTGACCCACGCGCGACGGTTGGGCCGCTGACAAGGATCTCGCCATCCCCGCCAATATCCACCTGAGTACAGAACAATGGCGGGCCATTGGTGGTTACCTGCGAGCAAGCCTCGGTGAGCCCATACGTCGTTATGACAGGAACTCCGGCCTCATGCGCTCTCTGCACAAGCGCAGCCGGGACCGGGCCGCCGCCGGTGAGAGCGCAGCGCAGCTGCGGCGGATCGTGCAGGCCCGCGTCGAGCAAGCGCGCAAGCGTGGTCGAGACGAGCGAGAGGAGCGTGATCCGATCCCGTTCGAGCGCACCGAGCACAGCGTCGGTGTCAAAGCGCTCATGGACAACCGCGGTGGTCTCATAGATTGCGCTGCGCACGAGGATCGACAGGCCGCCAACGTGGGAGACCGGGAGCGCACATAGCCAGCGCTCTTGTGGATCGAGGCCAAGCGCCACGGCCGAGCCGAGCGCGCTCCACAGGAAATTGCCGTAGGTCAGCTCCACAGGTCGCGGAGCCGAAGTGGTGCCGGAGGTGTGGATTACCGCACACACCGCGTCGAGATCGTGGAAGACGGGAGACTCCCCGATCATGTGGCTCTGATCGGTGTGCAGTGGTTGCTCCACCGTCGTACTCGCGCCAACGGCGATCCGCTCGCGCTCGGCAGCGGTGAGACGCAGGTCCACTGGAACCGCAACGGCGCCTAGCAGCATGCACGCGTGCAGAGCCCGTGCAAACGCGATCCCGGGCGCCAGAGCGATCGCGACGCGATCCGCCGGGCGCACACCGCGCTCGGCCAGCTCGGCCGCTCCCGCGCGCGCCGCCGACCACAGCTCCTCATAGGAGGATCGCGCGTCCGGCGTCTGGATTGCGGTGAGCGTCGGCGCCGAGCAGGCGGCGCGCTGCAGCCATGCTTCGACCTGCATCGCTCACAGGCTAGCCTTCGCGTTGAATCGTTGGAGTGCGCTCCACCGCGGAGCGCTGTTCTGAGGGCCCAAACAGGAGCATGGACATTGACGACCACGTGGATCCAAGACGGCAGTTACACAGACATCCGCTATGAGAAGTCCGCCGAGCTCGGATCCGAGCCCGCCCCCCGCATCGCGAAGATCACGATCAACCGTCCGGAGGTTAGAAACGCTTTCCGGCCATTGACCGTGGTCGAGATCTCCCAGGCGCTCGAGGCGGCACGCGAGGACAGCGAGGTGGGTGCGATCGTGCTCTGCGGCGAGGGTCCGCTCGCGTTCTGCTCGGGCGGCGATCAGCGCGTGCGCGGCGACTCGGGCTATCTCGCCGAGGACGAGGCGGGCGATCCGGACCCCACCCGCCCCGGTCGCTTTCACGTGACCGATCTGCACGTGCAGATCCGTCGACTGCCCAAGCCGGTGGTAGCGATGGTCGCCGGATACGCCGTCGGCGGCGGGCAGGTGCTGCAGCTGGTGTGCGACCTCACGATCGCCGCGGACAACGCACGTTTCGGGCAGACCGGGCCGCGCGTGGGCTCCTTTGACGGCGGTTTCGGCGCGGGACTGCTGGCAAGCATCGTGGGCGTCAAGAAGGCCAAGGAGATCTGGTTTCTGTGCCGCCAGTACGACGCCAAGCAGGCACTGGAGATGGGCCTCATCAACACCGTGGTGCCGCTCGATCGGCTGGAGGCCGAGACCGTGCAGTGGTGCCGCGAGATGCTCGCGCTCTCGCCGTTTGCACTGCGACTGCTGAAGGCGAGCTTCAACGCCGCCGAGGACGGCCTGGCCGGCATCCAGCAGCTCGCCCACGACGCCAACCTGCTGTTCTACGCCAGCGAGGAGGCCAAAGAGGGCCGCGAGGCCTACAAGCAAAAGCGCGAGCCGGACTTCGGACGCTTTCCACGCAGGGCATGAGCCCTCCCCGAACAATCCCCGTGCCGGCACCCACCGCCCAGCCGACGACCAAAGCATCGAGCACGGTGCACATATGGTTGATGGCGGCACGCCTGCGCACGCTGCCGGCAGCGGTGGCGCCGGTGCTCGTGGGGACCTCGCTGGCACTCGGCGACGGGCACTTTCGTCCGCTCGCGTTCGTGGCGGCGTTGCTCGGCGCGATCTTCATCCAGGTGGGCACGAACCTCTCAAACGACTATTCCGACGCGCGCAGAGGCGCCGACACCGAGGACCGGCTCGGCCCGGTGCGGGTGACCGCGGGCGGGCTGGTACCGCCGAACACGGTGCTGTTGGCGACCTACGTGACGTTTGGGTTGGCGGTGCTGTGCGGCGTGTATCTGGTCACGGTCGCCGGCCTGGAGCTGATCGCGGTCGGCGCCGCGTCGATCCTCGCGGGCGTGCTCTACACCGGCGGCCCACGGCCCTACGGCTATGAGGGTCTGGGGGAGCTATTCGTATTCCTGTTCTTCGGGATCGTGGCGGTCAGCGGCTCGTATTTCGTGCAGGTGCAACAACTGGCATGGCAAGCGTATGCGTGCGCGGTGCCGGTCGGCCTGCTGGCGAGCGCGATCCTCGTTGTCAACAACGTGCGCGACCTGGAGACCGACCGGCGCGCCGGCAAGCGTACGCTCGCGGTGCGCCTCGGTAGGGCACGCACGCGCACCCTGTACACCGCGATGGTGGCCGGCGCGTTCGTGCTCGTGCCACTGCCGTGGGTACTCGGTTCCATGAGCGCATGGCTGCTGCTTCCGTGGCTTGCAATCCCGCTCGCGGTGCCGCTGGTGAAGATCGTTAGAACGCGTGTGGACGGACCGTCGCTGAACGGCGTGCTCGCAAAGACCGGGGCGCTGCAGCTCGTGTTTTGCTTGCTATTCGCGGCAGGCATCCTCGCCAGCGGCGGGATCGGGTCGTAGTCCTCAGCGCCACCAAGCGATGAGACTCAGCATCCAGCGCCGTCGCCTGCGCCTGCGCCAACCGCTCGACAGCTCCTATGGCGCCGTGAGCGAGCGCGAACTATTGGCGGTGGTACTGACCGACGAAGACGGTGTCGATGGCTACGGCGAGGCGGCACCACTGCAGCCATATGACGGGATAAGCATCGCGCGAGTCGAGCAGGCGCTCGAGCGCTACCGACCCGTGCTCGAGCGCTCCAGCGGACTGAACGGCGCAGAGATCGTCGATGCCTGCCGGCGCACCGATGACCTTCCTGAGGCATTTGCCGCAATCGATCTCGCCCTGTGGGATCGCGCCGGGCGTCGCAGCGGGCGCCCGATAGCCTCGCTTCTGACCGACACGCCCACAACACGCGTAGCGCTCAACGCGACCCTCTCGGCTCTGGATCGCCGGGGCGCAGCCGAGCAGGCAGCACGCGCGGCTGAGCGCGGATTTGGCTGTTTGAAGGTGAAGGTCGGCATCGGCGACGACGCGGGACGAATCGCCGCGGTCAGGGCAGCAGCCGGGCCACACGTGGCATTGCGAGTGGACGCAAACGGAGCATGGAGCGTCGAGCAAGCCGTGCGCAGCATCGAAGCGCTCTCCCCCGCGGGCCTCGAGCTCGTGGAGGAGCCCGTACACGGTCTGACCAGAGTGCGAGAAGTGCGAGAGCGCGTGGCCACGCGCGTGGCGATCGACGAGACCGCGGCCGAGCACGGGGCGCTGAGCGCCGGCGTGGCGGATGCCGTCTGCCTGAAGATCGCCCGCTGCGGTGGCATCTCCGGCCTGCTCGCGGCCGCCTCGCTCGTGCGAGCCTCGGGCGCGGAGGTGTATGTGGCCTCGACGCTCGACGGCCCACTCGGGATCGCCGCCGCGGTGCATGCCGCCGCCGCACTGGCATCACGCGGGCCACTGCCGGCCTGCGGTCTGGCGACGCTTGGGATGTTCGAGGGCCTGGATGACCCACTGGCCCCGGTGGGCGGGGCGATGCTCGTGCCGGACGGACCCGGGCTCGGAGTCGATCCGCTTTAGACAGGTTTACATAAAATTAATTAGCTCTGATACTCTCCCGAACCTTCGAGGAGAGGAAGGGGTCACGATGTCCAGGATCTGGTCGTGCAAGCTCGTAGCTCGATCCGCAGCAGGGGTATTGATGTCAGTCCTATGCCTGACGGCATCTGGCGCTTTGGCGGGCCCCGCGTCCGCCGCCGAATCGCCGCCGCTCGGGGGCCCGCTCGCCCCCGTGCTCAGCGTGCAGGGCGAGACCGTGCAGTGGAAGGCGATCGGCACAGAGACCTCCTATGAGATCGCGATCTCGACCGCGCCACGAAGCGCCACCGTGCGCACCACCAAGTACCTGACCGTACCCCGCGATACAAGTGAACCGCAGTCCTACACGCCCACCCTCGAACCCGGACAGACAGCCTACGTGGGAGTGAGCGCCGACGGCGGATTCACCTGGTCAACCGAAGAGGCCACCGTCACCGCGGCAACCACGCCCGTCATAGTTGAAGAAGTCCCGGTCAAAGAAACGCCTCCGGTCAAAGAAGTTCCCGTCAAAGTGCAAGAAACCCCTGTGTTGAGCGTGCAGGGCAAGGCCGTGCAGTGGGCGCCGATCGGTAGCGAGACCTCCTATGAGATCGCGATCTCGACCGCGCCACGCGGCGCCACCGGACGTACCACCCAGTACCTGACCGTTCCCCGCGATACAAGTGAACCGCAGTCCTACACGCCCACCCTCGAACCCGGACAGACAGCCTACGTGGGAGTGAGCGCCGACGGCGGACTCACCTGGTCAGCTCAAGAGGCCACCGTCACCGCGGCGGGTACCCCGGTCAAAGAAGAAACTCCTCCCGTCAAAGAAACTCCTCCTGTCAAAGAAGTTCCCGTCAAAGTGGAAGAAACCCCTGTCACACCGGCAGTCCCCGTGCTCAGCGTGAGCGGGAACACCCTCTCTTGGGCCGCCGTGCCAGGGGTCACCCAGTACACCCTGGCCACGGTCCTCGACCCCAGCACCACGCGGAGCACCACGTATACGGTGGTGAGCGGAACGAGCTACACGCCCCCGGCCATGCCGGGCCAAACCGTCAGCTACGGACTGTCCGCGAGTGTTCCCGGCACAACTCCATGGGCACAGGAGGTCACGATCGTCTATCCACCGACCTCCACGAGCGGGTTCGGAAGCGGATCGACAGGTGGGGCCACCGGCGGGTCCGGCGGCGAATCCACAGGGGAATCCAAAGGCGGAACCACGAGCGGCACCAAAGGCAAGATCATCGGCACCAACGACGGAGCAGGTTGGGGAGAAGCACCGGCCAAGACGATCATTGCCGGCCACATCACCTGGAACCGCGTGGAAATCGGCGCCCAGTGGAACACCGTTCCGGCCTCGCTGAGCGACGGATTCAAGGTCCTCGCGATCGTGGGCAACATCGCGAACGGAACGCCTCTGTCTCAGACCGAACCAAGCAAATGGGGCGCCGAAGTGGTGAGCCAGATCCAAGCCAACCCGGGGATCTCGATCGCGGAAGCCGGCAACGAGGTGTACTTCAAGGGCGGCGTCGCAAATCCGGTGCAGTACGGAGAGATGTATCTCGCCGCGGTGAACGCGATGAAGACCGCGGGCATTCACATCCCACTCCTGTTCAACATGTGGGGCGACTACTCCTCGCCGAGCGGCTACTCGAGCGATTCCAGCGGCGGCGGCTGGTTGCGCGACGCCGTCAAAGGAGTGCCCGGCCTCGCCGCCGCGATCCTCGCCAACGGCCTGAGCACCCACCCCTACGGGTCGCTCGGCGAAAACTACGACGACGAGGCCGGCGTCAGCGCCGTCGCCGCCCAGGAATCCATCGCCCAGGATGTGCTCGGCTCGATCCCACCGTTCTACATCACCGAGTTCGGCTACGACATGAGCAAATGCGGCGCTTTCAATGGCGCCTGCTCAGAACAGGAACAGGCCACCAAGATGCGCGCCGCCTATGAAGTGTTCCTCTCCGATGCGCACGTCGCCGGCATCTGGTGGTTCGAATCCCACGACGACGGCGAAGGCCAGTTCGGCTTCATGAACGGCAACAACACGACACGACCTTCGTTCGACGTGCTCTCTTCGATCGCACAGGAACAGGGGCAGTAGAGCCTCTGCGCACGAGTCGCGCGCGGCCACACGCGTGGACTCAGTCCGTCAAAGGGCGATAGCTTCGGCTACGGCCTCGGGGTTCTCCAGTAGCAGACGATGCGCGCCGGCTACGATCCGCAACTCGGCTCGCGGTAGCAGCGCCGCCATCCTACGTCCCTCTTGTTGGAACTTGACGTCGCGGTCGCCCACGACAATCCTCACCGGCATCTCCAACTCTCCCAGCCTGCCCCACAGCGGGCTCATCTCGCCAGTGCCAATGCCACGCAGAACGGCTGCCAGGGCGTCCGGTCGGTTGCGGCGCTGGTCCTCGCAGGCGAGCGCCGACACCTCCGCCGGCTCGTCGGCAAACAACGGCTGTGCCTGCCAACGCTCGATGAATCGCTCGTAAGAGCCCGTCTCCAAGTCGTGGGCGAGCGCACCGTCGGAGCCCCGTCGCAGCGCCCTCTCCCCCTCGTCCTCGATCCCAGCGGTGGCTGCGACGAGCACCAGTCGCCGTACCCGCTCTGGCGCGGCGAGCGCCACATGCAAAGCGATGCGCCCACCCATCGAATAGCCGGCCAGTGCGAAGCGCTCGGGACTGCGCTCGAGCACACTCTCAACGCACCCCTCGAACGTGAGCGGGCGCGGCGCGTCGACCAACTCGCCGTGTCCAGGGAGGTCGAGCGCCAACGGTCGGTAGCGTTCCGTCGGCAAATGCTTCTCGACCCCCTCCCATGTGCGGCGAGTCCCGGCGAAGCCGTGTAGTAGAACGACCTTTTTGACTTGATCAGTCAAGCGGCCAACGCCGCCGCCAACTCACTAGCCGGCAGGTGAGCAGGGGGCCAAGTGAGCTTGAGCTCTCCCTCACGCTCCAACGTCCAACGGACGTTTAGCAATACGAGCCCAATTACATTGCCAGCCTCGTCATATTCGACATTGTGCCCCTCCTCGGTCTCGAATGCCTTTGCGGGCTCACGCGGGGAGCCGACACTCAGATAGAGGACGTCGCCACGCCCGTCATAGTGACAATGATCGAACTCTATGCCAGAGATGTTTATCGTCATGGTCTCTCCCGCGGATCGTTGCTCTGAACAGTAGCCGTGACGATCCATGCCGGGGAACTATTGAAGTCTACGACGACTCGCAGCCAACGGTTGGGCTCGATGTGCTGACGATAGAAACGCTCGCGTCCCGCAATGGGGTCCTCGGCGTGGAAATCCGGAAACGCAACCGTTGCAAGGATCGTCTCAACGTGGTCTAGCAGCCACGGCCGGCCAAGCGCAAGATGCAAGTGCGATCCAGCGTCGAATACAACACTTCGACCATCCTGAGTGGTTGTCTCTGGGTTAGCATCCATGCCCTGGCAATGACGATATATGTCGATGCGGACGAATGTCTCAGGCGCAAGGTAGCGTTCTCCGTGCTTCGTCCCACCGACGCGACCACGTGACCGCCGCAACCGACACCTACACTCTGCTGGGCGCGTTCGTCGACGAGCTGGCGCGCTGCGGGATGCGCGATGCGTGCACCTCGCCGGGGTCGCGCTGCGCGCCGCTCGTGCTGACGCTCGCCCGCGAGCAGCGGTTGCGCTGCCACTCGCATATCGACGAGCGCTGCGCCGGCTTCTTCGCGCTGGGTATAGCGAAGGCATCCGGGCTGCCCGTGGCGATCGCATGCACCTCAGGCACCGCCGTCGCCGAGCTGCTGCCGGCGGTCGTTGAGGCACACGAGGCGCGGGTGCCGCTGATCGTGATGAGTGCCGACCGTCCGCCGGAGCTGCGCGATAGCGGAGCAGGGCAGACGATCGATCAGCTGAAGATCTTTGGCGGCTTTGTCAAGTGGTTCTTCGAAGTCGGAAACCATGCGGCCACAGCCGAGCGCGTGCGCTGGATCCGCACGCTCGCGTGTCGCGTCTACTGGCAGACACTGCAGGGCCGGCCGGGCTTGGTGCACCTGAACTTTCCTCTACGTGAGCCGCTGGTGTGCGAGGAGCCCGTGCCGGTGGCCGGCGGTGCTCGCCCCGACGGCCGTCCGCTCGTGACCCGCTCCCCGGCGCGCCAGCTGGCGCCCGAGGACGCACGGTCGCTGGCCGTGCCCGTCGCCGCCTGCCGCCGCGGGGTGGTGGTGGCAGGCCGTCACGAGCGCGATACCCCGCTCGGTGAGGCCGCGGCTGGGTTCTGCGCGAGGACGGGCTGGCCGCTGCTGGCCGATCCGCTGTCCGGCGCGCGCCGAGGCGAGGCGGCGGTGGCACACTACGACGCGCTGCTGCGCGACCCCTCGTTTGCGGGCGGCGTGGAGCCCGACCTCGTGCTGCGCGTGGGCGATCTGCCCACGTCCAAGCCCTTGCGCGCCTGGCTGGCGAGCATGCGGGACGTGCCGCAGGCGGTGCTCGACCCCGAGGAGAGCTGGCAGGATCCCGACTCGACGCTGTGTCGCGTGTTCGCGCTGGAGCCCGCCGCAACGCTCGCGGCGCTGGAAGCGCCGAGCGCCGATCCAGACTGGCTTGCCGGTTGGCGCAGTGCCGACGAGCGAGCGGCAGAGGCGATCCTCGGCGTGCTCGCAGCGGGTCCACTGAGCGAACCAGTGATAGCCGCCGAGCTTGGCGTCCTGTTGCCCGAGGAGGCAACGCTGTTCGTGGCCTCCTCGATGCCTGTTCGAGACATCGAGACCTTCTGGCCGGCGCGCCCGGACCCGCCGCGAGTGTTGTGCAACCGTGGCGCCAACGGGATCGATGGGACCGTTTCGAGCGCCTTCGGCGCCGCCGCCGCAAGCGGGACGGGTGGGGGTCCTATCGTCTTGCTGATCGGCGACGTGGCGCTTGCGTATGACATCAGCGCCCTGCTTGCCGCCCGCCGCCTGGACCTGAAGCTGACGATCGTCCTACTCAACAACGAAGGCGGCGGGATCTTCGACTTCCTGCCGGTGGCAGGCGCCACGATGGCACGAGACTCGGCGCCCGTGGCCGTATATGGGGACGGCGCCACCCCAGACATTTACACGCACCACATCTCAACGCCAACCGGTCTCGACTTCGCCAAGGCGGCCGCTCTCTACGGGCTGGCGCACGAGCGCGTCTGCGACCTGAGCGGTTTCCGCACAGCGCTGGAGCGATCGCTAGCGGCCCCAGGCTCCACGATCGTCGAAGCACGAACCGAGCGCGGCGCGAACGTCGAGCTTCATCGCCGTGTGTGGAGCTCAGTGGCCGACGCTCTCAACCGGTGAGCAGCGGCAACAGTGCCTGCAGCTTGGTCTCGGTCTCCACCAGCTCGGTGCCAGGATCCGAGCCGCGCACGATCCCGTTGCCGGCGTAGCAGCGAGCGACGTTGCCGCGCAACAATGCGCAGCGCAGGGCGACGCAGAACTCGCCGTCGCCGGTGGCGTCAGTCCAGCCGACGGGTCCTGTGTACCAGCCGCGATCAAGACCCTCGAGCGCGGGGATCAACTCCAGTGCCGGCGCGGCCGGCTCACCGCCAATCGCGGGGGTTGGGTGTAGCAGCCCGACGAGCTCGATCGCCTCCACGGGCGCGGCCAGCTGTGCGCGGATCGGGGTCGCCAGATGCTGGATGTTGGCGATCCGCACGAGCGTCGGCTCAGGCGCCGCGGCCACCCAGATCGCATAGCGGTTGAGCGTGCGCTCGATCCGCCGCGCAACTATCGCGTGCTCCTCGCGGTAGCTCTCGTCGCGCATCAGTCGCTCTCCCAGATGCGCGTCGACGGCAGGATCGGCGCTGCGTCGTGTGGAGCCCGCGAGCGCGATCGTGCTGACACGCTGACCCTCGCGGCGCACGAGCAGCTCGGGGCTGGCGGCGATCAATGTCGCGTCACCGCGCCCGACGCAGAAGACGAAACAGGAGGGAAACGCGTCGCGCAATACGCCAAACAGGGCTGCCGGGTCGTAGTCGCCTGGCGCATGCACCTGCACCTCACGGGCAAGCACGATCTTTTGGATGCGCCCCGCGCGGATCATCTCAACGGCACGGCCGACCGCGGCCTCGTAGTGCTCGGGTGGCATGCCGCTGGATACCTGGAAGCGTCCGGTCGGCGCCGGATCCAGCAGCGGCAGCGGGGACATCGAGAGCTCCTCCAGGCGACCACTCAGGGCAGCGAGCAGCTCCTCGCTGGTGTCATCGGGCTGAGCGAGTGCAGCAAGCGTGAGTCGCACGACGCTCTGTCCCCCGCGCTGCTCGCGCACCAGCGCGACTTCTGGGACGACCAGCGAAGCCGGCTCAAAGCCACCCCAAGTATGCGAGCTACCACCGCCAGCCTCGAAAGCGAAACCCCCGACCGCGACCGGTCCGCCACCGCCCGGGTCACCCGGCGGATCTGTCACAGCCGCCGCCGAGAGCACCCGCCATCGGTCAGCAACAGCGGCAAAGCGGTCGGGGCCGGAGTCCTCCAGGCACGCGACCTGCCCGAGCGCCGCCAGAGCGGAGCCTCCGCGGTCGGGTTGCTCAAAGACGAACCATGGCTCCTCCGCACGTCGCGACGCGCACACGACGCTTGCTGGATCAACGTCGTCGGGCAGCGTGCGCGTGATCGTCGCGAGCGTGGACCGTCCCGACCGGCGTGCGCGCTGCAATGCAAGCTCGAGCCGCGCGTGCAGGCGTTCGCGATCTGGCTCGGTGAGCGTGAAGCGGAAGCGCTCGCCGGTCTGAAGCGTCACAGACTCAGCATCCCAAGTGGCCCGGCGGCGCCGAGCGACGTCCTGGATGCCCCATATCCCTCTCGATAGACCCTGTGCCCACTATGTCTCGCCCCTGCCGCGCGCTATCGCAATCTCGCCCGTGCGCATCATCTCGATCAGGCCAAATGGCCGGACCATGCTCTCGAATGCCTCGACCTTCTCGGTGGTACCCGTGACCTCGACGATCACCGAGCGCTTGGTGACGTCCACGACCTTGCCACGGAAGATCTCGGTTATCTGCATCAGCTCGCCGCGCTGAGCACCGTCGGCGGAGATCTTAAAGAGCGCGAGCTCGCGCGCAACCGTGTCGCTCGGCTCCAGATCGCGGATCTTCAGCACATTGACGAGCTTGTGCAGCTGCTTTGTGACCTGGTCGATCGGATGAATCGCGCCGTCGACTGTGAGCGTGACGCGCGAGATGTGATCGTCATCGGTCGGACCGACCGTGAGCGTGTCGATGTTGAAGCCGCGACGGGCAAACAAACCGGCGATGCGAGTCAGCACACCGGACTTGTTCTCCACGAGAATCGAGAGGACGTGCTTGCGCCCGGAGCGCAGGTTGCCGGAGGCCTGCAGCGCATCCAGGCTCAGCGGTTCCTTGGTGGCAGATTCGCTCATGACGCTCATCCCACCATCTCACGGGCAGCCTTGCCCGCGGGGATCATCGGATAGGTGTTCTCCTCGCGGGTGACCTTCACGTCAACCACAACCGGCCCATCCGTGTCGATCGCGCGCTTCATGTCCTGCACAAGCGTGGTCTTGTCCTGCAAGCGCATCCCGGTCGCGCCGTAAGCCTCGGCGAGCTTGACGAAGTCGGGGTAGTCGCCCGTCTCCACATGGCTGTAGCGACCGTCCCAAAACAGCTCCTGCCACTGGCGCACCATGCCGAGATAGCCGTTGTTCATGATGAACACCTTGATCGGGATTTTCTCCTGAGCGCAGGTGGCCAGCTCCTGTGCGTTCATCTGCACCGAGCCGTCGCCGGCGATACAGCAGACCGTCCGCTCGGGACAGCCGACGGCGGCGCCCATCGCGGCGGGCAGACCAAAGCCCATCGTGCCGAGGCCGCCGGAGTTGATCCAGCGCCGCGGTGCGGGGAAGTCGTAGTACTGGGCGGTCCACATCTGATGCTGGCCGACGTCGCTGGTGATAATCGCCTCACCGCCGGTAGCCTCGTGCAGCGCCTGGATCATGTACTGAGGCTTGATCTCGGTGTCACTCGAGTCCTCGAAGCTCAGCGGATACTTCTCGCGCCAGCCCTCGATCCGCTGCCACCACTCCTCCAGGCGATCGCTAGGGGCGCTCAGCGCGCGGTACTCGACCAGCAGCTTGGCGAGCACGTGCTTGGCATCGCCCACGATCGGTATGTGCGCCGGGATGTTCTTTGAGATCTCGGCCGGGTCGACGTCGATGTGGATGAACTTGGCGTTGGGTGCGAACTCCGAGAGCTTGCCCGTCACGCGATCGTCAAAGCGCGCGCCCACGGCGCAGATCAGGTCGGCCTCGTCCATCGCGTAGTTGGCCGCGCGCGTGCCGTGCATGCCGGGCATTCCCAGCCACTGAGGATGGGGTGCCCCCCCGCCCGCCCCACCCACCCGCGCCGGAAACGCGCCAAGTCCCATCAGCGTGCACGTGACGGGGAAGCGGTCGGAGGTGGCGAACTCGGTGAGCTCGCTGGCGGCGTTCGCGTTGACGACGCCCCCGCCCGCGTAGATCACGGGACGGTGAGCAGCCGCGAGCGCCTTGGCGGCTTGGCGGATCTGCTTCTGATTGCCCTCAAGCGTCGGCTGGTAGCCGGGTAGGCGCACATCGGCCACCGGCTCATATGGAATCTCGGCTCTCGACAGGTCCTGTGGGATGTCGACCAGCACCGGGCCGGGGCGACCGCTGCGCGCGAGGAAGAACGCCTCGTGGATCGCGCGCGGGATTTCCAGGGGGTCCTGGATCATGAAGGAGTGCTTGACGATCGGCATCGTGATGCCGATCGTGTCGGCCTCCTGGAAGCCGTCGGTGCCGAGCAGCTCGGTGCGCACCTGGCCTGTGATGAACACGACCGGCACGGAGTCCATCATCGCGTCGCAGATCGGCGTGATCAGGTTGGTCGCGCCAGGGCCGCTTGTGGCAAACGCCACACCGACCCTGCCGGTCGCCTTGGCGTAGCCCTCGGCCGCGTGTCCGCCGCCAGCCTCGTGGCGCACCAGGATGTGGCGCAGGCCACCGTCGACGAACGCGTCGTAGGTGGGGAGGTTGGCGCCACCGGGCAGGCCGAAGACGACATCCACGCCCTCCGCCTTCAAGCATTCCATCACCGCGTCAACCGCACGCATTGCACCGACCTCCTTTCCTTCTGTAGAGGGATAGACAAGGAAAGCGAGGACGTCGGCGGTCCCCGCTTTCGGTAAAGCCCAGTGTACCAGCGGGTTTTCGCCTCGCGGCGGCGCACTCCTGCGCGCGAGGGAGTCGCGCCGATAGCGCTCTGGCGCCTACGGCCGACCGCGCGAGCGCGTTCAGGAGCTGCCGATCGCGATCCCGATGCCGAGCACGATCGCACCAGCGAGTGTGACCACGATCAGCGAGGAGCGCAGCGAGACCTCCAGGAAGCGCTGGCGCACCCAGGCGATCACGAACAGCTCGACGGCCACCACGATACCGGCCACCATCAGCGCCCTGTGGGTGTCTGAGATCAGGAACGGCAGCGTGTGAAAGATCCCCCCGAGCGCGGTCATGCCTCCCGTGATCGTGCCGCGCACGATCGGCGATCCGCGACCGGTCGTCTCGCCCGTATCCGACAGCGCCTCTGAGATGCCCATGCTGATACCCGCGCCGAGTGCGGTCGAAAGGCCCACGACGAACGCGGTATGCGAGTTCGAGGAGACCGCCGCGGCGAAGATCGGCGCGATCGAGGAGACGGTGCCGTCGATCATGCCCACAAGCGCTGGCTGCACCACACGCAGCACGAACGAGCGCTCGTTTTCGAAGCCGGCGCGGTGGATCAGGCGCGCGATCGGTGACTCGCCGACCTGCTCGGGTGGTCGCTCTGCGGTGACGGGCATGGGACACAGCGTAGGCAAACGATCGACTTAGGGCGGCCGAAATCGGCTTAGGCAAGCCGAACTTAGGCAGGCCAAACGACCTCAGACAAACCGAAATTTAACGTGCGTGAGCGGCCATGTCGCGCTCGAGCGCCTCGGAGGCGAGCACATGCTCGGGGAACTCGAGCTCCTCACCGCAGCGGGTGCAGAGCGCGTCGTAGACCTTTGTGACGCGCCCACATTTGGGGCACCTGCGACGCGGCTCCTCGCGCTCGAAGCGATAGGCGACCGCGGCCATCAGTCCGATGAACGGCACGACCGCCGAGATCAAGAACCACAGGATAAACGAGCTGCCCTTGATCTTGCCGACGATCCCGCCCGCCAGCCCGAAGCAGAAAGCAATGACTAGATAGGCCATCGGAGCCTCACCGAAGTGGATGTCGCCGTAGGAGGCGAGACCGGCGAGGTTCTAGAAAAGGACGCGCCATGCCCAGATCAGGGCTACCACAGCCGCGACTACGAGAATCGGTATGAAGAGCGCCGTCACGATTCCGATGACGAGCTTCACCACGATCCACGCCGCGAGCAGCAGCACCAGGGCCGCGAGGATGTGCTTGCCAAACCCCCCTGCGCGTGATTCGGGCTCTGTACGCGATTGGTTCATGCTTAGAGCGTACCTCAATCGGTGGCTCGTTTTGCAAATAGCTCCAGACGCCGCACGCTGGACGCTGGACGATTGGAGATCCCGATGATCTTCAATCGGTCAGACGTGCTGGTGGCACGTCGAGCATCGCGGGTGGCGTCTGGGCGCCGCCGGGCAGGCTCAGAAACCCTGCCCGGCGGCGCTCCATTCACCTTGAGGAGGGGACTCGAGGTGAGGCTTGGCCATGCTTGGCCCACTTACCGTCCGCTTGACTATGGGACCCGCGGCACATTCCCCGAACATGACGCCGGAGGACGATCCAGCCCGTGAGAGCGTCCGACGCTGGTGAGCCGGTAGCGTCGGATGCGAAGCCCCTGACCTGGAACGTCCGCGGCGTCCTCTGGCAGCAGGAGAAACCGCCGAGGAGGATTTGCCGTCGAGTTTGAGATCGGCCTGTTCATAACGAACATATTGGCGCCGGAGGGGTGAGTTGTGTTTGGCCTAACGTCCAAAATGTGGCGTTGGCGTGTGTTTGGAGTGCAGCGATCCCGCAGTGGACGGGACGATTTCAACAAGTCGTCATTGGCTCGGGCCCGTGCCTCGCCACCGATGACCGGTCCAAGGGTCCAACTCCAGAGATCCGGCTCAGCCGGGGCCCCAGCTCAGATACCGAGCTGCTCGTTTACGAGCCGTGTGACCTCGCCGCCGTCGGCGCGGCCCTTGGTCTCGCGCATCACATGGCCCACGATCGGGCCGATCGCCTTGGCATTGCCGCCCTTGACGCGGGCGGCGGCATCCGCATTGGCCGCCAGGGCAGCGGCCACGACGGCGGCAAGATCGTCTCCTCCGTCAAGCGCGGCAAGGTTCTCGGTCTCGACAATCGCAACCGGGTCTCCACCCTCTGCCACGAGTCGATCGAGCACCTGGCGCGCGGCGCCCACGCTTACGCGCTTGGCGCCGACCATTCCGGAAAGCGTGGCCAGCGCAGCCGGCGCGACACGCGAGTCGGCCGGGCTCTGGCCGTCCTCCAGACGGGCGAGCAAGTCAGCGACGATCCAGTTGGCAAGCGCCTGCGGCGCCGGGGCCGGGTCGGCCCCGGCCTCCAGCCCCCGTTCGAAGTAGTCGCCCAGCTCGGCGCTGAAGGCCAGGCGACGGGCGCTGTCGGCGCTCAGTCCGAGCCGCTCGAAGCGCTCGGCACGAGCAGCCGGCAGCTCGGGCATCGCCGCGGCGGCCGCGTCGAGCATCGCCTGATCGACTGCGACCGGTACGAGGTCCGGCTCAGGGAAGTAGCGATAGTCGTGCGCCTGCTCCTTGGAGCGAAGCGAGGTGATGCGGCCGCTGTCGGGGTCGAAGTGAAGCGTCTCCTGGGAGACGCGACCACCGCCACTCAAGATCCCTTCCTGACGCACGATCTCAGCGCGGATGCCGCGTTCGATGAAACGAAAGGAGTTCATGTTCTTCAGCTCGGTCTTCGTGCCCAACTCACTGGTACCGGCAGGGCGCAGCGAGATGTTGGCATCGCAGCGCAGCGAGCCCTCCTCCATGTTCACGTCGCTGACGCCGAGCTGGCGCATCGTCGTGCGCAGCAGGCGCAGCCACTCCCCCGCCTGCTCGGCGGAGCGCAGGTCGGGCTCGGTGACGATCTCCGCAAGCGGCGTGCCGCCGCGGTTGAAGTCGACGATCGAGGCGTCGGAGGCGTGAATGCGACCACTGGCACCGACATGCACGAGCTTGGCGGCGTCGTCCTCCAGGTGCACGCGATGAATGCGCACCTCGGCCAGCTGCCCGCCCACGCACAGGGGCTCGTCGTACTGGGAGATCTGATACCCCTTGGGCAGATCTGGATAGAAGTAGTTCTTGCGGTGGAAGATCGAGCGTGGCGCCAGCTGTGAGCCGACCGCCATACCGATCATCAGGCCGAAGTGGATCGCACGCGCGTTGGCCACCGGCAGCGCGCCGGGCAAGCCGAGGCAGACGGGGCAGGTGTGAGTGTTGGGGGGGTCGCCAAAGGACAGCTCGCAGCCGCAGAACATCTTCGTGCGTGTGGCCAGCTGGATGTGGATCTCCAGGCCGATCACGGGCTCGTAGGCGCTCGTCATGAGCCATGCTTCCCGCGCGCGCGAGGAGCATCATCCCCAATTCGAAGATACGCGCCGACGGCGCGCTGCCCGGCGAGAGTGGCGCGCTTGCTCATGCGCGCGCCGGAGTCGAATCGAAGTCGATCGCTTGCTCCAGCGCGTACGCAGCATCAAGCAGAGCGTTCTCGCTGAAGGCCGGGCCGGCCAGCTGCAAGCCGACGGGGAGCCCGTTCCCGCCCGGCCCAAACCCCTGCTCGGCTCCGCTCAGACCACATGGAATCGAGATCGCGGGGATGCCCGCCAGCGACATCGGCACCGTGCAGAAGTCGTTGAGGTACATCGACAAAGGATCGCCGGTCTTGGCGCCCAGCTCGAAGGCCACCGTCGGGCTTGTCGGCGTGACGAGGAGATCCACACGCTCGAAGACTGAGCGAAAGTCCTCGACGATCTTCGTGCGCACCCGCTGGGCACGACCGTAGAAGGCATCGTAGTAGCCCGAAGAGAGGGCGTAGGTGCCGAGCATGATGCGCCGCTTGACCTCGACGCCGAAGCCGTCGTGGCGCGTGTGCGTGTACATGCCCACCAGGTCCTCAGCATCGACACGCAAGCCGTAGCGCACGCCATCGAAGCGGGCCAGGTTGGACGATGCCTCGGCTGGAGCGATCACGTAGTAGGCCGACAGCGCGTGCGGGGCGTGCGGTAGGCGCACCTGCTCGATCTTTGCGCCCAACCCCTCCGCTTGGCGCAAGCCGGCGTGGAAGGCGGCGAGCACACCCGCTTCGATGCCCTCGCCCGTCAGCTCCTCTGGCACGCCCAAGCGAATCCCCGCAAGGCTCTCGGCGCTTGGCAACACGATCTCGTGCGGGAAGCTCAGGGAAGTGGCATCGCGCTTGTCGCGGCCGACCATGTGCCGCAGCATCAGCGCAGCGTCGCTGACGTCACGTGTCAGCGGGCCCGCTTGGTCCAGCGAGGAGGCGAAGGCAATCATCCCGTAGCGCGAGATCGCCCCGTAGGTTGGCTTCATGCCGACGATCCCACAGAGGGCGGCCGGCTGGCGGATCGAGCCGCCCGTATCGGTGCCCAGCGCCCACGGCGCCAAACCGCCCGCCACAGCCGCCGCGCTGCCACCGGAGGAGCCGCCGGGCACGCGCGTGCGATCCCACGGGTTGAGCACCGGACCGTAGGCGGAGTTCTCGTTGGAGGAGCCCATCGCGAACTCGTCCTGATTGGTCTTGGCCAGCAGCGGGGCGCCAGCCGTCTGCAGGCGCTCGACCGCGGTCGCGGTGTACGGGGGCAAGTAGCCCTCGAGGATGCGCGAGCCCGACTGGCTCGGTACGTCCTTGGTGCAGAAGAGATCCTTGACCGCTAGCGGCACGCCGCCAAGTGGCGAGCCCGAAGCCGACGGTATTGCCCCCTCCTGTGCGACCCAGGTGAAGCAGTTCAGCTCGTCCTCGCTTGCGTGGGCGCGGTAGACCTCGAACAGCTCGCTTGCGTCGAGCTCACCGGCGAGAATCGCCTGTGCGGCCGCTGTCGCGGTCAGCTCGAGGAGGTCTCCGACGTTCATGCTTGCGGGCTGGGGACCAGGAATCCCTCGCCGCTGACAGCCGGCGCCTGAGCGAGCACGACCTCTTGCGCCAGCGACTCACACGGCTCATCTGCCCGCAACCGACCGGTTACCTCGGCGACGTGCGTGGTGACCGGCACGCCGTCGAGATCGAGCTGGCCGATCTTGGCCACGTGGTCCA
The DNA here is from genome assembly GCA_963715765.1 of uncultured Solirubrobacterales bacterium. Taxonomy (GTDB): domain Bacteria; phylum Actinomycetota; class Thermoleophilia; order Solirubrobacterales; family Solirubrobacteraceae; genus Palsa-744. The sequence continues at coordinate 450,698 of OY970270.1, forward strand.
GCACGGCGGAGAGCTCGCGCGCCATCGGCTCGATCTCCTCCTCGGAGAGCGCCAGGCGCGCGAGGCGCGCGACGTGAAGAACCTGCTCGCGATCGATCATCGCGCGCATTCTAGGGCACGCGTCGCAGTAGGAGACAAACCGTGCACGGGTGTAACGGTCTCCTTGACCAGTGGCCGATACGGCGCTATCAAGGCGAGCGTAAGCGCTGGCGATGCACCGAATGAGCTATCGCCAGCTTAGAGCACGAGAGGACCGCCAACGGCGGTCCCTCGATTCATGAAAGGCGAGAGAACCATGAAACATATTGGATTGAGGACTGGAACGATCCTGTTCGCCTCAGTCGTAGTCAGCGCAACGGCGATGGTCTCATCGGCCTTCGCGGCGCCGACATTCACATTAGCCTTCTGGTTTCGCAGCGGCGTGGAAGTCACTGAAGATTTAGCGGTGACGAGCACAGCCGAACTGTTACTTGAAGACAAGAAAGTAAACGCGGCGGGCGGCGCGGCCGTCGCAACGTTATGCAGTCTTATCGCGGACGGCTTTCTTGGTCCCAACAGCTTCAATGAAGTCAAAGAAATATTAAACTTATCGGGCACAGCGATAAGCACGACCGCATTAACCGGGACCAGTCTCGCGTGCACCAGGGTGACGATCTGCGAAAGCGGAAAAGTTTGGGCGGTGAACCTGCCCTGGCGAACAGAACTGGAGAAATGGACAGAAGGCGCGAACAGTGGCTTCGTCGACTTATTCTTGGCCGGCGGCTCCGGCAAACCGCCAGGATGGTATGCGGAATGCACCGTTCTTGGGATAAAAGCAGAAGATGAATGCACATCGACTTCACTGGCCGCCGAAGTCACTGGTGCCGGTGTGTACACTTGGTCAGAAGCCATCACTTTATTATTTGGATCGCTCGCGAAATGCACAGGCTCGGGAGGCATGGAAACCGGCAACGTCGAAGGAACGTCCGAAGGTAGCGTCTTCACCGAAGGAGGAAAAGTCGAAGAGGAATGACCTGGGCCGTTGAAGCTCGGAGTCCTGTGGCGCCCCAGACCAATCGTGCGCCACACGAGTAATTGACTATCCCACTGCCCCCGGATGACTCCGTCTGGGGGCAGTGCCTATCTGGGGGCAGTGCCTATCCGGGAGGCGTCGGCCTAGATTCCAGGCGCGCGCGGCTCGGGATCGATGGGCGGATACAGACCAGTGCGTTCGTCGCGCATCGCAAGCCACGAGCCGACTGCGATCAAGAGCGCACCGGCGAGCCCCAGCCATGCACCCGCGCACAGCGCGTGGGCGCTGTCGGGGCGCTCGAACACGCGCACGACCGCTGAGACCACGCCGAGGATCGCGAAGAACACGCTCCACACCCCCGCGGCCACGGGCAGCGCGGTGGAGCGCTCGAACACGGTGGTGAGCACGAGTACGAGCGCGACGATCGCGCTGATCATCAGCAGCGCGACGGCGGGGCCGAACGTGGCCCACGCGGACAGATTGCCCGTCGGCGTTTCATACCACGGGCGCGTGAGCGCCACAATCACGAGGATCGCGCCCGCGAGCGCGATCAGCTCGCCGACCCGCAGTCGCCGCAGCGGGCCGGGCCTCATCGCGCCTGCCCACCCTCAGAGGACGCGGCCGCCTGTGTGTCCGCGCGCGCGACGGGCGAGTCCGTCGTTGCGACATCTGCAGACGCGAGCGCTTTGGCCTGCGCGCGCGCGGCCTGCAGCGTGTTGCCCAGCAGCATCGCGATCGTCATCGGCCCGACCCCACCCGGCACTGGTGTAATCGCGCTTGCCACCTCGCTCACCGGCGCGAAGTCGACGTCCCCGACAAGCCCACTCTTTGTGCCTGCCTGCTCTGGCGAAAGGCGGTTCATGCCGACGTCGATGACGACCGCGCCTGGCTTGACGAAGTCGCGCTTGACGATCCGAGGGAGGCCGACTGCCGCGATCAGGATGTCCGCGCGAGCGCACACCTCGCGCAGGTCCCGCGTGCGCGAATGGCAGATCGTGACAGTCGCGTTGGCCTCCAGCAACAACTGCGCCATCGGCTTGCCGAACAGGTTCGAGCGACCCACGACGACGGCCTCGGCGCCTTCGAGCTGTGCGTTGACGCTCGCGAGCAGCTCGATCACGCCCGAGGGCGTGCACGGGCGCAGACCCGGTCGCCCGAGCGAAAGCAGGCCCGCGTTGACCGGCGTGAGCCCGTCGACGTCCTTGTGCGGGTCGATCAGGCCGGTCAGCGTTGGACCATCGAGATGCTCGGGTAGCGGCAGTTGCAGCAAGACACCGCTGACGGCAGGGTCCCCGTTTAGGGCTTGCAAACGACCGGCGACCTGCTCGAAGCTGGCATCGGCGGGGAGCCGTTCGTCGTACGGCGTCATCCCGACCTCAACGCACGCGCGCTGCTTGCCGGCGACATACACGGCCGAGGCTGGATCCTCGCCGACGAGCACCGTTGCCAGGCCCGGCGCCCAAGCGCCCCCAGCCACGAGCTCGGCCACATCGCGCGCCACATCGCCGCGCACACGCGCGGCGATCGCCTTCCCGTCGATGATCGTGGCCGTCACTCCATGGATCGTATGGAATTCAGCGGCGAGACACGGGCGCGTAGTCGGCCATCAACTTTCGCTCACTGCCATCGCCGGCAAAGCGCACCACGATGATCCCATCCGGCTCCACGCCGGTGACGACGCCCTCGCCAAATGCGGCGTGCACGATGTCATCGCCAAGGCGATAGGACGCGGTCGGGGCGGCCGAACCAGACGCGGAGGCCCAATCGCCGCCGCCTCCCCCACGTACGCCCGCAGCAGCAAAGCCGCCGAGCCCCGCCCCAACTCCCGCGGCGACACGCCCTCCACCCGGACGCGGAACGGGCAACTCCTCCCGTTGACACAGCTCAGCGGGGATCTCATCGAGAAAACGACTCGCAAGGCTGTAGGTAGAGGCGCCGAACACCGAGCGCCGGCGCGCATAGGTGAGGTACAGCTCTCTCATCGCGCGCGTCACCGCCACATAGAACAGCCGGCGCTCCTCCTCCAGGCCACCTTCGTCAAGCGCTCGCTGGTGTGGAAACACGCCCTCCTCACAGCCCGCCACGAACACGATCGGGTACTCGAGACCCTTGGCGTTGTGCAACGTCATCAGCGTCACCAGCCCCTCGTCGTCCTTGCGGGAGTCGCCGTCGGCCTTCAGCGCGATCTCCTGCAGGAACTGCTCGAGCGTGTCGCCCTCGGCCGAGTTGTTGGCGTCGAACTCGTGCGCCACCTCGACCAGCTGCTGCAGGTTTTCGATGCGCCCCTGCGCCTCGAACGCCTTTTCGCCGTGACCCACCGACTCTGCTTCAAGCGCTTCCACATAGCCGGTGCGCGCTAGCACCGCCTCCATCATGTCGCCCACGGGGATGCCACCCGCGCTCTTCAGGGTGTCGCCGGCCAGCGTCGCCAGATCCTCCATCGTCATCATGAAACGCTGTAGCGACTTGATCGCTGCGGCACCGAGACCCGGGATGCGATCCGCAGCAGCGGCCACCTCCCATACCGATTCGCCCACGCTCGCCGAATGGGCCACGATCCGAGACAGCGAGGTCTGGCCGAGGCCGCGCCTGGGTGAATTGGCGACGCGCTGAAAGCTGACGACATCAAACGGGTTGGCGATCCACGCCAGGTAGGCGATCGCGTCCTTGATCTCGGCGCGCTCGTAGAACTTGGTGCCACCGATCACCTGGTAGGCGATCTCGCGGCGCACGAGCGTGTCCTCGATCACGCGCGACATCGCGTTTGTGCGGTAGAAGATCGCGATCTCCGAGCGCGAGGCGCCCTCGTCGACCAGTCGCTCGGCCTCGCCCACGACAAAGCGCGCCTCGGCGTGCTCGTCCTCCAGGCCATGCACCCTGATCAGGCTGCCCTGACCCTTCTCGCTCCACAAGCTCTTGGCGATGCCCCCGCGGTTGTTGGCAATCACAGCATTGGCAGCGGAGAGAATCGTCTGCGTGGAGCGATAGTTCTGCTCCAGCTTGACCACACGCGCGTCGGGGAAGTCCTTGGTGAAGTCCAAGATATTGGATACATCGGCTCCCCGAAACGAATATATCGACTGGCTATCGTCGCCCACTACCGCCAGGTTGCGATGCCCAGGAATATTCACGCGCTCCCCACGGGTTGGCTCGGTACGACCGCCACCAACCAATAGCTGCAGCAGCCGGTATTGGGCGTGGTTAGTGTCCTGGTACTCGTCCACGAGCACGTGCTTGAAGCTCTGCGCATAGTGCGTGCGCACGTCCTCAAACAGCTCCAGCAGGTTCACGGTGCGAAACAGCAGATCGTCGAAGTCCATCGCGTTCATGCGCAACAGCTCGCTCTCATAAAGCTGATAGACCTCAGCCAGCACTTGCTCGAACGGCGAGCCGATCTCCTGCGCATAGTCGGAGGCCGCGAGCAGCTTGTTCTTGGCTTGGGAGATCTGGCTGTGAATCGCCGCCGGCGCGAAGCGCTTGGGATCCACGCCAACCTCCTCGATGCAGCGCTTGACCATCCGCCGCGCATCCGCCTGGTCGTAGATCGTGAAGCGCGCGGTGTAGCCCAGACGCTCGGCGTGTGCGCGCATGATGCGCGCACACGCCGCGTGGAAGGTCATCAGCCACATACGCCGCATGCTGCTGCCGAGCAAGCGCTCCACGCGCCCGCGCATCTCCTGGGCGGCCTTGTTCGTGAAGGTGATCGCAAGGATCTCACTCGGGTGTGCTTGCTCGGTGAAGATCAAAAACGCCACGCGATGAGTCAACACGCGCGTCTTGCCGCTGCCGGCGCCCGCGAGGATCAACAGCGGCCCCTCGCCGTGGGTCACGGCCTCGCGCTGAGGCTCGTTGAGGCCCTCCAGCAGATCTTGCACCCGCTCGGAATAGTCCCCCTGCGCCGTCTGCACTGACTCGGAGCGGTTGTTATCGGTCATCCGTTGGAGCATAGAAGCGGGATCGGCCGTGAGCCCCAGCTCGAGCGCCGGAGCCTCGGGCGGGTCCGCGTGGACCTCGCGCGCCGTAACGTTCGCCGCGTGAGCATCACCGACGAAGTCCGCGAGTCCTGCGCAAAGATCGCCGCCAACGCCCGCTCGGTGCGGATCGATCTGGACGCGGCAGCCACGGTGCAGCCCGCGGAGGCTCCTGAGCTCGACCCCGAGCGTCACTACCTGGAGGGCGAGCCGGCGGACGTGGCCGACTACATGCTCGCGCTAGACGCGATCAATTTCGGATCGGGCTGGTTTCCGACGCTGTGCAAGCGGGTTTCCGAGGGGAAGCCCGTCAGCGGCTACTTCACGGTGTCGTGGGCGCTTGCCGACCACGTGCGCGCGAACGGCCCACCAACGTGCACGTGGCTCTCACAGGTCAATACTCACGAGATCGCCGCGATCCTCGGCCAGCGCCCCGATCACGAGCTTATGAGCCTCTACGCGCAGGCGCTGCGTGCGCTCGGCAACTTTTTGGGAGGCTCGCCTGGCGCTACTGGCCGGCCCACTCGACGTGCACTGGACCTCGTCGATGAAGCCAAAGGTTCGGCCGAGCACCTGGTCGGGATACTCGCGCGTGGCATGGCGATGTTCGACGACCGCGGTTTCTACAAGCGCGCTCAGATCGTGCCAAACGACCTCGCGCTCGCCGGCGTGGCCGAGTTCGCCGATCTCGACCGTCTCACGATCTTCGCCGACAACCTGGTGCCGCACGTGCTGCGCCGCGACGGCGTGCTCGTCTACGACGACGAGCTGGCAGCGCGCATCGACCGCGGCGAGCGTCTGACGCTCGGGGGCGTCGAGCGCGAGATCCGCGCCTGCGCGGTGCATGCCTGCGAGCTGATCTCACAGCGCACGGGCGTGCCGGCACGAGCGATCGACACGTGGCTTTGGACACGCGGGCAGGCGGGTGGGCGGGGGACTCAATACAAGGCGCTCCCACGGCATCGATGCCGAACAGTGTTCTACTGACGACTGGATGCCATCGTAAGCCTGACTCAGGTCGGCTCAGCCCCCGGCTGGATTGGGTGCCTTGACCGTCCGCAGCGGCCTGACCTCCGCAGGCGGCTGTGTGTCCTCGCCGGAGAGCTCGGCGACAGCGCGCTCCAGCGCGCCGATACGACTGGCAAGGCCCTGGATCGCCTCGGCGATCGGATCGGGGAGATGGATCCAGTCGGCGTCGGGACCCTCCGGGCGGCGACCGTCCACCCGTACCGGATGACCCGGATTGCCTACGACCGTGGAGTTGGGTGGCACGTCGGTGATGACGACGCTATTGGCGCCGATCTTGGCGCCGTGGCCGATCGTTATCGGGCCGAGCAGCTTTGCTCCGGAGCCGATCGTGACGTTGTCCTGCACGGTCGGATGACGCTTGCCGGTGGCAAAGCCCGTGCCACCGAGCGTGACGCCCTGATAGAGCGTCACGTCGTCGCCGATCACGGCGGTCTCGCCGATCACGACACCGGAGCCGTGGTCGATGAACAGGCCCCTGCCGATGCTGGCGGCCGGATGGATCTCGATCCCGGTCAACGTTCGCGAGAAGAGCGCGATCGCACGTGGCAACAGTGGCACCTCGGAGCTGTGCAGCGCGTGCGCCACACGATGGGAGAGCAGTGCCTGGATACCGGGCCAGGTCGCGACGATCTCAACGGGCGCCACCCCACACGCCGCGGGATCGCGATCGCGTGCCACCTGGACATCGCGGCGAAGCTCCCTGGCAACCCGTGCGGCGGTGCCGATGCCAAACATATTGAAAGCGTAGCGGGCCTAGGACGGGGCGAAGAATGCTTGCGATACGTAGCGCTCGCCCGAGTCGGGCATGATCGTGACGATCCGCATGCCCTTGGACTCGGGCCGCGCGGCCACCTGCAAGCTCGCCCATAGCGCCGCGCCACAGGAGATACCGACGAGCAGGCCCTCGCGCTTGGCGCAAAGCCAGGCCGTTTGGATGGCATCGTCGTCTGACACGGGTATGACCTCGTCGATCAGCTCGCGATTCAGCACCGGCGGTATGAAGCCGGCGCCGATTCCCTGGATGCGATGCGGTCCGGGCGGCGCACCGGAGAGGACCGCGGAGCTCTGCGGCTCAACCGCGACGATCTTCAAGGCGGGATTGCGCCGGCGCAGATATTCGCCGGCGCCCGTGATCGTGCCACCGGTCCCAACGCCCGCGACCAGCACGTCCACACGTCCGTCGAGCGCCCGCTCGATCTCCGGGCCGGTGGTGCGCCTGTGGGCCTCGGGGTTTGCCGGATTGGAGAACTGGTCGGGCAGGAACACGTCGGGATCGCGTGCCATCTCGCGCGCTGCCTGCACAGCCTCGCTCATTCCGCCCAGCGACTCGGTGATCTGCACGTTCGCGCCGTACAGCTTCAGCAGGATCTCGCGCTCGCGGCTCATCCCCTGGGGGAGCGTCAGCATCAGGTCATAGCCCTTGGCCGCACACACGAACGCGAGCGCGATGCCGGTATTGCCACTGGTGGCCTCGACGATCGTGGTACGCCCCGGCTCGATAGCGCCTTCGGCCTCCGCCGCCTCGATCATCGCCACGCCGATCCTGTCCTTGACGCTACCCCCAGGATTGAACGCCTCGAGCTTTGCGTACAGCTGGACGCCACCCTGGTGCCCCGGAGTCCTGTCGAGCATCCGCCGCAGCTCCAAGATCGGCGTGCCGCCAACAAGCTCGGCAATGTTGATCGGGATTGACCCCATATCGCCCACGACAATAGTCTCAGATGTGGTACATGCTCGCGCCGGCCTCGCGCGCTTCGCGCTCGATGACGTCGGCGATCGTGGTGGCCTCCAGCACGACACGAGCAGCCCTGGATGCATCGCCGAACACGCCCTCCGCGTCACGACCGAGCGGCCCGTCAAGCAGCTCCACCACCTCCAGCACGCTCACCTCGGACGGATCGCGAGCAAAGCGATAGCCGCCCTTCACCCCACGCTGTGAGCTGACCACACCAGCGCGGCGAAGTACCGCAAACAACTGCTCGAGGAACTGCACCGGCATCTCGCGACGGCGCGCCAGCTCACCGATCGGTACCGGCGCCGTGCCACTCGAGCGACCGAGCTCGGCGAGCGCGGCCACCGCATAGGGAGACTTGCTTGTGATCGAGATCATCGCGGGTAGCCGCGATGCTACGCGTCTACAACCAGCCGCGCTCTGTGGCGATCAACACCGCCTGCGCACGATCGACCGCGCCGAGCTTGCCGTAGATGTTGTGCAGGTGCGTGCGCACCGTGCTCGTCGACAGCGTCAGCTCGTGGGCGATCTGCTTGTAGACCTTGCCTTCGGCGAGTCGCTGCAACACTCCAAGCTCGCGACCGGAGAGCGGGCAGGGGTCGACCATTCGCTGGCGCTGGGCCGAGCCGCTCGGCATCTCATACATGACACGACGCAACTCCTCGGGCCCGAGCCCAAGCGTGCGCGCGCAGGAAAGCATCTCGGCTGGCGCGACGGAGGCGCCATGAGCGTAGTGGGCGAGCATGTCAGCCAGGCGCACGAACGCGGCCTCGCCCGTGGCGTCGGGATTGTGGTGGCGCTCGATCGCAGTGGCAATACTCGGGGGCAGCCCCCAACGACGCGCCAGCACGCCACCCACCAGGGCGTGATCCACACCAAGCTCACGCCGTTCCTGATGGATGCGCTTCTCGGGCGTCTGGCCGTCTCTCTTGACCTGGGCCACATAGCCGGGATATGCGTGCATCAGCACGAGCTTGCCGACATCGTGCAGCAGGCTCGTGACGGTGAGCCGGTCGCGATGCTCATAGCCAACCTCAGCCGCAAGGCGGTCTGCGGCGTGTTGGGTGGCGAGCGCGTGCAGGCGAAAGCGCTCCGGCTCGGTGTCCCACCCTCTCGAGCGCTCAAAGAAATCGAAAGTGCGCACTCTGCTGGCGATCGACTGCACAGCCGCGGAGGTGAGACGCTCCACGGCACCTACGACCGTCTCAACACGATCGCCCGAGCTCTGCGCATCGTTGGCGAGACGCATCACAGCGATGATCAGCGCCACGTCAGACTCGACCGCGGTGACGATATCGGCTGTGGCGACGTTGTCCTTGGAGACGATCGACAGCAGGCGAGCGCGGGACTCCGATAGGGCGGGATATGCGTCAAGCGCCTCGAAAGCGAGCATCAGGCGACGGCCGTGACCCTCATTCTGGTGGCGCTCACCCGCTCCACCGGTGCTGCTCGGGCGTCGTCTGAGCGCCGGGGAATCCGCAGAGTCGCTTCCGTGCGTTGGCTTTATCACTGTTGCTTGCGTGCCCATGACACCTCTTGACGTGGGTGGCATCCGAGCCGGCCCATGTGGTCGTCACGGGTCCTATCGGCAACTGGAGACGGTTTGTTGAGCGCCGTCTGCGCCTGGATCGATGGACTGGTTATCCGGCGAGCGCGAGGTCGATGCGGCGCAGGGTCTCCTCACGACCCAGCAGCGCAACGCTCTCGAAGATACCGGGCGAGATCGTGGTGCCTGCGATCGCGACACGCACCGGCTGATAGACCTCGCGCGGCTTGACGGCCCGACGCTCGACGATGCTCACGAGCACCTCCTGGATGCTCGCGATGTCAAAGCTGCCCGAGTTGGAGAGCTTCGCCCGCGCGTCGCCGAGCACGGCAAGTCCCTGCTCGCCCAGCCAGCGCTCACGCGCCGAGACATCCGGCGCGATCTCGCAGAAGAAGAAGCGCGACAGCGGCCAGAAGTCGGCAAGCGTTTGGATCTTCTCCTGACTGATAGCCACAACACCTTCGAGACGCTCACGGTCGACTTCGACGGCCTTCGCGGCGCCCAAGTCGGTTGCCCGTAGGTATCCCAGGATGCGCTCGGCAAGCTCAGAGACCGACAGCTCGCGGATGTAGATCCCGTCGAGCCAGCGCAGCTTGGTCTCATCAAAGCGTGCGGGGTTGCGACTGACGCGCTCCAGCTCAAAGCGCCGCACGAGCTCCTCGGTGGACATGACGGTCTCATCGTCGCCCGAGCCCCAGCCGAGCAGCGAGAGGTAGTTGCGCATCGCCTCCGGCAGGTAGCCCGCGTCTCGCAACTCCTGCACAGAGGCTGCACCGTGGCGCTTTGAGAGCTTCTTGCCATCCGGCCCGTGTAGCAGCGGCAGGTGCGCGTAGAGCGGCTCAGGCGCGTCCGCGCCGAAACCGACGGCTTTGGCGGCTTGGAGCACCAGCAGCTGCTTGGGCGTGTTGGAGAGATGGTCCTCGCCCCGTACCACGTGCGTTATGCCTGCGTCGAGATCGTCGATCGCAACCGCGAAGTTGTAGAGCACCGAGCCGTCCGCGCGCGCGATCACCGGATCGTCGAGGTGGACATGTTCAAAAGTGGTGTCGCCCCGAATCACGTCGTGCACGACGGTGGCGCCACCGGCGGGCACGTGCAGGCGCACTGCCCCGTCCTGCTGGTCTCCCGCCGACTCCTCGCCGCGGAATCCACGCTCGGCACCGTGCAGTTGCTTGTAGGCGGCCACGTCGGCGGCGGTGGCACTGGAGCGATAGGCATGTCCGCTCTCGAGCAGCGCCTGCAGCGCTTCCTGGTGGCGGGAGGCCCTCTCGCTTTGAAATACCGGGCCCTCGTCCCAGTCGAGCTCGAGCCAGCGCAGCGCGTCGAGGATCTGCTCGACGTTCTCGGGAGTCGAGCGCTCGCGGTCGGTGTCCTCGATACGCAGCAGCAGCGTGCCGCCGCTGTGCTTGGCGAGCAGCCAGTTGAACAGCGCAGTGCGGGCGCCACCGATGTGCAGCGCGCCGGTGGGCGATGGGGCGAAGCGAACTCTCATAGGATCCACCGCTCCATGCTAATCGGAGCGCACGTATCCCCGGCGGGCGGCTTGCCAAATGCGATCGAGCGGGGCGTGGAGCGCGACTGTCGCGCTATCCAGATCTTCAACCAGTCGCCGCGCATGTGGCGCCCGAGCGCCTTCCGCGAGCAGGACGTTGCGGCGTTTTGCGAGGCTATGCAGGCCAGTCAGATCGACGCGGTGTTGATCCACGCCGTGTATTTGCTCAACTGCGCAAGCGATGATCCAGACATACGCGAAAAGTCGCTGCTGTCTCTGACCCAGTCGTTGCGGGTGGGACACGAGATCGGAGCGCGCGGCGTGGTGCTGCATCCGGGCTCGGCCAAGACCGGCGATCCCGCCGCCGCGATAAGGCGATCCGGGGAGACGATCCGCGCGGCACTCGCCGATAGCGAGGGATGCCCGCTTCACCTGGAGAACACCGCTGGCGCGGGCGGCACGCTGGGACGCTCGATCGATGAGTTGGCCGCACTGCTGCAAGCGGCCGGTGACGACGAACGTCTGGGGTTGTGCCTTGACTCCTGCCATCTGTTTGCCTCCGGCTATGACATCCGCTCACATGCCGGGATGGATGAGCTCACGAGCGAGATCGAACAGAAGATCGGACTCGAGCGCGTGGGGTCGTTGCACCTCAACGACTCCCAGACGCCGCTCGGCTCCAACCGCGATCGGCACGCGAACGTCGGCCAGGGGGAGCTGGGCGAGCAGGGCTGTAAGGCGTTTCTTGCGGCGCCGGCGCTGCAGAATCTACCCTGCATCCTCGAGACGCCGGGCGTGAACCGTTCCGGCGCCACACGCGAGGAGGTGCAGCTCGCGGTAAAGCTGCACGAACGGGGCGTGAGGGAACGTAAGAAGAAGCGCTAAGCGGTGGCAGCCAGCGCAGCGGACGGCGCCAATGCAGCTTCAAGCTCGGCGCGGACCCCCGGGGTGTGCTGGACCCTGTATGCCTCACCTAGGCGCAGCAGGCGCGTGCCGGCGCTTGTGACCATCTCGAGCACGACCTCCGCCGGACCGCGGTTGGTCTCGATGATGTCCTTGACATCCTCAATCGCGCTGGCGGGCAGGCTCGCCGCGTGGACTTGCAGACAAATCGGTTGTCCCGCGGCAGCCTGGGCGACCGAGCTCGCCCGCGCCCGGCTGTTGGCACGCTCGACCTCCTGCTCAGTGGGGGCGAAGCTCTCGGCCGACTGGACGACGATGCATGTCTTGCCGGCCTCCTTGTGGTCGACGCGACCTCGGACGAGCACCACCTGGTCGACCGCGAGGGCGGCTTCATGCTCGGCGAGCGCCTTGCCGAACACGAGCATCTCGACGGTGCCCTCGAGGTCATCGAGGGTGGCGAACATCATGTGGTCGCCGTTGCGAGTTCGAATCTTCTTGGACTCGGTGATGATCCCGCCGACAGTCACCCAGTCCTTGTCGCGACGATTGGCAAGCGCGGCCAGTGGACAGTCAGCACGTGCTCGCAGAGCCTCGCGCATCGGCTTGAGCGGATGGGTGGATATGAACAGGCCGATCGCTTCCTTCTCGACGGCCAGCAGCTGTGGCTGGTCGAACTCCTCGCTTGGGATCGGAGGGTGGCTCAACTTGAGCAGTCCCGCCCCCGGCGCAGCCTCACCGGAGGCTGCTGTCGGCGGCTCGAGATCGAAGATCGAGCCCTGGCCGACGAGTGCGTCCTGTTGGGCCTTCTGGCCCGCCGACTGGGCCGCTTCCAGCACCGCGAGCATCCCCTTGCGGGTGGCGCCGGTTGAGCCGAGTGCGCCGCACTTGATCAGCGCCTCGATCGCCTTCTTGTTGACGGCACGGCTGTCGACGCGCTCGCAGAAGTCCCACAGCGAGCTGAAGGAGCCGCCCTCTTCACGAGCATGCTTGATCGCCTCGACCGCCTGATAGCCGACGCCCTTTACTGCGTCGAGGCCGAAGCGTATGTTGCGATCCACGACCGTGAACTCGTGGTCTGAGAGGTTGACGTCGGGCGGCAATATCTCGATGCCCATCTCCTCACAGCGCGCGACGAAGAACGGGACCTTGTCCTTGGTGGACATAACCGAGGAGATCAGGGCCGCCATGTACTCGGCGGTGTGGTTTGCCTTCAGCCAGGCTGTGCGATAGGCGATCAGCCCGTAACAGGCGGCGTGAGACTTGTTGAACGAGTAGTCGGCCGATTTTTCGTTGGTCTGCCACAGGAGATCGATCACGTCGCTTGAGGTTCCAGACGCACGGCAACCCTCCACGAACTCCGGCTTCAGCGCTGCCATCGCCTGGCGGTTCTTCTTGCCGATCGCCTTGCGCAAATCATCGGCCTTGGCGCCGGAGAAGCCCGCAATCTCCTTGGAGATCTGCATCGCCTGCTCCTGATAGAGGATCACGCCATTGGAGGACTCGAGGATCGGGCGCAGCCGCTCGTCGGGGTAGGAGATCGCCTGAGGGTTGTGCTTGCCCTTGGCATACACCGGGATCTGGTCCATCGCGCCGGGGCGATACAGCGCATTGAGCGCCACGAGATCGTTGAACTCGTCCGGGCGCACCCTCTTCAGGGCCTCGCGCATCCCCTCGGACTCAAACTGAAATACACCGATCGAGTCGCCGCGAGTGAGCATCTCATACGTGCGGGTGTCGTCGAGCGGCAGCGTGGACATGTCCGGACGCGTGCCGCTGGAGCGCTCGATGATGTCGAGCGCGTCCTCGATCACGTCGAGGTTGCGCAGCCCCAGGAAGTCCATCTTCAAGAGACCGATTTCCTCGATCGGCTTCATCGAGAACTGCGTGACGGTCCGATAGGAGCGCTCTCCGTCATCGCCGGTGCCCGCGTCGGCCAGCTGCAGCGGCACGATGTCGGTCAGCGGGCGGTCGGCGATCACCACCGCGGCTGCATGGATCGAAGAGTTGCGCACGATTCCCTCGAGCCCCTTGGCGACGTCGACTATGCGGCGCGCATCGGGCTCCTCGTCGTATGCCTTGCGCAGCGGTTCCCCGGATTTCATGCAGTCCTCAAACGACGGCGCGCGACCCATGATCGGGTCGGGGATCAACTTCGCGAGGCGGTCTCCGGCACCGTAGTCGTAGCCGAGCACACGAGCCGCGTCGCGGGTCGCAGCACGCGGGAACATCTTGCCGAACGTGACGATCTGGGCGACCGACTCGCGTCCGTACTTCTCGGTCACGTAGCGCATCACCCGCTCGCGTCCGCGCACCGAGAAGTCGATGTCGATATCCGGCATCGACACGCGCTCAGGGTTGAGAAAGCGCTCGAACAGCAGGTCATAGCGCAGCGGATCGATGTCGGTGATGGACAGGCAGTAGGAGACGATCGAACCGGCGGCCGAACCGCGTCCGGGCCCGACGGCGATGCCGTTCTCCTTGGCGAACTTGACGAAGTCCCACACGATCAGGAAATAGGCGTTGAAACCCATCCGATCGATCACTGAAAGCTCCATGTCCATGCGCTCGAGCGCCTCGGCCGACGGCGGGTCGCCGTAGCGAGCACGCAGGCCGCGCTCCACCTGGGAGCGCAGGTGCTCACGCTCGGAGATACCCTCGGGCGTGGGGTATTTAGGGATCAGCTGCTTGTCGAGCTCGAGCTGCACCGAACAACGCTCGGCGATCTCCAGCGTGCTCGAGATCGCCTCCGGCCACTCCGCGAACGCATCTGCCATCTCAACGCTGTCGCGCAGGTAGAACTCGTTGGTCTCAAAGGTCATCTTGGGGGCAGCGAGCGTGCTCTTGGTCTGCACGCACAGCAGCGCGGTGTGATGGTCATAGTCCTCGCGGCGCAGATAGTGGACGTCGCCCGTGCCGACGAGGCTGCCGCCCATTTCCTTAGCGATCCGGACGATGCCCTCATTGCACTTCTCCTGTGGAGCGAGACCGTTCTTCTGAACCTCGAAGTAGACGTTGTCCTGCCCGAAGATGCGCAGAAGATCGTCGGCGTGCGCGCGCGCGTCGTCGGGGCGATCGTCCAGCAGACGCTGGCAGAAGCGCGAGGCGAGACAGCCCGTGAGGGCAATGATGCCCTCGGAGCGCTGCTCGATCTGGGGGAGATCGAGGGTGGGCTTGCCCCTGTGCAGTCCTTCCAGAAAGCCTGCGGAGGAGAGTTGCACGAGGTTGCGATAGCCCTCGTCGCTGGCGGCCAGCAGCGTTAGGTGGTTACGCTCAACCCGTCCGGGTCCCCTGGCTGCATGATCCTCTACGAGGTAGATCTCGCATCCGAAGATCGGCTTCACGCCATGTTTGGAACAGGCCTTGTGGAGCTCCACCATGCCGTTCATCACGCCGTGATCGGTGAGTCCGAGCGCTGGCTGGCCGAACTCGGCTGCGCGTTGAGCCAGAGCCTCGATCTTGCATGCGCCGTCGAGCAGCGAGTACTCGGAATGGACGTGCAAGTGGGCGCAGGAGGAAGTTCTCACCGACGGTGGATGCTAACTCCCAAACCGGCGGACGAGCGCCGCGGCCGAGAACGACTCGAGGTCGCCTTCAGGAGGTCGCGGCGGACAGGCCCTGAGCGCGAGCCGTCCACTGCAGGAACATATCGACGGAGGTCGCGTCGCCGATCACCGTGGTTCGGTGCTCGGCCGGCGCTTGGGTGCCCGCGAGCAGGCACACGAGCGCATTCCCGCTGAGCGAAATCGTGGCTATCGGTTGTCCCACGGCGGTACGACTCACGAGGATCGGCTCACCGTCGCACACGCGGATGTAGATGATGACTCCGGCGGCGTCCTGTATGTCGAAAGCAAGCTCAAAGCGCCGTCCCGTGGTCCAGGAGGGATCGATCGCCTCGGCCATCACAAGCAGTAGCAGGCCAGGCCACACATCGACTTCAGCGGCGGCCAGATCGGCGAGCGCGATCGGCCGGCGGCGCGCCTTCAGGAGCTCGCGCGCGCGAGCTCTACCTTTGCGAATGCGAAGGCCACGATGCCTGCGTGAGGTGCCTCCGGCGGCAAGCTCGCTGAAGGCGGCGACAGAGCCTTCCAGGGAGAAGTCAACCGAACCGCGGGGTTCCCTGGAGATGATCGCACTGGCGGGATCCAGTGCAACGTAGAACGCACCGAGCTCGTTGATCTTGATCTCGTAGTTGAGCTGGCCGTCGACGATCTGCCGTTGCGCGGGCAGCAACTCGATCACCAGTTCAGCCGCGAGCTTTGCGTCACGCTGCGCGGCGAGTCTGCGGATGGCGGGCGCCAGCCAGGAGATCCGCTTCTCCGGAACAGACAACAGTCGTGACTGCAGAGCGACCGGCTCGGAGGTGACGATTTTGCTAGTGACCTTTGCGCTCGGACTGAGACCGCTGAGCGGCGAGTCCACCCCAGGCGGCTGCTCCCTGGGGACGGCTCCAAGACCGACATCCTCGGCCGTGGGCTCGACGAGCGGTGAGATCTTCTCGACCGGCACTTCGACGGGCGCCGCATCGGCGACCGGCTCGTCTGCAGCGGACTCCTCTAGCGCGGGCTCCTCGACGGCCGGCTCCGCAGCGACAGGCCCCTCAATGGCCGGCTCCACGATGACCGGCTCTACGACCACAGGCTCCTCGACAACCGGCTCCTCGATGACCGGCTCCTCGATGACCGGCTCCACGATGACCGGCTCCACGACCACAGGCTCCACGGGGACCCTCTCGACGGCCGACTCCTCCTCCGCAGGGGGCGCCTGCACCGATGGCTCCTCCACGGGGCGATAACCGGTGTAGTTACCCACCACCGGAGACCCGGCGGACTCCTCCACGGGCTGCCGTTTTGCAGGCACATAGCCAGTGAACGCAGGCTCGACTTTCGCCTCCTCGACCGGTGGCTCGACCGATGGAGGCTTCACAACAGAAGACTCCTCGACCGGTTTGTAGCCGGTGTACGCGCGCTCGACCTCCTCATCCTCGGAGGGCTCCACAAGTGGAGGCCACTGTGCCGCCGACTCGGCGATCGGAGGCTCCACGACGGGCTGCTCGCCGAGTGAGGGCTGTGTCGACTCGGCGACCTCAGCCTCCTTGACCTCAGCTACGCGGGCACGGAGGCGTTCGACAGCCGCGACAAGGGCGTCAGCCATCTCGCGACGATGGGCCGCCTCGCGCTCTGACGCGGGCTCGCTGGCGTGCTCTAGCAGCGAAGCGCTGGGGGGCTCGGCCGCCAGCTGCGCACGCAGGTCGTCGGCCGTGCGGGTCAGCTCGAAGCGCAGATCCTCCATGCGGGCACCCATCGCGGTGAGCTCGCGCACATAGGTCTCGCGCTCCCAGATGACCTGACGCTGGAACTCCTCTCGCAGGGCGGTGAACTCGCGTTCGAAGCCGGAACGCAGCTTGGTGGCCACACCCATCAGCTCGCCCACGATCGGCGCAAGCTTGGCGTCGCGTTCGCGCAGGTGATCGAGCTCCACGCTGAGCTCGCGGGCCTGACGTTCGGTGTCGTCGAGACGGCGGCTCAGCTCCTGAATCTCGGCGCGCATCTCGTGCTGGGCGCGCTCGGCACGCTCTTCGGCTTCGACGCGCAGCTGTTGCTCTGCATACTCGCGCTGCTTGACCTCGCGCACGTCGGATTCGCGCTCGGTCAGCTGTTGGGATATCCGCTCGCGCTCGCGACCGACCTCCTCCAAGCGCTGCTCGAGCGCCGCGAGGTGGGTCTCCAGATTGCGCACCGCCGCCTCGGCGGCCTCGGCTCTGCGAATGACCGCGGGGTCGGCGTGACGGGCGCGACGCTCGGCCAGGACGTCGGCGGCCGCATCCGACTGTGAGCCCACGCCGGGAGTCTCGCTCTCCTCGATCATCATTGGCCATGACCCTAGAGATGGGCTCGGACGTGTTGAAACGCATCGGCTGAGCGACGGTGGGTGGGGTCCTAACTATTGCGCAGGCGCCAGGCCATGCGCGACTGCAGCGACCACAGCTCGATGAAGCCCGGTGATGCGCTTTGTGAGAACAGCCCGCCCGACTCGCCGAAGGAGGCGAGCGCCTGGTCGTACACGGCGCCCGCCGAAGAGCGGGTGACCACGCGCGCGTGGCCCTTATAGAGCTTCAAGCCGATCTTGCCGCTGACCTGCGCGTTGACGGAGTCCATGTAGGCATCGAGATCGCCCCGCAACGGCTCCCACCAGAGACCCGCATAGACGAGATAGGCCCATTGGCGATCAAGGCCCGCCTTGAACTGGTTCTGGTGGATCGTGCAGACGAGCTTCTCCAGCTCCTGGTGGGCGGGCAGCAGGATCGCGGCCGCCGGCGCCTCGTAGATGTCGCGCACCTTCAAGCCCACGATGCGGTCCTCGATGTGATCGACGATGCCAACGCCGTGGCGGGCCGCAATCTCGGCAGTGCGTTCGAGCAGGTCCACAAGTCCCAGGCGCTCGCCGTTCAGAGCGACGGGCACACCTCGCTCGAACTCAACCTCCACAGTCTCGGGCTCGTCGGGCGCCAGCTCCGGGCGAGTGACAAGCTGGAAGACATCGTCCTCCGGGGCGTGGTCGAGCTCCTCGATCCAGCGTCCCTCCGAGGAGCGGCCCCACAGGTTGTCGTCAATCGAGTACGGGGCTATCTCCGTTCCACCGGGTGGGTGGGACCCCTTAATCGGGATGCCGTGCTCACGCGCATAGGCGATCTCCTCCTCGCGACCCATCTGCCAGGAGCGCACGGGCGCGATCGTCTTCAGCTCAGGAGCCAAAGTTGCGACGGTGGCCTCGATGCGCACCTGATCGTTGCCCTTGCCCGTGCAACCGTGGGCGATCGTGTCGCAGCCCGAGCGGCGGGCGTACTCGACCGCGAGCTTAGCGATCAACGGGCGCCCAAGCGCGGTGAACAGCGGATAGCCGCCGCCATAGAGCGCATTGGCCTTGATTGCCGGCACTATGTACTCCCGTGCGAACTCCTCGCGGGCGTCGACGACGTGGCATTCAAGCGCGCCCAGGCGCAGTGCCTTCTCGGAGATCACCTCGTAGTCCTCGCCGGGCTGGCCGAGATTGACCGTGAGACAAACGACCTCGGCGTCGTATCGATCCTGGATCCACTTGAGCATCACGCTCGTGTCGAGGCCGCCCGAATAGAGCAGCAGCACACGGTGGACATGCTCAGGGTCAGCCTCGTAGGAGGCGGTGGGCCGGGGAAGGCTGCTCGGCAGATCGGTCACGCGCGCGAAGGCTAGCGGGTGCCCACGGCGGGCGGGCGTTCCATGAGCGGGTACGGCGGCGCCTGCGCACGAAAGCCGAGCTTGCGATAGAGCCCCGCGGCGTCTGCGGTGTGCAGCATCCAGCGAACGTCCTCCCGCGTGTCGCCCTCGACGATCTCCCGCACGAGCTCGAGCCCTAGACCCCTGCCCCGGTAGGCCTCCAGCACATACACATCGGCAAGGTAGGCGACCACAGCACCATCGGAGACCGCACGTGCGAAACCAACCTGCTCGGCCCCGCGGTAGATGCCGAGCACGCGGGTCGAGCCACGGATCGCCCGCGCGACGCGCTCCCGCGCGCGACCCTTACCCCAATATGACTCACGACTGATGAACGCATGCACTGCATCGATGTCAACCCGCTCGGGATCGTCGTCGAGCTCGAGCTCATCCCACAGCAACCGACGCACCGTCAGCTCCCAGAGCCAACGGTCTCGAGCGAACCACCGAGACGTCCAAGGGCATCTTCGATCTCCTGCTCGGAGAGCGTGAGCGGCGGCAGCAATCGCAGCGTCGCCGGCCCAGTCGCGTTCACGATCAAACGCTCGTCAAGAAGCGCATGGCGCATCACATCCGGAGCAGACACGTCGAGCTCGCAGGCAAGCATCAGCCCGCGGCCTCGCACCGCGACCACGTGGGGCAGACGCGCCAGCCCGTGGGCCAGCGACACCCCACGTTCCCGCACCCGCGCGAGCAGATCCTCCGAACATGTCTGCTCGAGCGCCGCCAGAGCAGCCGCGGCCACGACCGGGCCTCCCGCAAATGTGGACCCGTGATCGCCAGGCTGCAAGACCTCTCCGAAGGCCGGAGCAGTGATTAGAGCTCCGATCGGCAGGCCACCCCCCAGCGCCTTCGCGCTCGTGATCGCGTCCGGAATGGTGCCCGTTTGCTCGTAAGCCCACACCGAGCCGGTGCGACCCATACCGCATTGGACTTCGTCGAACACGAGCATTGCACCGTGCTCGTCGCACGCCTTGCGAGCCGCGCGCAGGAACTCCTCAGCCAAGACGTTGACGCCGCTCTCTCCCTGAATCGGCTCCAGCAGCACGGCGGCCGTGCGCTCCCCCACGACGGCCTCGAGCGCGCCAGATTCGGGGGCGATCGCCCTGAAGCCGGGCACGAGCGGCGCAAAAGGAGCCTGCTTTGACTCCTGGGGAGTGGCCGAGAGCGCGCCGTATGTGCGCCCGTGGAAAGCACCGTGCACGACGACCACATCTCCGCCCGGCTTGGCCTTGCGCGCCAGCTTGATCGCGGCCTCGTTTGCCTCGGCGCCCGAGTTGCAGAAGTAGACCTTCCCGCCCAGACTCGACTCTGAGAGCCTTGCCGCCAACCGCATCGCCGGCTCGGTGTAAAACAGATTGCTCACATGCATCAACCGGCCCACCTGGTCGCGCACTGCCTCAACGATCCGCGGATGACAGTGCCCGAGCGAGGTGACCGAGATGCCGCACAGGAAGTCGAGATACTCGTTGCCCTCCGCGTCCCACAGCCGCGTGCCCTCGCCACGCACGAACTCCACCGGCAGGCGCGCGTAGGAGGGGATCACCGACCCTCGCTCCAGCTCTTGCAGCTCAGCAAGGCTCATAGGACAACCTGTGGTTGTTGAGCGGTGGGGCTCATGCGGCGGCCTGGATCTTGGTGCCAATGCCGGCGTCGGTAAAAAGCTCCAGCAAGAGCGAGTGCGGAATGCGCCCGTCGATAATGTGCGCGGAGTTGACACCACCGCCGATCGCCTGCACGCAGGCGGCCAGCTTTGGGCGCATACCGCCCTGCAGCGTATCGAGCTTGTCCTGCACCTCGCGGTCTGTCACCTGGCCGATCAACGAGTCGGGGTCCGCGGGATCTGACAGCCAGCCGGCGACGTCGGTCAGAAAAATGATCTTGTATGCGCCCAGCGTGCCGGCAACGGCCCCAGCGGCCTCGTCCGCGTTGACGTTATAGGAGTTGCCCTCACGGTCGGCGCCGACAGAGGCGATCACGGGAATGTAGTCGCGTGCGATGTGGTGGAGCACATCGACGTTGACGCGCTCGATGGAACCGACGAAGCCGATGTCCTGCCCGTCGGGCGCGGTACGGCGTGCGATTCGAAACAGCGAGCCATCGTCTCCACAGAGGCCGACGGCGGGCTGGCCATGGCGACCGAGGCGCAGCACGATTTCCTTGTTGACCTTGCCGACGAGCACCATCTTTGCGACCTCGACCGTGGCGGGGTCCGACACGCGTAGCCCGCCGATGAACTCGACCGGCAGGCCGAGACGCTGCATGTAGGAGGTGATGTCTGGTCCGCCGCCATGCACCACGATCGGGTTGAGCCCGACGTACTTGAGCAGCACGACATCGCGCGCGAACTCCTCGCGCAGGGCCGCATCCTCCATCGCAGCGCCGCCGTACTTTATGACCACCGTCCTGCCGTGAAACTCCCTGATGTAGGGGAGCGCCTCCAGAAGCGTCGCTACGTCGCGCATCGCGTTCGTCCCCTCATGTCGTGTACTCGGAGTTGATTCGGACGTAGTCATAGGACAGGTCGGAGAAGAAGACCTCGGTCTCGGCATGAATGCTGTCCCGCCCACCCAGCGTGATCTCGTACTCGACCTCGGCGCGCTGGAGTGCGGGCCTGAGCTTGGCCTCGAGCTCGTCGTCTCCGAGCACGGCGGCGCCGGCCGAGCAGACCTGGACGCCCTCGATCGAAATATCGAGCGGCAGGTGGCCCCCGTCAAGTCCCTCGCCGCCGAGCGCTCCGCCGACTGCCTGCACGATCCTGCCCCAGTTGGGGTCGCCACCATGCAGGGCGGTCTTCACCAGGGGCGAGTTTGCCACAGCCCTGGCGGCCGTCTCCACCCGGTCCTGATCGTCTCCGCGCGCGAGTACGCGCGCGATCCGCTTGGCGCCCTCGCCGTCGGTGACCATCAGGATCGCCAGCTGGCGCATGAGCGCGTCCATGGCCTCGCCCAGGCGCAGCTCGTCCTCGCTCTCCGGCGCAATCGTCACACCGCTCTCACCCGAGGCGATCAGCGCGGCCGTGTCGTTGGTCGAGAGCTGCCCGTCGACCGAGCAGCGGTCAAAGGAGCGCGCCGTACACACCGACAGCAGCAGCTCGGCGGTCTCCGCAGCGAGCTTGGCATCGGTCTCCAGGAAGCAGAACATGGTCGCGAAGCGCGGGGAGATCATCCCGGCCCCCTTGCACTGCGCGCTGAGGCGAACCGTCCCGGAGGGGAGCTCGATCTCGAGGTTGGCGCGCTTCTCAAACGCGTCTGTCGTCTGGATAGCCTGCTGGAAGTGGCCGTCACCCTCGCGGACCAGTTGGCCGGAGGCCTCGAGGATCCCGCGCAGGACCTTCTCCACTGGCAGGTAGTCGCTGATACCTCCGGTCGATCCGAGCAGCACCTCGTGCGGCTGCACGCCGAGAGCCATCGCCGCCGCGCCCTGGGTCTTGGCGGCGTCTTCCATGCCGCGTTTCCCGGTTGCTGCGTTGGCACAGCCCGAATTGGCGAGGATCGCGCGCAAAGACGCAAGCGAGCAGCGCTCGCGGCTGAGCATCACCGGAGCCGCGGGCGTCGCGGTATCGGCGAAGCGAGCGGCGCTGACGGCGCCAGGGGAGTCACACACGAGCAGGGCGAGGTCGGGATTACCCGACGGCTTGATCCCGCAGGCGACGCCGGCGGCGCGGAAGCCGGCGGGCAGACCGGCGTCGGGGCCCAATTCGCGCGCGTGCGAGGGAGTGTCGACCCAACGCGAATGAAAGAACGGCTGCGGCGGGCCGGTGGCGGTGCGGTCGCCCCACACGTCTCTGCCGGCGCTCATAGCAGGCCCTCCGCCTCGGGAAAGCCAAACATCAAATTAAGGTTCTGCACGGCCTGGGAGGAGGTTCCCTTCCACAGATTGTCGATCGCCGAGAGCACGACGACCTTGCCGGTGTGTTCGCTGGCCGCGACGTGCAACCGGCAAATGTTCGTTTCGCGCACGTCGCGCACCTCGGCCGGCTCCGGCGCCAGCTCCACGAACGGCTCGCCCGCGTAGGCGTCCTCGTACATCACGTCGAGCTCGTCCTGCTCGATCGGTCGGATCGGCGTCACATAGCAGTTGACGAGCTCTCCCTGATCGAGCGGCACAAGATGGGGAGTGAACTGCACCCGCAAACCGGGATGGGTGGGGTCCAGATCGTCCAGTTGCTGCTCAATCTCCGGGGTGTGGCGATGATGGACGATGTTGTAGGGCAGAATGTTCTCGCCGCTGTTTGAGAAGTGCGTCTGCCAGGTCGCCGAGCGGCCCGCGCCGGAGAGCCCCTGCTTGGCGTCGATCACGAGGTCGGCGATCAGGCCCGCACGAGCGAGCGGCGCAAGACCGAGCAGCGACGCCGTCGGATAGCAGCCTGGGGTTGCCACGAGGTCGGCGGCCGCGATCGCCTCGCGGTGAAGCTCCGCCAGCCCATAGGAGGCGTCTTCGAGTAGCTCCGGGTGCGGATGCGGGCCATACCACCGTTCATAGGTGGAGAGCTCCGCCAGGCGAAAATCCGCGCTGAGATCGACGACGCGCACGCCACGGGCACGCAGCGCCGCCACAACCGGCGCCGAGGCACCGTGAGGGTATGCGACGAGCGCCGCCTCCACGTCGCCGTGACGGTCGAGGTCGAGCTCCTGCAGCTCCAACGCCACCCGGTAGCGCGGGTACAGGTCGTCCAAGCGCCGACCCGCCTCCGCACGCGCCGTGACGGTGCGCAGCTCAAAGTGCGGATGACGCCACAGCAGGTGTGCCGCCAGCGCACCCGCGAAACCGGTGGCGCCCGCGACCAGCACGCGCGGCGAGCCCGATGCGAACCGCTGCTCAGCCACGCAACTCACCCCCGAGCTCACCAAGCGCAGCGACGACCCGCACGCGCAGCGGCGCGACATCCTCGTCGGTCAGCGTGCGGTCGGGTGCCCGGAAAGACAGCGACAACGCAAGCGAGCGCCTGCCCTCCCCCACCTGCGGGCCGCTGTAGAGGTCAAACACGCCAACCTCGTCGAGCAGATCGCCCGCAGCCGCGCGCACCGCCTCCAGCACCCTCGCCGCCGGCACATCCTCGGCCAGTACCACGGCTATGTCCTGGCCAAGCGCCGGGTAGGAGATCACGTCGCGATAGCCATGCGCGGCGGTCGCGATCTCAAGCAGTCTGTCGAGCTCCAGCTCCATCGCCGCCGCGCCATCGATGTCCCACTCGCGTGCCACCAGCGGGTGCAACTCCCCCAGCCAACCCAGCGGCTCGCCATCGCACAGCACTTCCGCCGAGCGACCCGGATGCAGGAACGGCTGGCTGGCCGAGCGGCACTCGAAACCGACGCGCAGCGCGGCGCCGAGCGCTTCCAGCACGCCCTTAATCGCAAACACATCGGCGCGCGGAGGATCGGGCGCGCCCCATGTCGGCGGCGCGATCCTGCCACTCAGCAGCACGGCAAGTGCGCGCCGCTCGCGCACGCCGGTCTCGCCGGCGCAGCCGTCACCGGCCTCACTGTCGCCGTCCAGCACGAACAGCGTTCCCATCTCAAAGATGCGCAGGTCGCGCATTCCGCGCGCTGAGTTGTGAGAGGCCACGTCCAGCAGCGAACCCAGCAATGTGGTGCGTAGCAGCGACTGGTCCTCTGAGAGCGGGTTCTCCAGCACCGGCGCGCCCCGCCGTGGATCGTCCTTGGGTAGCCGCAGCCTGTCGTGCAGCGTGGGCGCGGTGAACGTCCAGCCCACCGCCTCATACAGCCCCCGCCCGACGAGCGCATCGATCGCGCGGCGGCGCAACTGCTGGGTCGGCGAGAGCCTGCCGTAAGCGCCGCGGCGCGCCGGCAGTGTCGCGGGGAGGGCGGCGAGCCCGTGGATGCGCGCGACCTCCTCGATCAGGTCGGCCTCGCGTGTGACGTCGTCGCGCCGCACGGGCGGCACGCTCACCTCGAGCGTACCCTCCCCCGCGGATGAGCTCGCCTGATCGGCAGAAGATGGCCCAGCGTCAGACACCTCAAAGCCAAGCGCGGTCAAGATCTCAGCTTGGCGTGCACGTGGCACGGGCATCCCCAGGATCTCCCTCACGCGCCGCTCGCGCAGGCGGATCGTTTGCAGCGGCGCGCCATCGGTTGCGATGTCGATCGTGCCGGGCACGATCGTGGCTCCGCACAGCTCGATCATCAGCTGCGTGGCGAGCGCTTGCGCGTAGTCGCACTGCTCGGGCGCCAGGCCCTTCTCAAAACGCGAGGAGGCCTCGCTGCGCAAACCCAGCGCCCATGAGCTGCGATGGATGTTGGGACCGCTCCAGTTGGCCACCTCCATCAGCACGCGCGTCGTCTCGGGCTGCACCTCCGAGCGCTCGCCGCCCATGATCCCCGCGATCGAGGTTGGGCCCTGCGCGTCGTCGATCACCACCATCTCGCCGTCGAGCGTGCGGGTCTGACCGTCGAGCGTGGCCACCTGCTCGCCCGCGCGCGCGCGCCTGACCGTGAGCTTTGAGCCGGCCACGCGGTCCAGGTCGAACGCGTGCAGCGGTTGCGCGCAGGTCAGCATCACGTAGTTGGTGATGTCGACCACGTTGTTGATCGGCCGCTGACCGGCAGCCGACAGGCGCGCCTTCAACCACGGCGGCGAAGGGCCGATCGTGACGTTCTCAAACGCGCGCGCGGTGAAGCGCCTGCACAGATCTGGGCACTCGACCGTCACCTGCGCGACCGCGAGCGGCCCAGTGCTGCCGGGGTCCTGGTGCCACGGCTCGGGTGCAAGCGGCGCGCCGGTGGCCGCGTGCAGCTCGCGCGCGACGCCATACACGCCGAGACAGTCAGGACGGTTGGGCGTTATCTCGAGCTCCAACACGTCGGTGGAGATCGCAAGCACGTCGGCAAGCGCCGTCCCGGGAGCCAGCTCCGCGTCGAGTATCAGCTCGTCACCCTCACGGGTACCCCCCATGGCGGGGGGCGGGCAGGCGAGCACCATGATCCCGCTGTGGTCGGAGTCGATCTCGAGCTCCTCAGCAGAGAGGATCATCCCGTTGGAGGGCACGCCGCGCAGCTTCGCGGCCTTGATCTTCGTGCCATCGGGCATCCTCGCACCTGGCAGCGCAACCGCCACGGTCTGCCCGGCGGCGACGTTGGGCGCCCCGCATACGATCCCCGCCGGCTCGCCAGCCCCCACATCAACCGTGCAGACCTTCAACCGGTCGGCGTCGGGGTGAGGCTCAGCTGTGAGCACGCGGCCGACGACGAAATTCTCGGTCGACCGCACGCCATGGTGAAGGATCGTCTCGACCTTCGTGCCGGTCATCGTCAAGCGCTCCTCGATCGCGGCGGTGTCGAGTACGGGATCGCAATATTCCCGCAGCCAGTTCAACGGAACCTTCATCCGACCCTCTCCTTTTGAGAGGGAGCGGGATTGTGTGAGGAGTCGGGGATCATCCGAACTGCTCCAAGAACCTAATGTCGTTTTCGTAATACAGACGTAGATCTGGGATGCCGTGCTTGAGCATCGCGATCCGCTCTACTCCCATCCCCCACGCGTAACCGCGCACCTGCTCGGGGGCATAGCCCGGAGCGTTGCGCTCGGTGGTGGGCACATGGGAGTAAACGCTGGGATCAACCTCGCCGGCACCGAGCACCTCCAACCAGCCCTCGCCCCTGCATAGCGGGCAGCGCGAGCCGTCTTTCATGAACCCCTCGCCAGCACAGTGAAAGCAGGAAACGTCCACCTCCACGCTCGGCTCGGTGAACGGGAAGAAATGAGGCCGCAAACGCACATCGCGATCTTCGCCAAACACGGTGCGTGCAAACGCAAGCAGCGTTCCCTTCAGGTCGGCAAGCGTGATGTCCTCGTCCACGGCAAGCCCCTCGATCTGATGAAACTGAGGCGTGTGAGTGGCGTCGCTATCGGGGCGATAGACGCGTCCGGGGATCACCACATACAGCGGCGGCGGATGTGCCTCCATCGCGCGGATCTGCATCGGCGATGTGTGAGTGCGCAACACGACGCCGTCGGACACATAGAACGTGTCGGTGCGTGCCCGCGCGGGGTGTGTGACGCTGTGATTGAGCGCGTC
The DNA here is from genome assembly GCA_963715765.1 of uncultured Solirubrobacterales bacterium. Classification (GTDB taxonomy): domain Bacteria; phylum Actinomycetota; class Thermoleophilia; order Solirubrobacterales; family Solirubrobacteraceae; genus Palsa-744. The sequence continues at coordinate 477,674 of OY970270.1, forward strand.
GAAGTTGTAGTGCACGGTCTCGACCTCCTGACCCTCGAGCACCGTGAACCCCAGTCCCAGGAAGATATCTTCCAATTCGCGCATGGTCGCCGTCAACACGTGCAGCCGCCCGACCGGTTGTGGTGGGGTACCCGGCAGCGTCACGTCAACCGTGTCGGCCCGCAACCGCTGCTCGAGCTCGTTTGCGTCGAGCTGCACGGCGCGCACCTCGATCAGCTGCTCGAGCGCGCGTCTGGCTTCGTTGGCGGCTTTGCCGACCGCCCCGCGCTGCTCGGGCTCCAGTGCCGCCACGCCGCGCAGCATCTGTGGCAGCTCGGCCTTACGCCCGAGATAGCGCACCCGCAGCTGCTCGACCGTCTCGCTGTCGGTTGCGGCGGCAATCTCCTGTTGGGCCTGCGCGCGCAGCTCCTGTATCCGCTCGATCATGACGTGGGGACCCTAGAGGGTGGCGCAGCCGGCCGCAGGCCGGGCTGGCCGGAACGGGGATGCGAGCCGGAGGCGAGTGTCTCCCGGCTCCGGTGGGCCCCTAATCGATTCGAGGAACGCGTAATCTCGTATAGCGCCACCGTGGCGGCCATCGCCGCGTTGAGCGACTCCGTGGCGATCGGGATATGAGCGACCCGCTCACACGCATCGACGATGTTCGCCGGCAGTCCCTCGCGCTCGGCGCCCACCAGCAGCGTGATCGACTGGCTCGCCTGCACCTGCGAGAGCGGCTCACCCTCGCGTGCCACGAGCGCGACCTTCTCGCCCGGAAGTTCGCTCACGTCGCTGACCCGCGCCAGCCCGACCGCGAAGATTGCGCCCATGCTGGCTCGCACGGCCTTCGGGGAGTGCGGATCGGCGCAACCCGGCCCAAGCGCGACACACGCCGCACCGAAGGCCAGCGCGCCGCGCAGCACCGCGCCGACGTTGCCGGGGTCGCCGACCCCATGCAGATATACACACAGTGGGCCACTCGGCCCTGTGAAGCGCTGCTGATACACGCCGATCGCACGCGTGCCTGAACCAAGTGTGGACACACTTGGCAGCACACTCTCCTCGACGTCGTCAAAGCCCGCTCCGCCGATTGCTGTTCCGGCCACGCGATATCCATGAACGGCCTGTCTGCCCGCCGCGATTGCGGCCGCGATCAGATCCTCTCCCTCGGCGATGAACAGACCGCGGCGATCGCGCTCGCGGCGGCGCTGCAGCTTGCGCAGTTCCTTCAGTCGGGGATTGTGTTGTGAGGTGATTGTGGTCATGAGGTCAAAAAAAGGGCGCCGGTCCCGAAGGAGCAGCGCCCGAGAGGTACACAGTGTCGGTGGCCGGGATCAGGCAGCCGACGCCTCGCGGGCGGTCTCGGCAAAACGTCGGAATGTGTCGGCGTCGCGCACGGCAATGTCGGCCAGCACCTTGCGGTCCAGCTCGATGCCGGCAAGCGAGAGGCCGTGCATGAACTGCGAGTAGCTCATCCCGTTCTGGCGCGCGGCGGCGTTGATGCGCGTGATCCAAAGCCTGCGGAAGTCGCGCTTGCGGTTGCGCCTGTCGCGGTAGGCGTAGGCATCCGCCTTCATCAGCGCCTCCTTGGCGCGTCTGTAGTTGGAGTGCGCCTCGCCGCGGAAGCCCTTCGTCAGCTCGAGCGTCGCCTTGCGCTTCTTGCGTGCGGCCACCGACCGCTTGACGCGCGTCATTTGCCCACTCCGAGCAGCTTCTTCACGCGCGGGGTGTCGTGATCGGAGAGGATCACCGGTTTGGCAAGCGTGCGCTTGCGCTTGGGCGACTTCTTCTCGAGGATGTGGCTCGAGTAGGAGTGCCTGGCCCGCACCTTGCCGGAGCCGGTCACCTTGAAGCGCTTCTTCGCGCCGCTGTGGGTCTTCATCTTGGGCATAAGAATTGGAGATCGAGGGTCCCGGCTCGGCAACCTGCGGTCGCCTGCGCCACTCTCGAAGCGATGATTATGACACGACGCTGTCGGGCACGCCATCCGCGCCGCCGACGGTGTCCTCTGCGTCCGGTGCTGAGACCTCGGAGTCAGACGAACCGTCGGCATCCTCTGGCGACGCCTTGGCACCGTTACTGACGGCAACGTCATCTGGTGAGACGGAGGCCTGAGTCCCGTCGGCAACACCGTCGGGCGACGCGTCAGCCTGCGCGACCGCGACCGCCCCATCAGGGGTGCTCTCCGCTCGAGCGATACCGTCAGACGCGCCGTCCGCGTGGTCGACCTCGCCGACACCGTCGGCTTTGCCGGCGAGCACCGCCTTGGAGGGGCCAAGCATCATCGTCATGTTGCGCCCGTCCTGGGTGGGGCGCTGCTCGACGATGCACAGCTCCGAGAGCTCTTCGGCGAGACGGTCGAGGATCGCGACGCCACGCTCGGGATGGGTGACCTCGCGTCCGCGGAACATGATCGTGATCTTGACCTTGTCCTTGTGGCGCAGGAAGCGTTCGACGTGGTGCTTCTTGGTGTCGTAGTCGTGCTGGGCGATCTTCGGGCGAAACTTGATCTCGCGCACGGTGATCTGCTGCTGGTGCTTGCGCGCCTGCTTGACCTTCTGGGCCTGCTCGTACTTGTACTTGGAATAGTCGAGCACGCGACACACGGGCGGTTTGGCCTCGGGCGCGACCTCCACCAAGTCGAGGTCGCGTTCCTGGGCGAACTTGACCGCGTCGGGGGTCTTCATCATCCCGACCTGGTTGCCCTCGTCGTCGATCACACGCACCTCCGGCACGCGGATACGGTCGTTGATCCTTGTGAGATCCCGCTCGGGGGGCCGGCGGTCGAACCTGCGTGGAACGGCCACTAGCTTGTGGGGGTGCGCGTCAAGTCGAGACTACGCGCTGCGCCGTGAATGGATTCCGAGCTTCAAGGGGGCCGAGTATAGCGGGCGTGGCGCGGCGCGCAAGGACTTTTCGCCGATGCCACATTCGACTGTTCCTAACCCGCCTGCTCACGCAGGCCGCGCGCCCGCGTCTCGCCGAGCAGATTCTCGACCAGCACGGCCACCGAGACGCTGCCGCGATCGCCCGCGCCGACGCCGTCAGGGCCGTCGCGCCCGCGCGTACGCAGCGACACGCTGTCGCTGTCGGCCTCGCGATCGCCCACGATCAGCATGTTGGGGATCTTGCGCAGCTCGGCCTCGCGGATCTTGCGCCCGATCGACTCGCCGCGATCGTCGAGCTCGACGCGCACGCCGGCCACCCGCAGGCGCTCGCGCACACTCTCGGCGTAGTCGTTCAGGCGCTCGGAGATCGGCAGCACGATCGCCTGCACCGGCGCGAGCCACAATGGAAACTCGCCCCCGTAGTGCTCGATCATGATGCCGATGAAGCGCTCGTAGGAGCCGAACAGCGCACGGTGGATCATCACTGGCTGGTGCTCGGCGTTGTCGGCGCCTGTGTAGCTGAGCCCGAAGCGCTCAGGCATGTTGTAGTCGAGCTGCACGGTGCCGAGCTGCCAGGAGCGCCCGAGCGAATCGGTCATGTGCATGTCGATCTTCGGCCCGTAGAAGGCGCCGTCACCGGGATTGAGCTCATAGCTGAGACCCTGGGAGTCGAGCGCATTGGTGAGCGCTTCCTCGGCGCGATCCCACAGCTCGTCTGAGCCCACGCGCTGCTCGGGTCGCGTCGAGAGCTCCAGGCGCACATCGAAGTCGAACAGGCGGTAGGTGGCAAAGGCGAACTCCAGGCAACCGGCGACCTCCTCCTGGACCTGCTCCTCGCTGCAGAAGATGTGAGCGTCGTCCTGGGCGAAGTGCCTGACACGCAGCAGTCCGTGCAGCACGCCCGAGGCCTCGTTGCGGTGAAGCAGTCCGGGCTCTGAGTAGCGCACGGGCAGGTCGCGATAGGAGTGGCGAGTGTTGTTGAACAGATGGGCGTGCCCGGGACAGTTCATCGGCTTGACGCCCATTTCGCGCTCTTCGACCTGCACGATGAACATGTTCTCCCTGTACTTGCCCCAGTGCCCGGATGTCTTCCACAGCTCGGCGTCGTAGATCAGCGGAGTCTTCACCTCGCTGTAGCCGCGCTCTGAGCCCATCTCGCGCGAGAGCGAGACGAGCGCGTTGTACATGCCGGTGCCGGCGGGCAACCAGAACGCGGCGCCCGGAGACACGTCGGAGAAGTGAAACAGCCCGAGCTCGCGTCCGAGCTTGCGGTGGTCACGTAGGGCGGCCTGCTCTAGGCGCTCCAGGTACTCGCCCAGCTGAGCATTGGTGTGAAACGCGGTGCCGTAGATGCGGGTCAGCATCGTGCGCGTGGAGTCCCCACGCCAGTACGCCCCGGCGACCGATTGCAGCTTAAAGGCTCCCACTGTTTTTGTGGTGGGCGCGTGCGGGCCTCGGCAGAGGTCTGTGAACGGCCCGTTGGTGTAGAGCGAGACGGTTTGCAGTGGCTGGTCGGCCGGCGCCGCCTCCAGGAGATCGTCGATCAGCTCGACCTTGTAGTCCTGGCTCTCGCCGACGAAGCGCTCGCGCGCGCTCTGCACCGAGACGTCCTCGCGCACGAACGGCTCAGATGCACGCACGTGCTCGGCCATCTTCGCTTCGATGGCGGGGAAGTCCTGATCGGAGATGGAGACACCATCGGGAAACTCGAAGTCGTAATAGAAGCCGTTCTCGATCGCCGGGCCGATCGAGATCTTCACGCCGGGCCACAGCTCCATCACGGCGCTGGCCAGCACGTGGGCGGCGTCGTGGCGGATCAGCGCGAGCGATGGATCGCCGCTCTTGGCAGTGAGGATCGCGATCTGCGCGCCGTTGGGCAGGGGCCGTGCCAGGTCGCGAATCTCGACCGCCGGCGAGGAGCCCTCGGGAAGCCGAGAGATGGAGGAGTCTGGGGACGGCCGTGAGCCACCGTTGGGCTGGCTCAACTCTATGGCCAATGCCGCTTTGGCAAGGCCTGACCCGATCGCCGCTGCCGCGTCGGCCCCGGTGGCGCCGTCTGGCAGCTCCAGCGCTTTGCCATCAGGGAGTGTCACGGTAATCGACATTGGTCCCACCGGACACTATCTTTCGCCCGCAATACTTGCGTGCCGCACGAAACCGTCGCCCCGCCATACGCAACCTCCCCTATCGAGGACATCCCACCATCGCGCCGAATACGAAACCGTTGTATTTTGGGATACCCCTTGGACTCTGCAGCGGGCGGCATGGCGCTTGCGTACCTACCGCCCGCAAGATCCAGCTGACAACCAACCCCCGGTAGGAGCTTCCCATCCGTATCGCATACGCGAACCCATTGCCAGACAGGGAGGACTCGAGCGACGATGTGGTCGACGGGCGCTTTGTAAGAGCCCCTGTCGCATCGGCATATCTCGCCGGCTATCTGGCCAGCCAGCGAGGCGACCTCGACAACCATGACGTAATCGACAGTGGAGAGCTGCTCGGCGCGACAAGCGCCCCTCTGCTGGCCGACCTGCTGCTTCGTTCCGATCCGCAGCTCGTTGCGCTCAGCACGTATGTCTGGAACGCCCGGACGGTTGCCGAAACCGTCTCCGAGCTGACGAGGCGCAGCGACGCCACGGTGGTCCTCGGCGGCCCAGACGTCCAGCACACTCCCGAGCTGGCGTTCAAACGCTTTTCGACGGCCGATTTCATCTGCACCGGCGAGGGCGAGCTGGCACTGCTCGGCCTCGTCGAGAGCCTTGAAACGTCGGGCCGGAGCGCGCGCGAACACCCTCCCGCCGGCATCGCCAGCCGTCTGGGAGACGGTGGAGCGGCGCCGTTGGTCGCGGAGCTTGACACGATTCCCTCGCCGTTTCGCGACGGCATCGTCAGCGTGCCCAAGAGCGGATGGATCGATCTGGAGACCGTTCGTGGATGTCCTTTCACGTGCTCGTTCTGCCTATATGGCAAGAACCTCTCCAGTGTTCGTTCCTTCTCGCTAGCCCGAGTTCGCGCCGACCTCAGCTGGCTACTCGCGCACGGCGCAACCGATCTCTACTTCCTCGACCCGACCTTCAACCTTCCGCGCGAGCGCTGCCAGGCGATCCTCGACATGCTCGCCGAGCTCAACGCCGATCGACGAGCGGGCATCTACGCGGAGGCACGCGCGGAGGCGGTCGACGAGGATCTCGCCGACCGCATGGCCGCGGCCGGCGTCAGGTCGGTGGAGGTCGGCCTGCAGGCCGTACAGGCTTCCGCGCTGAAGCTCATGCACCGCGGTCTCGGCCGTAAGGGCTTCGTCAGGGGGTGCGAACGGCTACGCGATCGCGGTATTCGCGTGGACATCGGCATCATCCTCGGCCTTCCCGGGGACACGGCAGAGACGATCCGTGAAACGATCGACTATGCCACGCAGAACCTCCTCGGCGAGGTCTCCGCCTATCGCTTGCGCGTTCTCCCCGGCAGCGACTACTGGCGTCGCGCGCGCGAGCTCGGCCTCGACTACGCCGAGGAACCGCCCTATTTCATAAGGCAGACGCCGTTGCTCTCCAATCAAGCCCTCGAAGCGATCGAAGCCGAGGTGCACGAGAGACTCAAGCCGCACAACAGCGCCTATATGGACCTGATCGGTCGCAACGCGACAAGCCTCGTGGCCAAGCTCGGCGCGGCAAAGGCGGCAAAGGTGACGGTCGGGAAGGAGTCGCTCCAGGCTAAGAAGGAAATGCTTCACGCAAAGAAGGAATCTCTTCACGCGAGGAAGGAATCACTTCAAGCAAAGGAACCAACCCATGGCCTCAGCATCTAGCGACGACGACTTATCCGCGCGCCCGAGGAAGCGCACCTCACCAACAACCGGACGTAAGCAGGTGTCCCCTGACAAGGTGAACACAGCCGCGAAGAGCTCGCGCTCTTCCTCACGCGTGGCAAGCTCGAGAGCACTACCCAACCACTCGCGCGCGACAGTCGCTGGACAACAAAACAGCGAGGGAGGTGCAGGTAACGAAGGGATCGCCGACGACAAGGAAACTATAGGAAAAGCTCTCACTGAGGCGACCACGACAATACTGAATGCCTTTCAGCGTCAATTCGACCCCACGCACAAGGAGATAGAGGACGAGGATCTCCGCCGTATCGTCGAAAAGTTGCAAATACCGATCGAGAAGCATGCCGCACAAGCGATTAATAATTTACGCGTCCCGCTACGGCTCGACGATCTCTTCGAGGTGGTCATCGACCTCACCCTCGAGGCGAGCGAGATCGATGCGGTTGATCTGGAGATCGACCGCTGGGTGAATGACAAGCGCGCCGTCAGGTACTACGCAAAGAATCTCCTCGCGCTACAGAAGGGTGCCAAGATTAGGCGCGTCTATGTGATCACCTCACAAGTCACAGAGTCGATGATGAGCGAGATCCGGCGAACGCTCATTCGCCACCTCAAAGCTAATGACAATCCAAAGGTCAAGGAAGCAGGTGGCCACATCCAGATTGCCGCCATCCATCACGAAGATCTACCCGACCCAAAGACACACCGCGACTTCGCCATTTTCAATAAAGACATAGTGCTTGTCGAGGAGTTCGATTCCAAGTGGAAAACCCTCTTCAAAGGCGAGGTCTCCAAGGAGCCTACCGAAATCCAGGAAGATGAAAACCGCTTTATAGAGATGTTGGACGAGGCCGAGGAGCTCGGCTCGGAGGCGATCGTCAAGGAGTGGGCCGCACGCACCCGCACACGGATCGCGCGCCAGGGCTATGAAAAGGACGTATTCCTCGGATACAGCAGTGCAGCCCAGGAGACCGCGACCGCGATCAAAGATTTTATCCAAGAAAATGAGTACTCCGTCCGCGATTGGAAAAAATTTGAGGTGGGGCCGCCACTCCTCAAGGAAATCGACAACGCCTGCAAAGACTGTCATCTCGGACTATTCCTCTTCACAGGCGACGAAATGGCCCCAGGGAAACCTCCGATGCCGCGTGACAACGTCGTTTTCGAGCTCGGTTATTTCATGTCTCAGAAGGGCGACAAACGAGTAATCGGGGTATGGGAGACGGCCGTCGAGCAACCGACCGATCTCAAGGGCAACATCTGGCTCGAGCTGGCAGACCGAAAAGACATCAGCACTATCGAAACATCTATTTTGAAATGGCTAAAAGATCAGCTCGGATAGCAACGATGTGAGGTATTACAGGAACCCGAACTTAGCTATCCCCAACGCTTTGGTCACATGAGCACGCGTTTGCGAAAGCCGCGCAGCCGAGCGTGAGGAGTCCGCGCAGAAGGCCACGAGTACCGGGTAGGCCGCCAGCGAAGTTTGGGAAATCCGAGATCAGCTGCTCGCGAGCCACAAAGCGTCATCGCCGAGCGCCACACGTCGCGCACCACCCTCCCCGGCCAACTCGACCAGCGCGCTCTCGGCGCCCTGCCGGTCGGGCGCGTCGTTGCCGTGGGTCATGATCGCCGCGACCTCCTGCGTGACGAGCCCTTCGGGGAAGCGCTCGAGCGCATCCAACGGGCTCTCGGGCGGCGGCTCGCGCCGAAGCGTGGGGTCAAGATTGGCGATCAGCACGTCGTAGGCCTCCACAGGTTGAAAGCCACCCCCCTCGAGCGTGCGCTCGCCCAAGCGCAGGATCAACGACGGGGCGGTGTAGCGCACCGGGCCATCGCTCTGCGCGGCCTTGCCCTGGAACTCGGTGGGACCGCCGGCGGCGGTGCGCGCGAGCGCACGATCGGCCTCATACGCTGCGCTGACCTGCTCGCTGTCGAGCGCGTCCACGACCGCCTGCGCATCCAACCCGCTCACTCGCTCGAGCGCCGTGGCTAGGTCATTGGAATCATCCAACACGAGCGTGCTCGTGAACTGGGCGAACTGGAGCGCCCTGAACACCTCGTATTCGCGCTGCGGGTCGAGCAGGCGTGTGGCCACGATCGCACGGCAGGCGCGCGCGGTGGCGGAGATCCGCGCTCGTGGCGCGGTGGCGAATGGCATCCCGAAGCGCCGGTAGCGCATGTAGCCGAGCGCGGCACGCGTGGGCGTGTAGCCGCGGCTTGAGTACTGCTCGGCGGACTCGGTGAGGCCGATCGTCACCAGCTGCCACTGAAGCTGTGAGCCATAGCGCCAGCGCAGCACCGCCAGCGCGGGGCTCGCCGAATACGCCCACGGGCAGCAGGGGTCGCTGAAGTGGAGGACCTCGATCGCGCTCACACGAGCACCCGTTTGCGGAAGCTGCGCAGCCCGAGCGTGAGGAAGCCCGCGCAGAAGGCGATAAGCACCGGGTAGACCGCCCACAGCGACATGTGGTGTATTGGAGTGAGCGCGGCACGCATCCCCTCGGCCACGTAGATCAGCGGGTTGACGAGCACGATTATCTGCAGCCAGTGGATGCCGTCGACCTGCACGGGAGCGAGCTTGGTCCACTGGTAGTAGGTACCGCCGAGGAATGTGAGCGGGAGCACGACGAAGCCGAACATCAGACCGATGTTGCGCGGCTCGAAGACCGTGCCGAGCAATAGCCCAAGCGAGGTCATCGCCACACAGGCGAGCGGGATCAAGGTCAGCAGCACCGGCCAGTCGACGGTCAGGTGTGCGTGCACTCCCGGCGCATGGATGACCGCGGCGATCGGAAACACGATCACCGCCGCCAGTGCCCCCTGCACCGCGCCGGAGAGGACCTTGGAGACGGCCACCAGCCAGATCGGGCAAGGCGCCTGCACGCGATCCTCGATCTCGCGCGTGTATCCGAACTCGGTTGAAAGCTGTAGCGCCACCGCCTGGATGCCTTGGAACATGATCGAGATCGCGACGACACCCGGCACGAGCACCGTGGCGAACGCGGACTCGGCCACCTTCCCCCCACCCCCACCGACGCCCTGGCCGATCGAGGGGAACACGTAGAGGAACACGAACACGAGCAGGAACGGCTGGATGATCGTGCGCACCACGAATTCGCCGAAGTTCTTGCGCAAGACGACCAGGTCGCGCAGGATCAGCGCGCGCAGCGCCGTGCGACTCGCCGCGGCGGTCGAGCGCGTGGGCTTCAGTGTGATCGGCGCGTGGCCCACGGGCACCGCGATTGGCTCGGCGGGAGCGCTTACAGGCGCGGGCATCAGTCGCGCAGCTCCTTGCCGGTGAGGTTGATGAACACGGTCTCGAGGCTCGGTTCGGCGACCGACAGGTCGGCCACTTCAAAGCCACCCTGCTCGGCGATGTCGACCACCCGCGGCACGAGCCGCGTGGCGCCCTGCACGTGCAGCTCGACGCCGCCATCGACCACGCGCGTGCGTGTGGCTCCCTCGATTCCGGCGGCGAGCGCGCCGGCAAGCGCGTCCATCTCCCCGGCTGCCTTGACGGTGACGATCGTGTCGGCGCCGACCGACTGCTTGAGGTTCGCGGGAGTGTCGAGCGCGAGGATCTTGCCGTGGTCCATGATCGCCACGCGGCCGCACAGCTGGTCGGCCTCCTCCATGTAGTGGGTGGTGAGCAGGATCGTCTGCCCCTCGCGGTTGAGCTCGCCCAGTATCTCCCACAGCGCGAGGCGGCTCTGCGGGTCAAGGCCCGCGGTCGGCTCGTCCAGGAACAGCACGGCCGGACGGTGAAAGATCGCGCGCGCCACCATCAGGCGCTGAGCCATTCCGCCCGAGAGCGCGAACACCGACGCTTTTGCCCACTTGGCGAGCTGGAACTGCTCCAGCAGCTCATCGGCGATCCGCGTCGAGTCGGCGGCGCTGACGCCGAACAGGCGTCCGTGGAAATACAGGTTCTCCCAGACCGTGAGCTGACGGTCGAGCGTGTTCTGTTGGGAGACCATCCCGATCAGCTGCTTGGCGAGCGCCGGACTTGAGATCACGTCCACCTCGCCGATCCACGCCTGCCCCGAGCTTGGGATCACGCGCGTTGTGAGCATTCCGGCGGTGGTGGTCTTGCCGGCGCCGTTGGGACCGAGCAGACCGAAGATCTCACCAGCGCGCACCGTCAGATCGAGGCCGTCGACAGCCGCGAAGTCGGTGCCCTCATAGACCTTCGTGAGCGCCACGGTACGGATCACCTCGGCGGTGCCGCCCGCGCTTGGTGCGGTGTGGACATCCACCCCTGCCGGCTGCGCGGGTGTTGTTCCGTCGATGCTCGCTGCGCCCATCCCGAGAGTGTATGACGGGCCCGCGAGCCTATGACGGGCCCGCGGGCCCTCTCCGGGCAGCGGTGTTCCGTACTGCTCTTGAGCCGGGCTTGAGGAAGTCTTCGAGTGTTCTTCCCAGAATGCGCTTTCCTGAGTGGTGATGAGTCGAACGCTCACTCGCAGACAGTTGCTGCGCTCCGCGGGAGTGGGAGCGGTCGGGCTTGGCCTGAGCGGCGTGCTGGGGGAGATCGTCGCCAACGCCCTGACGCCGCCCAACTCGGGGCCGCCCAGACCGCCCACATGGCACACGCGACCGGACTTGCGCATCCCCTCTCTGACGGTCACTAGCAGCCGGCCGGGAGCCTCAAGCGATCCGATCTTCATCGCGCCCTACAACGTTCCCGTCGGCCAGGTGGGCGCGGTGATCGTCGACGCCGACGGCCAGCCGATCTGGGAGAACCCGCTGGCTGGCAAGGTCACGACCAATTTTCGCGTGCAGAGCTATCGCGGCGAGCCGGTGCTCACCTGGTGGGAGGGTGTGATCGAATACGGCCACGGCGTCGGCGAATACGTGATCGCGGACTCCAGCTATCGCACCGTGCGCCGGGTGCAGGCCGCGCGCGGGCTGCACGGTGATCTGCACGAGTTCGTGATCACTCCACGCGACACGGCATTGCTGACGAGCTATGTGATCACAGGCGCCGACCTGAGCTCGGTCGGCGGCCCCCGCAAAGGCACGATCCAAGATGCGATCTTCCAGGAGATGGACCTGGCCAGCGGCAAGGTGCTGCTTGAGTGGCACAGCCTCGATCGCATACCCCTGCAGGAGTCCTACGCGCCGGTCGAATCCGAGAACTGGGACTTCTTTCACATCAACTCGGTCGACCTCGACAGCGACGGCAACCTGCTCATCTCCTCGCGCAGCACACACACCGTCTACAAGCTCGACCGCAATGGTGCGATCCTGTGGCGCCTGGGCGGCAAGCACAGCGACTTCGACATGACCGCAGGAAGCAATTTCGCTTGGCAGCACGATGCCCGCCGCCGGCCGGACGGCACGCTGACGATCTTCGACAACGGAGCCACCCCGGCGGTGGAGAAGCTCTCGCGCGGGCTGATCCTCGATGTCGACGAGCAGGCGATGACAGCCACACTGTTGCGCCAGTACACCCATCCGAAGATCCTCACAGGCAGCCAGGGCAACATGCAGCTACTCGAGGACGGCAACGTGTTCATCGGCTGGGGAGAAGTGCCACGCGTGTCCGAATTCGAGCGTTCCGGGCGACTCGTGTTCGACGCGGTGCTCGGCGAGAAGTATCAGTCATACCGAGCTTTTCGTCTGCCCTGGAGCGGCCAACCGGCAGAAACGCCGGCGATCGCGCTCAGCCGCGACGGTCGCGGGGTGACAACCGTTTACGCCAGCTGGAACGGGGCGACAAACGTTCACGCCTGGCAACTACTGGCGGGCACGCAGACAGGCGCGCTGACCCCCGTGTCCAGCACGAGCGCACGCGGCTTCGAGAGCGCTCTGAACAGCTCAGCGGTGGGACCCCTCTTCGCGGTGCAGGCGCTCGATGCGAGCGGGGCCATGCTTGGCCAGTCACAGACTGTCAGCGTCGCCTGAGAGCCCTCCCCTAGAGTGTCGGGAGATGGGAGACCCGGAAGAGAACAACGGCTTCGCGGCGCCCGTGCACGACGGCGAGCCTGCTATTTCGCTGCGGGGCGTAGTCAAGCGCTATGGCGAGATCGTGGCGGTGAACGGCCTCGATCTGGAGGTCTCGCCTGGAATCTGCTTCGGGCTGCTCGGCCCGAACGGCGCCGGCAAGTCGACGACGATGCGGATGCTCACCGCACAAACGATCGCCGACGAGGGAGAGCTGTCGGTACTGGGCTATGAGCTGCCACGGGAATCCAAGCAGTCGCGCTTGGAGATGGGCGTGGTGCCACAACTGGACAACCTCGACGTCGAGCTGACCTGCCGCCAGATCCTGACGGTGTACGCGCGCTTGTATCGCGTGCCGCGCGGGGAGCGGCCGGCGGCAGTGGAACGGGCCCTGGAGATCGCGAACCTGGTGCCGCGCGCGGACACGATCGTGCGCGACCTCTCGGGCGGGATGCGCCGCAGGCTGCTCGTCGCGCGCGGTCTGATCCACCAGCCGCGGCTGGTGCTGCTGGACGAGCCGACGGTGGGACTCGACCCGCAGGTGCGCCAGGAGCTGTGGTCGCTGATCGACGAGCTGCGCTCCAGCGGCGTGACGGCGCTGATGAGCACCCACTACATCGAGGAGGCCGAGCGGCTCGCGGACACGGTCGCGGTGATGGATCACGGGCGGATCGTCGCGCAGGGAACCCCTGCTGAGCTGGTGCGCCAGTACGCGGGCGAGCAGGTGGTGGAGGTGTATGGCCCACCCGAGCATCTCGCGCAGGTGAGCGAGCTGGCCGCCGGCAACGGCTGGTCGAGCCGACGCAGCGGGCCGGCGGTCGCGATCATGCGCGCCGAGACGCTCGACGGGATGGCCCCGGAGGGCATGCGGCGTCCCGCGAACCTGGAGGACGCGTTCGTGGCGTTGACCGGAGAGGAGATCGAATGAGGGACCGTATGCATCCTCGCAAAACGGCGATCCCCCCCACACGCGCAGGGAGCGTGTTGTTTTGAGCGCACTCCCACAAGCCGAGGCGACCAAGCGAGAGCCACGCCGCATCCGCCGCCTCGAACCGGCCGCGCTCGCGGGAGTGATGAGCCGCGACGTGGCGATCTTCGGGCGCTACTGGAAGGCGACCACGTTCTCCTCGATCGTGCAGCCGACGATCTACCTGCTCGCTTTCGGGCTGGGCTTCGGTTCGCTCATACCTCACGTGGCGGGGTTGAAGTACGAGCAGTACGTGGCGACCGGCGTTGTGGCCACCGCCGTGCTGTTCTCCTCTGCCTTCCCGGGCATGTTCAACACGTTCATCCGCTGGCAGTTCCAGCGCACCTACGACGCTGTTCTCGCCGCTCCAGTGGACGTCGAGGAGCTGATCACCGCGGAGATGCTGTGGATCTCGATCAGGGCCGGCGTGTACGGGATGGCGCCGCTGCTCGTGGGATTCGCCTTCGGGTTGAAGCCAAACGCGGGGATGCTGCTGGTGCCCTTCATCGGCTTCATCACAGGTTTCGGATTCGCCGGATTCGGCGTGACCGTGGCCGCGGTGGCCAAGACGATCGACAACTTCAACTACATAACCAGCGCGGTGCTCACACCGATGTTCCTCGTCGCCGGCACGTTCTTCCCCGTTTCGCAACTGCCGGCCGTACTGCGAACGATCGCCAAGTTCAACCCGCTGTATTACTGCGTGCAGCTCGTGCGCGACGCCTCGCTGGGAAACCTTGGCGTGGCCGACATCGGACACGCCGCGGTATTGATCGTCTTCGCGCTTGCGATGTGGCGGCTTGCGATCTGGCGGTTGGGCAAGCGCTTGATCGACTGAGCGCGCTTCAACGATTCAAAAAATCCCCCTTTGGGGGACCGTGGCGCATGCGCCACGGTCAGCAGGGCCGCACGCGGCCCTGCTCCGGGGTCGCACATGTGCGACCCCGCCGGACGGCACATGTGCCGTCCGGTTTGGAAAGATCCTCGAGGGATGCGCCAAGCAACCCTGACCATCTCAGTAGTAGCCATTGGCGAGATACAGCCCGATCCAGACGATCGCGAGGGAGAGCAGGAAGACGGTTGCCTCCAGAACATGCAGCTCCGGGCGGCGTGTGTGCCACACCAGCAGCGCACAGAGAATCAGAACAAGAGCGAGCTTGACGTGAAAGGTGGGGTTGCTCCACAGGTCCAGATGGAACGCCAGCGCCGTGCCGGTCGCGATCAGCACCCCCAGCGCCAGCAGTGTGCCCTGGCCGAAGCGCCGGGCGATCGCACGCAGACCCTCCCGATCGGCCGAGCGCTTCGCAACCGGCAGGACGACGGCGGCCAGCATCATCTGGCCGCCCACGAAGAACGCCATCGCGAGCAGGTGCAGCCAGCGAACGAGAAACCAGGCGTGACTCACGACTGGCGAGCGTCCCCCAGCCTCTGCAACGACTGGCGAGCGTCCTCCGGCCTCTGCAGGACGTGGTCGAGGATCCCTGCGAGCGCTTCGATGCGTGGCAGGTGCGCGCGGGTCAAAGTCTCCAACTGCCGGCGTCCGTAATCGGTGAGCTCGAGGTGAATGCGACGGTGGTCGAGCGGATCGCGCTCGCGACGGATCAGCCCGGTGGTCTCTGCGCGCTGAGCGAGCTCGACGGCGCTGTGGTGGCGTATGTGCAGCGCCGCGGCGGCCTGCCCGATCGTTGGCCCAGGTGCAGTGGGGTGGCCGCGTATGACAAGTAGCAACTGGTGAAGGGAGGGTGTCAGACCGCTGTCGTTGGCGCTCTGCTCGCTCCAGCGCAGAAACTCGCGTAGCTCCCTGCGAAAGGTGAGCAGCCGCTGATAGTCCTCGTCGCTCAGGGGGCGTGCGGTGATCCTCGGGCTCATATTGTCGGCTCGTGGACGGGGAGCAGCTTGGCAGGCTCTGAGATCTTTCGGCGTGGTCCGAGTGGGCGCTCGCGGTGGCGCTCCTCGATCAGTACGCGCTCGTGTGCCTTGAGCAGGTCGAACTGGCTCACAAGCCCCATCAGCTGGCGGGGGTTCTCGCGGTCTATGACGGGCAGCACGCCGTGTCCGCTTGAGACCATCCTGTCGGCGACCTCACGCAGGGTCTCATCGGCGAAAGCGAGGATCGGTTGACGTGCCAGATCACCCGCCGAGTGCATGTTTGAGGATTGGCGTGCACCAAGCACATCGGAGAATGCCAACACTCCGACCAGGCATTCGTCGGAGTCGAGCACGGGGTACAGACGCTGACGACGATCGGCGCTCCCCTCCGGCAGGCGCTCGTCGAGCTCGGCAGTGGGCGTCTGTGAGCGCACCGTCAGCACATCGGTGCTCATCACGTCGCGCACGAGCAGAGCGTGCAGTGGATCGATCTCGTACTCGCGGGTGACGTGATAGCCGCGCCGGGCGATCTTCTCCGTCAGGATCGAGCGCTTCAGGGTCAAAACACTCACCAGGTGGGCAATCGTGCACGCGACCAGCAGCGCCAGCAGCGCGTTGACGTCGTGGGTGAGCTCGAGCGCGAACACAATGCTCGTGAACGGTGAGCGCATCACGCCGGCCATCGCCGCGGCCATCCCGATCAGCGCCCAAGTGCCCTCCCCGGCGCCTGGGAGTGTCGCGCCGAGCAGTCCGCCGAGCGCGGCCCCGAGCATCAGCAGCGGAGCGAGGATCCCACCACTGGTGTTGGACCCCAGCGCGATCGACCAGACCGCCAGCTTGACCACGAGCAGCACCGCCAGCGCCCCAAGCGCAAGCTCTCCCGCGAGCTGCGCTCCGATCGTGGCGTAACCCACGCCGAGCACCCTTGGATCGATCAGGCCTCCGAAGCCGACGAACACGCCACCGATCGCCGGCCACCACGACCAGTGAAGAGGCAAACGCCCGAACAGATCCTCCGCTCCGTACACACACCGCGTCATCACCCACGCGAGTCCTCCACATGAGAGGCCCACCAGCACTGCACCAAGCGTCACCGACACGCCCAAAGCCCCGTGAGCGCTCATCGCAAACAGCGGAGCCGCCCGCAACAGCCCGGCACTCGCGAGCGCTTCTCGCACAGCCTCGGCCGAGCACACCGCGAGCGCGACCGGGATCATCGACCGTGGACGCCACTCGAACAGCAGGAGCTCCACCGCCAGCAGCACCGCCGCGACCGGCGTTGCGAACACAGCGGTCATGCCACCCGCCGCCCCGGCCACCAGCAAAGTGCGCCGTTGCGCCGCCGTCAGATGCAGGAGCTGCCCGACGATACTCCCGAATGCGCCGCCGGTCACGATGATCGGCCCCTCCGCACCGAACGGACCGCCCGTGCCTATGCTCACGGCGCTCGAGATCGGCTTCAGCAGCGCCAGACGTGGCTCCATACGGCTACCGCGTAGAAGGATCGTTTCAATCGCCTCGGGGATCCCGTGACCACGAATACGCTCGGAGCCCACCCGCGCCATCACACCCACGACCAGCCCCCCGGCCACCGGCACCAAGACGCTCCACACCCCCAGCACATGGATGTCAGGGCTCGCAAGGCTGGTACTGAGCGTCCCCGTGTAGGCAAGATTCGTGATCAAGCCGATCAGATCCAACAGCGCCAATGCGAGCAACGCGACAACCCCACCCACGAGCAGCGCCGCAGCGACCAGCGCGAGCACCGACCGGGTCGCGGTGAAGTCCCCCAGCTCACGTTCCCGCCCGTCCAACGGCCTCGGGTCAGGCAGAGCAATCACGTCATCCGGGAAAGGCCCGACATGCCCATTTCTCGTCACCGGGAAAAATCATATCGGGTGACGATATTCTGGGTGGATATCGAGATCTACGCCGGGCTCGCGGGATTAGAAGTGGACAGGATTGGCGCTTGGGTAAATATCGAGCACCGGGTGCACGCGACTAGAAATGGACAGGACTAGCGCTTGAGATCCGTGTCCGCGCTTGGCGAGCGGGCTGACTGGTGTCCGTTGGTCGATGACGCCGGCCACACGAGCAGCGGGCCGCGAACCCCGAGCCTGACTCGCGTGCCGGGCGCCAGGTTGGCGTCTCCTGGGGTACGAACGATCAGCACTCGCTCGCCATGCTCATGGCGGATGCTCACGTGTGCGATGGCGTCGTGTCCGTGGTAGCCGGCGCGCGCTATCTCGCCCGCGAGCCCCTGTTCGCCCTCGGCGGAGCGCAGCTCGATCTGCTCGGGGCGGATCAGGATGCTCACCGGGGATTCGCCGGGCGGCCTCTCGCCGTGCCAATGGGCCGTGATCTTCCCGAACGGGGTGTCCACGAACGCGCCGTTTAGAACGCCGTCGAATATGTTGGCCTCCCCCACGAAGCGCGCGAGCTCGTCGTCCACCGGCCGGGCGTAGAGGTCCTGTGGGGTTGCGTACTGGGCGATTCTGCCGTCTCTGAGGACGGCAACGAGATCGGCAAGCGAGAGCGCCTCGTCCTGATCGTGGGTGACCAGCAGCGTCGTCGTGGAGGATTCGCGCAGGATCCTTGCCACCTCCCCTCGCACGCTTGCACGCAGGTGCGTGTCCAGCGACGCGAACGGCTCGTCGAGGAGCACGATCTCGGGTTTGATCGCGAGCGCCCTGGCAAGAGCAACGCGTTGCTGCTGGCCCCCGGAGAGCTGGTGTGGATAACGACGTGCCAGGTCGGCCAACCCGACCATCTCCAGCAGATCGTCCACGCCATGGCGTCGCTTTGCGCGGGAGAGCCCGAAGGCGATGTTCGCCTGCACGGTTAGGTGGGGAAACAGGCCGCCCTCCTGAGGGACGTAGCCGATCCTGCGCTGCTCGGGGTAAACGTGGACGCCCCCCGCGTCGACCACCCTCGTGCCGATCCTGACGGTTCCTCGGTCGGGCACCTGGAAGCCGGCGAGCAGGCGCAGCAATGTCGTCTTGCCGCTGCCAGAGCGTCCGAGGATGGCCGTGAAGGACCCGGCAGGCACCTCCAGATCCAGGCCGCCAAGAACGACATGGGCGCCAAAGCTCTTGTGCAGGTCGCTGATCTGTAGGCCGCTCATGTCGCGGAGGCCGTCCTGGATGGGAGCCTGTCGAAGAAACGGCCGAGCACATAGCTCGGCACGGCAGCAATGACGATAATCGCAAGGGCGAACGGTGCGGCCTGACCGTAGGCGAGGTTCTGCTGGTAGGCCCAGAACTGAGTGGCGAGCGTTTGCACGCCGGTCGGGATCAGGATCAGTGTCGCGGTCAGCTCCGTCACCGCGGAGAGAAATACCAGGCAGAAGGCAGCGGCCAGTCCGGGGCCGATCAGCGGGAGCGTTACGCGCCACAGTACGGCAAGGCGGCGGTGGCCGAGGGAGCGGGCGATCTCCTCCAGACTCGGTGGGGCCTGTGTGAGCGAGGCTCGCACGCATACGAGTGCGAGCGGGAAGAACAGGATCGCGTAGGCGAGGATCAGTAGTGGAGCGCTCTGGTAGAGGAATCCGTTGGCGTAGCGCTCGGTGAAATAGGAGAGCGCGAGCGCGATCACCAGGCCGGGCATGGCGAGCACGAGATAGGTGCTGCGCTCCAGCAGCTGGTGGACGCGCCCAGTGTGGCGGATCGCGAGCAGCGCCACGGGCAGCGCCATCAACGTCGAGACGGCGGCGGCCAGTCCACTGTAGAGGGCAGTGTGCCAGGCCGCATCAACCAGGGAGACGCCTGTGAGATAGCCGTGCCCGGCCTCGAGTATCCAGTAAACGCTCGCGCCCACTGGGACACCGAGCGCGAGCGCGACGAGCAGCAGGAAGCCCGCGAGCACCGGCACCCTCGCCCGTCCCAAACGGTGGCGCGCTGCGACGCGCTGCGCGAGCGGACCCGAGCGGCTCACGCGGCCCCGACCCCGCGCCAGTCCCTCACCGCAGAGCACGAGCAGGCTCAGGAGCACCAGCACGAGCGACAGCGCGGAGGCCGTCGGGACGTTGAAGGAGACATTGAACTCGGTGAATATCTCTGTCGTGAAGGTCTGGTAGCCGAGGATCTCAAACGCGCCATACTCGGCGAGCAGCACCAGCGCGACGAGCAGGCAGCCGCCGAGGATCGCCGTGCGGGCCTGTCCGAGCGTAACCCGCCAGAACGTGCTCAGACGCCCAACGCCGAGGCTGCGCGCAACCTCCTCCTGGCCGGGATCGGCGTTACGGAAGCTCGCAGCGACCGGCAGATAGACCAACGGGTAGATCGCCAGGGTCATCACCAGCACCGCGCCACGGAACCCCTCAACCCACGTGCTCAACGACGCCCAGCCGAAGCTCACCACGAAGTCCGGGATTGCCAACGGCACAACGACCAGCACGGCCCATACCTTTCGGCCCGGCAGGTCGGTCCGCTCGACGAACCACGCTGCCGCGGTCCCGATCACCGCACAGAGAACCGTCACCACGACGGTCAGCCTGAGGGTGTTCCACAACAGGGTCGCCGTCAGCGAGCGGAAGATCAGGTTCACGATCGTCGAGATCCCGGCGCCGTGAGCCTCGATCAGCAGGAAGCACAGCGGCAAGACCAGCACGACGGTCACGGCCAGGCTGAGTGTGAGCAGACCCCACGGCCTGGGAGCATGGCGGGGCGCGAGAGCCCCACCATGCTGTGCCGTCACCGGCTGAGGCTCGCCAACCATTGGTGCTCGCGTCGCGCTCATCAGAAGCGGCCCGGTTGAGCGTGATGGCTCACAGCAGCCCGGCCCTGCGGTTGAGCGTGATGGCTCACAGCAGCCCGGCCCTGCGGTTGAGCGTGATGGCTCACAGCAGCCCGGCTCTGCGTTGAGCGTGATGGCTCATAGCAGCCCGGCCCTGCGCAACAGCGCGATCGCCGTCGACCCATCGCCGAGCTCCGGGATCGCGATCGGGTTGGGTTGCAACTGGTCGAATGGTGTCTCCGGTGCGGCGGCGCTCACCCCGTCGGCGATCGGGTACTCGAAGCTGATCGAGTGCGCGATGATTTCCTGGCCCTGCTTTGAAACGATGAACGCGAGGAACTTCTGCGCGTCGACCCTGTGCTTGGAGGACTTCAGGATGCCAGCACCGGAGATGTTGAGCACATAGCCGGGGTTTCGGGGGGCGAAATAGGCGATCTTCGACGGTACGTTGGAAGCGCCGAGCTCGGCGCGCATCCGATACCAGTAGTACTGGTTGACGACGCCGAACGCGACTGCGCCACGGTTGACCTCATCGGCGATCGTCTCGTTGTCCGGGTATACGTGACTCCCAGCGTTTACCTTGATCGCTTCCAGCCACTTCAGCGCCGCCGCTTCACCGTAGGTGTGGGCATAGGAGGTCACGATCGGCTGAAAGTCGGTCTCCCCCGCCGCGAACGCCAGCTTGCCGCTGTACTTCGGATCGGCCAGTTCGGTGACACTGCTCGGCAGTTCGCTCGCGCCGATCAGGCTCGGGTCGTAGATCAACACACTGACCCTTGCCGAGACGCCAAGCCAGTCGCCCTGTTGCGAGTTCCACTTGCTGGGCGTATGCGCGAGCGTCGAGGGTTCGACCGGGGCGAGCAGGCCCTTGCCCTGTAGATATTCCAAGGCAGGCGAGTTCTCGGTGTAGATGACATCCGCGGGCGAGTTCGATCCCTCGGTGACGATCTCATCCACAAGAGTGTCCTCGTCGTCGTTGCGGACGTTGACTTTGATCCCGGTCTGCTTTTCAAAGCCTTCAACCAGTGAGTCGGTCGTCTGCTCGTGCTGACCGTTGTACAGCGTGATCGACTGCCCCGACCCCGAGGAGGATGAGCTGCCGCAGCCCGCCAGCACGGCGGCCGTGAGCGCGAGCGCCGCAAGCAGACCGGCGATGCGACGTGTTCTGATCATGGGTGTCCCCAATTGGTCGGTGGTGGTCACGATTCGATTCCTGGACAGAGATGTTCGATCGTCTTGCTGGCGGCGCTCACGGAGCTCTTGGCGGTGCTCGAGCCATGGGTGGATGAGAACGCCCGATAGGCCGCCGCGAGCACATCGATCGCCTGATGAAGCGTGCCGTCAGTGGTCTGGATCTCATGCAGCGGCAGTATCTGCGCCTGTGCATGGCCCACCGGGTCAGCTACCGGGTCGGGACCATCGCTGAGCGCCGCTTCGACCTGCTGGCATGTCCGCTTTTTGACCTGGGCGCTGGACGGCGCAGGCTTGGAGGATGAGCCGAGCTTGGAGGATGAGCCGAGCTTGGAGGATGAGCCGCAGGCCGCGAGCGCCACGACCAGCGCCAGCGCGGTCACGAGCGCCACGGCCATCATCGCCGCCCTGGGCCCCCACCTGCTCGCCAACCCGGCAACAGCTGCATCTTGCGGCATCTAACGACCTCCTGGAATCCCGATCTGGGCACTCGGCTTTGAGAGGTGCGAGAGCCTACCATGAATTAGGTGACCCTAATTACTTCCCCCGGATAAACGTATGGGGTTAGGCGGCGAGGTGGAGGCCGCCGGGGGTGCTTTCGACGCCGACTGAGATCGCGATGGCTTCGAGGAGGCTGGCGGCGATGAAGCGTGTGGATCGGCTGTCGAGGTCCAGGAGCGCGGCGGCGGCTTGCTGGCGGGTGAGGCGGTGTTGGTCGCGTAGGCGGACGAGTGCGTCGGCGAGCTTGGCTCGCTGCTGGGGTGTGTCGATTTGTTCTGCGACGGCGGTGAGGGCGTCCCAGCCCCAGTCGGGATCGTCCTCCGCGATGGACTCTTGAAGGCGTTTGAGATCGGGGCCGATGAGCTTCGGCAGGGTCACGAGCAGCGACAGGTCGCTGGCGGGAATGTTGATGAGGTTCTCCCATAGGTGGTCAAGGGCCATCTCGGAGAGGCTTTGCAGGTCGGCGGTGGCGTCGCGGGCGAGCAGTGCGACGTGAGCGCGCGCGAGATGTTCCTCTGAGGGTCCGCGTTGCTGTCCGCAGCAGCGCTTGACCTTGCGATTTGAGCCGCATGGGCATGGCTCGTTGCGTCCTGGTCCGGGCATCACCGCCTCCTGTCTTTGGGTGTGGTGAGGGTCCCATCCGGGCCGGTCAGAACCCTGGATCTGTCCGCTGGGTTTAAGACGATTTAGCTGCTCATGAATTGGTTGCCAACCCCGTGGAGGTGTGATGCTCACGCTGTGTGGCGGACAGGTGGAGTGCTTGTGGGACGAGGTGCTGCCGGTCAAGGCGCGCGAATTGCCCGAGGATCTTGCTCTGCTGGATGCGGTGCTGTGCGATCCGCTGTTGCTGGAGCCGATAGCGGCTGCATGGGAGCAGAGCGCTCGGGATCGTGGGCGCCCGTCGATCTCGATGGCGAGCTTCGTGCGGTTGATGGTTGTCAAGCAGCGCACGGGCTGGGGCTACGAAACGCTGGTGCGAGAGGTCTCAGACTCGCTGCACCTGCGGCGCTTCTGCTTGATCGCGCTCGATCAGCGCGTGCCGGAGGAGTCAACGGTCAGAAAGCTCGCTCGCCGGCTGGGCGCCGAGGTGGTGGCGGAGATCACCAGGGTCGTGATCTCCAAGGCGCAGCGCGAGACACGTTTCCGTGCGCGGGCAGCGAGGATCGACTCGACGGTCGTGGAGGCGGACATCCGCTACCCCTCCGACGCGATGCTCGCCTTGCAGGGCGTCAGGGTGCTGGCCCGCGAGGGCAAGAAGCTCACCAAGATGATCAAGAGCAAGGCACGCGTTACCGATCGTTCGCGTTCGGTCGGACGAGCCGTCCGTGCGATCTCAAAGACACTCGCGCGCCGCACAGGCGAGGCCAAGGCACAAGTGATGAGGCTCAACGAGCACGCCGGGCGGCTGATCGCCCGGTCGGCGAGAGAGGCACAACGGCTTATAGCCGCGGCACGGGCATCGGCTCGCGGCCGTGGCGCCCAGGCCAAGCTCAGGGCAGCGATAAAGCTCGAGCAGCTCACCGCGCGCTGCCAAAGGGTCACAGAGCAGATCGATCGTCGTGCTCGCGGGCTGAAGATCACCGACCGGCTGGTCTCGCTCGCCGACCCCGACGCGCGACCGATCCGCAAGGGCAAGCTCGGCAAGCCAACGGAGTTTGGGTATGTCGCGCAGATCTGCGAAGTGACAGCGAACACCCGCAAGGGCGCTCGCGGTTTCATCCTGCCCGCCGGGCACGCGCCCGGCAACCCGGCCGAGAACCGGCTGCTGCCCCAGACTGCCAGCGAGCTCGAACATGCCGGCATCCGGCTCAGGGAGATCGTCTGCGATGGCGGCTTCCAGGCCGGGCCAACGAAAGACGCGTTCCCCGACCTTGCCGAGGAGCAGATCCAGCTTTCCGGTCACCACGAGCCTGGGTCGCGCAGGACCCGCAAGCGCCGGGCACGCTACCGAACCGGTATCGAGGGCCGCATCAGCCATCTCAAGCGGAGCTACGGGCTGCGCCGATCACGACTGAAGGGCAATGACGGAATGAGAACCTGGACCGGGTGGGCGATCCTCGCCTACAACCTCGACACGCTCGCTATCCGGGCCGGCTGAAACACTCCCACAAGCCCACCAACCGGGCAACCCATGAATGAGCCTGACTCGGCCGCGCCCACCCGGACGCGGCCGTTTCAGTCCCCGGCATTTATCCGGGGCAAGTAATTAGGGCGAACCTAAATGGAAGTTGGATCCCCCCAGAAGCCAGGTCTACTGAATGATGAGGGGATTCTTCGATCCTTCCGGTCCACCCACGGCTCGGCGGAGCTCTGCCACGGTACTGCCCTCACCTCTTCTTCCGCCGACCCTATTTTCGTATGATCTTTCAGAATGTCCGATGATCCGCTGCTCGGCTGCCGCTTGAAGCTGCAGGGCGCGTGGCGACACCGACAGACCCTCGAAGCAGGGCTACAAACCTTCCTGGAGAGCGGCGGCCCGGAATCGCCTCCGCTGCATTTCGGAGTGATCGTCGGGGACTTCCTGCACAACCTGCGCTGCGTGCTTGACCACCTCGTCTGGCAGCTCGTAGAGCTCAATGGGCACAAGCCAGCCGAGCATAGCCAGTTCCCGATCTTCGACACACCCGAGGCATACAGGGCGAAGGCCGGGCGGTACCTACGCGGAGTCGCCGCCGACCACCGGGCGCTCATCGAGACCTTTCAGCCCTACCATCGCGACAGCGACCCCACTCATCACAACCTCGCGGTGCTCCGCGATCTTTCCAATATCGACAAGCATCGGTTTGTGCATCCGACTGTAATCGTCGGTGAGGGTGAGATGCGTGAGGTTCGGTTCACCGAGCTCGAAGTCACCACCGACGCGCTCTTTCGACTCGAACACCACATGACGTACACAGTCTTCGAGCGCTTCGCAAAGCTGTTTCCCCTACCGCTGCATGCAATCGACAACGTGATCACCAACGCCGTGCATGACGCCATCGCAATGGGGCTTGGCATATCGGGTCATCGGCCCGAGGCCGCACTTGTCGGCGCGATCGCAGACGCACTCGCCACCAGACAATACGCGTCCGTCGCGCGTGAGGTTCGCTACCGGAACCTACCTGCTTGGACGCGCCCACCTGGCGGCGTTGATCTTGCTCTCGACATGGTCGCGACAGGTCGGGTGCTCATGGAGATGAAGGTGGACAAGCCCGCGGAGGCTCTCTGGGATGCTCTGAAGCTCGGGGACATTCTTAGTACGAATGACCTCGCCGCTGCGTATCTGATCTACGCCGGCACTGAGCGCACCTGGCACGAGGCGGTCGAAGGCGCTGACATGTTCCTAAACGGCGGGATGTGGCGCACGCGTGACCTCATCGAACGATGGCCACAGGCGTGGGCTGGTCTACTCGAGGGCGGGAGAGGCATCCGGCCACGTCGCGGGGTGGGAGCCATTACCGTCACCCCGGTCTGCTGGATCAACATGAGCGACGAAGCTGGCCATAGCGTGCAGGTCGCGCGCGTCGCACCGGTCACAGACGCACCGGCACAGGAGTACAACGACGACGGCTGGCCAATCGACTTCACGCCATCACGCGGTCTGTGCCTTCATATGCGAAAAGCTGCTGCACGCCGGCAGGCGCACCTGCGAGTGACGCCGGCACTCGAGACAGATCTCTGCCACGGCTACTCCTGGTATCCGCGGTGGACAGACCGCCGGCTCGCGCAAGTCGTGTGCGAACTCGACAACGACGATGCATTCGCCTGCCTCCGCAGTCGCCTAGCCACCGAGCGCGGGTGGCGCGAGGCCGAGCTGCGCGCTCGAGTCGACCCGCTGCGCAGGACATCAACGTGAATCTGGTTGCGGGGCCGCGATCCGACCTGCTTGAGCCGTGCTGACTACCAGCGGTCATCGAGCGATGCGACGGCATCTTCGACTCGATCCATGTGACCGACGAGGGCAAGCCGATGCGCCGCCACTGGATCCACTAGAGAACGCCACCACGGCCTATGCGGACAATTATTCGTTATGAGCGATACGGGGCCTTGAAATCGACCCTGCAGGCACGGGTTTGCTTGGCCAGCGTCGTCGATGCGCAGGTTGTGGTCCCTCTGTCAGCCGCGACGGGTGAGGGGGCGGCCGCGTTTGGGCATGGGTTCCGCTTGTTGAGGCATCCGGCTCGCGTCCTCAAGCGCTCGCCGCAGCAGCATCTCGATGTGGGCGTTGAGGCTGCGGAACTCATCAGCGGCCCATCGGGCCAGGGCATCGTGGACCATCGGGTCGATGCGCAGCAGCACCTGTTTGCGCTCATGGCTCACGTATAGAGCGTCCCGGTGTTGAGGACCGGGGACGCCGGCTGGTCACCGCAAAGAACGACGAGCAGGTTGCTGACCATCGCCGCCTTGCGCTCCTCGTCGAGCTCGACGATGCCGCGCTCATTCAGCCGCGCGAGGGCCAGCTCAACCATCCCCACCGCGCCCTCGACGATGCGAGAGCGCGCCGCGACGACGGCATTGGCCTGCTGCCGACGCAGCATCGCCTGAGCGATCTCCGAGGCGTACGCCAAATGACTGATGCGCACCTCGACGATCTCCACCCCGGCGATGACGACCCGCCGGGCCACCTCCTGAGCGAGCTCCGCGGCGACGACGTCGGTCGAGCCGCGCAACGACGTGCCCCCGCCCGTTGGATCGTCGTAGGGATGGGTGGTCGCGACGTGACGCAACGCCGACTCGGCCTGGACCTGAACGAAGTTGACGTAGTCATCGACCGCGTAGACCGCGCGTGAGGTATCGGCCACCTGCCAAACGACAATCGAGGCGATCTCCACCGGGTTGCCCTCAGCGTCGTTGACCTTTAGATGGTTGGTCTCGAAGTTCCTGACGCGAATGCTCAGGTTCCGCCGGTCCGCCAGCGGCAATATCCACCACAGGCCGCTACGACGCACGGTGCCTACGTAGCTGCCGAAGAAGCGCACGACCTTCGTCTGGCCGGGTTGCACGATCACCAGCGAGGTCAAGATGACGACGGTGGCCAAAACCGGCACGATCGCAAGCAGCGCAGCTGAGCTTTCGGCAAGAAGGATGCTGGCGACGATGCATACGAGGATGACCAGCACACCCGCCCAGCCACTGATCGCCCACGCGGGACGCTCCTGGATTTCGACGCGGGTCCCCGAGTGCCCGACCGGAGTTGCCTCGGGCCGGCGGTACGGCTCGTCGGACTGGTTCATGATCCCTCCCTATGCAGCGGCAGAAGTAAAGTGATAGCTAATTGATATCACTTTTCGTGGGTCCGGTCAACCTGCCCGTGGCCGAGCCTGTCTCGGGGAGCGCCCACCGCGCCCGCGAAGCAGTCCGCTTACAGCTGGGCATAGCGAACACATGAGCCAAAGACCGGACTCCGCCTGAGGAACATCTGAGCAGCAGTATCCGGAAGCTGGCTCAGATCTTGCGCAACAGCCCAAATCGATTCCGTGAATCCTTTTCGTATTCAGCTGCCTCCTATGTACGTCTATGTAAGCGTCTGGCGACGATGGAAACTGACAATCGTGGGCCCGTACCGGCAGCCTGCGGGATCGTGCTCCCGCGCGTGGATTGGTGCGGTCTACGGACCTCGGCCTCACTGACAGGAGTGTGAGATGATGACGAAACGTGTGTTTATCATGGGACTGGTCGCGATTCCCTTTGCATTTGGCGCGATCACAGCAGGATCGGCCCTCGGAGCAGAATACATATATAAGGTCAACAAAACGATGCTCGGGGCTGGACAACAGGAAGAAGAGGTGCTCAAATCCAAGACGAATCAGACCATATCGAGCACAATCCTGGGTATCAAGTTCGCAGTTGTCTGCAAAAATGCCAAACTAGATGCGGCCGAAGAGCCCGCTATCAAGGGAGGCACACCTGGGACTTCTGTCCGAGACAGATTTGAATATTCAGAATGCGAATCCACCATCGGCTCGACAAAATGCAAAGAAGTCACGGTCGAAGGCGGTAGTCTCACTGGCGAAATAGTGACGGTCGCTTTGCCCGAAGCCAAGGCCGGTGAGCTTGCGACAAAGTTCAGTCCCTCGGGTTCATTTGCGAAGATCAAAGTGGGCTGTGGTTTGAACATCGACGTCACATGCTCAGGTACGATAGCCCTACTGGACACGCCCGAAAAAACGGAACAGTCGGTTGGTGCCCTGATCGCAAAGGCAGGTACCGAAGAAATCACAGAGGTCCGAAAATCGGGCGGGGGCACGGAAAAAATCGGCCTCGACTGTGACGAAGTGCGGGCGAGCTTCGAAGGTGAAAGCGAACTGACGCTGGTTAGCAAACACAGCTGGGGAGTTTTCTAGCTGGGCCGTCCGATAGCACGGCATAAGGAAATGTGGGGGCCGTCGCAAAATTGCCCCCACATTTCATCTGCCATACCGAAGGACGCTTGGGTGCGCAGCCGCGTGACAAGGCACCGTGTGAGGAACACGCGCCCGTGCTGCCGCGTGGTTGGCAGCTCGTGATCGTGGGCTGGTTTCTCGACAAACCAGCCCACTCCGGACGGCAGAAGCCCGGCGCTCGCAGGACATGTGTCCGCATCGGGAGCGGGAGCACGGGTTCAACGCCAGCTCGCAGCTGGAGCCCATCCGACTCAGGCGTCTCGGAGTGGATCACCGACACGCGCGTTTATGGCGGAAAGGAGGAGCCGCCCTGGCGGTCTCCGTCGAAGCCGGGATGGCTCACCGGGGCGATGAGAAGCTGAAAAGGCAACAGAAGACGGGCTGCTGCCTTTTCAATGCGCCGTCCTACCGCGACAGGTACTCGTGAACAGGGAACTCGTGAATCTCCGGCTCGACTGTAACCCCGGCGGCTTGAACCCCGGGACCGATGCGCCCCGCCGCGAAACTGTCGAACTGCGAGCGCGACTCCCAGAAGTCCAGTATGCCCCAACCCCCGTCGATCGGACCGGACGCGTGGAAGATAAGCCCGTCGGGATGATCGGCGCGCGGATCGATCGCCGCCTCCACCTTGTCGAACTGCTCAGCGTCCACCCCGGCGAGCTTGATGCGAATTCCTACGGCCATAACCGCTCCTCGTTTTCGTTGGGTCATCGGAACCTACCCGATCCCGAGCGCGCCCATTCCACGCTCGGCGAGCGTCGCTTGACGAACCACGCCAGACGCCAACCCAGCGCGAGGTCCGAGCACGGGCACTGCTGCCTGGCCGCCACGAACAGGAGCGTGCCGCCGGGGCGAACCTTGGCGCTGGCGTGCCGGGGGACGCTTCGGTCAACCCGACATCGGCCGTCCCGTGCCGGGCGCCTTGGACGCTGCGGCGATCTTGCCACGGAGCCTCTTCAGCGCGGCGAGGTAGATCTCCGGGAATGTCGGGAACGGCTGGATGGTGTCGGCCAGAGAGAGCCCTAAGCTGATTAGCTCTAAGCGTGCTTGGCGTGCCCATCGGTGTGACCGCGTGCCTATTCGACCTCGACGGAGTGCTGACGCAGACAGCCGAGGTGCATTCCGCCGCCTGGAAGCAGATGTTCGACGACTACTTGCGCAAGCGCGCCCGACTGACCGACGAAGCCTTCGTTCCCTTCGATCCGATCCGTGAGTACGACCAATACGTCGACGGTAAGCCTCGCTACGACGGCGTACGAGCGTTTCTTGCCTCGCGCGGGGTGGAGCTACCGGAGGGCGACCCGAGTGACACGCCGGATACGGAGACGATCGACGGTCTCGGCAATCGCAAGAACGAGATCGTGCTCAGACTCATCCGCGAGCAGGGTGTGCAGCCATATGAGGGATCGGTCCGCTACGTCAAAGCGGTCCAAGCGGCCGGGTTGCGACGCGCCGTTGTCTCCTCCAGCACCAATTGCCGCGACGTTCTCGCTGCCGCCGGAATTCAGGACCTGTTCGAAGAGGTCATCGACGGAGTCGTGGCTGAGCGCGAGCACCTTCGGGGCAAGCCTGCGCCGGACACATTCCTCGCAGGGGCACGGACCTTGGGCGTCAAGCCCGCTGAGGCAATCGTGTTCGAGGACGCACTGGCGGGTGTCGAGGCCGGTCGAGCGGGGCGCTTTGGCTTCGTGGTCGGCGTCGACCGAGTCGGCCAGGCCGAGGCGTTGAGAGCCCACGGCGCCGACCTCGTCGTAGACGATCTGGCCAAGCTGTTGCCGACGCCATGATCCAGCATCCGGACTTCGAGGTCGAGCCCTGGGCCGTGCACGAGACCAACCTCGACCTCGACAGGCTCGCGCAGACGGAGTCGGTATTCGCGCTTGCCAACGGTCACATCGGCCTGCGCGGGAACCTCGACGAGGGAGAGCCCTGCGGCTTGCCGGGTACGTATCTGGCCGGTGTCTACGAGGTGCGGCCCCTTCCCTACGCCGAGGCTGGCTATGGCGATCCGGAGGCCGGGCAGACCGTCATCAACGTGACCAACGGCAAGATCATTCGCCTGCTGGTGGAGGACGAGCCATTTGACATCCGCTACGGCGAGCTGCGCCGCCACGAACGGATGCTCGATCTTCGCGCCGGAGTGCTGCGCCGCACGGTCGAGTGGGTGTCTCCGACGGGACGTTCCGTGCGAGTGGCCTCCACGCGCCTCGTGTCGTTCACGCAGCGAGCGGTCGCAGCCATCCTCTACGAGGTCGAGGCACTCGACGCCCAGACACCGGTGGTTGTGCAGTCTGAGCTCGTCACCAATGAAAAGCTGCCGGTCGCTGAGCGCGATCCTCGCGCGGCGTTGGCGCTCTCCTCACCATTGCAATCCGAGTTCTTTGCCGCGCGTGACACCCGCGTGATACTGGAGCATTCGACCCGCGCGAGCGGCCTGACGATGGCCGCAGCGATGGACCACGTCCTCGACGGGCCGGCGCACACGACGGCCACCTCGGAGAGCTTCGAGGACATCGGTCGCCTGCTCGTGACGGCCGACCTCGTGCCTGAGAAGCCCCTTCGAATCGTCAAGTTCATCAGCTACGGGTGGTCGCGCAGGCGGTCGGCGCCGGCGATCGTCGACCAGGTTGCAGCCGCGCTAGCGGAGGCGCGACACCGTGGCTGGGACGGCCTAGTCGCCGACCAACGAGCCTACCTGGACGACTTCTGGGATCGCGCCGACGTCGAGATCGAGGGTGACGCAGAGCTGCAGCTGGCGGTTCGCTTCGGCCTCTTCCACACGCTTCAGGCCGGCGGTAGGGCTGAGCGGCGGGCGATCGCAGCCAAGGGGCTGACCGGACCGGGTTATGACGGACATGCGTTTTGGGATACGGAGACCTTCGTCCTGCCGGTCCTGACGTATACGGCTCCGCACGCCGCGCGCGATGCCCTGCACTGGCGCCATCTCACGCTCGATCTCGCACGAGAGCGAGCGACCTCGCTAGGGCTGGAGGGCGCCGCATTTCCTTGGCGGACGATCCGGGGGCAGGAGTGCTCGGGGTACTGGCCAGCAGGGACAGCGGCGTTCCATATCAATGCCGACATCGCCGATGCCGTCGTCCGCTATGAGGCGGCTAGCGATCACGATGAGGAGTTCGCGCGAGGCGTCGGCCTGGAGCTGCTCGTCGAGACGGCCCGACTGTGGCGCTCGTTGGGGCACCACGATGCTGCCGGCCACTTCCGGATCGACGGTGTAACCGGTCCCGACGAGTACAGCGCAATCGCTGACAACAACGTCTACACAAACCTGATGGCTGAGCGAAACCTGCGCGAGGCCTTCGAGGGCGCAAAGCGCTATCCCCAGCGCGCCGCTGAGCTCGGAGTCGACGACGAGGAGGCGGCCGCCTGGCGTGACGCCGCCCAGGCGATGCTCATCCCCTATGACACGGAGCTGGGAGTCCACCCTCAAGCGGAGGCGTTTACGGAGCACGAGATATGGGACTTCGACGCTACCGCCCCCGAGCAGTATCCGCTGCTGCTGCACTTCCCCTACTTCGACCTTTATCGCAAGCAGGTCGTCAAGCAGGCCGACCTGGTGCTCGCGCTGCATCTGCGCGGTGACGTCTTTACTGACGAGGAGAAGGCGCGCGACTTCGCCCATTACGAGCGACTGACGGTTCGCGACTCCTCTCTGTCGGCCTCCACCCAGGCCGTCATCGCCGCGGAGGTCGGGCACCTCGAGCTTGCCTACGACTACCTCAGTGAGGCCGCCCTCATCGATCTCGACGACATCCAGCACAACACGCGCGACGGCCTGCACATCGCGTCGCTGGCAGGGACATGGATCGCCGCCGTCGCGGGGTTTGGAGGTATGCGAGACCACAACGGGATCCTGAGCTTCAGCCCCCGCCTCCCGCAGGCGCTCACCCGGCTCACGTTCCGCCTCTGCTTCCGTGGGCGACGGCTGCTGGTGGAGGTCGGTCCCGAGCAGGCGGTGTACTCGCTACGTCACGGCCCCCGCTCGAGATCGTCCATCACGGCAAGAAGGCGACGGTTGACCCGCTACGGCCGCAGACCCGCCCCATCCCTCCACCACCCCCGCGCGAGACCCCTAGTCAGCCGCCCGGGCGCGCACCGGAGCGGCGAGGAGCGCCGTCATGAAGGACCACACCTGGCTCTGCGTTTTGCGACTGCGCCGGGCGAAACAGTAGCGCTTACCCAGCGGCCCTTCACGAGCGGGTTTCGTCATGAGCGACGGAGCGGGATGCAAGTCGCGGCGGATGATGGAGGATGTCTCGCTCACGGGGCCACCTCCGGTGATGGGATTTCGACCGCGTGGTCCACGAAACCCCGGTCCGAGCGTCGATCCTGGCGAGCATGGACGAGTTCTTGACTGGCTCCGCAGAGCGCCCCGGCTGGACACAGCTCGGCGGCCACCGTGCGGCGGGGATTGCGGATCCCGGCGAGCGCAATGAGACCCCCGCTGACGACGAGGATGGCTGCGATCGTGTCCGCCACGCGGAACGCATGCACCGAGGCGTCGTCGAAGGCCGTTCTGAGAAGAGGGCGCTCTCCAGGGTGTACTCCCTCCAGGCTCGGCGCGCCGAGAGGCTGTCGCTCGGCGCGGCTGATGGCCGCGCGGCTAGCGGCATCGATCGCGGATCGTCCTAGCGTCGCGTCGACGCGACCAGCAAACGCAAGAGAGACGACAGCTCCCAGCACAGCGACCGCGAAAAGCTGTGCGACGCGGGAGAGCGTCGTATTCACCGCGGCGGCGACGCCTGCGTGATCCTCCTCCACTGCCCCAAGGACCGTGGCGGTCAACGGCGCGACAAGCATCGCGAGTCCCAACCCGAACACGAGCAGCGCCGGCAGGACCTCGCTGATGTAATCGGCGCGCTGATCGACACGCGCCAAGAGCAAAAGGCCACAGCCAGCAACCAGCGCCCCTAGGCTGATCAGCACCCGCGACCCGATGCGGTCGGCAAGCGCACCAAACCGGCGGGAGAGCACGATCATCAGCAAGGTGACCGGCAGAAGCGCGAGCCCCGCCTGTACAGGGCTGTAGCCGCTGACCTCCTGCAGAAACACAGGCAGCAGAAAGATCACGCCCCCCAACCCAAGGTAGGCAGTCAATGTCGCCACGTTCCCGATCGTGAAGTTGCGCTCGCGAAACAGGCTCAGTGGGAGCATCGGCGCCCGGGCTCGAGCCTCGCGCGCAACAAACGCGATCGCTCCCAGAATCCCTGCCGCGAGCGAGCCGATCACCAGGGTGCTCCATCCGCGCGCGGGCTCCTCGGTCACAGCGAACACCAAACCCGAGAGCGCGAGCGCCGCGAAGAGGGCCCCAGGGAGGTCAAGACGCCCGGCGGTGCCAACGCTCGCGCTCCGAGGCACGCCACGAGCAATCAGAGTCACGGTCACGAGCACAAGCGGCGCATTGAGCACAAAGATCAGGCGCCACGAGCCGGCAGCGATCAACACTCCCCCGATGAACGGCCCGATAACCCCCACGATCGAGCTGAGCGCGGTCCATGTCCCGATCGCCCTGGCCCGCTCGTCTTCGGGAAACACGTGGATGATCACCGCCAATGCGGTAGGCGTCACCAGTGCCGCGCACACCCCCTGCATCGAACGAAACACGCACAGCTCCGGGATCGACGACGCGACCGCGCAGAGCGCCGAAGCGAGCCCGAAGCCGGCAACGCCAACCAAGAACACGCGCTTCTGACCCAACACATCTCCAAGCGAGCCGCCGATCAACAACAGCGAGGAGAGCGTCAGCAGGTACGCGTTCGTAACCCACTGCTGGCCCGCCAGACCGCCACCAAGGTCGCCTCGAATCGCCGGCAACGCGACACTGGTCACAGTCGCATCGAGAAACACCACGCTCGTACCAAGCACGGCTGCGAGCAGGGTCAGCTGCTTCTCGCGCAATGTGGCCACTCGTCGGATCTCTGGCACATGCGCAGATTGGCACGTCACGAGCACCACTCGCCTCGCGACCGCACTTTGGACGAATGAGTGGCAAACGGGAGCGCTCATTTCGGTCGAAAGCCGTGGCGTAGGGCGCCATCGCACTCCTGACGCCGACTACAACCAATGATCCAGTAGTCGGGCTCGGCCCGCTTACTGGATCTCGGCCGTGAGCTGGCAGCGTACGGACGTGCGCTTGATCTGCGAACCTGGTAGTCCTTTAGTCGAATGAGCCGGGCTCGGCATCGACGACATCTGGCTGAGCCTGGTTGTGCGGCCACCCCAGCGAACGGGACGAGATGTATTGATGGCCCTGACTCACGTCCCGAGCTTGCCGAATGTCATCGCAAGGCAGACTAGCCGCGGCTTGCTCTAGCCGAGTGCCACAGCAAGCTCGCCCGCCTCTACACGGACCGAGTGAGGCAGCATGATCGTGAGATACCCGTCACGTTTCAGCAACCATCTGGCGTTAATGATCGTCACTCCGATCGTCTCGCCATTAGCGCCGTAGCGAATGCCATGCCCCTCTAGCGTGAGCATGGCATCAGCGGCCACGTTCGACTCACCACGAGTGAGATAGAGCACGTCGCCGTCAGCGTCGTAGTTGCTGCGCTCGAACACAAGCCCGTCGATCGTGACGGTCATACCGTTGCTTCTTGGTCCTACGCGTGTGCAAGCGCGCGCATCTCGCGCACGGGGTGACGCCCAAGTGTGCTGGAGGTCGCGTATGCACCCACATGCCCGTGCGGCCTGTGGGTCACGCGCACACGAACGCACCCACGCAAGCGGTCTATGATGCTGCGCGGAAACGGGATCAACATCAACTCGGTCTCGTCGTCGACGACGACGGTGGCGCGGCCCTCATCGGCCAGGTTTCGCCACACCACCTCATCGGCCCAGTCCTGATCGCCGGGAACGAACGCGACATCGTCCGGGTAACCGAGACTATCGTCGCTCAGCGTAGCGGCCATGAACAGCTCGTCTGTCTTCTTGTCGATAGCGCTCATCGTGTTGATTCCCAACTACGAACAATATCGCTCCAGCTCGACAATAGCTTGATCTCTGCTGCGTGCATCGCGTCATTCGGGGGCCCATGCGAGACGATTGGGGGTTGCTTGTCCAACCCCACGTATCGATGCTCGTGGTGCTCGTCGGGTGCGTGTGCGTTGTCGAAGGTGCGCACCGTATGCCATGCGTCGTCGCGCTCGACCAGCAGCACGATTGCGTATTCCACGGGATGAGTGCTTGAGCGCTCAACAACGATCTGCACATCACGAGCCAATTCGCGTCGCCGGGTCCGATCCTTAGTCACGGCGCCGATGATTCCAAGCCAACCGGCGAAAGAAGAGGAGAGTGTCCAGGCATGTACCCATGCCTACTCATTTGCATCTCCAAATGCACGATCAACCATCTCAACTCCCGCTCGTTCGGCGCATAGTCGGCATAGCGCTGGGTCGTCGCGATGTCGCGGTGGCCCATCCACTCCTGCAGGGTCCGCATCGGCACACCGGCACCTGCCATCGCTGTCCCGAACGTGTGGCGCAGGTCGTGGAAGCGGTGCGAGTGGATCTTGGCTGCCTTGAGCGCTCGGCGATAGCGGCGCATGAGCGCTCCGCGTCGTAGGACATCGCCAGATGCGGGCTCGGCGAACACTAGGGCGTCCGGATCATTCCAGCGGGTCGCCTGCTGCCATCCACGAAGCTCCTGTGCGAGTTGGCTGCTTAGTGGCACGCTGCGCGCCGAGCGATGGCTCTTAGGCGTGTCAACTGACCGAGAACGTGATTACGGACGACGCGAACTCGACGGTCATCCCAGGCGATGTCTTGCCAGCGCAGCGCGATCAGCTCGCCTTGGCGCAGCCCCGTCATCGCAGCCGTTAGGTAGAGCGCCCGGTCGAGTTGCTGGTACTCGCCGGGAACAGTGGCGTTGGCGAGGGCTTGCACTTGCGGCATCGTCAGGTAGCGAATCTCAGTTGACGCAGGCAACGCCGGCAGGTCGATCACCTCACATGGATTTGTGTTCGCCCACCGCCGCCTCGGATGCATCGCGTAGCGGTACATCGCGCTCAGCGTGCTGATGTAGTTGCGGATCGACTTCGGCCCTACTGCGCCGGTGACCATCGCTCGCATCATGTCCTCGATGTCCTCGGGCCGGACACGCACAAGCGCCCGGCCTCCGAGGTACGGCTCGATCCACACCCGGAGCGCCATCTCGACTGCTGTGAGGGTCAAGCGCTTGCGGCCGAGCGCCTTCAAATGGGCCCGGTAGCACTGACCGGCCTCGCTCACATCAAGCCGGTCGGTCGGCTGCTCAGATTGCACGTCCCGCATGAGCCGGCGCAACTCTGCCTCGGCCTGCGCCGCCGTCAGTCCTTCACGGCTACCGCGCCTGCGCTTTGGGCCGAGCTTGCGGTTGACGCGTCGCCCGTTTGACCACCAGGACCCGTAGTAGGTCTCCCGACCGGCGCTGTCGCTGCGGACGTACACGCGACCACTGCCGTATGAGCAGCGAGTCGCCATCTACGCGGAGCCTCCAAGGCCAGCATGGGCAATGGCGAGGAACTGCTCGATCTCGGCCACGGAGGTTGTCCCGTAGTTCGTAGAAGTTTGTAGGTGGCGGTCCTTCCGCCTCGTCCGGTCCCGTTGGGACTGTGGCGAGTGCGAAATCATCCACCGAGACGAAGGGACCGCCATGAAGACCGTAGAGCAGGAGCAGGTCGTGAGCGCTGCGCTGGGATTGCCGGCTGGTGTGCTGGACGCGTTGGGGGAGTTGGCCGGCGCGGCGAAGGATGGTTTGTTGGCGCTCAGCGTCGGTTTGGGGCTGGGCGTGCTGGGCGAGATGATGGAGGCCGAGCTCGATGAGGTCGTCGGCCCGAAGCACGCGAAGAACAGGGAGCGCACCGCGGTCCGTCACGGCCACGAAGACGGCGAAGTTACCCTCGGGGGCCGTCGGGTCGCGGTGAAGCGACCCCGCGCCAGGACCGCCGATGGGGAGCAGGAGGTGGCGCTTGAGACGTATGAGTATTTCGCTGACCGTGACCCGTTGACACGGGTCGTTTTGGAGCAGATGCTCGCTGGTGTCAGCACGCGCCGCTTCGCACGGACTCGTGAGCCCGTCGGTGAGAAAGTGACCGTGAGGGAGCGGTCGGTGTCGAAGTCCGCGGTCAGCCGCGAGTTCATCGGCCGCACCCGCGAGCACCTCGACGCCCTGATGAGCCGTGACCTTGCGGACGTTCGCTTGGCGGCGTTGATGGTCGACGGGATCGAGCTGAAGGGCCGCTGTTGCATCGTCGCGCTGGGTGTCAGCACCGACGGGGTGAAGCTCCCGCTGGGATTGTGGGACGGGTCCACGGAGAACAAGACCGTCACCGCTCACCTCCTCGCCGATTTGGTCGCTCGGGGCCTGGATGTCGAGCAGGGCGTCCTCGTCGTCCTCGATGGATCAAAGGCACTGCGCGCGGCCGTCGATGAGGTCTTCGGCCCGGTACCGGTGCAGCGCTGCATCCGGCACAAGGAACGCAACGTCCTTGAGCATCTCCCCGAGCGCGACCGCCCAACGGTGAAGACGCGCTTGCGGCGAGCGTGGGCCAGTGATAACCACGAGCTCGCGCTGGACGGCCTGCGGGCGCTCGCCGGCGAGCTGGAGCACTCCCATCCCGGGGCGGCTGCGTCCCTGAACGAGGGCCTGGAGGAGACTCTCACCCTCACACGCCTCGGGATCCGCGGACGGCTGAAGAAGACCCTGTCCTCGACGAACCCGATCGAGTCGATGATCGAGATCATCCGCCGCACATCACGCAACGTGAAGCGCTGGCAAAACGGCGACATGTGCCTCAGATGGACCGCCGCAGGGATGCTCGAGGCCGAGACCCAATTCCGAAAGATCGTCGGCTACTCAGACCTCGCGAAACTCGCGCACGCAGTCGAACACGACCTCGCCACCCGACGCGCGCCCCTCCACACCTCAACCCACGAGGAAGCGCCCACCCCCATCACCGTGTAAAACCATTACACCCCGGCCGCCACCACGAACTTCCACGGCGAACGGGACAACCTCCGGTCTCGCGCTTGCGTGCGCAGACGATCTGCTTCTCAGCTCCCTTGAGCGCTGGGTCCTCGTTGGTCATGTTGCGCTCAGTCTCAAGCTGCGCTTGCAACGCAGCCAGCAGCACGGGACGGTGGCCTACGAGATGGACGATGGCCGGTCCTTCGTCAGCCTTGTCCTTCCAGCCGATCAGGTCCAGCAGTGCGCGAGCGTGATCGAATCGTTCCACCGGCTCGGCATACAGGACGGGGCGCAGCCTGCCGCCCTCGTGGTTTGCCTCGCCGATGTCCTCAGCTGCCATGCCGAACCAGGTGTGTAGTCCTTCGCATAGGTAACGGACAATCCGGGCGGGGATGATGATGGTTGTCATGTCGGTCCTCCATTCGTGGTGTGGAGGCCCCGGGAGGACTGCTCTGGGCGTGAAGAACACCGCACCGCCGTCGAGCGTGCCCCGTGGCTTGAGCCCTACGGCGGCAGCCGCGAATGGCGCGGCCTGACATGGGGCGCCATCGTCGGCCTGCACGCCCGCTATCCCGACACCCTGTCCGCTCTCAAGGAGGGCTGGTGGCGCAACGCGAGTCACTTGGAGACGTTGAGCGCGCTTGCGGTCTGGCGCCAATGGATAGACGACGCCGGCCGCGACCCACGCGAAGAGCTTGCCTTCCAAGTGCAACTCGCCGACTACGGCCACCTCCTGCGACGAGAACGAGGCAGCACCATCGATGACTGGCAACCAGGCGCACCGCCAATCGAGTGGTCCTAGCCAGCTCACCAGCGCGTCACCCGCCACAAGCGGAACCTCATTGGAACTTGAAGCTCCCCCGAGAAGCGCAAAAGCCCCACAGAATGGGGCTTTCAACCAGTGGGCGATACTGGGCTCGAACCAGTGACCTCCGCCTTGTCGAGGCGGCGCTCTCCCAGCTGAGCTAATCGCCCTGGGAACCTCTTTAGCCTATCAACGGAGGCCAGTTCGGGATTACATCCAAGGCCAGTCCCGGCACCTCCCCCGTGCCTACTTTGGGGCAGATCGTCCCGCGGCCGGCGCTCATGCTCTTGGCCGCGGGACGTCTGGATCTCGAGCCTTCGACGTCAGGGCACGATCACGGTCTGGCCTTCGCGTCCTTCTCCGGCCGATTCCACGCCGGCCGACCCGGCGCCGCTCGAGCCGGCCCCACCGTAGCCTTCAACGCCACCACCTGCATTCGATTCGTAGCCGTAGGGGCTGGCTTCGCGACTTTCGCCTTCGTTGCTCTGAGTTCCTGAAGGTCCTTCCGTCTGATAGGGAGATTCCGTGCCGTACGGGGACACTTCTTCCCCAGAGCGCTGCGCGCGCGATTCGCCTTCGGTCTTCTCCGTGCCGCTCCCACCGCCAGCCTCAATCCTCTTGACCACTTCGGAGACGGTGTTCGAGGAGATCGCGAAACCCACACCGGTGCTGCCCGGTTGGGAGTCTTCGGTGCGCGCCGCGTCGCTTGCGATCTGCGAGTTGACCCCGATCACGTCGCCTTCGGCGTTTAGCAGCGGACCACCGGAGTTACCTGGGTTCAGCGGAGCGTCGGTCTGAATCACGTCCTTGATCGTCGCGCCGTTAGGAGCTGATATTTCACGTTCAAGAGCCGACACTATGCCCTTCGTGAGCGTCTCGGTGAGGCCATAGGGATTGCCGAGCGCATACACCGAATCACCAACCTGCACAGAGCTTGAGCTCACCAGTTTCAAGGGTTTCAGTCCCAGGCCCGCAGGGTTGATCTTGATCAACGCGAGGTCACTATTCGGATCGGTGCCGACCACGCTTGCGGCGCGGCTCACGCTCGCGGACTTGCCAGGACTTACCGTAATGCTCGTGCCTTCAGAGATCACATGGTTGTTGGTGAGGATCAACCCTTCATCGTTGAGCACGATCCCGGTGCCGCTGTCCGCGCCGTCGGCGTCGACCGCCTTGATCGACACCACGCCCGACGCGTCGCGCTGATAGACCTGAGTCGCGCTCGGGGTGGTCGATGAAACATCCTTGGTCACGCCACCTTTCGAACCGACGGCCCGGGTTGGGACCCTACCAGCGACCGTACCGTTGTTCGACCCACCGGAGGTCGCAAAGAACACGCTCGCGACGGCAGCTCCAATCAGCGCCGCCGCCATCATGGGAAGAAATATGCGCTTCATGACACACCTCCGAGTTTGGGATCTCAGTGTGCGCGCCAGCCATATACGAGTGCTAACGCCCCTCGAAAGCAGCCATAAGGAGATAGGAAAAGCTTGATAACGCCCCACGAAGCCAGGGATAAGCCCCATAACCCAGGCCCAGGGACGGATCCGAGCGGATCGCCAGATCAGCGCGCGGCCGCTACGCTACGGAGTGCCCTGGCGACGTGGCGGAGTGGCTACGCAGCGGCCTGCAAAGCCGTCTACACCGGTTCGATTCCGGTCGTCGCCTTTACGACAGACCTCTTACGTGTGTTAAACCGGGTGGTGTAAAGGTCACACCGCGATCCTCTCCTGTCTGCGCTCGGAGCCACGAAGCTCTCGCGCTCGTCGACGCTCTGTGCGACTGGGCTTGCGACCTGCACGCACCTTGCTGCCACCCATGATCGACACGAGTCGTATACGGATCAGCGCACCACCGGGTCGGGGTGGCCGATCGCCGAGGTGCACGTCATTGGCGCCCATGATGGCGAGCTTTGATACCTGTAGGCGCACCCCGTTTGGAACCCGGATCGTGGCACCGCCCATCGCTGAATAGACATTCAGCTGGGTCACCGGGTGGGAGAGCTCGACGTCGCACAGGTCGATCTCACTGCCACCCATGATGCTCACCACGGTGCAGCGTTTCGCGATTCGCCAGTGCCCTCGACGATCGTTGCCTCCCATAATCGAGATGACCCGACGGGTGCCACCCGGACCCTCGCGCACCACGATGCAATCGCTTCGATGGTAGCTCGCGAGAGTGTGCTCGTCGGAGGTTGTGTCCGGGCTTACATCGGCCAGGAGTCGATCGAGTTCTCCAACGCTGCGCGTTGCGTAAGCCGACTCGATTCGCTCGTCGAGCTCATCTACGCTCAGCCGACCCTCGGCCGCCGCATCGCCGAGCATCTCCACGGCGTGCTCGCGCTCGGCATCGGAGGCGCGCAGGTCCGGGTGCGAGTTGTGGTTGTACATCGACATCGTCTCCGGGACCTAGGCGCGCGCGTGGCGGCGCCGCGTACGCGAGGCGATGAGCCGTTGGACCAGCAGCATGGCCTTTGGCACCTTGCGGTCTCCTGCCGGGAGCAGCCCGCACTGTTGTGAGAAGTCGTAGAGGTCGTAGATGAGCCTATGGCGGGAGACCAGACCGTCGCGGAACTCATAGAGGTCGATGCCTTCGATGTCGAGCGATCGCCCGGTGGGCGCCCATGACGGCGGTTTGGAGCCGTAGCTTTTGCCCCAAAATGCAAGCTCGCCCGTGAACGTTCCGATCATTCGCCACGGCAGCGCGAGCCCAGTACCCTCGAGCGCTGGATATAGCGCACCGGTGCTTTCGAGGCGAACGTCGGGGAAGGCACGGAAGAACAATTCAGCAAATGCCCCGAACTCGCTGCGCCCGTGTGCGGTCTCACCGAACATCGCCGGGTCCTCGCACACGATGTCTTCGGTTACGAGGGCCTGGAGTTGATTGACGTCGTGAGTGTTCCAAGCCGTCTCCCAACGCTGAAGATAGTCGCTCAGCTCGCTGGCTCGAGGGAGCCAGCGCTCGGTAAACCCATGCAGGCCTCCTGTGAGCTGCTCGAGCAGCTCGGTGGCCTGCATGGGACGATCCGATCTGGTGGGTGCGCTGGTGGGCGGTGCAATGGTGGTCATCGAAAGACTCCTTTTTGGCTTGTGATCAGCTTGAAGTGTGTGAAATGAAACGTTCGGCTCATCCCCGGGTGAACTGGCCGTGAAAACCGAATGGGATGTGGTGGGGTGCGTGTGCGCGCGCCAGCTCGCTCAGATCGGCGGCGTCGAGTACGAGCAGGAAAGACGTGGGTGGGTGGATTTCAGATCGAACGTCGAGCACAACCGAGAGCAGCACGCCGTCGTCCTCGTGCTCGGCCTCAGGGCGGGCTACGAACACGGGCTCGCCGGGATAGCAGGCCGGCTCCGACCAGCACAGCGTGGCACCGTCGGTCGTGTCAATCTTGAGGATCTGCTCAAACCATCCATCCCCGTCGCTGCCGTTGCCCCATACGTAGCGATAGAGGCGCTCGTTGCAGCGCCCGTAGTTGATGCGTGGCAGCTCAATGCCGTGCTCGGCCAGCTGCTCGCGGCGCACCGAACGGTCGGCGAGACACAAACGAAAGCGCGTCAGGCTAGCCTGTGCCACGGGCTCGCCCCCGCGCAGACGATCGAGGTAGAGGTCCTCGACGATGCCCGCGTCGGGGTAGGCGCAGAGATCGACCATGACCTCGCCGCCGTCCTCATAGGCGTTGACGTGATGAAACGCGAAGCATGCATCTGTTTGAAAGCCGGCAGTCGCTTGGCCAGTGGCGCGGTCCACGAGCGTGAAGCGCGTGCCGAGCTCTGACTTCCAACGGTAGTTCTCGATATAGGGGCGCCCAGACAGCGCGAGCGCGAGCGGGTTGACCACGTAAGGGAACTCGGCGAGTACCAGCCAGCGCTCCGTGAGCCCAAACGAGTGCATGTAGGCGGGCTCGGACACCGCAAGCGAGGTGATCAGGCGGGGCTTGCTCTCATGAGGCGCGACTTCGAAGAAGCGGTAACTGCTGCGAGCTCCCAGCTTGGCGGCGTAGTTGAGCATTGAAGCGCTCGCACGATCCATGTGCGGATGGGCAGTCGACAACTGTCCGGGGACCTCATACGGACGCACCCCTGCCGCCTCGAGCGTGTAAGGGTCGAACTGCACCGGCAGCGGGGTCTCAGTCATCGCGATGAACCGCTCCCCGAGCTTTGTCACGTTCACGTTCGCGTTGTCCGACAGGGCGCTCCCCGCCGAGAACATGCTGTGCACGCGCTTGAACAGAGAACGGCAGGGATCGGTAGCGAACTCTCCATAGACCATCTGGCCCTGCTCGCGCGCGGCCCTGTAGGAGCGGCTATGCAGGAAGCGATTGCCGTAGGAGACCCGACCGTGCTCGATCGTGAAGCGGTGCAACATCGCCAGCCCGTCGAACCAGTGGCGCATGCGCTGACCGCCGCCTTCGGCGGCGGTGTCCCCGACCTCGAACTTGGCCGGCCCGGTGCGCAGCAGCGAGCCGACCAACCAGTGCGGTAGCTCGCCGCTCAGCTCCAGCTCGTCCACCGCCACCTCCTGCTCGAGCGTTGAGAAGCCGATCGTCGGCATCGTCGAGAGGGTTGCGCCGGTGGGAGCTGTGGCGGTGATTGCTGTGACTGGCATGATAATTCCTCCAGCATGGTCCGAACCGAATGATTCGTAGCGTACGCTACCCTGGCGTGCATGTCAAATCCACGTCTCAGCGAGACCTCCTACATCGTGCTCGGCCTGATCGAGCAGATCGGGCCCGCCACCCCCTATGACCTCAAGCGCCTGGCGCAACTCAGCACGATCAACTTCTGGGCCGTGCCCCACACCCAGCTCTACACAGAGTGTGAGCGACTCGCCACGGCGGGCCTGCTGTCCGAGCGGCGCGAGCAGAACGGACGACGCCGGCGGATCTACCGCCTGACAAAGCG
The DNA here is from genome assembly GCA_963715765.1 of uncultured Solirubrobacterales bacterium. GTDB lineage: Bacteria > Actinomycetota > Thermoleophilia > Solirubrobacterales > Solirubrobacteraceae > Palsa-744. The sequence continues at coordinate 521,603 of OY970270.1, forward strand.
CGGACACGAGACGCTCGCGCAATGGCTGGCAGAGCCCACCGAAGAGCTCGAAGAAGTCCGAGATCCCGCCACGCTCAAGCTCTTCTTCGGTGGAGACCCGGCAAAGCTCGCCGCCGCCCAGCTCGCCGCCCACCGGCGCAAGCTGCGCACCTACGAACAACTGAGCACCGAGGCAATCGACTGGCCCCATGGCTGGCGACTTGCGCTGGAAGCCGGAATCGGCCACGAGCGCGAGTCCATCAGCTTCTGGACACGGATTGAGCCATAGCCCGGCAAGCGAGGCCTGCGCTCGTGGACTGGCAGCAATAGTTACCCCTGGCGCCGCAGCCTCACCGGATCTAACGATTCTACCGGTGCTCCTCGCGGCGGTGGCCGCCGGTGAGAGCACGGTGATCGTCTTTTGCAACAGTAACGATCGCGGTGCTCATACCGTTAAAATCTGAGATTAGACAACATCCTCTCAGGGCAACACAGCTGAGGATGATTGAGGAAATCCTCCCTGGGCTCTTTCAATGGAGCGCATTTCACGAGGGCATCGGCCACGTGGTTCACAGCAGCTTCGATCTGTACTCGGGGACCTTGATCGACCCGATGGAGCCACAGGAGGGCCTGGAGGCACTCGCAACCCTCGCGACGCCGCAGCAAATCGTACTTACCAACCGCCACCACTATCGTCACAGCGCGCGCTACGTCAATCGCTTTGGCTGTCCCGTGCTGTGCCACAGGGCGGGTCTGGCCCACTTTGACGACGATCGACCCGTCCAGGGATTCTCATTCGACGAGCAGCTTGCCGACGGCGTGCGAGCATTGGAGCTCGGATCGATCTGCGCGGAGGAGACCACGCTGTTGCTGGATGCTCACAACGGCGCGTTGGCTTTCGGTGACGGGCTCACTCGCGACGCGAAGGGATCGCTGACGTTCATGCCGGATGCGCTCCTTGGTGAGGATCCGACCAGCGTTCGGCGCGGCCTGCTCAGAAACCTGCGGCGGACTCTCGAGGAGGAGGACTTCGACTCGCTTCTGTTCGCCCACAGCGAGCCGGTCATCGGCGATGCAGCGCCCCTGCTCGAAGATCTTCTCTCGCAAGCATCAGCGATTCGGATGCGATGAAGGACGATTCCCCCTGACCGACTTTCCAGTTACCTGGTCAGGGCGGCGCTTTGGCGCTGACCTACGAGATCACATGGATAACGTCGAGGCACAGCGGCGGGCATGCAATGCATCAGAGATTGCGGCTCAGCTTACCCTCAGCTTGCGGTCGCCACCAGCGGATCGACCCCCAACTCATCGCCGGTTGGCGTGGTGAGCCGTGCTGCGATCGGAAGCCCGAGCAGCGACACCGCCGCCATTGCAAGAAACGCGGCAAACGGCTCGTGCACCAGGATCTGTACGAGCAGCGCAACTACCAGACCGCCGAGATTGCCAGCCATCCACACGATCGCTCCAGCGGTGCCCGCCGCGGAGCCTGCAAGACGCTCGGTCGCCGTGAGGATGACCGGTAGCGCTGGCAGCAGAAACAAACCCATGACCACGATCACCGCTGCGCGTCCGCCAAGCCACGGAATGACGCCGAGCGCCACGCAGCCAAGAGCGCTGGCCACAACCGCTGCGCGCATGAAGCCTCGCTCGATACCGCGGCGCGCAACGATCGGAGGCAGGACCGCACAGCCAAGCACGCCGGCGATGACCATCCCGACCAGCAGCGCACCGGCGGCCGTTTCCGATACGCCGTCGGGATGCAGCAACGTTTGCAGCCAGGTGGCGAGCGCCACGAACACGCCAAACCCGATGAACACCAGCCCGCACAATGTGCGCATCGACGGCAGCGCCCACAGAGCGCGCGCCGCGTTTCCGGCGATCGCGGCATGCTCTGTGCTCTCATGTCCGGGGCGGCGCAGCGTGACACATAGCGCGAGAGCCGGGACTGCAGACAGCACGGCCTCGACGATGAGCAATCGCTCGATGTGCCCATGCCCGCCCAGCGTGGGGCCCAGCAGCAGCGCGATCAGCATCCCCACGAAACCACCGGCGGAGCCAACCGAGATGCCCGCCGCTCGCTGCTCCAAAGGCAGGTACTCCCCAGCGAGCTTGCTGACCGCACTCAGCACGACCGGTTGCGCAACCGCCACGGTCACCTGTCCGGCCATTACCCAGGCAAACGTGTCGCCTCCCAGGCGAATCAACCCACCGGCAGCCACCAGGACCCCTCCGGCCGCGAGCACTGGACGAAACCAGCGATCCAGCAGAATCCCCGCAGGAATCGCCAACACCACGTAGAGCAACGGGAAGATCTCGGCCAGCCACCCAACGGCGCCAACCGACACGTCATAATGACGGGCCGTCTCGGTCGTGATCGCTGCAAAGGTCAGCCACAGCACCTGGGTAGCAGCGCACACCAGCCCGTAGGCCACGATCACGCGCCAACCATTCACCCGGCTCGCAGCTGGATACTCCACGAAATCATCCCTTTACCGGCTAAGTGTCTTATCCGAAAATCCGTCAGATCGCCCCCAGGACCCTCGTGACGAACCTGGGAGTCTTCGAGATGGATTCTAAGCCTACAGATCCTTAATCGGACAAGCGTCCGCTCTAGGAGGCAGTTGAAACGACGGGATCGGACTGGATCATGGTTGCGATCTTCAGCTGATCGGACTTCGGGTCGATATGTAGCCGGTGATACTTGGAAGCGCCCCAGTCAGCGGAATCGCGCGGACACTGCTCGTCGTCGCCTCGCATTCGGAGCTGGCGACGCTCAACACGACGATTCTGATCGGTGCTGTACTGACGATCGTGCTCGGAGGGCTCGGACTGCGTGCCACGCGCCGCGAGCGCCATGCGCGAGCGCTCGTCGAACGCAGGCTGGAAGAGCGCGAAGAGGCAGATCAGGCGCGTGCGGCCGCCGAGGAGCGACTGCGTTATATGGTCGACCACGACCCTCTCACGGGGCTGCTGAACCGGAGGGCCTACGAGCGAATCCTCGACGAACATCTCGCCCGCGGGGAGCGCTACGGCCACGAGGGCGCCGTGATGATGCTGGACCTCGACGAGTTCAAGCAGGTAAACGACACACTCGGCCACAGCGCAGGCGACGACTTGATCGTGCGCGTCGGCAGAGCCCTGGCAGAGCGTCTGCGTAGCACCGACACCGTCGCAAGACTGGGCGGAGACGAGTTCGCGATCCTCCTGCCGAAGGGAGAGCGATCCGAAGCGGAGCACGTGGCGGCGGCGCTGCTGGAGACGATTCGCGCGGAGCGATCCGCTCGCGGTCCCAAAGGTCGGGCGCGGCCGATCAGCGCAAGCATCGGCGTCGCGCCGCTCGCTGGCCTGAAGGGCATTACGACCGAGGAAGCGCTTATCAACGCAGATCTCGCGATGTACGACGCGAAGGAGGGCGGGCGCAATCGCTTTGAGACATACGGCGGCTCCACCGGCAAGGCGGGGATCGAGGCGCGCCTGGAGTGGGTAGAGCGCATCAGGACCGCGCTCGAGGAGGACCGACTCACGCTACACGCACAACCAGTGGTGCAGGCAGTCTCCGGTGAGAGGACCCAACTCGAGCTGCTCGTGCGCATGTTGGGGCCAGATGACGAGCTGATCATGCCCGCAAACTTCCTGCCGATCGCCGAGCGCTTCGGCCTGATCGGCGAGATCGACCGGTGGGTTCTCACGAGGGCGATCCGGATGCTCGGCGAACAGAGCCGACTCGGACGCCATCCGAAGGTGGAGATCAACCTGTCGGGCTACTCACTGGGCGATCCCGACCTCGCGGCCCACATCGACCACGAGCTGCGCAGCGCCGAAGTTGACCCCACACAGCTCGTGTTCGAGGTGACCGAGACCGCCGCTATCGGCAACATCCAGGCAGCCCAGACCTTCGCCGAGCAGCTCGCCAGGCTGGGCTGCCGCTTCGCACTTGATGACTTCGGTGCCGGGTTCGGCTCGTTTTACTACCTAAAGCATCTCCCGTTCGACTTCATCAAGATCGACGGGGAGTTCGTGCGCCATCTCGTCGACGACGACACCGACCGGCTTGTGATCAGTGCCGTTGTGGATCTCGCGCGTGGTCTCGGCAAGCGCACGATCGCTGAGTTCGTCGGTGACGAGGCCACCATGATCGCTTTGCGCGAGCTCGGAGTTGACTACCTGCAGGGCTATTACCTCGGCAGGCCAGCTCCGATCGAGAACTGGCTCGAGCCACTGGCAACGTCAACACTCTCATAGACGCCTTCAGCAGATCGGCCCGCTCACTGCGGGCCGATCCGGGGAGGGAATCAGTGGAGGACCGATGTCCTCATGAGAGAGTTGCCCACAACGAGCGATATCAAACGCGGTGGATTCCTCACAGCCGACACGAGAATGTGCCGATGGCGGCGGACGTCGCCATACATGTCAGCTATTCAGTGAGACGCCGACCGGACGAGGCGGATCGACCGGCGGCCCGAAACGAGACTATTGGCGATCAGCTCACAACGCCCGGCAACTGCTCGACGCCACGCGCATCGTGCACGCGCAGCGCGTTCTTCACGCTGTATAGATGGCTGTCGGCACGCGCAACGCATTCCGGGAGACCCTCATCCGGCAGCCACTCGCCAAGGCCGACCGACCAGGTGACCGGTAGCTCCTCGACGCGGAGACGGTCGAGCACCTGGATCGCGCTCTCGGGCGAGGTGGCCGGCAGTAGCAGCACGAACTCATCGCCTCCATGACGCGCGAGGATGTCGCCGGTGCGCACGCGCTGGCGCCACACGCGACCGAGCTCGGCCAGTACTCGGTCACCTGCCACATGGCCGCGCCGGTCGTTGATCTGCTTGAACCCGTCGAGATCGATCAGCGCAAGTGTGAGCGGGTTGCCACTGCGCCCGGCGATCGCGTGCTCGCGATTGGCCGCCGCGAGAAACCCGTTGCGATTGAGCAGACCCGTCAGCAGATCGGTATCCGCTTGACGACGCAAGCTCTCGCTGAGACGACCGAGCACCAGACAGATCGACCAGATCGTGACGGTCACGATCACCCAATAGACGACGACATGAGGCAGACCGCCCACCATCAGCCCCACGCCGAAGCCCACGGAGATCAGCAGTCCCTGCGCGACCACCGCACGGCGGGAAAAGAAGTGGGCTGAGTAGATCGCGATCCAGGGATACGCGAAGGCCGCGACCATCATGCCCCCGTGCGTACCCGCGTGTGCCACCAGAGCGCTCGTTACCAGCGAGCCAACGGCCGCCAGCAGCTCGAACCCAACCATGGGAATGCGCATCGCAAACAACCACACACCAAGCGCTCCCACGACCGCGAGCGCGCCCGCGGCGGCTATCAGCGCGACGGGCTCCACTGAGCTGATCGGAAACGCGACGACAGCCAGGCACACGAATCCCTTGAACAGAAACAGCAGCGCCAGCGACCACGCTATCGGCGGTCTGCTCGCAACGATACGACGGGCCAGCGAGCGCAGCAGCACAGACCCGGCCGGAGTTTGCGCCAGAGGAGCCTCGACGAGCGTCGCCCCTCCACGGAGTGATTGAGATGAATTGTTTGCCATCGCTTGTGTATCTCTTCGGAGGAGATCGCCAAGCGCTTGAGCGCCAAACACACACGACAACAATCCTTGCCCGGTGCGCCAACGGCGGCGCGCTAGGCTGAACGACGATGCTGCTGTTCAAAACACGCGCAACGAGCATCGTCGACGCCAGCGACGCACTGCCTGGGCGCGAGCAGCCGCTGGCAGTGGCCGAGCGCCATGTCGTGCTCGGCACACCAATGCAACCGCCTTTCCCGGAGGGGATCCATACGAGCGTGTTCGGGATGGGCTGCTTCTGGGGCGCGGAGCAGATCTTCTGGCAGGCAACCGGTGTCTACACCACCGCCGTGGGCTACGCGGGCGGGACCACGCCCAACCCGACCTACGAGGAGGTCTGCAGCGGGCAGACGGGCCATTCCGAGGTCGTGCTGGTCGCGTTCGACCCCGCCGCAATCGGCTTCGACGAGCTGCTCAGGTTGTTCTGGGAGGGGCACGATCCCACACAGGGGATGCGCCAGGGCAACGACGTCGGCACCCAATACCGGTCGGTCGTGCTCTGCGCCGAGGAGTCCCAGTTGCGCGCCGCACAAGCGTCCCGCGATGCCTACCAGCGGATGCTCAGCGCCAGCGGCCACGGCGAGATCACGACTGAAATCCTTCCCCCCGATCCTCCGCACACGTTCTACTACGCCGAGGACTACCACCAGCAGTACCTCGCCAAGAATCCGAACGGCTACTGCGGCCTGGGCGGCACGGGCGTGGCGTGCCCAATCGGGCTCGCCACGAGCTGAGCGGTCTTCCTCCTCCGCGCCGCGCTCGTTTCGAGAACCGTCGTCCGCGAGCACGCTCTCCTGCCAGAGCGGTCTCGAGGAGAAGCCGACGTTAAATGCCGAGACCCCGCCGAAGCGGGGTCTCGGGTTGTGGTTACGGAAACTGGGAGGACGCGCACAGAGGAGACGCGCCCTGCCCAGTTCACGGTTATGCGGCGCTGCCCGCCGGCGTGGGCTGCAAGCTCGGTACGTGCGGTCCGCCGAGCGTCGGCACATCCGAGGGATACACCTCGTTGCCGTGGATCGCGTGATCGCCGATCTCCAGCTCCTCGTCGGTGAGCCGCAGCGGTATGAATATCCCGACCAGCTTCAGCAGGATGAACGTCATCGCGCCGCTGAACAGGATCACCCACAGGCCGGCCTCGGCCTGCCATCGCAGCAGCGTCCAGCTGCCGTTGACAAGCAGTCCTGAGACGCCCGGCAGATTCGTATCACCGCCCCTGCCGATGTACTCGACCACGTTCGAATCGGCCAGGAGTCCGACCAGCAGGCCTCCGCACAGCCCGGCGATTCCGTGCGTGTAGATCACCCCGAGCGTGTCGTCCACATGACGGAACACCGGAGCGCGGCTGAGGAAGCGGATCGACATCCACACGATCGTGGACGCCACCACCCCGATCACGATTGCTCCGTAGCCGTTCACGAAGCCTGCTGCCGGAGTGATGCCGACCAGCCCCGTGATCATTCCGTTGACCGAGCCCAGCAGAGACGGCTTGTCGCGGAAGATGTAGTCCCACGCGATCCACACGAGCATCGCAACCGCCGTGCAGAGGTTCGTGTTGAGAACCGCCGCCGAGGCGTCAGCGCCCGCGTAGTAGGAGTCTCCACCGTTGAACCCGTTCCAACCGAGCCACAGCAGACCGGCGCCGACCGCGACCATCAACAGGTTGTTGGGCGCGTCGACCTCGCGATCTCGTTGCAATCGTGGCCCGATGACCGCCGCCGCGACGAAGCCGGAGATGCCGGCAGCAAGGTGGATCACATAACCGCCGGAGTAATCAAGCGCTCCGTGCGCCGCGAAATAGCCGCCACCCCACAGCAGGAACGCGTTGACCGTGTAGACGAACGTGATCCACAGCAGCACGAACGGGATCCACGCCTTGAAGCTGATCCGTCCGAGCACCGAGCCGAGCATCAGGATCGGGGTGATAGCCGCGAACACGAACTGGAAGTACACGAGCGAGGCCTCCGGGAAGTGGAACGGCGGGCCCGTCGAGATCGATGGGATCAGCGCCTGGCCCTCCTCCGCGGCATGCCCGAGCACGCTGCCCGGTTCCCCGAGCGCGGTACCCAGGAAGCCTTTGGTGCCGAAGATGCCTCCACCGCTGTGCGCGATCGGGTTGTCGAAGCCCATCTTGAACGCCCACAGGCACCACGCCACCAGTACGAGGCAGAACGCTACGAACGTGAGCATCATGCTGTTGACCGACCAGCGCTTCTGCATGACCCCGCCGTACAGGACGGCGAGACCGGGAAGGCTCATCAGCCCGACGAACGTCGCCGCGGTCATCTGCCATGCGTTGTCGCCGGCGTTGAGCCAGGATGGGTATGACAGCCATTCGGCTGTCGCCAAGATGGACATATGCCTCCGTTTCCCTGCGGTTGTAGATACGGCCAGCCGCCGCCCGCTTGTGCCCCGCATGGGGTACACCGGCGGTTGCAGCTATGCCTTTTTAGCTCCGCTTATGAAACCGGGGCTCGCACTACACGGCTAGGGACATCGTGGCCAACAGTTGGGCGACGCGTTTCGACATTTGTATAGACGGCCCGCAACGGCGGGGCCTCCAGATCCTCCAGCGGGCTCTCTCACCCACCGACAGACCTCGAACAGACCTGTCTCGGGGTCGAAGCAGCGTTATTCGAACGGGTAGCCGGCGCGCCCGCAGGCCTGCTTCAGCGACTGCGCGATCTCCTTGGAGGCGCTCGGGGCGGCGCACATGGTCTTGGCGCGCGTGCCACAAGCATGCACGTGGGCCGCGCCGAGGGTGCTGGCGAACGTTATGTCGACGCAGTCCTTCGGCTCCTTGGAGCCGCTCGTCAGGGCAAACCCGCCGAGGCCGACCAATCCGAGCAGCAGGCAGCCGATGAGAACGGCGACGATGGCCTTCTCGCGCCGTCCCCAGCGCAGGGGCTCCGACAGCCGCTTCGAGCGGTTCTCCATGATCATCGCGGCCTCAGTCTAGGACCAGCGGCGCGCGCACCGCCGGGCGACGGCGACGATCCAATCTTCACAAGCGACCGTGCGGCCAGGCACCACGAGGCTACTCGGCGGCCGGCGAGGGCGCCACGAGGCTACTCGGCAGGCGTAGAGGGCACCGCGAGGCTACTCGGCAGGCGTAGAGGGCACCGCGAGGCTACTCGGCAGGCGTAGAGGGCACCGCGAGGCTACTCGGCGGGCGTAGAGGGCACCGCGAGGCTACTCGACGGGCGTAGAGGGCACCGCGAGGCTACTCGACGGGCGGCGAGGGCACCTCGTCCGACTCGGGCGCGAACGCAAGCGCGGCCGAGTTGATGCAGTAGCGCTGCCCGGTCGGTCCGGGACCGTCGTCGAACACGTGGCCCAGGTGCCCGCCGCAATGGCGGCACACGACCTCGGTGCGGCGCATGAACAGGCCGTTGTCGGGTCGCAGCTCGACCGTCTCGGCCACCGCCGGCTCAGTGAAGCTTGGCCAGCCCGTACCCGACTCGAACTTCGTATCGGAGCTGAACAGATCGCTGCCGCAACCGGCGCAGCGGTACATGCCCGAATCCTTGTTGTAAACGTACTCGCCGCTAAATGGCGCCTCGGTGCCCGCCCGGCGCAGCACCTCATACTGCTCGGGTGTCAGCTCCTCCCGCCACTGCTCATCGCTCTTGGCAACTGGTGAGTCGCTCATGAAGTTGTTCTAGCAGCACGGTGGGCCGCCCACCATGTGCAACACGTACCCCGCGAGGTACGGCAGTCGCTCGCTGCCACCGCCCAGTCCGGGGCGGCCCTGGGCTCACACCCACTCCCAGCGCGGTCTCGCCCAAACCCTGTCCGCGGGAGTGGATAGCGCCGCTGCTATCGTGATCTTTACGTTCACGTCAACTTCCACATCCCGGACCTCTCGCTTCGGCGTCCATGCCGAGCACGAGCACTACCGCTGGTGGGCGCTCTCCTGTACCAGCCTTGGAATGCTGCTCGCGGCAACCAACTCGGGCACGCTGATCATCGCGCTACCGAGCCTCGAGCGCTCGCTGAAAACCAGCCTGCTGGCACTCGTGTGGGTGATCCTTGCCTACCTGATCGCCGCAACTGTGCTCGTGCTCACAGCTGGGCGCCTCAGCGACCTGTTCGGGCGCAAGCGCGCGTATGTCGGTGGCTTCGTCGTATTCGCGCTCGCCTCGCTCGGCGCAGGGTTCTCGAGCGACGCCACGATCCTGATCTGCTGGCGCGTGCTGCAGGGGATCGGTTCGGCGTTCCTGTTTGCCAATGCCGCCGCTCTGGTCACCGACGCCTTCCCCAAGGAGCAGCTCGGGCTGGCTATGGGCGCCAATACGATGGTCGCCGCCGTCGGGCTCGTACTGGGTCCTGTGCTCGGCGGAGCCCTGGTCGAGATCTCCTGGCACTGGGTGTTCTGGTTCAACGTCCCGCTCGCGCTCGCCGGCGCCGCCTGGGGCGGGCTGATCCTGCGCGAGCTGGCCAAGCCCGACAAGGTGCGCGGCTTCGATTCGCTCGGCACCACCGTCTTCATCGTGGGCCTCACCGGGCTCGTGCTCGGCGTCTCCAAGGGTGGCCTATCCGGCTGGAACAACACGGTCGTGATCGCCGGGCTTGTGTCAGCCGCCGTGCTGCTGCCGCTATGGGTCTTGATCGAGCGCCGCACGCGCGTGCCGATGCTCGACCTGTCGATCTTCAGCAACCGCCTGTTCGCCGCCGCCACCGGTGCCGCATTCATCAACGGACTGGCGCGTTTCGCGCTGATGTTCCTGTTCGTGTTCTACTTCCAGGGCGCCCAGTCCAATAGCCCGATCGAAGCCGGCATCAGACTGATACCACTGGCGCTGGGGATGCTCATCGCCTCCCCCCTGGCTGGCATCCGCGCGGACCGCCACGGCTCGCGCAACCTCGCCGCCGGCGGCATGCTCGTGACCGCGGCCGGCCTTGCAGCAATGACCACCCTGCAGGTCCACACGCCCTACTGGCAGAGCATGATCTGGCTGGCGCTCGTGGGTGTCGGCTCGGGCATGTTCAACAGCCCCAATACGGCCGCCATGATGGGCGTCGTACCGGCCCGTCGCCGCGGCGTGGCGGCCGGCGCACGCACGCTCGTGCAAAACACCGGCGCGGTCCTATCGATCGCGTTCGTGCTCGCAATCGTCACCTCGGCGATCCCCAAGGCGACGCTGTTCGCCGTCTTCTCCGGAGTCACCAAGGGCCTCTCCGAGCAGAAGCTCGCGCCATTCATCGCCAACATGCACGTCGCCCTGTGGGTGCTTGCCGGCACCTCGATCGTGGGCGCCTTCGTATGCCTGCTGCGCCCGCGCCAGGTGGACGTCCTCGACGAAGAGCTGGCCAGCTCGAAGGAGCGCTCACCTCAGGGTCGCGCCGGGGAATCCGAGGCCGCGCTGCGGGTGGGCGTACGGGCATGAGCGCAACGGCCAGCGCAACCACGGCGAGCCTGCGCATCGGCGACGTCGCCAAGCTGGCCGGCACCACACCGCGCACGATCCGCTACTACGAGGAAATCGGACTGCTGGCTGGAGCTCCCGCGCGCCCCTCAGGCGGGCATCGGCTCTACACGCCAGCCGAGGTGGAGCGCCTGCGTGAAGTCATACGACTGAAGGAGCTGCTCGGGGTCACGCTGGATGAGCTCAAGGACCTGCTCACAGCCGAGGAGGCCCGCGCGGCCGTGCGCGCCCAACTACGCCGCGACGATGTTCATCCCGAGCGCCGACGCGAGCTGCTGGCCGAGGCACTCGGCCACATCGACCGTCAGCTCGAGCTCGTCGAGCACCGCGCCTCCGAGCTCGCCAAGCTGCGCCGCGAGCTCACGACCACGCGTCGCACAGTGCTTGACCATCTCCAGGAGATGGCGTCCTACAGTGAGATGAGTCCCGCGTCCTAGCCACCAGAAGGGAGCCCGCCGTGGAGCGCAAGTGGTGGACATTGATCGCCGTCTCGGTGGCGATCTTCATGCTGTTGCTCGACATCACCGTTGTCAACGTCGCGTTGCCCTCGATCCAATCGGCGCTGAAATCTTCCTTCTCGGATTTGCAGTGGGTTGTCAACGCCTACGCGCTCACGCTCGCCGCCTTCCTGCTGACCGCGGGCTCGGTCGCCGACCTGATCGGGCGCCGGCGCGTGTTCGCGCTCGGGCTGGTCGTGTTCACCATCTCCTCGGCCGTCTGCGGGTTCTCGACCACGCCGCTGATGCTCAACCTCGCCCGCGCCGTGCAGGGTGTCGGCGGGGCGATGATGTACGCCACCTCGCTCGCCCTGCTCGCCCAGGCATTCCACGGACGCGAGCGAGGAACCGCCTTCGGCGTGTTCGGCGCCGTCACCGGCGCGGCGGTAGCCGTCGGGCCGGTCGTCGGCGGGATCATCACCTCGGGCATCGGCTGGAAATGGATCTTCTTCATCAACGTCCCGATCGGGATCACCGCCGTCGCGATCACGCTGGCGCGAGTGGTGGAGTCGCGCGACCCGGGCGCCAGGCGCGTCGACTGGATCGGGCTGGTCACGTTCTCCGGCGCGTTGTTCATGCTCGTGTTCGCGCTGATCGAGGGCAACGAACACGGCTGGGGCTCCACGCGGATCGTTTCGCTGCTGGGCGGATCGGCGATCCTGCTCGTGGCGTTCGTCGTGGCCGAGCTCAAGCAGTCGCGACCGATGCTCGACCTGTCTTTGTTCCGCAAGCCCGCGTTCACCGGCGCGAGCATCGTCGCCTTCTCGGTCTCCGCCTCGATCTTCGCGATGTTCCTGTATCTGACGCTCTACATCCAGGACGTGCTCGGCTATAGCGCCCTGCAGGCGGGCCTACGCTTCCTACCGATCACGCTGCTCTCGTTCGTCGCCGCCCCGATCGCCGGTCGCCTCAGCGTGCGCATGCCCGTGCGCTACCTGCTCGGCGGCGGGCTGCTGCTCGTCGGCGCCGGCCTGCTCGGGATGACCGCGATAAGCGCAACCTCAGGCTGGACCACGCTGATCCCCGGCTTCGCGGTGACAGGCGTCGGCATCGGCATGATCAACCCGCCGCTCGCATCCACCGCGATCGGCGTCGTGCACTACTCGCGCAGCGGCATGGCCTCGGGCATCAACTCGACCTTCCGCCAGGTCGGCATCGCCACGGGCATCGCCGGCCTCGGGGCAATCTTTCAGCACGACGTGCTGAGCACCACCACAACCGCGCTCGGCGGGCAGTTGAGGTCTGTGCAGTCCGCCGCCCACGGACATCTAAACACGCTGCTTCAGTCCGGCGAAATCAAGCATGTGTTCCACGCCCTCTCCCCGGCCGCGCAGGTTGCGCTCAAGCACTCCTATCGGGTCGGCTTCACCGAAGCGTTCGACCACATCCTGCTAATCGCAGCGGGGATCGCCTTCGTGGGCGCGGTGCTCGCGCTGGTGTTGGTGCGCCAACGGGATTTCGTGGCCTCGCAGGCGCCGGCCACCGAGATACCGGCGGGCGGACGCGCGAGCAGCGAGGATTCAGTCCCCGAGCCGCTCGTAGCCGGCGCAGGACAGGACCGGTAGTCGCGGATAGCGTGGATAGGCCGGGTCCGTGCGCGAGCGTGTGCACAGCCAGAACACCGAGCCGCGGGTATTGGGCACCAGCCGGCGATGCCTGCAGGTCTCGCACAGCCCGGCGCTCGGGCCGCGTCCAGCCATCGCGGGTGTGGAATCGACGGACACATGGGAAGCGTAGTGCGCACCACTCGATCTCGAAATCGCTCACCGCTCAGGCTCGGAATCGAGCAGGCAAGCATCGTCTGGCGCAGTGCGTCGGCGTGGAGCGCGAGCCACAACATCCAGTGGGATGCAATAATCGTTGACTAAGCAACTATGAGTACCTTCTACCGACTACTCGGCTTCCTGCGCCCTTACAAGCGCGGCGTGGTCGCTTCCTGGATCCTCGCCAGCTTCGCGATGGCGATGAGCGTCGTGTTGCCGCTGCTCACCGGCGAGGCGGTCGAAACGATCAATTCCGGCGCCCGTCATACGCGCCGGCACGAACTCGTCCAGCGCTCGCACGACCGCCATACGCTGCTGATATACGCATTGGCGATCATCGCCGTGGTGCTCGCGCGCTGGGGCTTCACCTACTGGCGACGCATGATCGCCGGGCGCGTTTCGCTCGGCGTCGAATACGACTTGCGCGAGCGCCTCTACAGCCAGCTGCAACGACTAGAGCTGGGCTTCTTCGACCATCAGCAGACCGGTCAGCTGATGAGCCGTGCGACCGTCGACCTGCCCGCCGTGCGCTTCTTCCTCGGCTACGGCCTCGTGTTCATCCTGCAGTTCGTGCTCACGATCGTGCTCGCGGGCATCGTGATGATCGTGATCAACCCGTGGCTCGGGCTGATCTCGCTGGCGCCGGCGCCGTTCGTGGTGGTGATCTCCTACCGCTACGGGCGCCGCGCGCGTCCGGCGATCCAGGAGGTGCAACAGCGCATCGCTGAGCTGACCGCGGACGCCGAGGAGAACATCTCCGGCGTGCGCATCGTCAAGTCGTTCGCGCGTGAGCCGCGTCAGCTGGAGCGCTTCCGCCGCAGCGTGGGACGCACCTTCGAGCAGGCGATGGTCGCCACACGTCTTGAAGCAACCTACAACCCGGCGATCGGCTTCCTGCCGCAGCTCGGCATCGCCGCAGTGCTGTTGCTCGGCGGCAACGCGGTGATCCATGCCCACCTCACCTTGGGCCAGTTCACGACCTTCTACCTACTGCTGAACATGCTGGTCGGCCCGCTGCGCTCGCTCGGTGTCACCCTGAACCTCGCCCAGCGCGCAACCGCCTCCGGCGCTCGCATCTTCCAGGTGCTCGATCGCGAGCCCACGATCGCCGACCCGCCAGGGGCGCCACCGCTGCCCGCCGGCAGCGGTCATGTGCAGCTGCGCGGAGTCACGCTGCGCTACAGCGACCCGCACGACGAGCTGAACGTCGGAACCTATGCCCACGCCAAGCAGACCGAGCACGCCGCCGCCCGACGGATCGTCCTGCACGACCTCGACCTCGACGTGCCCGCGGGACGCACGGTCGCGCTCGTGGGCGCCACCGGCTCAGGCAAGACCAGCCTCGTCGCCTTGATCTCACGGCTCTACGACCCGGTCGAGGGCGAGGTTCTGCTCGACGGCGCAGATGTGCGCTCGGTCGGCTTGCAATCGCTGCGCTCGGCTGTGGCGGTCGTCAGCGACGACCCCTTCCTGTTCTCCGCGAGCGTCGCCGAGAACATCGCCTATGCCAGGCCCGATGCTTGCACCGCGGAGATCGAAGAAGCCGCGCGACGAGCACAGGCGCACGATTTCGTTCTGCGCCTGCCCGACGGCTATGACACGCAGATCGGAGAGCGCGGCCTGTCGCTTTCGGGTGGCCAGCGCCAGCGCCTGGCGATCGCGCGCGCGCTGCTCGCCAACCCGCGCGTGTTGATCCTCGACGACGCCACCTCCTCGGTCGACGCCTCCACCGAGCAGTCAATCAAGCTCGCGCTCGCCGAGGCGATGGCAGGACGTACCACGTTCGTAATCGCCCATCGCCTCTCCACAATCGCATTGGCGGATGAGATCGTCGTGCTCGACCACGGGCGCATCGTCGCCCAGGGCAATCACGAGCAGCTACTCGAAGCCTCCGAGCTGTACCGCGAGATCGTCGAACGCGGCCTGCCCGAGCAGGTCTTCTTGACGCGCGAGACACGCGAGCGCGAGGTGAGCGGCATATGAGCCCTCCGGGCGGCATGGGTCGGGGTGGCATGGGCGCCGGCATCGGCGGGCGCGGCGGCGGACGCGGCATGGGTCCGGGTATGGGCCGCGGTGGCGCGCAATGGGACGGCTCGCGCGCCAGCCGCGAGAGCCGCAGACGCAACCTGCGCGGGCTGCTGGCACTCTTGAAGCCCTACCGCCTGCGCGTGGCCGGAATGCTGACCGCGCTGGTGCTCGGTACAGCGGCCTCGCTCGCGCCGCCGCTGCTAGCCAGGGCCGCGATCGACGAAGGCATCGATCGCCACGATTTCAAAACGCTTGTGCTCGTCGTGGTCGCGTTCCTCGTTGCCGCGCTGCTCGTGTGGCTGATGACCTACGTGCAGACATATCTCGTCGGCTGGGTCGGACAGCGCACGCTCGCCGATCTGCGCATCCGCCTGTTCACCCATCTGCAGAGCCAGCCGATCGGCTTCTACGAGAGCCGCCCGGCGGGAGTGTTGATCTCGCGCATCACCAACGACGTAGAGGCATTGGAAAGCCTTGTGACCGACTCGGTGGTGACGCTGTTCCAGTCGGGGCTCACCCTGGTCGGGGCGGTGGCGGTGCTGCTCTATCTCGACGTCAAACTGGCGCTATTGACGTTCTGCATCCTGCCTCTGATCGCGGCCGGCAGCTTCTGGTTTCGCCTGACCTCCGCCGGCGCGTTCCGGCGCACGCGCGAGACGATCGGCTCGATCACCGCCTACCTGCAGGAGACGCTCTCAGGCATACGGGTAGTGCGCAGCTTCGGCCAGGAGCCGCGCCATCTGGCGCGCTTTGCCGAGCTCAACGAGGACAACTGCGACGCCAACATGGTCACGGTCAGGCTCAACGCCGCCTACTTCCCGGCCGTGGAAATGCTCTCAGGGGTGGCGATCGCGGGGATCGTGCTGTATGGCGGCTACCAGGCGATCTCCGGAAACATCACAGCCGGCACAGTGGTCGCGTTCGTGGCGACGCTCGCCTACCTGATCGAACCGATTCAGCAGCTCTCCCAGCTCTACACCACCTACCAGTCGGGGATGGCGGCCCTGGAGAAGATCTTCCAGTTGCTTGACGTCGAGCCGGAGCTGACCGACAAGCCGGGGGCACCGGCGCTCCAGCGCATCCGCGGCGAGCTCAGCTTCGAGGATGTCACCTTCTCCTATAAACCGCGACGTGCGCGCAAGAACGTGGACAAGTCGGTGAGCGCCCCCCTGGAGGCGGGACTACCCGCGCCGCTGGAAGCAGAGGAGGTACTGGCGCTCGAGCACATCGACCTGCAAATCCCGCCGGGTCAGACGGTCGCGCTGGTGGGCGCGACAGGCGCGGGCAAGTCCACGATGGCAAAGCTCGTCGCGCGCTTCTACGACCCCACCGAAGGGCGCGTGCTCGTCGACGGCCGCGACCTGCGCGAGGTCTCGAGCACGTCCCTACGCTCACAGATGGGGATCGTGCCCCAGGAGGCGTTCCTGTTCTCCGGCACGATCGCCGAGAACATCGCCTTCGGACGCCCCGGAGCCGAGCAGGAGCAGATCCGCCAGGCCGCCGCCGCCGTGGGGGCCGAGGAGTTCATCGCAGAGCTTCCCCAGGGCTACGACACCGAGGTCGGCGAGCGCGGCGCGCAACTGTCGGCCGGCCAGCGCCAGCTGATCGCCTTCGCGCGCGCCCTGATCGCCGACCCGCGCATCCTGATCCTCGACGAGGCCACCTCCAACGTGGACCTGCACACCGAGGCGCGTATCGAGCAGGGCCTACGCCGGCTGCTCGCGGGACGCACCTCGATCGTGATCGCCCACCGCCTCTCGACGATCCGCGGCGCCGGGCGCATCGTCGTGCTCGAGCACGGCAAGATCGCCGAGCAGGGCACGCACGACGAGCTGATCGCCGCGGAGGGACGCTACTACGACCTGTACCGCGACTGGGCGATCCACGCGGCCGCGTAGACCGGCCCTGGAAAAACGAAAACCCCGCGATCTGCAGGGTCTTCACCAACTCCGGGACAGGGACTCGAACCCCAAACTCGTGCTCCAGAGGCACGCGTGTTGCCAATTACACCATCCCGGAACGACAGGGCAAGGATAGTCAACGAGGGCCCTACGCCTCGGCCCGACCCCCGCCCGGCGCAAAGAACGCGGTGATCGCCGGCTCGAGCCCCGGGTCGAGCACCAGCAGGACTTCGTCGCCGGCTTCGATGACCGTGTCGGCCTTGGGGACGAAGCCACCGCCGGCACGTAGCACCGAGATGATCAGGCTGCCTTCGGGCAGCGCGATGTCAGAGACGCGTTCGCCGACAACCGGTGCGCCGGCGCTGACCTCGAGCTCGATGATCTCCAGGCGCTCCTCTTCCAAAGCCAGCAGGTGCACGAGCCCGTAGCGCGGAACCTCGTGCTCGATCAGACGCAGGATCAGATCGGTGGCGGACACCGCGGGTTGAATGCCGAGCAGCTTGAAATGGTCGTAGTTGCGCGGGTTGTTGACGCGCGCGATGATGCGCTCGCATAGGTACTTCTCCTTGGCAACCTGACAGACAAGCATGTTGTCCTCGTCGTCCCCGGTGACCGCGATCACAAGATCGGCCCGTTGGATGCCCGCGCGCTCCAGCACCCACAGCTCGGTGGCATCGCCGTACTGGACGGCGTGCTCGTACTCTTCCTCGATCAACAGGTAGCGCTGGCGAGAGGACTCGATCAAGGTGACCTCGTTGCCCTTGAGGATCAACTCGCGGCCGAGATTGCGACCGACCTTGCCCGCGCCGACGATGATCACATACATGACTGCCCCTGGTCCTCGAGTGGCCTAAGCGGACTCGACGGCGAGCGCGCTCTCGAACATTTCGATTGCGTGCTTGGTGGGAGAGATGGTGTGTAGACCCTGCTCGCCATACCAGCCCGCACGTGCGGGATCCATCACACGAGCGAGCACCTTTTGCACGTCGAAGCGTCGTTGGGCGATCTGGGCAATGATCAGGTTGGTGTTGTCGCCGTCGGTGGAGGCAATGAACACGTCGGCACGCTCGATCCCGGCTTGGATCAGCGCGTCGGTCTCGAGGGCCGTGCCGAGCGTGAACTGACCGCCCGCTTCCTCCCAGCTGTCGCGTTGCCCAGCGTCGAGACGCTCGTGGGAGAGCGGGTCCTCGTCGAGCACCGACACTTCGTGTCCGGCCACAAGCGCCGACTTAGCGACAGCCGAGCCGACGCGACCGGCTCCGACGATCAGGATGAACATGAAACCGGTCCAAGGGGGACCGAAGTTGCGATCGTGAGCATGGCCGTGAGATTAGACGATGGATCAGCCGGTCGGCCCGGCGACGCGCGGAGATGCGGGTGTCTGCGGCTCGCGCGCCGCGGGGATATCCTCGCGCTCACTCTCGCCGTCGCGGGCCGACGGTGCGGTCACGATCACCCGGCAGCGAGCGTTGCGCACAACGTACTTGGTGATGTCTCCGACGAAGTTCTCGAGCGGTCCCCCGCGACCACCGAGACGCGAGCCGCCACGAATGCGAGACGGCTCCTCGGCACCGAGCACGATCGCCTCCACGCCACGACGGCGAGCCTCCTCCAGGATCGCGTGTCCCACTCGCCGCGCCCTGATCGTGGCGGTGGCGACCTGCACCCCCGCGTACTCCTCGCCCACCGCCTTGGCTCGGG
Organism: uncultured Solirubrobacterales bacterium; assembly: GCA_963715765.1. Classification (GTDB taxonomy): domain Bacteria; phylum Actinomycetota; class Thermoleophilia; order Solirubrobacterales; family Solirubrobacteraceae; genus Palsa-744. The sequence continues at coordinate 540,494 of OY970270.1, forward strand.
CGAGTGCTTGGCGCGCATGCTTGACCTGCGCATCAGGCAGACGCGCGTCGAGTGGTAGGGACATCGGCATCTCGAAGATCCACACCGCCTCGATCGTCGAGCCGTCGATCTCTGCCACGTCGGTCGGCTTGCCGGCGACGAGCAGCGCGGCGGTCTGGACGATGTCCTCGTCCAAGCGCGTGCCACACAGCGGGACCAGGATCGAGCCATAGTCGCGTTCGGGAAGGTGCTCGGCACGCAACGCCTCCACAGGCACCGTCACACGTCGCAACAGCGAGGTTTCGTCTGCGCGCCGGTAGATCACATACAGAGCGATGCCCGCGAGCATCCAGCCGAGCCCAACGTAGCGTGCGGTCTCGTGCACGACCATCGTTGCGATCCAACCAAGCGAGCACACGATCGTTCCGACCACCGCGAGCAGCGGCAGCTCGATCGATCGACGATCGGCGGAATCGCCGATCGGCCAGCGCACGCGCACCGAGAACGGCGTGCGGTAGGGACGCTCCCTGTCGGGCTCGCTATAGCGCATCTTTACAACCGACGCATGGGCGATCGTGAATGCAAGCATCGCGCCAAAGGCATAGGTGCCAACGAGGAAGCCAAGGCTCTCCGGAATCACGAGCCCAGCGGCAATTACGCCGGCCAGCAGGATCAGCACATAGGGCGTGGAGCGCTGGGCGTGTAGACGCCCGAGACCACTTGGGATCTGACGGTTGACCGACAGCGAGTAGGCCAGGCGAGAGAGACCGAGCATCGCCGAGTCGGCTGCCGCCACGAGCGTGAGCGCGGCGATCGCGCCGATCGAGTAGGTCAGCACCTGCGAGAGCCAGTGTGGGTGCAGCTGTTCCATGATGTCGAGCACCGGGGCATCTGAGAAGTGGTGTCCGGGCACGCCTCCCGCTGTCAACGGGAAGGCCGAGACGGCCACGATCGCCACGCCGACATAGGCGACCACGACGGTCACGGTGCCACTGGCGATCAGGCGCCGCAGGGCGCCGCGCCCAGCCTTCACCTCGCCCGCCAGACCGGAGGCCGACTCGACGCAGGTGAACGCGATCGTGGTGATCGTGAGCGCGAACACCAGACCTGTCCAGGTCGGAGCACTGCCGAGGTGGACCTGAGATATGAGCCGGTGCGGGTCGAGGAAGTCGACGAGCCCGATCACGATCACGATCAGCTCGAGCACAAGCGCCCCCAGCACGACCACTCCGATCCGATATTCGCGGCGCCAGTGGAACCCACGCACGTTGGTGAACACCACGAACGCGATGATCGCGAGTGCGAGCAGCAGCGCCTCGCCATAGTGGCCAAACGGGGCCCAGAACACGCGCAGATATTGGGTCGCGGCAAACGCTGTTACCGCGATCAGGATCACGTAGTCGAGCAGCATCGCCCAGCCCGCGACGAAGCTCACGAGCTCGTTGAAGGCGTGGCGGGCAAACACGGTGGAGCCACCGGGTTCCTGGTGCAGCGAGGCGCCCTCCACATAGGTCATCGCGGTCAGCCCGAACATGACCGCGGCGATCAGAAACACGGCCGGCGTCAGACCGGCCGCGTGGTCGGTGACGAGCCCCAGCGAGAAGAACACCGCCGAGGCCAGCGAGGTGTAGACGATCGCAAACAGGATCGGGGAGCCGAGGCTGTGGCGCAGGGTCACGCGCGCGTGTGCAGCCATCTCCGGGGCGCGAGAGTGCCCGCCGTTTGACCCCGGTTCGGCGTCCGCGCTCATCCTCAGCGATCCCTTCTCAGCTTCTCGACATACAGGCGCCCCGATCCAGCCGCAAGGAACAGCACACCGAGCAGCAGACGAGCGGAGATGACTCCTTCGCTGCCGCCGATCGCCTCGACCGCGAGCGTGACGCCGATCGCCACCATCGCCAGCGAGAGCACGAGCGTCCCTGTACGGTGAACCTGCCTGCCGGTCATCTCATCTCTTCCCTGAGCTTAGGGCCTGTTGCGGCATGGAGCCCTGTCACAGGGCACTTGGGCGCGTATGCCACGCACCGCTGTGCCCTGCGACAGGTCTCGGGATCTCAGGTGATCAGCGGGATGATCAAGATCGCGACGATGTTGGCGACCTTGATCATCGGGTTGATGGCGGGCCCGGCGGTGTCCTTGAACGGGTCGCCGACCGTGTCGCCCGTGATCGAGGCGGCGTGCGCCTCAGATCCCTTGCCCCCGAAGGCGCCGTCCTCGATCAGCTTCTTGGCGTTGTCCCAGGCGCCGCCGCCCGCGGTCATCATGACCGCGAAGAAGAAGCCGACGACGATCACGCCGATCAAGAGGCCACCGAGCGCCTTCTGGTCGATCAGTCCGACGATCACGGGCAGTGCGATCGGAAGCATCGCGGGCAGGATCATCTCGCGCTGAGCGGTGCGCGTGACGATGTCCACGCACGTTGCGTAGTCGGGCTCTTCGGTGCCCTCCATGATTCCCGGGTGCTCGCGGAACTGACGGCGGACCTCCTCGACAACAGCGCCGCCAGCGCGGCCGACGGCCTCCATCGAGAGTGAGGCGAACAGGCACACCATCAAGCCACCGAGCAGCAGCCCGATCAGCACGGGCGGTTCGTTGATGCCGAAGGTGATGAAGTTGCCTTTCGACTTTTCCGCCAGCTCCTGCTGGAAGCCGGCGAACAGGACGATCGCGGCGAGCACAGCCGAGCCGATCGCATAGCCCTTGGTGACGGCCTTGGTGGTGTTGCCGACCGCGTCGAGCGGGTCGGTGACGTTGCGAACCTCCTCGGGCAGCTCGGCCATCTCGGCGATACCACCGGCGTTGTCGGTGATCGGCCCGAACGCGTCGAGCGCGACGATCAGGCCGGTGAGCGAGAGCTGGCCCATGACCGCCACGCCGATGCCGTAGATGCCGGTGGTGCCACCGCCGGCGAGCTTCCATGCGCCGAGGATCCCGAGCACCAGCACGATCGCCGGCAACGCGGTCGCCTGCAGACCAGAGCCGAAGCCCTGGATGATGTTGGTGGCGTGCCCGGTGACCGACGCCTTGGCGGTCTTCTTGACGGGCGAGAAGCGCGTGGAGGTGTAGTAGTCGGTGATGAAGAACAGCAATGCGGTCACGCCGATGCCGATCAGCGCGCACAGGTAGAACTTGCCCCACGAGGGCGGGTTCACGACGTTGCCGACCTGGCTGAAGGTGAGGTCTTTCATCAGCCAGTAGGTGACGGGCGCGAACGCCGCGGCGGCGATGATCCCGGAGACGACGAGGCCCTGGTAGAGCGCGCGCTCGACGTTGCCGGCCTTTGAGCGAACGGCGAACGTGCCAATGATCGAGGCGATGATCGCAACGCCGCCGAGGATCAGCGGGAACATCACCACGCGTGTGGACTCGTGGAAGGTGAGCACGCCCAGCAGCATCACCGCGACGGCCGTGACCGCGTAGGTCTCGAACAGGTCGGCGGCCATGCCGGCGCAGTCGCCGACGTTGTCACCAACGTTGTCGGCGATCACCGCGGGGTTGCGGGGATCGTCCTCGGGGATACCGGCCTCGATCTTGCCGACGATGTCAGCGCCGACGTCGGCGGCCTTGGTGAAGATGCCACCGCCGAGCCTGGCGAACACGGAGATCAGCGAGCCACCGAAGCCGAGCCCTATCAGTGCATCCACGGCCGTCTTCTGGCTATCGTTGAACACAGCCGTGAGCAGGCCGTAGTAGCCGGAGAGGCCGAGCAGCGCGAGCCCGGCGACGAGCATGCCGGTGATGGCGCCACCCTGGAAGGCGACGCGCAGCGCCGGCGAGACTCCGCCGCGGGCGGCCTCCGCGACACGCGAGTTGGCGCGCACCGACACGTTCATGCCGATGTAGCCGGCCGAGCCGGAGAGGATGCCGCCGATCGCAAAGCCGCGATGCGACGGCGATGTTCTGGATGAAGATCAGCGCCACGAAAATCACCACGCCGACGACCGCGATCGTGGTGTACTGGCGGTTCAGGTAGGCGCGGGCGCCCTGCTGGACCGCGAGCGAGATGCTTTGCATCCGCTCATTGCCGGGCGAGAGCGCCAGCAGGGAACGTGTGGTCAGGAGGCCGTAGATGACGGCGCAGGCGGCGCATACGAGGGCGACGACGACCCCATGGTTCGTCAGAAAGCTACTCAACAGAAATCCTCCGCGGTCTGATTGGCGTGCCGCGCGAGGAAATTCGCGCGCACCTTCGTTTACGGGACGCTCCTACGAGCGCGTTGCCCGGCGTAAAGGCGCGCGCAGTCTATCGTTTGGCGGGGCGGAAAGCAGTGTGACAGGGTGGACGGCCGGGCCGCTGCAGCCCCACAAGCTCTGTAGCGGCGCGAAAAGCACGGTGACGGGACCTCAGCGCCCGGGCACCCACAGCCTACCGCTGGCCTGAGCCGGACCGGGACCCTGCTGAGGATCGCCGTCTGCCGGCTGCTCGGGCTTTGCCGCCGGCTGCGCCTGCTCGGTCTGCTCAGACGAGGTCTGCTCGGGCCGCGGCGCCTGGGTAGCGCTGGGCGCGGCGGTGGAGCTCGTGTCCGCGGAGCTCTGGGCCTCGCGCGCATAGGCAACCTGCAGCTGGGCGATCGCGTCACGCAGCGGCCCCAGCTCGCCCGGCATGCGTCGCTCGAGAATCGGCATCAGCGCGCTGGCACCGTCGATCGCATCGCGCACCTGCTCCAGGTCACGTTCGTTGCCAGCCGCAGCGGATGGGCCCCCAGCGGATGCGGGGGGAGCGAGCCCGAGCCGACGACCGCCGATGTTAAGCAGCGAGACTGCCGTCTGAAGGATCATCTCCGAGCTCGAGATGCGGTTCAGCTCGGCTTCGTAGGCGGCGCGCATCTCCTGCTCGCTGGATTGAGCCTGCGTCGTCGGGTCATTCGGCTGAGCCTGCATCGTCGGGTCATTCGGCTGAGCCTGCGTCGTCGCGGCTGTAGCCGCCTGCTCATGTGCGTCGACCATTACACGGTCACCTCCTGGGAATAGGTTCGCTCGGTCTCGCGGACAGAGGCCGCGAATACCTCCTCGGGGCTTGCCCCCGCCTCGATCATTCTGTGCTGTCGCTGAGCGCCGTTGCGCTCGGGAAAGGAGAGCTCTACGCCGAGCTCGCCGCGCATTGGCTCGGTCCACGCGGCCAACCGCTCCACGATCTCCGTGGCCGGGTACTCCTCGGCGCGCTCCAGGTCGACCATCTTGCCGTCGAGCCCGTAGCGGATCGCACGCCACGTGTTCTCCTCGATCAGGCGCGGCGCGGGATCGGAGAACGGCACGTGTTCGTCGACATCGCGAGCGGCCTGTGCCACACACGCCACGATCAGGCCCGCAAGCGACTCGGACTCCGCAGCGGTGCTCTGCGCGTCACAGATTCGCACCTCGACGGTTCCGAAGCGGAAATGAGGGCGTATCGACCACCACACCTGCGTGAACTCAACGATCGAGCGGGTGCGCACGAGGAATTCGATGTAGTCGCGATAGCCGCTCCAGCCACCAAACGCGTCGGGTATGCCGCAGCGCGGGAAGTTGCGCGTGAAGCTCTGTGTGCGCGCCGAGTGAAGCCCCGAGTCGCGACCGTCGAGATAGGGAGAGTTGGCCGAGACGGCCAATAGCAGCGGTAGAACGGGTCGCAGCCGATCGCACACACGCACGGCACGATCGATGTCGTTGATGCCGACGTGCACGTGCAGGCTGAAGGTGTTGTTGCGCCAGGCGACGTACTTCAGGCCTTCCTCGACACGCCGGTAGTGCTCAGTGTCGATGATCGACTGCTCGCGATAGTCGGCCCACGGGTGCGTGCCGGTAGCCGCCAGCGCGGCGCCCTGTTCGCAGGCAAGCGCAAACAGGCGCTTGCGCCGCTCGCGCTGACGGGAGAGCGCGTCGGCGAAGTTCGCGCCGGGACCGGAGACGATCTCGATCTCCGAGGAGATCAGCTCGCCGGTTATCGCCTCCGCCAGCAGCGCGTCGCGGGCGATCGCTGCGTCGCGCAGCTGCTCGAAGCGCGGAGCCAGCTCGTGCGTGGCGGGATCGAGGATCGCGAACTCCTCCTCGATCCCGACAGTGAGATCCGTGGACTCAGCGAATGTGTCAACGGCCTGGTCTAGATCGAGGCTGGTCATTTGGGAGGGATTGGGGGCGTGCGATGTGGCGCGACTTCGCTCGGCGACGATTCCCCAGCTTAGGATCTCAGGGCGTGCGTGCCGGGTGAAATTAGAACTCAGGTCAGGTAGAAGTACAGCGCGTAGAGCAGATCGACCGCGGGACTTGAGGTGTGGACGGTAACCTCGGGCGGCACCGCCAGCAGCGATTCGGAGTAGTTGAAGATGATCTTCACGCCAGCCGCCACCAGCTCGTCGGCCAGACCCTGGGCAGCGTGCGTCGGGACGGCGAGCACACCCACCACGATGTCCTCATCCTCCACGACCTGGCGCAGCTCGCTGGTGTGGCGCACGCTCTGAGTGCCGACCTTGGCGCCGACCTTATCGGCGTCTACGTCGAAGATCGCCACGACCCTGAAGCCGTGGTCGGCAAAGATGTCCGAGGAGGCGATTGCCTTGCCCAGATGACCGGCACCGAGCAGCGCGATGTTGTGCTGGCCGGCGGTGCGCAGGATCTTGCGGATCTGGGAGACGAGCGACTCGACGTTGTAGCCGACGCCGCGCTTGCCGAACTTCCCGAATCCCGACAGATCGCGGCGAATCTGGGTGGAGTTGACGTGTGTGTAGTCGGACAGTTCCTGGGAGGAGATCGTCTCCTTGCCCATCTTCTTGGCCTGGGTGAGCACCTGCAGATAGCGCGAGAGTCGCGCGGCGACTCCCAGCGAAAGGCGCTCGCCGGCGGTGTGCTCGCCGTCGTGCATCGAGCCGGCGGCCGTTGTCAACTCGTTGTAGGCCATCGACATTGACTCTAAAGGATGGATTGCAGGAGCACCCTCAGTGCACGCTCGTCGACAAAGTAGTCGAACAGCTCCTCGCCATCCACTGCCACGACCGGGATCCGCTCGAAATACGCTCGATGCAGGGCCTCGTCCGTTGTTATGTCAACCTCGGAGATCTCGAAACCCCACTCGGACTGCAATCTCGTGAGTGCGGTGCGTGCATCCACGCACAGGTGGCAGTCGGGCTTGGAATAGAGCTTGATGACGACGCTCACCGCGGGCGCTCCCCTGTCGCGTAGGCATCGAGCGGGAGATACTCGGGATAGGGCAGCGCGGGCGCGTAGCGTGCAGCCCCGCCGATCATCGCGGCGTTGTCGGTGCACAGTATGCGCGGGGGCACGTGCACGCTTGCGCCGAGCGCCTGAAAGCGGCGGCGCAGCTCGCCGTTGGCGGCCACCCCGCCGCCGACTGCGAGGCGGTCAAGGCCGGTCGACTCGAGCGCCTGCTCGGTACGCAACATCAGGTGACTGACGATCGCCGCCTGGTAGGAAGCCGCGAGGTCGGCTGCTCGCTCGCGCGCCTGCGTGTCTCCAAGCTCGCGCAGCCGATAAAGCAGCGATGTCTTCACGCCGGCGAAAGAGAAGTCGAGGCCAAGCCCAAACGCACGCGTCGCGCCCCGTCCACCGATCGTCGATCGACGAGACCGACGATCGGCCAGCGAGCGCGAACCGGGCGACGGGAACTCGAACGCGTCGGGATCCCCTTCGGCGGCGAGACGCTCGAGCGCGGGCCCGCCGGGATATCCGAGCCCGAGCATGCGCGCGCCCTTGTCGAAGGCCTCGCCGGCGGCGTCATCGAGCGTGCGGCCGAGCGTCTCAAAACCCGTGTGATCGCGCACGTGCGCAAGCAGGGTGTGGCCGCCGCTTGCGATCAGACATAGAAACGGCGGTTCAAATGCCTCGGGCGCCAGAAAGTTGGCGGCGACGTGTCCCTGCAGATGATCGACCGCCGCCAGCGGCAACTCACGCGCGGCGGCCAGCGCCTTCGCCGTGGATAGACCGACCAGCAGCGCTCCAACCAGCCCTGGGCCCTGCGTGACCGCCACGAGATCGATCCCGTCAAGCGTCACATCCGCCTCTGTGAGCGACTGCTCGACAACCAGGTTGACGAGCTCGAGATGGTGTCTGGAGGCGATCTCGGGGACCACGCCGCCGAAGCGGTCATGCGCTAGCTGTGAGGAGATCACATTTGAGCGAATCTCTCCGCGCTCACCGATGACCGCCGCACAGGTGTCGTCGCAGCTCGTCTCGAGCGCAAGAACCGTCATGACACCTGGAACCTGAGGCACGTCATCGCTGCACGTGGCGGACGCGGGCCTGGACCACACCGAAGTCGAGCGGCGAGTCTCATATCGGATTAATTCCCATCCGTCCCGGGAACGTCGTCGAGCGAGCCCGCGAGCGTGGCCGGGGTGCGCCACATGACGAGCGCGTCCTCGCCGTTGTCCTGGTAGTAGCGTCTGCGCAATCCGGCCGCGCGAAAGCCTTCGCGTTCATAGAGGTGGATCGCTACGTGGTTGGAGCGGCGCACCTCCAGCGTGAAGCGTGCGCGCGTGTCGCCAACCTGCTCGTACAACCGTGCCAGCAGCGCCGACGCCACTCCTCTGTGCTGACGATCGATGTCGACGGCCACGTTCATCACGTGCCACACGGTGTCATAGCGCGAGCAGATCAAATAGCCCACGAGCCGCCCGTCGTGCAGCGCCGCCAGGCACACGCCCGAGGACTTGGACAGCTCGAGCACGAACATCGCAAGCGACCAGGGCGTCGGAAACGCACGACGCTCGATCGCGATCACACGCGGCAGGTCGGCATAGGCGAGATCCCGGATCTCCACCGAGAACGACCCCTCCGCCGTTATCCGCGCCGCCGAGGAGCCCACTAGGACGCCGCTCCGTCGAGCGCGATCTCGGCGTCTGGCCGGCGCAGATAGTCAGGCACGACCCGTATATCTCCCGATGACGCTCGCTCGCCCAGCCCGCAGAGCGAGCGAGCGTCGATGCGGTGCAGCGAGGAATCCTCCTCAGGCACAACCACACCGATGCGCTCGAGCGCATCGCGGTAGCGGGTGGCTCCATCGCCGACCCCCATCCACTGCTCGACATTTGTGTTTGCTTCGGCTAGCTCGAGCAGCCCGTTCATGTCGGCTGGTGCGAGCGCCCGCGACTCGACCACCTGGATATCCCCGTCGTAGGCAGCCACGAACACCTCATTGCGACGTGCGTCGATCACCGCCAACACGCCAACTGTGTCGTCTGACCTGTCGATGTGTGCCGCGTGTGAGAGCGCCAGCAGGCTGGATACCCCCACAAGCTCCGCCCCGAGCGACTGCGCCAAGCCTCTCGCCGTGGCCACTCCGATGCGCAGACCCGTGAACGTCCCAGGTCCGACCCCGACGGCAATCCGTGTGATGGCGCCCCACTCCAGGCCGGCCTCGCAGAGCAGTCCATTCGCCAACGGCAGCAACCGAGTGGCATGTCCGGGACGCTCGCCGCCCGCGGGGTCATCGCGAGCCTGCAGCGTGGTTCCATCCGCGAACCGCAAGCCCACAACCGTTGACGGAGTGGAGGTGTCGAAGCCGAGCAAGATCACGGCGCTACCCTCACCGCACTTGCCCGCTCGGGCGGACTCGAATCGATCGGGGATGACTCGGGGTTGCGCACATCGCGAACGCACAATTCGATCCGTCGCCGGTCACCGCCCTCGTGAGTGAGAGTCACGAGCATGCGCGCATCGCGCAACTCGACGCTGCTCTCCTCGGGCCACTCCACGAACGCGATTTGCTCCGGCCCCAGGTAGTCGTCGAGCAGCTCCGGCTCCTCCTCGCCGAGACCCGACAGGCGGTATAGATCCAGGTGTGACACTGTCACGTTCGAGCCGTGGTAGCGGTGTCCGATCGAGAACGTGGGACTTGTCACCGCATCGCCGACCCCAAGCGCCCTGGCGGCGCCGCGCACAAGCGTGGTCTTGCCGGCTCCCAGCTCACCCCGAACCAGCACTATGTCGCCTGGCTTCAGCGCTGCGGCCAGCTCGGCGCCCAGTGCCTCGGTTTGAGCCGCGTCCAAGGTCTCGACGATACGTGTCGCCACGAGAGAAGCCTAGTCCAAGCCAGCGAAATGCCCCACACACTGCAGTCCAAGCTCCTTGCGCCGGTGCCCCAAAAAACGGCCGGCCCGCGGGAGAGGAAGCGCGGGCCGGCCGTGGTGCTTGGGAGGATGGAGATGAAACTGGTATCGGCCGACCGCTCCGCCTGCTTTAGCGTCCGGCACGAACCCCTTCAACATCTGTATACGGACACCACGGGATTTTGGATGCCTCGTGCGATCAAAATAGTCCGAGCTGGTCGACTGCGCTGGCCTCCTCGGCCCCGGCAGCATCCACGACGCCATCCATGTCCGGTGGCTCCTCGCCGCCGTCGAACTGAGGTTGCCGGGGCTCGGGCAGCGCCAGCAACTCTGGCAGCCTCGAGAAGTCCTCCCGCAGCGTCTCGAGCATTCGCGGCGTGTACAGCGCCGCGGCCGGATGGAAGATCGGGTAGAGACGCACAGTGCGCCGGCCGAGGGTCAGCTCCTCGGGTTTGCCGTGCAGCCGCGTGATCCCGGTCGGGTCCGCGCGCAGCAACTTGGTGGAGAAGTTGCCGAGCGAGCAGATCACTCGCGGCTGGATCAGCTCGACCTGGCGATAGAGATATTCGCGACAGTTCTCGATCTCCACCGGCAGCGGATCGCGGTTGCCGGGAGGACGGCACTTGAGTACGTTCGCGATAAACACATCCTTACGGGCGATCCCGATCTCACCCAGCAGCGTCTCCAGCAGCTTGCCGGCACGACCGACGAACGGCAGCCCCCGCTCGTCCTCGCTGGCGCCCGGTGCCTCGCCGACGAACATCAGGTCCGCATCGGCATTGCCCGCGCCGAACACCACGTTCTTGCGCGTTGACGCGAGCTCCTGGCAGCGCACACAGCATTGGGCCTGCTCGAACACCTGCTTGAGAGCCTCGCGGCGCTGCTCTGCCGGCTGATTGGTCTCGGCGGTGGACATGAAACGGGATGGTAAAGGCGAACGGCGTATCGCGGCCCGGTCGAACGTGGAATACGGCTCCAGCCGAGGAACTGGATACACCTCTCAAGAGCTGTATGCTTAAGCGAGTCGCGACCGGTATCCCCCAGGGAACTGGACCGAGCCAATGAACGTATCGATCTTTACATCGATCGGGCCCGTCGAGGCCTGAAGCCCATGAGGACACTGCGAACCGTGGGCGATTTGCGGGAGGCCATCGAGCCTGCCCGCCGCACAGGCCGCACAATCGGCCTGGTGCCGACGATGGGCGCGCTGCACGACGGTCATCTGTCGCTGATCGCTGCCGCACGCGCGCAGTGCGACCTAGTTGTGGTGTCGCTGTTCGTGAACCCCGCCCAGTTCAACGAGCGTGCCGACCTCGACCGTTACCCGCGTCAGGAGGATCGCGACCGCGAGCTCGCCGAGCGTGCTGGCGCGGACGTGCTGTTCGCGCCCACCGCGGAGGAGGTCTACCCGAGCGAGTTCTCTACCTCGGTGGAAGTACTGGGCCTCACCGACCGTCTGGAGGGAGCGGTGCGCGGCTCGGCCCACTTCCGCGGGGTGAGCACCGTCGTGTGCAAGCTCCTGAACATGGTGGCGCCCGACGCGGCCTACTTCGGCCAGAAGGACGCCCAGCAGGTGACCGTGATCCGGCGCATGGTGGGAGACCTGAATATGACGGTGCGTATCGAGGCGTGTCCCACCGTGCGCGAGCCAGACGGTCTGGCGATGTCCAGCCGCAACGCCCGCCTCAGCCCCGCGGATAGAGAGCGTGCGCCGGCGCTCCACCACGCGCTTGCAGCCGCCGCTGCAGCTGTCTCAACCGGTGAGCACCGCGCCGATGCGCTGATTGGAGTTGCACGCGAGGCGATGACTCCGTATGAGGTGGAGCCCGAGTACCTGGCGCTCGTGAGCCCCGACACGCTCGAGCCGGTCGAGCGTCTACGGGAGCCGGCACTGCTCGCGATCGCCGCGCGGATCGGCTCAACACGCTTGATCGACAACGTCACCTTGGATCCGGCGGCGCCCACCGAACCACAATCCCCCAATCATCAGCAAGCGAACCCAAGAGAGGCCACTATCGCATGCAGCGCGTGATGCTCAAGTCAAAGATTCACCGTGCCACCGTGATCGACTGCGACCTGCACTATGTCGGCTCGATCACGATCGACCCGGACCTGCTCGAGGCCGCGGACATCCTCGAGCACGAGCAGGTGCACGTTGTCGACGTCGACAACGGCGCCCGCTTTGAGACCTACACGATCGCCGGGCAGCGTGGCTCGGGCGACATCAAGGTCAACGGCGCCGCCGCGCGGCTCGTGCACCGCGGCGACACGATCATCGTCATCTCTTACGGGCAGTACGACCGTGCGGAGATGGAGCACTACGAGCCTCGCGTCGTGCACGTGGAGGCTCACACCAATCGCATTATCACCGTCGACGACGCGGTGGCGACCCTGCTGAGCTCCCCGCCGGCCTCCCTCGAGACCGCCACCAGGGCCTAGCGCGGCGTCAACTAGCGCCAGAGAGGACTCACCATGTCAAGCCATCCCAGCAGCCCCAGCTCAGGACATCAGGGCAAGCCGATGTCCGGCCAATCCGGCCTCGGCGTTCCTTCTGACCCCGGACGCCTTCCCATGACCCTGCCGCTGCTCGCCGAGAAGAAGCGCCTCGGTGAGCCGATCGTGATGGTCACCGCGTACGACTACCCGAGCGCCCGTGCCGCCGAGGCGGGCGGCGTGGATCTCGTGCTCGTCGGCGACTCCGCCGCCACGACGATCCTCGGCTACAACTCGACCACGCCGGTCGACCTCAACGACATGCTGGTATTGGCGAGGGCGGTGCGACGCGGGCTGAACACGCCTTTGATGATCGGCGATCTGCCGTTCGGCTCGTATGAGATCAGCGACGAGCAGGCCGTGGCGAGCGCTGTGCGCATGGTCAAGGAGGCCGGTTGCGACGCGGTCAAGCTGGAGGGCGGCGGTCCTGCCTCCGCCAGCCGCGCGCGCGCGATCATCGGCGCCGGCATCCCCGTGATGGGGCATGTGGGGCTGACCCCGCAGAGCTCCACCGCGCTTGGCGGATGGAAGGCCCAGGGCCGCACCGCCACGGCGGCGGCGCGCATCGCCTCGGAGGCGCTGGCGCTCCAAGGCAGCGGCTGCTTTGCGATCGTGTTCGAGGCGATCCCAAGCGCTGTCACCAAGGAGCTGATGCCCCACGTAGAGGTGCCGGTGATCGGCATCGGCGCGGGGCCCGACACCGACGGTCAGGTACTCGTGTTCCACGACCTGCTCGGTATCCGCGACGGGCTGGGACCGCGCTTTGTCAAGCGCTACGCCAACATCCAGCAGGAAATGAACGCGGGCGTCGGCACATACGCCGAGGACGTGCGCTCGGGTCGCTATCCGGGGCCTGAGCACGGCTATTCGATCGACGCGAGTGAGCTGGCAGAGCTGCACACGCTGCTCTCCTGAGCAAATCCATAGGCATGTCCGCCGCATTTCGTAGGAGGTGCGGCGGATGTCCCCGTCGCTTCTCACGGCGCAGCGGACCTTGCCGTGACATCTATCACGGCGTGGCAGGGTTGCCGTACTCGACCTTGCGCAGCACTCGCGCCGGTGCGCCGGCCGCGATCGAGAACGGCTCGATGTCTTTGGTGACGACGCTGTTGGCTCCGATCACACAGCGCTCACCGATGCTCACGCCACTCGTCACCACCACGCCTGAGCCGAGCCAGCAGTTGTCCCCGATCCTGGCGGGACCCTTGCTCTCGAACCCCTGCCAGGTGATCGGCTTCTCGGGATCCTCGTAGCGGTGGCTTGAGTCGCTTACGAAGCAGCCGTTGGCGAGCATGCAGTGATCGCCAATCTCCACCAGTTGCTCGGCGGCCACCATCACGCCCATGTTCAGGAAGGTGCCGCTACCGATTCGCACGCGCGCATTGCCGGGCAATGTGATCCATACTCCCGGCTCGAACAGCGTGTGCGCGCCGATCTCGAGGCGCCCCTCGCGCAACGCCTCCAGGACGTTGCCGTGAATTGGCCAGCGTGCGAATGCTTCGCGGCACATGAACTCGCGGTGGATCGCCACGCGATTCCACGGCAGTGAGTTGCGCTCATACCAGCGCCACTTCGCTGCCCACAACCGCGCCTTGGAAGCCTTATCGCTCATGACTTGTGAGCAGCGGGAAGCAAGCCGTGGCGAGATCGCTCATGCGCGCGCCGCCGACTTCGCCTTCCGCTTCGCCGCCGATGCGCCATTGGAGGACGCGCCGTTCGCGCTCGCCTTCTTGCCCGTGCGCGTGCGCGGCGCCGGCTTACGCTTCGGTTTGGGCGCGAGCAACTCGCGCAGAAACTCGCCCGTGTGCGACCCGCGCTCGGCCGCCACCTCCTCGGGGGTGCCGGCGGCGATCACCATGCCGCCCTCCTCTCCCCCCTCCGGGCCCATGTCGATCAAACGGTCGGCGCACTTGATGATGTCGAGGTTGTGCTCGATCACCACCACGCTGTTGCCGGCATCCACGAGTCTCTGCAGCACCTCAAGCAAGCGTTGCACGTCGGCGAAATGCAGTCCCGTCGTGGGCTCATCGAGGATGTACAGCGTGCGGCCCGTGGCGACCTTCGAGAGCTCGGTGGCGAGCTTCACGCGCTGGGCCTCGCCGCCGGACAGCGTCGTCGCGGGCTGACCAAGGCGTATGTAGCCGAGGCCGACCGCGTCGAGTGTCTCGAGGCGCCGGCGGATCTTGGGGATGTGCTCGAAGAAGTGCAGCGCCTCCTCGACCGGCATCGCGAGCACCTCGGCGATGCTCTTGCCCTTGAACTTCACCTCCAAGGTCTCGCGGTTATAGCGACGTCCGTCGCACTGCTCGCAGGGCACATACACGTCGGGCAGGAAGTGCATCTCGATCTTGATCTGACCGTCGCCGCGGCACACCTCGCAGCGCCCGCCCTTGACGTTGAAGGAGAAGCGCCCCGGCTTGTACCCGCGCGCGCGGGCCTCCTGGGTCTTTGAGAACAGGTCGCGGATCACATCGAACAGGCCCGTGTAGGTGGCGGGATTCGAGCGCGGCGTGCGCCCGATCGGCGACTGGTCCACCGCGATGATCTTGTCGAGCTGATCGAGACCGTTGATCGCGCGGTGCGCTCCCGGCCGCTGGCGCGCCTTGTGCAGACGGTTGGCCACCGCCTTGTAGAGCACTTCGTTGACGAGCGTCGACTTGCCCGAGCCTGAAACGCCGGTAACACAGGTGAGCGTGCCGAGCGGCACGTGCACGTCGACGTCGCGCAGGTTGTGCTGGCTTGCCCCCAGGATCTCCACGTAGCCGATTGGCGTGCGCCGCTTCTCCGGCACCTCAATCGTGCGCGTGCCCGCGAGGAACTGGCCGGTCAGCGACTGCTTTACCTTCTGCACCTGCGTCGCGGTCCCCTGCGCGACGATCCAGCCGCCATGCTCACCCGCGCCCGGGCCGAGATCGACCAGATGATCGGCATAGCGCATCGTCTGCTCGTCGTGCTCGACCACGATCACCGTGTTGCCGAGGTCGCGCAGGCGCTCGAGCGTTGCGATCAGCTTTGCGTTGTCGCGCTGGTGCAAGCCGATCGAGGGCTCATCGAGGATGTACAGCACCCCCACGAGCGAGGAGCCGATCTGGGTGGCCAGGCGAATCCGCTGTGCCTCGCCGCCCGAGAGCGTCGATGCGGCACGATCCATCGACAGATAGCCGATCCCCACGTTCTCCAGGAACTGCAGGCGCTCTGAGATCTCGCGCAGGATCAGCCGTGCGACGTGGCGGTCGGTCTCTGAGAGCTCCACCTCCTCCAGCCACGCGAGCGCCCGGCGTGCCGAGAGCGCACAGAAGTCCTCGATCCGCGTGCCCGCGACGAGCACCGCTCGCGACTCCGGTCGCAATCGCGCACCGCCGCACTCCGGGCACGCCCGCAGCGACATGAACTCCTCGATCTTCTCGCGCGTCCACTCCGAGTCGGTCTCGCGATAGCGGCGCTGAAGATTTGCGATCACTCCCTCAAAGCGCGTGCCATAGGAGCGGGTGCGACCGAAGCGATTGCGGTAGGTGATCTGCAGCGGCTCCCCGTTGGTTCCAGTCAAGAACAGGTCGCGGTGCTCCTGCGGCAGCTCTTCCCAAGGCGCCCCCAGATCGACCTTATAGCGCTTGGCGATCGCCTCGGTCACCTGCTCGTAGTAGTTGGATGCGCTGTTCGACCATGGCGCGATCGCTCCTTCGCCGACCGACAGACTCGGATCGGGCACGACCAGGTCCGGGTCGATCACCATCTGGGAGCCGAGGCCCGTGCAGCGCTCACACGCGCCGTGGGGAGAGTTGAACGAGAAGATCCGCGGCTCCAACTCGATCAGCGACGGTCCGTGCTCAGGGCACGCAAACTTCTCCGAGAACGTGAACAGCGAGCCCGGCTCAGGCTTCTCGCCCGGGACGATCTGCGAGGAGGGCGCCCTCACCCCAAGAGCGCCCGACGAGTGCGCACGGCCCGTGCCTGCGTCCCGCGCGCCATCCCCATCTCCATCATTTTCGCTGCGTGAAGACCCCACGATCTCGATCTCCACCAACCCGTCCGCGAGACCCACCGCCGTCTCGATCGAGTCCGCCAAGCGCTTGCGGATGTCGTGGCGCATCGACAGGCGATCCACCACCACCGAGATGTCGTGCTTGTAGCGCTTGTCGAGCACGATCGATTCCTCGAGCATGCGGATGCGCCCGTCGATCTTCACGCGCGCGAAGCCGTCCGCGCGCATCTCCTCCAGCAGCTTGCCGTACTCGCCCTTGCGGCCTCGCACGACCGGCGCCAGCACCATGAAGCGCGTGCCCTCCGCAAGCTCCATCGTCTGATCGATGATCTGCTCGGCCGACTGACCCGCGATCGGGCGCCCGCAGATGGGGCAGTGCGGCTTGCCCACGCGCGCCCACAGCAGGCGCAGGTAGTCGTAGATCTCGGTCACCGTGCCCACGGTCGAGCGCGGGTTGCGAGAGGTGGTCTTCTGGTCGATCGAGATCGCCGGCGAGAGCCCCTCGATCGAGTCCACGTCGGGCTTGTCCATCTGGCCCAGGAACTGGCGCGCATAGGCTGAGAGCGACTCGACGTAGCGCCTTTGACCCTCAGCGTAGATCGTGTCGAACGCCAGGCTCGACTTGCCCGAGCCCGACAGACCGGTGATCACCACCAGCGCGTCCCTGGGCAGCTCCAGGGAGATGTCCTTCAGGTTGTGCTCACGGGCGCCGCTCACGACGATCTTGTTGCTCTGGGGCATGTGCGCTGCCATTGTAGAAGGGCGAACAGACGTTCGGTGCGCCCAGCCCTTGAACACTCCTTAGGCTGGTTCTCCCCTCCGTCCGGATACACGCTAAAATCGTTTTTGCTAGCAGGATGACTGATGTCTTGGGAAGGGTCCGGTAACCGGACCCTTCCTGTTGAGAAGGCGCCCCGGCGGACATGGGGCCTGCCGTCCACCGGGGCTTGAGGGCAACCCGCTATCTGGCCAGCCGGTCGATGACCAGCATGGCAACCAGCAGCGCAGTCGCTAGCACGGACACTGATGTCAACATGCTCTCACCCCCTTTCTCGGGGCCGGTCGGCCCCGCACCGGTCGTTGTCCGAGACCGAGGGTGTCCTCGATAGCGAGGCTACTCGCGCACCCCGAGACTTTTTGGCGGCTCGATCTGATCAGACACCGGGCAGCGCCCGCGCCACAACGACTACGCTTCGACGCAATGTCCGATCGACCCCAGACCTACAGCGGCACACTCGAGCTCACTTGGACGAATAAGCACCTTCGGCTACTGGCCGAGGAGGATGGCAACTATCAGTGGGTGCCGCCATCCGACTACAGGGTTGCCGAGGTCAGACTCCTCGAAGACGCCGGCACCATCGGCAAGAACCGCTCGCAAAAGGATCGGGCAAAGGACAATCTGTTGATCCGTGGCGATGCGCTCAACGCACTGACGAGCCTTGGAGAGCTACCTGAGTTTTCTCGAGAGCTCGTCGGGAAGGTTCGGCTTGCCTACCTCGACCCGCCGTTCAACACGCAGCAGTCGTTTCTGCAATACGACGACAACCTAGAGCATTCGGTCTGGCTGACGATGATGCGTGACCGACTCGAGCAGGTCAAGAAGCTGCTGGCTCGCAACGGTTCGGTGTGGGTACATCTCGATGATCGGGAGGCACACCGCTGCCGATCTGTCCTTGATGAGGTATTTGGGCTTGATTCCTTTGTCTCAGAGGTTATCTGGGAGATCACCGACGCGAGGAAGATGGACGCGAACCAGTTCAGTCTTGCCCACAACCGCCTCCTCATTTATTCCCGAGAGCCGGGCTGGGAACCGAATCGTTACCCGGGCGACATAGACGAGGCCTCATACCCACATGCAGCGCCTGATGGGCGACGTTACAGTAGGCGGGAGCTGCGCAAGTGGGGAAAGAACAGCCTGCGTCGCGATCGCCCAAACCTGTGGTATTCGATCACGGCCCCAAACGGAGAAGAGGTATGGCCAATCCGACCTGACGGCAGGGAGGGCAACTGGCGCTGGCAGCCATCAAAGGTCGACGACGAGCGAGACCGGATCGATTGGGTACAAACAGACCGCGGCCTTGAGCCATACGTTATGACGTTCATGGAGGAAGGAAAGAAGCCAAAGCCTCCACGAACACTCTGGACAACCGATTGGATGCCAGGCAACCCAGCTGCACGAGAGCATCTAAAGCAGCTTTTCCCGAAAATCGAACCGTTCGATACCCCCAAGCCCGAGGAGCTGCTCAGTGAGATTCTGTTTCTTGGGACATCACCTGGAGACATCGTCCTCGATTGCTTTCTTGGCTCTGGCACCACTGCCGCTGTCGCCCACAAGATGGGCCGTCGCTGGATCGGTATAGAGCGCAGCGTCGACACCTTTGACAATTTCCTCGTCCCCCGCCTCACCAAGGTAGTAGACGGCCAAGACGATGGCGGCGTCACCAAGCAAGCAAATTGACAGGCGGCGGCGGGTTCCGAGTCCTGGATGTAGCACCGTCCATGTTCGACGAGGACGAGGGCACCGTATACCTAGCCGCCTGGGCAACCAGCAGCAGGCTCGCAGAGGTGTGCGCGGCCCAAATGCACTACGAGTTCGAGCCCGAGCCCCCGTTCGCCGGCCGCCGAGGACGAACCCGGCTTGCAGTCATCGACGGCCTCGTCAATGAGGATGTCGTACGTCTGCTCGTCGCGAATCTCCCAGACGACGAGCGCCTCGTCGTATGCGGCACCGCTGTCGATCCGGCAGCGAGGACAGCGTTGCGTGAGTTGCGGCGCGGCTCTTCGGTGCGCAAGATCCCGGCTTCGATCCTGCATGACTACCGTCAAAGTCACTGGGTCATGCCGACAACTGATATGCCGCCCGAGACCAACGGTAGCGTTCCTGCTACCGATGAAGTTCCAGAGGCCCCAATCGAGACGCTATGAGCGCAGTTGACGACGATCGCATAGAGGACATCACCTCTACGCTTGACCTGCGACTACCCAACCGCGAAGCACTCGAAGCGATCGCCTGGTGCACGCACCGTCACTTCGACATCGAAAGCAAACCGGCACCTTACGAGTGCGTGATCGACAGCGCCACCGGCGCCGGTAAGACATACGTTCTCGCCGCGACGCTCGAGTACTTCTCGGCGGAGGGAGTACGCAACTTCGCCGTTGTCACGCCCGGACGCACAATCCTCAAAAAGACCGTGGAAAACTTCACCGCCGGCAGCGAGCGCAGTCTGCTCGGTGGTATGGACGTAGCACCGGTTGTCATCACTTCTGAGAACTTCGCGAGCCCAGCAATGCGGGCAGCTATGGACGACCCCGAACAGGTCAAGCTATTTGTGTTCACCGTTCAAGCGTTGACGAAGCCAAGCACAAAGATCGGCAAGAGGACCCACGAGTTCCAGGAGGCCTAGGCGCCGCGTTCTATGCTCGCCTAGAGGAGTCCAGAGACCTCGTAGTGTTCGCCGACGAGCATCACACCTATTACAGCGCGGCATTCTCCAAGGCCGTCCGTGATCTCGATCCATATCTGCTGGTGGGTCTTACAGCAACCCCACATTCAAAGACACCGCAAGAGCAGATCATCTACCGCTACCCGCTCGCGCAGGCGATCGCCGATCGCAACGTGAAGACGCCTGTGATCGTCGGGCGCAAGGACGACCTCGCCGATCCCTTGACGAAGCTCTTGGACGGGGTTGCGCTGATCGAGCTCAAGGAACAGGCCATCGAGCGGTATTGCATGCAGACGGGCAAGTCGCCGGTAGTTCCCGTAATGCTGGTGATCGCTCAGACCATCAAGGAGGCAGAAGAGCTCGAAGAGCTCATCCAACAACCGTCATTCGCCGGTGGTCGCTACGCCGACCGTGTCCTCACAGTCACGAGCGATAGCCCCGAGAAGGCGATCGAGGACCTCGCTAACCTCGAGCGCGCCGACAGTCCCTTCCGTATCGTGATCAGCGTGGGGATGTTGAAGGAGGGCTGGGATGTCCGCAACGTTTATGTGCTCGCCTCGATGAGAGCGTCAGTCTCCACAATCCTCACCGAGCAGACACTCGGACGTGGGCTGCGTCTTCCGTTCGGTGCCTACACCGACGTCGAGATCCTCGACACCCTGGAGGTACTCGGCCACGAGCGCTACGAGCAGTTGCTGGCAAAGGCTGGTGCGCTCAATGAGCGGTTTGTCGACTATCGCGTAGAGACAGCCATTCAAACCAACGCCCAGGGCCAACAAGTCCCAACGACTGAGACTACGGCCGTCAGCGCACCGCTCGTCGTCTCGACGGACGGTACGACGACTGTCATCGCAGCCGGCGCTGCCGCGCCGGTCATAGCTAGCGTCGAGGATCACACAGCAAAGGCAGCTGAACAGTTCAAGCTCCAGCAAGAACTCCACCCGCGCAAGGACTTCACGCCGCTCCGCGTACCGCTTCTGAAGATGAGCTCGATAAGGGTGCCTTTCTCGTTGGCCGACATCGTGGACCACCGACCATTCCGCGAACTAGGCGAACGTCTTCGGGCAGACCCCGTCGGGGAGTTGCGTCGCGTTCGGCTATCCGCGCGCACAGTGGTCGGCCCAGACGGCCTACGTCGCACCGAGATGGTTACCGCCGAGGCAGTCGACAAAGTCGTATCGCAAATCTCGCTGTTGCCCCTCGAGGATGCACTCCATCAGCTGCGAATTCGTGTCATGGACTCCGCGCCAGTACCTGCCCGTCAACAAGAGGCAAGGGCACTTACGCCGTTGCTAGATGCCTTTGTCGAAGGCCTCGGAGACAAGGCAACGGAGGTCTTGAGCGCATACATGGACCGTGTCGCCGCCGGCTTCATCGACCTAATCACCAAGGAGCAGCGCCACTACGCCGGCAAGCCAGACATCAAACACGTCGTCGATATCGTCACGCTCGCGCCCATACGGATCGCTCGAGCCACGACCACCGAAGACCGTCTTGGCAAGTTCCAGCCCCGAGTTGGCTACAAGTACACGAAATCGATCTATGCCCAAGACTGGTTCGACAGCTCACCCGAGCGCGATCTCGCCAACGTCCTCAACGCCGCCAAAGATATCGCCTACTGGATACGCCTTCAGCGGAACGACCTTCCGATTCTCTGGCACGGATCCGGACGCGAGTACAACCCGGACTTCATAGCAGTTGACACCGACGATGTCCATTGGATCATCGAGGTCAAGAGCGACAAGGATATGTCCTCCGCGGAAGTTCAGGGCAAGCGCGAGGCCGCGATCCGTTGGGTACAACACGTCAATGCGGAGGAGAAAGTCACTGATACCTGGCGCTATCTACTCGTCTCAGAAACCAACGTCAAAACAGCCAAGAGCTCCTGGACGGCGCTGAAGGGACTCGGAGAATAGCCGGCTGATTGCCGCAGTCGTGATGTCATCCCCGCAGGACGATATGCTGGGCCCAATGGACGACCCCGGCCAACCAATCTCCTACGAGGTGCTGGACCCCGGCACTCCTGTCTACAGCAGCGAGGGAGAGCAGATCGGCGAGGTCACGCACGTGCTCAGCGTCCCCGAGGAGGACGTCTTCGACGGGATCGTGATCGCCGAGCCCGAGGGTCACGACCGGCACCGCTTCGCAGACGCCGACGACGTCGAGGCGATCCACGAGCACGCGGTCACGCTCAAGCTCGATGCCGCCGCCTGCAGCCACTTGCCCGAGCCGACCGAGAATCCCGGAGTTATGAAGGACGACCCGGCGGAGGGCGCTCCCGGCGTCTCCGACAAGCTGCACCGCGCCTGGAACCTGATCTCCGGCAAGTACTAGCGCAGTAGGTTCTGACGCTGCTCTGTAGGAATGGCGGTCACGCAACCGAGCTGCGGCAGCACCAAGGCACACGCGACTAGACCTGTCCTACCCTTCGATAACCGCGTAGACCTCGTCCAGCAACCGCTCGGGCTCGGCGATCTGGAAATTCTCCGCCAGATAGCGCCCCGTGTCCTGGCGCGAATCGCCGTTTAGTGCCATGTTGAGCGCCACCAGGCGCGCACCATCCAGGTCTCCTGCGGGCGCCGCCGGCTCGCTGGGCGCATCATTGGCGAACAGCGGCTGCTCGTGCGCCGGCGACTCGCCTGCGAGCGGCTCTGGCCCTGTAGCCGCGTCCACGTAGGACTGAGCCGCCAACTCGACGTCCGGTTCGGCGCGAGATCCGACGAACGCCTCAGCCGGCGCCGCGACCGGTTGGAGCAGGCTGACGCCGCTCTCGCCGAGATCCGCCTCTGCGGGCGGCCCGCCTGCGGCCACGCCACCCCCACTGCTCGAGGCGCGTCCCGCAGCTGCGTAATACAGCGCCTCCATCTCAGTCTCGACCGTCGTGAGATCGCCGGCAAGACGGCCGGCACCAGCGCGCAGGCTCTCCACCAACGTTCGTGTCTCCTCGTCGATCGAGCCGACCCGGGCGAGTAGCACCTCGGTGGCTTGGGAGACCGCCGCCACGTGCTCGCGGGCACGCGCGATCGTCTCCTCACGGGTCCGCCGCGCGTCGGCGTCGGCTGCCTCGCGTACCCGCTGTGCGTCCTGGGCGGCCTCGCGCTCGATCGTCTCCGCGGTGGCCTGCGCCGCCTCGAGGATGCCCTGCACCTGCGTGCCGGCAACCGAGGCGAGCGACTCCTGGCCACGGTGCTCGGCCTCGTGCTGGAGCTCCTGCACCTCGGCCGAAAGCGCGCGCAGGTGAGCGTCCACGGTCGCCGGGTCATACCCACGGCGCGCGATCGGGAAGTCGCGCCTCTCGATCTGCTGACGGTCAAGCTCCACGGCACATCATCCTATGCGACCTCGCCCGCCGGGGTCTCGCTTGTCTGCGCATCCGTGGCCGGCCCCTCGCTGGCGTGGACATCCCTCAGCTCGCGGCGCAGCTCCCTGATCTCGTCGCGCAGCTGCGCGGCGTACTCGAAACGTAGGTCGTCGGCAGCGGCGATCATCTCCTCCTCGAGCTCCACCACCATCCGCTCCAGCTCGTGTTGTGGCATCTCCTTCGCCTTCGCGCGCGCCGCCTTCGAGCGCCTGCGACCCTTCGGCACCTTCGACTCGGCCTGTAGGAACTCGGCGATGTCGGAGATCCCCTTCACGATGCTCGACGCGGTGATCCCGTGCTCCTCGTTGTAGGCGAGCTGAATTTCGCGGCGCCGGTCGGTCTCCTCGATCGCGGCCTTCATCGCCTTCGTCTCCTTGTCGGCGTACATCAACACCTTCCCCTTCACGTTGCGCGCCGCGCGGCCGATCGTCTGGATCAGCGATGTCTCCCCGCGCAGGAAACCCTCCTTGTCGGCGTCGAGGATCGCGACCAGCGACACCTCGGGCAGGTCGAGTCCCTCGCGCAGCAGGTTCACGCCCACGAGCACGTCGTATTCCCCGAGCCGCAGGTCGCGGATGATCTGGATGCGCTCCAGCGTGTCGATCTCCGAGTGCAAATAGCGCACCTTGAAGCCCATCTCGATTAGATACTGCGAGAGGTCCTCGCTCATCTTCTTCGTGAGCGTCGTCACGAGCACGCGCTCGTCCACGTCCACCCGCTTGCGGATTTCGTTCATCAGATCGTCGATCTGGTTCTTCGTCTCGCGCACGTCGATCTCGGGGTCCACCACCCCGGTGGGCCTCACGATCTGCTCCACGGTTCGCTGCGAGCGTGTGCGCTCGTATTCTCCGGGCGTCGCCGACACGAACACGAGCTGCGGGGTGATCGAGAGGAACTCGTCGAAGGTCTGCGGGCGGTTGTCCATCGCGCTCGGCAACCTGAAGCCGTAGTCCACGAGCGTGCTCTTGCGCGAGCGGTCGCCCTCGAACATGCCCCCGATCTGCGGCACCGTCTGGTGGGACTCGTCGATGAAGCACACGAAATCCTTGGGGAAATAGTCGATCAGGCAGTACGGCCGCTCGCCCGGCTTGCGTCCGTCGAGGATGCGCGAGTAGTTCTCGATCCCCGAGCAGAAGCCCATCTCGCGCAGCATCTCCATGTCGTACTGGGTGCGCTGGCGCAAACGGTGGGACTCCAGCTGCTTGCCGTCGGCCTCCAGCTGCTCGCAGCGCTCGTTCAATTCCTTGCCGATCGCCGCCACTCCATCCTCAATCGTGCCCTCCTTGACGTTGTAGTGCGTCGCAGGCCAGATCGCCACGTGCTCCAGATCGTCGGCGATCAACTCTCCGGTGAGCGGGTCGAAGTGCTGCAGGCGCTCGACTTCGTCGCCGAACAACGTCGCACGGAACGCCGTCTCGGCGTATGCCGGGAACACCTCGAGCGTCTCCCCCTTCACCCTGAAGCTACCGCGAGACAGCACGGTGTCGTTGCGGGTGTATTGAATGGACACGAGCTTGCGCAGCAGCTTGTCGCGGTCGATCTCCTCGCCGCGACGCAATATCTGCATGTTCATCTCATACGTCTCGGGCGAGCCAAGACCGTAGATGCACGACACCGACGCCACCACGATCACGTCGCGTCGCGCAAATACCGCGGCGGTGGCGGCATGTCTGAGACGATCCACCTCCTGGTTGATCGCGGAGTCCTTCTCGATGTAGAGGTCGCGGCTGGGAACGTAGGCCTCAGGCTGGTAGTAGTCGTAGTAGGACACGAAATACTCGACCGCGTTCTCAGGGAAGAACGTGCGGAACTCGTTGCACAGCTGCGCGGCCAGCGTCTTGTTGTGGGCTATCACCAGCGAGGGCTTCTGCACCTCGGCGATCACGCCGGCCATCGTCATCGTCTTGCCTGTGCCGGTTGCCCCCAGCAGCGTCTGAAAACGTTCGTTCGCACGCACACCCTCGGCCAGGGCTTCGATCGCCTTCGGCTGGTCGGCCGTGGGGACAAACGCAGGATCGAGCTTGAACGGTGGCATCGCGCTCTACGTTAGCCCGAGCTGGCGCGGATACAGCCTGCGGTATTCCTTCTGCACCCGCATCACCCGTTCGACGTACGCGCGCGTCTCGGGAAAGGGGATTTCAGCCACGGTCAGGCTGTGTCCTTGTTGTTTTGCCGCCGCCACCCACCCGTCGACGTTCGACAGACCGCCGTTGTACGCGGCCACCGCCTCCAACTCGTTGCCTCCGTAATGGTCGAGCAGGTAGCGCAGATACCAGCTGCCGTACGCCACGTTCACCTTCGGCGTGGCGAGGTCGCTGGTGGTGAACCGCACTCCGCCTGACAGATGCGCGATGTATTCGGCGGTTGTGGGCAACAACTGCATGAGCCCCAACGCTCCCGCCGAGGAGGTGCGCGGTTCGAACTTCGTCTCCGCGTAGATCACCGCCGCGATCAGCGCGGGGTCGAGATGCTTTTCGCTCGCCTGTTCGCGAATTACCGCAACGTCGCTGAGCGGCAGGCTCTCACCGGGGAGCGCGTGCTCGATGCGCGCCACCAGCACCACCGCGAGCGCAACCACGATTACAAAAGCAATGAGCGCCTTCACGAGCCCGCGTGCGCCACGCGCAAACGGACCGTGCCCGCGCGCGCGCCGGCTCGACGCGAAGAGGGCGCGGCCACTCCGGCCGCGAGCGGCCGCCGGAGACCGTTGCGCATTCATCCCGATAGCTTGCCAAGCACGTCGGCCAACTCGCGCCGCAAGTCGGCTTCGCTGCCGTCGTTGTGCACGACAAAGGTTGCGCGCCGCGCCTTCTCCTCCTGGGAGAGCTGACGCGCCACGCGCTCGTCGACGAGCGCGTGGCCACGCCCGGCAGCCCTCTGAGCGCGCGCTTCCTCCTGCGCGATTACGGCGATAGTCGCGTCAAAGCCACCCTCCATGCCTGCCTCGAACAGCAGCGGCACCTCCACCACAGCAGCCCTCGGGGGAGGCCGCAGCGCGCGCACGGACTCCAACCACGCGGCGATACGCGCGCCGACGAGCGGCCACAGGAGGCTCTCGAGCCATCCACGGTCCTCCTCCCCGCCCGCGAACGCCTTCGCGGCAACCGCCGATCGATCGACAACCCCGTCCGGTGCGACCTCTGAGCCCCAACGCTCCACAATCGCATCCAGTACCCGTTTGTCGCCGTACAACTCGTGCACGACCGCATCGGTCGAGAGCACCTGCGCCCCGAGCCCTCGCAGCGCCGCCAGGGCGGTTGACTTGCCTGCCCCCATACCGCCAGTGAGCCCCACGAATGGCGCCACGGGCTGCACCGGCGCTCGGACCCTCCTCAGTCTTGTGTCTGCTCGCCGGCGGACTGCTCGTCCGCGGGCTGATCCGCCTCGGCGGCCGGCTCCTCGGATGCGGCCTCTGCGACAGGATCCTGCTCGGCTGCCTCGGTGGCCGGAGCCTCCGTTGTGGGCTCATCCGCGGCAGGCTGCTCCTCCACGGACTCCTCCACGACTGCAGCCGCCGGTGTCGCAATCTCCGCGACCACGGGCTCCTCGACTGCCTGCTCAACGGCGGCTGGCTTCTCGACGGCGGGCGCCTCGACTGCGGGCTCAACGGCGGTTGGCTCCTCGACTGCGGGCTCAACGGCGGCGGGCGCCTCAACTGCGGGCGCTTGCGCAACGGCCTCGGCGGCAGCCTGATCGGCGGCAAGCTCGCCGGCGTCCTCGCCCACTGCCACGTCGAGCGAATCCTCGAGCACCACCTGCTCCTCAGCCACGGCCTCAGGCTCAGCGGGCGATGCGGCAGGCGCATCGGGACGGGGCAGCGGCAGGATCTGATCCTCCACGCGCTTGGCCGACAGCGACAGGCGCCTGCGCTCGGAGTCGATCTCGAGGATCTTCACGCGAATCTCATCGCCCGGATGCACGATCTCGCGCGGGCTCTCGACATGGTGGCCGGCGAGCTCTGAGATGTGCACGAGCCCCTCGACGCCATCGAGTACCTCCACAAACGCGCCGAACGTGACGACCTTTGTGACCTTGCCCGCAAGCTCGTCGTTGACGTTGTAGGTGTCCACGATCCGCTGCCATGGGTCTTCCTGAGTCTGCTTGAGGCCGAGGGAGATGCGCTGGCGGTCGCGGTCGATGTCGAGCACCTTCACCTGCACGGTGTCGCCGATGTTGAGGATCTCGCTCGGATGGTTCACGTGCGACCACGAAAGCTCTGAGATGTGGATCAGCCCGTCGATCCCGTCGAGGTCCACGAACGCGCCGAAGTCAACGATGTTGGAGATCTGGCCCTCCACGACAAGGCCGGGCTGCAGACGGTCGAGGATCTGCTGGCGCACCTCCTTGCGCTCCTCCTCGAGCACCGCGCGGCGCGAGAGCACCACGTTGTTGCGCGAGCGGTTGAGCTCGATCACCTTCGTCTCGATCTGCGTGCCGAGGTACTCGTCGAGGTTCGGAACGCGGCGGATGTCAACCAGCGAGGCGGGCAGGAAGCCGCGCACCCCGAGGTCGATGATCAGGCCGCCCTTGACGACCTCGATGACCGAGCCGATCACCGGCTCGCCCGACTCGGCGGCGGCCTCGATGCGGCGCCACGCCTTCTCGAAGCGGGCGCGCTTCTTGGACATGATGAGGCGTCCGTCCTGGTCCTCCTTGGTGAGGACCATCGCGTCGACCTCCTCGCCGAGCGACACCTCCTCACGCGGATCGACCGACTTGCGGATCGACAGCTCGCCGGCGGGAATGACCCCCTCGGACTTGTAGCCGATGTCGACCAGCACCTCGTCCTTGTCGATGCGCACGACATTGCCCGTCACGACCTCGCCCTCCTCGAAGGGCTGCATCGTGGCGTCGTAGTTGGGGACTATCTGCCCGTCGATTTCGAGCAGCAGTCCGTTTGACCCCTCGACCACATGGGCCTGGGGATTCTCTATGAGTGTTTGCACCGGTCGAAGCCTAGCGCAGGGACGCGGCCCGGGGCAGAGACCCCGCGCCTGACAGCACGGAGTCCATGGGAATTGGTGGGGTACATATCATTGGCGGTCGTATGCCGGTTAGAGCGACCAAGCGCGGAGCGGAGCGCACCGAGCTGCGGCGCGATTGCGACGTGCTCGTGTGTGGCGCGTCGTTTGCCGGTTTGGCGCTGGCGCGCGAGCTATCGGGGACGGGAGCGCGCGTGCTGGTGATCGATCGCTATGAGATCGGCGAGCGCCAGACCTCGGCGTGCGGCATCCCGACATGCTGGCTTGATGCAATGGAGCTGCGGGGGTCGCTGCGCCAGACCTTTGGCGAGCTTGTGGTGCACACGCCTTGGACGACAGCGCGCTGGCAGCTGCCGTGGACGTTCTCGACGTTTGACTACCGCGAGCTGTGCGCACTGCTGTGGAGCCAGGGCGCTTCGAGCGACATTGAGTTCGAGACGGCGACGGTGAGCGGGCGCGACGGATATACCGTGCACACGGACCGCGGCGACCTCAGGGCACCCCTGATCGTCGACGCGCTTGGTTGGCGGCGTGTGCTGTCCAACGGCACTCCGATCCAGCCTCCCAACGCACGCCTCTCACGGGGTCTCGAGGTCCATCCGGATGGCGCCGGCGAGGAGCTGGAGCTGTGGATTGACCCGCAGTACATACGGGCTGGCTACGCCTGGAGTTTTCCCGCCAGCGACGAGCTGCGTGTGGGCGTCGGCTCGTTCTGGCCGGCTCACCACGTCAAGGAGCCGACCGTGCGTCTCGCTGATGACCTGGGGTTGCCGCCCGACGGCTATCAGGGCAATTGGATCCCCCACCAACTGCGACCCGCGATCGAGGACGGAGTGTTCTTCGTGGGCGATTCGGCCGGACACTGCCTACCGCTTACCGCAGAGGGAATCCGCACGGCGTTCTACTTCGCGATCGCGTGCGCCCGCGAGCTGCGTCCGGTGCTCGAAGGTCACGCGACGTGCGAGCACGCGCTCGCACGCTACGGTGCGTTCTCCGACTCACACGAGCGCAAGTATCGCTGGCTGCTGAACACCCAGCGCGCCGTCGGACAGCTCACCCCGACTCCGGCTATCACCGCGCTGGCGCGTACGCTTGCCTCGCAGCGCGTGTGCGCGTGGGCGTTCAACCATTACCTGGAGATCGCCCCGCCGTCGTTCGCGGGCACAGGGCCGCGTCAGACTGGCATACCTGTGCGCATAGCGGCGCCGGCCTGAGCGCCTCGCTCAACGCGAAGTCCCCTGCGGGATCCGCGCCAACCGTCGCAGACCGCCCTCAGCGCGAAGTCGCAGACCGCCTCAGCGCGAGGTCTCCTCCAGAGCTTGCGCCAACCGTCGGATGCCCTCCTCAATCGCCGGCTCAGCGAGGTTGGCGTACCCGAGGATCAGTCCGTCGTCGACCGGCCTCACCCGCATGTAGGCATAGCCAAGCGGATATACACCCACCGAGTGGCTGCGTGCGGAGCTGACGATCTCCAGCCCATCGACGGCACGGTCGAGCCGCACGATCGCGTGCAGCCCGGCGGCGAGGCCGGTGACACGAGCGCGCGGGAGGTGACGTGCCAGCGCCAACACCAGCGCGTCCCGTCGCGCGCGGTAGCGCCGGCGAGCTACACGCATGTGCCGATCGTAGGCGCCACTCTCCATTAGCCGGGCCAGCGCGAGCTGGTCCAGCGTCGGGCAGCCGCCGTCGGCCAGCGCCTTGGCCCCGACCACGGCGTCGAGCAGGCGCGCGGGGAGCACCAGCCACCCCAGGCGTAGAGCGGGAGCGAGCGTCTTGCTGACCGTGCCCATGTACACCACGCGGTCAGGGGCCAGCCCTTGCATCGCGGCCAGCGGCGGGTGGTCGTAGCGATACTCGGCGTCATAGTCGTCCTCAACGATCACGCCTTCCGTTTCGCCCGCCCAGCTCAGCAGCGCGGTGCGGCGCGACGGCGAGAGCGCCACCCCTGTCGGCGACTGATGCGCGGGCGTCACCAGCACCGCGTCGATGCGCCCATCGGCGCAGGCAGGCAGGGCCAACTCGCTCACGCGAGCCCCCTCGTCGTCAACCGGGAGCGCCACGAGCGACGCTCCGTGGGCGGCGAGGATCGCACGATGCGGCGGCAGGCCAGGATCCTCAACCGCGATGCGGGGCGCTCCGAGGGCTCGAGCGAGCAGCGCGAAGCCCTGTGCCGCGCCTGAGCAGACGACGATCGATCGGGGATCGGCGGCCACGCCGCGGACACGGCGCAAATGCTCGGCGATCGTCGAACGCAACTCGGGCGTGCCGCGCGGGTCGGGATAGCCGAAGGCCCGGTCTGGGGCCTCGCGCAGCACTTCGCGCATTGCGCGCAGCCATGCGCTCCTGGGGAACGTGGCCAAGTCGGGGTATCCAGGGAAGAAGTCAAAGGCGGGTACGCCCTGAACAGGCTCGATCGTCGACTGCGGCGGCACGTCCGCAGTCTCGGCGACAAATGTGCCGGCGCCGGGTCGCGCGAGCAGATAGCCCTCGGCCAGCAGTTGCGCGTAGGCGTCAACCACCAGCCGACGCGAGACCCCGAGGTCGGACGCCAGCACACGCGTCGCTGGAAGCCTGGCGCGGGCCGGCAAACGCCCAGAGCGCACGGCGTCTCGAAGTCCCTCCTCGAGCTGAGCCCGCAACGGACGACGCGCCTCGCGGTCGAGCGCCAGCAGCAACTCCGGACCGGAATTGGTTCCCATATTGAGTGTCAAAGTGGTCCTTTACGGGGCACCACAATCACCATATCGTGGTAGGACCAGCCATACCAGACCAGACCAGACCAGCCAGACCAGACCAGACCGGAACAGACCAGACCAGACCAGACCGGAACAGACCAGACCAGACCAGACCAGACCGGAACAGACCAGACCAGACCAGACCAGACCAGACCGGAACAGACCAGACCAGACCAGACCAGACCAGACGCTGCATGATCGACGACCGAAGGAGCCAGAGATGAGCAGGATCGAAGGCGTTCCCGCCAACAAAGCCAATCCGCTCGTGCGAGTCATCTACCGCATGGTCCGCCGCGAGCTCGGGCGCATGACCGGCAAGCGCGAGCTCACGCCCGACATTCCAGTGCGCGCGCATCGCACCTCGCTGCTCGTCGGCTACGGGCTGTTTGAGAGCGCGGTGGCCCGTAAACCGCGCGTCGATGCCCACCTGCGCGGGCTGGTGCAGCTCAAGTCCGCAGTGATGCAGGGCTGCGAGATGTGCCAAGACATCGGCTCCCAGCAAGCGTTGGCTTGGGGCGTCAGCCAACAGCAGATAGGCGACCTCTACCGCTATCGCGAGAGCCCGCACTTCGATGAGAGCGAGCGGCTGGTGCTCGACCTGGCTGTTGGCATGACCTTGACGCCGGTGCAGGTCAGCGACGAGCTGTTCGCCAAGCTACGCTCGCGTTTCGACGACGCCGAACTGGTCGAGCTCGTCAACCTGATCGCCGTGGAGAACCTGCGCTCGCGCTTCAACGCGGCCTTCCAGCTGCCCTCCGTGGGCTTTAACGAAGGGGCTGTTTGCGCGCGCATGGAGGGTCCACGCGCGGCCGTGGACGATGAGCCCGCCAATCTCCGGATGCCGCTCGCGACCGCCTAAGCGACCCTCACCGAAGATCCCCGAGCCGCGGTACCGAGTCCTACCGCCGCACGACCAGCACGACGCCCGCCACGAGCAGTACGAGCCCGAGGATGCGCGTGGCGTCAATCGGCTGCTTGGCGATCCCCAGCAGGCCAAAGCGGTCGATTAGGACGGCCGCGAGGAGCTGACCGGAAATCACGATCGCGGTGAGGCTCGACACCCCGAGCGTGCGCACGGTGAGGATCGCAACGGTCACATACACCGCGCCGAGGAGCCCGCCGACGAACGCCCACCAGGGCGCCCTGCCGACGTTGGCCAGGCTACCGAATCCTTCGCTGGTGAATGAGACGATCAAAAGCAGCGCGACCGTGCCGACCGTGAACGAGAAGGCTGCCGCGGGAACCGCGCCCACAGTCCGGCCGAGACGCGCGTTGACCGCCGGCTGCGCGCCGACCAGCACACCTGCCACCGCCACCAGCGCGACGGCCAGCAGGCGACTCACTTGGCCTCCAGCCAGTTGCGCCCGACCCCCACGTCCACGGCAAGCGGCGGAGAGTGCTCCCACACGCCGACCATCTCCTCCTCGATCAGCACACGCGCAGCGTCGATCTCGGCTGGAGGTCCTTCGAACAGCAGCTCGTCGTGGATCGTGAGGATCAGGCGAGTGGCGAACTCGCCCTCGCGCAGCGCCGCGTGGCAGCGCACCATCGCGAGCTTGATGATGTCGGCCGCCGTGCCCTGGATCACGGTGTTGACGGCCAGGCGCTCGCCGAGCGTGCGCACCTGGTAGTTGCGAGCCTGCAACTCGGGGATCTGGCGACGGCGGCCCCACAGGGTCTTGACATGGCCCTCCTGCTTGGCCGACTCGATCGTCTCGGCGATGAAGGCCGCCACGCGCGGGAAGCGCTCCAGGTAGGCGTCGATGAACGCTTTGGCCTCCTCCAGGGGAATGTTGAGGCGGTCGGCCAGGCCATAGTCGGAGAGCCCGTAGACGATCCCGTAGTTGATCATCTTCGCCTTCGAGCGCATGCCCGGGTCGATCTGCTCAGGCTCGACCTGAAACACCTGCGAGGCCGTCGCCGTGTGCACGTCCTCCTCGCGCTTGAAGATCTCGACCAGGACCGGCTCCTGGGCGATGTGCGCCAGCACGCGCAGCTCGATCTGCGAATAGTCGACCGAGATCAGCAAATGTCCCGGCTCGGCCTCGAAGCAGCCCCTGATCTCGCGACCCAGGGGCGTGCGGATCGGGACGTTCTGCATGTTCGGGTTGGTGGAGGCCAGGCGCCCCGTCTGAGCCCCGGCCTGCAGGAACGTGGTGTGGATGCGCGAGCGCTCGTCCACCTGCTCGGGCAGCACGTCCAGATATGTCTTTATCAAGGTCGAGAGCTCGCGCCAGCGCTCGACGTGAGGCACGATCTCGTGCTCCTCGCGAATCGCCTGCAACACGCGCGCGTCGGTGGAGAAACCGGTCTTGCCGCGGCGCTTGCGCGAGAGACCGAGCTTGACGAACAGGATCTCCCCGAGCTGTTGGGGCGAGCCGATCGTGAACTCCTCCTCAGCGAGCTCGTAGATGCGTTGCTCGAGGCCCGTGATCTCCTCGCGCACACGCCCCGTTATCTCCTGCAGACACTCCAGGTTGAGGCGCACGCCGAGCAGCTCCATCTCACGCAGCACCGCGACAAGTGGAAGCTCGATGTCGCACATCACGCCCTGAAGCCCACGACCTGAGATCTGCTCACGCTGCCACGCCGCGAGCGCGCTCAACAGCAACGCCTCGCCGGCCAACGGGTCCTCGACCTCGGCGGTGAGTCCGCGCTCTTCGCACAGCTCCGCAAAGGGATAGCCGCGTCGCGCGGGCTCCAGCAGGTAGGCGCCGAGCATCGTGTCGTGCACGAGCCGCGAGGGCACGGCGCCGAGCGCCTTGGCGTCGTGGGCGACCACCGCCTGCTCATCGCAAGCCCGCACGACCTCCGCTGGATCGGCACAGTCGCCGAGCAGCACTCCCGCACGCGAGGCGCGTGCAGCGGCCTTCTTGCCCTGTGCCACACCCGCCGGGGGAGGGTCTGGGGTGATCGCAAAGCGCCAGGGCGAGCCGAGCGCAAACAGCTCGCCCTCCTCCACCTCGGCGGCACGCACAGCGAGACACAATTCCTGCGCCCGGGTACCGCTGGCCGTCTTCAAGCCCGCGATGTCGTCCACCGAGCCCTCGCGCACGCGCCCGGTAAGGACGACCTCATCGGAGGAGGCAGCTCTGGCCAGCTCGGCCTCGCCGAGCGCTTCTTCGACGCGGCGCAGCGGGTCGCGCAGCTCCCAGCGGCGAAACACCTCGCGCAGGCGCGAGCGGTCGGGTTCGCGTGCCGCCTCGCTCTTGAGGTCGAACTCGACCGGTAGGTCGCGCTGGACGGTCGCCAGCTGCTTTGACATGCGCGCGTCCTCGGCGTGGTCGATCAGGCTCTGCTTGCGCTTGGGACCACCGATGTCGCGCACGTGGGAGAGCACACCCTCGAGCGATCCGAACTTCTGGATCAGCTCGCTGGCGGTCTTCTCGCCGATGCCGGGGATGCCGGGGATGTTGTCGGAGGTGTCGCCCTTCAGGCCGTAGAAATCGGGGATCAGCTCGGGCGCCAACCCGTAGCGGTCGATCACCGCCTGGTGGTCGTACAGCTTGGTCTCGGTGATGCCGCGGGCGGTGGCCATCACCTGCACGAGGCCCTGCTCGTCGATCAGCTGGAACACGTCGCGGTCGCCCGTGACGATCGTCACCGGAACGCCCGCCCTGCGCGCCTGCTCGGTAAGCGAGGCGATCACGTCATCGGCCTCATAGCCCTCGACCTTCACGTTGCGATAGCCAAACGCCTCGACGAGCTCATCCATCGCCGACCACTGCATCTTCAGCAGATCCGGACGCGAGCGCCGTCCCGCCTTGTAGTCGGCGAACAGCTCGGTGCGACCGGAGCTACCGGCGTCCCATGCGACCATCGTCGGCTGCACGCCGTGATCGGTGACGATCTTCACGAGCATCGAGGCGAACCCGAAGATCGCGTTGGTCGGCTCGCCGGTGGAGGTTGCGATCGACTCCGGCAACGCGTAGAAGGCCCGGTAGACGAGACTGGGACCGTCGATCAGAAACAGGCGGCGCTCCACCCCGAGCACTCTATTAGGACCTTTAGGATCTGTTCGTGCCGGCTGGTCTAAGGGACCATCGTGGGAGTCCTTCATCCCTCGATTACACCGCGTGCGTGCCCACGGAACGACCCACGCCCAGGCACATGCAGACCGTGCCGCGGGTTCGGCGCGAGGCGATGGGCGCGAAGCAATAACATGCCGGGCCGCCCGACCGTTGCGTCGGCTACTCGAGGAGCCTCTTGCCAGTGAGCGTTACACCCAGCGCGCAATATCGCCTGACCATCCGCGTCAAGATCGACGAGGGGCAGAACGTGCTGGGCAAGGTCACCGACATGATCGGCGAGCAGGGCGGAATGGTGGTCGCCGTGGACCTGGTGGAGGCCGGCGCCGACCATAGCGTGCGCGACATCGTGGTGGACGCCTCTGATCGCGAGCACTGGAGCAGGATCCTCTCGGCGATCGGATCGCTCGCCGGAGTCGAGGTGATCGACACGACCGACCGCACGTTCCTGCTGCACGTGGGCGGCAAGATCGAACAGCACAACAAGCACCCACTGAAGACGCGCGACGACCTCTCGATGGCCTACACCCCAGGTGTGGCGCGCGTGTGCACCGCGATCAAGGACGATCCCGACAAGGCGTTTCAGTACACGATCAAGCGCAACACCGTGGCAGTGGTCAGCGACGGCACCGCGGTGCTCGGCCTCGGCGACATCGGCCCGATGGCGGCGATGCCGGTGATGGAGGGCAAGGCGTGCCTGTTCAAGGAGTTCGCGGGCGTCGACGCGTTCCCGATCTGCCTCGACACCAAGGACACCGATGAGATCGTGCGTGCCGTGGGGTTGATCGCACCGTCGTTCGGGGGGATCAACCTGGAGGACATCTCCGCGCCGCGCTGCTTTGAGATCGAGGAGCGCCTGAAGGCGGAGCTCGACATCCCCGTGTTCCACGACGACCAGCACGGCACCGCGGTGGTGGTGATGGCGGCATTGCTGAACGCGGTCAAGCTGACCGGCCGCAATCTGCCCGAGCTGAAAGTGCTCGTGATCGGCCTCGGCGCGGCCGGCGTGGCCGTCACGAAGATATTGCTCGAGGCCGGAGTACACGACATCATCGGTTGCGACTCGCGCGGTGTACTGTCGACCCAGCGCGAGGACTACCTCGACGGGAGCATGAACTCGGTCAAGCGCTGGTATGCCGAGTCAACCAACAGCGAGAATCGCAGCGGCGCGCCCGCCGATGCGATCGAGGGCGCAGACCTGCTCGTGGGCCTCTCCGGAGCGCGTGCGCTGCCCGTGGAGGCGCTCGCGAAGATGAACGAGAACGCGATGGTGTTCGCGATGGCCAATCCAAACCCCGAGGTGATTCCCGAGGAGGCCGCACCGTATGTGCGGATCATGGCAACCGGTCGCTCGGACTATCCCAACCAGATCAACAACGTGCTGTGCTTTCCCGGGATCTTCCGCGGCGCGCTGGACGTGCGCGCGAAAGCGATCACCGAGGAGATGAAGATGACCGCCGCACAGGCGATCGCGGCGATCGTCGACGAGCGCGAGCTGCGCGAGGACTACATCATCCCCTCGGTGTTCAACCGCAACGTGGCCCCCGCCGTGGCAAGCGCCGTGGCCGAGCAGGCGCGTGCGAGCGGCAACGCGCTGGCCGGTCAAGAGGTCGGTTATGCCCACAGCGATACGCTGACAGGGATGGGCGAGCAGCGAGCAGGCTGACAGCGGTGCGAATAACCGTGACCGGAGCGACCGGACTGATCGGCCCGCGGCTGGTGGCGTCATTGCGAGCACGCGGGGACGAGGTGACGGTGCTCTCGCGCGATCCCGACCGGGCACGTGAGCGGCTGGAGGATCCGTCGTCGGCGTCTGCTTCCAGCGACGATCCGCGTGGGGCGCTTCAAACCGTGCGCTGGAACCTACTGGGCGAGCCCGCTCCTGCTGCCGCGCTCGCGGGACGCGACGCGATCGTGCACCTGGCCGGCGAGAACGTGGCCCAACGCTGGAGCACGAGCGCCAAGCAGGCGATCCGCGATAGTCGCATCAGTGGCACCAAGCATCTCGTGCGGGGAGTCGCCGCGCTCGATGCGCCCGAGCGTCCACGAACGCTGGTGAGCAGCTCCGCGATCGGCTACTACGGCGCGCACGGCGACGAGCCGATCGACGAGGAGGCGCCCGCGGGAGACGGTTTCCTCGCGCGCACCTGCCGCGATTGGGAGCTCGAGGCACTGGAGGCAGAGGCACTCCCCATCGCGGGGACACCCCCTGGGGCGCACCCTAAAGGGCATACCCTGGCGGACATACCCTGGCGGGCACAGGCAGGCGGGCAGGCAGGCGGGCAGGCAGGCGGGCAGGCAGGCGGGCAGGCAGGCAGGCAGGCAGGCGGGCTGCGCGTCGTATCGGTACGCACAGGAGTTGTGCTGGAGCACAGCGGTGGAGCGCTCGGCAAGATGCTGCCGCCCTTCAAGCTCGGCATCGGCGGGCCCGTGGCGGGCGGGCACCAGTTCGTCTCCTGGATCCATGTCGAGGACGTGGTCGGGATCGTGCTCGCCGCGATCGACGACGAGCACTGGCACGGGCCGATCAACGCCACGGCACCCGAGCCGCAGCGCAACCGCGATTTCTCAAAGGCGCTGGGCCGGGCGCTGCACCGTCCCTCGCTGCTGCCGGTGCCGGGCGCGGCCCTGCGACTCCTATACGGCGAGATGGCCGAGATCGTGACCAGCGGCGCCCGCGTGCTGCCGGCAAAGGCCCTG
Source organism: uncultured Solirubrobacterales bacterium (assembly GCA_963715765.1). Lineage (GTDB taxonomy): Bacteria > Actinomycetota > Thermoleophilia > Solirubrobacterales > Solirubrobacteraceae > Palsa-744. The sequence continues at coordinate 578,237 of OY970270.1, forward strand.
GTACTCGGATACCGGTTTCGCCACCCACAACTCGATGCGGCGCTGCGCGCCGCACTCGACACGGACTGACGTGGGTACTCAGCCGGACGTGTCGAACGCGTGCCAGAACACGGGCGCACCGCTCACGACGCGATCGATCGCGTAATCCGACAGCGTCGTTTCGCCACTGGACCGGATCGAATAGACGCCCAACACCGAATGGCGATCGTGGGTGGCGAAGAACTTGTCGATCACCGCCTGACGGTCGTCGCCGCCAGAGCCGGCGACGCGAATCGAGGCAAGCACCACACTCATCGCCTCATAGCCATACAGCACATATGGTTCGCCGGCCGCGCCGAAGCGCTTGTCGTACTCGGCGAGTACAGCCTGTGCGGAGGCCGGGTATAGGTGCGGGGCGAGCACCGGCGAGCCGACGAAAGTGCTGCTTTCGGCCGCCCCCAGGTGCGCGGTGAACGCACTGTTGAGCATCGTGGCCGACGCGAGCAGCGTCAGATGTGGCGCCGCCGCGTGCAGTTCGCGCCAGAATTCCGCCGCTTCGCTCGTCGCGGTGGCGCTCACGAACACCGCTTCGGCGCCGCTCTTGGCGACCTTTGCGACCTCGCCCGTGAAGGTCGAGCCGGGCCCGATGATGATCGTGTCCTGCTCCAGTACCTTGATCCCCGCTTGTTCAGCGTCGCCCGCAACGATCTGCGCAAGCGGCGTGTCGAACGGGTCCTGGTCGATCACCACATACAGCTTGTGGATGCCCAGCTTGCGCATCAGCGCCACCTGCGCCGCGGCCTGAACCGGATCGCCGGGAGCGACGCGCCCGAAGGTGCGCTTGCCCGACAGATAGAAGCGTTCGGGCTCGCCCTCGCCCGCATCCAGTGAGGAGGTCAGGCCCACATACGGGCTGGCGGGGCTGACCTGCAGAATTCCGGCGGCGTTGGTGAGCGGCAGCGACACCGCCGTGGCCCCCGAGTTGTAGTCGCCGAGATAGGCGATCGTTGTCGGGTCCTGCGCGGCAGCCTTGGCGTTGGAGGCGGTCGCCCCAGGTTCCCACTCGCCGGTGGTGAGGCTCGAATCGTCAAGCGAGGTGTAGCTGACGGTGAAACGCCCCACATGTCCATCCGCGTTTGCGAGCGCCAGCTTCTCCCCGCCTTCGATCTGGTGGGAGATGCCCGCCTCGGGACCCTGCAAGGGCAGGCTCGAATAGACGGTCAGCTGCTCCCCGACGTTATCGGCGGCTGTCGAGCTGCCGACGCCGCCACATCCGGCCAAAGCTGGCACGAAGGCAAGAGCGGCGAGGCACAGCCAGCGCGCGTGCACGCGACGGCTAGTGTCCCGAGTCGCCGCGACGGCCCGGAAGGTAGCCGGAGAGGATCTTCACGGACGCGCCGATAACTGTGGCGAGCGCGGCCAGCATGAAGGAATCGAAGCCCTTCGCGCCAAGCGCCCACAGCACGATCCAGATGATCAGCCCGGCGGTTACGGTGAGTACCAGTCCCATTGCGGCGAATCCTATAACAGCCTGCGCGCGCAGGACGCCGCCTATGGCGACAGTGCCATCGCGAGTTCGGAGACCAGCTCGCCGACCGCACCCGCTGGATCCTCAGACTCGGCGGCGGCGCGCACCAGTCGCGTGCCGACGATCACCCCATCGGCGCCCGCCTGCGCGGCTTGCACGGCCTGCTCCGGGGTTGAGATCCCAAAGCCAAGCGCAACCGGAGCCGTGGTACTCGCCTTCGCGCCGCCCACGATCTCGGCAAAGCGCTCCGATAGCGCCGCACGCTCGCCGGTGGTACCGACGACCGACACCGTATAGAGAAAGCCGCGCGCCCGCGCACCGATCCTGGCAAGACGCTCGGGCGGCGTGGTGGGCGCCACGAGCGGTACGAGCGCAAGCCCATGTTCCTCACACGCAGCGAGCACCTGCGGCGCCTCCTCGAGCGGCAGGTCTGGCACGATCAACCCGCTCGCCCCGGTTTGCCAAAGACGCTCGACAAACGCCTCGGCACCTGGCGCAAACACCATGTTGGCGTAGCACATCAGCACGACCGGAACGCTCGGGGCAAGCGCCCGCGCGACCTCCAGCACGCCGGTGAGGCTCGCTCCCGCCGCAAGCGCGCGCGTGCCGGCGTCGTGGATAACCGGCCCGTCGGCGAGCGGGTCGGAATAGGGCACGCCCAGCTCGAGCAGATCGGCGCCCGCCTGCACGCACGCCTGACCAATCTTCGCCGACTGATCGAGCGTCGGGAAACCGCCCATCAGGTACGGCATCAGGGCGGCTCGCTTGCCACTCGAGGCAAACGCGGCCGCGATCCGATCGACGCCGGTCGTCGTGGTGGCGCTCATCGCCGACTCCTCCCGACAAAAAGGGCCTGCTGGCCCGCGCCGGCAATCGCGACCGGCCTCAATGGAAGTCTCAAGGACACCGGCGAATCTTGTCTCCCAAAAACGAGATCAGCCCGCATCCAGCACCTCGGCAAGATCCTTGTCGCCGCGCCCGGACAGGCACACGAGGTCAAGCTCACCCTCAGATTGGGCCAGCGTCCAGGCAAGCGCGTGGGCGGTCTCCAGGGCCGGGATGATGCCCTCCAGACGCGCGAGCACGCGAAACGCGGCCAGCGCGTCCCTGTCGGTCACCGCCTCATAGCTGGCCCGGCCGCTGTCGCGCAGAAACGCATGCTGTGGTCCCGTTCCGGGATAGTCAAGGCCCGCTGAGATCGAGTGCGCCTCGACGATCTGACCCTCCTCATCCTGCATCACCGCCGACAGCGCACCATGCAGCACACCGGCCCTGCCGCCCACCGTCAAGGGCGCACCATGACGAGCGGTATCGATGCCATCGCCACCGGCCTCGACACCGATCAGCCGCACCTGCTCGTCGGGGAGAAACGCCGTGAAGATGCCAAGCGCATTGGATCCCCCACCGACGCACGCGATCACGCGCGCCGGCAAGCGTTGCTCGCGATCGAGTAGCTGCGCGCGCGCCTCATCGCCGATCACCCGCTGCAGGTCGCGCACCAGTGCCGGGTAGGGCGCCGGACCGACAACCGAGCCGATTATGTAATGCGTATCGTCCACGTTGGTCACCCAGTCGCGAATTGCCGCAGAGGTCGCCTCCTTCAGCGTGCGTGCCCCCGCATCGACCGCCTGCACGCGCGCACCAAGCAACCGCATCCGCTGCACGTTGGGCGCCTGACGGCGTGTGTCCTCTGAGCCCATGTAGATCACGCACTCAAGACCCAGCAGCGCACATACGGTCGCAGTCGCCACGCCATGTTGGCCCGCGCCGGTCTCGGCGATGATCCTGTGCTTGCCCATGCGCTTTGCCAGCAGCGCCTGGCCCAGCGCGTTGTTGAGCTTGTGCGAACCGGTGTGATTGAGGTCCTCGCGCTTGAGATAGACGGGACGACCAATACGCTCAGACAGACGCTCGGCGTGATACAGCGGCGTGGGACGACCGGCGAAATCGCGCAGCAGCAGGTCGAGCTCGGCGCGATAGGTGGGATCCCCGCGCGCCTGGATCCACGCCTGCTCCAGCTCGGCCAGCGCCGGCATCAGCGTCTCGGGAACATACTGGCCGCCATAGCGCCCAAAGCGGTGCTCGATTGTGCTCACGTGGGCGAGCCTACAGGCGGCACGTCCTCGGCGGAGGGCTCGGCAGAAGGCTCACGGGAGAGCTCGACGGGCGAACCGAATGCCGCGCGATCGACAGCCGCGAAGAAGTCGCGCAACTTCGCGGGGTCCTTGCGTCCGGGCGCGCTCTCGGTGCCGCTGGCCGTGTCGAGGGCATATGGGCGCACACGCTCAATCGCTTCGCCCACGTTGCCGGGTCCAAGACCGCCGCTGAGGATCAGCGGCGTCTTCGAGCGCCGCCCCACGAGCAGCTTCCAGTCAAACGTCTCCCCCGTGCCTCCGCGCAACCCCTCGCGGCCGGGCTTCGCCGAGCGCGTGTCCAGCAGGTGAAAATCGGTGTGAAAGCGGGACGCGTCGCGGACATCGCCGATGTCCGACACCTGCAGCGCCTTGATCACACGCGCCCCGGTGCGCCGCGCTGCCTCACCGCAAAACGAGGGGCCCTCCTCGCCATGCAGCTGCAGCAGCGTCAGGCCCAGCTGCTCGCTCACCTCGACGATCTCCTGCATGTGGGCGTTGACGAACACGCCGCACAGCTCCACCTTGCGACGCAACGCGGTTGTGATCTGCTGCGCCTGCTCCAGCGAGCACTTGCGCGGGCTCTGCCCGAAGAACACCATGCCAACGGCCCACGCCCCCAGCTCGACGGCCAGCTCGGCGTCCTCCAGGCGGGTGATCCCGCAGATCTTTACCTGTGTCGAGAGATCGGACATGCTCCCAACGGTAGCGGTGAGCCCAAATACCCGCGGCCTTGGGGCCACCGCAGGCCCTGCCGCGGCGACCGCAACGGGATGGCCCCAAAGGACCTGTCTCTACCCTTCGGGCGTATTGAGGTTCTTCACAGAGTTGGGGCGGCCGGTAAGCGTCGCTTTGATCGTCTTGCGTTCATAGCCGCCGCTGCCGGTGGCGCGCTCCACTTCGATCGAGATAGTGTCGCCGGGCTTCTTTGCCTCAATCGCGCCCGCCAGCGCTTCCGAGCTCGCGATCGATTCGCCGTCGACCTTCACGACGATGTCGCCGCCGATCGACACCTTGCCCGCCGGGGTCTGCACTTCGAGGTTGCTGCCACGGATACCAGCCTTGGCGGCCGGCGTGCCGGCTTCGACCGACTCCACGAGCGCACCGCTCTTCACCGGCAGGTTGAGCGCCGACAGCGAGCCGTCGACCGTGATCGTGCTCACACCGAGATACGCGCCACGCACGGTGCCGCCTTTCTCCAGTTCGGGGAGCTCTGACTTGGCGGTGTCGATCGGGACGGCAAAGCCGATCCCCACGCTGCCGTCGCCACTGCCGCCGGTCTCGATCTGCGAGTTGATGCCGATCACTTCGCCCTGCTCGTTGAGCAGCGGCCCGCCCGAGTTGCCGGGATTGATCGGCGCGTCGGTCTGCAGCACGTTTGTGATCGTGAAGCCGTTGGGCGAGGTGATCTGGCGCTGCAGCGCTGAGATCACGCCGGTCGTGAGCGTGCGGTCATAGCCAAACGGGTTGCCGATCGCAAGCACCGGATCGCCGACCTGGGCCTTGCTGGAGCTCCCCAGCGTGAGCGTGTGCATCGTGAGACCTTCGGTGGGGATGCGCAGCACCGCAAGGTCGTTGGAGGGGTCCTTGCCGACCACTTTCGCTTCGACGGTCTTGCCGTGTTCGAAGCTGACCTCGATCTTCACCGCGTTCTCGACCACATGCCAGTTGGTGAGGATCGTGCCGTTGGAGTCGATCACGAAGCCCGAACCGGTGGCCGTGCCCTGCTCCTGGCTTTCGCCGCCGAGACTGAACGGCGATTCGACCTGCTTGACGATGGTGGAGGTCACGAGCGCAACTCCGGGAGCGTCGCGTTCGTAGATCTGGTGCGGCGTCAGACCCGTGCTCTGCTGAGAGGCGTTTGAGGGCGCGATCGGCGAGGACTGCTGCACCACGGTGACCGTCTTCTGCGTCGTGCCAAGCCCGGTCGTGGCGGCGATCACCGCGACGACGATGCCACCGCCGATCAGGGCGGCCACGAACGGGATGGCAAACATACGCTTCATGGATGCTCAGGATGACGTGCTGCGATCAACGCAAAATAAAGAGGACCATGCGACTTTATAAAAGATTGGAACCAGCGCTCGGGGCTGATCATCCCACCCCACCGGAATCCCTGACCGTGCTCCCGAGAACACGCGGAGTGCCGGCGGCTCCGCCCAGCAATTCGACGATGGCCTGCACAGGATCGGAAGCGCGCATCAGCGACTCACCGACAAGCACCGCCGAGATCCCCTGACGCTCCAGCTCCTGCAGCTGCACCGGTGTCGCAATCCCCGACTCTGAGACGACCGTCGCGCCGGGGGGCATCTCATCCATCAGCTGGGAGGTGCGCCGCACATCCACGCTGAAGTCGCGCAGGTCGCGGTTGTTGACACCGATCAACCGCGCTCCAAGCTCGACTGCACGAGCCAGCTCCTGGCGATCGTGCACCTCGACCAGTACATCCAGGCCAAGCGCACCGGCAAGCTCGTGTAGCGCCGCAAGCTCGCGCTGCTCCAGCGCCGCCACGATCAGCAACACCGCGTCGGCGCCCGCCGCGCACGCCTCATACAGCTGGTAGGGATCGACGATGAAGTCCTTGCGCAGGATCGGCAGCGTGCATGCTGTGCGAGCGGCGCACAGATCGTCGAGCGAACCCTCAAAGTTGGGGCCCTCGGTGAGAACCGACAGCGCGCTCGCCCCGCCTTGCTCGTAGGCGCCCACAACCTCCGCGACGTCGACATGCTCTTCGCGCAAGCGTCCCGCCGAGGGCGAGCGGCGCTTGAACTCGGCGATCACGCCAATCCCCGGACGTGCGAGCGCATCGTGGAAGTGACCTCGCGGACGCTCAGACGGAGTCCTATCGGCAACAACCACGGCTTGCTCTCGCCCGTCCTCCCGCAGGACCCGATTGTCGGCTGCCGCTGCCTGCGACTGGAGCACCTCCAGCGACACACGCTGCTTGCGCCGCTCCAACTCCGCGCGCGTTTCGGAGAGGATGCGCTCCAGCACCGTGGGCCGGCTCGGCACCACCGACCCGTGAGCTTGGGCAGAAGTCATCCCGCGACCTCAGCTGGAGCGTGCCTGCGACTCGCCTCCACATACCGCTCGAGAGCGGCGCCCGCAGCGCCTGCAGCGATCGCCGCACGTGCGGCCTCAACGCCCTCCGCGATGCTCTCGGCAGCGCCGGCCGCATAGATCGCAGCGCCCGCGTTGACGAGCACGAGATCGGCGCGAGCACTCTGCTCGCCGGCAAACACCGCACGCGTCACCTGTGCGTTCTCAGCCGGCGAGCCACCACCGAGCAGCGGATCGGACGGATCGGCCAGCTCGATGCCCATCGCCTGAGGGGTGATCGTGTAGCGCACGATCCGCTCGCCGTCCACCTCAACCACGTGGGTGGCCGCCGAGCTCGAGACCTCATCGAGTCCATCCTCGCCGGCGACCACCAGTGCCCGCTGCACGCCGAGCCGCGCAAGCGCTCCGGCGATCGTCTCGAGAAAGCTCGCATCCGCGACACCGATCAACTGGCGTGTCGCGCCGGCGGGGTTGGTGAGCGGGCCGAGCAGATTGAAGATGGTGCGCACCGCCAGCTCACGTCTGACCGGGATCACAAAGCGCGTGGCCTGGTGATGGGTGGGGGCGAACATGAACCCGAACCCAGCCTCCTCGATGCACGCCGCAACACCCCTCGGTCCGAGATCGATCCGCGCGCCCAGCGCCTCCAGCAGGTCCGCCGATCCCGATGAGCTCGTCGCCGAGCGGTTGCCGTGCTTTGCCACTGCACAACCCGCACCCGCCGCGACGAGCGCCGCGGTCGTGGACACGTTGAACGTACGCCGCCCCCCGCCGGTGCCGGCGGTGTCGAGCAGGTCGCGGCGCTCGGTCGGCACATGCGCAGCCAGCTCCCGCATCGTCGAAGCGAGCCCGGCGAGCTCATCGACTGTCTCCCCCTTCGTTCGCAGCGCGATCAAGAACGCCGCGATCTGGGTCTCTGAGACCTCGCCGTGCATGATCTCCGCCAGTACCTCCGCGGCCTCCTGTTCGCTAAGGTCGCGCCGCGAGGCAACCGCGTCGATCGCGTTCGTGAGGATCGGATTCGGCATCAGTACGCGGTCTTCTCGAGCGAACCCTCGGGCACTCCGGGCGCAGTCGCCGGGCCGCCGACAGGCGACCAATCGAGCCCAAGGAAGTTCGCTAGCAGATGCTTGCCCTCGTCGGTGAGAACCGACTCGGGGTGAAACTGAACGCCCTCGGCCGGCAGCTCGCGATGGCGCAAACCCATCAGCACTCCGCCACCGTGCGCGCTCGCCTCCAGGCAATCGGGCAGCTGCTCATCGACGATCAGCGAGTGATAGCGCCCAACCTTCAGCGGCGAGGACAGACCCTTGAAGATCGTGCGCCCGTCGTGCTGGATCGTGGTGGCCTTGCCGTGAACGGGCGCGTGCAGCTTGACCGTGCCTCCAAATGCCTGTGCCATCGACTGATGACCCAGACACACCCCCAGGGTTGGGATGTCCGCTTCGGGCATCAGCCGGGCCACCTCCACGGAGATGCCGGCCTCGTTGGGAGTGCAAGGTCCCGGTGAGATCACGCAACGCTCGTAGCCGTCCTGCAGCAGCTGCTCGACCGTTGCCGCGTCGTTGCGCACAGCACACACCTCGGCCCCCAGCTCACCAAGGTACTGGACGAGGTTGTAGGTGAACGAGTCGTAGTTGTCGATCACGAGCACCCGCATGCTCACGCCCAATCCGGTTGATCGCATGCGAGCTCGACCGCGCGCAGCACCGCCTTGGTCTTGTTGACCGACTCCTCATACTCATATGCGGGCTTGGCATCTGCGACGGTGCCGCCGCCGGCCTGCACGTGCGCGATACCGTCCTTGACAACGACCGTGCGGATGTGAATCGCCGTGTCGAGATCGCCCGTGTAGCTGAGATAGCCGATCGCCCCTCCGTAGCCGCCGCGCTTGACGGGCTCCAGCTCGTCGATGATCTGCATCGCGCGTACCTTGGGCGCTCCCGAAAGCGTTCCCGGCGGCAGCACTGAGCGCAGCGCGTCCATCGCGCCAACATCCTCGCGCAGGGTGCCCGACACGGAGGAGACGATGTGCATCACGTGGCTATAGGACTCGATCTCCATCAGCTCATCCACGACCACGCTGCCGTACTCGCACACGCGACCGAGATCGTTACGACCGAGATCCACGAGCATCACGTGCTCGGAGCGCTCCTTCTCGTCTTCGAGCAGCCCGCGCGCAATCTCGCGATCCTCCTCAGGAGTGGCGCCGCGGGCGCGGGTGCCGGCGATCGGCCGTGTCGATACGCGCCGACCCATGACTGTCAACAGCGGCTCGGGGCTCGCGCCCGCGACCTGGAAGTCTCCAAAGTCCAAGAAGTACATATAGGGACTGGGATTGACCGCGCGCAGTCCTCTGTATATGGAAAAAGCCTCCACCGGCACCTCAGCCGACCAGCGCTGGGAGGGAACCACCTGGAAGGCATCCCCCGCGTGGACATACTCGACGATCCGCGCCACCATCGCTTCGAAGCGCTCACGGCTCATGTTGGACTCAAAACGCGGAGCGTCGCGCCCGCCTGCCTCGGCGCCGGCCGAGCTCCCTGCCAGCCCGCCGGCCGTATCGGCTCCGCCTCGGCCGGGCAGCCCGGCAGGTTGCGGTACCGGACCCGCCAGACAGCTGCGCACTTCGAAAATCGTGTGGGCCGCCGCCTCACGTGCCCGCTCGGCGTCCGCCGCGACGTCGAGGTCGGCATTCGCGAGGATTGTGATCGTGTGCTCGAGATGGTCGAAGATGACAAGCGCATCGGTCAGCATCAGCGCCATGTCCGGGAGGCCAAGCACATCCGGACCGGGATCTCCGAGGGGCTCGACGGTACGCACCAGGTCATAGCCAAAGAAACCCACAGCACCGCCTGTGAACGGTGACCCGGCCACGCCGTCTGGGGAGGGCGCCTGGCGGCACTCGGCGACCGCGGCGGCCGCCAGCGCATAGGGATCTCCCGGATCGCCGAGTGACCAGCGCAACACCGAGCGCGGTCGAAACCCGATGAACGAGTAGCGTCCCATGCGCTGACCCTGCTCGGCCGACTCCAGCAGGAAGGCGGGCTCGCCGGGCGCGAGCCCACGCAACTTCAGAAATGCCGACACCGGCGTCTCGCAGTCGGCGATGAACGTCTCGCGCAGTGGGATCAGGTTGTGGGGGGCGGCGGCTACGCTCATCGAGCACCCGCTACACGCGCGCTAACGGCTACGTTCATCGAGCACCCGCTCAGCGTCAGATAGCGCACGTCCACGACTGTGCAACAGCACAAGCAGGTGATAGAGCAGGTCGGCGGCCTCTTCGTCCACGCGTTCGTCGGTCTCCTCGCGCGCGGCGCGAGCGACCTCCTCGGCCTCCTCCATCACCTTCTCGCCGATGCGCCGCGGATCGTCGAGCAGCTCAACCGTGTAGGAGCCCGTGGGACGCTCGCGCGTGCGCTCGCCCAGCGTACGCTCGAGCGCCGGCAGCGTCTCATATCGAGCGCCCGGCCTTAGCTCGCCGCGATGGAAGCAGGTGCGCTCGCCCGTGTGGCAGGCCGGACCGGCCGGTTCGACCAGAGCAACCAGCGCGTCACCGTCACAGTCCACGCGCAGCGAGCGAACGGCCTGCGTGTTTCCGCTCGTGGCGCCCTTATGCCACAGCTCGCCGCGCGAGCGACTCCACAGGTGCAGCTCACCCGTGGCCCGCGTGCGCTGCAGCGCGAGCTCATTCATGTACGCGAGTGTCAGCACCTCGCCAGTGGCCCAGTCCTGCACCACGCATGGCACAAGGCCACGCTCGTCGTATACGAGCAACTGCTCCACGGAGTCTGCGGCTGATGCGCTCATCAGCGGAATTGTAGGTTGCAGGACGACAATGGCCTCATTGCTCGAACGCAAGCTGATCGTCGTGACCGGCAAGGGCGGCACCGGCAAGAGCACCGTGGCATGCGCGCTGGGACTGATTGCCGCCCGACGCGGACTGCGCACGATCCTCGTCGAGGTCGGCGCCCAGCGACACATGGCCGACCTGTTCGCCACCGAGAATTCGTGCGCAAGTGCCCTCGGAGACGGCGAGGAGGTCGAACTCCAGCAGAACCTGTGGGTCACATCGCTCGATCCGGATCGAGCGATGATCGAGTGGCTGCAAACGCTCACCGGCCGCATCTCGGCGCGCCTGCTCTCATCGAGCAGCACCTTTCAGTACTTCGCCGCCGCGGCCCCTGGCGCAAAGGAGCTGGTGAGCATGATCAAGGTGCGCGAGCTTTGCGAAGGACGCCATCGCGGCAAGAGCACATCCGTTGAGAGCACGTCGAATGACCCCCAGCGCAGCGACGGGAGCAAGTCACACCCCTATGACCTGGTCGTGCTCGACGCCCCCGCCACCGGCCACGCGCTGGCGATGCTGCGCTCGCCCCAGACGTTCGCCGCAATCGTGCGAGTCGGCCCACTGGCAGAGCAGGCCGGCCGGGTACGGGGACTACTCGAAGATTCGCAACGCTCGGGATATGTGGCGGTGACCCATGCGACGGAGATGGCAGTCACAGAGACGTTCGAGCTAGAGGAAGGCTTGCGAAGCGGACTGGAACGTGACCTCGACGCGGTTGTCGTAAACGGTACGGTGCCACGACGCTTCACGCGCGAGGAGCTCGAGCAAATCTCAGAGCTCAAGACGAAGCAGATCATCGAACTCAATGCGACGCATGTCTCAGGGCTCGACGCGAAGCAGATCGCGGCGCTCCACACCGACACGCAGGTCATGCGCAGCGCAGCACAAATGGCTCGCGCGGCGCACGAACGTGCTCGTGTCCAGCAGGGTCAGATCGCGCGTTTGCGTCGCCAGCGCTCCGCAGATGGGAGATCCTCGGGCGTGGCGACGATTCAACTCGCATTTGCCTCGGAACTGGATCTGAAGAGGGTGCGAGCCATCTCGATCCAGCTCGAGCGCAAGTTGCGCCACCTTGATGCAGGCCCTCAGGTGACCGACCTCACGTGATCCCCAGCCGGTCGAGCAACCCTCCATCCCCACGCCAGTCGCGCCGCACACGCACCGACAGGTCGAGATGGACATGACATTCGAGCTCTCGCTCGATCTCCTTGCGCGCGGCCGAGCCGATCGCCTTGACCATGCGGCCCCCCGCGCCCACGACGATCCCCTTCTGGGACTCGCTCTCCACCCAAATCAGCGCGCGCACCCTCGTCAGATCCTCGCGTGGGTGCTCTATCTCTTCAACGATCACCTCAACGGCGTGGGGCACCTCCTGGAAAGTGCGTTTGATCACCGCCTCGCGCACGAGCTCGGCGAGCAGAACGTCAAGCGGCTGATCTGAGAGGTCTTGCGCAGAGAACATGAAAGGACCCTCGGGCATCCGCTCGGCAAGATGCTCGACGAGCGCCGATACCCCCCTACCGGTGCGCGCCGAGATCGGAAACAGCTCCTCGCCGACCTCGAGCTCGGCGGCCGCCTGCAGGACTGCCACGGTCGCGGCCCGATCGAGTCGATCGACCTTGTTGACAGCGATCGTGACCGGTGTATGTACATCGGCAAGCGCCTGCGCGATGAAACGGTCACCCGGTCCCACACCCTGCTCCCCGTTCAATATCAACAACGCCGCGTCGGAGCCCTCGAGCTCCTGGCGCACACGCCCAGCCATCCGCTCGGTGAGCGCGTCGCGAGGGCGTTGCACTCCAGGAAGATCGACGAGCACGATCTGTCGATCCCCTTCGGTGCGCACCCCGCGGATCGCCCGCCGCGTCGTCTGCGGTCGGTCAGAAACAATCGCGATCTTCCCGCCAACGATCGTGTTTATCAGCGTGGACTTGCCGACGTTGGGCCGGCCCGCGAGCGCCACGAAGCCACTGCGCGTCATGAGACGCTCCAGCGCAGGATCTCCGCTTGCACGGCAAGCATCTGTCCGTCATCGGTCTCGTGGTCCATCCCAACCAGGTGAAGCGCACCATGCACGATCGCCTCACGCAGATCGACTGTGTGCTCGGGACAGATCACGATGTCACCCAGCTCGCGCGGGACTCGCCCGCCGAGCGGACTACTCGCGTCGACGCTCAACCGCTCATCGCTCGATTTCGCATCGCCCGGCCTCTTCTTGCCTGAGCGACCTCCGTTTGACTCGGCTCCGCTCACATCGAAACCGCTCGGGTCGACGTCCTCCGGGTCGACGTCCTCCGGGTCGACGTTCTCCGGGTCGACGTTCTCCGGGTCGACGCCGTCGATCGGGAATGAGAGCACGTCGGTAGGACCCTGTTTGCCGCGATACTCGACATTCAGATCGCTGATCCGGCCGGCATCGACGAACTCGACTGCTACATGGCCGTCCTGCACACCAGCGGAGGCCAACGCGAGCGCGCACAGGTGCTCCACCTTGCAGCGGGGCAGCCGAGGCGAGAGCAACTGTGCGCCGAAGACCTCGACCTCAAGCATCGACGCGCGCGATTCAAGCTCGACGCTCAGCCGGACGCAGCTCTGGAGCCTCGCGCCGGCTGTGCTCGTCGTAGGCCTCCACGATTCGCTGCACCAGCTTGTGACGCACCACGTCCTCGCCGCCAAAGCGTACGAACTCGATGCCCTCAATCGATTCCAGCACCTCCCCAACCGCGATCAGCCCAGAGCGCTGCTCACGTGGCAGATCAACCTGGGTTACATCGCCGGTGACGACCATCTTCGAGCCGAACCCGAGCCGAGTCAGAAACATCTTCATCTGCTCGGGCGTCGTGTTCTGCGCCTCGTCGAGGATCACAAACGAGTCGTTGAGCGTACGGCCGCGCATGAACGCGAGTGGTGCGATCTCGATCACGCCGCGCTCCAAATGCTGAGAGACCTTCTCAGGATCGAGCATGTCATGCAGCGCGTCAAACAGCGGGCGCAGGTAGGGGTCCACCTTCGCCATCAGGTCACCCGGCAGGAAACCGAGGCGCTCGCCCGCCTCCACGGCGGGGCGCGTAAGGATGATGCGGTTGACTTCGTGACGCGAGAGCGCGGCAGCGGCCATCGCCACCGCCAGGAACGTCTTGCCGGTGCCGGCCGGACCAACACCGAAGGTGACGGTGCTGGAGCGGATCGAGTCGACATAGCGCTTCTGGTTGACCGTCTTGGGAGCCACCTGCAGACTACGATGGCGCCACACGACGTCCTCGAGCACACGGGCCGGCGATTCCTGCGCGTCCAGCGCACCGGTGACCGCGGCGATCGTGCCCGGCCCGATCTGGTGGCCGCGAACGATCAAATCGGAGAGCTCGTGCACAACTCGCTCGCCCGAGCGCGTGTCCCGCTCAGAACCGTCGAGCGTGAGTAGGTTGCCGCGCAAGAACACCTTGCAGCGCAGGTGGTCCTCCAAGGCACGAAGCACGGCGTCCTGACTGCCCGCCAGCTCCGCGGCGACCTCGTTGGGAAGCTCGATCTGGGTCCTCATCCTCCAAGCGCCGCTCTGACCAGACCCGAGACCCGCTTGCCGTCGGCGCGCCCGTCCACCGCCGCCATCGCGCTCTTCATCGCCTGACCCATGTCCTTGGGTGACTGTGCTCCACTGCCGCTAACAGCCTGCTCCACTATCACCTGCAGCTCCGCATCGGAGAGCTCAGCCGGCAGGTATGCCTCGATCAGTTGCGCTTCCGACTCCTCCCCGGACGCAAGGTCCTCGCGTCCACCGTCGCGAAACGCCTTGGCCGCCTCCAGGCGACGCTTGCGCTCGCGGCGCAGCACGACAAGCTCGTCGCCGGCGCCCTCCTTAGCATCCTTGCGCAGCTCGGAGAGGACCATGCGCAGCGCGCTGAGACGTGGCTTGTCGCCCTCGCGCATCGCGCTCTTCACATCGGCTTGAATCTCCTCGGCGATCGTCATCCTCAGCTCAGGATACGCCGACTGCTCGCGATACATGTGACGACCCGTTGCCCTTTGCGGTCGCGAGCGCGCGAGGCGCAAGCCGGCAAGTTGCCGGGATCGGCAGAATGTTCTCATCTTGAGCGCGTCCATCTACACCGATGCCCTAGCTCCGTTTCTTGTAGAGACCGAGCAACTGCGACCCGCTGGCGGCGAAGTGTTCGATGCGCACACGCACCTGGGACTCGACGAGGACGGGCGCTCGCTGGACTTGCCGACGCTGCTCTCACAGCTGGACGGCGCGGGGGCACGCAGGGCGTGCGTGTTCCCGTTGCACGACCCCGAGCGAAAGCCCTCCTACAGCGTGCCCAACGATCGCGTGCTGGCGTGGGCGAGCGAAAGCGAAGACAGACTGATCCCCTTCTGCCGGCTCGACCCGGCCGAAGCGCCGGTGGCCGAGGGTGAGCGCTGCATCGCAAACGGCGCGCGGGGAATCAAGCTCCACCCACGCGCGCAGGCGTTTGCCTTCGACGGCGCCGAGATGGAGGGCATCTTCACGCTGGCCGAAGCGGCGGGCGTGCCGATCCTGATTCACGCCGGACGCGGCATGCCGCCGATCGCCGACGGTCTGGCCGACCTCGCCCTGCGCCATCCCGACGTGGTGCTGATCCTCGCCCACGGCGCTATTTGCGACCAGGGCATCCTGACCTCGCGACTGGCCGAGCATCCTGGTGTCCTATATGACACCTCGTGTTTCTTCCCGGTGGATTTGATCGAGCTGCTGGCGCGGGTGCCGGCCGAGCGGGTCGTGTTTGCCTCAGACCCACCCTACGGCCTCACCGCCAGCGGACTGTATCTCGCGTTGCGCGTGGCCGCTCATGCCGGCCTCGACGAGCAGGCCACGCGCGGCATCCTGGGTGAGACGATGGCGCGTCTGGTCGACCACAAAGAACTACCACCCACCTCCCCGCCACGCGGCGGCGAGCAGATCGTGATGTCGGGCCGCCTCGCGCGCGTATATGGCTATGCGAGTCTTGCCGGGCCCGCGCTGTTTGCCGGAGTGCTCGATCAAGCCAAGGGCATGCTCGAGCTGGCGATTGCCGCATGTCGCGACCCCCAGCCAGGCGTGGCTGGCGCGGCGCTGGAGCAGATCGGCACGACACTGATCGCGGCACGAGCACTGCTGGACGTCGAAGGCGCCGGGCGTGCGGCGATCGACCTACTGTTTCGCGCGGTGGCACGCGCGGCTACCGAGTCGCTCGAGCCCGTGTCAACCACAGCGCAGACCATTCCCCGCTCTCGCGACGCGCTCGCTCGCTCAGGCCAAGGCGCTTAGCGAACGCCCCCGCAACCTCGTCGGCCTGCTCGCGCAACAACCCACTCGCGATCAGATCGAGCTTGCCGGGAGGGTCTGAGGCCGGCATCGTGTCGGCCAGATCGAGCAGCAGGGGTCGCAGCAGGTTGGCCAGCACCACCGTCCGTGCAGCGTCGTTTCGCCCGCGGTCGCTGCTGACGGAGGCGCCGAGCACCGTGGGCACGCCCTCCCCATTCCCATCCCAGAAATGCCATGGCAACGCCTCGCCGCGAAGGTCAAATCGGCGGGCCTCGATCGCCACGCCGTTGACGGCCGCATTGGCAAGAATCGCGCGCACACTCTCGCGGTCGTTGTCGAGGGCGAGTACCGGGCGGTAGCCAAGCTTGAGCGCGGCGATCGCAAGCACGCCCGAGCCGGAGCCGACATCGAGCACCTCGCCGCGAACGTCCGCGCTCGCGGCGTGCTCCAAAAGCAGCTCCAGGCACATACGGGTGGTCGCGTGCGCGCCGGTGCCAAACGCCTGGGCCGGATCGATCACGATCTCCTGCGCATCCGGATGTACGCTGGGAGCCTCCCACGGCGGCCGTACGTGTAGAGCGGAGATCGCGCTCACGCTGGTACCGACAGCGGACGACTCGATCAACACTGGACGGTGAAACTGCTTCCAGCGCTCAGACCAGTCGTCAGGTATCTCGCTGGTCGATATCTCGACCAGCGCACCCCCCGCGGCCGCATGCAGATCTGGTAGGTCGGGCAACTCGCCGGCAGCGCCGTACACGGCGTATTCGACGATCGCCTCTCCCCCATCCGCCGGCGGCGGCTCCAGCTCCTCGACCCCTCCGGGTGCAAGCTCCAGCAACTCAGCCAGTACAAGCTCGGCGTCGGCGCGCCGCACGCGCAGCGCCAGGCGAATCACGCGGGTCCGTGGCGCGAGACGCCCATCACGCAAGCTGGTGGCATTGCATGTCGATCACGCCGCCTGGTGGCGCAGCACTCGACGCAGCTTGGCAAAGACCGATTCCTCAGAGCTCAGGTTGCGGTCTGTGAGGCTGTCGTTCAGCCGGCCAAGCAACTCGCGCTGATTCTCGTCGAGATGGCGCGGAATCACGATGTTGACCACCACGCACAGGTTGCCGCGGCGTCCTCCGCGCAGTGATGGCATGCCCAGCTCGCGCACGGTGAGCACACTCCCTGGTTGTATGCCGGCAGGCACCTCAACCGCCGTGAATCCATCGAGCGTTGGCGCCTGAAGCGTCGCGCCAAGCGAGGCCAGCGGCGCGGGGACGTCGAGCGCGGTGATCAGATCGTCGCCTTCGCGCACAAAGCGCTCGTCGGCGCGTACCCGCACGAGCACATACAGATCACCGGCGGGAGCGCCATGCTCGCCCACATGGCCCCGACCACCGATACGGATGCGCTGACCGTCTGAAATACCAGCGGGAACGCTCACCTGCTCGTTGCGCTTGACCGCCTGCTGTCCTCGGCCCCGGCACTCGCGACACGGAGAAGTTGGCATCCGCCCATCGCCGTGACACGCATCGCATGGGCTCGTGCGCATCATCTGCCCGAAGGGGGTGCGCACGACGCTCTGCAGTTGACCTGCACCGTTACAGCGAGAGCAGCGCTCGATCGGGGTGCCGGGTTCGGCACCGTTGCCACGGCAGTGTTCGCAGCGATCGATCGCCTCGTAGCCAACTTCGACCGTGCCACCCTGCGACGCTTCCAGAAGGGTCATCTCGACCGCGACAGCGATATCCCCGCCGAGAGCCTGCGCTGAGCCACCTCCGAATGGGCTGCCGGAGCCAAAGAACGCATTGAACAGGTCCCCGATCGAACCAAACGAGTCGAAGTTGGGTGCGTAGCCGCCGGAGCGCAGGCCTTCATGACCGTAGCGGTCGTATGTGGCACGACGCTCCGGATCGGACAGAATCTCATAGGCCTCCGCGGCCTCCTTGAACTTATCCTCGGCGTTGGGGTCGTGCGCGTTAACGTCGGGGTGAAGCTCACGCGCCAAGCGGCGAAACGCCTTCTTGACGTCCTGCTCGGCGGCATCACGGGGAACACCGAGCACCTCATAGGGATCGCGGGGCGTGGTGGCGCTCATCTGGTCCTCATCGCGCCCGTCGTGTGCGCGTCGCGCGCTCGTCCGGGATTCATAGCGCGCTCATCGCGCATTCGCCTGAGACTCGTCACGGGCTCATCGGGTGCTCGTCGCGCGCTCATCAATACTCAGCGTAGGCATCTTCGACAAAGCGCGAAAGCTCGTGGGCTGCCTCGCGCACAGTGGCGATCGCGCCGGCGTAGTCCATGTGGACCGGACCAATCACCGACACAGTGCCAAGCTTGCGACGCGCCAACCCATATCCGGCCGCAACAAACGCCAGCGAACGCATCGCGGGAATCTCATTCTCACGACCAATGCGCACATACACGTCGGGCTCGCCAAGCGCGGAGCGCAGTACCCGCAGAAGCGCGACGCGACGCTCCAGCAAACCCATCAGCTCGTTGATCTGGATCGCGTCGCGCAGGCGTTGGTTTGAGAGCATGTGCGCTGTGCCGTCGACGTAGAGCGTGTCCTCCGTCTCAGCGGCGAGGCTCACAAACGCTGGCGCCAGGCGATCGACGAACGAATACTCGCTGGCGCCGAGGCTGGGATCCTCGAGTCGCTTGGAGAGCATGCGGGCACCGAGTCCGTAACCAACGAGCCGCTCATTGAGATATTCACCGGCCCAACCAAGTAGTCCCTGATCGACAGGACCGTCGAACGTGGTCAGCAGCTTGGACACGCCACCGGTCGAGGTGATCACAACGACCATCACGACCTGTGGTTGCAGTGCCAGCACCTCGACGTGGCGGATCGTGGTGGTGTTGAGCGATGGCGCCGAGACGACCGCCAGCAGGTTCGTGACACGGGAGATCGCGACGCTCGTGACACGCATCGCCTCCTCGATCTCCCGGCGCGTCAGCGACAGCGCGAGCGGACGGACCGGCGAGAGGCTCTTACCGGCGTCAAGCATCCTGTCGACCACATAACGGTGCCCAGCATCGGTGGGCACACGTCCCGCAGATGTGTGGGGATGGGCGAGCAGATCATGCTCCTCGAGCAGCGCAAGCTCGTTGCGGACAGTGGAGGGTCCGCAGTCGAGGCTCGAATCGGCGGCGATCGTCTTGGAGGCCACCGGCTGGCCGCTATGCAGATAATCCTCCACCACCTTGCGCAAGATCAGCTCCTGTCGCGGTGTGAGCATGTTCTGATTTTAGGGTCTGCGTCCGCGGACCCAGGCCCGCGGGCCCGTGAACCTCCGCGACACGCGCGTGCGGGAACCCCAGGGGCCTACGAACAAGGGACCCTGAAGCCCAGCGATGCCGCGAGCAGGAGCGCCGTCGCGATCTGGGCCACGACGCTCCTCGACCCAGCTCAAACCTGCAGCTCTGCCTCAGCGTTGCGGATGATCTGATTGCCGGCCTGCTCGGCGACGGTGTCGACGATCACGCGACCATCGCTTGCCTCGCGAACGGTGCCACTAACGAGCACCTCCTGCTCGGGCACGCCCATGCCACGGAACTGCACCGACAGCCGCTTGAGCGTGGCAGGGCCACCGGCCGCCTCGGTCTGCGCGCGCGCGACCTGCGCCATCGACCACAAACCATGCAGAATGCGCCCTGGCAGACCCACGGCACGCGCGAACTCCTCGTCGATATGGATCGGGTTGAAATCGCCCGACGCGCCCGCATAACGAGCGGTGAGATACTTGTCTGGAGTGACGCGAACCTCGGGGATCTGCGCTCCAACTGAAAGATCGGCCATAACTCAGACTCCTCGCACGATGTTGGTCCAGGTTCCACGACAGACCTGCTCGCCGCGTTGGTTGACTGACACAGACTCGAATACGTAGTAGCCACGGCCATCGCGTTCTGAGATGTCCTTGACCGAGGCTGTCGTGGTGATCTCGTCGCCCGCGAGGACAAGCGGACCCCACTCGAACTTCTGGCCGCCGTGAACCATCATCGCGAAATTCATTTCGACCTCTGGATCGAACAGCGACGGCGCAACCGACGGAGAGCTGTAAACGACCGCGAACATCGGCGGGGCTACGACGTCGGCATAGCCGGCCTCGCGCGCGGCTTTCTCGTCGAGGTGCAGCGGGTTGGTCTCGCCGACCGCGCGGGCATACTCCTTGATCTTCTCTCGGCCCACCGCATAGGTGGTGGGCGCGTAGGTCTTTCCGATCGCTTTGGCGTTGACTGGCACCGGGAAGGGCTCCTTGTGGGCTCGGGAAGGTATGCAACGCCTGATGACGCGCCGCGGCCGGCAGTTTACGCACCTTGGGCCCTTAAACACAAAAAGGCGTTCCGGGCACCTGCGCGGATGACGGCGGGATGTCGCAGTGGACATCCCGCCGCACTCGGTGTGTTGCCGGGTAGGCGCTAGAAGACGAGGTCCTCCTCGACCCCGGCTCCCACACCGACAAGCTCACGCTCCTCGTCGTGGAAGCCCTCGGCTGAGTCTTCCTCGCCAGAGGAGCCGTTGGAGCTGCTGTGATCGCCCCGACCGTCCAGGAACTGGACGCTCTCGGCGACGATCTCGACGGCCTGGCGCTTGGCGCCCTCTGACGTTTCCCACTCGCGCCAGTCCAAGCGCCCATCGATCGCAACGCGACGACCGCGGCTCATATAGCGATGGACCGACTCACCCGCGAGACCAAACACACTGACATTGAAGAAGTTAGGCTTCTCCGCGTAGTCGCCTTCGGTGTTCTTGCGAGTGGTATTGCAGGCGACGCGCAGACTGCACACGCTCGTGCCAGATGGCAACGAGCGCAAGTCGGGATCGCTGGTGAGACGTCCGACGAGCACGACGCGGTTGATATTTGAGTAGGACATGGTGTTCTCCTTTGATGTTGGCTCGCCCCTGGTTGAAGCTACGCAGCGCTTGGGACGGTTCTCGGCGCAAGACACCCAAACGCGGCGTTCAGCCCCATTTGACGGGCTGAATTTGTTGCGCACGGATCTTCTCCGGCGTCCGCTGAAGCGGTAATTCCGGCGGCTCCCGTCGCCAGGAGACCGGGATGAACATGCACACGGAGGCCACGACTAGCCCGCGATGTGGTCACCCACACCGGGCAGAGAGTCCAGTGGCAAGACGACGATCCGCTCGGATGCATACGTCTTCTCGATCGCTCGCAAAAGCGCTCGTTCGACATCCGCGGGTGCGAAATACAGCACACCGGCAACCGCCCGGCTGCGTGCCCAGGCGCGGCAGATCTCGACCAGGCGCGGATGTGCCTTGATCGTCAGCTCCACCTCAACGGCGACCGGCAACTCGCCGGTCGCGCTCGGCCACAGCACGAGGTCGGGCCGGTGCCGACCTTTGTCGGGTGCCTGCGCCCAGCCGAGCTGTGCACTGGCAAGTAGACGGTCGTGCTCCTGCTCGTCGCGGCGCAGCTCGCGCTCACCGCCAACCCGATGATCTGGGTAGCAACGCTCGAGCGCCGCGGCGACCGCCGCGCACTCGATCAAGTGATGAGCGTTTGACCCTTTTACATTGCACGTCTGCATGCCACGCGCACCACAGGCGCGCATACCTGCCCGCGTCGCGCTGAACAGCGAGGGACACCCAGACAACGGACGCTTGCGTGAGAGCAGGCCGGCGCGCTGGACGGCGAGCAGTCTGGCGCGAGCCGACGCGACACTGACAGCGCGACGGTGAGCCAATGCCTCAGCCGTGACGGCTCCAAGGGAAGCTGCCCAGCGGGCAAGCTCGATCTGCTCGGGTGTGGGTGTGTGCATGGATCGATCCATGTGGACCTCCTTATCGTGGATTGAACGACTGCTGAGTTGCTTGTCGTTGAGTGCGTATGTGTGCCGGCTCACGAGGACCTCCTTCCCGTGGACGAACGACCGAGGAGTAGATCTGGCCGATGCGCACGTTGGCGCCCCGACCCAGCTCGATCGTCGCGACCCACCCCGGTGGCAGAGCGCGAATCCCATCGGGCGCCAGCAGCGGAGCACTGGAGCGTGTGCGCGTCCAACGGCCGCTGTCGCTGTGCGAGGTCCGCCATACGCCGCGACTGCCCGCAAGTCGCGAGATCAGCTCGCTTGACTCAGGCACCACCTGGCGGTGGACGATCAGCGCGGAGAGATTGCCGAGCA
The DNA here is from genome assembly GCA_963715765.1 of uncultured Solirubrobacterales bacterium. Classification (GTDB taxonomy): domain Bacteria; phylum Actinomycetota; class Thermoleophilia; order Solirubrobacterales; family Solirubrobacteraceae; genus Palsa-744. Next base: position 600,199 of record OY970270.1, read on the forward strand.
CCTGCTCCAAGAGCTGCCTGCGCCCCTCCGGGCGCAGGTCGGACAGCTCCTGGGTGCCCAGCAAGAGATTGATACCGGCCGAGCGAGCCCTGCCAAACAGGTGCACCACCTGCTCGGCCGCGATCGCCGAGAACTCATCGATCACGACGACGGTGGCGATTGGAGAGCCCTGTAGCGCCGCCATCGTAGTTTGCAGGTCCTGCACAATCGCCACACCGAGCATGTGTGCAAGCAGCGGCCATGCGTCGGCTTTGAGATCGAAGTACACAACAGCCCGTTCACGCACAGCGCTCAACAGGTCAAACGTGTGTGCGCTGGGCGTGGCGGGATCAAGCCACGGCGCCAAGTCGGACTCGGCCATGATCGCCAACCGATCGCGCACACCGCCAAGGTCGGCGCGCTGACGGGGTGTGAGCGAGTCCAGGTAGTCGTAGGTCGCCTGCGCCTGCTGCTCAGGCAGGGTTCTGGCGAGCACCTCGAGACGCGCGGGGTCGAGCTGTTCGACAAGCGCCGGCAAGCTCACCTCGCTTCCCGCGCCACGCAGAGCGCGCACCGCATGTCCGAGGTAGCGCTGGGCTTGCCGCTGGTAATGAGGCTCGGTGAAGCGCTCCCCGGCAAGCGCCTTGTCGGCGATCTCGCTGGCCGCGCCGCGACCGAACGGGTTGTACACAGACGGTCCCAGCGGAGACCATTCGACAAACCGACGACCGGCTTGTCGAGCCGCGTCGAGCAGATGCTCGCGCATGCGTGGGTCTCCCTTTGGATCGATCACGACCGCGCCAAGTCCGGCTTCAACCGCTCGAGCAGCGATCCATGTCTCGGTGACCGTCTTACCCGAGCCGGTGGCTCCGACGATCAGTGTGTGTCTACCGCCGTCACCAGCCCCAAACGGGATCGAGATCGTCTCGCCGGACTCGGTGAGTCCGAGCACGATCTGTCCGTCTCGCAGCGTCGTCAATGCTGGCGAGGGAGCAATGCGCAGCCATAGCTGCCGCAATAGTGAGCGCAATACATCGAGTGGGCCATCCCGGCGCGCTGCAATCTCGGCAAGATCGCCACCCGCCATCAGGTCTTCTCGGTGCCAGCGCCGACCGCGCACGGCTGCGCACAGGGCGCCCGTGGCCAGCGTGAGTGAGCATCCGGCGAACATCCTGGGATCGAGTAGGACGGGCGCGAGCGCCGAGGCTGCCCAAGTCCAGCGCAGGTGACGCTGGCGCATCACGTGCGCGAGGATCATGCCGGCGAGGAGGCCGAGGATCACGTGCATGGTGGTTGACATCAGCCAGCCGACCAGCTCGGCCAGAGGCGCAAGGGGATTTACCGCGGGTTCTGTGGTGTACGGGGACGACGGCATCAGCCGCTCCTTTCTGTGGACCGGTCTATGCCGGTCGTAGTGGTTTCTGTGGACCGGTCTATGCCGGTCGTAGTGGTTTCTGTGGACCGGTCTATGCCGGTCGTAGTGGTTTCTGTGGACCGGTCTATGCCGGTCGTAGTGGTTAACGAGCAGCGGCGAGACCGTGGGTCTCGCCGCTGTGGTGAGCTCGATGGGCCATGGAGGCCCGCGACCTCGACGGGCCGGTGAGCTTGTCTCGACAGGCCACTTGGGCCTGCGATATGAGGACTCAACGAGTAGCTGAGCCCGTCAAGACGGTGGTGAAGTCAGATCAGCCTGCGCCCGACGCCCCACACGTGGGATCAGATCAGGCGGTAGCCAACGCCCCACACGTTCACTACCAGCCCAGGCGCGCCCGCCGCGCTGAGCTTGCGACGCAGACGACTGGCATGGCTGTCGACGGTGCGCACGCCGGCATCGAAACGTTGATGCCAGATCGCGAGAAGCAATTCCTGCTTTGAGCACACGCCAGTCGGATCACGAGCTAGGTGAACGAGCAGCTCATACTCCAAACGACACAGCTCAACAGACGTCCCGGCGACAAGCACAATATGCGCACAGGTGTCGATCTCGAGCGGTCCTACGCGCACCAGTCGCTTGGTGTGCGAGCCCTCGGCGCGCCACAACACCGCCTTCAGGCGAGCGCGCAACTCAAGATAGGAATGCTCGCCACCGATGAAGTCGTCGGCGCCCATCTCAAACGCACGCAACATATCCAACTGTTCTGCATTCGGATTGAGCACAATTGCGGGTAGGCAGTCCTCCCAAACCGACATTTCAGACGAGCCACTCGCCGATCCACGAATCTCGTCCAGCAGATCGAGCGCTTCATGCGGGGAGTCGAGTGTACGAAGCACGACCGCTCGAATCGAATGAGCACGAGCAAGAGTACGAGCATGCCCCACGGTGCGAGCGAGTGCCGCGCGGTAGCGGTCGGCACGAAGCTGCTCGACGAGATCGCACCCGATCACTTCGTCACACTCGACGACAAGAATCGTCTCCTGATCCCCATCGCCGCCGAGCGACGATGCTGGTTGGACAACCCGGACGTTCACTGGAGCTCGACCTCGCGCGGGCTGATGCCAAGTCCCTTGCGCGCGATCACTGCGAGGACGTCACTATGGACCCACGGCGTGATCTCCTTCTCTCCTCCTTCAGGCATGATCCCGATGCGTCGAGCAAGCCAGCTAGTCTCCCCGCTGGGCTTGCCGTTTCGATCGTGCTTGACGATCCCACAGCGAAACGCGATCTCGCTCATGCTCACGCCGCGACGATCGATCGCATCGAGCACAGCTTCACGAAGGGCCCGGTTTAGAACGATGGGACTCGTGCACAGCCGCTCGAGCTCGCTGCAAAGACGGGTCAACAGAACTTCGGGATAGTCGATCTGCCCGGCAATCGCCAATTCTGTGAGCGTGCGCATGGGCTCGTAGCTCTCAAGCGCGCCGACGACATCACGCAGACCGACCTGCTCCCATTCGTTGTCATCGTCGCCCGCCGGGCGCCGACACCAGCGCAGCTGGGGGGTGGGTTGCTCTCCGGCAAGCGCTTCGAGGCGGTAGGTGTTGCCCTCGGAGTCTGCGACATGCGCCCCAGATGCATGCAGGTCGACCGCATAGGTTTCGGATCCGCGTTCGACCGACGGCGAAATCTCGAGATCCTCAGGCTGCACCCGTCGACACCAGCGTCCGCTTGTGTCCTCGAGGTAGTGGCGGCAGATAATCTCGACGTTCTCGCGGGGCTCATCGGCCGCGAGATGTGCAACGAGGCGACGATCACAGAGCGTTGCGGCATCGCGGTCGAGTACGAGCACGCTGCCGGCACGACCGGGAAGCGCAAACAACTCGCGCGCACGGCCTTCGGCATCGAGATAGTCGGCGAGCGGACGAGCCACGGTGATCGCGTCGCCCCGCCGGGCCGACACCGAGACCCGAGAGAGCGGCCGGATGTGAGCTCCTCGCCGCGAGACTGGTCGCTGCGCGGCTGGCGATGAGACTGAGAGCATGGGCGACATGAAGTACTCCTGACGGTCGCGGCCACATGGGTAGATCAGGTGACCAGGTTGCTGTACATCGAGTTCCTTGTAGGCCCGCAGGGACGAACCGTCAAGCGGCGTGAGGCAACACGGGGAGTGCAGCAAGGGACCTCCGAGGCCCCCTAAAGGGGGTCTCGGAAAGCGCTGTGCAGCTCAGCCCAACAACGGAAAGCTGGCCGGGGATCGCTCAGGATGTGGTTATCGAAACAGACGGGTCGACTGACGTCTGGGCTGGAGCCTCGAGCAGCTCGAGAGTCACATGAACACTGACGACGTGAGAATGCAGCGACAACGCATCCCGGAGCAATCCTTGGGGCAAGGCCCTGGCTTGTCTCTAACTCTCGCGAATGCGAATTGTGCGGTCGGCATCGACCAAAAGACTCATGGATACAGGGGGAAGGGAAGAACCAAAAGCCTAGCCGTCATCGTGGGAAACGATCCATCGTGCAGGGCAAAGCGGCTCCTGGAACCATGCGTGTCCTCCGGCTGCACCGCACTCCTCCAGCAAAAACCGCCAGGATCCGGCGCCTAGCTTGCAGCTACGTCAGTTCTTTGCAGGAGGGCAACTGCAGCATCACGCGTCGCGCACGCCGGGTGACTGCACGCAAAAGGGGGGTTATGGCCCGTGAAACGGGGTAGATTCACGAGCGTTGCAGAGCCAGGTCGGGCTTAAGATCGAAGCCGTCCGGACCAGAATGGGCTTGAGATCGACTGACAAGAGCTAGACGCAGATGTGAGCAGTTGGCACTGATCGGCCTTGGTAGTCACAATGTCGGTTAGTGGACAAGACCGATGGACGTACAGCGGATCCGCCGCCGGGCGGTCGGCGAGCACCTCGAAAGGGACGCAAGCGCACCCAAGCCATGGTTGATCCTCGCGCCAGAATGGTCCAGGCAATGCTTGCCAGCGTCGGCGAGAAGGGCTACGGAACGACAGTCGTGGCCGATGTGATCGCCAAGGCAGTGGCATCACGCAAGACCTTCTACGAGCACTTCGGGGACAAGCATGCCTGCTTCTTCGCGCTCAGCGACAAGATCGCAGACGAGTGGGTTGAGCGAGTCGAGAGGGCTACCGGAGCGTCCGATGAGTACGATGTAGTGAACGGAGCAGACGCGCTTGGCGCCAGCAAGACGTCTCATGCAATCGATGCCCTGGTGAACGTGCTGTTCGATCTGGCATCTGAGAGCCCAGCTGCACTCAGGGTTCTGGCCGTAGAGCTGACGGCCGCCGGACCCGCGGGCATCGAACGTCGTGAGCGCACACTCGAAGCCCTCGCTCGTCCGCTCAAAGGAGCGCTTGGCGAGGACCCCGATGGTGGGCTCCTCTCAAGAGTCCTCGTTGGCGCCGTTCTGCGCATCCTGTATGCGAGAGCACGACGTGGGGCTCGTGTGCGCCGACCGCGGCGTGCCGACATGCAAGAGCTCGCACCAGAAATGGCCGCGTGGGTCGGTCGTTACATGCCGGGATCGGATGCGATGCCCGCGCAGACAGCAACGATCGATACGGCCGCCTCCATACCAGTGGGAGGACGTGCGCCGGGCACGCTCTCGCTCAGCTCACGCACGATCGAGCGCAGGGGTCTGCCTCGCGGCGAAGGCAACGTTTCGCGCAGCTTCGTTGTTCACAACCAGCGCGAGCGGATCCTCGATGCGCTGACGAATCTGTCGGCGGCAAAGGGCTACGGCGCAACCACGATACCCGAGATCGTCCAGGAGGCGGCGGTGTCTGTGCAAGCTTTCTACGAGCACTTCTCCGGTAAGGAGGATGCGTTTCTCGTGGCGTATGAGCTCGGCCACCGCAAGGCGCTCGCAATCGTCGAGCGTGCATACGAATCCCGAGAGGACTGGCCCACGGCCGTGCGTGCAGGTATAGCTGCGCTGCTTGAGTTTCTCGCATCTGAGCCTGCCTACGCGCATCTCGCGCTGATCGACACATTGACGGCGAGTCCGAAGGCCGCTAACGCCGCCTATCAGGCGATCAATGGCTACGCTGCGATGCTCGAACCCGGGCTGGAGCTCGACGGCAACGGCCAACCATCGACGGCTATCGCGATCGAGGCAACCGCGAGCGCCCTATTTGAGCTGTGCTTTGTATATGTAGTAAGCGAGCGAGCACGCGAGTTGCCCGGCCTGACAGATGTAGCCGAATACATTGCGCTTCGACCCTTCGCGGATGTGAGCGTGCGCTGAGCCCCAGCGCCAAGCGGATCGTGAGACATACCAGCATGAAGACCCACGCGTGGCGGCCTTGGCGCTAAACATAATTGTGGTGCTTGTTCAGTGGCTCTTTTGTAATCAGCCGTGAATGATGCGTACATGGCAGGAGCTGATGATGGAGAGATCGCCGAGCAGGTCAGGGCGTTTGGTAGCAATTTGCGCCGCGCTCGTTTGCGTGCCGGTTATACGCAGGCCGAACTGTCCTACGCGACCGAAGCTCAGGTGTCACCCAAAGTTCCCATCGACCGCGCGGCAATCAGCCGACTCGAGTGCGGCGAGCGTGCCCCGGATATGCCCACCCTGTTGCGCATCTGCGCCGCGTTGGGGCTCAGACCAACCGAGCTGTTGCGCGGCGTCGGGCTAAGCGACTCGCCACGCAGCGGTCCGACCCACACCAGGCAGTCTGAAGGTGATCCGGCGGCACGATTCGGTGTGAACCTGAAGTGGGCGCGCGTTCGCGCGGGTATCTCTCAGGAGCGGCTCGCACTCGATGCCAAAGTCGACCGTGCTGCGATCAGCGTGTACGAGAACGGCCGGCGCGAGCCAAACCTCCGCACGGTACTGAAGCTTGCGCTCAAGCTAGAGGTTCGGCCCGGGTTGCTGCTGGGAGGCATCGTTTGGACTGGCAAGAACGGGGGCTTGCACAGATAGCCGACCACACCTACCGGAAGAATTCGACGTCACCACACAGCCCTTCATTCTGAAACAGGCTTTGTGTCTATTCGAAACCGTCGGATTGCCTCCCACGGCCCTCTCGGGATGGACCTGAAAGTTTTCAGATGGATTTCTAGGGGGCCCCGCGCGGCGACTGTGGCTCAGGTCGTACCACACCCGCCGCACGGGCCCTGTGCCCGGCGCGAATCCAAAAGGTCACGCCGATGCTTGTTCGGATCGCAGCGGGGGGAGACTGCGACATCCGAACCCTCTTCCCTTATCCGCCCATTCGGTCCCTGGGAAGCCTTGAACTCCTTAGTCCGCGATTGGATGCTAACCCGAAAATACATACGGATCAGATATTGCCTGACCGAACGGTGATATTGATCCGATCCATATTCCGGATCTCGGATCGAAGGGGATCCTTGCACAAGGGCGAAAGCATGTCAAGACGTACCGAAAGACGTCAACAACCTAGTAACTAGTATCTAGTATCACCAATCATGCCCCTCGCGTCCCACCTGCATTGGGCCCGACCGTCACCGCACGGGACCGACCGGCCCCTCACCTGTACGGGGCCAACCGAGTGGCCCCACCTCTGCACGAGGGCCGACCGGGACTGCAACTGGAGCCAGGAGAGGCCTTCTCCAGCTAGCACAGTCGCACCCAGTCGGCCCTCGGCGAGGACTGGCCTGCCTCTGAGACGCTAGTCCGCGAGACGTCCCGAGTCAGACCATGCCGCCTGCGCGCTGACGACCGCCCCATGATCCCGAAGACCTCATGTCCTGTCAAATCCATAGAGATAGTTCCATTCGTTTGTTTCCTACTTGCAGACCGGACTTGCACATTACTATTCCCAGCCAATCGAATCGGGCCTCACAGAGTCGCATGAAGGACCGACTGGGAGTCGATCGGTCCGGAGGCTTCCGCCGGCCGTACGACCACGCCAGCCGGCCCTCCGGGGGTGGTTGGCCCGGCCCAAAGCATCTGTCATTGGCCAGAGACGCTCAGAGCCGCGTCGTTCAGACCCATAGAACAGGTCTGGCGGGGCATTCTTGGCCACTCCCATTGGAGTGTCAAGAGAACTCGTGGAGTCCCCACGGATTGTTTCTCACGGTCGCACCAAATTTTAGTTAGTCGGACCATCTTTATAATCGGTGGCGAGTCTACTGACCGATTATAAAGGCAAGTTTAACTTATCAACACAAAAGTCCTACTGTCTCCGATCCGGAAATTGCCTGCATTAGCCATCCAGCGAACTCGCGTGGTTTGCCCAAGCAAAGCTCACACTTCTTGTAGGCGGAGCGTCATCAACCAAGGTGGATCTTACGGAGTTCAATCAGTGGATCGCGTCGACCGGGGTCGCCGCCGGCCGCCGAGACTCGCACCTCCGGAGGCAGACGAGGTACCCCCCACGCACACAACACCCCCTCGTGAGCATCGCGCTCAGAGGCAAATATCACGCGCTCGCGTCCGACATACTCCCAAGCAGATGGATACTCCCCCGCGTAGGCCCTACAGGCAGTCAATACGTGGTCGGCCTGACGAGCGCATTCGCGGGCACGCCCGCGATCTCGGCATACAAAAACCACGAGTGGCAGCTCAGCCTCTGGACGGGTGTAGCGCTGAATCTGAGTGGACCAACCGACAAGAAAGTGATCGTAGCGCTCGAGCTTCGCGGCACCCGCACCCCCTGGTAGACGATCGTCAAGCTCGACAAGCAACTCACGCCCGTTCTTTGAGACGATCGTCACGTCCGGGCGGATACTTTGAAAATGCTCGAGCTCGATTCGCGATCCAGCGGCAACCGTATGCAGGAAATCGTGAGGAGTACGACCGCCAGGCAAGCACAAATCGGAGAGCGCCAGCAGACGTCGCTCACCTGACTTCGAGCGAGATGGCGGGGTGATCACCGAGTCCATGGGACCGCTCAACGCAAGCGGACTGGCCGTTAGTGCACGCTCCATGGCAAAGGCCCAGCCAGCCGCGCGAACGTCTTGACATGCCTGTCGCAGTAGCCGATCGCCCTTACGTGTACTGGTTTGAGTCCGAACGGGATCATCCAAATGGGATTCCTCGCTCATCCTGTAGCGCACAGCCGATCCATCATGCTCCACGCAAAGACCGGCTCCTGCAGGCGTAATTGAGTAGCACATCGGTACCCCTCCACCGTCTCTACGGTGAAACTGAAAGCGCGCCACCAGACCGGCATCGGCCAGCCGCTTCAGACGCCGCTGAGTCGTGGTCGCGGCTCGCCCCTCGTTGAAACGGCGATGGATCTGACTGCTGAGCAAATGTCGCATCGAGGCGAGCAGCCCGAGGATCTCGATGTCCAGCGGATCGGGTTCGAGTGCGATTACGACCGCCGCGGCCTTGGCCCAGCGTAGGCTGTGGACGGACCCGATATCCACCAGCTCGCGATAGCTCTCGGCCACTGTGGAGGGAAGCATCCCGGCGACCATTGGATCTGCCTTGTTGGACGCCGACGCGAGGGCCTCGGTCGATGTGCCAGCCTTGGAGGCAAGTGACTCGGCGACAGGTTCGAGATCCGCCTGCGATAACTGCGCGACACTCGCCGGAGGACTGACGGTCGACTCCGAAGCATGCATGCCGGCAGGCTTCGAATGCCTGCTGAAAACGGCCGAGGCAGGCTCACGTTCCCAATGTGGCTGGCTGAGATCCTCACGATAGCGTCCTCCCCGTTCGGCCTGTCTGGCAGCGTGTAACACCAAGCGTCGATCGTCGACGCGCAAGGGCATGGTGTGCGCGATGAATGGCGCCTGTCGACCCTCAGGCGTGACCCAACTGACGATCGCGCTGTGCCGAGGCAGATGCAACCGCACGTCGGGGCGCCCAAGGTCGGACAGATTGCGGATTCCTGGTCGCACCGTGTCAGAGAACTCCGCCATCATCAAGCTCGCCGCATCGCGGGCGTCCGACACAGACGCAGTCGCAAAATACACACGGTGGGCAAACAGCGCATCGAGCTGCGCACGCACGTCGCGATCGACCCACTGCGAATCGGTCTGCCAGCAGGCGACCGTCTCAAGGCCCGCGGAGCGCTTCAGCGCCATCGTTTCGGCAAAACCGCGGTTGAGCACAAGTGGTGCCTCATCCACCTTCAATGCAACCGCTATGCGTCGCTGCGCTGAAACCCCGTCCTGGCTGCGCGCGAGCGCCGCGTCGAGCATTCCAACCAGCAGCTGCATCAAGACGCTCGTGTTGCCTGCACCCATCGCCCCGAGCGCGCCCTTTACGACCAGTACCTCTCCCCCAGAGATCACCTGATCGAAGTTCACCTGCAGCGAGTCGTTCAGCAACACCCGCTTGATCGACGGCGAGTTGAGTAGCCGTGCGAGCTTGTTTACGGGCGCGTCGAGCTTCGCCGTGGTCATGCCGCGCGCATCGGCGAGCTGCGCCGACAGCTCGCCCGTGAATACGAGCCGTCGTTAGCGCATACGATAGTCGGCCGTGCGGACGAGTCTGTGGCCGTGGACTTATTGAACCTGCTCGCGCTGCCTAGGCCTTGCGGCCACACCATCCGTCGGTCGCATCCTGCAAAATCCACAGCCGTGGAGCTGGAGATCGAAATGCTCGAAAAGATCCGTATGGCCTACGACGGCCACGCCGCCGAGTGCGACCAGCCACCCAAGGCGATTCTCTTCCACCCCGGCAACCATGAGCTCGTCGGCTGGGATGAGGTATTCGGTCTGCCAGTGCTCCCTGACGAGAGAGTCGAGCCTAAGCGGTTTCTGCTCGTGTGCGGCAGCGGGAGGGGTGGCTACTGTGTACAGGGCGAGGTGTACTGGGACGAAGACGGTCGCGCCTATGTGGTTGACGCCGCCGCGGACCCGGCCTAGCCGGCCTCGTCGCTGAAGTCTTGGTGGGAGAAGCGCACGCCCGTGTAGAGGGCAGTGAGCTTGTACTTAAGATGGATCGCTGCGGGCTCCGATAGCTGTGTGACGCGCCGCTCAGCGAGATAGTCGTGGTGGATCGTTATCCCGGCATACAAGAGTGCGAGACTCTCGGCCATCCCCTGCTCCTCGACAGCGGGCAGGTAGAAGTAGTTGACGAGGTGGTCGTGGGCACGCAAGTCGGCAAGCGAGGCCTCCTTGACGACTCCCTTCTCGACGAGCTCGGAGAGCGCCAGCACGGGCGCGAGCATCCGTACCGGGTGCGCATAGCCCGAAGCCCCTTGCGCGATCATGCTGCACGTCGGCGAGAGCAGCATTCCGAAGCCTGCCTCGAACGGGCCGGAGAGGAACTTGCGTCGGCCCTCGTCGTGATCGATGGCCTCGGGCGGCCAGGGATAGCCGAGCGGGACGTCTTGGAAGATGTCGCCCATGCGCACATAGTCCGTGCGCTCGGCATAGTAAGCGTCGTCGGGAGGTCGACGCTCCCAGTCCGATAGTGCCATCCGGTCAACCTAGCCGGATGGCAAGACGGATGCTCAGGCGGCGTAGTCCTCGTCGGTGAGCGGACGGCGCTTACTAGGCTCGCGCCGCTCGGCCGGCATGGGCGTGTCGGGGGCGAACTGGCTCCACATCTCCTGGCGCATCCGCTCGATGTCCTGCTTGCGAAAGCGTCGGAAGCCAGATCCCGGCAGCCGTACCGCCTTCAACTGACCGCGCTTCTCGAGATTGCGCACGGTGTTCTCGTGCACGCCCAGATGCTTGGCGCTCTCGCGCACGTTGAGGAACTCCATTGTGGTCATTGGATCGTCACCTCCATCGCAAGGGCGGCGAACTATAGCCACCTTAGCTGCCGTATAGCCTAAATTGACAATATACACAATAGCCTATTTGTAGTCTTTGTAGACTTTGTGATACCCTGATCGACGAACCGCAACCAAATCTTGACCCCGCCGGACGTATGTACGAGCGATGATGATGATCACGACCACTACCGAGACAACCCCTGGCTTGCGACTGCTCTCGCTCGACGGCGGCGGCATGAAGGGCATTTTTGCCGCGGCACTCCTCGCTTGCCTGGAGGATGACCTCGATATCTCCGTGGTCGATCACTTCGATCTCGTAGCGGGTACCTCGACCGGCGGGATCATCGCCCTCGGCCTGGGGGCGGGTCTGCGACCGCGCGAGATCGTGGAGTTCTACGTGAGCCACGGCCCGGCGATCTTTCCCCGCTCGCGCGTGCGTGCAACGCGCAGATTCCTGCGCAGCAAGCATCGCGTCCGTCCCCTACGACTCGCGTTGGAGGAGGTGCTCGGCGAGCTGACTCTCGCTGACAGCAACGTAGCGCTCGCAATCCCCTCATACGATCTGTGCAACGACGATGTCCACCTCTTCCGCACACCGCACGCCCCGCATCTGAGGCGCGACGGACGCGAGCTGATGGTGGACGTGGCACTCGCGACCACTGCCGCACCCACGTACCTGCCCGCCTACCCATTGCGTGGCTTGCGCCTGGTGGACGGCGCATGTGGGCAAACAACCCGACGCTCGTGGGCATCGTGGAGGCCGTGAGCACCTTTGGCTGTCAGCTTGGAGATATTCGCGTGTTCAGTCTCGGCACGACACTGGATACCGGGACGCGTCCGGATCGACTCGACCACGGTGGACTGCTGCCCTGGGCGGGCGACGCGATCGATGTCGTGCTGCGCGGTCAGACGATCACCGCCAACAACCACGCGCACCTGCTCCTCGGCAAGGAGCGCATGTTGCGTGTGGACCCAAGCGTCGCAGCAGGCGAGCTCTCGCTCGACCGTCTCAGCGTCGAGCTGCTGCTGGGGCGAGCCGAGCGCTGGAGCCGCCACATCGCCCAAGCCTTCAAGCAGCGCTTCATCGAAGACCCATCCCTATCTCAAACCACAGATCCCCTGGAGGGCACATGTTCGACACCGCAACCGACCTGATCAGCGAACTGTTGACGGGGGCCGTCGAGTCGCTTGACATTCCCGAGCACCTGCAGAGCGCGGCCGTGCGCGAGTACGAGCGCGTCGGCAACTGGCTCGCCGCCCATGCCGAGCCCGGCGGCCAAGGGTGGCGCGTCTATCCGCAAGGCTCGTTCAGGCTCGGGACCGTTGTGCTGCCCGAGGGTCGCGACCACTATGACCTCGACGCGGTCTGCCTGCGCAGCGTCGATAAGGACAGCACCGGCCAGGTAAAGCTCAAGCTAGAGGTTGGCCAGGTGCTCGCGAACTATGTGCGCGCCCACGACGATACGCCAGGGGCGCCAACGGACTGCGAGGAGCGCAAGCGCTGCTGGACTCTGTCCTATCCGGTCGCCTTCCATCTCGACGTGCTCCCCGCGATCCCCAACCCAGACGAGACGCCGACGGGAATCCTGTTGACCGACAAGAAGCTGCGAGCTTGGCAGCACTCAGACCCGATCGCCTACGGAAACTGGTTCAAAGCAAGGATGGAGCAAGAGTTCGTCCAGAAGCGAATGCGCCTCGCCGAGGCGGCCTGCACGCCTCCCGAGCAGATTCCCGAGTCCTCCGTGAAGACAACGCTACAGCGCGTGGTGCAGGTGCTGAAGGTCCACCGCAACCAGTTCTTCGCAAACGACCTCGAGGTCGTCCGGCATCAATTCTGCTGACAACTCTTGCGGCTCACGTATACCGAGGCGAGCAGGATCTCACCGAAGCCGTGAGCGAGACCGTGGAGCTCATGCAAAGCCAGGTCGAGCGCGAAGACGGGCGCTGGCTGGTGCCCAACCCCGTCGAGCCGCGCGAGAACTTCGCCGACAAGTGGAACGAAGACCCGCGCCGCGCGCATCTTTTCTTCGCCTGGCTCGCGCAACTCGACTCCGACCTGCGCGAGGCGCAGGAGCGCAGCGACATGGGAATCGACAAGGTTGCTCTGCGCTTGGCGGAGAGCTTCGGATCTCAGCCAATCGAGAGGGCAGCATCGCGCCTGGGCGAGGCGCTTCGCACAGAACGCGAGCGTGGGCTCCTGGGCTTTGCAGCCACGACCGGCCTACTATCGGGAGCAGGCGCGATGTGAGTAAGGCCTCACGACTTCTATGGAGGCACCCGTGCCCGCTAAGACACACGGTCAGCAGGTGATGGCCCTCGGGGCGCTACCGCTGACCACCAATGTAACTGTCAAGCAGGGTCGCATTCGTTGGCACGGATGCCTGCGACCAACCCCGCTGAGCGCAAGCTACACACTGAGAATCGATTACAAGCCCCCGAGCCCGCCGATCGTGTGTGTGATCTCCCCCACATTGGAACCACGAGCCAGTGAAGACCTCCCACACGTCTACGATGATGGCGATCTGTGCCTATGCTACCCATGGCAGTGGGACGGCTCACAACTGATCGCCACTACGATCGTGCCGTGGGCCTCGGAGTGGCTAGCGCACTATGAGCTGTGGAAGATCACGGGCAGCTGGCACGGCGGCGGTCATGAGCCGCCCACACCCGACGAAGATCGCCAGGACGAACTCGCGTAGCCCGACAAGTACTCCTGCGTCCAACGCACTCCTAATGACTCCCTCCGAGCCGACGGGTTTGGATAGGGATTTGCTCGGCGCGCCCAAGGCCTCACAAAGCAATCGTTACACCTGCCTGACACCAACCACGGTAAGAGAAAACCAAGCTCTCACCATCGGGGTCGGTAGCGGCCGACCCAGACGGGGATGATGGGTTCTTCTCCCTCCGATGCCTGAAAATAGCGGCTTGCTCGGGCATGGGCGTGGCGGGGCTGTCGTCTGTGAGCGTGATCGCCGAGACTGAACAGCAGCACCTGGGAGCGTGCGATTTTGGGCGTGGTGCAGTGTCCTTAGACGTTGCGTACCGAGCTGCGACATGGGCGGTGCGGGTGGGCGTCCGATGGGCTGGGCATTCTGTCATTGCTGTGGCCAACTTCGAGGGGAGACCGCTAGTCTTGCCGCTGCGACTGCGCTAGCTCATAGCTATGGCAAACTGTCCCGCCGTCCCTCCACCCTCACCGCCCAGGCCTGGTGGCGCACCTGTGCCGGGGTCGATCCCCAAACTGCCCAAAACGATCTTCAACCTGGAGAAGAAGGGCGGATCGGGCAGCCTCGGCATCGTGGGAGGAACAGGGCACAAGTAGGCAATTCAGCGCGCGCGAGTATCTGGCGGCTGTTTTTTGCGAGACAAGATTCGCTGGTCGATCCGCAGAGCGCCCACGTCGCCGGTCGCCACGCTCAACGTCGCGTCGCGCCGTATTTGTCGGTGCTCGCCGCGCGACGGCACTCATATGACTTGTTGTGACCGTTGGCCGTGCCTTCAGACGGTAGACAGGGCAACTGCAGCGAGATGCAGGTGACCGAGTGGTGTCGCCGTGCCTGTCGTGGTCGTGTCGCGGCGAGTGTCGGGCCACGCCCGAGTGGGGCCCGGTCCCACACCACTGTGTTTGGCTTGGTTGCACGGTTTACGCCAGCCAACTGCGAGACATGGCTGGTGGGGTCGGTGCTTGACCACCCACCCCCAACTTCGAGTGTGGGTGGTCAAGCACCTGTAGTGGGGTTGTGGTGGTTGGCTGGCAGTGGCATGTTGGTGTGATGGTTGGTGGTGTGGGACCGGGAAGGGAGATGGTGGATGGTGTTGTGGATGGTGGATGGTGGATGGTGGGTGGTGTTGATGTTGTTGTTGTGTTCTGAGCGCTCTATAGCGGACGGATCGGGTAGATCGGGCCACGGGTCCCCCCTCGTGGGCACCCGTGGCCCGACGACCGCGACGCTGTGGCTGTCCGTCCGTGTCGCTGGCGCCCCAGTTGCGCCCGAAGCCGTAAAAAACTGCGGTAGAAAAACAGTGGGACACGACGGCGCCAGTCTCATAGCGAGGCTGATTCTCTGTCGAGGACTCATGTTTGCGTGAGGCTCCTGTTCTGCGAAGGGCTGAGCGAAGTCCTCAAGCGGAGGCGACACGCGTGGCGCGGCGTAACGTCGAAGCGTCGATAGAAGCGGAGCACTGGTGTCCCGGTTCTCGTGTTGCCGTCGGATTGCTCAAGATGGGTTGTCTACTTGTCTCGTCGAGAGAACTGGTTTGAGAGGTGTAGGCATGGCTGGCACTGTCGTTGAAGATGCTGCTGTGAGCCGGCGCGATCTAGATGATTGATTCCACGGCGAGGGCCGTGGTTTTCGAGGGTTTGTAGGCAGCAGGGTCGAGGTCGGCGGTACTCAATAACCAGCCGCCGACCCGAAGGGGGCCTCGATGGACGCCGACCTCGACCTGCTGCTTACTGCTGTTTATGTCACGGCTGACGATCTCCTGCCCGGTCGGGCGGGGAACGCCAGGAGAAGCGTCACAGACGCGGAGGTCGTCACGCTCTGTGTCGCGCAGGCGATCATGGGGATACCGTCTGACCGGCGGTTCCTCGCGGTCGCCGCTAAGCATCTGCGTCACCTGTTCCCGCAGATCCCCGCCCAGCCCGGGTACTTCAAGCGTCGCCGGCGCCTGACCGAGACGCTTGAGTGGCTGATGGGCGTGTTCGCTAGCCAGAGCCCGGGGTTCTATGACGATCTGCTGCTTGTGGACTCCACACCGGTTGAGTGCGCCCGAAGCCGCGAGACGGTCAAGCGCTCGGCCCTCGGTGATGCCGCTGACTATGGCTACTGTGCCAGCCACAGCCGGTTCTTCTGGGGTTTCCGGCTGCACTTGCTGGCCGCGCCCGACGGGACACCCCGAGCGGTCACGGTCGCTTCCCCCAAACGTGATGAGCGCGATGTCGCGCTTGAGCTGCTCGCTCGCACACGCAGGCAAGGCCCAGTCACGCTGATCGGCGATAAGGGCTACGCAGGACGCGAGTTCGCCGCTCGTGTCAGCGACATGAACGCCACGATCATCAGACCCCGCCGCAAAGATGAGCCCGGCCGAGGCCCACACCTCGCGCCGATCCGCCAGCGCATAGAGAGCATCTTCTGGAGCTGCAAGGGAACCCTCACCCTCGAGCGCCACGGCGCCCGCACACTCCCAGGCCTCAGAGAGCGAATCCTTCAACGCCTCCTCACACTCGCCGCCGCGATCTCCCTCAACCACCAACTCGGACGCCCAAGCCGCGCACTCGTCAACTACTGCGCCTAACCCCGTGGAATCAATCATCTAGACGCATTGCGCTGGGTCGGGGAGCAGTACGCCGTGCGCGCCGACCAGCTCGCGGCGCGATTGGATTGCAATCCAAGGACGGTGCAGCGTTTGTTCGCTCGTCTGCGCGAGCAGCGCTTGGCCGAGGTGCGCAGGCTGCTGGTGGGCGAGCCGGCATGGGCGATACCGACGGTGAAGGGTTTGCGTGCGTGTGGATTGCCGTTCGGTGCGTAGCGGCCGCGACTTGGATCGCTCGAGCACGTGGCGGCAGTCACAGACGTGAGATTGCACATTCAAGCCCGTGCTGGCGGGAGCGCATGGGTGTGTGAGCGCGCTTTGGCGCGCGAGAAGCGGACCCCGCAAGAGCATCTTGCCGATGGGCTCGTGTTGCTCGGCGGTCGGCGGATCGCGATCGAGGTGGAGTTGACGGTCAAGAGCAAGCCGCGCACGATCGCGATCGTTGAGGAGCTGCTCGGACGCTATGACGCGGTCCTCTACTACTGTGCTCCAGGTCCCCTGCGGCTGATTTCAGAGCTGGCCGCGGAGAGGGCATGGTCGTCGCTTGGTGTCCGTGAGCTACCCGTCCGCTGTCAAAGCATCCCGCGATGAGCGCACCGCTGCTCGCCGAGGCTGACGGGGAGCGGGGGTTCGTGCTCGCCAAGCGTGTCGGCGGGGAGCGAGCGCTGCCGAGCAGCAATGGCCTGGTGGTGCTTTCCCCGGATCGCCTGTGCCGGCACGTGCTCGTGTGCGGTGCGACCGGCTCGGGTAAGACCGAGACGCTTTTGCGGATCGCGTGGACGATCGCAAAGACGAGTGGGACACCCGTGTTCTACCTGGATGGCAAGGGTGACCGCAAGACAGCGGAGCGGTTCAGTGGCCTGATGGCTGACGCGGGCCGGGAGTGCCGGGTGTTCCCGAACGAGCCGTTTGATGGGTGGCGCGGGCAGGCGCATGAGATCTACGGACGGCTGATGGAGATCGTCGACTACGCAAGCGATGGTCCCGCGTCGTGGTACCGCGATATCGCTAAGAACGTGCTCGGACTGGTGTGCGAGCATCCGGATGGGCCACCACGATCGAGCGGTCAGGCACTCGATCGCATGGATATCGAGGTGCTGCGATCAGCGCACGAGGGATCAAATGCGCTCGCGGCGTTGACGAAGGATCAGGTGCGCCAGGTCAGGTTGCGCTATCAGGCGTTCTTCGCTCAGACCCGTGGGATGCTCGACGGTGTATGGGCGTGGGAGGACACGATGGCCACGTATCTGTTGTTGGATACGCTCGCGTTGCGTGAAGAGGCAAATGGGCTCGCACGGTTTTTGTTCGAGGACTTCGCGCACTATTTCACGACTCGCAAGGCACGCGAGCAGTTCTGTGTGCTGATCGTGGATGAGTTCTCGGCGCTGGCGTCGGGCACGAGCATGGCCGGCAGGGTCGAGCAGGCCAGGGGTTTTCACACGGGCTTGATACTCGCACCGCAGGTCGTCGCGGGAATGGGCGATGAACAGCAGGTCGAACGGATACTCGGCTCTGTTGAGACCGTGGTCTGCCACCGGGTGAATACACCCGAGCGTATCGCTGCGCTCGCCGGCACCCGCCAGCGCCCCGAGTATTCGATGCACTATGACCAGGAGGGCGCAAACGGTGAAGGGTCGGTGCGCATCCAGCACCAGTTCAAGGTCGAGCCGAACGCGGTGAGATCGCTGGCGCCCGGTGAGGCGTATCTGATAAGCCGCGGTCGCGCGATGCGAGCGAACATCCTCACCGCGCCAGACCGACGCGCGGCCTTGCCGTCCAGCGTCCAGCCGGCAAGCGCGACACCGACCTCAAGCGACGACGTGCTGTCAGCACCAGCGGTCACCGGTCAGGTTCACGCGTCGGGTGTCCCGCTCGGGAGCGTCATGTCGGAGAAGGAGGTGGCAAACCTGCCCTTCTAACCCCGCAAGGAGGCGATCGCATCCAACAGGAAATGCTCCTCACGCGAGCCGCGATGATCCTCAGAGAAATCGTCGGACGGTTCTCGCTCGGCTCGCTGGGGATGTATGCGCTGGCGCTCGCAAGCGAACTGCCCGTGATACTCGTCCGTACCTGGGTTGTCTACATGCTCGCGTGCATGATGCTTACCATCGAGGGACACTCGACCGGTAATGCAACGGTGTGGTTTGAAGTCGGGCTGATACCCACCTTCTGGTCGATCATCGCACTCGCGACCCCGTTCGGGACGGGCTGGTGGTGGAAGCAACGCGCCGGAGGACGCAGGCCATCCCAGCGCGAGCAGCTCGCCTACCAGGACGCAACAGAACTACTCCAAGCACAGACACAACAGCGGCTAAGGCTCCCGAAAAACTGGTTTGTGCTCGACACACCAACACCAGACGCAGCGGTCTGCGGACAAACGCTCATGCTCTCCAGAGGACTGTTGGAAAGCGATCATCTTCCCGCCGTGCTCGCGCACGAGCTCGGACACCTCGCCACCCCCGACGGCAGACTCACCGCCGCTATCAACCGCCTCATACTGCTACCGCCACGGGCATCCCGAGAAGAACAAGCCAGCTACAGGCACCAAGACAGCGCACCCGCGATCGAGACCGTGTTCCTCAGCGAGCAGATCCTGCTCACGATCCTCGGCATCCGCCTGGTCTTCTGGATCGCCGGGAAAACACTCAAATTCGTAAACGGCGGGTTCGGCCTGCGGCTCGTCGGACCGCTACTGGGCGCCTACTGGCGCAGACGGGAGTATAACGCAGACGCCTACGCCGTCACCCTCGGGCAAGCCGAGGATCTCGCCGACTTCCTCGAAAACCACGTGCTCATCCACGACCACCCCATCCCCTACATATGGCTAACCGAGCACACACATCCACCCACTGAGCTGCGCATCGACAAGCTTAGGGACACCGAGATGAGAGACCTCATCCCCGCGCCCGCCGGCTAACCAACCGCCGTTCGCCAAAGGAAGGCTGACAAGAAGATTACGTCAATACGGTTTGGTACGCGCAACTGCAGGACACGCATGGAGCAACAATGGCAACCGCCCACCAGGGCGCCGCAGGCCAGGGGATATCTCCAGGATCGGCGGCACCTCGTCTAGCGCGTCGCGCATACGAGGGCGCCGAGCGCCGCGGAATGTCTCCTTTTACACTCTGTGTCGGATTAGAGTGTATGGCGACTCCCGTGACGACCGGAAGGTCCCGCTCAGATCGTTTGTTGGCCCGCCCCAGTGTCAAGGAGAGCGTGCTGGGCGCAAGCACGAAGCGCAATCCGGAGGCCACCAGGTTCCGTCACGGCAATGATTGCAACGCCGCCGCGAGCAAGGCGGTTGCTGTCGCTTTTGCCCGAATCGTGGCCGAGCGCTATCCGGGGACGAGCTGGCTACCAGTCAAACCGCCTCGGAGCGATGACGGTCTTGTTGTGCCTGCCGGGAAGATTGTCAGGCTCCTCCCCGGTCCAGCAAATGTGGACACGAGCGGCGGGATCGGGTACCCTGCCGCGCCCGCCGCGTATAAGCGAGCGCCTTACGAATACAGCTCCAATCCCGGCGCGTAGCAGGGCTCGCCGCTCGGGGAGTGTCAGCGCCCGGTAGCTGACGGCGTCCGGCAGGTCAAAACCGACTGCGCTGGCGCGCATGGCGGCGAGCCTCTCGCGCGCCGCGAGCACTTTCTCGGCACGCCCCGCGATTCCCTCCTCAAAAGAGCTGTCTCCGACGGCCTCGAGCGCCGCGCGGATACGCTCGTTGTCGCGGAACGCCTCGAGCTCCGCCTCTGCTTCGAGGACCTCTTGACGGGCCGCATCCAGATCAGCGCTGTCAACGACACCCTGGATGCTGACGTCGGCGTAGCGCTTGAGGAACTCCTCCTCGACGTATTCCTCGACTAGTTCCCGCTTGATCGCACAGGACGCCTCGCATCGTCCCGCGCTGTGGTGACGCCGACAAGTGTAGGTCAGCAGTTGTTCGGGCCGACCGACTCCCTGGGTCGCTCCTCTGCTCATCACATACCGGCAGCCCGCACAGCGCACGAGCCCGGCAAGCAGCGTTCCCTCGCCGTCACCTCGACTCGGTGCCTGCGCCTTAACGGCGTTTGCGGTCTCCCACAACTCGACGCTTACAAGCGCCGGATGCGCGTCTGCCTGGACATGTTTGCCGCAAGTAGCTCGACCGAGATAGGCGGGGTTGTGGATCAGATGATTGACGGTTGAGCGTGTCCATTGTGGGGCTTTGTTCGGTGGGTGGCGCTCATTCAAGAACGCAGCGATGCGTGGCCAGGACTCCCCTGATGCTCGCAGCTCAAATGCACGCTTGACCAAAGGAGCAGTTGCAGGATTGGGGACGATCGGCTCGGCCTTCCCTGGCTTTGTGTAACCGAAGGGCGCACGGAAGTGAATTCCCCGGCCGATGGCGCGAGCCTGGGCCTCCTGCCAGCGCTCTTGGAATTGACGGCGCTGCATCCTGCCCAGCGCGAGGAACAGGGTCATCGAGAACTCACCCACAGGGGTTGTCGGGTCGATTCCGAGGTCGACGACAGCGATCTTCGCTCCTGCCTCGTGCACGCTCTCCACAAGGCGAAGCGCATCGGCGACCCCTGCACGAGAAAGACGGTCCAGATGCGCCACCGCGAGGCCTCCAGTTTGGCCTGTGCGGATGCGTGAGAGCATCGCGTCCAGTCCCGGGCGGTGCAGCTTGCCGCCGGATTGATCCAGATCCTCATGCCAAGCGCTGATTTCAACGCCGCGCGCATCTGCCCATCCCTGAATACAGTCGCGCTGGACCTTCGGGCTGATGAACGAGTCACCCTCCCGTCCGCGCGTTTGGGAAACGCGGATGTAGCCGTCTAGGGTTATGTTTACGCTGGTTCCGAGCATGAGGCTCCTTACATCGATTGACGGTGCAATCGACGGCCCGTGAAAAACTCCGAGATCTCCTTGAACTCAGGTTGTGTGCGCAAGCGCCCGGCGACGCGCGAACGGTAGGCATAACCCTCTTCTCCAACCGAAAGCAGTCGCGCAACGTCCCACAACGTACTCACGCTGTCGTACGCGAGCACAGCGATGATCGCGTTGCGCAGATAGCGATCGGATGAGGCTTTGATCTCGCCCTCATCGAAGAGGTTCTTCAGAGCCGATACGACGTAGTCAGCGATAGTGTCGGCCGGTGCGTTCACCGCGAGCGGGTTGAAACCACATGTCGGATGAGCCAAGTCAAGCAGCGTGCACGTGCGCTCGGACGGCACCAGGCTGACCGCCGCCTCGGCCGCGTCGCCCTTAGGGTCGAGCACGATCACCGCACACCGACTACGCCGCAGGTCCTCGGCGACCGTTGCCACAAGGTAGCTTGACTTACCCTGCTCCACAGTGCCCGGGACAGCCGTATTCTGGCGACGCAGCTGAGGATGGATCGATACTGGACCGTGCGCGTCACGCAGCGTTCCACCCATCCCCTCGTCGGGCCGCATGATTGCGGGCGACGCCGGTGCGAGAGGAAGCGGATTGCGGGCGAACGGAACGGTCGAATATGCCACCGACGGCATATGCCACACGCTTGCGAGCTCTGTCGAGGCAAACACCCCCTTGCGAATCGAGGGCAGCGGATTGCCCTCACCGCGTAGCACACGCCGTGTATACAGGCCAAAGCAACCGTGGCGTATCGATGTGCCGCGCTCGACGAGTCGATTCTCCGCACCCGCCGCGCGCAGCTCCGAAGCAATACGCTCGCAAACCGACCGATTCGGCCCGACGACGCGCAAATCCACAAAGAACAGCGGACGGTGCTGTACTGCGAGGCCGCCCTTCAGCTCCTCCTCCTCGACCATCGATCGGTCCAGCGGCGGCAGACTCAGCTTGCGCATACGAGAGAGGTGGTGCTCGTGGCGCCTATAGGCGCGCTTTGCATGGCCCTCGAACAGGGCCGGCGTGGGCGTCAGAGCGAGCTGCACGAACGCAGGCGAGGCGCACGCCCGCATCGTCGTGATCAGACGGTTGACGGCCGGAGCGCGGTCGTGCTCAAAACGATCGACCAACTTGGCTCGCTTTGTGAACACAGAGTGCTTCTTCAGGCGCACCATGCAGGGCGGCGCCCCCGGCGCACGAGCGGCACGCTGCACGCAACAGTTCGGGTAGGCGCTGCGCAGCGCGGCCTCAACCAGCGGCTGCATCCCGACTGGACAGGTGAGCGACAGCCATGCCTCCTGGTCGCAGTGAACCTCAAGACCGACCGATGGCTGACCTGTGAGCAGTCTTCTCCACCAGCGACGCAGCAAACGCTTGTGGAGCGCCTCGAACATGCTCACGATCGCTTGCGCCGTTGGGTCATCGCCGCGGTAGGGGATCACTCGCAGCCGCACATATCGTCGCCGGCGACGAGCGCGCATGCGACAGACCCCCACCACCAGCACGAACGATGCGATCGCCGCCCCAACAGCTATCGCCGCCGCGATCGGCGTGGATGCCAGCGCGACGGTCACATTCAATGTGGAGGTCGCGATTCTCAGCACTGGTAGAGAGATTGAACTAAGCAACACGGGGCCTCTATACCCCCCTGATCCGACCACACCCACATAACGGGACGACTGCCGGACCCGAACTCATATGCGTCTCAGAAAACCCAGGGGCGGTTTCGCCGATCGTCCCAGCTGGGGGAACCGACTGTGCGGACTTGCCGTAGGATCAATCGACGGTGCTTGCTGCTCCTGGTCTCAGCCCGCCTCCACACGCGCAGCGACAATCGCGACATCGTCACGCAGCCGTCCAGCACCACTCGATAGAGCTTGACGCTCCAGCTGCTGCACCACTTGCTCGGGCGCAGCGCCAGCATGCTCGGCTAGCAGCTCGCACAACTCCTCGGGAGTCGCTCCTCGTCGAGGAGCACCGGCGTCGAGTAGCCCATCGGTGTAGAGCACGAGTGTGGAACCTGGGACAAGTGTCATCCGAACGTCAACCACGTTCGAACCGGGGCGTACACCAAGCATCATCCCGCGCAGGCTCACGCAGCTGGCTGAGCCGCTTGGGGCCAGTAGCAGCGGCGGAGGATGACCTGCGCTTGCGATTACCGCCTTCACGGGATCGGCGCTCAAATCCAGACGCGCCACCACAGCAGTCGCGAATCGGTAGGCAAGCGAATGCCCGAGCATCACCTGGTTGACGGCCCCAAGTACCTGCGCGGGACTGGACCGTACAAACGCGAACGCACGCACGCTATGCCGTACGAGTGCGGTCACCGCAGCTGCCTCAGGTCCCTTGCCACACACGTCCCCAACCACAAGCCAGCAGCCTGAGGGCGTCGCGAACACATCGTAGAAGTCGCCTCCAACCTCGCCCTCCTCGCCAGCCGGGTGGTAGGCGGAGGCGAGCGTGACCTGGTCGAGGACAGGCAGCGCCTCGGGCAGCAGACTCCTTCGCAGCGTATGGGCCAGTTGCGTACGGGCGGCATACAGGTTCGCATTGTCGAGCGCCATCGCTGCACGATCCGCGAGATCACGTATCAAAGCGAGGTGTTCGGGGTCCTCAGGTCGATCGTCGCTTAGGTAATAGGACGACAGCGCACCGAGCAGCCGCCCACGGGCGATCAATGGGGTTGCCACCACCGAGTTGTAGCCACTGCGCGTGATGAACTCGCGAGACTCGGGCTCTGGCGCGATCTGCTCGAGCGTACGAGCGAGCGTCAAATTCGTCTCCACCACCACCTCACGTAAGCGGATCGCGCGCGCCACCGGATGCTCGCCGTCCAGATCGAGTGAATGGTTGGCGCGCAGCGCCAACAACCACTCGACAGCCTCTTCGTGGACCGCCACCGCCACCGTGTCGCCAACCGCTCCGTCATCGCCCAGGAGGTCGATCACACACATCTCTGCAAGCCTTGGCACCGCCGTACCAGCAATCGTTCGCATCGTTTGACGCGGATCAAGCGACCGGTCGAACACCCCTCCGGCCGCCGCCAGCAACTCCCTCGCCTCGCCCTCTCTACGACGTTGGCTTCTGCCCTTCCACAGCACCCCCAAACACCCTACCTCAAGAGCGTCGCTGAAACTCAAATAGCAAGGTAGAGCAGTCTGGGCCTCCTACATCGGTCTCGTTGCCCGCTCAACCCGCTCCCCGCGCACCGTCAAGCGCCATTCGTTTGGCGCCCCCTTCGACTGCGCTTGATCGACATTTTCTATAAGTTCCAGGCCCTCTAGGCGAGAGAGCAGCTTGGATATCTGACCTTGGTCGGCGATCCCAGCCCCATCCGCCACTTCGCGATTGCTTGCCCCCGGATGCTCCCTAATGGCACTCAGCACGCGCACCGTTCGATACGTCAAGCGCATATCGAGCCCCGCCATCGGGTCCCTGCCGACCCCTCGCTCCGCCTTCGCGCGTCGGCGTACCTGTGGGGCTGGACGAGCCAATTCGCGAGTGGCCGCACGTGTGCCGAGATACGGCAGCACGATCATGCTCATGAGCGATCCGTGTAGCGCAATGTATGGCTTGGAGCTGCGTTCGAGCATGCGCGTATGGATCACGGCAAACACCGCACCGGTCACGCCTTCGGCGGTCACACTCGGCGGCTCACGCTTGGTCGTGGCAGCAGCCCGCCCGCCATCGATCACCGTGCACAATTGAGCGAGTACACGCGCACGCGTCTCCAATACGTGCGGCCCTCCGGCGAGCGCGTCCACAACGCACAATCGCGCAAGTTCGGGTTCCTCATCGATGAAGATCAGCAGTGCCGCAAGGCCCGCGCGTATCCCCTCACGCCACGACGATTCCTGCGCATAGGCCTCCACAACCCTTGCGCTCACCTGATCGAGCGTCCGCTCGAACACCGCCAAAAAACAGTCCTCGCGATCCGCGAACAAGTCATAGAACGTCTTGCGCGACACTTTCGCGCGATTGATCACCTGTGCGACTGTCAGGCGCGCATACCCGTTTTCCTCGATTGCCTCAACTGCCGCGCTAAGCATCCGAGCGCGTTGGATCTCAGTTACGTGTCCACGCGGCAACCCGTCCTGTTCTGGCCGCTGCGCCTGCGCCTTTGAGCGTGTCCTTGACGGACGCGTCCTATCGATTGGAGCCATGTTTCCCTGCCTGGTCGGTGCTATTCAACGTTGATCCGAACTCCGTAGCCCACGGGCACGGCACCCGGTTGCAGCGCGACGTCCAAACATCCTGCCTCGGCCGCGCGCCGCACACAGAGGTTCATGGGTTCGAGCGCTCAAGTCGAGCTGTGTCTCCTACTCCGTCCCTAAATGTCGTCGAACCTCGCCAAATGCCGGTCGCACCGCACGTCCTGCCCACTCGGATCCTTGAGCGGCGAATTTGACGATCGACCCGCCTCAACGCAACCAAACCGACCGTGAAGCCTCGCAAGACCAGCAATCACGTAGGGAAGCTCGCGCGAAATGTCTCTGACCGGCTCGGTCATACGCGCGCGATCATCGCCAACGATTGCCGCCTCATAGGATGGACTCCAGTGAGCCCCGACGATATCTACCCCGTCACCGAAAACTGCCTGCAGAGGCGGTGCCCCTGGGTGAGAGAGCTGGCGCGCCTCGACGCTGCGCTCTATGCCACGATCGCCGCCACGCCGACCCGCGCGGTGGACACGTCTATGCGCCGCCTCTCCCACGCCGCCAATTACTCGCGACTGTCGATTGTCTCGGCAACGACGCTCGCCATCGCTGGAGGGCCCTCCGGGCGTCGGGCGGCGACCGCCGGGCTTGCGTCGGTTGCGCTCACCGCGAGCGTGGTAAACCTGGTGATCAAGCCGCTCAGCCGTCGTCGTCGGCCGGATCGCACCGCCGAGCAGGTCCCACTTGGACGTCAGGTGCGAATGCCCATCTCGACGTCGTTCCCCTCCGGGCATTCTGCGGCGGCCTTTGCGTTCGCCACGGGTGTGGGCACCGTGATGCCAACTGCCGCCATCCCGCTGCGCGTGCTAGCGGCGCTTGTAGCCTATTCACGAGTGCACACCGGCGTGCACTATCCCGGCGACGTGATCGGCGGCTCGCTCATAGGCACCGCACTCGCTCAAATCACCACGCGCGCGCTCGAGCACCACCGCGGGTGACCGCGCTGACCGCCGCAATCGCGGAGCTCGCCGAGGTCATGTTCCAGCCGCGATCTGAGACATCAGCCTTTGATGTCCCAAGACATCACGCCCGGCGCGAGCACGCGACGCTCAGCACCTCACCGACCGAGAGCTTGTAACACGCTTGTGACATTGGCCTCAACGTGCCCTGGGGGCTACTGTCAAAGCATGGCCAGACACATTGTGATCGCGGGCGGGGGCTTCGGCGGCTTCTATGCCGCCAGGGCACTTGAGCGGCTCATGGCCAACCGCGGGGTGCGCGTAACGCTCGTCAACGACGCGAACTTCATGCTCTACACACCGCTGCTCCCCGGCGCCGCGGGGGCCACGCTCGACCCGCGCCACGTGGTCGTACCGCTACGCTCGCAGCTCGCACGGACCGAGCTGTTGATTGGGAGCGTCACGGGCGCTGACCCCGACTCTCGCGTACTCACCGTGCGCCGCCTCGATGGGGAGCGCCTCGAACTCGGCTACGACCAGCTGCTCGTCGCGCTTGGGTCGGTCTCACGGGTGCTGCCGATCCCCGGACTCGCCGAGCATGCGACCGGCCTGAAGTCTCTGTCCGATGCGACTGCGCTACGCAATCAGGTGCTCACCTGCTTGGACATCGCCGAGTCCGTGCAGGACCCGGTACGCCGCGCCGAGTATCTCGGCTTCGTGTTCGTCGGCGCTGGCTATGCGGGCGTTGAGGGTCTTGCCGAGCTGCAGGACTTCGCTGCGCAGGCGATCGAGCTTTATCCGCGCTGTCTTGCGAATGGGATGCGGTGGGTGCTCGTCGAGGCGCAAGAGCGGATCATGCCCGAGGTGCCCGCGAGCCTGTCTGCGTTTGCAACGCGCGAGTTGCTGGGTCGTGGTATCGAGATAGACACCCAGACCACGCTCACGGCCGTTACGGCGCAAGGAGCGATCCTCTCAAGCGGTCAGCATGTTGCTTCGCGCACTGTTGTTTGGACCGCCGGAGTGGCACCCAGCCCGATCGTCGCCTCGCTCGGACTACCAGTCGATGAGGGTGGGCGGATCGAAGTCGACAGAGAGCTGCGTGTCACCGGCCGGGCGGGCGTGTGGGCAATCGGGGACTGCGCGGCGGTACCGGACCCGAGCAGACGAGGGCAGGCATGCCCGCCGACGGCCCAACACGCGATCCGCCAAGGACGGCTCGCCGCGTCCAACATCGCCGCGACGCTCCAGCACAAACCGCTACATGCCTTCCGCTACCGCACCGCTGGAATGGTGGCCGAGCTCGGCCATAACAACGCGGTCGCGATCACACTCGGGGTGCGCTGGCGCGGATTGCCGGCATGGCTGCTCGCGCGCACCTACCACCTGCTGCTGATGCCAGGCATCGGACGCAAGCTGCGTCTGCTGATGGATTGGAACGTGGCCCTGCTGTTCGGTCGCGATCTCTCCTCTCCCGGTCGTCTCGGCAGCGCAACGCCCCTGCAGTTCGCCGAGAGCGAAGAGTCCTCGTCTGCGTCGCGAGTGGTCGGCGTATCGTAAGCAGACGACAGCGATCGGCTGCCTTCGACTCACGCGAATTGTCTTTAGTCCTTTTGCCGTAAAGCTTTACCGAGCAGGTAATTTTACGGCGGCTCTTTGCGAGCCGACAAGTGACCCTGACTTTAGGCCCGGTAGGACCACGTGCGCCCTTTGCGCCTCTGCTTCCCTGTGAACCTGTTTCGCCTCTGAGACCCAGGGGGCCTTGCTGACCAGGGGTGCCTTGTGGACCTTGCTTGCCGGGTTCGCCCTCTGCGCCGGAGAGTGGCTGACCGCCTTCTCCGCTCAAGGATATTTCCAGACCGGTGGCGTTAGCGGCGTGAACGATCAGCGACGCCGACCGTGATCCTGCCGCGCTCGGTGCAAACCTTACGAGAAGGGTGCACATTCCACCCGGTTGCAGTGTTTCCCCGCTGCATTCGTCTGCAGTAACGATGAAATCCGAGGCGTCGGTCCCACCGGGCTGCACGTTGTGGATCTGCAGTGCTTCAGAGCCTGCTGTCACGGTGACGATTTGCCCCGCGCCAATCGTGTTCTGTGCCTGGGTAGGGAAGGTCAAGCTCGCGGGCATCACGGTGGGTTCTTCGTGGCACACAGCCAGCTGGCGAACATAGACCTCTGTCGGCCTTTCACCATTTGGTCCTTCGGGTGGCCCCGCCTGTCCGAAGAGGTTCGTGGCCTGGGAATCGAATACAGCTCGACAGCCGTTTGCCGAGATGGCGGACTGCTGGCTTTCATCGTTGGCCGATACTCCTTCGGTTCCGCCAGCGCGATCGAGCTGCATCGTTTGTCCTGTGCTTAGGTTGCGCAGGAAGAGATGGTATCCGCTTGTGAATTCGCCCGCGAACAGGATGTTGCTTCCGTCGACGCTCCCACCGAAGGAACCGTACGCGTCGCCTGCGATGCCGTCTGCATCCTGGCTTATGAGGGTTGTACTTGTGGGGGTCGAGCAGAGATCGCGAAGGTAGATCTGCGGGCCGCTGATTTGGATCGATTCGCCATTGATCGTGATCGACGGGGGTTCTAGGAGATTGCCGGCCTCGGAATTGAACTCGACCTCGCAGCCATTTCCACCCACGAGCACTGGATCTTCCGAGCGAGCTTCACCGGCTTCTCCGTTGGGGACTTGGCTGACGAGCGTCGTCGTGTCGGTCTGTAGGTCGCGCAGGTATACCTGTTGGTAAATATTCGATGCTGTTCCTGGCACAAGGTTGGTCGCTCTCGACACGAAGGGAACGTAGCGGCCGTCTGGCGAGATCGAGTACGCCTGGCTTTCTTGGTTGGCGATTTCTCCCGTAGGGCCGTTGGCGCGGCTGACCGCCGTTGTCGTCCCTGTTTGCATATCGCGTACGTACACGGTTTCGATGCCGGTCTTCATATGGGCGCCAGCAGGATTTTCCAGGTCGTTCACGTCGGCGGCGAACACGACGTATTGCCCGTCGCCTGAGATCGCCTCGGCGACGGCCCCGCGGCTGAGGATTGTGCCATTTGCACCGCTCACGCGATCGACCAGAGTGGTTTCCCCAGTCTGTAGATCGCGCCTATAGACATGTCGTTCTTCAGGTTCTTCCTTGGGCAGACCGGCAACGAGGTTGGTGGCCTTCGAATCAAAGATGACATAGCGTCCGTCCCCCGAGACCTTGACGTTTTCAACCCCGGATTCGTCCGTGGGTTCACCGCTGGAGCCGTTTGCGCGGCTCACGAGCTTGACTTCGCCGGTATGCAGATCCTTAACGTATGCCTCGATGGCCCCGATGGGCCCCTGTTCGCCGAGGTTGGTGGAGTTGCTCTCAAAAGCGACGTAGCGTCCGTCGTCTGAGATCGACACCGGTCCGTAATCGGCTGTGCCTTCGTCATTTGCGTAGACGCCTTGCTGTGTGACGGACACGGGAAACGTGTCGCCGACCGTTTCGTCGCTTGCGGCGCGAGCGCTCGCGGCACAGAGCGACAGCACGAGCATCGCAAGTGTTATCGAGAGGGTCGTGTTGTGTCTGCGCGCCGGCGCGCAGACCCTGGCCAGGTTCTGGTCGGACATCCGTAAACCCCTTTCCACGAGGGTGCTAGATGGGTAGGGACCGGAGGGAGGTCTCCTGGCTTCCAAGCCTCTCCCGCCACGCCTTCCCAGCCCCAAGGTGGGACCAGTGGCTGCCGCATCGGCCTGCGGCGGTTTTCGCTTGGTCACAGTGGCGGGCCCGCGTCGGTCTCTCACCGACTTCCCCGTCCACCGATCCGTGGATTATTTGGCGGCAGCGTAGCGCATCTCTTTGGTGGGCTCGTTGCATGCCGTCCGACAAGCGGCTATTGTTCGCCGGGTCACGCGCTCGAGGGAACCCGGTGGGAATCCGGGACTGACGCGCAACGGTATGGGCAGCGAGCCGAAAGGCATGAGTGCCCGAGTCCGAGTACTCGACGGGTGACACCAAACATACGGACCCTGTTCTCGCGAACGGACGGCTAGGTCTTCATCGCTCTCACCCTCAGGGGTGGGAAATGAGATGTCCTTCCGTCCCTTACAGAAGGAGATCCATCCCAATGCGTACCTTGACCTGTCGGCTCGCGCTGCTCGGCGCCTGCCTCTGCGGACTGCTGCTGCCCGCAACAGCCTCGGCGACCTCAACCAAAGCCGAAATCGAAGCCTCTGTCGGTAAAGGCGTCACTTACCTGGAGGGGTTGCAGGAAACCAGCGGAGGCTTCCTCTCGGACTGGGACATCAACTCGCTTGCGGCGGCCGGCGTGGCCGCCGCAAACGTCAAGAAGGCTGGAGCCGAAACCGATGCTCGGACGTGGTACCGCAAACTTGTCGGTAACGAAACCGCCACAAAATGGCCCAAGGAAGCGCTTGTGACCGAATACGAGCGTGCCACGCTGCTTGCCTACGCAGCCGGGATCGACCCGGCTCGGGTCTCAAAGACACAGAACCTGATCGCCGGGATCGCCTCCTACTACCAGCCCGAAAGCCCGGGCTACTACGGTCCCTCTGGGAACTTCAATGGCACCGTCTTCGCCCTCCTGGCGCTCGCCGACGCAAAGACGACCGGCGGCGTTCAGCGCGTACCAAACGCGCTGCTGAAAAAGTCGATCGAAGTGATCGAAAAAAACCAGCACGCCGACGGTGGCTGGGCCTGGGAAAAGGCGGAAGGCAACGAAACCAAGCTCAAAGCGGCCGCGGAACCCGACATGACCGGCGCTGCGATGGCCGCTCTCTGCAACGCGCACGTGGAAAACTCGAGCAGCGTTGTCAAAAAGGGAGAGGCATACCTGAAGTCGTTGCTGACTTCATCCAACGGTGCGTTTTCCTCGGAATTCGGCGCTAACACAGACTCGAATGCCTGGGCTGTGCAGGGACTGGATGCCTGCGGCATCGAACCGCAGGGCACGGAATTCACGGCGCCAGGGACGAAAAAGACGCCGATCGACTTCCTGATCTCTCAGCAGCTCACGAGTGGCACGACTGTCGGCGCGTTCAGATACCTGACAAGCGGCTCGACCGCGAACGAATACTCGAGCCAGGATGCGGTCCGCGCGCTGGCGGGCGCCGGCTTCACGGTGGCGCCGCCAACGCCCACCGGGGGACTGGAACGATGGTTCGCCGAAAGCGGATTTAGTCTCAGCGAAGGTGTCAAAAGTCAACTCACGCTAATAATCAACAACGAAAGCTCGGCTCTGAAGGTCTGTTCTGTGTCGGTCGAACCCAGGGCAGCCACGACGACACTCGGCAAGGTTCTCGAAGCAGCGGTCAAAGGCACGGCCCCCAGCGAATGCGTGACGGGTTTCAGCTCAGAAGCCGGCACTGAAGCGATCAACCAGATCAGTGGCTATCCCAGCACGCCCAATGCGTTGTGGGACTACAGCATCGATGGAGGCACAGAAAAACAAGCGATGCTCTCCAGCGAAATCCACCTGGGCGACACGATCTACCTGCGGTTCACCTAGATATGCAAGTGCGCACAGGCATCGCGACGCTCGCCGTCGCATTCCTGACCGTTCTCCTCGCACCAGTGTGGGCGCAGGCCGCGCCCACACTGGTGAACATACGGATCGAGGGTAAGAGCGAAACGCTGTTCGAGGGGCCGATCTGGACAGAAGGTCATGACGTACAGGCATCCTCGGACAGCGAAGCACGCCCGTGCGACGGGATCAACCCGCTCGACCCTCAGAACAAGACGCCGGGCGCAACCCCGACGGCCGCCTCGGTCGATGCGATGAGCCTGATCGGGGAAACCTTCGACGGGCAGTGGTATCCGGGCTATCACGACTACTTCATCACGCGCTGGGGCTCGGACCGCGAAGAAGAAGGCATGTCATGGGGCGTCCTCGTCAACAATGTCTTTACAGACGTCGGCGGTTGCCAGTACGAGCTCGGCACGGACGATGAAGTGCTGTGGGCATATAACGCCTTCGGCCATAGACCCTTTCTGGCCCTTTCCCCGCGGGCGAATACCTCCGGTATCCGCCCGCGGACGGCGACGGCGGAACTGAACAAGCCGTTCGAAGTCGAAGTTCTCGACTACAGCGACGACGCGGAAGACGTGCCACCCGCCCATCCGGAAAGGACGGGCTCTGCACCCTTTGAAGGCGCTGATGTCTCACCTGTTGCCACCAGTGCCAATGGCTTTGAGCGGGTCGAGACCGGGAGTCCGGCGACCGTCACCACCAATGCTCAGGGCAAGGCGAGTATCACGTTCACAGAACCGGGCTGGCACAGAATCAAGGCCACCGCCGTAAACGGAGAAGGCGAAGAAGGTGTGATCCGCTCGAACCGTCTGGATGTGTGCGTACCGAACGTGAGCGAAACCAGCTGCGGTGAACCTCCTGCCGAAGATATCCCGCGCACCCCGTCGCGATATGCAAAAGAAGCCAAAGCGGAACAGCACGAAGAAACCAAGGAAATGGGCGAGAGCGATGGCGGTCCAAACAGTGGACAGCCGGGCACGGACGGGGACTCCGACGGTGGGAGCCCCGGAGACGCCTCGACCACGACGACGTCGACCCGGAAAGCAGCGAACGGCTCGCCCATCCGGTTGGTGGTCGAGAGCATCAGTCCCGCACGGTTGCTTTTGAAGCTCACCGCTGCCGGCGCCGTCACGGTGAGGATCGCCCGTCAGCCCGGCAAGGGACACAACCGTCGCTGGCAGAACGTCAAGACAATTGCTCTCAAGACGAGCAAGCCCGGACTGATGAAGGTCGAGATGCCACGGCTGGCGGCGGGACGCTACCGCGTGAGCATCGCCCTCGCCGCCGGCGAGAGCGTGGTGAGGATCCTGACGGTACAGGGTAGGTGACGAGATGGCTCATGTGCAGATGACTGCTGCTCCTGGGGCCCTCACGGCGGTCCTCGCGGCGTGCGCAGCGTTGTCTGTATGCCCCGTCCGCCCGGCGCTGGCCGCCGCACCGAACGCGACCAACCAGGCGCGCCTGGACAGCACCGTGCGCTATCTGCAGGACGCGCAAAACGCCGACGGCGGATTCGGGGGCGAGCCTGGTGGCGAATCGGACCCCGACTTCAGCGCCTGGGTAGCGCTCGCGCTCGCTGCGGCTGGGATCAACCCACAAGACCAGGCGCAATCGGGTGGGGTGGACGTCTACACCTATCTTGCCGAGCACGCGGGCGAACTGAAGCTCACCACCGATTTTGAGCGTGCATTGTTGGTGGTGGACGCCTCGGGTACCTCACCGCGCGACTTCGCGGGAGTCGACCTGGTCGGCCAGATTCTGGAGCGCCAGATCACGGGCGCCCCTGAGGAAGGTGCATTCGTGCATCAGACCGGAGAAGCGACAGCCGGGATCAACGACACCGTATTTGCGATCCTGGCGCTCAGCCCGGTCAGGGAACCCGCTGTGCAGGAAGCCGTCCAGCGAGCAGCGAGTTGGCTAGAAGACGAGCAGAACCCGGATGGTAGCTGGCCTGCGGTCTGTCCCAAGACCGCCGTCACGACCTGCGCCAAAAACGGCCCAGAATCAGGAGAAGTGGACATGACCGGCGCGGCGATCGAGGCATTGAACGCCGCGGGCCGCCACGACACGCTCTCTCAGGAAGAAGCCTTCGAATATCTACACAAAGCCCAGAACCCTGACGGCGGCTTTCCGGAGTACCCGTGGGAAAGCGAACCGAACGTCGCCTCGAGCGCGTGGGCGGTGCAGGCCATATGGTCAGCGGGCCAGAGTCCCGAAGCCTGGGTGGGAACAGCAGGCGGCGAACCCCTCTCATATATGGCTTCGATGCAACAGCCCGACGGTCACATCCGCTTCAAGGAAAAAGAAGAAAGCCTCGGGGTGTGGATGACCGCCTACGTAGCCCCCGCGTTCGCCGGCCAAGCGCTGCCGATCCCCGCTGTCCCCGAAGCCGTACCGCCCACCACGACCTCGGCTGAGTCGAGCTCAGCGACACCGGTTGCTCAAAGCACCGCGGAATCCGGACAGGGTGGAGAGTCCTCTCAGCCCGGTAGTGGCGTGATCGCCGGCGGTGGGGGCAGCGGCGCCGCTCTGTTCAGTCGCCCACAACCCCAGAGCAAAGGCGCCACGCCAGGCGGCGTGAGGCAGCTTGGCAATACATATAAGCAAGCTTCCAAGAGGAGCCACACCAAGCGCCCAGGTGGACAGCAAGGTGGATCCGAGGTCAGGGGTGTGCTGATCGGCGCACAAGCTCGCGATACGCTCGGACCCGGTGCTCCCGGACTGCACAGCGCGGGAGCCGGCGGCAATCAGAGGTCCTGGCTGGCATTCACGGTCGAGGGCGCGATCGCACTATTGCTGCTCGCCGGCTCACAGCTCGAGCGCAGACGCCCTCAGATGATCTTGTGAGCACGCTTGCCGCGACCGACAGTCTTGCTGAAGCGCTGGCGCGGATCGCCTCATCGTTGCGCACGCCCGTGCTGGTGCTTGCGCTGCTGGTATTGCTGATATGCGCGCTCGAGACTGGCCGTTTCGCCACTGAGCTGTGGTCTCGCGCGCGGGCTGGGCGCGGCGCGCTGGGGAAGCTCACCCGCCAGGTGCTTATAGACCCCGGACGGGCCGGTGCGCTCTCTCCTCGCGCACCCAGCGCTTTCGCTGCGGCAGCGCTCCTGGACATATCCCGCGCGATCCTAGCGGGCGAGCAGATGGGTATCGAGTACGCGCTTGCCGACTACGAGCTTGCGGTTCAGAGGCGCCTTGATCGCACGCGGATACTCGTCCGCGCAGGCCCTGCGCTTGGGCTGATGGGCACCCTGATCCCGCTGGCTCCAGGGCTCGCGGCGCTCGGTCGCGGCGAGATCACAACGCTGGCCGGCGACCTGCGTACGGCATTTGCCGCCACCACGATCGGACTGCTGGTCGGCACGGTCGCGTTTGCACTGACACTCACGCGTGCCCGTATTTACAGCGAAGACCTCACCGCACTCGAGCGAGCAACGGTCGCGGTGGCCACTGCTCACGGTCATGCGAGCTCGCAACAGCCGACGACACCAACCCTGGCTGCAGCGCACTCCGCGCAAACTCTCGCCACTACGCGGACAAGACCCCCGATCCCGACGGAGGGCGACACATGAACCGCCGTACCGGACTTGGTCGCCACGGGCACATCGAAGACGCCGCCGGGGACCCGCTCGAAGGTTTGGTCAACCTGTTCGACATCGGCATCGTGCTTGCCGTGGCGTTCCTTATCGCAGGCCTCGGCCTGACGCTCAACCAGCACACACACCGTATACAACAGCGCACGTCGACCGCACCGCATACCCAAACACTTCCCGCACCATCATCCAATGCGCCGGCTGCCAGCGGCCATGGCCGACCCGTCGGCACCGTGTACCGCCTCAGCAACGGCCAGCTCGTCTACGTGCAGGAGAATCCTCGACCGTGAGCCACAAGGCATCTCGAAGTAGCGCTGCCGCTCGACTCCGAGCAGCGCCGCGAACTATCAGACGCGTTCTCACGCGAGCTTGACCAGCTAGCGCACCGCTTGAGTGACGCCGCCCGGCCGCCGGGCGAGCACGCGACGCCCAGGTCGTGAACTGACGTTACGTTGCCGACCGGAGGATCATGCACAGGCAAGCTCCCACAGATGAAAGCAACTGCCATTTTGATCCCCAATGCAGGGACCGAGAGCGAGCAGGCCGCTGACAACGCAGAAGACTCCGCTCTTCCTCGCATGTCAAACAATAAAACGCGCCCGACGGGATTCGAACCCGCATCTGCAGTTTTCAAAGCCGCTATTCTTAAGCTTACTTTAAACTAGGAATCCCTAGAGGTGACGCTAGAAAGAGATCGACCTTTGTTGCAATCCACCCTGTTTCATCCTCGGTACGGTAAGCCGTGACCATTGAACTACGGGCACATAATGAACAGCTAATTCTAGATAACAAGGCCTGCCCAGTCAAGTATCCAGTTCCTGGATCGAGATCGTGACGGCCGGACCCATCCGGTCCGGATGTCGTCCTCGCTCAGCGGACCCACAACACCTCCTGCGAGAGCCACGCCCAGAGGTCGGTGCGCCCTCAGCCACAGACGAACTCCGCTACCACACGCCGCAGCCCCACATCGTCGTCACACCACACACCGTGGCCGCATCTTGCGAACGACTCGAAGCGCGTCAGCGTGGCAGGCAATGCGTCCGCGATTTCGCGTTGCTCGCCGATCGGCGTGATCGGGTCGTCCTCGCCGCCGATCACCAGCGTCGGGCAACGGATGGCGGAAAGTTCGGAGGACAGGTCGAACGATTCGCCCTCACCGCCCTGTCGCTCGAAGAATGACGTCACCGCGTCGTTGACGATCATCCGCGCAAACGCTTGTGGGTCGGGGGGCATACGGTTATACAGGGGACCGCAGATGCGAAGGTAGTCGATGTAGGCATCAGGGGTCCGCTCCCGGAAGGCTCGGTTTGCAGCCTCACGTGCTCGAATCCCACCAAGTCGCTCAAACGCATCCAAGACTCCGGCACTTCGTTGACGATGACCACTGCCACGGGCTGCGGTGCTGATCAGGATCAGCTTTGCGGGATGGTCTGGATAGCGGATCGCGTAGGTCATCGCCACGTAGCCGCCGAACGACACTCCGAGCACAATTGGGTCGACGATGGACAGGGCGTCGATGAAGTCGCGAACGTCCTGTGCCCACTGAGCGAGGGACCATCGCTGTGGATCGCTCCAGTCGCTGCGGCCGTGGCCGCGCTGGTCGAGATAGACCACCTGCGCGAGGCCTGCGAGCGCTGAGAAGGGGAGTCTCAGCGAAGAATGGTCGAGGCCGGGACCGCCATGAAGGCAGACTAGAGTCGGCCGCTCGCGCATCGCCAGCCCGTCGGGCACGAGCTGCGATCCTTCGACGTCGAAGAAAAGCCGAACGTCGGGGAGCTTCACGTACACGACGATGGGCCGCCCAATAGACGCTCGATGTTCTGGTGCAGGATCAAGCTGGAGCTGATCACCGACGTGTCCGCAAGTGGCCCATCGTCGCCTAGAATCTCCTCGACGAACGTCTGCTGATCGCCCTGCAGCCGAAACACTGGCCAATCGGTCCCGAACAACACCTTGTGATTTATGCCGCGCGCCACCAGGTTCTTGATGGGGTCGCGAAGAGAGCTGGCCGAGCCAGAGTTCTGGTATCCGCTGATGTCGAGGTAAACATTCGGGCGAAACCGGCACATCATGGTGCACTCCTCGAAGAAGTGAACGCTCCCGTGCGCGAGAATGAAGTTCACCGTCGGAAAGGTGCGTGCGGCGAGGTCGATTTCGAACGGGTTCGTGGCCGTGAAGCTCAGCACTGGCGAGGTCGGTCCCACGTGCACGAGGACTGGGACTCTATATTGCGCACACAACTCGTAGTAGGGGAACAGAGAAGGGTCGCTTGCGCTGAAACCGCATGGGGGATAGATCTTGAAGCCTCCGAACCCGAACAAAGCCAGCGATTCCTCGAACAGGGTAACACCGTCCTTTCCCCAACGGGGATCTATACCTCCGAACACAGTGAACTTTCCGGGATGACGCGCCTGAATATCGCGGTGCCTGTCGAATGACTCCTGGATCGAGAGTAAACAGTCGCTCAATGCCCAGGTGAAGTCGGGAACGAGCAGGACGCTGTGGCCGATACCCGCGCGCTCCATTTCCTGCACGAGCTTGTCGCAGAGCGGATCCTGCAAGTGGGCCAAGTAACGGTCGCGTAGCGCGCTTGGCTTGACATCAATCCCATGTGCACACAGCGCCGATGCCATGTTCGCGACCGCACCATCGACAAACGACCTTGGGATGTGCTCCTCCGAGGCTACGTGACAATGCGCATCGACAATCCTGGACGGCGACCACGACGGTTTGGCGGAGTGCTCAGAATCGGCGGTCACCGGTCGGGCTCCGTCTCCTCGCCGAGCGCCGGTGCTAGCAGCGTCTGTCCGATGCGCAGGAGGTCGCCGACGGTCCGCAGGCCGCCAATGTCGATGTCCGCTTCTTCGTCGAATTCGACGCCGACCGCCTCCTGCAAACGGAACAGCAATGCGACCATACCGAGCGAATCGAGCCCTAGGTCTGCGTATAGGCGCATCTCGGTGTCCAAGTGGAGCCGCTTGGACTTACTCACCGGCATCGCCTCGCCGATCGCAGTCATTATAAGTTCATCGATGTTGGGTGTGATGGCCATTCGGCCGCTCACCCCGCTCGTTGGCGGGCTTCAGGGGCGATATATGCCTGCTCGATGCGGCGACGGTCGAGCTTTAGGTTGGGTCGCAGCAGGCCGTCCTCGCGTGAGAACGGCGTCTCGCTGAAGACAAGCCGCTCGACGGTCATCCTCGAGTGGCTCGCGTTCATTCGCTCGACGTGCTGCTCGATTCGTTGACGAGCGCCGGCGTCCTTCGGGTCTCGTGGGACAACCACCGCAATGAGCCCGTGGTACCCACCGCCGAAGACGACCGACTTCCCAACGTCGGCGCAGCGGTCAATCTCGGCCTCCAGCACCTCCGGGTGGGCCTTCTCCCCACCAGGGGTGATGATCATCTCGCGAATCCTGCCCACGATGTACAGGAAGCCGTCGCTGTCGAGTCGCCCGCAGTCGCCGGTGGCGATCTGGCCGTCCGCGAGATACGTACGCTCGGCCTCTCCCTCGGCGCACTCGAAGTAACCCTGAGTAACGGGGTGCTCCTTGCGGACCAGGATTTCCGAGTGCTTGCCGATGTCGATCTCGGTACCGGGAAGCAGTCGACCGACCGACCCGATCCGGTGTGCCCCGGGGCGGTTGAACGCGACCGAGCCGCACTCGATCATCCCGTAGGTCTCGTACAGCGGCAGCTGCATGCTCGCGAAGAGCTTGAGGGTCGAGAGATTCGTCGGAGCCATGCCGGTGATCATGAATCGCATCCGGCCGCCAAGCGCCGCGTATACGTCCCTAAACAGCAAGCCCGCTCCGCGGCCGCGCAGCGCGCGGGACGGGACTGCTCGAAGGACCATCGCTCCCGCACGGGCCAGCCCGCGCTTCCACTGGGGCAAGCTTTGGAAGCGAGCCGAGAAGCCTTCGTAGAACATCGGTGGTGCAACGAGGATCGTCGGCCGCAATTCCTTCAGCGCGCGGAACAGCCGCAGCGGATCGGTGACGACCAGGTCTGCTTCATTCCACAGCGTCGTGTAACAAATCAGCCGCTGCTGGTAGTTCGAGATCGGAAGGAACAACAGGACGCAATCGGTGGGGACGGGGGCGACGGCATAGGAGAATGCATTGATGGTCGCGTCGATTCCGCGGCGATTGAGGACCATCCCCTTCACGCCTCCGGACGAGCCAGTCGAGAAGATCAGTCCTGGCGTGTTGAATTCGTGGTCGTCCTCGCACTCCCCGTCAATCGCCGTCACATTTTCGTTGTCGGCGTCGGAGCCATCCATGTAGGCAACGAACGGCTGCTCGGCGCGAGTATCCGCCATCCCCGCGCGCAGCACGAGTAGGAGCCCGAGCGAGTAGCGCTCGGCGAGCGCCTTGGGGCTCCAGTCGGCAAAGTCGTCGGTAAACGCCACCGTGACCGCGCGCAGCTCGACCAACGCGAGGTCGAAGACGAGCCACTCGTAGCAATTCGGTGCGCGCACGCCGACGCGCATGCCTGGGAGAACGCCCCACCGTCCCAGCGCCGCCGCAGCAGCGCGCACGTGCTGACCCAACTGCGCATGTGTGCGCCTGATTGTCTTTCCCTTCTCGAACGTAATGATCGTGCCGGAACGGGGACCGCCGGACAACCACCGGGGCAGGTCGGTGAGATGCATGGTGCCCGGCTCGGCCTCGGTGTGCTTCATCGACGCCCCCCGGTGCCCGTCATCGCCCTTCGGAGGCTGAGCGGGCGCATGTCGGTCCACACCTTCTCGATGTACTCGAGGCACTCGGACTTGGGTCCAGTCCGCCCGACCCTGGACCATCCAAGCGGCAGCTCCCGATACGTCGGCCAGACCGAGTATTGCTCCTCGTGGTTGACAACGACGCTGTACATAATCGGGGAATTGGTGTCGTTCTCTGTCATAGCAAGCACTATGTGACAATAAGGGAGCCGGGCCGTAGAATCGAAATCAGGGATCGAGCACTGTCTGCGCCGTCGCGACTATTTTGCAAGCGGATTCTCGGCCGGCGCGGTCATCCCCGAACGCTT
This sequence comes from uncultured Solirubrobacterales bacterium, assembly GCA_963715765.1. Lineage (GTDB taxonomy): Bacteria > Actinomycetota > Thermoleophilia > Solirubrobacterales > Solirubrobacteraceae > Palsa-744. Next base: position 640,640 of record OY970270.1, read on the forward strand.
GGCCCAGCGCGTCCTCTTCACTCGTCACGAACCGCGCCAGTCCGGCTACCGTGGGCGCTTCGAACAGCTGTCGCAACGGCACCTCGAACCCGAACACACGCCGCAGTCGCATCACCGCCTGCGTCGCCAGCAGGGAATGCCCACCCAAGGCAAAGAAATCATCCTCCGCGCCCACGCCCTGGACCCCCAGCATCTCTTCCCACACCGCAGCCACGAGTTGCTCGACCCGGCCCTGAGGCGTTACGAATTCGTTCATCCCATCTGGCCGACCACACTCCAGGTCAGGCAGCGCCCGACGGTCGACCTTGCCATTCGCCGTCAACGGCAGCTCGTCCAGCACCAGCGTCTTCGAGGGCACCATGTAATCCGGCAGGCGAGCGCGCAGCTCATCCCGCAGCACGCCCGGCGAGAACCCCTCACCTCCCACCACATACGCCACCAACCGTGGCCCGCCAACCTCACCGTCGCGAACGATCACGACCGCCTGGGACACGCCGTCCAGCCCCGCCAAGACCGCCTCGACCTCACTCAGCTCGACGCGGAAGCCGCGCACCTTGACCTGCTGGTCGACACGTCCCAAAAACTCGATTCGTCCATCCTCCAGCCACCTGCCCAGATCACCTGTCCTATACATGCGCGCGCCAGGCACGCCAGAGAATGGGTCCGGCAGGAAGCTCTCTGCAGTCAATCTCGGATCATCGAGGTAGCCACGTCCCACTCCCGCGCCGCCCACATACAGCTCGCCGGGTACGCTGGGCACGACCGGCTCGAGACAGCGATCGAGCGCATATAGACGGGTGTTGAGGACAGGTCGCCCGATCGCTGCGTTGGGGCCGGTCGGCACCTCAACGTCGCGGATCAACTCGTGCGTTACGTCGTCCGAGCACTCGGTTGGACCGTAGGCGTTGACGATCGGGATCTCGGGGTAACGCTCAAACCACCGGCGCGCGAGGTCCAGCGCGAGCGCCTCGCCGGTAAGTACCAGGCAACGTAGCGACCCCAACGACTCGACTTGGTCGTCGACGGCGTCCAGCGCAGGACGCAGAGCGGATGGGACAAGCTCGAGGATCGACACTCCCTCGGCGGCAGCGCGCCGCAGGAGGCGCAAGGAGTCGTGCGCGTCATCGTCCGCCAGTACATGCACCTGACTTCCCACAAGGAGTGGTGACAGGAATTGCCATACGGAAATGTCAAAGCACTGCGATGCAGTCTGCGCCACCGTGTCGTCTGCCGTCAGATCGAGGTCGTGGATCTTCGCGAACAGGTGGTTGACCATCCCGCGCTGCTCGACGATCACTCCCTTCGGCTCACCCGTCGAGCCCGAGGTGAACATCACGTAAGCGATGGCACGCGACGACGACTTCAGCTCGAGGTCGCCCAAGAGCTGCTCGGAGCACTCGATCTCCTGCGTTTCGACTATCTCTGGGAGTGAGCTTTTAAGTTCGACGGCGGCCGAGCGCAGCTCGTCGGCGAGCTCGCTAGCGGCGATCAAACATGTGGCCCCGCTACGCTTGAGGACCTGCATCTGCCGTCGAACGGGATGGCTGGGATCGAGCGGTACATATGCGGCGCCGACCTTGAACACGGCGAGCATCGACGTAAGCAGATCTGTGCCGCGCGGCATCAACAGTGCAACCAGGGTTTCCGGTCCAACACCATCGTCGTGCAAGCGACGAGCCAAGCGACGCGTGCGGATGTCCAAGGCCGAATAGGAGAGCTTTGCCCGATCGTCTACGATCGCGACGGCTTCTGGGGAGCGAACCACCTGCTGCTCGAAGAGCCGTACGAACGGGATGTCGTTTGGTACCTCGGAGGCCGTCGCGTTCCAGTCGTGGAGCAGGCGCCGTCTGTCAGCGCCGACCAGAACCGGCAGTGTCGTCACCGGACGCGTACCCGCACCTGCGAGCGTGACCAGGAAGGCCACGAACCGCTCTACCAGTGACTGGGCCGTCCAGGCGTCGAGGCGGTCGGCGTCATACTCCAGCGCGCACGTGAAGTGGTCCGCATGCTCTTGGACAGCGAAGGAGAGGCCGAACTTGGCCGTGCCTTCCACCGATCCGTCTGGAGCCCACGAAACTGTCTCCCACGTTGTTCCCGCAACGGAGAAGCTGTGCGCGTCGCGCTCGAAGACGAAGCTGACGTCGAACAGCGGATGCTCGCCTGCAACCCGCTCGCTGCTTCCCAAGGTGACGACCTCGGCAAACGGCAAAGCCGCGTGGCACAGCGCTGCCGATATGGTTGCGCGTGCGCGGCGAAGGAGCTCACGGATCGTGGGCCGTCCCGTGAGGTCGAATCGGATCGCGACCGTATTGGCGAGGAAGCCGACGATTTCCCGAAACTCCACGCGATCGCGGTTGGCAACGACCGTCCCGACCGCAAAGTCCTCCTGGCCGGTGAGCCGACTCAGCAGCGCGGCATAAGCTGTCAGCAACGTCACGAACTGCGTGCAGCCCTCCTCGCGACCGATCCCCAACAGCTCCTCGACCTCCGCCCGCTGGAGCGTGAACGGGATGCGCCCGCCACGGTGCGATCTCGGGCCTGCGGACTGACGGGCAGCCGGGAGCGAAAGCGTGGGGACACCCGAAAGCTGATTTGCCCAGTACTCCCGGTCTCGCTCGTCGAGTACGGCGGTCGAGCGCTCCCAGCGGCAGAAGTGCGCGAACGTGTGCTGCGGCAATTCGGGCAGAGGCAGACCCCGTACGCTCGCGTCGTAGAGCTGAATCAGCTCTTTTGCCAGCAACGAGGCCGACCAGCCATCGGTCACCGCGTGGTGCTGCGCAATCAAGAGCACGTGCTCTTCGGCACTGACAGTCACGAGGTGAAAGCGCAGCAGGGGACCGTGTTCGAGATCGAAAGCCCGGGTTGCGACGGCGTTGGCTACCGTACGCAGCTCGCTGGCGGCTTGCGTGTCGGAAGAGCAGCGTAGATCGATCCGCTCGAGTGGCACCTTTCCGGCGGGTAGGACAACCTGACACAGGATGCCGTCGCACTCGCGGAGCGCAGTGCGCAGCACGGCGTGGCGGGCTACGAGCCGGTCGAGGCTTGCCTGGAGAGCCTCCACGTCGAGCGACCCGTGGATCCGTAGGCCTAAGTGAACGTTGTATGCGGGGCTACCTGGAGAGAGCCGGTCGAGGAACCAAAGCCGCTCCTGGCCGGACGACGCGCGGAGTTCGGTTGCATCGCCTCCTGGGAGCCCAGGCTGCTCGGTGCCGTGGACGGCCTCGCCTGCGTCTGCCCATATTTCAAGGACGCCGTCCACGAACGACGAGAGCGTGGGCATGCTGCCAGAGCAGCCCGCTCGGCAGCGCGAGTCCGAGCGTCGCCTCGAGCTGCGCTTGGAGTTCCACCGCCATCAACGAATCGAGGCCGATTGCCGCGGGGGCGACCGTCAGCTCGACTGTGGCCGGCTCGATTTTGAGCAATTGCCCCGCCGCACGCCGGATGTCTCGTTCGACAGCCGTGCGCCGCACAGTCTCCTGGACCGAGTCGGCCGCGGGATCGAGAGCTGCATCGCGCTGCGAGCGCTCGGCATCGAACTCCGAGACCGCAACGGTTGCAAGCGTCCCGTCCAGCAGTCGTTCACGACACGCATAGCGCTGGATCTTGCCGCTCGAGGTCTTCGGGATCGTGCGCGGCGCGATCAGTGCGACAGTGTTCACGCGCACGTTGTGCTCTTCGGCCACGTGGCTCCGGATGGAGTCGAAGATCGACTTGCTGTTGTGATCGCCATCGCCCTGGAGCGCCTCCGCGAGGATGGCGACCTGCTCGTCACCGTCGACATCGAGGCTGAAGGCAGCGCAGCAGCCTGGTCGGATTGCCGGGTGCGCCGCTTCCACCGTCAACTCGAGGTCGTGCGGGTACAGATTGCGCCCACGGAGAATGATCATGTCCTTCAGTCGGCCGGTTACGAACAGCTCGCCGTCGCTCACGAACCCAAGGTCGCCGCTGCGGAGGAACCGCGTGCCGTCCCCTCCGGTTATGAGCGCCTCGAATGTCTCCGAGCTTTCGGCCGGACGCTTCCAGTAGCCGCTTGCGACGCTCGGCCCGCTGATCCAGATCTCACCGATCGTCTGTGGTGGACAAGGCGTGCATGTCTCGGGATCGACGATGACCACGCGGTGGCCGGTGGCCGGTCTACCGCACGAGACGATCCTCCGCTCGCCCGCGCCGGCCCCATGCGACTCAACGACCCGACTCTCGGCCATAGGCTCAGTTGCGAGGTGCTTGTACTTAGGTCGAGCATGGGGCTCGATGCCGGTTACGAGCAACGTGGCCTCTGCGAGTCCATACGTTGGATACAGCGCCTCGGGTTTGAACCCATACGGCTCGAAACGGGTGCGGAAGCGATCGAGCGTGGCCGGTCGCACAGGCTCGGCGCCGTTGAAGGCGACCACCCACGAACTGAGATCGAGCCCGGCGAGTTCCTCGGGTCGCACCTTTCGCGTGCACAGCTCATACGCGAAGTTGGGTGCGCCGCTGACGGTGCCGCGGAACCGAGATATCGCTTCCAGCCAGCGGACGGGTCGCTGCAGGAACGTCAACGGCCCCATCAGCGTGCACGAGCCACCGAGGTAGATGGGTTGCAGCAGCGACCCGATCAAGCCCATGTCGTGATATGCGGGAAGCCAGCTGACCATATGCGTCGCGCTGTCGTTCCCGAAAGCCTCCTCGATCGCGCGCTCGTTGTGGAGGAGGTTGGCATGGGTGACCTTCACCCCCTTGGGTCGCGTCGTCGATCCGGATGTGTACTGCAACAGAGCGAGGGTCTCGGGCGTGAGCGCGGGTGCCTTCCACGCCGGGGGGGCCTCGGCATCGAGTTTGTCGGTGGCAAGCCATTCGACCTGGGCCAGCTTCAGCGCCGATCGGACGAATGCTTTCCTGCCTTTGCGCATCGCCTCGGTTGTCAGCACCAGCTTCGGCGAGGCGTCATGGGCGATGCCAGCGAGCCGCGCCGATCCCGGCGTGGGGTAGGTTGGCACGGCCACGACGCCGGCTAGGAGGCATCCGCAAAACGCGACGATGAACTCAAGGCCGGATGGGTATAGGAGGATCGCTCGATCTCCGATCTCACCGCGCGCCTGCAGCTCGGCGCCGAGCATCCGGCTCATAACCCCTAGCTGGCCGTAGGTACATTCAGCGATCGAACCGTCGTCTGCGATGTGCCGACAGGCCAGATCCTCCGACTGCTGCTCGCAGCGCAGCAGGATCAGCTCGGCCAAGGTGTACATCAACGAATCGTTCCCTCAGGAATCAGCTCAAGCGCTCGAGCTGGCTCAAGGGCTACTGCTTGCTCGCGCAGTCCTCTTCGTGTACAGCAGTTTCGTGCTCCGACCGGCATGTACAGATTCTCGTGAGCCCAACCGAGCCTACCGCCGAGGCAGAGATAAAGCAGCATCACCACCAGCGCTCCAGAAAAGGGCTGTCACGCAGAGCACGCCGACCGTGACGCCGCTCGATCACCGAGCTGACCTCGGGACCGAGGGGTCCGAACATCACCTCCTGAGACAGTCGCTCCAGCGGTTGCCCGCCAGTGAATGAGCGCGGACCGATGACGCGTCGCGCAGCGGTGACAACGCACTCGGCGCACCGGGTCGCGACGTACTTCGCGACGCCAATGTCATCGACGGCGCTCTCGAGGATCTTCAGGTCGTCTGGAAAGCTCTTCACCTGGGTCAGGCGATCACCGGCTTGCAAGACCGTGGCGCAGGCGCTGCGATACTCGATCGCCAGCCGGCCGACGTCCACGATCATGCCATCGACCTCCGCCAGCAGCTGATCGTCCTGTCCTCGCGTCGCGCGCAAGAAACGGCGAACCTCCTCGATAGCTCCCGCGGCGCCCCCCAGGTACAGGGCCGAAATCAACAACTGATGCCACGCCATCTCGAACGAGATAAACGCGCTCGCATGCTCGTCGTTTGGATCGACGAGCAGCGCATCCGCGGATAGATCGAGCTCATGAAAGATGACGCGGCGGGTATCCGAGTCGATCATCGCAGTCGGGAACAGATTGGGTCCGATCTCAATCGACGGATTTCCCTGAAGGGGCATAATCGCGAAGATCGCCATTCCCTCCTCGCCAAGCTGACTAAGGAAGACCAGGAGGTCGGCCTCGGTCGCAAGCGACATATAAGCGGCGGTGCCGTCGACCCGGAACCCGTCGCCTTGACGTCGCGCACTCGTCCCGATCGTCCCCAACTTGCTCGTGTGCACCTTCGAGTTGGTGTTGGCGACCAGCAGGCGCCGCTCCGTGATGGTGGACAAGAGCCGGCGCCGGGCCTCCAGCGCGGGATCGTCCACCTGCGGCGCCGTCGCGATCGCCGAGGTCACGTAATAGTGGTTCTCGACTGCAAGCGCCGTAGCTGGGGAGACCGCACCGAGACGGTGGAGGATCTCAAAGCACAGACGAAACAAAGATCGCGGCTGCCCCTCATGCGCCATCGCCAGGAAGGGCAGATCGGTCGATCTGAAGGCCTGGTAGAAATCACCAAGGTCACCGTCCGCAAGTGCCTTCGGAAGTACCTCGGTTAGTACCGCGAGCTGATCTTGGTAGTTTGGGCCCACTGCGTCTACAGTTGCCGGCTCCTCGCGAGAGGTTGGTGCACCAACCCTCACGCCATGCTCCTAGGTGCCAACGCGATGGATAGCCCTTGCCGCTCATTCGATGACGCGAACATCATGGACAATGTATTGCCGCAAATCGCCACATGGTCAAATTGCGAGGGAGAAGCCAGAGAAATTGAACTGGGCAGAGATCCAAGACAAGCTGGCTTGACCCATGCGACCCGAACGACCCGACAGCAAGTGCACGACGAGCGAAAAGGTCGATCTCGTCGTGCGGCTCCTTGCGGGCGAGACGCTTGCCGAACTGGCCTTAGAGACCGACCGACCCAAGAAGCAGCTGTCGACTTGGCGACGACGTTTTCTGGAGGGAGGCGAGGCGTACCTGGACGGACGCCGCGAGCAGCCCGAACCAGAGACACTTCGCGACACCCAAGCCGAGCTGTCGGCGAAGGTCGCAGACCTCGAAACGGAGAATCGGATGCTTGCGCGGCGAATCTCGCTCCTTGGCGATCGTTCATCCCAAGTGGCGTCGCACCCTTACTGCTCCGAGTCCTATGTGCGCGCGCTTGAGGGACCGGGCGTGGAGCGGCTGTACGTCGCCGCATGGGACACCTACGTGCTGATCCGAGAGGGGCAGGCTGGGGTACGCCAGGCGACCGGGATCCAGCCGTTTGGGTCGCTCGACCCTAACTGCGATCTACAAGCCGGCCTCGAGGCATTGGGGGAGATGGGTATCGCATCCTTCTCTCTTATCACCGATCCGATGTGGGCACCGGAGAAATCGACGCTTCGAGCGGCATTCGACATCTGCCGGCCATTCAAAGAGTATTATGTCGTCGATCGCGCGACTGAGGCCCAGCTGCGTAAGCGGCACCGCAATCGGATCAACCAGGCGCGCCGCGCCGGTGAGGTCCACGACGTCTCACTCGCCGATCACCTAGATCGCTGGCTTCAGCTTTACCAGGGCAACGTCGAGAAACGCCGAATCGCTCAACCATTCACGCGCGCTTACTTCGAGCAAGTTGCTCCGCTTGACGGGCTGCGCACGGTAATGGTTGTCGTGGACGACGAGATCGTGACAATGAGCTTGTGGATAGCTCACCAGGACACACTCTACTTCCACGATGGGGCGTCAAGCGCCGCCGGTATGGCAGTATCGGCGGCATATGCCGCATTCTCACACATCGTTGAGACTGCCGGTGACTGTCGCTACGTCCTTCTGGGGGGATCGGCGGGACTGCGTGACGAGCGGTCAGACGGGCTTGCCATGTTCAAGCGCGGCTTTGCCAATATCTCCCTGGTCAGCAACCTCTGCAGCTCAACCTTGAGCACTGCGAGCTGATGAGAGCGCTCACGATAGCTCGACGACTACCGGCGAGGCCTCGCGTCCGCTCGTCCTCCGCCTGGTCCGGATCGGGAAGTTACAGAGATCTCTTCACCGCAACGCGGACACGTGACGATCGGCGCCTGCGCGTTCCCCGTATGGCGAGCTTCGGCCGACTCGGACAGTCGGCCCGCGTATCGGGCGCCGGCACGGTCGTGCGTTGCGACATTTCTTGCCCCCCGTCCTTGCCCCCACTCCTCTTGCCGTCGCGCGGCGCGAAGCATCATCCGTAGATCCGATACGGACCACCTATGCTCAACCGCCCGATCCAACCAAGTGTCCTGATCTTCGTCCTCAAGCGCCGCGACAGCCTCATGGTGACTCCAGGACAAGCTCTCCCGACGTCGGGAGACCGAGAATCGGGATGCCACGTACACCATGTTCATCAAACTCTGGGTGTCGTAGCCAGTGACCTTGGCTGCCCAGGTATACCTCTGCCCGAACTTCGCACTCCCATATGCAATCCAGTCGCCGAGGAGCCATTGGATACGACGACCGACTGTCCCGATCCGATGTCCCGCCATCGCCCATTCACGGGCGTCGAGCTCGTGACTCGGCCTCCACGCGATCGAGGCACCGCCTGGCTGCCCGTCGGACGCAAACGATTGACGCCGTTGAGCTGCATTTATAGCACCCATTGCCATTGGACCAGGCCGTTATTCCTATCGTTTACGGGCACGCCCTATCTCGTCTCGCCTGAGACCGACCGCCTACCCATGTTTAGCAAATAAGTTTCTATCCACCAAAATGATTCGGCCAACTTGGCGCCTTATGTTTCTAGGGCCATTCTTCGGCGCCGAACGTGCGGGCAGGCCCCTAACCCTCAAACGGCAGTCGTCGACCAAGCCCGGCGGAGAGGGCAGCCTCGTAGACCATCTGCGCGAGCGCGATATCCTCGACTGCCAGTCCGAACGGGTTCACCAGCACGATTTGGTCTGAGTTCAGGCGTCCCGGGTGGCGCCCCAGAATTAGATCGCCGATCGTTGCGTCGACCTTCCTGGCAGCTCCAACGGGGATCTGTTCTGGCCCACAGACCAGTCCTTGACGGTAGAGTCGGCCTAGAAGTCGCCTACTGTCGTCACTGACGAGCTTCCAGTCATCTACTACCAAGATGTCGGCCTTGGCTACCATATCTGGGAGCGGATCGTCCAGTGAGACGTTGACCAGCGTCGTCCCCGGGCTCAGCCAGTCGAAGGGTATGTATCCGGTGGTGGTCGTCGTGAGCGTGACTACGAGTTCGATGCTGTCAAGCGCATCGCGTGTCCCGGCGGCAATGTCCAGCGAGACCCCGCGCTCTCTTGCGTGCCCATCGTGCCTGTCTCGAAGCCCGTAAGCCCGACTGATGTCTCTGTCGAACAATCTCACGTGTTTTAGATCCGGCAAGTGAGACAGAAACAGAGCCAGGTGAGCGTGTGCCTGGGCGCCGGCGCCAATCAGCGCTACCGTGGCAATAGGGCCAGCGCTCAGCAGGTTAGCCGCCAAGACCGTGACCGACGCTGTGCGAAGGGCGCTGATGTAGGCAGCCTCCAGGATACACGCCGGCCGGGCCGTCTGATAGTCGAACAGCACGGTCAGCCCAGATGCGCGCGGCAAGCCTGCATTCGGGTTGGCCGGGTTGGCGTTGATGATCTTGGTGCCCACTGCGGGATTGCTACCGACCAAGCCTGGCATACCGAGGCTGCGTGCTGTTGCTGAGTGAACGTCCGGCACCGGACTATCAGGAGGTGATGCTCCGCTCTCTGGAGACCACGACAGGTAACTCTCCTCCGGAAGGATCGTGGCGCCGGTCGCGTGGTCGGCAAGGGCGCGACTGACGACGACCACAGGGTCTAGGTCGGCGCAGACCAGGCGAATCTCCTGGCTCGTCAGATACAGAATGCTGTCTAACATAGAGCGAATCGCAGGCGCTGATCGGCGAGCGCCGGATATAACAGATCATTCTGTTCAAGCCAGCTGTCGCTGAAGATGGTGTGAGTGTAATTGGCTCCGCCATCGGCACAAAGGCAGACGGGATACCGAACCTCCGGGTGCTCCTCTAGGTAGCGGCTGCAGGCGAATAGCACGGCTCCACTGGAACCTCCCACCGAGATGCCTGTCCCCTCCTCGAGCGCTCTGCACATGGCGAACGCCTCCGCGTCGGAGACGAGGATCGAGCTTCTGTACATCCACGGCTCAATAAACGCAGAAATGTGGCTCGAGCCGATCCCGGTCAGACGCCTGGGCCCTGCTGCGTTGCCCAGGGCCGCGGAGCCGATCGCGTCGACAGCGATCACGGACACGTGCGGGGCGACGTCGCGCAGGTATTGAGCGACACCAGCCAACGTGCCACCGGTGGAGACCGCCATAAATAGAGCGTCTACAGCGCCATCGCTCTGTAGCCACAGCTCCGGTCCTGTCGTCGCGGCGTGCGTAGCAGGGTTTGCTGGGGCCTCGTACTGATTTGTCCAGACGTAAGCGGGAGAGGACGACATGAGTTCTTTGACGCGCGCCAATCGTGCATCCAGGTAGCTGCCTTGGGAATCAGGCTCGCAGACCATCTCGACTGTGGCGCCCAGCGCTAGCATCTTCCTCAGTAGCGGCCGCTGGACATTTGGGTCGAGGACAGCGCAGAAGCGCAACCCCCGTTGGCGAGCGACAAATGCCAACGCTATTCCGAGATTGCCGGAAGTGGACTCAAGCAGCACCCGTCCCCTGTCCAAGCGGGCTTCGTGCTCGAGCTGCCGGACGAGACTCAGCGCGGTGCGGTGCTTAACAGACCCCGAGGGATTATCCGCCTCGAGCTTCAGCCATACGCTCCGAGTCTCGCCGGCAACCATCATGCACACCCTGACCAGTCGCGAACAAGTTGACAGCCCGCCTTTCAGTTCGCTTGTCCACACAATGCGCCTCCGCTTTCTCATTACCACTTCCACCAAAGTCACTCACGCTTCTCACGCGTGGCGCTCCTTGTAGATGAGTGACTACGCTCCGATCCATTCGCTTCGTCACTTATCAGCTCGCGGAGAGAGCGCTTTTGTGCGCCGCTGGCGTCAAAATTACGGGGTGCGAGCCAAGATTCGAACCCAACACGGACCCGAGGCCAGTCTGCATCGGTCATCGCGTACCAAGCCGTGTCCCGGCTATGGCCCTTGACCACCATGTGGTTTCGGAAAATCCCCTCGAACGTGAAACCAAAGCGTTCCGCTGCGCTCCTCGACGCGGCATTGAGAGCATTGCACTTCCATTCGACACGCCGATAGCCCAGATCGTCGAAGGCATGACGTATAAGCAAGTAGATCGCCTCGGTTGCGGCGGTGGTGCGCCGCAACTCGGCCGCCAGCAAGATTGCTCCAATCTCGATCACTCCGAACTCGGGGGTTATACGTAGGTAGGCCGCCCGTCCCAAGGGTCGCTGATCCGTCAAAGGCACTAGAACGAAGAGCAACGGGTCCGAGGAGGTCTCGGCCCACTCCATAGCCTGTCGCATCTCTTCGACGCTCTCATAGGGACCATCGAGAAGATATGTCCAAAGATGCTCCTCGCCACCTGGCGGATGGAGAGCGGCATAGTACGGCTCGGCGTCAACGTCAGCTTTGATCGGCCGGACCAAGACATGCGAGCCCAAAAGTGACTTCCGAAGGGGTGGCGCAACCGGAGTCCAGTCGAGTGGGTTACCTAGGGGCAGATCATTCGACATTACCTGAGTAAAACACGGAAGTTTGCGCTTGGCGAATTGCAGATGCCAGAGACGTCGCGACGATCAACCCAGTCCGGCGTAATAGACGTCGAAGTCTGTGCTGGAGTTGCGAGCGTCTGCGCGCTTCTTAGATGGCGCTCACCGACACCTTCGAGAAGCATCGACAACTACTGGTCGCGTTCGTCGAGCTTCACATCTAAGCCGAGCACTCAATCGAGCTGCGCGACTACCTGAGCGAGATCTACAACGAGGGCAGAACAGCCGTGGCGCGCATGATCCATGTGGCTCTCTGCTGATCGCCGCACACAACGGGCTGCTCCTCCAATGGCTTATCGACCCGCGAGCCACTCCGTCTGGGCTCCAGCTCATCGACGGACGGAGAGCTCGCAGAGCTCTATGAGCCCCAAGAGGCACGCTTGTGGCTATTTGCCCCCCATCGCCTACTCAGCGGCGAGCGTCCCGCCGACCGTATCCAGCAGGGCAGGCTCGACGACGTGCTGGCGCTCATCGCCCAGCTACGCGACGGCACTTTCGTCTAACCACGATCTCTAGCAGCGACAGACGTGGTCTACCCGCCGGAACTGCTTGATCGCCTGCAAGCGATCGGCCCATCCTCGTGGACCGGGCAAGCGTTTCGGCACATGTTCGGCGACTATCCACTACGCTCCTTCGGGCGCTTGCCTAATCCCTCATTGCGTCGGCAGACTATTTGCTTCTGCTCGAAGCTGAACCTCTGCCTGCGACTCGGCTGCCTGCGGACTGATGCTCCAAATTACACGAAAATGCTGGCCCAACTCGGACGCCCATCCACAGTTACAGGCTTCTCGGTTCGCTGGATCAGGCTCTTGTAGCCATGCTTGGAAACCATTCGTGCCCAACGGGTGGGCTGGCTGAGCGTTGTTGTGGACTAGCCATTTGTTCTCCGGGATGAATTCAGGCAACTCACGCAGGAACTCAGGTTGTGCGGCTGCTTCAGGCTTTTCCGGCGCTGCTTTGTCGCCTCTACGGGCGACTGTTCTCTGGTTGGCAAGACTCAATCCCTCACCGGGCATGATATTTCTCCTTTGTTAGACGTTGGTTTGTGCTCCTCATAGCCTAGGTCTTTTTTCTGACCCGACCGGGGATTGTGGCCGAGGGCGCTGGCGGGCCGGCGGTAGAGCGTCGTCTAGCTACGCGCGGACGTGGGCTGCGCGCTCCATTGCTGGATGAATCCGCCCGAGTGCAATCCGAGCTCCCTCAGCGGGGTCGCAACTGCCGCCGGGTCGGTGTAAGCGCTCTCGTGTGCGACCGATGTCGCGAACGTACTGAGCGCGTTGCGCAGTGCATCGAGCTTCTCGAATGTGATGATGCGGCTGCCAGCCCGACAGGTCGTTCTCGCGTATGTCACGTAGCGCCAGCTCGGACTGCGCGGCGAGCTCGGAGTCGAACAGGTCGAGCAGCGCCTCATAACCCACGTGCTCTGCCGGAAGAGTGAGCGTGAATTGCTCCTCAACGGTCGCCAGACATGCGTGGGCTTCATCGATGAGCATCGCCCCGAGCTCGATCATGGGGCGCGTGGATCCCTTCACCCCGAACACCGACAGGCCGTTGAATAGCTTGTAGACGTTGGCGATGAGGATCTCGTGACCCTGGCGAAAGCGCGCAGACTCAGGTCAGAGGTGATCTCAAGCCCGAGTCCCTCTGCCTCGGCGCGGACCTGCTCGGCGAGGCAGATGGCGGGCGTGATGTACGCGGCCGGTCCGACCCGCTCGTTGAGGGCCGACTTCAGAGCGATCAGGCCGACCATTGTCTTACCCCCGCCAGTGTTCATCTTAATGATCACGTCGCGCTCGTCGCAGCGCTCATGCCACGCCTGCCAGACCTCGCTCTGAACGTCCCGCGCATACCCGTACTTCGCGCTCTTCAACGGGAGCGCAGCGAAGATCCACCGCGGCTCTGTCGCGGACTCCGAAGTCGATCCGCCGCCGAGTTTCTTGAAATCGAGGCCTGGCATCCGCTCCCATTCTTGCGAAAAACTGCATCGTGTGAGCAAAGCGGGCGTCTCGATCGATCCTCCGCAGACGCTTCCGAAGGACGAGCAGCGACAGTGCCGGCCGACCCACGGACCACTCCTTCGATCACCGAGCAGCCATCTCGCCCGTCGTGATTGCGCTGCTCTTCAGGAGAGCAGCAGCCCAAGGGCCCCGCCGCGGGCGACTGCTTTGCCCAGCCTGTTTTCCAGGCTTTTCCTGAGGGTGAGCGACGGGATTCGAACCCGCGACCGCCGAGACCACAACCTGATAGATGGGGTGTCGCTGAGATACGTAAGCCCGTTCTTATTGGGTTTTCGTGTCGTTGGGTGTGTCTGAGTTCGCGTCAGTTTGTTCCGCAAATTGTTCCGCACCAGTTGCATTAGGTCGGGATCGGACCTTAGAATGGATGGATGGCCAAGCGGTTGTATGGCACGGGCCACCTCTACACCTCACGCGGGGCGTGGTACGGGCGCTGGCGGACCTCCGACGGTAAGAACCTGAACCGCAAGGTGGGTCCAATGCGGGGCTCCGAGCATCCCGAGGGCCTCACGGCTCCACAGGCTGAGCGCCGGCTGCGACAGATGCAGCATGAGGAGGAGCTCACGCCGCGCCTGGCGCGCGGACCTGACGTCTCCACCGTGGACGACGTGACCAAGTCGTTGCGGCAGCGTTTGCGGGTGCGCGGCCTTCGACCTTCTTCGCTTGAGAGCTACGAGTCAATCCAACGGGTCCATCTGTCATCCCTGCTCGGATCACGCCCGATCACCACAGTCGACACCGATGACATCGAAGCCTTCTCCGCCGCTCTTCTTAAGAAGGGTCTGGCGCCGAAGACTGTTCGCAACATGCTTGGGTTCCTGCACCAAGTCTTTGAGCACGCGATCGCTCTCAAGTTGATCCGGGACAATCCGGTGCGTCACGCCGAGAAGCCCGGCGGCAAGAAATCCGGTGCCAACCCGGACATCCAGTTCTTGACCGTGAGCCAGCTTGAAGCAGTGATACGCGAGATCCCCGACGAGATCGTGATCCGCGACCCGAAGCCGACCCGCAAAGGACGCGGGGGTCCCTCTCCCCCGCCTTCGCCCGATGTCCTTGGCCCTGTGTTGAGGGTCATCATCCTCACAGCCGCGATGACGGGTTTGCGAATGTCCGAGTTGCGCGGTCTTCGCTGGCGCGACATCGACTGGACAGCCCAACGAGTCCGGGTGCGCAACACCTATGTTCGACGCGAACACGACGCAGAGGGGAAGTCCGAACTCTCAACGAAGCGCTCGGTGCCGATGACGACGCTTCTTGCTGGCCTTCTCGATGGTTGGTCTCAGCGCACCGTCTTCAGCGGCAACCTTGATCTCGTGTTCGCTCACCCGCAGACCGGCAAACCGTTGGATAGCTCGAAGGTGCTCAAGCGCTTCAAGGCTGCCTGCAGGGACGCGGAAGTGTCCGTGATCCGTTTCCACGACCTGAGACACACGTTCGGTACCCGCCTAGCTGTTGTGCCCGGTGACGTCCTGAACGCGGGCTCGGGGTGGCCGGTTGCCGAGCGCTGAGTGGGTGCGACGCTCGTTGTAGTGGTTGATCCAGTGTGGCAGGGCTTGCCGGCGCGCGGCGGATGAGGCGTATTGGAGTGCGTAGGCCCACTCCCGCATCAGCGTCTGGTGGAAGCGCTCGACCTTGCCGTTGGTCCTGGGCGTATAGGGACGGGTGCGGATGTGTTGGATCGCGCGCCGCCAGAGCAACTGCCTGAAAGACTTGCTCTGGGTGTAGGCGAACGCGTTGTCGGTCATCAGCCGCTCGCAGACGATCCCCTGCTCCAGAAACCAGTCGAGCGCGCGGCGAGTGAACGCGGTGACCGTCACGGCCGTCTCGTCATCGTGGATCTCTGAATAGGCCAGCCGCGAGCAGTCGTCGATGATCGAGTGCACATACTCCCAGCCCGCCCCAGGAGAGCGTCTGGTGCGGTCTTTCGTGAGGGCGTGCCCGGGCGCGTGGAAGCGGCCGAGCTTCTTGACGTCCATGTGCAACAGGTTGCCGGGACACGGCCACTCGTAGCGGACCACCGCAGGAATCTCGGGCCGTGGTTGGCGTGAGCAACCGCCACGGCGCAGCACCTGGTGGATCGTCGAATGCGGCCATGCGATGTCCGCCTCTTCCGCCAGCCGCCGCGGGCTCCAGCCGGTGCGCAGCCGGCGCTCACAGATCCGTGCAGCCTCCCCAGCCGGCACCTGGTTGGGGCTTCGGTGTGGCCGCGAGCTGCGGTCTTCCAAGCAGGCGAGCGTGACACGATCGCCCTCGCTCGCCGCACGCCAGCGGCGTACCCACTCCCAGCACGTCGACTTCGCCACATTGCAGGCATCCGCTGCCGCCTGCAACGTGAATCCTTCCTCCTCAACCAGCAGCACCAAACGGAGCCTGCCGATCGGGGTCAGTGGAGCGTTAGCGTGTTGCATTCCGGGCCTCCGAGACGGTCGTGAGCTTTGACACCCACAGCCTCTCGGCAGGCCCGGACCTACCTACACGCCGTTCGCAACGTCCCTAGGCACAACACCTAGCGGCGAGCGGCGTGCCGCTACGGACAATCCAAGAGTTCATGGGTCACGCCGACACCAAGACAACCCAGATCTACGTGCACTACGCCCGCTCCGAGCACGAGATCCAGCTCGTCGACGACGCCTTCGCATCCGAATCAGAACACACCCCTTTTGGGGATTCGCCCGCAACAGGATCAGAGCCCCCACCCCCACCTCCGAGCTGACGACCCTCGGCACCGTGTCAAGAGGCGGTGGTGGCCCCAAGACAGCGATCACTGCTCGGTATGTGCAGGTGGGACAGGTTTTGGTATGATGGTGTGGTGAAGACCTTGCACCTTGACCCCAACACTCCAGACCAAGCCGCAAGGGTTACTGAGGAGATCGA
Organism: uncultured Solirubrobacterales bacterium; assembly: GCA_963715765.1. Taxonomy (GTDB): domain Bacteria; phylum Actinomycetota; class Thermoleophilia; order Solirubrobacterales; family Solirubrobacteraceae; genus Palsa-744. The sequence goes on from OY970270.1 coordinate 657,186, forward strand.
CCGGTTGCTCAGCGAGGGTAAGAGCATCACGGTGACCGTTGCTGAGGAGCAGGAGTTGCTCTCTCCCCAGCAGGCCGCTGAGCGTCTTGGATTCTCTCGCCAGCATGTGGTACGGCTCATCAACGCCGGCGAGATCAAGGCACGCAAGCTGCCAAGCTCCAGCTACTGGCAAATCTCGCTGGGCTCGATGCTCGACTTCGAGCAACGACGCGAACACGCACGAGAGCTATCAGACGCGTTCTCGCGCGAACTGGACAAGCTGGGCGCACCGCTTGAGTGACGACGCCCGGCCGCCCCGCGCCGTCCTCGACACCGACATCATCTACTCGCGCGTTCTGCACGAGCTGATCGGACGGCTCGCATACCAAGAGAGACTGCTGACGCTCATCTGGAGCGACGAACTCCTGAAGGAGGCTGAGCGAATACTTGTAGAGCGCAAGCAGGTACCTGAGCACGCCGCGAAGCGCTGGGTGGACTACATGCGCCAAGCATTTCCCGACCAGCGCGTCGAGATAGAGCACTTGCCAGCCGAGCTGGACCTCACCACATTGACGACCGACACAGGCGACCATCACATTTGCGCACTCGCAGTTGCCGGTCATGCAGAGTTGCTTTTGACATTCGACCACGGATACGTCAGCGAGTCCCTCGCCGAACACGGCATCCGGGTTCTCACACCCGACGCGTTTCTCGATACAACACTCCAGGAAAACCCCGACGCGATTATCGGCGCTATTCAATCCCAGGCCGAGGTATGGGGTGGTGGTCGACCCATCGATGAACTGCTTGATGCGATTCAACGCGCTGGCGCGACAATGTTCGCCAGCAATATTCGTCGCGTCATAGAGTGACGTATCGCCGAAGCCGTACGCTCCCCGTCGCAAAAGCAGGCACGCGACGCAGTCCCCGACACAACGTCCCGCTTCTCGTCGTGGGTGTCGCGCAAACCTCGGGTCTGTCCGGTGTCGTTAAGACAATCTGGGTATGCCCCAGAACTTTCTTGAGTGTGATCGTGAGCAGGTGTTCTTGTTGCCGCCGGACCCGCGGGATTGGCTGCCGGAGGGTCATTTGGCGTGGTTTGTGTTGGAGTCGGTCGGGGAGATGGATTTGTCGGCGTTCTATGCGTCTTATCGGCTGGATGGGTGGGGTCGGGCGGCGTTTGAGCCGAGCATGATGGTCGCGTTGCTGCTTTACGCCTACGCGCGGGGTGAGCGCTCTTCGAGGGGGATCGAGCGCCGGTGTGTGGAGGATGTTGCCTACCGGGTGATCGCTTGCCAGCAGACCCCGGATCACGCGACGATCGCGCGTTTCCGTGTTCGCCACGAGGAGTCGTTGGCCGCTTTGTTCACGGAGGTGCTCTCGCTGTGCAAGGAGGCGGGGTTGGTGAAGGTCGGGCTGATCGCGATCGACGGCACGAAGGTCCACGCCAACGCGTCACATCATTGCAACGTTGATTACGAGCAGCTCGCGCGGGAGATCCTCAAAGAGGCCGAGGACATCGATGCGGCCGAGGACGAGCTTTACGGGGATGCGCGTGGCGATGAGCTGCCCGAGCACTTGCAGACCCGTGAGGGGCGTCGTGCGGCGTTGCGAGAGGCAAAGCAAAGGCTCGAGCGCGACCGCGCTAAGAATGGGAGCGCGAAGACCGAGGTGGCCGCGCAGACGGGCTCTTCCGGGGTGGAGATCGAGCTTGATGCTGGGGTGATCGTCGCGCGGGTTCAGGGTCGCGATGGATGGTTGCTTGAGGCTCGCCGCCAGCTCGATGAGCATCGCCGGCGTGAGGCCATGCCGATCGTCCGCTCGCGTGCCGGGCGGCTGTTGGAGGCAGAGCGACGGTTACAGCAGAACCTCGCGGTGGAGCGCGAAGCGAACGAGGCATATGAGCACTACCGGGCGCACGGGCGCGACACGCAAGGCCGACGGCTCAGTCGCCCACCAAAGCCATACGAGCCGCCGGAGATCCCGGCGGGGAAGATCAACACGACCGATCTTGATTCACGAAACGTGAAGACCCCGCGCAGCTACACCCAGGGCTACAACACGCAGGCAGCGGTGAACGAGCATCAGATCGTGCTCGCCGCCGAGGTGACCGCCAGTTCCCCGGACTTCGGTCACCTACAGCCAATGGTCCAAGCGACGAAGAAGGAACTCGACGCGATTGGTGTCACCAAGACGCCCGGGGTGACGGTTGCTGACAGCGGCTACTGGAACGAGGAGCAGATCGATAACGTCGTGAGCGACGGCATCCAGGTACTAATCCCGCCCGACGCCGGCAAGCGAGACACACCCCGCCCCGGCTGGGATGGCGGGCGTTACGCGTTCATGCGCAACGTGCTCGCCGGCGACTACGGCGGTGGGCTCTACCGAAAACGCAAGGCGATGGTCGAGCCCGTGTTCGCACAAACCAAGCACAACCGCCGCATCAACCAGTTCCACAGGCGAGGCAGATCCGCCGCACGCTCCGAATGGCGCCTAATTACCGCCACGCACAACCTGATGAAGCTCCACAAACACCACCTGGCCGCCCAGGCCGCCTAAAACGGCACCCGGCAGCACCGACACCCGACCAGGCCCACAGAACCCGACCCCTACAGACACCACCGTCACCGCCGCCGGCGTTCACCCATCACCCGCAGCAACTTTGCGCGACACCCACGACGAGAGGAAGGCGTTGGGTCAGCCCTACATCGGGCGAGCACTTCCGGGCGTTGCCGACTACCTGGACCATATGACCACCGTTTCCGGAGAGCGATCGTGTTCGAGTCTGTACTGCCTATGCCGTCGGGTGCCATAAGCGCTCCGGTCAGCGTTTTATGGCGTCCCGGCGGTTGCTGGATTCCTCGAGGAGCCTCGATCCAATGGCTTCCCCGTAGAACGACCCAAAACGCCGCAGTTGAGCGCGAATCGCCGTCCTACCAGAAGCCAACCACATAGCGCAGCCGGCCAAACAAGCGCAAATCGGGCGCGAAATTGTTCCGCACGGAACAAAACTTGCTAAACTCCCCGCGAACAAAACATCGCTTTTGCAGGGATTTTGAGGGGTGAGCGACGGGATTCGAACCCGCGACCGCCGAGACCACAACCCGGAGCTCTACCAACTGAGCTACGCCCACCAAGTCGGTAGTCCGGAGTCTAGCGATACCTGAGGAGCGCCCACCGCGACGATTGGCGCAGTCCGCCAAAGGCTTTGCGAGCAGCCGAGCGGCGCTCAAGCTCTGCGAATCGAGGCCGACGCCGAGCCGGCAACACTTGACCAGTTGTGGATCTGATGGAGGGCCGCATCGATCTGCTCCTCCGAGGCACAGATCTCTGGCTCACCGCTATCGCTCGCGACAAGCACCACCGCGAGCCGGGACCCATGGAGCGAGCGAACAGCGTGTTCGGCAAGCCTAAGGTTTTCGCTTGCAAACCACTCGGGGTGGCGCTCGCAGGCCAGCTGCCACACGATTGCCAGGGGGACAGCCTCATTGCCGAGCCTTGCGAGTATCTCAAGGCCGAGAGAGTCGGCCAGCAGGTCAACGTCAGCTTTGAACGTCCCGGCTGCCGCCGTGTCAGTGACACCCTCGTGATGGATGGTGCTTGCTTGCGCCTGGGTGCCGTCAATGCCCGTCGCACCCGAGTCGCTCCCACTTGCCTTGCTGGATACCATGTCCGCACGAGCCGCGGCGAGCAGCTGCTGGGTAACGTCCCTGCCGTCGCGCATCGCGGCGCGCCAGCCACGGCCCATCGAGAGTTGCTCGAGCGGTAGTTGGGGACCCTCGACGACCGTCAACTTGGCCTGGTTGGGATTCCACCTGCGTTCCCCGAACTCGAACCAATCTTGCCGCGCCCATGAATCGAGGACCGCCTCTCGGAGCTGCCCCTCGGTGAGGTTGAAGCGGCAGAAATTGTGAGGAAACTGGCGTAGCTCGACGTGGTACACGCCGCTAAGCGTCGCAAATCGCCGCACACAACGACTTTCCCGACTCAACCACGGCAAGCGGAGAGCCGATGAGCTGCCCATGTCCAGTGTTGGCAAGCATCCAGGCGGTCATCCGTCGCGCCCCAGCGCGGCGCGACGGCGTGTGGCGCACCTTCGCCCCGCACTGCCGCCGCTGCCCCGCCCGCGTGTGGCACTCGGCATGCTCGGCTGGGCGCTGCTTGGCCTGCCGATACCACAGGAGCCCTCTGATGGTGCAGCCGACACCGCCACCGTTTCGAGAAGCTGGGGGTCTTGGTGGGCAGGCCATCCACGACTGCTACGCCTGCTCGTAGCACTGGCACTGTGCTGGTCCACCACCTACCTCGCTTGGCGGATCGGCTGGAGTTGGCATCGCTCCAATCTTATCCTGTGGGGCTGCCTGCTTATGGCTGAGTGCTATGGCCTCTGGAATCTCGCGGCATTGGCATGGCTCACCTGGGATGTAACGCCGCACGAGCGACCGCTCGCGTCTCCGGGCAGAAGCATCGATGTGTATATCTGCACTTACGACGAGGCTCCCAACGTGCTCGAGGCCACGCTCGCCGGCTGTGCGCTGATGAGCTATCCACATACGACCTGGCTCTTGGACGACGGTGCCCGGCCTGAAATCGCCGAGCTTGCCCGCCAGTGGGGAGCTAGCTACATGACGCGTCCCGACAAAAGTCACGCGAAGGCGGGAAACATCAACCACGCCCTGCCGTTGACCGACAGCGAGTTGGTACTCGTGCTCGACGCCGACCATGTGCCCCTGCCTGACGCCCTGGACACGATGGTCGGCTACTTCGAGGACCCGGAAGTGGCGCTCGTGCAGACGCCTCACGACTTCTCAAACCACGACTCGATCCAGCACTACGATCTCGGCCGTCACGAGCAGTCGGTGTTCTTCTCGGCCATCTGCGCTGGCAAGGACCACCACCACGCGGCATTTTGGTGCGGTTCGTGCGCACTTATACGACGCGAGGCGTTGCTCTCCATCGGCGGCGTGGCGACCGATACGATCGCTGAGGACTTCCACACGACGATCAAGCTCCACCGACGCGGCTGGCGCACTCACTATGACGATCGCATCATCGCGCAGGGACGCGCTCCTCACGACCTCGCCGCGTACCTGCTCCAGCGCGATCGTTGGGCGCGTGGCAATCTCGCCGTGTTCACCACACCCGAGAGTCCACTGCGCGCCCGCGAGCTGACCACTGGCCAGCGCGTGAGCTACCTGGCCAGCCTTCTCTCATACCTGGCGGGTCCCATGCGTCTGTTGATGATATTCGTGCTCGCCGCTGTGCTGTGGACAGGAGCGCTCCCGTTGCGAATCGCCCCACTGACCCTTGGCCTGCTGTGGGCTCCCGCCACCGTACTCACTGTGCTTGCCGGCTCCGCACTCTGTCGCGGGCAGCAGAGTAGCGGTGAGGCCACCCACTATGAACTGTGCACAGCGGAGATCTTTGCCCGTGCGCTGCGCTGCATTATTCGACCTGGCCGAGCGAATTTTCGTGTGACGCCAAAGGAGGGTGTCGACCGTGGTGGCTGGGAGGCGGTACGCCAGTTTCGCGTTTTGCTAGCGCTCGCGGTCCTGCTGGCCCTGGGTCTAGTATTGAGAATTGCCGAGGACGCGGGCGTAGGGCCGCTGCCGGTGATGCGTGGCTTTGCCGCCTGGTTCGTGCCTGTGCTCGGTGCTTTTGAGTTGCGAAGAATCACACGCACGCTCGCGTTTGTGGGGCATCGGCGACAGCTGCGTGGCGAGTACCGGACTCCGATCACGGCTGCAGCGGTGATCGTCCCGAAGGTCGATCTCGCCAACGACGATCCTTCGCTACTGGGACGCATGCACGACATCACGACCAGTGGAGTCGGCTTCGAGCTCGCCCGCCCGCTGTCCCTTGGCACGCTCGCGAGTCTCACGATTCAGCTACCTGATGTCAGCGGAGAGCCGATTCCGACGAATCTGAAGGTAGCTGTGCGCTCATGCCTGGCGCACGGCAAGGAATGGCGGATAGGCGCGGCGATCGTTGGCTGCGAGGAGGACGATCGGCGACGCGTGCTGTCCTATTGCAATGTTGTGTGGCCGTATCGTCGCTTGCGCGGCGAGGCGGAGGCAGTGCGGGCACTCGCGGCCAGCTCTGACGAACGTGCGAGCTCTCCCCTTCGGCCTGCCGAAGCCACCCTCGCTCAGACCAGTTGACGCGACATCGAGCCTGGTCAAAAGGGGCTTCTCGGCTACTCCTGGGGCGGGCGGCGCTTGCGCTTGCGCTCAGAATCCCGGCGCTTGGTCTGAAGGCGGCGCTCGCGCGAGGCCGCCGTGGGGCGTGTGGTGCGGCGGCGCTTGGGGATGGCGAGCGCCGCCGCGAGCCGCTCGCCCAGACGAGTCAGAGCCAGCTCACGATTGTGGGCTTGCGAGCGTGCGTCCTGTGCGATCGCGACCACACGCGGGCCTGCACGCGCCAGCACTCGCTCCCGCTGGGCATCTGTCAGGGTGGGCGAAGCAAGCACGTCAAAGCTCGCTTCTACGCGGGAGGCGGTGACGTTGGCGTGCTGCCCACCCGGGCCGGACGAGCGACTTGCGCGCACCGTTATCTCCGAGAGCGGGATCGTCAGCCCGCCGGTGACACGTAGCGCCCGCCGGGTGCCCTCAGCTTCACCCAAGACGGTCGTCGATCTACGCGCCCTGCGCGCTGTGATTGGCCGGCATTCCGCAGATGGTAGGCCGCTCACGGCCACAGAGCCGTATCGTTGGCGCTCACCCCACGCGCATGTGACGCGCTGCGGCATCTCTAAATCATGCGCAACCACTCTTCAAGCAAACACCCAGCGGGCGCTGGTTCGGCACCGCCGGTCGCGCTCATAACCGGCGCTTCGAGCGGTATCGGCGAGGCCACCGCGCGGCGCTTGGCCCGAGAGCCAGGTGCGCAGCTGGTGCTCATTGCTCGCCGCGAGGATCGCTTGCGTGCACTCGCCGAGACACTGCCGGTGCGAACCAGCTTCGTTGCCGTGGATCTGACCGCGCAGGACGCTCCGCAGAGAGTGCTCGAGCACGTTCGCTCCCACCAGCTGAGCCCAACGCTGCTTGTCAACAACGCCGGTGCGTCGTGGCGCGCGAGCTTCGCCGAGGGCGGCCATGCCAACGTGCGCCGCACAATGGAGCTCAACTTCGACGCGACGGTGCGCCTGACCGAGACGCTGCTGCCGTCGCTGCGTTCCTCTGCCCCGAGCGCGATCGTGAATGTGTCCAGCACAGCCGGGCGCGTCGCCAGACCCGGCGCCGGCGCCTATTCGGCCAGCAAGTTCGCTCTGACCGGATGGAGCGATGCGCTGTTTGCGGAGGAGCGCCCCCACGGAGTCCACGTGGGCCTTGTGCTTCCTGGCTTCATCGCAACCGAGGGCTTCCCTGCGGCCGAGCTGCTCGCACGCCATGCCACGCGCTGGATCGTCTCAACGCCCGAGCACGCCGCCGAGGCGATCGTCGATGTCGGCTTGCGGGGCAAGGCGGAGCGCTACGTGCCACGACCGTACGCACTGGCGGGCATAGCGCGTGTGCTCGCCCCGGGCCTGGTCAGGAAGGCGCTCACCGGAGGTGGAGCCTCAGTGTTCCTAACGAAAACCGGGGCCGACGCGCAGGACTGAGGCATCCCTCAACTCGGTTGAGGCACTATCCGAATGTATGGCTTGGGTGTCTTCCAGCCGTCGGGATAGGTGGCCTTTGCCTCCTCGTCGGAGACCGAGCCGGCAATGATCACATCCTGGCCGGGCTGCCAGTTGACTGGTGTGGCCACCCTGTGGCCCGCCGTCAGTTGCAGCGAATCGATGACCCTCAGCACCTCGTCGAAGTTGCGGCCGGTCGTCATCGGGTAGACGAGGATCAGCTTGATCTTCTTGTCCGGACCAATCACGAACACGTTGCGAACCGTCTGGTTGTCGGCTGGTGTTCGCGTGTCGGAGTCCCCAGAGGTACCCGCCGGCAGCATCCCGTACAGCTTGGACACGTTGAAGTCACTGTCGCCGATGATCGGGTAGTTCGGCGCGTATCCTTGGGTCTCCTCGATGTCGCTTGCCCATTGCGCGTGCTTGGATGACTGGTCCACCGAGAGACCGATGATCTTCACGCCACGACGGTCGAACTCGGGCTTGATCTTGGCCATGTATCCGAGCTCTGTCGTGCAGATCGGGGTGAAGTCCTTCGGGTGGGAGAACAGGACCGCCCACGAGTCGCCGATCCAGTCGTAAAAGTGGATCGGCCCCTCGCTGGAGTTTGCCTCGAAATCGGGGGCAACATCGCCTAGTTGCAGGGTCATCGTTCGTCCTTTCGGTCCACGCCGTTTGGATTGATCACTAATTCTACTGGATTTATCTTTGAATACCTTCAGGCCGCCTGCCAGCATCGCCTCCACGGGTTGTGCGCGCCCGGCTTGGCCGCGGAGCTCGCACGGGCACACTACTCGAGGTGTGCGTAGGCGAGTCTGTAGGCGAGGTTGGGCGAAGACCGGCGACGGCTCGGGGCCGCTCGAACGCCACGCAAAAACCATGCGGCGTTCGAGGGCCCCGGCGCGCGCCCCTCAAGGGGGTAAGGGAGCGCGCTCACCAAACCGTACACCCCCGTCGATGTTCAGTAGTTGGTCATGTCCCGGCTTGCGGGCGCTTTGACGGAAGGCTAATATTGTTGCCGCGTTGCGCGGCGCGCTTCGCCACCGCTTACACGGGGCGACCGCGACGGGGAACACTCAACCGGTGAACGTAGGGCGAAGTGACCTCGGGGAGGGGCGCGTGGTGAGGATCGGGGCTCTTGCGAGTCATACGGTGGGGGTGCTCACGGGCGTGGCGTTGCTCGCATGTGCTTCAGCCGTGCCCGCTTGCGCCGCTGAGACGGAACCCAGATCGTTTGGGATCACCGAATTCTCGATGCAGACCACCGAAGCGAGTCCCACGCAGCTATTTGTAAACGAACCGTACGCGTTCGCCCAGGCCGGAGGCCATCCAGTTGCGTTGACGAGCATTGTGGAGTTCGCAAGCGAAGAAGTGGGCACGGACCACACACCGGAGCCGACGCGCGAACCGAAGAACGTAATCATCGACCTACCACCGGGGCTGCTGGCAAACCCACAAGCAACTCCGCGCTGCCCGCTCGCGCATGGCGAGCACTGTCCGGTCGAAACGCAGGTGGGCGTGTTCGCTCTGCACACCTCACTCCTCGGAGGCGTCTCGACGATATTCGGGCCGATCGTCAATCTGATGCCATCGAACGGGCATGCCGCGGAGCTGGGACTCGAAACGCCGCTTGGGATGTTCCTGCTGCTTGGCCATGTTGTGCGCACGCAGCGGGGCTACACCCTCGCGCTCACTGCCGGCAGCCTTCCAGCGGTCGGCATTCTGAGTATCGAAATAACGCTGTGGGGGGTGCCTGCTGCTGCCGTCCACAATCCCCTACGTGGATTGTCGTGCCTCGGCAGTGGATCCGATCCGCAATCGGACTGTCAAGGGGAAGAAGGTGTGGCCAGCGACGCAGAGCCGACGGCGTTCTTGACGATGGGAAGCGAATGTTCGAGCGCGCCTCAGAGCGCCATGGCGTGGGCGAACTCGTGGGAGGAACCCGAACACTATGTGCAAGCCCAGTCGAGTCTGCCGGCGATGACCGACTGCGAACGGCTGCCGTTCGATGCCGAAATCGCGGTGCGCCCGGAAACACCGCTCGCCGACGAACCCGTCGGGATGGACCTCAACGTCGAGATCCCACAGATCGAATACGGCTCCACCGTGGTCGCCACACCGCCGTTGCGCGACGCGACCGTAACCCTGCCACAGGGCGTTTCGATCAACCCTGGCGTTGGCAACGGCCTGCAGGCGTGCGATCCCACAGGTCCCGCTGGCATCGACCTCCCGACCGGCCTAAATGCCAGCGGCGCGCCGTTGCAGCCCGAAGAAGTTGGGCCTGGCGAAGAACGCGGTTTCGGCGGCGAACCGCAGCTCGCACCGGGACACTGTCCCAAACAGTCGATCGTAGGCACAGCCCAAGCAGCCACGCCGCTATTGCCCAGTCCGCTCGAAGGCCACGTATACATGGCAAGGCCCGAATGCGGCGGCTCGAATCCGGGCGAACGGGCGTGCACAGAAGAAGACGCCGTCGACGGGAAGCTCTACCACCTGTATGTGGAACTCGGCGCCAGCAGCGAAGAACAGGGAGAAGGCGTGCTGCTCAAGCTGGCGGCAAATGTTCAGGCGAATCCCACGACGGGCCAACTTACGGTACGACTGACCGAATATCCGCAACTACCCATCAGCAAATTGAGACTGCACCTGTTCGGCGGACCAAGGGCGCTGCTGGCCAACCCGGCGACATGCGGCGCGGCAAGCACGAGCTCGGATCTCGAAGCATGGAGCGCGCCCTACACAGGAGATGCCGATCCTTCCTCCTACTACAACGTTACGGGCTGTGCCAACCCACCCCCCTTGAACCCAGAGCTGATAGCCGGGAGCGTCAACGCTGACGCGGGCGCATTCAGCCCGTTTACGCTCACCGTCACGCGCGGCGATAGAGAAAGGAACCTGACCGGCATCCAGCTGCACGCCCCGCCGGGACTCTCAGCGATGCTCTCGAGCGTGCCATCATGCGAAGAAGCGCTCGCGAACACGGGGAAATGCCCCGAAGCCTCACGCGTGGGCAGCTCGCTGGTGGCCGCGGGCGTCGGCTCGCAACCGCTTCTCATGCCAGGCAACATCTACCTGACCGGAGCGTATGGTGGCGCTCCGTTCGGCCTCAGCATCGTCACCGACGCCGTGGCGGGACCGCTGAATCTCGGGACGGTCGTGATCCACGCACGGATCGATATCAACCCGCAAACCGCTGCGTTGACGATCGTGAGCGATGCGCTGCCTCAGATCTTGCTCGGCGTCCCGCTGCGCATACAGGCCCTGACACTCGACATCGATCGGCCCGATTTCATGTTCGACCCAACGAACTGCAGCCCGTTGCAGATCACCGCGACGATCACGGGCACCGAGGGCGCGAGCGCCGACGTGTCGAACCCGTTCACGGTCGGAGACTGTGGGAGCCTGGCCTTCAAACCCACCCTCAGAGCATCCACAAACGCCCACACCAGCTATGCCGATGGCGCCAGCCTGGATACGAAGCTGACGTTCCCCAAGACGGCACACGGCACTGAGGCAAACCTTGCTCAGATCAAGCTCACGCTGCCCAAGCAGCTGGCATCCCGGCTCACCACGCTTCAGCACGCCTGCCCCAACACCACCTTCGATACCAACCCGGCAGCATGCCCAACTGCCTCGATCGCTGGAACCGCGCGAGCGCGGGCCCCGATGCTGCCCGGCGAATTGACCGGGCCCGTGTATCTCATCGCCCACGGCCGTCAGGCGTTCCCCTCCCCTCTCGTCGTACTGGAGGGCGACGGAGTCAGGCTCGATCTAACGGGCTCGACCGTGGTTGGGAAGAGCGGCGCGTCGAGCGTCGCCTTCGGGGCGATCCCGGACATACCGATAGACAGTTTCGAGCTGTATCTGCCACAGGGACCGCACTCGATGCTCGGTGCCACCTCGAGCCTATGCACGCCCAGCAGGACCGCCGTCGTGGAGCGCGAGATCACCCAGCACATACACGGGCACGCCGTGCGGCGCTCGATCAAGGAACGCAAGCGCGTGGGCGCGAATCTGATGATGCCAAGCGAACTGCTCGCCCAGAACGGCGCGATCGTCGATCAGGACACAAAGATCGAAGTGAACGGATGCGCGACAGGCAGAGCGAAGGCAGCACGAGGATTGTCCATTCTTCGGGATCACTAGCGCATTTGAAATGTATACTTCATGTGAACCGAGGAGGGTATGGATGCAATGCGCGCTTGCGCTGGTGAGTACATGAGACGTGGTGTGGAGAGGATCTCAGTCCGGTCTGCCGTCGCGACGTGCGCGACGGTGCTGGCTCTCGTGACCGCTGGCCTGCCCGTGCCCGCGTCGGGCGCGCCCGGCCGGGCGATCGCCAGAGAGGCCAGGAAAGAGCAGTTGAGCGAGAACGCCCAGTTGAAGTTCACACGCGAAGATGGATCGGCACTCGTCGAGTACGGTCCTGCGACTGGCACCTACGACGCACCGGTGAGCACCATTCTGACGATCCACTCGAGCTCCGTTACGGCGACGGTCACGATCTTCCCCAAGGGTGGCTCAATCACTGGAACCGCGCAGGCGAACTACATCGTGAAGGGCTCCGTCGGCTATTTCGGCGGGAACTTCACGATCACCCACGGCACCGGCAGCTACAGGCACGTGTCCGGCAGGGCGCTTGGGATCAGCGGGACGATCAACCGCGAGACCTTCGCCATGACCGTCAAAGCCCACGGTGAAATCAGCCTGTAGCCCACACAGCGCGATCGATCAGGCGCAGTGATGGCTCGTGCGGCGAGCATTTTGAGCCTCGCCCGAACGGTTGCGCTGGCGCTGACCGGTTGCGCATGTTGCGCGAGCGCCGTACAAGCGGCGCAGAGCGTGAAGCTACGGGTGGCGTTCGACCCCAACTTGGCAGGCCAGCGGACGACCATCGAGCTGAAATTGCGCATCGACGGGCCGGGCGATACTCCCCCGGTCCCAATGACGAGCCTGGACCTGCGACTTCCCCCCAACATGGGCATCGCCACAACCACGCTGGGACAGAGCAATTGCAACCCGGCCCAGTTGATCCGCGCAGGGTTGGACGGCTGCTCGGCCAACGCGCGTATCGGACTTGGCAGCGCCACCGCGGTTGTGCCGGTCGGAGAGCAATCGGTCCAGGAGAAAGTCTCGTTGAACGCACTTATGGGACCACCCGTTGAAGATCGCCTGGAAGTCCTTTTCTATGTCGAAGGCCTCTCCCCCGTGCTCACCCGGCTTGTGCTCCCAAGCGTCGTGCAGTCCGACTCGCCCCCATTTGGCGAACAGCTCGACACGACCATCCCGCTTGTCCAGGCGTGGCCGGAAGGCCCGAACCTGGCATTGGAGACGTTTGATTCGACGATCGGACCGCTGGGCCTCACCTACCACCGCGAGGTGCATGGCCGGAGCGTGCCCTACCACCCACAGGGCGTGCGGGTCCCCGAAACATGCCCACCGGGTGGATATCCGTTTGCGGCGGTGCTGCACTTCGAAGACGGCTCGCAGGCCACCGCCAACTACAGCGTGCCCTGCGCCAAGCGTTAGCGGAGCCTGACTCCCCAGTGAGCGCTGTGCGACTGTCCGGGATCGAGTCGCACCAGCCCGTCGCCGCTTTGAAAGGCGTTTGGGGCGCACGTCATGGGCTCCACCGCCAACCCCTTACGGCGACGAGAGGGAGCAAGTGTGTCCCCGGTGTAGATCTCCAAGAACTGGTAATGCTCGTCTGCCCACAGCTCCACGCAGCTGCCGTCTTGGCGTGCGAGCCTGGTGACCGCACGCCCGACGGCGTCACGCACGAGGTCGGCGAAAGCGGAGTCGATGCGCGTATCGTCCAACCGTCGCGGGCTGGAGAAATCGAAGGCGCCGCCCTGCACCGGCTCGCGGCCGCTTGGCAGCTGGCGCTCGTCGTCAGTGAGCACGCGCGTAAGCGCGGGCAGCTCGAGTACGCAATCGTCGATCAAGCCATCGCCGGGTGAGATGTAGGGATGCTGGCCTGACCCGTAGGGACACGCTCGCTCGCCGACGTTCGCGGCAGTGGTGGTAACCACGAGCCCGTCGTCGCTCAGCTCGTAGGCAATCGACACGTCCAGTGTGAACGGATAGCCGGGCTGCGGGTACAGTCGTGTGCTCATCACAACCCGATTTGACTCCCGCTCGGAGGCTCGCCATGGGCGCCAGCGCAGCAGGCCATGGATCGCGTTGTGCGTGGATGGCTCACTCAGCGGCAGTTGATGCTCCACCCCATCGAAGCGATAGCGACCGTCGGCAAGTCGGTTTGGCCACGGGATCAGCGGGGCGCCGTGCGCGCCATCGCACATCTCCTCCAGCCCATAGGACTCGAGCACCGGGCGGCCGTCGACCCCATACTCACGCACACCCGCCCCCACCTCGACGACCACTGCGCGCTGCTCGCCGCTGGCTATCTCGAACTGCTCACCTGATGGCACAACGCTCATGGTCGGCTTCTATAGTGACGGATAGGCGACTACAGGAGGTGAGCACCCGAGGTGCTGCACAAGCACATCGCGAAGCTCACCGGCGGACACACCGCCGCGCGCCTGCTCGGAGCGGGGCGCACGACGTTCAAGGCGTTTGAGGTCCCCAACTATCGCCGCTACATCTCCGGTCAGGCGATCTCGCTGTGCGGCACGTGGATGCAGATGGCAGCCCAGTCGTGGCTGGTGCTGACGCTCACCGGCTCGGCGACCGCACTCGGCCTGATCGTGGCGCTGCAGACGCTCCCGATCCTGTTGCTCGGCCCCTATGGCGGTGTGATCGCCGATCGCGTGGACAAGCGCCGCACGATGATCTTCCTGCAGGGCATGATGGGCATCCAGGCGCTGATACTCGGCGTGCTCACGATCACCGGCGAGGTGCGCGTCTGGCAAATCGGGGTGCTCGCGATGCTGCTCGGCGTCAACAACGCCTTCGAGAATCCCGCGCGGCAGTCGTTCATGCTCGAGATGGTGGGGCCCGAGCACCTGCGCAACGCCGTCAGCCTCAACTCGGTGCTCGTCAACGTGGCGCGCACGATCGGCCCCGCGGTCGCGGGACTGCTGATCGCAACCGTCGGTGAGGGGGTGTGCTTCCTGGCCAACGCCGCGAGCTTCATCGCGGTGATCGCCTCACTGCTGACACTCGATCTCGCGGCGATCCACCCGAGCCCGCCGTCGGGGCGCGAACCGGGACAGTTGCGCGAGGGCCTGCGCTACGTCAAGAGCAACCGCGAGCTGGCGGTCCCGCTGCTGATGATGGCACTGGTGGGCACGATGGCCTACGAGTTCCAGGTGACGCTGCCGGTGATGGCTCGCCAGGGACTGCACGTGGGCGCCGCGGGTTACGGCTTCATGACCGCCGCGATGGGCGCAGGCGCAGTGGTGGGCGGGCTGCTGGTCGCTGCCGTGGGCCGCACCGGACTGCGACCGCTGGTGATCGCCGCAAGCGCCTTTGGAGCTGTGATCGGGCTAGCCGCGCTGGCCCCGACCTTGCCCGTGGAGCTCGCGGCGCTCGCGCTCGTGGGTTGGGCGAGCATCTCCTTCATGGCCACCGGCAACTCGACGCTGCAGCTTGCCGCCGCACCCTCGATGCGCGGCCGCGTGATGTCGCTGTGGTTCGTGGCCTTCCAGGGCTCCACCCCGATCGGGGGACCGCTGATCGGCTGGGTGATGGCCTGGGCGGGCGCCCGCGCAGGCCTGGGTGTGGGCGCGGTCACGTGTCTGCTGGTAGGACTGATCGGGATGATGGCGCTGCGCGGGATCGCACCGTTCGCTCGCGGCGACAGCGCCCCCCGGCCCGCCGAGTCCTGAGCGCTAGCGGCCCTCGCCGAGGAAGTCGATCAACAGCTCGTTGACGCGCTCGGGCGCGTCGTGCTGCACCCAGTGCGTGGCCTCGGGAATGCGCTCCATGCGCAGGTTTGGCACCCACTCGCTCGGCGGTTCGGCCAGCTCGCTGCCCAGATGGCGGTCGAGCATCCCCCAGATCACCATCGTGGGCGCCGGGATCGGCCGCAGACCCGCGAGTGTCGCGCGCGGCGAGCGGCGCAGGGCGGCCCGGTAGTAGTTGATCATTCCCGTGAGCGCTCCGGGCTGTGACCATGCCTCGACGTAGCGCTCGAGGTCCTCGTCGGTGAACGCCTTTTTGGAGTCCGCGCGCAGCGAGCGCTTGGCAAAGGAGAAGTCCTCGCGCCCGATCAGATACTCGGGCAGGCGGGGAATCTGGAAGAAGAACATGTACCAGCTCTTGCGCAGCTGCCGCAACGTCCTGAAGCCTTCCAGCATGCGCGCGGTGTGCGGCACGTTGAGGATCGCCAGTCGCCGCACGACGTCGGGATGGTGCATCGCCACGGTGTAGGCCACAGCGGCGCCCCAGTCGTGGCCGACCACATAAGCGTCCTGCTTGCCTGTCTGCCCCCCGTCATCGGGGGTGCCCTCGGGGGTAGCGAAGCTGCGGATCAGCCCGGCGATGTCGCCCGCCAGCAGACCCGCGTCATACGCGCGCCAGCCCTGCGGCTTATCTGAAAGGTCATAGCCGCGCATGTCGGGTGCGACAACGTGGTAGCCGGCCTGCGCCAGCGGGCCGATCTGGTGGCGCCAGGAGTACCAGAACTCCGGGAAGCCGTGGAGCAAAACCACGAGCGGCCCCTCGCCGGCCTCCACGTAGTGCAAGCGAACGCCTCCGCCTACATCAGCGTCTCCGTGGCTGAGCTGTGCCTCGGTCGCGCTCACAGCGTCATGGTAGACCTCGGCGTCCGCACACGATGTCACCGTGTAGCTCCATGAGCTTGAAGAGAGAGGATCCGTGTCCGTTCTACTGGTGATCGTTGGGCTGATCGTCGGCGCCCTGGCGGGCGCCGCGGTCGCGATCGCGCTCACACGCTCCAGCCGCGAGCGGCTGCGTGCGGAGCTGCGGGAGATCTCGAGCGAGAACCGCGAGCGGATGCGCGACGAAATGACGGCGATCTCAGCCGACGTGCTCAAGCAGACCGGCGACTCGCTTGCGCAACGGCTCGCCGACCAGCGCCGCGCCGAGGAGGAGCGCGCCTCCGGAGAGATGGCCAAGCGCGCCGAGGAGATCAAGGGACTGGTCGGGCCCGTCAACGAGAAGCTGGGCCGCGTCGAGAACGAGATCGGGCGCTTGGAGCGCGAGCGCAAGCAGGCGCAGGGGGAATTGGCCAATATGGTGCGCCAGCTGCACGAGGGGGTCGGCGGCTTGCGAGCAGAGACCGGCAACCTCGTGTCGGCGCTGAAGCGCCCGAGCACGCGAGGCTCGTGGGGCGAGATCCAGCTGCGCAACGTGATCGAGATGGCCGGGATGATCGAGCACTGCGACTTTCTGGAGCAGAGCACCATCCAGTCCGATGACGGCCCGCTGCGACCCGACGTGCTCGTGAAGCTGCCGGGCGGCAAGGTGATCGTGGTCGACTCAAAGGTGCCGCTCGACGCGTATCTCGCCCATCTGGAGGCCCAGACCGACGATCAGCGTGCGGTGCAGATGGCGCGCCACGCGAGACAGACGCGCGAGCACATCACAAAGCTCGCCTCCAAGGGTTACCAGCGTCAGTTCGACGCGAGCCCCGACCTTGTGGTGATGTTCGTGCCCTCCGACGGCATCTATCAGGCTGCGTTGGCCGAGGACCCCGCGCTGATCGAGTACGGCGTGCACCAGCAGGTGCTGATGGCCACCCCCACCACGCTGATCGGCCTGTTGCGAGCCGTGCACTACGGCTGGCGCCAGGAGCTGATCGCCGAATCGGCACGCGAGATCGCCGAGGCGGCGCGCGAGCTGCACCGGAGGATCGCTCGGTTCGTGGACCCGCTCGCCAAGGTGGGACGTCAGCTTGGCTCGGCGGTGGGCGCCTACAACGAAGCCGTGGGCTCCTTCGACGGCCGCGTGATCCCACAGCTGCGCCGTATCGAGGAGGCCGGAGCGAAGTCCGAGCGCGAGCTGGGAGCCCCCGCCCTGGTCGAGTCCAGCCCGCGTCCGCTCACCGCGCAATCGTCGGAGCAGCCGCCGCTCGACGCCCCGCTCAACGGGGAGCGCGCGCTGGAGCGGGAGCGGCGGCGCGCGGCGGCAGACGACTCTGTTTCTCAGCCGCAGACCGCTGGAAGCTTGCCCCCAGCAGGTTGACACCGCGACGGCGGCTCACCCCCACGAGGATCACCAGCGCAAAAGCCACCGGCACGGTCGCCGGCAACTCGTTCACAGCGAAGAACAGGAAATCGAACGCGAGCGCAAGCAACGCTGCGAGAAGCGCACCCGTGAACTGCGGCGAGCGATTGCCGGCAGTTGCACCCTTTTGGTCACAGGCTGCTGTGCGGACACCCCCCACAATGTGGGCCACCCTCGAAGGTACACCCCATGGGACACGGGCAGGCAGGCAGGCGAGCAGCCCGCCGAGCAGCCCGGCGACGAACAGATCGCCGTAGCCCATCACCGCCGAGCCGAACACCTCGGCCTGCAATTGCGGCAGCCCCCCAACGGGGTGTGCCGCGTTGAGCGCGTTGTTGGGCGCCTGCAGCAGGTCTGAGATCACGAGCGCCGCGTCCGCACAGGCCATCGCCACGATCCCCAATGCCAGCCAGCGTGCGGGTGTGACGCTCCCGATCAGCGTGCCGAGCGCCACACAGCTGAGCGCGGTCAGCGCAAGCGCCGCGGCCTCTCCACAAAGTCCGCCGCGATCGGCCCATGCAAGCACGAACAGCGCCACCACCAGCAACGCCAACCGCGGTCTGGCCCCGTGCATCAGCCAGCCGAGCGCGAGCGCGGCTCCGAGCGGCACTCCGACGAGCGCGATATAGGTGAGTGCCTGTGCACTGGCCTGTTCGGCGACTCGTCCGACGGCCACGAACCCGATTACCGATAGCGGTGGCACAAGCGCCCATGCGCGGCTGTGTGTGCGCCCCAGCCACGCTGGCGAGCAGGCGCGCGGAAGCGCCACCACCACACCCTGGCAGAGCGATAGCGAGGCGATCGAAATCCAGAAAGGCATCGTCACGGTCAAAATAGACACCCATGGCACCCGATCGCGTGTATCGTCGCCGCCGTGGCGGCGCTGGCCTCGGTCTGATCGCGATCATTGCGCTGCTGATCGCTGCGGTCAGCTCGCATGGCGGCGCCACGCATGCCAGGGCCCACGGCACGATCCATCATGCGCCTGTTCGCCGGTTGAGCGCAGCTGAGCTGGCGGCTGCGAGCACCATCGCCGAACAGCGCGCCATCAACTCGGTGTTGGCCTACACGCCCGCTGTGACAAGCGGTGGCTCGAAGGGCGACGAGGTGGCACTCACCTTCGACGACGGCCCCGGCCCCTATACCCGACGGCTTGTGGCAACCCTGGACAGATTGCATGTGCACGCCACTTTCTTCGCCATCGGCGAGCAGGAGCGGTATTTCTCCGAAGGTACGATCGCCGAGCTCAAATCCGGCGATGTGGTGGGCGACCACACCGAGACCCATCCGATGATGGCCACGCTCTCCGCGCACGAACAGTATGAAGAGCTGTTTGAACAAATTGCTCGCATCGAACTGCTCGGTGGACCACGCCCACGCCTGTTTCGCCCGCCATACGGCTCGTTCGACGCGACGACCTTCAAAGAGCTGCACCGTTTGCACCTGCTGATGGTGCTGTGGTCGGTGGACACCTCCGACTACACTCGGCCGGGAGTGGGCGCAATCGTGCACACCGCCCTTACCGCCGCCAAGCCCGGCGCGATCATCCTGATGCACGACGGGGGCGGCAACCGCGAAGAGACGATCGCGGCGCTGCCAGGGATCGTGAGGGGACTGCGCAAGCGCGGGCTGCATCCGGTCACGGTCCCCCAACTACTCGAGGACGACCCACCCCCGCGCGGGCTGCCGCTGCCCACGAACCTGAGCGGCGACTGACCCATTCGCCGGCCGCGACCAGAGGCAGCGGTCACGCGGCAGCTACGCGCCACCGAGCGGCGTTAGTGCGCGAGTTGCACTGTCTTGACAACGAGCAGCACCATCGCCACGACCAGATAGCCACGCAACATGAGCATGCCCGCCTTGCGTCCGGGCGACCACACCGGACGCTCCAACAGCGCAAGCGGCGGCATCGTCCAGGTGCTGCGCTCCACGAGCGGCTCCTCCTCCGGTGCCACCGTCGGCTGTGCCCCCCGTCGGCGCAACATGTAGACGCCGGCAACCAACAGGGCCGCGGCGGTACCGAGGCTTAGATACTCGAACAGGCGTGTCACGTCAATGCTCGGGAACATCGTGCTTGCCATCAGGATCAGCGAGAGCTCCACCAGCACGGCGATGATCACGCTCGCGATCGCGTTCAGCCACGGAGGGTTCGACCATGGGCCGAGCACCTCACGGTCGTTGCACAGCAACAGCAGAAACACGGTTGCGCTCGGCAGGAGCACTCCAGCGAGCGCCTGCACCGAAGTGGTGATGAGGCCAAGTGGAGCGCCCGGGATCAGCACGATGCCGGCCGCGAGAGCAACCATCGAGGTGAAGCTCGCATAGAACACCTTCGCGTCGCGAATGCCGCGGTTCAGCGAGTGGCGCTGCCCGAACACGTCGCCGAACGCGTAGGAGGTCGATAGAGTCACGGCCGCGGCACCGATCAGCGAGGCGTTGAGCAGGATGATCGCGAAGAACGTGCCGGCGGTGGAGCCGAGTGTGCGCCGCAGCTCGGTGGCAACCGTGCCAGCGTCGTTGAAGTGACCCGCGTACACCGTCCCGCCGAAGGCAAACGCCGTCACCGAGATCAACGCTCCGGCGCCCAGCACCACCACGAACGCACCGATCACGGTGTCGGTGCGCTCATAGTTGATCCAGCGCGGCGTGATGCGCTTGTCGATGATGTTCGACTGCTGGAAGAACAGCTGCCATGGCGCCACGGTGGTGCCGACAATCGCGATGATCAAGAGCACCGCAGTCGAGCTTGCTCCGCCCTTGATGCTCGGCGAAAACGTGTTGTGAGCGATGGTGCCCATATCCGGGTGGGCGAGTACCAGCAACGGGATCACGAGAAAGTTGGCAATCACGAACACGTACATGAAGCGCTCCCAGCTGCGGAAGCTGCCGGTGGAGGTGATCGCGACCAGAGTCAACGCGGCAGCGGGCACCGCGATGTACTTGCTCACGCCGAAGTACTCCAGGGCGAGGCTCACGCCGATGAACTCGGTGACGATCGTGAGGAAGTTGAGGATGAACAGGTCGCCGACCGAGAACCAGCCCCAGAAGCGGCCGAAGCGCTCGTTGATCAGGCGCGCGTGGCCGACTCCGGTGACCGCGCCCAAGCGAATCACCATCTCCTGGTTGACGATCAGCACCGGGATCAGCAGCACGAGCGTCCACAGCAGCGTGGTGCCGTAGTTCTGCCCGGCCTGCGAGTAGGTGGAGACTCCACCGGCGTCGTTGTCACCAACCATCACGATCAGGCCGGGGCCCATGATCGCCAGGAGCGCCAACAGCTTCGCGCGAACGCCACGCCGGGCGGCCGTGTCGTGCAGCTTGATCGTGCCGAGCGCGCCGCGAATGTCGCCGATGTGAGCCTCGTCGAGCACCGGCGGCACGCCATCTGGACGTGGCCGTGCCTGCTCGTCGAGCGTCGTCTTGTTGAGCGTCGTGTCCTCTGCCATTTCTCTCACCTCCCTTCCGTGTGGGGCGATCGGCCGGCTCGCGTGTCAGCCGCTCCTCGCATGCGTTGGTCGGCGAGAAGCACGCGCGTCGATCCGCATCGGCGCGCGCGTTTGTTTGCCGCGCGCCCGCGAGGACAGCCCCGAGAGGGTCAGGACAGGGTCAGGAAAGCAGCGCCAGACCCGTCGAGCGCGCGACCGGCTGGGTACTTCGCGGCAAGTCTTGATCCACGTCGGCCTCCTTTCTGCGCTTCGCGTACGGGCCTTCTGGACGCGCTCAGCCTAGCACCGAGATGCTCGCGAGTCAGTCGCGGGCGAGGCCGAAGCGCCGCCGCCAACCAGCCGGGAGGGTGAGCTCCAGAACGTCATCGACCGTGACCACCCCGACGAGGCGCTCCTCCTCGTCCACGACGGGCAGCATCACGAGGTTGTAGTCGGTCATCGTGCGTGCCACCTCGGGCAGGTCGGCGTCGGTGTGCACCGACTCGGTCTCCTGCTCGGCGATGTCCGACAAAGGCGTGTGGGGGTCGCTGCGCAGGAGCGTCACGACCGCCGCCGAGCCTGCCAGCTTGCCCTGCTCGTCGCGCAGGTACACGGTGGTGAGCGTGGTGGGTGCAATCTCACTCGAGCGCACCTGCTCGAGCGCCGCGGCAACTGGCTCCTCGGCGGCGAGCACGATGCAATCGGGGCTCATCAGACCGCCGGCCGTCTCTGGGTTGTAGCCGAGCAGACTCTCGATCTGGTGCTCCTGGGCGGGCGGCAGTAGCGCGAGGACCCTGGAGCGACGGTCCTGCTCGATCTCCACGATCAAGTCGGCTGCGTCGTCTGGAGCCATGCGCGCGATCACGGCCGCGACCTGCTCGTCGGGGCGCTCGCGGATGAACTCGAGCTGGTGGTGCTCGTCGAGCTCCTCGAACACGTCGGCCTCCAGCTCGCGGTCCTGACCGACGGCCTTGATGATCTCCTCGCCCTCCTCGTGTGAGGCGGCCTCCACCAGGTCGGCGATCTCGGCCGGATGCAGGTTGGCGAGCTTGCGGTGGGAGAAGCGCAGCCGTGCGGTGGGCACGTGGTCGACAAACGGCTCGAGCGTCGACCAGTCAAGGAACGCCTGATCGCCGATCCAGCCCTTCAGCGGCCGCGGCAGGCGCCGGCGCAAACGAGCGCGGCGGGCGTTGTCCACTCCGACAACCCTCCACCAGCCCTCGATGCAGGCCAGCTCGATCTCGTGCGCGGTGACGAGCACCGGCGGATCGGCCTCGACATCCACGAGCGTGCGCCCGAGCACGTCCTGGCCGAGCAACACCTCCCCCACGCGTCGCTCGAAGCGCTTGAGCGAGAGTTTTTCTCCCGACAAACGCACCGCACCGGGTTGCAGCTCGGCGACGCGCGCGATCGGCACGAACAGCTCGCGCCCACCGATGCGCGCCTTCAAGCCGGTCACTGGTGGGTAGCCGCCGTCGGCGAGCCGCACGATCAGGTCTTCAACGCGTCCGAGCCTCTCCCCCGTCTTGTCGAGCAATGGACTGCGCAGGACCGTCGAGAGGTGCATCACCGACTTTGACAAAGCGTTCATACGTTAATGCTCCACCCGGACCATACCGAGACCTGGTGCTACTCGCAAAGCAGCGCCGCGCCGATCGCCCCGCCGAGATCGCCGAGGCTCGCCAGACTCATGATCGGTGGCTGCTCGTCCTTGAACAGGTGTGGCTTCATCGCATCCAGGATCCGCGCGAGCATCGGCTCGCCGAAGCGGCTGCCCAAGCCGCCCCCCAACAGCACGAGCTCGATGTCAAGCAGGTTCACCGCCGAGGCGATCCCACTGCCGAGCGCCTTCACGGCCCGCTCGATCAGTCGCTGCGCGAGCTTGTCCTCGTGCTGCAACGCGTGCGCCCACACGCCGCTCGAGAGCGTTTCGCGTTTGCGCTCGCGCATGATCTCGAACAGATCGGTGTGGTGGCCTTTCGCGACCAGTCGCTTGGCCTTGGCTTCCATCGCGCGACGACCCGCATAGGCCTCCATGCAGCCGCGTCGCCCGCATGTGCAGCGCGCACCGCCCTGCTTGACAACCATGTGGCCGATCTCCCCCGCGTCGCCGCGACCGTGCCACAGCTCGCCGTCGAGCGCCACGCCGCCACCGATGCCCGTTCCCCAGAAGACCCCAAGCAGCGATTTCGCGCCTCTGCCGGCGCCAAGCAAGAGCTCTGCGTTGGCGGCCACCGACACGTCGTTGCCGAGCTTCGCGCCCGTGCCGAGTCGCTCGGAGAGCAGCGCCGCGAGCGGGACGCGATGCTCCCATTCCGGCAGGTTTCCCGCGCGCGCGAGCGTGCCCGCTTGCGCATCCACCTCGCCCGGCACACCGACGCCAATCCCGTCGAGATGAGCAACGTCGAGCTGCGCTGTCGCGGCCGCCTCGGACATGCAGGCGACGAGCGCGTCGATCACGGCAGAGGGTCCGCCCTCCTGCGGAGTTAGCCTGCGCGCCTTTCCGAGCACAGCATGATCCTCGCCGCGCATCACGATCGTCTGGATCTTGGTCCCGCCGAGGTCGATTCCGCCGTAGGTGGCCATAGGCTCGGACTTTACCCGCCCTTAGGGCGTTTCTTCTCCCACTCTTACGCCACGACCCCAACATCAGAGGTGCCGATGACCGAGCGCACAGGACGTCCCTGGCTCAACTACCTACTGGGCCTTTTGTGTGTGGGCGCGATCGTCGCGGCCATTCTGCTCGTCGGGCCAGCCTCCGGGAGCACAACGGCCGTGACGCGCACGGCCAAGGTCGCCGAAGGCGTCGTCCAGTCCACCGTGTCCGGTAGCGGCAACCTGCAGCCGGCCAGCCAGCTCAACCTCGGATTCAAGACGAGCGGCACGGTCACCAACATCTATGTGACTCAGGGGGAGTACGTCACCGAGGGCAAGCTGATCGCCGAACTCGATCCGCAGAGCGCCGAAGTGACGCTCGAACAGGCCAAGGCAGCGCTGCTTTCGGCCGAAGCGAACCTCGCCAAGGAGGAAGAAACCGATGGCGAAGGCGCGACGGGCTCGGGAGCCAGCGGTAGCGCGACGGCCGCTGCGGCCTCGGTGCGGCGCACGGGCAACTCGGCGATCGCCACCGACGCTGCTGTAGACACAGGTACCGCACCCACCGACACTCCGCCCTCCACGACCGAGCCGAGCACCACAACTACACCGGCGACCACGCCGAGTGGCGGCTCACCGCGCGCGGGCTCCCCCAACACGACTACAACGCCCTCCCCCACGACCACGCCTGCCACAAGCACAGCGCCGAGCACGACCTCCACAGAAACGACGCGCACCAGCGACTCCTCCGAAGCCACCTCACCAGAGAGCGAGCGACGCGAATCGCGGTCGGGTGGCTCGTCTTCCAAAGACAGCGAAAGCTCGGGCTCGTCTTCCAAAACCACCATCAGCGCCGCTACGCGTGAAGCGAACCTCGCTTCCGCTAGAGCTGCCGTCAAGAGCGACCAACTGACGGTGCAGAGCGCGGAAAAGGCTGTCGGCGACGCCAGGCTGTACGCGCCGCAGAGCGGCACGATCGTCTCGCTCGCCGGACAGGTCGGTGAAGTCGTGTCGGGTAGCGGCACGACCAAGTCCTCCAACAGCAGCTCCTCCAGTTCGTCGGGATCGGGTGGCTCTGCGGCCGGCGGCTCCGCGGCGACGGGCCGCTCGACCGCGGGCACCTCGTCTTCGTCATCCTCGGACTCGGGCTCCTCCAGTTCCTCGAGCTCTGCCTTCGCGGTTCTCAGCGATCTCTCCTCGATGCAGCTGGTGGTGGCACTCAGCGAATCGGAAATCGGCAACGTGAAGGCGGGCCAGATCGCGACGGTGACGGTCGAAGCCCTGGAAGGACGTAAGCTCGCCGCTCATGTCAGCGAAGTGGCCACGCTCTCGACCAGCAGCAGCGGCGTTGTCAGCTACGACGTAACCTTCCAGCTCGATCAGATGGAAGTGGGGCTGAAGCCGGGCATGAGCGCAACCGCCGAAGTCGTCGTCAAGCAGGCCGAAGGGGTCAACGTACCGACCACCGCCATCTCCGCGGATTCGGTGACCGTGATGCGCAGCGGCAGGGATGTGCGCCAGCGCGTCGTGACGGGCCTGGCCGGCAACACTTCGACGATCGTCATCAGCGGCCTGAAGGCGGGCGAAACCGTCGTGCTACCGGCGGCCACCAGCACAAGCTCCAGCACCAGCCTCACCTCCCGGCTCAGCCGCCTTGTCGGTGGTGGTGGGGGGCTCGGCGGTGGCGCCGGCGGGGGCGGTGGCTTTGCCGGCGGAGGCGGGGGCGGAGGCGCCTTCTTCAGAGGCGGTGGCTGATGCACCGCCGCCTGCGCCCGCAAGAGCAGAGCGAGACGCGCACGCCGCGTGTGCACCCGCTGGTCGAGCGCGCGCTGCCGGCCGGCGGCGCCACCCGCAAGAGCGCTACCCGTGGACGCGCACCGGTCATACAGGTGCACGACGTCTCCAAGACTTTCGATCTCGGCCAGATCCACGTGCACGCCCTGCGCAAAGTTTCGCTGCGAATCGACACGGGCGATCTCGTCGGCATCATGGGCAGCTCGGGCAGCGGCAAGAGCACGCTGATGAACATCCTCGGCTGCCTGGACGTACCGACGAGCGGGCGCTACCTGATCGACGGGGTCGACGTCAGTCATATGGACGAGGACGACCTCGCCGACCTTCGCAACCGCAAGATCGGCTTCGTCTTTCAGAGCTTCAATCTCGTGCCGCGCACAAGCGCGATCGACAACGTCGAGCTGCCGCTCGCCTACGCAGGCCTGAATCGCGCCGAGCGCCGTCGCCGCGCCGAAGCGGCGCTCGCGGCGATGGGCATGGCCAACCGCCTGCACCACCAGCCCTCAGAGCTATCCGGTGGCCAGCAGCAGCGCGTCGCCGTGGCGCGGGCGATCGTCACCAACCCCTCGCTGATCCTGGCCGACGAGCCGACCGGCAACCTCGACTCGCACTCCACCGAGGATGTGCTGCGCATCTTCGCCCACCTCAACGAAGAAGGCCGCACCGTCGTCTTGATCACCCACGAGCCCGACGTCGCCGACCAGACCAAGCGCGTGATCCGCCTCTCAGACGGCGAGATCGTCGAAGACCGTCGTTTACTGGGCGTGCGTGACGCGCCGCCGGTGCTGCACGCGCAGAAGTCCGCCCACCGTCGCCAACCGGCGAGCGCCGGCGTCGTGGAGGGCCAGCCATGATCGGGGTGGGCGGGGTCCAATTCCTGCGCATCGCTTGGAGTGGGATCACGACGAACAAGCTGCGCTCGGGACTGACGATCCTCGGCATGACGATCGGCGTCGCTTCGGTGATCGTGCTGATCGCGGTCGGCAACGGCTCCTCCAAAGCGGTCGAGTCGCGCATCCAGAGCCTTGGCACCAACGTGCTGATCGTGATGCCGGGGGGAGGCGGCTTTCGCCTTGGCGCACGCGCGAGCAGCGCGAGCGGCGTCTCGCTCACTAAGCAGGACGCCGAAGCCCTACAGAACCCGAGCCTCGCCCCCGAGGTGCAGAGCGCATCGCCTGTCGTGAACGCCACGGATGTGAAGCTCGTCTATGGCAGCTCCAGCTACGAACCGTCCTCGTTCGTGGGTACCACCCCCTCCTACCTGATCGCCCACAGTTACGACGTCGCGGAAGGCAGCTCCTTCACCGCCGCCGACGTCAGCCAGCACAGGCGGGTCGCGGTGATCGGTCAGACCGTCGTCGAAGAACTGTTCTCCGGCGTCAGCCCCGTGGGCCAGAACATGAAGGTCAACGGCAGCAACTTCGAAGTCGTGGGGGTACTGGCCAAAAAGGGCACCAGCGGTGTCACCAACGAGGACGATGTCGTGATGTCCCCGATCACCACAGTCCAGAACACGCTCACGGGCGCGGGCCCGATCGACTCGATCACCGTGCAGGCGAAGTCGGAGTCCTCGCTGAACGCGGCCGAAGCGGAGGTCTCGACGATCATCGAGGAACGCCACAAAATCAAGGACACTGCCGAACCCGGCTTCAGCGTGCTCAACCAGGGCTCGCTGCTTGAAACCTCAAGCTCGACGAGCAGCGTATTCACGACACTGCTGGGAGAGGTGGCCGCGATCTCGCTGCTGGTCGGCGGGATCGGCGTGATGAACATCATGCTCGTCAGTGTCACCGAGCGTACGCGCGAGATCGGCATCCGCAAGGCGATCGGCGCGCGGCGCAGCGACATCCTCACGCAATTCCTCACCGAGGCCGTGCTGGTCTCGCTGATCGGCGGCCTCACAGGCGTACTCGTCGGCGTGCTCGGCAGCCAGTTCGAAATCGCCGGCGTGCACCCGGAAATCGCCACGTACTCGATCTTCCTGGCCTTCGGCGCCGCCGCCCTCTCAGGCCTGTTCTTTGGCACCTACCCGGCCGCCCGCGCGGCCTCCCTGCGACCGATCGAAGCGCTGCGCTTTGAGTGATCAACCGCCCCAAGAGGAGTCCGTCATGCCCCCTGAGCAAGCCACCGTCGAACAGCAGCAGGAGTGGCTGGAGGAGCCCCCGGAGTCCGAGCTGCCACCTAGGCCCCGCCGCCGGCTGCTGACGCCCGCGCCACTGGCGTTGATGGGTGTGCTGCTGACAGCCTGCGGCTTCATCGGCGGCGTGCTCGTCGAGAAGGACGAAAGCTCGTCGAGCTCATCCGCGGGCGGCGCGTCGGGTCTCGCCTCGCGCTTTGCCGCTCTGCGCGCCGGCGCGTCGGGCACGGGCGCGCGCTCTGGCGCCGGTTCCGCGGCTGGCGGTTTTGGCTCCTCGGGCGCGGGCGGCAGCTTCACGCGACCGACCGCCGGCACCGTGGCCTATCTTGACGGAAGCACGCTGTATGTGACCAACGTCGAAGGCAACACCGTGAAGGTCACGACCTCGGCCGGCACGACCGTCAACAAGACGGTCAAATCGGCCGTCAAAAGCATCCATCCCGGCGAAACGGTGACCGTCACCGGCGAAACCGGCGCGAGTGGCGCGATCAGCGCCGAATCGATCAGTGTGGGATCAAGCGGCGGGGGTTTCGCGTCGCTGTTTGGAGGCTCCGCGGCACGCGGTGGCTCCAGCGGCAGCGCGCGCGGCGGCGGCGGGGGCGAACCCGCGCTGTTTGGAGGCTAGCTATGTAAGAGTGGATCGCGCGGAGCAACTCCCGTGCTTGATCAATCCACCAATCACGGAGTCGCGAATCCGCTCGGCCGCTCGTGTGGCCAACAGCAGAATCACCCTGAGAAGACCGATCATCGATAAAGGAGCTCCATGCCCCACACCAACATCAGCGGCGGCAGATCCGCGGCCGGCGTCCTATTGATCCTGTTGCTGGCCTGCCTTGGCCTGGCGGCGTGCGGAGGCTCCTCGAGCACCACGTCCACCGGTGCAAACGCTGCCGCGACCGGCACAACGACGGGCACCTCCTCAACGGGTACTTCCTCGGCCGGCACATCGTCGACCGGCACGGGAGCCACCACGCCCCGCGGAGGTGGTTCGGCGCGCTTTACCGCGATCCGCGAATGCCTCCAGAAGAATGGCGTAACGCTCCCGCAGCGGACACCCGGCAGCGGTCGTCCAGCGGGCGGAGCCGGCTTTCTCGGAGGCGGCACTGGGGCTGGCGGGCGTCAACTGCCCAAGGGTGTAACGCGCGCGCAGTATGAAGCTGCCCTGAAGAAGTGCGGTGGAGGAATTCGCTTCGGTGGCAACGGGCGCTTTGCCGAGAACCCCGTGTTCAAGACAGCGCTCGCGAAGTACGCTGAATGTCTGCGTCAGAACGGTGTGAAAGTGCCCGTACCGAACACGTCGGGCAACGGCCCGGTGTTCGACACGAAGGGCATCAACACAGCCAGCCCGCAGTTCAGGGCAGCCACGATGAAATGCCGCAGCACGCTGGTGGGGGCGCTTAGGCGTCCGGGTGGCGCCGGCGGACCCACGCCCGGTGGGCCCCCGGCCGGCAGCACAAGCTCCGGCTAGAGCACAGGCCCGAGGTCTCGCGGGGCGGCGTACAGCGGCGTCGCCCCGTCTGAGGCCTGCCGCGCAGCAGTGCTACGGCAGCACGCTGGTGCCAAGACCGCGGTTGCTGGGCGCCGCTTGCTTGTCGCGGATCGCCGAGCCGCTCGGCTTGCTCGACAGCTTCGGCGAGCGCAGACTGCCGATCTGCCCGACCAGCCGCTGCCACTCGGTTGTGCCCAGGACCACGTCAGCGGGGGGCACGGCAGTCTTGCTGGACGCCGTCGTGGCACGCTTGGCATTGGCGCCGGCAACCTTGCTCGCCGCCGCACCCGACGCGTTGCCGGCGAGCTCGATCTTGATGTAGCTCGAGTAGTCCGCTGCCGCGATCGTGCTCGGCGCGCCCGGATACCTCATCAGGCTGACGATCCGCTTTGGCGCGAACTGGCTTGGGATCGTCAGCAGCGTGCGGATCGTGATGTCGGTGATCGTGCCTGCGCCCTGATGGCCGGCGATCGGGATCCCGTTGATAGCCGCGATATCGACCGTGCCCGCAGGCGGGAAGCTTGTCGTCAGACCCTTGGCTGTGTAGAGGGGGCGTCCACAGCGCAGCTCTCCGACGGTCGGCTTCAGCCCACTGCGCGAGAGGAACACGAGCAGCGCGAGCGTCCGACGACCGACCTTGCCGGCGGCGACCTGCTCGCGATCACACGCGCCCAGCTTGATGTCGGGATCGCCGAGAACGGCGCTATGCAGTTCGTCCTTTGAGAGCAGGAACGCATCGCTTGCGGTTGCGCCAGCCAGCACGGGACCGTCTTTGGCGCCCAGCGGATGCAGCGCGATCTCGAGTTGCTTCCAGTTCGTAAGGATCGGCAGCGGATCGACCGCGCTCTGAGACCCTGCCGGACGAATCGCAAAGCGCAGGCTCGCCTCCGGACTTTCGCCCTCTGAGCCAAGGTGGCCGAGCACAGTGCCCTGCGCCACCACCGAGCCCTTGCTCAACTTCATCCAGCCGGGTGCTGTCGCTTTCAGGCGAGCAGCCTGTGCCCTGATACGCGCGGCGGCGATCGCGTCCGGATTGCCTGGATGCGCATACACGCGCGTCTTGCCAGCCTGTGCCCCTGAGGGTGCTCCCACAGGCGCCGATTCCTGGTTGGATGATCCCACCGGTGCCGATTCCTGGCCTGATGGGCCTGTCGCGACGGCACCTGCCTGCTTGGATCGCTTCGACGCTCGCTTATTCGGCTTGGCGACGTGCAACGTCACGGGGGGCTGGCCTCCAGCGCTCGCGGCCCGAATCGGCTTTGGATCGCCGCCCGCTTCGACTTCGGCCAGCGCGCCCTTCGGGACGTGCACCTGTGCCGGCTTGGGCAGACGATACTCGGGGGCAATGCTGCCGAGACCGGCATAGGTGAACACATCGCCGTAGGTGTCGCGCAGCACCACATAGCGGCCCAGCTTGCGAGACTTGCCTAGTCCGACCACACGTCCGTCCTCGACTGCCACAACGGGTGCGTCTCTGCGACCCACCAGCTCAGATAGCTGGGACGGAGGCGCGGCCGCGTTCAGCGCACGTTCGGCGCTGGCAGCGCTGGCAGCAGGCGATGGAGCAGGTGTCGAGCCGGGAAGCGCCGAGGCCGCTTGCGAGACCTTCGCGGCCCCGGCGACGGGCGGTTGAGCCAGCGTGGCGCCAGCGGTCGCGCTCGACGTGCCGGCCTGTGCCGAGTCCGGCCCACCCGCCAGACCATCGCCTGGAGCTAGCGAGCTCCCAACCAGCCTGGCGCCCGCCACCGGCACGCTGCCCTCGGTGAGACCTGTCAGCGTGGCGATCACCGACGGCGGGTAGCTGGCAAACAGACGCGCTCGCAACAGCACCGATTCGACATACGCTTCGGAGTGGTTATAGGCAAGAATCGCCGTACGCAGGTCAGTGGACGCGCCGGCCGCATGCAGGTAGCGCGCGGCCGCGAAGATGGCATCGACCGGGTTGTAGGGGTCGGCGTAGCCCGCATTTACGGCATCGACCCCGTACTGCAGCCATGTTTCGGGCATGAACTGCATCCACCCGATCGCCCCCGCGGTCGATACGGACAGGTCTGTGCCAAAGTTCGTCTCGACTTCGTTGATTGCCGCCAGGACCTGCCACGGCACCCCGTATTGGACCGCCGCAGCCTGATAGATCGGCAGCAGAAACAACGGGATCCGGTAGAAGGCAAGCGCCTGGGTTGAGGCGGCCGAGTCGGCGAGCATCGCGGCCAGTGCGCCTGACTGGGTCGCCGCTAGCTGCGGTGCGGGCGCGATGTTGCCAGAGCCGCTGGAGGCGGGCGTCGTCGTAGCGGGGGTCCCCCCAGGAGTCCCCTCCGCCGGGTTGGCCGCTTCCCCCTTGGTCGTCTGCTGTGTTCGCTGAACAACCACCTTCGGGCCGCTGACCGGCGATTGCGATGCTTCGGTCGTGGTCGGGGTGCTCGCCGGCGTGGTGGTGGCGGGAGTGCTCGTCGTAGCCGGCGGTTCGCTTGTCGGAGTGGTTGACGTCGTTGTGGACGTGGTAGTGCCCGGCATCGTGGTCGTGCCTGTCGGCGTGGTGCTCGTCGTGGTCGTCTGCGTCGGTGTTTCTGAGGCTGACGTCGTTGAAGCTCCCGGGGTGGGCGCGGTGCCCGTCGAGGGTTCGCTCGCCAGTGCGGCACCGGTCAGCGGTGCGCCCAGGCCAACCGCGGTCAGGCCACCGCCCGCGAGCGCCGAGAGGATCGCGCGACGCACCCTTACGGGTACGGCCAGCTTGAATGACATGCCCGGTCGCTGAGAGCCGGCAGGCGTTGTTGAACGCGCGCCATTCACGCCTGACATGCTCGTCCCCTGCTCATCGTGGTTTGGCCCCGTGGTCGCGGTAGAGCAGGGCGCCGCACGCAGCCGGCGCCCCCTTGACCCTATTCATATCGGCAGGGAACCACACCTTGGTAAAGGATTCGTAATCGGAGCCGTAATCTGGCCGTGAAATTGCGGAGTCATGCATATGGACGTCCATAGCGGCAGAGCGGCTGGACTGTATAGATGGGCGAGGCGTCAACCCCAAACTTGGCCGAATTGGCCGACTTTGCGCACGCTGGCTTGCAAAAGACGTTAGGCTTGGGCGAATGGAAGCTATTTTCTCGTTCCTACAGGTGATCATCGCGGTCGCGGTGATTCTGCTCGTGCTCATGCATTCGGGCAAGGACTCGGGCCTCTCGGGCGCGTTTGGTGTCGGCAGCGGCCAGGGGCCGCTCGGTGGCGGGTCGATGGTCGAGCGCAACCTGAACCGCTGGACTGTGTTCTTTGCGGTCCTTTTCGCGTTGAACACGATCATCCTGCTTAAGAAACCCTGGTAGAGGAGCCCTGGCGCTCGTCCGGCGTCTCCAGCTGATCGAGGATCTCGACGGCTTCGGCACGCAATGTGCCGTTGACTACCTCGAAGTCCTCGCGCGAGAGCTTGCCTGTGCGGTAGTCGAGCTCGGCGTCGCGGATCTCCCGGTACTTCGCCTCGCGTGCCGCCTTCAGATCCTCCTGCCGCGGCGCCTCAGGCTCAGTCAGCTTGCGTGCCGCAAGCAATGGACGGCTCACCACCGCGATCACGACCGCGAGCAGAACAAGCGTGAGCACGACGACCGCGATGCTCAAGCGCGCGCCAGACCCTCCGTCGCACGACCGCGCGCCAGTACGCGAACACGACGGCGAACCACGCTCGGGGCCGGCCACAGCGCGATCAGTCCCCCACCGGCCACGATCATCCCCCCGATCCAGATCCACATCACAAGCGGTGAGACGATCAAGTGGAATTCGGCCGGCGGCGGCGCCTTCAGGTATTCGCGCTCCATCACCGCGAGCGCGATCATGCCCTCGTCGGGACGCACGAGCGGGATCGTTTTGTTGCCGATTTCGACGATCCGCTTCAAGCGAGGAGTGTCGATCTCCGGGGCGATCGCACTCCAAACGTCGCGCGTGACGCCCGCATCCATGCTCACCTGACTGACAGGCTGACCGCCGATCAGGTGTCCCACGGAGCCCTGGGACGGTTCGCCGGAGTCGTAGAAGTCCTCGGCGGGCGTGAGCGTCGCAACATACTTGCCGTGCTTGGTCACGTTGAGCACCGCTCCAATGCTCATCGTGGAGCCGGTGTGGGCGGGATCGTACTGCGGCGTGATCGCAGCCGTGGGGCGCACATAGCGCACCGTGTAGGCGCCCACTTTGGTCGACTGGCCCGGCGAGAGACTCAGCTCTGAGGCGTGCTGGAATGAGGAGGAGGCAGCGATGCCCACGAACAGCACGGCGATCCCGATGTGCACGATGTAGCCGCCGTAGCGCCTGCGGTTGCGCTTCACGAGTCCTAGCAACGCCAGCGGCGCGGGCTCGCCGGCCATCGCGCGGCGCACGCGCACCCCGCGGAAGTACTCCTGGCCAATGCTGCCGAACACGAACCCCGCGCAGCAGAACATCGCCAGCGCGAACGGTTTGCCCGCGGCGATACCCGTGGCGAGCAGCACCACGAGCACCATCAGCGCACAGACCAACGGAACGACGAAATTGCGCCGCGCGTTGGCGAGCGTGGCCCTGCGCCAGGCGATCACCGGCCCGATCCCACTGAGCAATACGAGAATCAGCGCAAGCGGCACCGTGTAGCGGTCAAACCACGGTGGGCCCACCGACGCCTCATGGCCGGTGAGCGCCTCTGAGATCAGCGGGAAATAGGTGCCCCAGAAGATCACGAAGCACAGCCCCACCAGCACGATGTTGTTGGCCAGGAAGATCGACTCGCGTGAGAGCAGCGAGTCCAGCCGATGCTCGCTGCGCAACATGTCTCTGCGTGAGCTCACGAGATAGATCGAGCTGAGGATCAGCACCCCGATCAGGATCACGAACGGCACCCCGAGCGTCTGCCCGCCGAACGCATGGATCGAGTTGAGGATCCCGCTGCGCACGAGGAACGTGCCCATGATTGCAAGCGTTCCGGTGGCAAGCACGAGCGACACGTTCCACACCTTCAGCATCCCGCGCTTCTCTTGGATCATCAGCGAGTGGATGAACGCCGTCCCGGTCAGCCACGGCATCAGCGAGGCGTTCTCGACCGCATCCCAGCCCCAGTAGCCACCCCAGCCGAGCTCCGAGTAGGACCAGCGCGCGCCCAGCATGATCCCAACGCCGAGAAACAGCCAGGCGGCAAGCGAGAAGCGGCGTATCGACCTGATCCACTCGGCGTCGACTTTGCGAGCCAAGAGCGCCCCCATGCCGAACGCGAGGGGCACGATGCACAGCGTGTAGCCCGAATAGAGCATCGGCGGGTGGATCATCATGCTCGGGTGGCGCAGCAACGGGTCGAGCCCCTGGCCTTCGGCCGGCGCCGGGCTCGTTGTTTTG
Organism: uncultured Solirubrobacterales bacterium; assembly: GCA_963715765.1. GTDB lineage: Bacteria > Actinomycetota > Thermoleophilia > Solirubrobacterales > Solirubrobacteraceae > Palsa-744. Next base: position 691,715 of record OY970270.1, read on the forward strand.
AAGGGGTTTGCGTAGAACACCATCAGCGAGATGAAGAAGCCCCCGAAGCCGAGCAGGATCGCCGTGGCATAGGCACTCACGTCGCGCATGCGCTTGCGCGTGAGGAACAGCACGAGCGTCGACCACAGCGACAGCAGCCACGCCCACAGCAGCAGCGAGCCTTCCTGGGAAGACCACACGGCGGCGGCCCTGTAGAAGGTGGGCGTTGTCACGCTGGATGTGTCGGCCACCGTGTTGAAACCGAAATCGTTGCGCAGGAACGCGACCTCGAGCACAGCGAACGCGACGGTGAGGATGCCCGCCAGCGCATACACCGAACGACGACCCGACTCCGACCACTCGGCGCGCCCGGTCTTGACTCCGTACAGCGACGCGCCGATGCCGTAAGCGCACACGGCAAGCGCCAGCACCAGAGCCGCGCTCCCCAGCAGAGCCATCAGTAGGTCTTGGTCTTGGGGGGGGCCACCGTGTACTTGGACGGGCACTTGGTGATCAGCGAGTTGGGTTCGCCCACAAAGCTCGAGCCCTTCTTTTCGACGGTCACGATCACCTCGCGCCCTTCGCGGAAGGGATCTGGGACCGTGCCGGTGTAGCTGAGTGGCACCGATGTTTCCCCGGCCCTGTCCTGCACGCTGAAGTACAGCGTCTCGCCTTCATGGCGCACCGACCCCGTCTTGACCGTGCCCGTCAGCTGATAGCTGCGGCCTGCCACCGCTTCGCGCACGAGCTGGCTCGGCGTGACCGTGGGGCTGGCGGCGCTGAAGCTGGTGTAGATCAGAGCGCTCGCGAGCAGCACAGCCGCGCTCAAGGCCACCACCAGCCGCACCCTTCGCTTGCGTGCGGGATCCATCGGCCGCGGATTATCTCAGAACCGTCCGCGCGTGCGCCGCACCGACGCTCTGCGACCTGCGTGCACGCACCGCATCGACCCTCGACTGGCCTACCAGCCAGGAAATATCGACCGCGCAGCGAAACCTTTGGACGTAAGAATTGTCATAGAAGGCAGAGACTATGCGAACCAACCTCCTTCATCCAATTGCCGCTTGGCGCCACCACGAGATGCCGCCGGCCACATCCGACATCACCGTGCGTCGCGTACGCGACGCCGGCGGCCCCGTCGATGAGGCCTGCTACCCGTGTGCGTGCGGCTACTTCTTCATCGCCGCGGTCTCCACCAGCGTGTCCTGTCCGCACTGCGGACGCACACAGGCCTGGTAGGGCTGCGCACCGCCATCCAGCGAGCGCCGGCTGGCGTGGGCAGGGGGAGGCGTTCATGGCGTGGCTCGCATGGGCCGCAGCCCGTGGTTGGCGAGTGGGATGGACGGTGTGTCACGGTCAACGGCGGGTGCTCCCTGACTCATTTTTGACTTCTTCTTTTTTGGTTGCTGGTTCGGTGATAGAGCCGGCGCTCAGAAGATCTGCTTGTCGAGAAATCCTGCTATCAGGAGGAGCCATCCGCCGATCTCTCCGAGGATCAGTGCGACCATGAACAGATGTGTTCCTTTGACGGGGTCGCGGTACTGGTTCTCGGTGTCTTCTCGCCAGCCGTGGAGGGAGTAGGTCACTACCGCCGTAAAGAAGTAGAACGTCATCGTGCCGGCAGCCAGCAGGTTCACGAGCTCGCTGAAGCCGCTCAGCTGTACGAACGTCGCGATCAGCAGCAGCGCAAAGCTGTAGAGCAGCGCCGCGCGGTGCGCAATATCGACGTAGATGTGTGAGGTGTGATCCTCGGTGCTCGCGATCTGGCTGTACTTCCATACCCCGAGCAGCAGCGCTACGAGGAACATCACGGCGTCCGCGAGAAGCACCGCCTTGGTGTCGACGCTGATCATCGCTGTCCGTCCTTGAAGCTGTCGTGAACCGCGGCGTAGTGCGCGGCGAGCCCAATGCCCCACCCGAGCAGCGGATAGATGAACCAGGGGTATGCCGTTCCTCCCAGCTGCCACTGCAGGACCCACACCGCGAGGATCAGGATTTGGACGGCGACGAACACCGTCGCGTGGATCCGGAATCCCTTTCGATGGCCGTGCGCCCAGCGCTCGCGTCGGCGCTGTCGGGACTGGGTTTCCGCGCGCTCGGCGGCGCGCTCGAATGCATCGGTCATCAGTTTGCCTCCTTGGTTGTTGGGAGCCTGTCGAGACTCTCGATGTCGGCCGCCGCTCGTTGCAGGACGGCCTCTATGGCTTGTGGGTCCACTCGCCCCGAGAGCGGCGCAAGCCGCGCTCTGAAGCGGTCCAGCAGCGGTTCGATCGAGTCCGCGTCGCCAAACCGCGCGCCGGTGCGAACTTCGAGCGCTGCGAGCGCGTCGCGGCGTGCCTCGATCGCCTGCTCGCCCACCGGGGTGACGCGATACGTGGTCCTGCCGTCGTGGGTCTGACCGTCGATCAGCCCCTCAACATGGAGCGCCTCGATCGCGGGGTAGACGCTGCCGGGCGAAGGACGGTAACGGGGGCCGAAGAGACGCTTCAGCTCGGTCATGATCTCGTAGCCGTGCCGCGGGCGCTCGGCGAGCAGCGCGAGCAGCACGAGCGGGAGCTCGCCGTGTCGGAAGAATCTCCTGGGCAACGCAACCGCTCCCTAGGCCACCGCTACGCCGATGTTCTCGGCGGCGGATTGTTTGGTGCGCTCTCGCCACTGCTGCTCGTTTGATGGTGAGCCTCGCAGCGTCGATGGGGCCGCTGCGGGGCGCAGCGCGGTAGCGCTCACCGGATCGTTGAGCCCCTTCAGCGCGAGCGCACCGAGAGGCTCAAATGCATGAGCACTCGAGGAACCGGCGAGCCTGCGCACGGTCTCGGACACGACTACCTGCCCGCCCTGTGCCATGTCACAGAGTCGTCGTGCGACGATCACCGGTCTGCCGAAGAAGTCGTCCTGCTCGCGCACGGCCTCACCCATGTCGATCCCGATCCGCAAGGTCATTGGATCCCCACAGACCCCCACCGCGCGCTGCATCGCCACAGCGCACGCGACGGCCGCGCGCGCGTCGGTGAATGTCACCATCAACCCGTCGCCAAGACTCTTGACCTCGGTGCCGGTGTGCTCTCCGATCGCCGTGCGCAGCAGCGCAAAATGCCGGCGGCGAAAGGCGTGAGCGATGTGGTCGCCGAGACGATCGAGCAACGCTGTCGACCCGACCATGTCGGTGAACAGGAAGGTGTCGATCTGCGTCTCGGCGCGCTCATCCACGGCCTCCACCCCGGATGCTGTCGTCCTATAGGAGACTTCGCCGTCGCGCGCCTCGCTCTCGATCAAGCCCTCAGCAACCAGCGCCCCGATCGCGTACTCGACCCGCTCCGGCGAGGGCCGATAGTCGCGGCCCACACGGCGCGTGAGCCCAGCCGCGAGATCGCCGCGGCCCACAGCACGCTTCGCGCAGAGTGCCAGCAGGACCAACAGGAGCTCGCGGTAGCGATGAGTGTTCGACGACATCTGGCGACCTTTCCAAAAGGGCTTACGAAGTTGTTACGAACTTTATATCGAAACTATTACGAAGTCAAGGGCAGGCTGGCTACGGGTAGCCCGGAGGCCCAGGGTCCGCCATTTCTGTAGGAAGATTACAGAACTAGAATTAGATTACACTAATGCTAGAATATTGCAAATGACCCCCGCCGACCGGGCATCCGGCAACACAAAGGATCGCGAGGGCTCGCGCGCAGAGCGTCGTAAGGCGCGCACCGCGACCGCGATCAGGGACGCCGGTGAGCGACTGTTCATCAGCCGCGGGTACTCAGCCACGACGATGGAGGATCTGGCCGAGGAGGCCGACGTGGCAGTCGGCTCGATCTACGCCCACTTCGCCAGCAAGGAGGGCGTTTACGGCGCCCTGATCGAGCGGGCGCTGGAACTGGACAAGAGATACTGCGACGAGGGCTTTCAAGCGGGCAACCTCCCCGCTGAACGGCTGCTCGGCCTGGCCGAGGGCTACCTACGCTTCGCGCGCGAGCATCCGGGCTACTTTCAGCTGTTTCGCTTCCCGCCACCGGACCGCCCCGGAGCGGAGCTGACACCGACAGCGAGCACCAGGGTGGCGCAGCGCATCAAGGATGAGACCAAGCGCATGGCGGGCGAGATCCAAAAAATGATCGACGAAGGCATCGGACGACCCGTGGACGCTGAGAGCACCGCGAGGTTCCTATGGGCGGCGTGGGACGGCGTGATCTGCAGCCACCTGGGACCGAGCAACATGGGCCTCACCGATACGGAGTTCGAGGCGGTGCTGAACAGAGCACGGGAAGGCTTCGCCCTCAGCCTGCTCGCCACATCGGTCCCCAGCCAAGAGCCATGACCCGGATGAATTGAGCCGCCCTGGGGTCCATGTAAGGCTTGATGATGCGAGAACTGGCGCGAGCAACCTTTCGAGCGCCGCTGCTCTGGGGCCTCAGCGGCACCCAGCACGATCCGCACCACCCCAAAAAGCCAAGTCCCAGGGGCTACTTGATGTGCATCCCCGAGATCGCGCGCGAGATCACGAGCTGCTGGATCTCGGCGGTGCCCTCGAAGATGTCGTAGATCTTCGCGTCGCGGTGCCAGCGCTCGACCGGGAACTCGCGCGTGTAGCCGTTGCCACCGAGGATCTGAATCGCGCGCTCGGTCACCCACACCGCAACCTCGCCGGACTTGAGCTTTGACATCGAGCCCTCGGCATTTTCGAACGGAACCTGGTTGCGACCCATCCACGAGGCGCGCCAAACGAGCAGCCGTGCTGCATCGATCTCCATCTTCATGCGGGCGAGCGTGAACGCGATCGACTGGTTCTCGATGATCTTCTTGCCGAACTGCTCGCGCTCCTTGGCGTACTCGAGCGAGTACTCATAGGCGGCGCGAGCGATGCCAAGCGCCTGCGAGCCCACGGTCGGACGCGAGGCCTCGAAGGTGGCCATCGAGGCATTGGACTTGTTCTTCTTGCCCTCCTTAGCACGCGCGACGCGCTCATCGAGCTTTTCCTTGCCGCCTAGCACGTAATTCTCGGGGATGCGACAGTCATCCAGATACACGTCTGCGGTATGCGAGGCGCGCAGACCGTGCTTTGAAACCTTGGCGCCTTCGGAGATGCCCTTGGCCTCGCTCATCGGCACGACGAAGGCAGCATGCCCGCGCGAGTTCAGCTCGCGGTCGACGGTCGCGATCACGACGTGCACGTCGGAGATGCCGCCGTTGGTTGCCCACGCCTTCTGGCCGTTGAGCACCCACTCTTTGGTGGCCTCGTCGAACTTGGCGGTGGTGCGCACAGCACTCACGTCCGAGCCGGCGTTTGGCTCCGATGAGCAGAAGGCGGCGACCTTGATGTCATCGGGAGTGCCGAAACAGCGCGGTATCCACTCGCCGATCTGCTCGCCGGTGCCCTGCCCGAAGATCGCGGCCACGGCGAGGGAGGTGCCCATGATCGCCATACCCATGCCGGCGTCGCCCCAGAACAGCTCCTCGTTGACGATCGGCAACGTCAGGCCGGTGGGGTCGGCGAAGAATTGCGCCAGTCCCTCGAAGCCGTAGAGCCCGATCTTGGCGGCCTCTTCGATAATCGGCCAGGGCGTCTTCTCCTTCTCGTCCCACTCGTGCGCGGCGGGCCGCATCACGTCGGCGGCGAAACCGTGCACCCAATCGCGGATGTCCTTCTGGTCCTGGCTGAGCGCCATCGAGAAGACAACATCTTTGCCGGCGGCGTTCGTGATCGCCTCGACAGCGGCCTCGGCGGCCTCGGTCGCCTCACTGGCGGTTACGTCGGTTGCTGACATGGGACGAAGGCTCCTTTACTGGCTCGATGGAGTGGTGCGACGGAAACTGGATAGCCGGCGCCCGGCTTCTGCTCTCCCGCCGGACCCGACTCTTTGCCCGGCGTTGAATCCGGGGCCGACCAGGGGCTGATGCGCCCACAGCTCGACGATTGAATCCTAGCAAAGCGTAAACGCTTGTCAAATGTGAGATTGAACAGCGTTTACATTCGCGATATAGTCGATTGCAATGGCGACCGTACCCAGATACAGACAGTCCGCTGCGCCAACGCGGCTGTCGCGCCGACGTGAGCGTGAGCGTGAGATCGTCGGCGCCACGCGCCTACTGTTCGACGAACGCGGGCTGCAGGACGCGTCAATCGAGAGCATCGCACGTGCCGTCGGCATCAACAAGGCACTGATCTACCGCTACTTCTCCTCCAAGGAGGAGCTGTACGTACTCACGCTGTCGAGCTATCTTGGCGATCTGGCCGAGCTGCTCGAGGAGGTACCCGCCGGGTCCGATCCGGTCGCGCGCCTCGAAGAGGGCTGGCTGCGCTACACGAGCTTCTGTCTGCAGTACCCCGCTTTCCTGGACTGCGGACTCTCGCTGATGCGTCGCTCCGCCGAGGAGCTGCGCGAGAGCATCTCCGACGCCATCTGGATTCGCCTGGGCCAGAACATGGCGGCCTGCCTGGGCAAGCTCTCACAGATCCTCGCTGAGGGCGCCGCGCAGGGCGTGTTCGACGTCGAGGACCCAGACTTCACCGCCAACCAGCTCTACGCGCAGACCCTCGGCACGATGCATCTAGCACGCATCGGCGTGGGCGTGCGCACCGTGAGCGGCAATATCCCCGAGCCGTTTACGATCGAGCCGGCACGCGTGCAGCGCACCTGCATCGACGCGGTACTCGCGTCGGTCGGTGCTCGCCGCGAGAGCTGAGACGCCCGCTACCTGGTTTCCCAGGCTTGCTCTTCGCGCGTGAGCGTAAGAACATCCTTGGGCAGTTTGCCCGACGCCACGTCGGCGACTGTCACGTGCTCCAGCACCTTGCGTAGATTGGCGCGCAGCGCAATCCAAACCTGCTGGAGGGATTCAGCCGAGCCAATGTACTCAACCTCCTCGGGGCGCTGTCCGCGCACCCCAACCAGCGGGCCGTCCACGGCGCGGATCACCTGCGCGAGGTTGACCTCATCGGCTGGGCGCGCGAGCCAGTAGCCACCCTCGGGACCGCGCTGGCTACGCACGATCCCGGAGCTGCGCAGCTGTGTCAGGATGTTCTCCAGGAACGACAGCGGAATGCCCTGAGCCTGGGCCACTTCGTCGACCTTGCGCGGCGCACTCTGACTACCGGCGGCCAGCTCCACGGCGGCCCTCACGGCATAGTCGGCCTTGGCAGTCACATGCATCGATGCGCATTCTGTCCTAAACCGGCGTGCGGCGGCGTCAGGCTGGCACGGCCTGACCGTTGGCGGTCAGATCCACCTCGATGTTGTCCCGAGTTGCGTTGGAGTACGGGCAGACCTGGTGCGCGGCCGCGACTATCCGTACAGCCTGCTCGACGTCCTCAACCTGCGGAAGGGTTACGTCGAGCCCCACGGCGAGCTTGAAGCCACCGCCCTCGGTCGGCAGCAGACTGACGCGGCTGTCGATCGAGGCATCTCCAACCTCGGCGCGCTCGCGCCGGGCGACCACACCGATAGCGCCCTCAAAGCAGGCGGCATAGCCGATCGCAAACAGCTGCTCGGGGTTCGTGCCCCCGCCCTCCCCGCCCAGCTCGGGTGGAGTTCGCAGCTGGACGTCCAAAGCGCCGTCGCTGGTGCGACCGTGGCCTTCGGCCCGCCCGCCGGTGACGGTCGCCTCTGCGGTGTAGAGCACCTTCGCCATCTTGCCTCCGATCATCGTGGACGCCAGACGCCAAGCCTAGCCGTCCAAGGATGGATCGCCGCAAAACAGGCACCGTCGGCTCATCGCCCTGCACCGTTCATGGATAGATCAAGTGCCGCTTGTAACAAGTTGCAACTTGTTACAAAGTCGTGGTACCTTGATGACCGACAACGTGCGGAGGGCAGACCGGTGAGGCAGCGTAGCGTTGACGGAGCGAAGGCAGCGGCGCCGCAGCGTCGCGAGGGAGACGTTGCGCCGGGTCTGCCACCTGCCTCTCGATGGCCGTCGCTTGCGCAGACCATTGCAGTGTTGTGGTTTACCGAGCGCTACGTGCGCTGGGGGCTACGCCATTTCGATTCGCCGCGCAGGCATCGCCTGGTCGTCCTCGGCGACTACGTAGCGGTTTGGGACCCACAACAAATCAAGGAGCTGTTTACGGCCGACCGCGAGCTCGTGCGAGCGGGCGAGGCAAACGCCCGCGCGCTCGGACACGTTGTGCCGAGCTCGCTGCTGGTCCTGGACGGGGAGCGCCACGTGCGGATGCGGCGAGTCATGTCGCCGCCATTTCACGGCGATGCGGTGAGCAAGTACGAAGAGACGATCGCTGAGCTCGCTGCCGCCGAGGTGCGGAAGTGGCCCGTCGGCGAGGTGTTCGCGATCCACCCCAGGATGCAGACGATCGCGTTGGAGGTGATCCTGCGGGCTGTGATCGGCGTGCGAGATCCCACTCGGATGGCGCGCTTGCGATCACTGCTACCACGCGTGGCAAAGGCGAGCATCCTCGTCTACATGGCCGAGACGAGCCATCCGCGCTTTGCCGACAGTCGGATTGGGACGCAGCTGCCATGGTTGCGTGCACGCCGCGAAGCCGACACGCTGCTCTACGAGGAGATCGCCGCCCATCGCGCCGATCCCGACGGTCGCGAAGATGTCCTCGCGCTGCTGATTGCGGCGCGCGACGAGAACGGCGAGCCGCTCAGCGACGCCGAGCTGCGAGACCAGCTCTCGACACTACTCATCGCTGGACAGGAGACGACCGCGACGGCACTCGCGTGGTGCTTTGAGCGCCTGCTACGCCACCCGGCCGCGCTCAAACGGCTCGTCGAGGAGATCGACAGCGACGATGGCAACGGCTACCTTGGCGCCGTCATCAACGAGACGCTCAGAGTTCGACCGCCGCTCGACGGAGCATCGCGCAAACTGTCGGCTCCGGTACAGATCGGCGGCTACCTGCTGCCCGCCGGAACGATGGTCGTCGCCTCGATCGTCGGAGCGCATCTCTCCGACATATACCCGCAACCTGAGCAGTTTCGTCCCGAGCGGTTTCTCGATCAGCCGCCGCCGCCATACACACTGATCCCGTTCGGCGGCGGCCCGCGCCGTTGTATTGGCGCCAGCTTCGCGCTGATGGAGATGAAGACGATCCTGCGCATCGTGCTGCGGCAGGTCGCTCTGCGCGCACCCACTCAGAAGTCCGAGCGGCCGGTGCGCACCCGCCGTCTCACCACATATCCAGCCAGAGGCGGACGTGTGGTCGTCACGAGCAGAAGACATACTCCAGACCCTCACCCCGGCAGCTGAACATTCTGTTGCCGCGCACAAGCCGCGCGCGAGCAGCACCAGCCGAGTGGGTCGCGAGCATCCGACCTGGGCACGCGGAATCTAGCGATACCCAGAGTCGGAAATTGCCTCAGCGTCGACCAGAAGGGCCATCGCCTCCTACTTGGGGAACACCCGGTTGGCCACGCTCGAGTCGCCGAGCGTCTCGAAAGCGACGAGCATTCCCTCGCCGTTATAGGTGAGCACGTCGGCGCTCTCGACCGCCTCGCCCTCGATATGGACCGTGGTGAGGACCACGACCTTGTTGCCGTCGGCAACGAAGTCGTGCGGCTCGCTGCGGAAGTCCTTGCTGGCGAGCTTGCCCCACAACTCTCCGACCGCCTGCTTGCCGTTATAGATCCCGGTCAGCGCGTTATCGCCCCGTGTCGTCCACTCGATCGAGTCATCGATATTGCGCATCGCGCCCTCCGCGTCGCCGCGGCCGAACGCAGCGTAGGCATCACCTGCTGTCTGCTTGTTCTCTTGCGCACCCATAGCTGAGCTCCTTCCTCGTGTAAACAGCGAACGGTTCCACCATACGGAAAATTTGAGCACCGTGTGGTTCGGCTCCTACGATACGCCTACCCCAACAGTCTCGCACCGCCGAGTCTTGCGCAACGGTCTCGCCACGGGTCACTTGGAAAGCTCGGGGGGCGCGGGCGCCCCATCGAAGGGACGCCCGCGATTACGTCGATTAGCCCGTGCAGGCGAGCGTCACCTTGGTCGTCTTGCCAGGCTTGACCGCAATCCTCTTGCCAGCGCACCCGTGGGGTCGCGACTCGATGATATAGCGCCCCGCAACAACATCGACCATCTTGAACACTCCACGTGCATTGGTCGTGACCTTGCGGGAAATATGCACATCTCTAGGGTTGCCTCCCCCACCCACATTCAAGAGAACCACTGAAATATTCCCGGCTCGTGACAGACCCGCTAGACGCCCGGTGATAAAGCCAGATACTGGGACGCGACTTGCCTCCGCTACAACCGTAGGTATAGCTGGGACCAATATTTCACTTGGGATGACTGCAGTCAGTTCCGTCACCAAGCCAAGACTTTCCAGCTTGACTCCTTTACCGCCTATCATCCGCGCCTCTGGAATTCCAGTATGAGCATCCACGATGACCGTCTCGAACCCACCGGACGAAAGTCGTGCCCCTCGCTTTACCCGACCAGCAGGGGGTGAGAACGAAGTTCCTGTCATTTCCACAATATAGGCGCTACTTTCGTCCAATTCCCGCCATATTTTTTCATGTTCTTCCACTTCGGCAGTCGTGCAAGGCAGACCAGGAAAGCAGCTCGCCTTGCCGCTCTTCGTTGGCCCCGAGACAGCTTCACTGCCGTCCAGCACCGCGCTCAAGTGGGCATAGGTGCCGTGTGCGACTCGGATGGTAATACCGCCTGCGGCCGTCACACCCTCCCGCGCAGCCTCGATGGCCGCTTCCGCCGCGCCCGTCGGAGATAATTCCGGGCCCGTCGGCTGATGATATCCAACAGGAGGCGGTTCGTTGGCCGAAGACGCTTTTGCAGTGCTATACGTGACTAGAAGCACACAGACCACACCCACGACCATCAGCAGCAGGACAAACGTGAGATTGTTTCGTCTGCTAAGTATCATAATTTCAATCGCTTTCTCTACCCTAGAGATCACAGGCGGTGCCCCACTCGACATCGCCTTCATTGTGATCTTCTTCATTGGCCTCTAGACAAATACCCTTGTCTTCGTTCGACCACGTGTCATGTTCCCAAGGCGTCCAAGCACCGCCATCTGAGTCAGCCACTTCTTGGCGCCCGTACTCGTAGGGCCTAGCCCAAGTGGCTACCTCTATACCAGCTTGCTGATAAGTCAAAAATGCGGGCCAACCACCGCCATAGTAGCCGACTTCACAACATCCCCAATAGATATGCCAGCGACCATTCTGTTCGGGATCGTATAGGACATAGTGATTGTAGGCTTCTTCTTTAGGATCACTCTTTGTAAATGCCGGACCTCCAGCAGGGAGCGTCTCTGGTGAGAGTTCTTCATAGTAAGTGCCTTTCCCTTTATTATAATTTGAGCCAAAGTAGATCTGCTCGGCGTAGAACGGGTGTATTTCGACGCTTTCCTGTTCACTACCCTGATAAGGGTCGCCCATCGACTGACCCGTCTCGATCCAGCCCTCATCACCATCGGCTTCGAACGATATCCACTCCTCGTTATTAACAAAGCCTTCCCTTACAGATACTGTTGGATATGTGTTGTAATCGGTATCCACAAAATCAATAGAGGCAAGGACCCCTCCCCACGGTGCCACATTTCTTTCAGACATCGCATAACAATGTTCGCTTTCGAAATAACCACATTCTTTGTGCGGCCCCAGTCACCGTGGGCTGTAGCAGGTAGGCATAGGGCGCACATCGCACCAAGCAAGAACAACATCCTCCGCATAACCTAGCTCCCATTTTCGTGCCTGTCGCGGTCCCTGTCCCACGGATACCGCAGCATCTCCCTGAGACGCCGCAGAGAGTGTATACCAAATCCCGGCTCAATGTCAATATATGGACAGCATCGTGTCCAGGCACCACCCTGAGTTCGTGAACCATCCCTTCCTGAGCACTACCACGACGGCCGAGAAGCCCGCGTTGAGCGACGAGGAGCGCACCAAACGACGATCAACGGCCGGTTGGCGTCGTCCCGGCGATTGCGCACCGATGCCAGCACCGGCGCTCCCGTCGAGCGCCCGGTTGGTCATCAGACCAACCGACCCCCGGTAGTTCGCCACAGCCACACCGCGTCGATCAAGCCCGCCAAGCAGCAAGGCAAGCGCGTCCGCTCCACATTCCGCCGATTATCTCGTTGAAGCCTTAGCCCAAGCCGCCCGCGATCCGATAGACCCGACGAGGATCCCTCCAAATGGCAGCTACGAACAACCAGATCATGCGACGCATTGGACTCGTGCTCGTGGTCTTCACCTCGCTGCTTGCGCTCACTGGCATGGCCAGTCGTGCCGCCGAGTATTCGCCCGGCTGCGGCCAGATCCCGATCGTCTACGGGATTCCGCCATGGGGCTTCCACACCGGTGCACCGATCACAGGGGCCACCGGCAGCTTCGCCCGCGGCCATGGCGAAATCAACCTAGAGGCGCACACCGTCTCCGGGATCCTCTGCCAGGAAGACCACATGCGCAACCAGCCAACTCGTGCGATCACCATGACGGTCGAACACCATCTGGTGTACCAATCGCACCACGCGGTGATGTGGGGGTTTCCCGGGAATATCATGAAGATCAGGGTCCGCGTGCAAGCCAGCAACGATCCGGAATGTAGAGTCGGAACCATCGGACACGCAACCCTGTTCGCGAGCTACAACGGCGTGCGCAGCGACAGCGTCCAATTCAGCTTCCCGGCCTCCTGCAAGGCCCAGGACCACCTGTACCACGGAACACAGGTCAACAATCAGGTCCCGCCGCTTTAAGCGCCAACATGGCTCTTGTGGGTCTCGGTTGCGAGTGCTGTCTGTATCTTCGCCAACGTGCGGCTGAACCACATCACGCTCCCCGCTCGCGACGTGGAGCTCTCGACAGACTTCTACGTCAGGCTCGGGCTCACGCAGATCGTCGCGAATTATCCGCACTACGCCCGACTGCTGGCACCCGCCGGTGACACGACCCTCTCGCTGAACCAGGCCGGCGAGACGATCCACAACGGCGCGAGCATCCACTTCGAGGTCGAGGACGTCGACCAGACCGTCCAGCAACTCAAGCAAGCTGGGTTCGACTTCGTCTGCGAGCCCGTCGATCAACCGTACCTGTGGCGCGAGGCGATCCTGCTCGACCCCGACGGACATCGCATCTTCATCTTCCACGCCGGCGAGAATCGGCTCGACCCGCCGTGGCGCCTACGAAAGTGACGACAGAAGCCGAGACGAACCACGTTGCGCTTGCTCGACGCATCGTCGCGCGAGCGCATCTGACCGGACAGTTCACGCTCCGCTCGGGTGCCAGAAGCGACTCGTATTTCGACAAGTACGCGCTCGAGGCCGATCCTGTCCTGTTGCGCGAGATCGCCCAAGCGCTCGCCGCCCTATTGCCCGACCAGCCTGATGCGGTCGCAGGATTGGAGCTCGGTGGCGTTCCGCTCGCCACCGTGCTCTCGCAGGTCACTGGGCTGCCGACCGTGTTCGTGCGCAAGCGGGCCAAGACCTACGGAACCCGCCGGCTGGCCGAGGGCATCGAGATCAACAGTAAGCGTCTGGTCGTCGTCGAGGATGTCATCACCACCGCCGGCCAGGTCATCGAGTCCGTCCGTGAGCTGCGCGAGCGGGGAGCACAAATCGAGACGGTTCTGTGCGTCATCGACCGCGAAGCCGGCGGCGCGGACCGGCTCGCCGAGCAGGGCTTGCAGTTGCGTTCGCTGTTCGCGATGGGCGAGCTATCCGCCGCGAGAGCCAGCGACCCGTGATGAGCAACCTGGAGTTGGTGATCTTCGACTGTGACGGCGTGCTCGTGGACAGCGAGGTCATCTCAAACAGTGTGCTCGCTCGTGCCCTGACCGCCGAAGGGTTGCCGACCACGCTCGCGCAGGCCCGCCGCGAATACCAAGGCCTGTTGCTCAGCGAGGTCGTCCAGCGAGCACAACAAGGCCTTGGACGGGCACTGGCCGACGACTGGGTCGAGCGGTTCGAGCACGATCGCGCCGAGGCGTTTCATCGGGAACTGCAGCCGGTCGCTGGTGCGGCCAGCATGGTGCAGCGCGTAAAGGACGCCGGCATTGCGGTCTGTGTCGCTTCGCAGGGCGCTCTCCAAAAGACGCGGATGACGCTCGGCCTGACAGGTCTGCGCTCGCTCTTTCCCGCCAACGCGTTGTTCTCCGGGCAGCTGGTGCCGCGCGGCAAGCCACATCCGGACCTGTTCCTGCATGCCGCTGCGACGATGAGCGCGAAGCCTTCGCGATGCGTGGTGGTCGAGGACACCGTCTCCGGCGTCACCGCGGCGGTCGCGGCCGGGATGCGCGCTATCGGCTATGCCGCCGACAGCGACGAGACCGCCCTTCGCCACGCGGGCGCCGAGATACTCCACACACTGGTAGGGCTACCGGAGATGCTGGCGATCTAATCTCGCTCGCCGCTGTTCGATTCACGGGTGACGATCAGCCGGGGCAGTCGACCCTCGGATCGTCCAGCCCTGCGCGAGCCTGCTCGGCAAGCGACCCTGCAACTTGGTCGGTCATGTCTCCCCCTCCCACGATGTGCCAGACAGATCGATCCTCACCTCGCACGTGACCGAGTTGGCGATGAAGCACGCCTCGTGCGAACGCTCGTGAAGCCGCCCGAGCGCCTCCTGGGCGACATCGCTGGAGAACCTCACCCGGGGACGGAGCACCACCTCCACGAACCGGACACCGTCCATCGTGCCCTCCGGATGGTCCTCGTAAGCGAGGACACGCAGGCGCGAGCGCCTGGCGAAGTCCAAGAACCAAAGCATGTGGCAGGCCGAGAGCGAAGCGACGAACAGCTCCTCGGGATCGGCCTTCTCGGCGTCGCCGCCGAAGCGCGGCATACTGGAGCCTGCAAGCGTCTGGCTGGCGAGCCTGATCGTGTGTGCGCACAGATCGTGCCGGTCACCGTCCCACACGACCCGGGCGTGGTGCTTGCTGGTCTTGCTCATCGAGCCCAACTCCTTGGTTGGCTCACAGGCGAGAATCCTCTTGCGCAGAGCCAAAATCGCCTCTGCCAGGACGAAGCGGCGGACGGGCCTCGAACCCGCGACCTCGAGCTTGGGAAGCTCGCGCTCTACCAACTGAGCTACCACCGCGCTACAGCTAGATAATACGCCGTCCAGCACCCATCGACCGTCAGAAGGCCGCCACTGCTGGCCCGCGGGTGCCGGCGATGCACCTCGCGGCACGCGCGCCCGCTGCGCACTCGATGGGTCCCCGGTGGGCCTCTGACCATTACCCTTCTGCCGATGGCCAAACGCCTCTCCATACCCTTGATCGTCGGCGTGCTTGGCACCGCGCTCGTCGGACTGCTCGTGTACGGGATCGCGACCCAGGCTCCGAGTCGCTCACTCGATGAAGCGGTCAAGCACGGCACCTATCCGCAGGCGCCATCGGCGAGCCACATGCTGTCACGGCTGTCGGGCGCCGGCGGCGAAACGCTTGCCGACTACAGGGGCAAGGTGGTGGTGCTGAACTTCTGGGCTTCGTGGTGCGAACCATGCCAGGAAGAGGCGCCGCTGCTTGAGCGCGCCCAACGAGAGCTCGCGCGCCACAACGGGACCGTGCTCGGCGTCACATATCTCGACGTCACCCCCGACTCGCTCAGCTTCGTCAAGCGCTATCACCTGACCTATCCGAACCTACGCGATACCACCGGCGAATTCACCCACTCCTACGGCACCGACCAGCTACCTGAGAGCTTCGTAATCAACCGCGAAGGTCATGTTGTCGCGATCTCGCGTGGGGAGATCGACGAAGCTTTCCTGAACCGCGCGGTGTCGCTCGCGGAGAGCTCGTGAGCACGGCGCGATCGCAATCGACGGGATCCGTGAGCACACACGTGCGATGGCGAGCCCTCCGGAGGGCGTCGGCTGCCTCGCGAGGACACATGGCTCGCCGCATGGCCCTACCCGTGGTAGCGCTCGTGCTCGCACTCTCCCCGACGCTCCTGTGCGCACAAGCAGGCGCCGCCGCGCCGCGCACGACACTGCTTGCGATCGAACACCAGGTCATGTGCGTGACCTGCAAGATCCCCCTGACCGTGGCCGAATCCCCGCAGGCAGCACGCGAGCGCGTGTTCATCCGCGGGCTGATTTCCGAAGGCCAAACGGAAGCCCAGATCAAGGATTCGCTGGTTGCCCAGTACGGCCCGTCGGTGCTGGATCTGCCGAGCACCAAAGGCTTCGATCTGGCCGCGTACCTCGTACCGATCGCGGTCGTGCTGGCGCTACTG
Source organism: uncultured Solirubrobacterales bacterium (assembly GCA_963715765.1). GTDB lineage: Bacteria > Actinomycetota > Thermoleophilia > Solirubrobacterales > Solirubrobacteraceae > Palsa-744. The sequence continues at coordinate 707,841 of OY970270.1, forward strand.
GCGCTACTGGCCTTTCTGCTGCCGTCCTGGCGACGCCACGCGCTTGTGCGTCGGGGCGTCGTCGAGGATGCACCCGAGCTGAGCGCCGTCGACGCCTCACGTCTCGACGCCGACCTCGCGCAGTTCGACTGAATCCGGACTACCAGGCGACCTACATCTCCGCGGGCGCGTCCACCCCGAGCAGATCGAGTGCGCGCGCGATCGTCCGCTGTGAGGCCACACACAACGCGAGTCGCCGCGATTCGAGTGTCGGCTGGCTGATCTCCGATCGGTCGGCACCCAGTACACGACAGTCGCGGTAGAAGGCGGTGAACTGCTGTGCCAGCTCCAGCGCATAGCTGGCGATCCGATGCGGCGCGCGGCGCGCGGCAGCCTCCCGCACCTCCCCCGGAAACGCAAGCAGCTTCTTGATCAGCGCGCGCTCGGCGGGATGCAGTCCCTCGCGGTCCTCCTCAGCGCTTTCCAATGCCCGCTCCACGTGCTCGACACCGGCCTTCGCAAGCATCGAGGCGATCCGCGCGTGCGCGTACTGGACGTAATACACCGGATTCTCCGCCGACTGAGCACGAGCCAAATCGAGGTCGAGGTCGATCGTGGTGTCGTGCGAGCGCGATAGCAGGAACCAGCGTGCCGCATCGACGCCGATCTCTCTCAGCAGATCCTCGAGCGTCACAAACTCGCCAGAGCGCTTGGACATCTGCGCGCGCTCCCCGCGCCGCATGAGATGCACCAGCTGCATGATCAGCATCTCCAGATGCTCGGGATCTCCCCCAAGCGCCTCATACGCGGCCTTCATGCGCGCCACGTAGCCGTGATGGTCGGCGCCCCACACGTCGATCTGGCGATCGAAGCCACGCTCGCGCTTGTCCTGGTGGTAGGCGATGTCTGAGGCGAAGTAGGTGTGCTCGCCGCTGGAGCGCACCAGCACACGGTCCTTGTCGTCACCGTAGTCGGTTGTGCGCAACCACAGAGCACCATCGCTGCGATATGTGTGCCCGCGTTCTTCGAGCAGGCCAAGCGCATGCTCAACGGGGCTCACCGGCCTGTCCTGTGCATCGCACAGGTCCTCGCGGGGCTCGTGCAGTGCGCTCTCGTATGCCCAGTGATCGAAGTCCAGCACACGGAACTCCCCGAGCGAGGACTGCATGCGCCCGACCATTACCTTCACGGCCTCCGCTCCCAACCTGTCGGGATCGAGCACTGGTACACCTGTCTCGCCCACTGCCCCCGACTCTCCTGAGGGGCTCGTCTGGACAGCGGACTCCTCGGCGTTGCGAGCGTGCGCGCTGAGCCCGCGCTCAACCTCGCCGACGAGCTCGACGACATAATCGCCGTGATAGCCATCCTCGGGCACCTTCTCTGCACGCGCAAGCGCACGAATCGACTCGCCGAGCTTGCGCACCTGCGAGCCTGCGTCGTTGACGTAGAACTCGCGCTCCACATGATGCCCATAGAAGGCAAGCACGCGCGCCAGCGAGTCGCCATAGGCGGCGTTGCGGGCGTGGCCGACGTGCATCGGGCCGGTCGGGTTGGCCGACACAAACTCAACGATGATCCGCTCCGCAACAAGCGCTGTCTCTCCGCGACCGAAGTCCTCGCCCGCACCGAGCAACTCGGCCAGTGCCTCGCGGTGCCAGCCATCGGCCAGAAATAGGTTGAGGAAGCCGGGACCCGCCACCTCAAAGCGCTGTAGACGCTCTCCCAGCCGACCCGCCAGGGCCTCCCCCAGTCGTTCGGCCAATTCCCGTGGGGCAATGCCAGTAGCCGGCGCCAGCAGCAGCGCCGCGTTGGTGGAATAGTCGCCGAAGTCAGCTCGCGGCGGGCGCTCGAGCGTGATCGCCTGGCGGGCACCCGCGCCGCCGGCGAGCTCTCCGGCCAGCGCCAGCACGGTCTCGCGCAGACCTGTCTCAGTAGTGGTTGGGCTCACCGGCGAGGATCTTATGGGGCGCTCCCCCGCACAGGTTGCGATACTAGCCGGGTGAACGATGAGAACCCAGGCGCCGAGCGCCACATAAACATTCATCTCTCCCCTGAGATCATGGGGGGCGTGTACGCAAACTTCGCGAACGTCAGCCACTCCGACTACGAGTTCACCGTGACCTTCGCGAGGGTCGACCACGAGGTCGAGTCCGAGGAGGTTCCGGGTGTGGTCGTATCGCGTGTGAACATCTCCCCACGCTTCATGCGGGAGCTGATCGACGCGATGGAGGACAACTACTCGAAGTGGCGCACCCGCGAGGACATCAAGAACCTGTCCGAGTACGGTGGCGCCGAGACTGGAGACGCGGACGAGTAGTGCCCTCGCACGCCTCCCCGCGGGAATGCGCGATCTCAGCCCGCTCCCGGCACACCTGCCCCTCTGTTGCGGCTCAGCATCCCTGGTGAGGGTCCATGGAGGATGAAGGTCGCGGTCGTCTCGGATATCCACTCAAACCTCCAGGCATTTGAAGCCGTGCTCGAAGCGGTCGCCGACAGCGATGCCTCGGAGCTGTGGTGTCTCGGCGACCTGGTCGGCTACGGCGCCGATCCGGATGCGTGCGTGGAGCTGGCCAGGCGCCACACCGCTGTGTGCCTGGCGGGCAACCACGACATGGCGGTCGTCGGAGAGTTGCCGTTGGATGACTTCTCGCGTGGCGCGAGCATCGCGGCGCAGTGGACGCGCGAGGTGATCGCGCCCGCCAACCTCGGGTTCCTCGAAGGACTGCGTCCGGAGGGCCAGGAGGGGAGCATCGGCCTATACCACGCCAGCCCGCGCGATCCGATGTGGGAGTACGTGCTGTCGGCGCTGCTGGCCGAACTGTGCCTGGACGCTCAGCCGCACCGAATCTGCCTGATCGGCCATTCGCACGTGGCGCTGTCGTTCGCACGCCAAGAGGGTCAGCCGGCGACCGGCGAGCCATGCCGCGAGGGCACACAGCTCGACGTGTCCTGCGGGGAATGGCTGCTGAACCCCGGCAGCGTCGGCCAGCCACGCGACGGTGACCCACGCGCCGCATGGCTGCTGCTGGACCTGGGCAACCATTCGGTCTCCTATCGGCGGACACGCTATGACGTAGCCGGGGCCGCCGCCGCAATCAGGGCGGCACGCCTGCCAAACTCTCTCGCTGAGCGCCTGGAGTACGGTCAATGAACTTGAAATCGCTTATACGTTTCACGCTGGTGGGCCTACTCGGCGCCGCCGCGGCTTTGCTGGTTTCCTGCGGAAGCTCCGGCAAGGGTCTGATCCCCTCCGCCAAGGCGGGGCCCTTGCAGGAAGACTTCGAAGCGGTCGCGCAGGCGGCGGCAGCCGGAAACGGCAACTGCACGGCCACAGAATCTGCGCTCGGCAAGACCGAGCAGGACTTCCTCAAGCTTCCCGCGAGCGTCGATGCGGGGCTGCGCAGAGTCCTCGAGGAAGGCATCGAAAACCTGCGCAAGCACGCCCTGTCGATGTGCACCCAACCAGCCACCGGTACGACTGGAACGACAGGCACCACCACCGGCACGACCTCGAATCCACCCAAAACTACTACTACGGAAACCACGACCACCGCGACCACAACTCCAACGACACCAACGACCCCGACGACCCCTCAGACCACCCCGACCGTGACGCCTCCAAGCTCGAGCGGGGGCACTGAAGCGGGTGGCGAACACGAAAGCGAAGCCGGCGGCGAACATGGCGCCGGAGGGGGGGCCGCTCAGGAAAATGGCGGCGGTGGGTCAAACGTTGGCGGAGCAAGCCCCGGAGGCGGCCAGTGAGCGAGCTCGAGATAGCCGGGCGCTACCGGGTCGAAGGGAGACTCGGCTTCGGCGGCATGTCGCAGGTACACCTCGCCTTCGACAAGCGCCTGGAGCGTCGCGTCGCCGTCAAGCTGCTCGCCGAGCACCTTGCCGAGGATCCAACGTTCGTATCGCGTTTTCAGCGCGAGGCACAGGCTGCCGCGCGTTTGATCCACCCCAACATCGTGCAGGTGTTCGACTCCGGCCAGGATGAGCGCAGCGGGCAATACTTCATCGTGATGGAGTACATCGAGGGTCAATCCTGCGCGGAGATCCTGCGCGACGATGGCTGGATCGAGGTGGATGAGGCGGTCGCGATCATCGAACAGGCATGTGAGGGCCTGCACTACGCCCACCGCCACGGCGTGGTGCACCGCGACGTCAAGCCCGGCAACCTGCTGCGCTCGCGCGACGGTGAGGTCAAGCTGGCCGACTTCGGCATCGCCAAGGCCACAGAGCAGTCGAGCATCACGCAGGTCGGCTCGGTGCTCGGCACTGCAGCCTACCTCGCGCCCGAGCAGGCCCGCGGCGAGGAAGCCGGCCCACGCGCCGACCTGTACGCGCTCGGTGTGGTCACCTACCAGCTGATCTCCGGTCGCCTTCCCTATGAGGCCGCCTCACTCACCGAGCTGGCGCTCAAGCAACAGCAGGAAGAGCCTGCGATGCTCGACACGCTCGTGGCTGCCGTCACGCCGGAGCTGGCAGAGGCGGTGGCGATCGCGCTCACGCTCGATCCGCGCGATCGCTACTCGAGCGCGCGAGAGATGGGACGCGCGATCAGCGACGGCGCTCTCGGCATCTCACCCGTCGAGCCCCGCTCGGGGACACGCGGCACCTCACATGCCACCGAGGCCACAAGCGTGCTCGCGAGCGCAACGCGCGCACATGAGGGCTCTGGCAGAGGTGGCGCTGTCGCTCCGCGCCAGCCGCGTCGGGGTCCCGCGCGTGTCGCAGCCGAACCGGCGCCGGTGCCAGCCGGACGAGCGGCATCGAGTTCGCGTCGCTCTGGCGCTCGACGCCTGCTGATGGCGATCCTGGTCCTGCTCGCGCTCGGCGGTGTGATCGCGGCGATCGTCGTGCTCAGCGCCCCCGCCCCCACGAAGATCACACTGCAGAAGGTCGTCTACGAAGACGCCCAGGAATCCGCCGAAGCGCTCAAGCAGCTCGTCCAAAACAACACGCAGTAGCGCCCAGAAGGAAAGGGCCCCATGCTCGCGCGCAAGGCCCTTCGGGCGACCGTCACTCGTCACGCAATGTAGCCGCGACGGCAGACAACTGTCCGTCAAGGATAGCCTGGCGCAAATCGCGCATCAACCGCACAAGGAACGCGAGGTTGTGCTCCGTCAGCAGTCGCATCCCCGTCAGCTCGCCGGCGCGCACGAGATAGGAGAGATAGGCCCGTGAGAGCCCCTGCGTGCACGCGTAGCAGGCGCAATCCTCCATCAGCGGCTCCTCGCTTTCCCGCCACACGCTTTTCGTCAAGTCCACGCGCCAGCGGTGCTCCGGATCGGGCACGAGCGCGGTGCCGTGACGCCCAAGGCGCGTGGGCATCGCGCAGTCGAACGTGTCGATCCCCAGCTCGACGCCGCGGATCAGATCGTCCACCTCGCCGATTCCCAGCAGGTGGCGCGGTAGCCGCTCGCGCTCGCCCCCGAGCTCCGCCACGGCATAGCCGACGACCTCATACATCTGCGCCTTCTCGGCACCGAGGGAGCCGCCAATCGCCACCCCATCGCAGCCGCTGGCGGCGACGACCCGAGCCGAGGCACGGCGCATGTCCTCATACACGCCGCCCTGCACGATCCCATAGACGAGCTGGTCTTTCGGCCCGTGTTCTCCGTGCCAGGCCAGACAACGCTCGAGCCAGCGGTGGGTGCGCTCGGTGGAGCGCTCGGTGTAATCGCGGTCGACGTGAAAGGGAGTGCACTCGTCGAACACCAGCGCGATATCCGAGTGAAGGGCGGCCTGCACTGCCATCGAGTCCTCCGGGCCGATAAAGCGCTCGGCCCCGTCCATATAAGAGCGGAAGCGCACACCCTGCTCCTCGATCGAGAGGATCGCGCCCTCGCGCTTTGCCGCCTCGCCGCCGCCGATCGCCGCTCGGTCGGATCGCCGATCGGCCAGCGCGCGCGACGAGCGGGACTTAATCTCGTCGGCAATCGTGCCGTGGCCCATCGAGAACACCTGAAAGCCGCCCGAGTCGGTGATGATCGGCCCGTCCCACCCCATGAAGCGGTGCAATCCGCCGAAGCGCCCGATCAGCTCGGCACCGGGGTTGAGCATCAGGTGGAAGGTGTTGCCGAGCACCATGTCGTAGCCCAGCGCCTTGACCTCGGCCGAAACAAGACCCTTTACGGTCGCCTTCGTCGCAAGCGGCACGAACGCGGGCGTGCAAACGTCGCCGTGTGCGGTGCGCAACCGTCCGACCCGCGCATTGGTGGCGCCGTCGCGCGCTTCGATAGTGAGGGCCACGACCGGGCATCGTATTGTCCAAGTGGACTCGAGCTACCCCAAGGCTCCCCATCATGCTCGCCGAGCTCATCAACGTAACTCACCTTGTCGAAACATTCGGCTACCCGCTGCTGTTTGTGATCGTGATGGCGGAGTCCAGCGGCGTACCGATCCCGGGCGAGACTGCTCTGATCGCAGCCGGCGTGCTGGCAAGCGGGGGCAAGCTGGAGATCCAGTTCGTGATCGCGATCGCCGCCCTAGCGGCGATCTTGGGCGATAACATCGGCTACCAGATCGGGCGCAAGGGGGGCCGCTGGCTGCTGGAACGGCCGGGCCGCTTCGAGCGCCAGCGCCGGCAGGTGCTGGTCACCGGCGAACCGTTCTTCGAGCGTCACGGCCCCAAGGCGGTGTTCTTCGGGCGCTTCGTGCTGGGTCTGCGGGTGTGGGCGTCGTGGCTGGCGGGCGCCACCCACATGCGCTGGCGCTCTTTCTTCTTGTGGAACGCCTGCGGGGGGATCTGCTGGGCGACAGGAGTCGGGCTAGTCGCATATTTCCTGGGCAAGTCGGCTGGTAGCGCGATCGAAGCGTTCGGCATCTACGGGCTCGTGGCTCTACTCCTGGCCATCGGCGTGTTCCTGGTCGGGCACTTGCGCCACCGCCGTCATCTCGAAGCGACGGCGAGAGAGGCTGGTGAGGATCACCTGGACTGAACTGCTCAAACCCTGACGAGCCCGGCGAGAAGGTGTGAGCCCGGTCCGAGCAGAGGTTGAGCAGAGACTCGCGCGAGCCGACGACTAACGCGAGGATATGCAGCAGCCGGGCGTGATCCGGTCCCACATCTCGGCAAGTGCGTGTAGCTCGGGCTCTGAGAAGTGCGAGAGGAAATGCTCCTGCACGACCGCGCGGTGGGTGCCTCGCGCGGCTGCCAGCCGCTCGCGTCCACGGTCGGTGAGACACGCGTAGGCACCGCGGGCATCGTGTTCGCAGCTACAGCGTCCGATCAGCTGCTCGCGCTCCAGACGATCCACCAGGCGAGTGAGACCGCTGCGGGACAACTGGGCCTGCTCTGCCAGATCGCACATGCGCATACGCCCGCCGGGTGCGTCGGTGAGATGTTGAAGCACCTCATATGAGCTGAGCGGCAGCCCGTGCTCTCGCTCCAGCCGGCCCTCCAGACGCTTGGCCAGGGAGGCGTGAGCCCGCAGCAGACCTCGCCACGCGCGAAGCTCCGCGTCGCTCAGGCCATCCTGGGAGCCGAGGCTCGACTCCTCTCCCGGGGGGAGCTTCAGGACTGTCGCTGTGGCTGTTGCGGTGGACATGACGGCAATCGGCACTAGCTGCGTGCTGAGACGAACATAGCAGTGTCGGACACGAGAATCCCTGTCAACTGTGCCACGCGGCCTAGCTGCGGGTGGCCCTCCAGGCCCACCACATCATCAGCGGTTGCAGCGGCAGGCGCGCATACAGCGCCCAGCGGGGGATCTTGCGGAACTCCTCGGGCGCCCGCGCCATATGGATATTCGCCGGAAACACGGCGGCAAGCAGCGCGATCAGGCCCAGTCCGGAGCTACGGCGGGTCCACGGCAACAGCACGCCGAGTCCACCTGCCACCTCGGCAACGCCACTGACGGCCACGAGGCTTTTGGCGCTGCCCTTCATGCTGGGCGGCACGATCCGTTCGTAGGGACCGGGCATCACGAAGTGGTTTACGCCGGCGCCGACGAACGCCAGGCCGAGCAGCAGCCGCGATCGTCGCCCACCGCGCGCGTTCTCGGCGATCTCCATGGGTGTATCTGTGTCCATCCTGTCCTCCTTTGTTAGGACTCGATCAGCGACCGTCCGGTCATCTCCATGGGCTGGGCGATCCCGAGCAGGTCAAGCACGGTCGGGGCAACATCCGCAAGGACGCCTCCCTGAGCGCGCAACGTCAGTCCGGACACGCTCACGATCAGCGGCACCGGGTTCAGCGAATGGGCGGTGTTGGGGCTGCCGTCAGGCTCGAGCATGTGATCGGCGTTGCCATGGTCGGCGGTCACCACGCACACACCGCCACTCCTGCCGACGGCGTCGAGCACTCTGCCAAGACACTCGTCGACCGTCTCTATCGCAGCTACCGCGGCCGCAATCACGCCGGTGTGACCCACCATGTCGGCATTGGCAAAATTGATGATCCCAAACTCAGGCCGATCCTCCACCCAAGCGCCGACGAACGCGGCGGCCACCTCGCGCGCGCTCATCTGTGGCTTGTGGTCGTAGGTGGGCACGTCGCGTGGGGACTGCACCAGCTCGCGCCGCTCGCCACCATAGGGGTTCTCCTCGCCACCGTTGAAGAAATACGTCACGTGCGGATACTTCTCAGTCTCGGCCACATGCAACTGCTTGGCGCCGCTGGAGGCGATCACGTGCGACAGCGTGATCGCCAGATGCTGGGGAGCAAACGCGACCGGGTGGGGCCAGCCCTCCTCGTACTCGGTGAGCGTCGCCAGGCGACTCACGGGGGATGCCCCACCACGTCCTGCCCAGCCGGGCAGCTCCTCCAAGTCGGCGACCGCAGCCTCCCCAGCCACCGGTTCTCCAGCGGTTCCCGTTGCCCGCACCGATGCCTCTCCGGAGCCATCTCCAAACCCTGGCTCAGCCAGCGCTCTGACGATCTCACGCATCCTGTCGGGGCGGAAGTTGAAGCACAGCACGCTGTCGTCTGGTCGGATGCCGGCCTCGGCGCCGACGAGTGTGGGCTCGATGAACTCGTCGGTCTCTCCCCGCGCATACGCGTCGCGCACCGCCTGCTCGCCGCTGGAGGCGTGATACGGAGCGCTGTCATGCACGAGCATGTCGTAGGCGCGCTGCGTGCGCTCCCAGCGGCGGTCGCGGTCCATCGCCCAGTAGCGTCCCATGACCGATCCGACACGCACGCCTGGCGTGCGATCGAGCTCGGCCAGGTAATCGACGCCGGCGTGCGGCAACGTATCGCGACCGTCAGTAAACGCGTGCACGACCACATCGGCCGAGGGCGCGAGCTCCCCCGCGAGCACGATCAGCGCGCGCAGGTGATCGAGCGATGAATGCACTCCTCCGTCTGAGACGAGGCCGAGCAGGTGAATGCGTGGAGCATCGGCGAACGCCGCGCGCAGTACCTCGTTGCGCGCGAGCGACCCGTCGGCGATCGCCTCGCCGATACGCACGAGGTCCTGCTTGACAACAGCGCCCGCGCCAAGGTTGAGGTGGCCGACCTCGGAGTTGCCCATCTGACCTTCGGGTAGTCCAACCGCTGCACCACATGCGCTCAGCGTGGTGTGGGGATAGCTGGACCACAGCTCGTCGAATACGGGCGTGCGGGCAAGCGACACTGCGTTGCCAGGACCAGGCTGCGCGAGACCCCACCCGTCAAGCACTACCAGGCACACGCTCGGCGCGCGCGCGCCACCCGGCGCGCTCATGGCTTGGCGGCCTCCACGATCGCGGCAAAGGACTCTGCCTGGAGCGAGGCTCCCCCCACCAGCGCGCCGTCCACGTCGGGCAGCGCAAGCAGCTCGGCGGCGTTCTCGGCCTTGACCGAGCCGCCATAGAGGACTCGCACCTGCTCGGCAACGTTCGGGGCGCGCCCGGCCACGAGCGCACGTACGAACGCGATCGCATCCTGTGCCTGCTCAGGGGTGGCGACCAGACCGGTGCCGATCGCCCAGATCGGCTCATAGGCGATCACCACCTCGGCGAGCTGCTGCTCCGATACGCCAGCGAGGTTCTCGCCGATCTGGTGGCGCAGCTTGCGCTCGGTGTCGCCGGCCTCTCGCTCGGTCTCTGTCTCCCCGACACATAGGATCGGCGTCAGTCCAGCGGCGAGCGCTGCCGGCACCTTCAACGCCAGCGCGCGATCGGTCTCGCCAAACAGCTCGCGGCGCTCGGAGTGGCCGAGCACCACGCCGGCGACGTCGAGCTCGGAGAGCATCGGCGCGGAGATCTCACCGGTGAATGCACCCTCGGGCTCGTGGTGCATGTTCTGCGCGTACACCTCAACGCGCGAGCCGCGTGCGCTGTCGACCATCGCGCGCAGGTCGGTGAACGGAACGCAGATCGCAATGTCCACGCCGCTGACCGACGACACGCGCGGCAGCAGCCCCTGGATGTAATCCTCGGCCTGCGCCTCGGTCTTGTGCATCTTCCAGTTGCCCGCGACCAGCGGGGTTCGAGTGCCCGCCATCACGCCACGCTGGCGCCCTCGAGCGCCTGCACACCGGGGAGCGCGCGCCCCTCGACGAGCTCGAGCGTCGCCCCACCGCCGGTCGACAGGTGATCGACGGTGTCCTCCAACCCGAAGTCCGCGAGCGCGGCGGCCGAATCGCCCCCGCCGACGACCGTTACGCCCGGCGCGCGGGCGACGGCCTGGGCGATCGCACGCGTGCCCTGCGCGAACGGCTCGTGCTCGAAGGCGCCCATCGGACCGTTCCAGAAGACGGTGCCCGCCTGCGCGATCTCGGCACTGTAGCGCTCGACCGTGGCGGGTCCGATGTCGAGTCCCATCCAACCCTTCGGCACCTCGACCCCGTCCAGCGCGCGGTACTCGGCATCGTCGGCGAGACGATCGCCGATCACCAGGTCGCTGGGCACCAGCAGGCGGGCGCGGCCGGGCTGCGGCGAGTGCGTGTCGCTGGCCCGCGCAAGCAGCTTGCGGGCGTGCGCGGTGTCCTCCTCGCCGCACAGCGACTCGCCGACCGTGTGCCCCTGCGCACACAGGAACGGGAAGCACATCGCGCCGCCGATCATTACCACGTCGGCGAGCGTCAGGAAGCGGTCGATCACGCCGATCTTGTCGGCCACCTTCGCTCCGCCGATGATCGCCACGAGCGGTGGCGCGGGGTGCTCAAGGATGCCGGTCAGCGTGCTCACCTCGCGTTCGAGCAGGCGTCCGGCCGCGCACGGCAACAGCTGCGCCACGCTCGCGGTGCTGGCGTGCGCGCGATGGGCAGCGCCAAACGCGTCGTTGACATACGCCTCGGCAAGCGAGGCCAGCGCACGGGCGAACTCCGGGTCGTTGGTGGTCTCGCCCGCCTCAAAGCGCACGTTCTCGAGCACCAGGATCTCGCCGTCCTTGAGTTCCTCGGCAAGCGCGTGCACACGCGGGCCCACCACCTCGGAGGCGAGCACGATATGCGCGCCGGTGAGTTCGCGCAGGCGCTCGACCACCGGCGCCAACGACAGGTCAGCCTCGGGCCGGCCCTCGGGTCGGCCGAGGTGGGAGACGAGCACCAGCCGCGCACCACGCGCGCGCAGCTCTTCGATCGTGGGCAGCGCCTGCACGATGCGGGTGTCGTCGGCAACCGCAGGCGCGCCGTCGGCGTCGATGCTCATCGGCACGTTAAAGTCGACGCGCACGAGCACCCGCCGCCCGCTCACGTCGAGTTGGTCAAGGCTCCTCATCGTTGTACTCCCATCGTCCTAATGGTTCCCGTTTTAGAGGCCGTCATGGCCCCTCGTGCCTCTGGCACAGTTTGAGCAATGCCTGTTCACCGTCTCCGCCGTACCCGCAAGCCGGCCACCGGGCGGGCTCACAGCACCCTTTGGACGAGGTCCACGAGCCGGTTGGAGTAGCCCCACTCGTTGTCATACCAGGCGACCACCTTCAGCATGGTGCCGTCGATCACCGACGTGAGCTGCGAGTCGACGATCGAAGAGAAGGGCGAGCCGACGATGTCACTGGAGACGATCGGATCCTCGGTGTAGGCCATGATGCCCTGCAGCGGACCGCTCTCGGCGGCAGCCTCGAGCACGCCGTTGATCTCCTCGACGCTCGTCTGCCGGACGCACTCGACCGTCAGGTCCACCACCGAGCCGGTCGGCACGGGGGCGCGCACGGCAAAGCCGTGGAGCTTGCCCTGCAGCTCCGGCACGACCAGCCCGATCGCCTTGGCCGCGCCGGTGGAGGCCGGGATCAGGTTGATCGCGGCCGCACGTGCACGGCGCAGGTCTTTGTGCGGGAGATCCTGCAGACGCTGGTCGGCAGTGTAGGCGTGAATCGTCGTCATCAGGCCGTGCTTGACGCCGACCGTGTCCACAAGGACCTTGGCGACGGGCGCCAGGCAGTTCGTGGTGCAGGAGGCGTTTGAGATGACGTCGTGGATGTTGCGGTCGTAGGTCTCGTCGAAGTTGACGCCAAGCACGACCGTCACATCGGGGTCGGTGGCCGGCGCTGAGATCACGACCTTCTTGGCGCCGCCCGCGAGATGCTTGGCTGCGCTGGGGCGGTCCGTGAACAGCCCGGTGGACTCGATCACGACGTCCACACCAAGCGACTCCCAAGGCAGCGCAGCAGGATCGCGCTCGGCGAGCACCTTCAGCTCGCGTCCATCAACCACGATCGTGCGCTCATCCTTGGCCACGACCTCGCCCGGATAGGGGCCGAGGATCGAGTCGTACTTGAGCAGATGCGCCAGCGTGCGACAGTCGGTCAGGTCATTGACGGCGACCCACTCAATCTCATTCACGTCCCCCCGAGCCATTGCGGCGCGGAAAACGTTCCGGCCAATGCGGCCGAATCCGTTGATTCCCACGCGTACGGGCATTCACAGCCTCCTGATCGAAAAATAACTATGAGGGGGGCCCCACCCACCCCGGCTCGTCCCCGGGGGGGACTGCGCCACCCTCCATATCCATAAACGAGGGACCCGGTTCGCCGGCCTGCGGCCGACTGCGCCACCCTCTATGTCAAATGAGCGATGCCGGGCCTCGGGAGCGTCGCTCCGTTGCCCGGCGTGAGCCGAAAAGGCTATCAGCGGCCCTTTACGCTGGCCTTATGAGTCGCGTGAGCGCTTGTCGATGTCGCGGTGGGCCACGGCAACAACCAGCTCCTCGCGGTCGCGGTAGCGGGCGGCCAGATGCTCGGCGATCGCAACCGAACGATGATGACCACCGGTGCAGCCAATCGCGATCACCAGGTGGGCCTTGCCCTCGGTTACGTACTCGGGCAGCAGGAAGTCCAGCAGCGCGTGCAGGCGATCGTAGAATTCATCGAGCCGCCCGTCGCGAGCGATGTATTGCACGACGCGCTCGTCGTGGCCCGTGAGTTCGCGCAGCTCGTTCTCGTAATGGGGATTCGGCAGGAAACGCACGTCAAAGGCCAGATCCTCCTCGCGCGGGGGGCCGTGCTTGAAGCCGAAGCTCATGAACGTCAGTGCAAGACGGCCGACGCTCTGGCGGGGAAGCATCTCATCGGCGATACGGGTGCGCAGCATCGCGGCGGACATGCCGGTGGTGTCGATCACGAGATCCGCACGCGAGCGCAGCGGCTCGAGCAGAGCCCTCTCGGAGGCAACGCCGGCGGCGACGCTGCCCGCGGGCGCCAGCGGATGGCGACGACGGGTCTCCTTGTAGCGCGTCGAGAGCGTTTGCTCTGCCGCTTCCAAGAACAGCACGTGGTGGGTTATGCCAAGCGCCTGTAGATCGTCGACGACCGCTGTAAGCGCCTCGAAATAGACGCCGCCGCGGACGTCGGAGACGACCGCGGCACGCTCGACCTTGGATCCCTCGTGGACGAACAGCTCGACCAGCGAGCGGATCATCTCGGGCGGCAGGTTGTCCACGCAGAAGTAGCCGGCGTCCTCGAACACGTTCATAGCGGTGGACTTGCCGGCGCCCGAGAAGCCCGTGATGACGACGAGGTCCTGTAGACGCGACACTATGGACGGTCCAATTTCGCTGCGAAGAGGCAGGGGCCTGGCTGCGGCCATGTGAGAGCCATTGTGCCTAGCCCAGCGGACGAACGCGACACTTCAGCCGGCACGATGCAAAAGCGCATATATGTCTCGACCGGTCTTGGCAGGCAAACCTGGAACAGTCTGTAGCTCCTCGCGCGAGGCGGCGAGGATCGCCTCGGGCGAGCCGAAGTGACCCAACAGCGCGCGCTTGCGCGTCGGACCGATGCCGGGCAGCCCATCCAATAGCGACCCTGTCATGGCGCTGTCGCGCCGCGTGCGATGGTGGGTGATCGCGAAGCGGTGGGCCTCGTCGCGTACTCGTTGCAAGAGCTGCAGCTCGGGCGTGGAATGGTCGAGCACGAGCGGCGCCGATGCCTCCGGCACGAACACCTCCTCGATGCGCTTGGCCAGCGAGATGACGGCCACACCACGGTCGATGAAGCCCTGCAACACCGAAAGACCAGCCGCGAGCTGGCCCTTGCCGCCATCGATCACGACGATGTTCGGCAGCGCTGCGAAGCTCGCGTCGTAGGAAGGATCGTGCGGGGAGAAGTCGGCCTGCTGGCACCACTGGGCAAAGCGCCTGGAGAGCACCTCGGCCATCGAGGCGTAGTCGTCGGGGCGGGCGGGATCTCTAATCGTGCGGATCTTAAAGCGCCGGTAGTCCGATTTCTTGGGTGCGCCGGCCTCGAATACAACCATCGAGGCAACCGTGTGGGTACCGCCGAGGTTGGAGATGTCAAAGCACTCGATCCGAACCGGCACGCTGTCGAGTCCGAGCGCGAGCTGAAGTCCTTCGAGCGCTTGCGCACGATGCTGGTGGCGACGCTCGTCGCGCAGGCGCTCCTGATCGAGCGCGAGCAGCGCGTTGCGCTCGGCCAGCTCCAGGATGCGATGCTTGTCGCCGCGCTCTGACGCGCGCAGCTCGACCGGTCCTCCTCGCCGCCGCGACAGCGCCTCAGCGAGCACTGGACGATCGGCCAGCTCGCGTTGCACGACCAGCAGCGCCGGGACCTGGGTGGGACCGCCGTAGTACTGCAGCAGGAACTCCTCGGTGACCTCGGCGACATCGCGCTCGGTCTCGTTCGACAGGTAGAAGGAGTGACGGTCGGAAAGGATCCCGTCGCGCACCTGGAAGACCTGCGCGTTGGCGTCACGGCCGTCGACAGCAATTGCGACGGCGTCGAACGTCCCGATCGAGCTCTTGGCGACGCGCTGGCGCTCCATCAGCGAGCGCACGGCCCGCAGGCGATTGCGCTCGAGCGTTGCCTGCTCGTAGTCGAGCGTCGCCGAAGCGGCCTGCATACGCTCCTCGAGATCGCGCTCGATCGCACCGAAGCGTCCGGATAGGAAGTCGATCACGCCATCGATGCTGTGGCGGTAATCCTCCCGTGAGACATAGCCCACACATGGCGCCTCGCAGCGCTTGATGTAGTAGTCCAGGCACGGGTTACCGCTGCGCCTCCCCGGCTCGGAGCCGGTGCAGGAGCGATACATGAACACCTTGGCAAGCACCTCGAGCGTCGAGCGCACGCGCTTGGCGCTCGAGTAGGGGCCGAAGTAGGCGCGTCCCGAGCGGTGGCGCTCGCGGGTGAAATAGACGCGCGGATATTCCTCGTCGAGCGATATGGCGATGAACGGGTAGGACTTGTCGTCGCGCAGGCGGATGTTGAAGCGAGGACGGTATTGCTTGATGAAGCTCTGCTCGGCCAGCAGCGCCTCGGCCTCACTGGCGACCACTATGCACTCGATCGCATCCACCGCAGCGACCATCTCGGCGTGCCCGGGAGAAGACGTTCCCCGCCCACCCACCTGAGCCTTTGAGAAGTGCGAAGCGACACGCTTGCGAATCGACTTGGCCTTGCCGACGTAGATAACGCGACCGCCTTGGTCCCGAAACAGATAAACGCCCGGCTTGTCGGGCAGCGCGCGTCGTTGCGTCAGGAGGTTCGCTCGCCGGCGCTCTGTGCTGTCCGGCGCGAGTTGCGCGGGATCGCCGTCCCATCGTTGGTCGGCGTTGCTCAATACGTGCGGGAGTAGCGGTATACGGCGAGCAGCGTATAGACGGTAATGCCGATCAGCGCGAACCACGCGAACTCGCCAAACCCCGTATGCCACATGCGCGGCTGCGCCGCCGCAGCGACGAAGCCGACGGTGGCCGCGCCATAGAGCAGTGCGCGGTGGCGGTCACCAAGGCTATACAGAGTGACGCGATGTTCGCGGTAGAGCCGGTGGGCAAAGAAGGCGAGTCCCGCGGCAAACACGATCCACAGAGCCGCGGAGAACGCCGAGGCCGCTCGTCCGCCGCCTGGCAAGAACTCGACGGCGGCCGCGATCAGAGCGACGATCGCGACATTGCGCGCAATTCTCAATCTGTCCATGACGCCGCGCCATTCACAGGGTGCAAGTGTAGAGACACTCGAGCGGCGTCTCCTGGGTGTACGAATATGGGTCCTCACTCGCTCACAAGCACCGCAGACCCGTGCCCGAGTCTCCTATCCACGACACGAAACGACGGGTCAGGCAGAGCATGAAAAAGCAAAAACCCGCAACGTCCGGATTGATGTTGGCAAGTTATCCAACGTTTCCATCATGGCGTGTGTTTTGCGCTATACTCGGGAGGCCCATTCGGTCCTAGTGACCGGAACGAGGGTTGGTTGGCAGGCACCGGGGTACTCGTCATTCAGGTCAGAGAGCCCCGGTGCCTGTTTTTAAGCTGTCGTGGTCTCATGACCGGAAGTCATGCTCGACACGTCGTGTATCCAGTGGTGCGATGCCAGCGCAGGCGCGGTCAGTCCACCAGCGCGCCGAGCCGCTCGTAGGCCGACTCGACCGCACGCTTGGCGGCCGTGTGGCGGGCCTCAGACTTGGCCGCCTCGTACTTTGTCACCCATGCGCTGGGATCAGCGAGCTCGTCTTCGAGCTCGCATAGCGCCGCCTCTGCCTGTTCGACCGCCTGCTCGGCCTTGGCCTGCTCGCGCACACGGTTCTTCGACGGACCCGCGGGCTTGCTTGCCTGCTTGCGCCCGTCTGGGTGTCCCCCATGGGGGGTGCCCTTCTGGGCGCCGGACAGTCCTTTCGGGGAGATGGGATTGCGAGCGCTAGCGGACGGTTTGGACGCAGACTCCGTGGCCGCGGACTTCGCCGTCTCCTCCTCACTGGCCGCAGCGCGTGTCGGCCTCGCCGACGCCGGCGCCCGCACACCCGCCGCGCGTTCTTCGCGCACCCGCACGTACTCCGGCCAGCCGCCGAGAAAGCTGCGCAGCGAGCCGTCTTCGATCGCGACCGTGCGGGTACCGACAGCGTCGAGCAGCGCACGGTCGTGAGAGACGAGCAGCAGCGCACCATCGAATGAGCTCAGCGCGTCCTCCAACGCCTCGCGGCTCTCGATGTCGAGATGATTGGTGGGCTCGTCGAGGATGAGCACGTTGGGAGGGTTGGGGGTGCCGTTCATCAGGATCGCCAGCGACAGCCTGCGACGCTCTCCCCCGGAGAGCCCTTCCAGTGGCTTGTCGGCGTCCTCCCCGGAGAACAGGAAGCGCCCGAGCAGCGCCCGTGCCTTGCCCGGGGTGAGGCTGGTGGCACGCGCCGCGGCCTCCACCACGCTTTGGCCGGGGGGGCCGCCTGCCCCCAGCTCCTCGGCGTGCTGGGAGAGGTAGCCGACCGTCACGTTGTGGCCGGTGGAGAGCTTGCCGGCGCCGAGCGAGCGCCGTCCCGCGAGCGTTTCGATCAAGGTGGTCTTGCCGGCCCCGTTGGGGCCCACCAGGGACACGTGCTCACCACGCTCCAGCCACAGCTCCCCGTGGTCGAGCAACACGAGCGGCCCTCCGTCCGCGCCGGCTCCGTCGATCTGCACACGTCCATCCTGTAGCTCGAAGATCACCCGGCCGCTACGCTCAGGCGCCTTGAAATTGAACTCGAGCGTTGCCGCGTCCCGAGGATCGCGCTCGATGCGCTCGATCTTGGCGAGCTGCTTGACGCGCGACTGCGCCTGGCGTGCCTTGGTGGCCTTTGCGCGGAAGCGCTCCACGAAGCGCTCCATGCGTGCGATCTCAGCCTCTTGCTTGTCGATCGCCTTGCCAAGCGCGATCTCCCGCGCGGCCTGCTCGCGCCGCCAGGCGTGCCAGCTGCCGGCGAAGAAGCGCGAGCGAGATGAAACCCCGCCCGCCCCGCCGTAGAGCTCGAGCACCGCGGTGCCGACGGCCTCCAGGAACCAGCGGTCGTGGGCGACGAGCATCACGGCAGCGTCGAGCTCGACGAGCGTCTGCTCGAGCCACTCCAGCGACTCGATGTCGAGATGGTTGGTGGGCTCGTCGAGCAACAGCACATCGGCGCTGGTGGCGAGCGCGCGAGCGAGCGAGGCGCGTGTGAGCTGACCGCCCGAGAAGGTGTCGAGGCCGCGGTCGAGATCGGCGTCTGAGAACCCCAGGCCATGCGTCATGACGGTGGCGCGATCACGCCACAGATACCCGCCGTAGGACTCCAGACGGGCTTGGGCGCGAGCGTAGCGGTCGAACAGACCCTCATCGCTTGCTCCCGCGGCCATCTCGCCCTCGAGCTTTGAGAGCTCCCGCTCGACGGCCAGCTCATCCACGCAGCCCGACAGCACGTAGTCGCGCAACGACATCCCGCGGTCCCGCGGGGGGCGCTGGTCGTGCAGCGCGATTCGCACTCCCTTGGCGACGCTCAGCTCGCCGCGGTCGATCCGCTCCTCACCGGCGATCATGCGCAGCAGCGTGGTCTTGCCGGCGCCGTTGCGACCGGCGATCGTGAGGCGTTCGCGGCGCTCGAGCTTGAACGACACGCCGCCGAGCAGCGGCTTGCCGGCAATGTCCTTGCGCAGGTCGGAGGCGATCAGGAGGGCCACGTGAAGGATGGTAGGGACCCGCTGATATAAGATTCGCGACCGAATGCGCCGGCTGCTCGCCACCCTGTTCACATCGACGCTGTTGCTGCTCCTGCTCGCCCCCGCGGCGTTCGCGTACAACGACGGGCGCGGCTTCTACGGTGCGACCAACGACAAGGTGATCACCAAAGCCGGCTTCATCCTGATCATCTTCTTCCCGACGTTCGTGCTGCTGATGAGCCTGTTGCAGTGGCGTCTTGATAAGCGCAAAGAGGCGCGCAAAGCGGCCGCGAAAGCGCAACTCGGCGACGCGCGCTGGCGCGGCGGTTGGTAGCCCCCCGCTTCGCGGAGGATCGATGAGCGAGCCTGACGGACACGGCTCAAACGCAGCGCCCGACCCTGACGCAGCGAGCTCTGAGCCCGTCCGCTACGAGCGCGACGGCGCGGCCGCCGTGGTGAGTATCGAGCGTCCGGAGCGACGCAACGCCGTGGACGGACCCACGGCCGAGGCGTTGCAGGCGGCGCTCGAGCGCTTCGAGAGCGAAGAGGATGCACGCGCGATGGTGCTCACGGGCGCCGGTGGGGTGGCGTTTTGCGCCGGGGCAGACCTGAAGGCGATCGACACGCTCGGCGGGCGGCTGATGTCCCCGCAGGGCCCGATGGGCTTCACACGGCTGACGCCCTCCAAGCCGACGATCGCCGCGATCTCCGGATTCGCTCTCGCCGGTGGCCTGGAGCTGGCGCTGTGGTGTGACCTGCGGATCGCCACCGAGGGCTCGAAGTTCGGCTACCCCGAGCGCCGCTGGGGCGTGCCGTTGATCGACGGTGGCACACAGCGCTTGCCCCGCATCGTCGGGCTGGGGCGCGCGCTGGACCTGATCCTGACGGGACGCATCATCGACGTAGGCGAGGCGCATGCGATGGGGATGCTCACCGAGATTGTCGCGGAGAGCGCGCACCTGCAGCGGGCGGTCGAGCTTGCCAACAATCTCGCGCGCTTTCCCCAGAGCACGATGCTCGCCGACCGTCGTGCCGCGATCGAGGGGCTTGGGATGACGCTCCAGGAGGGCCTCGCGCTGGAGTCCCAGGCCGGGCCCGAGACGTATCTCGACGCTGTCAATGGCGCGCAACGGTTCGCCTCGGGCGAGGGCCGCGGCGGAGCCGGAGCGGGCGCGTAGAGGAGCCAGGGCTTCGCGGAAGCGGGCCAGGGCTTATCCTCGACTGATCGACTTCGAGGAGACGCCATGGCCTATTTCGTGACAGGAGCAACGGGCTTCATCGGCCGCCGGCTGGTGGAGCGTCTACTGGAACGCAAAGGCAAGATCAACATTCTCGTGCGCGAAGATTCGCTCGGACGACTCGACGAGCTGATCGAGCGCTGGGAAAGGGTCTCCGAGGCGACCGTCAGCAGGCGCGTGCACCCGGTCGTCGGGGACCTGCGCCAGCCGTTGCTGGGACTGGGCGACGAGCAGGTCACGGAGCTGGATGGGACGGTCGAGCACTTTTTCCATCTCGCCGCGGTGTATGACATGACAGCACCCGTTGAGTTGGACACGGCGGTCAACGTGGGCGGCACAAACCACGCGATCGAACTCGCGGGGGCGCTGCGAGCGGGACGCCTGCACCACGTGTCCTCGATCGCGGTGGCCGGCGCCTACAAGGGCGAGTTCAGCGAGGACTTCTTCGACGAGGGCCAGCGGTTGCCATCGTCCTATCACGCCACCAAGTTCGAGGCCGAGCGCGCGGTGCGCGAGCAGGAGCTGGTGCCATGGCGGGTGTATCGACCGGGGGTCGTGGTGGGCGACTCAAGGACCGGCGAGATGGACAAGATCGACGGTCCCTACTACTTCTTCAAGGCGATCCAGCGGATGCGCCAGTTCGTGCCGCAGTGGATGCCATTGGTGGGGCTGGACCTCGGTAAGACGAACATCGTGCCGGTGGACTGGGTGGCGGGCGCGCTCGACCACATCGCCCACCGCCCGCACCTCGACGGGAGGGCGTTCCATCTCACCTATCCCGGCGGGCAGCGCGTGGATGAGGCGATGAACGACATCGCGGCCGCCGCGCACGCTCCGCGCTTTGCCGTGAGCATCGACAAACGCGTGCTGAACGCGGTGCCCTCCACACCGCTGTCGCTCGCGATGCGTGTGCCCCCATTGCGCCAGGCGCGGCGGTTGACGTTGCGCGAGCTTGGGATCCCCAGGGAGGTGCTGGAGCACATCGAGCTGGTGCCGACGTTCAACACGCGCCAAGCGGAGCGTGCGCTGGCGGGCTCTGAGTTCGAGCATCCACCGGCGCTGCGCGAGTACGCGGTGCAGCTGTGGGACTACTGGGAGCGCGAGATGGACCCGAGCATCAGCCGCGGACGCACGCTCGGGCAGGCAGTGCGCGAGAAGCGCGTGCTGATCACCGGCGCTTCCTCGGGCATCGGCCGGGCGACGGCGATCAAGGTGGCGGCTGCGGGCGGCATTCCCCTACTGGTGGCGCGCAACGTGGAGAAGCTGGAGGAGCTGCGCGCGGAGATCGTGGCGGCGGGAGGGGTGGCGTATGTGTATGCGACCGACATCTCCGAGATGGATGAGATCGACCGGCTGATCGAGCGCGTCAAAGACGACCATCGCAACGTCGACATGCTCGTCAACAACGCGGGGCGCTCGATCCGTCGCTCGATCGCACTCAGCTACGAGCGCTTTCACGACTTCGAACGCACGATGCAGCTCAATTACTTCGGCGCGGTGAAGCTGATCATCGGGCTACTGCCGCAGATGCGCGCACGCGGCTTCGGCCACATCGTGAACATCTCCTCGATCGGGGTCCAGACCAACCCGCCGCGCTTCTCCGCGTATGTGGCATCGAAGGCAGCGCTCGACGCGTTCACACGCGTGGTCGCCTCGGAGGTGATAGGCGACGGCGTGACGTTCACCACGATCCACATGCCGCTGGTGCGCACGCCGATGATCGCGCCGACGAAACTGTATGACGCATTTCCCACGATCACTCCCGAGGAGGCGGCGGACATGATCTGCGAGTCGCTGCGCACGCGCCCGAAGCACATGGGCACCACCCTCGGGACGACCGGCGAGGTTCTCTACGCACTCGCCCCTGGCGTGGTCGATCGCATTCTGCACCTCGCCTACCGGGTGTTCCCCGACTCGGCCGCCTCGCGCGGCGAGAAGGGCACGGACGAGCGGGCATCGCTGGAGCAGCTGGCAATGGCGAACCTGATGCGGGGCGTGCATTGGTGACAGCCGAGCCGGCGATCCAGGTCCACGACCTGCACAAGCGCTACGGCGAGTTCGAGGCCGTGAGGGGCATCGACATCTCGGTAGCAACAGGCGAAGTGTTCGGGCTGCTCGGCCCAAACGGCGCGGGTAAGACCACCACGGTGGAGATCCTGGAGGGCTTCCGCGCGCGCAGCTCAGGCGAGGTGTCGGTGCTCGGCCACGATCCCGCCGCACGTGAGCTGGCATTGCGCAAGCGCATCGGGATCGTGCTGCAGAGCAGCGGCATCTACAGCCACCTGACCCCGCGCGAGGCGTTGCGCCACTGGGCCGGCTTCTATCCGCACCCGCGCGATGTCGAGGAGGTGCTGAGCCTGATGGGCCTTCAGGAGAAGGCGGATGTGCGCACACGCAAGCTCTCCGGCGGACAGCTGCGGCGACTGGACTTCGCTTTGGCATTGGTGGGCGATCCCGAGCTGATCTTCCTCGACGAGCCCACCACCGGCTTCGACCCGCAGGCAAGGCGCGCCGCCTGGGAGACAATCCGCTCGCTGCGCGAGCTCGGCAAGACGATCCTGCTGACGACCCACTATCTCGATGAGGCTCAAGCGCTGGCTGACAGGGTGGCGATCGTCAAGGACGGACGGGTGCTTGCGATCGGCCCACCGCGCACCCTAAAGGGCACAGGCGATCTGAGCGTGGGCGCAGCTCACTATCGCGTTGCATACCGTGATCGGACGGGAGTGCTCGTCGAGCACGAGACCGATAATCCCACCGGCCTGCTGAACGAGCTGACAAACGAGGCACTCGCTCGCGGTGAGCGCCTCGAGGAGTTGAGCGTGGGTCGCCCGACACTCGAGGATGTATATCTGGAGCTGACCGCCGAGAGCGAGCTCGAGGCGCCCGACGGCGAGCGCGGAGCCACGCCCGACTCCCAAGCACAGACGATGGCCAACGCGGAGCCCCAGGAGACGAGCAATGTCTGACGCGATGGTGCTCGGCTGGCGCCAGTACCGGCTTGAGCGACACATGTTCTGGCGCAATCCCAGCGCGGCGTTCTTCAACTTCGCGCTGCCGCTGCTGTTCCTCCTCGCCGGGGGGATCATCCTGCACGGCAAACAGCACGACCTCAACCTGCTGGTTCCCGCAATCGCCGGCATGAGCGTCATGTCGACCACCTTCACCGCGCTCGCGTACAACATCGTGTTCCTGCGCGAGCGGGGGGTACTCAAGCGCATCCGCGGCACACCGCTGCCGACGATCTCCTACTTCGGCGGAGTGGCCGCCAACGCCGTCACGAACACGGCAGTGCAAATCGCGATCATCACCATCGCCGGCAAGCTGTTCTTCGGGATCGGCTGGCCACTTCACTGGATCGAGCTGGTTGTGTTCGTGGTGGTGGGCGTGGTGTGCTTTGCCGCGCTCGGAGTGGCGTTTGCACACGCGATCCCCAACTTCGAGTCCACCGCGGCGTATGTCAACGCGATCTTCCTGCCGGTGGTGTTCGTGTCGTTCTACGTGTTCGACAGCAAAAGCGCGCCCGCGTTCGTGCGCAACATCGCCGAAGCGCTGCCATTGAAGCCGTTGATCGACGGTATCTCCAGCGCGATGGTGACCGGCAAGGGGCTCAGCGACAACCTGTCCGCGCTCGCTGTGATCGCGCTGTGGGCCGTGTTCGGTGTTTACTTCGCGGTGCGCGGTTTCTCCTGGGAGCAATCGCGCGACTGAAAGCGCGACACACCTTTACCTCTGGTGTGACAACCAACCGCAGGAGGGAGATGCGATGAAGCAGCTTGCCGAGGACGTGTACATGTTGAAGGGCTTCCCACCAAACGCGATCAACGTGTACTTGGCGGGCGAGGTGTTGATCGACTCGGCCACCCGCCAAGCCGAGAAGCGCATCTTCAAACAGATTGCCGGGCGGAAGTTGACGGCGCACGCGCTCACGCACGTGCACCCCGACCATCAGGGATGCAGCCACGTCGTTTGCGAGCGTCTGGGCATCCCATTGTGGGTGGGCCAGGACGACGTGCCGGCGATGGAGACCGCCGGAAGCGTCGTCGGCAAGAAGGCGCCCGCATGGCTAAAACGCCTGCAGGAACGCTATTGGGTGGGTCCCCCACATCCCGTCTCACGCGCGCTGCGCGAGGGCGATGAGGTGGGCGGGTTCACGGTCCTCGACACTCCTGGGCATACGCGCGGCGAGGTGTCCTTCTGGCGCGAGCGCGACCGCGTGCTGATCCTCGGGGATGTGCTCAACAACATGAACCTGATGACCGGCCTGCCGGGACTGCACGAGCCGCCGGCGCTGTTCAACGTCGACTCGGTGCGCAACCGGGCTTCGATCCGCAGGGTCGCGGCGCTGCGTCCTGAGCTTGCGCTCTTCGGCCACGGTGCGCCGTTGCGCGACCCGGACAAGCTCGCCGACTTCGCGGCGCAGCTACCGGCGTGAGCGATACCCGCGCGACATGCGGACCGCGAGGCGGGGCAGACCGGCGGTGAGAGCGCCGGCGGGGGCACGCGAATACGATCCCCTGCCATGGACGAGAGCATCTTCGTCCCCGAAGGGGACAGTTTCATGCCAACCGAGCACGCGCGCGGCCCGTGGGATCCGCGTGCTCTGCACGGCGGCGCGCCGGCCGCGCTGATCGCGGCTGCATTCGAGCGAATGCAGCCTGGCGAGGAGCTGCCGTTTGCGCGTTTGTCTTTTGAATTCCTGCGTCCGGTGCCGATGGCGCCGCTACAGCTGAGCACGCGCATCTCGCGCCCCGGCCGTCGCGTGCAGGCGCTCGAGGCGGAGTTGAGCGCCGACGGCGTGACGGTGTGTCGCGCCGGCGCGTTGCGACTGGTGCCGTCGCCCGATGAGTTGCCAGAGCTGGCACTGGCGCAGGTCGAGGCGGCGCGCCCGCGCACGATCGCGCCAGCGTCCGACGGCGAGCCGGTCCATTTTGCGCTCGACGACGTTGAGCGCAAAAGCTTTGCCGCGACTGCGATGGAGATGCGTTTCCTGCAAGGGAGGCCGCTGGTCGGTGGATTACCCGAGCCCGGCACACCGGACAAGCCCGATCTGCCCGAGAACGAGACGGCGGGCGAGCGGTCCTCCCAGCAGAGCGCCGCCGGGCATGTGCCCAGCGGCGCGGCGACGGTTTGGATGCGACTGCGCTATCCGCTATCGCCGGAGGAGCCGCTAACCCCGCTTGCGCGTGTTGTGGCCACTTCAGATTTCGGCAATGGGGTGGCAACGGTGCTGCCGTTCGACCAATACCTGTTCATCAACGCCGACTTGACGATCTCGCTTGACCGTCGACCCGTGGGCGAGTGGGTCGCACTCGATGCCCGCACGCTGCTTCATCCCGGCGGGATCGGATGGGCCGAGAGTGTGCTGCACGACGAACTTGGGCCGCTCGGTCTGGCCACCCAGGCGCTCGTGGTGCAACCGCGCTAGCACTGGCTGCCTCAGCGACCTCGCCGATCGTGCAATGACGTTGACGAAGTTGGGGTACTTGGGTGGCGCGTCAGTCTGCCACTGGACCACCGGAGGGCGAGGCGATCTCGAACTCGGGCAGGTTGTTGCCCTCCTCCAGCTCGGCCAGCTCGCCCTCGCGCTCCTGCAAGTAGGCGCGCAAAGCCTTCTCCAGGCCCTTGCCACGGCGAAAGCCCTCGAACATCTCGTGCACGGGCAGCTCAGGATCGTCAAGGCGGCTGACGATCCCCTTCAGCTCCTCGTAGCCCTGCTCGAAACTGATCCGCTCGGGTCCTCCCCGACCAGCGCGCAGCTCCTCCTCGTCGGTCGGCTCGAACATGATCGCCTGCGACTGTGCAGCGTCGCTCATGGGTGCTCTCCTCGTTTGATTTCGGTGATCGTGGCGTCGGCCTCGCCGTCTGCGAAGCTCAAAGAAAGGGTCTCGGCCGGATGTAGCTCGGCGATGCTTCTGACTGGAGCGCCACCGGCTTGGTGGCCATCACCCAGCCGCGCCGACGGAAGTCCTTCGCGTCGATGACCGCACCGAACGCTCTCACGCGCTCCGCTTGCCGTGCGAGCAGACGCTCGGCGGCGGGACCGAGCCTGCTCGCATCGCGGTCGACGGCCTGGCGCTGGGTGACCACGCGCCGGCGCAGTTCGCGGATCGCTTCGGCCGAGCGACGATCAAGGGCGGCGATCAGATCCAGACGCTTGCGCGTGACACGCGTGCGCGAGCTGTGCAGCAGCTCCCCCATTTGCTGCACCATCGCGCGTGGACGATCGAACACGCGCACGAGCGCCGTGCGGTGACGATCGAGCTCCTCGAGTAGTTCGACGGCCGAATGGCGGATCGCAAGCTCAGCCGCCTTCGCGGGGACGGGCGCGTAGGCGGCCGCCACGTGATCGCAGTTGGGACGGTCCTTGGTATGCCCGATGCTCGTTATCACCGGCACCGCACAGGCAAAGATTGCCCGGCACAGGCGCTCGTCATCGAAGGCCAATAGGTCGGCGGTCGAGCCACCGCCGCGTGCGAGCACGATCACGTCGACACCATCGACGGCCTGCAGGCGTCCGAGCGCGTCGATCACCGAGCCAACCGCGTGCACTCCCTGCACCGAGGCCGCACAGAAAACGATGTCCTGTGGCGGAAAGCGCCGGCGCAGTGCCTGGATCACGTCGATGTTGGCATCGTCCAGCGCGGCGATCACGCCGACGCGCCGCGGGAACGCGAGCAGCGGCTTGCGCCTGTCGGGGTCGCACAGTCCGTCGGCCTGCAGGCGCTTGCAGCGTCTCGGCGCGACGGCGCAGCAGCTCTCCCTCGCCCGTCGGGCGAACGCGGTCGACGATCAGCTTGGTGGCACCGCGAGGCGCGTAGAAGTCAACGCGCTCGTAGTGCGCTTGAACCAAATCGCCCTGGGCCGGCAGCGGCGAGCAGCGCGCAACACGCCCCTTCCAGATGCACGCGTCCAGGCTCGCGGACTCGTCGGCAAGCGTCAGATAGACGTGACCCGAGGAGCGGTGCACGCTGACCTGCGTGACCTCCCCCTCGATCCAGCCATCCCCCAGCGCTCGCAGCGCTCCACCGATGCGACCGGCGACCTGCGCGACTGACAGGGCACTCTCGGTCTGCGTGTCGGTCGCGCTATCCACAGCCTCCGAACATTAAACGCTGACCCGGCGCGAACTCCTGTCTTCAGCCGGGCCCAGCGGGGAACGGGTCGGCGAGCGACGCCAATACGTGATCCGGGTCGGCAGCCTCGAGTTCCGCGACGTCATAGCGCCCACTCGCCACCCCGACCGACACCGCGCCAACCCCCTTGGCGGCGGCGATGTCAAGCGGCGTGTCGCCGACGACGAACACCTCGCTGAGATCGAGCCTATGGCCGAGCAGCCGCTCTCCACGCTCCACCGCCGCGCGTGTGAGCACCACGCGATCCTCGGAGTCCGAGCCGTAGCCACCGACGAGAAAGAAATGGTTCAACTGGCCACGCCCGAGCTTGGCGTGAGCCGCAGCTTCCAGCCCGCCCGTCGTCAACCCAAGGGCGACACCGGCGTCGGTGAGGTCTTCGAGCAGGCTCTGCACGCCGTCGAGCACGCGATAGTCCTCCGAGGAGGCCACGAAATCGGGCAGCACGGCCTGGTAGCTGGCCATCAGCCGCGTGAGCTCAGCGCTCGTCGGCTCGCGTTCCATCACCTCCTTGAACGTGACGCGCCCGATCGCCGGATCGGTCATCCCCGCGGTGGAGTGTTCGGCGATGTCGACCTTTGTGTCGAACTGGCGCTCGAACGCCCATGCCCAGCTGCGCGCGCCGGCGCCGCCCGTGTCGATCAGGGTTCCGTCGATGTCGAACAGGATCAGCTTCGCATGGCTCATCCGCCCATTGTCCTACCTCGAGGGGCGTCTGCCGGGCGCGAACACCGCGCGGCAGATCTTGGTGCTCATCGCAAACAGCCATTATATATATAGTTGCGTGTGCAAGCATCGTGTTATAACTCTGTCTTGAGTGGCTATCCACTTGCACGGACGTGCTTCATTCGCCGCGTCCGGTCGCTACCGAAAACCCATAAAGGAGCTCCGATGTCCGACACAACCACCGCCACCGCATCCGCCAGCACCACACCGCTGCCCACCGGCACGTGGAAGGTCGATCCGATCCACTCGAGCGTCGAGTTCCACGTCAAGCACCTCGGCATCGCAACCGTCAAGGGGCAGTTCAAAGCATTCGAGGGCACACTCGAGGTCAGCGACTCCGGCGCCCGCGCCTACGGAACCGTCGAGGTCGCAAGCGTCGACACGCGCGAGCCCCAGCGCGACGAGCATCTGCGCTCCGCCGACTTCTTCGAGGTCGAGAGCTTTCCCCAGATCACCTTCGAGTCGACCGCGATCCGCCCGCTCGGGGAGGACGAGTTCGAGATCGACGCTGACCTCACGATCCACGGTGTCACCAACAGCGTCACGCTGAAGGCCGAGTTCGAGGGCGCCGAGACCGACCCACAGGGCAATGACCGCGTCGGCGTCTCAGCCAGCACCCAGATCAGCCGCGGGGACTACGGCATGAAGTTCAACGCCGCGCTGGGGTCGGGCAATGTGGTGGTCAGCGACAAGGTCAAGATCCTTGTGGAGGTGTCGGCGGTGAAGCAGGCGTAAATCAGCGAACGACGACGTCGCCCAACGCCTCGTCCACCGCGGCGAGCGTTGGGGCGTCGAGCGTTATTCCCGAAGCAGACGCGTTCGCGCGCACCTGCTCGGGCTTGCTGGCGCCCACGATCGCAGAGGCGAGGTTCGGTTGGCGCAACACCCAGGCGAGCGCCAGCTGGGCCATCGTGAGACCTGCCCCCTCGGCGACCGGCCGCAGGCGCTGTACCGCTTCGAGCACTGGGTCCTGCATCAGCTGGCCGATGAAGTCGCTCATGCTGTCGCTGGCAGCTCGCGAGTCCGCGGGCGGCTGCTCGCCGGGACGATACTTGCCGGTGAGCACTCCTTGGCCCAGCGGCGACCACACGATCTGGGAGATGTCCTCGCGTTCGCACAGCGGGATCACCTCTGCCTCGGGCGCGCGCCACAGCATCGAGTACTGGGGCTGACTTGACACCCATCGCGCTACGCCAGGCAGCGCGAGCGACTCCTCGATCTTCTCGGCCGGCCACTCGCTGAAGCCGATGTGTCGGGCCTTGCCGGCTTCGACCACTTCGGTGAGTGCCTGCATCGTCTCCTGAAGCGGCGTGTCCTCGTCGTAGCGATGGCACTGATAGAGGTCGACGTAGTCGGTGCGCAGACGCTCGAGGGAGGCGTCGATCTGCTTGTGGATCTGCGCGGCCGAGAGGCCCCTGTCGGTGTCGGACATCTGGAAGTAGACCTTCGTCGCGAGCACGTAGGAGGAGCGGTCATAGCCCGCCAATACCTCGCCGAGCAGCGACTCGGCGGCACCGCGTCCGTAGACATTGGCGGTGTCGATGAAGTTGATGCCCTCCTCGAAGGCCGTGCGCACGCACGCCTCGGCCTGCTCGCGCGCCACTCCGCCGGAGTAAGTCAGCCACGAGCCGAGGCTGACCTCCGAGACATCGATGCCGCTGGAGCCGAGCTTGCGGTAGTTCACGCAAAGCACAGTACCCACTGCGAGCAATTTTTAGCGTCTGCTCGACTCGACCACTACCGTCGTCTGCCCGAGGCAAAGCTCTGGATAGGTGGTGCGACAGCTCGCATGTTGGCCGCCATCTCAGCGCCGTCCTTCCCCTCGGCCCCGTCCTGCGCCTCGGCCCCGTCCTGCGCCTCGTCGGTCTGCCCGACTCCATCGGCACCCGGTAGACGCCTGACACGTGCCGAAGCGTCGACACTGACGGTCTCTTGCTCGGGCTGCGCAAGGAAACGTTCGAGCGTGACCAGCTCACCTACGAGCACATTGAGCACGCCCGAGGGCGAGCGCTCCAGGCGACCGCGGGCCAGCAGCAACGGCTCGGCGCGAGCGAGCCCGCGGTGGCGCTCATACACGACACCCGGCACGATCAGGTTGACGGTGCCCCACTCGTCCTCGAACAACAGAAACATCGTCCCCTTCGCAGTGCCGGGTCGCTGACGGGCGATCACCATTCCGGCCACTGCCACCGAGCAGCCGTGCGGCAGACGAGCCAGCTGAGCGCTGGTGGCAAGCATGGGGATGGAAAGACGCGGACGCAGAACCGCCATCACGTGATCCTCGACCGTCACCCCGCTGGTGGCATAGTCGGCGAGCACCTGCTGCCAGCGATCGAGCGGTCGCAGCCGAGGCGCCTGGGGCAGCTCGATCGGCAGGGCCAGTTGCACCGCATCGCCGATGGCCTCACCGCGAGAGGCAATTCCCAACTGCCACAGCGCAAGGCGTCTGCGCGCGTCAGGCGAGCGGCTCTCCTCAGTCGCTGGACCGCCGTCCACGAGACTGTCGCAGGCGCCCGTCCATGCGAGCTGCTCGAGCGTGTCGCGACGCGTCGCTGCCCGCGCGGCAAGTTCGCCCAGATCGCCGAACGGACCGCCGCGCCGGCGCTCGGCCACGAGCTCGCGCACCTCCTCGACGACAGCACCCTTGACGTAGCCCAAGCCAATGCGAACACCCAGCCCGGCGGTCGCCGCGTCCTTGCTTGCCGGCGAGGTCTCGCACGATGCGCTCTGCCCTGGGCCGGAATCGAGCTTCTCCACCGTGCACTGCACCTGTGAGGCGTTCACGTCGAGCCCCAACACCGTTATCCCCCGTCGCTGCGCCTCATGCACGAGACTGTCGGGGGCATAGAAGCCCATCGGCTGCTCATTGAGCAGCGCGCATAGGAACTCGGGCCCATAGTGGACGCGCAGCCACGTCGACTGATAGGCCAGCAGGCCAAAGGCGGCGGCGTGGGCCTTGGGGAAGCCGAAGCCGGCGAAGCCCTCCACCATCTCCCACACCCGCTGCGCCGTCTGCTCATCGGCGCCCACGTGTCGCAGGGCGCCGGCGATGAAGCCCTCCCGCTGGCGCCGCATCGCCTCCTCGGAGCGCTTGCGACTCATCGCGCGACGCAATCCTTCGGCCTCACCCGGCGTGAAGCCCGCGAACGCCTCCGCCACCTGCATCACCTGGTCCTGGAAGATGATCGTGCCGAGCGTGCCCTCGAGCACCGGCTCGAGCGATGGGTGCACATAGGGGATCTGGTAGTCGGGGCTCTCGCGGAGGCGATCGCGCCGCTCGATGTATGGGTTGATCGCACCGCCCTGAATCGGTCCGGGGCGCACGATCGCAACCTGTACGGTCAAATCATCGAGGTCCCTCGGCAGTGTGCGGCGCAGCGATTGCATCTGCGCGCGGCTCTCGATCTGGAACACGCCCACGGTGTCAGCCGCACGGATCGATTTGAACGTGTCGGGATCGTCAAATGGGATACGCGAGAGGTCGATGCGCTCCCCACGCGCGCTTGCGATCTCCTCGACGCAGCGTTCCACAGCCGAGAGCATCCCGAGCCCGAGCAGGTCGATCTTCAGAAAGCCGGCATCAGCACAGGAATCCTTGTCCCATTGGACCATCTGCCTGCCTTCCATCGCCGATGGCACCACCGGGCAACAGTCGATCAAGGGTCTCGTGGACACCACCATCCCACCGGAGTGCTGGGAGAGATGACGGGGCAGCCGGTGGGCCTCTTCCACCAGTCGCGCAAGCCAACTCCAGCGCGTGGAGGGCGCCTCGGCGGCGATGTCGTGCTCCACATCCGTCCTGTGGTCGGCCGTGCGCGCCATGCGCTCGATCTCACCGGCGGGCAAGCCCAGCACCTTGCCCAGCTCGCGAATCGCCCCACGGACGCGAAACGTCGGAAAGGCGGCCACAAGCGCGGCGTGGTCGCGCCCGTAGCGCTCGTGCACACGCGGGATCAGGACCTCGCGAATGTCGCGCGGGAAGTCCAGGTCGATGTCGGGCAGCCCATGCAGGTCTTCATGCAGGAAGCGCCCCAGCAACAACCCGTTTGCGATCGGGTCGATGTGTGAGAGGCCCGTGAGGTAGCACACGATCGAGGACACCGATGAGCCACGCCCGCGTCCGGGAGCCAACAGTGAGCGTGCCGTGTCTGCTCCCCGCACCTGCACCGCCACTTCACGCGCAAGCTCGAGCATGTCGTGGTGCAACAGGAAGAAGCCGGCCAGGTCGAGCCGGTCGATCACGCGCAGCTCCTCCCCCAGGCGCACCTCGGCCTCCGCACGAACGCTACGCGTGACCTGGCCGACTGCTTGACCGCTCGCCCCCACCCCGCTCGCCTGCTCGCCCGAGCGCAGGCGCGGGGCCGCCGGGCTGTAGCGATCCTCCAGGCGAGCCCAGCACAACTCGGCCAAGCGTCGAGGAGCGCTCTCCTCCTCGGACCCCGGGTAGCGGTAGCCGAGGTCGGTCGTCAAATCGAAGCGCAACTGCTCGGCCAATCGCAACGTCTCGCGCACCGCCTCGGGATGGTCTGCAAAGCGACCGGCCATCGCCTGCGGGGTGCTCATCACGTGTGTGTGGTTGCCGCGGCGCAACGGCTCTGAGGCGTCGAGCGTCATGCGATTGCGCAGCGCCACAAAGGCATCCTGCAGCTCGGCGCGCGAGCGTGCGTGGGCATGCACGTTACCGGTGGCCACGCACTGCACCCCCAGTTCGCGGGCGAGCACCGCGAGCGCCCGGTTGCGGGCGCGGTCATGGCGGGCGTAGGGACGCTGCAGCTCCACCCGCAGACCCTGCGGCCCAAACGCATCGAGCAGTCGACGCGCGGTCGAGCGCTCATGCACGCCGTGCTCGGCGCAGCCCGTCAGGCACACGATCCCCTCGGCATGGTCCAGCACTGTCTGGAGCGCCACCGATGGCTCTGTGCGCTCGCGTCCACTGCCCTCGCGCGTGCCGGCATGAGCGTGCGTGAGGATCCGGCACAGGTTCCTCCAACCGCACGCGTCGCGCACGAGCAGCGTCAGATGGCGCCCGTCGTCCAGATCGAGCTCCGCGCCATGGATCGCTCGCACGCCGGCGTCCTTGGCCGCCTGGGCAAGCTCCATCGAGCCGGACACCGAGTTGTGGTCTGTGAGCGCCAGCGCGGCGTGCCCGAGCTCGGCCGCGCCGCGGGCCAGCTCCTCCGGTAGCGACACCCCGTCCAGGAACGAGTAGGCCGAGTGGCAATGCAGCTCGACATATGGCGGCGTGCCGGGCGAGGAGGATTTCATCCGTGAACCCCGCGAACCCTCTCAGGAACGCTGAGTGAACCAGCCACCCGCGCACAGGTCATGGAACACGATTAGGTTGCGTCCGCGCACGCTCACAAGCTCCCAGTAGCGACGGCGCAGAGGCTGCTCCGCCCACCAGCGGTCCTCCACCAACCACGACTCGCGCACCGCCTCCACCCGCTCACCGTTGACCTTGCACGGAACTCCCCCGTGTGAGGTCACGCGAGCAGCGCGGGGCAGGTTCAGGGCACGTGGAGGGCTCATCCTCGCCGTCGAGTGGGACGGGCCGAGCACGCGCGGAGGACCGGTGCTCTGAGAAGCTTTCATACCGGCAGAGGCGTGAGCACCACGCGACGCTCGGGCACACGCGAGCCAGGGTCGATGCATACGGCACGCAGCGCGGCATCCGCTCCCGCTACCGCGCGCACCTGATGGACCGCCTCCCCCAGACGCTCCCGTCGTGCCTGTTTGCTCTGCTCGAGCAGCGTGTGCTGGCCGATCTCCGATCGGTCGCCACCGGTGCAACCAAAACGCTCCACGCCGAGGCGCAGCGACTCGGCGGGGGCTGGCAGCAGGGGCAAGCGCAACGACAAAGCCAGTCCCACGCGCCTGGCGTCGCTGAGCGCCTGGCGAAACACCACCCGCTCACGCCAGGTCCCGCCGCCTACGAGCCGAGCCGAGAGCACGACCGCTCGCAGCGTTCTGCCACGACGCTCCTGGCGCGCAAGCAATCGATCGACGAGCACACCGAGCACACGCTGCAACATCTCTCCGCTGCCGGCGTCGCCCACGTCCAAGTGCTCCTCCAGCGTCTCCTCGACGCTGCGAGGCACGAGCGGTCCGTCCTCACCGCCGGCCAGACGATAGGCAAGAACACCCGGCTCGCCAAAACGGTCAGCCAGCACATCGCGGGAGGCCGAGGCAGTGGGGCTCAGGCTCCGCAGCTCCCCCAGCGTGCGCACGCCAAATCGCCGAAGCGGCTTCACCAGCGCCGCGGTCTGCTCGCGAAAGCCAAGCAGCTCCACCGGCTGAAGTGCCAGATAGCGGTTCATTGCACGCTCATCTATGACCTTCGTACGACGGGTGCTCGTCTCCAGCGCAGCGGCCAGCGCGCAGAAGCGCGTCGGTCCCACACCGATCCGCACCGGCCTTCCGAGCGCGCGACGCGTAGCCGCGAGGGTGTTCGCATCCGAGCCGTGCATTCCGCGCAACCCGTCCCCATCGAAATAGGCGAGTCCCTCGCACGCAGGCTCAACCGCCGCGCCGATTCCCTCGAGCACACACACGACTCCCTCCCATGCTTCAGCCACCATGAGGGGATCGGCCGGCACGAGCTCGAGCCCCGGACAGCGTGCAAGCGCCTCCCCGAGGGTCATCTCGGCGCTCACTCCATATGCCTCAGCGGCCCCCGACACCTCTCCCACGCGTAACTCCGCGCCTGCCATCGGAGCCAGCGCAAGCGCTTTGCCCGCCAACACCTGCGCGCCGCCGCCGGCAACCGTCAGCGCGAAGCGAGGTATGTGAACGCACACGACCATAGACGAACATATGTTCGCATACGGTCAGCTCCTCGCAACAGACAGTTGGCTCAGACCATCAGGCGCCCGGCGCCACCGGCCGGGCTCAGTCCATGCCGAGCGGGCCACTGGCCGACCCGCTGAGAAACTGGCGCACGAACGGATTCTCTGAGGAGAACATGCGCTCGGCGTCGCCCGCCTCCACGATCCGCCCTCGCCATAGCAGCGCGATGTATTCGCCGATCTGGCGGGCCGAGGCGATGTTGTGGGTCACGACGATGTAGGTGCCACCGTGGAGCTCGTGCATCTCCTGGATCAGTTCGCACAAAAGCGCCGTGCGCACCGGGTCAAGACCCGAGTCGGGCTCGTCGAAGATCACCACGTCCGGTTCGGTCACAAGCGCGCGCGCGAACCCGGCGCGCTTGCGCATACCGCCGGAGAGCTGCGAGGGCGAGTCGTCCATCGCCTCGACCAAGCCCACGTCGGTGAGGCGCTGACGTACTCGCTCGCCGATCTGTCCCTCCGACATGTCGGTGTGCTGGCGCAGCGGAAACGCGACGTTGTCGAACACCGACATCGAGCCGAACAGGGCGCCGTCCTGGAACAGCACGCCGATCCTGCGACGAAGTTCGAGCAGCTTGGGCATCGTCAGCGTTGGAACTGAGTTCCCAAGCACCTGGATGTCGCCCGAGTCGGGGAACATCAAGCCGATCAGGTGCTTGATGAGCACACTCTTGCCGGTGCCCGACGGGCCGAGCACGACCGTGATCATGTCGTCGGGGATCGCGACGTTCAGGCCGTTGAGCACCGGGATGCCCGCCAGATGCTTGACCACATCCATACAGCGGATCGACCAGTTGCGATCGGTCGATTCGCCTGCCAGGTCAAGATCGCCGCCACTGGAGTGGTACTGGAACTCCTCGCCGTTGTCCTCCACGCCCACGGGCGTGCCGAGGCCGGCGGCCTGCTCGCTGTCCCCTTCCTCCCCGTGAGTTCCCTCAACGCCCTCCACAGGCATAGATGTTAGTGATCGAAGCAGACCCGATCAACTGCGGCTCATAATCGCGAGCGAGCAGACCGCGATTGGATCGCAACCGGCGGGATGTTTTTGCCGCGTACCGCGCATCTTTGCTGCATACCGCGCACCATCCCTCGCGTACACCGGTACCAAGCCATACACATCATCCTTGACAAATCAGGGCTGTTGGGTCTACGATCTCGGCTGGGAGGTAGAGTGCATGTTGCACAGCAGGCGCTTCGGCGCCGAATCGGAGCCCGCAGACTCATCGACGGCCGTGGCCAGCAGCCTCGCAACCGCCGCTCGCCCCGATCCACGCAGGCGACTGCTTGACGCGATGATCGAGACGGTCGCTGAGCGCGGGTACGATCGCACCACCGTCAGCCGAGTGCTGTCAAGCGCCGATCTCCAGGAGGCGGTGTTCAGCGAGCACTTTCATGACAAGCACGACTGCTTCTCCAAGGCGACTGACGATCTGATTGGGCGAGTCGAGCTCGCTGCCTTGGAGCAGTTTCAGTGCGACGCGCCCTGGCACGAGCGTGTGCAACTGGGGCTTGAGAGCCTGCTGGGGGCGCTAGCTCGCGATCCCGATGGAGCGCGCGTGGCGCTCGTCGAGATGCTGAGCGCTGGACCCGCCGCGTGCGAGCGTCAACGCTCGGCTCTCGCGCTATTCGCGTCGCTGATCGAGCAGGGCCGCGCGCACTGTCCTGACGATGAGCATCTGCCGGCGCAAACCTCAGAAGCGATCGTCGGCGGAATTGCCTCGATTCTGCACCGCCGCGTCCTGCAGGCAAACACCGCGGAGCTACCCGCCCTGCACGCCGATCTCACCTATTTCGCGCTGCTTGCCTATCTCGGCCACGAGCGCGCGATGGCCGTGGCCGGGCTGCGCGAAGCCTGAAGACCCTCAGAAACTACCCGGCCGGCGTGGGTGTGACGTGGGGGAACTGGCTGGTTTGGCCGTTGAACGTGAACGGTCCCTGCTGGCTGCAGGCTGGTGCCACCACCGCATTGGAGGCGCTTTCCGGCGCGTTGACGACGTGGTATTCGATCAGCTGTTCGATGGTGCTCTGCGTGATCGTTCCAAGCGCCGGCCCGCTCAACGAGGGGGCCGAGTTTGCACACGTTGCACTGCTGAATACCTGCAGGCCGCTTGCGAGTGAGGTGAATGTGCCCGGATGTGGGTAGGCGTTTGCACGGTTGACACCGATCCGCTGCTGGTAGACCGACAGCCCTTCGGGCTCGAGCACGTTCATCACCTTCAGGAAATGCTGCTGCGGACCGCCGGGGATGTTCGTGTTTTTTCCGTGAGTCTGGGTGGCGGCTGTCGCATTGGCAAACAGCCCCTGCAGCTCTGGAATGTACTCACTGAGGTACTGGAAGAACGGGTTGAAGTTATGCAGTGCCGAACTCGTGGCACCGACCAGTGGGACGGTCAGGTCGAGCTCCTTCTTGACATCCGGAAGCCCCGTCTTGGCGGCCTTCGTGAAGGGTCCGAGCGCCGTCAGCAGCGAGTTGAACGGCGGCGTGAACGGCTTGATCGCGCTCAGCAGCGGAGTGAGCTGTTCCTCGGCGGGGCGGAACTGGTCGAGGAGCGGTTCGGTGTTGACCGCGAAGCTGTCAACACTGCGCAGCGCCGTCTGCGCGTTGCGCTCGAAGGCAGGCAGCACACGGAAGAATTCGGCCCACGCCTGGCTGGCTTCGGCGGCGGCGTGGAAGGTGCGCTCGCCGTTTTCGATGAAGCCGCGGTACTGGCCCTCGCGTGCCGTCAGAGCATCGAACACCACACCCGTGTTGTGGATAGTCGCTCGCAGTGCACCTTCCTGTGATGCAACTATCCCCACCAGCTTGTTGGAGTCTTCGATGAACGGCTGGAACTCGGCGAATCCCGCGTTGATCTGTTCGCCTCGCCCACCGAGACCTTCTGCCAATCCCTGCTGCCATAGCTGGAACGCCTTGCGCGTTTCGGGGTTGAACGTGGAGAGGATGTCGTCAAGCGTCACCGAGGGTTCCACCTGCATGGTCGACAGCTGTCCATTGTCCGGCAGCGGCGGCGCCGTGGCCTTCTGCGGCTTGAGTTCCACGTAGGTCTCGCCCAGCAGTGTCTTTTCGCGCAGGGTCGCACGCGCGTTGGAGGGGATCGGCGCATATTTGCCGGCGATTTCGATCGTCGCGTGCGTGAGTCCGTCCTTGTTGTGTTCGAGGCTGATCACGTGCCCGACGTTGACACCGCTGATGCGCACATCGGACTGTTCGGCAAGCGCGAGTGTGCGCGAGAGCTCGATCGTGAAGCGATACCCCTTCGGCTTGAGCGGCACGGGTCCGCCGAAGGACTCCCACAGGAACAGCAGCAGCCCGAAGCAGCTCAGTGCGAACAGAACGATCACAAGGATGTTGGCCAGCGTCGGCGCACGCTTTTGCATCTCAGTTGCCTCCCTCGGCCGCCGTGGCCAGACGGCCGAACGCGCTGTGCTTCGAGCCGAGCAGGTTCATTGTGAAGCCCTTGCTCGATGCCTGGTGTGTCCTCGTACGAGCCGCGGCAGCCTTGGCAGCGCTCGCAGCGCTCGTGGGGCCGACCCCCAGGCCAAGTGCCTGACATTCGGCTCCAGATGGCGGATTGAATAGGGCGATAAGCAGCTTTACGGTCGGGTTGACTTCGGTGACGCCTTGCAGGATTTCCAAGACTTTGCAGTTCAGATAGATAAGCGTGCGCCCGATCGGTCCGTGTGCGTCGGCCGTGCTGAGCACGCTGTTGAGATCGTGGTTGGCCCAGTCCAGGAAGAACATGAAGCCACCCTGCTTGGGGCCGGGGTTGTAGGCGAGCTCGTTGAAGAATTCGTTGAACACCGAGAAGCCGCTCTGGAACTTGGGGAAGGCTTCGCCGAGTTCCTTGATCGACGGCCCGAGCTCGTTGACGACCGGCGTCACTTCGCGCGTGAACGGCCTGATTTCGTTCTTGATGATCGGCGTGCTTTCGATGAAGGACTTGCGACCTGCTTCCTGGGCGGGGCCAAGCGCCTTGGCAAACGGTTCGAGCGCATGCAACGTCGATCCCGCCACGCTGGCGCTCTTGGCGAGCTTGGCGAATCCGGTATTCGACTTTGAGAGCACGTTCGGGAACAGCTGCAGCGTGCGTTGCACATTTTGGTTCTGTTCGGCAAACGTTTGGAAGACGGCGTTGGCTGACTCGATCAGCTGCGAAAGTTCGGTGTCCTTGTTGCCGAGCGCACTCAGAATCAGCTGGAAGTTGTGGATGCCACGTTCGATGTTCTTGTGGCGCAGATGCAGTTCCTTGGTTATCTTCTCGGTCAGGCGCGAAATCGGATCGAAGCGCCTGAAGGTGGCAGACAGATTCTCCGAGTTGCCCTTCAGACCGATGCCGGCGCCATCGATCAGCTCCTGCAGGTATTCGCGTGTTTCGGCATCCAGGGCCGAGAGGAACTCCTCGAAGTTGACGTCCGGCGCGGTCTGGGAGAGCGGGATCGTGTAGCCGCCTGACACGCGCCCGGAGCTCGGCGTGCCCGGATCGACCTCGACGGTCATGTCCTTCAGCTGCGTCTTGGGTCGCAGCAGCATCGTGGCGTCGCGATAGATGTACTTGGCGTACTTGGGCGTGATGTTCATCGTCACGAGCGCATCGCCTTCGTGGAGATCCACGCTTGCGATTTCGCCGATCTTGGCGCCCGCGATCGTGACCGCCTGGCCCTGACCGGGCGTTAGCGCCTGCCCGGTTTGGAACTCGCCCTTCAGCGTGACGTAGCTCTTGCCGACCACCGGCACCCAGCTCGGCAGCGTAAGGCGCTCGTTGGAGAGGATGTAGCCACCCACGAACAGCGCGATCAGGACCATCACCACGATCGAGATGAAGGCGGTGCGGTAGCGCTCGATCTGATCGAGCAGCCCGCGCTCGCCATGATGCTCGTCAGTGGTCACGATCCGCTCCCGTCTGCTGGGCCTTCAGAGAGTGGGCCGTTGAAGTTGGGCACCGCCTGCGTGTAGCACGGCACGAGCGGCTTGTAGGGAGGCTCGCTCGTCGGGAACGCAGGACGTGTTCCCAGCGGGGGCTGTGAGGCGTGGGCGAGCAAGGAGAGGCCCGGCGCGGTGCTGACACCGACGGCCGTCGCCGGCGCCGACTTCAGCGTCTGACTACCGGTGCTGATCATGAAACGGGTCAACGGACCGTTGCCGTCGAAACTCTGCCCGACGCCAGCAAGACCCGCTGTCGAATACCAGAATTCTCGGTAGGCTTCGACGCCCGACGTGCTCGAGCCATCCTGCAGCTTGGCGTTGCCGGAGGGGAAGAACACGTTGCTGAGGCACTTGGAGAACAGGTCGGTCTGCTTGAAGAACGGCGGCGAGGACACGATCAGGCTGGCGATCGTCGGGGATGCCGCCTGCAGGCCCTTGGCGAAGCCGCCGAGTTCTTCGGGGCCGAGCAGCGCCTTGACCTGTTCGATCCAGGGGAAGGCAGCGGTGATTGTGGGGCCGGTTTGTTCGACGCCCTTGGCCAGCTCGAGCGAGAAGCTCCTGATCGTGGGCGCGGCGGCATTGAAGTTGATCGCAGCACGCCCACCGCTATGCAGAGCGCCGGGGAGTTGAGCGACAGTCTCGCTCAGACTGGTCGATTGGGCGGCGAGCGAGCCGAGGAACGTGTTGAAGTTGCCGATCAGTTCGCCGAGCTGCTGTTCGTGCACGTTGAGCGCGGCGCTGAGTTTCTCGGCGCCAGCAATCAGGTTGGATAGGTCGTGTTCTTCGACACCGCCGAGCGCCTGGTTGACGATCGCTCCGTTCTTCAGTGCTTCTGGACTGTCGATATAGAGCTTTTTGAGCGCCTGGGATGCATTCAGGCCGCGCACAGCCGGATTCTGTTCGGCGTTCTCAGCAGCGGTCGGCTCGCGCGTCAGCGCCGAGCCGAATTCGATCAGAAGCGTCTGCAGGTTGGCGCGCGTGTCGGTCGTCAGCGCGTCGAGCACCTGGTCGAGCTGCACCGGATCGGATGTCTGGCTGACGGGGATCGTGGCACCGGGGGACAGCGTCGGCGCCGAGGGCGTGCCGGGTTGCAGTTCGATGAACCAGTTACCTTCGAGCAGGATCCGCGCGCGGATCTTCAGCGTCGCGTCGGCGTGGATCGGCAGACCCGTCTTTGAGATTTCCATGCTCACCACACCGGTGTTCCCCACCCGCTTGACCGAGCTGACCGTGCCGACATCCACGCCGGCGATCCGCACCGGCGATTTGGGGGCGATGTTGACGGCTGTGTTGAACGCCGCGTTCAGACGGAAACCGTGCTTGCCGGGAATGTGCTTGGTGAAGCCGAAGTACACGACGATCACTGTGATCACGATCACGATCAGCCCGAAGCGCACGGGATTTGATTTCTGCAGCTCGACGACGGGTAGCTCGTCGTAGCGTTTCCACCAGCGCACGCGACTCATTTCTTGCTCGCTTTCGAGCTCTTCAGGCCGAGCGCTTCGAGTGTCTGCTGCGGGTATTTTTCGCCGAAGAGGTTTTCTTCGCGCGTGGTTTTTTCGGTCTTGGCGGTACCGACCCCACCTGGGATGTTGCCGATCGTGGCCTGGCCCTTGGTATAGGGCTCGTTGCCGGCTTCGCACTCAAGCGGCTGGCCCGGACCACCCACGATCGGGTATGGGTTGAAATGCAGGTGATTGTTGTCAACCGGCGTGCCGACGTGAGTCACCGAAGGACCGTTTGCCGGCGCCGAGGATGGTAGGCCCTCGTTGTTGGGCCCGTTGGGCGCGAGCACCGGTGCGGCGCGGGCGACCGTGCCGACGCCAACGCTTTGCGAGAGCAGGCTGGCGATATTGCGGAACGTCAGCGTCACGTAGTTGCAGTTGGTCTGTGCCGGGGCGAGTCCCGCGAACAGCGGGTTGCCCACTTCGAGCGTGTGCGTGATGGATTCGATTCCGCTGATGATGATCGGGTTCTTGGCAAATGCCGCGAACGCCTGCGTGGCTTCGGCGACCTCGCTGTTGAGCGCGATCGCCGAGCGCAGGTTGACCGTACCGACCGCAAACGCGTGCCCAAGCGGACCGGCCACAGTGCGCAAGATCCTTGCACTCGGACGCAGCAGGCGCATGAACTCAGTGCTCTTGTTGATGAACGAAGCCTCGAACGGGAGCGAGTGGGTCGCCTGGCGCAGTGCCGGCGGGGCGCCCTTGATCGCCTCTTCCAGCGATGGGGCGACGCTCGCGAAGGCCGTGAAGAAGGTGTCGAGGTTGCTGTAAAATTCAGCGTTCTCGTTTGCCACAGGTGCCACTTCTTTGGCGGCGCGGTCAAATGCGACAAACAGCTGCCCGAAGCCCGTTTGTGGAGATGCGAGGTTGTGCAGGACCGGGATCGCGTTGAAGACAAGCGGTCGCAGCGCCACGATCGTTTCGTTGATCCCGATCCCGCGCCCGGCAAGGCCGTTGCCGAAGCTCGTCAGGTTCACCTGGCCGTTGTTGCGCGTTTTGGTATTGAACATGTCAAACAGCTGGGCGATTTCGACCGGTTCACTGGTTTGCGAGACGGGAATCGTGGCACCCGGCTTGAGCGCCTGCGAGGAGTGGCCCTTGATCAGCGAGAGGTACTTCAACCCGACGGCCGAGACCGATTGCACGATTGCTTTTGTGTCGGCCGGCAACGGTTCCACGCTCTTTTGAAGTTTCATTTCGATGATCGCCGTCACGCGCCCTGTCTTTGGGTCTTCGTACGGTCGCAGCGAGCTGACGATCCCGACGAGCGTGCCCCCGATCCGCACCTGGTTGCCCTTCTGTAGGCCCGAGGCCTCCGGCAGCTGCACGTTGATGTTGTAGGTGGGGGTGAACGGTAGCCCGTTGTTGGCGTTGTAGGAGAGGAACACCGCGACGATCACGATCAGCGTCGTGACCGCGCCGATCAGCAACGGGCTTCCCGCGAGCGAGTTTGAGCGGCGACGGTTCATCACGGCACCTCGGTGGGGTCGCAGCCCAATTGGCCGTTGTCGGTGAAGGGCGAGGATCCGTCCGCCGCGGGCTGGGTACCAGAGCCGGGACAGCGGCGCAGCTGGCCGGTCTTCAGGCTCTGCAGCACCTGCGCGGGATTGGCCGGTT
This sequence comes from uncultured Solirubrobacterales bacterium, assembly GCA_963715765.1. Taxonomy (GTDB): domain Bacteria; phylum Actinomycetota; class Thermoleophilia; order Solirubrobacterales; family Solirubrobacteraceae; genus Palsa-744. The sequence continues at coordinate 750,576 of OY970270.1, forward strand.
TGAGCGTGTTGTTGGCGCCGAGTTCGAAGTCGGGGAACATTCCGGCAACGCGCGCGTAGTGGCCGTTTGCGTCGTAGTAGCCGGTCGCCTGGCCGAAGTCGCGGATCAACCCCTCCAGATCTGGGCTGTAGGGACCGAATGGCGCGGTGATCGGCAGCGATTCTTCGGCGGCGCGCACGCCGTTGGGCGACGCGGTTGTGAGCGCCTGCGCGAGTCCTGGTAGCGCGAGCGCGACTTCGGTCAGGTCGTTGCTCGACCCGGGCTTGCTGATCGCTTCGTCCAGGTCGCTCACGACCGGTGTGGCGCTGTTCACGAGTGGGCGAAACTTTGAGAAGAAGGGCGCCAGTTGCTTGGTGTTTGTCTTGGAGACATCGACCAGCTTGGTTAGATCGGCAAGCGTCGGCGGCAGTTCTTCAAACGCGCGATTGCCCTCTCTGAAGGTGACGGGCAGCGCCTTTAGGCCGGCGGTGAGATTTGACTGTTGCGAGGCGATCGCACCGAACGCGGTGTCGGCGTGGCTGATCAGTTCGGTGAGCTGTCCGCTGCGGTCGGCCAACGTGGTCGTGGCCTTGGCCGTTTCGATCAGAAAGTTCGTGAAAGTCGGCGCTTCACGTCCGAATTCAGCGATCACATGGTCAAGCGACGCCAGCGCGGGTGGAAAGTAGATCGAGTCGCTCTGCAGCGCAGCACCCGTCCCGGAGTACTGTTCGGCGAAGCCTCTGATGAGCTGCTGCAGCCCCTTGCGGGTGTCGGGGTTGAAGATGCTGAAGAACTGGTCGAGGTCCACCTCACCGTGTGAGCTGGTGATGGGCAAAGTGGCGCCATTGGGTAGGGCGGGACGATTGTTGGGGCCGGGCGAGAGCGCGATATAGCGGTTGGCCACACTCGACAGCGAGGGCTCCCTGATTTCGCTGGTGGTGCCTTCGTGCAGGGGCGTCAGCGAGGAGTTGACATGGATCGTGATGCGCACCTGGTAGTTGTGCAGCAGCGTGATGTTGTTCACCGAGCCGACGGGAACCCCGCCGACCTGTACCTGGTCGCCACGCACGAGTTGGCCGGAGTTGGCGTAGATCAGCTGGTAAGTAGCGCCTCCGCTGCCGCCGAGCACAACCACAAGCAGGATCACAACCACCGCCACAAGCGCCCCGAAGGCGGCCATGCGCGTCGTGTTCGCACGCCGCGGCGGACGGGCAAGCGGCGGCGGAGGCGAGGACGGCGGAGGCGGAGACGCCGGCGGACGTGGCGGAACGGTGGTGGCCATCGCGCTAGTTGCCTTCCGCCGCGGCCGGGGCGGCCTGGCTCGGGTCGGGTATAGCTGCCGGCGATGGCTTGGAGCTGACGGTGGGATCGGGCACCTCGCCAAGGCGCGCGACGAGCGCAAGCCACTGCGCGGGCGACAGTCCCGAGCTGGCCACCCCAGCGGTATGTGCCGCGCCGCCACCGGCGGGCTGCGTGAACGCGAGATGGATCAGACCGGCATAGCCAGGTAGCGATGCGCCGGCGGTCAATCCGGGCAGCGGCGTCGAGCTGGCAATCTGCAGCGGCTTCATGGCGCCCTGCAAGCCGCGCAGCTTGCGTACAGCGCCAAGCACGGAGGTCGATTCGTCACCGGCGAGCACCGGCACTCCGTTGACGGCCGATATATCGACCGTGGCGCTCACGACTCCCACCGAGGAGGCGGTGCGGCCGCCGATCATCGACGCGCGTGGGCAGCTGCGCGAAGAGACGGTCGGCTGCAGCCCCGAGGCGGACAGAAACGCGAGCGCCGCAAGCACGCGGCGGTCGACCTGGCCATCCTCGATCAGATGCCGCTCGCAGGCCGCAAGCCGGATGTCATGATCGCGTGGGACCTGCTGCTCGAGCTGCGTCTGTGACTCCAGCAGCGCCTGGCCGGGGGTCGGGGAGATCTTCGCGAACGGATCGCGGCCCTTGGCCTTCAGCACGGAGGAGCTCTGCAGCTTGACCCAGCCGTCGAGAATCGGCTTGGGATCGATCAGCGGCGCGCCAATCCCGGCGGGACGTATCTGAAAGACGATGTGGGGTTCGGCGCCCGAACCGACATGTCCGAGCACGGTGCCGGCGATCACCTGCACCCCGACACGCAGGGGGTGCAGGTAAACGTTCTCAGCACCCGCCCTGAACACCTGCGTGGCGTCGCGCGAGGCCTGGGTTGGAGCGCTCACGCCGGGGGCACTTCCCGAGAGGCTCGCAGTGTGCGCACTCTTGGGTTCGATCGCTTCGAGCACCGGATAGAGCGCGGCAAGCGTACTGAGCTCGGAATAGGTATAGGTATTGCCGTAGGCGTCAGTCAGTGAGACGCTGAGCCCGAGCGGGCCATTCTGGCTGATCTGCGTGATGTGCCCGTCCTGGGCGGCTATCACGGGAGCACCGGCTTGTGAGTAGATCGTCGTCCCGGCAACCGTCTGCGGGGAGGTGCCTTCGGTTGTCGGGAAGTCGTCGCTGTAGTGCGAGGCGGCATACACCGGGAAGCGTCCTTCGGTCAGCCCGGTGACCGCGCCGAGCAGCTGTGGAGGGGTGCCGCCGAGCAGCTGCGCACGCAGCATGACTGAGTTGACATAGGCCTGCGAGTGGTTGTAGGAGAACACCGCCGCGCGGATGTCGGTGTCGCCGCCGGCGGCCTTCAGGTAGCGGGCAGCGGCGAAGATCGCGTCGGCCGGGTTGTTGGGGTCCTCGAAGCCGTCGTCGTTGACGTCGACCCCGTACTGGCCCCACTCGCTGGGCAGGAACTGCATCCAGCCCTCGGCGCCGGCGCTCGAGACGCTCAGGTCGCGCCCGTAATCGGTCTCGACTTCGTTGATCGCTGCGAGCACCTGCCACGGGATTCCGTAGGCGGCGCCGGCGGCCTGATAGATGGGCAGCAAAAACGGCGGAATGCTGAAGCTGTTGATGAAGAAGCTCGGCACGCCGGAGAACGAGGACGCGCTCAGCGTGGACGGCAGCGGCGGCGTGAGTGCCGATGGCGAGACGGCCTTGGCACCCACGGACGTCTGCGCGGGCTGCTGAGTCGCGGATGCGCTCGTGTGCACGGGAACCACCGTGCGCGGCTGAGAGCGTTGCGTGCGCACTTCGGGCGCCGGTGTCGACGGCGCTTCGGTCGTCGTTGTGGTCGTGGTCGTCGTTGTGGTCGGAGCGGGGGTTGGGTTTGGATTTGGGGTCGTGCTCGTGGTCGTCGTCGACGGGGCCGGTTCTGAGGGAGCCGGTTCTGCAGGCGGAGCCGGTACGGTCGTCGTACCGGCGGAGGTTGTCGTTGCTTCGGGTGACCCGATGCTTTCCGTTGCCTCGGCGGCGCCCGCAAACGCCAGGACGAACAGCGCCGCGAGGAGCGGGAGCAGCATTGCCGTTATGGATCGTCGGGTCATCACGGGTCAGTTGCCGAGCAGGTAGTTGAGCAGCATGCCACTGGCTTCCGAGCTTTCTTCGCCGGGCGTGTAATAGGTGGTGCCAGCCGCCGCTCCACCAACGGGTTGGGCACTAGCAGTCGAGGACGATGTGCTCGACGGAGTGCTCGCGGCACCCGTTTCGCCGGCGATCGAGCCGGGGTATTGCGCGATCGCCTGGGCCGGGGTCATGCCTTTCAGGACTGCGAGCGTGCGCTGCATGACAAGACCCATCGAGTTGGCGCTCGCGGCGGATGCCTTGGCACTCGAGGCGCTGCCGCCGATGAATTTCCCGGTCGAGCAGGTGGGGTTGGTTTCGACCGAGTAGCTCAGGCAGCCACTTGCTACGACTTCGGCGCGCAGGAAATGCCCGAGTGCGTCGTAGCCGTTGACCGAGCCAGCGCCCAGGTAGATGAAGTCGAGCAGGCGCTCGAGGCCACCGGTCGAGCGGATGCTCGTGAGCAGTCCGGAGAGATTGCCGGCGAACGGATTGGCTTCCTTGCCGAGCGACTTGACGAGCGGCAGCAGCGGCTCGACCGCCTTCAAAGCAGGCCCGGTCGTCCTGCCGGTCGAGCCAAAGGACTTGAAGAATGCCGTCGAGGTGGTCGAGAACGGCCCGATGTTCTCGAACAGCTTGTTGATGCCAGGCGCGGCGATACCAAGATCTCTGAGCGTCGGGGTCGTCTGTTCGGCAAAGCGCTGCAGCCGTTCGACGGCCGGTCCGAGCTGTTCGAGGAAGGCCGGGAAATCGGCGAAGTTCTGCCCGAGCGCGCCGCGCTGGTTGGCAGTCGCCTCCGCGACGGTCTTGCTCTGGTTGATGAAGCCCACGAGCCGCCCGCGGTCGGCCGCCAACGGCGCGACCGCCTTGTCGCCTTCTTCGGCGAGATTGGTAAGCACCTTGTTCTCGTTGGCGAGGATCGACAGCACCTTTTCCAGTTCCTGCAGGGCCGGATTGGCGCGCTTGATCACTTCGTTGAGATCTGGGCCACGTCCGGCAAGGCCCGCACCGAACTCGTTGAGGATGATCGTGAAGCGCTGGCGCTCGGGCAGGCGCGTGATGTCGCCGAGCAGGTCGACTTCGACCGGGCTATGAGTTTTGGTCACCGGCAGCAGCACCTCACCGGCGCCTTCCTGGCCGGCCGGGATCTTCTTCAGGAAAGGTGGCGGCGGGGTGCCTTCGACGCGTGGCTGGGTCGGCAGGCAATCGACGTACTTCTCTCCGATCAACGCCTGCGGGCGGATTTCGCAGCTCGCGTCAGCACGGAAGTTCTTGAAGTCCGGGTTGGTGATGTTCAGCACGACCGCCGCTTGGGCGTGAGGCGTGGCCGTCACCGATCCGACCGTGCCGACGTCGACGCCATCTACCTTGACGTTCTCCCCGCTGGTCAGGTTGTTGGCGTCGTCGAAGATCGCGCGGATCGTATAACTGCCGCTGGACCCGCCGGCGCTGGTCGCGAGCAGCACGATCGCGACCAGCGCGAGCGCGCACCCGGCGACCGCAATCGCGGCCATACCCCTCCTGGACCCCTGGTTCTTCGTCCTCAACCCGACCCTACCTCTGTGTTCGAAAGCGAGTACAGGGCGGCCCATACTACGGGCCGCCCTCCCTCGCTACCGTTGAGACGTCCGCGCTAGGACATACGCGCGGCGCCTCGATGTCTTTCGATGTCTTGTTCAGTTGCTCTCGTGTTCAGTTGCTCTCGTCTAAGTCCTGCCGGCGAGCGCCCATGCGTCCCAAATGAGAGGCGCCCGCCGTGCTTTTGGATTCGCTATCTCCGTCGTAAACCTACTTCTTGGGGCACGGCGCCTTGATGCTGACCGGCACCTTGGCTCCGCCGTAGAACGAGAATTCGAGCTTCACCGGGAAGCCACCCTTGGCGCACTTCGACGGCACGGTCCCGTAGGAGATCAGCTTTTTGCCCTGCTTGTAGGCGGCGCCGACCTTGACCTTGATCGATTCGACCACGCCGTAGGGCGCTTCCGGCACGGTCACGACGAGCGGTATTTCGGCGTTGAATTCGGGACCGAATCCACTCGGACCGGTCGAGAACGCGCCCTTGGAGAGGATTTCGATCGAGGCCGGTGTCCGTCCTTCAGAGAAGAACGCAAGACCGCCGCCCGGCGCAAAGAACGGCTGGATCGTCAGCGACTCATGGACACGCGTGCTGCCGAAGGCGACCACTCCGTTTGCGGCGCCCGTCGGGCCCGCGGAGGAGTTCTTCGGACACTTCTGCACTTCGTGGCTTTCGAGCGTCGCGTTCGGGCACGTTGGGAAGCCCTGCGGATGCAGCTTCGTGCCGGCCGGCGTGACGAATTTCACGCCGATAAGCGGTGGCGGAAAGCCGCCATATTCGGTGCCGCTGATATTGATTTCGGTTTCGAGCGCCGCTCCGGTACCGAGCAGGCCGGTGCCGGGCCAGGTGGGACCGTTCGCGGCGCTTGGGTTCTTGGGGATCGGCACGATTTTTACTTTGACCGTGACTGTCGGCGCCGCCCCCGCGGCTGCCGGCAGGGCCAGCGTCAATACGGCAAGGCCGAGCAAGGCCAAACGGGTAGATGCTCTACGCATCAGCTTCTCTCCTCTGTTGATGGGTGCGCCTACGATCCGGGTAGCTCCGGATCCTTGACGGTCCGGCGACATCGAGTCCCCTAGGTCTCAGCCGTCAGGGAGCATTGGCGATTTGCCCGCAAAGGTTAGCCGTATCGGCCGACAGGTTCAACTAGGTGGTGTCCGTGACGGTCGAGAATTCGAGCTCTCCGCCGCCGTAGAGGACGTCCACGGGCTCGACGATCACCTGGCGCGGGCCGGTTTCCACAGAGCCAGCGACGATCGCCTCCAACCCCAATCCGCGGGCGATCTCAACGACCCGCTCGCCGCCGCCGGACTCGCAATAGACCGCATAGCCAGCGCCCATGTTGAACGTCGAGTAGGCGGCGTGGGCATCCAGCTCGGCCTGCTCGACCAAGAATGCCAGCACCTCGGGCACGGGCGGCAGCTTGCGTACTCGGTAGGTGAGCGGCTTTGCGGGGCGCATCAGCTTTAGCAGGCCGTGGCCGGTCACGTGGCTGAGGTAGGAGACCTGCATCTCCGACTCGAGCAGCGCTTGCACCAGCGGCACATACATCCTGGAGGGATCCAGCAGCGCTTCGCCGAGCGTGCGTCCGCTTGGCAGTGCCGTCATGTAGCCCTCCGGTAGCCGCGCGGCGAGCAGTCGCGCCAGCGATGCACCATTGGCATGCAGGCCGCTGGAGGCCACGAGCACGATCTCATCGCCCGCCTGCAGCGCCTCGCCGAGAATCGCAGAGCGTCCGGCCGGCAGCGCACCCACAGCCGCGCCGGCAAGCTCGATGTCCTCCTCGGCCACGAGCCCCGACAGCGACGGCGACTCACCCCCGCCCCATACACAGCCCGCGTCGAGGCACGCACGCTGCCAGCCCCCCAGCAGCGCCGCGGCGCGTCCGGACTCGGCATACCACTGCGAGGCGCCGGTGGCGAAGTAGGCGTTTGCGACGAGCGGCAGCGCGCCCACGCAACAGAGGTCGTTAAGGATCGCGGCAACCGCATCGTAGGCCACCTCGGCAAAGCGATTGATCCCGTGCCGTTCGAGCACGTGCCGGGCGATGATCGACTTCGTGCCCAGCCCCTCCATCACGAATGCAAGCGTGCGACCGTCGAAGTCGAATACGAATGCCGGCTCGCCCCGCGAGGCATCAAGCGAGCGCCCACCGCGAGCTGCAAGCAGCGGTGAGGTGACCAGCGCCCGCGCCATCGCCCGGCGCTTGCCCTCGTCGAGGGCGTCGTAGTCGACGCCCGCCGCCCTGTAGTCAGCCGATCCTTGCGTCATCGGCGATGATCCTATTGCCCACTGCCGAGGAGGAGACGATGGACTTCCAGCCAAGCGAGCGCTGTATCGAGTTTCAGGAGCGTCTGCGGGCGTTCATGGACGAGCACGTGTATCCCGCCGAGCCGATCTACGAGCGCCAGCTGCGAGAGTCCGGCAATCCCCACCACCAGCCGGCGGTGATGGAGCAGCTGAAGACACGCGCGCGGGAGGCCGGGCTGTGGAACATGTTCCTGCCCGACGCCGATCACGGCGCGGGCCTGTCAAATAGCGATTACGCGCCGCTGGCGGAGATCCTCGGTCGCAGCCATATCGCCTCGGAGGCCTGCAACTGCTCGGCGCCGGACACGGGCAACATGGAGGTGCTGCACCAGTTCGCAACAGCCGAGCAGAAGTCCCATTGGCTTAACCCTCTACTAGAGGGAGAGATTCGTTCGTGCTTTGCGATGACCGAGCCGGATGTGGCGTCCTCGGACGCCACGAACATCTCACTTTCAATCGAGCGCGACGGCGATGACTACGTGCTCAACGGCCGCAAGTGGTGGATCTCGGGCGCCCTACACCCGCACTGCAGGATCATGATCGTTATGGGCAAGACACAACCCGCGGCGCCCCGCCATCGCCAGCAGAGCCAGATCCTCGTGCCGATCGACACACCGGGCGTTCAGATCTTGCGCGGACTGCCGGTGTTTGGCTACCAGGACCAGGAGGGTCACGCCGAAATCCTCTTCGAGGACGTGCGCGTGCCCGCATCCAACCTGATCGCAGGCGAAGGCGACGGCTTTATGATCGCCCAGGCCCGACTCGGCCCTGGGCGCATCCATCACTGTATGCGCTCGATCGGAGCCGCTGAGCGAGCACTCGAAGCGATGTGCAAGCGCGCCGTGTCGCGTACCACCTTCGGCCAGCCCGTCGCCGCGCGCGCCAACATCCAGGACTGGATCGCCGAGGCGCGCATCGAGATCGAGATGGCGCGCCTGCTCACACTGAAGGCCGCATGGTTGATGGACACCGTCGGCAACCGTCACGCACGCACCGAGATCGCCGCAATCAAGGTGGCAGCACCCAACATCGCGCTGAAGGTGATCGATCGCGCGATCCAGGTGCACGGCGGCGGCGGCGTGAGCGACGATTTCCCGCTGGCGTGGACATACGCGCACCTGCGCACGCTGCGTCTCGCCGACGGTCCCGATGAGGTCCACAAGCTGTCGATCGCCCGTCGCGAGCTTGCGCCCTATACGCCTTCTGAGGCAAGCTGACGGGGAGACGAGATCCGCGGCCGGGACTTGTTCGCGACCCGTTCGAGACCCTATCCGCGGGCGAGACGAAGGCTGTAGAGAACTGCCGCCACTGATGTCGCCAGGTTCAAGCTCGAGACGCCCGCGCGCATTGGCAGGCGCAGACGCGCGTCGGCACGCCCCAGCAACTCCTCGCTCAGGCCCTCTCGCTCGGTCCCGAACGCGAGCAGCGCGCGCTCGGGCACCAACTCGGGTCGCAGCTCATCGCCGTCGGGGTCAAGCGCCAGCAGCGGCCTGTCGCTCTGGGGAAGCGCGCCCACGCGCGCGACCGGCAGCGCGTAGTGCAGCCCCGCCGAGCCCCGCACCGCCACGGGGTCCCACGGGTCCTGCCTGCCGGTCGTAAGCACCCCGGCGGCCTCAACCGCCGCAGCCACCCGGATCACGGCGCCAAGATTGCCGAAGTGGCGCGGGTCCTCGAGCAGCACCAGCGGCGCCTTTCCCCTGGCGCCAAGTAGCTCCAGCGGATCGGTGCGCACGCGCCGAGCGACGCTTACGACACCCGTGTGTGGAACATAGGGTCCCAGCCGCTTGAATGCCTCGGCAGGCAACACCACGACGAGCGCTTGCATGGGCTCCATCAGGTCGGGGGCCAGGTTTTGCGCCAGGCGCTCCAGCTCATCGGGGTCAGCGCACGCGACCACCTCCACCGAAGCGCCAAACCTGAGCGCGTGCTTGAGCGCGTGAAAGCCCTGCAATACGACCAGATCCTCACTGCGGCGGGCCTCGTGAAAGCGCCGCACGACGGCGGGGGTGTCGAAGCTGGGCGCGACAATGCTCATGGTTTGAGTGTATGGCGCATCGTGACTCACGGGCACAGGAGAACAGAGGCCTAGTACCGTTCGCTGGAACGAATGTCAGGTGACTGAGGTGCAGGTTTGACCCGCCCGGGCACGTCCCGCAAATCCAAGAAAATGTCCTCGGCCGCTCACTCAACGCATGATCCGGACGCAGGCGGCGCCGATAGTCGCGGCTCGCCAGCCGACCTCGCCGCCTGCGCAACGGCGCTGAGCGAGGGTCGTCTCAGCTCGACCCAGCTGGTCGAGCAAGCGCTCGCGCGAATCGAGGCGAGTCAGCCGACGCTCAACGCGTTTCGTGTGGTGTGTGCAGAGAGAGCACGTGCGGAGGCCGTCGAGGCCGACCGCCGTATTGCAGCCGGGGAGCGACTGCCTCTGCTTGGAGTGCCGATCGCGGTCAAGGACGACGTTGACGTGGCCGGCGAGCCGACGTCGTTTGGCTGTGCCGGCCCGTTCGCACCCAAGCAACACGACAGCGAGATGGTCAGCCGCCTGCGCCGCGCCGGCGCGATCGTGCTCGGCAAGACGAACACTCCCGAAATCGGCCTCTACCCGTTCACCGAGGGTCAAGCGTTCGGCGCCACACGCAACCCGTGGAGCCTCGACCACACCCCCGGCGGCTCCAGCGGAGGCTCCGCAGCGGCGGTCGCCGCCGGGATAGTGCCGGCCGCCACCGGCTCCGACGGCGCCGGATCCGTGCGGATCCCGGCCTCGTGGTGCAACCTCGTCGGCGTAAAGCCCCAGCGCGGACGCATCTCCACATGGCCCGACCGCGAGTCCTTCAACGGGCTCACATGCATCGGGCCGCTTGCTCGCACCGTATCCGACGCGGCGCTGCTGCTGGACGCTCTCAGCGGCAACCATCACCAGGACCTTCACGCGCCGCCGCCACCACCCGAACCGTACTCGCAGGCGATCGCACGCCAGCCGGGTCCGCTGCGGATAGCGCTTTCGCTGCGCCATCCGTTCAGCGGCGCACCGGTGAAACTGCATCCGGAGATCCGGACCGGCGCACAGCGACTTGCGGGGGTGTTGCGCGAGCTCGGCCACACTGTCAGCGAGGCTGATCCGCGCTACGGTCTGATGGGACTCACGCTGATCGCCCGCGGGCAGGCAGGCGTATCGGAGTGGGTCACTCGCGTCCCCGACATCTCGCTGCTTGACCCGCGCACTCGCGGCACAGCACGCATCGGCGGACTGCTCTCGCGAACAGTGCTGGGGCTCGCCAGGCGCTTGGAGCCGCTGATGCACCGTCGCGTCGGCGCAAGTTTCAACCACGCCGATGTGATCCTCACGCCCACGAGCGCCAGTCCTCCGCTCCAGATCGGTGCGACCGACGGCCTCGGCGGTTGGGCCACCGACCAGATGATCGCGGGCGCCTGCCCATACACATGGCCGTGGAACGTGCTGGGCTGGCCCGGCGTGAGCATTCCCGCCGGTCTCACCACCGAGGGCCTGCCATTTGGCATGCAGCTGCTCGGCCCCGCCAACAGCGAGGCCACGCTGCTATCGCTTGCCGCCCAGCTCGAGCGCGTCGAGCGCTGGTACGAGCGCACGCCACCTACCGTGTTCGCTTAGGGGCACCCCCCGACTGGGCGCGTCCCACCGGAGGCGCGGGGAGACCTCGACGCGAACAGCGGTCTGAGCACCAGGCGATTTCATCCATTCCAGGTGATGGCATCTCACGCCGCTCATGACACGCTTGACATGCACATCCCGTGCAAGGAAGGAGCCGAAGCATGCCCATACTCGCCGTCTCCAGCTCCGGGGGCATCCTCCTGGGCGCGATCTACATCGTGCTGCTGATCACGCTCGGCATCCTCTCGATCCGCAAGGGTCACTGGATCATGTTCTTGATCGGCATCTTCATTCCCCTGTTTTGGATTATCGGAGCACTGCTGCCGCCCACGCGCAGCAGAGACGCCTACAGCTGAAGCCAAGCCCGCGCCTTCGTGGGTATCTCCTTAGTCGACAGCTCGCGTCTGCGCCGTTGGCGTCTCCTCAGCGAGCATCTCGTGTTCGCTGCGCTGAGCACACACGCGCGCGTTGGACGGACCGGACGATACGCGCGCGTACGCTCAGCGCCCGAGTGTGCGCACGACCTCGCGCGCGCGACCACGCAGGCCGCCCACCAGCTCACGGACCGCCGCGATCCCGGCACGCAGCTCAGCGTCGCCGACCTCGACCGGTAGCATCGAGTCCTGTAGCTCGATTAGCGCCGAGTCGGCCTTGCCCGCGAGTTCGACGGCCGCCTCGATGAGTTCCTTGGCACCATTCGACGGGGCAACCGCGGGCGCCGACTCAAAAGTGCGTCCGGGTAGCTCCGAGCGACTGGCAAACTCGTTATACGTTCGCTTGACACGGCCATAGGCAAGCTGCACTCCTCGGAACAGCTCGGCCTCGAGCACCTCGGCGGCATGTTCGTCCAAGTGCTCGTAGGCCTCCCCCAGCAGAGCAAGCGCGGAATCGAGCTCATCCGCTGCCACCGCGAGCACATCAAGCACCTGCTGTCTTGCCTCGGCGGTCGTGTAGGCCATGCTTCGGAGATTAGTCGCTGCTCGGCGTTGGCGAGGCACTGCAGTACACGCACACGACGACTGGCGATAGAGCACGACTGTTTGGGCTACACTCAACCAGGGATGAGGGGACGCTTGACCATTTTCATTGTGGTGCTTGCGGTCGGGCTGCTGCCCACCGATGCGCTCGCCGAGTCCCAGCAGGACACCTCCTCCACCCACACCACCCTCCTCGCCGCGTACACGACCCTGAACGCAGTCGTGAAAACGTGGCCCACCGTGGAAGCGAGCTTGCACAAACTCAAGCACAAGCTCGCCACCGAATGCCCCAACGTTGGCGCGGGTTCGCCCCAGAGCGAACCGGAGCAGAGGCTGAGCTACGAGGTAGCCGGCGCACTATTTGCTGCCGGCTACCATGCGGACGCAAAATTCGCTCAGACGTTCATCAAGACGGTGAGCCCACTGAAATGGAGCAACCCGGCGCTTACCCGCCGTGCGCATAAGTTCATCAAGGGGCTGCGCGAAATGATCTCGCTGCAGGAGCCCAACATCTGCGGCGATGTACGCTCATGGACCGCAACTGGCTACGCGACGATTCCGGCCAGCACGCTGCAGTTCGACCAGCACGTCGAAGCGATCGAAGTCGAAGTCCCCTCTCCACAGATACTCGCTCCCTATATGCAGCCCGCCGACCGGGGGCTTCTTACGAAGGTAGAGCACCTCGATTAAGAAATTTGAAGAACTCGAATTTACGACTGGTCAGCAGGCATGGGATTCCCTGCTCGAAACGCTTGGGTTGCAGCAGTAGTCCCGCCGAGCAGTAGCCCCGCCGGCAAGCCAAAGGCCAGCGCCACTCTCACACCGACTCAACTCGCGAGCAGGACCTCGAGCTTGTCGAGCTGACTACCCCAGCCGACCCGCGCCATGCCGACGAGCTCCTCGGCGCAGATCATGCGCGATGTGACGACCACCTTTGTGCGGTTCTCGCCGAGCTTGACGAACTCGACGGTCGTCTCGCCTGACTCGATCATCGGATGGTCGCTCATGCTCTCGCCGAACGACAACCGCTCGGGCGGCTCGACGATCCCGAAATGACCATCGCTCGGATACTCCTGCCCATCGGGCCCGACCATCGTCAGCCGGCAAACGCCGCCCGGGCGCAGGTCGAACTCGATCTTCTCGCGAGGCGTCGTGAAATGCTCAGGGCCCCACCAGCGCGTCACCTCATCCGGATCGGTCCACACCTTCCACACAAGCTCGCGCGGCGCATCAAGCTCCCGCTCGATCACGATCGTGCGCTCGGCCATCTCGAATTGCTCACTCATCGTCATCTGCCTTTCGTTGTATGTCGTGGAGGCGACCCGCTGGGCGATCGAGGCCACCCCCCAGATATCACGGTACTGCTCCAGCCAGTTGACCACCTCGATAACAAGGGACACCTCACCCCAGATGACGACGATGAGAGGATTCGTCTATGACCCCTCGCATGAAGCCGAACAGCGCAAGCGGCCGTGAAGATGAGGGGCAACGTGTCGCTGTCGTGATCGGCAGTACCCGCCCTACGCGTATCTGTCCGGGCATCGCCGAATGGGTCAAGCACACAGCCGAGGAGGAAAGCCCGCTGCGCTACGAGCTGATCGACCTGGCCCTGGTCGGCCTGCCGTTCTTGGACGAGCCGCTGAAGGCCTCGCTACGGGAATACGAGCACGAGCATACGCGCGCCTGGAGCCGACTTGTCAGTAGCTTCGATGGCTTCGTCTTCGTCTTTCCTCAATACAACTGGGGATACCCTGCGCCGCTGAAGAACGCGCTCGACTTTCTCTACTACGAGTGGCATGACAGGCCCGCAACGTCTGTGACCTACGGGACACGCGGCGGCAACAAGGCCGCCCAGCAGTTCCTCGGCGTCCTCGAAGGCCTCCACATGCGCCCGCTAAGCGACCGTCTTGAGATCGCCGTCACCGACCGGGACGTTGACGAGCACTGGCAGCTGCGAGATCTCACCACCACCCTCACGCCGTATCGAGAGCAAATCAGGCAGCTCGACGCTCAACTGGTCCGAGCGGTTGAAAGGCCGGAGTCGGTCACGTTAGTTTGATCGTCCCGGGCCAGTCCTTTTTCAGGAACGCCAGGAACTCTGCACCGTTAGTATCGACCCTCTCGAGCCTGCCCCGCAAAGCCACGACCTCATACGAATCCCGTATATTTGCCGGGTCCAACTCCATTCCATCAAAGACGTCTTCGATGCCCTCGACGATGTCGGCCACGTCGTCGAAGTTGATAACGGAGCGCATCTGCTGCCTCAGCTCGTTCCACCGGTGGGCCAGGGGTGTCGTGCCCTTCATCTCGGGCACACTCTCGATCAGCTGCTTGGCCGGCGCGGTGCTCAGCTCGGAGTTTACCTCGGCGTCTCTCAGGCCATCCAGCAGCTTCTCGATATGGGGGGCGAGGAACCCGATTGCGCTGTTGTCAACGCCGTCTCCCCACCAAATGTTCCCGGCATGGTTACCGAGTATGCGCCACACCAAGCGCTTCAATTGAAACTCTCCGAGTTGCTGCAGGTTAGTCGCCCCGACCACGTCGCTAACGAGAGCGTGGTTGATGCCGCGAGCGTCCCCGAGCCATCGCCGGATCAACTCGGGTGAGGTTTGCCAGTTCTCCACCACGTAACCCAGGAAGTGTGACGGGATTACGTGTCGTCGTGCCTGCTTCTCCTTTGGCGGGGCCAGTGCGGCTATCTTGCTGATCCATGCGGGCCTCTTGCCGAGCTTGTACGGCCTCCGCAAAGACAACGCGGAGGGGATCAGGCCCGAGGTATAGCCTCTTTGGGCGAGATCCTCGACGAACTCGATCCAGCTAGAGTACCGACGCTCTGTGAGAAGTCTAGCTGCATCTTGCTCATCCCCCTTGAGCGTTAGGCCTACTCTGCCGAGCGCCACCTGAACTATCCGTAGCAGCCGCGAGGGCGTGGTATAGCCCCATTGGTGGAGTTCTCTGCGGAGCTTAGAGGAGAAACCGTAGTAGCCGTCAGCATCATGCGGTATGCCTTCGATTGTGATGGTACGGGCGAGGACGTTTTGATGCCCACCGGAGAGCAATCGCGCAAGCGAGCGGTTGCCGATCCTCCCACGCAACGCCTGTGCGCTCGTGATGCCCAGCGAGGAGACAGTCTCCGGCCCGCGGACCACGGACCACTGGGTGAGCGCATCGGATCGCCGTTCACGGGCCCGGGGCGGGACGGCGGCGCGCTGCGGCTCCCGTGAAAAAATCGCAGCGGCCCGGCCTGTCTGTCTGTCATCTGCTCGAGTCGCCATGGTGCGGAAGTGTGATATTGACGCTCGTCCTTGTTTAATTATTTCACGTTCGTAGCAATGAACAACAAAGCAACGCCGTGAAGCGCTGTGCAAACCGTCAATGTTCTATTCATTGGGTTTCGCTCGACGTCTGGTGCTAGGCCACGAAAGGTAGGTTCCACTGGCCAGGATGGTTAGTGATGATGGATGCTAGCAAGCACCGGCCGTGCCATGCAGTGGCACCGTCCGCGAGATCGTGGACAGTGCCGAGGCTGGTTCATGTGCCGCATCGGCTTCGTGGAGACAGCTCGTCGCGGCTCAGACCGGCGTCTCTGAGAATGCCGTTCAGCGTCCCGCGCTTGAGTTCGCGGTGCAGCGGCACCACCAGCGAGACGGCTCGATCCTGATGCTTGAGTCGAACGTGACTGCCGCGCTGACGAGCCACTTCCCAGCCGAGCTTCTGGAGCACGTCGATCAGCTGCGCGCCGGAGACGACCGGCAGACGCTCGCTCACACGGGAACGGCGAGCCTGCGCCGAACGATTCCGGAACCGACCGGCCGTCCTTCTTCGCGCAGACCTTCGACGTAGAGGGCCAGAGCCTCCTGAGCGTTCTCAACAGCATCGTCGATGTCCTCGCCCTGCGTGTGCAGTCCCGGAAGGTCCGGCGCGTACACGTGATATCCGCCCTCGTCCTGGGGCTCGAAGACGAACTCGAACTCGCTCTGCT
This sequence comes from uncultured Solirubrobacterales bacterium, assembly GCA_963715765.1. Classification (GTDB taxonomy): domain Bacteria; phylum Actinomycetota; class Thermoleophilia; order Solirubrobacterales; family Solirubrobacteraceae; genus Palsa-744. The sequence goes on from OY970270.1 coordinate 766,445, forward strand.
CGGCCATACGGTCAGGATACCGCCAAGCGCGACGGACGAGACGACTTTTGGCCCTGGCCTCATCCTGTCCCACCGGACTCGTCGGACACCGGCGAAAGCCGCCGGACGTTCGTAGCGTAGGCCCGCTTCAAGCGCTCGCGCGCGGCTTGCTCGGAAGGATGGCATAGGTAGACATCACAAGCGCGCCCCCGTCCGTGTGCCCGAGCTGCATGGCGACATCGGCATGCGACACGCCAAGTTCGAGCAGGTGTGTAGCGCAGAAGTGGCGCAGCTCGTGGAACTGCATCTTCGGACGATCGGCCGCTACACGGACAGAGCGCCAGTAGTAAAGGTGGCTGCTCTTAGAGAACCGGCGTCCACGCGGTGTGACAAAGAGCCAGGGCACATCAAGACGAGCTGGGACGTCAGCAAGCACCTCACGGGCCGGTGGCGGCAGAACCACAGTCCGCGAGAGGTTGTTCTTCGGTGCCTTGATCTGCCCGGTGCCGTCGAGGTTTTGCCGAATCTGCACCTCATCGTGGCCCACGTCGCGCCGCTCCAGCGCAAACAGCTCGCCCGGTCGCAACCCAACATATGCCGCGAACACGACCATGGCTCGGAAGATCGAGCCAAACTGCCCCAGGCTCTCAAGAGCACAATCGGCCAGGTGGACAACCTCGGACTCGGTAAGCGCGGTCAGGTCCTTCCTCCCCCGCGACTGTTCCAATCGAAGGTTTGAGAACGGGTTCGGGCCGGGATGCAAGCCGTCGTTGATCGCGTCGGTGAACATCGCCCGTACGGTGCGCACGTTGGACTGAGGCTGTTTCAGCGCCCATTGTCGCGCCGTCGGCTTGTCGAGGTCGCGCAATCGGACTCGCGCGAAGTCCTTTTGAAACTGCTGAATCGCGTAACCGTACGTCCGGCGTGACGCCGCAGCTTTGCGGGTGTAGTCGGTGAGCCATCGTCGCGCAAAGTCGCCGCACGTCTCGGAGCCCCGAGTCAGCGACGACCGTAGTGCCTCACGCTCGGCCTCTCTCGCCTCACGCTTGGTGGCGAACGTGCCCACCCAGCGCTTGTGGCCCAGCGTCTTGTCATAAACCGAGACACCATATTTGCCCTTGCGAGGAACGATCATCAGTTCTTCCGGTCGAGCCAGGCTTCGACCTCGGACAGCCGGAAGCCGCGCCGCCCGCCGATCATCTTCGAGGGGAGACCTTCGCGCACCCGCAACTCGACCCACCGGGTGGAGCGACCGAAGTAGTCCGCGATCTGCCGCTTACTCAGCCAGGGCTCACGAACAGCGCCGCGCGGAAACGCGATCACCGACGCACCAGACAGCGGCTGGGGCGTCATTCGTCGGACCCTCCCTGGCCGCCCGCCACGTCGGCCTCAAATTGCCAGTGTTCGAGGAACCGAAGGCCCTCCAGCGTCAGATGAAGTTGCTGCTCCCACTCGTCCTCGCCGACTTCCTCAGGCTCCATTTCCAGCAGCTCGCCACCCAGGAACTCATCCACCACAAGGTCAATATCGTCCCTCGGGCGACTGAGTCGCTCCACGAGTTGGGCGACCGTTACGGCATTGCTCGTGATGACGGCTTGCAATATCGCGAGCCGAAGATCACCGACCGATCCCCCGTAACGCCCTCGCAGTTCGTACAACGTCGGACGACTAATGCCAGTGACACGGGCAATCTCGGTCATCGAGATACCGCCTTTCAAAGCGTCAGGCAAGAGGCGAGCGATCCGATCGAACTGGGTCTCAGCTTCATGCAAAGCGAGTTCCCGAGCTTTGCTCGTGGCCGCAAGCTCACTGAGATGCAGTGCACGGACAAGGGCCTTGCCCTTCTCATGCCTCAGCGTATCTTCGCGACTCATCGTCATTCTGCGTGGATCGTAGCAACTTCGTCGACAGATGTCGAGCCACCGACACTTTCGTCTGCCGTGATAACAGCGTGATCTACGGAATCAAGTCCTCGATCCAGAGTTATCCCCGAGAGTTCGCGCCCCAGGAATCATCGAGCCGGACCCGGCTTGAAACTAGCAACCAGGCTGGTTACAGCCTGGCGCGGGCCGACAATCGTGAAGCCACTGAATATGCAGTCCTTAAAGTCGCATCCGTAGAAACAAACCGTGCCCGACGGTGGTTCTGCGCCGTCCGGGATGACCTCATGCTTCGGGAAGTCCCACTTCGTTTTCTCGATTGAGCATTCACCGAAGGCGACCTTCACGGAACCGAACACTTCGCACTGCTCAAATGAGCATCCGAGGATTGCGCGACTTGGGTTCAGCGCAGCGAGATCAATCTGCTCCCCCCCGACACGCTTTGGTAGCGCACGGCCACCAAACGCGACCGCTGTCCTATTCCACGGCCACCACTTCAACAGCGGGGCCAGCATCCCATAAAGCCCGACAAACACAAGTCCGACGCATCCCCAGATGACCCATGACGGCACATGGGATGACGAGGGTTGCACCGCGAGCAGGACCGCCGACGTTCCGCTCACCACTACAACCACGCCCCCGATTGCACTCCATGCAGATGCCTGCTCTGGTTCGACGCGCCATTGCATGAAGCCCGAGCCTACCCGCTTCGCCGTGCTCCTAGTGGACGTGTCCGGAAGTTTTGCGGTTCATGCGGCGAGGGTGAGGGGCTGGGGTTCGTGACGGGTGATCTTCTCGATCACGTTGTTGAGCTTGGCGCGGGTGAAGGTCCACTCGAATGGTCGCGCGAGTGTGCGGTAGTGCTGGGCGAAGTCCATCAGGTGTCTGGCGAGCTCGGGCAGTGTCGCGTAGTCGTTGGGTGTCAGGGCCTTGCGCTGCACGATCGAGAAGTAGATCTCGATCTGGTTCAGCCAGGAGGCGTGGACGGGGAGGTGGATCAGTCTCGCGTTCGGGTATGCCTCGGTGATCCGTTTGACGGAGGCTTTGCCGGCGTGGCTGGAGCCGTTGTCCACGACCCAGTAGACCGTGCGGGCAGACCGGTAGGGCTCGACCTTCATGACTTGGTCCACGAGCCGAGCGAACGGGACGATCCCGGTCGTCTGCTCGACGCGGTCAAACAGGTTGGCGTGATGCACGTCCCACGCGGCGAGGTAGGCGAGCGTCCCGCCGCGCAGATACTCGAACTCGAGGAGCCCGGGGCGTCCCGGCCCCGGCGCGACGGTCTCATGGTGGCGGCCGAGCGCTTGCAACTGCGTCTTCTCATCGGCGCTGATCACATACTCGTCGGGTCGCAGCCGATTGCCCTCGAAGGTGCGGGTGTAGAGGTCCAGCACCCGGCCGGCCTTCTCGGCGAACTCCGGGTCGCGCGGGAAGATCCAGGAGCGCGTCTGCCACGGCTTGATCGCGTCTTCGTGCAACCAGCGCCAGATCGTCGAGGCCGACGCCTCCGTGACACCGCGCTCGATCACCAGGCGGTGCAGCTCAACCCGGGAGAAGCGCGAGAGCGGCAACTCGTGGGTACGCGGCAGCTCGCACGCGATCGCCTTGACCTCGGCGACCTGCTCCGGGGGGAAAACGACGCGGGCGACCCGACCGCGCTTGATCCTCAAGCCCATCCAAACGCTCACAGCAAAACCGCGATCTTCGCCGGGCAACACTGTCAGGCGAACAATCCAACCGGGCGGCGATATCGATGTCCTGCATCCCCTCGGACGCATACAGAATCATCCTCGCCCGCTGCACCACACGGAATGGCAACGTGACCGTGCTCGCCCGCCGCTCCAGCTCACCACGCTCCTCCCCAGAGAGCTCAATCACGTGCTGGCTGGTCCGCGGCACAACACATAATTCTGCGCACCGCCCGCTACCCCTTCCGATACCCCGCAAAACTTGCGGACACGTCCACTAGCCGACCGCAGCCCCTGACTGTCCGACTTTGCCGTCTTCTTGAGACTGCCAAAGGACTAGCAACCGACGGTAGACAAGGCGTGCATTACCCAACCGAGAGTGTCATAGGTAGCCTACACTCCGGCGCCCGTCAAGCGACCGTGGAGCGTTGGTCATTTCCGTGAGCGTCCGTGGGCTCGCTTGACCGGCTTCTGCGCTGCGGCTGAATGGCAATTAGGTCCGCAAGGCGGACCTTGCCCGACATCGCGGGCCTGTCGCTGGGTGTCGTCCTGACCGTGCGTGTGCGCGCGGCGGAGGCGGGCGCGGCGGCCTTCCGGCCGTTTGCGCCGCCCGCCTCCGTGCGTACGTGCTCAGGCAGCCAACTCCCGTCGCCTGGCGCGCAACGGGGGATCAAGCACGGCGTTAGGCAGTCAGTCCGGCCGTATGCCGTCGAAGCGAATGGCCGCACGCGTAGCGAACGCGAACTCGCCGCAACGGTGGACGAGGCCCGCTGCTCTCAGCCTGTCCAGTGTGTCGATCGTGTCGAGCCTGCGGCCGATCTCTGCCACCAGCTCGTCAACCGACCATACGCTCTGACGGCCGCCCAGCAAGAGCTTCAGGATCGTCTGCTCGGTGGGGCTGCCGTCATCCGTGATCGTGTCGTTACGCTCATCCTGCATAGGACTTAACCTCCTGTGCCGGCCCCGGGCGGTGACAGCCGCGCCGGGGCACTTGTTTGGTACACGCCAGGCGATGCCCAGCGCGCTTGCTCACGCTCCTTGAGGAGGAGCGCGATCGAGGTCGCCGGGCGCGACAAGTTCCGCACCCGGAAACGCCTGCAAGATCGTCGAGACAGCCCGCAGCTCGTCCGGCGGCAGGGTCGTCCTCCACACGTAGTGGATCGCACGCTTGAGCCGCAGCACGCGCATCGTGCAACCCGTATGCATCGTCAACTTCACCGAGACGTGCACAATCGAGCGCGGCATCGCCGGGGAGCGCGCCGACTCCCACAGCGTCTCCTTACCGCGCTTGCCCTTCACGAAGTACGACGACAGATACGCCGCTGCGTTCTGAGCCGGTTGGGGCCTGATCTTCCGCTCGGCGAACCCAAACCCATATTGCGGCGCAAGTTCGGCCAGGCGCTCCACGTAGAGCCGAGCACCCGCCATCTGCCGAGCAGTCCCGTAGGCGAGCACCGGGTGAACGTGCAGCACCCCGCGTGCCTGCATCTCCCACACCCGCGCCACCAGCCACACCGACCCCTTCCCCATCCGTTTGACCGTCTCCTGATAGGCGCGGCGATGCAACCGACGCCACCGTTGCGCCGCCGAGTCGTTCCACGCACGAGCCGCCACGCGATCAACGCGGCACCCGAGCTTGCCTGAATGCTTGTGCTCGCCGAGCGCGGCGCACGCCTGCTCGTCCCACGGCAGCTCGTCGGCACCGGGAGCCGTGACTGCGCTCAACAGGATGTCGCCGCGCAGCGTCTCAAGGTTGCGGAACAGCTTCTGGCGCTGATCCCCGGCCCACACCGGCCCGTACTCAGGGCAGCGCCGAGAACGACATACCTTGCCTCGACCGTACAGCCTGCGACCGCAGCTACGACACCGGCCCACCACACTCGGATCGACCAGCGGCCGCCGCCGCGACGGGCAGGTTCCGCGACGACTAGCCACGTTGGCTACCCCAGCGTCCCGAATTGGGTCGCATGCGACCCAACCGCATGCAGGCTGCGACCGTTCTGCAACCGCAAGCCCGCCGGACTCCCGCAAATCGACGGTTTTTCGTTCGCGGCGCTTCGCCCTTGTGCGCTGGCGTTTCCCCTGCGTCGATCCGCATTTCGCGGACCTCCGCAGGAGACTCAATCAATGGAGAGGACCGTACGTTGCGCAAACCCCGTTGTCGTGCAGGCGGAGTCGCTGAGCCTGGCATGAGTGGCGGCCGACATCCGGGCCGAGCCCGTCAAATAGAGTCGCTCTTGCCCCGGTTGCACTCAGCGCATAGGAGCTGGAGGTTCTGAAGCGTCGTTGCGCCGCCGTGGGCAACGGGCAGGATGTGGTCGTACTGGAGGTCGAAGGAGCCGCCGCACTCGACGCAGTGACCACCGTCACGCTCGAAGACAGCACGGCGCAGTTCGGTCGTGGGAGCAATGCGCGTGGGGCGGCCATTTTCCTCAGCTCGCATCAGGCTTCGCGCCGACTGCAACTTCTGCTCCAGGCGGCGCTTGCGCTGCAATACGAGGGCCTTGACGTCCTCGGCACCCAAGCTGTCGTCGTCCCAATAGAAGTCATCCAGGAACTGCCAGAGATTGCGCTTGCCATCGCGCCACACCTGCACGGGCTCCGTCGCCTGCGCTTGCTGAGCTCCTGCCACCTCAGCCTTCGACCAGCGCAGCTCCATGATCTTGCGCCCAGACTGCACTGCGTGGCGGCGACCCGAGAGCATCCGGCGAAGCGTCCAGGGCAGCTTAATCAGCTGCGCTTTGTTGTCGACACGAAGCATCCCAGAACCGTATCGGCATTCTGATCGCCCCCTTTGAGCCTGCGACAGACTGCCAAGCTCCACGTAGCCCCCGGCGATGACGGGTACGGCGGCTAGGCTTCGATGCCGTCATGAACGTCCCCGACCAGCCACTCTCCCACGAGGTTCTGGAGCGCGCACGCGCGTACGTGCGCGTCGATCAGCGGATCGTCGCGGCGCTGCCCGAGTTGGGCGAGGCGATCCGCTCGTTCGAGCCGGTCCCGGGTCCTGCCGGGGAGAGCGTCGCCGAATGGTTGGCCGAGCGCGCCCTGAACGAACCGCAGGAGGCGACCGTCCGAGTGCGGCTCAGCCACGGCAAGGTCACGGGGGTATATGCGCTGTGCGCCGCGCAGATCGCGCTCAGCCGCGAGGGACGCGCACAGCTCGGCGGCGTGCACTACCGCACCCAACCGGCGATCCTGCTCGCGCAATTCGCGCGCACCGCAGACACGCCTGGCATCGGCGACGAGATGCTGCGTCATGCCGACACCAGCGCGCGCCGCGCGCTGCTCTACGTCGGTGCGACCGCCCTCGTGGTTGACCCGTTCGACCAAGACACCGCCGTGATGTGGCAGCAGCGCTTCGGCTTTCAAGATTCCGAGCAGCCGGTGCCGGGCAACCCCCGGCTACGCCGGCAATGGCTCATCCTTCAGCAGTAGTCGGCGCCTTCGGCTTCCAACTCGGCCATCAACTGGTCGGCGCTCTCGTGAAACGCGCGCACGCGAGGATCGCGGCGCGAGCGCTCCAGATCCCGCTCGTCAATCACGATCACCGCTTGGTCGAGCACGTCGTGCAGCTTGTCCTTGTCGAGTGCTGTAGCCACGACCTCAGCGTACCGCAACACGACCGCGAAGTAGGCCTGGAGACGCGGCACGTAGAACGGACCTCGCCGCACGGGCGTCGGGGCGAACTCCTATTCGTTGGAGCTGAAGGGGCCAACGTAGTAGTGCCCGTGTTCGTGCGTGACCGTTGCTGTTATCTCCTCGTTGTGGTACGGCCCCGAGCGAATCCACAACCAGCTACACACGAACGTCGAGCCGCCTGTCCGTCGGCATTTTGTGCCGAACGACGAGACCTCATTCAACGGGTATCGACCTTCTGCGTGGGCCGCGCTGACGAAGGCCTTCTTGGCCTGTCCCAGCGGGCTTGTTTCCTGCCTGCGTTCTTCGGCCCTTTCCTTCTTTTCTTCCGCTTCTCTCTTGGGCCGTTCTTTGCGGCGCCGCGCAGCTTCGTGCTCTCGCTTGAGCTTTTCACGCTTGCGGGTCGATGTGCACCAGGCAGCCGAGACGCTGCCAAACTGTCCGCTGCTCGTGATCGTCGGCCCGACCAGGCCGTGTGAGGTGACGACAAAGCTACCTGTGACACCGGGCGCGTCACACGACCAAGCTACGGGTATGAAATACCTGGTGGGCTTGCTGTCCGGTCGTGTTCGTAGGGTCGTTTGACCAGGACAGGGGCTCTTGTGGGAAGACGTAATGGTGGGGCAGGCCGCTGTGCATTTGGGCTGCGAGCCCGTCAATGACTATATGGCCGCCCCTGCGACTCACCTGGTTGGGCTGAGAGCCCGAATCCGTATTTGTCGCTTGCCCGCCGCGCCTTCCAGTTTGAGAGTTCGATGGCTGGCGAATCGTCGCCCGCCACGACGACCGCTCGACCGGCACGAAGCTCGACCGGCCCGGCCTGCAAGCCGCGCTCGACCTCGCCCGCCAAGGCCGCATCGACCAGCTACATGATTGATTCCACGGCGAGGGCCGTGGTTTTCGAGGGTTTGTAGGCAGCAGGGTCGAGGTCGGCGGTACTCAATAACCAGCCGCCGACCCGAAGGGGGCCTCGATGGACGCCGACCTCGACCTGCTGCTTACTGCTGTTTATGTCACGGCTGACGATCTCCTGCCCGGTCGGGCGGGGAACGCCAGGAGAAGCGTCACAGACGCGGAGGTCGTCACGCTCTGTGTCGCGCAGGCGATCATGGGGATACCGTCTGACCGGCGGTTCCTCGCGGTCGCCGCTAAGCATCTGCGTCACCTGTTCCCGCAGATCCCCGCCCAGCCCGGGTACTTCAAGCGTCGCCGGCGCCTGACCGAGACGCTTGAGTGGCTGATGGGCGTGTTCGCTAGCCAGAGCCCGGGGTTCTATGACGATCTGCTGCTTGTGGACTCCACACCGGTTGAGTGCGCCCGAAGCCGCGAGACGGTCAAGCGCTCGGCCCTCGGTGACGCCGCTGACTATGGCTACTGTGCCAGCCACAGCCGGTTCTTCTGGGGTTTCCGGCTGCACTTGCTGGCCGCGCCCGACGGGACACCCCGAGCGGTCACGGTCGCTTCCCCCAAACGTGATGAGCGCGATGTCGCGCTTGAGCTGCTCGCTCGCACACGCAGGCAAGGCCCAGTCACGCTGATCGGCGATAAGGGCTACGCAGGACGCGAGTTCGCCGCTCGTGTCAGCGACATGAACGCCACGATCATCAGACCCCGCCGCAAAGATGAGCCCGGCCGAGGCCCACACCTCGCGCCGATCCGCCAGCGCATAGAGAGCATCTTCTGGAGCTGCAAGGGAACCCTCACCCTCGAGCGCCACGGCGCCCGCACACTCCCAGGCCTCAGAGAGCGAATCCTTCAACGCCTCCTCACACTCGCCGCCGCGATCTCCCTCAACCACCAACTCGGACGCCCAAGCCGCGCACTCGTCAACTACTGCGCCTAACCCCGTGGAATCAATCATCTACTCGTCTACAGGATCGACCGGCTATCAAGAAAGGTGCGCCAACTCTCCGGCATCGCCGAGGAACTGGACAAGCTCGGCGTGATCCTGCGCTCAGCGACAGAGCCATTCGACACCGGCTCACCGGCAGGCCGGATGATGCTGCAAATGCTCGGCGTGTTCGCCGAGTTCGAGCACGCCACCATCGTCGATCGCATCACCGCCGGTATCGAACGCCGCGCCAAGGAAGGCCGCTGGTACAGCGGACGCCCACCCTTCGGATACACGCTCCACGACGGCCAACTCGCACAGACCCGATCACCTCGCCGACCGTCAAGCGCATCTACCAGCTCTACACGCAGGACCGGCTCGGCACAATCGCAATCGCCCAGCAGCTCGGCGCCAAGCACGCACCGGCGCCGAGCGCCGGCTGGGGCCACCCAGCCGTCCACCGCGTCCTCACCAACCCGACCTACCTCGGACGCATCCGCTGGCGCAACCAGGACTTCCAGTCCACGCACGAGCCATTGATCGACCAAGCCACCTTCGACCACGCCCAGGCGATCCTCGCCGAGCGCGGCAGCGACGCATCCCGCCGCCGCGGCAACCGCTCGGACTTCCTACTCTCCGGCGTGATCCGCTGCGGCCACTGCGGACGCGCCTACATCGGCATGTCAGCGCGCGGCAAAGGCGGCACCTACCACTACTACGCCTGCACCGCCCGCCAGAAGTACGGCCCCAAAGCCTGCCAAGGTGAGCGCGTCTCACGCGAGAAGCTCGAGACCGCCGTCCTGCGCCAACTTACCGGCATCTACCGCGACGGCCCGCTGATCCACGACGCCCTCGGCGCCGCCCAAGAGCAAGCGCAGCGCGAGCGACCAGCGCTCGATGAGCAACGTCGCTCGATCACCGCCGAGATCACCCGTGTCGAACGCTCGACCGAGCGCTACTTCGAGGCCTTCGAGCAAGGCCGACTCTCCCCCGAGCGCTGCGAACAGCGCGTCGCCCGCCTGAACGCCCGCCTCGACGACCTCCGCGCCCAACAGGCCGAGCTCGCCGACGACGGCGCAGACGAGACCGCACACGCGCCCACAGCAGCCGACCTGGCCGCGACCGCCGACCAACTCGAAGGAGTGATCGCAGACGGCGAGCCCGAGCAAACCAAGGCACTCCTACGCATCCTCATCGCCGAGCTGCGCATCAACAGCAAGACCGACATCAAGCCCACCTACCGCATCATCACACCCGACCGCACCCACACGGCCGGGGATTGCGCAACGTCCGGAAAAGTGGGACAGTTTTCAATTACGCGCCAGAGCCACGGAGCGGTCCAACGTCTAGGCGTTTGTACACGCGCCTGGGCTCTAGCGTACACGGGGCTACCGAGGGGCAGCGGGCGCTTTCCGGCTGTTAGATGTTCCTATGTATATGTTCTGCGGAGGTTTGTTCGATGCGCGGCACTGATCATCGAGTATGCACTGTTAGATGATCGGTCTCTGAAGGTCCCCCTCGCCCCTTTGTCGAAAGGTGGGGGCGGGAGGATTGCGGCCTCCCGCCCCCTGTGCCGCTGGACTATTTCTCCTTGCGAACGCCCTTGAAGGGCGTTTTGCTGGATGTCTTCACGTCCATGAAGCGTCCGCCCGGACCTCGCTTGACCCAGTTGCCGCTTGGCGTCTGGGTCTGCGAGCGGCCACGAACTGCTCCTTTGCGGCTGTTGTCCCCGGTTGGCGCGTTCTTTGCCACGGGAACACCTCCTTGTTTCGTGCCGCCGCTACGACCTCACCCGGCCAATCCGGGCTGACGACAGCCGATTGATGATGCTCAATCTGTCGGACAGACGCGAAAGATTCCCAACGCTGGGCACAATTACGGCCCGCACAACCTGAGAACGTCTGTTAGACACCGGTATTGAGGGTGTCTCGCAAGCCCAAGTTACCGGCCAGCATCTCGCGGATGGTTGCTCGTCCGACTCCGTCTGTACCCGGAAACATTGTGTCCTCTGTGATGCCCATGCGCCGGAGGCTATGGAGAGCCTGGTCCCGCCAAGCGAGCGGGAGCCGTATCCGCTTGATGAGTTGATAGGGCTTCTCCAGGGGAGAAATTGCCACGCGCCTGGCGAGATCGGCGGCAAAGCGGTCGACTTTGGCCTGAGGCGGCCATTTGGCCTTGTCAACGAGGTCACCAACGGGAAAATCGATCTCCGTGGTCACAAGGAATACCGACTGCTGGGCCGTCATCCTCGCATCAACGTTGAAAGGAAGCACAGGCAGCGGCCACCCGCCTCCTTTGCGTATCGCTTCGCGCAAGGTCTCGTTCTCGCTGCCCGCCTGCGTAGTGGACTCCGTGATGGCGTGTTCATCGCCCGTGGCCGGGTCGAGGTAGATCTTCTCGAAGACTCCGAGATGGTCCCACGGTAGGCTGACCACCACCCCTGGCGCGACTGCCCGGCGACAGTAGTACGCCTGAATAGCCCAAACCATCGCATCCGTTTCCTGGTCCTCGTCGCGGTAAGCGAAATATGCAGCGACGAACGGCGAGAGAGTCCAGTCTTGGAGGCGAGTCGGAGCGCCGTAGTGCTGCATCAGCGCTAGCCACCCAAGAAGATCGTGCTCATCAGGAGTAGTCGGCAAGTGCAGCCTCGACCTGTCCTTGAAGAAGCCGATCGTGGAGTTCTCGACGTGGGCACGGTAGAGAGGGTCCTCCACACCTCTCTTCTTGAATGCGCGTTGAAGAGTTGTACTGAGGCCCCACTCAGCGTTGGCCTGTCCTCGAAACACCCAATTTGCCGCGTCATCGAGAGCGAACTCGCTGACGAACGCAGCCCAGTTCTCAAGTTCCAGGTCAACCTTGTCGCAGCCCATGATTCCGCCATCACCGAAGCAACTCTGCCATCGGTTCGCCGTCATCTTGCAGGCTTCTTGTCGGCCCATAGACTGGAGCCTATAGCCCTCTGCTGGTCCTCTGCTTGTCTGCGCATGGCCTCCGGCACCTGACACCCCCTAAAGGCTTCGGTTCTGCGGAGCCGAATAGAGCTTAGACGCCATCATGCGACGACTCGGATCTTGGACAGGCAGGCTCCTGGCCTTCGTGGTCGCGCTCGTCATCGCCCTCATCGCTGTCTATGCGGCGGGCGCGATCAAGAACAACAGCACGGGCTCATCGCCGGTCGCGAGCGCGCCTGCCGTGAAAGGCACTGAAGAAACGAACGGCCCAGCGTCCTTCATCGGGCACGCCTCGAACGCTGTCGTCTTCATTCAATGGACGCGATCAGGATCAAATGTGACGGGCTCGTTCCGAGAGGCCATTCTCAAGTCCGGAGCGTTGAGCCTCGAAGACGCCGACCACGCCTTCACGGGCGTCATCGATAGGAAGGGTTTGACCTTGAATCTGCACGGCGCGCTAGGCGAAAACACCGCTTACGTGGGGGAAGTCAAAGAAAGCGGCTTCGCGCTCACAGTGCCGGGCCAAGGGAGCAACCTCATCACCATCAACTTTGAACCCGGCGAAGTCTCGGGTTATGACGAAGCGACGAAGCAGCTCCTCGTCTCCCGCTACCCATCGCCCTGCACGCTCTACGTCCAGGAGCACGACGTGCGGGTGGCCTTCACGGGACCGAACACGCCTGAAGACTGCGCGAGCTTCGTTGGGAAGGCCCAGAACACGGAATGGACTACGACGCCTCAGCCGGAAGCCGAATCCGGGACTGTCGTCTGCGAACTTGAGAACCGGGCCAACGAAAAAGCAGTGATCACGGATACTGGCGGGCAAGCCATCGGGCAGCAAGCCTGTACGCAACTTTCGGGCGAAGGCTGGGGATAGGTGTTTGCGGCGATTGAATACGTCACCAAGCCCTCTGACTTTGCCACTGGGCTCCTCGTCACGGGGGTCGGATTTGCGCTCATCGCGGCGGTGTGCGTGATGGCTGCAAGCTTTCAGCGCAATATCAAAGCCGGGATTGATAGGAGCTTCACCAAGGCTGCGGTCCTAATTGCGTACGTTGGGGCTGCATTTGTCGTGGTGGGGACAATCCAATCACTTGGCAAGACCGACGCCGTGGTGACCGGCGTTGCACTCGCCAATCTCGGCTTGGCGGTGCTAGCCATCATCGCGGCGCTTCACGCCCGACTCATCTTTCGCCGCGACGTACGCTGCCAGAAGGACACATGTTGTCAGCGCGTAGAACGGGAACAACACGACGACAAGAGCGCCGACGAGCCCCTTGGGGTTAGGGTCGAAGCGCAACCCTGCCCACACGTAGCCACACATGAGAAGCGCATTGATGATGGGCAGCACCCCGAGGCGCCTGCCTAGTGATGCAAGTGGCGAGATGTCTTGGCAGTTGTTCCTCATGGTCTGACATTGCCATGAACTCCCGGCCCTAGACTGCCTTTTCGCGTGGCGTGAAAGTCTCGAATCAGCGCTGTCGCTGAGATCTCCGTAGTGGAGCCCGTTGCTCGTGACGGCGAGGATGCCGAGCGTGACCTTGCACGCGCTTGCGGCGATGCCGTGTGGGTTGCCGCGCCGATGCCTTCGGGCACTCGTAGAAGACACATCGCGCTTGCGTTGTGATCTTGACGGTCTGTGTCGCCTGCACCCCACCCTCGCCTTCCCAGACGATGCGAGCCGTGTAGCTGGTCCCGCCTGCGAGCGGGCTTAGGGGGATGACATCGCCCTCCCACGGGCTCATCACTTCCTGACCTTCGTAGCGCGTGCTGCCATCAACAAAGCGGATGGAGACGGCCTGCCCGGCGGCTGTCGTGAGCGAAGCGGAAGCGATGTGAGTGCTCTCCCCGAGCCCGAGCGCATAGACGATGAGGCTCGGCCCAGTTTCTTCCGCTTCGAGTCCGGCTGCTTGCTGAGCGGAGAACGGCAACTCTTCGGGCTTTTCCGCGAGCGGGACCGCGCTAGGACCTTCGGCGCCAACGAACGAGTAGAAGCGTGGCGTTGAGATCGTGTTCTCGGCTTCCTGGTTCCAGCCGAACCACATGCATTGAGCGGGGAATGGCGAGCCTTCGCGTTCGCCGTTCTTGCCGAAGTAGGGATAAACCGCGTAGGCCGCCGAGGTAGCGAGCGGGCTATTGAGAAGCGCCTTGTGGCGCGGAGCCTGTTCCCAGGGCGATGTTGCCGCCGTCCAGTCGTCTTCTCCAGGCATCTCGATTTCGTGGTCTTCCCAGAAGCATTCAGAATGCAGGAGCGATTGGTCGAGCGTGACCGGCGGTATCCCGTTCGCTGCACGTTGCTGGTTCAGTAGGGCGATTGCTTCGCTCGCTGTCGTCGCGTGCGCTGAGATCGGCGCGAGGGCGAGGATGAGGCTCGTCGCGAGCCCTGCTTTCAATGCTCGCCGAGTGATCCTGCTGCTCATTTGACTGGCCTCCTTGCCTTGGACGGCTTCGCTTGCTGGAGTGCTCATGCATCGCCAAGGTGTCTGAGCGTTAGGACTTCTATGCTCTAACATGGACGTTTGTTCTCAGGGAGGCTTCGCGGGTGCCGCCCGAACGCAAGAGCGCCCCGCGCTCGCCCGAGCACGCCGCGCTCGGCGAGGCTATCCGCCGCTCACGCGAGAAACGCGGGCTCTCCCAAGAGGGCCTTGCCGATGTTGCCGAGATCCACATCACGCACCTGGGCGGCCTGGAGCGCGGCGTTCGCAACCCGAGCTACACGACGCTACTCCGGCTTGCTAAAGCACTTGACATCAAGCCCGGGGAACTGGTCGGCCTTGCGGACGAGCTACATAGTCAGGCTTGACGCGGCTCGCCTGGCAGATGCTCTCAGCCTCCGGTCTTTAGCCTCTCCCAAGCCGCGTCCCTGACCTTGATCCATCCGCCGTGGTTAGTTTGGATTGAGCCTGGGTAGATCGCGCCCTCTTGGGTCGCTGCCCAGAGTCCGTAACTACGCTGACTCGCCTTCTTTCCCGGCTCAAGCTGAGCTAGGTATCGGGCGACCCACTCGACCGCCTCATCGTAGTTATCCCAGCGCCGTTTTCCACGGCGCTCCCCTTCGAGGCTTGCGCCCAGATCCTGCGAATAATCAGGGCGTTCGCTCTTAGGTGGAGGACCGTCAGGTATCGGAAGTCCTCGTTCGCGGCGTCGCTCTCTCCATTCGCTCAAGTACGAGTTCCATCCCTGTTTTCGTCGAGGGAAGGGGATACCGTTCGCTCGCGCGAAGGTTTCGCACTCACCTTGCGTCGGCTGACATCCGTGAGCCTCGTAACAGCGTTCGAGAATGTCCAGAGTATTCGGCAACACCCTCTGTCGTTCATATTCGGGCGACCGCGAGTCTTCGAGACCGGCTGCCCTTAGTGCTGGACTCCAGCCGCCAGAAGTCACTTCGATCTGATTCGTGTTCGGGAGCTTGAGCCTGCCGCCGTGCAACCAGTGAGCCCGGTCCTGACTGAGCAGCACCGCTCGCTCCTGTTCGTACTCGCCTGGATTGACCGTTCGCTTGCCTCGACGCCGGGCCATGAGATTCAACGCGAAACTAATGTACTCAGGAGTCAACCAGTCCTGAGCCTTCTCCCCTATCGCTCGTCCTAGCGCTATTGAGCGTCCGGGCTCATCCATAAAAGCGATTTCGCGCAACTTCGGCCACGGCACACATAGGCGCGCGGCAATGCTTCTCGCTGTAGGAGCTTCAACGTTGGTGGTCGCCTTCGCCCCGTCCCAAGCCCTCTCACTAATGGCCTTCGGCTCTAGTACGCCTGATGCTTCTGCAACCTCGCGGATGAGGCCGACAAGCACAAGAGGCTCGAATATGGGCGTGGCCTGAGCGGACATTGCGGTGATCGTAGGATGATCCCCGGACTCACCTGGCCGGATGATGGGCTCGACACCTACCAACGCTAGGCTGCCGGGAATGCCCGCTCGTCACGATCCTGGGACCGTCCCCGAGACCAAGCTTGCTCACGTTCGGATGAGCCGTGGAGTCACGCAGGACGAACTAGCGAAAGCGGTGGGGATCTCCGTTCCCACGTACCGGCGGTTGGAGCGTGGCGAGGTCGAGAACCCAAAGCTCCGCCATCTCGTCAACTGTTCTATTGCTCTCGGTGTCGAGTTGGCAGACGTTCTTGAGGACGAGTGGTTGGAATGGATGTCCTTGCAGAAGATCGCGGCCACGCCTCCAGATGCTGACGCCTTCTGGCGGCGACCATACCGGCCACTTGACGGGTAGTGGTGTCGTATCAGGGAAGTTCATCCACCCACCTGTTGAAGACCGAGAGTGCGGTGAAGCCGTAGCCTTGGATACCCGAGCCCAGGCAGTCAGGGCAGCCGATGTAGTGGATGAGACCGATGAGCTGCTGGCCGTCCACGCACGTCGGACACGGGGCGAGGCTCCCATCTGACGGCGGTGGGGTTTTGCCGAACTCTTGGGAGTTATAGGGAGAGCCCTTCCTGTGATTATCGTGGCCGTTGTTTTCTACCATCAAGGATTCCTTCCGTTGATGGCGCTCGGAGAGTCGTCCTGCACGCTTGCGCCCGCTACCTCCCGGTATCGTGGCCCGCGTGTCGAAGGTCTGTTCTTCGGCACCGGGCGGGAGGTGGTTACTGCCGCCTCCCGCCACTATTGACTTGTCTTCAGCGGGCGAGATCGTAGCGTAGACTTGTCGTGCGCGACAAGGAAGTTGCAGAAGGCCTTACTGGGCAGGAAAACCGCCGGTCACAGCGGACATTACGGGAGTGTCCAGATCCAGCGATAGGACTCCCGAACTTGGCGGTGGGCTTCGCCTGCTCCGTGAGCGGCGCGGACTTTCCCAAGAGCGACTAGCCGAACTCATCGGCACGAACGCTGCTTCCCTTTCCCGTATCGAGAGCGGGAGCCGGGATGTTCTCTGGTCGAGTATCACTCGCTTGCTCGATGCGATGGGCGCGGACCTCCACGAACTGGCCGACGCCATCACTGAGGCTAAGCCGTCGAAGCATCCCCGGCGCAAGCAGTAGCCAGAGCGCCCTCTTCGAACGTCTGACGAAGTCTCACCTGGATCGCCTCTAGCCCGAGCGGAAACGTCACGATGCTTGATACAAAGATTCTGAATGGCTGTTTAGAAAGAAACTGGCAGCCGATTCCCCCGGTCCTGATCTCACGAAGCCCTCTCGTTAACGAATGCCCCACCTTCGCTATCAAGCGCCTGACCGTCTCCCCGGAGCTACTGAGTTCTCCAAGAGCCCCGAGCTTCGCGGCTCATTGAACACGGTCAAGCTTCTTAAGAGCCAACGCTGGATCTGGGATGAACTGCGGGAAGCCTGCGGCAGTCTTGAGAGCAACTATGCTCGCAAACGCGAGGCCGGGCATTGGGAGCTGGTTGTGGTTGCGTTCGTGGCCTCAAGGCAGGTCCATATTCAAGGCTTCTTTGATGAGACCACAGACGAGCTATGGCGCGAGTGCGGTTTCGAGAGCAAGCCTCCGTATATGCGCGTCTGGCGACGCTTGCGGGAGCTAGAGACCATCTGTGAGGAGTTCTTGAAGGCAGCGGGTGTGATCATCCGCCATTGCCGCGAGCACGACTCGCGCGTGATGTCTCACGTCCATTTCGACTTCACGGAGGACGAAACCCACGCTTCGCTCATCCACGACTGTCAGCCTGACGAGCCCTGCGCCTACAGAGCCAAGGCCACCCGTTCTGGTCGTCGTCGGGCCGCGCCCGGACACGCGATGCGGCCAGCGAGGGCTACGACAGGCATCGCGCGTAGGGACCGAGAGGATCGAAACACGGAGGACCCCGAAACGAGTGCCAAGCGGGATAAGGAGAGCCTGCCAGAAAAGGTCGTTATCACTCAGCGTGGTTCCAAACTGATAAAGCGGATTCGACAAAAAGGCTGCTGGTATCGAACGCGAGACCTAAAGGCGGGGATTCGTGCCTACGAAGGCGAGCGGGGAGCGCGCCGCTTCTGGCATGGCTATTACGCGGGTAAGGCCGTTGATCACTTCACGGGCGGTGCCATCCCCTGCGTCGAGAACGCGAGCAAGCAGGAGTACCACTTGTTCCCTGCGCTTTATGACCGCGTTTGTGAGATGAGCGGAAGCACTCCGGAGACGGTCGTCGGCGATAAGGGCTTCTCTATCCGCTCGTGCTTCGAGTACGCAACCACGAATGGGAGCGCTCCCGTCTTTCCGTGGCGCACATCAGGCGGTGACCGCAAACGTCACGACCGAGATACCCACGACCGGCACGGAACCGTCCGCTGTAAGTATTGCGGCGGTCAAACAGAGCAGGTCCGCTTCTCAACAGCGAACGGGAAGCCTCGTCTCTGGGTTCGCTGCATTACCGGGGTCACGGCTGACTGTGGGAAGGAACAGACGATTTCCTGCTCGACGGACTGGAAGACGCTCATCCCACTCTCGCGCTTGCAGCCCATTTATCACGAGCTGAAGCAATCCCACGGGACTTACGAGGGCGTCCACGACTACTGGCGCGACCGTTACAAGGTTGCTGCTGATGAGGGCGGTATCAGGCCGAGGGTTGTGAGCCGGGACTGGCATCGCCTTCGTTCTTACGCGGCCTGTTTGATCGATTGGTTGCGGATCGCAGCGAAGAACGATTGGCTCGGCTCCGCGAGGTCTGCTCGACGCAAGGGTGAGCGTCGCTTCAAGGATGCGGGCGCTCGTATCGCCCGGGAACTGACCGAGATCCGAGTACGGATAGGACTGGCTCAGCCTTACGGCCCCAAGGCCGTTGCGCTCGGACTTGGAGAGGCGCTACCGCCTTCGGAGCGCCAACGCGGGGCGCCGCCGGGCAAGCTTTAGGCATCCTCAGAAGCACCTTGAACCGCCTGGGGGTAGCCCCTGGGCGATTTTGCGTATGTAGGGCCAGGAACCGAAAAACCCCTGCAAAAACGACTCGAACCCGCGTCCGCAAGATCGAAAATGGGCTTCTGCACCACAAAAATGACCCTCCAGCTCTCAATTGAAAACTGAAGGGTCAACTGTCCAAGTGGAGACGGCGGGAATCGAACCCGCGTCCGCGGTCGCGTCTGAATGGCTTCTACGAGCGTAGCCGGCGCTCTGATCTCATCCCCTGCTAGCCTCGCCGGCCGGGTTGCGGGGGACCAGCCTCCTGAGGTTTTCCCGGGTCAGCGGAGGCGGGCCTCGCCGGGTGAGCCTACTTTCTGATCCCGAGGATCCCCGTCGTAGGCGAGCGGGGCTCGAGACCTCGTGCCTTAGCTATTGACTAAGCAGCGAGGGCGTACTCGTGAGAGTCCGCACTTATGGTTTTCCCGGGTGTTTTACGAGGCCGCCCGGGACCTCGACTCGCGACCATCCACACGAACCAACCGCGTCGAAGCCTGTCGTCCCCGTGGATGCTGCTCTTTAAGTGTAGAGCTCTTAAGCAAATCGACGCGTCCCCGGGCCGCCTTGAGGAACCTGCTGCCGGTCGGCCCGAGGGCCTTCCGGGGGCGGGTGGCGCGGCCTCACACCTCGGTGGCCTCGCTCTTTGCGGCTCGGGTCCGCGTCTAGATCTAACGTACGCCTGTTTTGGGCCCGCGTCAAGGGGGTCGCGCGGTTCTTCTCGGAAGTTCCGCAAAAAGGTCGCAGAGCACGCCCGTGGAGCAAACACGCGGCGAGCCGCGCAGCTCGCGGGAGACCCGACCGAACCTCTCGAACGGCACTCTTAGGCGCCGCTTATCGCAGCTGCCACAATGGATGCATGGACAGCGAGCTTCCGCTTGCGAGCGAGCACCCGTTTGGCGGTCCACCCGCCGTCGCCACCTACCCCACCCACGCGCTCGCGGCTTCGGCCGCACCCGCCACCGGCGTGCCCCACAGTGACCAGACGCCGTTCGGCCAGCCCCAACCGAGCCCTGTGCGCAGGCTGCGCAAGCGGATCGGCAGCGGGCTCGCGGGTGTGCTTGCGCTGTTGGCGAAGTTCGGCGCGGCCATCAAGGCGCTCTTGATCGCGCTTCCCAACCTGAAGCTACTGGTAACCGCGGGCACGGCGCTTGTGTCGGTCGCCGCCTACAGCATCTTCTTCGGCTGGGAGTTCGCCGCGGGCTTTGTGGTGTTGCTGTTTGTCCACGAGATGGGTCATGTGATCGCGCTGCGCCGCGAGGGGATCAAAGCAAGCGCGCCGATGTTCATCCCGTTCATGGGCGCCGCGATCTTCTCGCGCTCGCTCGGCGACAACGCGCTCGCCGAGGCGCGCGTGGGTCTCGCGGGCCCGATCCTCGGCAGCCTCGGCGCCGCCGCCGTTGCCGTCGTCGGAGAGCTGACCGGCAGCTCGCTGCTGATCGCACTCGCATATTTCGGTTTCTTCATCAACCTGTTCAACCTGCTTCCGGTGATACCGCTCGACGGCGGTCGTGCGGCGGCGGCAATGACCCCGTGGATGTGGTTCCTAGGTCTCGGTGTGCTGGTCGCACTCGCGTTTCTGGATCCAGGAAACCCGATCCTGCTGATCATCGTGCTGTTCGCCGGCTTTCAGACATGGCATCGCTGGCAGCAGCGCAAGTCCCGCTCAATCGAGCAGGCCGCGTATTACCGCGTGGCACCCCAGCACCGACTGCTGGTGGGAGCTGTTTACGTCGGTCTGATCGCACTGCTGGTGTTCGGGATGCACGAAACCCACATCCTCTCCAGCGGCGGACACAGCTTCGGCTCGATCTGAGCGCGCGGCCACCCCGGTGCAGCGGCCCGCCTGAGGCGCTCGATGCCTGCGCCCATCCAAGGCCTTACCGTCGCGCTTCGCGGATGCCCCGTTCCATGTCCCGCTTGGAGTCGCGCTCGCGCAGCGTTTGGCGCTTGTCATACAGATCCTTGCCACGCGCGAGTGCGATCTCGACCTTTGCGTAGGGGCCCTTGAAGTAGATGCGCGTGGGTACGAGCGTGAGGCCGCGCTCTGAGGCGCGCGCTGCGATCCGCTCGATCTCAGAGCGGTGCAGCAGCAGCTTGCGCTGGCGCTCGGGATCGTGATTCTCACGCGAGGCGGGCTGATAGGGCGGGATATGGATGGAATGCAGCCACAGCTCGCCCTCGCGGACTGCCGCGTAGCCATCCTTCAGTTGGGCACCGGACGCACGCAGCGCCTTGACCTCGGTGCCCTGCAGCGCGATGCCGCACTCGATGCGCTCGGTGAGCTCGTAGCGGTGGGACGCGTAGCGATTGCTCGCCACGTCGCCCGCGCCGATCTTGCGCTTCTTGCCCTTCGTCTTGGCCATCAGTCGAGCGTATCTGGACGGCACGTCCGGTGTGTGGCGCCGGGCAGTTGGACGAGCCAGTGCCGGCAGACGAACGGACAGCGTCAGCCGGCCGGGGTGAGGTCCACGCGGCCGGCTGAGACGTCCACGCGCACGACGCGCACGACGATCGGGTCGCCGAGACGCAGGGTCGCACCGGAGCGCTGGCCTCGCAGGATCGTGCTGTGCTCGTTCAGCTCCCACCAGTCGCTGCCCTCCTCGCTTCGCATCAGTCGAACCGGGAGCATTCCCTCGTAAATGGGAGTGGGAGCCCCGCGGGCACGCCCATCCAAATCCCCATCACCCCCTCCCCTTGTTTCATCCGCGCCGGGTCCAAACGCTACAAACGCGCCCGCGCCGATCAGGCCCGTGACCTCGCCGGCGAAGACCTGCTCGTAGCCGCCGTCGAGCAACTTCTGTTCGAGCAGGAAGCAGGCGGCGATGTCGTCGCCCTTATGCTCGAGCTTGGCGGCCTCGCGCTCGCGCTCGGAGCTCCATTCGCCCAGCTCGACCAGCTTCGCCCGACCCGTGGTGCGCTCGCCGGCTCCGATGCAGGACAGCAGCGCGCGATGGCAGACCAGGTCGGGGTAGCGGCGGATCGGTGAGGTGAAGTGGCAGTAGCAGGAGGAGTGCAGGCCGGCGTGACCGATGTTCTTCGGCGAATAACAGGCCTGCTTAAGCGAGCGCAGCACAAGTGAGCTGAGCGCAGCGCGGCCGTGGCCACTGCGACGCACGTGGGCGTCCACGCGCCGGGAGATCTCGCCGACGAGCTCCGCCGCGCGGGCCGGCAACAGCGGGTCGGGAAGCGGCGGCGTGGGCACGCTCAGCGAGGCCAGCTGGACCACGAGCGTGCGTACGCGCTCGGGATCTGGACGCTCGTGGATGCGATACAGACACGGTGTCGAGGATTGTGCGAGCCGGCGCGCGACCGCTTCGTTGGCAGCGATCATCAGGTGCTCGATCAGACGGTGGGACTCGGTTTGCGCGCGCGGCACGATCTCCAGTACGTTGCCGTGCTCGTCAAAGGAGAACTCGGGCTCCTCGGAGTCGACCACGAGCGCGCCGCTCGATTCGCGTGCGCGTTGCAGCTCGGTGGCAGCGGCACGAGCCGCGGCCAGCGGGCCGCCCCACGGTTCCGGCGCCGGTTGCTCGCCGGCAAAGACGCGGTCCACGTGCTCGTAGTCCAGGCGCATGTCCGAGCGGATCAGCGAGCGGCAGAAGCTCGCGGAGAGCACCTCGGCGCCGCGCAGCAGCATCTCGACGGTCACCGCCAGGCGCTCGGCGCCGGGCACCAGCGAGCAGGCGTCGCTTGAAAGCGCGTGCGGCAGCATCGGCTCGACCGTGCCCGGCACGTACACGCTCGTCGAGCGCCGGCGCGCCTCCAGGTCGAGCTGCGAGCCGAGTGGCACGTGCGCGGCGACGTCGGCAATGTGAACCCACACGCGCACCGCCGGGTGGGCAGGATCCGAATCCACGCGCTCAGCGGAGATCGCGTCGTCGAAGTCGCGTGCAGTGCTCGGATCCACAGTGAACGTCGGCAGCTCGCGCAGGTCTCGCCGCTCCCCCGCTTGCACTTCCGCCTCGGCCCTTGACCACGCGCGCGCGCCGGCCTTGCGCGCCTCGCGCTCGACGGCGGCGTCGAAGCGATGCGCGTGCCCAGCCTCGCGCATCATCTGCTCGATCGCATCGCTTGCGGTCTCGGTGCGCTCCTGCAGGGGCCACACAACGCGTGCGTCGCGTCGCCGGCTCATTTGAGCTTGGCGAGCAGCGTGTGCAGCGCGACCTGCAGGCCGTGTTCGCTGTCCACACCGCCCGGCACGCGCACTTCGGGGGTGATGCCGGCCCCCTCCTTGACACCGCCGCCGCCAAGGTTGCGCCCGTTGGGCGTGAAGTACTCGCCGACGGTGATCTTGATCGCGCCACCGCCGGACAGCGGCTCGAGCTCCTGGAAGACGCCCTTGCCGTAGGTGTGGGTGCCAACCACCGTGGCGCGACGGTGGTCCTGCAGCGCGGCCGTGACGATCTCAGACGCCGACGCGGTGTCGCGATCGACGAGCACCACCATTGGGATCGAGGATGGAATCGCGTCGCCCACAGCGCTCAGCACGATCGTTGGCTGCGCCCGCCCGCGGGTGGTCACGATCGTGCCGGATTGAATAAAGATCGATGCGATCAAGCGCGCTTCGCTGACGAGTCCGCCACCGTTGGCGCGCAGGTCGAACACGAGTCCGCGCGCACCTCGCTTCAGCAGCTTCTCGACCGCCGAGCGGACTTCGCCGGCGGAGCCTTCGCTGAACGTCGCAAGGTACACCCAGCCAAGCTTGACGCCGTGCACGGTGCGCATTTGAGAGGCCACGACCGGCTCTGAGATCGTGGCGCGCGTGACGGTGACACTGCGTGCGTGCGTGTGGGGCGCCCTGAGTGTGAGCCGCACGTCTGTGCCTGGCGAGCCCTTGATCAGCGCGGTGGAGACGCTCGCGGGAACGCCATGCAGCGAGCGGCCATTGACGGCGACGATCGTTTCGCCGGCCTTCAGCCCCGAGCGTTCGGCGGGCGAGGCGTTGAACACCCTGATGATTTCAAGGCCCAGCGACTTGGGGTCGATCACCACGCCGATCCCCGCGAAGCTCGCGGGCTGGTCGAACGTGGTGAATTCCTTGGGGCTGAGATATGTCGAGTAGGGGTCGTGAAGGCTTGAGATCATTCCCGCGATCGACGCGTTTGAGAGGGTCGACTGCGACACCGGCCGGTAGTAGTCGTGGGCGACCCGTTCGATCGCTTCATCCACGACCTGCGTTTCGTGGTCGGCGAGAAACGCTTTGCGGGCAAACCCTGGCAGGTCGTTTGGGTGTCCCCCCAGCCAGACACCGAGCACCAGAAACACGGGTAGCAATAGCGCCAGCACGACGATCGCGAGCTGCGGCTTGGGGGACTCCATATGCGCAGCCTACGCACTCATCCGGCCGTCTGAGGCGGTCATCGACCCGACGGGACGTCGCGGCGGATTGTCCGCTTGGCATAAGGTGAGGGTATGGCGAACATCCAGACGACAACCGTGGCGGCCAACGGCCTGCCCGTGTATACGGTGGGGTTGCCCGGCACGCGCGCGCTGACCGTGCTGGTCGCGTTTGACGCCGGTGCGCGCACCGAGCGCGCCGAGGAGAACGGGATGGCCCATTTCCTCGAGCATCTGGTGTTCAAGGGCGGCGAGAAGTTCGCCACCTACAAGGACGTCAACGAGACGGCCGAGCGCCTCGGGGGCGTGCTGAACGCTTACACCAGCCACGATCTCGTCGCTTTCCACATCACGGTGCGCGCGGAGTCCGCGCCGGAGGCGATCGACCTGCTGAGCGACTTCGTGGGACGCCCAAAACTGGACGCTGAGGAGCTCGATCGCGAGCGCGGCGTTGTGATCCAGGAGATCAACCGCGCGTACGATCAGCCCTCGACCGTGGCGGAGTATCTGATCGACAGGGCCGCGTTCGGCGAGCACCCGCTCGGACGCACCGTGCTGGGCCCCGAGGAGAACCTGCGCAGCTTCACGCGCGAGGGAATCGTCAGCTTTCGAGAGCGGCGCTGGGCCGGCGTGAACGGTGGGGCTTTCTTGGTTGGAAATACCGAGTTCGTGCCCGAGCAGGACAAGCTGGGCGAGCTGTTCGCCCGCTTCCCAACGCTTGCAGCGCCCGAACCCTACGTGCCAGCCCCTGAGTTCGCCCCAGGGACGCTGGTCGAGCAGCGCGACACCAACCAATCGCACCTGCGCATGATCTACAGGCCACAGCTGAACGTGGCAGACGTGAAACAGCGTGCGGCGCTGTCGATCTACTCGACGCTGTTGGGAGGCTCGATGGGCTCGCGGCTGTTCGAGGAGATCCGCGAGAAGCGCGGACTGTGCTACTCGGTGTATGCGATCGCCCACGCGTTTGCGGATGTGCCGATCCTGCAGCTCGGCTCGGGGCTTGATTCGCAAAAGTGCGTGGAGGCATACACGCGCATGCGCGAGATCGTCGACGAGCTGCGCAGCGACGGCCCGACCGAGGAGGAGGTGCAGCGCGCGCGCGCATACTCCGCGGGCAGGCTGGTGCTGGCGTTTGAGAACACCAACGCGGTCGCCCGCTATGGGGCGAGTCAGAGGATCGTCTATGGCGAGGACATAGATCCCGATGCCGCCATAGCGGCGCTCGACGCGGTCACGTTCGAGGAGGTGCGCGAGGTGGCCGCCAGCGTTGCCAAGAATCTCGCGGTCGCCTGTGTGGGTCCTCACGAGCAGGGAGACTTTTAGGGCGTATCTCGATAGGCCCTCAGCGTCCGTTGACCGCTCCCAGGACCTGCTGGCCGTGCGCGGTGAGCGTCCAGTAGTTGGGGTGGCCGGGGCCATGCGGCCTGCTGTTGGCGATCAGCCCGAGCCGATCGAGGCGCCCGAGCAGCTTTGAGGTCTGTCCCTCGTCGGGGACCTCGGCCCCCTGGGCGATCTCGCGATTGGAGGAGCCGGGGTGCTCGCCAATGAACAGCAGGCAGCGCACCGTGCGATAGGTGAGGCGCATGTCCAGGCGCTCCAGCAGCCGACCGCTGCCGCGTCCCACAGTCGCTTTCGCCGGCACCGAAACCTCGGGCGCCGCCCGCGTCAGTTCTTCGCCCGCCGCGCGCGGGCCGAGGTAGGGCAGCGCGATCAGCGCCATCAGCTGACCATGCAACTGGATCAGGGGACCGGGTGACCCGCCGACGCCTTCTGAGCGCAGCGCATCCGCCGCGTCCGCTGGGACTTCCCCGCCACCCGCACCCGCGATCGCCTCCTGTTCCAGCAACCGCCCGTGGATGACAGCGAACGCTCCTCCGACAATACCCTCGGCGGTGAGCAGCAAAGGCTGCTCGGACCCGCGCGCGGGCGCATCCGCACCGAGCGCGGCGATCAGCTCGTCCAGGACCCGCGCGCGGCGCTCGAGCACGAGCTTGCCGGCCCCGAGCGCCTCGATCACGCACATGCGCGCCAGCTCGGGCTCGGAGTCGAAGAATGCAAGCAGCGCCGCGAGCGCTTGGCGGACGCGATCGCGCCAGGTGCGCCGCGAGCGGTAGGCCTCAATCGTCGTGCTGCGCGCCTGCGCCACCCCCCACTCGAACGCCGCCAGAAAGCAGTCCTCGCGCCCGTCGAACAGCTCATAGAACGTGCGCCGCGAGACCCCGGCGCGAGCGACGACGGGCGCGACCGCCGCGCCGATATAGCCTCCTTCGGCGGCGACCTCGACCATCGCGGAGAGGATCCGCGCGCGCTGGATGCCGTCGACCTCCCCGTGCCCGTCAGGGTGCTCGCGCGGAACAGCATCGCTCCCCGGACGGAGCCGATCCAAAGCCGGCCACTTGTCGTTGCTCACGGACATCCCTCCCCTGCGCATGACTCTAGAGCGAACGCGGCCTGTCGTGGGCAACCAGATTGACCGCGCCGGGCGACCCTATTTCCCCTTCTTGTGCTTGCCGGTCTTCTTCTTGACTGTCTTTTTCTTGGGGCAGCCGGTGGTCGTGATCGGGGTTGACTGTTTGAGACTCACACCGTTGGCGCCGACGAAGATCGTGGGCATCGTGAGTTTGCTCGCACACAGGTTCCCATTGGCCGCCAACGCCGAATCGGCACCTTGGGGCAGTTTGAGTTCGAACACGCCGATCGGAACATCGGGAATCGTACGGAACGTGCTGCTCGTGATGCCCTGAGGGCTGATGAACGTTTCGCCGTGCAGATAGACGGTGACGCCCTCGCCCGTGAGGGCAACGATCAGTTCGGGGAACTTCTGGCCACCGTGGGAGACGAAATACGCGGGGCCTTCCAAATGGACCGGCAGGACCGGGGTCGTTGCTGTCGCCGAGCCGATCCTAGAATCCGCCGGGCAGGCTGCCGGGTTCGCTTCAAAGGTTGCGGCAGGACATGCCTTCTGCAATGTCGTCAATCGCGATGGGAGCTGCTTTGGCAGGTCCACCTTGACCTTCCCGATGTTCGCCTGGGTCCCGAACGGCGCTTTGGGATAGGTCAGCTTGACGTTCAGGCTCGCACCGTTGGCCCGCGATGTTTTGCCGTTCGTAGAGACGCTGAAGATCGGTTTGAAGCCCAGGACCGCACAGTTGGTGACCTGGAACGGAACATGCAACGCCGATACGGCGCCCTGGCTGCTGGTCAGGCTGCCTCCGATTTCCTGCGGGGCGCAGTTGGTCGGGTTGAACGTGAATTCAGGCCGGTTGATCGACACGTTGACGTGCTTGATCTGCAAGGGGATCCCGTCGACAAGCTGCGGGATCGCATACGGACCACTCGCATCGCTTGTAATCGTGAGTGCCGCGTCAGTCGGGTTGACTTCGATCTTCGCACGGACAACGACCTCACCAAGGTTGAATGGACCAGCCTTCGCGGGGTTGACGATCGACAATCCGTACGGTGCGCCCTCGTACGGACCGGTGATGTACACCTTGCCGCCCGTGACCGTATAGGGGTTGCCTCCCAATCCGACGCTCACGGTCGTTTCCCCGATCAGACTTTCCGGGCCGCATGTACCGGCGTTTGCCCGTGCTTCTTCGCACAACCTGATCGAGGACAACGTGCCGAGCAGGCCCGGAGGCATCTTCAATTGGATCGCATCCAGGTTCTGGTTGCCGTCTTCGCGACTCATCGTCATCGTAAACGGCGTGAACGCACCAGCCTGAATGTTCAGGCTGCCTGTCGTCAGTGAGGGAGCGAACGGCAAGGGGTCGCTACAGGGCGTTCCATTTGGACCGCTTGTGATCCTGAATTCCGAGGAGGAGTCAACAGGCGCGTTGCCCGACCAAGGCGCGATTGATGCTGTGGTTGTATACCCACCGCACAACGCCGGTGTGCCGAGCGGAGCTCGGGAGCCACCGAAGAAATGCAGGCTCAAATCTTCGAACGGCAGTTGCGGTGTTTCATCGAACGTCGACACCAGTTGGCCCGTTATAGGATCTGGTTTTACTTCGCCGGCGAGCTTTACGCGCACACCTGATATCGGATCGTAGACCTCGAGATAAAGTGCTATGAGACTTCCGAAAGGGTTTGCGTTCTGCTGCGCCAGGTAGGCCGCGCCAACCAACGGGTTCGGGAGCAGCGGGGTCTTGATTTCAACCGTCCCCACCTTCGATGATTCTGGACAAGCCTGTTCCGCTGGATTTTCCAGACCGATCTGGCCAATGCTGCACGACGACAATCCGTCAGCCCCCGCGGGATTCAGACCAACACCGGCGGGCAGAGTGACGGTCGTACCCTTCACGGTTGAATCCGCAAGTCCACTCGGATTCAAGCTGGCTTCCTGGGCTACATGCACACCAACGGTCAGGCCGGTGGGAGTGTTACCTTGCTGGCCGTCGGGCGCGACGCTCACCGATGGATCGAAGTGAAGACGATTGCATCCGTCCTGACCGTATGGTTCGTCCGAACTATTTGCGAACACGTATTCCTTTGGTTCGCTAAACGCTCCCGCTGACGTCCACGTATCGGCTTCTACGCTCGTACGCAGCGGACCCGTGCATGAAGTGGGCATCACAAGGAACGGCTGTGATTTTTCCTGTAGTGGGCATGACTGGCCAAAGAACGTACTCGAATTGCCGAGACATTTTCCGCGCACGACATCATGACGCGAGTCACCCGGCACTCCCCAAAAGGTGACCTGAGTTCCGAGGAAGCTCAATGTCTCCGGAATGTCGGGAACACTCACGACCACCCCGTAATCACCGCCCGTCCGGACCGACGTATCGAGGATAACGATGCCTCCTGCGGGGAGCTGAAAGCCAAATCTTGCCGGCTCACCGACGGCCGGTTCGAGACTATACAGAGGCCTCATAAAGGCATATGGTAGTTGGTGAACCAACTTTAGTTTCGTGACGATTGAACTCGCAACGCCCACCATCGTATCGGCCGGGCATTCGAACCCCGGACGCCCTGCCGCGGCCTGCGTAAACACAAACATACTGCACTTCGGCAATGGTGTCGGGTTACCGACAAGGCCCGCTGGAAGATTGAAACGTAGATCCTTAGTCAACCCGACCGGCTGCGCTTCCGGCAGGATCCCGAGAGATATTTTATCTAGGCCTTCTTCGACGACAGGTACCGCCTGAGTGTTCAAATTCAATGTCGTAGTCAACTGGAACGGGTGAGACCCAGCCTGTGTATCCATCCCACCGCCTTCTTCTTCGGGCGTCATTTCATATTTTTCCACACCAAAAGATGGAGGTGAATCGCCGAGCCTCAGTGCCCGCCTCGAAAGAATCGGCGGGGCACCACCACCAGCCACACTCACTTCGTTTATCTGGCCGCCCGTACCAGGCTCAACACTCACCGTAATGGACATCATCAGACGTTCGTATGCAAGCAAGGGTCCTTCATATGTGCATGTCACAATCTGCGCGACAAATGTGCATTGTGGCACGTACTCTTCGAGATCGGGGCCGATATCTTCCCCGATAAGTCCCCCGCCCCCTTCCTCATAGACAGCCAACGGTGCGACGCCAGTCGGCAGCTTGTCCACTATCCTGACGGGATCCCCGTACCCATCGATCGCTTCATCGCCGAGATCGCTCGCTTCGACGATGACCTTTCCTTCACCCCCCGACTTGCTTGCCGGCGCCGACAGGACATTTGTATGCCACCATGGCATCGCCGCCGAGGCTCCACTGACACCTTGTATGACCGTCACAGCCAAGGTCGTTACCGTGACAAGAACAGTTCGCTTCAAAATATTGGCAATCATGACCTGGCCGCCTTCCGACCCGTAGTGACCTTGCGTCGCCCACTAGTCCTTCTTGCCTTACGTATCTTCTTTTTAGTGCGCTTCTCGGACTTGCGCTTGGCTTTAGACCGATGTTTGACAACGCCCTTTTTGGTTGCTTCAAACACATTGCCTGCTCCAGAGAAGGTAGCGCTCGGGGGCGAACCAAAGATTTCCGGCTGCGGTGACGGTGCCGCCTTACATGAATCACCCGAAGTACATGGTGGAGGGGTTACCGGCGCGCTGATACATGGCGCGGTCCCCGAACAGACATGCGCATCATATACGTCGTTACTGGTGTCGTAATCCGTCGCAACCAAGCGACTAGACGTAAGGAAGAAAACGTCGTCGCCATTTTCGCTTGCGTCATAGAAGACCGATTCCGATGCGGATGTCCCTGACGAAATTAGGTCTACGCAACCATTTACGTGTTCACTGTACGTTATATCTACAATTTCGCAATTACCAACACCCAACGGCTCATACTCGTAGACGTCCTCCAAGCTATTTGTGTCCTGCGGTACTAGAGCATCGGAACTATCGAAGAACAATCGTCCGCTATCGGAAAGATATCTCGGCTGATGCAATCCTTGGTAATCACCACGGAAATCCCAGGTCGGGATATTCCCCGCTAGCCAATGCTCATTTCGTTCCGACCAGGCAACATTGCGATCTACCAACAATGTGCCGTGCCCGTCGAGCACTCCCGTAGGACGCGCTCCCGTTGGGTTACACGAGGCGCATACAAGTCGATCCGATTCCGCGTCATACAGGTACACCTCCTCGTCAGGCTGACTGCTATTGACATCAATGTTGTCATAACCGGTCAATGATCTGTTCGACATAAATGCCAGAAAACGCCCGTCCGGCGAAACCCGCGAGCTAACCCCCGTGAGAGCTATCCCTCCGCCCTGTACGCTTTCTTCGGCGTGGTAGTCTTTTTCGTCTTCATTCGACAATGTCGCGATATACCTTGTCGACCATTCACCGTTTATATTGTGCAGCAGGTAAAGGTTATCCTCGCCGCCCACTCCCCCATTGGCCAAAACTCCTGTTGCGACAAAATAAACATACCCCCCATCTTCACTCACATCCGACACGGTTTCCTTGACACCACCGTTGGCTTCGCCAGGACCGTGATCGGAGGTTAGATCGACCTGCGTTTTGGTATTAGTATTAAAATCGTACAGATCGCCATTTTCTATAAAGAATACCTCTGAGCCGTCACTACTCATAGTTTGGTACCGCGCGTTTTGCCCACCCACCTTGACGGTTCTTTCTCCTATCATATCCCGGATGAACAGACCCTTGTAGGACTTAAGGCCCGAATTAGTATAAGGTGACGCGTACGTCCATGCTACCCAGCGACCGTCGTCAGATACCGTTCGCGCGGCCATACCAAAGCCATATTCTCCTTCTCCAGCGACGTGCGCTCCATTGGGTTCATTCGTCGGTTTACCGTTGGGGAGGATGTTGACTAGCTGCAACCGACCGTCTCCCCACTCATAAAGATTCTGCGCTCCACACAGATATTCACAGCTAGGCAATAGCACGCTTACGGCTTCCCGTGTCATTGCCAGGGGTGAGCCAAAAATCACGTGACCTAGGTCCGGGGTAGCGGTGATAAAGCGCATCGTCAATTCGCCCTCGTGACTTACGGCTTCTTCGCCCCCGAAATGCGTACCCTGTGGGACATCTGCCGCCATCACCAGCGGCGTGAAGGAATCGCTCGCGTTGTCGCGCAGGTATAGCGTACGTTCTGTCGCTTCAGGTGACAGCAGGGGCGTAGCGTTTGCAGTAGGTTCGACAACTGCCAATGACAAGTCGGGTGAGAAAAGATCGTATTCACCACCAAAGATATCTTGAAGCATTGTCCATCCTGGTTCTCCTTCTCGAAGCGCGCGACGAGGCAGGGTGACATCAGATGTACCCCAGCCGCCCTGATTACGTCTCGACAAGTCAAACGACAAGATCGATCTCCCAGCAGGATTTTCACCTACATGGGGACCCAACGACTCATACGCGATCCCGCTACCGTCGTCTGAAAGCTTGGGTAATATTGCTATCGCCTTGGACCGGTTCCATCGCGGCGCCTTTTTTGTCAGGTGGAGATACAAGTTCCCACGCTCGTCCGTCAGGCAGACCAACCTCTTCACCGCCGGCGGGCTGTGTTGTAAAGGTATGATCCGCGCCTTCGACAACGCCAACTTCATTGCGCGCGACGATCCTGTAATGATAAGTCAACCCAGGCTGGAATTCCTGTAGGGGATAGCTGACTGACGTATAGCCCATGCCTTCACCGACATCGCCAGTCAAAACGTGCCCATAGCCGAGATTTGTACCATATTCAAGGAGGTATTCTGTATTTGCCCCCAGCGGGTTGATTCTTGCGGCTAGTGTCACGCTCGTAGATGTCACTTCGGTCGCCCATGGACCTTCAATGAGCGCAGGCGGTTCAGGTGTGACTGTCTGAGTCGGGCCAATTGCCGTACCCTGCTGGTTCGTCGCGACGATCCGGTAGTCATAGGTGGTACCGGGCGTCAAACCCGACAGTTTGGCACTCGCTAGCTGGTCTTCAAAGCTCGCACCTGCCGACACAACGGGACTGGTCGATGCGTCGGCGAATCCGCTGTTCTGATAGCGTGCTTGATCGACGTATTCAAACTGATATGTAGTTTCACTACCCTCTGGGTTGACGGTCGCGTCCAATGTCGCGGTACCACGCAAGCCGGGCGTCGCAGACTCGCTGCCTGACTCAACCAGCGGTCCCGGCGCGGGAGGTTGCAAGATCCACACGTTGTTCCCGGAAGGATTGGACACATATAGCTCCCCCAGCGCAGCGGAGAACGCCATACCATTCGTGCCGCCAGCCGTTGTTGAACCAAAACTGGCCATCATGTTACCGTTTGCGTTATACATCAGTACGTGAAACCCACCAGTTGAATCCGCCACGAAAAGGTCGCCTGAAGCGTTTAGCGCCAAGGCTTCGACCGAATTGCTGTTCGCGTCGAACTGTGTGCTCTGTTCGACCCCATCGGCGGCAAACTCGTGAACGCCAGCGACACCTTCGTCCTTCACAAAAACGTTGCCCGAAGCGTCCACAGCGAGTGCCGTAACCTTGCCTGTAGCCGACAATCCAACCAGAGAGATGTTTTCCCGCCATACGCCCGACGGTTCGAACACCTCTACACGCGCCTTGTCCCCCACGTAGACCCGGCCGCCGGGTCCCACAGCGATCAAACCGCCAGCTCCGTAGGCCCATTCGAACTGACCGTCGGCCGTGCCTTCTTTCCCCCACATCAGAAGAAATTTCCCAGACGAATCGAACTTCTCCACTCGATAATTTGACCAATCAATTGCGTATATGTCACCGTAGGACGAGCTTCCCAACTCATTGTCCACAGTCACCCCCTGCGGTCCTTCTTCACCGAACTGACCGGCACCCGATCCCGACGATCCCTCTTGACAGAGAAACGTGCAGTTCTGGAATTCTTCGGCAGGAGCAGCTTCGTTTACATTCCAACCCCATGCCTGCCGAAAGACTCCCAAACTACCGAAACTGTCTATACGAAAGTTACGCTGATCGGCCACAAAAACGTCATTTGAGCTGCCCAGTTCACCCGTGTCGTCCACTGCCACACCGGAAGGCGCCCGTAGCTCCCCAGATTGCGAGCCTTCTTCACCGCCAAAATGCAGCGCGGCCATTGCAGAACCCGCACCGACCGTAAAAATGTAGGCCAGCACGCAGAGCAAAGTCACGGGTAGCCAGCGGGCTATCCGTGAGTGAGATGCCCCCATGGTTATGTCGAGCATGAACAAACTTCTCATCAGGGCATTCCCCTCCTCTGAGCTACGACTATGGACCCGTGCCGGCCTAGGGGATGACCCCTCTCCCGCCGGCCCCGCCGTAGAGAACCCTACTCGAAGTTGAGTCTAGTTGTCAATGGCAAATATAGACGTGAGAGAGGGGTACGCCGCCGGAGCGGCCAAATCACGCTGCGGCCCGCCGTTGCGAGCTTTTCGTCACCCCCTCGAATGCGATGCTACGATGAACGTATGAAGCGCACCACGATCAGCCTGCCGGACGAGCTGGCACAGGATGTCGAGCGCGAGGCGCGGAGGCGCCGCGTTTCGCTCTCCGAGGTCGCACGCGATGCGCTCAGCGAGCATCTCAACCGATCGGCCGCGTCGGGCCTGCCGTTCATCGGCATCGGGCGCAGTGGCAAGCACGACACGGCACGACGCGCCGAGGAGATTCTCGCGCGTGAGTGGGGCGATGCTCGCGGTCGTTGACACCGGGCCGTTGTACGCCTCGCTCGACCTCGACGACGACGACCACAAGGCCTCGGCTGAAGCCCTGAACACGCCTGGCCTGCGCCTGGTGATTCCAGTGCTCGTCGTGGCTGAGGTCAGCTATCTTGCCGCCACGCGCCTTGGACCGGAGGTCGAGGCCACATTCATCGCCACGCTCGCAGACCTCGACGTCGAAGCGCCCCTGCCACAGGAGTGGACTCGTATCGCAGAGCTCATCCGCCAGTACGCGAGTTTCCCGCTCGGAGCCACAGACGCCTCCGTGATCACCCTGGCCGAGCGCCTCCAAACTCCACAGGTGGTCACCCTCGACCGCCGCCATTTCCACGCGGTGCGCCCAAGCCACTGCGACGCGCTGCAGCTGCTTCCCTGAGCCCTCAGCCGATCGCGACCATGCGGTCGATCGGCATGCGTGCCCGCTCGGCGATCTCCGGGGGCACGCGAACCTCGAACTTCATCTCGCACAGCGCGTCGCGCAGCTTCTCCAGCGTGATCATCTTCATGTAGACGCAGGATGCCTCGGCGTTGGCCGGGATGAACTTCACGTCGGGAGCCGCCATTTCAAGCGGGTACAGCATGCCCGTCTCGGTGGCGACAACTGCCTCGCGCGGAGATGCCGGTCCGCTCGCCGACCCCTCCACCCGCCCGGCAGCGACTTGCTCCAGGTCCTCGGCGTAGCGCAGCATCCCACCCGTGGAGAGCATGTGCACACCCTCTGCGGAGACATCGCCGGCGGCGACGTACTCCATGATCGAAGTCGTGCACCCGCACTCGGGGTGGATCAGGAAGTCGGCGCCGGGATGGGCGGCACGCGTGGCGTCGATGTCCGAAGGGCGGATGCCGGCGTGCACGTGGCACTCGCCGTCCCACACGTGCATGCGGCGGCCCAGCTCCTTCTCCACGTAGGCCCCGAGCCACATGTCGGGCCCGAACAGGATCTCGGTGTCGGGGCCGTGGGTCTCGTAGATGTGACGCACCACGTCGACCGCGTTGGCCGATGTGCAGCAGTAATCGGTCAGCGCCTTGACTTCGGCGGTGGTGTTCACATACATGACCACCACCCCCTCTGGATATGAAGCGCGCCACTGCGCCAGCTGCTCGGCGTCGATCGACGCCGCCAGCGAGCAGCCGGCATCGAGGTCGGGGATCAAGACCGTCTTCTCCGGACACAGGATCGAGGCGGTCTCGGCCATGAAGTGCACGCCGCAGAACACGATCACATCGGCGTCCGAGGCCCCCGCCTTGCGCGAGAGCCCCAGCGAATCCCCGACGTAATCGGCGACATCCTGCACCTCTGGCACCTGGTAGTTGTGGGCGAGGATCGTGGCGTTGCGCTCAGCCGCAAGCGCTCGCACCTCGGCGTGCAGCTCGGCGATCTCGGCCGGGCTCAGCGCGGGCAGCGGGCCCTGGGTGGGGATCATCGGCAGCGATACGTTCATGGCAGACCTGCGGGATCGGGGATAGTGGATCGGCTCGGCGGATGCGGAACCCACCACCTCGAAGTCTATCCCCCGTCGGCAGGCTCCCCGGGGCGCAACTCGGCCAAGCGGCGGGCATTGACGGAGTCGACGCCCGCCATCTCGCTGACCCACTTGATCGCCTCGTCGAGATCGATCGCACGGGCCTCGACCATCGCTTCGATGTCCACCCAGTCGCGCGGACGGTCGAACATCGCCTTGAACACCGTGAGCCCCGTGCAGCTCAGCACCGGGATCGTGCGACCCTCGAACGGCACCGCGCGCACGTGCTTTGCGACGTGATCGTGGAAGGGCAGGACACTCAGGAACAGGTCGATCGGCGTGATTCCCCAATTGAGCCTCACCTGACCGTCGCGTTCGGCCCGTTCAAGTGCCTCGCCGCTCAGCTCGACCCCCTCGGGCAACGCCGCGAACACGTCGCGCGCACGCTCTGGCTCGATGAACACGTTGACATCCACGTCGCGCGTGGCTCGCGGCTCCAGCACGCAGTAGGCGAGCGCGATGGCGCCGCCGATCGCGTGAGGAATGCCCTTCGCATCGAGGCCATCGTGCACAGCGAGCAACTGGTCGCCGAGCTCGCTCACCGGCGCAGCCTGATCAGCGGCGGGTACCGGAGCTCGCCGCGCCCCTTGAACGGCAACGACCCGGCGAAATCCAGGACCAGCTCTAGAATCCTCGCCTGGCGCTCCAACGACGCGTCACCAGGAGCCACGGCCAGCTCCAGCTCCAATCCCGCCCCGCGCGCGATGCGAGCCAAAGCGGCAGCCGACGGCTGCCGCCGACCATGCTCATATGCGCTGAGGACCGAGCTCTGGATTCCGGTCTTGCGCGCAAGCTCGGCCTGAGTGAGTCCACTGATCCTGCGGATCTTTTCGATCAGATCGCCGCCAACATGCTCATCGCTCACGAACATGATCCCAGCTTAGCGCATTCGATAACTATTTTCGTATTCGATAGCTTATACGCTAATCAAAGATAGCATCAACGACAAATCCAGGGCCGGCGCAGAATGGGTGAGCGCACCAACCGATATGAAGTCCACCCCGGTCAGCGCGCGCTCCCGAATGTTCTCGAGCGTTACATTGCCGCTCGCCTCGAGCTTCGCGCGACCAGCCACCTGGGCGACGGCGGCAGACAGCTCGGCGACGCTCATGTTGTCGAGCAGCAGACGCGGCGCGCCCGCGGCGAGCGCATCGTCGATCTCAGCGGGATTGCGCACCTCGACCTCCAGCGTGGGCGCAAGCTCTGGCGCCGACTCGCGCACGCGAGCGACGGCTTGCGCGATCCCGCCGGCGGCGGCGATGTGGTTCTCCTTGATCAAAACCGCGTCGAACAGACCGACACGATGGTTGGTGGCGCCACCGGCCGCTACCGCGGCCTTCTCCAGCTTCCTCAGCCCCGGCGTCGTCTTGCGCGTGTCGAGCACGACCGTCCCGGTCCCCTCCACCTCGCGCACGAAGCGCGCCGCGAGCGTCGCGATCCCCGACAGACGCCCGAGGAAGTTCAGCGCGGTGCGCTCGCCGGTCAGCAGTGCCCTAGCCGAGCCTTCGATCGAGAGCACCGGCCCGCCCGCCTCACGCCAGCCGCGCTCCTGCGCCAGCCGCTCGAAGCGCACGTGGGGATCGAGCAGCGCGAAGCAGGCTTCGGCCACGTCCAGCCCGAAGATCGTGCCCGGCGCCTTCTGCGCGATCAACGCTCGCGCATGCGCATCGGGTGCGACGGTCGCGCTGGTTGTGAGGTCACCATCGCCCACGTCCTCACGCAGGGCACGCCTCACAAGCTCTGTCAGCTCGTCCCCGCTCACGACCCGACGGAGGCCGACTTCAGCAGATAAGCACGCACGAACCCATCCAAATCCCCGTCGAGCACGCGCTGCACGTCGCCCATCTCATAGTCGGTGCGGTGATCCTTGGCCATCGAGTAGGGGTGCAGCACATAGGAGCGGATCTGCGAGCCGAAGTTGACGTCCTGGGCCTCGCCCTTCTCGCGCGCGATCTCTTCCTGGCGTTCGCGCTCCTGCTTCTCCACGAGCTTTGAGCGCAGCATCGCCATCGCGGTAGCACGGTTGGAGGTTTGCGAGCGCTCGTTCTGGCACTGCACCACAATCCCCGACGGACGGTGGGTAATGCGCACGGCCGAGTCGGTCTTGTTGACGTGCTGACCGCCTGCGCCCGAGGCCCTGTAAGTGTCAACCTGCAGATCGTCCTCGTCGATCTCGACCTCGCCGCTGTCCTCCACGACGGGCGCCACCTCAACGCC
Organism: uncultured Solirubrobacterales bacterium; assembly: GCA_963715765.1. Classification (GTDB taxonomy): domain Bacteria; phylum Actinomycetota; class Thermoleophilia; order Solirubrobacterales; family Solirubrobacteraceae; genus Palsa-744. The sequence continues at coordinate 804,439 of OY970270.1, forward strand.
CGCGAAGCTCGTCTGGCGGCGGTGGGCGGAGTCAAACGGCGATAGACGCACCAGTCGGTGCACACCCCGCTCGGCGCCGAACAGGCCGTAGGCGTTTTCCCCGGAGACCCTGAACGTGGCCGACTTGATGCCCGCTTCCTCGCCCGCGCTCACCTCCAGCAGCTCGACGCCGAAGCCGCGCCGCTCAGCCCAGCGCATCATCATGCGCAGCACCATCTCGGCCCAGTCCTGCGCGTCGGTACCGCCCGCTCCCGCATTGACGCTCACAAGCGCATTGCCCGCGTCATAGGAGCCCGAGAACAAACGCTGCTCCTCCAGCTCCGCCAGGCGCTCCTCGACCGAGGCCAGGTGCTCCTGGACCTCCTGCTCGAGCGCGGGCTCCTCCTCGGCCATCTCCACGAGCCCGTCGAGATCGTCGACGTCTGACTGCAACCCCGCGAACGTCTGCAGGCGCTTGCTTGCCTTGGCGTGCTCGGCGGAAACCTTGGCGGCTGCCTGTGCGTCGTCCCAGAAGCCCGGCGCCTGCATCTGCGTTTCGAGCGCTCCGACGCGCTCGCTCAACCGAGCTGGGTCAAAGATAGTCCGCAAGCAGGATCAGCTGCTCGCGGATGGCCGCAAGGCGTTGCGACGTCGACTCGCTTGGGGGGGCGGTTGCCATCGGCTCCAACGCTATCAACAGCGGCGGCACGGTCGACCATCGGCCACCGCACGTCGGCGACCGAGTCTCATATAGCCAACAACCCCTCGTTGTCCAAAGCCTGATCGAAAGTTCAGTACTTTCGTCCAAACTTGTGGTTGCCCATACCCACATCGTGTACGCTGATGTCATAACCCTTATGCCTCGTACCGAAGCCATACGTGACGTCCCTCCACGCTTCGTCGTCCATAACACGCATGAGCGGATTCAGCTTGCAGCGATACACGCGCTCGCCGCGAACGGATACCAGACGATGGGCATACGAGACATCTGTGCCGAGGCACACATCTCCACCGAGACGTTCTATAAGCACTTCTCCGACAAGCAGGAAGTCGTGCTCACGGCCGTGGAAGCCGGACTGGATCAAGTCATGGGGTACTGCCAGGAAGCATTCCGGGCCGCCCCCACCTGGCCGGACGGGATGTGGGACGCGCTACAGACCGGCGCCAGGTGGGGCGAGCGTGAGCCCGCGTTTGCGACCGCGGCGATCGCCGAACTGCTCATCGTCGGACCAGACGCACGCGAGCTGTTGAGCTCGCTGATAGACGCGTTCGCGCTCTTTCTGCAGCCGGGACACGCACTGCTCGAGTCCCACGCACCGCAGGCCCTTGACAAGAGCATCGGCGAGCGCATCTTCGAGCTGCTCTACACACATCTGACACACAGCTCGCCCGCAACGCTCCCGACGCTCGTCCCCGAAGTGGCACGCACCGCGCTCACGCCGTTCCTTGGCCCGCGAGCCACCGAGGCCTTCATCGCCCACCGCCAAGCCGACTGCTGAAGCCGGCCCTACGCGCCGTGGCAGCGCTTGAACTTCTTACCGGATCCGCACCAGCACGGATCGTTGCGGCCGAGCTCGTGCTCTGAGTCTGTGACGCGCTGCTCGACGACCGGTAGCGCCTCGGCGGGCTCGCCTTCGCCGTCATAGGCCGCAGCGCCAGGTCCAGCCGCGGCGGCGGCGGCCGCTAGCGCACCGGCGCCCATTGCACTCGAACCTCCCGAATAGGAGACACGACCTGCGCGTGTGGAGCTGCCCGAGGCAGCAAACGCGGGAGCGGGAGCTCCACCGGCGCCGCCCTCCCCGCCATTCGGGCCATCAAGACTCACCTGCACGTTGAAAATCATGCGCGTGTAGTCCACCCACACGCTGTTCATGAGGTCGCCAAACAGCTTAAACGCCTCGTTCTTGTAGGCGACCAGCGGATCGATCTGGGCGAACCCACGCAGGTGGATGCCCTCGCGCAAATAGTCCATGTCAAACAGATGCTCGCGCCAGCGTTCGTCGATGATCTGCAGGATCAAGAAGCGCTCAAGCGCGCCCATCAGCTCCTGGCCCAGCTCCTGCTCGCGTGCGTTGTAGTGCGCGAGCGCCATCTGGGCTACCCGCTCGTTCAGATAGCCGGTGTCGACCGTCTCCGGATCGAGCTCGTCATCGCCCAGCTCAACCGGGAAGAACTGCCCGAGCGCGGTGAACAGCCCATCGAGGTCCCAGTCCTCCATGTAGTCGCCCGGCGTGTACTGGTCGATCGTGCGCTCGATCGTACTTGCGACCTGTTCGCGCGCCTCCTCGCCCATTTCCTTGCCTTCCAGCACACCGTCGCGGTAGGCGTAGATGATGCGGCGTTGCTCATTCATGACGTCGTCGTATTCGAGCACGCGCTTTCTGATCAGGAAGTTCTGTTCCTCGACCTTCTTCTGGGCCTTCTCGATCTGCTTGGAGAGCATCCCCGCCTCGATCGGCTCCTCGTTGCCCTCCTCGTCCAGACCGCCCAAGCGGTCGAGGATCTTGTAGATGCGATCGCCCGCGAACAGGCGCACCAGATCGTCCTCGGCCGACAGAAAGAAGCGGCTCTCCCCGGGGTCGCCCTGGCGCCCTGAGCGTCCGCGCAGCTGGTTGTCGATGCGCCGCGACTCGTGGCGCTCGGTGCCACAGATGAACAGGCCTCCCGCCGCCACCACACGCTGGCGATTGGCCTCCACACGAGCTTCGATCTCAGGCAGCAGCTCCTTCATGCGCTGCTCGTGAGCTGGGTCCGCCGGGTCGAGGTCGCGCTTTGCGAGCTCGAGCCGCGCGAGGTGCTCGGGGTTGCCACCGAGCTTGATGTCCACCCCACGACCGGCCATGTTCGTCGCGATCGTGACCGCACCCGGCTGGCCGGCCTCGGCCACGATCTCAGCCTCGCGGGCGGCGTGCTCGGGCTTAGCGTTCAGCACCGTGTGGGCGATCCCGCGCTTCTTCAAGCGCTCGCCCAACAGCTCTGAGACCTCGACGGAGATGGTGCCGACGAGCACCGGCTGTCCGTTCTCATGGCGCGCCGCGATCTCTTTGGCGACCGCCTCCCACTTGCCCTCCTTGGTCTTGTAGACCTGATCGTTGCGATCGTCGCGCACCATCGGCATATTCGTCGGGATCTGCACCACCGGCAGCTCATAGATCTTCATGAACTCGGTCGCCTCGGTCAAAGCCGTGCCGGTCATCCCGGAGAGCTTGTCGTAGAGGCGAAAGTAGTTCTGGTAGGTGATCGTGGCGAGCGTCTGGTTCTCCTCCTGCACGCGTACGCCCTCCTTCGCCTCGACCGCCTGGTGCAGTCCTTCAGACCAGCGCCGACCGTCGAGGATGCGTCCGGTGAACTCGTCGATGATCTTCACCTCGCCCTCGATCACGGCGTAGTCGACGTCGCGCTTATACAGCGACTCGGCGCGCAGCGACTGGATCAGATGGTTGACGAGGTGCCCGTTCTCGGCCTTGTAGAGGTGGTCGATACCGAGGAAGCGCTCGGCCTTCTCGACACCCTGCTCGGTGATTGCCACCGTCTTCTGCTTCTCGTCGAACTCATAGTCGAAGTCGGCCACGAACCCCTTCTTGGTGCGCGGGTCCATGCCTTCGGGAGTCTGCCCGGCCTTCAGACGGGGCGCGAGGCGAGCGAACTTCACGTACAGGTCGGCCGCCTGTTCTGGCGCACCGGAGATGATCAGCGGGGTGCGCGCCTCGTCGATCAGGATGTTGTCGACCTCGTCCACAACCGCAAACGGGTGGCCGCGCTGCACCTTTTCCGAGAGATCCTTGGCCATGTTGTCGCGCAGGTAGTCGAAGCCGAACTCCGAGTTGGTGCCGTACACGACATCGCACGCATAGGCCAGCTGCTTCTCGTCGTAGAGCTGCTGGTTCTGTAGAACTCCGACACTGACGCCGAGTGCGGTGTAGAGCGGGCTCATCCACGCCGCGTCGCGACGCGCCAGATAGTCGTTGACCGTGACCACGTGCACACCCTTGCGCTCCGGCGGCTCAGGCTCTGAGCCATTCTCACTCGAATCCGAGCTTGAGCGACCCTCGCGCACCGCCAGCGAGTTGAGCACGACCGCAAGCGTCGCCGTCAGCGTCTTGCCCTCGCCGGTCTTCATCTCGGCGATGCACCCCTCGTGTAGCGCCATCGCGCCGATCAGCTGCACGTCGAAGTGGCGCATGCTCATCACGCGCTTGCCGGTCTCGCGCACGATCGCAAAGCACTCCGGCAGCAGATCCTCCAGCGACTCGCCCTCGCTCGCGCGCTCGCGCAACACGTCCATGCGCTCGCGCAACTCCTCCTGGGTCTCCAGTTCGAGCTCTGGCTCAAACGCGCCGATCAACGCAACGCGCTTCTCGTACTGCTTGAACTTCTTTGCCTCGCCGATGTTCAGCGCACGATCGAGAATCGACATGCGTTCAGGGTACCGACTACACGGCGATGGTTGCCCGTCAGGCTTCGGCCGCCGGGAAAGTGGTGCGAGACGGCGGTGGCGGGCCGATGTGCGCCTCGCGCCGGTGGCGGCGCTTGTCGCGGTGACGCTTGACCTGGCGTGCCAGCTCGTCGACCACCAGATTCAGCGAATGCAGCATCTGTGGCGAGGCGTCGCGAGCCCTCAGCGTTATGCCCTTCAGGTAGAGCGTCGCCTCGGCCACGTCGCTATTGGCCACACGCGGGTTTGGCTCCCTGAATATCTCGAGCTCCAAGCGGGCGAACTGGGAGACCTGGCGGGAGACCTTCTCCAGCCGGCGCTCCAGATGCTCGCGCATGTCGTCGGTGACCGGGACATTGCGGCCCTTGATGTCTATCTGCATCAGGGACTCCCTTCACTCGGAGACGATGTGCATCCATCCTACCCCTCTTGGGGGCGGCTATGTGGCAGCTTTACACGAATGTTCGACGCGTAAATCCGTCCTGTCAAAGTGCCGCCCTCGGGGGACTCGCACGCGCGGTCCCCCGGTTCTCATCTAAGCCGCAGGCTCTCCAGGATCCCCGCGTGCCCGGCGATCGCGCCGATTAGGATCGCGCCAGGGGCGACCTCGGTTCCGGGAAGAAGGATGCTGTCGCGCAACTGAGCGCCCTCGCCCACGCGCGCGCCGTCGCCCAGTACCAGCGGGCCCGTCAGTCGCACGTTCTCGCCGAGCTCGACGTCCTCGCCGATCCACACAGACCCCTCGACCTCGGCGCTGTGCGGCAGCACGCTCTCCCCCGCGACAATCACCCCAGGTGAGACCTCCTGTCCCTCGATCTGCAGGCGCAGCTCGCCGCGCAGCGCGTCAAAGGTGCCCTGGCGCAACTCGGCGAGCGAGCCGACGTCATTCCAGTACTCGCGCACCTCGTGTATGTGGAAGGGAATGTCGTTCTCCAGCAGCGCGGGAAACACATCCTGAGCCCAGTCCACGAACGGGCGATCGGGGAAGTGGTCGAAGATCCCGGGCTCGAAGATGTAGATGCCGCAGTTGCCAAGATCCGACAGCGCTTCCTCGGCGCTCGGCTTCTCCTGAAAGCCCGTGATGCGCCCGTCGCGGTCGTGCAACACCACCCCGTACTCACGCGTGTCGGAAACCTTCTTGACAGCCAGCGTCGCGACCCCGCCCGACTCGCGGTGTCTTGCCGCGAACGCGCTCAGGTCGATGTCGGTGAGCGCGTCGCCTGAGATGACCAAGAACGGCTCGCTGTCGAAGAAATCGGCGCATCCACGCACCCCGCCGGCCGTGCCGAGCAGCTCTGGCTCGAAACGATAGGTAAGACGCGCGCCGAAGTGGCGTTCGATCGAGTCGGGGAAATAGTGCAGGTTGGCGATCACATCGTCGAAGCCGTGATGTTCGAGCAGGTCGAGGATGTGCGCCATCACGGGCCGATCCAAAACGGGCACCATCGGCTTGGTGATCTCGTTTGTCAGCGGGCGCAAACGCGTCCCGAGACCCGCCGCGAGGACCATTGCTCTCATCGGCAGCGCAAGCTATAGGAAAAGCTATGCGGGTGAGTGGGAATCATTCCCAGGAGCTGCGATACACGCGCTGGTCCTCGCGCAACTCGTCGATCTGCACACCCAGGGAAGCGAGCTTCAGGCGCGCCACCTCCTCGTCGATCCGATCGGGGACCGGCAGCACTCCCGCCGGCAGGCTGCCGGCATGATTGACCAGGTGCTCGACGCACAATGCCTGGCCCGCGAAGGACATGTCCATCACCGAGGCGGGATGGCCCTGCCCAGCCGCGAGGTTGACGACCCGCCCCTGGGCGAGCAGATTCAGCCGCCGGCCATCTGAGAGCGTGTGCTCCTCCACCAAGGGCAGCGCCTCGCGTCGGCCGCCGACAGCCAGCGCGCGCAGATCCTCGAGCTTTATCTCCACGTCGAAGTGTCCGGCGTTGGCGAGCACCGCACCGTCCTTCATGCGCTCGAAATGCTCGCGCCGCAGCACGTCGCGACCTCCGGTGACGGTCACGAACACATCGCCGCGCTCGGCCGCCGCGAGCGCACCCATCACCTCATAGCCCTCCATGCGGGCCTCCAGCGCACGCAAGGGGTCAACCTCGCAAACAATCACCGACGCGCCGGCGCCGCGCGCGCGCAACGCCACCCCACGCCCTGTCCAGCCATAGCCGAGCACCACCGCGACGCGCCCGGCAAGCAACAGGTTGGTGGCCCGCAGAATGCCGTCGATCGTCGACTGGCCGGTGCCGAAGCGGTCGTTGAAGGCGCGCTCGGTACGCGACTCGTTGACTGCCAGCACAGGGCAGGCCAACGTTCCCTGCTCGGCCAGCGTTCTCACGCGCAAGAGCCCAGCGGTGGTCTCCTCGGTGCCGCCCAGCATCTCCGCTGCATGGGTCGGGCTGCGCTCGTGGATCGCGACAATCAGATCCGCGCCATCGTCGATCGTGATTTGGGGTGCGCTCTCGACCAGCCTGTGCACGTGCTCGGCATAGCGCTTGGCGCTCTCGCCGTATGCGCCAAGCACGGTGGCGCCATGACGTTCGACGAGCGCCAGCGCCACATCGTCCTGCGTGGAGAGCGGGTTGGCGGCGCACAGCGACACCCGAGCACCCCCGGCGATCAGGGCACGCACCAGATTGGCGGTCTCGGCCGTCACGTGCAGGCAGGCCGCTACGCTCACGCTCTCGAGCGGGCGCTCGCGCCCAAAGCGCTCGCGTACCTCGGCCAGCACCCGCATCTGCGAATCGGCCCAGTCGATGCGGGCCTGCCCGCTGTCAGTCTCAGTACCGATAGTGGTCGGCCTTGTAGGGACCGCCGACGGGCACGCCGATATAGGCCGCCTGCTCGTCGCTCAGCTTTGTCAGTTTGACGCCGAGCGCGTCCAGGTGCAGGCGCGCGACCTTCTCGTCGAGGTGCTTGGGCAGCACATATACGCGCTTCTCGTACTCGTCGTTCTTGGAGAACAGCTCGATCTGGGCGATCGTCTGGTTGGTGAACGAGTTGCTCATCACGAAACTCGGATGGCCCGTGGCGTTGCCGAGGTTCAGGAGGCGTCCCTCGGAGAGCATGATGATCGCGTGGCCGTCTGAGAAGACCCACTCGTCGACCTGGGGCTTGATGTTGATGCGCTGGATCCCCGGCGTCTTGACAAGACCCGCGATGTCGATCTCGTTGTCGAAGTGGCCAATGTTGCCGACGATCGCCTGGTGCTTCATGCGCGCCATGTGCTCGGCGGTGATGATGTCCTTGTTGCCGGTCGTGGTGATGAAGATGTCGCCCCTCTCGATGACGTCCTCGAGCGTGTTGACCTCATAGCCCTGCATCGCGGCCTGCAGAGCGCAGATCGGATCGATCTCGGTGATGACCACACGCGCACCCTGGCCGCGCAGCGATTCGGCACAGCCCTTGCCGACGTCGCCGAAGCCGCATACGACCGCCACCTTGCCGCCGATCATTACGTCGGTGGCACGGTTGATGCCGTCGATCAAGGAGTGTCGGCAACCGTAGAGGTTGTCGAACTTCGACTTGGTGACCGAGTCGTTGACGTTGATCGCCGGGAACAGCAGCTCGCCGCTCTCGACCATCTGGTAGAGCCGGTGCACGCCGGTGGTGGTCTCCTCGGTGACACCCTTGATGCCCTGGCCGATCTTCGTCCAGCGCTGCGAGTCTTCCGCCAGTGAGCGCGTTAGCAGGGAGAGCACCACCTCGAGCTCCTCTGACTCCGCCGAAGCCGGGGCCGGTACGGCACCGGCGGCCTCGTACTCGGTGCCCTTGTGCACGAACAGGGTGGCGTCGCCGCCGTCGTCGAGGATCATGTTGGGGCCGGACGGGTGGGTGGGATTTGACTCCCCGTCCTCACCGGGCCAGCGCAGCGCGCGGTCGGTACACCACCAGTACTCCTCGAGGCTCTCGCCCTTCCACGCGAATACCGGCACACCGCGCGGGTCATCGGGCGTGCCGTCCGGGCCTACCGCCACCGCTGCCGCCGCGTGGTCCTGAGTGGAGAAGATGTTGCAGCTGCACCAGCGCACCTGCGCACCGAGGGAGGTCAGCGTCTCGATCAGGACGGCCGTCTGAATCGTCATGTGCAGCGAGCCCGTGATGCGCGCTCCCGCGAGTGGCTGAGCGGCAGCGTACTCGCGACGAATCGCCATCAGGCCGGGCATCTCATGCTCGGCGAGCGTGATCTCCTTGCGCCCGAACTCGGCGAGCGAGAGGTCGGCCACCTTGAAGTCGGTGTCGGTCAGCGTGGCGGTGGGGGTCATGCGATCTCCATGGTCGTTTGTGGCTTGGAAGCAGTGTTGGCTGGATCTGGCGTTGTCTCGGGAACGAGGTCGGCGCCAGCGGAAGACGACCTGACGGCGACGAGCAGCCGCTGGTGCTTTTCCTGCTCGAAGCGCAGCCAGTCGGCGGCGCTGATGTGCTCTGGACGGGCCGGCTCGGCGGCCAGCCACGAGTCGATCGCCTCGCGCAGCTCGGGATCGCCGCGCAATCTCAGCGCGAAGCCGACCTCGCCGAGGTCGAGCTCTCGCTTTTCCAGCAGCTCCCGCAGCGTGCTGAGGCGTTGCAGCTCGGCTGGTCCGTACAGCCGGTAGCCGGACCCCGATCGGGCGGGCTCGACGAGCCCGATGCTCTCGATATAGCGAAGCATCCGCGCCGACCAGCCGGTTGTCTCGGCTGCCTCGTTGATCGTCAGGGCATCTACAGCAGCAGTCTGCATCCAGCAGACCTTATCAAAGCTATGTCAAGGTTCTAGCGCTTGACTAGGTCGGCCTTGAGCTGCTCGATCAGCTTGACCGGACCGGGATCGACCCCGCGTAGCGCGGCCAGATAGATCGATACGAGGTCGCCGAGTAGCACCAACGAGATGACCCGCTCGATCGTCGTCTGACCGCGCGTCTCCAGGCGAAAGCTCGCCCAGGCACTGCCGGCGATCAGCTTCTCGGTCAAGTCCATACGCTCCTTCACCCGCGGGTGAGCATCGGAGTCGTCCAGGAACACGGCGGAGAAACGGGCGGGTGGGTCCTGACCACGGGCACCCTCCCAGCCCTCCAGCTCGTTGTGGTCGAGCTCTGGAAGCTCGTGCGCGAAGGCGGGCTGCTTGGAGTTCTCGTTGATCTGAGTCTTCCAGCGGTAGGCGATTGGGACGGTGAGCCCCGCGCCGGCGATCACAGGCGCAGTGCCGAGCAGACCGCGCGCGGTCTGCTTGGCGAGCGAGTCCTCGGGAGCATCCGGGCCCCACTCGGCCACGAGCTGCTCGGTGTGTGAGGCGGCCACGTCGATCTCGGTGCTCAACCGTGGGCCGGCGCCGCACAGCGCAGCCACCTCGAGTGCTGCGACGGTCATGTAGGCGACCGCGGCCCGCGGCTGAAAACCTCCCGGGAGCGGTATCACCGGCACGCTGTCCTCACGCGCCATCTCGGCCAAGCGACCGCCGGTGGTGACGACCACGCGCTGCGCGCCGAGCGCTCCAGCCGACTCGTAGCAGGCAAGTGTCTCCTCGGTATTGCCCGAGTAGCTTGCGCACAGCACCGTCGTGTCGGGCATCGTCCACGGTGGCAGCCCGTAGGCGCGCGTCACGAAGATCGGCCGCGACGCGTGATCTCCCAGCGCCGCGCGCGCCAGCGCACCGCCGATCGCCGATCCGCCCATGCCCGCGACCACCAGGCCCGCAGGCGTGTCCCACTCGGCCATGATCGCCGACTCCACGCGCCACAGAGCGTCGCGCAGATGCTCGGGCAACGACAGCACGTCATCCAGCTGGCCGGACGCGTCCACGCGGGCAATCGCCTCGCGTGAGAGGGCATCGGTGGTCGGTGTGGCAGCGCCGACGACTTCGCTCATCTACTCGTCTCCTGTTGAGGGTGGGCCAGAGTGTATGGGTTGGAGCTACCGTGCGTGTGGCCGACCCGTACGGCGTGGCCGGGTGTAAAGCGCTCAGCGTCTAGGGGTCGATGGGCAAGCGAGACAAGGACGCAGGACCCGCAGTGTGCTATGCACACAAGGGTCCGAGGACGCAACCGATCGACGATCAGATGCGCTCGCCGATCGGCCAGCGCCGCTCAGCGGCCCCTAGAACTTGATCGCGCCGTCGGGTAGCTCTACACCGGGGAAGATACGCGCACCGCCAGCGATCGTGTTGTCCGCGCCCACCGTGACTCCCTCGCCGAGCACGGAGCCTTCCTGGATGTGCGTGCCGGCGCCGACACGACACCCGGCCGCCACGATGCAATCGCGCAGCGTGCAGTTCTCGCCGATCTCGGTGCCATTGAGGATCACGGCACGCTCGACGGTGCTTCCCGCGCCGATCTTCACGTCGTGGCCGAGCACGACCAGGCTGCCGACGTGCGCGCCCTCTGCGACCGCGGCGCCGGCCTCGATCACCGCGGGCGGGATCGCGCGTCCGCTCACGAGCGCGTCCGCGGACACCGACATGTAGCTGTCGCCGAGACGCTCGCGCACCGCGGTTTGGACGTTGCCCTCGAGAATGTCGAAAGTGCCCTGCAGGTAGCGCGCCGGGGTGCCGATATCAAGCCAATAGCTATCCGAGGGGTAGCCGTACAGGCCCTCGCCGATCAGTCGTGGCCACACTTCGCGCTCAATCGACACGTTGCGCCCAGCCGGCACCAGCTCGAGAATCTCGCGCTCAAGCACGTACGCACCGGCACTGATCAGGTTCGTATCGATCCTGTCGGAGCTCGGCTTCTCGATGAAGTCCTTCACCGCGCGACCATCCTCCAAGCACACAAGGCCATAGGCACTGGGGTCCTCCACCGGCACGAGCGCCAGCGTAGCCTTGGCACCGGTGCGCTCGTGCTGAGCTATCTGCTCGGTCAGGTCGATGTCGGTGAGCACGTCTCCGTTGAGCATCAGGAAGCGCTCATCGAGTAGCGACTCGGCGAACTTGAGCGCGCCGGCAGTGCCACGCGGATCCGGCTCCTCGACGAAGCGCAGTCTGATGCCGTAAGCGGAGCCGTCGCCGAGCACGTTGCGTACGCTGGTAGCAAGAAACCCACACGACATGATCACGTCGTCGATACCGTGCGCGCACAGCCACTCGAGCATGTAGGAGATGAACGGCCGGTCCACCAGCGGCACGACCGGCTTTGGCACGGTCGAGGTGAGCGGACGCAGACGCGTGCCCTCGCCACCGACGAGGATGACGGCTTGCATCAGCGCCTACCGATCCCCTCGTAGGTGAGACCGGCGGCGCGTATGGCCTCGCCATCGAGCGCGTTGCGCCCGTCGATCAGCAGCGTCCCCCGCATCGCGCGGGCGACCTCGCTCCATTCGAGCTGCAGGAACTCGGGCCACTCGGTGACCAGGATAACCGCGTCGGCGTCGACGATCGCATCAAGGGCCGAGTCTGCATAGTCGAGCTGGGGCATCAGTGCCCGCGCGGCCCGCTCGGCGATCGGGTCGAATGCGCATACGTGCGCACCCTCGGCCTGCAGGCGCGCTGCGAGCACAAGTGAGGAGGCGCCGCGCATGTCGTCAGTGTTGGGCTTGAACGCAAGTCCCAGCAGCGCCACGCGCCGGCCCGCCAGCTCCCCGAGGTGGCGCTGCAACTTGGAGACCACCCTGCGCTTTTGCAGCTCGTTGACCTCGATCACAGCATTGAGCAGTTGGAAGTGGTAGCCGGAGTTGCCGGCGAGCAGCTTCAGCGCGCTGACGTCCTTGGTGAAGCAGCTACCGCCGTAGCCGAGCCCGGCCTGCAGGAACTTTGGGCCGATGCGATCGTCAAGGCCCATCCCGCGCGCAACCTCGACGACATCCGCGCCGAGTACCTCACAGACATTGGCGATCTCATTGATGAACGAGATCTTGGTCGCCAGGAACGCATTGGCGGCGAGCTTGATCATCTCCGCGCTGGCCACGTCGGTGCTCACCAGGGGAGCGCCAAATGGCTCATACAGCCCCACCACCGCCTCGTGGGCCCAGTCGCCGTCTCCGCCGACGACGACGCGATCGGGGTGCAGGAAGTCAGCGACGGCCGAGCCCTCCTTCAGGAACTCGGGGCATGACACGTAGCTGAAGCCCGACTTGCCGCGCTCCTTGAAGATCCGCCGAATGTTGGCGCCAGTGCCGCACGGTACGGTTGACTTCATAACGAGCGCGTGACCGTCGGGTGCGGGCATCGAGTCGACCACGCTGTGTACGGCCGAGAGGTCCGCGTCGCCGGAGTGCGTGGGTGGCGTGCCGACCGCCACGAACAAGAGCTGCGCGTGCTCGAGCGCGGGCGCAAGCTCGGTCGAGAAGTGCAGGCGCTCGCGGTTGCGCGCCATCAGCTCCTCGAGACCCGGCTCGTAGATGGGGATCTCACCGCGCTCCAGACGCGCGATCTTCTCCGCATCGACGTCGACGCACCACACCTCGCTTCCCAGCTCGGCAAACCCAACGGCGGTGACCAGCCCCACGTAGCCGGTGCCGATCACCCCGATCGGCTCGCGCTCGGCGCTCATAGCTCACGCCTCGACGGCGAGAAATGCCTCGTAGCGCTTGATGTTGCGCAGAGCGCGCGCGCTCTCCTCCGAGCCCTCCTCGGCATGCTGGGCCGACGCGCGGGCCTCAGAGAGCTGCGTCTCGATCGTCGGGCGGTCGAGTGCATCCGGGGCGATCGCCTCCTCCACCAGTACGAGCGCGCGGTTCTCGGCAAATTGCAGGTAGCCCTCGGCTTGCGCGAAGCGCACGATCTCAGACTCCGAGCGGTACAGCCGCAACTCGGTTGGCTCGAGGCGGGCCAGCAGCGGCTCATGGTTGGCGAGGATGCCGATCGAGCCGACCGTCGTGAAGGTCGAGAGCATCTCCACCTCCTCGGAGAAGACCTCACCCTCGGGTGTGAGCACTTCGACTGGGAACTTGGTGTGGGCCATGATCTACTTCTTGGCCGCCTCGACGACCTCGTCGATCGTGCCCTTCAAAAAGAACGCGCTCTCGGGGATCTCGTCGTGCTTACCGTCGATGATCTCCTGGAAGCCCCTGATCGTCTCGGCGATTGGCACGTAGGCCCCCGGGGTGCCCGTGAACTCTTCGGCCACGAAGAACGGCTGGGAGAGGAAGCGCTCGATCCGCCGCGCGCGCTGCACCGTCAGCTTGTCCTCATCGGAGAGCTCGTCGATACCGAGGATCGCGATGATGTCCTGCAGCTCCTTGTAGCGCTGCAGGATCTCCTTGACGCGGTTGGCAACGCGGAAGTGGTCCTCACCGAGCACGTCGGCCTTGAGGATCGTCGATGTCGAATCCAGCGGGTCCACGGCCGGGTAGATGCCCTTCTCGGAGATCGCCCTGGAGAGCACCGTGGTGGCATTGAGGTGGGCGAACACCGATGCCGGCGCCGGATCGGTGAGATCGTCGGCAGGCACGTAGATCGCCTGCACCGAGGTCACAGAGCCCTCGCGCGTCGAGGTGATGCGCTCCTGCAGCTGACCCATCTCGGTCTCCAGCGTCGGCTGGTAGCCGACCTGCGAAGGCATGCGCCCCAGCAGCGCCGAGACCTCGGAGCCCGCCTGCACGAAGCGGAAGATGTTGTCGATGAACAGCAGCACGTCCTGGCCCTGGTCGCGGAAGTATTCGGCCATCGTGAGCCCTGAGAGGGCCACGCGCATGCGCGCTCCCGGAGGCTCATTCATCTGCCCGAAGACGAGCATCGTCTTGTCGAGCACGCCTGACTCCTTCATCTCAAGCCACAGGTCGTTGCCCTCGCGCGAGCGCTCGCCCACGCCGCAGAACGCCGACAGTCCGCCGTGTTCCTTGGCGAGGTTGTGGATGAGCTCCTGGATCAGCACTGTCTTGCCCACGCCGGCTCCCCCGAACAGCCCGACCTTGCCACCCTTGGCGTACGGGGCGAGCAGGTCGACGACCTTGATGCCGGTCTCGAACATCTCGGTGGTCGGCGTCAGGTCCTCTGCGCGCGGGGCCTCCTGGTGGATGCCGCGGCGCTGGGTGTCCTTGGGCAACTCCTCACCGAGGTCGATCGTTTCCCCCAGCAGGTTGAAGATGCGCCCGAGCGTCGCCTCTCCGACCGGTACCGTGATCGGGCCGCCGGTATCGATCACCTCGGCGCCACGCGCCAGGCCGTCGGTCGTGTCCATCGCCACCGCGCGCACGCGATCGTCGCCGAGGTGCTGCTGGACCTCGCACACGAGCACATCGCCACCGGCCTCCGTGCTGATGCCCTCTGCCTCCTCGGCGGCCGCGGCCGCCGGGCGGGCGATCGTGATCGCGTGGTTGATCTCAGGCAGGCGGTCGGGGAACACGGCCTCGATCACGACGCCCTGGATCTCCTCGATGCGCCCGACGTTGCGCGAGGCGGTTCCGTTCGCTGCTGTGGCGGGCTCTGTGGTGGTGCTGGGTGGCATTAGCTCTCTGATCTCCTAATCATCTGTTCAAGTTCGTTTCGTGGTGGCCGTGCGACTGGGCGGGGGTCCTAACTGAGGCCCTCTGCTCCCGCGACCACCTCCATGATCTCTTGGGTGATCTCGGCTTGGCGGGCGCGGTTCATTTGCAATGTGTACTCCGTGATGATTTCGCCGGCGTTCTCCGATGCGCTGCGCATCGCCGTCATCTGAGCGCCGAAGAAACCGGCCGCCGACTCTACGAGCGCCCGGTAGATCGATATCTCGATGTAGTCGGGAACCAGACGCCTGAGAATTTTCTCGGGGTCCGGCTCATAGTCGACCGGCGTCGGCTTCGAGGGGGCAGATGCCTCACGCGTGACCGTCGAAGCATCCTGGAGATCGCCGGCGATCTCCTGGTGGGATAGCGGGAGCAGCCGCTGACGTGTGACGTGCTGGGTGAGCGGCGATACGTATGAGTTGTAGAGCATCTCGACACGGTCGATGCGACCGCCCACGTAAGCCTCGATCACGTCGTCGGCGATCGTGCGCGCGTCGGCATAGGACGGCCGGTCGGAGAAGCCCGTGTAGCTGCCGCTGAGCTCATATCCGCGGAAGGTGATCGAGGAGACACCACGGCGCCCTGTCGCATACCAGAGGCTGCTCAGCCCCTCGCCGGTCATCTCGGCGGACAGGCGCACGCCTGCACGGATGATCTGGGAGTTGAAGCCGCCCGCAAGGCCACGGTCGCCGGTGACAAGCAGCAAGCCCACATTGCTTTCAGACTCGTGCTCTGCCAGCAGCGGCAGGTTCGCGGCCTCCGAGCCGGCCGCTTGCGCGGCCTGGCGCGTCATGCGCCCGATCGCATCCGCGTATGGACGCAGAGCGGAGATGCGCTGCTCTGCCCGCCTGAGACGGGCAGCGGCCACCATCTCCATCGCTCGGGTGATCTTCTGGATGTTCTTCACCGAAGCGATCTTGTTCTTGACGTCGCGTTGAGATGCCATGACGATTGACCTTGGCCGGCGCTAGGCCGCCTGCGGAGTGCCCTCTGGGTAAGGCTCCTGCTCGGCGGGGGACTCGTCCTGGCGCAGCGGCGCGTCCTCATCCAGTGCCTGACCCTCCTCGTCGAGGTCGTAGCCAAAGTCCCGTGCGAAGGCCTCGACGGTGTCGCGCACCTCCTTCTGGGTCTCATCCGACCAGTCGCCGCCGTTGATCTTCGCGCGCAGCTCAGGGTGCTGGGAGTGCAGGCGTTCGGTGACCGCAAGCAGGAACTCGGGTACCCGCTCGACGTTGAGGCGGTCGAGGTAGCCATTGGTGGCGGCGAAGATCTGCACGACCTGATCCTCCACCGCCAGCGGCGCGCGCTCGTGCTGGTTGAGCGTCGTCACCAGGCGTTCGCCGCGGGCGAGCGTGCGCTGGGTGTCGGCGTCGAGATCTGAGCCGAACTGGGCGAACGCCTCGAGGTCGCGGTACTGGGAGAGCTCGAGCTTGATTCGCCCGGCGACCTTCTTCATCGGGCCGATCTGTGCGTTGCCGCCGACGCGCGAGACCGAGATGCCGACGTTGATGGCGGGTCGCACTCCGGAGTTGAACAGCTTCGACTCCAGGAATATCTGCCCGTCGGTGATCGAGATCACGTTCGTGGGGATGTATGCGGAAACGTCGCCGGCCTGCGTCTCGATGATCGGCAGCGCCGTCAGCGAGCCGCCGCCGAGGTCGTCGTTGAGCTTGACCGCGCGCTCCAGCAGACGCGAGTGCAGGTAGAAGACATCGCCCGGGTAGGCCTCACGTCCCGGCGGACGACGCAGCAGCAGCGACATCTGGCGATACGCGTAGGCGTGCTTGGTCAGGTCGTCGTACACACACAGCGCGTGCTTGCCGTTGTAGAGGAAGTGCTCGGCCATCGCGCAGCCCGCGTAGGGAGCCATGAACTTGATTGGAGCGGCCTCATCGGCGGGAGCGGCGACGATAATCGTGTTCTCCAGGGCCCCGTACTCCTCAAGCGTCTGCGCGAGCGCCACGACAGTCGACATGCGCTGACCGATCGCCACGTACACCGACACCACGCCGGTGTCCTTGTTGTTGATGATCGTGTCGATCGCGATCGCCGTCTTGCCGGTCTGGCGATCGCCGATGATGAGCTCTCGCTGGCCGCGGCCGATCGGGATCATCGCGTCGATCGCCTTCAGGCCGGTCTGCATTGGCTGCTTGACGGGTTGTCGCTGGACGACGCCGGGCGCCTTGAACTCGGCGGGGCGCTTCTCGCTGGTAGCGACCTCTCCCTTGCCGTCGAGCGGACGACCCAGCGGATCCACGATCCGCCCCAGCAGCGCATCGCCGACAGGGATCTCCAGCAACGAACCGGTGCGCTTGACGGTGTCGCCCTCAGACACCTTCTCCCACTCGCCGAACAGCACGGCGCCGACGTTGTCGGACTCGAGGTTCAGCGCCAGGCCGGTGACGCCGTGAGGAAGCTCGAGCATCTCGAAGGACATGCAGTTCTCCAGACCGTGAAGGCGCGCGATGCCGTCGGCCACGCTCAGCACGGTGCCGACCTCGGTCAGCTCGGCGGTGCCGCTGTCGAGTCCCTCGATGCGGCTCTTCAGAATGCTTGTGATCTCGTCAGGATTGATCTGCATGTTTTCTCCTAATTAGCGAGGGGCCCGGCTCGCCGGCCTCCGGCCGGCTGCGCCACCCTCTATGAAGAGGCTCCTTGGGCAACGTGCCTGCGCAGCTGCTCCAGTCGGTTGCGAATAGAGGCATCGAGGATCGAGTTTCCGACCCTGATGACGATGCCGCCGAGAATGTCCGGATCCACGCGCGCGGCCAAAGTGACCTTGCGTCCGGCGCGCTCCCCGATCGTCTTGCCCAGGCTCTCGGTGGTCGCCTCATCGAGGGCGATCGCACTCGTGATCTCCACCGGCAGGGTCTTGTTCTCCTCGTCCCACAGCCGCTCGTATTCGTGACGGATGCGGAAGATGACGGGCATGCGGTGATTTTCGATGAGCAGCGCCAAGAAATTGAGCAGGATCTCATCCGCCCCGTCGAGCAGCGTCGGCAGCGACTGCTGCTTCTCGGCGCTCGAGAAATAAGGCGAGAAGAAGAACACGGCAAGCTGGCGGTGCTCGTCGAGAGCATCCGCGAACTGGCCGAGTTGCTCACGGATCTCATCCAGGCGACCCTTCTCCAGGGCGACTTGAAACAGCGAGCGTCCGTAGACCTGGGCTAGCTCCTCCATTAGTTGCTCTGCGCTCCTGAGGAGATGCTAGAGAAGTCAAGCTCGCTCAAGGCCTCCTCGACCAGGCGCCGCTGGTCGGCGTCGTCGAGACTCTTGCGCGTGACCTTCTCGGCGGCCATGATCGTCAGGTCGGCGACCTCACGACGAATGTCGTCGAGCGCTCGCTTGGTCGCAGCGTCGATGTCGCGCTCGGCGCGCTTGGCCGCCTCGGCAACGATCTCCTGGCCTCGGTCGCGCCCCTCACGCTCATGGGACTCCGCGGTTTGGCGCGCGCGCTGGACGATCTCCTCGGACTGGGCGCGAGCCTCCTTCAGGCGCTCGCGGTATTCGGCCAACAGCTCGTCGGCGTCCTTACGAGTCTGCTCGGCGGCGTCGATGTCGCCTGCGATCGCTTTGGCGCGCTTGTCCAGGGCTTCACCGATGACCGGGTACACCCACTTGCGCAGGATGAACAGCGAGATGGCGAACACGACGATGGTCCAGATCATGATCCCCACATTTGGGGTGATCAGGAACGAGCCGCTACTGGAGGCGAGTGGGATTGCAGCGAGCATCTCGGCCTACAGGAAGAAGGCGATGAAGCCGCCGACGAGTCCGTAGAAGAAGCACGCCTCGGTAAGCGCGAAACCGAGCCACTGATCGCGCTCGACGTCGGCGCGCAACTCGGGCTGGCGGGTCTTGGCTTGGATCGAGGCGTTGAACACCGCTCCGATGCCCGCCCCGGCACCGGCGGCACCGCCACCGGCTCCGACGCCCAGCGCGATCGCGCGACCGGCATCCTGGCTCTGCTTGATGATCGGTTCGACGACACCCAGCAGCGGGTGAATCGCACTCAAGAGGTGTAGAAACTGCATCGCTCGATAGCTCCTTGTTTGTTAGTGACTTTCGACCGCTCCGCCGAGGTAGATGGCGGTCAAGATGGCAAAGATGAAGGCCTGTAGACCGGCGATCAGGACGGCCTCGAAGATGAAGATCGCGATTCCTGCCGGCAACAAGAACCAGGACACAAGCTGCAGCCCGACGAGCACGCCCAACTCGCCTCCCATGAACGCGATCAGCATGTGACCGGCGAGCAGGTTCGCCCATAGTCGCACCGTGAGGGATATGAGGCGCAGGAAGTTGGAGAGGATCTCGATCGGGAAGATCAGCAGCACGATCACGCCTTTGACGCCACCGGGCATCAAGCTCTTGAGGTATCCGATCGGGCCGTGATGTTTGACTCCCTCGTAGGTGAACATGACAAAGACGCCGAGCGCGAGAATCAGCGGGAACGCGACATTGGTATCGGCCGCGTAGATCTGAAACGAGGGGATGTTCGCTCCGAACACTTTGAACGTCTCACCCGAGTTGACCGGCAGCGGGATGTAGCCGATCAAGTTGCTCACCAGGATGAACACGAAGATCGTGGCGATCAGCGGGAAATACTTGCGTTCCATGTCCTTGTTGAGGTTTTCCCTCGACATGTTGCGGGTGAAGTCGTAGAACATCTCGACCGCCGCCTGGAGGCGACCGGGGCGCTGCCGCAGGCGCCTTGAGATGTAGAGCATCACCCCGATCGTGATGCCGGCCGTGATCAGCAGATACAGAACACCCTTGTTGAATGCGACCGGGCCGAGTTTGAACCAGCTTTCGAGCTTGAACTCGTCGGTCGGGGAGAAGACACTGTTAGCTACCGACGGGGCCTTGTGGGCGGTTACGCCGAACAGAATCACGAACAGCACGATCCCGCCGAGCCACACCCCCAGGACCGAGTAGAGAACCTTCCGTCCCTGGGTCATCCCCTGTTTGCCCGAAGCTGGTGCTTCGGGAGCCGGCGCTCCGCCGGGCGTTGCCACTGCAACCGTGCTCATCGCGGCGCTCCTTGCGGTCGCCCGCTGACCACACGCACGGCGAATGCGACGGAGTAGGCACCGAAGATCATGAGTGCGGCGGCCAGTCCGTCTGAGCGTCCGCCGATGACGGCAGCGAGCACGATCGCGCCCGCAAGCAGCCAGATGCGCCCGAACCCGTCGAGCAAATTGAGACCGAAGCGGGCATTGGATCCCTGCCTGGCGATCCAATGCGTGGCGGCCCGAGCGACCACGTACTGCAGCATCCACGCCGCCGCGCTCACCACAATGCCGACCGCCGGCGCGCCTAGCGCCAACGTAACGGGCACCGCCACCGCCACCAGGATCAGATCGAGGTGGCGCAGCACAGCGCCCAAGCGGCTCGGGCCAACGTGCGCGTCGGCGCTCCGGTCCGCTGCGCTCGCGCGCGCGGGGACGGTGACATCACTCATTGTCGCTAGTCGGTCGGGCATATTCGATGGTGGGTGGGCGGGCTACGGGTGGGTGGGCCACCCTACACATGCAAAGGCCCGCGCGCGTTTCAGGCGGCGGACCCGTTGCTCCCCTCAGAGCACGTCGTCGGTGGCCGCCGCGAGTCTACCGGTTTTCCGACTTAGTAACAACTTTGTGACATGAGCCACAGCCATCGAGCCAAGTCGCACGAGCGCGACCGCCAGCCCAAACGTCAGGAGGCCGCCGATCAGGTCGAGCAGATAGTGGTTGCCGGTGGACAGCACCGCCAAGCTCGTCACGCAGGGATAGATCACGGCGAGCACGCGCACCCACGTGCGTGAGGAGAGTCGCCACAACACAAGCGTGCACCACACTGCCCATGCGATGTGCAGCGAGGGCATCGCCCCGAACTGGTTGGCGTCGGCGGCGAGGCTGCCGGTGTGCCACGAGCCGATCGTGTGCGAGGAGGCCACAACGTCGGTGAAGCCCTTTCCGGCGAGCAATCGCGGCGGGGCCACCGGGTAGCGCCAGAACACGATCAGCCCGATCGCGTTGATCGTGATGAGCACACTGCGCAACGGCCGGTATATGTCGGCACGCTTCCACCACAGCCAGCCGAGCAGCCCGAACGTGACGATGAAATGAGCGTTGTCGTAGTAGTAGGAGGTGATCGCCCCCAGCGTGTGGTGGGCGGCAAGCCAGTGGTTGAGCGTGAGCTCGGGCGAGAGCTGCAACGAGCGCTCGAAGCCGAGGATCGCGCGACCGTGGGCAAGCGCGGTCTGTTCGCGCACCGGAGCCAGGTTGTTGATCGCGTCATACGCCCATGCCAACCACGCGATCACCAGTAGCTCGCCCCACCAGCGCGGACGTTTGACCTCCTCCGGGGTCGACGCCGATCCGCCGCCAACATCAGGCTGCGTCACGAGTCCCGGCCTCGCAACGCGCTCGGCTGTGCTCGAATCGGGCAAGCAGACGATGTTATCCAGCGGTGAAGCCAGAACGACGCCCCGAAGACCTTCTCAAGGCAGCGCAGCCTCGATGCCGCTCTCCTCGAGCGCGTCAAGCGCGCGCGGCAATGCGAGCACGGTGCGCCGCCACGAGTCGGGTGCACTGTAGTCGTCGGCGTCGTGGAGCAGCAAGATCGACCCCTCCTCAACACCGTCCGTCAAGCGCGCGGCGATCGACTCGGGGGTCGGCATGCTTTTCCCAATCGCGTCCCCAGTGGGTCCAGAGGAGCGTGCGTCGCCCCGTTTGCCGCGCAAGGCGCAGCGCTGTCGCGTTGAGCACCCCGTAGGGCGGGCGGTAGAGCATCGGCGTGACGCCGGTGGCATCCTCGATCGCCGCTTGTGCGCGCGTCAGGTCCTCACGGACCTGCCACGGCGAGAGCCGCAACAGGTTGCGGTGGCGGTGGCAATGCAGTCCGATCGTGTGCCCGGCGGCAAGGATCTCCGCGGGGATCGAGGGGTTGCGCAGGACCTGCTCGCCGACCAGGAAGAACGTTGCGGGCACACCGCGGCGCGCCAGCATCTCGAGCACCGCGGGGGTCCCCTGCGCGTGCGGGCCGTCATCGAAGGTGAGTGCCCAACCGCGCTCGCTCGCGGTGCGATCCTCGACCCCCAGCGAGCGGCGCAGCGCGGGCCAGATCGGCGCCGGCGAGCGCGGAAAGCCCACCGGCCACGAACCAGCGAGCGCCGGCAGCGCGTAGCTTGCCATCGCCACAGCCGCCCCCACGCCCGCGATCCGGGGTGCGGTGCTGCGATGATCGGTTGGATAAATGCTCAAGCTCACGCTGGGAATCTTGGCGGCGGTGGCCGCGTCGGCCTTCTACAGCCTAGGGGTCGCGCTGCAGGCGATGGACGCCAAGCGCACGCCTCACACCGAGCACCTGCATCCCGCGCTTGCCCTCAATCTACTGCGCCGGGCGCGCTGGCTTGCGGGAACGGGACTTTCGATGCTCGGCTGGCCGCTGCAGGTGGTGGCGCTGCTGCTGGTGTCACTCGTGGTCGTGCAGCCGACGATGGCCGTGGGACTGCTAGTGCTGCTGTTCTTCGGCGAGCGCATGCTCGGCGAGCGCGCCGGACGGCGCGAGCACATCGCCATGGGCGCAATCGTGATCGGCGTGGCCGGCATCGCGGTGTGCGCGCCGAACCGCAGCACCGGTCACAGGAACGACCTGATCGTCACACTCGTGCTCGTGGGGCTCGGGCTGTTGACGCTGCTTCCATACATCGTCAATCGCGTGCGCCGGCCAGCCGCTTCGCTGACGATGATCGCAGCGGGACTTGGCTATGCGTGGAGCGGCGTGGCGACCAAGCTGTTCTCCGACGATCTCTCCCAAGGTCGCCTGTGGTTTGCGCTCGCCTGGGGGCTCTCCACAGCAGCCGCCTCGGCAGTGGCGGCGCTCAGTGAGATGAGCTCGCTACAGATGCGCCCCGCGATCCAGGTCGCGCCGGTGGTGTTCGTCACTCAGACGATCGTTCCGGTGGTGCTTGCACCGCTGCTACTGGGGGAAAGCTTCGCCTCCACCCCGCTTGGCGGCGTGCCCCTGTCGATCTCGCTGGCGGTGCTGGTGGTCGGCGCTGCCGCACTGGCGCGCTCGCCGCTCTTGCTCGCTTTGATGGAAGGCGAGCGCGTGAGCGAGCCGAGCGGCTCGACCGACAGTCCGTCGGAGCGCAACCACAACACGATCCGCTCGATCCCGCTCAGCGATGACGACAAGCCCTCGGCGGCGGACACCACGACCACATCCCCAGCACGTGCCGAGCGCTGAGGAATCGTCCCACCGGCGTTCAGGCGCAGCGCACCGGCGACGGGCGTGGCGCCCGCCGTGCGGGCGAGCACGAGCTGACCCACGGTCAGACCTTTGGGAGGCTGCAGGAAGTAGAAGCGATGGCGCAAACCAAGCGCGTGGGCTTGGCGGCTCAGCGCGCCACGCGTGCGCACCCACCGAAACACCGAGCCCGAGTGGGGCAATTCCGGCATGAGTTCGTCGTGCAACACGTGCAGATCGGCGATCGTGCTCGACGCGTAGGCGCCGTTGTCGGCAAACGACGCGTGCACGCCGGCGCGCTCGAGCTCACCGGCGAGCTGTGAGACCTCATCCGCCGGAGCCCGCACCACAAGTCCCACGTCGGGCGCGCTCGTGTCGACTTGCTTGAGCGCGTGCCCACCCAAGAACAGGGCGGCTACCGCGGTGACCTCATCGGTCGACATCAACCACATGCTGATCCCGAGTAGCAGCACGAACTGGGTGACAAACGCGATCAGGCGCAGGCGCCACAGCGGGATCGGACGCACCCGACGAGGCGCATCGAGCACCAGATCGACCGCCGCGGGGTCAACCGCGATTGGTTCCACGAGCTCCAGCGCGGCGATCGTGTTTTGACCGGCGATCGCAAGCAGTCCTTCACGTGGGTGCGCGGCGCGTCCGCTGAGCGTGTGGTGTTCGGCGAAGCTCGCCTGCACCTGCTCGCTCAACTCGCGTTTGTCGTTGGCCAGGCGCAGCAGGCCGAGATCAGCCATTGCACGCGTGTTCAGGCGAGCGTGGCCGACGGGCAGACCGTAGGAGACGACCGGTGTACCGGTCGCCTTTGCCTCCAGACAGGTGACGCCACCGGTGGAGTGCACGAGCGTGTCGGCGGCGGCAAGTATTTCGGGCATCCTTTCGGTGAAGCCATACACGTGCACGCGCGGCTCGCTGGCGAAGTCCTCGCGCAGACGTTGCAGCAGCTGCTCGTTGCGTCCCGCCAGACACACGATCGCGCTCACCCCGGGGATTTCGGCGATCGTGCGCACGGCACCCTCGACGTCGCCGACTCCCCAGCCGCCGCCGGAGACGACGACCATGCGGCCCTGCGCAGGCAGGTCCAGGGCGCTGCGCGAATCGGCCTGGGAGCGCTCGTCGAGGAACTCGGAGGAGATCAGCGGACGGACGAGCCGGGCGCTCCCCTGTCCGGCGATACGCTCGACCGAGTCCAGCGACTCGCCGTACATGACGAGATGGGTGTCGATACCGGGCTGGGCCCAGAAGAACAGGCCGGTGAGGTCTGTGATCGTGGCAACCGTCGGACAGCGCACGACCTGTGTGCGGCGCAGACGCGCGAGCACAACCGTGACCGCGGGATACGTGGAGACGACGACGTCTGGGTCGTGTTCGGCGATCGAGCGGGCGAGTGGGCGCGAACCCAGCAGGCACAGCAGCCTGCGCGCCAGTACCCGTACCGGAGCGACGCTCTCGAGCAGCCAGTAGATGACGGTGTAGGTCCACGGAAAGAATCGCAACTGCACGCGGTAGCCATCCTCGACAACGGGCTGTAGCAGCGGTCCCATCGCCGCGAGCCCGTCGATCACGGTGACCTCGGCGGGCTCGGGAGAGCTCTCTATCTGTCGAGCGAGCGCGCGCGCGGCGGCGGCGTGACCCTCCCCAACGTCGGCGGAGAGAATCAGCACACGCTTGGGCCCGGGGTGCCGGCGCGATGTGTGTGTGCGGTTACCGCGTCGCATACAGTTCAAGCCTTGCCCATCTGCCGGACAATTCGGCTCGGTCGCGCGCATGGTGACGGATGCTCTGGAGGCACGGCGACATGAACAGCGTAGCGACCGCGCAGAACGCTCGCAGCTCCGCGAGCCACCCGGCGCGCTCCCCGATCGCTCTGCGCTCGCTCGGACTCCTCGGACTCCTCGGCGCGGTCGTAAGCGTGTTTGGCGTGGCAGCCGGCGCGGCCGGTGCTCCCACGCAGTACGTGCCGGGACGCAGCGGCGGCTGGCCGGCGTGGCTGTATGGCCCGCTGCACGGCCTTGAGCTTGGGATCGGCTCGAGCAGCTTCCAGGCACTGACGCTCGCGATGTGCGCGAGCTATGTGGCGGTGCTGCTCGCCGCGCGGGTGCTCCCGGGCAGGGCGATCGCCGCGGCGATCGTGGCGGCGAACGTGGTGCTGCTGCTGGGGCCGCCGCTGATCTCCCAGGACGTGTTCGGCTACCTGTCGTTTGCGCGACTGGGCGTGCTGCATGGCCTGGACCCATATACGCATGTGGCCGCCGAAGCGCCCACCGACGCCGTGTTTGCGTTCATCGGGTGGTCGTTTCAGCACTCCCCCTACGGCCCGCTGTTTACGCTCGCCACCTATCCGCTCGCGCCGCTCGGTCTGGCGGGTGGCCTGTGGGCGCTGAAGGCGGTCGCGGTGGCCTCCAGCCTGGGCGCGGTAGCGCTGATTGCGCGCGCCGCGGAGAGGATGGGACGCTCGGCGAAGTGGGCGGCAGCATTCGTGGGCTTGAACCCGGTGACGCTCGAGCTGGCGGTGGGGGGAGCGCACAACGATGCGCTCGTGCTGCTGGTGCTCGCGGGCGCGCTGCTGCTCACGGCGAGTGCCTCGACGATGGACGCGTCGAAGGCAGGCGCCTCGGAGGTGGGGGCGTCGAAGGCAGACGGGACTTCCAATTTTCGCGCCGCCGCGGCGCTGCTTGTGGTCGGCGTGGGCGTGAAGGCATCCGCCGGGCTGGTGCTGCCGTTCGTGGTGCTCGCGCCACGCCGAATGAGCGAGCGTGTGCGGGTGGCGGCGAGCGCCGCGGGCGCGCTCGCGTTGCTTGCGATCGTGGCCGTCGTGGGCTTTGGCGCGCATGCGTTTGGCTTTGTTGACTCGATCGGCGAGCAGCAGCAGCTGATCGCAACTCACAGCATCCCGGCAGAGACCGCGCGATGGGTGGGACTCAGCGGGCTGCCGAACTGGTGGCGCGAGCTGTTCGTCGCCGGCTTCGTGCTGGTGCTGGCAGCAAGCCTGTGGCGCACGGCACGTGGCGCCGACTGGCGCGCGATGGCTGGCTGGGCAACGCTTGCGCTGTTGCTATCGACCGCCTGGCTGCTGCCCTGGTATGCGATATGGGCGCTGCCGCTCGCCGCTCTCGCCGACAGCCGCCGCCTGCGTGGGGCCACGCTCGCGTTCTGTGCCTATGCGATCCTGATCCACCTGCCGCTCGCTGACCCGCTGCTCAGCCCCGCCAGGCACATCGCCCACGGGAAGCCCATCACGCGTGTACGGGCCGTCGGCGCGGTTGGAAGCGCGAGTGCCACTGCCACCTCCGCTACCAGAGCCAGAGCCAGTACCACCAACTTCCCTGCCGGCGCCGATGTCAGTGCCGCCGCCAACGACCGTGTCGTATTCGCCGGTCTCGAGATCATGGGCCACAACGCGCTCGATCTCCGCGGGCGAGGCGTCGGGGCGCAGACGGCGCAGGCGTAGCGCGTCGAGGCGGCGGAACTTCAGGATCTCGAGCACGTACACGAGATACACGCTGGCGGCCACCACAACCAGCGCCAGCGCCACCATCACTAGAGTCCAGCCGAGATACAGCTGGCCTTTGTGATCGGAATAGGGCACGAACCGCAGCGCGAGCGCGAAGCCGGCGAGCATCAGCGTCCACGCGTACAGATACGCGATCGTGCGCCGCGAGGAGAAGCCGATGCGGGCCATGCGGTGATGGAAGTGCTCGCTGTCGGCCGCGTATATGGGGCGGCGGTACTTCAGGCGCTTGAGCACCACGAACGTGGTGTCCAGGAAGGGGACGGTGAGCAGGATCAGAGGCAGGACGAATGACACGACCACAGGCTTCTTGACGGCCGCCTCGACTGCCACCACGCCCATCAACAGTCCCAGCAGGTTGGCCCCGCAATCACCCATGAAGCTCGAGGCCGGCGGGAAGTTGTGGATCAGGAAGCCGAGCGCAGCGCCGGCCGTCAGCGCCGCAAGCACTCCCGGTTCGGCGCGGTCGAGATCGAAGGCGATTATCGCCAGCGTGCCGGCGATAATCACGCACACGCCGGCGGCGAGGCCGTCGACGCCATCGGACAGGTTGACGATGTTCATCATCACCACGAGACCGATGACGGTCAGCAGCGGGCCCGCGTTGGTGGCGCCGGCGTTGGGGAAGTGCAGCGTGCCGGCGAACGGCAGGGTGATCGACTTGACGGCGACGCCGAAGTGCACGACGATCACGGCGGCGGCAGTCTGGCCGGCGAGCTTGACGATCGGCGGCAGGTCGAAGCGGTCGTCGAGCGCACCCACGACGGTTATGAGCGCCGCGGCGATCAGCACCCCATGCCACATCTGCCCGCTTGAGCCATAGCCAGCCGGCAGGAACGCCAGCGTGGCGACGAGCACGCCCGCGAAGATCGCAAGGCCCCCGAGCAGCGGCGTCGGGCGGCTGGAGAGACCGCGCTGGCGCGGTTCGTCCACGGCGCCCACTGCCCTCGCCAGCCGCATCGTGAGCGGCGTCAGCAACGCGGTCACGGCCGCGGCAACGAGGAAAGCGGCAAACGCGTCGAGTTGATTCAGATGCGCCATCGACTCGCGCACAGCATCGCAGGCGCGGACGTCGTCAGCGCTATGCTGGCCGATTGGAGATCCCTGCGATCTCCAATCGGTCTGGGGCGTTCAGGTGCTCATACAGCGGATGGCGCTCCACGACCGCCTGAACGCGCTCGGCGAGCTCGGCGCGGCGCGACTCGAACTCGGGCGTGAGCGCGGCCGCGACGATCTGACCGACCTCGGTGAACTCCTCGACTCCCAACCCCCGCGTGGCCAGCGCGGGCGTGCCGATGCGCAGGCCCGAGGCCTCCATCGGCGGGCGCGGGTCGAAGGGAACGGCGTTGCGGTTGACGGTGACGCCGATCTCGTGCAGGCGATCCTCGGCTTGGCGGCCGCTCAGCTCGGGCTCGCACGCGCGTAGGTCCACGAGCGCAAGGTGCACGTCGGTGCCACCGGTCAGCACGTTGACGCCGTGGCCGGCCTGCATCAGCTGCTCGGCAAGCGTCTTGGCGCCTTCGATGGTACGCCGCTGGCGCTCGGCAAACAGCTCGCTGGCCGCGATGCGAAGCGCTACCGCCTTGGCGGCAATCACGTGCTCCAGCGGTCCGCCCTGCTGGCCGGGGAACACGGCCGAGTCGATCTTCTTGGCATGCTCGGCCTTGCACAGAATGATCCCCGCGCGCGGGCCACCGAGCGTCTTGTGGGTGGTGGTGGTGACGACGTCGGCGCCGTACTCGAGCGGGTTGGGGTGCAGTCCGGCGGCGACGAGCCCGGCGAAGTGGGCCATGTCCACCATCAGAAGCGCTCCGACTTCGTCGGCGATCTCGCGGAAACGGGCGAAGTCCAGCTGGCGCGGGTAGGCAGACCAGCCCGCAAGCAGCAGCTTGGGGCGACGCTCGCGCGCGATGCGGGCAACCTCGTCCATGTCGATCGTGCTCGTCTCGCGGTCCACCTCGTAGGCGGCGATGTCATACAGGCGCCCCGACACGTTGATTTTCATGCCGTGGGAGAGATGGCCGCCGTGGGCGAGCGAGAGGCCCATGATCGTCTCGCCGGGCTGCAGCAGAGCGTGGTAGACGGCGGTGTTGGCCTGCGCGCCTGCGTGCGGCTGCACGTTGGCGTGCTCGGCGCCAAACAGTGCCTTGGCGCGATCGATCGCAAGCTGCTCGGACACGTCCACCCACTCACAGCCGCCGTAGTAGCGCCGTCCCGGATAGCCCTCGGCGTACTTGTTGGTGAGCACCGAGCCCTGGCATTCGAGTACCGCCTGGGGAACGAAATTCTCCGAGGCGATCATCTCGAGCGTGTTCTGCTGGCGCTCGAGCTCGCCGCGCAACGCCGCCGCGATCTCCGGGTCCACCTCGGCGAGCGGGCGGTTGAAGTAGTCGGGACTGAGATCGGACATGGGCACGCTCCTGGAGCTTATGAATAGCTGTGGTGCCCAGGCGCGCGGCGATGATCGTCTTCCAGCCGCTTCCCGGTGGTCGATTCCACCTCTCGCGCCAGTCGCGGCTGCGCTTTACGAGGCTAGCAGAGCCCGATCCTCGGCTGTCGGCGAGACAGGTCGAAGGCTCTCACGAGCGAAGACCGATCGCCGCCCCTCGGCGGCGCACCTCGAGGGGCTCTGCCGGCAAGCGTCACGCGGTGCAGGTCACGTTTCCAGCTCGGCCTCCAGATCCGCCAGCCATCGCTCGGCATAGGCGTATGTGTCGGCGCGCAGCCGCGCGACGAGCGCCGGGTAGCGGGTGCCGCTCGGCTCGAGCGCCTCGGCGAGCGGGACGATCTTCTCGCGCGTGTGGACACTGACGTCGCGGACACGTGCGCGCAGATGTCGCACCAGCTTTAGCTGGTCCCGCTCTGTCAGGGCATCGGCAAAGAACAGTCGCAGCACACCCTCGTCGCGGAACTGGGTTTCGGCTTGGTGCGTGGAGCACAGCCACTTCTCCAACGCCGCTTCTCCCTCCTCGGTGAGCTCGTATGCGAATCGCTCTCGCGAACCCTGGGGGTCCTTTCGGCGGATCAGTAGCCCCGCCTCCACGAGCCGTGCGAGCTCGGGATAGACCTGCGCGAGCGATGTCGGCCAGAAGAAGCGAGTCGACATGTCGGCGACCTTCTTGATCGCATACCCGGAGCTCGCGCCGAGGCGAACCATGCCGAGGGTCAGGAAGGCCGAGGGCGTGAGCTTCATCGCCAGCGCCGGTGGGCTTGCCGGGATCGGTCCCGCGACACCCATTGCGCAACGCCTATATATCTGTTCCGATACATAGGTGATGTCATATCGCACAGCGGGAATGAACACAAGTCCACCTGGCCCACGGGGACCGGGGCTTGCGCTCGGACTTGGCTGGCTGCTGGCCGAGCCGAGGCTGTTTCCCCGTTGGCGCGAGCGCTACGGCGACGTTTTCATGCTCCACGCGACCGGCTTTGCGCCACCGCTCGTCGTGGTCGCCGATCCAACGGAGGCGAAGCGAATCTTTACCGGCGATCCGGCGACCCTTCGCGCGGGAGACGCCAACGGCGGACCGCTGAAAGACCTGGTCGGCGAGCGGTCTCTGCTGCTGCTCGACGAGCATCGGCATCTTCACAGGCGCAAACTCATGCTGCCCCCCTTTCACGGCGAGCGAATGCGCATCTACGGCGAGCTGATGCGGGAGATCGCCGATGCGGAGATCGATCGCTGGCCACTGGATCGAGCCATCCCCCTGCACCCCTCGATGCAGGCGATCGCGTTGCGCGTGATCCTCCGCGCTGTCTTCGGGATCGACCACGACGAGCGGAAGCTCGGTCGTCTCGAACGACTGTTCGTTCGCTACAGCAACCAGGGAATGCGACCGTGGATGCTGCTGATGGCCCAGCGAGAGCTGCCACGCCATGGCCCGTGGCGGTCGTTCCTCGAGACGCGGGCCGAGGTCGATCGGTTCCTCTACCAGGAGATCGACGACAGAGCTCGCGACACGAACCTCGACAGCCGCACCGACATCCTCTCGCTCCTCATCCAAGCCCGCGACGAGGATGGCAACAGTCTGAGCCCTGCCGAGCTGCGCGATCAGCTGATGACCCTTCTGATAGCTGGACACGAGACAACCGCCACCGGCCTGGCGTGGTCGGTCGAGCGTCTACTGCGCCATCCACAGGTGATGCGACGCTTGACCGCGGAGTTGGCCGAAGATCGGGACGAGTATCTCGGTCACATCGTCCAGGAGTCCCTGCGTAGCCGACCGGTGCTCCCATTTGCGCTCCGCTACACAACCAAGCCGCTCCCCCTCGGCGACTACCTCGCTCCGGCCGACTCGCTGATCGCCGTGTCGATCAGCCTGATCCACCAGCGGGCAGACCTCTATCCACAGCCGGGCGCTTTTCGTCCAGAGCGCTTCGAGGACGGTCGAACGGAGAGCTTCGCGTGGCTGCCCTTCGGCGGCGGAGTGCGACGCTGCATCGGCGCGGCGTTTGCCACCTACGAGATGCGGATCGTGCTGCGCTGCATCTTCGAGCGCTGCACACTGCAAGCCCTCGATCCGCGATCTGAGATGCCTCGCCGACGCGGGGTGACCTTCGTCCCCAGCCACGGAGCTCGTGCAATCCTCCGCAAGCGAGTCCCCGCCCGATCTATCGGAGAACCCGAGGTCAACTATCCGCTGCCGGTCAGCTAGCTCGGGCAAGCGCCCTTGCGACAGTGGCTTCGCCAAGCGGTCCCTCACGCACGATCTGCCAGCGACCGCTTCCCTCATACTCGGACAGGTCGATCACCGTGGAGGCCGCGCCGGGAAGCTCACCGCCGTCGAGCACAAGATCAACGCCTTCGCGTAGCTCCAGGGGCACGTCTTGCAAACGTCGCGGATCGCGACCTCCGGAGAGGTTGGCACTGGATTGCGCGGCGGGAACGCTAACGGCAGCCAGCGCCGCCAATGGGCCCTCGAGCAGCGGCACACGAAGCCCGAGTAGCCCGGCGCGAGCATCGGCGGCGGGACTCGGATCGCATGCCAGGGGGAATCGACGGTGGGGGTCCTCCAGGAGCAGCGTCACCGGCCCCGGGAGCAGCGCGGTGAGAGCGGCGCGCGCACGCGGTCCCAACTCGCCAAGCGACTCGAGCGCAGACTCGAGCGCGAAGAACATGACGGCGGTCGGCTTTACGGCGGGTCGCCGCTTGAGCTCATATACGCGGCGCACAGCTATCTCGCTGTCGGGGTTGCAGGCAAGGCCGTAGACCGTGTCGGTGGGGATCACCGCAACTCCGTCGCCGACCAGGCATGCCTCCAGCATGGTGGCATCCGCCGAGGTGAGCGCCACGGTCATCGCTCTCCCACAACCACACGCTCAATCCCGGCGAGGTCACGCTCGGCACGGACCGCGGGAAAGCCCGCCACATGTATCAGCTCGCCAACCGTGGCTGCCTGTCCAGCGCCGACCTCCAGGGCAAGCATGCGCACGCGGGGACGCGCAGCCGCCTGGTCCACCAACAGGCGGATCGCGTCGAGTCCGTCCTCACCGGCGAACAGGGCCAAGGATGGCTCGTGGCGGACGATCTCGGGCGAAAGCGTTGCCCTGTCTCCGTCTGGCACATACGGCGGATTGGAGAGGATCGCGTCGAACGCGTCTGCCACACCGTCGAGCAGGTCGGCGCTGAGCCAGTTCACGTCGAGACCGAGGCGCACGCCATTGCCATGGGCCAGCTCGAGCACGTCCTTGCTGAGATCACTGCCACTCACCGTTAGGTCAGGGCGCTCGTCCTTCAGCGCGAGTGCCACGGCGCCGCTGCCGGTGCCGACGTCCAGCACGCGCGAGCCCTCCGGCAGGGCGAGCGCGACTTCCACAAGCAGCTCGGTCTCCGGACGTGGGATCAATGCGCGCCGATCGACGGTCAGCTTCAGGTGGCGAAAGTGGCGAGCGCCCAGGATGTAGGCGACGGGCTCGCGCGCCACCGAGCGGCGTCGCACGTGGTCCTGGAAGGTGCGCACCGCTGGGCCGACGACAGTGAGATCGCTGTCGATGAACAGCTGCTCTCGCGATATGCCAAGCGCATGGGCGAGTAGTACTTCTGCATCAAGGCGCGGGGTTTGGCAGCCAGCTGCCGCAATTGCCGTGACAGCTCCGTCTAGCGCGTCGCGGACGGAGGTTCCGCGAGCGAGCGGTCCAACATCGGAATCGGACATGGTTTGGATTTGCGGGGCGTGCCTGGTGGGGCTCAAACGGCCGTCTGAGCCTCCAGGCGACGGCGCTTCTCATCGGCCTGCAGGGCCGCTGTGATCTCCTGCAGCTCCCCTTCCAGGATCTGATCGAGGTTGTGAACGGTGAGCTTGATGCGGTGGTCGGTGACGCGTCGCTCGCCGTAGTTGTAGGTGCGGATCTTCTCCGCGCGGTCGCCCGTGCCAACCTGCGAGCGTCGGTCGGCGGCGAGCTCGGACTGCTGCTCGGCCAGCGCGCGCTCGTAGAGTCGGGCACGCAACACGCGCAGCGCCTTCTCGCGGTTTTGAAGCTGGGACTTCTCGTCCTGCATCGACACGACGATCCCCGAGGGCTTGTGCGTGATGCGCACCGCCGAGTCGGTCGTGTTGACCGACTGACCGCCCGGACCGGAGGAGCGGTACACGTCGATCTGCAGGTCGCTGGGGTTGACTTCCACGTCGACGTCCTCGGCTTCGGGCAGCACCGCAACGGTGGCAGTGGATGTGTGGATGCGCCCCTGGGACTCGGTCTGAGGGACACGCTGCACGCGGTGGGTTCCTCCCTCGAACTTGAAAATCGAGTAGGCGCCGGATGGGTGGGATCCTTTAACCGCAAACGTGTACTTGCTCTCCCCGATCTCCAGCGGCTCCGGCTTCAGACCCACACGCTCGGCGTAACGGGTGAGCATCCGGTACACATCACCCGCCCATAGTCCGGCCTCGTCCCCGCCAGCACCACCCTGGATTTCGACGATCACGTTCTTCTCGTCGTTGGGGTCGCGCTCGACCATCGCGAAGCGGATCTCCTCCTCCAGCCGCTCGACGCGCTCGCGCGAGGCGATCAGCATTTCGCGCAGCTCAGGATCCTCACCGCCCTCGGCGATCAGCTCTTCCGCGCCCGCCGCATCGTCGCTCGCGCGCCGCCACTTCACCGCAAGCTCGGCTGCAGGCTCGAGCTGGCGGTAGGCGCGGCCGACTTCCGCGTAGCGTTCGCGGTCACCGATCACGGCGGGGTCGGTCATCTGCTCGCCAAGCTCGGCAAAGCGCGTCTCGATCTGCTCGATCAACTCTTCGATCATCGCCCCCCAGCTTACGGGGCGGAGCCGCCACTACCGGGTCGTGACTGGAGCCATGGCGCCAAGTCCTGGCCCCAAGTCGCCGCTCTGAGCGCTACGCCACAACCTCCACCCCAACCAGCTCCGCCGCGCTCATGCTGCCGGGCGTCTCGTACTCGAGTACGGCTTGTAGCGCTGCGATCGCGACCGCCAGCTGATCGAGGTCGGGCTCGCGCGTGGTGAGCAGCTGCAGCTTCAATCCGGGCCACATCACGGCTTTGACCCAGCGCCGGTTGCGGTTTCGCCCGGCGAACTTGATGATCTCAAAGGAGATGCCCGCGATCACAGGCACTCCGAGAATCCGGGTCGCGACCAGCCAGTACCACGCGGGCATGCCGACGGCCCCGAACACGAAGATCGACACGACCATCACCACGAGCAGGAAGCTCGTGCCGCAGCGCGGGTGCAGTCGCGAGAAGCGTTGCGCGTTGGACGGGGTGAGCGGCAATCCCGCCTCAAAGCAGGAGATCGTCTTGTGCTCCGCGCCGTGATACTCGAACACGCGTCGCAGACTGTGCACGCGCGAGAGCGCCACCATGTAGCCGAGGAAGATCGCGGTACGCACCACGCCCTCGACGATCCAAAACAGCGCAGAGGAGTGCAGCTGGCCCTTGACGAGGCTCGTCAGGCCGAGTGGCAGCAGGAAGAACAATCCGATCGCAAACGCCATCGAGACGATCACCGTGCCGACCCATACGACCGAGGAGATCTCCTGCGGGTCTCCCTCGGCCTCACCCTCCGGGAGTTGCGCGTTGGCGGAGATGCCAAGCGCCTTGAAGCCGATCGCAAGCGAGCCGCCGAGCGCGACAATCCCGCGCAGGACAGGCATCCGCAGCCAGCGGTGGCGCGCCAGCACGGAGCTGAGCGGCGACATCGTGACCTCGATCTCGCCGAGCGGCTCGAGCTGGCCATCCCGCTCCTCGCTGCTGAGCTCTGCCTCTCTCGCGAGTGCCACCTCCAGCGAGTGCGACATATCGCGCGGGCTACCGTCGTGCGCTTCACCCTCACCGTGCTCGTCGGGAGCGGTGGGCAGCGGCTTGCGCACCGCCACCGCCCAATGGCGCACGCCGCGCATCATGACTCCCTCGAGCACCGCCTGTCCCCCAAGGGGAGCGTCGCGCGCGGCCGTCAGCTGGCCGTCGGGTAATTGAGCCTCGGCGCCGAGCTGTATTCCGGCGCTGTCCGCGCCGCTGGTAGCGGGCGTACTTGCGGTCGCCTGGAGATTGCTGGCTTGCACCCTCCCACCGACAACCGGGCGAGAGGACATCGTGCTACTGGGGGCGAGCCTGATCCGAGCCAGCCCGCCCTGCACCTGCTTGCGCGCTGTGCAGACGTCCCTTGGCGACCCGGCGTTGGAAGCGCTCGACGCGTCCACCGGTGTCTATGAGCTTCTGTCGTCCCGTGTAGAACGGGTGGCAGTTGGAGCACACCTCGACGTGGATCTCCTCTTGGGTTGCCCGCGTGGTGAACTCGTTGCCGCACATGCATCGCACGTGCGCCTCAACATAATTTGGGTGGATCGCAGTCTTCATGTTCAGGGCATTCTAGCGACCCGCGCGCCGATCGGCGAATCGGTGCCCGCGACTCAGCTCGTGGGTGTCTGTGTCGGCGTCGAGACTGGTGGCGGCGTCTGCGTCACCTGTCCTGCGAGCGTCGGCTGCAGGCAGTGCGCGGTGTGCAGTTCGGCGCGCTTGAGTATGTGTCCCTTGTCGCTCAGCCAGCGGAACTGCACGAGTGCCCTGTAGGAGGCGGGCGCGGCGAGGTTCGTGACCTGCTGAACGTAGTTGTCGATCCTCACCCCCGGTTCCGATCCGTGCCACATCCCGAGACCTGGGGCGACGATCGTGTGGTATTCGGATTCGCCGTGCATACGCTGCTGGAGCTGGACCTTGATCTGCATCCGCTGTGTCGTGTCGACCGCCACCATGTGTGCGGTGAAGGTCGCCGAGCGTTCGCTCTGGACGGTCGAGGTGATGCACTGTTCCACGGTGGCCGAATAGCCGGGCGTGGGAACGGGTGCCGCTGTGTCGCGCAGAGCTCCCCGCGCGAACGCGACCTGCGCGCAGCCGAGCGTCACAAGCGCACACGTCAGCACGAGCGCCGTCTTGACGGCTCGGGTGGGTTGGAACGTCGTCCTTGCCATTCACAAGCCACTAACACTCATGAGCCCACGATGTTTCGCACAAAGTGGACACAAGTGTCTGCCGGAGCGCGCTAGGTGATCTGGTAGAGGGGACCGTCGCCTCCCTCAGGCGTCGTCAAACGCCCACCCTTGGCTGTGATGGCACCGCACTGTACGCAGTTGGTGTAGTTGACGATTACGTCCACCGGCCCCTTCTCCGGGGCGTCCTCGGGGATCTCATACACCCCGGCCGGGCACATCCAGCACCATGTTTCGGCGACCTCGCGCGGGACGTGTTTCTGCACACGGATGTGATTGGGCGCGTCGTCGCGGGTGGCGTTGCCGGTGATGAAAACGCTCGGAGAGCTTGTCGAAGGTGTACTTGCCGTCGGGCTTGACGTACACGTCCTTGGTGTTGCCCACGAACACCGGGATCGAGTCGTTGCGGTGCCAGTCGGCCCGACCCGGCAGCTTGCCCTTGGTGATCTGCTGGATGCCGGAGAGCGGTCCGCCGAGGAACAGGCCCTTCTGCAGTGGCTGGCGCGCGTTGCGCACCTCCCACAGCTCTTTGCCGACAGAGGACTGCTCGATCGCCCGCTCGTAATCTGAAAGGTCTTGGCTACCGCGCTTGAGCGCCGCGTAGATCGACTCGGCCGCGAGCATCCCCGACTTGATGCAGTGGTGCACGCCCTTCAGCGCCATCGTGTCGACCATGCCACCGGAGTCCCCGACGAGCACCGCACCGGGCATCGAGAGCTTGGGCATCGACCAGTAGCCGCCGCCGGGCAGCGCCTTCGCACCCCAGGCGACGCGCTCGCCGCCCTCGAGGATTTTGCGCACGAGCGGGTGGGTCTTGAAGGTCTGCAGCAGGTCGTGGGCGGAGGTGGTTGCATCCGCGTAGTCGAGCTCGACCACGAAGCCAATCGAGACCATGTCCTCGCCGGTCTTCTCGTTCTTCATCGGGTAGATCCACGTACCACCGATCTGGCCGTACTTGGAAGAGATTTTCAGCGGCCAGGGACCCATCGTGTGGATCAGGCGGTCCAGCGGCTTTGCGACCTTCCAGACCTCCTTCACCCCGAGCTCCCACACCTGTGGCTCGCGGCCCTCGGCAAGGTCGAACTCGCGGATCGCCGCTCCTGTCAGATGGCCCCAGCAGCCCTCGGCAAGCACTGTCGCCTGCGCCTTGATGTCGGTGCCGGGCTCGAAGTTGCCAAGCGGCTCGCCGTCCTTGCCGCGACCCTTGTCGCCCGAGCGCACACCTACGACGCGACCGTCCTCGACCACGAGCTGGGTTGCCGCCGTCTCGGTGAGGATGTAGGCACCGCCCTCCTCGGCCTGCTGCTGCTGGTAGCGGGCCAGCGCCGAGACGGAGACGACCTCGTTGCCATGGTTCTTGAACGGCGGCGGTGTGGGGATGCGAAACGACACTTTGGAGGTCGGGGTCATGTAGACCGCCTCTTTGGTGACCTCACCGAAAGCGAAGCCCTCCTTGCGCCACTGCTCGCGCGTCAGCTCGGGGAACAGTTCTTCAAGCGCTTCGGGGCGCATGACCGCGCCGGAGAGGTTGTGGCCACCGCAGGTCTTTGCCTTCTCCACAACCGCCACCGGCACTTCGCCGAGGCGCTCCATCATCTCCGGGTCATCGCCGAGCAGTTGCAGCAGGCGGTTGGCGCAGGCGAGACCGGCGGTGCCGCCGCCGACGATCGCAACGCCGACCTCGATCAGCTCGTCCTCGGGGTCGAGGCCGTGCTTGACGAACTCCTTTTGGGGATCGACGGGCGGCGGGTAGGCCGCCGGGACGACCTTCCCATTGCTTGAGCCGTTATGAGATGACATCGCTCAATGCTCCTTTTCGCTCACACATCCGCCCGCACCCACTGCCTAGCTTGCTTTCTTGGCCTTCACGGCCTCGGTCAACTTGGGCAGGATCTTGTTCAGATCGCCAACGATGCCGAGGTCTGAGAATTCGAAGATCGGCGCGTTCGAGTCCTTGTTGATCGCGACGATGTTCTCTGAGGACTGCATGCCGACCTTGTGCTGGATCGCGCCGGAGATGCCCGCCGCCAGATACAGCTTTGGGGAGACCGTCTTGCCGGTCTGCCCGATCTGCGCGGCGTAGGGGTACCAGCCGGCGTCCACGACCGCACGGGTGGCGGCCACGGCGGCGTTGTTGCCGAATGCCGCCGCCAGGTCCTCGGCGAGCTGGAAGCCCTCGGCCTTGCCGAGACCGCGTCCACCGGCGACGAGGATGCTGGCGCCCTCGATGTCGACGTCGGCTCCGCGCTGTTCGCCGCGCGTGACCATCGTGGCCTGCTTGGCGTGCTCGCTCAGCTCGAAGCTGACCTGCTCGACTGGCACAGCGCCCGCGCCGGTCTCTTTGATCTCGAACGCATTCAGGCGTCCGATCACGATGCCGACCTCAGAGCGATATTTGATCTCCGAGATGGCCGAGTCGCCAAGGATCGGGCGCTCGGCGATCAGCTCGCCACCCTCGGCGCGTACGGCGGTGACCTCCATCGCCACACCGGCACCCAGGCGCGCGGCAAGACCGGCGCCGATCTCGAAGCCGAGCAGGCCACCGCCGAACAATGCGTACTTGTAGTCGCCATTTGAAATGGCGGCGCCCATCGCGTCGACGACTGGCTGGGCGAGCCCTTCGGGGCCCTCGGCGATGAGGACCTTCTTGGCTCCGTAGTTGCCGAGCGAAGCCGCCAGGTCCTGCGGGACGCCAACGCCTACGAGGATCGCGTGCGCCTCGCCGCCGAGCTCGGCTGCGAGCTTGGCGCCCTCGGAGACCGCGCCGAGCGAGTTCTTGTTGATCGCGCCGTTGTAGTGGAGCGCGTAGACCAAGATGTTCGCCATCTAGATCAGCTTCCTCTCGTCGAGCCAGGCGACGATCTTTTCGACCGTCTCGGCGGTGTCTTCGTCCTCGATGATCTCGCCCGCGGCCTTGGCCGGGGGAGCCTTCGCGGCGATCCATTGAGCGGCGGAATTGTCGCCGCCGACCTTGCTCGTGTCGACGCCGACATCGGCGGCTGTGACCGTGTCGAGCGGCTTCTTCTTGGCGCCCATGATCGCCTTCAGCGAGGGGTAACGCGGCTCGTTGATGGCATCGCCGACGGAGATGACGGCGGGCAGAGTGATCTGCACCGTGTCGTAGCCGTACTCGGCCTGGCGCTCGCAGCGCAGCGAGTCGACGGCGACGTCCATCTTGATGACCTGGGTGAGCGAGGGCATACCGAGGTGCTCGGCCACGACCGCGCCGATCGTGT
This sequence comes from uncultured Solirubrobacterales bacterium, assembly GCA_963715765.1. Lineage (GTDB taxonomy): Bacteria > Actinomycetota > Thermoleophilia > Solirubrobacterales > Solirubrobacteraceae > Palsa-744. The sequence goes on from OY970270.1 coordinate 843,688, forward strand.
AGCACTCGCCGTCGTCTGACTGCTGGCCGAGCAAGACGAGATCTGGTTTCTCGCGCTGCAGCGTCTGCGCCAAGGCATAGCCGGTGGCAGCCACATCGGAGCCGGCGACCGCCGGGTCGGAGAGGTGCACAGAACGGTCTGCGCCAAGCGAGACGGCCTTGTGCAGAGCGCGTACGGCACTCTCCGGGCCCATCGTCACTGCCACGATCTCCTCCACGGGGGCAACGCCGCCCTCGCGGACCTGCATCGCAGCCTCGATGGCGTGCGTGTCATACGGGTTGAGGTTCTTCTCCCCGCTGCGGTCCATGCGCCCCGTCGAGCTGTTGATGCGCTTCTCGACGGCGGCGTCCGGGACCTCCTTCACCAGGACGCAAATCTTCATTCAGCTACTCCTTAGGGGGTGTCTATCGGGCAATCCTACCTCAGTTGACTGACGAGTCAATCAGCTACGCCGAACGGGATGCTTCGGCACGAACGGTTGGCACTATTGAGCGCTGCGAGCAACGGTGGCCTCGCGAATGAAATCAACGATCGCCTGAGTGGGCGCGCCAGGCGTGAAGACCTCGGCCACACCAAGGCTCTTGAGCTCGGGAATGTCTTCGGCGGGGATCGTTCCGCCAACTGTCACGACGACGTCGTCAATCGACTGCTCGCGCAGCAGCTCCACCACGCGCGGCACCAGCGTCATATGGGCACCTGAGAGGATCGACAGGCCGACCGCGTCGGCGTCCTCTTGAATCACGGTCTCGACGATCTGCTCGGGCGTCTGGTGCAGCCCGGTGTAGATCACCTCCATGCCGGCATCGCGCAGCGCGCGAGCAATGATCTTCGCGCCGCGGTCGTGGCCGTCGAGGCCAGGCTTTGCCACGACGACGCGGATCTTGGGGTGGGTGGGACTCGATTTGTCCGCCTCGACGGACATTTCAGACCTTGATTATGAAGGCGTCGCCCTGACCGCCGCCGGAGCAGATCGCGGCGCAGCCAAAGCCGCCACCACGACGGCGCAGCTCGAAGACGAGGCTGCCGATGATGCGCGCGCCCGAAGCGCCGATCGGGTGTCCAAGCGCCACGGCACCGCCGTTGACGTTGACCTTGTCCTCGTCGATCCCGAGCACGCGGATCGAGTTGAGCGTGACCGAGGCGAACGCCTCGTTGATCTCCCACACGTCGATGTCCTGCGCCTTCAAGCCGGCCTTCTCGAGCGCCTTCTTGGCAGCCGAGGCAGGGGTGCGAGCCAGGTAGGCGAACTCATCGGCGGACTGGGCATGGGTGACAACCTCGGCAAGCGCCTGCTTGCCGTTAGCCGAGGCCCATTCCTCTGAGGCGACGACCAGCGCGCCACCACCGTCGTTGACGCCGGGGGAGTTGCCCGCCGTGTGCGTGCCGTCCTTGCCGACGAGGCCCGGTAGGGCAGCGAGCTTCTCCAAAGACGTATCGCGACGCGGACCCTCGTCGATCTCGACGACCGTGTCCCCCTTACGACCTTTGATCGTCACAGACACGATCTCCTCGGGCAGACGGCCCTCGTCGGTCGCCTTCAACGCCAGCTCGTGCGAACGCAGCGCCCAGCGGTCGAGGTCGGCACGCGTCAGCTCCAGCTCGTCGCCGACCTCGGTGGCCTCGACGAACATCTGCTTGCCGGAGAAGGGATTGGTGAGGCCGTCGTGAACCATCGCGTCGAGCGCCTTCACATCGCCCATGCGAAAGCCGAAGCGCGCACCCGGCAATAGGTATGGGGCCTGGGACATCGACTCCATGCCACCGGCGACACCGACTTGCACATCGCCGGCGCGAATCGCCTGGTCGAGGATCACCGTGGCGCGCACGCCGGAGGCGCACACCTTGTTGATCGTCTCCGAGGAGACCTCCTTGGGGATGCCGGCCTTGATCTGAGCTTGGCGCGAGGGAATCTGGCCTTGGCCGGCCTGCAGCACTTGACCCATGACGACGTGCTCGACCTGCTCGGGCTCGACGCCGGAGCGCTCGAGTGCGGCCTCGATCGCGATCGCGCCCAGCTCAGTGGCGTCAAGCGTTGACAGACCTCCTCCCATCTTGCCGATGGGTGTGCGCGCGGCGCCGAGGATCACAGTCTTGGGCATCGAGGCGTTTCTCCTGAAGTCGGGGGGGCCGTCTGGGGCAACGACCAGAGAACCGCAATGCTACCGAGCCGGCTATCGTGCTCGGATCGTGAAGGTTTCCTGGACAGCCGAGCAACCCGATAAGAGCGACGCCGATACGGTCGCAATCGGAGTGTTCGAGGGAGCCGAAGCGCCCGATGGAGCGCCGAAGCAGGTGGGTGAGCTACTGGCAAGCGGCGAGGCGCGCCGCTCGTTCAAGTCGCTTGCGCTGGCCCACGCCGACGGCAAGCGCTGGCTGATCGTGGGACTCGGCGAGCGCGCGAGCTTCACTCCCGAGCGCGCGCGTGTGGCGGCCGCTTTGACGCGCGAGCGTGCCAGGGAGATGTCGGCCAAGGTGCTGTGCTGGCAGACGCCAAGCGCCGACGGCGAGGTTGCGGCGGCGCTTGTGCAGGGAACGATGCTCGCCGATTACAGCTTCGACAGCCATAAGTCCACGTCCAAGGGCACAGGTAAGCCGGACTCCGACGGTAAGCCAAAGCACCTGGAGGCTTTGGTTCTGAGCGGCGATGGTGATCTGTCGGGGGTTGTGGGCGAGGCGGCGATCGTGTCCGAGGCCGTCAACGAGGCGCGCGACTTGCAGAACCGCCCCGCCAACGATCTGACCCCGACGGCGCTTGGCGATCATGCGCGCCGGCTTGGCGAGCAGATCGAGCATCTGTCGGTGCAGGTCGAGGGGCGCGAGGGCATCGTGGCGCGCTCGATGGGCGCTTTTGCCGCGGTGGCGCAGGGCTCAGAGCAGGAGCCCGCTCTGATTACCTTGCGCTATGAGCCGCCAAACGCGGCTGGACCCCTGCTGGGATTTGTGGGCAAGGCCGTGACATTCGACAGCGGTGGCATCTCGCTGAAGCCCGGCGCGAAAATGGCGGAGATGAAGTTCGACATGTCCGGCGGGGCGGCCGTCATCTCGGCGCTGGCGGCGATCGCCCGCATGAAGCTGTCGGTTCGGATCGTGGGGGTGGTGGGCGCCACCGAGAACCTGCCGAGCGGCCACTCGATCAAGCCCGGCGACATCGTTTGCGCCTCCAACGGGAAGACGATCGAGGTCAACAACACCGACGCGGAGGGCCGGCTCGTGCTGGCTGACTGCCTGTGTCATGCAATCGGCCTTGGCGCCGAGCAGATTGTGGACCTGGCGACGCTGACCGGCGCGGTGATCATCGCGCTCGGCTCGACCTATGCGGGCCTGCTGTCAAACGACGACGCGTGGGCGGACCGCGTGGGCGAGGCGGGCGAGCGCAGCGGCGAGATCCTGTGGCGACTGCCACTGCACGAGGAGTACGACGAGCTGATCAAGGGGAAGTACGGCGATCTCGACAATGCTCCCGAAGGACGCAAGGCGGGCACGATCGTGGGTGCGGCATTCCTGTCGAACTTCGTTGGAAACACCCCGTGGGCGCACCTTGACATCGCAGGCTCAGCCTGGGATCTGGGGCGCGCATACGTCGGCAAGGGCGCCTCGGGATACGGCGTGCGTCTGTTGGTCGAGCTCGCTCGTTCCCACTGCTCCTAAATGGACTTCGACCTCTCCCCCGATCACGAGCTGATCCGCCGCACCGTGCGCGAGTTCGCCGTCGGGGAGGTGGCACCCGTCGCCGAGGAGCTCGACAGGACGAAATCGTTTCCGTATGAGATCGTAGAGCAGCTCGGAAAGCTTGGCCTGATGGGGATTCCGTTTCCCCAGGAGTACGGCGGCAGCGGCGGGGACACGCTTGCCTATGTGCTGGCGGTGGAGGAGCTGACGCGCGTGGACTCCTCGGTGGCGATCACGCTGTGCGCCCACACTTCGCTCGGCACCCAGCCGATCTATCTGTTTGGCTCAGAGGAGCAGCGACGCGAGTGGCTGCCACGGCTGTGCTCGGGCGAAAAGCTCGGCGCGTTCGGTTTGACCGAGCCCGAGGCGGGAAGCGACGCCGGCAACACCCGCACACGTGCGCGCTTGGACGCGGGTGAATGGACTATCGACGGGACCAAGCAGTTCATAACGAATGCCGGCACCGACATTTCGGGTGTCGTGTGCATCACCGCGGTCACGGGTGGCGGTGAGACGGGGCGCTCTCATGACGCGAGCTCGGCAGAGGACCCCAAGGAGATCTCCAACATCCTCATCGCCAACGGCACGTCCGGCTATGAGCAGGGCGAGCCGTATCGCAAGATGGGCTGGAACGCTTCGGACACGCGCCCGCTCAGCTTCACCGATTGCCGCGTGCCACAGGAGAACCTGCTCGGCCCGCGCGGGCAGGGGTTCAAGCAGTTCCTGCATATCCTCGATATCGGTCGCATCGGCGTGGCTGCGATGGGCGTCGGGCTCGCGCAGGGCGCGCTCGACGAGGCGCTTGCCTACTCCAGGGAGCGCCGGGCGTTTGGCAAGCCGATCTCTAAGTTCCAGGCGATTCAGGCAAAGCTTGCCGACATGTCCGCGGAGATCGAGGCGGCACGGCTGCTCGTGTACAAGGCCGCACGCGAGAAGGATGCGGGGCGCAACTTCACGCTTACCGCCGCCCAGGCCAAGCTGAAGACGGGGCGCCTGGCGGTGCGTTGCACCGAGGAGGCCGTGCAGATCCACGGCGGCTACGGCTATATCGAGGAGTATCCCGTGTGCCGCTTCTATCGCGACGCGAAGATCCTCACGATCGGCGAGGGCACCGACGAGGTACAGCAGATGGTGATCGCCCGCGCGCTTGGAGCCTAGCGCGGCTCGAGTACCACGAGCGGTATCTGCCGCTCGGTGCGCCGCCGATAGTCTTCATAGCCCTTGTAGACGCCGACCGCCAGCTTCCACAGGCGGTCGTACTCCTCGGGCGTTGCCACACGCGCGTGGACGGGCATGTGCTTGGAGCCGATCTGAACCGTCGTGTCAGGGTTGGCCTTGAGGTTGTAAAACCAGGCCGGGTTCTTCGGATAGCCGCCCTTGGAGGCGATCAGGATCACATCCTCGCCGTCGCGCGCGAACACGAGCGGCGTATAACGGTGCTTGCCGCTCTTGGCGCCGACATGATCGAGCAGCAGCATCTCCGGGGCGCCAGGGACGCGGTGGCCGATCAGGCCGCCCGTGGCGCGATAGATCTTCGCGTGCCCACCCATCAGGCGGATCAAGCTCGGCCACGTGCGGTCGGCCAGGTTGAGGTAGTCGAAGGCCATCGCGTCGCACTGTACACGCAACCGTCGGCCAGCAGTGACTGGTTGTGCACACCCGGAGCGCGATCGAATCGTCGCCGCCGGCCGCGGTGCCTACACCGGCGTGGCAAGCTGCCCGACGCCAACCTGTGGCCAAGGTGCGGCCGGACGCCCGAGGTAGAAACCCTGCACGAGCGGCACACCCAGCTCGATCAGCGCACTCAACTCCGAGGGCGTTTCGATGCCCTCAGCGACAAGCAGGCTGCCGACGTGACTCGCGTAGCCCACAAGCGCCCCGACAAGCGCCTGGCGATCGCTGTCCTCGTCGATACCCGTGATCAGCGAACGGTCGAGCTTGAGATAGCTGGGGTGAACGGTGGTTATCTGGCGCAGGCCGGAGTAGCCGGCGCCCATGTCGTCGACGGCGAGCTTCGCACCGCGGGCAAGCAGCGGCTGCATCGCTTGCTGCAGTTGGGATTCGCTTTGCACGAGGGCCTCCTCGGTGACCTCGACGATCAGACCGGAGAGGTCACTTGGATGCTCCAGAAGCTCGAGCGTGCTGTGGTCCAGTAGCACGGGTGCCGAGAGATTCACCGAGAGCAGCGTGCCAGGCGGGCGCGAGCCGAACAGCTCCAGCGCCGCCCGCAGGCATGCTCGCTCGAGCAGATCGCGCTCGCCGAACTCCTCGGCGACCGCGAGCCAGTGCAGCGGACTATCGGTGCTGCGTCGCCCGAACCGAGCGAGCGCCTCGTAGGCGTGGATCGCGCCGCTACAGGGATCGACGATCGGCTGCACCGCCATCGAGAGGCCCCTGCCTTCGATCAGGCGGTCAAGCGTACCGCGGGCGCTGCGTTCGCCGGTGCCGCTGAGCGAGCCGCCGGTGTAGGCGGAGATCTGTCCGGCGAGCCCACTGCGCTTGGCGACGCGCAGGGCGATGTCGGCGGCGCGCAGCAACGCTTCGCCGCTGTCGCCGTCGGCCGGCGTCCGGGATATGCCGACGCACGCGGAGATCGGTCGAGGATCATCCGCGGAGCGCGGGGGAAGTGTCTCCAGCAATGCCTTGGCAAGCACAACGGGATCCGCGGTATGCGAGATCACAGCGAACTCGTCTCCGCCTAGGCGCCCGACGGGTCGCTCGGCGCCGGCGAGGAGCAGCAGCCGCTCACCGACGGCTGCCAGCAGCGCGTCGCCGGCTGCGTGGCCGTGCGTCTTGTTGACGATGCCAAAACGCTCCAGGTCGAGCAACAGCAGCGAGATCGGCGCGGATCGCTCCGATCTCTCAACCGTTTGCTCCAGTGCGGCGCGGAAGGCCGCGTAGGAGAGCAGTCCGGTCAGGTCGTCGTGATCGGCGTCATAGCGCGCCTGATGCAGCAGGTGGTTCAGCTCGCGCGTGAGGCGTCCGCTTGTGAGCAGCAGGCCGATCGCGGCTGCATACAGCGCCGCGTATTCGAGGCTGAGGTGACCGGTGCGTAGGATCGGCAGTGTCAGGGCACCCAGCACCACCACGCGACCTATCCAGTGAACGCGCCCGCCACGCGCGAGCACTCCGCTTGCCACCGCTGCAAGCCAGACGATGCTGATCACGCTGACGCGCTGTGACTGCAAACCGACGATCAGCAGACCGGCGACTCCCGCCAGCGACTCCTCGGTGCGCATCCAGGACAGGCGCGGTGCGGAGAGTTGGACCATAGATGAGACCAGGATCACCGCGAAACCGGCGATCGCGAAGTGGGGGTGTGTGAGCAGACCGCTGTCGGCGAAGACCAGCGCGACGCCCATCGCGCCGAGCATCGCGCGTGTCCAGGCCGCGGTTTTGCGCGCCCTGAGCACGTGAGGGTCGGTGTCGGCGATCGGCGGGATGTAATCGCCGATCTCCGATGTGCTGACGTCGGCGCTCACACTGAACACGTCCCAATATTCGACACGTCATCGCGCCCGCTTTAGGATTGATCTCGCGATGCCACGAACAAGTGCCAATATTGGAACGGGCGCCACGCACGAGCAGCCGGCCGAGCCGGTCGCGCTCGCGGGCACAGATCCGTACGGCACGCAAGCTCAGCGTCCCGCACCGACCGTGCCAACCGAGACCGATCCACTTACAGCGCCGGCCCAGGCTGTGCCCACGCGCAACAGCAGGGGCGCGGTGACACTCGGAGACTGCGCACGTGCGTTCTGGCGCCAACCCTCACCTCCATATCTCTTCGGAGCGGTGCTGGTCGCGCTGGCCCTGAGAGCGGCACAGGGCTCGTGGAGCTGGCGCGATCTCGTGATGGTGGCGGGCCTGATAGCGCTGACCCCATTCGTGGAGTGGGCGATACATGTGTACATGCTGCACTCGCCACCGTTCAACCTACTGGGGCGTCGTGTGGAGATGCTCACCGCGCGCGAGCACCGCGCGCACCACGAATCGCCGGGCGTGCTGAATGGGGTGCTGCTGCCGGTGTACGGCGTGCTCGTATTCCTGCCGACGATCGCCCTGACCAACTGGGCGTTGTCGTTTCCGATCCATCTCGTGCTTGGCGGCCCACGGCTCGCCTACGCAACGACGGGCGTGCTCACGAGCTTTACGATCCTCGCGGCGTATGAGTGGAGCCACTTCCTGATCCACACCCCTTATCGACCGAAGGGTCGCTATTTCAAGTCGATCTGGCGCAACCATCGGCTGCATCACTTCAAGAACGAGCGCTACTGGTTCGGCGTGACCTCGACCGTGGGCGACCGTGTGATCGGCACACTGCCCGACCAGCGCACAGTCCCCCGCTCACCCACCGCGCGCTCGCTGCGTGAGGACAGCTGAGCGGCGCATCGAGTACACATGGTTTGTAGTACGCGCTCCACGTAGCGACGCGACATTTCCGCGTCGAGACCCCTCGTTTATGCCGCGTAGGGCACGATCGTCTTGTCGGCGCAGCCGATCAGCCGATAGTGGCGATTGTCGGCAAGCTTGCGCATCACGAGGATCTTGTGACCCGGTCCGTTGCAATAGACGACGCCGTGACCGTAGACCAACAGCACGTGGTCAACGCCTGCGCCGGTCCAGATGTAGTTGGTGCCGTGACTTGCGTAGATCCAGTCGTTGCCCGGCCCACCGTATAGGCGGTCCACCTGGGTCGTGTCGTTGCCTTCGGCGTGGGAGTCTCCCCAGATCACATCGCCGGCAGGACCGGCGTGGATCGTGTCGCTACCGTCTCCGCCGAGCAACTCGTTGTGCCCAATATTGGCCGGCACCAGGTCGGTTTCTTCGTACTTGCGAGCGCAGAGAGTGGGCAGGCCGATGGGCAGGACCACCGCTGGGAACAGTGGCGGCTGGGCTGCATCGGACGAGCTGCCATCCCGTTGACATTCGAGCTCGAGTTGGGGGAGCGTGGTGAAGCGGGGACCATCGCCGATGCCGGGAAAGCCGCAGTCGTGGTAGAGACCGCCCGTGTCCACGCCGTCGCAGGAGTAGCTGGGGTCTGTGCCGTCGAACGGGTCGTGTCCGGGTTGGCCGTCGAGCGGCCGGTCTGCGTTGGTCGAGTTCTGAAGCAACATTCCCGTGATCTCAGGCCAGCCCAGATGGCTTGCCTCTGCCGTTCGTGCCTGCGATGTGCGTATCTCAGCGGAGCGAGCGAAAGCCGATCCGCTCAGCATTAGCAACACGACGATCGGCAACACGGCGATCGCGCCGGCGCAGAGCGCTATGCGGTTGTTGCGTGTGAGGCGCGGTATTCCCTCAGGTTGACAGGCTCCGGCATGTGCCGAGCCGCTTGGCGGGCCGTAGATTCGTCTAGCTGGCCATATGCCCCTTCGCAGAGCGGTAGACCGTCAACGTCGCGACTCGCGCTCCAATAGCGTGGTGGCGGCGCTAGCGGGATCCAGGCGGCGCTCGACAACCTCATCGAGCAGCCGCTTGAACTCGGCGTCCTCGCGCAGATCCTCCTCCAGGCGCCGGCGCATGCGGGCGGCGGCGATCGCCAGTACCTCGTTGCGCAGGTTGCGCCCGCGACGCTCCTGCAGCGTGCCCTCGCCGAGGATGTGCGCGCGGTGCTCGTCGAGGCGCTCGATCAGCTCGGAGACGCCCTTGCCATGCGCGGCCTCGGTCTTGACGATCGGCACGCGCCAGCGTGGGTGGGTGAGACTCGATTCTGCATCCCCATTTACATTGGCCAGCGAGAGCACGCCGCGAATCTCGCGCACCATCGTGTCGGTGAGCGGATGGTCGGCCTTGTTGATGACGATGACGTCGGGGATCTCCATGATGCCCGCCTTCAGCGCCTGGATCGAGTCGCCGGAGCCGGGCATCAGCACGAGCACAATCGTGTCTGCGTGATCGATGATGTCGATCTCGGCCTGACCGACGCCGACGGTCTCCACGAACACGTCCTGTCGCCCGGCGGCATCGAGCAACAGCGCCGCCTGCAGGGCGGCCTCGGAGAGCCCTCCGAGCGCGCCGCGGTTTGCCATCGAACGTATGAACACGCCCTGGTCGAGGAAATGCTCGGTGAGGCGGATGCGATCGCCGAGCAGCGCGCCCTGGGTGAACGGCGAGGAGGGATCGATCGAGAGCACCCCGACAGAGCGTCCGGCCTCGCGCCGCGCCTTGGTGAGCGCGCCGATCAGCGTGGACTTGCCCACCCCAGGCGGCCCTGTGAAGCCGTAGACGGCGGCCTTGCCGGTGTGGGGATAGACCTCGCGCACGAGCTCCCAGCCCTCGGGGCGATCATTCTCGACGAGTGTGATTGCACGCGCGAGCGCGCGACGGTCGCCGTCGAGCAGGCGTTGGGCGAGCGTGGGGGGCACGCGGGAAGTATCTAGGAAAATTGCCCCTGACCCTCGCCGCCGGGCACGCTCGACGTGGCGCGGGGCTCTAGGATGCGCGCTCGTGAGACAGCCCGGAGAAGCGTTGCGCACATGGCGGTGGATGCGCGAGAAGAACATGATCAACCGTCATTTCGCGCTACTGGGAGCGCGCTGGCTGTGGCTGAAGCTGCGCTACGGCAAGCGCTTTCAGACCGACGGAATGTGCTTCATCTGCCCGCGCGTGAAGTTCGAGATCGGCAGCAACGCGACGCTGCGCATCGGCCGCTGGTCGTGGGTGGGCCACGACAGCAAGATCAGGGTGCACGAGGGCGAAGTGTCGATCGGTTCGAAGACCGTGATGGGCCAGGAGTGCACGATCTCCGCCTACCAGCACGTGTCGATCGGCCGCGAGTGCATCATCGCCGACCGGGTGATGCTGATCGACTTCGACCATGGCGTGGTGGAGGTGGAGCGTCCGATTCGCCTGCAGGGCATCTACAAGCGCGACGTGCGCGTCGGCAGCAATGTTTGGATGGGTTATGGGTCGTGCATTCTGAGAGGCGTGAGCGTCGGGCACAACAGCATCGTGGGCACGAATGCCGTGGTGACCAAGGACGTGCCCGAGAACGCAGTCGTGGGCGGCGTGCCCGCTCGGGTACTGCGCATGCGCGAGGCACCGGAGCAGTTGCGCTGGTGACAAGCTGGATCAGCACCCCGCGCCTGCCGTTACGCAAACGTGCGTTACGCAAACGTGCGTAATGATTCTTATACAGGATTGTATATAGTAGGGGAATGGTCAAGCAACCGGACCACAACCCGTTCCGCTACGGCGCGCTGGCTCTCGATGAGGCTTTCACCGACCGAGAGCGCGAGACCGTCGAGCTGAAGACCGATGCGCTCAATGGCCAGGACGTGGTGCTGTTCGCCCCCCGCCGCTACGGCAAGTCTTCGCTCGTGTGGCGGGTCTCCCAGGAGCTCGTCGCCGAGCACGCGCTGGTCGCCCACGTCAACCTGATGACGACACCGACGATCACGCAGCTCGCCGAGAAGCTGGCTCAGAGCATCCACGAGGACATAGCCTCGCCGCTCTTTCGCGCGAAGGAGCGTTTGCGCGTCTTCCAAGGACTGCGTGTGCGCCCGACGGTCACCGTGGATCCCGAGGACGGTTCGCTGAGCTTCAGCTTCGACTCGGGGCCACGCGTGGAGGACATCCGCGCCACGCTTGAGCGCCTGCTGGAGCTGCTGGGCCAGTTGGCGGGCGAGCGCAAACGCCAGGTCGTGCTGATCTTCGACGAGTTTCAGGAGGTGGTCGAGATCGACGCGAACCTGCCGCGCCTGATGCGCTCGGTCTTCCAGCAGCAGCCTGAGGTCGCCCACCTATACCTCGGCAGCAAGCGCCACATGATGCAGCGCATATTCAACGATGAGAATGAGCCGCTCTGGCGCAGCGCCAAGCAGATCGAACTGGACGTGATCCAGCCCGAGCCGTTTGCCGAGTACATCGTGAGTCAGTTCGCGCGAACCGGCAGGAAGATCGCCTCGGCCGCGGTGGACGCCATCCTGGAGACAACGCACGGCCACCCCTATGCCACCCAGGAGCTGTGCTACTTCCTGTGGCAGGATACGCCCGCACGGAGCACCGCCATGCAGGCTGGGGTCACAGAGGCAATCGCCCAAGTGCTGAACTCCGAGCATGCGCACTTCAGCCTCGTGTGGGAGAGCGCCTCGGCCCATCAGCGACTGCTGCTGAGGGCACTCGCCGAGGAGCAAGGTCGTCCGCTCGCCGCGGACTATCGCCGCCGCCACGCGCTTCCGGGCGCCTCCAGTGTGCAGCGAGCGCTTGGAGCGCTGGAGCGCGGTGAATTGGTGGGACGCCGCGGCAGCGAAGCCTGGATCGTCGAGCCGTTTCTAGCTCAGTGGCTGTCGCTGAACAAGGAGTAACCGGTTACGCAAACCTGCGTAACGCAACTTGGCGTAATCAGCCCCGGTCGCGACCCGGGAGCGCAGCGCAAGCTCGTCGCGAATTAATTTAGGTCCCGCCGATTGCTTCTTGTACGGCTTGGCCACGTGGCGTGAGCGCCCAGGCGTTGGCTTCGCCCCTGGTGTGGCCCACCCCGTGGTTCTCGATCAGCCCGACTCCTTGGAGGCGTCGCAGCAGACGCGAGGTCTGACCATCGTCAGCGATACCAGCCGTGTCGGCGATGTGACGGTTCGACGGACAGCGGCCCCGCCCACCTTCGGCAGCGATCGTCGCGAGCACCAGCGCTGTACGGTAGGTGAAGCGGATAGGGAGATCCTTGAAGGGATCGCCCAGACCACGGGCGGTGACGTTAGGTCTGCGGGGCGCCGCACGGTCAAGTTCACGCCGAGCAGCAGCGGGACCCAGGTAGGGATGGACGATCATCGCCATCAGTGGCCCGGCAAGCTCGGCGAGCCGCGCGTGGGGTTCCTCCAACAGACGCGCGTGAATGACCGACAGCGCTCCGCCGACAACGCCCTGCGCGGTCAGCGGCGGCAGACTCTCGCCCTGCTTGGAGTCACGCCGCCCCTCATCGATGGCTATCGCTAGCCTGTCCAACACCTGCTTGCGACGCACAGAGACATCAGGGGCCGCCCTGAGCGTCTCGATAACGCACAGACGCGCAAGACCAGGCTCAGCGTCAAAGCATTCCAGCAGCGCAAGTAGAGCCGCGCGTATACGCGCACCCCACTTACGCTCGCCGTCGTACGCAGGCAACACACACTCGCGAATTCGCCGCAACGCCTCATCCAGCGCGGCCAGCACGCACGCGTCGTGGTCGGTGAAGACCTCATAGAACGTACGACGCGAAACACCCGCACGCTTGCACATCGGACCGATACCCGCGCCCTCCAGACCCTGCTCGCTAACCAGTTCCAGAAACGCCCGCAACAACCGACGACGCTGCATCTCCACCACATGAGCACCCTGACGACCCAAACCATTGGGAGCTAGGGCCCCCTCGCCACCGGCGGGCCGCTTCAGTACGTCCACGTCACGGCGGGTGTTCTGCGCCATTTTTAGTCCGGTGCGCACCGTCTTGCCGGTGGGCGTCTTTGCCTTGGTGGACATCTCTCATTTCTTCTTCTTGTGTTTGCTTGCTTTCTTGGTCTTGTTCTTGACGGTCTTGTGCTTGGGGCACCCGGTGGTGGTGATCGGTGTTGTTTGTTTGAGATTGAGACCGTTGGCGCCGACGAAGATCGTTGGCATCGTGAGTTTGATATCGCAGAGATTCCCGTTGGCCGCCAGAGCACTATCGGGGCCTTGGGGCAGTTTCAGTTCGAACACACCAATCGGAACATCGGGGATCGTTCTAAACGTGCTACTCGTGATCCCTTGAGGACTGATAAATGTTTCGCCGTGCAAATAGACGGTCACGCCCTCACCCGACAGCGCAATGATCAGTTCGGGGAACTTCTGCCCACCATGACTGACGAAATACGCGGGCCCTTCCAAATGAACCGGGAGAACCGGCGTGGTCGCGGTAGCGCTGCCAATCCTCGCATCTGGCGGACACGAAGCCGGGTTAGCCACAAACGTCGCTGCCGGACACGCCTTCTGCAATGTCGTCAAACGTGATGGGAGCTGCTTCGGTAGGTCTACCTTGACCTTCCCAATATTCGCCTGGGTACCGAACGGCGCTTTGGGATAGGTCAGCTTCACGTTCAGACTCGCACCGTTAGCCCGCGACGTTTTCCCACTCGTAGAGACCGAGAAGATCGGTTTGAAGCCCAGTGTCGCGCAATTGGTGACCTGGAACGGGACGTTCAGGTTAGAGATCGTGCCTTGGCTGCTTGTGAGGCTTCCGGTGATCGCCGTTGGACCGCAGTTGGTGGGGTTGAACGTGAAGTCAGACCGGTCGATGCTGACGTTCACATGCTTGATCTGTAGGGGGATACCGTCGATGATCTGCGGGATCGCATACGGTCCGGCAGCATCGGAGGTGATCGTTAGTGCTGCGTTTTCGGGGTTGACTTCGATCTTCGCTCTGACGATCACATTCCCGAGGTTGAATGGTCCCGCCTTCGCGGGGTTCACGATCGACAGGCCGTATGGTGCGCCCTTATACGGGCCGGTGATGAACACTTCCCCACCGGTCACGGTGTAGGGGTTCCCACCGAGACCGACGCTGACGGTGGTGTGTCCGATCAGGCTTTCAGGACCACACGTACCAGCATCAGCTTGTGCTTCACCGCACAGCTTTACGCTGGATAGGGTGCCCAACAGTCCCGGTGGCATCTTCAGCTGGATCGCGTCGAGGTTCTGGTTGCCGTCTTCGCGGCTCATCGTCATCCTAAACGGCGTGAACGCACCAGCCTGAAGATTCAAGCTGCCTGTCGTAAGCGACGGCTCGAACGGCAACGGGTCAGAGCACGGTGACCCGTTGGGACCACCGGTAATCCTGAATTCTGAGGAGGAGCCGACAGGTTCGTCCCCGGACCATGGTTCTATCGATGCGGTGGTTGTGTATCCCCCGCACAATGCCGGGGTGCCCAGCGGTGCTCTTGAGCCACCGAAAAAGTTTAGTTTGAGCTCTTCGAATGGTAGTTGTGGTGTTTCCTTGAACGTCGATACCAGCTGGCCGCTCACCGGGTCTGGTTTGACTTCCCCGGCAAGCTTGACGCGCACGCCTGAGACGGGATCGAACACTTCGATATACAGCGCTATCAAGCTCCCGAACGGGTTGGCGTCCTGTTGGGCTAGATACGCAGCACCAACCAACGGGTTGGGTAGCAGTGGCGTGTTGATTTCAACGGTACCGACCTTCGACGCTTCAGGGCACGTCGAGGCGGCCGCGCTTTCAAGAGCTATCTGTCCAAGACCGCAGGAGAGCAGGCCGTCTGCACCAGCAGGGTTCAGTGCGACACCTGCGGGCAGCACGACGGTGGTGTTTTTCACCGAGGACTCCGCCAGGCCGGTCGGGTTCAGGCTCGCTTCCTGAGGAACGTGCACCCCCACCGTTAGACCGGTCGGGGTGCTGGCCTGTTGCCCATCCGGTGTCGCACTGATAGACGGATCGAAATTCAAATGGTTACACCCATCCAGAGCGTACGGTTCACCCGCAATATTCTGGAAAGTGTATTCCTTAGACGCGAACTGCCCAATATTATTCCACGAGTCGCCTTCGATCGTCGTATGCAACTGACCCGCACACGATGTCGGCAATATCAAAAACGGTTGTCCTTTTTCCGCAACAGGACAAGTTTCACCGAACACCGTGCCAACATTTAGCAAACACGGCTGACGCGCAGTGTCATGGCGTTCATCGGCCGGAACACCCCAGAACGTCACCTCGCTACCGATGAACTCCACGGTCTCAGGGATATCGGGAACGCTCACAACGACACCATAATCACCACCCGTTTGCACAGACGTATCCAGGATCACCACACCACCCAGCGGTATCGCGAAACCGAACCTCGCGGGCTCCCCCACAGCCGGTTCAAGGCTATACAAAGGCTCATCAAACGCCCACGGCGCACGAGTACCCTCTGATATACTGGTAACCGTTGGTGTCGCGACACCGATCACTGTATTATTCGGACACGTCGCCCCTCCCGTTTTCTCTGCCGTGTCTAGGAAGACGTGCATACTGCACTTCGGCAATGGTGTCGGGTTGCCGACCAGGCCTGGGGGGAGGCTGAATCTGAGGTCCTTGGTGATCCCGATAGGCTGGATTTCTGGCTGTATTTCTGGTCTCAGCACTGTTTCGGTCTTGGTGTTGAACGTGAAGGTGGTGGTCAGCTGGAACGGGTGCGATCCGGCCTGCATATCGGGGGCGCCACCTTCTTCTTCTGGGGTCAGTTCATAGTTTGAGATCCCTTCCGACGGTGCTCCTTCGAGCGCCAACGCGTGCCGCGACACGATCTCGGGGGCAGCACCACCGGAGACGCTCGTTTCGTCAACCCCGCTACCCGCGCCGGGTGTGAGCTTTACTGTCGTTGCGATCATCAAATGTTCATACTCCAACAGTATCCCTTCAAAGGTGCAAGTGATCGTCTGTGCGGCAAACGAGCAGTGTGTCGCTTCGTTGTTGAGTGCCGCAACCGGAGAGAAGAATTCCTCCGATCCGTCTTCCCCGGTCACTTCTGTCGGGGTGGCCCCCGCCGGGAGCTTCTCGACAATCGTGACGGGATGCTCGGGTCCCACGACATCCGCGTCGCCGAGATTGCTCACTTCTACCAAGACCACGCTTTCGCCTCCCGCTTTGCCGGCCGGCGAGGATACCGTATTCACATGCCACCACGGCATCGCCGCGAACGCCTGACCCACACCAACCACAAACACAAACAGCAATACCGTGATAGTCGCGAAAGCGCCCTTATGAATCGATCTCACGATCATCACCTCTCATTCTTCCCGGTCGCTTTAGCAGACTCATGTGACCGTTTGACGGGGTAGCGCTTCCTCGCCTGCCGTTCACACACGACACGCTTACGCTTACGCTTCTTATGACACGCCGTCAATGCCCGCGCGAGCTGCTGCGCCCGCGTCAACGCCTTGGGTTTCACCCCACCAGAGGCAGAGACAACCACGTTACCCGTCCCCGAGAACGTCGCGCTCGGTGTCGGACCGAAGATTTCCGGTTGCGGAGAAGGCGCGACCTTACACGCATCACCAGAAGTACACGCCGGTGGAGACACGGGTTCAGCCACACACGGCAGCGAAACAGAGCAAACATGCGCGTCATACACGTCAAACGAATCATCGTAATCGGAAGCCGTCAAACGGCTCGCCGTCAAAAAGAACACGTCATCGCCGTTTTCGCTCGCATCATAAAACACAGATTCCGAACTGGACGTTCCGGATGAGATCAAACTCACACAACCATCCGAACGTTCGCTGAACGTCGAAACGTCCGTGGCACAACCCGCTACGCCTGACGGCTCGTACTCATAAACATCCTCCAATCCATTCGTGTCCTTGGGCACCAGCGCATCCGGACTATTGAAGAACAGACGTCCACCGTCAGACAGATAACGTGGCTGATACGACGACTGCCCATTATTCTTTGACATCCAGCCAGGGATACTCCCAGCCAACCAGTGACTCTTGACGCTCAGATTTCCCCAGAAGGACGTGTTATCAACCAGAAGTTTGCTTGTCGCTGAGTCGAGCATCCCGACGGGGCGAGCACCGGTCGGGTTACACGAGGCGCACACCAGGCGCGCCGTATCGGCGTCATACAGGAACACCTCCTCGTCCGGCTGACTGCTGTTCGCATCGAGATTGTCATAACCGGTCAACGACCTGTTCGACATGAACGTCAGATAGCGCCCGTCTGGCGAGACACGCGAGCTCACGCCCGCGAGATTGAGCGTACCCTCACTCCACGCTTCGTACCAGCTTTTTTCGTCTTCTGGTGAAAGCGTCGCGATATGCGTGGTCGTCCATTTGCGGTCGGTTTCATGGAGTAGGTATAGATTGTCTGACCCGCCAATCCCACCGGCAGCCAGAACCCCGCTCGCCACGAAATAAACATACGAACCATCTTCGCTGACGTCCGAGACGCTTTCCTTCACACCCGCGCTTTCTTCCCCTCCACCATGAGCGGCAGTGAGATCCGTTTGCGTATCCGTTGCGGTGTCGAACTCGTAGAGATCGCCGTTTTCCACGAAGAAGACCCTCGACCCATCACTGGTCATCGTCTGATACTGCGCACGCAGACCTCCAACCTGGAAGGTTTTCTCGCCGACCGTGTCGCGGACATAGAGACCCTTGTAGTACTGATTGAATTCTGTGGCACTCAGCAATCCATGAGCTCTATTCCAGGTCCACGCGACCCAACGACCTTCGGCCGAGATAGGCCGCGGCGCCAATCCCGCTTGTCCATCTGCTCCTGCAAGGTCTGCGCCTTCGGCGGAAGGCGAGTTATTACGCATCGCTTCTCCGTCTGGCAGAATATTCACGAGCTGCAGGCGTCCGCCGGCCCACTCATACAGATTGGCCGGACCAGAAAAAACTGTGGGATCAAATTCACTGACCGCTTCAGCGGTCAGCGCCAGCGGCGATCTGAACACGACATGACTCAGGTCGGGACTGGCACCGACAAATTGCATGGTCAACCCACCAATCGTACTCTTGGTGATGCTTTCTTCCCCGCCGAACTTGGTTCCGGAGGGCACATCCGCGGACGTCACAAGCGGCAGATAGCTGGCATTCGTATCGTCGCGCAGATACAATGTACGTTCCGTCGCTTCAGGAGACAGGAGCGGAGTCGCATCACCTGTAGGTTCGACGACGGCCAGGGACAAGTCTTGTGAGAACAGAGGCGATTCACTCTGCCCACTATGAGCAAGGGAAAACGTCGTTTCCCCTTCCTTGGCCGTACGACGAGGTATGTCGATATCCGTTGAGCCCCAGCCACCGGGGCCTCGGCTTGAGAGCACGGTAGACTCGATCGCCCGGCCCTGCGGGTTTTCGCCGACGGCCGGTCCAACCGTGGGATAGGTAATCGCGCTACCGTCAGCGGCCGCCTGAATAATATCGTTGATGCCTTCGAACGGTTCGATCACAGCACCTTTTTTGTTCGCAGGCGACACCAGTTCCCACGCCCGTCCGTCAGGCAACTCGAATCCTCCGCTCGCCAACTGCGTGCTGAAAGCATGATCGACTCCTTCGATGACACCTACTTCGTTGCTCGTCACAAGACGATAGTGATAAGTCGTGTCCGGCTGCAATCCCTGCAAAGGGAAGCTGATCTGCACATATTCGGTGCCTTCCCCGACGCTTCCACTGAAAACATGTCCGTAGGGCGCACTCGTGCCATATTCCAAGCGATACTGCGTACTCACACCCAACGGATCAATCCTTGCCGAGAGAGTCACGCTGGCCGAGCTCACATCGCTCGCCCACGGACCATCGACCAGCGCCGCGGGTGTCTCTTCCAAACTCTGATCAAGACCCGTAGCAACACCATTGGCATTCGTCGCGACGATCCGATAATGGTACGTTTCACCCACCACCAGTTTTGTCAATTCCACATGCGCCAACTGATCTTCGAAACTCGACCCGAGCGAAAGAGCCGGCGTACTGGAAGCATTCGCAAAGCCACTCACCCGATAATCCGTTTCACCGACATACTGGAACTGGTAAGTCGTTTCGTAACCCTCCGGGTTGACAGTCGCTTCCAGCAACGCGACACCACGCTCACCGGCGACCGCCGACTCACTGCCAGACTCCACCAATGGACCCGGCGGCGGCGGAGAAATCACCCGAATCAATTGTTCTGATGGCTCAAATTCTTTTTTAGTCTGAGGCGGTTCATACTCACCGTCGATATAGAGCTCGTCTGACTCGTCCGAGAAGGCCATACCGAAAGCTGTCGTCACCATGGCTTTTGAACCGAAGCTCTCGAGCTCGGTGCCAGCCGGGCTGTACTCCGAAACATGGAACCCGCCGTTCGAATCGGCTACGAAAAGGTCACCAGACCCGTCCACGGCAAGCGCTTGCACCGATTCGCTGCCCACATCGAACGGTGTGCCCTTTTCCACACCGTTCGATCCGAACTCTCGGACACCCGGGACACCTTCGTCCTTCACGAACATGTCACCCGACCCATCGACGGCGAGCTGACTGACCTTGCCTTCGCTCGAAAGCGCCGAGAGCGAGATATCTTCCTTCCACACACCCGACGGTTCGAAGACCTGCACACGCGCCCTGTCACCAACATAGACATCGCCACCGGGACCCACAGCGATATAAGAAGTCCCTCCTTCGCCGTCCCATTTGAACTGACCGTCGGCGATCCCTGACGAGCCTGCTTTACAGGCTTCACCAGCCACACATACATCACCTTTCGTAGTTTCATTAACCCCCCCACCAAACATCAGGAGGAACTTTCCGGACGAATCGAACTTCTCCACACGAAAATTTCCCCAGTCAACGACATACACATCCCCATCTTCCAAACTGAGCGGTTCGCTATCTACAGCCACTCCATGAGGTGCTTCTCCGCTGAACTCGCCCGTACCTGTCCCTGTACTGCCTGCCTTACACGCGGTCGTGCACGTCTGCAATTCTTCGGTCGGGCTTTCTGCGTTCACATTCCAGCCCCACGCCAGGAAACCCCCGGACGCTTCGAACTCGTCTATTCGAAGATTGTTCCTGTCGCCCACATACACAGCGCCCGTTTCCTGATCCACCGCGATACCAGAAATATTGTCGAACTGTCCAGCGCCGCTGCCCGCACTGCCGATCTGTGTCGCTGCCACCGCAGAGCCGGTCACAGCAAGCACACAGGCAAGCCCACAGAGCACAGCCACCACCGTCAACCTACGCCTGCGAGCACCCATCACATCCATCCCCTCCTAGAGAGACCCATGTCAAGCCGACCCGCATACGGGCAGCACAAAACCGCCACCGGCACACAGCCCATGACGGCAGAAGAACAAAAAGCTTTAGACGCGTCTATAGCGCGCGAGAAACCAAGCCGGGCTAGTTGCTCGGCGGGCCGCGGGCAAACGCCGCGGCAAAGGGAGCTAGCGCCTAGACGCCGGTCGGCCCAGAGAGAGAGAGAGAGAGAGAGAGAGAGACGCGTCAGCGACGCTGACGCGTCCTATTACGGACACGCCAGTAGCACGACGACTCTCAAGCACGTTATTCCCCAAAGAAACCACGCGAACTACAACTCCCTCTCAATTATGACCCGGTCCCTCTCCCAAGGGCCCTGTCAAACGTTCGATGTCGACTACAGGGCCAACCCAAACCCGACCTATGTTTGCCCGACACCTCTTGCGGGCTGTCGAGTCAATGGTGGGTTATACACGATTGTCGAACTCGTGTCAACCCCCTTGAGGCGGAAACTCCTCAACCGGTACGCTCGATCGCGGATGCGACAGCTCTCGCGGTAGGGCCGGCTCAGGTACAGAGCAGGACCGCGGGATCGGCGTGAGCGGCGAGGTTGCGCAGCGCTCCGGTCCCCGAGCCGGGGCCGCCGACCAGCGCGCGTTCATGCGCGGCGCGGTGACCCTTGAGAACGCAGTCGTGGGCGGCGTGCCCGCTCGGGTACTGCGCATGCGCGAGGCGCCGGAGCAGTTGCGCTGGGAGTAGGACTAGCGCTGCGCTGGGTGTAGGACTAGCGTCGCTTGGGCTGGGCGCGGGGTATCGAGGGCGACCACCCTCTCAACACGCGCGCGTTCGGGTGCTGAGCGGTGAGTTCGAACAGCTTGCTGTGCCCTTCGCTCGAGGTAAGTCGCCGGTAGCTGAGGAGATCGCTTTCGAGCAGTGTGGGATGACCGGGGAGCACGACGTCGATTAGACGCTCGACGAGGGGCAGGAACGTCTTCGGGTCGACCAGGACGACGAGTCGCGTGTGAATGGCAACTCTCCTACCATTGGCGTCGTAGCTGGCGGGTCGGCTTTCGAGCTTCCACAGCAATCGGCCGTCGCGGCGCTCGCGGCCTACGAGCCTCATCTGGCCGTCGCGGTAGAGCTTGCGATAGAGCGCGATCCCTTCCACTCCTTCGAGGGTGATCCCGCCGAACGCCATCCTGATCGTCAGGTCACGCGGAACCTTTGTACGAACGATCGTGCTCACTTCGAGGCGACCGCGGGACCACGTTTCGCGGCGCCCGGGCGCGGACGCCGATTCGCTGAGATGCGTCTCGCGCTTTTGGCCGAGCGCTTCGACGAACGTCAAGCGCTCCCGTCGCAGCCCCATGCCGGCGTCGTCCCATTCTTGCCAGCGCAGGGTGCTCCCGGCCTGGATGCCATGCTCGATACGAGTGATGAAGGTCGCTTCGACGATCCCAGGCTTGGGCGAGGTTGCCGCATAGGCGGCTGCGGCCACGTTCACACCGGGACCGGAGGACCCGGAGGAGAGCACCACGCCGAGCACACTCGCGGTGACGCAGATGGGGACGGCAACAAGCGCGCGGCGGCGCATCCGTGAGCCTGTGTTTACCCGTGAGCCTCCATGATGCTGGTCACCTAGCTCGAGCGCGGGAGCATCGTCCTCGATCAGGCGGCGCAACCGCTCAGGTGACTCGATCGCCGGTGCGTCGGATACGGGATTGGCGGCGGCTAGGCGCGCCATCGAGTCAACAGTCATGAGGGAGCCTCCATCGACAAGGGTGGGCAGGTGGTCGGATCGGGCCGCTCACGCGCAAGCGCCTGGGTCAAGCGCCTCCGTGCGCGCAGCAGGCGCACACGCGCGGTCGCCGGCTTGACGCCGATGATCGTCGCGGCCTCGGCCGGCGAGAGGCCGTCCCACGCGATCAACAGCAGCAGCTCGCGATCGACCTCGCTCAAGCGAGCTAGCGCCCCGGCAAGGGCAGCATCGCTCAGGCCCGCGAGCACGCCATCGCCCAGCCGAGGGGTCGTCCCAGTCCAACCGCCAGAGACATCCGCTACAAAGCCGTTAGAGACATCTTCAGCGAGGGGCTCAGGCGTCTCTACAAGCGGGCCGCCGGCTTGTTGGACAAGATGCTCGTGCAGCGCGCCGCGGCGACGTTCGCCGCGGCGCTGGGTGCTCAGCACACGCCTTGCGACACCGAGCAGCCAAGGCAGAGGATCAACCGGGACCTCCTCAAAGCGCCGCCAGCACACGACGAACACCTCGGCGACGACATCATCGGCACTCGAGGCTCCAGCCCGGCGCAGCACATATGCCTTGACCGCCGGGCCGTGCTTTGCGTAAAGCAGCTCGAAACGCAATCGCCTCTCCACACCTACAAAGTGGCCGGACACGAGCGAAGCGTTACATCTCTGCTCAGTCCACCGAGCCGCCGATTGCTTCTTGTACTGCTTGGCCGCGTTCGGTGAGCGCCCAGGCATTGGCCTCACCCTGGGCGTGCCCCACGCCATGGTTCTCGATCAGACCGACTCCTTGGAGGCGTCGCAGCAGACGCGAGGTCTGACCATCGTCAGCGATGCCGGCCGTGTCGGCGATGTGACGGTTTGACGGACAGCGACCTCGCACGCCTTCGGCCGCGATCGTCGCGAGCACCAGCGCGGTACGGTAGGTGAAGCGGATCGGGAGATCCTTGAAGGGATCGCCCGGACCACGGGCAGCGACGTTCGGCTTGTGGGGCGCCGGCCGATCGAGCTCACGCCGAGCTGCTGCGGGGCCAAGGTAGGGATGAACGATCATCGCCATCAGCGGCCCGGCTAACTCGATAAGCGGGGCGTGGGGCTCCTCCAGCAGGCGAGCGTGGACGACCGACAGCGCTCCACCGACAACCCCCTGCGCGGTCAGGGGCGGCAGAGCGTCGCCCTGTTTGGATTCACGCCGACCCCCGTCAACGGCTGTCGCGAGCGTGTCGAGCACATGCTTGCGACGCACGGAGACCTCGGGCGCCGCCCTGAGCATCTCGATCACGCACAGACGGGCAAGACCAGGCTCCGCGTCAAAGCATTCCAGCAGCGCAAGCAGAGCCGCGCGTATACGCGCGCTCCACTTATGCTCGCCTTCGTATGCGGGCAGTACACACTCGCGGATCCGCCACAACGCGTCCTCCAGTGCGGCCAGCACGCACGCGTCGTGGTCGGTGAAAACCTCATAGAACGTACGACGCGACACGCCCGCACGCTTGCACATCGGACCAATACCCGCACCCTGAAGACCATGTTCGCTAACCAGTTCCAGAAACGCCCGCAGCAACCGGCGGCGCTGCATCTCGATCACATGAGCACCCTGACGACCCAAACCGTTGGGGGCTGGGGCCCCCTCGCCACCGGCGGGCGGCATCAGTCCCTCTGCGTCACTGTGGGCGTTGTGCGCCACTGTCAGTCCGGCGCGCGCCGCCTTGCGAGTGGGCCTCTTTGCCTTGGTGGACATCTCATTTCTTCTTCTTGTGCTTGCTCTTCTTGTTGGTCTTTGTTTTCTTGGTCTTGTGCTTCGGGCAGCCGGTGGTTGTGATGGGTGTTGATTGTTTGAGACTGACGCCGTTGGCGCCGACGAAGATCGTAGGCATCACGAGTTTGCTGGTGCAGAGGTCCCCGTTCGCCGCAAGGGCGCTGTCGGGGCCTTGGGGTAGTTTCAGTTCGAACACGCCGATCGGGACGTCGGGAATCGTCCTGAACGTGCTGCTCGTGATCCCAGCAGGACTAATGAACGTTTCCCCATGCAAATACACGGTCACGCCCTCACCTGTTAGCGCGACGATCAGTTCGGGAAACTTCTGTCCACCGTGGGAGACAAAATACGCAGGACCTTCCAAATGAACCGGCAAGACCGGGGTGGTAGCTGTCGCGCTACCAATCCTCGAATCTGGCGGACACGAAGCCGGGTTCGCCGCGAACGTCGCTGCCGGACACGCCTTCTGCAATGTCGTCAACCGTGACGGGAGCTGCTTTGGTAGATCGACCTTGACCTTCCCAATGTTCGCCTGGGATCCAAACGCTGCTTTGGGATAGGTCAGCTTCACGCTCAAGCTCGCACCATTGGCCCGCGAGGTTTTGCCGTTCGTTGAGACCGAGAAGATCGGTTTGAACTTCAACACCGCACAATTGGTCACCTGGAATGGCACATGCAGCGTTGAGACAGTTCCCTGACTGCTCGTCAGGCCACCCCCGATTTCCTGGGGAGCACAATTCGTTGGGTTGAACGTGAATTCCGGTCTGTTGATACTCACGTTCACATGCTTGATCTCAAGGGGGATCCCGTCGATGATCTGCGGGATCGCATACGGACCAGTGCTGTTGCTCGTGATCGTGATCGCCGCGTTTTCAGGGTTCACTTCGATCTTCGCCCGAACTATGACTTGACCGAGGTTGAATGGACCTGCCTTTGCGGGGTTCACGATCGACAGGCCATACGGCGCACCGTCATACGGACCGGTGATGTAGACCTTGCCACCTTTGACCGTATACGGGTTGCCTCCCAGTCCCACACTGACGGTCGTTTCCCCGATCAGGCTTTCAGGACCGCACGTCCCGGCATTGGCTTGTGCTTCTTCGCACAACTTGGTTTTGGAGAGCTCGCCAAGCAACCCCGAGGGCATCTTCAACTGGATCGCATCGAGATTCTGGTTCCCGTCTTCCCTTGACATCGTCATCGTGAACGGCGTGAACGCACCAGCTTGAATGTTCAGGCTGCCCGTCGTAAGCGTTGGATCGAACGGTAGTGGGTCAGAACAAGGGGTACTGTTCGGTCCTGAGGTGATGTCGAATAGCGAGGAGGCGTCTACGGGTGCGTTCCCGGACCATGGCGAGATCGCTGCTGTCGTCGTATAGGACCCGCACAATGCCGGGGTACCCAATGGTGCACGCGATCCTCCGAAGAAGTGCAGCACCAGGTCTTCGAAGGGTAGTTGGGGTGTTTCCTTGAACGTGGCGACCAACTGTCCCGTCACAGGATCTGGTTTGACTTCGCCGGCGAGCTTCACGCGCACACCCGATACGGGGTCATACACGACGATATACAGCGCCACGAGACTCCCAAACGGGTTCGCGTCCTGTGTCGCCAAGTACGCTGCCCCCACAAGAGGATTCGGCAACAGAGGAGTCCCGATTTCGACGGTCCCGACCTTCGAGGATTCAGGACACGTTTGTTCGCTCGGGCTATCGAGACCGACTTCGCTGAGCCCACACGCCGATAGACCGTCGGCACCGGCCGGGTTCAACGAGACACCCGCGGGTAGCGTGACCGTCGTGTCCCTGACCGACGATTGCGCCAGCCCGGAGGCGTTCAACGCGCCTTCCTGTCCAATGTGCACGTCCACTGTCAATCCTGTGGGTGTGCTCCCCTGCTGGCCGTCGGGGGCTACCTTGATCGACGGTTCGAAGTTGAGACGGTTACACCCATCCTGACCATAGGGTTCCCCCGCCAGGTTCTGGAAAGAATATTGCTTGGGTGTCGTGAACTGACCAATGTTCTCCCACGAGTCCGTTTCCACACTGCTTTGCAACGGGCCGTTACAGGACGTCGGCATGATCAAGAACGGTTGCGGCTTTTCGTTTACCGGACAGGTCGTCCCGGAGAACGTAAAGGTATCCAGTAGACATTCCTGGCGTGCGGTGTCGTGACGTGGATCGGCGGGAGTACCCCAGAAGGTGACCTGGCTACCGAGAAAGCCCAGCGTCTCGGGTACGTCGGGTACGCTGACCACGACACCGTAATCACCGCCCGTGCGCACAGAGGTGTCGAGGATCACGGTCCCACCCAGTGGTAGCGTGAAACCGAATCTAGCGGGCTCACCGACAGCCGGTTCCAGACTATACAACGGTCTGCTGAACGCCATCGGGACGCGAGTGCCACCCGAGATCGAAGTGACGATCGGGGTCGCGACACCAACGACGGAGTTACGCGGACATACCAGTCCTTCAGAGCTCTCGGCTTCTTCCAGGAACAATTTTGTGCTGCACTTTGGCAGGGGTACGGGATTGCCGATCAGACCCGGTGGAAGATTGAAATGGAGGTCCCTCACCAGTTCCAACGGTTGGGCTTCGGGCACGATACTACCCACTTCGCCGCTCTGCTCATTGGCCTTGAATACCGTTTCTGCCTTCGTGTTGGACATGAATGTCGTCGTCAACTGGAACGGGTGCGAACCTGCCTGCGTATCGATAGCACCGCCTTCTTCTTCAGCGGTCAGTTCATAGTTTTCGATCCCGTAAGAGGGTGAGGAATCATTCAGAGCCAGCGGGCGCTTCACGCTGACCGCTGGCGCGCCACCACCGGACACGTTAACCTCGCTCACACCGTCGCCCGTTCCCGCGGTGACCTGCGCAAAAATACTGATCGACAGGTGTTCGTACTCGAGCAACACACCACCGAATGTGCACGTTACCGTCTGTCCCGCAAACGAGCATTCCGTCAACGGATCGTTCAATCCCGAGAGGTGCGACAATATCTGTCCCGAGTCTTCGCCGAGCACTTCGGTTGGGGTGACACCGGCCGGGAGCGTATCGGTGATGGTCACGGAGTGTTCAAACCCGTCGACCGGCGCGTCACCGAGATTGCCGACTTCCAGCACGATCTGACTCTCATCGCCCGCCTTCACGGCCGGCGCGGAGATCGTGTTCACATGCCACCACGGCAAACTCGCCGAAGCCTCACCGACACCAACGAAAACCATCGAGCCCAGTACCAGCAGGCACGCCAGCATGCTCTTCTTGAGGATACGCGCGATCATCGCACACCACCCTTCCCGCTCGCCCTACCATCGCGCGCCCGCTTCGCCTTCGCTTTGGCCTTATGTTTCCTGTGCTTGGGATGCTTCTTTGATTTCGCCTTCGCTTTAGCCTTCTGCTTACCCTTGACCGTGCCCTTTGCTTCTTCGACGATATTGCCGACCCCGGAGAACGTTGCGCTCGGCGCTGGACCGAAGATTTCCGGTTGCGGAGAAGGCGCCGCCTTACACGAATCGCCAGACGTGCACGGCGGCGGCGACACTGGTTCGACCACGCACGGAACTTCCGCAGAACACGCGTGCGCGTCATACACGTCATACGTGTTGTCATAGTCAGAGGCCGTCAAACGGCTCGCTGTGATGAAGAACACGTCATCGCCGTTTTCGCTGGCGTCATAGAAATCAGATTCAGAACCAGACGCACCGGAAGAGATCAAACTCACACACCCATCGGAGCGTTCACTGAAAGCCGAGCTCACCGTCGTACAATTATCGCTCGCCGTCATCCCGGTACCCGCTGGCGGCTCGTACTCATACACATCCTCGAGCCCATTCGTGTCCTGCGGCACCAGCGCATCCTCGCTATTGAAGAACAACCGACCGTCATCAGACAGATAACGCGACTGATACAACGCGCGTTCATTTTCGCGATAACCCCAACCGGGAATACTTCCGGCCAACCAATGATCTTCCCAAAACCCGTACTTATCCACCAGCAGCTTTGATCCACTCGACTCATGTATGCCCACGGGACGTGCGCCCGTCGGATTGCACGACGCGCACACCAACCGGCCCGAGGCACTGTCGTATAGGTAGACCTCCTCGTCGGGCTGACCACTGTTCGCGTCAAGATTGTCATACCCCGTCAACGACCGGTCCGACATGAACGCCAAATAACGGCCGTCGGGAGAGACGCGCGAACTCACCCCGAGCAAATCCACGCCACCACCCCCAAATGTCGGGCTATACCAGCTTCTTTCGTCGCTGGAGGAGAGCGTAGCGATGAACGTGGTCGTCCATTCACTGCCGGTGTAGTGCAACAGATACAGGTTGTCCTCGCCGCTCACACCACCATCAGCCAGTACGCCGGTCGCCACGAAATACACGTGCGAGCCGTCTTCGCTGACGTCGGACACATATTCCTGCACACCCGCGCTGACTTCACTGGCGCCATAGTTCGCGGTGAGATCGCTCTGGGTATCTGTGGCTGTATCGAACATGTACAAATCACCGTTTTCCAAAAAAAAGACACGCGACCCATCGCTACTCATCGCCTGGAACACAGCATGCGCACCACCAACCGAAAAAGTCTTCCCCGCGACCATGTCCCTAACATAGAGACCTTTGTATGCTGCGAATTCGGCTGTGGTACCCCATGTCCACGCGACCCATCGACCATTGGCCGAGACGGGACGAACAGCCAAGCCATACTGTTCCCCCCGGCTACCGGCGACAACTGCTCCATAAAGGTCTTTTGGTTCGTGTGTCGTCGGCTCGCCATCTGGCAGAATGTTCACGAGCTGCAACCTACCCCCGCCCCACTCATAGATATTCTCCAAACCGCACTCCTCGCTGCTCAGACAGCCGAGGATGCTGCCGGCTTCCGGGGTCAACGCGAGCGGCGACTCAAAGAGCGCGTGACTCAGATCCGGCGTAGCAGTGATGAACCGCTGAAAAAGATTGCCTCCGCCTCCGAACCTGACACTTTCTTCCCCACCGAACTTGACGCCCGACGGAACATCAGCCGGAGTCACCAGTGGCAAAAAGGACCCGTTTTCGTTA
Source organism: uncultured Solirubrobacterales bacterium (assembly GCA_963715765.1). Taxonomy (GTDB): domain Bacteria; phylum Actinomycetota; class Thermoleophilia; order Solirubrobacterales; family Solirubrobacteraceae; genus Palsa-744. The sequence goes on from OY970270.1 coordinate 872,595, forward strand.
TCACGCAGATACAACGTGCGTTCCGTCGCTTCCGCGGACAACAACGGCGTCGCATCACCCGAGGGTTCGGCGACCACCGACGACAGGTCCGGAGAGAAAAGCCCGTATTCCGCTTGACCGCTACTGGTAAGCGCAAACGCCGATTCGCCTTCATTCACGTTACGACGCGGCATTTCGATATCCGCGGTAGCCCAGCCATCGGAGCCACGACGCGACAGATCCATCGACACCACAGTTTTGCCTTGCGCCCCCTCCCCAACCGCCGGGCCCTCGGCGGGATACGCGATCCCACTACCATCGCTCGCAGCCTGAATCGGAGCCGCGAACGGTTCGATCACCGCGCCTTTTTTATCCGGCGGAGTCACAAGTTCCCACGCCCGGCCATCGGACAATGCCAGTTCGCTCGCAGCCGGCTGCGTCGTAAACGTATGATCGGAGCCGTCGATCGTCCCGACTTCGCTCACTGTCACGATCCGATAATGATAAATCGTGTCGGCCGCCAGTCCCTGCAAATGATAACTGAGCTGTACTTCGCCCATGCCTTCACCGACATTCCCGCTCAAAACATGACCATATGAGGAGCTCGCGCCCCATTCCAGACGATATTCAGTGCTTGCCCCCAGCGGATCGACGCTGGCCGCCAACGTCGCGCTAGTCGAGGCCACATCCGCGGCCCACGGGCCACCCACCAGCGCGGACGGCGTCTCTTCAAAACTCTGTTCCGGCCCAGTCCTCGTACCCGCCGAATTGCTCGCGACGATACGATAACGGTAGGTAGCGCCAGGGATCAAACCTTCCACCGCAGCACTTGCCGACTGCGCTTCAAAGCCCGAGCCAATCGACGCTTCAGGCGTACTCGTAGCACCCGCAAAACCGTTCGCCTGGAACTGTGCTTCATCGACGTATTCGTAACGATATTTCGTTTCGTTGCCCTCCGGGTTGACAGCCGCTTCAAACGTGGCGTGCCCCCGCAAACCCGGAGCCGCCGAAACGCTGCCCGGTTCCAGCAACGGTCCCGGTAGCGGCGGACTGTAAATCCATATTTTGGGTTCGCCTTCGTAGACGCCAGATACGTACAACTGGCCCGAAGTTTCCGCGAACGCCATACCAAATCCGTTGCTCTGCGTTTTCGCACCAAAGCTGGCTACCTCGCTGCCCGCCGGACCGTACTCCAAGAGATGAAAACCACCACTCAAATCTCCCACGAACAGGTCGCCCGACCCATCGACAGCAATCGTCGTGACTGTCGTGCTGCCCGTATCGAACTGCGTGAGCATTTCGCTGCCGTCCGGCGCGAACTCGCGCACACCGGCCGCTTGACTGTCCTTCACGAACATGTCCCCCGACCCGTCGACCGCCAGCGCCGTCACTTCGCCCGTAGCGGACAAGCCGGCCAGCGGAATGTTTTCCCGCCACACACCAGAAGGTTCGAACACCTGCACACGCGCCTTGTCGCCCACATACACTCTCCCATCCGGGCCCACCGCGATATAGCTACCTTCATCAGACCATTCGAACTGACCGTCAGCCGTGCCGCTAGTACCCGTCGTGCAAGCTTCGCCCACGACACACACATCCCCGTCCGTTTTTTCATTCACACCCCCACCGAACATCGACAGGAATTCCCCCGACGCAGTGAACTTCTGCACACGGAAATTCCCCCTGTCCACTACATACACGTCGCCATAGGAGAGGCTGCCCAGTTCGTTGTCGACCGCAACACCCTGCGCCCCCTCGAATTCACCAAGACCGGTGCCTTCACCAGGACCGAAGCGGTGAGAACCAAACTCCGACAAGAACCCACCGGTCGCGTCGAACTTCTCTACCCGTGGCTGGATACGATCGGAGACAAACACGTCGCCGCCCGCAGCCTGATCGACAGCCACACCATACGCATTCTCGAATTCCCCTGGACCTGAGCCCTCTTTACCGAACTGCGTCACAGCCCCAGCGGGAACCACGCCAACCGCCAGCACACACACCAACACGCACAACAATCCCAGTGTCGCCGAGACCGGCCTACGAGCGATCATCACACCATCTCCTCCTGAGAGCAATCCACGAATGACCCACCCGCGGCCGGGCAGCAGAAAACCGTCGTGGGCGCACAGCACGCGACGGTAGAAGAACAAGCAGCTGTAGGCGCGTCTACAACGCGCGAGTGACCAAGCCGACCGGTATGACCAGCAGACCGCGGACTATCGCCGTGGCGAAGGGAGCTAGCGCCTAGACGTCCAGCCCTACTCAAACTCCTCTTCGGGGATCCCGAACGGCCCGTTGGGACTGAACGGAGGGGCCTAACGGCACACCTCTCCCCATGTCCCCCTGCGGGGATCCCGACCGGCCTTTCGGCCGGTCGGAGGGGCCTAGCGCTTGAGTCGCAGAGAGAGAGAGAGAGAGAGAGAGACGCGTCAGCGACGCTGACGCGTCCTATTACGCCAGCCCCGTGAGCACACGCCGATCTCATCACGTTATTCCCCAAAGAAACCACGCTGAATACAACTCCCTCTCAGAAACGACCCGGTCCCTCTCCCAAGGGCCCTGCTCTACCGGATAAACGTCGACCACAGGGACCGACCCAAAACCCGACCTTATGTCTGCTCGACACCCCTAATGGGCCGCCGAGTCATTGGTTGGTTATACACGAGTCTGAAACTCATGTCAACCCCCAGTCCGGGGGGACGCGCGCTTCATGGCCCGAATAGAAGCCTCGGATCGGCTTTCGCAGCAAGGTTACGCGGAGCCTTCTCACTCCCATCAGGACCTTCTGTCAAGAGGCGCTCCAGCGCCTCCACGTGGCCCGCGAAGCGTTCGCGCGCATAGAGCGTTGCCAGTTCGCCTGAGACCATGAATGCCCAATCGCTGGCCTGCAGCGCAAGCAGCTCCCGTAGCGCGGTGGCATCCACATCAGCTCCGCGAGCAAGGGTCTGAAGCTCGACGGTGCGCGCGGTGAACGCCATGTCGGATACCGCCGGGGCCGACCAGGTGGAGAGGTTGCCGTGCTTGCCCCATGTGCTCGATCTCCACTCTTCGGTGTCCACCGCCACTGGGTCGCGCAGCGCCTGTGCTTCATCGAGGCGCACCAACGGCAGTTGCTGCCTGGTGCACTCCTCCACGACCGCGCGCAGCCACTCCACGCCCTCATACCACCAGTGGCCGAGCAGCTCGGTGTCAAACGCGCACACCACCAGACCGCCGTCGCGCGGCGAGCCATTTGAGCTTGCCCCCGCTCCTGCCTCGGCAGACGGCGTTTCGCTGGCGCAGCGCAGGCGCTCGATCGTGCAGGCGACGAACTCCTTGGCGTGCTCGCGCGCGCGTCCGAGCGCCAGCTCACGATCGTACGCGCTGCCATCGTTGGCCCACGGTTTGTGATGGTGAACCGTATGGTGGTGGTAGTCGCGGTAGCTGCCATGCGCCGGATAGCCCTCGTCGCTCCACACGCGCGCGATCGTGGCGCGGTCGATCGGTACGAGCACGACGCCTGCCTCGCCCACGATTGGACGCAGGTGCTCGCTCGCGCCAAGCCCATAGCGGTTGGTTAGCTCCACACACGTGGTCTGCACCCCGGCTTCCTCCAGCAGCGGCTCCAGGTGGGGGGCGTGGGCACACTCGGGCAGCCAGAAGCCTCCCTGCCAGCCCTGACCGAAGCGCTCGCGATGGGAGTCCACGCCGGTCTGCACCTGGGCGCGCACGCCCGCGTCGGTGGCTAGCAATGGCAAGACCGCGTGCGTGGCCGATGAGGTCCACTGCGCATGGCGCTCGAGCGCGCCGAGCAGGTCGCCGCCCAGAGCGCGAAAGTGCTCGAGCGCCCGCTCGTACTCGCCCCACGAGCGCTCCAGCTCGCGCGCGAGCGTCTCGTGACCGCCCTTGCGCAGGCCGACGATGTCTTCGGCGTGGGTACGACGCCTGACCTCCTCCACGAACGCTTCGAAGCGCCCACTCACGCCAGGCGCTTCGAGCTGATCGCACAGCACCGGCGTCAGCGACAGCGTCAGCGGCGCACCCTCGTCGAGCAGCTCCAGCAGCGGCAGATAGCTGCCGGCGATTGCCTCCCACAGCCACTCCTCGCCGAAGGGCCAAGTCCCGAAGCCCTCCACGTAGGGCATGTGCGTGTGCAGGACGATCGCGAGCTCCCCCGCGCGGGAGGAACGTCTCATGGCCTGGCGGCCATGAGACGTTGGACGAAGAATTGGAGCGTGTACCTCACGGCGTGGCGGTCGTGGCCGATATGAGGGGATTGTCGCTCACGGGCGACAGACGGCGATGAAGTCGAGCGCCTTGTCGAGATCGCATTCATCGGCCGTCCTCAGCGCGAAGTCGCTCGCGGCGATCGCCGGCGTAAACCACCCGTAGAAAGGCTTTGTGAGACGCAATCGCGGATGGACCCGGTCCCATCCGAGCTTCAGGGCGAGTGCGTGAACGTGCAGCTTGCGCGCGTGGAAGAGGCCATGCATCTCGACCGAGCCAAACGTGCCGCGACACAGCCGTTCGAACTCACCGGAGCGATACTCGTGCACGTGCCAGGGATTGTCCGAGCGCTGCGCGCCCTTCGGCGCAAGCGTCAGCACGTTCGGCGTGGATACGAACACGACGCCCCGCTCGCCGCTCTCGCTCACCAATGAGCGAAAGTGCGCGAGCACAGCGTCCGGGTCCTGCAGATGCTCAATCGTCTGCAGGAACACGACTGCGTCGGCTGGCTCGGGAAACGTCTCGACGAGGTCGCGCGCGAAGCGCAGATTCGGGCGGGTGGGGATCTGATAGCGCAAGCGCGCGTGCTCGTGCGCCTCTGGGTTGGCGTCCACCCCCACAACCGACGCCGCGCTGCGAGCAAGCACATCGGAGCCATAGCCCTCACCGCACGCCATGTCGATCGCGCGCAGATCGCTCACACGTGCGGCGATCCACTCATACACGGCCAGATGGCGACGGAACCAGTAGTTCTCCTCAGGCACGTCCGGCAGCGTGCGCTCCCCTGTTAGGGCCAGCGGCGGCACACCCTCGGGCTGGTCGCGTTGCTCGTAGAGAGACACAGACAAGGCGCGCGAGTATATGGTGCCGGAGCGTGACATCCCTTACCAACGCGGAGGAGATCCGCGACGTCAACACCCGCTACCACGACGTGGCGGCCAATCATTACGACGCCAAGTGGGGCATCGACTTCGGCGACGTCGGCCAGGCGCAGGTCACATCGAAGGTGCGCAAGGCGCTCGGCCACGATCCCGTCCGCTTCGAACGTTCCCTGGAGATCGGCTCGGGCACGGGCTATTTCACGCTCAACCTGATGCTCGCCGGACTGATCGGGCAGGCGACCTGCACCGACATCTCTCCCGGAATGCTGGCGGCGCTGAGTGCCAACGCACAGCGGCTCGGGCTCGACGTCACAACGGTGCCCACCGACGCTGAGGGCCTACCCTTCGAGGACGCGAGCTTCGACCTGGTGATCGGTCACGCGATCCTGCACCACATCCCCGATCTGGCCCTGGCTTTTCGCGAGTTCGCGCGCGTGCTCGCCCCCGGCGGCACTGTGCTGTTCGCGGGCGAGCCATCGCGCTACGGCGACCAGCTCGCGAAAGTGCCCAAGCGCGCCGCGGGCGCCGTCGCGCCGCTGTGGCGCCGCGCGATCGGGGCGCGTCCCGCCCCGCCGGCGGACGGTGGCGCACCGGAGGCATCGCTCGAGGGCTTAGTCGACGTACATGCCTTCTCCCCCGGCGAACTGTCGAGCTTCGCGCGCGACGCCGGCTTCACCGACGTGCGCGTAACCGGCGAGGAGCTGCTCGCCAACTGGTTCGGTTGGACCAACCGCACGCTGGAGGCCACCGCCCACCCGGAAGACGTGCCCTGGGGGTGGCGAAACTACGCCTACCGCGGCTACCTCGCGTTGCAAAAGGTCGACCGCACCCTGCTTGAGTCGCGGCTACCTCCGGCAATCTTCTACAACCTCATCGTGACGGCTTCCAAGCTCTGACCTCCAGGCCTCCGCAGACGGTCTCGACGACCAGCTGCTTGGCTCGCTCCAGGTCCTCGTCGCTCTGCGGCAACAGCCCGAAGATCCAGCCGGTCAGGACCTGCTCGATCGCTCCGTAAAAAGTCATCGCGGCGAACTCCGCGTCGATCTCGGCCTTGAAGACGTCTTCCTGCTGCGCCTTGGTCACGATCTCCCCGATCAGGCGGTACGCCTCGCGGATCTGGCCGAGGTGCGTTTGGCCGAAGGAGTTGGCCGCGCGCGTCACCTCGACGATGATGACCTTCATCAGGTCAGGGTCGTGGCGGTAGCTGTCGATGATGAAAGAGGCAATCGCGCCGAGCTTCTCACGCACCGGGACAGGCTTGCGGTCAACCTCGCGGATCATCTCGAGCATCACGCCCCAGCGCTCCAAGAACAGCGTGTTGAGAACCTCCTCCTTGGAGGGAAAGTAGTGGTAGAGCAGGCCGTAGGCCACGCCGGCCTCGTCGGCGATGTCCGACACGCGACAGGCATGAAAACCCTGACGTGCGAACACGCGCACGGCCGCGTCGAGGATCGCGCGGCGGCGGTCGGGTACGGCCTTGGCCCTCGTCGAGCTCATCCCTCACCCCCGGTGGGGGTCCTTCCCTCCCCGGTTCCGGGGAGGGAAGAGGGGTAGACGTCTGGGCGGGTACTTCCCTCCCCGGAGTAACCGGGGATGGAGGAAGAGTAGATGTGTGGCCGGCGATGGGAGAGCAGCGGCACGCGCCGGCGCACGTCGTCCTGGTACCCGAAGTCGAGCTCCGCGACCACATGCCCGGGCGTATCGGCGCTCGCTCGCGCGAGCACGCCGCCCCAGGGATCGACGATCAGTGAGTCACCGCCGGAGTGGTGGCCGCCGGGGTGCTCTCCCACCTGGTTGGCAGCCACGACGAACACCTGGTCCTCAATCGCCCGCGCGCGGATCAGCGCCTCCCAATGATCGCGCGTCGTCGGCAACGTGAACGCTGACGGCAACGACACAGCGCGAGCGCCGCGCAGGGCAAAGACGCGAAACAGCTCGGGGAAGCGCAGGTCGTAGCAGATCGCCATGCCCAGCTTACTGCCATCGCTCAGCTCGCTGACGAGGACCTCCTCACCTGGCTCGTCTGTGTCGGACTCGCAGTAGCGCTTGCCCTCGATCTCCACGTCGAACATATGCAACTTGCGATACACCGCCTTGATCTCGCCATCGGGGCCAATGTGAACGGAGGCGTTCGACAACCTCTCGCGTCCCGCGACACGCTCGGCCATCGAACCGGCCACCAGATCGAGCTTCAGCTCGGCTGCCGTCGCTCGCGCCCAAGCGATCGCACTTCCGTCAAGCGGCTGTGCGCCGGCGCGCAGATCCTCCGGACTGCCCATGACCGTCCACTTCTCGGGCAGCACCACCAAAGTGGCTCCACCGGCGGCGGCTGCCCGCACGTGCTTATCAGCGGCGGCTATGTTGGCCTCCACGTCCGCGCCGGAATTCAGCTGAACGGCGGCAGCCCTCGGATAGATTGACTGGTCAGTCAATATTGCGATGATAGCGCCGGCCGGCGTCGTCAGGCAAGAAACGAGTCTTGCTTGGCAGCCCCCGCCGGGCCGGCAACGGCGCCCTGCTCCAGCAGCTGCGCGATCTGCTCGTCGGAGTAGCCGGCGACGTGCAGAACATCCTCGGTGTGCTCTCCAAGCGCGGGGCCGGGCAGTCGGTTGTGAGCGCCCGGGGTTCGATCGAGCTTGACCGGGATCCCAAGTTGACGCACGCCGTCGCTCACGCCAGGCTGGTCAAGCGTGACCACCATCTCGCGCGCTTGGACGAGCTCGGAGCCCAGTGCCTCGTCGAGCTCGAGCACAGGCTCCAGGCAACAATCGTGCTCGGCGGCAAACTGCGTCCACTGCGAGCGCGTGCGAGCCTTGAAGATCTCCACGACCTGGGCGTGTACTTCAGAGCCCGGGCGCTCGAACTGCTTCTCGACCAGCTCATCGCGTCCGACGCCTCGACACCACGCCTGCCAGAACTTGGGCTCCAAAGCCCCTAGGGTGACCCAGCCGTCGGCACACTCGTACGGCCGATAGCAGATGACCGCGCCGGCCAGCAGCTGCTCGCCGCGTTTGGGGACCTCGCCGTCGGCGAAGTGACGACCGACCACCATCGCCAGCCACGACAGCGCGCCGTCGGCCATCGAGACGTCCACCGCCTGTCCCTCGCCCGATCCAGTTCGGGCGGCCGACGAATCCCCACCCCCTCCGGGGGTGGGATGTGTTGGTGAGGAACGAATAGGCCCTCCGTCGCGCTCGCGCAGCGCCGCCATGATGCCAAAGGCCGCCATCAATGCACCGCCACCGAGGTCGGCGATCTGACCCTCCGATTGAACAGGTGGCCCATCCTTCTCGCCGGAGAGCCCGAGCAGCCCGATCAGGCCGAGGTAGTTCATGTCGTGGCCGGACGCATCGCGCTTGGGACCGGTCTGGCCATAGCCGCTGATGGCGCAGTACACGAGCCCCGGATTCTCCTGGCGCATGCGCTCGTAGCCAACACCAAGCCGATCCAGCACGCCGGGCCGGAAGGACTCCAGCACCACGTCGTATTCGCGCACCAGCTGCAGCAGCACCTCACGGCCCGCCTCGCTCTTGAGGTCGATGCGAATCGAGCGCTTGTTGCGGTTCAGCGACAGGAACATTGCCGACTTCGCGCTGTCCTCTGCTCCCTCGTAATACGGCGGCGCCCAGCGGATGTAGTCGCCCGCACCCGTGTCCTCCACCTTCAACACCTCCGCGCCGAAGTCGGCCAGCAGCAGTGAGCAGAACCCTCCGGGAAGGAGCCGCGAGAGGTCCAGTACGCGGATGCCCTCCAGGGGAAGACCCATCAGGCGATGCCCAGCAGCCCGCGCGCCTCGGCAACCGTGGCCGGGCGCCGTCCCACGTCCTCGGTCATGCGTCGCGCCTGGGCAATCAGATCGCCGTTGGACCGCGCCATCGTCCCATCGGGCAGATACAGATTGTCCTCGACACCCGCCCGAATCGAACCGCCGAGTGTGAGTGCCGCGCCGATCAGCATCCACTGTTCGCGGGAGATGCCGATCACCCCCCAGTGGGAGCCTCCCAGTCCCTCCCCAACACCTTCGGCATTGGGGGAAGTAGAGGCTTTGAGGCCGGGAATGTTCTCGACCATCGCGGCGAGATTGCGGGCGCTCGCGGGGATGCCACCGACGACGCCCATGATGCAATCCACGTGCAACGGCGCCTCAAGAATTCCCATATCCACCAGCGGCTCCAGCGAGCCGACGTGTCCGATATCGAAGCACTCGTGCTCAGGCTTGATGCCCAGCTCGTTCATCGCCTGAAGCAGCTCGACGATCTCCTCGAACGGGTTCTGGAAGACCATCTTGAAGACAAAGTCTTTGCGCGTGCGCGAGTACTTGGCGTAGTTCATCGAGCCCATGTTGAGCGCCGCGACTTCGGGGCGGCAGGCGCGCAGGTAGTCGATCCGCTTCGATGTGGGCACGCCGACCGTGCCGGTCGAATAATTGATGATCACGTCGTCCACGGCGCCGCGAATCGCCTCGGTGATCGCGGAGAAGTCCTCGATCTCATAGCTGGGCGTGCCGTCGGGTTTGCGCGCGTGGATGTGGATCATCGAGGCGCCCTCGTCCACGGCGCGCTTGGCCTCGGCGCCGTACTCCTCAGGCGTGTACGGAATCGCCGGGCACTGCTCACGATTGGCGATCACGCCCGAGATCGAGCACGTTATGACGACGGGATCGTCCAGGCTCAAGGGTTCCCTCGGTGACCTGCTGTCGGGATGGTCATACCGGCACTACCCACGCGATGCCCGGCAGTCAGCGAGGCTCGATAGATTGGCTGGCCAGTCAAGGCGCCGAAGGATAGCGATCGGCGGCACCCCTGAGAGGCATGGCAGATCAAGGCAGAGGGCTCAGGACCCGGCTCCTGCTGCGTAGGAACAACGCGGCGAGTACAGAGCCCGAGCCAGGACATGCGCGCTACGATGCGAGCATGGCAGCGTCGATCGACTTCACGATCGCCTTTGACGAGCCCGATGAGGACGGCTGGATAGTCGCGCGGGTCCTGGAGGTCCCAGGCGCGCTCAGCCAGGGTCGTACACGCGCTGAGGCAAGGATCAATGTTCTCGACGCACTTTCGACAGTGCTCACACCGGATCAGGAGCTTGCCGGACAGGCCTCGACGGCCGACCTCGAGCATCTGCGCTTCGTCGCCGCCGCGTGAAGCGACGCGACCTGGAACGGCACCTGCGCGAACACGGTTGCCGCGAGATCGGCGGATCCAAGCACGCGAAGTGGCGCGGAGCGCGCAATGAGGTATCGGCCTTGCCACGACATAAGGAGATCGGGCCAGGGCTCACACGAGCGATCTGCGAGCAGTTGGGAATACCACCACCCAAGGGAGCGCGCTAATGCCTCACTTGCCGGGACGCTTCCCGCGCCGGCTCGCCTTGACCTTCCCCTTGGCCCTCCCGCAGCCTGTGACGGTGATCGGTGTGTTCTGTTTGACCACGGCGCCGTTCTGGGCGGTGAAGGCGGTGGGCATCGTGAGTGAGGCCTGGAGTGTCGTCGGCACCCTGCGCGTAACGGTCTTGTTGTGGCCCTTGCCCCGGATCGTGACCCTGCGCTTGACCAGCACAGTCTTCGTGAGGTTGCACAGGTTGCCGTTGGCGGCGAGCGCCGAGTCGCTGCCCTCGGGCAGCGTCAGTTCGAAGCTCGTGACGGGCTGGTCGGGAACGGTGCGGAACGTGCTGCTCGTGATGCCGGCTTTGCTGATGAAGGTTTCGCCGTGCAGGTCGATCGTGAAGCCGTAGCCCTGCAGCACGACGATCAGTTCGGGGAACTTGGCGCCACCGTGGCTGACGAAATACGCGGGTCCTTCCAGCGGTACCGGCAGGATCGGTGTCAACGTCTTGGCATGGCCCACGATCGACGTCGCCGGGCATGTCGCGGGGTTCGCGTCGAACGTGCGGTCCGGGCATGCCTTCTGCAGTGTGGACAGGCGCGAGGGCAGCTGCTTGGGCAGGTCGACCTTGACCGCTTTGATGTTCGAGTTGCTGCCCTGCGCGCCGGGGATCGTCAGCTTCACGCTGAGACTGGCTCCTCCCGAGCGCGATGTCTTGCCGGAGGTGAAGACCTTGAAGACCGGGGCGAAGTGCAGGCTCGCGCAGTCGGCGGCCTCGAACGGCGTGTTGACGTTCACCGTGTCCTGGTCGGCGGGGTTGGCGGGGTCGGCGCCGGCGCCCGTAATCGCGTCGGTGACGCTGAGCGGACTGCAGTTGGTCGGGTTGACGGTGAAGTCGTGGCGGTCCATGTAGACGCGGATGTCGCGCACGTGCACGACAATCCCCCTGATGATGTGCGGGATCGGGTCGGACCCGGCGCCGCTGACTTCGACCTGCGCGGTGGTCGGATTGATGTCCAGCGCGAAGCGGATCACGACGGTGCCGAGGTCGAACGGGCCGACCTTGGCACTCGTGATCGAGACGATCGACAGCGGCGCGCCGTTGTAGGGGCCAGCCAGGTACACCTTGCCGGGGGTTTGCGCGAGTACGCTGCCGACACCCGCTTCGACGATCGTGTGCCCGATTTCACTCGCGGCCGGACACGACGGTTCGACTTCCTCCCGTGCGCCGCTCTTTTCCCTGGCAGCCTGGATCGCGGCGTCCGAGCAGAACGGTACGCCGGTCAGGTTGCCCGTCAATCCGGGCGGCAGGGTCGTCGAGAATTTCGTGATCTCCTGTTCGCCGTCTTCGCGCAGGATGCGCAGATAGAAAGGCGAATAGCCGCCTCCGTCGTTGTTTTCCGTGCCGGAGATGACCTGCGGCTTGAACGGCGGGACGCCGCCGGAGGGACAGACTCCTTCGCGGACTCCGCTGGTCGTTTCAAATGAGCTGCTCGCCAGGCGCGGTTCCAGCGGCGCCGACCACGGCGCCAGGTCGGCTTCTGTGGTGTAGGTCCCGCACACGGCTGGGCTGACCAAGGGTGCGGTGGCTCCTGGCCGGAACTTGAGCGTGAAGCGACTGAACGGCTGTTGGGGGTTGTTGTCAAACGTCGTGACCAGTTGTCCTGTCACAGGGTTCGGTTCGATCTGCCCCGCGACTTTGACGATGATCCCGCGCGCTGGGTTCTTCGCGACGATATACAAGCCGAGCAATGAGTCGAACGGGTTGTCGTAGGGCTTGGCGACATACACCGAGCCCAGGATCTTTTCTGCCAACACCGGCGTTTCTATTTCGATCGACCCGATCTTCGATTCAGGTGGACAACCCGCGCCCGGTGGCGAGAACGGCGTTTCCGATTCGTACTGTTCCGGAGTGCACGCACCCAAACCAGATCCTGCCGATGGGTTGACCGTCATGCCCTCGGGCAGCGCGAACCTGACGTCCTTGAGATTCGACGTCGAGATGCCAAGCGCTTCTTCCCAGCGCTGCGGCACGAGCATCGACACGTTCAGCCCGGTCGGCGATTCCGCCGAGCGCGTCGTCGGCTGCGCTTCGATCGACGGGCTGAACGGCACACGATCGCATTCCCCGATCGGGCCGACTTCGCTATCGGTCGCTTCAGACCAGTTTTCCGGTTCCTCCCAGGAGTCCGCCTTCATCGTGGCGGTGAACGACCCGCAGCTCGTCGGGTTCGACAGGAACGGCTTGACGGGGTAATTCGCGCTCTCGCCGCCTTTGAAGCATTTCAGCGTCGACGGTGGCCCGATCGTCCAGCATTCCTGTCCGCGTTCGGGGTCATGGATTTTTGATGCTGGCAGCCCCCAGATCGTGACGGTGACATTGTGGGCTTCGCCCTGCTTTTGAATGTTCAGCGTCGAGATCGTCAGGCCCGAGTCTCCCGGGCGCACGCTCACGAGCAGGGTCGCGGAGAATGCGATCGTCTTGAAACCCAACTCCGCCGTGACACCGTAGCTTGTCACTTCCATGTTATATACGGGGAAGGTGTCCAGGACCGGCCCAGATTTTGATTCGAGGGCAACGATATCGAGGCTGATCGTGCCGACCTGGCTCGCCGGCGGACACGTGCTGCCTTCTTCCAGCTGAAGACCAATCAGCTGCGTTTGGGTGCATGTCGGCACCGCCGTGTTGTTGCCGTCAAAACCTGGAGGCAGGTTGACGATGATATTGCGCACGTCGTTATAGGTCTGGCCCTTCGCATTGTGGGCAAAATCAAACGACGTGACCAGATCCTCATGCGCGGCGGCTTGACCAGTTGACGGCACCAAGCGAAAAGAGCCAGGCACGATTTCAAAAGGCGTTTCGCTGGGCATCGCCATGGCCATGCCAGGCACGAGCACGGCCGTCAGCATACATACGCTCAAGACGAACGCGCCCATGAGAGTTTTCACCTTACCGACCTGCCGTGTAGCATCAACAACTCGCAGGAGATCGAGAATCATTATCGCTTACCACCCTTATGGGACTTGACCTTTATCTTCCTGCTCTTGCGCTTCTTGACGCACCTCTTGGCTTTGGCGCACCTGTTCGCCTTCTTCTTCTTCGCTTTCGCCTTTGCGCTCACGACCGGCACCGGGGGTATCACGTTCCCCTCGCCCGCGAACGTCAGGCTCGACGGCGTCGCGTCGATCGGCGAGCTTGCCGGCGTCGAGCACGCGTCGCCTTCACATTCGAGTGGAGAAGCCGCGACGGGAAAGCCGCCGTCGATGCGAGCGTCATATACGTCGCCGGCAGTATCCTTGTCCTGGGGCAGCAACGATGAATGCGTGTTGAAGAATACGTCGCTACCCGAGGGCGTCGTTCCGATCAGCGACACCGAGACTCCGTCGGTGCCGGGCGTGATCAGGCTGACGCAACCCTGCATGTGAGTACACCCGTCGACACCGGCCTTACGCCACTCATAGATATCCCATGACGGCGACTGCCCTTCCTGGCCCTGGGCTGCCGTACTCGTTGGCGGCGGTATTTCACCGTCGAGGTCCTGCGGTACAAGTGCCGCCGGCGTATCGAAGAACGCATAATCTCCATTTGCCGATGTGATCGGGGCGAGAGTGGGCGAAACGCCTCCAGCCAACCCGCCTCCGTTTTCCACACCCAATTTTGGCTTTGGATCGAACGGCGATGCGCACGATACGCACTCCACCGCATTTTCGACGCTGTCGTAACGATAGAGCTGTTCAGATGTCCTGCCCTTATATACAGTCGTCGCCAGCCGGAGGTCTTCTCCACCTCCAGGGACCGCAAAGACTTCCCGCGCGTCGAAATAATAGTAACGGCCATCAGCGCTAACGGTGTGCGCAAACGAACTTCCTCCTCCTGTCCCATAGCCGTCGCTCCCAGCAAATATGAAACGAAGCGTTCTTGTCGTCATGTCAAAGCGGTAGACACCGCCGCCGCTCGGCGCCCCACTATTTGGAAGAGCTTCGTCGACGCCGAAATAGATCGCATTGAAGTCTTCGGAGATCGTCGGTACCTCCACCCATCCAGAGTGTGCGGCGAACAGGAATTCGGCGCTCTGTGACGATGTGTCATAGAGGAACAGTTCGCGGGCTTCGCCGTTACGCTTTTCCAGCAAGAGCTTCGACCCGTCGGCGGTCGCTGCCATAAACGTGTATTCGCCGATATCGACGGTTTCCGTGCCATCCACACGCATATACACATGCTTCGCTTCCGAGCAGTTGCTGCCCGGCACCGCTTCGAAGAAGACCCGCGAGCCATCCTCGGACACAGACCGATAACTGGCCTCAAGGGTAGGTGTTTGACTGCTGCGATTGGCTTCGGCGCCGCCCCGCACGATTTCGGCACCACAAGAGCCGATCGTCTTACCGCCATCGAAGACATTCACCTGACGCAGTTGACCTTCGGAATATTCGTAGAGATCGCTGCCGCTCTTCGTTCCTGTCTGCCCCACGAGGTCATGGTCTTCGACTTCAAGTATCAGCTTGCTGAAATCTTCAGAGGCCGCAACCCAAACTTCCTCCCCCCCAACAGCACCTTTAACTTGTGCACGAGGGATCGTCGCGACGGTGGAATACGGACCGCCCGGAGGGCCCACCTCGAATTCGACGTCCGGTGACTCCGTCCCACCCGTCGTAAACCATTCCGAGGACAGACTCATGTCGGTCAGGTCGGGACTTGTAAGACCGGGAGTATATTTATCGATCCCAGTTTGCGGCTGAGGAGCAGCTGACTTCATCTGCCAACCAGCTGTCGTTCGCGAAAAGAAATATGGACTCTGACCCGATCCCCAATTAGTGTGTTCGCCTTCTATCATGAAATCGTTGCCATCTTCGCTGAAACGCACTGAACTCTTGGCCAGGCCAGTGAGAACATTGAAGGGTTCAAAGGCTCCTTCCTTGTCCAGCGGCGTGATCTGCTCATAAGCACGACAGTCCGGCAGCTGCGCCGAAGGACCCGTACGAAATTGTTGGTTGGGGCATGAGCTCTGCCCTTCACCAAAAGGTTCTTCCGTAGCGGGCACTGTCAATTTTTGAACTTCGCCATACACGACAGGGTTCCCCGGAAGCGAGCTGGACGCTACGATTCGAAAATCATAAGTCTCGCCCGGCTGCAGACCCGGAAGGTCTTGACCTACGAACGTTGTCGGATAACCGCTTTCGGTACGTTCGCCGGAGCCAGCGTCGACTTCGGGCGTGCTTTCGGCCTTGGCAAAACCGCCTTCACCACCCTGAGCTTCGAACTGCTCTTGGCTCACATACTGGAAATGATAGTGAGTATCGGTGCCGTCCGGCGTGACGGTGCCAAGGACACGCATCGATTCACCGTCGATCGCGTGCGTCGCAAACGTATCGACGAGCGGCGGACCGTTGGTTTCGAATTCGATCGGCTGCGACGTGGACGTTCCCTTTGAGTTTTCGGCGAAAAGCCGCACGTAATAAGTCTCGGATGGACTCAGGCCCGTCAGCTCAGCTTCCACTTTAGGTGTCGGTCCCCCAAACGGCACGGCTTCGGCTTCGGCTTGCGAGATCGTACCGCCTCCAGTAACCGCCATCCACGGACCATTTTTGTCGGTGGCGTATTCAAAGCGCCAGCTCGTTTCGTAGGTTTTCGGATCGATAAATCCCTTGAGACGCACCGACGTCCCGGTCACCATGGCAGCTTCCGGCTGTGATAGTTGTGGATGGACGGATGCGGTTTCAAACGGTATGATTCCGCTGGCTGAGCCCCTGCCGTTCTTCGCGACGACACGAAGATAATACTGCTTTTCGGGTTCCAGACCTGTGATTTGACATTTTGGTTCAGCCCATTCTTCGGCGACACTGATCGATCCGGTCGCACCCGATGAGCAAGGTACCCAGGGCCCACCGGATCCAGACGAATATTCCAAGTGATATTCTGCTGCTGCCCCGTCAGTCTCGATATGAAGCCTCAGATTTGCGAGAGCCGTAGAGACAACGCCACATGCCAAACGCGGAGACCCAAAGACATATTCGGAGCCGCATGGCGCTTGAATGACTTCTGGTGCTCCGACTGCCGTGGTAGTAAACTCAATCGTCTTGGTGACAGAGCCAAACCGGTTTTCTACGACTAGACGAGCGGAGTACTCTGTTTCCGGGAGCAGGTGACGAATTAGAGATTCTGCGAGGAAACCCCCCGCATAACCCCCTTTTTCACTCGCCGGCTCGCTCAGTGCAACCTTCCAGGCACTGCTCATGCCGGCTTCGGCGCTTGCAGCGTATTCGATGCGCAGATCCCCTTCATAGGCTTCACTTGGTTCGACAATCTGTACTGTTGCATAGATCAATGCCCTGGTTGCAAAGAGCTCTCGTGCACCGTTTTCTTCCTGGATGCCGAATTCTTTGATTGTGGGAGGAGCTCCCGCAAACGCAGGCGCGGCGCTACCAATGAGGGCTACAGCACATGCCAAGAGCGTACTCAGCATAACCAGCTGTCCCTTGGATGAGCGGGGGGATGAGGCACTACGACGTATGATCTCCCCGGAAGCCCGATAGGCCGCAGAGACATCAAAGATCAAAGCGAGGGCACTGCGCTGACCCCTAGTCAGCGTCACCGAGATCGCCTTTATACACTGTCTCACTTTGATGTCTCCTCGATTGTCTCGTCTGGGATGGTGATAGCGCACGCTAATCCGCCGGCCTATTCTGCGGCCGTTACTGCCCACGAGCCGTAGCCGAGTCTCGGCGCTTCAGATTCAGCTTCAGCTTCAAAGGTCAGCAAGGCTCCTGACTTGCTCGCTCCTTTTTTACCATTGAGCGCGACGATTTCTGAGAATTTGAGATTGAGAAAGCCGGTCTCGCCAGATGCTGCATACACACAGAGATTCCCTGGAGTAGCGCTAGGTTCTAGCGCCGTCCCTGGACAGGCAGAGCCGCCATTGCCGGTAGGGCCGACAAAGAACACATGTTCTGCAGTCAGTTCTTGTTCCAGTGGAATATTAAAGGAAATCGGGACGGACGCCAGTCCTTCCGCCGAAGGGGTAAGCCCCCAGGCACCCGTCTCCGTCTTCCCCGCAGGAAGCGTTTGAGTAAAACCCGTTTCGCCCGGTTCGCCCTTGGCGCCAGGGGCGCCCTTTTCGCCCTTTAGACCCTGCAGGCCGGTTTCGCCCTTCGCGCCCGACGCACCGGCGGGGCCGGCTGCCCCCTGCGGCCCGGCGGGGCCGGCCGGGCCCGGAGCGCCGTTTGCGCCCGCCTTGCCCGTCTTGCCCACGAGCGCCTTGAGCACGCTCGGCTTGATCTGTTTGGTCGAGGTGATCAGGTATTTGCCAGCCGCGTACGCCCCGCCGCTCATCGCGAACACGAGGGCGAGCGTCATCGCGACGTTCGCGTACGTCATTCGCCTGCGTATCTCAGAGAACATGCTGTGGGTCCCTCCCCTATCGGTTTTCCAGTTTGAAGAAGTCATGCGACTCGCCTCCTGTTCACTTGGAGCCTTCTGTGTGACTGCGGATCCTGTGAACCACTCGGCTGCCCTTGTCGGTCAACGACCACGCGTTCGGGGCGCCCTGACCCGGGCCGAGGCCCGTGTTCGATACGAGGCCGATCCGCTGCAGACGTCCGAGCAGCTTCGAGGCCTGGCCCTGGTCGTCGATCCCGGCGATCTGGCCGATCAAACGGTTCGACGCACCAGGGTTATCGACGATCGCCATCAGCACGCGTACCGTCCTGTAGGTGAGGCGCATACCCGCGTCTTTGAAGGGGTCAGACAGCAGCGGCTCGCCTTGTGCCTTGCGACGGCTCTCCGGTCTCGGCGCTGGACGATCGAGCTCGCGCCGCGCCGCGGTGGCCCCGAGGTAGGGCAGCACGATCATGCTCATCAACTGGTTGAGCAGCCCGACCAGCGGACCGGCATCCGCTTCCACTAGGCGCGCATGGATCACGCTGAGAACCCCGCCGACGATCCCCTCCGCCGTCAGGGGTACAGGCGCCGCGGCCTTCGCTTCCTCACGGCCCCCCTCGATCGCGCTCGTTATCCGCGCGATCGCCTGCCGGCGACGCTCCAGCGTCGCCGCAGCGCCCGACAACGACTCGACGATCAAAAGTTGGCCGACTACAGGCTCCTCGTCGAGGAACATCAGCAATGCGCTCAGCGCTGCCCTGATCCGCTCACGCCACCTGCCCTGTGACTCACACGCAGGAAGCACGCGCTCCGATGCGAACTCGAGCGCCTGCTCAAACGCCGCCAGGAAGCAACCCTCGCGATCCTCGAAGAGCTCATAGAACGTACGGCGCGACACACCCGAGCGCTCAGTCACGTGCGCAACGGTCACGTTGCCCGCCCCCCGCTCAGTAACAACCTCGAACATGGCCGACAAGATCCGCGCGCGCTGGAGATCCGCGAGCTGCGCGCGGGTGGCACCGTTATAGGCATGCGGCGCACGCGCACCGACGTCGCGAACAGGACCGCTTGCTCGCCCGGTAGCGGCCATCTCACCACGCCCTCACACGTGTGAGGCCAAACCGGGCTCCGCGCCCGACGAACCGCGGGCTTTCGCCGCGGCGAAGAGAGCTAGCGCCTAGAAGGCCGCTGGCCCAGAGAGAGAGAGAGAGAGAGAGACGCGTCAGCGACGCTGACGCGTCCTATTACGCCAGCCCCGTGAGCACACGGACTCCCAAGCACGTTATTCCCCAATGAATACACGCGAAAAACAACTCCCTCTAAGAAGTGCGACCCGGTCCCTCTCCCAAGGTCCCCGTCAAAACAAGTTGGTGTCGACCACAGAGACCGACCCAAACCCGACCTTATGTTCCCGGCCGGCACCGTCTACGGATACCAGTGGAGGCATGACTGTACACCAGTGCTGCTCAGGTGTCAAGTCCTTCGCTGAAGATTTGTTGACGACGCCAGACGCCGCCGGACGCTCAAGCCGCGCTACACGGCCTGCCGTCGGGGTGGTCATACCGGCACGACCCCCTGCTTCTTCCATGGCCGCTCGATCCTCTTGCCCTCGGCCAGTTCCAGGCCACGACAGATCGTGGCGCGCGTCTCGCGCGGGTCGATCACGTCGTCGACCAGGTCGTTGCCGGCGGCGATGTACACGTCGAACATCTTTTTGAAATTCTCGATCAGCTCGGCCTTCTTGGCCTCAGGGTCCTCGGCTTCGTCCACCGCTTTGCGGAACGCGATCTCGACCACTCCCTCCGCCCCCATCACGCTGATCTCGGCGCTCGGCCACCCCACGATCAGGTCGGGCTCGTACGCGCGCCCGCACATCACGTAGTAGCCGGCGCCATAGGCCTTGCGTGTGATGACGGTGATCTTGGGGACAGTGGCGTTGGCCACGGCGTAGAGCATCTTCGCGCCGTGGCGAATGATGCCTTCGGCCTCGACCTTGGTGCCCACCATGAAGCCGGGCACGTCCTGGATGAATACCAGTGGAATTCCAAACGCGTTACAGAGGTTGACGAAGCGCGCGGCCTTGTCAGCGGAGTCGTTGTCGAGGATGCCGCCGAGCTGCTTGGGCTGGTTGGCGACGATCCCCGCGGGCCGCCCACCGAAGCGCGCGAAGCAGGTGATGATCGTCTTGGCCCACTGGCCCTTCATGTCGAAGATCTCCCCGTCATCCACGATCCGCTCGATCACCTCATACATGTCATATGGCTTGCGGTTGGACTCGGGCAGCACGTCGAGCAGCTGCTCGTCACCGCGCTCGATCGGGTCGGACACTGGCCGGATCGGCACGGGCGACTCGCAGTTCTGCGGCATGTAGGACAGGTACTGCTTGATCCGCTCGATGCACTCCTCGTCGGAGACAACCTCCATGTCGCCGACACCCGACTTGCGGCAGTGCACGCGCGAGCCGCCCAGTTCCTCCTGGGTGACGTCCTCACCAACGGCTGCGCGCACCAGGTGCGGTCCGGCCAGGGCCATCGAGCCGCGGCCCTTGACCATCGGCACGAAGTCGGCAAGACCGGGGATGTAGGCGGTGCCGGCGGCGCACGGCCCGAGCAGCGCCGCGACCTGCGGGATCACGCCGCTCATGATCACCTCCTCGCGGAACAGGTGGCCCGAGCCGGCAAACATCGCTCCTGCCGCCTCTTGCACACGCGCGCCGGCGGAGTCCAGCAGCCACACGAACGGGATGCGCTTCGTCAGGGCCAGCTCGCGCAGGCGCGTGACCTTGAACTCGCCTGTCATCCCCATCGAGCCGGCCATCACGGTGAAGTCATAGGCGCAGACGGCCGTGAGACGGCCGTCGACCTTGCCGTAACCGGTGATCACACCGTCGGCGGGAGCGTCAACGCCGTCCATCGCGCGCTGGGAGGTGTGGGGCTTGCCGTGGATGCCCAGCTCGACGAACGTGCCCTCATCCACTAGCAAGGCGATCCGCTCCCGCGCGGTGAGCGCTCCCTTCTCGTGCTGCTTGTCGATCTTCTCCTGACCACCCCCGAGGCGGATCTTGGCGCGGCGCTCAGCCAGGTCCTCGACCAGCGGGCGCAGCAGCGATGTCGTTTGCTCGGTCACCTCATGCATCCCTTCGGAGCCGTCTCCGCAGCCCTGGATCGAATTGACGGGAGTGGCTCATCGGCCCTTCCACTGCGGCTCGCGCTTCTCGAAGAAAGCGGTCACGCCCTCCACGATGTCCTCGGTGGAGATGGCGAGCGTGAGCTGAGCGCGCAAATAATCCAATGCGTCATCGAGCGGCATGTCAAGCTGGCGGCGCATCGCTTCCTTGCCGAGACGCATAATCAAGGGCGACTTCGACGCCAGCTTCGTGGCCCACTCACGCACCGCGGCATCGAACTCACCGGCCGGGACGACCTTGTTGACGAGTCCCGCCGCTAGCGCCTCCTGTGCCGACCAGCGCTCGCCGAGCAGCAGCAGCTCGTTGGCCTTCTTGCGTCCGATGTTGCGATAGATCAGCGCCATGATCATGAACGGGAACGCACCCACGTTGATCTCGGGCGTGCCGAACGTGGCGTTCTCGGAGGCCACGATCAAGTCGCAGGCGAGCGCGATCCCAAGCGCCCCGGCGAGCACGTGCCCACGCGCGGCGCACAGCGTCGGCTTGCCGAGCCCGACGATCAGCTTGAACAGCGAGACGAAGCGATCGGAGCCGAAGTGCTTGTGCACGAGCGCGACGTCGGATGCGAAGCCGCCGAGGTTGGCGCCGGAGGAGAAGACCGTGTCGTGCGAGGAGGCGAGCACGACCACACGCACGGTGTCGTCGTCGCGCGCACGCTCGAAGCACACGATCAAGCCGGCGAGCACCTCTGCCGACAGCGCGTTGCGCGTGGCGGGCTCGTTCAGCGTGATCGTCGCGACACCATCGGCGAGCTCATATAGAACCGTTTCCTCAGACACAGTGCGCGCATCCTAACCTGCCTTGCGTTAGCGTTTGGCTGCCCAGCCGAACAAGGAGAGCCATGGCCGCCACCGACACCGTCTTGAAGCCCGATCATCAGAGCAAGCGCAAGCACTTCATCTTCACCGACGAGCACGAACAGCTGCGCGAGTCGATCCGCAATTTCGTCAGCAAGGAGCTGGCGCCGCACGCGATGGAGTGGGAGGAGACGACGTTCCCCGACTCGGTGTTCAGGCGCATGGGCGAGCTGGACCTACTCGGCCTCGACAAGCCCGAGGCCTACGGCGGGCAGGGCGGCGACTACTTCACGAGCCTCGTGCTGGGCGAGGAGATGACGGGCGCAAACTCCGGCGGACTGGCGATGGGCGTGGCAGTGCACACCGACATGGCGATGCCCCCGATCCTCGCGTTCGGCTCAGAGCAGCAGAAGCAGGAATGGGTCGTGCCCGCGATCAAAGGCGAGAAGATCCTGTGCATCGGCATCACCGAGCCCGACGCCGGCTCGGACGTGGCGGGCATCAAGACGCGCGCGGTCAAGGACGGCGATGAGTACGTGATCAACGGCTCGAAGACCTATATAACGAACGGCCACCGCGCCGACGTGATCGTGCTCGTAACGAAGACCGACCCCGACGCCGGCTATGGCGGCTTCACGCTGTTTCTCGTGCCGATGGACGCGCCCGGGGTGATCCGCGAGAAGAAGCTCGAGAAGCTCGGGATGCACGCCTCCGACACGGCCTTGCTTGCTTTCCAGGACGTGCGCGTGCCCGAGACTGCAGTGCTGGGTGAGGTCGGCAAGGGCTTCTACCACATCATGTGGGAGCTCCAGGGCGAGCGCCTGATCGGCGCCGCGGGCTCTGTCGCCGGTGCGCAGAAATGCTTCGATCGCACGCTCGTGTACGCCAAAGAGCGCAAAGCCTTCGGTCGCGAAATCGGCAAATTCCAGGTGATCCGCCACAAGTTCGCCGAGATGGCCACGAAGATCGAGTCGGCGCGCCAGATGGTGTACGTGACCGCGTGGCGCTTTGCCAACGGCGAGTACCCCGTACGCGAGATCTCGATGGCCAAGCTGCACGCCTCGCGCATCGCCGTGGAAGTCGCCGACGAGTGCATCCAGATCCACGGTGGCGCGGGCTACATGAAGGAGTATGGCGTGGAGCGCGCGTGGCGGGACTCGCGCTTGAACCGCATCGGCGCCGGGACCGACGAGATCATGCTGGACGTGATCGGGCGGTCTTACGGCCTTTAAATATTCATAGGAAACCAGGCCCACATGTGGGCCTGGTCCCGACGGTGCATGCACCGTCGGGCCGACCGGTACATGTACCGGTCGGAACAGCAAAATGACCCCCACTCCCCCTTTCACAGATGAGCACGAGGCACTTCGCGAGTCGGTTCGGGGATTCCTCGAGCGCGAGCTGGCTCCGCACGCGCAGCGGTGGGAGGCCGAGCGTTGGTTTCCCGACGAGATATTCCCGAAGCTCGCCGCACAGGGCTTGCTCGGACTGAAGTACCCCACCGAGCTGGGCGGCCAAGGCGGCGACTACCTGCACGAGGCGGTGCTCGTCGAGGAGCTCTCGCGCATCGGCTCGGGCGGCACCGCGGCGGGGATCGGCGCGCACGTCAACATCGCCACGCCTCCGATCTGGAAGTTCGGCACCGACGAGCACAAGCGACAGTACCTCGTGCCCGCGATTCGCGGCGAGAAGATCGGAGCGCTCGCGATCACCGAGCCCGACGCGGGCTCGGATGTGGCCGCCTTGCGCACCAAGGCCGAGCGTGTCGACGGCGGCTGGGTGGTGAACGGCGAGAAGACCTACATCACCAACGGTGTGCGCGCACACTTCATGGTCACAGCGGTGAAGACCAAGAATGAAGACCCGCCCACCCCACCCTCCCGCCACCACGACATCTCGTTCCTGATCATCGATCGTGGCGAGGGCGTCAGTGCCTCGAAGCTGGAGAAGCTCGGCTGGCACGCCTCGGACACCGCCACGATCTCCTTCGAGAACGTGTTCGTGCCGGAGGCGAACCTGCTCGGCGAGCTGCACGAGGGCTTCAAGCTGATCATGGCCAACTTCCAGTGGGAGCGCCTCGCGATGGCACTGGGCACGGTTGGCGCGATGCAACTGGCCTACGAACGCACCGCCGAGTACGCGCGCGAGCGCACCACCTTCGGGCGCCCGCTGTCAAAGCACCAGGCGATCAAGCACAAGCTCGCCGACCTCGCCACCAGCGCCTACACCGCGCGCTGCGTCACCTACGACGCGCTGCGCCGCTTCGTCGCGGGTGAGGAACCGATCATGCAGGTGACGATGGCCAAGCTCATGACCCAGCGCGCCTCCTTCGAGCTGATGGACGAGTGCCTGCAGATCCACGGCGGCATGGGCTACATGGGCGAGCACTGGGCCCAGCGCGCCGCGCGCGACGCGCGCCTGGGGCCGATCGGCGGCGGCTCGGATGAGATCATGCGCGAGATCCTGGGACGACTGCTGGGCTTGTAGGTCGATGCCCGCTACGGCTTAACCTGCCACCGCTCGCAACCGAGCGTCCTTTTTTCGGGTGGGCGGTCGGATGAAGGTGAGTGGTCCCTGCGCAAATCGATCGCCACAACAACTTCCCCACTTACCTGCAAAAGTTGCGGGTGGTAGGTGGTAGGTGGTATAATGCCTACCCGTGAAGAAGACCAGCATTTACCTGGACCCCGACGTCGACCGCGCGCTCGAGCGTCGCGCCGCGGTCGAGGGCACGACCAAGGCCGCGCTAATACGCGCGGCGCTCACCGCGGCGGCCGACATCCGCCCGCGCCCACGGGCGGTCGCGCTGTTCTCCGGCCCCGGCGACCTTTCCACCAACGTGGACAAGTACCTCGAGGGGTTCGGCGAAGATTGATCGTCCTCGACACCTCAATCGTGCTCGCATTGATGGACCGGAACGACAATCAGCACGAGCGCGTGCGGGAGTGGATGGAGAGCGTAGGAGACGAGCTGTGCACCACCCCGCTCGTGCTCGCCGAGCTGGACTATCTGGTCCCCAGGAGGGGCGGCTCCGCCGCCGCGCGGGCGCTGCGCGAGGACTTCCGGGACGGCGCCTATACGGTCGAATGGTGGCGCTCGGCGCTGCGTGAGACGATCGAGGCCACGCGCCTATACGAGTCGATCGGCCTCGGCCTCACCGACGCGTCGCTGATCGCACTCGCGGCACGCCTTGACACGACCAGCATCGCCACGCTCGACGAACGCCACTTCCGCGCCGTGCAGCCGCTGACAGCCGGCGCGGACAGCTTCAGGATCCTGCCGGCCGACGAGACCCTACCGACGCTTGACGGCCAGCCTTGACGTTCCCTGGCGTCGGGCAGACGCCATCTGACCGACGCCAGGGAACGTTGGACTCCACGCGATAGGGCCAACCCGGCAAACATTCGTCTTGTAGTCGAGCCCAAGACTCAAATCCGCGCGCGATCCTGCCGATGCAGAGAGCGTGTATCGCTGTTTGAGGCTCTTTCTCGCACTCGCGATGGCCGCGCTTGTGCTGGCCCTGCCCGTGAGGGCAGGCGCCTCAGGCACGCGTTCCCGCGGCGAGAGCGTGCACGTCCGGCACCTGCGGATCCATCGCGCCCCACGCAAAGCGTCCAAACACGGGCGCAAACACAAGCGCAAGCATCACGTCCACAAGCGGGCCGCACACCACGCGCGCAGGATGCGTCCCGCAACCGCCGCGGACGAATGCCCGAACGCCAACCTCACCCCCAACGGGAGTGACATCGCAAGCGTCGTGGCCGCCACGTTGTGTCTCGTCAACGACGAACGCATCCGCTTCGGCGAGCCGGCCCTGATCGAAGACCCCCGCCTGGCAAGTGCCGCGGCGGGCCACTCGCGCGACATGGACGAGCACGACTACTTCGCGCACACCAGTCCCACGGGGCAGACGCTGCTGATGCGCATCGAAGCCAGCGGCTTCATCCCCAACGGCAACGTCGGCTACACGCTCGGCGAGAACATCGCCTGGGGCACGCTCTGGCTCGGAACCCCGCGCGCGATCGTGAAGGCGTGGATGCAGTCCCCCGGCCACCGCGCCAATATCCTCGATGAAGCCTTCCGCTACACGGGCGTCGGCGTCGATCCGGAGCTGCCGCTGTCGATGTCAAACGGTCAAGCAGGCGGAATGTACACGCAGGACTTCGGCACGATCACCGGCTGACGCCGGGCTGAGGAGGAGCTGCACCTCATCTGAGCGGGAGCTGCGCCTCGCGCTTCGCGAGAGGCGGGTGTGGGAGAGGTTGTGGGAGAGCATGGGTTTGGCCAGGCGGATAACCTCTCGCGACCGACCACTACAAGGAGAATCAATAGCCATGGGAGTACTCGACGGTAAGTCCGCGATCGTGACCGGCTCGGCGCGCGGCATCGGACGCGCGACGGCCGAGCTGCTGGCCGCGCAGGGCGCGCAGGTTCTAATCAACGACCTCGACGGCGATGTCGCCGAGCAGGCATCCAAAGAGATCTCAGGCGAGACCGCCGTGTTCTCGGGCGACCTGACCAAGGGCGACGCGCCCGAGAAGCTCGTGCAGAGCGCGATCGACGCGTTCGGGAAGATCGACATCATCGTCAACAACGCCGGCTACACGATCGACGCGCCGATCCACAAGATGTCAGACGAGCAGTTCCAGGCGATGCTCGACATCCACCTGATCGTGCCCTTCAAGGTGATCCGCGCCGCCGCGCCGCACCTGCGCGAGCCCGCCAAGAAGGAGCGCGAGGAAGGCAACGAGGTGTTCCGCAAGATCGTCAACATCTCCTCGATCTCCGGCACGATGGGCAACGCCGGGCAGGCCAACTACTCCTCGGGCAAGTCGGGCGTGGTGGGCCTCACCAAGACGATCGCCAAGGAGTGGGGTCAGTTCAAGGTCAACGTCAACGCGGTCGCCTTCGGCTTCATCGACACGCGCCTGACGGCCGCGAAGGTCGAGGACAACACCATGGAGATCGGCGGCGAGAAGGTCCAGCTGGGCATCCCCGAGCAGATGCGCGGGATGGCCTCGATGCTGATCCCGCTCGGACGTCCGGGCACGCCCGAGGAGGCGGCAGGCGGCGTGTTCTTCCTGTGCTCGCCGTGGTCCAACTACGTGCACGGCCAGGTCCTCAACGTCACCGGCGGGCAGTTCGTCGGGATGACGTCTTAGCCACACCCAGCCGATGGCCGGTTACCCCGGCCATCCGAGTCTAGGAGGCTGTCGCCGCGCCCTTCACGCGGGCGCGGCGCTCAGCCCGACGCGCTTCCCGCGCTCGGCGCAGGGCGCCCTTGCGGCCGTGTTCCTCGAGGCCGTTGTACAGCGCCTTGATCTCGCTCAGCACCTCTTCGGCCACCGCCTGCTGCTGCTCGCGGGTGGCGTTCTCGACCGGCTCGAAGCGGATCGCATCGCCGTACTGGACGGTCACCTTCGGGAACTGCAGGCGCTTCCAGTTGCGGATCTTGCTCGACCCGTGGATCGCGATCGGCACGATCGACGCACCCGTTTCAAGCGCGATGCGCCCGATGCCCGCCTTGGCGTGCTCGGCCAGTTTGCCGTCGCGCGAGCGCCCACCCTCGCAGTACATCGTGATCGCACCGCCGCGCTCGAGGATGGCTTTGGCGGTGACAAACATCTCTTCGTCGCGCGCCCCGCGACGCACGGGGAACACGCCACCGTGGGTGTAGATGAACTTCATCGGCCCACTGAACAATTGCGACTTGGCCATGAAGCGCACCTTGCGGCGGATGTAGCAGCCCATCAGGAAGTGGTCCATGAAGCTGAAGTGGTTGGGCGCGAGGATCACCGCGCCCGATCCGGGGACCTTCTCGGTCGAGATCGGCCGCGCCCTGAAGAAGGTGTAGGCGTACAGCGATGTGAGCAGCCGCACCAGCTCGTACGCCCAGTCCGGTTCACGTGTGCGTGCACGCTCGTGGAAGCGGTCGAAGTACTCCTTGGGGCGCGGGTCGGTGTAGACCTGTTCGCGCATCGGGGCCAGCTCGCTCATCTAATTGCTCTACATCGCCGACGGGGCAAAGTTACGCGCAACTCGTGTCCGCTTTCTATTTCGGGGAAGAACGTGCACGCCAAAGCGCGTCGACCCACCCGGCATGCAATGCCTCGCGCTCGTCCTCGCTCATGCGCGGCTCATAACGGGCGCCCTCGCGCCAGCCGTCGCGCACGTCGGAGACGGTCCACACACCGACCCCCACGCCGGCCAGGTAGGCGGCGCCGAGCGCGGTCGTCTCGGCGATCTCCGCAACCACCACCGGCACACCGAGCACGTCAGCCTGGAACTGCATCAGCCAGGCGTTGGCGGTAGCGCCACCGTCGACGCGCAGCTCGCTGAGCGGCTCCCGCGAGACCTTTCCCATTGCCCGCAGCGCGTCCACGCTCTGGTATGCGATCGCCTCCAGCGTCGCGCGGGCCAGATGTGCTCGACCCGTGCCGCGCGTGAGCCCAACGATCGTGCCGCGCGCGTGGGGATCCCAGTGAGGGGAGCCCAGTCCCGTTAGCGCCGGCACGAAGTACACGCCGTCGTTACCGTCGAGCGAAGCGGCCAGCGCCTCTGTGTCGCTCGCCCGCTCGATCACCCCGAGACCGTCGCGCAGCCATTGTACGGCGGCGCCGGTCACGAAGATGGACGCCTCGAGCGCATATGTCGTCGACCGATCAGCGGCAGGCACCGCCTGCGAAACCGGTGATCCGACGGAGTCCCCGGTGGACCCGCCGATTCCCCAGGCGACTGTGCCCAGCAGCCCGGGCTCGGGTGCCGGAGCCGTAAAGCCAGCGTTGAGCAACGCAAATGAGCCGGTGCCATAGGTGTTCTTGCCCATGCCGGGGTCCACGCACGCATGACCGAACAGGGCGGCCTGCTGGTCGCCGGCCACACCCGCCACCGGCACGACGTGGCCGTGCAACGTCTCAGAGCGTGTGGTCCCGAGTATGCCCGCACTTGCAGCGACACGCGGGAGCGCCCGCTTTGGGATATCTAGCAACGCCAACAGCTCTTGGTCCCAACAGCCGGCTGCGATATCGAAGAGCATCGTGCGCGATGCGTTCGAAGCGTCTGTCACATGCTCGCCGCACAACTTGAACATGAGCCACGCGTCGATCGTGCCGAACACAGCCCGTCCCTCTCGCACTCGCTCGCGCAACCCCTCCACATTGCGCAACAGCCACTCGATCTTCGTGCCCGAGAAGTATGGGTCCAGCACGAGCCCCGTGCGCGCACGCACCAGCTCTTCGTGGCCGGCGGCGCGCAGCTCCTCGCAACGCTCGGCCGTGCGGCGGTCCTGCCACACGATCGCCCTGTGCAGCGGCTCGCCCGTTGCCGGGTCCCACACGCACACGGTCTCGCGCTGGTTGGTGATGCCCACCGCCACCAGATCGCCGGAGCGTACATCGGCATCCTGCAGAGCCTCACCGGCCACCGTCTGGGTGACCTTCCAGATTTCGCCCGCGTCGTGCTCCACCCAGCCGGGCCGCGGGAAGTGCTGGGTGAACTCGCGGTAGGCCCTACCAACGGGCTCAGCCCGCTCGTCGAACACTATGCATGTCGTGCCGGTGGTGCCCTGGTCGATCGCGAGGATCATCCTCAGTCGAGCTCCAGGCGCGGCAACAAACGTCCCAAGCTCGTCGGCAACCACCAGTTGCGATCTCCGAACAGACACATCAGGGCTGGAACCAGGGCCAGCCTGATCAGCGTGGCGTCGATCGCCACGGCACCGGCCAGCGCGAACCCGAACTGCTTCAGTTCAAGAATATCGGCGGTCATGAAGCTGCCGAACACGGCCACCATGATCGCCGCCGCCGCCGAGATCGGGCGGGCGGTGTGCTCCACGCCCGACGCCACCGCCAGTCGATTGTCAGCGGTCCCACGCCAGGTCTCTTGCATGCGACGTATGAGGAACACCTCGTAGTCCATCGACAGGCCGAACAGCAGCACGAACAGGAACATAGGCAGGTAGGCCTGAACGAATCCCGGGCTTATGAAGCCCAAGAGATGCTCGCCATGGCCGTCCTGGAAGATCAGGACGGTGAGTCCAAGCGTGGCGCCCGTCGCAAGCAGGTTCATGAGAATCGCCTTGACGGGCAGCACCACGCTTCTGAACACGACCAGCAGGAACAGGAGCGCCAGACTCAGCGTGATCGCCAGCACCTCGGGAAGCTTGCCGGTGGTTACATTCGACGCGTCGACTGCTTGTGCCGTCCAGCCGCCCACCAGCACGGTCGAGCCTGCTCGACCGTGCGCCCCGTGCGTGGGTATAGCGCGTATGTGCCTTACGAGCGCGTAGGCAGCGGGGGAGTCCACCGAAACCGACGGCGTCACCGTGAGCAGTACCCGACCGTCATACGGAGTCAGCGTGAGGTCCGCGACCCGTCGATCGCGGCGCAGATCTGTGACCAGCAAGCGGGCCCCCCGCCGCGCCGCGGCAAGATTCGAGCGCTTGGAGCCATGAGACGCCGCGCCTGTTACCACAACGTCGATCGGGCCCGCCAGACCCGGTGTGAAGGAGTGGGTCAGCACCTGCGCGCCCTTCCCCGACGGGGTTTGCGAAAGCGAGTCGAAGGCGACGTTGATCCCATACCTCATACCGAGTATCGGAGCCATCGAGGCGATCAGCAGGATCGAGAGCAGTCCCGCGACGGCGATCGGCCGTCGCATGACCGCGAGCGCCCATCTGGCCCAACCGCCCTCTCCCTCCGCGATGTCAGGCCTGACCTCCGCAGGCTGCAAACGCGCCGGCAGCGCACCGGCGTTGATGCTCGTGCCAAACTGCGCGAGCATCGCCGGCAACAGCGTGAGCGCTGCGCCCACCGTACAGCTCACGGTGATCAGCGTGCCAATTACAAACTCCCTGCACACGGCTGCCGGCACCACGAGAAGCGAGGTCAGCGACAGCCCAACGATGATGCCTGAGTACATGATCGTGCGGCCAGAGGTCGCAATCGACGCACCCACCGCATCGGCGATCCTTCGTCGTTCGGCTCTGGGCGCCGGCGGGCACCGCGCGAGCTCCTCGCGGAAGCGACTGACGATGAACAGCGAATAGTCGATGCCAATCCCCACGCCGATCATCGTCACGATCGTGAGTAGAAAGACGTCGAAATTGAGCACCCTTGCCAGCAGGGCAATGAGGCCATAGGTAAGAAGCAAGCTGGCTCCCGCCAGCAGCAAGGGAATCGACGCAGCGGCGAGTGCACCAAGAGCGACCAACAGGATTACAAGCGCCACCGGCACCCCGATTGCCTCTGCTCGCTCCGCGTCGGCAGTCTCGACCTGCGCCAGGTCCTTGCTAAACGACGAAAAGCCAGTTAGCCACGCCTGCACCCCTCCACCGCTGGCGCGGGCGATGGCCTGCTGCAACTTGGCAGCGTTCTTAAATCGCGTACGGGGATCACCTCCCAGCGCGACTCGCGCAACAGCGGCTCGCCTGTCGGTGGAGATCACCGCTCGGACCCCTCGGCCGCCGTAGGGCCCGATAACGCTTGTCACCCCCGTTTGAGAGCGCGTGGCGCGCAGGACCCTCCTGACAACGGCACGATACGCCGAATCTGTGACACGATGATCGCGCGAGTAGAAGACAAGTGCGTCCAGCTCGCTCCCGGCGCCGCGAAGGCTCTGTTCGAGCAGAGCTTCGACCTTCGATGACTGACTGTTGTCTACCGCATAGTCAGGTGCGCTCAGGACTTCCGTGAGTGTCGGGTACAGCACCGAGCAAACGGCAAGCGCGAGCGCCCAGGCGAACAGTACGGCGCGACGATGACGCGCCATCGCGACACCCCATCGATGCCACGCCGAAAGCTCCCCCAAATGAGGCTCCTCCGGCAGTCTCACGGTCGATACGCGATAGCCGGAGATCAACCGATTGGCTTGCACCGCAGCTCCCCCCC
Organism: uncultured Solirubrobacterales bacterium; assembly: GCA_963715765.1. Lineage (GTDB taxonomy): Bacteria > Actinomycetota > Thermoleophilia > Solirubrobacterales > Solirubrobacteraceae > Palsa-744. The sequence continues at coordinate 904,234 of OY970270.1, forward strand.
TACGCACGTCTTGCCTCACGATGTCCGCACGCAACTATACCCCGAACGGACAGGCACTGGGGCAAGCACAGCACCCACACCGGAGAGCGTCTATACAGATTTGGCACGCTCGTCGGCGTCGAGAGCTCAGCCGCGGGCGCGATACGCACGCGCGCAGTCGAGCAGCTGCCGTCCGCGGTGAGCGAAGCCCTCGAACGTACGTCCAGTGGCGCGATGACGGAGGTCCAGCTCGACCTCCGTCACGCGATACCCCGCACGCGTGGCATCGATCGTCATGCCGAGCTCCATGCCGAAGCCCTCGGCAAAGGGCAGTACGTCCCTCAGAGCGCTCACGGACAGAGCTCGCTGCCCCGATATCGGCGCCTCGAGCTTCAGGCCGCAACGCCTGCGGATCGCCCACCCGGCAAAGCCAACCGCCACACCAAGACCCCCACCGATGCGCTTTGCGAAGGTGGCAACCGCTAGGTCGGCGCGACTTTCGCGCACCTCCTCAACGAGCGCTACCAACAGTGAGGCCGACTCGCCGAGGTCGGCGTCGCAGAGCACGGCAACGGACCGGCGGGTCCCCTTCGACGGGCCAGACAGACTCGATGCGTCAGGCGCAAAGGAAGTAGGTGGGCTTGTCGTCGAATTGGCGTGCGGGCGTGCGGGCGCGTCAGACGAGACGCTCCTCGCCGAGCTCCCATGCAGACATGCGAGCGCCTCACGTGCTGCAAGCGTCGCCGCGCCCCCCTTGCCGATTGAGCGCTCACTGCGAACCACCCGCGCCCCGAGACGCCTCGCGATGCGAGACGTCCCGTCATTGGAGCCATCGTCGGCTACCCAAATGGGCGCGTCCGGGAACCCACTTGCGAGCGCTCGAAGCGTGGCCTCGATGTGATCGGCCTCGTTGTAGGCGGTAAGGATGATGAACGTGTCCAAGACTACGGCCGGCCAGAGTGACGGCTATTCTCCCTGACCATCATCCCGAGCGAGGTTCCCGGAGGTTGCTGCATGGCTGAGGTAGAGGCTCATATCACCGGCACGGTGTGGAAGATCGAATGCGCAGTGGGCGACCAGGTCGAGGAGGGCGACACTGTGGCGATCCTCGAGTCGATGAAGATGGAGATGCCGGTGGAGGCTGAAGACGCGGGCGAAGTCGTGGAGATCCGCTGCGAGGAGGGCCAGGCGGTCAATGAGGGCGATACGCTCGTCGTGCTGGGATGATCCTCAGGCGTGACTATTGGGTCCGCATCCGGCGTGGCAAGGGCGCCACTCGGAGACCGGTGTACACCAAACCGAGCCGCACCGAGCGAAAGTCATGACGAGACGCGCGCGCTGAACAGCGCAAGCACGCCCTGAACGCGGACCTCGTGGGAATCGAACACGCGCGCAAGCCCGGCATCAAGGGCTTCCAGGCTGTCGTTCCTAGTCGATACTAGCCCGCGACGGTTGCTGCCCCACAGCACCGCTCGTGAGAGCCAGGAATGCTTGACTCCCTGTCCAAGGATAGTGGTGCCGAAGAATACGCCTCCCGGCGCGAGCACCGTCCTGGCGTGCTCGAATACAACCGTCTTTTCGGGCATCGACCCCGGAATGCAATGGATCAGACCGCTCATTCCAACCGAGTCGAAGCTCCCCGGCGGCAGTCCCCATGCTTCCATTACGTCGGCTCGATGCGTATGAGGTTTGTAGCGCGCCAGCGTTCCGCTCGCCGTGGCAAGCGCATTTGGGTTGAGGTCCATGAGCGTGATCTCGGGCGCCGCTACGGGAAAGCGGCACTCGTCGAGCAGGCGGCCGGTTGCCACACCGATGTCGAGGTGTCGCCCTGAGACGCAGGCGTTATACAACTCGACGATCTGCGACTTCGGACAACGCCATACGACCGGGCAGTTGAAGCCGTAGACAATCGCATCGTACATTCTCAAAGCAAGCCGCGTATACGCAGCCTGACTCGAGTAGACAGAATGTACTCGCTCCGCTCCCGCCGTATCGACACCTACCCCCATCGGTTGGCTAAATCTATCACAGAAGACGCATTGAGCGCACCTTGTCGATCGCGCACTCCGGTAGACATAGAGAGCACCCCGCCCGACGCCAGAGTGTGTGGCAGTGACTCTCGCCGACCGGTGACGCCCAGAGGAGAGCCATTCGCGTGTTTGTCAGGTGAGCTCAGTGCTGTCAGCGCGTGGCCCAGGGGGAAACTGGGCTAGCCTTTGCACGCCATGTCCTCCCTGAACTCCCAGCGCCAGCTCGCCGATGGCAAGCTGCTCGTCGACCGGCCGGCCGACGGAGTCGTACGGCTGACGATCTCCAACCCACAGAAGCGCAACGCACTCGATCAACCGATCCTCGACGCCATCTCCGCGGTGCTAAAGGAAGAGGCCCTGCCGTCCTCACAGGCACGCTGTGTCGTCGTGACCGGCTCAGAGGGGATGTTCTCCGCTGGCTATGAGATCGGAGAGATCGGCAATGGGCAGTTTCGGGAGGAGGCAGAGCGCCTGGTGGCACATCCGTTTACCGAGGCAATCGATGCATTGGAGACGTTTCCTTATCCAACGCTCGCCGCGTTGTCAGGCCATACAATCGGTGGTGGCCTGGAGTTGGCGCTCGCGTGCGACCTGCGAGTCGCGGCGGATGACATCAAGCTTGGCGATGCCTCCCGCCAAGCTCGGTCTCGTCTACTCCCACACGGGCTTGCGTCGCTTTCTGGATGCGGTCGGCGCGACGCGCACCCGAGAGCTGTTTCTGCTGGGCAACTACATAGACGCCAGCACCGCACTCCAATGGGCCCTGGTCAACCGTGTCCATGACCCCACTGACCTCGAGACCGCAGCGCTTGAGATGGCAAGCGAACTGGCCGCCAATGCCCCCCTTTCGCAGAAGGGCAACAAGTGTGTCATCGCAGCCCTGCTGGACGGTCAACGTTGCCTACCCGCAGAGGTCGAGACGGAATTGATCGAGCTGCGTCGAGCATCATTTGACTCGGAGGATTTGCGCGAGGGGATGAGCGCGTTCGCCGAGAAGCGCGCTCCGCGCTGGCGCGGGGAGTAGCGTCCACCCAAGCCATTCGAAGCGATGCCTGGGCTCCGCTCTGACGCGGACAATCGGTATCCACTCGAGCGATTCGAGGAAATGCCTGGGCTCCACGCCGACGCGGAGCCCAGATAATCATCTCGAGCGACTCAAGGAGCAGCCCGCGCTTGACGCAGGCGGCACTCAGACGATCATTTCAAGCCAAATCGCGAAAGAGCCCTAGGCGCTGCTCGCCGATCGAGGCTCGCAGCTGTGGATCTTCCACTCCGAGGCCCTCTTTCTCGGCAAGACACAGAACACCGACCTTGCCAACATGCTGGTTGAGCTGAACCTCTCGCGTCGCCTCGCCTACCTGCTCCAGTGGAAAGACTTTCGAGAGCGCCGGCATGATCGACCCGCGTTGGATCAAGCGGTTGACCTCCCAAGCCTCCTGCCAGTTGGCCGCATGGCTGCCGATCACGCGCTTCACGCGCATCCAAAGACGGCGATTGTCATATTCGTGGCGGTAACCGGTGCTCGATCCGCAGGTGACGACAGTGCCACCGCGCCTGACCATGTACACCGAGGCGCCGAAAGTCTCACGTCCGACATGCTCGAATACGATGTGAGGATCTTCACCGAAATGACGTCTGACCTCCGATCCGACGCGTCTGCCCATCTCCACTTCATTCATGCCGTCCAGACCGAGCTCGTCGCGGCGCAACACGAGATCGCAGCCGATCCGCTCCAGCACCTCTGCCTTCTCCTGTGAGCTCACTACACCAACGGCGATCCCTCCCCCGTTACGGATCAACTGCACGGCGTAGCTACCGAGCCCTCCCGTGGCACCCCATACGAGCACGATGTCGCCCTGCTTGAACTGAGTTCCCCTGGGACTGACCAACATGCGATAGGCGGTCATCGCGCACAGGGTGCTGCATGCCGCCTCCTCCCAGGTCAAATGCCGAGGCTTCGGGAGCAATTGGTTGACCTTAACGATGGCAAAGTGAGCAAGTCCGCCAAAATTTGTCTCAAAGCCCCACGCAAGCGCATCCTCGGGGAGCAGACCGTCGACCTGAGACGCCGGATCTTGATAATCAGACACGCCCGGGAATACCACTACGCGATCTCCGACAGAATAGTTGCGCACGATGTCGCCAACGGCGGCGACCACACCAGACGCATCCGAGCCGACGACGTGATGGGGTAGGTTATGACGTGCCTCCCACCTCCCCCGGCTCCCGAGGCGTTCGAGGAACCGAAAAGTGGAAATCGGCTCGAACTTGGCTGACCAAACAGTGTTGTAGTTGATCGCGCTCGCCATCACACCGATCAACACCTCGTCCGGCGCGAGCTCTGGCAACGGCACCTCGGCTACGCGGAGCGACTTGCGCACATCCTTGTCTTGCTCCCCCTCGAATATACCCTCGTCTTCGCGAGAGAGATGCGCCGCAACGTAGCTGGAAGGCAGCGCATACTTGACTAGCTCCTCCGTCGCATCTTCGCGAGCAAGCGCCTTGGCCAAGCCGTCCGCGGCGCCCGTAAGCTGCTCAGATTCCAAATTTGAACCCATGCCGTCCTCGTGCATCGCGCCTTCGACGGTCTGAGTCGATTGATCTCCCCCTGGTGTCAACATATCTCCATCACCCTCTCTTGCTCATAGGTCGTTGATAGCCAATCCTCAATTGCCCTCGCCGTTGTACCGGCGTGCTCTTCCATGATTGTGAAATGATGTCCTGGGATCTCGGTCGAGGCACATGTGGACCCCCAAGGCGATTTCGAATCGGCGAGCGCCGGCACACCTGGTACGGGTTCAGCGGCACCCGCCCGCAACAACGAGCTCGCGAGCTTCATGGGCTTCCATCCCGCAAGCAACGACAGATAAGCACCCATAGCCGTCAGGCGCACGTCGTTGATGAATGGGAAAGCCTTGTCGCTATTGAACGCAACAACTGCGAGCTCGTGTAGGTCTTCGATCTCAAACGTATATGTATCTATGAGCACGACGGCAGCCGGAGAAAAGCCGCCACTCTCCAGATGACTTGCCACGGCGTGCGCGACTATCCCGCCAGATGAATAGCCCACAAGTGCGCATGGACCGTCGCCCACCTGCCGGCGGACGGCTTCAGCCTGGGCGTGCACCAGAACGTCGAAGCTCGCCGGAATACCTTGCCCGCTCACATACCCGGGAGCTGGCAATACCGTCACCTCCCTGTCCCCACCCAGGGCCCTCGCGAACTTTGCATACTCGTGAGGACCCGACATCGCCACGACCGACGGGAAGCACACCACCTTGAGGCGTGACGCACCCTCGGACAGTCGAACCGGCTCAGGCATTTGGTCGACTTCTGAGATGTCGAAGGTGGGACGAAAACGCGAGGCATTCACCAGCAGCTCGGTGAACTGTCCTAGCGTTCCACGCTCGTGAGCATTGCGAAAGAGCGACGTCAGCATGCCGCCCGCCCCGTCCTCGACGGGGGAGGCACCGAGGAGTCGGCTATCGGCATCATCACTGTGGTCGCCGGTGTCAGCCTGCCTGTTAGCGAGCCGCTCGACGATGTATGCGGCCGCCGCCGAGGATGTGGGATGGTCGAGGACAAGCGCTGTGGGGAACGACAATCGCGTGGCTGCACTGAGACGATTTCGAAGCTCCAACGCAGTCAGCGAGTCGAACCCGAGCTCGACGAATGCGCGCTTGGGGTCAATCTCATCCGCCGAGCTGTGTCCCAGCACTACGGCCACCTCTCCCAGCACGAACTCCAGTGCGACGGTATGACGTTCATCCTCGGGAGCGTCCGCCACGATCCGAGCCAAAGCGCCAGTCGGGCGCGCCGATGTGCGCTCCTCCTCGGCCGCAACCGTGGCGTCAGACGCCTCCGCCGCGGCATTCGAGAACCATCCGCCGCCCGTAGCGAAACCTGCGATGGTCTCGGCCACACCAGACCCCCGATCGAACCAATAGCGCTTGCGCTGAAACGCATAAGTCGGCAATCCCACACGTTTTGCCCGGGTTTCGCCGAACATGGCCCTCCAATCGACTTCTACACCGCGCACCCACGCTTCGCTCAGCGATGTCATGAAGCGCTCAAAGCCACCATGCTCGCGACGCAGAGTCCCTAGAACGCAGGCCACTTCCTCGGCGAATCCACCGCGTTCCGTTGCGATCTCGTCGACTGTTTCCTGCACAGCCGTGGCGAGCACCGGATGCGTGCTTATCTCTATGAACACTCCATGGTCGCTCTCCAGCAAACCTCGCACAGCCGGTTCGAACTGGACGGGCTCGCGCATGTTGCGATACCAGTACTCCGCCCCCAGTTCTCCAGCGTCGAGCCACTCACCCGTGACGGTGGAGCAAAAACGTACTTCGCTCGCACGCGGCGTGATCTCGCGCAGCGAATCGAGCAGCTCACCCCGCAACGGCTCGACTTGCGGCGAGTGCGACGCCCTCATGCCGCCCTTGATCGCGCGGGTATTAATTCCCTCGGTCCTACACACATCGACCAGCTCCGACAGCGCATCGTTCTCACCGGCCAGGACCAGTGACCGGGGGCCATTCATCGCAGCCACCACGATGCGCCCCTCCCACCGCTCCAGCAACTCCCCAACGCGCGCCGGTGTGGCTGCAATCGAGAGCATCGCACCATTCCCCTCCAGCGCCCGCAGCATGCGACTGCGCAAAGCGACGACCCGTGCGGCGTCCTCAAGCGACAGGGCACCCGCGACGCACGCGGCGGCGATCTCGCCTTGAGAATGACCGACAACCACATCGGGCACGACACCACATGCCCTCCATAGCTCGGCCAACGACACCATGACCGCGAACAGCGCTGGTTGAACGACATCGAGTCGCTCCAGTCCCGGGGCCCCCGATACCCCCCGCAAGACATCCTCGAGGGACCAGTCCACGAACGGTGCAAGCGCAGCGCCACAGGCTCGCAACCGCTCGGCGAACACCGGTGAGCTATCCAGCAAGTCGACCGCCATCCCCTCCCACTGCGCGCCCTGACCGGGGAAGAGGAAAACGAGCGGGGCATCCTGCCCATAGGCGCTGCCCCGGATGACCCCAGTGGTTGACTTGGCCTGCGCAAGAGCCCCGAGACCACCAATCAACTTCTCGCGAGAAACCCCCAGCACCACCGCGCGCTCGCCGAACGCGGGCCGGCCGGCGAGGGAATACCCCACGTCGACAACGCCGAGCTCAGGCGACCCGTCAACGTGAGCCGATAGGCGCTCTGCCTGGCCACACAGAGCACGATCGCTCTTGCCCGAGAGTACCCACGGAACGGCGTCATCAAGTGGCCCTATCCTCGGCTCGCGATGGACCGTCTCTTTGGCTACCTCGCCGGCCTCGTCAGGCTCACCCACCTCGTCAGCCTCGCCCGAGACCTCGCCAACCTCGTCAGGCTCACCCGCCCCGTCAGACTCACCCGCCCCGTCAGACTCACCCGCCCCGTCAGACTCACCCGCCCCGTCAGACTCACCCGCGACCTCGCCAGCCTCGCCGGCGACATCCTCCACATCATCGGTCGCCGGAGAACGCTCAGCGATGGATGGCTCCCGCAGCAACTCCACGGGAGGCGCCTCTTCCAGGATCACATGGGCATTCGTGCCGCTGGCGCCGAATGACGAAACGCCCGCACGGCGAGTACGGCCATTGCCCTCCCAGAGCTGCTCCTCGGTCAACAGCGAGACCGCACCAGCTGACCAGTCGATGTGTGGCGACGGCGTGTTGACGTGAAGCGTCCGCGGCAGCAGGCCATTACCGAGCGCCATCGTCATCTTGATCACACCGGCAACCCCGGCAGCGGCGGATGTATGGCCGATGTTCGACTTGATCGACCCGAGCCGCAGCGGACGTCCCTCGGGGCGATTCCGCCCATAGGTCGCCAGTAGCGCGTTGGCCTCGATCGGATCGCCCAGCATAGTTCCGGTTCCGTGAGCCTCCACCACATCCACGTCCTCCGGGGACAACCCTGCGTTCGCAAGCGCTTGACGAATCACACGCTCCTGAGACGGGCCATTCGGTGCCGTCAATCCATTGCTCGCCCCATCCTGGTTGACAGCGCTGCCGCGCACCACCGCCAGGACGTCGTGGCCAAGGCGCCGCGCGTCCGATAGCCGCTCGAGCACCAATACGCCCGCGCCGTCGGAGAAGCCCGTTCCATCCGCGCTATCGGCAAACGCCTTGCAGCGACCATCGGGTGAAAGGCCGCGCAGACGCGACGATTCAATGAACAACATGGGCGAGGACATGACCGTGACCCCTGCCGCCAGCACCAGCGAGCACTCCCCTCCCCTCAGCGCCTGGCAACCTAGATGCAGCGCCACAAGTGAGGAGGAGCAGGCTGTGTCCAGCGACACCGCGGGACCCTCGAGACCCAGGGCGTAGGCAACACGCCCCGATGCCATACTGGCCATGCCGCTCGCCATCCGATAGCCCGCGAGCTCATCGGAGGGCGACGCAAACAGGGCGGCAGAGTAGTCCTGGCCGGTGCAGCCCACATATACACCGGTCTGACTGCCGCGCAGTTTCGCCGGATCGAGGCCGGCATTTTCAAAGGCCTCCCAGCACGTTTCCAACAATATTCGCTGCTGAGGGTCCGTCGCCAACGCCTCGCGCGGGTTGATTCCGAAGAAGTCGGCATCAAAATCGCCCACGTCACCGAGGAAGCCACCTTCACACACGTAGCTGGTCCCGCGATGCTCTGGATCGGGATCGTACAACCGTTCCAGATCCCAACCCCTATCTCTCGGAAACGGGCCGATCGCGTCCCGACCGGCCACCACCAGTTCCCATAGCTCACGCGGCGAGTGCACACCGCCCGGAAAGCGACAGCTCATACCCACTATCGCGATCGGCTCGTCGGTCCTCGCAATCGACACTGCGGCGGTCGACGTTCCCCCTTCATCGGTGGCCTCGGCGACGAGGAACTTGGCGAGCGCCACCGGCGTGGGATAGTCGAACACGAGCGTGCTTGGCAGTTGCAGGCCAGTCGCGTTTCGCAGCCTGTTACGGAGATCCACGGCCATCAGCGAGTCGGTCCCGAGCTCGCGGAATGCCTTGTGGGGTTCCACCATGTCCCCCGTCGCGTAGCCGAGTACTGCGGCCGCCTGCGAGCGCACAAGCTCGAGCGCGACCCGCTCGCGCCTGCGTCCATCGAGCGGAGCAAGGTGGGCCGCCAGAGTACCGGCACCTGCCTCGGGACCGTCCTCGACGGCACGTGGCACGGGCATTGCCATTCCCGCGACATCCACAGACGGCTCAACCCAATAGCGCTCCCGCTGGAACGCGTACGTTGGCAGACTTACGCGCTTCACCGAGGCTTCGCCAACCGCCGCCCGCCAATCGACATCGACACCGCGCACCCACGCTTCACCAAGAGACGTCAAAAAGCGGGCCGGTGCGCCCTGGTCGCGGCGCAACGTGCCAATCACACCGGCCGGTTGCTCGGCATGCTCCTCCGCGAGCTCGTCGATCGTCTCCTGAACAGCCGCAGCTAGCACTGGATGCGGACTGACCTCTATGAATGTGCGCTGGCCAGCTTCGAGCAACCCCCGCACAGCGGGTTCGAACTGGACCGGCTCACGCATATTGCGATACCAGTACCCCGCGCCCAACTCTCTGGTGTCAAGCACCTCGCTGGTGACCGTCGAGTAAAAAGGCACATCCCCCGCGCGCGGTGTTATCGAGCTCAAGGCATCCAACAATTCCTCACGCAGAGGCTCGACCTGCGGCGAATGCGACGCACCACGAGCGCTCTTGATCTTCCGCGCGCGAATCCCCTCGACGTCGCACACATCGACAAGCTCTGCGAGCGGCTCGCTCTCGCCCGCCAGCACGAGCGACTCGGGACCATTCACTGCCGCGATCACGATGCGCCCATCCCAACGCTCCAACAGCTCTTTTACACGAGCCTGTGGCGCGGCGATCGACATCATCCCTCCATGCCCCTCGTGAGCCGCCTGAATACGACTGCGCAGGGCCACAATCAGCGTCGCGTCCTCAAGTGACAAACCCCCGGCGACACACGCCGCCGCGACCTCACCCTGGGAATGACCCACCACCACCGACGGACGCACCCCGCATGCCCGCCACAACTCCGCAAGCGAAACCATCATCGCGAACAGCACCGGCTGCAACACGTCGATCCCATCGAGGCCCGGCGCACCATCGATACCTCTCAGCACATCGAGGAGCCTCCAATCGACCACCGATGCAAGTGCCTGCTCGCACTCACCCAACCGCTCAGCGAAAACGGGCGAGCAATCCAACAGAGCTTGCGCCATCCCAACCCACTGAGACCCCTGACCCGGAAACAGGAACACGGCCCCCGGGCGCCCAACCACACCCTCAACCACATTCGCACCAGGGACACCGTCCACAAGCGAGCCAAGCCCGGCTGTCAGCTCTTCGCGAGTGCCTCCAAGAACCACCGCGCGACGTTCGAGCTGGGCCCGGCGTGCCAGCGCGCTTGCGACGTCGCGAACGTCGAAGCTCTCCTCCTCTGACATCAGCGGACGCAGACGAGCGGCCTGCCAGCGTAGCGCTGCCACGCTACGAGCCGACACGATCAACGGCGTCACATCGCCACCGGTGACACCTCGGTCATGGACCTTGGCGTCGGCAGACTCAGTGTCAACCGGGAAACCACCAGACGGCACGCTGACCCCACCGACTGCCGAGTCATCGTCGAAAAACTGCGCTGTCGGGTCATCCTCGAGAAGCGGTACCTCCTCGATGATCACGTGTGCGTTTGTGCCACTCATTCCAAACGACGACACTCCGGCACGCCGCGGCTCGCCCGTCGACTCCCACGGAGCCGCATCGCACAGCAGCGATACCGAGCCCGCCGACCAGTCGATCTTTTTAGAGGGTTCGTCGATATGAAGTGTCTTTGGAAGCACACGGTGACGCATCGCCATCACCGTCTTGATCACACCGGCGATGCCGGCGGCGGCGATGGTATGGCCGATGTTCGACTTGATCGACCCCAACCACAATGGACGTCCCGTGTCACGATTCGCGCCATAGGTGGCAATTAGCGCCTGCGCCTCGATTGGGTCGCCAAGCGTTGTGCCCGTACCGTGGGCCTCGACGAGGTCGACCTGTCTCTCTGAGAGACCAGCGCTTGCGAGCGCTTGGCGGATCACCCGCTGCTGGGATGGCCCATTGGGGGCCGTCAACCCGTTGCTCGCTCCATCCTGGTTGACAGCACTGCCACGCACAACGCCCAACACGCGGTGACCGTTGCGTCGCGCATCGGAGAGCAGCTCCAACAGCAGCACTCCAACCCCCTCGCCCCAACCGGCGCCGTCGGCGGCCTCCGCAAACGACTTGCATCTACCGTCGGGGGCAAGACCGCGCTGGCGGGCAAACTCTACGAACATGCTCGGCGTCGCGAGGACCGTGGCCCCGCCGGCAAATGCGAGCTTGCACTCTTTTGAGCGCAGCGCTCCGCAGGCGAAGTGCAACGCCACAAGCGACGACGAGCAGGCGGTGTCGATCGAAGCCGCCGGACCCTCCAATCCGAGGCTGTAGGAGACGCGACCGGATGCCACGCTGAGCGCTGCGCCGATGCTCACATAGCCCTCGAGATCGCTCCGCAAAGATCTGATCACGAGGCTCGAGTAATCGTAGTCGGACACCCCCGTGAAGACACCGGTCCTGCTGCCCCTCAGCGAGAGCGGATCGATGTCTGCGTCTTCAAGAGCCTCCCATGACGTTTCAAGCAGCAGTCGTTGCTTGGGATCCATTGCGAGCGCTTCCCGAGGGCTGATTCCGAAGAAGCCCGCGTCAAATTCACCCACGTCGTAGACGAATCCGCCTTCACGTGCGTAGCAGGTGCCAGGATGCTCAGGATCCGGGTGATACAACCTCTCGAGATCCCAGCCTCGGTCAATCGGAAATCCGGAGATCGCGTCTTCGCCACGCTCCACCAGCTCCCAGAGTTGCTCCGGCGAACGAATCCCGCCGGGGTATCGGCAGGCCATCCCGATGATCGCAACGGGCTCGCGGCTTTGCTGTTCAATCTCGTGCAAACGCCTGCGACTGTCGTGCAGATCGACAGTCACGCGCTTCAGATATTCGCGCAGCCGCTCATCGCTTGCCATCACACATCGCCCCCAATTCGCGTTACAGACATCGGCGCAGGCTCCTCACTTCGATCCCAGCTCGCTATCGATGAACCCAAAGATCTCCTCATCGGAGGCATCTTGGATCCGCTCTACCACAGCGACACCGTTCTCGGCGCCCGCAGCGCCGTCGACATGCGTCAGCAACACCCGCAGACGGGTCGTTGCGCGTGCGCGCTGGTCCTCGTCATCGAGCGCCAGGAGCGCCTGCTCCAGCTTTACCAGCTCACTTTCGAGGAATGCTCCGTCTGGCTGCGTATTTCCGGTGGTTTGGTTGAGTAGGTGTGTTGTGACTGCGTTGGGTGTGGGGTGGTCGAATATGAGTGTTGCTGGTAGTCGTAGTCCGGTGGCGAGCTCCAGTCGGTTGCGTAGCTCGACGGCGGCTAGTGAGTCGAAGCCGAGCTCCTTGAAGGTGTGTCGCTCTTCGATGGCGTTGGCGGTTCTGTGGCCGAGAACGTGAGCGGCGTGTGAGCGGACGAGCTCCAGCACGATCGTGGAATGTTGGTCTGGTGGGGCGTCTGCCAGCAGACGCGCGAGCGATCTACCCGAGGAGCTTGCGGTGTCTCGTGTGCGCGTGCGGATGATGTTGTGCAACAGTGTGGGCAGCTCACCGGCCCTGGCGTGGGAGTGCAGGGCACCCTTGTCCAGCCGGGCAGAGACGACCAGTGGCTCGTTGACTGTGAGCGCTTGGTCTAGCAGCGCCAAGCCTTCCTCGCTCGATAGCGCAATGACGCCCATCCTCCCCATCCGCGCGTGGTCCATCTCACCGAGATGACCAGTCATCTCGCTCGCCGGCGCCCACAGCCCCCACGCGATCGACGTCCCGATGAGACCCAATGCCTGACGATGCGCTGCCAGCGCGTCCAGAAACGCGTTCGCCGCGGCATAGTTTGCCTGTCCGGGGCTACCGAGAACACCGGCCATCGAGGAGAACAGCACGAACGTCGAGAGATCCATATCGCGGGTCAGCTCGTGCAGGTTCCACGCACCCGCGACCTTCGGGGCGAGGACGCTATCGATCCGCTCGGGTGTGAGCGAGCCGATCGTCCCATCGTCGATCACTCCAGCCGTATGCACCACGGCATCCAGGGGATGCTCGGGTGGGATACCGCCAAGCAAACGTTCGAGTTGATCGCGCTCTGAGACATCACACGCGACCACATTCACCTGTGCACCCAATCGAGCGAGCTCCTCGCACAGCTCACTCGCGCCAGCCGCGCGCGACCCCTGACGGCTAGCCAGGAGCACGTGCTTCACTGCGTGCTCTGCAACGAGGTGTCGTGCCACGAGCCCACCAAGGCCCCCGGTCCCGCCCGTGATCAGCACCGTGCCGTTCGGATCGATTGCCGCGGGCAATCGGAGCACGTTCTTGCCGACATGCCGCCCCTGGCTCATATGCCTGAAAGCCTGTCGAGCGCGCCGCACGTTCCATGTGTTGATCGGCGGGAGCTCCAGTACCCCACGCTCGAAGAGCCCCACCAACTCCACCAGCATCTCGTGCAACCGATCCGGTCCCGCCTCGACCAGATCAAACGCACGATAATCCACACCCGGGTGCTCACCGGCAAGCTCACCCCGATCACGAATATCGGTCTTGCCCATCTCGATGAAACGACCACCATCCCCGAGCAAGCCAAGCGAAGCATCGACGAACTCCCCCGCAAGGGCATTCAGCACCACATCCATGCCCTGCCCACCCGTGACATGCACGAACTCGTCCTTGAAATCGAGCGTCCTCGAGGAAGCTATATGCGAGTCCGGGAAACCCATCGCGCGAAGCACGTCCCACTTACCATCGCTCGCCGTGCCAAACACCTCCGCGCCCAAATGACGAGCGATCTGAACAGCCGCCATCCCCACACCACCGGCCGCGGCGTGCACCAGCAAACGCTCACCTCCTTCCAAACCAGCCAGATCGACCAACGCGTAATACGCCGTCGCAAACGCGATCGGAACCGACGCCGCCTGCACGAACGACCAACCCTCGGGCATCTTCACCATGAGACGACTGTCTGTGAGCGCAACAGTGCCCATCGCACCGTCCATCAGCCCCATAACACGATCCCCCACCGCAAGATCGCGCACCTCAGCACCAACCCCCACAACCACCCCGGCGCCCTCACCACCAACACTCGCCCGCCCCGGATACATCCCAAGCGCCACAAGCACATCACGGAAATTCAAACCAGCCGCACGCACCTCGACCCGCACATCACCCGGCGCCAAATCCGTCTGCACCCGCGGACTGGCTACCAGATCCAAACCGTCAAAAGTGCCCTCCCGCTCAGCATTCAACCTCCACGCGCCACCATCCTCTGGCGAGAGAAGGACCTCCCCCCCATACGCGCTCCCCAACCGCGCCACACGAACAACCCCATCACGCAACACGACCTGCGACTCACCCAACGCCACAGCCTTACCCAACACCCGCCAAGAAGCATCCTCACCATCAACATCGACAAGCACCAAACGACCAGGATTCTCCGCCTGCGCAGAACGCACCAACCCCCACACCGCACTACCAGCAAGATCTCCCACACCCTCCTGCCCATCCACGGCAACCGCACGCCGCGTCACCACCACAAGCCGACACATCGAGAACCGCTCATCTGAAAGCCACGCCTGCAGAAAACCCAACACACGATGCAAACCCGCCCCCACCGCACCAGGCACCCCATCCAGATACCCCTCCAAAGCAGACACAGAGACCCCACCAGGAGACCCAAAAACACCACCACCAACACTCCCCGCATCCAACAACCCCCCACCAACACTCCCCGCATCCAACAACACCACCTCAGGCACCACCCCCTCCCCACCCAAAACACCAGCAAACGCATCCATATCCACAAACGCCTCGCACACCACCCCCACCGAACACAACGCATCGGCAACCACCTGCGCGCACTCCCCAAGCACCACCGAAACGCCCGCAGAGACCGACGCAGCACCCCCACCATCAACCACATCAGAAACAACACGCCCGTCCTCAACCCACTCCACCCCAAACAGCGCATCCTGCCGGCCACGCCCCGGCACACCGACATCCCCAGCAGACACACTACGAGTGCTCAACGAACCCGCCGAAGCTACCAACCGACCATCCCCATCACCAACAACGATCGCGACGCTATCCCCCCCAACAGGCGAGAGACGCACACGCAACATCGACGCCCCCCCAACAACCAACGCCACATCACCCCACGAGAACGGCAACCGCACACCCCCAGACGCCCCACCAACCACACCCTCCGACGCCCCATCGACCACACCCCCATCAGTGAGCGCCATCGCGTGCAAAGCGGCATCCAACAACGCCGGATGCAAACCAAACAAACCCGCACGATCAAACTCGCCATCCGGCAACTCAACCTCCGCGAAAACCTCCTCCCCTCGCCGCCAAGCCGCGGTAAGACCCTGAAAAACCGGCCCATACTCCAAACCCATACCAGCCAACCGGTCATAAAGATCATCAACCACCACAGGCTCCACACCCACCGGAGGCCACACCCCATCCCCCCCCAACCCCTCACCAACACGACCATCACCCACACGACCATCACCCTCAACCAACCCAAGCGAACCAACCGCATGACACACCCACTCACCCACACCCACCCCAGCATCAACATCCCCAACAGCAACCTCGGCACGCGAAGAAACACTCACCGACCGCGACCCACCCTCATCAACCCCACCAACCATCACCTGCAACCCCACCCCACCATGCTCCCCCAACACCAACGGAGCCTGCAAAACCAACTCACGCACAACCCCACAACCAAGATACCCACCAACATGAAACGCGAGCTCCAAAAACGCCGTACCAGGCAACAACACACTACCCAACACCACATGATCAGAAAGCCAAGAATGATCATCCAAACACAACCGCCCAGTGAACAACCAACCCCCATCAGGCAACCCAACCGCAGCACCCAACAACGGATGAACCACAGGAACCTGACCAACAGCCCTCACACCACCCCCACCAACCCCACCAGAACCAAGCCAAAACCGCTCACGCTGAAACGCATACCCAGGCAATCTCACGGCCCGAACGCCGCTGTCCCCAGAAAGGCCAGACCAGGCAACATCCACACCAGCCACCCATGCTTCCGCCAGAGAGGTCATGAATCGTCGCGTCCCTCCGTCGTCTCGTCGCAACGAACCAAGCACACGCACACCGCGAACGCCTGGAGACTCGACTGCGGATCTTCCCTCCGAACCTCCGCCGCCATTGTC
This sequence comes from uncultured Solirubrobacterales bacterium, assembly GCA_963715765.1. GTDB lineage: Bacteria > Actinomycetota > Thermoleophilia > Solirubrobacterales > Solirubrobacteraceae > Palsa-744. The sequence goes on from OY970270.1 coordinate 920,605, forward strand.
GGCAAGCTCTGCCGTTTCCAATACACCAACCGTCAATACGGGAGCGGGACCGATCTCGATAAACGTTCGAAAACCATCATCCAGCGACGCAGCCACGGCTTGGTCAAAGTTGACCGTCTCTCGTAGGTTGCGATACCAGTAGTCGCCATCGAGCTCGGCGCCATCCAGGCGACTCGCAGTAACCGATGAATAAAAGGGAATGTTCCCGGATTGGGGAACGATCGATGAGCACTCAAGACGCAATTCATCGGCAAGCGCCTCGATCTGCGAGGAATGTGCCGCATAATCCACCGCGATCCGCCGCGCCCTAATCTGCCTGTCCCCACATACCCTCAACAGCTCATCCAGCGCCTCATCATCGCCTGACACCACAACCGAGCGAGGACCGTTTACCGCGGCGATCGAGATCGTCCCGCCGCAAGACTCGAGGAGGCATCCAACCTCTTCTCTCGATGCCGCGACCGACACCATTCCACCCTCACCCGCAAGTGCAACGAGCGCACGACTGCGCGCTGTCACAACCCGTGCCGCGTCCGACAACGACAGCGCACCCGCGACATATGCCGCCGCGATCTCGCCCTGGGAATGACCTACCACGACATCTGGATGCACTCCACAGGCACGCCACAATCCAGCCAACGAAACCATCACAGCGAACAGCACAGGTTGCACCACATCCACGCGCTCCAACGACGGCGCCTCGGGGTCGCCGCGCAGGACGCCCTCGAGCGACCAGTCGACAAACGGCGCAAGCGCGCGCCCACATTCAGCGAGCAGATTAGAGAACACAGAAGATCGATCCATTAGATCGACTGCCATCCCAGACCATTGCGAGCCCTGTCCCGGAAACACGAACACAACTCTTTCACCATGAGCTGTTCCTGTGATCGTGTCGGTGGCTGGTTCGCCTGTGGATATTGCGCGGAGGCCTTCAAGTAGCTCCTCTCGGTCCTCTCCAAGTACGACGGCGCGGTGCTCAAACGCTGTTCTGCCGGCCAGTGAGAACGCGACATCCTGAAGGCGCAAATCAGCATCGGCGAGCACGAACTCGCGCAACCTACCGGCCTGCGCTCTGAGCGCAACCTCACTCTTGGCAGACACCACCAACGAGAGCACCTCCGAACCCAACAGGGAACCACCCCCATCCTCAACCACAGGGCGCTCCGGCTCCCCCGCCTGCTCAAGGATCACATGCGCATTGGTGCCACTGATCCCAAACGACGACACCGCTGCGCGTCGGGGACGACCGTTACCCGGCCACGCCACCTCCTCGGTGAGAAGCGATACCGCCCCCGCGGACCAGTCGATGTGCGTAGAGGGACGATCCACATGCAGGGTGCGCGGTAGCACACCATGACGGAGAGCCATCACCATCTTGATCACACCGGCCACACCCGCAGCGGCCTGCGTATGACCGATGTTCGACTTGATCGAGCCAATCAACAACGGATGATCCACATCGTGTCCCTGACCGTAAGTCGCAAGCAACGCCTGTGCCTCAATCGGATCGCCAAGCGAGGTACCCGTACCATGCGCCTCAACCACATCCACCTCACCAGTCGAAAGACCAGCATTGGCAAGCGCCTGCATGATCACCCGCTGCTGAGAAGGACCATTCGGAGCGGTCAACCCATTACTCGCACCATCCTGATTGACAGCACTACCACGCACAATCGCCAACACCTCATGACCATTGCGCCGAGCATCCGAAAGACGCTCGAGCACCACCATCCCAACACCCTCACCCCAACCAACACCATCCGCCCCATCAGCAAAAGCCTTGCACCGCCCATCAGAAGCCAAACCACCCTGACGCGCAAATTCACTAAACACAAACGGAGAAGAGACCACCGTCACCCCACCCGCAAGCGCAAGCGAACACTCACCCCCACGCAACGCCTGACACGCCAAATGCAACGCCACCAACGACGACGAACACGCCGTATCAACCGTCACAGCCGGGCCCTCAAACCCAAACGTATAGGCCACACGCCCCGAGATGACGCTTGCAGAATTGCCGGTCAACCCATAGCCCTCCATCCCATCGACCTGAGCGCTGAGGCTATAAGATGAAGAACCAGCGCCGGCGAACACGCCCGTCTGACTCCCCTGTAGCGAGTGCGGGTCGATACCCGCGTCCTCCAAAGCCTCCCAGGAGGCTTCCAACAGCACGCGTTGCTGGGGATCCATTGCCAGCGCCTCACGCGGGCTGATCCCGAAGAAGGCAGCGTCGAACTGAGTGACTTCATGGAGAAAGCCACCTCTCCGCGGGTAGTCCGCATCGATAACGTGAGGATGCTGGTCATACACACTCTCCAAATCCCAGCCACGATCATTCGGGAACGGACCTACTGCGTCCGTTGTTGAACACACCAAATTCCACAGATCCCATGACGATCGGACGTCACCCGGATAACGACAACCAATCCCCACCAGCGCCAATGGCTCACCGCTAGCGATAGATGATCTTTGAGGCTGAGCGCTGGGGTTATTTCCGGTGGTTTGGTTGAGTAGGTGTGTTGTGACTGCGTTGGGTGTGGGGTGGTCGAATATGAGTGTTGCTGGTAGTCGTAGTCCGGTGGCGAGCTCCAGTCGGTTGCGTAGCTCGACGGCGGCTAGTGAGTCGAAGCCGAGCTCCTTGAAGGTGTGTCGCTCTTCGATGGCGTTGGCGGTTCTGTGGCCGAGAACGTGAGCGGCGTGTGAGCGGACGAGCTCCAGCACGATCGTGGAATGTTGGTCTGGTGGGGCGTCTGCCAGCAGACGCGCGAGCGATCTACCCGAGGAGCTTGCGGTGTCTCGTGTGCGCGTGCGGATGATGTTGTGCAACAGTGTGGGCAGCTCACCGGCCCTGGCGTGGGAGTGCAGGGCACCCTTGTCCAGCCGGGCAGAGACGACCAGTGGCTCGTTGACTGTGAGCGCTTGGTCTAGCAGCGCCAAGCCTTCCTCGCTCGATAGCGCAATGACGCCCATCCTCCCCATCCGCGCGTGGTCCATCTCACCGAGATGACCAGTCATCTCGCTCGCCGGCGCCCACAGCCCCCACGCGATCGACGTCCCGATGAGACCCAATGCCTGACGATGCGCTGCCAGCGCGTCCAGAAACGCGTTCGCCGCGGCATAGTTTGCCTGTCCGGGGCTACCGAGAACACCGGCCATCGAGGAGAACAGCACGAACGTCGAGAGATCCATATCGCGGGTCAGCTCGTGCAGGTTCCACGCACCCGCGACCTTCGGGGCGAGGACGCTATCGATCCGCTCGGGTGTGAGCGAGCCGATCGTCCCATCGTCGATCACTCCAGCCGTATGCACCACGGCATCCAGGGGATGCTCGGGTGGGATACCGCCAAGCAAACGTTCGAGTTGATCGCGCTCTGAGACATCACACGCGACCACATTCACCTGTGCACCCAATCGAGCGAGCTCCTCGCACAGCTCACTCGCGCCAGCCGCGCGCGACCCCTGACGGCTAGCCAGGAGCACGTGCTTCACTGCGTGCTCTGCAACGAGGTGTCGTGCCACGAGCCCACCAAGGCCCCCGGTCCCGCCCGTGATCAGCACCGTGCCGTTCGGATCGATTGCCGCGGGCAATCGGAGCACGTTCTTGCCGACATGCCGCCCCTGGCTCATATGCCTGAAAGCCTGTCGAGCGCGCCGCACGTTCCATGTGTTGATCGGCGGGAGCTCCAGTACCCCACGCTCGAAGAGCCCCACCAACTCCACCAGCATCTCGTGCAACCGATCCGGTCCCGCCTCGACCAGATCAAACGCACGATAATCCACACCCGGGTGCTCACCGGCAAGCTCACCCCGATCACGAATATCGGTCTTGCCCATCTCGATGAAACGACCACCATCCCCGAGCAAGCCAAGCGAAGCATCGACGAACTCCCCCGCAAGGGCATTCAGCACCACATCCATGCCCTGCCCACCCGTGACATGCACGAACTCGTCCTTGAAATCGAGCGTCCTCGAGGAAGCTATATGCGAGTCCGGGAAACCCATCGCGCGAAGCACGTCCCACTTACCATCGCTCGCCGTGCCAAACACCTCCGCGCCCAAATGACGAGCGATCTGAACAGCCGCCATCCCCACACCACCGGCCGCGGCGTGCACCAGCAAACGCTCACCTCCTTCCAAACCAGCCAGATCGACCAACGCGTAATACGCCGTCGCAAACGCGATCGGAACCGACGCCGCCTGCACGAACGACCAACCCTCGGGCATCTTCACCATGAGACGACTGTCTGTGAGCGCAACAGTGCCCATCGCACCGTCCATCAGCCCCATAACACGATCCCCCACCGCAAGATCGCGCACCTCAGCACCAACCCCCACAACCACCCCGGCGCCCTCACCACCAACACTCGCCCGCCCCGGATACATCCCAAGCGCCACAAGCACATCACGGAAATTCAAACCAGCCGCACGCACCTCGACCCGCACATCACCCGGCGCCAAATCCGTCTGCACCCGCGGACTGGCTACCAGATCCAAACCGTCAAAAGTGCCCTCCCGCTCAGCATTCAACCTCCACGCGCCACCATCCTCTGGCGAGAGAAGGACCTCCCCCCCATACGCGCTCCCCAACCGCGCCACACGAACAACCCCATCACGCAACACGACCTGCGACTCACCCAACGCCACAGCCTTACCCAACACCCGCCAAGAAGCATCCTCACCATCAACATCGACAAGCACCAAACGACCAGGATTCTCCGCCTGCGCAGAACGCACCAACCCCCACACCGCACTACCAGCAAGATCTCCCACACCCTCCTGCCCATCCACGGCAACCGCACGCCGCGTCACCACCACAAGCCGACACATCGAGAACCGCTCATCTGAAAGCCACGCCTGCAGAAAACCCAACACACGATGCAAACCCGCCCCCACCGCACCAGGCACCCCATCCAGATACCCCTCCAAAGCAGACACAGAGACCCCACCAGGAGACCCAAAAACACCACCACCAACACTCCCCGCATCCAACAACCCCCCACCAACACTCCCCGCATCCAACAACACCACCTCAGGCACCACCCCCTCCCCACCCAAAACACCAGCAAACGCATCCATATCCACAAACGCCTCGCACACCACCCCCACCGAACACAACGCATCGGCAACCACCTGCGCGCACTCCCCAAGCACCACCGAAACGCCCGCAGAGACCGACGCAGCACCCCCACCATCAACCACATCAGAAACAACACGCCCGTCCTCAACCCACTCCACCCCAAACAGCGCATCCTGCCGGCCACGCCCCGGCACACCGACATCCCCAGCAGACACACTACGAGTGCTCAACGAACCCGCCGAAGCTACCAACCGACCATCCCCATCACCAACAACGATCGCGACGCTATCCCCCCCAACAGGCGAGAGACGCACACGCAACATCGACGCCCCCCCAACAACCAACGCCACATCACCCCACGAGAACGGCAACCGCACACCCCCAGACGCCCCACCAACCACACCCTCCGACGCCCCATCGACCACACCCCCATCAGTGAGCGCCATCGCGTGCAAAGCGGCATCCAACAACGCCGGATGCAAACCAAACAAACCCGCACGATCAAACTCGCCATCCGGCAACTCAACCTCCGCGAAAACCTCCTCCCCTCGCCGCCAAGCCGCGGTAAGACCCTGAAAAACCGGCCCATACTCCAAACCCATACCAGCCAACCGGTCATAAAGATCATCAACCACCACAGGCTCCACACCCACCGGAGGCCACACCCCATCCCCCCCCAACCCCTCACCAACACGACCATCACCCACACGACCATCACCCTCAACCAACCCAAGCGAACCAACCGCATGACACACCCACTCACCCACACCCACCCCAGCATCAACATCCCCAACAGCAACCTCGGCACGCGAAGAAACACTCACCGACCGCGACCCACCCTCATCAACCCCACCAACCATCACCTGCAACCCCACCCCACCATGCTCCCCCAACACCAACGGAGCCTGCAAAACCAACTCACGCACAACCCCACAACCAAGATACCCACCAACATGAAACGCGAGCTCCAAAAACGCCGTACCAGGCAACAACACACTACCCAACACCACATGATCAGAAAGCCAAGAATGATCATCCAAACACAACCGCCCAGTGAACAACCAACCCCCATCAGGCAACCCAACCGCAGCACCCAACAACGGATGAACCACAGGAACCTGACCAACAGCCCTCACACCACCCCCACCAACCCCACCAGAACCAAGCCAAAACCGCTCACGCTGAAACGCATACCCAGGCAACGTGACTCGTTCTCCCCCTGCTGGCTTGGCTATCGCCCGCCAGTCAAGGTCAAGGCCGCCGGCCCACGCTCGAGCGAGCGCTTCCGGCAGGGTCCGACACTCTGGCCGTGCGCTCCTCAGCAACGGCACCACGGTCAGCGAGCGCGCGGGATCGCTATCGCCCAGATGCTCTTGGACCATCGGGCTGAGCGCACCATCAGGCCCCAACTCCAAGAAAGTGCTCACGCCCTGGTCCCCCAACCATCGCACTCCGTCGGCAAACCTCACGGTCTCGCGAGCGTGACGCACCCAGTATCGAGCAGTGCACAATTCCTCCCCAACAGGGCGACCGGTGAGGTTGGAGACGATCGGGATCGCGGGCGGAGAATAGGACACTGTTGCGGCCACGTGCTCAAAAGCATCCAACATCGGGTCCATACGGTGAGAGTGAAAGGCGTGCGAGACCCGCAATCGCTTCGTCTTGCGTTGCCTGCTCTCCCACTCCGCAGCAACGCCGAGCACCGCATCCTCATCCCCGGCGATCACAACCGATCCGTGACCGTTGACGGCCGCAAGCGCAACCTCTCCGTGTGCTCCGGCGATGGTCGCGAGCATCTCCTCCTCTGAGGCCTGCACCGCCACCATCGCCCCGCCAGACGGCAAGGATTCCATAAGCTGCCCGCGCGCCGCGACCAACCTGCACGCATCCACAAGACCGAATACACCGGCGACATGCGCGGCCACGAGCTCACCGACCGAGTGACCAATCAGAAAGTCCGGACGCACCCCCCATCCATCAAGCAACCGGAACAACGCCACCTCCAGGGCGAACAGTGACGTCTGCGTGTACAGGGTTCGGTCGAGCTGACCGGCGAGCGGGGGAAGAGCATGCGCACCTTCCCCGAACACCAGGGTTCGCAGAGAACAATCGAGCACCCCGTCCAGCTGCATACAGACCTCGTCGAAAGCATCTTTGAAGATTGCAAACGTGTCGTAGAGCTCTCGTCCCATCCCGATACGCTGGGCCCCCTGCCCCGTGAACAGAAACGCCAAACCATTCTCGCTGCCCACTGTTCCTGTGATCGTGTCGGTGGCTGGTTCGCCTGTGGATATTGCGCGGAGGCCTTCGAGTAGCTCCTCTCGGTCCTCTCCAAGTACGACGGCGCGGTGCTCGAACGCTGTTCTGCCGGCCAGTGAGAACGCGACATCCTGAAGGCGCAAATCAGCATCGGCGAGCACGAACTCGCGCAACCTACCGGCCTGCGCTCTGAGCGCAACCTCACTCTTGGCAGACACCACCAACGAGAGCACCTCCGAACCCAACAGGGAACCACCCCCATCCTCAACCACAGGGCGCTCCGGCTCCCCCGCCTGCTCAAGGATCACATGCGCATTGGTGCCACTGATCCCAAACGACGACACCGCTGCGCGTCGGGGACGACCGTTACCCGGCCACGCCACCTCCTCGGTGAGAAGCGATACCGCCCCCGCGGACCAGTCGATGTGCGTAGAGGGACGATCCACATGCAGGGTGCGCGGTAGCACACCATGACGGAGAGCCATCACCATCTTGATCACACCGGCCACACCCGCAGCGGCCTGCGTATGACCGATGTTCGACTTGATCGAGCCAATCAACAACGGATGATCCACATCGTGTCCCTGACCGTAAGTCGCAAGCAACGCCTGTGCCTCAATCGGATCGCCAAGCGAGGTACCCGTACCATGCGCCTCAACCACATCCACCTCACCAGTCGAAAGACCAGCATTGGCAAGCGCCTGCATGATCACCCGCTGCTGAGAAGGACCATTCGGAGCGGTCAACCCATTACTCGCACCATCCTGATTGACAGCACTACCACGCACAATCGCCAACACCTCATGACCATTGCGCCGAGCATCCGAAAGACGCTCGAGCACCACCATCCCAACACCCTCACCCCAACCAACACCATCCGCCCCATCAGCAAAAGCCTTGCACCGCCCATCAGAAGCCAAACCACCCTGACGCGCAAATTCACTAAACACAAACGGAGAAGAGACCACCGTCACCCCACCCGCAAGCGCAAGCGAACACTCACCCCCACGCAACGCCTGACACGCCAAATGCAACGCCACCAACGACGACGAACACGCCGTATCCAATGAAACAGCCGGGCCCTCAAACCCAAACGTATAGGCCACACGCCCCGACGCTATGCTCGTTGTGATACCTGTCAGGCGATATCCATCGAGCGCTCGATCCAGCGCAGTGACGCTCATCCCATAGGTCGTCGGACCCAAACCTGCAAACACGCCCGTCTGACTCCCCCTCAAAGCCGTCAGGTCGATCCCTGCGTTCTCAAACGCCTCCCAGCAACCTTCCAGCAGAAGCCGCTGCTGGGGATCCATGGCCAAGGCCTCGCGCGGGCCGATCTTAAAGAATGCGGCGTCAAAGGTCGTCGCATCAGAAAGGAACCCACCTTCCCGCGCCAAGTCGTAACCGTATCCGTCATGGTCGCCTTGATCATCCAAGTCCCAGCCTCGATCAACCGGAAAGGGCGTAATCGCGTCTCTGCCACGGAGAACAAGATCCCAAAGCTGCTCACTTGACTCCACGCCCCCAGGGAAACGACAGCTCATACCGACAATCGCGATCGGCTCGTGTGACGCAGTAGCCCGCATGGGTGAGACTCTCCGTCCATCGAGGCCACTCACCAAGCTTGTGAGTAGATACCGGGCCAACGCAAGCGGGGTGGGATAGTCGAAGATGAGCGTGGCCGGCAGACGCATACCGGTATCCGCGCTCACTCGGTTGCGAAACTCCACCGCCGCCAGGGAGTCGAACCCGATCTCCTTGAAGGTGCTCTCAACGGCAACCGCACGCATGGAGGCATGCCCAAGCACGGCAGCCGCATGAGCACGTATCAGCTCGAGCAGGAGCTTCTCTCGTCCCTCCTCCGGAGCGCGCGCCAATTGGCGCGAGAGGGATCTGCCGCCTGTGCCCGGCACCCTCCTGGCGAGCGTGGGCACCAGTTCGCGAAGCGTCGGCGCCAGCTCCCCCCTGCCCGCCTGCTCGCGCAATTTCTTCATGTCAAACCGGGCCGGAATCACAAATGACTCGTCGAGCCGACACGCAGCATCGAAGCATTCCAGACCCTCCTCATGGGAAAGGCCGACGACGCCCGCGCGCTCCAGACGACGCAGATCCCTCTCATCGAGAGTTGCGCTCATGCCACCAGCCGGAGCCCACAGGCCCCATGCCATCGAAACTGCCGGGAGACCCAGGGCTCGGCGGTGTGTCGCCAGCGCGTCGAGGAATACGTTTGCCGCCGCGTAGTTAGCCTGGCCAGCTCCGCCGAGCGTACCGGCAATCGAGGAAAACAGGATGAAAGCCTTCAGATCAAATTGCGCAGTCAGCTCGTGTAGGTTGAGCGCCCCATCCACCTTCGGCGCCAGCACGCGATCCAGACGATCCTCGGTCAACGTGCCAATGGTCGCGTCATCGATCACCCCCGCCGTGTGAATCACGGCAGTCAGGGGATGCTCGACCGGCAGCGACTCCAGTAGCTCCGCCAGTTCGCGACGGTCTGTCACGTCACAGGCGGCGACAGTGACCGTCGCACCCATCTCCGAGAGCTCGACCTGCAACTCGCGGGCACCCTCGGCCTCGAGGCCCCGGCGACTGACAAGCAAAAGGCGGCGTGCGCCGTGACTGGTCACGAGATGCCTTGCCACAAGCGCACCCAAGCCCCCGGTGGCGCCAGTGATCAGGACCGTACGCCGCATGTCAATCGGCATCGAGGCATTCGGGTCCTCCGTGTGGTCATGAAGTGCCCCTTCGGGCTCCTGGCGATCCTCCTCGACATTGGCGATTCCCTCCACCGTGACGGAGCGCCGCGGTATCGTGCGAGCAGTTGATGACACCCTTAGACGAGGCACACAGACAGCGCCACTCCGTAGCGCAATCTGTGACTCACCGTGCTCGATCGCGCTCTCTATCGCCGCCGGGAGCATCGTCCAAGACGAGCGCTCGCCATCCACGTCTGCCAGGACGAACCGCCCCGGGTTCTCCATCTCGGCCGAGCGCAAAAGCCCCCAGAGTGGAGCTTGCACCAGCCCATCGACCCGTTCGTCTGGACTGAGTGCGACCGCCCTGTGCGTTACGAACACCAGACAGGAGTCAGAGAAGCGTTCGTCCTCGAGCCAGCCCTGCGCGAGCGCGAGCGCCGGGTGTACCGCCTCTCTTACCGCGTCCGCAAGCGAACCACTGTACGCCGCCGCAGCTGTCTGCGAGCTCTCCTGAGCCCCACCGTCGACCATATGTGCGAATGCATCCGAGCAAGCATCGGCCAGATGGTCTACAAGCACCCATGCAGGTGCTCCCGAGGTCTCCTCGATCCCCGACGCCAGTGACTGAATGTCCGCGTAGACACCGACATTGTTCGTATTAAGGGCAAGCGCCGTCGCGAGCTCGCCTCGCTCAGAGGCGATAACCGCCCAACTGGAAGACTGTGTTTCCAGCGCATTCTCGAACGGCACCCACGCGAGCGAGAACAACGAAGCATCGGGGCCAACCCGCGGACCAATGTGGTCGCCCGAAAAGCGACGCATGGCAAGCAAACGGACGCGAGCCACACTCATCCCGTCGCCATCCCACAAGTTCAGCGAGACGGCATCCTCCCCCACCACTGACATGTGTACCCTCAACGAAGACGCACCTACATTCAGCAAGCTGACATCGCTCCAGGAGAATGGCAATAGAAGGTCGTCCTCGGAATGATCGCCGCCCCCAGTCGACGCACTCACCGCGACAACCTGCAGTGCGGCATCCAGCAGTGCAGGATGAAGGCCAAATGAGTTTGCCTCCACATGATGCTCGGCAGGCAGCCTGACCTCAGCGAACAGATCTTGGCCATCTCGCCATACGGTGTGCAAGCCTTGAAAGAGTGGACCGTAGTTAAACCCACGTTCGGACATGACGTCATACAGGTCGTCGATCGGCACTTCGACTGATCCTGCGGGCGGCCAGGCATCGGTGGCTGGTGCTCCTTGCCGCTCCGGATCTCCCTCTCCGACGGGCACAAGCGATCCAGTGGCATTACGAGCCCATGCATCACTCAATGGCCTCACATCGAGCTCGCCGCTGCGGGCTTTGGAGTAAACGCTCAACGACCGGCACCCCAACTCATCCGGCTCACCCACCACGACCTGAATCTGTATGCCATCCCCCTCAACCACGAGCGGAGCCTCGATCACGAGTTCTCGAACCAGCTCGCATTCCAGCTGATCACCTATGTGTAGCGCCAAATCCACGAACGCCGCGCCCGGCAGTACCACACTTCCCATCACGACGTGATCCGCGATCCAAGGATGAGACTGGAGCGAGAGACATCCTGTGAACACCCAGCGCTCACCATCAGCCATGGCGATCGCGGCCCCCAGCAACGGATGGTGCGTCGCCCTCAGCCCGGCCAGGCCGAGGTTGCCACGAGTCGCACCAGGAGCATCCATCCAGTAGCGCTTTCTCTGAAACGCATATGTAGGCAGCGCAACCCGCTGGACGCGGGAGCGATCGAACAGCGCACTCCAATCCACCGTGCCGCCGTCGACCCAGATCTCAGCCAGCGATCCAAGCAACGATTCAGGCTCGGAATGTTCGCGGCGCAACGCTGTCACCGCTGTCACCCGATGCTCCCGCATCGAGTCGCTACGCACCGGGCCAGTCTGATCAGGGCCACCATTTTGATCAGGGCCACCATTGTGTAGATCGGTGTGTGCGTGGATATCCTCCTCCTGCCATCCCCTCTCCTCAATACATTCCTGGCACATGGCGGCAAGCACACCGCCAGGACCAACCTCCAGGAAGCGCCTTGCCCCGCGATCGTAGAGCCAGCGCACACCGTCGGCAAACCGGACGGTGTTACGCACATGATCGCTCCAGTACCGCGGATCGCAGATACGCTCAGCTGTCAATGCCTCGCCTGTGACATTCGAGACAATCGGGATCTCAGGAGGCGCAAAGGACAAACCGTGAGCCACCTGCTCGAACTCCTCGAGCATCCCATCCATCAGTGGCGAATGAAAAGCATGAGACACACGCAGTCGCTTTGTGGTGCGACCGCGCTCCTCCCATTTGCCAGCCAACTCCCGCACGGCATCCTCATCGCCTGAGATAACGACGGAGAGGGGGCCGTTGACCGCGGCCAGCGCAACCCGCCCCTCCCATCGCTGCGCGCCAGCAAGTTCCTGAGAGACCTCCTGCTCGGAGGCTTGGATGGACACCATCGCCCCACCCGCTGGCAGTGCTCCCATCAATCGGCCCCTGGCAGCAACGAGCGTGCACGCGTCCTCGAGGGAAAACACTCCTGCCACATGCCCAGCCACAAGCTCACCAATCGAATGGCCAAGCAAGAAGTCCGGGCTCACGCCAAACGCTTGGACCAGCCGAAACAGCGCCACCTCCAATGCGAACAGACCAGCCTGAGTAAAGGCCGTCTGATTCAGGACCGCGGTCTCGGCAGAATCGAGCCCACCGGATGCCAAGCCTGGGCCCTGTCCACCAAACACAACGTCGGCCAGAGAGCGGCCAAGCAAAACATCCAGATGCACGCAAACCTCGTCGAAAGCCTCCTTGAACACCGAAAACGTGTCATATAGACCCCGGCCCATACCGACCCATTGCGATCCCTGCCCCGTGAATAGGACCACAACCCCCCCGGCGTCTTGATGGGCCATACCCTTCACCACTTGCGGTGCGAGTGCACCAAAAGCCAACGCACTGAGACCCTCGAGCATTGCGCCACGCTCGCCGCCGAGCACCACCGCGCGATGCTCAAAGGTCGAGCGACCCGTCAGCGAATAACTCGCGCCGGGGACATCACCTTCGGGGAGCTCCCGCATATATTCAAGCAAGCGCTGTGCCTGACCCCGCAATGCCTCCTCGCCCTTACCCGACAGAACCAACGGCGTGAGGCCATTGTCAACCGCAACACCCTCTCCGGCAGCGGCGTCATCGTTATCTGGACCGACGCTGAGCTCCTCACACGTCGGCGTTTGAGCCGGCGCCTCCTCCAAAATCACGTGCACATTCGTGCCACTCACTCCGAAGGCGGAGACTCCCGCCCTGCGTGGTTCGCCATCTCGCTGCCACGCAACGGTCTCGGTTAGAAGGGCAACCGTACCGCTCGACCAATCCACCTGCTTTGTGGGCTCATCCACATGTAGTGTCTTGGGCAACAATCCATTTTGCAGAGCCATTACCGTCTTTATCGCGCCGGCCACACCCGCCGCCGCCTGTGTGTGGCCGATGTTCGACTTGATCGACCCCAACCAAAGCGGACGATCGACATCGCGACCGTAACCGTAGGTCGCAGCGATCGCCTGCGCCTCGATCGGATCGCCGAGCACAGTTCCGGTGCCGTGCGCCTCCACAGCATCGATCTGGTTCGCCGACAGCCGCGCGTTGACAAGCGCCTGTCTGATCACTCGCTGCTGCGAAGGACCATTCGGAGCCGTCAACCCATTGCTCGCGCCATCCTGATTCATAGCGCTTCCACGCACCACCGCGAGTACATCGTGACCATTTGCCTGCGCATCGGACAAGCGCTCGAGCAACATCACACCGGCGCCCTCACTCCAACTGGTTCCGTCGGCGCGATCCGCGAAGGACTTACACCTGCCATCAGGCGAAAGACCGCGTTGACGAGAGAACGCGACGAAGATCGTCGGCGTGGCGAGCACAGCCACCCCGCCCGCCAATGCAAGCGAGCATTCCTCTGAGCGCAACGCCTGACACGCGAGATGCAGCGCCGCTAGAGACGAAGAGCACGCGGTATCGATGGTCACGGCCGGCCCCTCGAGACCGAGCGCATATGCGATACGTCCCGACACCACGCTACCGGCTCCCCCCGTCAGCCCGTAGGCCTCCAGGTCAGGCGACATGTTTTCTCCGGGTCGGATGTAGTCCTGCCCATTGATTCCAGCAAAAACCCCTGTCTGACTTCCCTTCAGGGTGAGTGGGTCGACGCCAGCGTCCTCAAACGCCTCCCAGCAGATTTCCAGCAGCAACCTCTGCTGAGGATCCATGGCGAGTGCCTCACGAGGACCGATACCAAAGAAGGCAGCATCGAACTCTCCGGCGTCATGAATAAACCCGCCTTCACGCACATAGGTCGCACCCGACTGGTCGGGATCGGGGTCATACAAGCTCTCGACATCCCAGCCGCGATCTGTCGGAAACGCAGAGATCGCATCCGTCCCACTGGCAACCAGCTCCCACAGATCTCTGGGCGAGCGCACACCACCCGGATAACGACATCCCACTCCCACAATCGCTATCGGTTCATGGCTTTTCTCGAGCAGGCGACTGTTTTGCTGTTTGAGTCGCTCGACGTCCTTAACCGACGCTCGTAGCGCTTGGATAATTTCGTTCGTGGAAGTGGACGCCATCAGATCTTTCTTTTAGCCAGTCACGGTTTTATCTAGCGCACTGTGGACAAGGCTGTCGACATCCATAGAGTCGATGATCTCCAGCACGTCGTCATCCCCATCTCTTACATGGATTTCATGATCGTCTGTGTTTGCCAGTTTCAACAGAACCTCGATCAAACCAGCTTCTTGCAGACGACTGAGAGGAATTGACGCGATCGCTTGGCGCAGTTTCTGCGCCTCGCTGTTGCCGTCGCCGGTCATCTGTGACACCTGCTCCAACAAGTAGCCGGCGAGCACATCGGGAGTGGGGTAGTCAAAGACGAGGGTGCTAGGCAAACGAAACCCGGTCGCTGCGTTGAGGCGGTTGCGTAGTTCCACAGCAGTCAGGGAGGTGAACCCAAGATCCTTGAACGCACGCTCGGGGCCCATCCTGCCGGGTGGAGCAGCCCCAAGCACCATCTCTATCTCACGCTGGATCATCTCCGTGATGGCGGCTCTGCGCTGTGTCGCCGACAGGCTAGCCAGGCGCCTAATGAGCGAAGCGCCATTCGTCCCGACCCGCCGAGCGGGAACGCTCACAAGATCACGCAACAATGCGGGCAGACCCTCGCTCCGCGCCTGTACGCGAAGCAATGCCACGTCCAGACTCATGGGCAGCAGGAGTGCCTCATCCGAGACGCACGCGGCATCGAGCAACGCGAGACTCTCCTCAGAGGACAATGCCTTCATACCGAGGCGCCCAATGCGCGTTAGGTCATCGTCATTCAACGCTCCAGTCAATCCGGTGCCCTGGGCCCACAATCCCCACGCGATCGAAGTTCCAACGAGTCCTCGCGCAAGGCGATAAGCGGCAAGGGCGTCCAGGAACGCATTGGCAGCCGCATAGTTGGCTTGACCGGGATTGCCGAGTGTTCCCGCGGCCGAGGAGAACAGTACGAATGCAGTCAGATTCAAATGCTCAGTCAGCTCGTGCAGGTGCCAAGCAGCGTCAAGCTTGGGCGCCAGGACCCGCTCCAGTCGCTCCACCGTCAGCGAACCGATCACGCCATCCTCGATGATCCCCGCAGCATGGATGACCGCACCCAGTGGGTGCTGCTGTGGCACAGATTGAATCAACGCTGCCAGCTGTTCACGCTCGGACACGTCACACGCGACCAGAGTCACGCAGGCACCCTGAGCCTCCAATTCCCCCTGGAGCTCGAGTGCACCCGGAGCATCCGCCCCACGCCGGCTGGCCAATATCAAGCTGTGAGCCCCATGCTCGGCCACCAGGTGCCTGGCGAGCACACTGCCCAAGCCACCTGTACCGCCGGTGATCAGTACGGAACATTCCGGGTTCAACCACCGACCAGCCCCGAGACGATGCAAGGACTCTCCCACCAAAGAGGACGGTGTCAATCTGGGAGCCAGTGCAACTCCGTCCCTGATCGCCAACTGAAGCTCGCCTCGCTCAAACGCAGCGAGCACCGCGGCGGGCAGTGCCTGCCAAGATGGCTCCCTCCCGTCCACATCGACGAGCATCAAGCATCCGGGGCTCTCCGATTGCGCCGAACGTACAAGCCCCCACACCGCAGCGCTTGCCAAGCCTTTGACGTCCTCGCCGGGCTGTATAGCGAGCGCCTCTCTGGTTATCACAACCAGCCGAGAGGCCGCGAAGCCCTCGTTGGAGAGCAACTCCTGTAGGGCGTGCAGCACATCGTGGAGGACCTCGCGCGCGGCACCCACCAGCTGCTCTTGCCCCTCCCTGACCGCATCGATGAGCACCATTTCCGGCAGTGGCGCGCCCGCTTGAATCGCCTCGCCCAGAGCGGGAATGCCTGAATATGTGGCAACAGACATTCCGATGTCTCTCAGCCCTCCGGCAACCGGCGAATCCTCGTGGCCAAGCAGCGCCCAGCCATTCGGCTCGACCGACCCTGCCTGCGAATGCAGGCCAGAGTGCATCGCAGTCCACTTCAAGTTAAACAACAGACCCGGATCCTCACGCCGCAGACTGGCGATTTCCGTATGAGAGATCGCCTTCGTCAACAGGGAGTCGATCGAGGCCACCAGCTCGCCGCTCTCATCGGCGACAGTTACGACAAGCGTGCCATCCTCATTTCGACGCAGGCAAGCCCACAGCGATTGGGAGCCCGCCGCGTGGAGACGCACTCCCCTGAACGACATCGGCAGGTGCATGCGCTCCAGAGTCTTGTCGTCCCCTTGCTCACCCTCATCTCCGCTGCCATTGCGCAGCTCACTCAGGGCCGGTTGCAGCACTGCGTCGAGCAGTGCCGGATGCACGCAGAAGGAGCTGGATGGCGCATGCTGATCCTCAGGGAGAGTCACCTTGACAAACAGCTCGTCGCCCCAACGCCACGCAGCACGCACCCCCTGGAAAACGGGGCCATAATCGAACCCCAGCTCCTCCAGTTGTTCATATAGCCGCCCTGGCTCTATCGACTCGGCGTGTTGCGGCGCCCGGACGCTCACCGGAGCCTGCATGTGCCCGTTCGAGGCGGACAGTCCGACAGTCGACCCCGCAAGCAGTCCCGTGGCATTGCGCGTCCATCCGCGCTCGAGCGGTTCCCCTTCGGTCGAGTTATCCTCGAGGCAGGAGTGAATCGCCAGTGTGCGACGGCCCGCATCGTCAGGGGCGCCAACCGAGATTTGGAGCGTGACACCATCGCGATCAGGCAATACCAGCGGTGCCTGCAGCGTCAGCTCGTCTACGACGTCACAGCCGACCTGCGCACCTACATACAGAGCAAGCTCCAAGAAGGCTGTGGCGGGTAGCAACACCACGCCCATAGCCGCGTAGTCCGCGAGCCAGCTGTGAGTATCGAGCGAGAGCCGACTCGTGAACAGCCAGCCCTCACGATCGGCGAACGAGACTGCGGCGCCCAGCAGCGGGTGATCTGCCCCAACGAGGCCGACAGCGCTCATATTCCCGACCGCACCCCCGTCGCGCGCCAACCAGTAACGCTCTCGCTGGAAGGCATACCGTGGCAGGTCCACGCGCTCGACCTCGCCGTCGTTCAAGACAACCCGCCAATCAACTTCGGCGCCCTGCACCCATGCCTCCCCCAGCGCCCGCGAGAAGGACTCACGCCCGTCCTGCTCGCGGCGCAGCGACCCGACGATTGCGACCTGCTTTGAGTCGTCGAGCTCCTCGTCAGCCGTCTCCTGCACCGCGACCGTCAACACCGGGTGAGGACTGACCTCGATAAAAGTCGTGTATCCCTGAGCGAGTAGCGTTCGCATGACCCGCTCGAGTTGCACCGTCTCACGCAGATTGCGATACCAATACTGTGCATCCAACTCAACCGTGTTCATCAGTTCCCCACTCACGGTGGAGTAAAAGGGAACGTTGCCGCTACGGGGGCGCACCGGCTCGCAACCCATGAGCAACTCATCGCACAGCGCCTCGACGGCCTCCGAGTGCGCTGCATAGTCAACAGGGATTCGGCGCGCCCTGATGCCTTCCCTCTCACACATATCGAGCACTTCCGCAAGCGCCTCCGCAACACCCGATACCACGACCGAGGAGGGACCGTTTACCGCCGCGACTGCAAGCGAAGAGTCACAGGTTCGCAAGACACGCGCGAGCTCATTCACCCCCAAGACAACCGACACCATGCCACCATGCCCCGCCAGCGCAGTCAACGCTCTGCTGCGCAATGCGATGATCCGCGCAGCGTCCTCAAGCGACAGGCCGCCCGCCACATACGCCGCGGCGATCTCACCCTGCGAATGCCCCACTACCGCTGCCGGGGTGACCCCACAAGCACGCCAGAGCTCCGCGAGTGACACCATCACCGCGAACAGCGCCGGCTGCACGACATCAACCCGCTCCAGTGCCAATGCTCCCGGCTTTGCACGCAACACGTCCTCAAGCGACCAATCCACGAAGGGCGCCAGGGCATCCTGGCAATCCAGAAAACGCTGACGGAAGACCGGCGAGCACTCCAGCAGGTCAACGGCCATACCCACCCACTGCGAACCCTGACCTGGAAATATCCACACCGGGCCATCGCCCTCTGCCCCCCCACCAACACCGGCCACCACCTGGGGGCCGCTCTCCCCGCGCGCCAATGAGTCCAAGCCCGAAAGCAACTGCTCGCGCGAGCGACCCAGCACTACCGCGCGATCGGCAAATACCGGCTTGCAGGCCAACGAAAAGCCAACGTCCGCAACATCCAACTCTGAGTTGTGGTGGACATACTCCTGCAATCGCAGCGCCTGCGCACGCAACGCGGCAGCCCCCCTACCCGACAGCGGCCAAAGCGCAAACTCTGAGACCAACCCATCCTTACGAGCTCCGACGAAGACTCTTCCGCCAGCATCAGGCTCCCCTCCAAGCACGTCCGCGCCCACTCCGACAAGCCCAGCGACCGCCGAGCCCGCTGATGCAATCGGCACGGGTGCCTCCTCGAGAATCACATGCGCGTTCGTGCCACTGATTCCAAAGGAGGAAACCCCAGCGCGGCGAGGCTCCCGACCACCCACCCAAGGGACATGCTCGGTCAACAGCGACACTGCACCAACTGACCAATCCACCTGTCGCGACGGCTCGTCCACATGCAGGGTCCTGGGCAATACATCGTTACGCAACGCCAAAACCATCTTGATCACACCGGCCACACCGGCCGCCGCCTGGGTATGGCCGATATTCGACTTGACCGACCCCAGCCACAGAGGGGCGCATCCCTCTGCATCTCCGCGGCCCTGACCATAGGTCGCAAGCAGTCCCTGAGCCTCGATGGGATCACCAAGCGTCGTGCCCGTGCCGTGGGCCTCAACCGCATCGACCTGCTGCGGCAAGAGCCCTGCATTTGCCAGCGCCTCACGGATCACACGCTGTTGGGAAGGGCCATTGGGCGCAGTTAGCCCATTGCTCGTTCCGTCCTGATTGACCGCGCTGCCACGCACCACCGCAAGCACGCGATGATCCAGGCGTCGCGCGTCGGAGAGGCGCTCCAGCATGAGCACGCCGACGCCCTCCGAGAAAGCCGCTCCATCGGCCACGTCCGCGAAGGACTTGCACCGCCCGTCCGGCGCAAGGCCGCCCTGCAGGCCGAACTCCAGGAAAACCGCTGGAGTGGACAGGACCGTCACCCCGCCCGCGAGCGCCATCTCGCATTCGCCAGTCCGCAGCGCCTGACACGCGAGATGCAGCGTCACCAGCGAGGACGAGCAGGCAGTGTCCACGGTCAACGCAGGCCCCTCCAGGCCAAGCGCATAGGCGACCCGACCCGAAACGACGCTGGCGGCACTCCCAACGCCGAGATGGCCTCTCACCGACGACGGCGCATGCGCATAGATGCTCGCAACGTAGTCGTGGTACATCACCCCGGCGAACACGCCGGTTGCGCTGCCACGCAGGTGAGTGGGGTCGATCCCCGCCGATTCGACAGTCTCCCAGCACACTTCCAGCATCAGCCGCTGTTGTGGATCCATCGCAAGCGCCTCACCGGGAGCGATCCCGAAGAAAGCGCGATCGAACTCGCACGCGTCGTATAGGAATCCGCCTTCGCGCGCGTAACTCATGTCATCCCGATCCGGATCGGGGGCATGCAGCGCATCGAGATCCCACCCACGGTCCTCGGGAAAGCTCGACATCGCATCGCCGCCGCCGACCAGCAGCGCCCACAGGTCCTCAGGAGAGCTCACACCACCCGGGTAGCGGCAGCCCATCCCCACGATCGCGATCGGCTCATTCGTATGTGGCAGCGCAGATCGCGCCGCGCCAACGTCAACACGGATGACATCGATCTCCTCCAGCAGGTGCGCGGCCAGCGACGCCGGCGTGGGATAGTCGAACACGAGCGTCGCCGCCAAGCGCAGACCGGTCAGCTCGGCCAGACGATTACGGAGCTCAACCGCGGTCAGCGAATCGAACCCGAGCTCCTTGAAGGAGCACTGCGACTCGATCGAGCTCGGCGAGGTGTGACCCAGGACAATCGCGACCTCCTGGGAGACCGCTTCGAGCGCCACCTTCGGTTGCTGCACAGCCGAGGTTTTCCGCAGTCGCTCTGAAAACGATCGTACACTTGGACCGCTCACACGCTGCGGAGTCGCGCGCACGAACCCACGCAGCAACGGTGGCGGCGGCTCCGTTGCCCGAGCGCGCAGCGCCACTGTGTCGAGACTCAGAGCAACAACCTCTGCATGCGCCACCAGGCAAGCGGCATCGAACCGTCGCAGCCCGTCATCGGTGGACATGGCCCGCACCCCGGCTCTGCGCATCCGCGTCACGTCGACGCCCGCAAGGCCAGCAGTCAGGCCGCTGGCCTGTGCCCACAATCCCCACGCGATCGAGGTCGCCGGCAGATCTGCAGCGCGGCGTTCGACGGCCAGTCCGTCAAGAAACGCATTTGCCGCCGCATAATTTCCTTGCCCGGGAGCACCGAGCAACCCAGCCGCCGAGGAGAACAGTACAAACGCCGACAGGTCGAGCTCGCGCGTCAGCTCGTGCAGGTGCCAAGCGGCATCCGCCTTCGGCTCCAGCACACGATCGACGCGATCGGGTGTCAGCGACTCGATCATGCCGTCGTCGATAAGTCCCGCCGCGTGTACCACCGCGCACAGCGGCAACTCTTGCGGAATGCTCTCGATGAGTGCCGCAAGCTGTTTGCGATCGTTGACGTCGCACGCCTCCACCGTGACCCTGGCGCCGAGCTCAAGGAGATCTCGCTCGAGCTCGGCGACACCGTCCGCCTCACGCCCGCTACGGCTGATCAGCATCACGCTTCGCGCGCGATGATGTGAAACCAGGTGCCTTGCAACGATGCTCCCGAGCTTCCCGGTTCCGCCGGTGATCAGAACCGTGCCCTGCAGGTTGAGCGTCGGTTCACCATCACGGACAGGGTGGTCATCGGAGATGGGTTTCAACCGAGGCGCCAGCAACTTGCCGCCGCGCACAGCCAGCTGTGGCTCCTTGACATCCAGCGCAACCCTGAGCAGATCCCACGACGCCTGCTCGGCGTCGAGATCGATCAATCCGAAGCGCCCGGGATGCTCCGATACGGCTGAGCGGATGAGGCCCCACACGGCGGTGACCGCGGGGTTGATAACGGGGTCACACACACCGGTACAGACCGCGCCACTCGTCAGCAACACAAGGCGGGCGTCGACATATCGCTCGCCGGCGATCCATGCCTGGGCAAGCTCGAGCGTCCGCTTGACGTTCGCGTGCGCTGCCTGCGGCGGCAGACCCGCGCCACACTTCCCTGTCCAGTCGACCAGCACCATCGCCGGAACCTCGAGCCCCGCGTCGATCGCCCCCTCCAAGGCACGCAGATCCTCATATACATCGAGGTCCAGCCAGGCTGCGCTCCCGCCAGAGCTCCCCCGCTCGTCAAGCACAACGATCGATTCCGCGACCCGATGCCCAGCGCTCGAAACAGGTGTCCAGCCAACGCAGAACAGCGAGTCTTCGGGATTCATGTGCTGCTCGCCAAGCTGCTCAGCTGAAACCGTGCGCATCGCCAGCGAGCGCACCGACGCGACATCGGCACCATTCTCATCGCACAAGGTCAGTGCCATGGCGTTCGATCCCACCGGTGAAAGGCGCACCCGCAGGCTGGATACTCCGGTCTGGGCCAAGCGCACGCCATTCCACGAAAACGGTAGAAACGCGCGATCTACGCTCGCCATCGGCTCATCCGCGTCGAGATCGAACATGCCGATACCGGCATGCAGCGCCGCATCGAACAGCGCCGGGTGCAAGCCGAACCGCCTCGCCTCGGCGCGGCGCTCCAGCGGCAGCGACACCTCCGCAAACGTCTCCCCGCCGTACCGCCACGCGGCCCGCAGACAATGAAAGGCGGGGCCGTAGTCGAACCCCCGCTCGGTCAGACGACGGTACACGTCGTCGACGTCGACTTCGATAGCGCCCTCCGGAGGCCATGTCCGTCCGAGCGACTCGCCCTTGCGCTCGTCGAGCGTTTCCGCTTGGGCGCCGTCTCCCGCGCCCGGCGCGAGCACTCCTTTGGCATTTTGTATCCAGGACCCTTGATTCAACTCGGACTCATTCAGGGTCGAGTCGACCGCGCGAGAGTGGATGCTCATCACACGTGCACCAGAAGCGTCCGCTTCCCCGATCGAGATCTGAATCTGTGTTGCACCCCGCTCACAGAGCACGAGCGGCACTTCGAGCACCATCTCCTCGACCTGCCGGCAATCCAGGTGCGCCCCCGCATACAGCGCAAGCTCCACCAACGCGGCACCCGGGAGCAACACGACACCCATCACGGCGTGATCGGAGAGCCACGGATGGGTCTGCAAGGAGAGCTGACCCGTGAACAGCCAGCTTCGATCCTCGGCAAGCATCAGCCCAGCGCCAAGCAACAGGTGATCGGTCGGACAAAGACCCGCTTCTCTAACGCTCCCGCCCGCCCCGGAGCGCGCGTCGAGCCAGTAACGCCGCCGCTGAAACGCATAGGTCGGCAGGGGCACGGGCCGGGCGTCCGAAGCCGCGAATACCTCCGTCCAAGCGACGTCGGCACCATGCACGAACGCTTCTGCCAACGACTTCTGGAAACGCTCTGCACCACCCTCGCCGCGCCGCAATGAGCCCGTCACATGCACTTCGGCCGGGGCGACCCGGGACTCGTCGGCCACTTCCTGTACCGCGCTTGTCAAGATCGGGTGCGGACTGACCTCCACGAACGACCGGCGCCCATCAGCCAGCAGCATTCGCACAACCGGCTCGAGCTGCACAGGCTCGCGCAGATTGCGATACCAGTAGTCGCCATCCAGCCGAGCCGTATCGATCGGTCCACCGGTAACGGTCGAGAAGAAGGGGATCTCGCTCGGGTGCGCTGTGATTCCAGCGAGACCTTGCAGCAACTCATCGCGAACGGCGTCGATCTGAGACGAATGCGCGGCATAGGTCACGTCGATCTTGCGTGCTCTGATGTCCTGCGCCGCGCAGCCGCGGAGCAGCTCGTCGAGCGCCTGAATATCACCCGCCACGACGAGTGAGCGCGGCCCGTTGACGGCGGCAAGGCAAACGCGATCTCCCCACCGATCGAGCAGAGGACCCAGCTCCTCGGCTCCAAGCGCCAAGGACACCATTCCGCCGCTCCCGTCGAGTCCCCGCAGCGCGCGGCTGCGCGATGCCACGACCTGGGCGGCGTCGGACAAGGAAAGCGCGCCGGCGATGTGAGCGGCGACGATCTCACCCTGAGAATGGCCGACGACGGCGGCCGGGTGCACACCGCATTCCTGCCACAGCTCGGCCAGCGAAACCATCACCGCAAACAGCGCCGGCTGCACCACGTCGACCCGCTCCAGGCCCGGTGCCCCCTCGACACCTGTGAGCACATCCAGAAGAGACCATTCAACGAATGGCGCTAGGGCATCGGCGCAGACGCTCATGTGCTCGGCGAACAGCTGTGAGTCGTGCAAGAGCTCGCGCGCCATTCCCACCCACTGAGAGCCCTGACCAGGGAACAGGAACACAACATCCCCATCGCCCGATCTAGCGCCCCGCACGACATTGGCTGCCGAATCCCCGCGCGCAAGCGCACGCGCTCCGGCAAGCAGCTCCTGCCGATCGGCACCGAAGACGACCGCACGATCGGCAAACATCGAGCGACGTGCAAGCGAAAGCCCCACATCGCCCATGTGGAGCTCGGATGCCTTCATGACATGCCTCACAAGCCGCTCGGCTTGGGCGCGCTGAGCGTCCGCGCCGCGTCCGGATATCACCCACGGTGTGATGGCGTCGGTCAGTGTGCCTGTTCTCGCGGAAGGGCTCACCGTGGTATCGGCGGCCGGCATCCGCTCCGGCTTAGGGGGCGCCTGTTCGAGGATCACATGCACGTTCGTGCCACTCACACCGAACCCCGACACGCCCGCGCGGCGTGGAGCCTCGCGCGCCGGCCATGGTCTGGGCTTGGTGAGCAGCGACACTGCGCCCTCAGACCAGTCCACCTGCTTGGAGGGCTCATCGACATGCAGCGTCTTGGGCAACATGCCATGCCGCATCGCCATCACCATCTTGATCACACCCGCAACGCCGGCAGCAGCCGATGCGTGACCAATATTCGACTTGATCGATCCCAGCCATAGCGGGGTATCAGCCGGACGTCGTCCATATGCCGCGAGCAGCGCCTGTGCCTCGATCGGGTCCCCAAGCGTGGTGCCGGTGCCGTGTGCCTCGACAGCATCGACATCCGTTGGCACCAGCTGAGCGGCGGCAAGCGCTTCGCGGATCACCCGTCGTTGCGATGATCCATTCGGCGCCGTCAATCCATTGCTTGCGCCATCCTGGTTTACAGCGCTCCCTCGGATCACGCCCAACACTTGGTGACCAAAACGCTGAGCCTCGCTGAGACGCTCGAGCGCCAGGACACCGACGCCCTCCGCCCAGCCCGTCCCGTCTGCGGCCGCTGCGAAGGCCTTGCACCGCCCATCGGGCGCAAGTCCACGCTGACGACTGAACTCGATGAACACATCTGGTGTGGGCATGATCGTGACGCCGCCCGCCAGCGCGAACTCGCATTCGCCCTGGCGCAACGACTGACAGGCGAGGTGCAGCGCCACCAGTGAGGACGAGCACGCTGTGTCGACTGTCAAAGCGGGGCCCTCCAACCCGAGTAGGTAGGCCACACGCCCTGACACGACGCTCATCATTGTCCCCGTCAGGCCGTACCCCTCAACGCCCTCCACGCTACCTCGAGCACCGACTCCATAGCCGGAGTGAATCGCGCCGATGAACACGCCAGTCCTGCTGCCCATCAGCGATTGGGGATCCAAGCCAGCATTCTCGAGCGCCTCCCAGCAGACTTCCAGCGCCAGACGCTGCTGCGGATCGGTCGCAAGCGCCTCTCTGGGGCTGACGCCAAAAAACGCCGCATCGAAATCCGCCGCGTCATAGAGGAACGCCGCTTCAAGCGCATAACTCGTCGCCGGACTGTCGGGATCGGGGTCGAACAGACCCTCGAGGTCCCACCCTCGATCTGTTGGGAATGCGCCAACGGCATCGACCTCCGCCGATACGAGATCCCACAGGTCATCAGCCGAGCGCACGTCGCCTGGATATCGGCAGCCGATACCCACGATCGCGATCGGCTCAGACGCGCGTGCTTCGAACGTCCGCAGACGTCCGCGCGTCTTGCGCAGATCGGCGGTCACGCGCCTCAGGTATTCGCTGAGCTTGCGCTCGTCAGTCACTGGCTACTTCCACCGAGTGGACTCCGCGTGCAGGCAGACAACTCATGACACGCCGAGCTCCCGGTCGATCAGCTCGAACACCTCATCGTCGCTGGCTGACGCGAATTCGTCGAAGGGATTCTCGCCCAGCACCCCGCTGTCGCGCAACCCAACAAGAAACCTCTGCAGACGAGCGGTCACCTCCACCCGCTCGAGGGCGTCGTCGTCGAACGCGCGAAGCATCGACTCGAGCCGCTCGAACTCTGCCTGCAACTGATCGGCGGTGATCCTCTCAGACCGGCTCAGCTGACCGAGTATGTGTCCTGCGAGTAGCTTCGGCGTCGGGTGATCGAACACCAGCGTTGGCGCCAAGCGCAGGCCTGTCGCCATCCGCAGGCGGTCGCGCAGATCCACCACGCCGCGCGAATCGAATCCGAGGTCCTTGAAGGAACACGAGGTCTCCACTGCATCAGCGGAGTCGTATCCCAGCACAACCGCCACCTGAGTGCGAACGATCCCCAATACGATTTGCTTTCGCTCGGCTGTTGAAGCGCCAACCAAGCGCCGCTCGAGCCGCGAATGCGTGCATACGGTGGCATCTGAGCCGTCATCACCCTGCTCGACGATCCGATTTACATCCACGGACGCCCTGTTGCCGGCATCATTCACCGTACCGGCAAGATCCGAGAGGGGCTCCTCGACCGCGGCTGCATGGGGCCCCGCGGAATTACGGGTGACCGCCGGAACGGCCAGCCAGTGGCGCCGACGCTGAAACGCGTATGTGGGCAGTTGCACCCGTCGCGAACCCGCGTGTCGGGTGATGACGCTCCAGTCAACATGCGCCCCCGCCACCCATGCTTCGGCGAGCGCATGCAGGAAACGCCGCCAATCGCCCTGATCGCGACGTAGGGTGCCGATTACCCCGGCCGTCTGCGCAATATCATCGACTGCCCCATCGATCGTGTCCTGCACGGCACCCGTGAGCACGGGGTGGGCGCTGATCTCCAGGAACGTTCGATAGCCAGCGTCGAGCAGACCGCGAACCGCCGGTTCGAACTGCACGGGCTCGCGCATATTGCGATACCAGTACTCCGCCCCCAACTCCCGAGTGTCGAGCAACCCGCCGGTGACCGTCGAGCAAAAGGGCACATGACCGGCGCGTGGCTCGATAGAGCTCAGCACATCCAGCAGCTCCTCCCGCAATGGCTCCACCTGACGCGAATGCGACGCACCCCGAGCGCTCTTGATCCGACGAGCACGGATCCCCTCCGCATCGCACACGTCCACCAGCTCGGCGAGCGCGTCGCTCTCCCCCGCCAACACCAGCGAGTGAGGACCATTGATCGCTGCAACCACGATGCGGTCCTCCCAACGCTCCAGCAACGCCCTCACCCTGACCTGTGGGGCAGCTATCGACATCATCCCGCCGTGACCCTCATAGTCCGCCTGAATGCGACTGCGCAAAGCGACAACCCGTGCGGCGTCCGACAGCGTCAAACCGCCGGCCACATATGCAGCGGCCACCTCACCCTGGGAATGACCGACCACCACATCCGGCACGACACCGCAAGCCCCCCACAGCCTCGCGAGCGAAACCATCACCGCAAACAGCGCCGGCTGCAACACATCGATCCGCTCGAGTCCCGGCGCCCCCTCGACGTGCTTCAGAACATCTGCGAGCTTCCAGTCGAGCAGCGGCGCAAATGCCTCTTCGCATTCTTCTATCTGCTCCCTAAAGATGGGCGAGCAGTCCAGCAACGCGCACGCCATTCCCACCCACTGCGAGCCCTGGCCGGGGAACAGAAACACCGTTCCCGAGCGTCCCGCCACACCCACTACCGTATTGACCCCCAGTGAACCATCGGCAAGCGTCTGGAGACCCGCGAGGATCTCCTGGCGGTCGTCGCCGATTATCACCGCACGGTTCTCAAATACCGTACGACCGACAGCCAGCGAATACCCCGTATCAACCGCGTCAAACTCGCTGTTGACATCGAGATACGCGCCAAGGCGCTCAACCTGAGCATGCAGGGCGTCTTCCCCACGACCGGACAGCACCCAGACCAGCGTCTGTGCCTCACCGAACGGACCGCTGCCCGTTGTGTGTACGACGTCACGGCACCCGAACGTCGAGACACTCGGTTGTGTGGGCGGTGACTCGCCCAACACCACATGACAATTCGTCCCGCCAATGCCGAAAGAGCTGACTCCAGCCAGCAGGGGAGCGTGCGGGGTCGGCCACTCACCCAGTGTCTGCTGCACCCTCAAACGCAGCGCATCTAGAGGGATGTCCGGATTTGCCGTTTGGAAGTTGAGGCTCGGTGGGATCTCCCGTCGCTCGATGGCAAGTGCTGTCTTGATCAGCCCGAGGACACCGGCGGCAGCCTCCAGGTGCCCGACGTTCGTCTTGACCGAGCCCACCGGCAACGGATTGTCAGCTGACCGAGCCGAGCCGAGCGCGGCGCCCAGCGCCGCTGCCTCAATCCGGTCGCCAAGCGGGGTTCCAGTGCCGTGCAGCTCGACGTACTGGATATCGCCGCGCTTGACCTTCGCTCGTCGATATGCGAGTCGCAGAACTTCCTCCTGCGCTTGCGCGCTGGGAGCGGTGAGCCCCCCACCTCCACCGTCGTTGTTGACGGCACTGCCGCGAATCACGCAGTAGATGTGCTCACCACAGGCGAGCGCATCGACTAGCGGCTTGAGCAGCACCACGCCACCGCCCTCGCCGCGAACCGAGCCGTCGGCACGTCCATCGAATGTGAAGCAACGGCCCTCCGGCGAGAGAACCCCAAACTTAGAGGCCACAAGTGCACTGTGAGCAGAGATGTTCAGATGCACTCCGCACGCAAGCGCGAGCTCCGATTCGCCTCTGCGCAGGCTCTCACACGCCAGGTGGACCGCAACCAGCGAAGAGGACTGTCCGGTGTCCACGGTCATGCTCGGGCCCCGTAGACCAAACGCATAGGACACGCGATTGGCGATCAGGCTGCGATGCATCCCGGTTAGCGCATATCGGCTGAGCGTTGCCGGATCACACTCGCGCAGCAGATCCGCGTAGTCGCTGGATATGGATCCGACGAACACGCCGGCGTGACTGTCGCGAAGCGTATCCGGGACGATCATGGCGTCCTCGAACGCCTCCCAGCACAATTCGAGCATCAGACGCTGCTGTGGGTCCATCGCCGTCGCCTCGCTCGGGGAGATACCGAAGAAGGAGCTGTCGAAGAGATCGACGTGCTCGAGGAAAGCTCCATGGCGAGCCGCGGGCGAGAGCGCGGCAGCGACGTCCTCGCCGACTGGCCAGCGGTCTTCGGGTGCTTGCGAGATCACACCGGTTCCAGCTCGTAGCAGCGACCAGAAGGCAGCGGGATCCGATGCCTCCGGCACCCGGCAGGACATGCCGACGACCGCTATGGCTGAGCCGTCACGCATCGACCGTCTCCCCTCCGATGCCTCTCACGCCGGCAGGACGATGACACGCTCCAGACATGATGCACACGGCTTTTACGATCGTCTTGCCTCCCCCCAATCGAATCATCTTGCTCGCCACGAGAAGCCTCTTCCCGAGCGAGTCAGAAACATGGATAGCGATACTAAGACAATGGACGTTCTTTTGTCAATCTTGCCGAATGCTTCGGGGCGAGGAGCCCAAATATCCGTCCAGTACAGCGGTAGTGAGGTCAACTAGCGAGACGAGACGCGTATTCCTCGCATAGGGTCCGCGAGCTACGGTATCTCGTAAACATCAGCAGTAGTATTTACTTTGGGCTCGTTCCAAAGATTCGCTCACACCAAAATGCTCACCGGCCAGGCGGGTGGCAAAATCCTGGAATTGCCCTGCTGACTAGCGGCCGGCAGACTCGAGTCAAGTAGCCTCTTCCTATAGTCAAAGGCGATAAACACAATGTCTATCTCTCGGAAAGACCGCAAGGGGACCCAGCGCGAGCGGCTACTCGACGGCATGCTGCTGAGCGCGGTCCGCAAGGGCTATGAGGGAGCCAGCGTCGCCCAGGTCATAGCCCAGGCGGGCGTGTCGCGTCCAACCTTCTACGAGCACTTCGCAGACAAGGACGACTGTTTCCTCGCGGTCCATCGAGAGATCTCCGAACATTTGTTCGAGCGCGTAAGCGAGGCTGTCGACGCAGAGCCGCCGGAGCGGGCCGTCCAGGCAGGCATAAGGGCGCTAATCATGCGCGCCGAAGCCAGACCAGATCGCGCCCGGTTCCTGGTCAACGAGACACTTGCGGGCGGCCAGCGGGTACTCGACGAGCACGACCTGACCGTCACGCAAATCGAGCAGATCATCGAACGAGCTCGCGCCAACGCCTCACCAGGGGCGTCCACTCCCGACCTGCCAACTCGAGCACTCGTAGGCGGCATATGCGGCCTACTGGCGCCACGACTGCGCCGCAACGAACATGACCTGCGCACGCTCGCCCAAGAGATCACAGACTGGATCGACCTATACTGCCAGCCGACCGAGCAGCACCGCTGGCGCACGCTCGACCCGGGTCCCAAGTTGCCCCGACCAGAGCACGTCTCCGAGCTGGCACTGCGCACTCCGGCCGCGCTTCCGCGGGGACGCCCCAAGCTCACCTCGGCAGAGGTGGCACGCAACCAGCGCGAACGCATCCTATACGCGACCGCAGAGATTGCCGCACGCAAGGGCTACGCGGCTGCGACCATCGCCGACATAACCTCGATAGCCGGTGTGGACAGGCGTGTGTTCTACGCCAACTTCCCCGACAAGCAACAGGCTTTCCTGGCCATCCATGAGGTTGGCTTCCAGCAGTTGATGGCGATCTGTGCAAGCGCATTCTTCAGCGGATCGAGTTGGCCAGAGCGCATCTGGGAGGGTATACGTGCTGGCGCGCACTTCGACGCCACCTATCCCGTGCTGGCACACATCGGCTATGTCGAAGCTCACGCCGTGGGCAGCCCGGCTATCCAGCGCGTCGAAGACAGTCACGCCGCCTTCAAGATCTTCCTGCAGGAAGGCTATATGCACACGAGCTCTCCTCCCCCTCGTGCCGTGCTCGACGCGATCTCGGCGACAATCTTCGATATCGGGTATCAACATGCGCGCATACGCAAGATCCATCGGCTTCCACGACTCACGCCGCACGCCGCCTACCTGGTCCTGACACCATTCTTGGGGCGCGCAGCGGCAAACGACTTCATTGACCGCAAGCTGGAGGAATATGGGCTGACGAGCGGCCGGAGCGAGCACGGCCGGCCAACTGAGACAGCGCCCGGGGAAATACGTCAGCAGGCCGAGGTTGCCTCGCGCGCCCTAGCCGCAAAGGCCTGAGCGACCAGTGCGTCGGCCAATCTGTCGATCAGAGCCGCCGTTGCCGTGACCGCGCGATCCAGCAGCAGGAAGCCATGCATCTGATCATCGACATGGATGTGCTCAACAGGCACACCCGCCGCTGCCAGCTTCTGTGCGTATGCGATGCCCTCGTCACGCAACGGGTCGAACTCAGCGGTCATGATGAACGCCGGCGCAAGACCACCGAGATCTGAGGCGGACAGAGGAAACAGATACGGATCCTCCGGATGATCGACAGCGGACATGTAGTTGCCCGCAAACCAACGTATGGATTCCTCGTCGAGCGTATATCCCGTCCCCCTCTCCCGGCGGGAGGGCAGACGACCATGCCCGTCGGTCATTGGATAGGCGAGGACCTGTAGGACCGGCGTGGGCGCGCCAAGATCGCGCAACAGCAGCGCGAGGCACGTGGCCGTCGTGGCCCCCGAGCTTTCGCCAACAAGGGCGGAGCACGCCCGGTCGGCTCCCAGCCGCTCGGCGTTGTCGAGCAACCAGCGATACGCAACATGGGCGTCTTCGAGCGCGGCGGGATGCCTGTGCTCGGGCGCCCTGCGATAGTCCAAGGACGCCACAAGCCATCCTGAGCGCCGAGCGATGAGACGGCACAGGCGATCGTGGGTGTCGAGATCGTTGAGCGTCCAGCCACCTCCGTGCAGGAACAGCGCTACCGGGAGGACGCCCACCACAGGACGGTAGAGACGCACTGCCAGGGTGCCATGGGGAGTCGGCAGCGAGGCATCATCGACAAGATGTAGAGGGATCGGCTGGCCTCGGGTTACCAGAGCCGCCCGCGCCTGCGCACGGGCCTCCTCCACCGGCAGGAGATAAGACTGTGGTGTCTTCGCCGCGCGCATCACTTCCAGCAGCGCCGCAGCCTCTGGGTCAAGCTGGGGGATCATCGGCGCAGAAGCATGCCAGACAATCTTCAACGAGCCTATAGAAATACGGATGTCAGGATGACACCGTCACACACCATCCACTTTCCCGTGAGATTCTGCAGCGGGCCGTCCCTGAGCGATGGACCAGACACCAACAGCCGTGCCGCGAAGGTTTGTGTGCTCGGATCGACGTCGAGAACGGCGTCCTCGAAGCCCAGCCACCGTCTGGCAAGCGGGAACCAAGCCTTGTAGACAGACTCCTTCGCGCTGAACAACAGACGATCCCAGTGCACCTCCGGCAGCTCTCGTCCGAGCCGATCCAACCAAGGCAGCTCCTCCGGCCTCGCAATCTCCCCGACCAGGCCGTCAGGCAGGGGCGCGTTGGGCTCGGCGTCAATACCGATGCTCACGACGTCGCTCGACCGTCCGACCGTACATGCCCGGTAGCCATCGCAATGCGTGATGCTGCCCACCACCCCTGCAGGCCATATGGGCTCACCTCGCGTACCGGTGGGAATCGCCACGGCGGGAAACCCAAGCTTCTCCAGTGCCTCTCGTGCACAGATACGCGCTGTCGTGAACTCACGCCGGCGCTTCTCGACCGCCCTGCCGACGGCGATCTCCTCCTCCGGAAAGAGCTTCGCAGTCCTCGTGTCGTCCCGTGCCTCGACCACGATCACGCCAGTTGGCAGTATCTCCTCGATCACGATGCCTCCGGTGGCGGCATGATCTGGCGGAGGACCGCTCTGCGCAGGTTGCGAGGATGCCACTCTCGCGGATATCCAAGCGAGACCTCCTCGAATCGAACGCCGTCATGCCATGTCGTACGCGGAATGTGCAGATGACCGTATACGACCACGGCGGTATTGAAACGACGATGCCAGTCCGCGGTGCGCGTGGTGCCACACCACTGCGCGAACTCCGGATGCCGAAGCACCTTCGTGGGGGCATCGATGAGAGGAAAGTGGTTGACCATCACAATCGGGACGTCATCGTCACAGCATGCGAGCATCTGCTCGGTGTGGGTCACCCTCGCGTGACACCAAGCGTCGCGACTTGCATACGGATCTGGATACAACAGGTACTCGTCGCTGCATACCACTCCCGCACGATGGGCAAGCGCCAGCGACTGCTCCTTGGTCGGGGCGATGTTGCGCCCGAACGAATAGTCGTACAAAACAAATAGGGGCGCAATCCTCAGCGGCCCACCCGCTCCCTCCCACACTGCATAAGGATCCTCTGGCGTAAGCACCCCGATCTGTTTGCATATATCCACCAAATGGCGGTAGCGCTGCTCGCCACGCAGCTTCACGCGTTCATCGGGAGTCGTCCACAGCTCGTGATTACCAGGGGTCCACACGACCGTCGCGAATCGTTCGTCGAATAGACTGAGCGCCCACTCGAAGTCGACAATCGTCTCGCTGATATCACCGCAGACGATCAACCAGTCGGCGTCGCTCTCCGGTCGCATGCGCTCGACGATCTCGCGGTTCTCCGGATGCGTCACATGTAGATCGCTCACCGCCAACAGTCGCCCACGAGTGCCTCCTCGAGTGCTCATCGGCGCGATCATACTTGCGCCCGAGAAGCCGCCTGTCGGGCAGCGTGATCAGTCGGCTGCGTGATCAGACCAATGCAGTATTGACCGACCCGAGCGATGCTGCGCTGGACCAGTGCGATATTGGCCAACCGAGAGACACAGCACGGGTGATCGTCGAGAAGCCGGCGTGCCCCACAAACGCCTTCCCGGTACTGTCCGGGGCGCTCCATGATTTCCAAATGCCCGAGAACGACCGGAGGTCACCGCAGATGCCGCCGCTGATAACTCGCGAGGAAGCACTCCAGCTCGGCGAGCTCGAAGTTCACGCCGAGATCGAAGCGCTGGTCGAGCGTGCATGGGCGGCCCGCGTGGAACGCTTCTCGGACTCCACCGATATGTGCTCCCTGGTAAATGCCAAGTCGGGCGGCTGCGCCGAGGATTGCGGTTTCTGCGCTCAGTCGCGCTTCGCCGAGGCAGAGACTCCGCTGCACGCGATGATGGACCCCGAGCAGATTCTCGAGCACGCGCGTGCCGCCGAGGCGGCGGGCGCGCATCGTTTTTGCATGGTGACACAGGGCCAGGGCCTGTCAAAGCGCGACTTCGAGAAGATCCTCGAGGGAGCGCGACTAGTGGCCGAGCAAACGAACCTGAAGCGCTGCGCCTCGGTCGGACACATGTCCCCGGCGCGTGCCAAGGCGCTGAAGGATGCGGGCATCCAGCGCGTGCACCACAACGTGGAGACGGCCTCCAGCTATTACGACGAAGTGTCGAGCACCGTCCGCTACGAGGGGCGCTTGCGCACAATCCAAGCGGTGCGTGAGGCGGGCCTTGAGACGTGTGTCGGGGGCATACTCAACCTCGGCGAGAGCCGCGAGCAACGCGTGGAGATGGCATTCGAGCTGGCCGCGATCGACCCCACCAGCGTCCCAATCAATCTGCTCAACCCACGACCCGGCACGAAGTTCGGCGACCGCGAGTACATCGACCCATGGGAGGCGGTCAAGTGGATTGCGATCTTTCGCCTGATCCTGCCCGAAGCCCTGTTCCGCCTATGCGGCGGACGCGTGGAGAACCTTGGCGAGCTGCAACCACTGGCGGTCAGGGCCGGGCTCAACGGAGTGATGATGGGCAATTTCCTCACCACGCTCGGCTCAAGCCCCGAGGAAGACCGAGCGATGTTCGAACAGCACGGGCTGAACGTCGCGCGCCAGAGCGACAACGGGACCAATCCGCGACCCGACAACCGCTCCGGTTGGCTGGACGGCGAGACACCGGATGTCGTGGAGGAGCTGCTTGACGACTCGGCGCTGTCGAACGGGGCCACCGAGCGCGAGGACGGGCTGAAGATCCGAATGTGGGATCCCTCCAGCCAACTTCGCTACCAGGCCAAACGCGTCGTTCCGCCACGACCGGACGGCGCCCGCAACGCGGTCCCAGCGGGCTGGGGGGATTGACACGCCGCGCCGAGACGACATGCGGACCGGTGAGCAGTGCACTCGATAGCGCGATGACCTTCTCCGAGCGCCACCCATGAACGAGATCGCAAAGCGCTTGAGCGAATTGGAGCGACTTGGGTTGGGTCGCCGTCTACGAATCGTCTCAGGAGCCCAGGGACCGCGCGTGCTGCTCGAGGGCAAGTCCGTGCTGTTGCTGTGCTCCAACAATTACCTTGGTCTCGCCGAGCATCCGCGGGTGCGCGAAGCGGCCGCCGAGGCGGGGATGCGCTGTGGCGTAGGCGCAGGCGCCTCGCGGCTGGTGTCAGGCACGATGAGCATCCACTGCGAGCTCGAGGAGCGCTTGGCGGCGTTCGAGGACAGCGATGCGTGCGTGCTGTTTGGCTCCGGATATCTCGCCAACCTCGGCACGATCGGCGCGCTGGCGGGACCCAGCGACACGATCTTCTCCGACGAGCTCAACCACGCGTCGATCATCGATGGATGTCGTGCGTCGCGTGCGCGGGTGGTGGTGTATCGCCACCTCGACACCGATCACCTGGAGTGCTGCCTGCGTGAGCAAGGCGGCGAAGGCCGCCGAGTGGTCGTGACCGACTCGGTGTTCTCGATGGACGGCGACGTGGCGCCGCTCGCACGGATCGTGGAGCTGGCACACGCGCACGAGGCGCGCGTAATCGTAGACGAGGCGCACGCGACCGGCGCGCTTGGCGACGGCGGTCGCGGCGCAGTCGCCGAAGCTGGACTCGCAGGCAAGGTCGACGTGCTGATCGGTACCCTCGGCAAGGCGCTCGGCTCATACGGCGCGTATGTATGCGCAAGCGAGCAGATGGTGAACTATCTGATCAACACAGCCCGCCCGTTGATCTTCTCCACAGCCCTCCCGCCGCCGTCGACAGCAGGCGCACTGGCGGCACTGGAATTGCTGGAGGAGCACCCCGAGCAGGTGACCAGGTTGCACGAGGCGGCCCACGCCCTGCGCGGCGCCCTGGCACGAGAGGGTTTTGCTGTGCGCGAGAGCAACATGCATATCGTGCCGCTCGTCGTGGGCGACAGCGAGCAGGCGATGAACCTCTGCCAGGCGGCACTCGAGCGAGGCGTGTTCGCACAGGCAATCCGCCCGCCGACCGTGGCGAGCGGCACTTCGAGGTTGAGACTGGCCACGATGGCCTCTCACACCGCCGAGGAGTTGCGCCACGCGGCGAGAGCCCTGGCCGATGCGACACGCGCGACGCGGCTTGACCCGTCGCGACTCGGGGAGCCCTCGGTGCTCGCTGAACGGTCCACCGCGCGCGGCTCGGACCAGCTCTCCGCGCCGAACCATGAATCGTCATCCAAGCGCGGGCTCGCCCGCATCGCCTAGCCACAGGCACGTGCGTGGCCTATTCGTAACCGGTACCGGCACCGGTGTTGGCAAGACGATCGTAAGCGCGGCGTTGCTCGCGGCGATGAGGGCCACCGGTGAGGCGGTGCGCGCCTACAAGCCGGTCCTCACGGGGCTATCAGAGCCAGACGGCGAGTGGCCACCCGATCACGAGCTGCTGGCCGCGGCGGGCGGGATGGACCCCGAGGATGTTGCGCCACTGCGCTTCGGACCGGCGGTCTCACCGCACCTGGCGGCTTCCCTGGTGAGCCAGCCGATCGACGCCAGAGCGCTGGTTGAACATGTGACGTCAAGTACGCGTGCGAGCGACACATTGATCGTAGAGGGGGTAGGCGGCCTGTTGGTGCCACTCGCCGACGACTTCACCGTGCGCGATTTGGCCGTCGAGCTGGCACTGCCCCTGCTGATCGTCGCGCCGCCGGGTCTCGGCACGATCAACCACACACTGCTCACCATCGAGGCCGCCAGAGCCGTCCAACTAAGCGTGGCAGCCGTCGTGCTTACGCCGTGGCCGACCGAGCCCTCGCGGATGGAGCAGTCCAACCGCGAAACGATTGCCCGACTCGGAGCGATTGAAGTCGCGACGCTCGACGAGATCGCCGGCCCTGACATCGCCGACTTGGGCCGTGCCGGCGAACGCGTGCCGTGGCCCGACTGGTTGACAGGATAGGCGAGGGCACCCGGCGATGGTGACGAAAACGACTCCGGCGAGCACCACCACATTTGCAGACAATAATCGTCATCGGGCTACAGCCGCGACAACGGCGTCAGCAACCCGATCCAGATCGTTGTCGTCAATGACGTACGGTGGCATCGTATAGATCAGATCGCGAAACGGCCGCAGCCAGACTCCCCGCTCCACAGCAGCGGCCGTTGCCGCCGCGATGTCCACGTCGTGCTCCAGTTGCACAACGCCGATCGCACCGAGCACGCGCACATCGGCGACGCCTGGCAAGTCGCGGGCGGGCGCCAGGCCCTCGCGCAAGCCGCGTTCGATGCGTGCGACATCGTTGCGCCAGCCACCGTCGGCAAGCAGGTCAAGCGAGGCGAGCGCGACCGCGCAGGCGAGCGGGTTGGCCATGTAGGTGGGGCCGTGCATCAGCGCGCGGCCCTCGCCGGTCGAAATCGCCTGTGCGACCTCGGCGGTGCACAGCGTCGCGGCAAGCGTGAGGTAGCCGCCGGTGAGTGCCTTGCCTACGCACATGATGTCCGGCGCGACATCAGCGTGCTCGCAGGCAAACAGCGCACCGGTACGTCCGAGGCCGGTGGCGATCTCGTCGAGGATGAATAGCTGTTCGTGCTTTTGGCACAACCGGCGTAGCGTCGCCACGCACTCGGGCGAGTGGAAGCGCATCCCGCCCGCGCCCTGCACGACCGGCTCGACGATCACAGCGGCGAGCTCGTGGGCGTGGCTGGCGAACAAGTCGTTGACGTGCTCAACCCAAGCATCGTCCAACGGACGCCCGAACCCGTCGGGGGGCCGCTCGGCGAACACGTGCCCGGCGAGCGTGCCCGTGAACAACGAGTGCATCCCGCCAACCGGATCGCACACCGCCATCGCGCCAAACGTGTCGCCGTGATAGCCGCCTCGTACCGTCAGCAGCCGCGTGCGCTCGGGGTGGCCGAGCGCACGCTGGTATTGCAACGCCATCTTGATCGCCACCTCCACCGACACCGAGCCGGAGTCCGCGAAGAACACGTGCTCAAGGCCGTCCGGCGTGATCTCCACCAGACGCTCGGCGAGCCGCACCGCCGGCTCGTGGGTGAGCCCGCCGAACATCACATGCGCCATGCGCTCCAATTGCTCGCGCACCGCCGCGTCGAGCATCGGGTGGCGGTAGCCATGGATCGCACACCACCACGAAGACATGCCGTCGATCAGCTCGCGCCCGTCGGCCAGGCGCAGACGCACGCCCTCCGCGGAGATCACCGGCAGCGGCGCGAGCGAACCAGGCAGCGAGGCATACGGGTGCCACACGTGCTCATGGTCAAGCGCGAGCAGGTCGTCCCAGTCGACGCCGCTTCCAGTCATTCGTCGGTCCCGCGGAGACGCCTGCGCGACTCCGACCGCCCCGATCAATCCTCGTACAGCGTGAAGTCCCGCTTACGCGCGCCGCACACCGGGCAGAACCATGTGTCGGGAATGTCCTCGAAGGCAGTGCCGGCGGGGATGCCCCCGTCTGGGTCACCCTCCTCGGGGTCATAGATGTAGCCGCAGGACTCGCAGATCCAGCGTTGCAGGGTTTGGGTTGCGCTCATGCACATAACACTACCTGGCGGTAGGGTCCTTGGCATGAGTCGCCCCACCCCAAGCAATCGTGGGGAGCAAGACGAGGAGCTCGACCCGCACGAGCACTCCGAGCCCAGCGAGCGGCTCGACCTCGATCGCCACTCGGGTCCAGGCCAGGAGCTCAACCTTGGCGAGCACACCGAGCCCGGCCAGGGACTCAACCTCGGCACGACCACGCCTCCACGCCAGGCCGCCACTGTGATCCTGTTGCGCGGCGACACCACCACGCTCGAGCTGCTGCTCGTCAAGCGCACCGAGAAGGCCAAGTTCATGGGCGGTGTGTGGGTGTTCCCCGGAGGCGCCGTCGACGAGAGCGACCCGCCATCGCGAGGGACAGGCGGCGTGGACGCGCACCGCGCCGCGGCCGCGAGAGAGCTATCCGAGGAGGCGGGTATCACGCTCGCCGATCCCACCGCGCTCGTCGAATTCTCGCGTTGGATCACACCCGAGGAGGTATCGATCCGCTTCGACACACGCTTCTTTCTGGCCGAGCTGCCTGAGGGACAGGAGCCCCGCGTCGATGGACAGGAGTGCGTCGATCAGGGCTGGTTCACGCCCCAGGATGCTCTCAGCGCTCACGAGCGCGAGGAGATCCTGCTCGTGTTCCCCACGATCAAGCATCTCGAGCAGCTCAGCGCGTTCTCGACCGTCGCGGAGCTGCTTCGCTACGCCGGCGGGCGCAAGGTGCTGCCCGTACAGCCAAAGGTGTGGTTCGACGGGGAGGTCGCACGCGTGCTGCTCCCCGGCGAGCCGGGGTATGACCGATGACTCGGCACATCGCACATCCACACAACGGGAGCGTTTGACAGACGGCCCCCACGGGACCGCCGCGCGCGGGGCATCACGGCGCACGCAACAGCCGCCCCTGGCGGCAATCCTCCAAATCCTCAGGAATGCTGAAGTCCACTGACCACGTGGGTCACAGCATTGATCAGCGCCAGATGCGTGAACGCCTGCGGGTAGTTACCGAGATGGCGCCCGCTCGACGCTTCGAGCTCCTCGGCGTACAGACCCAACTCCGATGAGTACCCCAGCAGTCGCTCGCACAGCCGGCGCGCCGCGAGATGATCGCCGATCTCACACAGCGCCGACACCAGCCAGAACGAGCAGATCAGGAAAGTACCCTCCTCGCCGCTCTGACCGTCGTCGGTCTCATCGGTGCGGTAGCGCAGCACGAGCCCGTTGTCGGTCAGCTCCTCGCCGATCGCCGTCACGGTCGCACGCACGCGCTCGTCGTCGGTCGGCAGGAAGCGCATCAGCACGATCAGCAGGTTCGACGCGTCGAGCGCGTCGGTGTCGTAGTGCTGGCGGAACACGCCGCGCTTGTCCACCCCCCGCTTCAGGATGTCTGCCTTGATCTCGTCCGCGGTTGCCTGCATGCGCTCGGCGTGCCCCTCCTCGCCGCGCCGTTCGGCCAGCCGCGCAGCACGGTCGCACGCGACCCAGCACATCAGCTTCGAGGACACGTAGTGGCGCGGCTCGCCGCGCGCCTCCCAGATCCCCTGGTCGGGTTCCTTCCACACGCGCGCCGCGCATTCGGCCTGGTCGACCAGCACCGGCCACAGCCGCTCAGGGATGTGGTCACGCTGCTTGGCGTGCAGGTACACCGAGTCGAGCACCGCGCCGTACACGTCGTTCTGGCGCTGGTCATACGCGCCGTTGCCGACCCGCACCGGACGCGCGCCCTCGTAGCCCTTGAGGTGCTCGAGCGTCGACTCCGCCAGGTCCTTCTGGCCCTTGATCCCATACATGATCTGCAGCGAGCCGTCCTCGTTGCGCTCCATGTCCGCCACGTACTGGATGAAGTCATCCGCCTCCCAGTCGAGACCTAGCGCGTGCAGCGCCCACAGCGTGAACGACGCGTCGCGCATCCAGCAGTAGCGGTAGTCCCAGTTGCGCGACCCCCGCGGGGTCTCCGGCAAGGAGGTCGTGGGCGCCGCCACGAGCGCCCCCGTGGGCATGAACGTGAGGCCCTTCAGCGTCAACGCCGAGCGTTGCAGGTGCGCCCGCCACGGATGGTCGGGATAGCTGCCTTCCGCCAGCCACGTGCGCCAGAAGTGGCTGGTGCGCTCGATCCGCGCCTCCGCCTGCTCGGATGTACGCGGCCCGCGCAGCTCCTTCGTCCACGACAGCGCACAGAAGCGCTTCTCGCCCTCGCTCATCGTGTGACGAGAATGCGCGCGGTTGCCCTCGATGCCCATGCGGGTGTCACTGAACAAGCGAAACGCCGTCTCCCCATCGGTCGCGTCCAGGCCGTGTCCATGCTCGTCTTCGACATGGCTCCATTTCGCCACGGTCGCGCCGTAGTCGAGCATCGGCTCGCACACCATCTCGACCTGCACCTGCCCCTGGATGCATTCGACGAGCCGCACCAGCAGATGGTCGGCGTCCCAGTCGGTCGGCGGACGCGTATGGTCGGTGTCGCGGTCCTCGTCGTGCCAGTCGCTGATCGTCAGTGCATCCACCACCCGCAACCAGCCCTGCGGAGTCATCCAGGTCGTCTCGATCACGTTCGTGCCAGGGACATAGCGCCGCCCCACGGGCACATACATGCCATACGGACCGACCCTGAAGCTGCCCGCCCCGCGATCGAGCATCGCGGCGAACACCGACGGCGAGTCAAAGTGCGGCAGGCACATCCACTCGATCGACCCGTCGGAGGCGACCAGCGCACCGGTGTGACAATCCGATAGAAAGCCATAGTCGGCAATCGGCGGAAACGGCGAGTCACCCACCGGCGGTGGCGGCACCGTGGGAGTCGGCGGTGGGGGAGCGCTGCCTGGCATCAGCGGCCGGACACTAACAAGCCCGCTCGACGCCGTCGGGGAGTCGTCCCTCATCCTCGAGCTTGTCCAAGTGCGCGGCGAGCGTGACCGTGGCAAGCGGCCGCAGCTGCTCGGGCACGTCAGACCAAGCGACGTCCAGCAGCTCCTCCGTGCTGCGACAACCGTCACTGAGCGCAACCAGCAGCAGCCGCTCGCGCTCCAGACGATGCTCTATGTACTGCGTAATCCGCTCGCGCGGGGTCCAAATCGGCGGACCGTGCCCGGGACACAACACCTCCAGATCCAGCTCCGTCAACCGTTCCAAACCGGCAAGGTAGCCTGCCAGCGCTCCGGGGTCCGGCGCGACGAACACGCTGCCTTCTCCGAGCACCGCGTCGCCGGTGAAGCACACGCCACCGACGATCAGCGCGAAGTGATCAGGCGCGTGGCCGGGTGTATACACAGGCTCGAACGGACCCACGCGCACGCCGTCGCGCAGTTGCACATCCGCTGTCCCGCCCACCGCGCGCCCTCTGAGTGTGCCCTTCATCGTACGACCGGCCGCCAGCGGCGCGGGAAAGCGCTCACGCAACGCCGCGACCGCCTCCGAATGATCGATGTGATCGTGGGTCAGCACCATTCCACCGAGCCCGCCGCGCTGGCCGATCGCGCCGGCAAGGCTCTCGAGGTGCCCGGCAAGCGCCGGACCGGGATCGACCACCCAAGCCGGATCGCGCCCCACCACCCAGCTGTTGGTGCCCGACATTGTCAGCGGGCCGGGATTCGCAGCCCGCAGGCACAACACGTCCAAGCGCCGCAGGCGCTCGGCGTCGGAGATCGTGGAGCTCATCCACGCGACGTTACCGCTACTTATGAAGCTTGTGACTGTTAGTGAGAGTAGATACAAACAAGGAGCGCGCGATGATCAGACGAACCGTACCCATATTCGCTTGTCTCGCGGTCATGGCCGTGGGACTCCCCGCGATCGCGCAAGCTGCCCCAAAGGTCTCGGTCAGCGCGAAGATCCTGCCGGTCCCGATCAACCCAAGCTCCGCCAAAAGCCCGTCATATCCTAAAACAGGCAACATCCTTGGAGCCGGCGCTTCGGTGGAAACGCAGTTCACGATCAGCGGCACCGAATACGGGGGCTTTCCCTCGCCGCTGACCGGCGTCGTCGTGTACCTGCCCTCCGGCACGAAACTGCACCCATCGGGATTCGCGACCTGCTCCATCGCGATCCTCGAAAGCCACGAAATCTCGCGATGCCCGAGGAAGTCGGTCGCGAGTCCCAAGGGCCAGGTGCTGGGCGTTGTCGCCTTCGGCGGCACACGAGTCCAGGAGAAAGCCACCGTCCAGGCATTCTTTACGCCGGGTGGAGGCCTGTCGTTCTTCACCGAAGGCGTCACGCCGGTCGATCTGGAAATCCTCTCCACTGGAAGGTTCTCGACGGCCGCCAAGCCGTTCGGCCCGAAGCTCACGGCCGTCGTGCCGCTCGTGACAACGGTTCCGGAAGCGCCCTACGCATCGGTACTGTCGATCAAAATCAAGGTCGGCGCGGCTTACATGCAGGGTAAAAAACTGGTCTCCTACGGAACTGTGCCGAGCAAGTGCCCGAAGGGCGGTTTTCCAGGGAAGACCGAACTGAAATTCTTGGGCGGCGAAACATCGACCGCCAACATCAAGGTTCCCTGTCCAAAGCAATAGGGGCGCGAACGTAGGCCAGAGACAGGACGAGCGCGGGGGGAATCCACTCGCCCGCCGGTGGGGAGGCCGTAAGGCCCGGCGGCGAGTGGATCTCTTTTGAGCTCTTGCGGGCATTACGCCGCGGTTCACGTCTGGCTCGAGCCGGCCCCAGATTCCCCCGAGTCAGCGGATCCGGCCGGCGAGCCAGTCGCACCGCCGCAGCGTTTGTTCTGAGCCATCCCGCGCGGCTCTAGGTCGGACAGCCCAGCGTCCAGCTCTTCAAGGCGCTCGTCGACTTCGGCGCGCGACCGGTGAACTTCAGGCTCAGCTTGTTGTACACGCGCAAGCCGGCTTTGCATTTGCGGATGCTGCTGGCCTTTACTGTCACTGGGTAGCGGACGACCTTGCCCCCCGCGCAGTTTGGAGTACACGTGTTCATTTCGAATGTGCCGCTGGCCTGCGCACTGACACCCCCAAAGCTCGACCACCGCAGCTTGCTGAGAACCGTATTGCCATCCCCGCACGTGAGCGTCAGCGCCTTGGGACGGCTGCTCGCGCTGTTGCAATTGGTGATCTTCACGGTGGGCGCCGCCGAGGCCACCATCACACCGAGCGAGA
Organism: uncultured Solirubrobacterales bacterium; assembly: GCA_963715765.1. Classification (GTDB taxonomy): domain Bacteria; phylum Actinomycetota; class Thermoleophilia; order Solirubrobacterales; family Solirubrobacteraceae; genus Palsa-744. Next base: position 964,358 of record OY970270.1, read on the forward strand.
CAAGGGCGGCGGCAAGTGCCGCGACGGTCAAAGCCTGCTTGGGATAGCGAGACATGACACGGCGATCGTAGCGCGCACAGTGGTCAGATGATCTTTCCGAAGATTCAATCATGTTGGATAGCAGCCTCCATTTGGGGGTCGGGCTCGGTTGTGTCCAGCTCCTCTTGTACCCCGCGTCGCAGCCCGACGAACGCTGTGATCGCCGCCACCGCCATAATCGCCGCCATCACATAGAGCACCGAACGTGTGGCGAGGATCAGGTTCCGCGGTTGTCCACCTGTGGCGTTACCGACCGACATAGAGCCTGTCCCACAGTATCGATCCGCACGAGCAAGCGGCGCGCGAGTCGACCGTCTCCTCAGCTCACCAGCTCACGACGGGGCGCCGGAGCCGAAAGCGCCTCTCCTGTCTGCGGATCGAACAGATGCAGACGATCGATCGCTACGTCAAAGCGTGCCTGCTCACCGGCGCGCAGCCGGCTGGCGGGATCGACTCGGGCCACACCGTTGACGTTGGCGGCGCCCGATATCTCCCCCGCTTCGAGCCCTTCCGCGTCGTCGTCGGCGGCCAGGATGGTCTGCAATCCGCGCACGTGCTCTGCCTCCAGGCGAAAGTGCACGAGCTTCTCCGAGCCGAGCGCCTCGACCAGCTCCACAGAGCCCACCAACTGCCGGCGAGCGCTCTCGCCGACCCCGCGTATGGCTGCGTCGCTCATGTCCTCCGGACGGATGCCCACCACGACCTCCTTGCCGCGCAAGGACCCCAAGGCGCCTTCGCCGCGCTGTCGCGGCGGTAGCTCGAGCACCTGCTCGCCCACCCGCACACCGGCACCGTCGGGGTCGATGGTGGCCTGGTAGAGATTCATCGCAGGCGAGCCGATGAACGCGGCCACGAACAGGTTGGCCGGCGCGTCGTAGAGCGCCTGAGGCGTGTCGCACTGCTGCAGCGTGCCGGCGCTCAGCACAGCCACCCTGTCACCCATCGTCATCGCCTCGATCTGGTCGTGGGTGACGTACAGGGTTGCCACGCCGAGGCGGCGCTGGATACGGGATATCTCGGCCCGCATCTGGACCCGCAGCTTGGCGTCCAGGTTCGACAGCGGCTCGTCCATCAGGAACACGGCAGGCTCGCGCACGATCGCCCTGCCCATCGCCACACGCTGGCGCTGACCACCGGAGAGCTGCCCTGGCTTGCGCCGCAGGTGCTCTGTCAGGCCAAGCACACGGGCGGCCTCCTCCACCTTGGCGCGGATCTCATCCTTGGGCAACTTGCGCAGCTTCAACGCGAATCCGATGTTCTCGGCAACCGTCATATGCGGATAGAGCGCGTAGTTCTGGAAGACCATCGCCATGTCGCGGTCGCGAGGCGAGAGGTCGTTGATGACCCTCTCACCGACCCTGATCGTGCCTTCGCTGATGTCCTCCAGGCCGGCAACCATGCGCAGAGTGGTTGTCTTACCGCAACCGGAGGGTCCGACTAGCACCATGAACTCGCCGTCGGCCACGTCGAGGCTGAGATCGCTCACCGCCTCGGCGCCGTTGGGATAGATCTTCGTCACATGCTCGATCTCAACAGTGGCCACGGTGCCTCCTGGCGCTCATCGGAAGGACCCCGCCGTCAGCCCGGCCACGATGCGCCGCTGAGCGAACAGCACGAGCAGCGCGATCGGGATCGTGATGATCACCACCGCGGCGTCGACGCGGTTGTAGAAGACCTGGAACTGGCTCTGCCCGAAGTTGACGATCGACAGCGGCGCGGTGAAGTGAGCCGGCGTCTCCAGGAAGGAGACCGCGAAGGTGAAATCGTTCCAAGCAAGGATGAAAGCCAGGATGGCAGCCGTGAACACACCCGGCACGGCAACTGGGATGACGACCTTGCGCAACGCCTGCAGGCGGGTGGCGCCGTCGATCAGCGCCGCCTCCTCGAGATCCTTCGGGATCTGGGCGAAGAAGTTCTTCAGCAGCCACGTGGCGATCGGCAGCGTGTAGACCAGGTAGACGATGATCAGTGGATAGATGTTGTCGAGCAGGTTCAGTTCCTTGAACAGCAGGAACAGCGGCCCAACCATCGCCAGCACCGGGAAGAACCCGGCTACGAGGATGAAGCCAAGGATCGCACCGGCCCCCCGGATCGGCAGGCGCGCGAGCGCGTAGCCGGCCAGCGAGGCCACGACGATCGTCACAACCGTCGCGCCAAGTGCCACGATCGCGCTGTTGAGCAGCGGCGTTAGGAAATGCTGCTGTGTGAAGTCGTTCGAGTAGGCACCGAAGCTCAGGTGCGGTGGCAACAGTCCGTTGGCGCCACCCACGCCCTGCGCCACCTCGGCGTTGGTCTCCAGCGACGTGCGCAGGATCCAGTAGAACGGAAACAGCGAGATGGCCACCGCCAGCAGCACAAGCAGGTAGAAGCCGACCTCCCGCGCCAGCGCCCAGCCGGTAGGAAACCGTCGCGGCACATGACGCTTGCGCACTGGTGCACGCGTCAGAGCCGCTGTCCGCGCCTCGGAGCCCACGTGAGCGCTCATAGGACAGCCGCCGATGCGCGTTGTGCGTGACTGCTCATGCCGCCCGCCCCGGCCGCAGCACGAGCACGTAGATCCCGGCGATGATCATCGCCATGATCACGAGCATCACCGAGATGGCCCCGCCGTATCCGAAGTCGGTGTTGACGAGGAACGTTTGCCAGTTGACGAACGACAGCGTCTCGGTGCTGACTCCAGGTCCCCCGCCGGTCATGATGTAGATCACGTCGAACACCAGGAACGCTTGCAGCGTGCGAAAGATGAGCGCCACCGCCAGCGCCGGCTTGAGCAACGGCAGCGTCATGCGACGGAATGACTGCCAGGCGGTCGCGCCGTCCATGCGCGCCGCCTCATACACCTCACCGGGAATCACCTGCAGCCCGGCGAGCAGGATGATCGCCATGAACGGCACGTTCTTCCACGCGTCGGCCACGAGAATCGCAACCCACGAAGTCCACACGCCGGCCAGCCAGGTGGTGTGGGCGCCCGGCAGATTCACGCCGCCAAGCAGGTAGTCGACAAAGCCCGCGCGCGGATCGAACATCGTCTTCCACAATGTGGCTGAGACCACCGTGGGCACCGCCCACGGCACGAGGATCGCCGCTCGCAGGAACCCGCGTCCTCGAAAGCGGCGGTTGAGCATCAGCGCCAGCCCGAGCGCAGCGATCGTCTCCAGAAACACCGACACCGCCGTGAAGGCCACAGTGCGCTCCAGCGCCGACACCCACACCGAGGAGCCAAACATCTTCGTGTAGTTGTCCAGCCCCACAAACGGCTGGGATTGGTTGGCGACACTCAGATTGACGGAGTGAAACGAGTTCCAGATGTTGTAGGCGAGCGGGTAAGCGGTGATCGCCAGCAGCAGCACGATCACAGGCGCCACGAGCGCATAGCCGAGCCGCCGCTCCGCGCGGGCCCGACCCACACCCGCCCGAGGCCGTCTCGGGAGGATGCGCCGGCTGCTGGTCGTCTGCGCTTGGGCGCTCATAGGGCAACACCTGCGCGTTCAGCGGTCTTGGTGGCGCTCATCGGCCGGCGCTCATCGGCGGATCGGAGCCGGGTCCGCTCAGCCTTCCGCCAGGCTCGAGATCCGCCCGGCCGCCGAGCTGAGTGCGCTGCTCGCCGAAGCCGAGTTGGCGTACACCGATGAGATCGCGCTCTGCAGTTCGCTCGAGATCTGCAGGTAGGACGGACTCACAGGTCGCGGTTGGGCGTGTTCGTTTAGGACCTTGACCACCTTGAAATAGGGAGCCTCTGCATATAGCTCGGCGGTGTAGGCCGACGGCAGCGACGGCGGATCGCCGGTAGCCTTGGCGCGCGCGATCTCCACTTCCGGCGAGGTCAGGTACTGGATCAGCTTGTATGCCGCGGCGGCGTGCGCGCTCTTGGCGTTGATCGCCAGCATCTCACCACCGAGAGCCGAGCCGGGGCTACCGCCCGGTCCCGCCGGGAAGGGTATGTAGCCGACGTGGCCCTTGGCCGGACCGCCTTCTTCGGCCACCGAGGCCACGAATGGGTAGTTGATCGCAAACGCCGTGTGGCCGGAGGTGAACTCTTCCTGCACCTGACCCTCTTCCCAGCCTGTCACCGCCTGGGGGGCGATCTTGTTGGTGTAGATCGCTTCGTGCAGCCAGTTCAGCGCCGCCACGTTGCCAGGGGAGTCGATCGTGCTGGTCGTCAGCTTTCCGCCAAAGGGCGCGACCACAGTGAGGAACGCCGTGATCGCCCCCTCGTACTTGGCACCCTCGAATGCCAGCCCCTCCTTGAGTGAGGGATCCTTCTTCATCGCTGCCTGCGCGTCGGATACAACCTGCGCCGGCGAGGTCGGCGGAGTTGGCACGAGATCGGTTCGATAGAACAGGCCCTCGGGATTGTCAAACCAGGGGATCGCGTAGGTCTGGCCCTTGTACTGGCCGGTCACTACCTGGGTCGGGAAGAACTGGCTCATGTTGGGATTGAACGAGTCGAGTGAGGAGATCCAGCCGGCTTGGGCAAACTTGGCCGGGTAGGTCACGTCGGACTCGAGCACGTCGGGAGTGCTCGACCCAGCGATGAAGCGCTGCTGAAGCTGCTGCAGATAGGTGGTGGAGTTGGGCGAGAGGACTTCGATCGAGACCTTGATGTTCGGGTTGGCCTTTTCAAACTCGGTGATGGCCGCCTGCGTCTGCTTGCCCTCTGTTCCCAAACCAGACTCGGCAAAGGAGATCGTCTGCTTTGCCGAAGCGGGTACCTGTTTTACCGAGGAGCTCGAGCTCGACCCCCCACAGCCCGCGACGACAACGAGCGTCGCAGCCGCGAACAGGCCTGACGCGACTCGCTTGACCGATGACCTTGACATATAGATCGCCTCCGCGCTTCGATGAGGTGGCAATCGGCCCCTCCGATAGGCCCCTGTATAGATGTGTTACCCGTTATTTGTCCACTCAACCAACAGAGGGTTTCAGGCGGGCGCGGGTTTCAGGCGGGCGCGTCGGCGGGCAAGCCCACCAACTCGGCACTGCGCTCCCATAGGCCCTCGGCAAGCACCTCGTCCTGAGCTTGCGCGCTGGGAGCCAACACCTTCTCATCCTGTATGTACTCGCCCGTGAGCGCCGCAGCATCGGCGGACACCGCCAACCACATCAGCGAGCGGGCGCCGCGCTCGGGCGAGCGGAAGAAGGGTCCGCCCACAGTTGTGAGCACCTTCCAGATCCCATTGTCGTTCTTGCCAAAGCCGGTGCGCACCACGCCGGGGTGAAAGCAGTTTGCGTGTAGCTCCGGCGCGCGCTTGGCCAGCTCGCGCGTGAACAGGATGTTGCAGAGCTTGGAGGTGCCATATACGCGCATCGCCGCGTAGGACTTCTGTGACTGCAGGTCGTCGAGATCCAGCCGGCCGGACTTATGGGCGTCGGACGCGGTGGTCACGACACGCCCACCCTCCAGGCGCTCGCGCAACAGGTTGGTCAGCAGAAACGGCGCGAGATGGTTCAGTGCGAAGGTCTGCTCGAAGCCCTCGGAGGTCTGCTTGCGTGAGGCGAAAAGCGCACCGGCGTTGTTCGCCAGCACGTCGATGCGCTCGTAGCGCTCACCAGCTTCCTGCGCCAGCGCACGAACGTCTGCCATCAGTGTCAGGTCGACGACATGCTCGTGAACGCTCGCGCCCCCGCCGGCTGCGCGGGCCGCTTGGGCGACGGCCTCCACACGCTCACGATCGCGCCCCACGAGCGCCACCTCGACACCTTGACGGGCGAGCTCGACGGCGGCCGCTCGACCAATACCGCGCGTCGCTCCGGTGAGCAGGACAAGCGTCACACGATGGACTCTAGAGCGCGATGAGGCGACACGCAAGAAAGCGCAGCTCGGACTCTGCGGTCTGTTTGCGATCGCGCGCGCGGCGGATAGCAGCGCTCACCCTGAGGTCGGGACGCGATAGCCGGGATGGACACCTGATCGTCTCCGCTGGGGCCGGCAAATAAGATGCTCACATGGGGGATCACCCAAACGGGTCCATGCGGGTAGCGGTCCATCCGTGATTGCCGGCGGCGGTCAGGCGGCTGGGAACGAGCAGATCGAGTTGCTGCTCGTCGAGGACGACGACGGCGACGCCCTCTTGGTGCAGGACGCGCTCGAGGAAGTGCTTCCCCGGGCGCACATCGTGCGTGCCTGCACGCTCGAGCAGGCGATCGCGGCCCTGAGCCCAGCGATCGACTGCGCGCTGCTCGACCTGGGCCTGCCCGACGCCTCGGGCCTGGAAGCTGTCGCACGACTTCGCTCACGCACGCCCGCGCTGCCGCTGATCGTCCTGACCGGCCTCGCGGATGAGGCGACCGGCGTCACCGCCGTGCAGGCGGGTGCTCAGGATTATCTGCTCAAGGGTCAGGTGGACGGCCATCAGCTGGCCCGCTCGATCCGCTATTCGATCGGTCGCCGTCAGGCCGAGGAGACCGAGCGGGAGCTGCTGCTGGTCGAGGCCCAAGCACACGAGGTGACTCGCCTGGAACGGGGCCTTGCGCCAGAGCCACTGCTGGAGGACCCCTCGGTGTGGGTCGCATCGCGCTATCGCGCCGGTCGCAGTCGCGCTCTGCTCGGCGGCGACTTCTTCGATCTCGTGCAAACACCAGACGATTACCTCCACGTATTGGTGGGCGACGTGTGCGGACATGGACCCGACGAAGCCGCGATCGGCGTGAGCTTGCGCGCGGCATGGCGGGCGCTGGTGGTGGCCGGAGACCGGCCTGAGGTGATCCTCGAGACCTTGCAGCAGGTGTTCGGGCACGAGCGCCACCTCCCAGGCCTGTTCGCGACGCTCTGCACGCTCGAGATCCAACCCGATCGCCGCTCGGCGTCGATCATCCGTGCCGGCCATCCGCGACCGGTGCTGATCCACGGGACTTCGATCTCAGAGCTCTCGAATGGGCGTGGCAACGCCGGCATCGGGGTGGGGTCGACACCGTGGCGCTCCGAGCAGGTGAGCCTGCCCAAGACGTGGACGATCCTGCTGTACACCGACGGGATCATCGACGGGCGGGTTGGCGATGGCGCGAAGCGTCTCGGCGAAGACGGGCTGCACCAGCTGATCGCCGAGCGGATCGCGAGTCGTCCAAACTGGCAGGAGCAACCCTTGGCCCTACTGGACGAGCTGATCGCGGCGGCTGAGCGCCTCAACGGCGAAGTGCTGAGCGACGACGTCGCGATGCTGCTCGTTGGAGCAACCACAGAGTCCGGGCCGGCGTGAGTCACGCTGACAGCACGGTATGAGCTACGCGGGTCGCATGGCATGAGCCCCACCGGCCGCGGACGCGCATGGATTTCACGCCAGATCGACGACATGAGCGTGGGCCCGCTGCTCGCGATGACGATCGGCGTGTTGCTCATGCTCGCCGTGGTGGGAATCGGCCTGGCGCTGCTCGCCAACGGACAGGTGGGGCGCGACCGTGTCCTTCTACTGAACCAGGTCGGACCCGCGCGCCGTACATCGCTCACACTCGAAAACGCGCTGATAAACCAGGAGACAGGAGTGCGTGGCTATCTGATCACCGGTGAGACGAGCTTCCTCGAACCGTATCGGCAGGGTCTTGAAAGCGAAGCGCGCGCCTACACAGCATTGCGGGCGAGCGAGAAAGCCATCGGCCCAACCGTCACGGCAGACGTCGAGGCGGTTCGCGCACGAACACAGGACTGGCGGCGCGACTATGTCGCATCGGCGCTGAAGCGAACACACCAGTCCGCCCAACGCTCCTTCACGGCGGACCTCGAGGGCAAGCAGCTGTTCGATGCCCTCAGGACATCGCTGGGTCGCCTGCAGTCGGCGCTCGAACACGAGGACTCACAGACCCGTACGAAGCTGGAAAGCGCCGCCGACAACCTGCGGGCCCTGCTAATCCTGGCCGCGGTGTTGATCCTCGGCGGCGTTCTCAGTGCCGGCGTCCTACTGCGCCAGACGATCACCCGGCCACTCGCGCGCCTTGGCTCGGAAGCCCGCCGGGTGGCGGGTGGCGAGTTTGCCACGCCGCTACGGATCGCAAGCGGCCCGCGCGAGATCACCGCAGTCGGAACCGAGATCGACGCCATGCGCAAGCGGATCGTCGATGAGCTCGCCACGGTCGAAGCCGCACGCACGCAGCTGGAGAAGCAGGCCGTCGAGTTGACACGCTCCAACGTGGAGCTGGAGCAGTTCGCCTATGTGGCCTCACACGACTTGCAGGAGCCGCTGCGCAAGATCGCGAGCTTCTGCCAGGCTCTGCAGACCCGCTACCACGGCCAGCTCGATGAGCGCGCCGACCAGTACATCGACTTCGCCGTCGACGGCGCCAAGCGAATGCAAACCCTCATCAACGACCTGCTCGCCTTCTCGCGCGCCGGGCGCAGCGGACGCGAGCAGCAGCTCGTGGATCTGAGTGACGTTGTCGCTGAGGCACAGTCTGCGCTCGCGGGCGCCCTCAACGAGAGCGGCACGAGCATTGTGGTTGGCGAGCTGCCGTCCGTGCTTGGGGACCGCACACAGCTCACCTCCTTGTTTCAGAATCTGATTGGCAACGCCGTCAAGTTCCGCGGCGCGGAGCCCCCCGTCGTGCGTATCGACGCGCTACGCCACGGCAACGAGTGGCAGCTGAGCTGCGCCGACAATGGGATCGGGATCGAGCCGGAGTACGCCGAGCGAATCTTCCTGATCTTTCAACGCCTGCACTCCCGCGAGGCATACGAGGGGACCGGCATCGGATTGGCGCTGTGCCGCAAGATCGTCGAATACCACGGCGGGCATATCTGGCTCGACACCAACCACGCCGGCGGCGCCTGCTTCCGCTTCACCCTGCCAATCGTCAAGAACCCCAAGGAGACAACGCAATGAACGCCGACCTGATCTCGGTCCTGCTCGTCGAGGACGACCCCGGAGACGTGCTGCTGATTCGCGAGGCGTTCGCCGAGTACAAGGTCGGGAACGTCCTGTCAGTGGTCAGCGATGGTGTGGACGCGATGAGGTTCGTGCGTGGCGAAGGCGACTACGCCGGCCGCGAGCGCCCCGACCTTGTGCTGCTTGACCTCAACCTGCCACGCAAGAGCGGCGCCGAGGTGCTCGCCGAGATTAAGGGCGACCCCGAGCTGTCGACGATCCCGGTGATCGTGCTCACCACATCAGAGGCCGAGGAGGACGTATTGCGCTCCTACAAGTCACACGCCAACGCTTACATAACCAAGCCTGTGGACTTCGACCGTTTCAAGGAGATAGTCCACAAGATCGACGACTTCTTCATCGGCATCGTGAAGCTGCCGCCGCGGCGAGAGCAATAGCCACGAGACTCCCCGTACTGATGACGCCGGCTGCCGGCACAACGTGTCGCTTGCGATTGGTGGCTCGGCCCGCCCACCGCGTCAGCCGCCCAGCGGCGATGGCGGTATCCGTGTCTCGCCCTGGACCTGCGGAATGCTCATCGCAATCTCGTCGAGATAGCACCACGACCACGTCTCGCCTGGCTCGAGTGAGCGAATGAGCGGGTGGCCGCTTGACTGACTGTGTGCCGTGGCGTGGCGGTTGGGCGAGCTGTCGCAGCAGCCGACATGACCGCAATCCAGGCAGATGCGCAGGTGCAACCAGGCCCCGCCCATCCGCAGGCAGTCCTCACAGCCCTCGACCGACTCGGGCAGCTCGGTTATCTGGATCTGCTCCAGGTGAGTACAAGCAGGCATTGGATCCTCCTCCGATCAGGTCTCTTGGGCGCAAGTTGACATCGAATCCTCCGATCAAGTTTTTTGGCTGAAGGGCAGCCGCACACGAAAGACTGTGCGACCGGGTTGACTGTCGAGCGTGAGCGAGCCATCGTGGCGCTCGACCACGATCCGTCGCGCGGTGGCAAGACCCAGACCCGTGCCCTGCCCCACATCCTTGGTCGTGAAGAACGGGTCGAAGATGTGTCCGGCCAGCTCCTCGGGGATGCCGGGACCGTCGTCGGCGATTTCGACAACGGCACAATCGCCGTCAGCGCGCGTCGAGATCGTGATCGTGCCCTGCTGACCCAGCGCGTCGATCGCGTTGTCGAGCAGGTTCGTCCACACCTGGTTGAGCTCGGAGCCACGCACCGTGAGCTTCGGCAGCGCACGGTCGTAGTCGCGCACGAGCACGATCGTTGTGTGCTTGAGCTTGTAGCTGAGCACCGTGAGCGTGGTCTCCAAGCCCTCGTGCAGATCGACCTCCACGAGCGCGCCGCGATCCATGTAGGCGTAGGACTTCACCGCGCCCACCAGCGCGGACATGCGCTCGGTGGACTCGCACAGCTCGGCCGATAGGCGGCCCGCGGTCAGCGAAGCGGCAACCCAGCGCAGCGCGGCGTCGGTGGCAGGGCCCGCAAGTTGGGCGAGACGCTCAAGCCACTGCCGGTCCACCCCGGCCGACGCCAATGGCTCGGCGAGCCGCCAGGGTTCGCCCACCCCCATCGCCTGCATCTGCTCCAGCAGCTCGTCCTCCGCGTCGGCGGCATCCAATGCGTCAAGTGCCGTGGCTGAGGCCGCATGCGCAATCGCCTGCTGTTGCAGTTCCACCAGTTGCGCCGCGTCCTCTCGCTCCACGCCCGCCTCGACAAACGATGCCAGCGCCGAGTCGATCGCCTCGAGCGCCTCGGTCATCTGCGCGGCGGCGCGGCGAGCGGCGGCCGCGGGATTGTTGAGCTCGTGCGCGAGGCCTGCTGCCATCGTGCCCAGCGAGGTGAGACGCTCGCTGTTCTGCTCGCGTTCGGTCACCCTGCTCATCACCGGCGCGACCTGGCGCATCACGCGCTGGTGGATCTCCGGCTGGGCGAACGCGAGGCGCTTGAAGTCCTCCGGGGCGACCGTTGCCATGCGACAGTCGGTCTCGGCCTGCATGCGCACTCCCAGCGTGCCACCGGTCAGCACGGCGATCGCCCCCATCCAGGTAGGCGCCGTGTGATGGCCGACCGGCTCACTTCGGCCCTGAGCGAGGATCAGCGCCTGTGCGCGTCCCTCCAGCAGCAGCTGCAAACCTGGAGGCTCCTCGCCCTGCTCGGCGATGATCCCACCCGGATCGACGTGGCGGGTGCGCGCGAGCGCCACCCACTCGGCCAAGTCCGTGTCGCTGAGACTGTCGAACAGATCGACGCCGCGCAGCTCCTCGAGCGTCACCGGTGGCTCGCTCATCGGAGTGCCTCTGCGTGGCTGGCCGGCAGGTGTGTCACTTGGCAACCCGGACATCTCAGCCATCTCACGCCTCGACCAGGTACTCGTGAATCAACGAGACGGCCATTGAGCCCTCACCCACGGCGCTGGCGACACGCTTGATCGAGCGTGCGCGCACGTCTCCGGCGACGAACACTCCGGGCACTGTGGTCTCCAGTATGTAGGGCTCGCGCTGCAGAGGCCAGCCGCTTGCCAGCGCGTCGCGTCCGGCGAGGATGAAACCACGCTCGTCGCGCGCGAGCACGCCATCGAGCCAATCGGTGCGCGGCGAGGCTCCGATGAACACGAAGCAGGCGTCGGCTTGGAGCTTCTGCTCGCCGCCAGGACCGCCCACCCGCAGACACTCCAGGCGCCCGTCGTCGCTCTCGGCTGCAAGCGCTGAGCTGTCCGTGCGAACCTCGATGTTGGGTTGTGCGGCGATCTGCTCGATCAGGTAGTGAGACATCGACTTCTCAAGCGTTGAGCCACGTACGAGCATCGTCACCTTGGCTGCATAGCCACTGAAGTAGACAGCTGCCTGACCGGCCGAGTTGGCGCCGCCGATGACAACCACATGCTGGTCAGAGCAGCCGCGAGCCTCGGTCATAGCCGCCCCGTAATAGATCCCGGCGCCGGTAAGCTCGGCAAAGCCGGGCGTGTCCAGCTGACGGTAGGAGACGCCAGAGGCGACGATCACACAGCTCGCGCTCAACGCCCCGCCACCGCTCAACTGCACCAGACGCGCGGAGCCCTCCGCGCGTAGACCGACCGCCTCCTGGACGGTGAGCAGCTCTGCGCCCAACCGCCGAGCCTGGTCGGTCGCGCGCCGGGCCAGATCCGAGCCGCTCAAGCCGGCCGGAAACCCGAGGTAGTTCTCAATGCGACTCGACTGACCCGCCTGACCACCCGGCGCCTCACGCTCGACCATCACGGTCTTCAACCCCTCCGAAGCGCCATACACCGCGGCGGCGAGTCCCGCGGGACCACCGCCGACGACCACGAGATCGTAGTGCTCCTGCGCCGGCGTGCCGCTCACGCCAAGGCGCTCGGCGAGCTCGAGGATCGTCGGACGCTCAAGTACCGTGCCGTCCTCCAAGAGAGCCACCGGCAGGCGCTCGGCATCCACACCCGCGACCCGCAGCAACTCACGTGCTTCGCCGTCGCGCTCGACATCCAGCCAGCGCGCCGGCACGCGGTTGCGTACCAAAAAGTCACGTAGGTCGTGCGACTCCCGCGAGAACCGGTGCCCCACCACGCGCACACCACCGGATTCAAGCGCCGCGCCTGCCTCCCAGGTAGTGAGCAGGTCTTCGACCACCGGAAACAGCTGCTCCTCCGGAGGATCCCAGGGCTTGAGCAGGTAATAGTCGAGCGCCACTTCGTTGATCGCCGCGATGGCCGCCTCGGTATCGGCGTACGCCGTCAGCAGCACTCGCTTGGCATCAGGCACAATCGTGCGCGCCTGCAAGAGATACTCGGTACCCGGCATACCCGGCATCCGCTGATCGGCGATCAGCATCGCCACCTGGTCCCCACGCGTGCGCAGCTCGCGCAGCATCTCCAGTGCCTCGACACCCGAGGTGGCACGCAGTACCCGAAAGCGCTCGCCGAAGCCGCGGCGCAAGTCGCGTGCGACGGCCGCTAGAACCACGGGCTCGTCGTCTACCGCAACAATCGCGGGACGCCGCTGTGGTGACTCGCGATCGCGGCTGACGGCTACGTCTGTGCGCTCCACCTGATCGGATGTCTCCGGCATGTTACGTCTAGCGTAGACGCCAATCGCGCGACGGTGACTTCAGCCCTCCAGGACCACCGGCTCCCTCGCGCCCAGTCGCTCGATCACCTTGTCGCGGTTGGTGCCGTGCACCTGCAGCACGCGATCGAAGTCGGCGCCGTACACGCACATCACGGCCATCAGCACATCGGTTGTCGCGACCTGGGTGGCATCCCGCTCGCCGGCGATGCGCAACGCGTGCTCGGTGACCCGCGCAACCGCGTCATAATCCTCGACGGTCGCATCGCCGCTCGGCTCACGATCGCCCTCGCCAAGCGTTAAGAGTGGCGCCTCGCTCACACCAAGACTCTGCAGCGCCGCCCCGACTTCGCCGTGCAAGCGCAGGACCCGCAGCCAGCGCTCGACTGCGTCCTCGGGAGTGCGTGCGAACGGCATCGCGGTTGAGGCAATGCCCAATACCATCTCCGCATCGGGGGCGAGTACCGGCGCGGCACTCACAACGACCCCCCAAGACCCGCTCGCCGCCTGACGCCGGGCACATGCAGATGCTCGACGTTGTCTCGTAGCAGTGTGACCTTCGGTGGTCCGTCGCCAACACGCAACTCGAGCAGGACGGCGCCCTCGCGCTCTGCAACGAGGCGCGCGGAGCCGGTGAGTGCAGCGATCTCACCGCGCTCGACTCCGCAAGCTAGGAGAAATCGTTCGGTCCGGTCGCTGGCGGCTTCCTCGCTGTCCAACTCGAGCTCCTCGACCAGCACAGTCGGCGCGCCGGCGCCTCCTTCGACGCACAGCAGGCACGCTGCCATGTCATCGGGACGCGAGTCGGTCTGCTCGACCACCCGGTTCAGAAGTGCCGGTGCGCTGGCATGAGGGCCAAGCTCAGCAAGCGCGCGCTCGAGCCGCTCGGCGCCAAACAACTCTCCCCCCATCCGTGCGTCGGTGACGCCGTCGGTGTGAAAGCAGACACGTGAGGAACCCGGCACCGATACCACCGTCTGGCGGGTGCCGGTGCGCATGCCGGTGCCGATCGGCGGCGCCGATCCGATGACAATCGGGGTGATCGACCGTGAACCAAGCACGATCGGCGGCGGATGACCGGCGCAGGCATAGACCAGAACGCGCTCGCGCGGGTTGTAGGTCGCCGCCACGACCGTGGCGAACGACTCCCCGAGCTGGCGCTCGAGTACGGTTCCCGCCGTCTGCACCGCGACACGCGGGGAGAGACCCGCCTCTAGGTAGGCCCGCAGCGTGAAGCGTACGAGCGCCGTGTGGGGCAACGCCTGCCGCCCGTGCCCGGATACGTCTCCCACGATGACCGCCAGCTTGCCGTCGTCAAGTCCAAACACGTCATAGAAGTCACCGCCCGCCGCGGGGCCATCCGCCGGGCGGTAGGCCACCGAGGTACCCACCGGGCCGAGCCGGGCGGGTGGCAGCGGGAGCAGCGCCGCCTGCAACAAGCCCACATCCTCGAGCAACTCTCCACGTTGTTGCTCCAGGCGCTTGGCACGCAACGCGGTGAGGCGCGAGCGTATCCCCAGTGCAAGCGCGAGCGCGATCAGGACGCCGATGAGAGCCCGTACGGGAACGGGCACCACGTTGACGATCTTGGTGACGGTGGTCACGATCGGCGATGTGCGTTTGTGCTCCCCCGAGCCATGACCAACGCTTCTGACGTGTTTGGTTCGAGCAGTGTCCGCCGCCGCGACAGACGTGCCCGCCACCAGCGCTCTCGTACTCGGCGAGGACGTCGCGCGAGTCGCACCTGCGGTTGGGAGGCGGCGTTGGGCATGTCGACGACTGCGCCGGGTGCGTTGTGAGCGAGCGGCGCCTGGCTGTTGCGATGTACTGGCGACTTGCGGGGTAGTCGCCGCGGTGGGCGTTGCTGTTGTGGGGATCGCTGTTGTGGGAGCTGGCGTCGTGGGGGTAGGTGTCGTGGGGGTCGCGGTTGTGAGAGCCGGTGTCGTGGAGACTTTGGCGGCCGGGGTGATCGTCGTGGACCTGCCCGCCCCTGCCGAGGGGGATGCGAACGTGGAGGCGCTGGTCGGTGAGGAGCGGGTGAGGAGCGTTTTGCCCGAAGCGTCCGAGGGGACTATGCGAGAGCCGGAGTCGCGTTCGTCCGCTTCGTCTCCCGCTCTACCAGTTCCACCGTCTGAGACGCGCGAGGTGGCTTGCCCGACGTTTGTACGCTTGCGCCCGGCGCTTCGCTCTTCCTGATCGCTCGATTCCTGCCCGTGGCGTCCACTCAGCCCCTGTTGGGAGTACCCGCCTGAGCCTTCGCCTGAGCTCTGGTGTTCGTGAGGAACCGAGCTTTCTTGTCCATGCCCATCGGAACTTTCTTGTCCATGCCCATCGGAACTTTCTTGTCCATGCCCATCGGAACTTTCTCGTTTGCGTCGATCCGAACCCTGCTGTTCGTGGCTTTCCCATGCGTGGCTCTGCGGCTCGCTTTGTCCCTGGTATCCCTGTTCTGGTGGGGCACTCGCCGTCGTCGGATTGCCTCTCGCATTCGCCGGGGGTACGCCGGCGGTCAGCCTCGCATGGTTTGGGCCGGCGGCGAGGGCGGGTATGCAGGCCGAGGCCAGTGCGCAGCACACAACAACCATCGCCGCCACGATCCGCAGGCGCGAGTGAACCGGCGAGCGTTGTGCGTTCGCTTGCGGGCGGGGCGGGTCGGTCAACCTGTCCAAGCGTCGCTCCCCTGCGCATATGCAAGCGCCTCATCGAGCCTCGGAAAGATCGCAAACGCACTATCCAGCCCCGCGAACTCGAAGATCTTCAGCACGTTGGGCCGTACGCAGACGATCGCCAACCGGTCTTCTGCATCGAGCCTTCTTGCAACGCCCACGAGTACACCCAGCGTCGTCGAATCCATGAAGGTGACGAGCGAGAGGTCCACGACAAGCCGCGTACTACCTCGCTCCAACGAATCGACCAGCATCCACTTCACGCGGGGGGCGGTCGCGAGATCGAGATCTCCTTCGAGCGAGATCACACTGGTGCGCGCGTCAAGCTCACGCTGAGCCATTCCAAACGTATTTGAACTCGACTGTGAACCGTTGTCCTCGATCCGACTGGGCATCGCGATCCTCACTTCGCGCGCTGGCCATGTTTGCGGGATTTGCCCTGCAATGGGCGCAAATGCGCGCCCAGACCCATAGGATCGAGTCGGCCACAATCGGTCCGTGCTTCAAGTATAGGGGGGCCGATCAAACAAACGGCCAGAGCGACTTTCGCCATAGCGTCCTACGATCTACCGATGGCGATGTACGCTGAACGGGAAGCCGCCCCGGCGGGACGCAGTGGCAAGCGCGTACTGCTTGGCATGGGGATAGTTGTGATCTTGGCGGTAGCCGTGCTGCTCGTGGCGGTATTCGCCCTGTCCGGAGTGAGCCTCGCGGGCGACCCGACAGCGCTAGCGCGAGTGAGCGTGCAGCCGTTGGGCGGCACGATCGAGCACGTGCAGGCGTTTGGAGCAGACGGTAGGCCGGTGCCGCTCGCGGTGCAAGGCGGTCGCTTGACGCCGCTGAGACGGTTGACTCCGGGCGAGCAGGTGACGATCGATGTGAAGGTGCGCAGGCCGGGATGGCTCAGCTGGGCGCTCGGCGGCGAGCGCAACGAGCAGTTGACGCTGCGCGCGCCGGTGGCGCACGTCACCGACCAGTGGATGACGGTTCACAGCGGCTCGGCGGTGCGCGTCAGCTTCGACCAGCCGGTGAGCGCGGTGGCCTATGGGAGCAACGGCAGCCTCACTCACCGTACGTTGAACGATCCGCAGAGCTCGGTGTCGCTTGGCGCGCAACCGCAGACCGGAAGCGTTGAAATCGCAGCGGCAGCGCGTCCCTGGGAGAGGGTTGGCGCTCCAACGCAGGTGAGCTGGTTTCCACAGTCCAACACGACGGTCATGGCAACAATCCCCGCTGCGGGCGCCCCGATCTCTCCTTACACGCCGATACGTCTCACATTCTCAAAGCCTGTGAGCGAAGCACTGGGATCGGCTCGCCCCTCGATCTCACCAAGCACGCCGGGGCGGTGGCGGGAAACCGACAGTCACACGCTCGTGTTCACGCCGTCGGGGTTTGGAGCACCGCTGGGTTCGCAACTGCGTATTCAACTTCCACACCAGGTGGCGGTGGCGGCGGGGACAGGCGACGGCCTGCACACCACCAGCCAGATCGAATGGACGGTGCCGCCTGGCTCGACGCTGCGCCTGCAGCAGCTGCTCGCTGAGCAGGGCTACCTGCCTGTCGATTGGCAGCCGTCGGGGACACCCGTGGCGCGCACGCCCAGTGCCCAGGCGCAGGCAGCGGTCGATCCCCCCAGCGGTGGTTTCAGCTGGCGCTATTCAAACACCCCACAGCAATTGCAGGCGATGTGGACCGCGGGGCAAGCCAACGCGATCACCCGCGGCGCGATAATGAAGTTCGAGAACACCCACGAACTCACCGTCGACGGGATCGCGGGATCCTCGGTTTGGCACGCGCTGCTGAGCGATGCGACCGCCGGCAAGCATCTGGAAAGCGGCTACACCTACGTGTATGTGCATCGCGAAATCCCAGAGATCCTGACGCTGTGGCATAACGGCCAGACAGTGCTCACCACACCTGCGAACACTGGCATCGCCGGAGCGGAAACCGAGCTCGGGACGTTCCCCGTGTTCGAGCACATTCCCGAAGGCACGATGAGCGGCACCAATCCCGACGGCTCCCACTACGAAGACCCCGGGATCAAGTGGATCAGCTACTTCAACGGCGGCGATGCGATTCACAACTTCGACCGCGCGTCATTCGGCACGCCCCAGAGCCTCGGCTGCGTCGAGCTGCCGCTCGCAGCCGCCGCGCAGGTGTGGCCCTACACACCAATCGGCACGCTCGTCACGATCGAAACCTGAGAGCGTCAGCGGAGCAGCGCACGAATCGTGTGCATCCATTTCTGAAAGACAGCGCCGCATGCGGCGCTGTCCGGGCCGCACATGTGCGGCCCGCCGCCCGGCACATGTGCCGGGCGGAACAACTCATGGGCCGTCAGCCGCGCTGGACGATCAACAACCTGTTGCCGTCGCGATCGCGAAAGAAGAACATCGGCGGCACCGGATCTCCCATCCGCATCACCGTCTCATCCACATCGACTCCCCGGGCTCGCAGCCGCTCATGGTCGGCGTCCACATCATCGGTGGTGAAAGCCACATGCGTGTCGATCCCGGTTGCTTCGCCCTCGCGTGGGATCACGAGCGCAAGCGTCGTGTCAGCGCCGGACGGGGCGACTTCCACCCAGCGATTGCCTCCGCCGAACGGGGTGTCTGCACGCGTCTCAAACCCCAAGCTTCTCGGTGTAGAACTCGATTGCCTGATCCTGGTCGTTAACGGGGACCATCACCGTGCCCACCTGTGTGATTTGCGTGCCGGTCTCAATTTCGGTCATCTACCGCCTCCTTGGGGATTGCTTGCTCGACTCCCACCATACGGACCTGTTGCCGTGCATCAACTCCTCACCCGACGCATTGCACTCAGGGCTGTCCAGGATGTGGAAATGCAGATGCCGGGGGCACACCGCCCGGGTCGCCAAAATGCGTGGCCTGGAGTCGCCCATCCCATACCGCCTTGGCGCCAAGGTCGCCCGTCCTGAAGCACATGTAGGCGGCTCCGATCGACAGCGCCACCAGCACGACCCGCAACCCCGCGAACACCGTCTTGGAGGACAGCAAACCATCCACGATGTGAAGCCCAGTGGGCATACCGGCGGAAATCCGCTGCGCGGCGAAGGTGAGGATCAGCGTCGCGGTGAACACCACGTACACGATCGCGAGGATGTGCGCCGCCTGCGCATGTTCAGAGATCAAGATGGCGGCTTGCCCCTGCAAATGCAGCACAGCGCGCAGCGCAGCGCCCGCCTGCATCGTCAGGAATATCGAGCTCATCGCCACAATCGACACCACCGCCAGCGCGATCCCGTAGCGTGAGAGCCATTCCCGCTTGAACATGAACACGACCGCCGCCACAACGGTCGTTGGGATCAAGATCACTGGCACGTGCACGAACAGCGGGTGGGCGGGCAGGCCGCTGTAGATCGTGGTGATGCGGATTGGCAGCGTGAGGAGCCCGAAGAAGCCAAGCAGCGTCAGCACAAACTCGGCGCGGCGCCAGTCCACTCCAGAGTGGCGGCCCGCCTCAATACTCTCGATGCTCATTGCGCTCGAGTCCCTGGGCGCCCGGTCACCTCGCGAACATTGATCACCCCCTCACCGTAGGGGCTCCAATGCGCCATCGCAACACCCTGAAGGACCATCCTGCTGTGCACGCGCATCCAACTAAAGTCGCATGAGAGCTCTCCCGAGGGTGGCACATGCGCCGTACGCATGGAGGCCACGAGCTCCCCGTATTCACACGAGCTCACCTGTGCGACGGCGTGATGAGACCTGTCTCGTAGGCGAAAACAACTACCTGCACGCGGTCGCGCAGCCCAAGCTTTGAGAGGATGCGCCCCACATGAGACTTCACGGTGGCCTCTGAGAGCACGAGGCGCTCGGCGATCTCGGCGTTGGAGAGACTGGCGGCTACCTGAAGGAGCACCTCGCGCTCCCGCTCGGTCAACAACGCCAGGCGCTCGTGTTGTCCCTGGTCGGGGTGCCCAGGGACGGGCAGACGGTGAGCGTAGGTAGAGAGCAGCCGGCGGGTGACGCTCGGCGCCACAACGGCGTCGCCGCTGGCGACGGCGCGTATGCCTGAAAGTAGGTCGGCGGGCTGTGTGTCCTTCAGCAAGAAGCCACTTGCCCCCGCCCGCAAGGCGGCATAGACGTACTCGTCGAGGTCGAAGGTAGTGAGGATGATGATCCGTGCATTGCTTTGAGATTCAACGATCATGCGGGTGGCTTGCACGCCGTCCATCTCCGGCATCCGGACATCCATCAGCACCACATCCGGCGCCAGCGTTCGGGTGGCTTGCACCGCCTCGCGGCCATTTGACGCCTCCCCAACGATCTCGATGTCGGGCTGAGTGTCCATCACCATCCGAAACGCCATCCGCATCAGCTCCTGGTCGTCGGCCAGCAGCACCCCGGTTGTCATGGCGCGACGGTGTGGGCTTCGGGTTGCAGAGACAGACGCACACGCCACCCACCCTCGGGGTTGGGGCCCGCCTCGAGCTTGCCGCCGTAGGCGGCTGCGCGCTCGCGCATCCCGCGCAGACCGCGCCCGCCAGACTCCGTCGATAACTGCACTCCGGCGCCGTCGCTGAGACCGTTGCCGGTGTCGGTCACTTCCAGCTCCACCTCCCCGGGCTGGCAGCTCAGCGAGAGATGGGCATGGGTCGGGCGGTGGGCGTGCTTGAGCGTGTTGGTGAGCGCCTCTTGGGCGACGCGGAACACCGTCAGCTGGACACCGTCGGGCAGCTCACACGGATCGCCATCGAGGTCCATCGTCACCGGAATCCCCGCGGCGTGCACCTGCGCCAGCAGCTCATCCAGACGACTGAGGCTCGGTTGCGGCTCGAGCGGGTGCGCCGAGGACTCCTCGCTCAACACACCAAGCAGCCTGCGCATCTCCACCAGCGCCTGACGACCGGTCGCCGACACCCGCTGGGTTGCCTGGATGGCTTGCTGCGGCGAGCTGTCCATCGTGTAGGTGGCGCCGTCAGCCAACGCGATCATCACGCTCAGGTTGTGCGCCACGATGTCGTGCATCTCGCGAGCGATGCGGGCTCGCTCGGCGGCGGCGCCGAGCCGGCCCTCCTGGTCGCGCTCGAATTCCAAACGTGCCGCCTTCTCCTGCAGGGAGCACAGAAGCGCTCGGCGCTGGCGAATCGAAACGCCGAGCACCCCAGCCGCGGTTGCCAGCCCGGTGAGTCCCACCCACACCTTCAGCGGCTCAGACGGCGACCAGCGCACCGCCGCCATGACGGCGCCCACCTCGACCGTTGCGGCTGCAAGTGCGGCAGCGGTCAAACTGCCATCCAAGGTCACCCAGTACAGGGCGATGAGCACCGCGGCGTCGGCGAGCTGGGGCGCAGCCAGCAGCCATTGTGCGAACGCGATGGGTGCGACCACCGCAAAGCACAGAATCGGGCTCACACGACGTAGCGGCAACGGAGCACACAGAGCCGCACAGAAAATCACCGCGAGCGCGTGCAAACGATGTTGAGTGATGAGCCCGGCGATACTCACCCCCGCCACCGCCAAGCAGATCGCCAGATCGATCGCCAGCGGGTGCTTCGTGCTCAACCGGCCCAGCCACCGCATCCGCCGAGCCGACTGAATCGGGAAAAGCTCCTCTTTTGAGTCCCTCATGTAGCCCTAGTTTGCCGGTTTGCTCGGAATGACTGCGCAGGAGATGCCGAGAACTCCCCGCTCATCTTGCTCCTACTCGAGCTCTGCGTCGAGCAGCAGCCGTGGGTCCAGATGCGCCACCGGGGCCTGCTCCCTTTGAACATCCCACTTCGTAATCGCGACATACGAGACGAGCGCGACGAATACCGTCAGCGCCAGAGCACTGACGGTGCCATCGCCGAGACCGAGACCGGTGATGGAGCGCGACTTGCTGAGCCAGTCGGCAAAGGAAGCGCCGATCGGACGGGTCACGATGTAGGCAAACCAGAATGCGAAGATCGGGTTCATCCCGAAACGCCACCAGCCAACAGCCGGGATTGCGATGATCGAGATGAACAGCAACGCCGAGGGGAAGTAGCCGAGGTTCAGCGGAGTTGCCGTCAGATCTCCAGCGGCGGTGCCGAGCGCAAACGTCGCCAGCACCGCTGCCCAATAGAAGCCCTCGCGGCGGGCTGTGTCGATGCTGTGGATCGACAGCGTGCCCTCGCTGCGATACCAGAAGAAGAACACCGCCGCCATCATCAGGCCGAACAGCGGTGTGGTAACGGAATAGGGGATACTCGCGCCATCGTGGATGCCGTCGGCTGCCATCGTGCCGAAGATCGCCACCATCATCACCGCGAACCAATACGTGGGAGCTCGGTATTCGCGCTGGCGCATCTGCAGCCAGATGGCGAACGAGAGCCCGAAGATGCCGATGGCAGCTGCAATTGGGACGCTGTTCTCGCCGAGGAAGTCCGACATCGCCTCGCCCATCCCCGTGGTGAGAAGCTTCAGAACCCAGAAGATCGCGGTGATCTCCGGAACCTTCACCAGGGTCCCCCGCGCGCGTGAGGGACTATCGCTGCCGGACATATCGCTGCCGGACATCATCGTCGCCGTCGGGCATCGCAGCGTTTTGGGGTTGCGGTCTGGTGCATATGCGAACGTCGATCACGCCATCACCGTATGGGGTCCAGAGCTCGCTCACAACGCCCTGGAGAACCATCTTGGTTTGCCTGCATATCCGACCCAGGTCGCACCGTGACTACTACCAAGGTGGCATGTTGGCCGCCCACAATCGAAGCACCCGCCGCGGTCGGTTAAGCTCCAAATCGCAGCCCGGGCCGCGTCGCTCACCGGGCCGGTGAGCGACGTATGGGTGGCGGCTATGCTCACGAGTCAATGACAGGCATAGGTCCAGAAAACGACTCACAAACAATCGTGGCGGCGCATGACCTGCGTCGTCGTTACGGCGAGGGCGAGGCGGCCGTCGACGCGCTGGCTGGGGTCACGGTGGACTTTCCGACCGGACGCTTCGCGGCGATCATGGGGCCTTCGGGGTCGGGCAAGTCGACGCTCATGCACCTGCTCGCCGGGCTTGACCGCCCGAGCTCCGGAACGGTCAGCGTGGGCGGTGTGGAGTTGACAACGCTCGACGACCGCACGCTGACGCAGCTGCGTCGTGATCGCATCGGCTTCATCTTTCAGACGTTCAACCTGCTGCCGGTGCTGAGCGCCGAGGAGAACATCCTGCTGCCACTGTCGATCGCCGGGCGCGAGGTGGATCGTGAGTGGTTCGATCGTCTGGTGGACACGGTTGGCATCCGCGACCGGCTCAGCCATCGGCCCGCAGAGCTCTCAGGAGGCCAGCAACAACGCGTTGCGGTGGCGCGGGCGCTGATCTCGCGTCCCGCGGTCGTGTTCGCGGACGAGCCGTCGGGCAACCTCGACTCGAAGGCATCCGGCGACGTGCTCGAGCTGCTGCGCCACGCCGTGGATGACTTCTCCCAGACGGTCGTGATGGTTACCCACGACGCCCACGCAGCATCGTTCGCCGATCGTCTGCTCGTGCTGGCAGACGGTCAGATCGTGCACGACGGGGAGGCCGGCAGCCCCGAGCAGGCACTGGACTTGATGAAGGCCGTTGGCTGATGTTCACGCTGGTGCTGCGCGGCTTCGTGCAGCGCAAGCTGCGAGTGCTGTTGACGGCGATCGCGATCGCGTTGGGGGTGGCGCTGATGGCGGGCACCTACATCCTCACCGACACGATCAACCATGCGTTCTCGGAAGTGTTTGGCAGCGCCTACGCAAACAAGTCGGTGGTCGTGACCGAAAAGGAAACGCTCGGTGGCTCCCAGGCATCTGCGCTGACTGAAGCGACGCTTGCCCGTGTACGCGCTGTGCCGGGCGTGGCAGCGGCCTCGGGCGACATCTCAACCAGTGCGGCGTTGCTCACAACATCCGGCAAGCGGCTCACCAGCGGCGGCGCGTTCGGGCTCGTCGATGCCTTGCAGCCGCCGCGCTTCGAGGCGTTCACCGCGACCATGGGTCACCTGCCGAGCACCACGAGCGAGGTCGCGATCGACCAGGCCAGCGCCAAGCGCAACCATCTGAGGATCGGTCAGCAGATCGTGATCGCGGGTAGGTCCCCGGCGCGCCACTACACGATCTCTGGCATCGCCAAGTTCGCAGGCAGCGAATCCTTCGGCGGCACGACTGTCGCGCTGCTGCTGCCGAGCGAAGCTCAGTACGTGGCGGGCGAACCGGGCGCATATGACAGCATCAACGTCGCGGCGAGCCTAAGCGTCGCACCGCAGGAACTGGCCTCGCGCGTGCGTGCTGTCCTGCCTAGGACGCTGGTGGTGCGCACCGGCGCCCAGGAAGCCGCCAACCAGACCTCCGAACTTGAAGAAAAGCTGGGCTTCCTGCGCACTTTCCTTTTGATCTTCGCCTACGTAGCGCTCGTGGTGGGCGCGTTCATCATCTTCAACACCTTCTCGATCACCGTCGCCCAGCGCACACGCGAGTTCGGCCTGCTGCGCACGCTGGGCGCCTCGCGCGCACAGATCATGCGCACGGTCGTCCAGGAAGGCCTCTTGCTGGGCATCACCGGAGCCATGATCGGGCTACTGCTCGGGATTTTGCTCGCGCCGGCGCTCGACGGGCTGTTCAAGGCGTTCGGCGCGGACCTACCGGACAACGGCACGGTCTTGGAGGCTCGCACCGTGATCGTCTCGCTCGGCGTGGGCATCATCGTGACGGTGCTCGCGGGCCTCTTCCCAGCAATGCGCGCGACGCGCGTGCCGCCGATCGCGGCGATGCGCGAGGGCGTGCAGATTCCGCCGCGGCCGCTGCCCACCCGCCGAACGCTGATCGTGCGCTTCGTGATCGGGCTGGTCGCGATCCTCGCCCTCACGCTACTCACGGGCAAGCCCGTGGTGCTACCGGTGCTGCTGATCGCGTGGAGTTTGCGCGCCGCGAGGCTGTGGGCGCGATTGCGCCGCGGGGGCGAGCGCCCGCCGCGCCACTACCGGGTGATCCCCGCGCTCGGGCACGCGATCGGCTCGCTCGTGGCCTGGCGCGGCATCACCGGGCGCCTGGCGCGCGAGAACTCTGTGCGCCAGCCCGGGCGCACGCTCGTGACCGCGCTCGCGTTGACCGTCGGGCTTGGGCTCGTGGCGTTCATCTCGGTGCTCGCCGCTGGCACGAAGACGACGATCGACAATGCGGTCGACCGCTCCTTCGCCGGCAACCTGATCGTGCAGAACTCCCATAACGAAGGGGGCATTCCCGCGGCGGTCGCACCGGCGGTGAGACAGGTCCATGGCGTGGGCGAGGTCACCGCGATCGCCTTCACGAAGGGCAGGGTGCGCGACCTGTCCGCGTCGGGTGCGCCGGTGATCGACGAACAGAGCACCGTGACCGCGATCGAGCCCGAATCGTTTCCGAGGATGTACAAGATCGAATGGGAACACGGCTCGAACGCGACGCTCGCCACGCTCGGACGGGACGGCACGGTCATCACCAAGAAGTTCGCAAACGCCCACAAACTGCGTGTGGGAGAGCGCCTGTCTGTGGCAACGCCCTCCAGTCACGTGGTGAGCTTGACGGTGCGGGGCATCGTCTCCGAAGAAGTGCTCGGCCTGCTCTCCAACCTGACGATCTCGCGCTCGCTGGCGCGCACTGCGTTTGGGCAACGCGAAGACGCGATCAACTTCGTCGCCTACGCCCCTGGCGCGAGCGGCGCCGAAGTGCAACATGGGATCAACGCGCTACTGCGCCGCAGCTTCCCGCAAGCCCACTCGCAGACCGCGGCGCAGTACACCCAGGAACAGGGCAATAAGGTGAATAAGTTCCTGCTGCTCGTCTACGTGCTGCTCGCGCTATCGGTGATCGTGTCGCTGTTTGGGATCGTCAACACACTCGTGCTCTCGATCTACGAGCGCACCCACGAGCTGGGGATGATGCGCGCGATCGGCACATCGCGCCGCCAGATCCGCCAGATGATCCGCTACGAGTCGCTGATCACCTCGCTGATCGGCGGCGTGCTAGGACTGATAGTCGGCGTCGTGGGGGCGATCCTCGTCACGACCTTCGCACTGTCGGGCTCGGGCTATGTGCTCTCGATACCAGTGGGCACACTGATCGTGCTGCTGGTGATCGCGGCGTTCGCGGGGGTGCTCGCGGCGCAGCTGCCGGCGCGCAGGGCCGCGCGCCTGGACGTGCTCAGCGCGCTCGGCGGCGAGTAGCTGAACCAGCTACTCGAGCACGAGCTCGGCGGCAGCCCGCAGCGTCGCCGCATCGCCGGAGACGAGCAGCGTCGTGACGATCGACTCACGCCAGCGCTCGAGGTCATCGCGGATCTTCTCCCGCGGACCAACGAGCGAGAGCTGCTCGATCAACTTGCTGGGGATTCGCGCCGCGGCATCGTCCTTACGGCCCTCCAGATACAGATCCTGGATCTCTAGGATCTCCTTTTCATAGCCCATACGAATCGGGACGTTGGCGTGGAAGTTGGCGCCCTTGGCGCCCATACCGCCGAAGTAGAGTGCGTAGAAAGGCCGCAGAGCGTCGATTGCCGCGTCGAGGTCATCGGAGACAATCAGCGGCACGGTTGCGGCCACCTCGAAGTCCTCGGGGGTATGCCTGGCGCCCTCGCGTGCAAAGCCTTCCTGCAGTGGGCCACGGTAGAGATCCTCGTGCTCGGGGGAGAAGAGCATCGCCAGCCATCCGTCACAGAGCTCGGCGCACATCGCGATGTTCTTCGGACCCTCGGCGCCGAGGAAGATAGGGATGTCCTCGCGCAGCGGATGGATCGAGGACTTCAGCGGCTTGCCGAGTCCGGTCCCGTCGGGGAGCGGCAACGGGTAGTGCGGGCCGTCGTTGGTGAGGGGCCCCCTGCGCGCCCAGATGTCGCGCAAGATCCCAATGTACTCGCGTGTGCGCGCGAGGGGCTTGGCATAAGGACGCCCGTACCAGCCCTCGACGACCTGGGGGCCCGATGCTCCGAGCCCGAGAATGAAGCGCCCGCCGGAAAGATGATCCATTGTCATCGCGGCCATCGCCGTCGCGGCGGGCTGGCGTGCCGAGATCTGCACGATCGCCGTGCCGAGCCTGATGCGCTCGGTGGCGGCGCCCCACCATGCGAGCGGTGTCAGGCAGTCCGATCCGTAAGCCTCGGCTGTCCACATCGAGTCGAAACCCAGGCGCTCGGCCTCAGCAATCGTCTCGGCGATCCCCGGCGGCGGGCCGCCGGCCCAGTAGCCGGTGTTGAGTCCGAGCTTGAGTGCGCGCGCCATCGTCAGCTCTCCGTGCCAAGCTCGCGCTGAGCCAGCTCGAGCTGAGCCTTCATCGCCTCGGCGAGCGCAAGCACACCCGACAGCGGTCTGACCATCACGCACAGCTCGTCGATCAGGCCCTGCCCGTCTGTGTGCAGGAAGTCGCAACCCTCGAGCTCGCGGTCACCGACGCGCGCCCGGAAGACGAGCGCGCGGTCGGGCGCGTCGGATGCACCGATCTCACGTTCGTAGCGGAAGTCTTCGAATACGCGTGCCACGGCACCGAGCAGCATCGCGACGGCCTCGCGACCGTGATATGGCTTGAACACGACGGGGCTTCGAAACACGACGTCATCGGCCATCAGCGCAACCGCGGCCTCAAGATCTTGCGCTTCGACGGCTGCACGAAAAGGATGCATAGGCTCGATCTCCTAGACCCTATTGGATAGGCGCACAGGACGGTACGCTATCGCTAGGGTTGGCGCTTGAACGACAGGGATTTCATTGTGCGAGCGTGTCGAGCCGAGGAGGCATCGACCGTGCTAGATCTGTGGCAACAGGCCCGGAGTGAGCATGCCACTACCGCTGACCGGCTTGGAGACGTCCAAAGACTGCTCTCACAGGGGTCGGGGAGCTTGCTCGTTGCCGAAGCCGACGGTGTGATCGTTGGCGCCTTGATCGCTGGGTGGGACGGTTGGCGAGGGAACATGTACCGGCTGGCCGTCCGTTTAGAGCATCGCCGCCGGGGCATCGGCTTGGCGCTAGTGGACGTGTCCGGAAGTTTTGCGGTTCATGCGGCGAGGGTGAGGGGCTGGGGTTCGTGACGGGTGATCTTCTCGATCACGTTGTTGAGCTTGGCGCGGGTGAAGGTCCACTCGAATGGTCGCGCGAGTGTGCGGTAGTGCTGGGCGAAGTCCATCAGGTGTCTGGCGAGCTCGGGCAGTGTCGCGTAGTCGTTGGGTGTCAGGGCCTTGCGCTGCACGATCGAGAAGTAGATCTCGATCTGGTTCAGCCAGGAGGCGTGGACGGGGAGGTGGATCAGTCTCGCGTTCGGGTATGCCTCGGTGATCCGTTTGACGGAGGCTTTGCCGGCGTGGCTGGAGCCGTTGTCCACGACCCAGTAGACCGTGCGGGCAGACCGGTAGGGCTCGACCTTCATGACTTGGTCCACGAGCCGAGCGAACGGGACGATCCCGGTCGTCTGCTCGACGCGGTCAAACAGGTTGGCGTGATGCACGTCCCACGCGGCGAGGTAGGCGAGCGTCCCGCCGCGCAGATACTCGAACTCGAGGAGCCCGGGGCGTCCCGGCCCCGGCGCGACGGTCTCATGGTGGCGGCCGAGCGCTTGCAACTGCGTCTTCTCATCGGCGCTGATCACATACTCGTCGGGTCGCAGCCGATTGCCCTCGAAGGTGCGGGTGTAGAGGTCCAGCACCCGGCCGGCCTTCTCGGCGAACTCCGGGTCGCGCGGGAAGATCCAGGAGCGCGTCTGCCACGGCTTGATCGCGTCTTCGTGCAACCAGCGCCAGATCGTCGAGGCCGACGCCTCCGTGACACCGCGCTCGATCACCAGGCGGTGCAGCTCAACCCGGGAGAAGCGCGAGAGCGGCAACTCGTGGGTACGCGGCAGCTCGCACGCGATCGCCTTGACCTCGGCGACCTGCTCCGGGGGGAAAACGACGCGGGCGACCCGACCGCGCTTGATCCTCAAGCCCATCCAAACGCTCACAGCAAAACCGCGATCTTCGCCGGGCAACACTGTCAGGCGAACAATCCAACCGGGCGGCGATATCGATGTCCTGCATCCCCTCGGACGCATACAGAATCATCCTCGCCCGCTGCACCACACGGAATGGCAACGTGACCGTGCTCGCCCGCCGCTCCAGCTCACCACGCTCCTCCCCAGAGAGCTCAATCACGTGCTGGCTGGTCCGCGGCACAACACATAATTCTGCGCACCGCCCGCTACCCCTTCCGATACCCCGCAAAACTTGCGGACACGTCCACTAGTGGAAGCTGGCGAGCAGTACCTGAGACACCAGGGCGCTGGTCGGATCACTGCTCTGGTGGCATACGACGACGAGGCGGCCTCGGCGTTCTGGGAGAGCGCCGGTTACCCACGGGACCGCAAGATCGGTCGCCGCGTACGAAACCTGTAACGCTCCCCATGCTAGGCCGACGGTTGCATTACCGTGAAGGATGCTCCCTGGGGATCGATCAGACCGGCGAAGCGTCCGATCGGCATGTCCATCGGCTCGTTCGTGACGGTTGCCCCGAGCGTCCGAGCCTTCGCGACGATGCCGTCGCAGTCGGCAACCGCGAAGCACACGCCCCAGTGCGCTGGTATCTCCGCCGGGAAATAGTCGTCGGTCATCTGCATCATCCCTCCGACCTGTTTCCCCTCCGACTCCCAAACCGTGTACGTCTTCGGTGCACCCTCAAACGCGGGAGGCCGCCCCTCCCAACCGAAGACTGCCGGGTAGAACGCCTTGCCTGCGTCAGCGTCACGAGTGAGCACCTCGTTCCAGCACAACGAGTTGGGCTCGTTGACGATATCGGCGCCGGTGAACGTCTTCGGCTGCCACACGCCGAAGACGGCGCCCGTGGGATCGGCGAAGAACGCCATCCGTCCGATGTCCATCACATCCATCGGCTCGATCACCACACTGCCGCCGGCCGCCTTGACCTTGGAGGCGGTCTCCTCGGCGTCGGCGACGCTTATGTAAGTGGCCCACGCGGTGGGCTGGCCCTCCTGCATGTGACCCATTAGACCGCCCACGTTCTTGCCGTCCTGTTGGAACATGCGATACCCGCCGGTCTCGGCAGATCCGGGCTCTGTCGCGCTCCAACCCATCAGCTCGCCGTAGAACTCCGCGGAGGCATCGGTATCTGGTGTGGCAAGTTCGATCCAAGACGGGGTTCCGGGTGCGTAATCAGGCATGATTCTCCTTTGCGGACGGGGACTATCACGATCGTGGCAGATCCATAGGTGAATTGCATGTCTTCCCGCTCGGCACACAAACCAATCGGTGACAGAGTGCTATCTCAGTTCAGCGCCGCGTGACGATGCCGCGGGTGACTGTCACCGCCACGCCGTGTAGTGGCGTGAGGGTGATCTTCACCGTCAACGCCAGGCGCCGGCGGCGGCGCAACGCGGCCTTGCCCTTGGCATTCAGGGGTACTGCGAAGGACACGCTGCCCGCTTTCAGGGACAAGCGCACCAGTTGCCCGACACGCACCTGCTCCGAGTGCCCTGCTTTGGCCAGCGAGGCGCTGGCGGCAAACAGGCCGATTTCCAGCCGCCCGCCGGAGCCCGCCTGGGACACCTTGATCGACCCGTGCACCGTCGATCCGCGCTGGCTGCCAGCGAGCTTGAGCGCCCCTGACCCTCCTTCCAAAGGCGAGCCTTGGTTGTGTTCGCTCGGCGTCTTGGGGGTGGTCGGCGTTGTGGTCGTCGGTGTGGTTGTGGTCGGCGTGGTGGGAGTTGTTCCGGTCGTGGCACCTTCCACGACGATTTCGTATTTGGTGTATTCGGGCCATAGCGTCGAGCTTTCGAACTCGTAGGTCCCAGGTTGTTCGAACTTGCAGGTGCCTTCCCATTTGGTCATGGCGCTCGCAGGCACACCGGAGCAGGCTGGCACAGAGCCCATCCATACAACGGCCGCCGCGGTCGCGTTGTCAGCGAACCTGACTTCGCCGCCGACGGCGATCGTGATCTTGCTCGCGGGTTTCGGGTTCGCCCCCGAGCCGGGAGTTGCCCAGCATGGCCAGGCAGCCTCCACGCAGTTTTCGTTGACTTCGAGCTTCGCTTCGGACGGAGCTGCGGCGAGCGCCGGCAGTACGGCCACCGCCGCTCCTAGCAGCCCAGCGAGGACGAAAAGCACAAGCATGCGTGGTCTCAAAACCGTGCGCGGCCTCATCGTACGACCACGCTTCGTGTCAGGGTCAGCGCCGAGCCGTGCTTGGGCGTGAGCACAATCTTCACGGTGAGCTCCAGCTTGTGATGATGGCGAAGCGCGAGCTTGGCCGCCGCGTCAAGCGAGACCGTGAAGGACACCCTCCCGGCCGGCGCCGAGGAGCGGACAAGCCGCCCGACGCGCGAACTGCTAGGTCGTTTGACCTTGGCCAGCGAGGCGCCTTGGGCGAGCAGTTCGACTTCCAGGCGCGCGCCACCGTCCGCGGCGGGGATCTGGACCGTCCCATGCACGGCGCCACCATGCTGGGCTTTCGCCAACGCAAGCGTCGCGAGAGGGCTGCCCCCGCCCGGCGGGGGAGGCGCTTCCATCAAGCCAGGCGTCGTGGTCGCGGAAGTCCCGACGCCGTAGGCCTGGGTGGAGGTCGTAGTCGTCGGCGTGGTTGTGGTCGGCGTCGTGGTTGTGGGAGTGGTCGTCGTGGGGGTCGTCGTGGTCGGTGTTGTAGTCGTCGGCGTAGTGGTTGTGGTCGTCATGGTGGAGGTGGTGCCGGTGCTGGCGTTTTCGACCACGATTTCGTATTTGGTGTAGTCGAGACCATCTCCTTTGAAAAGGGTCGAGCTTACGAACGTATAGGTCCCTTCTTGTTCGAACTTACATTTGCCTTCCCAGCCAGTTGTGGCGCTCGCAGGTATACCCGAGCACATTGGCGCAGAGCTCGTCCATGAGACGGTTGCCGCGGTGGCGGCGTTGTCGGCGAACTTGACTTCGCCACCGGGAGCGAGCGTGACCTTGCTAGCGGGTTGCGGCATGGATCCCGATCCCTGGGCTGCCCAGCACGGCCAGTCGCTCTCGACACAGTTCTCGTTGACTTCGAGTTTTGCTTCGGACGGCCCGGCAGCGAGCGCTGGCAGCACGGCCACCGCCGCCCCCATCAGCGCGGCGAGAGCGAAAAGCAAAAGCGTGCGCGGTCTCATCGTGAACCCACCTTTCTCGTGCTGGATGTCCCATGGCGGTCGCCGAGCGCCGTGCGTGGCGCAGCGGCATCCCGGCTAGTCATCCCCTAAAGACTCCAGCGCGCAGAGATCCTTCCCGCTGCTTGAGCGATCACGGCGCGAGCGCCTCCTGAGCGTGGTGCATGACCCTCCTGAGCGTCGAGCATGACCACCGGCGTGGCGACGGCGAGGAGGATCATGGGCACGCCGGTGCTCGGGAAGGTTGGCGCCGTGGCGGTGTCTATAGGTAAAGATGACAGTCACGCATCCGAGCACCCGACATTCGGAGGAATCATGAAGCGAACCTATGTTTTCTTGACCGTCGCCTTGGCAAGCGCGGCGAGCGCCGCGACGGTCGCCAGCGCACAGACGAGCCTTTCGGCCGCGCACGCAACCCGCGCTGCGACGGTGCAGCTGCGTCACACAAATCTCGGCAACATCCTCGTCAGCAGCTCGGGCCGCACGCTGTATGAGTTCACGAGGGATCACGCCAACAAGAACAGCTGCACGGCGATCAGCGGGTGCTCAGCAGTATGGCCCTCGCTGAGGGCAAGCGGTAGGCCGACGGCCGGCTCGGGCGTCAAGGCTTCGCTGCTGTCCACAACCAGCGGCAACCAGGTCACCTATGCCGGTCACCCGCTCTACACCTACAGTGGCGACAGCGGCCCAGGGAAGACCTCCTACGTTGGCGCCAAAACGTTCGGCGGCACGTGGTATGCGATTAACGCATCTGGAGGCACGGTGAAGTAGATATCGGGGAAGGCTAACTGCCCTCTGGGGACGGTGCGATCTCGCCGCGGCCTGCTTGTTGGAGGTCTGTCGGCAGGGGCGCATCGGCAGCTCGGGCGAGGACGGTCAGGCCGATGCGCCAGCGGATGATCGCGGCGCGCTGGGCTGCCTGCGTGTTGGGTAGGTCGGTGAGTTCTCCGTCGGCAAGACCGGCGACGAGCGCGCTCAAATAAGCATCCTCGAACACGTAGGTGTTGGCGTAGCCGGCGTTGAGAGCACGTAGCTGGGCGATTGGCGGATCGACTGCCGCGATATCGACCGCGTAGACCGCAAACCGCTGCTCTAGCTGTTGTGCCCGGTGACGTCCTGAACGCGGGCTCGGGGTGGCCGGTTGCCGAGCGCTGAGTGGGTGCGACGCTCGTTGTAGTGGTTGATCCAGTGTGGCAGGGCTTGCCGGCGCGCGGCGGATGAGGCGTATTGGAGTGCGTAGGCCCACTCCCGCATCAGCGTCTGGTGGAAGCGCTCGACCTTGCCGTTGGTCCTGGGCGTATAGGGACGGGTGCGGATGTGTTGGATCGCGCGCCGCCAGAGCAACTGCCTGAAAGACTTGCTCTGGGTGTAGGCGAACGCGTTGTCGGTCATCAGCCGCTCGCAGACGATCCCCTGCTCCAGAAACCAGTCGAGCGCGCGGCGAGTGAACGCGGTGACCGTCACGGCCGTCTCGTCATCGTGGATCTCTGAATAGGCCAGCCGCGAGCAGTCGTCGATGATCGAGTGCACATACTCCCAGCCCGCCCCAGGAGAGCGTCTGGTGCGGTCTTTCGTGAGGGCGTGCCCGGGCGCGTGGAAGCGGCCGAGCTTCTTGACGTCCATGTGCAACAGGTTGCCGGGACACGGCCACTCGTAGCGGACCACCGCAGGAATCTCGGGCCGTGGTTGGCGTGAGCAACCGCCACGGCGCAGCACCTGGTGGATCGTCGAATGCGGCCATGCGATGTCCGCCTCTTCCGCCAGCCGCCGCGGGCTCCAGCTGGTGCGCAGCCGGCGCTCACAGATCCGTGCAGCCTCCCCAGCCGGCACCTGGTTGGGGCTTCGGTGTGGCCGCGAGCTGCGGTCTTCCAAGCAGGCGAGCGTGACACGATCGCCCTCGCTCGCCGCACGCCAGCGGCGTACCCACTCCCAGCACGTCGACTTCGCCACATTGCAGGCATCCGCTGCCGCCTGCAACGTGAATCCTTCCTCCTCAACCAGCAGCACCAAACGGAGCCTGCCGATCGGGGTCAGTGGAGCGTTAGCGTGTTGCATTCCGGGCCTCCGAGACGGTCGTGAGCTTTGACACCCACAGCCTCTCGGCAGGCCCGGACCTACCTACACGCCGTTCGCAACGTCCCTAGGCACAACAAGCTAGCTGGCCCATGCGGCGGGCGGCCACACCGGGTGGGATGCGTCGGTCGTGGAATGCCTCAAGGATCGGGTCGGCGCCCCCCAGGAGCTCGTTGACCGCGAGCCTGATCGGCTCGACCTCGCCCATGTAGCGCTCGATCGCTGCCCGCCCAACACGTTGCGTGCTGGCCGCCGACCCGGTTTGGTTCGCGCACCCACCGAGCGCGACCACACACAAGCAACTCATGGTCAGCGCGTGGATGTGGCGTGTCACACCACGCGCGCCGTACCGCGCATCCGCTGGAGGGCTCAGTAGCCGTAGCCGCCGCCGCTCGAGCCTTCGCCACTCGAACCGCCGCCGCTGGACTTTTCCGGTTCCGAGGAGCTGCCTGTGCTCGGCGTGGTGCCGCTGGAGCTGGTCGTGATGACGCTCCAGGTGCCTACGTCTTTGATGCCCTGACCCTTGGTTTCACCGGACTGCTGGTCTCCCGTGAACGTGTATAGCGGCGTGCCCTTGTAGGTGACCTGCACGGTCCCTTCGGGACGCTTCACGGTGCCGAGCGAGCCGACTTCGCCGCTGGGAGCGCCGCTGGATGGCGCGATCAGCGGGTGCCACACACCCAAGCAGGCCGTGCTGGTGCAGATGAACTTGCCGTTCTGCTCTCCACTGAGGTGATACAGCGTCATTCCCTGGCTGTCCACCAGGATCGTGCCGAGCGAGCTGGAGGCGACCTTCACGACGGGACTGGATGAGCTGGTGCTTGTCTGCGCGGCTGGCTGTGTGGTGGCGGCCGAACTGGCCGTGTTGCTGGATGAGCTGCTGCCACAGGCAGCGATCAGGAGCGACGCGGCGATCGCTGGGATGGACAGCTTCAGTAGATGGGGCATGTGTTCACTCCTGTGGCAAGTCGGGCACCGTTCTGGGCGCATGTGGGTCCTGTCGTACTGATAAAGACTCCGGGCAAGCGCGTTCCTTCCGCGCTGCCTGTGACCGATCGCTCCGGGCGCTGCCTAGGGTGAGGTCGGCAACGCCCAGAGCTTTCGGTGAACTGGAAGTGTCGTCAGTGCAGCAGGTCGAGCGTGTTTTCGCCGTCGTCTACGAAGTAGATGCCCTTGCCTTCAGGGGCGATCACCATGCCGAATAGTGATCCGGCTCCGGTCTTCTTGTCAGCAGTCTGCACGGCTACCTGCTGGCCGGCAGGTGTGGTCTCGACCATGTTGCCGTCACCACCGTTGCTCGTGATGATGTTGCCGTTCGGTGCGAGCGCCATGCCGAGCGGTTCCTTGAGGTGGCCGCCTTCGGTGAGGACGGTGCCACCTTTCGCAGCGGCCGTCGTGCGCGTCATTGCTTCAGAGATCGCGAGGATCTTGTTGTCCTGCGTCGAGGCCACATACAGCGTACCGTTGGAGCCGAGCGCGAGCCCGGTCGGGCCGAGCACGAGGGCTTCTGCTGAATTGATCCAGGGAATGCCATTGGCGATCACCGTTTCGTTCAGCACCTTTGGCGTCTGGCCTTCGCCGGATTCCAGTTCGATCCGCAGCACGGTCGAGTTGTCGATCGTGTGGACGCCCTTCGCGGC
This sequence comes from uncultured Solirubrobacterales bacterium, assembly GCA_963715765.1. Lineage (GTDB taxonomy): Bacteria > Actinomycetota > Thermoleophilia > Solirubrobacterales > Solirubrobacteraceae > Palsa-744. The sequence goes on from OY970270.1 coordinate 999,712, forward strand.
ACCGCCATTGAGCGCGTTACTGACGAACAGCGTGGTCTTGGCGCCTTCGCTCTTAGCGGTCGAGTCCCAGGGACCCTGGATGTTCTTGCCGGCGATCGTCTCGACCGCCTTGCCTTCGCTGTCGAGCACGATCAGGCAGCCGTACTTGGCGGTCGCTGTCTTGCCATTGGTCGTTGGCAGGCTGCCCACGACGACGTAGCCACCCGGCAGTATGTTCAGCGCCGTCGTCAGTCCAACGCCTCCGGGGCATGAGCCGGGGAGCGTCTTGGCATCGATCGTCGCAAACGGCGAGACCCTCCCGGCAGTTGAGACCTGCACAATCGTCGTGCCGGTGCCCTGACCGGTCTCCTTTGCGCTTTCCTTGGCGTTGAAGTTGCTGATCAGCATCTGGCCCGCCTGGAGCTTGCCCACGCTGGTGGGAACGAGCACGATGCCGTACGGATTCACATCGCCGTTGACCGGGACCGTCGAGGCGATCTTGCTCACTGTCGTCAGATTTGCCAGAAAAGGAGGAGAGCTTGCATTCGAGATCGGCGTCGCGGTACTCGCGGCGGCCGATGCGCTGGAGGAACTGCTGGCGCTTTTGGAACTGCCACAGCCAGCGATAACAAGTGCTACACCTGTGAGAGCAAGGATTGAGGATCTAGGCACTGGTGACTACTCCTGTCGTTCGAGATCGAGGGAAGACGGCTCGCAGGACAGCGGCCAGTACAAAGCCGCATCGCGCACTGTCCACCTTGACTCCGGCATCACGGGATTCCTTCCCGGCGAGCTTTCCATCGTCGGTGCCGAGCAGCCCGGAGTCGCGCGTCGGACGAGACGAAAGTGCGTGGCTGCTCGCCCGGCCCGAACTGCAAATTCATGCAGAGCAGAAGAGCGCTCAGGACCTCGAACTGGGTCGCGTGCACCGCTAGAGGCAAGCCGCACCGCCAGGCCCGACTCCTACGCCAGGCATCCTACGAACACGGCCAACGTCGCGGGCGAGGTGCGTGGCCATCCCTGAAGGCCGATGACGCAGCTCCTTAGAAGTGAGATACCCCAATGCGTCTACGGCGTTTTTACGATCACCTTTCCGGCTGGCGAGAGCACATACCAAACGCCGCCGTAGGAGTTTACGGCCTGACCATTGGCGGTACCCGCAGCGGAGTCAGCAGCGTAGGCATAGAGCGGCCATCCAGCGTAGGTAAGGACTTGGCCGCCTTCGGGGTCGGAGTCGCTAGCCAGCAACGAGGACTTCGCTTCGCCGGCGACGGCGGCCTTCTGTCCGCTGGACAGCTTCACAGGGGGCCAGAGCGACGCGCACGCACCCACGCAGGTCACCTTTACGTGTTTGTCTGGCTCGAAGATGTAGAGAGTGTGGCCCTCGGAGTTCACCAGAACCGGTCCCAGCCCAGACACCGTTTTGACGGAAACCTGTGCTGTCGCCGCTGAGGGCGTGCTCGTAGTCGTCGTCAGGGTTGATGAAGTTGGCGTGGACGCGGACGAGTTAGTGCTGCTTGACGAGCTGCCGCAACCGGCGAGAGCCAGCAGGCCGACGACCAGGGTAAGCACAGAGAGCTTTGGCATCAAACGCATTTTCACTTGACCTTCTGCTTGGAACCGCACGTTGAACCTCCACTGGTCGGGGCCATCGCTCCTAGAGACGCCGCTCGGTGCGGATCCTTCCCGTCGACCAAGCGAGCACTGGCCTGACCGACCTGAGAATACGCCCATTTTCGCCGTCGACGAGCCTCAGCACGTCGGATGGTCGCCCCAGACGATCGCGGAGAGTCTTACCCGCGACCAGAGTGGAGGCAGCCGTGCTCGGGCTCCTAGTACTGCTTTGTTAGGTTTTGTGTAGGGTTTTCTGTGTTTGTTGCGAACCTTTTCTCGTGTTGGTTCACTCGAGGTGAGGGGGATGATGATGGCGGTGATCGAGGCAGCGAGAGTGGATTCCGCGGCGGCGGCGGTAAAGGAGCGGCTTGAGCGGTTCGGTTGTGAGGTGCTTACTGGGGCGATGAACCGGCCGGCGCAGATGGCTAATGGTGGCTTGTATCTGCGGGGGTTGGTGGAGGACGGCAAACGCAAGTCGCTTGAGCCGTTGGTGGCGCGGCTGGGCGAGGAGGCCGACTATCAGTCGATGCAGCAGTTCCTCACCGATAGTCCGTGGGATCCGGGGCTGGTGGTCAAGTCGGTGGCTGAGCGGGTGGCGCAGGAGATCGACGTGGAGGCGTGGGTGCTGGATGACACCGGTTTTCCCAAGCAGGGGAAGCGCTCGCCTGGGGTCAAGCGCCAGTACTCGGGCACGCTGGGCAAGGTCGGCAACTGCCAGATCGGTGTCTCGGTGCATGCGGTGGGCAAAAAGGGAACGGTCCCGTTGGGCTGGGCGTTGTATCTGCCCGAGGAGTGGTGTCAGGACGCGCAGCGCCGGCGCACAGCGAAGATTCCAGAGGAGGTTGTGTTCAAGACCAAGCCCGAGCTCGGCGTGGAGTTGCTTGAGCGTGCTGCGGGCTGGGAGGTACCCGCGGCGCCGGTGCTGGGCGACGCTGCCTACGGCGATAACACCGAACTGCGCGGGCGCCTGCACGACACCGGACTGCAGTACGTGCTTTCGGTCTCGGCAGAGACGAGCGTGTTCGCTCCCGGAACGGCCTTTCGGGTCCCTGAGCGCAACGGCGCGACCGGTCGTCCCCGCGGCCGGCTACGCCCAGAGAGCAAACCGGTAGCGATAGGAGAGCTGATCGCTGGTCTGGACCCCGAGGAGTGGCAGACCGTCGCTTTCCGTGACGGGCCCGACGGCGAGCCGATGACCTCCCGCTTCGTGTTCGTGCGGGTACGCGCCGCGCACCACTGGCAGTGGGGCTTTGCCACCGAGCCGCGCGAGGAGTGGCTGATCGCCGAGTGGCCCGAGAGGACAGAGAAGCCAACCGACTACTGGCTCTCAAGCCTCCCTGCCGATACCGAGCCCGAGCAGCTCGCCCGGCTTACCCGGCTGCGCTGGAAGATCGAGCTGGACTACAAGCAACTCAAGGGTGAACTCGGGCTCGACCACTACGAGGGGCGCTCATACCTCGGCTGGTACCACCACACCGCGCTGGTCACCGCCGCACACGGATTCCTCACCCTGGAGCGGCTTCACCCTTTTCGCCAGCGGCCGGCCTGACACTGCCACAGGCAGCACTGATACTGCAGCCTGTGTTCAGGTGCTGGGCCGGCCGCTGCCAAACCTGCCGGCAACCAGTCAACCTCGACCAGCTCCCCCTACAACACCACCAACAAGACCAACCAACATAACAAAGCAGTACTAGGCTATCGCTCAGGACAGACAAGGCTAACTCGCTCAGTGGCCACTGAGCTCGCCGGCTAGGCTGGCGACGATCCAGATGAGCGCCCCCGCGCCGAGGAGACGACGGAACCAGTTGACCCCGCTCACCACCTCCTCCCACGCCCACAGGGCGAAGCCGAGCGTGAAGACCGCGCGACCGACCTCGCAGGCGGTGCCATCGGACTCGGCCGCTAGTCCCCAGCCCGCGAACGCGAGCAGCAGCGGCGGGTTCGGGAACTGCGCAATGGGGAACTGTCGCGGCCAGCCCACCTGGCCGCGACGCCAAAGCTCGACGGTGGTCATTGCGCCAATGCTCGCAGGCCGAAGACCGACAGTGGATTTTGAGGCGCCTCGCGACCTCAGGTTGATCCTCAACGCGATCTCCACCCTGGGGTGGAGACCAGCTCACCAGCCACGAACCCCCGCCCGACACAACGAGTACCAATAATCGACCTGCGCTATCGATCTCGTGTCGATCTGCGCTGGCGTGCATCGAGCCTCCTCACCCTTCTGAGCGGCACAGCGAACCACAAGGCCGAGAACGGGAGCGCCCCGATACTCGCTGTCAGCACGCCGGCTGTCAGGCCGAACAGCTTGGTTGTGACGAGCAACAGGCAGCCGCACATTGCTAGCGCCAGGAACGCGAGGCCGGCGATCACCACCCGGTTTGAGCTGAACACGATGTAATGCTTGTCGTCGTGACGGAACAGGAAGCGGTGCTCTGCGGAGGGCGCGATCGTGCACACCGCCGCCAGCGCCGCGAGCGCGAGCGTGATGAAGTACACAGTCCGCTCGAAAGCTTCCGACATGAGCGAAGCCGGTGTTGAACGGGACTATTAGCAGGAACGCGAAAAGGACCTGTACGCCTGTGACAATGACGCGCAGCTCGCCTGTGAGCTCTTCAAAGTTGCGGTCAAGCCGCTCAAGCTGCGTCTCACGGCGCCTCTCGCCATCCACGCTCTGCGGATCCGGCATCCCGATCAACGGTAGCTACATCTCGCCGGGCGAATCGGCGTCGGTGTCGCACCTGCGGACAACCTATTCGCTTGAGGCTGGTTGAGCAGCCGGAGTTCAGTCAGCGCTTCTTGTTGTCGACGGCGGCTCGTAGCTGGGCCTTGTTCATGCGAGAGCGGCCTTTGACGCCGAGGCTGCGAGCCTCTTGGTAGTGCTGTTCGCGAGTGCGTTCGCGTGGCCCTGGTTTGCCGGAGCGAAGCGACGGACGCAACCGCTTTGTTCTACCCTGGCGCTGTTTGTCGCCCGATTGTGGATACCCGACATCGACGGCTCGCAGTCACCATCAGGAATTCCGCGATCAGATACTGGCCGAGGCTCGCGGCCGCCTTATCGGTCGGGCTCGCGGACAACTAGCAACGCTCCGGCGCCTGTTGGTGCCAGTGCCTCGCTGACGAGCTCGTCGGTCCGGACCAGTTCGCGGAATTCGCGGACCTCCTCGGCGTGCGAGATCACGTTGTCGACGACCAACAGGCCGCCCGGCTCGAGGACACGCACTAGATCGGGCCAATAGCTGGTGTAGGCCGGACGTTCGGCGTCCAAGAAGATCATGTCCCATGTCTCGTCAGACGCCTCACGCAGCGTCGTCGCGGCATCCTGGACGCGCAGTTCGACCAAGTCGCGCAACTCGGCACGATCGAGGTTCCTCGCTGCCTGTGCGCTTCGGTCCGGATCGATGTCTGCGCTCACTAGTGGACGTGTCCGCAAGTTTTGCGGGGTATCGGAAGGGGTAGCGGGCGGTGCGCAGAATTATGTGTTGTGCCGCGGACCAGCCAGCACGTGATTGAGCTCTCTGGGGAGGAGCGTGGTGAGCTGGAGCGGCGGGCGAGCACGGTCACGTTGCCATTCCGTGTGGTGCAGCGGGCGAGGATGATTCTGTATGCGTCCGAGGGGATGCAGGACATCGATATCGCCGCCCGGTTGGATTGTTCGCCTGACAGTGTTGCCCGGCGAAGATCGCGGTTTTGCTGTGAGCGTTTGGATGGGCTTGAGGATCAAGCGCGGTCGGGTCGCCCGCGTCGTTTTCCCCCCGGAGCAGGTCGCCGAGGTCAAGGCGATCGCGTGCGAGCTGCCGCGTACCCACGAGTTGCCGCTCTCGCGCTTCTCCCGGGTTGAGCTGCACCGCCTGGTGATCGAGCGCGGTGTCACGGAGGCGTCGGCCTCGACGATCTGGCGCTGGTTGCACGAAGACGCGATCAAGCCGTGGCAGACGCGCTCCTGGATCTTCCCGCGCGACCCGGAGTTCGCCGAGAAGGCCGGCCGGGTGCTGGACCTCTACACCCGCACCTTCGAGGGCAATCGGCTGCGACCCGACGAGTATGTGATCAGCGCCGATGAGAAGACGCAGTTGCAAGCGCTCGGCCGCCACCATGAGACCGTCGCGCCGGGGCCGGGACGCCCCGGGCTCCTCGAGTTCGAGTATCTGCGCGGCGGGACGCTCGCCTACCTCGCCGCGTGGGACGTGCATCACGCCAACCTGTTTGACCGCGTCGAGCAGACGACCGGGATCGTCCCGTTCGCTCGGCTCGTGGACCAAGTCATGAAGGTCGAGCCCTACCGGTCTGCCCGCACGGTCTACTGGGTCGTGGACAACGGCTCCAGCCACGCCGGCAAAGCCTCCGTCAAACGGATCACCGAGGCATACCCGAACGCGAGACTGATCCACCTCCCCGTCCACGCCTCCTGGCTGAACCAGATCGAGATCTACTTCTCGATCGTGCAGCGCAAGGCCCTGACACCCAACGACTACGCGACACTGCCCGAGCTCGCCAGACACCTGATGGACTTCGCCCAGCACTACCGCACACTCGCGCGACCATTCGAGTGGACCTTCACCCGCGCCAAGCTCAACAACGTGATCGAGAAGATCACCCGTCACGAACCCCAGCCCCTCACCCTCGCCGCATGAACCGCAAAACTTCCGGACACGTCCACTAGGTGCCCACCAATGGCGCGCACGGCGTCGGCCAGCCATAGCGTCGAATAGCCATTTGAGGTGCCGAGCTCCAGCACCGCGCGCGGCTGTATAGCGCGTATGAGCACAGCCAGTAGTTGCGCCGTGTCCGGCTCGACGTTGCGCAACCGCTCCAGGCGGTCGGCCTTGCGCGCATCATGCGCAACGCCGTAGCTATGCACCTCATCGAGCAGAGCGATCAGATCATCATCCATCGAATTCCCTTCTGCATCACTGGCTAAGCTAGTGATGCAATGCTAACGTCATCTGAGCGCCGTGGTCAGGTAGCAGACGACGGTTTCTCGTTTCGTAGCGATCGACTCTCGCTCGACTTCGCCGCCACGCTGATGTTCCGCGGCTCCGAGGAAGGCCCGAGGGAGTTGCTGGACTCCCACGAGAAGCTTGTCCGCTGGACTCTGGCGAGTGGCTTCCTATCCACGCTCACGCCTTCTGCAGCCTGCGTGCTGAGTGAGGCGATCGAGCTGCGTGAAGCTATCTACCGGACCGCGTCGACCCGCATCAGCTTCGACATGATCGCAGCAAGCGATGTCGCGGTGCTCAATCGCCATGGCGCCCTGCCGTCGGTCTCCGTAGCGCTTGGCGCCGATGACGTCATCAGTCGATCAGGCACGCTGACCGCAATGCTAGCGAGCATCGCCCGCGATGCAATCGAGCTGCTCGGCGGTGATGATGCCGAGCGCCTACGCCGCTGCGGACGATCAGGCTGCACCCGCATGTTCATCGACAACTCGCGCGGGCGCACCCGGATCTGGTGCGGCATGCGCGAGTGCGGCAACCGCGTTAACGCCGCTGCCTACCGACGCCGTCGAGCCGGCACCTGACACCCGTTCAGGACGCGTTTGACGTCGCGATGACGAATTCGTATTGATCAGGCTCCACATCTCCGACACCGCTCGACCGGCTTAGCCTATGGCTAGGGCGTGATGATGACGCGGCCGAACGCCTTGCGGCTCTCGGCGTATTCGTGAGCCGCGGCGGCATCCGCGAGCAGGAACGAGCGATCGATCTCCACTTGCAGCTCGCCGCTTGTCACCCGCTCCAGCATGTCGGCGATCATGGGATGGACGCGGGCATACTCCGACAGGATCGCGCCGCCAAGAAAGACGCCGTGCAGCGAGTTGTTGCGCGTCCACAGCGACCGGGCCTCGACCTGCGAGCCCGCACGAGCGGCCACGCCGACACTGACGAGTCTGCCCCGGTAGCCGAGCACGCCGATGCTGTCGATGAGGTTTTGGCCTCCGATCGAGTCGAGGACGACCTCCACGCCGCGCGCGTCGGTCAGCTGGTTGGTGCGCTCGACGAAGCTCTCGGTCGCGTAGTTGATCCCGTGGTCGAGTCCGAGCTCCTTCAGCCGCTTGAGCTTCTCATCGCTTGAGGCCGTCGCGATTACGGTCGCGCCTGCGCGCTTGGCGAGCTGAATCGCGGCCATGCCGACACCGCCGGCTCCAGCGTGGATCAGAGCGATCTGACCCTCGGCGAGGTTACCGGCGGTGAATAGGCACTCGTACGCAGTTCCGAACGCAACCGGCACGCACGCCGCGCGGTCCGCATCCAGCCCGGCGGGAATCGGCCAAGTCATCGCCGCGGGCACCGCTCGCCTGGCGGCGTGCGACCCTGCCGCGTTCAAGGCGACCACCCGGTCGCCAACCGCGCGCCCCTCGACCCCGGCGGCGATCTCGCTGATAGTGCCGGCGCTCAGATAACCGACGACGTGTGGGGCCGCTGGCAGATCCCCTGCCGCGCGGGCGAGCAGATCGCCTCCCTCGATGCTGATCGCCTCGGCGTCAACGATCACGCAGCCGTTCGGGCAATCCGGGTCCGCCACATCTTCGTAGCGAAGCACCTCCGGTCCGCCATTCTCATAGATAACCGCTGCCTTCATCTGCGCCATCCTCTCGCGTTCGACTCTACGCCGTCAGACCTTCTGATCGGTCTCCAGCCACGCACGGTAGCGGCGCAACGCACGCGGTTGCGCACGCTGGTCGCATTGTCACCTTACGTCCCTATAGGTTCTGGCTGGCGCTCGCGCCGTCACGTAGCGCCGCGACCACGCCAGCGGGCGCTTCAAGAGCGGGCCAATGCCCGACGTCGGGCAGCGAGGTGAACGGCGCCGCAGGTAGCCGTGCGCGGATGCGCTCGGCCATGTGGGCACCGGAGATCGGGTCGAGCATCCCCCACACGAAGGCAAGCGGTACGTCGGTCTGCTCGAGCGCGCCCACCCAGCGGTCGGCGTGGAGAACACGATCGTTCATGTAACGGATCACGCGGTGGATGACCAGCTGACCGTCTTCCTGAGCCGTCGCCCGCCAGATGTCGGCCCCGGAGGCAGCCACGTCGAAGCCCTCGGCGAACGTCGGCTTCAGTCCCTCGATCCACAACTCCTCGGTGATCTGCGCGCCGATCTGCGGCCCGAGCTTTGGGTCCAGCAGCGCCAGCTGACCAGGCTGAGGACGGTAGACGTCTGGGTAGAGCCCGCCGTTGAGTAGGTCCACTTCGATCAAATCGACACCCAGCGCGCCTTCGGCGCGCCTTGCGAGCAACTCCTGCGCGACCGACACGGCGTAGTCGTGGGCCACGACGACCGTCGCGGTGACTCGCTCGCGCGCCCACACCGCTTCGACGAGGTCGGCCTGCTCATGAATCGAGTAGTCGTGGTCGAGCGGCTTCTGCGAGGCACCAAACCCGAGAAAGTCGAACAGCACCAGCGAATTGCGCTCGGCCAGCGCCGGAAGCACTGCGGCCCAATCGTGCGAGGAGCTTGGGAACCCGTGCAGCAGAGTCATCGTCGGGCCAGTGCCGGCCCGACGCAGAAAGATCTGCCGGGCCACCCCGCCGAGATCGATACCCACCCGTTCCCCCGCCGACCACCAAGCGTCGATCCCTTCCACTCGCCGGATTATCACAGCCTACGCACCCGAGGCTCCCCGATAGACCCCACAACTATGTCTCAATCGGCATGCGGGCGTGCGCGCTCTCAGCAGAGGCCCGTATGCATCTTCTACGACGATGCCGTCCTGGCCGCTCGATCCCGCATAATCGGGTCCTCAACTCGCCAGCCTAAGCCGGAGGCCCCGATGAGCGATCTACAGACGATGACCTACGAAGTCGGCGACCGAATCGCCCGGATCACGCTCGATCGGCCCGAGCGGGGCAACGGACTCACACCGACACTGATCACCGAGCTCGCCGCGTGCGTCGAGCGGGCAGACCTCGATCCGGCGGTGCACGTGCTGCTGCTCGCGGGCAACGGTAAGGGGTTCTGTGGGGGATACGACCTCGTCGAGAGCGCCGAGCGCGACATGTCCGGACTCAGCGACATGGCCTCGCAGGGCTCGCCGCTCGACCCCGCGGTGATCGCCGCCAACCACGACCCGAGCGGCACGTGGGATCCGATGGTCGATTACGCGATGATGAGCCGCAACGTCCGCGCGTTCATGTCGCTGTTCCACTGCGGCAAGCCCGTGGTCTGCAAGGTGCATGGGTTCTGCGTTGCCGGCGGCACCGACATGGCGCTCTGCTCGGACCTGCTCGTGATCGCGCAGGACGCGAAGATCGGCTATCCGCCGGCGCGCGTGTGGGGCTCTCCGACAACGTCGATGTGGGCGCACCGTCTGGGGCCGCAGCGAGCCAAGCGACTGCTCTTCACCGGCGACTGCCTCTCCGGCGCGGAGGCGCTGGAGTGGGGGCTCGCGATCGAGGCCCCACCCGCCGCGCAGCTCGACGAGCGTACCGAAATCCTCGTCCAGCGGATCGCACGAATGCCGATCAATCAGCTGGTGATGATGAAGCTGCTCGTCAACCAGGAGACGATGTCCCGAGGTCTCCACAGCACTCAGATCCTGGGTACAGTGTTCGACGGCGTCGCCCGCCACACCGCCGAGGGCTACGCGTTCCAGCGACACGCTGCCGAAGCCGGCTTCCGCGAGGCGGTGCGCGAGCGCGATGACCCCTTCGGCGACCGCGGCGCGTCGAGCTTCAAAGGCTGACATCGCCTCCGTGCCGGATCTTCTCCACCACATCGCGAGTTTCGCCCACTTTTCCGCCAACCGCGGGGAGCGAGAGCGCCGCGACGCCGACGCCATGCGCGAGCTCGCGAGCCGGCCGCTCGAGCTGCCGAGGGGACTCGAGCTCGAATGGCTCGGTGTCGCGGGCTACCGCCTGAGCTATGAGGGACAGACGATCTACATCGACCCCTACCTCTCACGCGTTCCGCTATCCAGCGTCCTCCGTCGCACGCCCGCGCTGGCGAATCCCGTGCTCCACGAGCGCTACCTACGACCGCCGGGCCGCCTCGTCGGCGTGCTCGTCGGCCACACCCACTTCGACCACGCGATCGACGTCCCCGAGATCACACGCCGCCACGGATGCTCCGCCTACGGTTCGAGCTCGCTGGTCAACCTCATGAGGCTCCACGGGCTCGGCGAGCGCGCCGTCGAGGTGCAGCCCAATCGTCCTTATGAGCTGGGACCCTTCACCGTCACCTTCGTCCCGAGCCTGCACTCGAAGCTGCTACTCGGATTCGCGGTCCCCTTTGACGGCGAGCTCACCTGCGAGCATCTCGACGCCCTCTCGCCATCCGCATACAAGTGCGGTCAGGTGTGGGGCATCCACATCGAGGTCGCGGAAATGACCTTCTACCACCAGGGCAGCGCGAACCTCGTCGACGACGCACTCCACCACAGCGGCGTCGACGTGTTCCTCGCCGGCATCGCCGGGCGCAGCTTCACACGCGACTACTGGGCGCGAATCCTGCCCCGCCTGCAGCTACGCACGATCGTCGCCAACCACTTCGACGACTTCTTCCGTCCCATCGACGCCGCGATGGGGTTCTCCACGAACGTCAACCTCGCCGCCATTCCCGACGAGGTCGCCGCGGTGAGCCGCGACTTCGAGGTCGCCACCCTCCCACCGCTGGAGCCCATCGGAGACACGCGCGGCTAGAGGTGAATACCGACAAACAATGATCGAGCAGGCCGGCGCTCGTGCTCCGCCGGGCCTGCGGTCTTCTTGTGGTCACATATCGCGGGCCGTCCTGGGGCAAGCAGCGACCAGGGGGGTTTGCGCCTCAAGCACCTACTGCTGCGGACTGGGACGACACATCTGCCTGGGCATCAGGGCCATACCCGAGGTTACGGTCGACATGCTCGACGATCAATTTCGTCACGAACTCGGTGTCGTCCCACATCGGCACGTGTCCGCAGTCGGAGAGTGCGATCGCCTTGACGCCCGGTATCTCGCGGCGGTAGCGAGGTGCGTGGCGGGGACCGGGCAGCACGCGGTCGAACTGCGGTGTAGCCAGCAGCACCGGGCAGGCGATCCGATCGAGATCGCTGATCGTGAGCTCAGCCTTGTCGGCGAGCAGCGCCTGAATCGCTCGCTGGCTGATAGAGCAGTGCAGCGCTGCCTGCGATATCTCGGCTGCATCCGCCGGGGATACGAGCTCTCCATGACGCATGATTTCCCTGAACGCCAAACGGCGAGTCCCGGGACGTCTCATGATCCGCTCACTCCACGCGTGGGTTCGCTTGAGCATCTTGATCTGCTTGGCGAAGAAATTCCCGATACGCGGGCCCTCACTGTCGCCCCGGCTCCAGCCGCCAGCGGGCGCCAACGCAACGACCGATCGCGCACGGCCGCGCTTGGCCAGCTCGAGTGCGATGCCGCCGCCCATGGAGTTGCCGACGAAGTGCGCCGCGCCGATACCCAGCTCGTCCAGCAGTCCTTCGACCGCGTTAGTGGAATGCTCGAAGGTGATCGGCTGATCGGCGGGATAGGGGGGGCCACCATGGTGGCCCGGCAGCGTCGGTGCAATCACCTCGTAGCGAGCGACCAGATCAGCCAGGATCGGATGCCAGACCCTCCAGGCTGCAGTGAAGCCGTGCAGCAGCACCACCGGCTCGCCAGATCCAGCCCTATACATAGCGGGGGAGATTTCCGACATCAACCGCGAGTCTAACCTCATCGCTGGTTGCGAGCAACCGGCGATGAGCCGATAACGAAGTCAGCGGGTTTCTGGCCGGGATACCGCAGGGGGGGCGAACGCTGGGCTCGCCCACAGCGCCAGTCACGCTGCAAGTGCTCGTCGACATCGGGGACGACGGCGGTCAGCGCTAGCGCCGAGGAGCCGCGATGAGCAGGTTCATCTCATCGACAAGATCATTCTCGAGCAGCCACCGGATCAGGACGCCGCTGCCATGCACCTGCAGCTCACCACCCCCCCCCCCCCCCCCCCCGGCTTGGCTTTCAACTCGCGGATGGCCGCCGCGACGTCACCGGATAGGACGGTCGAGTCCGCCCAGCGCGGGTCGGTGAGCGTGGTCGATGCCACATACTTGGGCCGCGCGTTCAAGGCATCTGCGATGGGGTGGCTGCCCGCTTCCATTGCTCCCCAGTAGCCGGCAAAGAGCTCGAAGGTCCACCGGCCGAACAGGAACGCGTCGGCGCGCTGGTAGAGCTCGACGATGAACGTCCTGGCCTCGTTGTCGGGGCGCCCCATGGCCCATCCGCCGCGCTCAAATCCGCCACTGCGGTCCTCGTCCGACCCGCCGGGTGCCTGCATCACTCCATCGACGGAGACTTGCGTCGTGGTCGTCAGTTTCATAGGTTCGTCCTTTCTCTCGGGGTGGTCTTTCTCGTTATGGCCGCACCGAGGCGCGGGTCTCTCAGCGGTCGAGCGCGGCTCCGTGCTGCAAGTTCACTCTGCCTCCTTCCCGAACACCGAGCCGCACGTCGGCGGGGTTCGCCGCAGTGGATGCGGTGGTCGTGATTCGGAAGCGGGATCGGTAGGCGCTCGCTCGACCTCACACCCGCGTCTTTGACATGACCGGCCGGCCGATGAAGGGCTGGATCCTAGTGTCCGCTGAGGGATTCGCGACCAAGCGCCGGCTCGGCGTCTGGGTACGACGTGGCGTGGCGTTCGCCCGGACCCTTCCGGCGCAGGGGTAACGCGTGCCCGTAGATGCGGAGAGCTCGATCAGATCCCCGGCTCGCGAGACGATAAGTGTCATCGTGAATCCAGGGCGCAGCCCCGCCGCTGGCTCGTAAGACGTATCCCGAGCCAGCGGCGGCGCAATCGTCAGTCGGTGACGAGGCCTGCTGCGAAGGCACCCACGGGCAGCGGTGTGGGTGAGCTGGGCAGCTCGGTGAGGCTTCCACCATTCACCGCAAACGACGCGATGACGTTGGCTTTGCTTCCGTCTACCAGCAGCGTCCTGCCGTCGGGAGACAGACGGGCATCAACGGCGCCCGCTCCGGCCGAGCCAAACGGTGTGCTGCCGAGCAGGATCAGTGAGCCATCGGGGTTGATCGAGTAGCTCGAGATCGAGCCTGACGCAGTGTTCACCGTGAACAGGAACTGTCCGTCGTGGCTGATCTCCACCCAGCAGGGAGCTGTCTGAAGATCGGCGAATGGGGATGTGCCGATCGGAGCCAGCTGGCCGGTGCTGCCACTCGCCAAGAAGACCGAGACCGTTCCGTTGCCCGCACCGCCGTGGGCGTTGCTGACAAACAGCTGTGAGGGATTGCTCGGCCGGAACTCCGCGCCGAACGGTCCTGCTCCCTGCGCCGCGATGGGTGAGCCTGGAGCGGCGACGAGCAAGCCATCGTGAAGGACGTGAAAACTTGCGATCGTCGAGGTGTTGTCGAGGTCAACGACGAGTCTGCGGCCCCTGGGGTCGATCAATACGTCATCCGGACCCGAGCCGGCAGGCAGCGAGACGGTCGAGCCTGGCAGCGGGTTCAGCGATCCGTTCGGGGCAAGGATGAACCCGGTGATGTTCGGCGCGCTCGCGCCGGCGTTGGCGACGTATACGAGATTGCCGGAGACCGCGATGCTGAGCGGTTCGCCGCCGCCGGAGGACACGGGAGCACCAACCGGCTGGGGTACTCCGTTAAAGCCAACTCGCAGCACCGATATCTGGTTGCTACCGGTGTCTGCCGCGAGCAGGTAGCGCCCGTCACTGGAGAGCTGAATGGCGCCCTGCGAGGGCAGGCCCGCGCCAAGCCCTGCACCGCCGACTGGAAAAGGAGAGCCAGGGATTGGAGTGAGCGACCCGTCGGCGTGCCGGTCGAAGCCCGCCACGGTGTTCGATACCGCGGTGTTGTCGTTGACGTAGGCGTGACCGACGACCTGGGATTCATGGTGAGCAAATTCGCGCCCTTCGTGGGCTACGGCGGACGTCGCCGTGGCGCCGGCCAAGGCCAGCGCGAGCGGGATAACGAGATGAGGCAGCTTCATAAGTGAACCTCCTGGACTGGGCGGGGATCATTCCCCGACCACGGGCACGATGCCTGGGACTCCTAACGTGCCTCTTGCACGGAGATGAACATTCCGTGAATCGTTTTTGCGCCGCTAACTGAGCGGGTCAGGCGATCGCGGAGGGCTCTGCGATAGGGAGCGTAAACGCGAAGCGCGCGCCTCCCTCGGGCCGGTTCTCCGCCCAGATACGACCGCCCTGCGCCTCTACGAAGCCTCGCGCTATCGCGAGCCCCAGACCAGCGCCGCCACTCGTGCGAGTACGTGAGGCATCATCGCGCCAGAAGCGCTCGAACATGCGCTGTTGAGCTTCCTTACTGAGCCCGACACCCGTGTCCTCAACCGATACCTCCAACTCACGATTGCGCCGTCTCGCCCTAACGAGCACCGAACCGTCCGAAGGAGTGTGCCGCAGGGCATTGGTCACGAGGTTCAGGAGCACCCGTTGCACATGCTCCGGAGCGCAGCGAACGTCGGGCAAGGCGTCATCTAGCTGACTCTCCAGGCGTACCTGCCGCGCCCGCGCGTCGGCCTCCAGGCCGCTCACACAATGGGAGACGAGCTGTGGGAGCTGGGCCTCCCTGAGCTCAAGTGTGAGCGCACCTGCGTCGATGCGCGCGAGCTCGAACAGATCGTCGATCAGGCTTGCGAGCGTATGCGTCTGTTGGTGCAGCGCCGGCAGGTACTCCTCGATCGAAGCAAGACCATCCTCGACCGCTTCGAGCATCGCTTGAATCGAGGCTACCGGCGTGCGTAGATCGTGACTCGCCCAGGCGACGAGCTGGCGACGCGCATCGAAGAGCGCCTCGATGTTTCCCGCCATTGCGTTGAAAGCCTCGCCAACGTGAGCGAGCTCACGCGGCCCTTCAGTCGGCGCGCGAGCCTTCAGCTCCCCGCCGGAAAGCTCGTCGGCCGCCACCTCGAGTCCACGGATACCCCGCGCGATCTGCCCTCCGAGGAGCAACGCCGCGGCAAGCGCCGTCGAGGCTGAGGCTGCTGCCACGGCCAGTATCTTCACGTCGTCGTGCATGTGAAACATGACAAGACCACCCAGGATCACGGCCGCGAGCGGCAAGCCCACCGCCAGCAGCGCAAGTCCCACGAGCTGCATGCGCACCGTCGGCAGCAGACGCAATGCCAGGGCCAGCGCCACACCCGCGACGAGCGTGCTCAAGGACACGATGAGTGCGAAAGCGATCACGGCGTGAACCTGTAGCCGACGCCGAACACCGTCTCGAGGTGACGCGGACGCGAAGCGTCATCCTCGATCTTCTTGCGCAAGCGGCGAACATGGACCGTCACCGTCCCCGTATCGAGGGCGCTCGCATACCCCCACACACGGTCCATCAGCTGATCGCGTGAGAACACCTGCCGAGGATTCGACGCAAAGAACAGGAGCAGGTCCAGCTCCTTCAATGTCAGCTTGAGCGGCTCGCCGCCCTTGTGAGCCTCACGCGCCATCGGGTCGATCACGACGTCGCCAAAAGCGATCGCCTGCGCTCTGCCGACGGTCGGCTGGGCCATCCGACGCATCAACTTGCGCACTCGAACCGCCAGCTCCCGCGGCGAGAAAGGCTTGGTCAGGTAGTCGTCAGCCCCGAGCTCCAGGCCAACGATCCGATCGGCCTCCTCGCCGAGCGCCGTCAGCATCACGATCGGCACCTCTGAGCGCGAACGGATCCAGCGGCACAGCTCGAGCCCGCTCACTCCCGGCAGCATCACGTCCAGAACGACCAGCGACGGCCACTCACGTTCCAAAAGGCCCCGTGCCTCATCACCGGTGGCGGCCTCGAGCGTCCTGTGCCCATCACGCTCGAGATAGCGCACGACCACGTCGCGCACGATCGGCTCATCGTCGACGACGAGGACAGTAGACATACTGAAATTGTCAGCTGCGGAGATTACGCACACCTTAAATCGAGCGCACGACGACGCCCTCCTACAGTATGCGTCCAGGTCGCCCTAGTTCGAAAAGCGAAGCACCCTCAGTACCCTTCGCCGGCTCTCGTGTCCTCCTGTTGCCGCTCAGTTAGTTGCGAGTACGGCACGTAGACGCCAGTTGTGGTTTGCGAGTGTGTGGCGCAGTTGCTAAATGAGTGGGTGACTGGCTCCAAGCCGCTCTTTCTCCGGCGCTGTCGTCGGGTTGGCCCAATCCGGCATGCAGCGGACCTAACGTAATATTTTCAAGCACGCATGCCC
The DNA here is from genome assembly GCA_963715765.1 of uncultured Solirubrobacterales bacterium. GTDB lineage: Bacteria > Actinomycetota > Thermoleophilia > Solirubrobacterales > Solirubrobacteraceae > Palsa-744. The sequence goes on from OY970270.1 coordinate 1,016,455, forward strand.
TCGACCGATGAAGCCGCGCTCGACAATCCGGCCTACGCGTCGCTGCGCGGCGCGCACGCGCGGCTCGCGCAGGTGCGTGGGCGGGCGCGTCGATATCCGGACGATGTGGCGCCGTTCCTCGCTCTGCCCTCGCCACCGTCGGCACAGGACTGGCGGGATGCCGCTGATCTGGTGGCACCGGGAACTTTCGTTGCTGGCCGTTACGGCGGTGCCGAGCTACCGGACGGCTGGCGGGCGGTTCAGGCGTTCGATCTGGTGCAGATGATCGAGGAGCGTGTCACGGGTGTCGAGTGCACGAAGGCGATCCCGCTCGGCGCCGCCGATGTGCCAGAGATGCTGGAGCTTGTTGCCCAGACCGAACCCGGGCCGTTTCTGGCCAGGACGATCGAGCTTGGTGATTACCTGGGCATTCGGCATGACGGGGTGCTCGTTGCGATGTCCGGCGAGCGGTTTCGTCTGGAGGGTTGGACCGAGATCAGCGCGGTGTGCACTAGGCCGGACCATCGCGGTCAGGGGCTGGCCTCTGTACTCATGGGCGCGTTGATTGCGGGGATCCAGCGACGCTCGCAGCGCGCATTCCTGCATGTCATGAGTACCAATACCGGGGCGATCCGGCTCTACGAGAAGCTTGGCTTTCGCGTGCGGCAAACAGCGACGCTTACTGTCGTGACGCGAGGAGAGCTTCGAGACGGGGCTCAGGCATAGGCTCACGTCGCACGAGAGCGATGCAGTGGAAACTAGATGCCATCCTCGCAACGTGAGCGGCGACATCTCTCATCGCCGATCCTAACCCGAGAGGCGCCCGACTCGGGGTTCCCTGAGATCGCTACATGAGGTTGGCGGGTCCGCGTAGTTCTGGTGGGCAGTGTTCGCGGATGTGTCTGTTGAAGTGGCCAATGCCATTGTGGTAGGGGAACTGCGTCGCTACCGTCAGGGTGAGATTAGCGCCCACGATTAGCCATGCCGAGGTTGTCCCGTAGTTCGTAGAAGTTTGTAGGTGGCGGTCCTTCCGCCTCGTCCGGTCCCGTTGGGACTGTGGCGAGTGCGAAATCATCCACCGAGACGAAGGGACCGCCATGAAGACCGTAGAGCAGGAGCAGGTCGTGAGCGCTGCGCTGGGATTGCCGGCTGGTGTGCTGGACGCGTTGGGGGAGTTGGCCGGCGCGGCGAAGGATGGTTTGTTGGCGCTCAGCGTCGGTTTGGGGCTGGGCGTGCTGGGCGAGATGATGGAGGCCGAGCTCGATGAGGTCGTCGGCCCGAAGCACGCGAAGAACAGGGAGCGCACCGCGGTCCGTCACGGCCACGAAGACGGCGAAGTTACCCTCGGGGGCCGTCGGGTCGCGGTGAAGCGACCCCGCGCCAGGACCGCCGATGGGGAGCAGGAGGTGGCGCTTGAGACGTATGAGTATTTCGCTGACCGTGACCCGTTGACACGGGTCGTTTTGGAGCAGATGCTCGCTGGTGTCAGCACGCGCCGCTTCGCACGGACTCGTGAGCCCGTCGGTGAGAAAGTGACCGTGAGGGAGCGGTCGGTGTCGAAGTCCGCGGTCAGCCGCGAGTTCATCGGCCGCACCCGCGAGCACCTCGACGCCCTGATGAGCCGTGACCTTGCGGACGTTCGCTTGGCGGCGTTGATGGTCGACGGGATCGAGCTGAAGGGCCGCTGTTGCATCGTCGCGCTGGGTGTCAGCACCGACGGGGTGAAGCTCCCGCTGGGATTGTGGGACGGGTCCACGGAGAACAAGACCGTCACCGCTCACCTCCTCGCCGATTTGGTCGCTCGGGGCCTGGATGTCGAGCAGGGCGTCCTCGTCGTCCTCGATGGATCAAAGGCACTGCGCGCGGCCGTCGATGAGGTCTTCGGCCCGGTACCGGTGCAGCGCTGCATCCGGCACAAGGAACGCAACGTCCTTGAGCATCTCCCCGAGCGCGACCGCCCAACGGTGAAGACGCGCTTGCGGCGAGCGTGGGCCAGTGATAACCACGAGCTCGCGCTGGACGGCCTGCGGGCGCTCGCCGGCGAGCTGGAGCACTCCCATCCCGGGGCGGCTGCGTCCCTGAACGAGGGCCTGGAGGAGACTCTCACCCTCACACGCCTCGGGATCCGCGGACGGCTGAAGAAGACCCTGTCCTCGACGAACCCGATCGAGTCGATGATCGAGATCATCCGCCGCACATCACGCAACGTGAAGCGCTGGCAAAACGGCGACATGTGCCTCAGATGGACCGCCGCAGGGATGCTCGAGGCCGAGACCCAATTCCGAAAGATCGTCGGCTACTCAGACCTCGCGAAACTCGCGCACGCAGTCGAACACGACCTCGCCACCCGACGCGCGCCCCTCCACACCTCAACCCACGAGGAAGCGCCCACCCCCATCACCGTGTAAAACCATTACACCCCGGCCGCCACCACGAACTTCCACGGCGAACGGGACAACCTCGCCATGCCCACTTCGGCATCTTGCGTTCTGTCCGCGATAGCCAGGTGAGCCAGACGGCGAGCGGTACCCCGCCCAGCAAGGCTTTGCCACCGAAGACCCCATGCTCGCCCCGGGCGAGCGCGCTTTCCAATCCCGCTCGATTGGAAGTTGATCGGCAGCCTCTGTCGCCGTCGCGTCGATGATCAGCGCGTGCAGCTCAAGGACATCCGCCAGCGTGAGATACACCGGCTCAAACTCGCCAGTCTGACCTCAACCATCGCCCGCTATTGCCGTGGAGCGTCAGGGTTGTGATTGGAGAGGATCTCCAGCGCCTCGCTATGCTCGGCCACTAGACGCTGCCCAATGTCTCGAATGTGCTCGCGGACCTTCTCCGTGGACATGACCCGCAGCTCGCCGCCAGGCAGCTCCTCAACGAGCACCGAGGAGCCCGGTGCATAGCCCCGAGCTTCGAACTCCCGCGGGATCGAGATGACGTTGCTGTTGCCGACACGGCGGACCTTTACGACCTTTATAGAGACAGTATATACACAGCCCGAACTGTCGTCCAGCACTCATGCAGAATGACCGCTCTGAGTTACACGCTCCGTTTGCGGTCCTCATGCCACACCCATACCGGGCTTCGCGACCGTCGAGACCCTTGTGTGCCATATAGAACATACGTATGCTGGCGACAATTTGGCGTAGGCTGGGCACTGCCGAAAAAGGTGGGGTCCGTGTAGCCTCGTTTTGGGGTCACGGCAAGCCCGGCAACCGTCGAGGCAAGGAGAAGGGACCTGGCGCTGCGGCGCCTGCGCGACCAGCTTGGCGAACACGACTGGCACTGGGAGGGGGCCGGCTGCTCGCGCCTCAGTCCTTGGAGGTCAGCTCGCGGAGGAAGCCAGGGAAGCGGCCGGCGCCGAAGTCGAAGTAACGCGCCCAGTCAGGGACGATGCTGATCCGCGCCATCCGGTCGTAGGTTTCGCGGCAGGCCTCTTCGAAGGCGGCGAGCTCCTCGCCCTCCATCGACTTCGCCGCTGCCTCGAGGTACTCCGACACTGGGCCGTCGACGACCTCGATCTCGGCCTCGCCGCGCAGCAGCAAGGAGCGCGCCGGGCTCGGGGTGTCGATCGTCAGTGCCACCCGCGGCCGGGCGCGGAGCGCCGCGAACTTCGGCGCGGTCGGGTGCGTGGCGACGACCACCGCCTGGCCGGTCCAGAGGAAGCCGATCGGGATCACGCGCGGCGTGCCGTCGACTCCCGCGTAGGCGAGGCGGGCGAGCGTTGCCGTACGCAGGATCTCCTCCCCGGCGTCGAGCTCGGCTTTCAGTTGGGCGGCATTTGCCTGGGTCACCTCGGTCCTCCGTGTCCGTCATCAGGGTTTGGGTTCTGCCCGAAATTTTAGGTCGGGGGGATGAGTCGGTGCGCTGGCGAGCATGATCCCGCTCGGGCAACCGATCCTCGTCGGCCACCACTCGCAGCGTCGAAGCCATTTCCTCGTCCAAGCCGGGGCGAGCGGCACCGTCGTTAACGCACGAGAACGTCATCAGTTGCACATGGACGAGTTTGCTCCGGGCGCGGAGCCTGCCGTGATTGTCGCTCATCCATTCGCGGGAGGCTGCGATCCTTTTGCGGACCTTTTTCGCGCCCGCTGCGGTCCGTTTGCGGGTCTCTAGACCAACGAACAGCCGCGAACACAAGCGAACACAGTCCCACGAGGCGCAGCATTTACGGGGATTTTCGCCCGTATTCGCTTGCCTTCGCGGTTCTCTAACCAATCGGGGCGAATGGTGGTGTTTGGCTTCAGCACAGGCGTTCTTCGGGGTCGTGTGCGGTTTCGTGTGCGGTCTACGGCAGATCAAACAGGGTGGGCTGCCGAGCCTTCCGACGTGCGGTGGTGCTTGGTGGAGTGATCGCGTGTCCGTTGGCGGCGTCGGCGTATGCGCCGACGATGCGGTCGAGGGCGCGGCTCTTATCGCGGTGGCCGTACAGGCGGCGGACGAGGTTGCCACCGTCCTGATGACCGAGCGCGATGGCTACGTCCTCGGAGGACATTTCAAGCTCATTAACCATGTACCAGCCCGCGAAGTGGCGGGTGGCAAGGTAAAGACTGCCTTCCCATCCTGCGGCGGCTCTGACGGCCTTCCAGTGGTAGGCGCGGGAGCTTGGGGTCCAGTGCTCGCCGCGCAGCGAAACGAAACAGAATTCGCCCTCATGCGCCAAGCTGGAGAGTGCGTCACGGGCGTGCGCGGTCAGCGGTGCGTCGCGCCTCAAGTGGTTCTTGGGCGTGTCGAACGTGCGGGTTGCGGCGCTGAACTGCTCGGCTACGACGATGCGGGCGCGGTCGAAGTCGATCCGCTCCCACCGCAGCGCGTCAAGCTCGCCGGGGCGAAGGCCGGTGAACGCGGCGACTTGCAACCACGCCGCGAACGATGGACACGCGAGTTTGCGGGCGTGCGCGATGATCTCCCATACCTTCTGCTCGGTCGGTGGTTGCTGGTCGCGTCGTCCCTTGCCGCGTGAGATGCCGAGCTTCTGGAACGGGTTGCGGTCGATCAGTCTCCCTGCCTTCACTGATGCCGCGTCGTTGAACATCGAACACAACCCCTGGACCGATCCGGCACGGCCACCACCGGCGAGCCAGTCGGCGACGATCTCATCCCCGACTTGGATGATCGGGATATCGCCGTAGCGCTCGGCGAAGCTCTTGGTCAGCTCGCGGCGGCGGATATCGCTCGACTCCTTTGGGCGCGCGAACAGCGGATCGGTTGTCCAGCGCTCCCAGAAGCTACGAACCGTCACGTCCCTTGCACGGACTATCCCCAGCCGCTCGCGCGCCTTCTCGCGCGCCCGCTTCGCCTCGGTCTTGGTTGCGAACGTGCCCGGACCACCCACGACCTTCGAGACGCTGAGGTTCTTCCCGGTCGCGGGATCGTAGACCTGCGCTCGCCAACGACCCGATGGGAGCCGTGTAACGCTCACGCCGCCCTCTCCCGCTCCGAAGCCCAGGAGATAGCCTCAGACGGCCGGAAACGGCGCGTGCGTCGCCCCCACGTCACTGACGGCATCCCCTCGGTGACCATCCGATCTACCGTCGCCAAGCTCACGCCCATGATCGCGGCCAGCTCAGCGCGCGCCACATAGCGCTCGGGCAATGCGGGTTGCGCGGCGGCTGCTCGGGTCTCCGGGTTTGGGTTTTGTCCCCTCACACCGGTATATGACCGTGAGCGGCCGAAAACGGCCACCGACTTTGCCCTCGGCTCCCGAGCCGAGCAATCGCCGCCCCGCATCTGACACGAGGCGAGCACGTCACACAGCGCGGCGGTGCGCCGGATCGCCGAGCGAACTCGACGGGTCGATCCCGGACAAATCCGGCACAGCCAGGCGAACCACCGTCAGAGCGCAAGGTCGTCCATACGCACGGCAGCGCGGGTCGCGAAGACGAACTCTCCGCAGCGGTGGATCAAGCCCGCAGCGTGCAGGCTTGCGACTGCATCGAGGGTCCCGAGGTGCTCGCCACGCTCACGTTCAAGCTCCGCAACCGACCAAGGGCGCTGCGAATCGGAAGCCAGCAACAGACTGAGGATTCCTTTCTCTGCCCGCTCCTCGTCATCAACGGGCATCCGGCTAATCTCATCCTGCATCTGCGACGCGATGTCGCACGTTTCGAGTGGACTATGTGGATTGGAGGGTCGGCTGATGTCGAAGGCGTAGTTCTGGGCTTGTGCTCGATGGCCTGTCCCCTGCCCTGACGTGCGTCGCCGGTGACGGCGGGGTGCGAAGCTCGGGGTCGAAGCCCAAGGGCGCCCGTTCCATCCGGGGGCCACAGGCGAGGGGGAAGACCGGACGGGTGAATCGCGTGAACCTCCGTTGATGCCTCGTGATCAGACGGCCCCGCGAGATGGGATGCAGTAGCGGGGTGCAGGGACTGGCCGCTGTGAAGCGGCAGGCGCCGGCCGGACAATGCACTTCGGTCGGGAGAGCACCGCCGTCCTCGGGGTACAGGAGGCACCCATCCCGGTCGTGTCTCGTGCGTGTGGAACGTGGTAACCCCGTCGGGGTCCGGGCGGTGGCCCGGTAAGCCGACCGTAAGGGAGGCCCAATCCCCCGGCGGGAATCGGATGACCGAGAAGCGAACGCCGGCGGCCGAAAGGCAGCGGGAAACCAAGAGCATGAATGGCTGGCCCCTCCGCTGGCCGCTTTTGGATAACCGGCCGGATACGGGACCTGTGTGCCCGGACCCGAAAGGGTGCTGACGCGGTCAGGTGAGTCTGTGAAGGAAAGTTGCGATGGCATCGGAACCGAAGGGCAAGTTGGACGCCGCGGCGCTGTTCGGGGCGAACGGACCAGAGGACGGGGTTCTCGGCTGGGACGCTGTTGATTGGCGTGCCTGCGAGGAACGCGTACGGCGCCTGCGGCAACGGATCTTCACGGCGAGTCGGGCGGGGGACCTGAAAAGGGTCCGCAACCTGCAGAAGTTGATGCTTCGTTCACGTGCGAATGCGCTGTTGAGCGTGCGGCGTGTGAGCGAGCGCAATGCTGGCCGCGAGACGGCGGGCGTTGACGGCGAGGTGGTGCTGACCGCCAAGGCCAAGATGAAGTTGGCCAAAGTGGTGCAGCGCTCATCGGGTTCGTGGCGCGCCCTGCCTGTCAAGCGGGTGTATATCCCGAAGCAGGGCAGTGGTGGGAAGCGGCGTCCGCTCGGTATCCCCGTGATCTCCGATCGCGTGCAGCAAGCACGCGTCGTGAACGCGTTGGAGCCCGAGTGGGAGGCACGGTTTGAGCCGCGCTCTTATGGGTTTCGGCCCGGCCGTGGTTGCCATGACGCGATCGCAGTGATCTACGTGAACGCCAACGGCAAGAGCCCGCGGCGACGGTGGGTGCTGGACGCGGATCTGGCGGCGGCGTTCGACCGGATCGACCACTCTCACATCCTTCGCCAGCTCGGCTCGTTCCCAGCGAGGGGACTGGTCAAGGGATGGTTGAAGGCAGGCGTGGTCGAGGACGGCCGGTTCGCCTCGACCGAGGAAGGAGTTCCTCAAGGCGGGGTGATTAGCCCCGTGCTGTTGAACATCGCGCTGCACGGGATGGAGCAAGCCGCCGGAGTCCGCTACCACACGACCGGCAGTCACGCCGGACAGACGGTCGCGGGCTCCCCGGTGCTGGTCAGGTACGCCGATGACCTGATCGCCCTGTGCCATTCACGGGACGAGGCGCTTCAGGTCAAGGCGCGGCTCGCGCAGTGGCTTGAGCCCAGGGGCTTGGTCTTCAACGAGGACAAGACACGGATCGTCACCCTCGATGAGGGCTTTGACTTCCTGGGATTCAGCATCCGCCGCTACGAAAACCGCAAGCTCCTGATCAAACCGAGTGAGGCGGCCGTGAGGAGAATCCGGGAACGGCTGCGCACCGAGATGCGGTCCCTGCGCGGGACCAACGCACAAGCGGTGCTCATACGACTGAACCCCATCATCAGGGGCTGGTCGGCCTACTACCGGGGCGTGGTCTCCAGCAAGACGTTCAGCGCGCTGGATGACTACGTGTGGAAGCTCACCTACAAGTGGGCGACCTACGGCCACCCGAACAAGTCGAGGCGCTGGGTCGTGAAACGGTACTTCGGCATGTTCAACCGCGCCAGACGCGACAAATGGGTATTCGGCGACCGCGCAAGCGGCGTCTACCTACTCAAGTTCGCCTGGACACGAATCATCCGACACCAGCTGGTCACCGGCGCGTCGTCCCCGGACGACCCCGCCCTGACCAAATACTGGGCCGAACGGCGAGCGAAGATCCCGCCCCCAACGATCGGCAAGGCCCGCTGGCGACTCTACAGGACCCAGCACGGCCGCTGTCCGCTCTGCGGGGACTGGCTCCAGCCCGCCGAGGACCTGCCACCCACCCCACGCGAGTGGGAGCGGTGGCTGGCCACCAACCGCAAGACGATCAAGATCGCCCTGCACACGGACGGCACGTCGGAAAAGGCCGAACCTCGACTCCTACACACCCAATGCCACCGCCGGCATACCGCCGGCGACGGCAACAGTCCAGCACTCCTGCACGCCCACAGGCCCACGAGGCTTGCTTGAGCCGGATGCGGTGAAAGTCGCACGTCCGGTTCTGAGGGGAGCCGGGCGCAGCAATGCGCCCGGCTTACCCGGCAGGAAGGTCCTTCCTTTCCTTGCCACGCCCCGGGCAGTTAGAGCTGCGCCGGGGCACTTTTTAATTGGGATTCCGTCAAGCTGACCGTCAAGATGCGATCAGCAAGACTACATACTTGTCAGCATACACTAAAAGAATGCTGTAGAAATGTCTGACGTAGAACAGAAGCCCGATCTCCCGGCACTCCACCGTCTCGCCTACTCCCAGGATGGTCTTTTCACGACACGACAGGCCCAAGAGCGAGGCGTCAGCGCACAGCTTCTCGCCCACCACGCCCGATCAGGCCGGTTCCAGAGGATGCGACAGGGGCTCTATCGCCTCAGCGACTACCCAGCAGGCGAACACGATGAGATACGCGCCGCATGGCTCACCGTCGGGATGGAGAGGGCAGTCGTCTCGCACGAGAGCGCGCTCGTGCTGCATGGACTCTCCGACGTCCTGCCAAACACAGTGCATCTTCTCGTCTCCCGCGAGCACCGGGGAGTCCGGGCGCCCAGCGGCGTAACCCTGCACACCGTCACCGCGCCCATCCCGGACAGCGACATCACGACCCGCCACGGCATCCACGTCACAACCCCGGCGAGGACGATCATCGACGCGGCACGCTCAGGAACCGCACCAGAGCAGATCCAGATGGCCGTCCGCCAGGCCCTCCAGGAAGGCCGCACCACACCAGACCAGCTCGCCGAACACGCCAAACGAAACGGCGGACACGTCGCCGCACTCGTGAAGCAAACAACCCAGGAAGCCACCACCGCGTGAAGTACGACACCGCCGAGGCATTCCGAGCCGCGCTTGACCAACGCATACGCAACGAAGCGACCACGACCGGCCTGCCCGTCATGCGGCTACGCAAGCGCGTCGCCTTCGAGCGCTTCCTCGCCAGGCTCGCCATCGCAGAGCCAGGAAGCTGGGTGCTCAAGGGAGCATTCGCGCTTGAGCTGCGACTCGGCGTGCGAACACGAATGACCAAGGACATCGACCTCGCGGGAGCCGAGGACGAGCAGACCGCAACCACAAGGCTCCTTGCCGCGCAGGCGATCGACCTCCACGACCACTTCAGCTTCGACGTAGCGCGCACCGCCGCACTCGACCAAGCAGAAGCATTCCGTGCCCTCCGCTACAGCGTGACCACCGAAGTCGCCGGACGACGCTTCGAGCAGTTCCCCGTAGACGTCGCACTCAACGAGCGGCCAACCGCACCCTCCGAACGACTGCCAATCCCGAGCCTCCTGGACTTCGCCGACATACAGCCCATCGAGATGCCCGTAATCGCCCTAGAGCAGCACATCGCCGAGAAGGCCCACGCATACACAGCGACCTACGGCCCACAAGAACAGCAGAGCACCCGGATCAAGGACCTCATCGACATCCTTCTGATCGCCGACCTTGCCGCTCCTCACGCCGACCGCCTACACGCGAGCCTCGCCGCCACATTCAGCACCCGTGAGCGCCAGCCACTCCCCACCGCGCTCCCGCCACCGCCAGCCTCGTGGGCAAGCCCCTACACCCGCGCCGCAACAGACGTCGGGCTGCCAGCCGACCTCGGGACAGCACACGCCGAGGCCGCAACCTTCCTCAACCCGATCCTCGCGGGCACCGGGGCCGGCTACTGGGACCCTACCCAGAAGCGCTGGTTCGCCTCCTGAGCAGCGACCACAGGCTCCCCCTGCCCGAGCCTCCCGGCCGCTCGCAGCAGCAAGAAAATCTGTTGCTCCTATGTCAAGTCAGCTCCGCATTTTGCGAAGATATGTGATCGCGCTCCTGCGGTCCTAGACAGCCACTTCTGACCTGCTCTCCAAGCGAGCTTCTGGGCCAATACTGGCCCGAGCGTCACCGAGCTGACCAGTGATACCCGTGGCATTCGCCACCGTTTTCGCACTGGTAGCTAGAGGCGTCGAGGGACCGAACTCTCGATCCCCCACATCTTGGGCAATTCGGGATGGGGTCGCCGGCTGGCGTGTTTAGTCGCTCGTTTGGGAGAGACGCCCGGTGCTCCGCCAGCTGTTGGTTCTGCAAGGCCCACCAAGTGTGCGGATCCATACCCAATCCTCTCGTGCGTGTTTTGCCCACGGAGTTGCCAATGTCGAGTATCCGGCACGATCAACGATGGGTCAAGCCCACCCGCGCACATCGTCCCAAGGTTCGTTTGGCTCTCGCGACGATGGCCCAAGGATGAGCGGGAACGACCTCCTCGGACCTGATCGAGCCGCCGCTTCTATGCAAGTGGGTCGTTCTGCGAGCGGGGTTTTGCACTCAGGGGGTGGAGCCTGCTGGTGGCTGTAGGAGGAGGGTGTGGAAGTGGCGTGCGAGGAGGCGCTTGAGGCATCTGAGGGCCTCCATGCGGTTCTTGCCCTCGGCTTCCTTGCGTTGCAGGTAGGCGCGTGTGGCGGGGTCCCAGCGTCCGCGGGTGATCGCGATGACGTGCAGCGCGCGGTTGATGCGACGGTTGCCGCCGCGGTGTAGGCGGTGGCGGTCGGTTCTGCCGGAGGACACCGGGATCGGGGCGACGCCGGCCATGCGGGCGAAGTGCGAGTCGGTGGGGAATCGCTCGGCGCCGGCGGTTTGGCCGATGAGGATCGCGGCGGTGATCGTGCTGCACCCGGTCTCGGCGAGCAGGTCGGGACGATGCGCGGCGATCAGGATGTGCAGCTCGCGCTTGAGGCGTGTCGCCTCGCGTGAGAGCTCACGGATACGCCGGACGTGCTCCTTAGCGATCCTGACTCTCGCGGAGGCGTCCATGCTGCGTAGGCGCCTGGCGACCTTCTCCAGCTGTCCGGGATAGTCCATCTTGCGTGGTGGGATGCTTGCCTCCAGTGCGGGGTCGAGGATCACGAGGTGCCAGCGCAGCTGGTTGGTGAGCCGGGTGATCTCGTGGACGTGCCCTTCGCGGTGGTCGCACAGCAGCCGGATCTCCATCGCGGCCTCGTCCAGGAACGCGCCGGGGAACCTGTCGATGCCCTCTCGCAGGACTGCCCGGGCGACTGACCGCGCGTCGATCTGATCGGACTTGCCGGCCTCGCGTTCCCCGCGGCGTGAGACGCCCATCAGCTTCGGTGGGACCCTCACAACGCGCTCCCCGGATGTCACGAGCGCGCGCTCGAGGTGGTGGGATACGTGCCGGCAGTCCTCCAGCGCCCACACCACATCCGGGTCGAGTTGCCGCGCCCACTGCAGCGCCTGGCGGTGCCCGTTGTCGTCCGCGGCGATCTCGCGCTCGCCTACGACTTGGCCGGTTCCGGCGTCGACGGCGGCGAGTGCGTGGGTGCTCTTGTGCGTGTCCGCTCCGATCACGATCATCTGCTTGGTCCCTTCGTTGGATGCGATGAATGTGGACCTCCGGCGGACAGGTCTGAGTTGGGGCGGTTGCCACGCTCCTATTAGGTCACGCCGGTGATCCCGGACGGCGGTGGGCGACACAACGGCATTGAGGTCAGGCACTTCGCCGACAAACAGACTATGAGTCAGCCCACCGCCGGCCCGGACCTAACCCGGCCAGTCGGACGCCAACACCACGGCTCAGAAAGCACGGTCTCAGCAAGCTGAGACGACACGAATCTGAGCGCAAGTGCACAACGCCGCCATCCGGCATCTGCACCTTCGCACTCACACAGACTACGGGTATGAAATACCTGGTGGGCTTGCTGTCCGGTCGTGTTCGTAGGGTGGTTTGACCAGGACAGGGGCTCTTGTGGGAAGACGTAATGGTGGGGCAGGCCGCTGTGCATTTGGGCTGCGAGCCCGTCAATGACTATATGGCCGCCCCTGCGACTCACCTGGTTGGGCTGAGAGCCCGAATCCGTATTTGTCGCTTGCCCGCCGCGCCTTCCAGTTTGAGAGTTCGATGGCTGGTGAAAGGAGCGGAAGTGCGGTTTTTCGGTATTGATGTTCACTTGGAGTTCTGCGAGGTCGCGGTCGCTGAGGGCGGCAAGGTCTCGCAGGTCGGGCGGATCGCGAGCACGCCGGAGGCGATCAGGGAGTTCGCGCGGGATCTCGGCGGCGAGGATCAGGTCGTCTTGGACGCCAGCGGTAGCGTGATGGCGATCGCGAGGATCCTGCGGGGAAGCAACGTTGGGCGGGTCATCGTCTCTAACGCGGCGCAGACACGCGCGATCTCTCACGCGCGCGTGAAGTCCGACCGCTTTGACGCGGCGATGCTCGCCAGGCTCCTCTCGGCGGGGATGCTCAGCGAGGTATGGGTGCCGGACGAGGCGACGCTCGCGCTACGCCGCCGTGTCGCGCGGCGCTCGGCTTTGGTGCGGGCACGCACCCGGATCAAGAACGAGGTGCATGCCGTCGTGATGCGCTGTCTGCTCGGTCGCCCACCCGTGAGTGACCTATTCGGCCGCAAGGGACGTGTGTGGCTGGCCGAACAAGCGCTCCCCGAGGAGGAGGCCGAGACGGTAGCTGGCTGTTTGCGCCAGATCGACTTCCTGGATGGCGAGATCGCTCTGCTTGACCAGAAGATCGCCGAGCAGGCCCTCACATGGTCGGGGCTGTGCAGGCTGTTGACGATCCCCGGCGTGGATATCGGGACCGCGGCGGCGGTGATCGCAGCCGTCGGGGACATCACGCGCTTTCAGACCCCGGGGCAGCTGGTCGCCTACCTCGGCTTGGACCCGAAGGTCCGTCAGTCCGGCTCAGAGCCCGCTCGCTACGGGCACATCTCAAAGCGCGGCAACGCGCAGGCCCGCTCGATGCTGGTCGAGGCCGCATTGATCGCGATCCGCAGCCCCGGACCACTCAGGGCGTTCGGTGAGCGCGTCCGTGCTCGCCGCGGCGCCCAAGTCGCGGCCGTCGCTGTCGCACGCAAGCTCGTCGTTCTCTGCTGGCATCTGCTGAGCAAGGACGAGGACTACGCGTTCGCCCGCCCGTCGCTGACCCGCCAGAAGACCCGCCGGTTGGAACTCACCGCCGGCGCGTCACGCCGGCCACGCCGCCACGACGGGGCAACCGTCTCGCCGACAGCGGCTCAACGCGCGGCGGAGCGTGAGCTGCAAACCCAGGCAGAGCTCGCCTACCGGCGCCTGGTCGAGGACTGGCGCTCAACAGCATCACCGAAAGGTGGTGCGGGCGCGACACCGGGGCGCGCATCCAACAAGCCCTCGAAGGGCAAAGCCGCGCGGCAGGCCACAAGCCCCTGACGCCTGCGCTTCGCTCACGTCAGTCACCCGCACCACCACAAATCATCTCACCCCGAAGCACCCGGCGCGACCCCACCGCCGATGCTCGCCCCTGCACCACGACACACCCCGGCGCAACAAGAACGGCCGTATAGACCAGATGCTCACCTGAGCGGGCGCTGTGCGATCGCTGTGCCGCTCCGAGCGCACCCCCGAGCGTGGAGCAGCACCCTCAGCAACCCCGACGAAATGTTCGCGCAAACCCTTGACTTTTCATCCGAACATGCACGGCCCAGTTCGGGCTATGCCATTGCTGTGTCTTACGAAAGCGAAAACGTGCATGAGCGACTAGAGGCTTGATGCGGGTTGGGGTCGTGGGCAGGAATCGTGGTGTTGGAATAAGAAGAGGGCCTCCAGCTTTGTCAACTCGTGATTGGAGCACGAGATGGACGCTTCGCTGGAGACCCTCGTTGTCGCAGCCTACGTATTCGCTTGCTCGCTGTCGATTCCTCGCCCCGGCCCGCCCGGGAAGGTCACCGATCAGGAGCTGATCGCGTTGGCGGTCGCTCAGGCTGTGACAGGGACCTGTTCAGACCGCCAGTTTTTGGGGGTGATCGGTCGGCTGCTTCCAGGGTTCTTTCCCGAGCTGCCCGGCCAGTCCCAGTACAACCGCAGACTCAGACGGCTCACACCGCAGATAACCACGGTGCAGATGATGGTCGCCGAGCTGATCGCCGACGGACAGGTGCGGCTAGTGGACGGGACGCTGATCGCGTGCGCCAACTATCCAGGCTGCCGCTCGCTCAGCGAGTTCGCTGGGCACGCCAGCTACGGCTATTGCCCATCGAAGAGCCTGTTCGTGTGGGGCATGCGCCTGGTGCTCATCTCAGACGCGAAGGGCGTCCCGGTCGGCTACGACCTCACGGGCCCCAAGACCGGGCAAGAGCGCGAATGCGCCTTGGAGCTCGCCGCGGCTCACGCCGGCAGCACGCTGTTCGCTGATAAGGGCTTCTGGGGCAAGGAGTACCAAGAGTGCATGGAGCTGATCGACATCCAGCTCATCACGCCCGAGCGCCACCGCCCAGGTCCGCGTCCCCCGGGCGAGGTCGCAAAGGCACGCATCCGCCTGGTAATCGAGAGCGTCTTCGCCAACCTCAAGCGCCAGATGCGCCTGGAAGACCACCTCGCCAAGACACTCGCCGGGCTCGTGCAGCGCATCGCCCAACGACTCCTTGCCCTCACACTCGGCATGCACATCAACCTCCTCACCGGACGCCCACCACGCGCCCTCGCCGCCTACGACGGACGATAAACCCACATCAAGCCTCTAGTTGCATGACGCAACTCGGATCTCCAAACCCGCCCCGACGGGGGTCCTAGCCCTCGGTCTCACGTGAGATGGGATCTCAAGTCCACCATCACGGCGAGACGGCTGATCTCTGTTGCCGCTAGCTTATTCTCATGCCCGATCAGCGCTACGAGGCTGCACGTCAGACCGTCGGCTCGCTTCTCGCCACCACGAGTCCAAAGATCGAGGTTCCCGAGTGGCAGCGATCGTACTCTTGGGAAACAGCCCAGGTGGAGACGTTCTGGCAAGACTTGGCCAGCTTCGGCGACCTATATCCAGAGAAGAACATCGTCGGCGAGGAGTACTTCCTCGGCTCGATTGTGCTCGTGGTTGGAGGTCCCACCAACTTGTTGTTGGATGGTCAACAACGCCTGGCGACCGCCACCATCTTGCTCTCCGTCCTGCGAGACGCACGAAGGACACACAAGGCGGACGCCGCAGCGCGCCTACAGAGCAAGTACATCTCGGACTTCGATGACCAATCGAATACGACGACTCACGTCATGACGCTCAATCGGTACGACCGGGACTTCTTCCGTGGGGAGATCCAGACCGAGCCAACAGTACCCCCCAGTCGACCGGCCCCAACCCTCCGATCCCACAGTCTCATCCGTAAAGCTCGCGAGTACTTCGAGACTCGCGTGACCGAGCAGAGCAATCTCCTCGGTGGAGGCGAGGCAGCCTTTCAGTGGAACCTTCGTATTGGCCAGGTGCTTTGCGATCACATGTCGGTAGTCGCTGTTACCTCCACCGACGAGGACAACGCCGCAGCAGTGTTCGAGACGCTCAATGATCGCGGGATCGGACTGTCGACGCCTGACCTGCTTCGCAACCTCCTTCTCCGACGATCCGATGATGAGGACTCACGGGAGCGAATCATTGCCGCTTGGTCAACAGTCCTCAGCATCAACGAAGAGGCTTCGGTCGAGGATTTTCTGCGTCATTATTGGGTGAGCCACCGTGGCGATGTTAAGTCCCGAAAGCTCTATCGCGAGATCAAGAGCAAGATTCTTGAGGAGGAGATCAACTCACTGACCTTCTCGCTTGATCTAGCAGAGAATGCCCCGCTGTATCGAGACATTGTTCGCGCTAGAGATGACGACCCTGACCTGGAACGGCTTCTGGCAGGCATCCGCGCGCTCGGCGCAAAGGCCCTTTATCCAGTGGTGCTTTCGGGCTACGCCGCAGTCGGCGAGGAGGGAGAGACACCGGACGATAGGGCGGTGCAGAAGAAGAATCTACAAATGCTCCTGCAAGCACTAATCGCCCTCTTTGTGCGATACAACGTCATTGCTGGCCGCGAGACGACGGTGATGGAGACGACGGTCTATGAGGTCGCGGCACAGCTTCGAGTGGACAACAACTTTGAGGCTGCCGTAGCGAGACTCGCAACGCTTGCCCCACCCATCGATGAGTTCACAGACATGTTCACGCGGGCTAGCATCAGCCGTGTTGCGACGGCGCGTTATCTCCTACGTGAGATCGAGCACGCAAAGCGTGTCACCGGAGAGGTCGCTGTCGAGGCGCCCGACAAGGTGCATGTCGAGCACATCTATCCCCAAACACCATCGTCTGCGAAGTGGTCAAACCACACGTCTTGAGCCCTCATCGGTGACCGGCGTGCATCTCTCGCGCTGCAATCTCCTGGTGCTGGTCTAACGCGGTGGTTATCTGATCCGTTCTTCGGGGAGCGTGTCAGCCTGCAGTAGAGAGGCCAAGTCGTGGAGATTGCAGCGCAGGATCTCGGGTTGCTCGGTCTGGTGAGGTGCGCTGCTCAGGTGCCGCGCTGGGTGGACAATCAGTCCCAGGGCATGCCAGTGCTCGGGGATGAAGTCGCTGGCCGTTCGTAGGATGCGCAGCTGATAGATCATCTTGCCTTCCTGCTCAGCAGCGGGCGTGCGGTTCTTCGCGTCGATCACCCACACGATCCGCTTGTGCTCATCCGCGAGGATCAAGTCGAGGTCGATACCACCCTGGGGCGGGACCCAGCGGGTGGCGAGCAGAGCAAGGCGCTCGTCCTGCGCGCATAGGTTCGTGGCAGTCGCAATCGTGATGCGCTCCCATGCGATGCCGGCCGCGACCGCGTGCATGCCTGCTGTCGGCACATCGCCGGGCCGGTGGTACCGGTCGAGCGCCTCGGTGGCAGCTTGCTCGTCGTCGAGCGTGATCGTTGGGCTCACGCCGGCAGAGAGCTCGACGGCGAGCTCGTCCAATGCGCGATCGAGCAGGTTGCGTACAAGCTGCTGCCCGAGACGCTCGCTCGGCTTGCGGCGCTTCGGAGGCTTTAGGCCGTACAGGCTCTGCAAAGCCTGTACGGCCACTGGGTCGCTAGTGAGTACCAGATGCTGGGGGCGCGGGGCGCGCTGCTCGCCACGGTCGAGGGCTGCTTCGGGGTCAGTGTGAACCGCGGCGGTACTTGTGTCGGCGATCACGCACAGCGCGTCGGGCTGGCCGTCGAGGACCATCTGCACCACGTCCAAGCGCTTGGGCGAGGCCTCTTCCGCGGCGGGACGCAGCACGACAGGGACATCACGAGCACGGGTATCCTCGATCGCTCCACGCAGCCATTCGGGGAGTTTTGTGAGGCTCGGGGCACAGATGTCTAGGCGCTCGCTCGCAGCCTGCGCGACCGCGAGGATCGCCGCACGTGTGCGCGCCGGATGAGGTTCGCGCAACTTCCACGGGCGTATCTCGGCGCTGCGCGAGCGCTCGATCAGCTCGGCTATCCAGGGAGGCGGCAGCGGCCGGACTTCGGCGAGGTGGCTGAGGTCTATGAGGTGCTCGCACAGATACGCGTCGAAGTGCTCGTGCAGCCAGCTCGTGAGCTCCGGACTGTCGAGTGCGTGCTGGGTCAGCGTCGTACGTAGGCGATGTGAATCGTCCTGGTCGTAGCCAAAGAGCAGATGCACATCTGGCAGGCGCAGGACATGCGGGAGCCCGCGCGAGCCGCCTTGGACGACACCGCGCGCGTCGGCGATCACGTCGAGTACCTCCTCAATCTCGACGTGCCCATCGATGCCGCTATCCCACGAGGCCGCGACGCTCAGGCCCATGTGTTCGAGACTCGCCGGTGTGGGCGCCTCGAGGGGCAAGGTCAAGCCCTCGTCCTTGCGGCGCACGACAACCGCGCCATCGAGTGCGGAGTACGGTAGGCAACGTTCGCGGGCATGATCGACCCATACCAAATACTCACGTTCGCTTGGCGCGAGCTCACGCGCGAGTTCAGCCTGGACGCGTGCTATGTCTCTCAGCGGAAGCCCCGTGGCGGCCGCGATCAGTTCGTGATCGCCGTCCGCGGGCGCCTGAAGGCGATGGACGGTGCGATGCAGCTGAGTGCCGAGCTCACGGCAGCGAACCGTGGCACGCACCCGGTGGACGGGGATCTGCAACGGGATCGCGCAGAGAACGTTCATGCCACGCGCGAAAGATGAGGTGAGACGATCTCATAGCCGCGATCACCTGCGCGAGCGCGCTGCGTCACGAAGCCCGCGACCTCTGCGAGCGGCTCACCAATCGTGCCGGCTAGGGCGGCTGACAGGTCGGTGCTGATGATCAGCAGATCCTCGGCACGGCTGAGAGCCACGTTGATGCGGTTGGACTTACGCAGGAACCCGGCATAGGTCGTGTTCACGAAGCTCACGACCACGACGCGGTCCTCGTCGCCTTGGAAGCGATCGACGATCCCAACCCGCAGTTTCAGGTCCGGGTAGAGACGCGCGTCCAAGCGAGCGTTCAGACGGCGCGCCTGGGCAGCATATGGGGTGATCACCGCGACCCCCAGCGGACCGGGACGCTCGGGCGGCGGTCCGACGCTTGCCGCACAGTCCTGCAGGCGCGCGAGCTCCGCCGCGATCTGATCGATCTCTTCGTCGCGGAGGTTGCTCTTGCTCTCACGGCTCTCGCGGCGTTGACGGCCGGGGATGTCGAGCAGCCGCACCTGGGTGTCGCGTGCAAAGGCTCCGACACGCGGGTCACGGTCGGAGAGGTCGGCCGGGCGGCCGTGCGTCAACGCCCCGCCGTAGAACGTCTCGCTGACAAGCTCGCCAATCGCGGGAACCATCCGATACTGGGTCGTGAGCGTCGTCTCGTGTTGGCTGCCGTCAAGCTCACGCGCGAAGTGCTCGAACAGCGTCTCCTCGGCCGCACGCGCGCGCTGCTCGGGGGTCTTACCGAGCTTGCGGGCGGAACTCGCAAGACGTTTGGCTTGCAGCGCGCGCTTGGGATCCTTGCTCGTGATCGTCGCCGGATCGCGCAAAGCGTCACCGAGAGCTCCCCATACGTGCGGCGGCAGCTGACGGCTGTCGCCGATCAGCACACTCTTGCGCGAACGCAGCATCAGCATCAACGCCTCCGGCGGCGTGGCCTTGCCCGCCTCCTCGAGCAGCGCCAACGTGAATGAGCGCCCGCGCACATGCGGGTTGGCGCTGACCGCGTGGCATGTGCCAGCCACCACGCGCGCAGCGGCAAGGCGCGCCTCGGAGCTGGACTGGAGACCGTCGGATTGGAAGTACTCGTCCTGGAGGGCAAGGATCTCGCGAGCCGACTCGGCAGCCACATCGCCGGCGTCCAGCTGGGCCACGAGCATGCGGCGAAAGGCCTCGGCACGCAGCCGCACACGCGGCTGCCACGGCTCAGGGCTCTCGATCCAGTAGCGCTCGCGCACGAACGGGTCCATGCGTGCAGCGATGTAAGAGCTGCCAACCCGCGCCATCGCGAGCTCCGGGTCAGCTTTCGCGAGGCGCAGGAGCACATTGTCAATTGCCTGGTGAGTCTGGGCGGCGAGCAGCACGCTTGCTTGCGCATCCCGGGCCAGCAGCTGACGCACGGTCTCACAGATGAAGGTCGTCTTGCCCGTGCCCGGCGGGCCCTGCACGACCAACACGTCCTCGGTCGCCAACGCAGCGTCCACGGCGGCGCGCTGCCCCGCGTCGAGCCCCTCGTTGAAGAGTCTCTCCGCGCGCCGACGCGGTACACGCAAGGCGAGCGTGGGCTGCTCGATCAGAGCGGTCAGACGCGGGTCGCGGGCGGCGTCAAGCAGCGTCCAGCGGGCACGCTCGATCTGTGCCGCGGTCCCCTGCTCGTCCTTCTCCAGGCGTAGCTCGGGGCGAGTTAGACGACGCAGATGCTCATGCACACGTGCCGGGTCGTGCTCGCCGCAGTCGATCAAGAGCCGCTCACCATCAAGGTCCTCGACGCGCAGAGCAACATTCAGCCGTGGCAGGCGGTAGACGAAATCCGTCGCCGCGCGACGCGCCTCGCCCACCGAGCGGGCGAGCAGCACCAGCTGGCCGTCGAGGAACTCGTCCTCATCGAACGGCGGATCAGCCAGGCGGACGGACTCGTCCCGCTCGACAGCCAGGAGCGCGGTCAACTCGTGCAGATCGCGCCAGCGCGCAAGGCGCGCACCCGTGGGCCGCTGCGCGCGGGCGTGCACGCGCGTCCAACGCTCGCACATGAGCCCGTACACGGCCGGGTCGAGCTGCGCTCCCTCATCAAACGGCTCGCGGTAGCGGTCGCCGTAGAGCACTTCGCCGTCGGTAAAGTCCCCGGGCTCTCGCGCACGAGCGCTGATCAGGACCAGCGAGCCGGGCTCATCGCCATCATCGGGCGGACCAGCGCAAACACAGGGGTCGCGATCACAGATGCAGATGCCCGGGGGAAGCTCATAGCCGGTGAGCTTCGCAATGTAGTAGAAGCGTGCGCCGATCAGCCGCAGCTTCTGCGGCTCGATATCAAAACCACGACCAGAGGACAGCGTCCATCCCTGCGCGAGATCCACGCACACGGGCTCGGTTCCGTAGGTGTCGACGCCGTTTACCCCGCGCGCGGTCGTAGAGGTGATAAGGGCCTTGACGATCAATCCTGCAACCTGACGTAGAAGGGCAGTTCACTCTCGCTCAGGCGCTCCTCAATTGCCGCACGCGCCTCCTCAGCGCGGTCGGCATCCACCAGCGCGGCGAATTCCCAATAGTCATGCTGATAGGCATCACCGCCACAGGCGTAGGCGATCTCCTGGAGCGCAAACGCGATATCCGCAACTGCCGCCTGCACGGAAACCCAGCCGAATAGCTCTAGGTACTTGTGTGCGTGTGCCCCGTCAACATGCACACGCAGTTCGCGCGTAGGGCGACGAACCCGCTTACGGAAAGCCAGGTGACGCGCAAGCGCACTTGTATCCGCGAGCTGCGTGATCTCGCTGCGCTGCTGGCGGCGTCCCACGCCTTCGACGCCGACGAGCGTCAACAGTGCCGCACGACAGAGGCCGACCACCACGTCGACCGTGTCCTCACCCGCGAGCACCGCAGGCTCCCAGGTGCAGCACAGCACGCGCTTGCCGACTCGCACCTCGGTCAAGCGGGGCCGGGCCTGGCCATCCCAGTCGGTGTGATCCGAGAGCTCCAGTTCCGTGTTGATGTCGACGGGGTCGCCGACATCAACATACGATGCGTCGACCAACGTGAGCAGGTGGCTGCCGATGACCTCGTGGACAGCGGCGGCGAGTCTCTCGAACGTGGGGTGATCCTGCTCCTCGTGCTCGTCGCAGGCCAGGTGCACCATCAGGTCCAGCGCCAGCGGGAGTCGGCGTGCCCAACCCGCGCTGTCCTTGAGCGCGGTGATGGTCTCACGCAACTGTGCCTCACATACGGCGATCCGCTGCTGAAGTGCGGCCACATCCTCGTGGCGCACGCCGCCCAAGATCGCGCGGCGCAGTTGCGGCTCAGCGGGGGCGGGTTGCTCGTCCTCTCCTTGGCTCACCTTTCAAAATTATCGTCACTCAAGGTCAAACCCTTAGGAGACGAAGAGCATCCCATATCCGGTTGCCAGGTAGGAAGTCGAGCGATTCAAGACATGTACCTCGGCGAGAGCAGCCAGACCTGAGTGATGGCGGCCCTGTCGCATATGCCGGTGGTCACCATTTCAAAGCTCTGCGACTACCAAGGTTCGCCACATAAGCTCAGGAAGCTTGAGCTTACTGGCCCGATGAATCGATGATCGGGCATGACCGATACAAGCAGCAAAACCCCGCATTTGCGGGGCTCGTAAGCTCGATGCATGATTGATAGTAATGCCTTGTCTGTTTACAACCTGTCTACCCGTATGGAAAGGTGCGGGCATGGCCGGGGGCACGGTGCAGTCTGGACGGAGCGATGCACGAGTACGAGACGAGCGCGGGCGGTTCGAGGAGGCACTCGCTGAGGCGGAGTTCGTCGACAGGTTCGCTGACCTTGTCGCAGATCGTGTCGTTGAGCGTCTTGTGCCCTACCTCGGTGCTGGCGGCGCACCGTCGGAGGGATTGGTCGATGCGAGCGAGGTCGCGCGGATGGCGGGCCGGACTCGTCGGTGGGTCTATGAGCACGCGGGTGTTCTGGGCGCTGTGCCGCTCGGAGGTGGGGAACGACCACGGCTGGGGTTTCATCCCGCGCGCGTGCGCGAGTATCTGAGCCGCGACGTGGGCAAGCCCGAGCCACGCCCGGCACCGCAATACGCGACCCCGCGCCGGCGGAAGGCACGCCCTCTCAGCCCGACCGCCCTTGAACTCGCAGGCGAGGATCCTCCTGACTCGCTTTGAGCTCAACTGTGAGCCACCAGGGAGAAGTCGCCGGTCGTGCGCTGCCAGGAAGGCAACAGGGCGACGCACCCCAATAAGAAGCTGTCTCATAACCTCCGTAGGCTGTTCGGGCGGTGGCACGAGCGTGGCTTCGGATCAGGGTGGACTTGTTTGGCGGTCGTGGGGTCGCTTGCGACCCGTCGCCAGGGCGCGTCTTTCTGGTTGGCCCGTCGCATTCGTTTGAGCAGTTCGCGGAGGCGATCAATGCGGCGTTCGCGCGGTGGGATCTCTCGCATCTGCACAACTTTGAGCTGGGGGATGGCCGGCTGATCGGCTATCCAGATGACTCGTTCGCGCCCGAATTGGTGTGGCTGGACCATGCCAAGCTGAAGGTCGCCAAAGAGGTCAAGGCGGGCGAGGAGTTCGAGTATGTCTTTGATCTCGGCGATAACTGGCAGCACCGCTGCACCGTCGAGCCTGAGAAGGGCGATCCTCTAGAGGAGTACGGGATTGTGCCCGTCGGGCCAGTGGCGATCTGGGGCTGGGGTTCGATTCCCGACCAGTACGGGCGGCGCAGCTTCGACGACGACGGAGAAGACGAGGAATGATTCAAGCCCCTGTCAGTTTGCGCTGGCAGACCACGGCGCAGCCGAGCAGCATGAACGCCATATGGAGGTTGGGATCGCGCTCGTAGCGGATCCTCAGCCGGCGCAGGTTGTGCAACCAGGCGAAGGTGCGCTCCACGACCCAGCGTTCCTTGCCGAGCCCCGAGCCGTGCTCGGTGTTGCGCCTGGCGATCACGGGCTTCACACCGCGTTTCCATAGCTCTCGACGGTACTTGTCGTGGTCATAGCCCCGGTCTGCGAGTACCCGCTCGGCGCGCTGGCGGGGACGCCCATGCTTCCCCGCAATGGGGCCGACGCCATCGACCAAGGGCAGTAGCTGGGTCACGTCGTTGCGATTGCCGCCGGTCAGGGTGATCGCGAGCGGGATCCCGCCAGAGTCCGTGATCAGATGATGCTTGGAGCCAGCACGGGCACGGTCAACCGGCGAGGGCCCGGTGTGGAGCCCCCCAAAAGCGCACGAATATGGCTACCGTCAACAACAGCGGTGGACCAGTCAATCCTTCCTGCCCCGTTCAGCCGTCGTAGAAGT
Organism: uncultured Solirubrobacterales bacterium; assembly: GCA_963715765.1. Lineage (GTDB taxonomy): Bacteria > Actinomycetota > Thermoleophilia > Solirubrobacterales > Solirubrobacteraceae > Palsa-744. The sequence continues at coordinate 1,040,205 of OY970270.1, forward strand.
TCGCGATGCAGCCTTTCCCACACACCGACGGCCTGCCACTCAGCGAGCCTGCGGTGCGCGGTCGCCGGCGAGCAGCCCATCTCCGCCGGGAGATGCCGCCATGCGATCCCGTGAACAGCACGAACACGATCGCGTTGAAGCACGCGCGATCATCCACACGCGGACGTCCGCCACGCGGATCCGGCGGATGCTCCGGAAGCAACGGCTCGACCGCCTCCCACAGCTCGTCCCGCACCCGCCAAACCGAGCCCGCCACAAAGCACCTCCCTCACCGGGTTATGTCACCCAGAAAAGTTCGGCCCCCAACAACCAAAGCCCTCCCCCGAAAGGTATTGAGACAGCTTCTAGTACTGCTTTGTTAGGTTGTTGGTAGGGTTCGTTGGCTTTGCCGCGAATCTTCTTTGCGTTGATCCGTTCGACGCGAGGAGCAAGATGATGGCGGTGATTGAGGTTGCTAGGACCGTTTCTGCGGGGAGCGTCAAGGAGCGCTTGGAGCAGTTTGGTCGTGAGGTGCTCGCTGAGGCGATGAACCGGCCGGCGCAGATGATGAATGGTGGCCTGTATCTGCGTGGGCTGGTCGAGGGGGGCAGGCGTAAGTCGCTTGAGCCGATGGTCGAACGGTTGGGCGGTGAGGCCGACTACCAGTCGATGCAGCAGTTCCTCACCGACAGCCCGTGGGATCCGGTCGAGGTGGTGCGGGCTGTCGCTGAGCGGGTCGCGGCGGTGATTGACGTGGAGGCGTGGGTGCTCGATGACACCGGTTTTCCCAAGCAGGGCAAGCGCTCTCCCGGTGTCAAGCGCCAGTATTCGGGGACGCTGGGCAAGATCGGTAACTGCCAGATAGGGGTCTCGGTGCACGCGGTCGGGGCGAGCGGGACGGTGCCGTTGGGGTGGGCGCTGTATCTGCCGGAGGAGTGGTGTCAGGACTCGGCTCGGCGAGCACAGGCGAAGATCCCCGAGGAAGTCGAGTTCAAGACGAAGCTTCAGCTCGGCCGAGAGCTGATCGAACGCGCTGGGGGCTGGAATATCAAGCGGGCGCCGGTGCTTGGTGATGAGGCATATGGCAAGAACACCCAGCTTCGCCAGGATCTCGAGGGGGCTGGTTTCCAATATATGTTCTCGGTCGATAAGAAGGCGAGCGTGTTTGCGCCCGACACAGTGTTCTCGCTGCCCGAGCGCGCGGGTGAGAGCGGCCGGTCAAGGACACGGTTGCGTCCTGATCGCAAACCCGAGCCCGCGCAGAAGCTCATCGAGCGTCTCGCCCGCGAGCACCTGCAGACCGTGACCTTCAGGGACGCACCCGAGGATGGTGAGCCCCTCACCTCACGGTTCCTCTTCGCCCGAGTGAAGGCGCTCAAGCGCTGGGAAAACGGAGCAGAGCAGGAGCCGCGCGAGGAGTGGCTGATCGCCGAGTGGCCCGAAGATCAAGAGGGGCCGACCGACTATTGGATCTCAAACCTCCCCGCCGACACCCCACCCGAGCAACTCGCGCGGCTGGCACGAATGCGCTGGAAGATCGAGCTCGACTACAAGCAACTCAAGGGCGAGCTCGGACTCGACCACTACGAGGGCCGCTCATACCTCGGGTGGCACCACCACACCGCATTGGTCACCGCCGCGCACGGCTTCCTCACCCTGGAGCGACTCCACCCTTTTCACCAGCGGCCGGCCTGACACTGCCCCAAGCGGTGCTCGCCCTGCAACCAGTCTTCAAGTGCTGGACCGGCCGCTGCCAAACTTGCCGGCAACCAGTCAACCTCGACCAGCTACTCGCTCGACACCACCAACAAAACAAAGAAACCTAACAAAGCAGTACTAAGTCAGATATGGAAGGCAAGTGCGGACACTTTGACCATCCGAGCTGCCCACTCAGTCGATCGGGATCCCTCAGACGCATGGGTGGACCGGTTCCGGCGCGGCTGCCAACGAGCGATGAGGATCATCCGCTTGAGCGGCTCGTGGATCTTCTCGCCGACCGGATGGTCGAGCGGCTAGCGCCGCTACTCACCTCCGGCGCCCCGGGGCAGCCGGAGGGGTTGGTCGATGCGCACGAGATCGCGAGGCGTACGGGCCGCTCGCGCTGGTGGGTCTATGAGCATGCAGGCGAGCTAGGCGCGGTCAGGCTCGGGCATGGCCCACGAGCGCGGCTCGGGTTCTCGCCTGCGCGCGCGAAGGCCTACCTGAAGGCGGCCGCTGATCTCCGCGCGCCCGTGCCCTCTACCCCTCGTGCGCGTACCGGGCGTCGGCGCTCTACGCGGACGCCCGTCGAGTTGCTCGCGTTCACCAGAGACGACGAGGCCCGCCGGCCGTCGGCGTTGGGGCGGGACTGATGGGTCGTCCAGCGACCGGAAGCATTGTCAAGCCGACCGAGAAGCAGCCGTGCTTTGGGCTGCGGTTCACTGCCTACGGCAATCGCGAGTACCTCACGCTCGGGCGTCCCGAGGACGGTTGGACACTGCTCAAGGCAGAACGCGAGCTCGCCGCGGTGCTGCGCGACGTCGAACTCGGCACCTGGAAGCCCCCACGACGCCAACAGCCACAGCCGCATAAGGACGTTCGGTTTCTCGAGTTCGCCTCTGACTGGTTCGCGCTCAAGCGCCCCGAAATCGAGCCGACCACCGCCAGCAACTACCGCAACGAGCTGACCAACCACCTCCTGCCGTTCTTCGCCGAACACAGGATCCCGGAGATCACGTTCGCGGAGGTCGACCGCTACCGCCAGCACAAGGTCCGCGAAAACGCGGTCTGCCAAGCCGCGATCGACGCCGGCCATCCGCTGATGGCCGAGATCGTCGACAAGCGCGGCCGACGCTACCAGCGCGTCAAGAAGCCGCTCTCGCCGCGCTCGATCAACATGCAGATCGACGTGCTCGAGCAGATCCTCGAGCTCGCCATCGAGTACGGACACCTGCCCGCCCCGAACCCGGCCGCCGGCAAACGCCGCCGGCTCAAGGTCGTCAAGCACCGTCCGGTCTACCTCGACAGCGCTGAACACGTCGCGGTGATGATCGAAGCCGCAGCAGACCTCGACGAGCGCGACAGCCAGCTCGTCACCGTCCACGATCCGCGCGGCCGGACCTACACGCAACGCCGGCACAACCAGACCACAGGGCGCAAGGCGGCGATCGCCGTGTTGATGCTCGCCGGCCCGCGCGCCGCCGCAGGCGGCGCGCTGCTCGAACGCGACCTCGACCTCGCCAACGGCCGCATCAGCGTCGGGCGCGACAAGACCGACGCCGGCATGCGCGAGATCGACACGCTGCCGCTGCTGCGCGAGATCCTCGTCGAGCACCGCGCGCAGAAGCTCAGAGAAGGCCTCCCCACCGGACCAGACGACCCGGTCCTAATCACCGCCACCGGCCGCGCCCGCGACCGCTACAACCTCGCCGACGTCGTCGTCGCCGTCGTGCGCCGCGCCGACGAGCTACAGGCGCAACGAGGCGGGCAGCCGCTCCCGGTCGGGATCACGCCCCACAAGCTCAGACATACGTTCGCCTCGATCCTCGTCGCGATCGGCAAGGACCCCAACTACGTGATGAACCAGCTCGGGCACACCGACGCGGGGTTCACGCTGCGCGTCTACAGCCACATCATGCGCCGCAGCCAGCAAGAGCGCGAAAAGCTCAAAGCACTCGTCGAAGGACACGACTGGACGCTCGGCGAGAACTCCGAAGACGAGTCAGCCGAGCAGTCGTAGACCGACAGCCATCCGCGATTGTTGGGGCTCGCCGGGGCTATGGACATCACTTCCACGCGCCCGACGCGGATTCTTCGATGTAATACGCATATTCCGGTGCCAACGGAAAACGTTGATTTCGTAGAAGATTATGCTAATGTTTTCTCCTAAATGCCAGTCTCCGTTGCCAACAGAGAACAGGATTTTCGTGGAATCCCCGCTCCTGAGCGGGATTCCGATCTCGTTCGCCGCGCCGTCACGCTGCTGCGCGAGCGCCTGCCCGGATCATGGGAGATGCAGGTCGACGAGCAGCCGGAAGCCCCCGATCGCGGGCTCGATGCGATCGTGCGAGTGGCCTCGCCCGACGGCCAGCAGATCGCCTTGGTTATCGAGGCCAAGCGCCTGCTCAGCACCCGCGACGTGCCGATCGTCCTCGAGCGCCTGCAGTTCGCACTCGCCTCGGCCGGGCGCGGCGAGCCAGCGATTCCGCTGATCGTGGCCCGGTACCTCGCACCGGCAACCCGACAGCGGATCGCCGCCGCGGGCGCGGGCTATATCGACGCAACCGGGAACATGCAGATCCGCGGCGACCTGCCAGCCCTGTTCGTGGCCGACCGCGGCGCAGACCGCGACCCGTGGCGCGGCCGCGGCCGGCCCCGTGACAGCCTCGCTGGCGGACCTGCCGCGCGGGTCGTGCGAGCGCTGATCGACTTCGCGCCCCCGTACTCCGTGCCCGAGCTCGTCGAGCGCTCCGGCGCCTCGACCGGCACCGCCTACCGCGTAGTCGAGCTGCTCGAAAACGAGGACCTGCTGACCCGCCAAGCCTACGGCCCGATCAGCGACGTGCGCTGGCAGCCGGTGTTGATGCGTTGGAGCGAGGACTACGGCCTAGCGCAGTCGAACCCGGTGACCACCTACCTGGAGCCACGGGGGCTTCAGGCACTCACGAAGCGACTGCGCGCCGTTGGCGACCTGGCGTACGTGCTGACCGGTTCGCTGGCCGCAGAGCGCCTGGTCGCCTACGCGCCGGCGCGGCTCGCGATGCTCTACGTCGATGACCCCGACCGCGCGGTCGAGACGCTCGGGCTGCGCGAGACCACGAGCGGCGCGAACGTCGTCCTTGCCGCCGCCAAGGACAGCTTCGTCTTCGATCGCAGCGAGACCGCCGACGATCTTCGGGTCGCCGCAGCCTCGCAGGTCGCCGTCGACTTGCTCTCAGGGCCGGGACGCAACCCCAGCGAGGCGACCGCACTGCTTGACTGGATGGAGGCCAATGAGCCCGCCTGGCGACGCTGACCTGCTCGTCGCCGCCCGCCGGGTGCTGCTCGATGCGCTCGATGCGCTCGCCGCCCATCGCGACGCGCTGGTGGTGATCGGCGCCCAGGCGATCTATCTCCACACCGGTGAAGCCGACGTAGCGCTCGCGGAGGCAACCAAGGACAGCGACCTAGTGGACGTGTCCGGAAGTTTTGCGGTTCATGCGGCGAGGGTGAGGGGCTGGGGTTCGTGACGGGTGATCTTCTCGATCACGTTGTTGAGCTTGGCGCGGGTGAAGGTCCACTCGAATGGTCGCGCGAGTGTGCGGTAGTGCTGGGCGAAGTCCATCAGGTGTCTGGCGAGCTCGGGCAGTGTCGCGTAGTCGTTGGGTGTCAGGGCCTTGCGCTGCACGATCGAGAAGTAGATCTCGATCTGGTTCAGCCAGGAGGCGTGGACGGGGAGGTGGATCAGTCTCGCGTTCGGGTATGCCTCGGTGATCCGTTTGACGGAGGCTTTGCCGGCGTGGCTGGAGCCGTTGTCCACGACCCAGTAGACCGTGCGGGCAGACCGGTAGGGCTCGACCTTCATGACTTGGTCCACGAGCCGAGCGAACGGGACGATCCCGGTCGTCTGCTCGACGCGGTCAAACAGGTTGGCGTGATGCACGTCCCACGCGGCGAGGTAGGCGAGCGTCCCGCCGCGCAGATACTCGAACTCGAGGAGCCCGGGGCGTCCCGGCCCCGGCGCGACGGTCTCATGGTGGCGGCCGAGCGCTTGCAACTGCGTCTTCTCATCGGCGCTGATCACATACTCGTCGGGTCGCAGCCGATTGCCCTCGAAGGTGCGGGTGTAGAGGTCCAGCACCCGGCCGGCCTTCTCGGCGAACTCCGGGTCGCGCGGGAAGATCCAGGAGCGCGTCTGCCACGGCTTGATCGCGTCTTCGTGCAACCAGCGCCAGATCGTCGAGGCCGACGCCTCCGTGACACCGCGCTCGATCACCAGGCGGTGCAGCTCAACCCGGGAGAAGCGCGAGAGCGGCAACTCGTGGGTACGCGGCAGCTCGCACGCGATCGCCTTGACCTCGGCGACCTGCTCCGGGGGGAAAACGACGCGGGCGACCCGACCGCGCTTGATCCTCAAGCCCATCCAAACGCTCACAGCAAAACCGCGATCTTCGCCGGGCAACACTGTCAGGCGAACAATCCAACCGGGCGGCGATATCGATGTCCTGCATCCCCTCGGACGCATACAGAATCATCCTCGCCCGCTGCACCACACGGAATGGCAACGTGACCGTGCTCGCCCGCCGCTCCAGCTCACCACGCTCCTCCCCAGAGAGCTCAATCACGTGCTGGCTGGTCCGCGGCACAACACATAATTCTGCGCACCGCCCGCTACCCCTTCCGATACCCCGCAAAACTTGCGGACACGTCCACTAGTTGCGCTCATCCGCTCGGATACCGAGCACCGTACCGAGTGCGTCATCGACGGCCTCACCGGGTTGCTGAACCGCAAGGCGGCGGAAAGTCGCGCAGCGGAACTCGAGCAACAAGCGGCGGTGACCGGCGAGCCGGTCGCCCTCATAGAGATCGACTTCGACCGCTTCAAGCGGATAAACGACGAGCTTGGCCATGCCGCCGGTGACGCCGCGCTCGCCGAAGTGGCCTACCGCTTCCGCAAGCGCGTCCGCGCGTACGACCTCGTGTATAGGCTCGGTGGTGAGGAGTTCCTAATGATCGTGCCGGGAGCCGACCTTGAGGAAGCGACCGTGCTCGCCGAGGATCTGCGGGCGGCCGTTGCCTCCGAGCCTCTGTCCAACGGCCGTCGAGTGACGATAAGCGCCGGCGTGAGCGCGTCCACCCGCGGCGAGACGTTCAGCTACCGCGACGTGCTCCGAGAGGCCGACCTCGCCCTGTACGCCGCGAAGGAGTCCGGGCGCAACCGAGTCTGCCCAGCCGGAACGCAACACCCCGCGAGCAGCCCCACACCACAAGCCGGGCTCGCCGGGGCAGCGGTCGGCGCGTAACACCAGCGATCCCCAGCGAGACCACCCACTAGATGATTGATTCCACGGGGTTAGGCGCAGTAGTTGACGAGTGCGCGGCTTGGGCGTCCGAGTTGGTGGTTGAGGGAGATCGCGGCGGCGAGTGTGAGGAGGCGTTGAAGGATTCGCTCTCTGAGGCCTGGGAGTGTGCGGGCGCCGTGGTGCTCGAGGGTGAGGGTTCCCTTGCAGCTCCAGAAGATGCTCTCTATGCGCTGGCGGATCGGCGCGAGGTGTGGGCCTCGGCCGGGCTCATCTTTGCGGCGGGGTCTGATGATCGTGGCGTTCATGTCGCTGACACGAGCGGCGAACTCGCGTCCTGCGTAGCCCTTATCGCCGATCAGCGTGACTGGGCCTTGCCTGCGTGTGCGAGCGAGCAGCTCAAGCGCGACATCGCGCTCATCACGTTTGGGGGAAGCGACCGTGACCGCTCGGGGTGTCCCGTCGGGCGCGGCCAGCAAGTGCAGCCGGAAACCCCAGAAGAACCGGCTGTGGCTGGCACAGTAGCCATAGTCAGCGGCATCACCGAGGGCCGAGCGCTTGACCGTCTCGCGGCTTCGGGCGCACTCAACCGGTGTGGAGTCCACAAGCAGCAGATCGTCATAGAACCCCGGGCTCTGGCTAGCGAACACGCCCATCAGCCACTCAAGCGTCTCGGTCAGGCGCCGGCGACGCTTGAAGTACCCGGGCTGGGCGGGGATCTGCGGGAACAGGTGACGCAGATGCTTAGCGGCGACCGCGAGGAACCGCCGGTCAGACGGTATCCCCATGATCGCCTGCGCGACACAGAGCGTGACGACCTCCGCGTCTGTGACGCTTCTCCTGGCGTTCCCCGCCCGACCGGGCAGGAGATCGTCAGCCGTGACATAAACAGCAGTAAGCAGCAGGTCGAGGTCGGCGTCCATCGAGGCCCCCTTCGGGTCGGCGGCTGGTTATTGAGTACCGCCGACCTCGACCCTGCTGCCTACAAACCCTCGAAAACCACGGCCCTCGCCGTGGAATCAATCATCTAGGTGGTGGCGCAACGGGCATCTGGGCGGATCGACGATTCCAGCGATACGACAGTAGTCGCGCCGCGAAATCACTCATCCAACACCTCGCCTCTCCCGGATCTGCGAGATCGAAGAAGCCCGAGAGGCAGCGTTTCGAGGCCCTGGTCCAAAGCCCGGACCTCACCGCAGGTTCCGGCGTGGTCACCACTTCCAAAGCCCTGCAAATACGAAGGCCCGCCACATAGCTCTGGGGCCTCACTGCCCAATCACTGCCCAATGAAGCAAAGCGCTTTCCCAACAAAAAACCCCGCATTTGCGGGGCTTTTTTATCGGGGCGCCCGGATTCGAACCGGGGACCTCGCCGACCCGAACGGCGCGCGCTACCAGGCTGCGCCACGCCCCGACGCAGACCGCAGTATCCCATACCGCGCCCGCGGGCCAGCCACACGCGCAAAGAGCCCGCTATGCACGCTGCCCTTGACGGCCGCTAGGCTCGCGCGATGCCCTGCCAGCTGCACGAGGCCATCAGCGAGCTCAACAGTCTGCTCCAGCCCGAGCGCTTTCGCGACTACTGCCCCAACGGCCTGCAGGTCCCTGGCCGCACCAACATCACCAGGCTCGCCACAGGTGTAAGTGCCAGCGTGGAGCTGTTTGAACGGGCGATCGCCGAGCGCGCAGACATGCTCCTCGTCCACCATGGCCTCTTCTGGGGATCGGCGCCGGCGCCGATCGACGCCCGCATGAAGCTCCGCCTGAAGCTTCTGTTTGACGCCGACATGAGCCTCGCGGCCTACCATCTCCCGCTCGATGCGCACCCGCAGGTCGGCAACAACGCGCTGATCGGCCGCGCGCTCGGGGCCACCGCGCTAGAACCCTTCGCCCTGCATAACGACGAGCCGATCGGCTTTCTTGCGCACTTTCCCGACGACGGGATCCAGGCAAGCGGTCTGTTTGAGCGCATCGCGGAGCTCACGGCACGCACCCCGCTCCGCTTCGACGCCGGGCCCGAGCGGATCCGCAGTGTGGCGATCGTGTCAGGCGCTGGTGCCAACTACCTACCCGACGCGATTGCGGCGGGTGCCGACGCGCTCCTTACGGGTGAGCCAGCGGAGCGCGTGATGAGCGAAGCCCAGGAGGCAGGCATCCATTTCATCGCCGCTGGCCACTACGCCACCGAGACGTTCGGCGTGAGACGTCTCGGCGAGTATCTCAGCGAGCGCTTCAGCCTGGAGCACACGTTCATCGACGTGCCCAACCCAATATAGGCGCGTCACCTAGCACGACGTGGCTGGCGGGCGGGCAATGGATGACGACGATAGCCCGCGGGACCCCGCGCACACGACGGTGTCGGCGAGAGCTCGACCTGCGGAAATGCCGTTGATTTCGTCCGGACACGCGGGTATATGTAGCTCTAGCGACCACACCGATAGGAGGTTCTTTCGATGGCAAATCACCTGACGCCGACCGAGCTCGCCAATGAAGCCGGTTTGGAACGCAAAGAAGTGCTCTCGAAGTGCCTCGAATATGGGGTGCCGATCTTCAAGGGCCGCATCGACAAGAGCCTGTTCATGGCGAGTTTGCGCCAGGGCGCGTCCACGCGATACCCGACTCCCGCCAAGAGCTGATCGCCCGCCCGGCGCTCACTCGACTTGGCCTCTTGGCCAGCTGATCACAAACCACCTCGCAAAGGCCCTAAGATCCATATTGTCGTCGGGGTTATCGAGGAGGAGAGTCATTCCATGGAGGCCAGCGCCACAGAGTCGACCACCGGGTCGAGCACGATCGCCGATCTGATCCCGCGCTCAGCCAGCGAACGTCCCGAGCACGTGGCGATCCGCTACAAGCGCGACGGCGAGTGGCATGACGTCAGCTATGCGCAGTTCGCTGACATCGTGCAGGAGATAGCCCTCGGCCTGATCGACCTTGGGGTGCAGGCAGGCGAGCGGGTGTGCATCCTCGCCAACACTCGCCCCGAGTGGTCCTACGCGGACATGGCCATCACCTCCACCGGTGCGGTGGTCGTGCCGATCTACCAAACCAACTCGCCCGAGGAGTGCCTGTGGGTGATCTCCGACTCGGGCGCAACCGCAATCGTGTGCGAGGACGACGAACAACTTGCGAAGATCGCCGAGATACACGAGCAGGTCCCGAATCTGCGCACTGTGATCGTGATGGACCCGTCCACCGGCGAGTCGCCGATCCCTGCGATCACGCTCGATGAGGCGCGTGAGCGCGGGCGCACCCGTGACGTTGCCGAGCTTCAGGCTAGGCGTGAAGCGGTCAAGCCGGAGGACCCATTCACGTTCATCTACACCTCTGGCACCACCGGCCCACCGAAGGGATGCGTGCTGAGCCACGGCAACTACGCATCGATGATGCAGATGCTGCGCAATGTGGGTCAGATCGAGGATGACGAGGTGGTCTACCTCTACCTGCCGCTCGCGCACGCGTTCGCGCTCTTGATCCAGCTGGCCACGTTCGATCTCGGCACCACAATCGCATATTTCGGTGGCGACACCAAGCAGATCGTGGGCGAGCTGATGGAGGTCAAACCGACCTATCTCCCCTCGGTGCCACGCATCTTCGAGAAGATCTACACGCTCGCCAACGCCACGATCGAAGCCAAGCCGCCCGAGGAGCGCGAGCAGGCTGCCGAGGCGATCGCGCTCGGCATGAAGGTACGCGAGCTGCAGGCCAAAGACGAAGAGGTCCCCGAGGAGCTGATGAAGCCCTTCGAAGAGGCCGACGAGCAGCTGTTCAAGAACGTGCGCGCGATCTTCGGCGGCAACGTGCGCCACGCGGTCACCGGCGCGGCGCCGATCGCCAAGGAGATCCTCGAATTCTTCTGGGCCGCCGGCGTGCCGGTACTCGAGGGCTATGGGATGACCGAGACCGCCACGGCCGCGACGGTGTGCACAATCGAGGACCACAAGTTTGGCACCGTTGGCAGACCGTTCCCGGGCGTGGAGATCAAGATCGCCGAGGATGGCGAGGTGCTAATCAAGGGCCCCAACATCTTCCAGGGCTACCACAACAACGCCGACGCCAGCTTTGGGTCGATCGAGAACGGGTGGCTGCACACGGGCGACCTCGGCTCGCTCGACGACGACGGCTTCCTGTCGATCACCGGTCGCAAGAAGGACATCATCATCACGGCGGGCGGCAAGAACATCACGCCGGCAAACCTCGAGAACGATCTCAAGCAATGCCGCTGGATCTCACAAGCGGTGATGCACGGCGATCAGCGACCATACCCGGTCGTGTTGATCACGCTCGACGAGGAAGAGATCGCGACATACGCGCGCGAGCACAATCTTCCCGAGGACACATCAAGGCTCTGCGAAGAGTCCTCGGTGCGCGAGATGATTGGCGAGCAGGTGGAGCGGGCCAACCGCCGCTACGCGCCCGTCGAGCAGGTCAAGAAGTTCGTGATCCTGCCACACGATCTCACCCAGGAGACGGGTGAGCTGACACCCACGCTGAAGGTCAAGCGCAACGTCGTCGCCACAAAGTACGCGGACGTGCTCGACTCGCTGTACGCGAACTGAGCGCGCCGCAGGAGAACCAGGACGGTCGCCGCAGGAGAACCAGGACAGTTCTACAGAAGCCGGCGCCGGCAGACATACAGCCGCTAGAGCCAGGACAGCGACGAGTAGCCGCCCGCGGCGAGCTCTCCAAGCGCACGACCTAGCGTCTCGGGGTTCCACTGGCCGGGCGCGGCAAGCATCGTGCGTACACCGGCCTCGCCGATGCCGACGAGCGTTTGCCCAGCGAACTGTGCAGCCGCGTCGAGCCGGTCGGCAGGAACCTGCTCGCGCAACCACACGCGCGCCACTTCGGTGATCGCGCTTATCTGCCGGTCCCGTCCACGCTGCACCCTGGCCTCGATGACCGCGGCCGCGTCGCCATCGCCGAGCAGGGCGATTCTGTAGGACTGTGGGGTGTCCATCACGGCACGCAACATCGACGTGAACCCCGCCACGAGCGTGGTCCGCAAGTCTCCCGAGTGCGCACCTAAGGTGAGCGCTGCGCTGAACTGCGCGAGCATACGTTGCTCCTCTCTGTCCAGCAGGGCCCCAAACAATTCAGCCTTGCTCGCGAAGCAGTCGTACACGACGGGCTTGGTGACACCCGCGGCGCTCGCCACCGCGTCCATCGAGGTTCCCCTGTAGCCACGCTCGACGAACAGTTCGAGCGCGACATCGAGGATCAGCGGCCTTCGCCGCTCGGGCCCGAGATGAGCTGCGCGAGGACGAAAAGCCGGGCGTACAGGGGGGGAACTTGCGGACATCTTCCTACTACGGTAGCTTCTTACTCAACAGCGATGCAAGTGGCACCTGTCAGCCAGCTGGCGAGGACACGCTGCAGCGCGACTGCCAATCGCAGCTTGGGGGGGATCAAACGTGCACTTCGACCACCATCCTGAACACATCGCCAGGGGACGGCGTTCACGCCGCGAAAGGCCCCAATCGCGACCGGCGCAGGCACGCAACTCCGCCCGCAATCGCCGAATTGTGCGCTCAGACTCATCTTCCTGCACGCATACGGGCGCTTAGCTGCGAACATAGAGTCCGATGCGTTCAGATCCCAGCGACAACGGCGGGCTGTTCGTAGGCCGCCGACCCGGCACAGCGCCGGTCCGCTTCCGTGCGCTGCCCAAGCGTGGCAGTGACTCCCGCCGGCGGATCGACCGCCATCTGGCCAACTGGCTGTTTGCCGCGATGGTGTTCGGCAGCCTGCTGTGCTGGGGGCCGATCCCGATCGCGTGTCTATGGGTGAGCGCGCAGATCGACTACCTCACGGGCAGCGTCAGCTTCGCTGTGCTGGCGGGGCTCCTGTCGCTCGGCTTGCTGCTGTTTGGCGCGCTGATGATCTTGCGACGGATCGACAATGCGTGGATACTCGTACGCCGCGCCGCCGGCTACGACCAGCGCTTGGGCGCGCTAAACCGCGTGTTTGGCGCGACCGCAGCCGTGTGCGCGCTGGTGTTCGCACTGTGGTTCGTCGTGCTCCACGGCCCGGGACAGACCGTCAGCTCCGGCAACCGGCCGTGAGCGCAGCCCGCTACCAGTACGCCGTCACCGGAGGCTAAACCGTGGGCCTGCTCGACTACTACAAGCAGTTTGAGGGCATGAGCGAGGATGAGGTCAACAGCGGTCTGCGCGAGGAGGCCGCGGAGCGCAAGCGCAAGGCGCTCACACGCGTGGCTACGCTCGATCTCTCCCAAACCACCTGGCCGGATCTGCCTCACTCTGAGATCGTGAGCGCGATCACATTCGTTGCACGTCGCGGTATGCAGCGCTACCCGCACATGCGCGGCTCACAGCTGCGCATGAAGCTCGCCGAGCTTCATGGCGTGGAGCCTGGGCGAGTGATCATCGGCAACGGATCTGCCGAGCTCTTGAGCGCCGCCACGCGCGCACTGATCGAGCCTGGCCAGGAGCTGATCACCTCCTGGCCCTCCTACCCCCTATTCCCGATCATGGCCCGCCGTGCCCACGGCCGCGCGGTACCCGTGGGCGGCGGCAGCGTGGACGCACTGCTGGCAGCGGTGAGCCCCAACACGCGGGTCGTGGCGCTGGCGAGCCCCAACGACCCCACCGGTGAGCTGCTCCAGACCAGCGAGCTGCAACAACTGCTCGCGGGACTGCCGGAGGGAGTTGGCGTGCTGCTCGACGAGTCCCTGGTCGAGTTCGCCGACGTCCAACCGATCGGCTCGTCACTGGAACTGCTTCAGGATCACTCCCGGCTACTGGTGTTTCGAAGCTTCTCCAAGGCATGGGGCCTAGCGGGACTGCGCTGCGGTTATGCGATCGGCGGACCGGGCGCGGAGGACTTGCTGGCCGAGCTCGAACCAGACCTCGGCGTCAGTGAGATCTCCCAGGCGGGGGCGTTGGAGGCGCTGCGCATCTTCCCCGAACAGCTTGCCAAGCGCGTCGCGCGAGTCGCACAGGAGCGCACTCGCCTAACCACCGGCCTGCGCCAGCGCAACTTTGAAGTGTCTGACAGTCAAGCCAATTTCCTGTGGGTGGCCCATCAAAGCATCGACGGTGGTGAGTTGGCGACGCGTCTGGCACGATCAGGCGTGTTAGTGGCTGCCGGCGACGCGCTCGGTGAGCCGCGCCACGTGAGGATCGCGATTCACGACGAGGCCGCCTCCACGCGCCTGCTCAACGCGATCGACCGCGCACTGGTCTAGCCCGCCGAGCCCGACTGGCGCAATAGTGCGCCGGTGGTGCCTTCGAGGATTTTGCGCCACGCGCCGACCTGCTCTTCCTCGGCCTCGAAGTGACCGACCACCTTGCGCACGCGCCGCGGGGATATCTCGATCCCGTGGCGTGCCCAGATCTCGCTATAGCGCTCGTATTCGTCAAGCAGGTGATAGGTGACCGACTGGAAGCCATGGCGGGCTATCTCGATGCGCGAGGCGAAGCTCATGATCGAGGTCTCAAACATCAGCTCGTCGGTGGGCTCGGGCTCGATCAGCACGATGTCGACGCCCGGATAGCGCTCCTCCCACATGCTCGCCAGCTCGTGTAGGCGACGATGGCCGAGCAGCTTGAACGCCTGATAGCCGATCTTCGAGAAGCCCCCGTCTGAGATCCGGCGTGCCGGACGCCCGCTCCCATCGTCGCTGCGATCGTTGACGAACGGCACGATCGGGTTGATCACGATCACAAGCGATGCGCCTGCTTCCACGGCGATGTCGAGGTTGGTAGTGGACACGATCCCACCATCGATCAGCTCGCGGTCACCGACCCGCACCGGGGCATAGACCATCGGCAGCGCGCCGGAGGCGCGCACGGCGGTTGAGATCGGCACGTCGTCGAAGCCCTCCGAGCCAAACACGATCCGCTCGCACGAGTCGAGGTCGGTGGCGACCAGATACAGCTCGTGAGCGAGCTTGCGGAAGTCGTCATGGCGCCCGTCCTCTTCGAGCACTCTGCGCATGTAGCGCTCGATGCCCGCGCCCGTGTAGGCGCCACTCGGCAGCACCTCAGCGATCCCGAGCACGATGTCGATTAGCGACACCTGGCCGAGCTGAGGCAACAACTGGCGCGCGAGTAAGGCCATCCGCAGCGGCAACCGCACGCCGGTTCGCGCAATGCCGGGAAGATTCAGGCGCAGCAGATCGCCCAGATCGATATCCCTGAACGCCTGCGGGCCCTGGTGGGTGACGACCCGCATCATCTCCTCGGGCGTGACGCCATTGGCGCACAGCGACGCCACAAACGCGCCCGCAGAGGTACCCACATATACGTCGAACTGGTTGATCGTACGGTTGGCGGCGAGCAGATCGAGTGCGCGCAATGCCCCAATCTCATACACACCGCCGGTGAAACCGCCTCCCCCGAGCACCAGCGCCGTCTTCCTTGATTGCGGCTTACGCCGCCGGTTCGTGCCCGCCGCAGCGCTCCGCTTGGCGGTAGTCCGTGTTGTAGTGCGCGAGCCGCCCTTGGCGGCTGCCTTCAAGTTGACAACCTCGCCCATCACAACTGATTGTACGTAGTGTTACCTGAACGCATGAGATTCCCCAAGCTCTCCGTCGCGCTCGCGACGCTCACGGCCATTGCGTATACCGGTCTCTCGACGGCCTCCGTGTCGGCCGAGTCGAGCGCAAACGGCAGGCAGTCGATCGGCGATTTGGCCGTGTCTGGCATCCACGACACGGTGAACAAGCGAATGGGCCACGAGTCAAGCGCCCAGAGCGCGTTGAACGCGCAACTTAGCCATGAGCTGTCTGCCGCCGGATCACAGTCAGGAGCTTATGTGTATGACCTGACGACCTCCACGCCTCTGTATGCTGAGCGCGCCGAAGTTACACGCCCACCAGCCTCGGTCGAGAAGCTCTACACCTCGACTGCCGCCCTGGAGCTGATGAGCCCAACGGCCACGCTCAGCACCACCGTGCTTGGCACGGGTCATCTCGGCGCAAACGGAGTGTGGGATGGCAATCTGTACCTACGCGGGGGCGGCGATCCGACGTTTGGCAGCACCTCGTTCATCGACAGCCACTACGACGGCCAGGGTGCCTCGGTGTCAGTGCTCGCCGAGCAGCTGGTCAAGACGGATGGGATCCGCAGTGTCACCGGCACCGTCGATGGCGACGAGTCCTACTTGGACTCGCTGCGCGGCGAGCCATCCAGCGACTACCAGCTCGACCCCTACCTGGAAGGAGTGCTCAGCGGCCTCGCGTTCAACCGCGGCGAAACCGGCTCTGAGAAGGGGCCTCACGCTCCCGCCGAATACGCGGCGCTGCAGTTGCGAGGCGCGCTGCGCGCCGCAGGAGACACGATCCACGGCGGCATTGCCGCGACCACGCCGGCCGGCGCGACATTGCTGGCTACCGCCGACTCGCCTCCGCTGTCGACGCTGCTTGGCCTGATGCTGCCTCCCTCTGACAATTTCTTTGCCGAGACCCTGGTCAAGGATCTCGGCGCGCACTACGGAGGCGCCGGCACGACCGCCGCAGGAGCGGCCGTGGTGCGCAACACGATCGCCTCCCACTTCGGCCTGCACCCGAGCATCGTCGACGGCTCGGGGCTGTCGCGCTCAGACCACACATCCCCCGAGCAGATCGTGACGTTGCTCAGCAACCTCTCCCACAGCCCGCTCGGAACGACGCTTCGCAAAGACCTCGCGGTCGCCGGTGAGAGCGGCACGCTCTCCGAAAGGATGCGCGGCACCCCGGCTGCCGCGCACTGTCAGGCGAAGACCGGCACGCTCACAGGCGCCTCGAACCTCGCGGGCTATTGCCAGGCAGCCAACGGCGACGTGCTCGCGTTTGCGATCTTCAACGACGGGATCGCAACCGAAGCGGCGCACGTGGTCCAGGACCGGATGACGGCCACAATCGCAAGCTACTGACCGTCGCCGCGATCGCACACGGGCACGCCGCGGTGATGACGCTCAGCGCTCGAAGACTGAGGGCACGCCCCGCAAATCCAAAAAACAAGCGGGCCTTCAGCCGTCCCCCAACAGATCCAGCAGTCCGCGCTCGTCAAGCACCCGCACGTGCAGACGCTCAGCCTTCTCCAACTTCGAGCCCGGCCCCTCGCCCGCCACGAGATAGTGGGTCTTCTTCGACACCGCGCTTGTCACGCGCCCTCCCGCTGCTTGGATGCGCTCGGTGGCCTGCTCGCGCGAGAGCGTCGGCAGCGTGCCGGTCAGCACCAATGTATTGCCCGCCAGCGGACCGCTGGTGGGCGCCGGTCCGGCTTCGGCAAAGCGCAACCCGATCGCACGCAGGTCTGCGATCAGCGCGAGCATGCGCTCGTCGTGCAGCTGCACGTGGATCGAGGTGCTCATCTTCTCGCCGATGCCGGGGGTCTCGGCCAGCTCCTCGGCGCTCGCGTCCAGCAGCGCCACGATGTTGCGAAAGCGCATCGCCAGATTGCGCCCGGTGACCTCGCCCACCTCCTCGATGCCGAGCGCAAACAGCACGCGCCCAAACGGGCGCTGCTTGGAGGCCTCGATCGCCTCCAGCAGCGCGGCCACCGATAGCTCGCCAAACCCCTCCAGCTCAAGCAGCTCATCGCGGTGCTCGTGCAGACGGTAGTAGTCGGCGGCGGTCCTCACCAGACCCTTCTCCTGCAGCAGCGCCACCTGCTTCTCCCCGAGCCCCTCGATGTCCATCGCGGCACGCCCCACGAAGTGCTTCAGCAGCTGCCACGCCCGCTCGGGACAATCGCGGTTGGGGCACATCGTGAACACCGAATCCTTCGGCTTCACCGTCGGCGTGTCGCAGAACGGACAGCGCGCCGGCGGGCGCGTCACGGGCGGGCGACCCTTGTGCTCGACCACATGTGGCGCGGGTGAGACCACCTGCGGGATCACGTCGCCCGCGCGCAACACGATCACATCCTCGCCCGCGCGGATGTCCTTGCGCACGATGTCCTCCTCGTTGTGCAACGTCGCGAGCTTGATCACAACGCCGCCCACGGGCACCGGCTCGAGCACCGCGTAGGGGCGCAGGTCGCCGAACTTCCCCACGTTCCACATCACCTTGTTCAGGCGCGTCAGCGCCGTGGTCGGCGGAAACTTCCACGCCACCGCCCAGCGCGGATCGCGACCGACCGAGCCAAGGCGACGCTGCAGCTGCAGATCCGACACCTTGACCACCACACCGTCGATCTCGAAGTCCAGCTCGCCGCGACGCTCCTGCCAGCGCAAACACTGTGCAACCACCTCATCCTCGGTTTTCAGACGCTTGATGTCGCGATTCACGCGAAAGCCGTGCTCGCGCAACCACTCGAGCGCCTGCCAGTGCGTCTCGAATTTGAGATCCGGCGCCACGCCCACCTGGTAGGCCCACATCGACAGCGGACGCTCGGCCATCAGCGCGGGATCGAGCTGGCGCACCCCCCCGGCGGCCGAGTTGCGCGGGTTCATGAACGTCGAGAGGCCCTCCTCGGCCCGGCGCTCATTGACCTCCGCGAAGTCCTTCAGCGACATGTACACCTCCCCGCGCACCTCCAGCAGAGACGGGGCATCCTCGATGTGCAGCGGGATCGCACCGATCGTGCGCAGGTTGTGCGTCACGTCCTCCCCCACCTCGCCGTTCCCGCGCGTGGCGCCGCGCTCGAGCACCCCGTCGCGATACAACAGGCTCACCGCCAGCCCGTCCACCTTCGGCTCCACCACATACTCAAAGCGTGTGCGCACGATCCCTTCGCGTCCCAGGTGCGCCTTCATCCGCTCCACCCAAGCGCGCAGCTCCTCCTCGCTGCGCACGTTGCCAAGCGAGAGCATCGGCTCCAGGTGCTGCACCTTCTCAAGGCGCCCCACCGGCTCACCCCCGACGCGTTGGGTCGGAGAGTCCTGCGTTTGCAGCTGCGGGTACTCGGCCTCCAGCTCACGCAGCTCGTCCAGCAGCTTGTCGTACGCCTCGTCGCTTATCTCCGGGTCATCGAGCACGTAGTAGCGGTGCCCGTGATGCTCGAGCTGCGTGCGCAGCTCGGCGGCACGCGCACGCGCCTGCTCGGGTGCCCCGCTCACGCGCTCCCGCCGTCGAGCACAGGCGCGAGCAACGCCTGCAGGTCAAAGCCGCGCAGTACCTCCAGACCACCGCGGTGGGTGAGGTCGAAGTGGATCGGCGTCACCGCGATACGGCCCTCGGCCACCGCGGCAAGGTCGG
The DNA here is from genome assembly GCA_963715765.1 of uncultured Solirubrobacterales bacterium. Classification (GTDB taxonomy): domain Bacteria; phylum Actinomycetota; class Thermoleophilia; order Solirubrobacterales; family Solirubrobacteraceae; genus Palsa-744. The sequence goes on from OY970270.1 coordinate 1,059,308, forward strand.
TGCCCGGCTCGTCCCGAAAGCCCGGATCGGAGCCATATATCCAGTAGCGCCGGCGTGTGGGCGAGCCATCCTCGTGCGGCACCACCTTCAGCTCGTCGCGGTAGATGCGCTTGCCTAGGCTCGTCACCTCCACCCCGTCGGGCTCGCCAGCGGGCACGTTGACATTGAGCAACGTCCCCACTGGCATCGGGAGCTCCTCGATGCGCTCCACCAAGCGTGCCACGAAGCCAGCCGCCACGTCGAAATCAAAGCCCCCGTCATAGCGGAAATCAAGCGCGCGTCCGCGCGACTGCTGGGACACCGCTATCGCCGGCAACCCCAGCACGACACCCTCAAGCGCCGCCGCCACGGTGCCCGAGTAGGTGATGTCATCTCCCAGGTTGGCACCGTGATTGATACCGGCCACCACCAGCTGCGCGTCGAAATCATCGACCAGCCCCAGCCGTGCGAGGCGCACGCAATCGACCGGTGTGCCGTCGGTCGCATAGCCAACCGTGCCGTCCGCAAATGACACCTCCTCCACCCACAGGGGCCGGCGTGTGGTGATCGAGCGCGCCATCGCCGAGCGGTTGCCGTCGGGGGCGATCGTCACGAGCCGCACGCCTGGCACCTCCACAAGCGAGCGACGCAGCGCCTGCAGGCCGTCGGCCTCGATCCCGTCGTCGTTTGTGAGGAGTACGTCCATCCCCTCCAGCATAGGCGTCGGCCCGGCCCTAGTACCGCACGGAGGCGAGCGCCAAGCCGTGCGCGGGCGCCGTGGGACCGGCGTGCGCACGCGGCCTGCCTTCCAGCAACTCGCCGAACTGCTTGAGCTCTCGGCGTCCAGCGGCGACCTCGAGCATCGTGCCCACCAACACCCTGTTCATGTGCCTGAGGAACGAGTCCGCCTCGATCCACAGCTCGAGCACGTCCCCGCTCGTGCGCCATTCCGCGTTCAGTACACGACGATCGAAGCGTGTGTGTTCGGTCTCGGTGGGTGTGAACGCGATGAAGTCGTGCTCCCCGGGCAACAACTCGGCGCACCGCTTCAGCAGCGAGCGGTCCAGCGCCCGCGGCCACCAAAACGCACGCCCGCGCTCAAACACGTCGCGCGTGCGCCTGGCGAGCACGCGGTAGCAGTAGGTCCTGCTCGTGGCGTCGCGCCTGGCATCGAAGTCTTCGCCGGCAGGCTCACAGGAGAGCACAGCCATGTCTCTGGGCAGCAGCGAGTTCAAACGCAGCGGGTCGACCGCCTCGTGGCGGTAGCTCACGACCTGCCCCCGCGCATGCACACCGCGGTCGGTACGGCCCGCCACGGTAACCGTCAGCCGCTCTCCGTCGTGGCCGTACTCGCCCAGGACCGTCCGCAACACTCGCTCCAGCTCCGCCTGCACGGTTCGCAGATCAGGCTGACTTGCCCAACCGGCGAACTCAGCGCCATCGTATTGCAACGTGAGCTTGCTAACCACCTGTGCTCTGCGCCTCTCGCGGCATCGTCACCTAGCGCGAACTAACGTCTCGTCCGCTGTGCCGGCGCCCAACATCCGCGCGCCGGCCGCGCAACGCGGCCGCTACACCAGCTCGAGGTACACCATCTCGGTCGCGTCGCTGCGACGCGGACCGAGCTTGAGGATGCGCGTGTATCCGCCCGGCCGCTCGGCATAGCGGGGCGCGACCTCCTCAAACAGCTTGTGCACCGCAAACTTGTCCTGTGCGAGCGCCGACAGCGCCTGACGACGAGCATGCAGATCGCCACGCTTGGCGAGCGTGATCAGTTTCTCGATCTCGGGCTTGACCGCCTTGGCCTTCGCTTCGCTGGTCTTGATCCGCTCATGCTCGAGCACCTCCTTGGTGAGGTTCATGAGCAGCGACTTGCGGTGCGCCGCATCGCGACTGAGCTTGTTACGTGTCTTTTGGTGTCTCATGGCTGGTACGTGATTGCCCGATATGCGGCGAGTCGCTCCGAGGCGCGCCGCAAGCGATCAGTCTAGAGGGCTGACCACTGGATTGGGCTGTGCTCAATCCTGGCGCAGGTGCAGCCCTCGCGCCTCGAGCGTTTCGATGACCTCGTCAATCGACTTCTTTCCGAAGTTGGGGATCGCATTGAGCTCGCCCTCGGACTTGGAGATCAGATCGCCGACGGTTTGGATGCCGGCACGCTTGAGGCAGTTATACGAACGTACTCCAAGCTCGAGCTCCTCGATCAAGATGCTCCACTCCTCACCCTGCAACGCCGCGGGAGCGCCACCGCCACCAGCCGCAAGTCCGTGACCGTCTAGCTGGCCGCCGGGCACGGCGCGCAACTCCTGGATACGGTCCGCGTCGGTGAAAATCGCAAGCTGGCTGATCAGCAGCTCGGCGGCCTCGCGCAGTGCTGCCTGCGGCTCGATCGAACCGTCGGTCTCGATATCGAGCGTGAGCTTGTCGAAGTCGGTCTTCTGCCCAACACGTGCCTGCTCAACGGCATAGGCCACACGCCGCACCGGGGAGAAGATCGAATCGATCGGGATAACGCCGATCGGCTGATCGGCCGACTTGTTCTCCTCGGCCGGACGATACCCACGGCCACGGCCAATCGTCATGTAGAGCTCGAGCTTCGTCTTCTTCTCGAGCGTCGCCACATGCACATTTGGATTGAGGATCTCAACGCCAGCGGGCAGGTCAATGTCCTTGGCCGTGATCTCCCCCGGTCCGGTCACCACGAGCGGCGCCTCTACCTCGCTCGCGTCGGAGTGCATACGGCACACGATGCCCTTCAGGTTGAGCACGATGTCGGTCACGTCCTCCTTGACGCCCTCAACAGTCGAAAACTCGTGCGCCACGCCCTCGATGCGCACACTCGTGACGGCGGCGCCGGCGAGCGAGGACAAGAGCACACGCCTCAGGGAATTTCCAAACGTGTAGCCGAATCCGCGGTCGAGCGGCTCGATGGTGAACGTGCCACGGTTCTGCTCCACGGACTCGCTGGTGATCCGGGGGATTTGAAAGTCGAGCATCAGGGTCCTAACGTCGTGTTGGTGTCCTACCGGTGCCTGCTAGCGCCGGCTCTGGCGCGTCACAACCCCCATCAGGCGGAGGTCGGACGCGGGGAAAACGCCTACTTCGAGTACAGCTCGACGATGAGCTGCTCCTGCACCGGTGCGGCCACCTCACGCCGCTCCGGCTTGCGCAGTACCTTGGCCGTAAGCGACTCATGGTCGGCCTGGAGCCACGCTGGGATCTGTCCGGTGAGCTCGGTGGCGTCCCTTACCACCTGCATAGCCGGAGTGTCCGCCTTGATCGCGATCACGTCGCCAGGACGAACCTGGTAGCTGGGAATGTCGACCCGGCGGCCGTTGACCGTCCAATGGCCGTGGCGGATCAGCTGGCGCGCTTGCCTTCGCGAGGCCGCAAAGCCGAGACGAACCATGACGTTGTCGAGACGACACTCCAGCAACGCGAGCAAATTCTCGCCGGTGATGCCGGGCTGGCGCGAAGCCTTCTCATAGTAGCCATGAAACTGCTTCTCGAGCACGCCGTAGTAGCGGCGTGCCTTCTGCTTCTCACGCAGCTGCAGACGATACTCGCTCTGCTTCTGGCGTCCACGGCCATGCTCTCCCGGCGGATAGGAGCGTCGCTCGACGCCGCACTTGTCGGTCAGACAGCGCTCGCCCTTGAGGAACAGCTTCTGTCCCTCGCGCCGGCACTGCTTGCACTGTGGTCCTGTATCTCTTGCCATGTCTAATACTTCCCTCTCTTAACACCTCTGGCCCGTCTGAGATGGTCGTGAGTCGAGCCAGACAAGGATGCAGCGAGCGTGGCGTGCTCGGCACGCGTGCTGGCCGATCGGCGATCCCGTCGATCGACGATCGGAAAGACGCAATATGGCGAAGCGCTCACGGCCATCTCAGACCCGTCGCCGCTTGCGCGGACGACACCCATTGTGGGCCTGCGGGGTCACATCCTTTACACCTGTCACCTCGAGCCCCGCGGCCTGCAGCGAGCGAATCGCCGTCTCGCGACCCGAGCCCGGACCCTTGACGTAGACCTCGACCTTCTGCAACCCCTGCTCCATACCCTTACGGGCGGCGGCGTCAGCGGTGACCTGGGCGGCAAACGGCGTCGACTTGCGTGAGCCCTTAAAGCCAGCGCCGCCAGCCGACTCCCACGCGAGCACGTTGCCCTGAGTGTCGGTAAGCGACACGATCGTGTTGTTAAAGGACGTCTTGATATGCGCCTGGCCGATCGGCACGTTCTTCTTTTGCCTGCGCCGGCCACGGGCAGGACGCTTGGGAGCTGCCATCAGCATGCCTCCATGACAGACGCGCATGCGCGGCTAGGTGCGATCGGAGTCGGCCAAACCGGTCCTGCGGTCGTGAGGATCATGCAGGCGATCACTTCTTCATCTTCTTCTTGCCCGCGACCTGCATCCGCTTGGGACCCTTGCGGGTGCGTGCGTTGGTCTTCGTCTTCTGCCCGCGCACCGGCAACCCGCGGCGATGGCGCAGACCGCGATAGCAGGCGATCTCCTGCAGGCGCTTGATGTCCTGCGAGCGCTCGCGGCGCAGATCGCCCTCGACGGTGAGCGACTGGTCGATTGCATCCCGTAGACGGGACACCTCGTCCTCGGTCAGGTCGCGAATGTATGTCTCGGGACTAACACCCACCTCGCTCAGGATCTTGTTCGAGGTCGAACGGCCGATGCCGTAGATGTACGTCAGGCCGATCTCCGAGCGCTTGTTCAAGGGGAGGTTGACTCCAGCGATACGTGCCATCTGCCGGCTAGCCCTGTCGCTGCTTATGACGCTTGTTCTGGCAGATGACGAGAACCGCTTTGTGGCGGCGAATGATCCTGCACTTCTCGCACATCGGCTTGACCGACGGTCTTACCTTCATGATCCCTTTCGGCTGGTCCCTGCGACCCGGCTCTGGCTGCCGGGACGGCCGCCGCTACCGCGTCGTGGTTTGTGCTCTTGCGCGCAAAGCTTCGCGCGTTTCGAACAGGACAGCGGATGGTAGCAACTATCTCGTCGACGTCGCGGTATCCCTGCTGGCCGATCCAGACCCCCGCTCCTCGGCAACAAGATGCCAGGGCGTGAGCACCCGGGGGCCATCACGCGTAATCGCCACGGTGAACTCGAAGTGCGCCGCAAGCGAGTCATCCTGGGAGAAGATCGCCCATCCGTCGCCCGCAACCCGCACCGCGGCGCGCCCAGCGGTTGTCATCGGCTCGATCGCCAGCACCATACCCTCCTCCAGCAGTGGCCCCTTACCGAGCTTGCCGTAGTTAGGAACCTGCGGGTCCTCGTGCATGTTTTTGCCGACTCCGTGCCCGACGAGCGAGCGCACAACCGACAGGCCGGCGTTCTCGGCGACACGCTGAATCGCGTGCGACACGTCACCCATCCGATTCCCAGGCCTTGACTGCTCCACACCAGCATGCAACGCCTGCTCGGTCGCATTCAGGAGGTTCTCCGCCAGCGGGGTCACATCACCGACGGGGAAGGTGCGCGCAGCGTCGGCCACCCAGCCGTCCAGCGTCACGCCAATATCAACCGACAGGATGTCGCCGCGTTGCAACCGATACCGACCCGGGATTCCGTGCACGACCATCGAATTGGGCGATGCACAAATCGAGCCTGGAAAGCCGCGATATCCCTTGAAGGTCGGGGTCGCTCCCTGTGAGCGAATGAAACGCTCGGCAGCAGCGTCAAGCTCCTCGGTGCTCACGCCGGGCCGGATCTTGCCAGCGATCAAGTCGAGCGTCGCCGCCTGAACAACGCCGGCGGCGGCCATCTTCTCGATCTCCTGGGGGGACTTCTTGATGATCACCCCTAGGAGCTTATCTTTACAGCTCGTCCTCCATGCGCAGCGTCGCAACCGTTGCGCGGATATGATCGTGCACCTCGTCGGGACCACGCTGACCGTCGAAGCGACGGAGCAGCCCGGTATTTTCGTAGTACTCGATTAGCGGCGTGGTTTGGCGCGCATACACCTCGAGGCGCCGGCGGATCGTCTCCTCCTTGTCATCGTCACGCTGGATCAGTCGCGAGCCATCCTGATCGCAGATCCCCTCACGCTTGGGCGGGTCAAACTCAACGTGATAGACGTGGCCGCTCTTCAGACACACGCGCCGTCCGGCCAGCCGCCGAACCACCTCCTCGTCGGGCACCTCGATCAACAGAGCGGCCATCAGTCGACGTCCGGAGTCCTCCAGTGTCTTGCCAAGCGCGTCGGCCTGGCTGGTGTTGCGCGGAAAGCCGTCGAGCAGAAATCCTTCACGGGCATCCTGCTCGCCGATGCGCTGTCCGATCATCCCTAGAATCACATCGTCGGGGACCAGCTCACCGGCCTTCATGTACTTCTGCGCCTCCTGGCCAAGCTCCGTTCCCTGCGCGAGCTGAGCGCGCAGCATGTCCCCCGTGGAGATGTGCGCCAGCGCGAAGTCGGCCTGAAGGCGCTCAGCCTGGGTACCCTTGCCGGCACCGGGAGGACCCAGCAATATGAGATTCGTCTCGACCACTTGCCCGAGAGCCTACCCGCTGGGGGCAGGCCCTTACTTCAAGAAGCCCTCGTAGCTGCGCATCATCAGCTGCGCCTCCAGCTGCTTCATCGTTTCGAGCGCTACCCCGATCACGATCAGGATCGAGGTACCGCCGAAGTCGAAGTTCTGGTGGGTCTGGGCGAACAGGATCGCCGGCAGAGCCGCCACGGCTGCCAGGAACAGCGCACCGGGGAACGTCAGTCTCGCAAGGATCCGGTCTAGGAATTCCGCAGTCGGGCGTCCTGGGCGCACACCTGGGATGAATCCGCCGTACTTCTTCAAATTGTCGGCCTGATCGACCGGATTGAAGGTGACCGCAGTGTAGAAGTAGGCGAACACGATGATGAAGATCGACTCACCCAATACGTAGTGCCAGCCGTTGGGCGTGAAGAAGTCCGAGACGCTTTTCGCCCAGGGCGTGTGGATCAGCTCTCCGACGGTCGGCGGGAACGCCATGATGCTTGCCGCGAAGATCACGGGGATCACGCCTGCCATGTTCACGCGCAACGGCAGGTAGGTCTGCCCACCTTCGCTCATACGCCGGCCGATCACGCGCTTGGCGTACTGGACCGGTATGCGCCGCTGACCTTCCTGCACGAACACGATCCCAGCGACCACAAGCAGCACGAGGAAAGGCATCATCACCTTGAACACCTGATCCTGGGTCGTCCACCAGGCTTCGAGCCCGGTCGGCAAACGTGAGAGGATCGAGGTGAAGATCAGCAGCGAGATGCCGTTGCCGATCCCCCGCTGAGTGATCAGCTCGCCGATCCACATCAAGAGCACGCAGCCAGCGGTCAGGCAGATCACGATCAGGAAGATGTGAGGGAAATCGAAATGCGTGATCACCGATTCGCCAGCGCTGGCCTGTAGCGAGTGGAACAGGAACACATAGCCGATCGACTGGGCGAATGCAAGACCAACGGTTAGGTAGCGCGTGTATTGCGTGATCCTGGCCTGGCCCACTTCGCCTTCCTTGGAGAGCTTCTCGAGCGAGGGCACCACAACCTGCAGCAGCTGCAGGATGATCGACGAGGTGATGTAGGGCATGATCCCGAGGGCGAAGATCGCGATTCGCGAGAGGCTGCCACCCGAGAACAGGTTCAGATAGCTGAGGATGCCAGAGCCGCCGAACTGCTTCTGTAGGTTGTTGACGGCGGTCAGGTTCACGCCCGGAACAGGCACGTGCGAGCCTAGCCGGTAGATCAGCAGCATCGCCGCCGTAAACATGATCTTCTTGCGGATGTCCGCAACCTGGAAGGCGCTGAGAATCGTCGAGAGCATTGGTTTAGCCGGTCACGCGGGAGATGCCCGCACGCACCGGTTGTGCGATTCTAGCTCTCGATGAGGATGCAGGTGCCGCCAGCGCCCTCGATACGCTCGCGGGCGGCCTTGCTGAAGCCGTGAGCATGGACCGTGAGCGCCTTGCTCAACTCGCCCTTGGCCAGCACCTTGACCGGCACGCCCTTGCGCGTGGCCAGTCCCTTGGACTGCATCAGCTCGAGCGTGACCTCGATGCCGGCGTCAAAGCGAGCCTCGAGGTCAGAGACATTCACGGGCTGAGTGTGAGTGCGGAACATCTCAAAGGGCATCGACTTCTTCATGTGCGGCCCACGAAGCTTGCGCATGCGCATGTGGATCGGCATCTGCCCGCCCTCGAAGCGCGCGCGACTCTTGGCGCCCGAGCGCGAGCCATAGCCCTTCTGGCCCCTACCAGCAGTCTTGCCGGTACCCGAGCCTTCGCCACGCCCAACGCGCTTGCGCGGACGGCGGCTGCCGGGAGCCGGTTTCAGCGAGTGCAGGCCGACGCGCTGCTCCTGCTCGTCCTTGACCTCCTCAGCCTGCTTGGTGGCGACGCTCTTGGCAGCGGGGCTCATGAACTTTTCTCCTTGGCCGCGCCCAGGGCGGCTCTGTCCTTGCCGGCTCCGTCCTGGACCTCGACGAGGTGGCGCACCGCATGCACCATGCCGCGTGCCTGCTCGCAGTCCTTGACCTCGACGGTGTGGCCGATGCGCCGTAGGCCGAGCGAGCGCAGCGTGTCGAGCTGACGCTTGTTGGAGCCGCTACTCGAGCGCCTCTGGGTTACCTGGAGTGTCGTCATCAGGCAGGTGCCTCAGTCGCGTCGCCGGCCGGCTCTGTGGCGGTTGCATCAGCGGGGCTGTCCTGCGCAGGCTCGGCACCGGTGACGGCGGCGTCCTTGCCAGCGGCTGTCGCGTCCGCGGGGCTGGCCTGCTTGGCCTCAACGCCACCAGCCGGAGCATCCTCGCCGGCGGCTGCGGGTGCCTCCGCTCCATCTACGTCCTCGACGCCCTCCGCGGCACCGTTGGTCGACTGCTCGGTCAGCCCGAGCACCCTGGCGATCGACAGTCCGCGCAGCTCGGCGACCTCGGCAGGAGTACGCAATCCGCGCAGCCCCGCGACCGTCGCCTTGACGAGATTGATCGGGTTCTGGGTCCCGAGGCTCTTGGAGAGGATGTCGTGGATGCCGGCAAGCTCCAGCACCGCGCGCACGCCTCCGCCGGCAATCACGCCAGTACCAGGAGAGGCGGGCTTCAAGAGTACGCGCCCGGAGCCGAAGATACCGGTGGTTTGATGAGTGATCGTGCTGCCGTGCTTGGGCACACGGAAGAGATCCTTCTTGGCGCGCTCCACACCCTTCTGGATTGCCAACGGAACCTCGTTGGCCTTGCCGTAACCGACGCCTACCACTTCGCGTTCGTCGCCCACAACGACCAGTGCCGTGAAGGAGAAGCGCCTACCGCCCTTTACGACCTTGGCGACGCGGTTGATCTCCACCACGCGCTCCTGGAGGTCGAGGCTGCCTGCGTTGACTGATCGATCTGAATTCATAAGAGTGAGAGAGGGTAGCGGGGAACCGAGCCTAGACGGTTATGCCTGCCTCGCGGATCGCCTCGGCGAACGCGCGCACATGGCCGTGGTAGCGGTAGCCGCCACGATCGAACACAACCTCCGAGACACCTGCCGCTTTCGCGCGCTCGGCCATCAGCTCTCCCGAGCGCTTGGTCCGCTCGAGGCTTGCAAGCTTACGCAACTCGAGCTCATACCAGTGCACGGCGGCCAACGTGCGACCGCTCGCATCATCCACCAGTTGCGCCGAAAGGCCGCGATTGGAGCGAAACACCGACACGCGCGGGCGTGCAGCGGTACCGGACACCTTCGCGCGCACACGGCGACGCCGTTTGAGACGACGGGTCTCCTTGGTGAGGACGGTCATGCGCGCTTGCCGACCTTGCGCTGGACATACTCACCCTCGTAGCGGATGCCCTTACCCTTGTAGGGCTCCGGCGGGCGCTGCTTGCGGATGATCGCGGCGATCTCGCCGACCTGCTGCTTTGAGATGCCTTTCACGACGATCCTAGTGGGCTGGGGAACCTCGAATTCGATGCCTGGAGGCGCCTCGATCGGCACCGGATGGGAGTAGCCCACCGCAAGCTCGATGTTCTTGCCCTTTAGCTGGGCGCGATAGCCCACGCCCTGGATCTCCAAGCGCTTCTCGTAGCCGGTGGTGACACCCTGAACCATGTTGGCCACAAGCGAGCGCGTGAGGCCGTGCAGCGCACGATGCTCACCGCGATCGGTAGGACGCGACACGAGCAGTCGCTCGCCGTCCTGTGCCACTTCGATGTCACGCGGGATGCGCTCGGATAGCTCGCCCTTGGGACCCTTCACGCTAACCGACTCGGGCTCGATCGCGACGGTTACGCCCGATGGCACAGGGATTGGTTGTCTACCGATTCTCGACATGACTTCAGACCTACCAGACCTGCGCGAGGACCTCGCCACCAACGCCGGCGGCGCGCGCGTCGTGGCCTGTCATCACGCCGCGCGAGGTGGACACGATCGAAGTTCCCATGCCGCCGAGCACCTTTGGAATGCGTGTCGCCTCCACATAGGTACGTCGACCCGGGCGCGAGACACGCCGTAGACCGGAGATCGCAGAGCGACGGTCGTCGGTGTACTTCAGACGGATTTCGATCAGCTGACCGGCATCGCCGTCGCGTGCCGGGCGCACTGCCCAAGAGTCGATGTAGCCCTGCTCGACGAGGATGCGTGCGATCTCCGCCTTCAGCGTGGAGGCGGGAATGTCGACGGTCTCATGCGCAGCATGGATCGCGTTGCGGATGCGCGTGAGGAAATCGGCTATTGGATCTGTCATTGACATGGCGTGCTCTGATCTGAAGTGGTTCTTGAAAGGACGTTGCGCCTACCAGGAGGACTTCGTCATCCCCGGTATCTGACCGTTGTGCGCCAGCTCGCGCAAGCAGATGCGGCAAAGCCCGAACTTGCGATAAACCGAGTGCGGGCGGCCACAGCGGTTGCAGCGAGTATATGCACGTGTCTTGAACTTTGGCGGACGCGCCTGCTTGACGCGTAGCGAGGTCTTGGCCATCAGTCGTCACTCCCGTTCTCTGAGCTGTCGGCGCCTGACTCATCGGCGCCTGAATCCTGGTCGAAGCCGGCGGGCCGCCCTTGGGTGGCGAAGGGCATCCCGAGCGCTTGTAGTAGGGCAAACGCTTCGACATCGCCCTTTGCGCTGGTGGTGATCGTGATGTCAATGCCCCTGATCTGATCGATCGAGTCGTAGTCGATCTCCGGGAAGATGATCTGCTCGCGAACGCCCATCGTGTAGTTGCCGTGGCCGTCGAATGACCTTGGGTTCAGACCACGGAAGTCGCGGATGCGGGGGATCGCGATCGAGGTGAGCCGGTCGAGGAACTCGTAGCCGCGCTCGGCTCTGAGCGTGACGGCGACGCCGACGGGCATCCCCTCGCGCAGCTTGAACGCCGCGATCGACTTGCGCGCACGGCGCACGTTCGGCTGCTGACCAGCGATCGTCGCAAGTTGCTCGGTGGCAGCCTTGAGCACTTTGGAGTCCTGCTTGGCGTCACCCACCCCCATGTTGAGGGTGATCTTCTCGAGCTTGGGTGCCTGCATCGGCGAGGAATGGCCGAAGCGCTCGATCAGCGTAGGGCGAATCTCCTCTAGATAGCGTGCTTTCAAGCGTGATGTTTGGGCGGTGGTCATCCTCGTGCCTGTCAGTCGAGTCTTGTTCCCGAACGCTTGGCAACCCGATAGCGCTTGCCGTTCTCGCGCTCGACGCCGATCCGGGTGGGCTTGCTGTCCCTGGGATCGAGCAGCATCACGTTGGAGACGTGAATCGGGCCCTCGCGCTCGATCACACCACCGACGGTTTGCCCGCGCTGGGTATCGGCGACCTGCTGGGGACGCATATGGCGCTTGACCATGTTCAGGCCCTCGACGTATACGCGTTCGTTAGCGAGCTCAACGCGCAATATGCGGCCCTGCTTGCCACGGTCCTTGCCCGCCATCACCTGAACGTGGTCGCCGGAACGCACCCTGAGTACGGGGCGCTTCGCGGGTGTCTTGGTGCGAGCCATCGCTAGAGCACCTCCGGCGCAAGCGAGACGATCTTCATGAAGTTGCGATCGCGAAGTTCGCGCGCCACCGGTCCGAACACACGCGTGCCGCGGGGGTTGTTCTGGTCGTCGATGATCACCGCGGCGTTGTCATCGAAGGAGATGTAGGTACCGTCGTCGCGACCGAACGGCTTCTTGGTGCGCACCACCACGGCCGTGACCACGTCGCCCTTTTTGACGGCACCGTGGGGATTGGCCTGCTTGACGGTCGCGGTGATGACATCCCCCACGAACGCATAGCGCCGCCTGGAGCCGCCCTTTACGCGGATACAAAGGATCTCGCGCGCACCCGTGTTGTCGGCCACCCGAAGCCGTGTCTCGTTTTGAATCATCGCGCCTTCTCCAAAACGTCAACCAGCCTCCAGCGCTTGGTGCGCGATAGCGGACGGCTCTCGATCACCTGCACAACATCGCCCTCGTGAGCCTCGTTGTTCTCATCGTGAGCATGCAGGGTGCTGGAGCTGCGCACGATCTTCTCGTAGCGGCGGTGACGACGTGCCACATCGATACGCACGGTGATCGTCTTGTCGGCCTTACTGGATACGACAATCCCCTGACGTACCTTGCGCGCACCCTCGACGGGGAGCATGCACCGGCGCAAGCGGCTCGCGAGCGGGAGCAGTGGCCCGGCGCTCGACCGCCTTGGCGCGTTCCTGAAGGCGTCGCGCGCGACGCCGGATGGCCTTCGTGCGCCGCTCGGCGACGCGCTCGGCGTGGCGCTCCTCCGGTGTACGTGAGGTGCGTGCGTCGCCTGTGTGGGTGGAGCGCGCACGGCGGCGGCGCTCCTTGGACGAAAGCTGCTCAGCCGGCTCGGCGGGAGCCGCCGTGGGCTCTGGAGAAGCGACCCGCTCGGGCTGAGCCTGCTCGCTCACCTCGGCCGCAACCTCGGCGTCCTGGGGCACATCGTTGTTTGTCTCGTCAGCCATCTCTATCCATTTCAGTCTTCGTGCTCGGCTTATCGATTCTCGTTGCCACGCTCAGCGGCCAGCACTCGTTCGTGGGACACGGTGAGCGCGCGTGCCAGCTCCCGCCGTGCACGTCGAACCCCAGCGGTGTCCTCGAGCTCGCCGGTCGCGTTGGCGAAACGCTTGCCAAACAGGTCCTTGCGAAGCGTCGCTATCTGCTCGGCGAGTTCTTCGGCGGGCATGTCCCTGATCTCCTTGGCCTTCATAACCGTTTCAGTCCTCACGCAGCACAAACTTGGATTTGACGGGAAGCTTGTGCGCCGCGAGCCGGATCGCTTCGCGCGCGAGCGGCTCTGGCACGCCGGCGAGCTCGAACATGACACGTCCGGGCTTGACCACGGCAACCCAGCCTTCTGGGTTGCCCTTGCCCGATCCCATGCGCGTCTCGGCCGGCTTCTTGGTTACCGGCTTGTCGGGGAACACGTTGATCCACACCTTCCCACCACGCTTGATCTTACGAGTCATCGCGATACGCGCGGCCTCGATCTGGCGGTTAGTGAGCCAGCCCTGCTCAAGCGACTTCAGGCCATACTCGCCGAACTGAACCTTGACCTGACCGCGCGAGAGCCCGCGGCGACGGCCACGGTGCTGCTTGCGGTGCTTTACACGCTTGGGTGAGAGCATCAGCGCATTCCACCTCGATCGCCGGCTCCTGGTCCGCCGGCCCCACGACCGCCGCCACCAGGACCGCGACCCCCGCCGCCCGGACCACCGGGACCGCGACCACCACCTGGACCGCGACCACCACCTGGACCACCACGGCCACCGCCACCCGCGCCCCGACCGCCACCTGGACCACCTCGGCCACCGCCACCCTGACCGCCGCGACCAGATCCGGGCCCACCCGACCCGCCACGTCCTCGACCACGGCCGTCGCGTCCATCGCGGCCGTCGCGATCGCCGCTTGGCGGAGCGGGCGCGCTCATGTCTGTGAGGTCAGCGCCGGTGTAGCCCTCGGGCATGATCTCGCCCTTGTTGACCCAACACTTCACGCCGATCCGCCCGAAGGTGGTGCGAGCCTCGTAGAAGCCGTAGTCGATATCGGCGCGCATCGTGTGCAGCGGCACGCGACCGTCGGAGTAGCTCTCTGTGCGCGCCATCTCCGCGCCCCCGAGCCGGCCGGACACCTGGACCTTGACGCCCTTGGCGCCCGAGCGCATCGCGCTTGTGAGCGCGCGCTTCATCGCGCGACGGAAAGCGACGCGGTTTTGCAGCTGCTCGGCGATCGACTGGGCCACGAGCTTGGCGTCGAGCTCGGGACGCTTGATCTCAAGGATATTGACCTTGATCTGCTTGGAGGTCATCTTGTGCAAGTCGCGCCGCAGCGCATCCACTTCGGCGCCCGACTTGCCGATCACGATGCCGGGGCGGGCGGTGTGGATGTTGACCTCAAGGTCGTTTGAGTCCTTGCGGATCGTGATATCCGACAGGCCAGCGTGCGCAAGCTTGTCCACGATGTGCTCGCGGATCTTGATGTCCTCGGCCAGATACTCAGCGAAATGACGCTCGTTGAACCAGTTGGACTTCCAGTCGTGGATATACCCCACGCGCATTGCCTCTGGATGAACCTTTTGACCCATGTCTTCTCGAAATCCTGTCTTGGTTTCTCGGCCCGTGCCTACGGCTTGGGCGTCAGTGTGATCGTCAGATGGCTGGTGCGCTTGCGGATCGGCGTCGCTCGTCCCTGCGCGCGCGGCCGAAAGCGCTTGATCGTCGGCCCCTCGTCGGCGTATGCCTCGCGAATGAGCAGATCGTCCTCGATCAGCTCGTGGTTGTTCTCCGCGTTGGCGACCGCGGACTCCAACAACTTGCTCCAGTCGCGCGCCACCTCACGAGGGGTAAAAGCGAGGATAGCGCGTGCCTCATCTACAGACTTGCCTCGCAGGTGTCCGCACACCATGCGCGCCTTGCGCGCCGAGGTGCGCACGTAGCGTGCCTGCGCGCGGACAACCTTGCTGCGTGGCACCGGAGCCACCGCCTTGGACTCGCGACGAGCGGTGGTAGCCGGCTTCTCGGCATCCTCCGTGACAGCCGGCTTCTCGACCTTGGCGGCATCGGTCTTCTCGACCTTGGCGGCATCGGTCTTCTCGACCTTGGCGGCATCGGTCTTCTCGACCTTGGCGGCATCGGTCTTCTCGACCTTGGCGGCATCGGTCTTCTCGGTCGCTGACTTCTCTGCCGCAGGCTTCTTGGCAGCGGGCTTCTTGGCAGCGGGCTTCTTCGCCGCTGGCTTCTCCTCCGCACCAGCGGACTCATCCTCGGCGACAGCCTTGGCCGCGGGCTTCTTCGCGGCTGGCTTTGCAGCAGCCGGCTTCTCAGCCGTGGGCTCCTTCGCGGCAACCGGCTTGGCCTTGGCCTGCTCCTCGCCCTCGGGTGGCTGCTCGTCGGTGGGCTTCTCGGCGCTCATCTCACCTTCCCGGAGCCAGCATGACCGCGGAACATGCGCGTGGGAGCGAACTCGCCGAGCTTGTGGCCGACCATCGACTCGCTGATGAACACGGGCACATGCTTCTTGCCGTCGTGCACCGCAAGGGTATGGCCCACCATCTCGGGGAAGATCGTGGAGGCGCGCGACCAGGTTCTGATCATCTTGCGCGTGTTGGCGGCGTTCATGGCCTCGATACGCGCCATCAAGCGCTCTTCGACCCACGGACCCTTCTTGCTCGAACGGCTCATCTTTGCTTACCCTTCCCTCGCCTGCGGCCGCGCACGATGTACTTGTCAGAGGCCTTGTTCTTCTTGCGCGTGCGGTAACCAAGCGTCGGCACGCCCCACGGCGTGACCGGATGACGACCGGCAGTCGTGGAGCCCTCGCCACCGCCATGCGGATGGTCTACCGGGTTCATCGCAACCCCGCGTGTTTGCGGGCGCACGCCCATGTGGCGCTTGCGTCCGGCCTTGCCGATCTTCACGTTCTGATGCTCGGCGTTGCCGATCGTGCCAACGGTGGCACGGCACTCGGCGCGCACCAGGCGCATCTCACCGGAGGGGAGGCGCAGCGTGGCCATGTCGCCGTCCTTGGCCATCAGCTGGACCGACGCACCGGCGGAGCGGGCCATCTGTCCGCCGCGACCGGGCTGCAACTCGACGTTGTGGATCACGGTACCGACGGGCATACGCGAGAGCGCGATGCAGTTGCCGACCGCGATCTCGGCGCTGTCGCCTGAAGAGACGGTCATCCCGACAGTAAGACGCTGGGGCGCGAGAATGTAGCGCTTCTCGCCGTCGGCGTAGTGCAGCAGCGCGATATAGGAGGAGCGATTGGGGTCGTACTCGATCGCGGCGACCTTCGCGGGCACACCGTCCTTGCGACGCTTGAAGTCGATCCGCCGATACAGCCGCTTGGCGCCGCCGCCACGGTGGCGTGACGTCTTGCGGCCGTGGGCGTTGCGTCCGCCGCTCTTCTTCAGTCCTTCCACAAGCGTGCGCTCTGGCTCTGTCTTGGTGACCTCGGCGAAGTCTGGGTAGGAGGAGAAGCGCCGACCGGGGCTCGTGGGCTTGGGCTTGCGAATTGGCATCGGTGGCTCCTAGTCCTGAAGGCCCTCTAGGCCTTGGAAGATCGGGATGCTCTCGCCGCTGCGCACCTCGACGATCGCCTTCTTCCAAGCACGTGTGCGGCCACGCGTGACACCGCGACGCTTGGGCTTGGACTTGACGCTGAGCGTGCGTACCTCGACCACATGAACGTCGAACAACGACTCGACAGCCTGACGAATCTGCGTGCGGTGGGCGTCAGGGTGAACGCGGAAGGTGTACTTGCCCGCCGCGGAGAGCACGTAGCTCTTCTCGGAGAGCACGGGCTTGATGATCACCTGTGAGCTGTCCATCAGGCTTTCTCCTTCGCGGCGGACTCGACTCGCGCGGTGAGCAGCGGGAGCGCCGCCTCGGATACAAGCAGCGAGGCGGCTCCAAGCAGGTCGGCAACACCGACGTCTTCGGGCGTGAGCACTGCTACGCGGGCGAGGTTGCGAAACGACAGCGCCGCCGCGGACTCCTCGGCGCCGAGCACAACAAGCGTTGGCTGTGGCTGGTTCCAGTCGTCGAGCAGATCGTGGGCCTCACTGGTCTTTGGCGCCTTGAAGGCGGTGGCATCGAGTACCGCCAGCGAGCCGCGCTGTGCGTGCAGAGAGAGGGCGCTGCGCAACGCTGCGCGCTGCTCCTTGCGGTTGACCTTGAATGTGTAGGAGCGTGGCTGGGGGCCGAACACGACTCCACCGCCGGTCCAAATCGGTGAGCGGCTGGAGCCGGCACGAGCGCGTCCCGTGCCCTTCTGGCGCCAGGGCTTGGCGCCTCCGCCGGAGACCATCCCGCGGGTCTTGGTGGCCGCGGTACCGCGCCGCCGAGCGGCCTGCTCGGCACGCACGCTCTGATGCACCAGCGGTCCGTGGAATGCAGCTCCGAAAGCCGCGTCCTCGAGCTTTGCCTTCTGTGATGCGTCTGCGCCAGACGCCGGGCTGAGCACGGGCGCGTCAGGCATCGCCACGCACCTCCACGACGCCACCGCGCGGCCCGGGGACCGACCCGCGCACGAGCATAAGGTTCTTCTGTGGATCGACGGCCACGATCTCAAGGCCCGGCTGGGTCGCGCGCTTATTGCCCATCTGACCCGGCCCACGAATACCGGGACGGACGCGCGCCGGATCGGCGGAGGCGCCGATCGAACCAGGTGCACGCACGTTGTGCGAGCCGTGAGAGACCGGACCGCGTTTGAAGTTGTGTCGTTTGACCGTGCCTTGGAAGCCCTTGCCCTTGGAGACGCCGGCGATCTTTACGCGCCCTCCGACCTGGAAGGAATCGACTGTCACCGACTGGCCCAGCTGCAGATCCGCGGCCTCATCGCGAAACTCCACGAGGTGGCGCATCGGAGCGGCGTCAGCCTTCTTCAGATGCCCGAGCTCGGGCTTTGAGAGATGCTTCTCCTTGGTCTGCCCGAAGGCGAGCTGCACGGCGTCATAGCCGTCGCGCTCGACGGTTCGGACAGCGGTCACCGGGCAAGGGCCAGCCTCGAGCACGGTCACGCGGGCGACGCTACCGTCGTCCTGGAAGACCTGGGTCATTCCCAGCTTCTTGGCGAGAATTGCTGGCATCAGGGTCTAAGTGGCGAGGCGAATCTCGATGTCAACGCCCGCGGGAAGGTTGTCGAGGCGCTGCAGCGAGTCGACCGTCTTGGGGCTCGGCTGGTGGATGTCGATCAGCCGCTTGTGTGTGCGAATCTCGAAGTGCTCGCGCGAATCCTTGTCCTTGAACGGCGAGCGGATCACGCAGTAGACGTTCTTCTCCGTGGGCAGCGGAACGGGGCCCGACACGGTGGCGCCGGTGCGCGCGGCGGTCTCCACGATCTCCTTTGCGGCTGACTCGATCGCGGAGGTGTCGTAGGCCTTGAGTCGGATGCGGATCTTGTTTTGAGTTGCGGCTGCCATCTGGATTTACTCTGGTCGTGTCTTTCGTCGGTTCGTGTCGTGTGGATGCTGTCGCTGCTGTGCTGGGCAACCTTGCCCATACCGCTGCGCATACGTGATAAAGGGTCGACCCCGCGGAAGGAATCCGGCTCCTTACAGCGCCTGCCGGCGGAGCTTGTTCGTCGTATCTGACTGCCAATGAACGGGCGCCCCGATGATCCGAGGCGCCCTTTGTACTACTCGATGATCTCGGTGACCACGCCCGAGCCAACCGTGCGCCCACCCTCTCGGATGGCGAAACGCAGGCCCTGATCCATGGCGATCGGCTGGATCAGCTCGATCTCCATCTGGACGTTGTCGCCCGGCATGACCATCTCGACGCCGTCAGGCAGCTTTGCCACACCGGTGACGTCGGTCGTGCGGAAGTAGAACTGCGGCCGGTAGCCCGTGAAGAACGGAGTGTGACGACCACCCTCCTCCTTCTTGAGGATGTAGACCTCAGCTTTGAACTTGGTGTGTGGGGTGATAGAGCCGGGCTTGCACAGCACCTGCCCACGCTCGATCTCCTCGCGCTTGGTGCCACGCAGCAGACAACCCACGTTGTCACCCGCCTGACCCTGGTCGAGGATCTTGCGGAACATCTCAACGCCTGTGACAACCGTGGTCGTGGTGTCGTGGACTCCCACGATCTCGACGGTGTCGCCGGTGTTGACTATGCCCTGCTCCACGCGACCGGTTGCGACGGTGCCGCGGCCGGTGATCGTGAACACGTCCTCGACAGGCATCAGGAAGGGCTTGTCGAGCTCGCGCACGGGCTGTGGGATGTAGCTGTCGAGCGCCGCGGCAAGCTCGATGATCTTGCCCTTGTACTCCTCGTCGCCTTCCAATGCCTTCAGTGCCGAGCCCGTGATGAACGGAATGTCATCGCCGGGGAAGTCGTACTCGGAGAGAAGCTCGCGCACCTCGACCTCGACCAATTCCATCAGCTCATCGTCATCGACCATGTCGGCCTTGTTGAGGAACACGACAATGTAGGGGACGCCCACCTGGCGGGCGAGCAGGATGTGCTCGCG
Organism: uncultured Solirubrobacterales bacterium; assembly: GCA_963715765.1. Lineage (GTDB taxonomy): Bacteria > Actinomycetota > Thermoleophilia > Solirubrobacterales > Solirubrobacteraceae > Palsa-744. The sequence goes on from OY970270.1 coordinate 1,078,706, forward strand.
CGTCTGGGGCATCGGCCCATCAGCGGCAGAGACCACCAGAATCGCCCCGTCCATCTGAGCGGCGCCGGTGATCATGTTCTTGACGTAGTCGGCGTGCCCGGGGCAGTCGACGTGCGCGTAATGACGGTTCTCTGTCTGGTACTCGACGTGCGATGTGGCGATGGTGATCCCGCGCTCCTTCTCCTCAGGAGCGTTGTCGATCTCCTCGAAGCTACGGGCTTCGCCGCCCATCTTCTCCGCCAGCACCGTTGTGATGGCAGCGGTCAGCGTGGTCTTGCCATGGTCGATGTGACCGATGGTGCCGACGTTGACGTGCGGCTTGTCGCGCTCGAACTTCTCCTTCGCCACTTGTGTTCGCTCCTAAATCGACTTGGATGTTCGCCGCTGGAAGGGCGAACCTGGGAAATCTATCTAAATGGGGATTTTCTTGACTGCTGCCTGCTGTGAGGACTTCACTCGCGCCCGCGATCAAGCGGGTACGGGCTCTCCTGTGCGCTGCTCGATGATCTTCTCAGCGATGTTCGGCGGTACCTCCTCGTACCCCTCGAACTGCATTGTGTAGTTGGCCCTGCCCTGCGTATTGGAACGCAGGTCGGTGGCGTACCCGAACATCTCGCTCAAGGGGACCTTGGCGTGGATCGCGAGCGCGTTGCCGCGCTGCTCGGAGCCTTGCAGATGTCCACGGCGACGGGATAGATCGCCCATCACGTCGCCCATGAAGTCCTCTGGAGTGACGACCTCGACCGCAAACACAGGCTCCAAGAGCACCGGCTTGGCGCGCTTGGCGGCCTCCTTGAGAGCGATCGAGCCAGCGACCTTGAAAGCGATCTCCGAGGAGTCCACGTCGTGGTACTTGCCATCCACCAGTGTGACGCGCACGTCGACCATTGGGTAGCCGGCCTTGACGCCGTTCTCCAAGGCCTCCTCGACGCCCTTCTCCACAGCCGGGATGTATTCCGAGGGGATCGCTCCACCCTTGATCTTGTTGACGAAGTCAAAGCCCTCGCCCGGGGCGGGCTCCATGTCGATGTAGACGACGCCGAACTGGCCCGAGCCGCCGGTCTGGCGCACGAACTTGCCCTCGATCTTCTCGACCGTGCCACGGATCGTCTCGCGGTAGGAGACCTGCGGGCGCCCGACGTTTGCCTCGACGCCGAACTCGCGCTTCATACGGTCGACGAGCACTTCGAGGTGCAGCTCGCCCATGCCCGAAATCTCGGTTTGGCCTGTTTCTTCGTTGGTGCGTACCTGGAAGGTGGGGTCCTCCTCGGCGAGGCGACCCAGGGCAACGGACATCTTCTCCTGATCGACCTTCGTCTTGGGCTCGACGGCCACCTTGATAACGGGCTCGGGGAAGGTGATGTTCTCGAGCTTTATGGGTGCATCCGGTGCCGCCAGCGTGTCGCCGGTGATGACCTGCTTGATGCCGACCGCGGCGGCGATATCACCGGCGTACACCTCGGAGACCTCCTCGCGCTCGTTGGCGTGCATCATGAGGATGCGCCCGATGCGCTCGGAGCGACCGCTGTTGACGTTCAAGACGCGCGAGCCGGCCTCGAGTTTCCCGGAGTAGACGCGGAAATAGGTGAGCTTGCCGACGTAGGGGTCGGCCATGATCTTGAAGGCGAGCGCGGTAAAGGGCTCGGAGTCGTCGGCGTGGCGCTCGATCTGCGGTTCCTCGCCATCGCCCTTGACCGGTTCGCTGCCGACGATCGCCGGCACGTCAAGCGGCGAGGGCAGGTAGTCGACGACGGCGTCGAGCAGCGGCTGCACGCCCTTGTTCTTGAACGAGGAGCCGCACAGAACCGGAGTCAGCTTGGTCGAGAGGGTGGCCTTGCGGATCGCCTGCTTGAGAACATTCTGCGGCACCTCGGCCTCCTCGAGGATCAACTCGAGCAGAGTGTCATCGTAGTGAGAGACCTCCTCCAGCAGGTGTTCGCGAGCGACCTCGGCAGCTTCGAGCAGCGACTCGGGGATCTGGACCTCTTCCTGCTCGGTGCCGAGCTCGTCTTTGTAGAGGATCGCCTTCATCTTGACGAGATCGATGACACCCACGAAATCGCCCTCGGCGCCGATCGGCAGCTGGATCGGGACGGGGTGCGCGCCGAGCCGGTCGATCATCGTTTGTACGCCCTGCTCGAAGTCGGCGCCCGTGCGGTCCATCTTGTTGATGTAGGCGATGCGCGGCACGTGGTACTTGTCGGCCTGGCGCCAGACCGTCTCGGACTGGGGCTCGACTCCGGCAACGGAGTCAAACAGGGCGATGGCGCCATCGAGCACACGCAGGGAGCGCTCGACCTCAACGGTAAAATCGACGTGGCCCGGAGTGTCGATGATGTTGATGCGGTGGCCGTCCCACTCGGCGGTGGTGGCAGCCGAGGTGATCGTGATGCCGCGCTCCTGCTCCTGTTCCATCCAGTCCATCACCGCAGCGCCCTCGTGCACCTCGCCGATCTTGTAGGTGCGCCCCGTGTAGTAGAGGATGCGCTCGGTCGTCGTGGTCTTGCCCGCGTCGATGTGGGCCATGATCCCGATGTTGCGGGTCTTTAGAAGTGGGAACTTGCGGGGCATGTTTGGGTGATTGAAAACGGTTGGTGCTGGGCGTGGCGGAAGCCTCGACGAGCTGTGCAACGGTGGCGCTGAGGGCAAAAAAATGGGCCCCTCGGGCCCATGCGCTACCGATCGTCGGGCATTCGCTTCAGTTATCTAATCGTGGTCTCCATGTTGAACACTGCCTCGCCGATGGCAGGGCCTACCCGGCAGGCGGAGGCCGACTATAGCAGAGCTATCTACCCCGGCCACGGCTCACATGCGAGCGTTGCAAGGACCCTGCGGTGGCTATTCCTCGTCCTCGCACACGCCCGCGTCCGGCGTGTCCTCGAACACCTCGTTAAGCCGCTGCAACACGCGTGTGGTCACGCGTAGATCCTCTGCGTCAACGTCGGCGAGGATCCTCTCCCAGCGCTCTTGCCAGACGGCGCGCTTGGCCTGCACCTTGTCTTCCCCCTGGGCGCTGAGGCACGTCACGACGACCCGACGATCAGCATCGGAGCGAGTGCGCTCGACATGACCGCAAGCGGCGAGGTGGTCGAGCATTTGCGTTACCGTCGCGGGCGTGAGATGGGCCGCGGCGGCCAGATCCCTGGCCGATAGAGGTCCCCGCTCGCTCAGCTCGATCAGGAGTTCCATCTGGGCGTGGCTGACCTCCGAGCCGATCAGATGGGTGTCGCGCCCACGAAGGCGGCGCAGGCTGCGAAACACACGACGAAAGGCCTTCCCGAGATCGAGCAGCTCGGCCTGCCACTCCTCGCGGGAGTCCTTCACGGGTAGTTCGGTGACTCCGGACATCGCGGCTGGGTGTCGCTAGACGCCGACCGCGTCCGCGAGTGCCTCGGGTTGTCCCGCAAGCGGCTCTGTCTCTGTTTGGGGACGCTCAGCACGCAGCAGCATTAGGCAGGGAATCAGCGACAGGGCGGCTATCCCGAGTGCCCACCAGTAGGCGGTGTCAAACGCGCCCGCAAGCTCCTCAGGGGTGCGAGCGTGAACCCCTGCGCGTTGTAGCACGACGGCGAGCACCGCCGTTCCGATCGCGCCGCCGGTACGCTGCAGAGCGTTGATCTGCGGTGTGGCGTCGGAGATCTGATCGGGACGCATCGCCGAGAAGGCGGCGCTCATCGCCGGCATGAAGCACAGGCCGATGCTCAGGCCACGCACAACCAGCACCAGCGAGATCGCCACGATCGACGTGTTGGCGCCGATGAACGTAAACGGCACCGTGCTGATGCAAAGCAGCGATACGCCGCACATCGCCACGCGCCCACCGCCGAAGCGCTGGGTGAGGCGGCTGGCCAGCGGCATCGCGATCAGCGCGCCGATGCCCTGCGGGCCGGTTAGCAGGCCCGTGTTAATGACGCTCTCCCCGCGCACTTCCTGATAGTAGAGCGGCACCAGGATCATCGCCCCGAACAGCGCAGCACCGAGACCGAAGTTGGTGAACGCGGCACCCGCGAACACACGGTTTGCGTACATGCGGATGTCCAAGAGGGGACGCTCGACACGCAGAGCATGGAAACAGAACACCACGGTCAATATGACCCCAACTATGCACGGCACGACGACTTTGCCCGAGCCCAACGCGGAACCCGAGCCGAGCTCGCTGATCCCGTATATAAAGGCCGCGAAGCCGGCTGGGAGGATCGCCAGACCCAGGATGTCCAGGCTGCCGGCCTCACCGGAATCGGTGTGTGGCAGCATCCGCCAACCGAGCGTGAAGGCGATCACACCGATCGGGACGTTGACGAAGAAGATCCACGACCAGTGCAGGTTCTCGAGGATCAAGCCTCCAACGACCGGACCTAGGATCGGCGCGATCATTGCCGGCATCGAGACATAGCCCATGACCCGACCCATCCGCTGTGGCCCGGCGACCTGGGCCATGATCATCATCGCGACAGGCATGATCATGCCGCCGCCCGCGCCCTGCAGGACACGGAAAACGACCAAAGAGGTCGTCGAATTGGCAAGGCCACACAGCGCGGAGCCGATGGTGAAAAGCACCAAGGACGTCATATAGACCTGCTTGGCACCGAAGCGTCGCGCCGCCCAGCCCGTGACTGGGATCACGGCCGCGAGCGAGAGCAGATAGCCCGTGATCACCCATTGCACCTGAGACAGCGGACTGTGGAGATCGTGGGAGAGCGTGTGCAGCGCAACGTTGACGATCGTCGTGTCGAGGATCGACATGATCATCCCGAGGATCACCACGCCGCACACGACCCACACGTGACGCTCTATATGTGCCGAAGCGTGGTGGTCGGTCTGCTCTATCACTCGATCGCGCGAAGACATTTGGTACCGAAAGGTTAGGTACCAAACCTTCTTTCTTCAAGGCCCCTCTATGTGTTGTGCGTCACACAGGCGCCGACGCGGCGCGACGGGCTCTACCAGCGGTAGTGGGCGAAGGCCTTATTGGCCTGGGCCATGCGGTAGATGTCGTCCTTGCGCTTGTAGGCACCGCCCTGCTGGGACTGGGCATCCATCAGCTCGTTGGCCAGGCGCTGGGCCATTGTCTTCTCGCGACGGTTGCGGGCAAACTCGACCAGCCAGCGCACCGCAAGCGTGCGGGCACGACGGGCGGGCACCTCGACCGGCACCTGATAGGTGGCGCCCCCCACACGACGGGAGCGAACCTCAAGCGCCGGCGTGAGCGCCTTGATGGAGATCTCCAGTTGCTCGATCGGATCCTTGTCGCTGCGCTCGGCCAGCACGGCAAGCGCGTCGTAGACGATCCGCTCGGCGGTGGACTTCTTGCCGTCGAGCATCACCTTGTTGATGATCTGCTGCACCAACTTCGAGCGGTGTATTGGGTCGGCGTCCACTGGACGGACCTGGGCGGCTGCGCGGCGTGGCATCTTGTGATTACTTCTTCTTCACGCCGTACTGCGAGCGGGCCTTCTTGCGGTCGCTCACGCCGGCGGCGTCGAGCGTGCCGCGCACAACCTTGTAGCGCACACCAGGAAGATCCTTGACGCGACCACCGCGCACGAGCACGACCGAGTGCTCCTGCAGGTTGTGGCCCTCGCCGGGAATGTAGGCGGTTACCTCGATCGAGCCGGCGATACGCACACGCGCAACCTTGCGCAGGGCGGAGTTAGGCTTCTTCGGGGTTGTCGTGTACACGCGCGTGCACACCCCACGCCGCTGCGGCGCGGCAACCTTCTTCTTGCGGCCCTTGCCCGACTTCAGGCCGGGGGTTGCAAGCTTTTCTTCGGGGCCACGCGGCCCTTGCGCACTAGTTGCGAGGTGGTCGGCATTCGGCTGGAGATCCTAGCAGTGTCGGCATCGCGGCGACCGAGCGGGTCCCGTAGAGCTCTGGATTGCCGAGCCCGCCCGCCGGCTGAACGTGGGCGCAGGCGTCAACCGCACAGACGCGCTCACGCCTGAGCGCGCAGACCGGCGGAGCGCACGGGTGCCGGCATCAGTGCCGCCGCGACGAGCACAAGCACGAATGCAAGCGACTGAAACACGATCCCGATGGTGCTGCCCGGCATTGGATCGCCAAACACGACGATTCCCCCCGCGATCCCGGCGATGTTGGCGGCAGTCCCGGTCACCGCGATCACGGGCACAGCTTCGCCATCCTGCAGGCCACGCGCGGAGGCATAGAACGCGAGGATCGATGCAAGCACGGCGACCGCCAGCCAGGGACTGAGCAAGACGGCAATCGGCCCGTGGGCACCCACGATGCCAGTCAGCGCCTTGATCGATGTGTCGGAGACACCGAACAGAATTCCCGAGGCCGCGCCGAGCATCATTCCGTGGTGCTCGACCGGACCACCAATGCGGGGGCCCATGATGAGCAGGCCACCGAGACCAAACAGCCCGGCCTCGAATGAGATCATCGCGGGGTCGGAGAACTGGGAGTGTGCTCCGTGCATGGCTGGCAGGGTCAACCCGAGCAGCACCAGGCCGGCTGCCATCAACCACAGTCCGAGCCACTGGCGCGGCCCGACCTTGAAGCCGAACATGCGATCGGCCATCACGGCGATCAGCACCACTCCGGCGGCAAGCGCGACCTGAACGACCGACATTGGCGCGAGCGCCAGAGCCGCCACGTGCAGGATCCAGGAGGCCGTCGCAACGATCATGCCGATCGCGAACCACTTGGAGGAGAAGAGAGCGCGGATCGAGCGCAGCGGATGGCGTACATCGACGCGCGCAACGGAGTTGGCACCCCGATACTTGTAGAAGAAGCCAAGGTTGGCCACGAACGCGCAGCCGAGCGCGAGGAATATGCCTAGATCTAGAGTCATGGTGGAGAACCGGACGGGATCATCCATCGGCAGCACGAGAAGGATGCTTTACTGCACCGACGCGACTCGGGCAGATTACCGGTGGATACCTGTGTGCGAGCTAAAGACAAGCAACGCCTAACGCTGCGACAACCAAGCCGGCCATTGCTGCTGGTGGACATCGACGGCGTTATCTCTCTGTTTGGGTTCGAGGTCGCCCATGCCGGGGCGCGACCCGAGGGGTCTTTCCATTCGATCGACGGCATACCGCACTTTCTTTCGTCCAGGGCGGCCGAGCACCTGCTCGGGCTGTCTTCGGCGTTCGAGCTGGTGTGGGCCAGTGGCTGGGAAGAGAAGGCCAACGAATACCTCCCCCATCTGCTTGGCCTGCCGAGGTTGCCCCACCTCAGCTTCGAGCGTTCGGTGGGGCGCACAAACGCCCATTGGAAGCTCGACGCGATTGAAGCCTATGCCGGCAGTCGGCCGCTGGCGTGGATCGATGACGCGTTCAACGACGCCTGTCACGCGTGGGCGGCCGCGCGCGAGACCCCCACGCTGCTCGTGCAGACCGCGCCCGCGAGCGGGATCACCGAACCCGAGGCGCAGACGCTCGAGCGCTGGGCGCTCGCGCTTGCCCCAGAGTAGGCGACCCATACATCTCCTATATATGGAACGGGGGCGCACATGTGCGCCCCCGTCTAACAGAACTTGGAGTAGATCCCCCAGGAGAGACCTTCCCTACTCGCCGGACTCCTCGGGCACCTCGAGATCGCCGAGCCCCTCCACGAAACCGGGGTCTGAGCTGCCTGCGCCGATCTTCTCCAGCGATGCCAGGTCAGCGTCGAACTCGCTTCCGTATCCGGTACCGAGCGCTTCGCCGTCGGTCAGGCCGAGCTCGGCGGCGATCTCATCCTGATCGAGCAGACCGACGTCGTCAATCGCACGTGGCAGCGGTTCAGACGGTTCGATCTCGATCCGCCGGTAGCGCTTGAGCCCGGTCGCGGCCGGAATCAGCTTGCCGATGATCACGTTCTCCTTGAGACCATTGAGGCGATCGATCTTGCCCTCCAGCGAGGCATCGGTGAGCACCTTGGTCGTCTCCTGGAAGGAGGCCGCCGAGAGGAACGAATCGGTGTTCAAGGAGGCCTTGGTGATGCCGAGGATGATGTCCTCGAACTGAGCGGTCTCGCCACCCTTGGCGATCACAGCGTCGTTGGCCGTCGCGAATTCGTAGCGATCCACGAACTGTCCGGGCAGGTAGTCGGTGTCGCCCTTCTGGTCGACCCTGACCTTCTTGAGCATCTGACGCACGATCAACTCGATGTGCTTGTCGTTGATGTCCACGCCCTGGGACTTGTAGACCTCCTGCACCTCCTTGACCAGATATTGCTCGGTCTCGGTGCGCCCGCGGATCGCCAAGAGCTCGTGCGGATACAGCGAGCCCTCGTTGAGCTGCTTGCCGGCCGCGATCTTCTCACCGCTTGCCACATACAGCCGGGTACGCCGTGGGAAGGCGTGGCGATGCTCCTCGCCAGCCTCGTCGGTGATGACGACCGTGAGCGCCTTCTCGGTCTCCTCGATCGACACGACACCGTCCTGCTCGGCGATCTTCGCCAAGCCCTTGGGCTTGCGTGCCTCGAAGAGCTCGACCACGCGCGGCAGACCATGCGTGATGTCCGCGCCGGCAACGCCCCCGGTGTGGAAGGTGCGCATCGTCAGCTGCGTGCCGGGCTCGCCGATCGACTGCGCCGCGACGATACCAACGGCATCGCCGATCTGGGCGGTCTGACCGGTGGCCATCGCGCGGGCGTAGCAGGCCTGGCAAACACCCGAGGGCGCCTTGCACTTCAGCACCGAGCGGACCGGCACGGTCACGCGCACGCCCTTCTCGTAGTCGTCGGTGAATGCCTCGACGATGTCGGCGAGCTGCTGACGTCCGATTTCCTGGCCGCCCTCGGCGAGCATCCGCCCGCGCTTGGTCGTGATCGGCTGCGCGGCCGTGCGCCCCACGAGGTTTTCGTTGGGTTCGTGACCGTCGTTCCAGACGGTCATCTCGATGTGTTCGTCGGTGCCGCAGTCGACCTCGCGGATGATCACATCCTGAGCGACGTCCACCAGACGGCGGGTCAAATAGCCCGAGTCGGCGGTTCTCAGAGCCGTATCGGCCAGACCCTTTCGCGCGCCGTGCGTTGAGATGAAGTACTCGAGCACCGACAGGCCCTCCATGAAGTTGGACTTGATCGGCCGCTCGATGATCTCGCCCTTAGGGTTGGCCATCAGACCGCGCATCCCTGCGAGCTGGCGGATCTGCTTGAAGGAGCCGCGTGCGCCCGAGTTGGCCATCATGAAGATGGGGTTGAGCGTGTCGAGGTTCTGGATCATCGCCTCGGCCACCTCGTCGGTGGCGGCGTTCCACTTCTCCACGACCGCCTCGTGGCGCTCCTCCTGGGTGATCAGGCCCATGTCGTACTGGTCGGTGATGTCGCCCACGAGCTTGTCGTACTTGTCGAGGATCGACTGCTTCTCGGGCGGGATCACGACATCGTTCTTTGAGATCGTGATGCCGGCTTGCGTTGCGTACTTGAAGCCGAGGTCCTTGAACGCGTCGAGCACCAGCGAGATCGTGGTGGCACCGTAGCTCTGCACGAGTGCGTCGATCAGACGCGTGGTGTCGCGCTTCTTCATCGACTGGTTCACGTACACATACTTGGACGCGTCGAACTGATCGCCAAGCGCCTCGGCCAGCGCCCGCTCGATGCGGTCGTTGTAGATGATCCGCCCAACCGTGCTCAACAGGTGGCCGCCCTCGCGTCCCATCGGACGAAACTCGGCGATGTCGTGCAGCTTTACGACGCCGGCCTCGTAGGACAGCTCCGCCTCCTGCGCCGTGCGGAACACGTGCGGCCTGGGCTCGTAGGTGGCCCGGTCGATCTTGGCCAGCTCGTCGGCTTCGGGGCCATAGGTGAGGTAGTAGGCACCAAGGATCATGTCCTGGGTGGGCGTCGCCAGCGGCGCCCCGTGCGCCGGCGAGAGGATGTTGTTGGAGGACAGCATCAGGATGCGCGCCTCCGCCTGAGCCTCGGCCGACAGCGGTAGGTGGACCGCCATCTGATCGCCGTCGAAGTCGGCGTTGAAGGCGTGACAGACCAGCGGGTGTACCTGGATCGCCTTGCCCTCGACCAACAGCGGTTCGAACGCCTGGATGCCAAGACGGTGAAGCGTAGGCGCGCGGTTGAGCAGCACCGGATGCTCGTGGATGACCTCCTCGAGCACATCCCACACCTCGCCGATCATCGAGTCGACCATCTTCTTGGCGGCCTTGATGTTCTGCGCAGACTTGCGCTCGACCAGCCGCGCCATGATGAACGGCTTGAACAGCTCCAGCGCCATGATCTTTGGCAGACCACACTGGTGCAGCTTCAGGTATGGACCGGCCACGATCACCGAGCGCCCGGAGTAGTCCACGCGCTTGCCGAGCAGGTTCTGGCGGAAGCGGCCCTGCTTGCCCTTAAGCATGTCCGAGAGACTCTTCAGCGGACGGTTGCCCGGCCCCGTGACGGGACGACCACGACGGCCGTTGTCGAACAGCGCGTCGACGGCCTCTTGGAGCATGCGCTTCTCGTTGTTGACGATGATCTCGGGCGCGCCGAGGTCGAGCAAGCGCTTGAGGCGATTGTTGCGGTTGATCACGCGACGGTAGAGGTCGTTGAGGTCGGAGGTCGCAAAGCGCCCACCATCGAGCTGCACCATCGGGCGTAGCTCCGGCGGAATCACCGGAACGGCGTCCAAGACCATCATCTCGGGCTTGTTGCCGGACTGGATGAACGCACTGACCACCTTCAAACGCTTGACAGCGCGGGCTTGCTTCTGGCCCTTGCCGGTCTTGACCTGCTCCTCCAGTTCGGTACGTTCAGCCTCCAGATCGACCTGCTGGAGCAGGTCGCGGATCGCCTCGGCGCCCATACCACCGCGGAAGTATTCGCCGAAGCCATAGGAGGAGCCGAAGCGCTCCTTGAGCTCGCGGAACGTGGTCTCGTCATGCTCGATCTGCTTGGGCTCCATCGTCTTGAACAGCTCCCAAACGTTGCGCATCCGCTCGGCGCCATCCTCGATATACGCTTCGGTGTCGGCGATGTCGGCCTCGAAGGTCTTGTTCAGTTCCTTGATCAGCTTCTCGCGTTCCTCATCGGAGATCTTTGAGAGATTGAGGTCCAGCGAGTCGGCCCACAGGTGATCTTCGTCGTTAAAGGAGGTCTGCTTGCCGTTTTGCAGATACTTCTCGCGACGCGCGAGGGACTCGCGCAGTTCGAGCACGCGCTCCTGCAACTCCGCGGCGTAGGAGTCGAGAACCTTGTTGACCTCCTTCTCAAGGGTGTCGAGGTCCTTGGAGCGTGCCTCGTCGTCCACCCATGTGACGATCGAAGCGGCAAAGTAGAGAACCTTCTCGAGCTCCTTGGGCGCCATGTCGAGCAGGTAGCCGATGCGGCTGGGCACACCCTTGAAGAACCAGATGTGGCTGACTGGGGCGGCAAGATCGACGTGGCCCATGCGCTCGCGGCGAACCTTTGAGCGCGTGACCTCAACGCCGCAGCGCTCACACACGATGCCCTTGTAGCGCACGCGCTTGTACTTACCGCAGTAGCACTCCCAGTCCTTGGTGGGACCGAAGATACGCTCGCAAAACAGCCCGTCCTTCTCGGGCTTGAGCGTGCGGTAGTTGATCGTCTCAGGCTTGGTCACCTCGCCGGAGCTCCAGCTCCGGATCTGCTTGGACGAGGCGAGGGAGATCTCGATTGCGTCGAAGTTGTTTATGTCAATCATCTCTAGTTGCTCCCTTCAGCCGGCTCGCCCACAGGCGCACCGGTGTCGTCCAGTTCCTCAAGGGCGATGCCGTCCTCCACCAGCCCCTCTATGTCGAGCCCCGCGTCGGGCTCACCGTCCACGCTGTCCTCGCTGTCCTCGCCATCGGCTGCGACCGCACCCTCTGCCTCGGGCTCAGTCTCCGTGACCTCGCCCGTGGGTGCCCTGACGCCGGAGAGGTCGATGCCCAGCTCCTCGGCGGCGCGCAACAGGTCGTCGTCTTCGTCGCGCAGCTCGGTGTGCTGGCCCTCCTCGGAGACGACGCCTACATCGAGCGCCAAGGACTGCATCTCCTTGAGCAGCACCTTGAAGGACTCGGGGATCGAGGGCTCGGCGATGTTCTCGCCCTTGACGATCGCCTCGTATGCCTTCACGCGCCCGACGGTGTCGTCGGACTTGATCGTGAGCATCTCCTGGAGGGTGTAGGCGGCGCCGAATGCCTCCAGCGCCCACACCTCCATCTCGCCGAAGCGTTGACCGCCGAACTGCGCCTTGCCTCCCAGCGGCTGCTGGGTGACCAGCGAGTAGGGCCCGGTCGAACGAGCGTGGATCTTGTCGTCGACGAGGTGCAGGAGCTTGAGGATGTACATGTAGCCGACGGTGACCTGCTCCTCAAACGGCTCGCCGGTGCGACCGTTGAACAGCGTCATCTTGCCCGATGCCTGCTCGCCGACGCGACGGGACTTGTCGATGTCCATACGGATACGACCCTCATGCCCGTCCTGCCATTTCACGAGCGCGGTGTCCACGTCTTCGACGGTGGCGCCGTCGAAGACCGGCGTGGCCACATACACACGGGGCTTGCCCTCAGCGGCGCGGGCTTCCGTGTATGCCTCGGTGCCGTCGTCGTACCAGCCCTGTGCGGCAGCCCACCCGAGATGCGTCTCGAGGATCTGCCCGACGTTCATGCGGCTCGGTACGCCGAGCGGGTTGAGGATCACGTCGACCGGCGTGCCGTCCTCCAAGAACGGCATGTCCTGCTGGTCGACGATCTTCGAGATCACACCCTTGTTGCCGTGACGGCCCGCGAGCTTGTCGCCCTCGGAGATCTTGCGCTTCTTGGCCACAAACACGCGCACCAGGTCGTTGACACCGGGCGGCAGGTCGTCGCCCTCGTCGCGGCTGAAGGTCATCACGTCGATCACGACGCCACCCTCGCCGTGGGGCACCTTCAACGAGGTGTCCCTGACCTCACGCGCCTTCTCCTTGAAGATGGCGCGGATCAGCTTCTCCTCAGCGGTCAGCTCGGTCTCACCCTTGGGCGTGACCTTGCCGACGAGCAGATCGCCGGAGGCCACCTCCGCCCCGACGCGCACGATGCCGCGGTCGTCGAGGTTGCGCAGCGACTCCTCCGAACGGTTGGGGATATCGCGCGTGATCTCCTCGTCGCCGAGCTTGGTGGTACGAGCGTCGATCTCATACTCCTCAATGTGAATCGAGGTGAGCTCGTCATCCTGTACGAGGCGCTTGGAGAGGATGATCGCGTCCTCGAAGTTGTAGCCCTCCCAGGACATGAAGGCCACCATCAGGTTCTTGCCAAGCGCCATCTCGCCCTTGTCGGTCGAAGAGCCATCGGCGAGCACGTCGCCCGCCTTGACCTTCTGACCCGAGCCGACACGCGGCTTATGGTGGATTAGCGTGCCCTGGTTTGAGCGCATGAACTTCTGCAGCTCATACTCGTCCTTGCCGTCAGGGGTCTCGATCACGATCCGGTTGGCGTCGACGAAGTCGATCGTGCCGCTATTGCGAGCCAGCAATACGTCACCCGTGTCGAGTGCTGCACGCCGCTCCATGCCGGTGCCCACAAGCGGGGCGTCGGTCTTCAAGAGCGGTACTGCCTGGCGCTGCATGTTCGAGCCCATCAGTGCGCGGTTGGCGTCGTCGTGCTCGAGGAACGGGATCATTGCGGTGGCGACCGACCAGATCTGTTCGGGGGACACGTCGACGAGGTCGACGTCCTTAGGGCCAACGGTCACATACTGGCCGGCCTGGGTGCGGCACAGGATCTCCTTGCCAAGCAGCTTGCCGGTCTTCTCGTCGATCGGCGTGTTGGCCTGGGCGATCAGCTGCTCCTCCTCCTGGTTGGCGTCCAAGCGCACGACCTCTTGCGTGGCGACCCCATCCTTGACAACCCTGTAGGGGGTGGTCACGAACCCATACTCGGAAACCTCGGCGAAGGAGGACAGCGAGCCGATCAGGCCGATGTTGGGACCCTCCGGCGTCTCGATCGGGCACATGCGCCCGTAGTGAGTGGGGTGCACGTCGCGCACCTCGATCGGCGCGCGCTCGCGGGTTAGACCACCGGCACCAAGCGCCGACAGACGCCGGCGATGCGTGAGCCCAGCCAGCGAGTTTGTTTGGTCCATGAACTGCGACAGCTGCGAGGAGCCGAAGAACTCCTTCAGCGCAGCCACGACCGGCCGAATGTTGATGATCGTCTGTGGCGTGATCGTGTCGGCGTCCTCGGTTGTCAGGCGCTCGCGCACGACGCGCTCCATGCGGTAGAGACCGATGCGGAATGCCTCCTGGATCAGCTCGCCGACAGTGCGCAGACGGCGATTGCCGAAGTGCTCGTACTCGTCGAGATGCTCCTCGACGGGCTCGCGCGGCATGCTCGTCGCCTCGGCCGCATAGTCCTTGATTTCGAACTCGGGCTCCTCGGGCATGCCGAGGCGCTTGGGCAGCGACACGAGCTCCTTGACCAGCGCGAGAATGTCGTCATGGGTGAGTGTGCGCGTGTCGATGTCGATCTCGAGCCCGAGCCGCGAGTTGAGCTTGTAGCGACCGACGCGCGTCAGGTCGTAGCGCTTGGGGTCGAAGAACAGCTGGTTGAGCAGCGCCTTGGCGTTCTCGACGCTCGGCGGCTCGCCGGGACGCTGCTTCTTGAACAGCTCGATCAGGGCGCCTTCTTCGGTGCGCGTCTGCTCGGTGTCGGCTTCGATCGTGTTGCGGATGTAGTGCGAATTCTCAAAGAGGCGCAGAATCTCCTCATCGGTCGCGTAGCCCATCGCACGCAACAGCACCGTGACAGGCAGCTTGCGCTTGCGGTCGATGCGGACGAAGACCTTGCCCTTCTTGTCGATCTCGAGCTCAAGCCACGAGCCACGCGCGGGCATCAGATTGGCGATGAACACCTGCTTCTCGCGGTCCTTGGGCTCCATCAGGTAGGCACCAGGAGAGCGCACGAGCTGCGTCACCACGACGCGCTCGGTGCCGTTGATGACAAATGTGCCGCGCTCGGTCATCCACGGGAAGTCGCCCATGAACACCGATTGCTCGCGGATCTCTCCGGTCTCGCGATTGATGAACGCGACCGTGACAGTCAGCGGACGGGCATAGGTCAGATCCTTCTCGCGGCACTGCTCAAGCGAGGCAACGGGCTCGTCGAAGACGAACTCGCCGAACTGCACGGCAAGGTTGCCGGTGTAGTCCTCGATTGGGGAGATGTCGTCGATCGTCTCGCGCAAACCGCCCTTTTGGGGATCGGTCAACCACAGAAACGAGCGGCGCTGAATATCGATGAGGTTGGGTACGTCGACAGACTTGGACAGACGCGCGAAGGACCGGCGCGTCCGGAGAGCATCAACAGCAGCCAAGAAATGACTCCTTCGGAGGGCGAGAAACGGGCAAAGGCGGGCGCAAACGCGCGACCAGCAAAGATAGCACAGACTATCGGCGCCCTCAAGTGGGGCAGCCGGCGCTCACGGACCCCACCCCCGAAAACCGCGTATGTGGCGCGGCATCCTGCTGCTTTGGGTGGCTGCGACTATCGGCCAGCGAACGAGATTCTACAGCAGAAAAGCCGAATTTGCGAGCGGCACGAGCTGCGAGGGCATCCGCATGGAGCCCCCGCAACCACAAGCTGCAGCGATGAGCTGCGACTACTTCAACTCGACGGCGCCTCCGGCCTCCTCGAGTTCGGCCTTCAGCTTGTCGGCCTCCTCGCGCTCGATGCCCTCCTTGACGGGCTTGGGGGCCTCATCGACGAGCGCCTTGGCCTCCTTCAGCCCGAGGCCTGTAGCTGAGCGCACGACCTTGATGACCTGAATCTTCTTGTCGCCCGCTGCTGTCAGGATCACATCGACGGTGGTTGGACCCTCCTCCTCAGCTGCGTCGCCTCCGCCGCCTGCACCTGCGGCTGCTGCCACCGGCGCTGCCACGGCAGCCGCCGAGACCCCGAACTCCTCCTCAAGCGCCTTGATGCGCTCTGCGAGCTCGAGCACCGAGATGCCCTTCAGCTCCTCTATCCACTCCTGTGTACTTGTTGCCATCGATCAGTCCTCCTTGGTCGCTTCGGCGCTCTCGGGCTCATCCTGCGCCGATGCGTCCGTGTTGTTGTCGTCTTGTGCCAGCTCGGATGCCGGCTCAGCTTGGTCTGCGGTCGAGGTCTCCTCGGCGGTGACCGCCTCTGCCTCGGGCTGCGCCTCGGCTGTGGGCTCCTCGGCGGGTACCTGCTCAGTGGGAGCTGGCTCCTCGACAGATGCCTCCTCAGTCGGTGCCTCCTCCGCTGCCGCAGCCTCGGCGGGCGCCTCCTCAACGGCCGGTTCCGCGGCAACCGGCGCCGCCGCCTCGGCCGGGGGCTCGCCCGCAGGAATCTCACCCGATACCTTCTTCTCCTGGACCTGTCCGAGTGCGACCGCAAGGCCCCCAACGAGCGCGTTCAGCGTGCGCACGAGACCGGAAAGGGGCGCTGCCACGATCCCGACGAGTTGCCCGTAGAGCACTTCGCGCGAAGGCAGACGCGAGATTGCGCGAATCTGATCGGCGTCGAGCACATCACCATTCATCAGCCCGCCCTTGAACGGCACCAGCTGAGTGGTGCGCGCGAGATCCGCGATTGCCTTGGCAGCAAGCGCAGCGTCACCACGCACGAATGTGAGGGCGGTGGGCCCTGTGAGCAGCGACTTCAGGGTCTCGGCGCCCACCTGGTCGGCGGCGCGTTCGGTGAGCGAGTTCTTGACCACGCGGAACGTGGCGTCAGCGTCGCGGAGCTTGGTGCGCAGCTCAGCTGCCTGGGGCACGGAGATGCCCCGGTAGTCCACCGCGAAAACCGCCTCGGAGGTGTTGATCTCCTCCGCGAGCGCCTCTATGGTCGCTGCCTTTTGCTCTCGGTTCATGTGGTTCCTTGCTCTCGTAAGACGCGCAACGCCCGCACACAGGCGGGCGTTGAGAGCTGGATGAACCGTCTCAATGCTCCACCTGTCCCGGTCTTCTCCGCCAATCGAAAATCGGTTGGCGGCGCCGGGGGTCTCGGGCGGTGAGCTGTCGATTAAATCAGGCTGCTGCCGGCTCTCCGACGATGTCGCGGGTGCGGGTTGGGTCAACTTTAATGCCCGGACCCATGGTCGATGTCATCGTGACAGTGCGCAAGTAGCGACCCTTTGCCACCGAGGGCTTGGCCCGCACGAGCTCTTCGATCACTGCCGCGTAGTTCTCCAGCAGCCGCTGCTCATCAAAGCTTGCCTTGCCGATCACCAGATGCACGATTGCTGTGCGGTCAGTGCGATACTCGATCTTGCCGGACTTGGAGTCCTCGACGGCTTTGGCGACATCCATCGTGACGGTGCCGACCTTCGGGTTGGGCATCTTCCCTGACGGCCCGAGGATGCGGCCGAGGCGCCCCACAACCGACATCAGGTCGGGGGTTGCGATGGCGACGTCGAAATCGTCGAAGCCGTCCTCCTCGATGCGCTTTGCCAGGTCCTCAGCTCCGACGACATCAGCGCCGGCCTCCTGAGCTTCGCGGGCCTTCTCTCCCTGAGCGAACACCGCAACCTTGACATCCTTGCCGAGTCCGTTGGGGAGCGCGATCGTGCCGCGCAACTGCTCGTCGGCGTGACGTACGTTGAGCCCGGTGCGCACGTGAATCTCAATCGACTCGTCGAACTTGGCGTTGGCAAGGCCCTTGACCAGCGCGACCGCCTCGGCAGGCTCATGCTCGCGCTCGCGGTCGACCTTCTCGAGACCCTCGCGGTGGCGGCGTCCGTGGGCACTCACGAGGCCACCTCGACTCCCATGGAGCGAGCGGTACCAGCAATGATCTTGACGGCTTGATCGACGTCGTGGGCGTTGAGGTCGGGGAGCTTGCGCTCGGCGATCTCGCGCAACTGCGCATCGGTGATCTTGCCGACCTTGTTGCGGTTGGGCTCGCCCGAGCCCTTCTCCAGTTTGAGCGCCTGACGAATCAGCACGGCAGCGGGGGGTGTCTTGGTGACGAACGTGAACGAGCGATCCTCGTACACGGTGATCACGACCGGGATGATCGTGCCGGTCTCCGCGAGCGTTTGCGCGTTGAACGCCTTGCAAAACTCCATGATGTTGATGCCGTGCTGGCCCAGCGCTGGGCCGACCGGCGGAGCCGGGCTAGCCTGCCCGCCGCGTGCTTGCAGCTTGATCGTTGTGAGTACCTTCTTGGCCATTGTCTATCCCACGCCTAGAGCTTCTTAACTTGGTCGAAGCCCACCTCTACAGGTGTCTCCCTGCCAAAGATTGATACCAGGACCTTGAGCTTGGCAGCATCGTCGTTGATCTCCGAGATCTCCCCGGAGAAGTCCGACAGCGGCCCCGAGACCACCTTGACAGTCTCGCCGATCGTGAACTGCGCGCGAGTGCGGGGCGCGGTGGCGACCTCCTTGTGAAGCAGCCGATCAACCTCCACCTGGGTGAGCGGCACCGGCTCCTGAGAGGAGCCAACGAAGCCCGTCACGCCGGGCGTGCCCTTGACGACACCCCACGAGTCCTCGTTGAGCTCCATGTTGACGAGTACATAGCCGGGCATTGTGCGCTTCTCGACCGTGATCTTCTGGTTGTCCTTCATCTCCGAGACCGACTCGGTGGGGACGACCACCGTGCGCACGGCGCGCTGCTGGCCCAAAGACACGACACGGTGCTCGAGATTGTGCTTGACCTTGTTCTCGTGACCGGAATAGGTGTTGACGACATACCAACGAAACATTCAGCTTCCTGACAGCTTGAAGTGGTGGATAAGACAGGGCAATGCGAGAAAGACGCGAACCGGGCGCTACTTGGTATTAGAGCGCTGGCCTACAGAATAAAGTTGATGATCTTTCCGGCCAACCAGTCGGCTGCGCCGAGGTAGGCGCCGGCGACTGCCACGAAGCCGAGCACGACCGCTGTGGCTTGCGTGACTTGGCGACGGTCGGGCCACTGTACTCGTTGCAGCTCGGCCCAGCTGGCACGCAGGAAGGCGACTGCTCGAACGGGCAGCGGTTGCGAGGGCCTGTGAGCCGGAGCTGCTGCGGGAACAGCTCCCTCTGAAGCGGCACCCTCACCGAAAGCGTCCTCAGCGGATCGGCGCCCACCGCCACGACGTCCGCCCCGTCCGCCACCGGCAGGAACGAGCTCGGCCGGCTCCAGCTCAACCGGCTCCTGCTCACGGGATACCTCGCCATTCTCAACTGGCGTGGCCTCACCGTCCTCCAATGGCTGCTCGACCGGAACGCCACCGGCGCCACGGATGAGCGCGGCATCGAACTCATCGACGTCTCCAGCATGAGAGAGGGCTCCCGGCAAGTCGGCGCGCACAGGCCCATTTGTGGATGGGGTGCGCGCCCCCTCGCGTACGGGCCTCGAGCGACGTTGTCTGGCGCGCTTGCGGTCACGGGCCACGGCCGCGCTCCGCGCTAGCGGGTCTCCCGGTGGCTGGTGTGACGACGACACCAGCGGCAGTACTTGCGCAGCGACACCCGATCGGGATTGTTGCGCTTGCTCTTGTTTGTTTGGTAGTTGCGGTGCTTGCACTCCTCGCAGGCGAGGGTGATAGCGATCCGTACGTCTCCGCGAGCCATAGTAAAGTTCCCTGCGTAGTCGTCGTCAGTGGCGCCCAGGACAAGAAAACCCCGCCCAGGCGCGAAGTGTCGCAAAGTCTAGCGCGGCCGAGCGCTCGGCGCGGCGGGGGAAGTCTCGGGGAATGCTCGGCGCGGCGAGATCGACGGATACGCGAGGCTGAAGCGCGTGGGCGATGACAGCAACGGGCGAGTATGGCTAGACGAGCGCTTGGACCGCATCGGCGGCGGCTAACGTGCGGCGTAACGCTGCCGATAAGCGGGCTAACGACCTGATCGATCGACCAATCGCGAGAAGGAGACACACGCCATGCATCTGCCAGAGCCAATAGAGGCAAACGTTCAAGACGAAACATTTGCGGGCGTGACCTACCACATACGCGGAGCATTGGTGCCCGAGCTTCAGGTCGAGGTGGGAGGCGCAAGCGTGATGTTTGAGCATCACGTGCTGCTGTGGAAGCAGACCGGAGTCGATGTCGAGCTGAAGAAGCTTCCGGGCGGGATGAAGCGCAAGATCGCCGGAATGGAATACTTCGTGACGCGCACCGCGGGGTCCGGCCGGATCGCGTTTTCGCGCGACTCGCCGGGCCAATGCGTGCCGCTGCACCTACGCCAGGGCGAAGGGTTGGACGTGCGCGAGCACCAGTTTGTGGCCGCGACCGACAACCTCGACTACAGCTACGAGCGGATTCAGGGCGTGCAGAACATGCTGCTGGGCGGGTCGGGCATCTTTATGGACAAGTTCCGCGCCACTGATGGCGATGCGCTGGTGTGGCTACACGGACACGGCAACGTGTTCGTCGTGCAGCTGGATGCCGGCGAGCAGCTCGACGTGGAGGCCGGCGCGTGGCTGTTCAAGGACCCCACGGTAAAGCTCGAGGCAGTCACGATGGGCCTGAAGTCGGGCATGTTCGGAGGCGGCGGCAAGCTCACCTGGAACCGCTTCACCGGACCCGGCCGATTGGCGATCCAGACGATGTTCATCGATCCTCAGGAGGGCGAGCAGAGCAACGGCAACGCCGGCGCGGCGGCCACAGGTGGCGTCGCCGGGGCGCTCGTGGGCGGGCTGTTGAAAGGCTGAACCTCACTCGTACAGCGTGAGCGTAGCCAGAATCACGTACAGCGCGACGAGCGCCCAGCCCTCGAAGGCTGCCGCTTCGCCGTCGCCGGTGATCTGCCACATAGCCAACGCCATCACCAGCAGCGCGCCTATGTAAACCGGCGCGAGCGCGAATGTCAGCGTCGTGGCGAGCAGGAACGAGACCAACACGAGCAGCGGGAACAGGAACGCCGCGATCTGCGCTACCGAGTTCTTGACGACCGCGATCGCCAAGTCCGAGCGGCCCTTCCAGGCGAACACGAGCCCAGCCGTGTGCTCGACCGCATTGCCGGCTATCGCCACGATCACCAGGCCGGCGAACGCCTGGGAGATGTTCAGCTGGACGATCGCCGGCTCCAACCCATTTATGAACCAGTCGGAGACGAACGCCGATGCCACGCCGACTATGAGCAGTAGCCCCAGCGTCAGGCGCAGGGACAGCCGCGGGCCGGCGCGCTCGGGCTCGACAGTGTCCTCCTCTACCCCGGGCAACTTGCCTGTGCCCGGCAGGGTATCGGCGCGCAGGTAGGGCACGACCCAGGCGAGGTAAACGACGAGCAGGCTCACCGCCCCGACCGCCGAGATCACATCCACGTGGTGGCTGGCCGGATCGTGCGCGGCGAGCGAGAGGCCCAACAGCACGATGATGAACACGCACACCAGTAGCAGCGTCGCTGTGTCGCGTGGCAGCCCGTGGGAGAAGCGCATCACGCCATCGGGGGCGCGCAGTGCGCCGACCACGATCACCAGGCCCAGCACGAGCATTGCGTTGGCGAAGATCGAGCCGATGATCGCTGTCTGCGCAACGACCAGCTCACCCTTCTGCAGGGCGAAGATGACCACGAACAGCTCCGGCAGGTTGCCGAGCGTCGACTGCATCATTCCCGTGACCGCCGGCCCGAGGCGTTCCCCGAGCTGCTCGGTGGCGAACGACATGACCCACGCCAGGCCCGCGAGCGCCAGCGTCGCCACCGCGAAACGCGGCACCGCGACCCACTGTCCATAGTTGGCCACACCCGCCAACGCCGTCAAGATCGCTGTCATCAAGAGCGCGGCGCGCTCCGTGGAAGTGAGACGGCTCATCTCGCCTGCCGACAATAGTGTGGACGGAGGTTGAGTCCCGCGTCGATGAAGTGGCGCTCACTCCCGCTAGATGATTGATTCCACGGCGAGGGCCGTGGTTTTCGAGGGTTTGTAGGCAGCAGGGTCGAAGTCGGCGGTACTCAATAACCAGCCGCCGACCCGAAGGGGGCCTCGATGGACGCCGACCTCGACCTGCTGCTTACTGCTGTTTATGTCACGGCTGACGATCTCCTGCCCGGTCGGGCGGGGAACGCCAGGAGAAGCGTCACAGACGCGGAGGTCGTCACGCTCTGTGTCGCGCAGGCGATCATGGGGATACCGTCTGACCGGCGGTTCCTCGCGGTCGCCGCTAAGCATCTGCGTCACCTGTTCCCGCAGATCCCCGCCCAGCCCGGGTACTTCAAGCGTCGCCGGCGCCTGACCGAGACGCTTGAGTGGCTGATGGGCGTGTTCGCTAGTGGACGTGTCCGGAAGTTTTGCGGTTCATGCGGCGAGGGTGAGGGGCTGGGGTTCGTGACGGGTGATCTTCTCGATCACGTTGTTGAGCTTGGCGCGGGTGAAGGTCCACTCGAATGGTCGCGCGAGTGTGCGGTAGTGCTGGGCGAAGTCCATCAGGTGTCTGGCGAGCTCGGGCAGTGTCGCGTAGTCGTTGGGTGTCAGGGCCTTGCGCTGCACGATCGAGAAGTAGATCTCGATCTGGTTCAGCCAGGAGGCGTGGACGGGGAGGTGGATCAGTCTCGCGTTCGGGTATGCCTCGGTGATCCGTTTGACGGAGGCTTTGCCGGCGTGGCTGGAGCCGTTGTCCACGACCCAGTAGACCGTGCGGGCAGACCGGTAGGGCTCGACCTTCATGACTTGGTCCACGAGCCGAGCGAACGGGACGATCCCGGTCGTCTGCTCGACGCGGTCAAACAGGTTGGCGTGATGCACGTCCCACGCGGCGAGGTAGGCGAGCGTCCCGCCGCGCAGATACTCGAACTCGAGGAGCCCGGGGCGTCCCGGCCCCGGCGCGACGGTCTCATGGTGGCGGCCGAGCGCTTGCAACTGCGTCTTCTCATCGGCGCTGATCACATACTCGTCGGGTCGCAGCCGATTGCCCTCGAAGGTGCGGGTGTAGAGGTCCAGCACCCGGCCGGCCTTCTCGGCGAACTCCGGGTCGCGCGGGAAGATCCAGGAGCGCGTCTGCCACGGCTTGATCGCGTCTTCGTGCAACCAGCGCCAGATCGTCGAGGCCGACGCCTCCGTGACACCGCGCTCGATCACCAGGCGGTGCAGCTCAACCCGGGAGAAGCGCGAGAGCGGCAACTCGTGGGTACGCGGCAGCTCGCACGCGATCGCCTTGACCTCGGCGACCTGCTCCGGGGGGAAAACGACGCGGGCGACCCGACCGCGCTTGATCCTCAAGCCCATCCAAACGCTCACAGCAAAACCGCGATCTTCGCCGGGCAACACTGTCAGGCGAACAATCCAACCGGGCGGCGATATCGATGTCCTGCATCCCCTCGGACGCATACAGAATCATCCTCGCCCGCTGCACCACACGGAATGGCAACGTGACCGTGCTCGCCCGCCGCTCCAGCTCACCACGCTCCTCCCCAGAGAGCTCAATCACGTGCTGGCTGGTCCGCGGCACAACACATAATTCTGCGCACCGCCCGCTACCCCTTCCGATACCCCGCAAAACTTGCGGACACGTCCACTAGCCACTTGCCCCGGATAAATGCCGGGGACTGAAACGGCCGCGTCCGGGTGGGCGCGGCCGAGTCAGGCTCATTCATGGGTTGCCCGGTTGGTGGGCTTGTGGGAGTGTTTCAGCCGGCCCGGATAGCGAGCGTGTCGAGGTTGTAGGCGAGGATCGCCCACCCGGTCCAGGTTCTCATTCCGTCATTGCCCTTCAGTCGTGATCGGCGCAGCCCGTAGCTCCGCTTGAGATGGCTGATGCGGCCCTCGATACCGGTTCGGTAGCGTGCCCGGCGCTTGCGGGTCCTGCGCGACCCAGGCTCGTG
This sequence comes from uncultured Solirubrobacterales bacterium, assembly GCA_963715765.1. Lineage (GTDB taxonomy): Bacteria > Actinomycetota > Thermoleophilia > Solirubrobacterales > Solirubrobacteraceae > Palsa-744. The sequence goes on from OY970270.1 coordinate 1,102,350, forward strand.
GTGACCGGAAAGCTGGATCTGCTCCTCGGCAAGGTCGGGGAACGCGTCTTTCGTTGGCCCGGCCTGGAAGCCGCCATCGCAGACGATCTCCCTGAGCCGGATGCCGGCATGTTCGAGCTCGCTGGCAGTCTGGGGCAGCAGCCGGTTCTCGGCCGGGTTGCCGGGCGCGTGCCCGGCGGGCAGGATGAAACCGCGAGCGCCCTTGCGGGTGTTCGCTGTCACTTCGCAGATCTGCGCGACATACCCAAACTCCGTTGGCTTGCCGAGCTTGCCCTTGCGGATCGGTCGCGCGTCGGGGTCGGCGAGCGAGACCAGCCGGTCGGTGATCTTCAGCCCGCGAGCACGACGATCGATCTGCTCTGTGACCCTTTGGCAGCGCGCGGTGAGCTGCTCGAGCTTTATCGCTGCCCTGAGCTTGGCCTGGGCGCCACGGCCGCGAGCCGATGCCCGTGCCGCGGCTATAAGCCGTTGTGCCTCTCTCGCCGACCGGGCGATCAGCCGCCCGGCGTGCTCGTTGAGCCTCATCACTTGTGCCTTGGCCTCGCCTGTGCGGCGCGCGAGTGTCTTTGAGATCGCACGGACGGCTCGTCCGACCGAACGCGAACGATCGGTAACGCGTGCCTTGCTCTTGATCATCTTGGTGAGCTTCTTGCCCTCGCGGGCCAGCACCCTGACGCCCTGCAAGGCGAGCATCGCGTCGGAGGGGTAGCGGATGTCCGCCTCCACGACCGTCGAGTCGATCCTCGCTGCCCGCGCACGGAAACGTGTCTCGCGCTGCGCCTTGGAGATCACGACCCTGGTGATCTCCGCCACCACCTCGGCGCCCAGCCGGCGAGCGAGCTTTCTGACCGTTGACTCCTCCGGCACGCGCTGATCGAGCGCGATCAAGCAGAAGCGCCGCAGGTGCAGCGAGTCTGAGACCTCTCGCACCAGCGTTTCGTAGCCCCAGCCCGTGCGCTGCTTGACAACCATCAACCGCACGAAGCTCGCCATCGAGATCGACGGGCGCCCACGATCCCGAGCGCTCTGCTCCCATGCAGCCGCTATCGGCTCCAGCAACAGCGGATCGCACAGCACCGCATCCAGCAGAGCAAGATCCTCGGGCAATTCGCGCGCCTTGACCGGCAGCACCTCGTCCCACAAGCACTCCACCTGTCCGCCACACAGCGTGAGCATCACACCTCCACGGGGTTGGCAACCAATTCATGAGCAGCTAAATCGTCTTAAACCCAGCGGACAGATCCAGGGTTCTGACCGGCCCGGATGGGACCCTCACCACACCCAAAGACAGGAGGCGGTGATGCCCGGACCAGGACGCAACGAGCCATGCCCATGCGGCTCAAATCGCAAGGTCAAGCGCTGCTGCGGACAGCAACGCGGACCCTCAGAGGAACATCTCGCGCGCGCTCACGTCGCACTGCTCGCCCGCGACGCCACCGCCGACCTGCAAAGCCTCTCCGAGATGGCCCTTGACCACCTATGGGAGAACCTCATCAACATTCCCGCCAGCGACCTGTCGCTGCTCGTGACCCTGCCGAAGCTCATCGGCCCCGATCTCAAACGCCTTCAAGAGTCCATCGCGGAGGACGATCCCGACTGGGGCTGGGACGCCCTCACCGCCGTCGCAGAACAAATCGACACACCCCAGCAGCGAGCCAAGCTCGCCGACGCACTCGTCCGCCTACGCGACCAACACCGCCTCACCCGCCAGCAAGCCGCCGCCGCGCTCCTGGACCTCGACAGCCGATCCACACGCTTCATCGCCGCCAGCCTCCTCGAAGCCATCGCGATCTCAGTCGGCGTCGAAAGCACCCCCGGCGGCCTCCACCTCGCCGCCTAACCCCATACGTTTATCCGGGGGAAGTAGCCAGAGCCCGGGGTTCTATGACGATCTGCTGCTTGTGGACTCCACACCGGTTGAGTGCGCCCGAAGCCGCGAGACGGTCAAGCGCTCTCGGCCCTCGGTGATGCCGCTGACTATGGCTACTGTGCCAGCCACAGCCGGTTCTTCTGGGGTTTCCGGCTGCACTTGCTGGCCGCGCCCGACGGGACACCCCGAGCGGTCACGGTCGCTTCCCCCAAACGTGATGAGCGCGATGTCGCGCTTGAGCTGCTCGCTCGCACACGCAGGCAAGGCCCAGTCACGCTGATCGGCGATAAGGGCTACGCAGGACGCGAGTTCGCCGCTCGTGTCAGCGACATGAACGCCACGATCATCAGACCCCGCCGCAAAGATGAGCCCGGCCGAGGCCCACACCTCGCGCCGATCCGCCAGCGCATAGAGAGCATCTTCTGGAGCTGCAAGGGAACCCTCACCCTCGAGCGCCACGGCGCCCGCACACTCCCAGGCCTCAGAGAGCGAATCCTTCAACGCCTCCTCACACTCGCCGCCGCGATCTCCCTCAACCACCAACTCGGACGCCCAAGCCGCGCACTCGTCAACTACTGCGCCTAACCCCGTGGAATCAATCATCTAGGCTTCCCGGTCGATGCGCCTCACCGCCTTCTTTGCTCCCGGCAGCTCCCATCCGCGTGCCGGAGAGGTTCGCGGCGAGCAGGTCGTGGCCTATGCCGACGAGCGCTTCACGGTGCTCGATCGCCTACGCGACCCCGGTGCGCCCACGGCTGATGGACCGTCCTTCGCGCTCAGTGACGTAACGCTGCTTGCTCCCGTCCCTGAGCCGCACGCGATCTTCGGCATCGGCCTCAACTACGCGGACCACATCTCCGAGACCGGCGGCACTGCTCCCGAAACGCCACTGGTGTTCACGAAGCTGCCGGCCTCCGTCGTAGCGCCAGGTGCGTCCGTGCGCTGCCCAGCCGTCGTCAAACGCCTGGACTACGAGGGCGAGCTTGCCGTCGTGATGGGCGCGGACGGGCAGGCCGGTGGCTACGCCGTCGCCGACGACCTCACTGCCCGCGACCTGCAGGGGCGCGAGACGCAGTGGACGCGCGCCAAGGGCGCTGACGGCTTCTGCCCCTACGGCCCCTGGATCACGACTGTCGATGAGGTTCCCGACCCACACGCGCTATGGCTGCGCACCTGGGTCAACGGCGAGCTGCGCCAGGACTCCTCGACCTCGAACCTGATCTTCAAGATCCCCGAGCTCGTCGAGTTCATCTCAGAGACCTGCACGCTCTCGCCCGGCGACCTGATCCTCACCGGCACGCCGAGCGGCGTCGGCATGGGCCTAGACCCGCCGTGCTTCCTTGGCTCCGGCGATGTGGTGCGTATCGAGATCGAGCAGCTCGGCTCGATCGAGCATTCGATCAGCTAGTGGACGTGTCCGGAAGTTTTGCGGTTCATGCGGCGAGGGTGAGGGGCTGGGGTTCGTGACGGGTGATCTTCTCGATCACGTTGTTGAGCTTGGCGCGGGTGAAGGTCCACTCGAATGGTCGCGCGAGTGTGCGGTAGTGCTGGGCGAAGTCCATCAGGTGTCTGGCGAGCTCGGGCAGTGTCGCGTAGTCGTTGGGTGTCAGGGCCTTGCGCTGCACGATCGAGAAGTAGATCTCGATCTGGTTCAGCCAGGAGGCGTGGACGGGGAGGTGGATCAGTCTCGCGTTCGGGTATGCCTCGGTGATCCGTTTGACGGAGGCTTTGCCGGCGTGGCTGGAGCCGTTGTCCACGACCCAGTAGACCGTGCGGGCAGACCGGTAGGGCTCGACCTTCATGACTTGGTCCACGAGCCGAGCGAACGGGACGATCCCGGTCGTCTGCTCGACGCGGTCAAACAGGTTGGCGTGATGCACGTCCCACGCGGCGAGGTAGGCGAGCGTCCCGCCGCGCAGATACTCGAACTCGAGGAGCCCGGGGCGTCCCGGCCCCGGCGCGACGGTCTCATGGTGGCGGCCGAGCGCTTGCAACTGCGTCTTCTCATCGGCGCTGATCACATACTCGTCGGGTCGCAGCCGATTGCCCTCGAAGGTGCGGGTGTAGAGGTCCAGCACCCGGCCGGCCTTCTCGGCGAACTCCGGGTCGCGCGGGAAGATCCAGGAGCGCGTCTGCCACGGCTTGATCGCGTCTTCGTGCAACCAGCGCCAGATCGTCGAGGCCGACGCCTCCGTGACACCGCGCTCGATCACCAGGCGGTGCAGCTCAACCCGGGAGAAGCGCGAGAGCGGCAACTCGTGGGTACGCGGCAGCTCGCACGCGATCGCCTTGACCTCGGCGACCTGCTCCGGGGGGAAAACGACGCGGGCGACCTGACCGCGCTTGATCCTCAAGCCCATCCAAACGCTCACAGCAAAACCGCGATCTTCGCCGGGCAACACTGTCAGGCGAACAATCCAACCGGGCGGCGATATCGATGTCCTGCATCCCCTCGGACGCATACAGAATCATCCTCGCCCGCTGCACCACACGGAATGGCAACGTGACCGTGCTCGCCCGCCGCTCCAGCTCACCACGCTCCTCCCCAGAGAGCTCAATCACGTGCTGGCTGGTCCGCGGCACAACACATAATTCTGCGCACCGCCCGCTACCCCTTCCGATACCCCGCAAAACTTGCGGACACGTCCACTAGTGCGGCTCTAGAACGCGATCGATCAGGCCGTACTCGAGCGCCTGCTCGGCGGTGAAGAAGCGGTCGCGCTCCATGTCTTCGCGCACCTGCTCCTTCGATAGGCCGGTGTTTTCGGCATAGATCTCATCCAGACGCGCTCGCACCGTGAGGATCTCGCGAGCATGGATCTCGATGTCGGTGGACTGGCCTTCAAAGCCCGCCGAGGGCTGGTGAATTAGGATGCGCGAGTTGGGCAGCGCCGCGCGCTTGCCCTTCGTGCCACCCGCCAACAGCAGTGATCCCATCGACATCGCCACCCCGACGCACATCGTGTGGATGTCGGGCTTCACAAAGCGCATCGTGTCGTAGATCGCGAGACCCGAGTACACGCTCCCGCCGGGCGAGTTGATGTAGATCGAGATGTCCTTTTCGGGGTCCTGGGACTCCAGATGCAACAGCTGCGCCACCACCAGGTTGGCCACCTGATCTTCGATCGGGGTGCCCAGGAAGATGATCCGCTCGTTGAGCAGCCGCGAGAAGATGTCGAACTCGCGCTCGCCACGCGCGGTGCGCTCTATGACCATCGGGACCAGGGGCATTGGGCACACCCTATCGATCCGAGGCCGCCGATCCGGTGGCGCCAATGCGGGGACCGTCGTGTCGCCGCGCCAACGCTTGGGATTGCGGACATAATGGCTGTTGCCGATGTTTCCGTTGAACCTCCCCAACGTGCTAACGATCTTGCGCATCATGCTGGTGCCGGTGTTGGTCGTCGCGCTGCTTGGCAACACCCCGTCGGGAGACGTGCTCGCCGCGGTGGTGTTCGCACTCGCCTCGCTCACCGACTTCGTAGACGGCTATCTGGCGCGAGCGCGTGACTCGATCACAACGTTTGGCAAGCTGATGGACCCGCTCGCCGACAAGCTCTTGATCGTCGGCGCACTGCTCTCGCTTGTCTCCCTGCACCGCCTGGAAGGCTGGGTCGCGATGGTGATCATCGCGCGCGAGCTGGCGGTCACGGTGCTGCGGGCGAACGCCGGCCAGTCAGGCGTGGTGATCGAAGCATCGATGTTCGGCAAGGTCAAGACATGCGTGCAGATCGCCGCGATCCTTGCCGTCATCGCGGTGCACGGCTCACCCCTGTGGGTGTCGCTGCTCGTCTACCTGATGGTTGCGATCACGGTGCTCTCAGGTCTCGACTACTTCCGTCGAGCCACTCGTCCAGCGTCGTCTGATGCGACACGGGTGGGCCCTCCATCTCAATCTCCTGGCGCAACTCGCTCATGAGCCCATGGCGCTCGGCCACCACGTTGTGCTGATGGATCGTCTCCAGGTTCTCCTGACGCGCCAACACGAAGCTGGCATCGGGTAGCTCGGGAAAGCGCTCGACCACGCCGGCGATCATTTCTCGCACGCAATCCTCGACAAAACGCGGGCGGCGGTGGGCCTTCTCCACAACCTCGACCTCATCTGAGCGCTTCATCAGCTCATAGATCTCCGAGGACATCGAGCCCTCCACGATCTCGAGCAGGCTCGACGCGTCGATCTCGGCCACGCAATCCTCCACGCATCCGATGTGCAGCGTGCCGAGCCCGCGCTGGTTGTGAGTCGCAACGGGCACACGCTCCAGCACGCGCTCGACCTGCTCCTCGCTGAAATCGTCTGCGAGCAGACGCTCGCGGGCACGTGCGGCGACCAGCTCCTGTGCGCACGGACACGCGGTCATCCCGGTCGCCGAGATCCCCACCATCTGGCGGGTGCCGCTCGCCAAGGCGACCGCGCGACCGTAGAGCGTGTAGATCTCCTGCGTGCCCATGCCCGACACGGGCGCTGGCTTGTGCTCGGGGTAGCGCGCGGCTATCGTCACCTCGGCGCGCTCTGCGCCCTGACGTTCGCGCACGAGCTCGGCGATGTGTGTCGCCAGCGTCTCCGCCCTGAACGGCGACTCTTTGAGCACCACCTCGCCGATCGCCTCGTTCACCACCTCCTCAAAGCGCGACATGTGTGCGCCCTTCTGATCGGAGCCCAGGTCGACAAAGCACTCAAGGCGCGCAAAGAACAGCTCCTGGCGGATACGGATGACCTTCTCCACCCCTGTCACCCCCACGCGCGAGAGCCCCACAGGCACAGACGGCATGCGTGCTTGAACGTCATCGCCAGCGGCGCTGGTTGGAAGCGATGGTGTTGTGCGCATAGTCGTAGCCACCCTGCCGGCAAGACTAGCGGCCCAACGAGCCAGGCCCGGGCGACCGGCGCCGCCGACAGCCATATCTGGTATCACTCAGCACATAGCTTGGATTGCCAGCGAGGTGGGATCGGGTTGGAATCCGGGGCGCAAGAAGCACATACACTGCTAATGCCAAACGGAATCGCATAGGAGGCCAGTAGTCAGGTTGGGGGAGGCCGAAGCGGGGGTTGTTTCGGCGGGGAGTTGTGTGGATCCTGGGGGGTCCGAAGTGAGTGCCACCACTGATGTTTTGCTTGCAGCCACGGACGCTTCCGTGACCGAGCTGGAGGATGACGAGGTCGAGTTCGACCACCAGGCATTGCGGTCTCGTCTAGAGGAGATGCATAGAGGTGAGATCGATCTGAGCGTCGAGCCGAGCATCGACTCGCTGCGTTTGTACTTGCGCTCGATCGGCCGCGTGCCGCTGCTGAGCGCCGAGGAGGAGGTGTGCTTGGCCAGGCGCATCGAGCGCGGCGACATTGCCGCCAAGCAGCACATGATCGAGGCCAATCTGCGCCTGGTAGTGTCGATCGCCAAGGGCTACCTCGGCCGCGGCATGAACTTCCTCGATCTGATCCAGGAGGGTTCGCTCGGCTTGATACGTGCGGTGGAGAAGTTCGACTACCGGCGCGGCTATAAGTTCTCGACCTACGCCACATGGTGGATCCGCCAGTCGGTCACTCGCGCGATCGCCGACAAGGGCCGCACGATTCGCATACCAGTGCACATGGTGGACCGGCTCAACAAGGTCATCTATGCCGAACGCGCACTGATCCAGCAGCTTGGCCGCGATCCCAGTGCAGCCGAGATAGCCACCGAGCTGCAGTGCTCAGTGCAGGAGGTCCGCGAGGTACAGCGCATGGCCCAGCAGCCGGTGTCGCTGGAGAAGCCGATCGGCGACGAAGATGACTCCGAGCTGGCCGATTTTGTCGAAGACGCCGCCGCGCAAACGCCCTTCGAACTCGCATCCGAGGCCCTACGACGTCAGAGCGTCGAACGCGTGCTTGCTTCACTTCCACAGCGCGAGCGGGAGGTGCTCGAGATGCGCTACGGAATCACCGGCGACCGTGTGCGCACGCTCGACGAGGTAGGACGCGCCTTCAACATCACCCGCGAGCGCGTCCGCCAGATCGAGAGCCGCACGCTCAAGAAGCTCCAAACGGCCCCCGAGGCCCAGCAGCTGCGCGAGGCCAGCTGAGAGCGATCGGCGCCCGCCGACCGGGCGCCGATTCGGGGCCGACCCCGACGCTGATCGAGCACTACAATGACGCTCGCCCACGACTGACGTCGGGGACGCCTGGTGGGGTGTCCGAGTGGTTAAAGGAGATCGGCTGTAAACCGATTGGCTCAGCCTACGCAGGTTCGAATCCTGCCCCCACCATGTTCTGCGCCGCGCAAGAGAGTCCCAGCATTCGCGAATACTCGATCGTGATTCCTCTCGATGGCAACACAAGCGCGAAAGGTGCTCGCCGACGATCGTCTGTAGACCTTCCGTCTGCGGACCGCAACAGTGGTAGTCATGGATGTCGTCCGCGAGCAGTTCGCCGCCAATCTGCGCCGCCATCGCACGCGCGTCGGGCTCTCACAGGAGGCGCTGGCAGACGTGTGCGATTTGCATCGGACCGAGATCAGCCTGCTGGAGCGCTGCAAGCGCTCGCCGCGCCTGGAGACGATCGTGATTCTCTCAAGGGGACTTGAGCTGTCCTCGCCCGCCGAGCTGCTCGATGGGATCAGCTGACCGCTCCGGCCCACCTCGCTGTAGCCAAACCCAGGGGTCAACACTAGAGTTCCAGACGGTCAAAGCGCGAGGCTGCGCGCGTCACGAACACGAAGTCTCCAAGGCGGTGGATCAGGCCGGAGGCCTGCAGGCTCGCAAGACCGTCGATCACCTCCAACCGTGACACGCTGAGTTGGCTGATGACCTCCTCCACCGACCATATGCTTCCCGCTTCAAAATTCAGCAACAGGCCGAGGATCGCTCCCTCCGCCTGCATCTCCTGCTTTGCAATGACGCAGCTGCCGCGTCCGCTCATTTGTTCGGCCCTCCTTTGGCGCCGAGGACCCGGTCACCGGTCGCCTGCCAGCCGCCGAGCCCGCCCTTTTGTAGACGCCAATCAAACTACTCAGCCACCCGGACGAAAATACGAACACACGTTTGCCCGAACGTTTGTGCACCGGCTCCGTGAGCCGACTCGTGTGGGCGTATTCCCGTCGGACTGCGTCAGCGAACGCACTACAAGCACGCCGACGGCGCAGGGCGCCGACTCAACCAGCAAGCGACTTCTTCAAGCGAGCTGATCGCGGCGCCTCACACCGGAGCCGGCTCGGTTTTCTGGAGGGCTCCCGCGGCGCTCTCGCCACGTGCCTCCCGGGAGTGTTCGCGGCTGTCGCGTGAAGAGATCAGGACGGCGGCGAGGATCGCTCCGACGATCGCGAAGCCTGCGCCGACGAGGAACGCGCGGTCGTATCCCTTGGTGAGTGCAACCGATGTGCTGTGGACGCCTGCATGTAGGAGGCTTTGGGTGCGGCTGTTGGCGACAGTGGCGAGGATCGCGAGGCCGAGCGCGCCACCGACTTGCTGTGAGGTGTTGATCAGCCCGGAGGCGAGACCAGCCTCGTGTGGCTTGGTGCCCGTCACCGCGGCGATCGTGACAGGGACGAAGGAAAAGCCAAGCCCCAACGACGCGAGGATCGACGGTCCGAGGACGTCGGTGGCAAAGGAGCCTCCCGGCGCCCGTACCCGCGAGAACCACAGCAGCGCTACAGCGATCAAGAGCAGCCCGCCGATCAGCGTGGGCTTGAAGCCCACGCGCGTGACTAGTTGCGAGGCGGCGCCGGCGGAGAGGATGATCCCAATCGCGAGTGGCAGGTAGGAGACCCCGGCCTTGATCGGCGAGTAGTGAAGGACGTCTTGGAGGTAGAGCGAGATGAAGAAGAACATCGAGAACAGCGACATCCCGATCAGTAGGCCGACAATGTCGGCTCCGCGGAGCGTGCGCAGTCGGAAGATCGAGAATGGCAGCAGCGGGTGGCGCTGACGGCGCTCGATGAAGACGAACGCGACGAGCAGGATGGCTGCCCCTGCGAGGCGTAGCAGCGTGCCGGTCGATCCCCAGCCGACGTTCACGGCGTCGACAACCGCATAAACGAGTAGCGCCAGTCCGGCGGTGACGGTCACCGCACCGGGGATATCGAAGCCTTTGGTGTCGTCTTCCGCGTGGCTCTCCAGCAGTATCCGCGGCGCGAGCGCAGCGGCGATCAGGCCGATGGGAACGTTCACGAACAGCACCCACCGCCAGGACAGGCCGCTGGTGAGGATCCCGCCGAGCAGCACGCCGGCCGCGCCGCCGGCGCCCGCGACCGCGCCCCACACGCCGAGCGCGCGGTTGCGCTCTGATCCTTCGGCGAACGTGGTCGTGATGATCGAGAGCGCCGCCGGCGAGACGATCGCCGCGCCGAGTCCCTGGATCGCGCGTGCGATGATCAGCCACGCCTCCGACTGGGCCAGGCCGCCGGCCAGCGAGGCGAGCGAGAAAAGCACCAGGCCGATCATGAACATGCGCCGGCGGCCGAGCAGGTCGGCGAGGCGCCCCCCGAGCAGCAGGAACCCGCCGAATGTGAGCGTGTAGGCGTTCACGACCCACGAGAGGTCATCGCGGGAGAAGTGCAGATGGGCGCCGATCGAGGGGAGCGCGACGTTGACGATCGACGCGTCGATAACGATCACGAACTGGGTCATCGCCAGCAGCATCAGCGCGAGATTCTTCGCGCGGGGCGTGTCGAGCGATGGCGCATGGGATTGAACGAACGAACTCATTGGAAGCTGACCTCCGGTTCCGGTTTGCGTCCGCGACTATAGTGAACTAAGATTCCACTTGTCAAGGGAGCCAGGTGAAAACATTGTGATCGTCACGCCAGTCGACACCGAGCGCCCGCTGCGCGCCGACGCTCGCCGCAACCGAGCACGCATCATCGACGCGGCGCGCGAGTTGTTCGCCGGCGAGCAACCCAACGTCCAGATGGACGACATCGCCCGTCACGCCCGCGTCGGCGTCGGCACTGTCTACCGGCACTTCCCCGACAAGGAGGCGCTGATGGGAGAGCTCGTACGCCAACGCTTCGAGCTCTTCAACGAGAACCTCCGCCACGCCCTGACAGACGAGTACCTCGGCGCGTTCGCGGCGCTCGTCGGCGCGCTGCGCGCAAACGTCGCGTCCGTCGCCGAGGACGCCGCGACCCGCTTCGCGTTTATGAGAGGTGGCGAGCGTGTCTTCGCCCACGCCGCCCCAGAGATGGAGCAGTTCATGCTCCTCGCCAACGAGCTTGTGGGGCGCGCTCACCGAGCCGGCGAGCTGCGCAACGACTTCCAGGCAAGCGACATCCCAATGGTCATGTGCGGGATCTGCGCGACGATCGGCGCGAACAAGCCCGACTGGGACTGGCAACACCACCTCGACCTGATCCTCCACGGTATGCAACCACCCGGTTACAGCCGAACCAGCTGACGGGCCGGCCGTCCAACTCGACCACCAACAGCGGCTAACGCCGGAGGCGATCGGTTCGCGCCAAGCCGACGCGGGGATTCGAACCCCGGACCCCCTCCTTACCATGGAGGTGCTCTACCAACTGAGCTACGTCGGCGCGAGCGTCAATGCTAGCGAGCGCGTTCCGTCGAGAGGATCGCGGCAACCGTTCTGTGCGTGGGACGCCCAGCCTGGCGCCCCACGCACCTTGCGCTCTGTCTCCGCCTACCGCACCGCGGTGGTGGTAGCGCTGTGATTGCCGGGCAGGTTGACGGTCACGGACAGTCCTCCGTGGGCGACAACGTGCTTGGCCGAGAGCTTCGCGGTCACGGTTCCCCGTCGCAGCGACCCGAACCCGCTGGCGATCGTCTTGCCGTGGCGTGTCACGCGCACCTTCAGCCGACTCGACTTGGAGGTGACTCGCGCCACCGAGGCGTTCTCTTGACAGTTGACGTCGATCTGATTGCCTTTGATCGTGATGGTGCAGGTGATCGGCCCGGCGCTCTTACCGGGAGGGCCCTGGGGGCCGGCGGGACCCTGCGGCCCGGTCGCGCCCTTCGCGCCTGCAGGACCCTGCGGCCCGGCTGAACCCTGCGCTCCAGTGGCGCCCTTTGCGCCTGCGGGACCCTGCGGTCCAACGGGACCGATTGGACCCATCGGGCCCTGCGGGCCGGTTTTGCCTTCGGGACCGGCAGGTCCGGCTTTGCCTTCGGATCCCTGTGCTCCTTCTTTGCCTTCGGGGCCGGCAGAACCGACAGGACCGGTTTTGCCTTCTTTGCCTTCGAGGCCCGTGGCGCCTTCTTTGCCTTCGGGGCCGGCTGGACCGGTTTTGCCTTCAGGACCCTGAGCGCCTTCTTTGCCTTCGGGGCCGGCAGGACCGGTTTTGCCTTCTTTGCCTTCCGGTCCAGCGGGGCCCGTTTCCTTGACGCTGAGCTGCGTGGTGAGGATGTTCCGGTACAGCGCCGGGTCGCTCGTGCCAGGCTTGTACTGGAAGTAGGGATTGGTGCCGATCGCGGCGGCTTCGGGGCCGGCCGTGGGCAGCGGCTTGGCCGTGCGATAGCCGGAGAACAGCATCGTGAGACCGCCGTCGGGGTCCTGGATCACGTTGGGGTCGTACGCGCGACCCGAGTAGTACGCGGTGATCCCGAGCGGCAGATCGACGCCTTCGCCGAGCAGCGCGTCCTGTTCGGCCGAGGCGGCGAATGTGGGGTCGGTCTTCACGAGTGGCACCGGCTGGGACCATTCGATCCCGTTGGTGGAGTTCGAGTAGAAGATCTGCTCGAACGCGTCGCTGTCGCCGTCGGCGCAGTCGGCGCCCGACATAAACATCGTCTCGCCCTCAGCCGTCGGGACGATCGTGCCGCGCGAGGCCACCCAGCGCAGCTGGTCTGTGCCGGTCTGCCCGGCGGGAGTGGTGTCGCCGGCGTTGCCGGTGTAGGAGGGGTTGTTGAGGCCGCTCACGATGCCGAGATCGTGGAAGGTGATCCCGTCGGTGGTGTAGGCAGCCCGCACGACCGTGTAGTCCTCATTGTTCTTGAACAGTGTTTTGGGCTTGGCGCTGCCCTCGCCGGTGGCCGCGAGTTCCGCCGAGGAAGACGCGCAGGCGCCGGGACCGCCGATTTCGTATTCGGCTTTCGTGCTGACGCTGGTGGTCCCGCTCGGCAGGCCGCTCGATGAGGCGGTGCAGCCGGTGAGCTCATCGCCCTTGCCGGTCCCGCCGGAGTTGGTGTCGGCACCGGTGCACGTGACCGTCGCGATTCCTTCCCCGGTGGTGGGGCTGGCCGAGTTGTAGCCAAGGCTGATCGTGACCGCCGGACTGAGCGCGGTGGGCGTCGTGGTCGGCTGGGTGCCGTTGGTGAGGCTTGCGTGCGTCTGCGCGCCGCTGCCGGTGTAGCCGAAGCTCGACACCGGGATCGCGGCGCCCCCACCCGAGGTGGGGATCGAAACGCTTTTGGTGCCGGCGACGATTGCCGAGTAGTAGTAGTTGAGCAGCTTCTCGCCGTAGATCACGACTGTGGCTCCACTCGGGATCGAGCCGCGCGAGGTGCCGTTCGGCAGCGTAGCCGGCAGACTCGAAGCGGGTACCGTGCCGATAACGCCATCGGGGCCCTCCAGCCCGGTACCGGTGGTGGTGCCCTGCGTGGAGGGGTCGGTGACCATCGCGGTGTCGGGCACCTCCGGCGGCGCCACCAGGTGGTCGCCTTCGGCGACGCTCACCGACTGACCGCCGCTCTGTCCGGCGGCGTCGACCGCGACACAGCCCTCGAATTCGGTGGCTGTCGTTTTTTCGGTGCAGTGGATGATGGGCAGCGTGGAGTCGTCGAGGTTGCTATAGCTGGTGCCCGCGCCGACATCGACGATCTGCCCGCCGGGGCCGCCCTTGAGGTTGGCGAAATTGGCGGTGCTCGCGACCTTGATCGTCACGCCGGTCTGGTTTTCCTGGTAGTTAGGCACCAGGACCGCGCTGCTCGCGGTGGTGATGCCGGCTTCGGTGATCTGGTTGCTGAAGCCGGGCGGTGCCTCCGCGGTCTGTTCGTTGTTCGGGTTGGGGCCGGCGTCGACCGCCTCGGCGGCGGGCAGGTTCTGGATCGGGTCGCCCCACGGGTACTTGCTGGAGGTGGCCCAGTCGAGCTTGTGCACGAGCAGTCCTTGGCCGAGCGCGTCGCCGCTGACACGGTTGAGCGTGTAGAGGTCGTAGGAGCCCGTGGGACTTCCCGGCGTGCCGGAGACCTGCTGCACATAGGGGTGGCCCTGGCCGTTGTCGTTCTGGATGCCGTCGGGGCACACGTTGGGGTTGAGCTCGAGCTTCTCATCGACAAAGTGCCACGTGTTGCCGTTGTCAAACGAGTTGGCCACCACGATCGCCTCATCGGAGTCCTTGGGGCGATAGTCGAAGAAGCCAGTGAGCACGTTGGGGTCGTTGGGGTTGCGCATCACGTACGGGAAGTAGTAGGGCGACATCGGCAGGATGCTGCCGATCGGCTGGCGCTCGACCGCGCCGGTCTCGGGGTTGGGGCCACCGCTCGAGCAGTAGCCAGCGAGCGGACCGGGCGTGCCGGCGAAGCCGGTCGCGTAGGGCAGCGAGCCGGACGGATTGGCTTTGGTGGCACTGCCCGGGTAGACGGAAAGATTGGGTGTAGCGATCGAGCTGAATTCGACCGTGGGCGTGCTACCGAAAGAGAAGGTGGGCAGCGACGCCTCATAGGAAGCCGCGGAGGGGTCGCCCTGGGACAAGGTCCAGGGGGCGGGATTGCCCATCGGAGCGGTGACCGTGTCGAGCAGCGGCGTGGCGGCGACATACGCCGGTCCGGTGTCCGCTGAGGACACGGCGGCTCCGGGCGCCAGTGTGATCGCGACGGTCGACACCAGCGCGACCGTCGTTGAGAGCAGGCGTCTGTGCATGTGTACCTTCCCTTCCGGGTGTGCGGGTCTGGGCGTTGGGTGGAGCCGCGGTGGCCGCGACGCGCACTACCTACAGCGGCACGTCGCGCGTAGACGGCGAGCGGCTCCTGTGCGTGCAAGCTAACCCGCCACGAACGGGCGATTTGTGAAGGAAGTGAGACCTGCCGGTTACCATCGCGTGGACTTGGCGCAAGCCCGGGACCACACGATGCAGCCAGCACAACCACACGAGGAGGGAGCCGAGGAGTCTTTCGCCGGATCGGCGGGGCCCGTCGGCGAGCGTGTGCTCGGGTGGATCGTGCCGGAGCGCAACCCGGAAGGCGCCGTGTACGGGATCATCACGATCGGCGCGCTGCTGGCGGCCGAGAGCGGGCTGCACGACAGCTACGTGGACACGGTCGCATCGCTGGTGATCGCGGTGGTGCTGTACTGGTTTGCGCACTCCTACGCTGACGTGTTGGGGCTGCGACTGTCCAAGCAGCGGCTGATCAGTTGGAGAGAGTTGTGGGAGACGTTCGTGCAGGACTGGTCGATCGTGCGTGGCGCGAGCGCACCGTTGCTGGCGCTGCTGGTGGCTTGGGCCGCGGGGGCCAGTCAGGAGACGGGGGTGACGGTGGGCGTTTGGACGGCAGTGGCGGGCCTGATCGTGTTCGAGCTTGCGGCGGGCATCCGCTCTCGCGCGAAGCCCGTCGAGCTTGTGCTGGAGGTGCTCGTGGGAGCGACGATGGGTCTCGCGATCCTTGCGTTGAGGGCACTGCTGCACTGAGGCTCTCGTGAGAATCGATGGTTGGTTGGATCTCGGATAGCCTCGACATCCACGCGAATCACGCAAGTTGTCGTAGCCTGGGCCCCGCATGTACGTAGACAATAAATCTCTGACATGGGATAATCTTGTTTCCAAGACTCCTTGATAGTCGAGGGGCTCTAAGCATTCGAGGAGATAGAATACGTTGACGGAGGGTGGGAAGAACCTCGTAGGCGGCACGCTGGCGCCGCTGTATGAGCGCCTACCGCGAGGCCCCCACCGGCTGGACCCGAAAGAAGTCGCGGAGAACCAGCGCCGGCGCATGTATGGGGCGATGGTCGAGGCGGTGGCGACCAACGGCTATGGCCGCACGAGCGTCAAGCAGGTGGTGACCCTCGCAGGCGTGTCGAGGCGCGCTTTTTACGAGCAGTTTGCCAACAAGCAGGAATGCTTTCTGGCGACGCTCGATCTGATCGCCGCTCAGGCAATCGACAGCATCGGCAGCACATATCGTGCGACCGAGGGCACGTTTGAGCAGCGCCTGGAAGCCGCGTTTGCCACGTTTGCCGAGGTGGTGCAACGCAACCCGAAGGGAGCGCGCGTGATGCTGGTCGACGCGCCCTCAGCCGGCCCAGCGGGCTGGGAGAAGCTGACCGAGACGCTGAACATCTTCGAGCGACTACTGGCGACGAGCTTCGCGCACGCGCCCGACGCCGGGCCGCTGCCCGAGCCGGTGATCAGAGCGATCGTTGGGGGCCTGCGGCGCGCGACGTTTGTGCGCCTGGTGGAGGAGCGCACGGATGAGATGCCCACGCTGGTGGGAGACATGGTGAGCTGGACGCTTGTGTTCATGACCGACGAGCTGAGCCCGCTTGACGTCCGGCCACGGGAGCTACCGGTCGAGACTCGCCTGGGCGAGGAGGACGACTGTGCGCGTGTGCTGCGCAGCGCCCTGGAACTGGCGGCACTCGAAGGCTATGGAAACCTCACGCCGATGCGGATCGTCGACGATGCGGGTGTTTCGATCGACACGTTTTTCAATCTGTTTGAGGACATGGAGACCTGCTTTTTGGCGGCGCTCAAGAACCTCCGCGAGGAGGTGCGCACGACTGTTTCAGACCCGGGATTGGGCTCCGGCGAGGAATGGTCTACGGCAGTTCGCAGGGCGCTGGACAGGTTGCTGCGGTATTTCGCGTCAAGACCCGCGTATACGCAGACGATTGCGACCGGCGTGTTTGCGATGGGCCAGCGCGCGGTCGATCTGCGTACCGAGCTCGCCCGCGAGGTGGCAGCCAGTCTCACCGAAGGTGCCTCTGGTCCCCCGCTGACGGATCTCGCGCAGGAGGGGATCGAGGGTGCGATCTGGCACACGATCTATCTGCAGACGACTTCCCGTGGCGCCGGCTCGCTGCCGGAACTCTCGGGCTATCTGGCATATGTCGTGCTCGCGCCATTCCTCGGCGCCGAGGAGGCAGCACGGATCGCCGTCGGAGCGCAGCGCCCGGCCGTTGCCTGACCGTTGCGCAAGGCAGGTCTGCGGTGCAAGACCCCTGAGCACCAGGCCGTAGCGTGGTGAGGCGCTAGCTTTTGCGCCGGTTGCGCAGCTCGGCGAAGTGGGTAAACAGGATGCCGACCAACAGTGAAGCAACGATCACGATGATCAGTGGCGTCTCGCTCTTGCCGAAGATCCAGTTGACCTCGACCTGTTTGACGTTGAGCACGGCAAACAGCGTGATGAGCACGGCAAGCGCCACCATCACACCGGTGCGCGCCGTCTCGCGTCGGGTGCGCTTTGCCGGCGTCTGCGTGGGATCGGACGTCGCCATAGCCTGATGCTACCCGCTGGAGCGCTGCGCAAGCTCGGCCTGCACCCACGAGCAGCCGGCGGACAGCTCGGCGACGTCCATCGCGGCGGCCACGTTGAGGGCCATGCCGTGGCGAAAGAAATCGTCCAAACGCTCGGACTCAGCGCCGGAGAGATCGCCCACAAACGCCACCAGCTCGGCATAGCGACGGCGCACACGCGCGCACACCAGCTCGTCGTCGCAGGCGGCGTATGCCTGGTGCTGAAGCATCAGATAGTCGCGGTCGGTAGCGAGCAGCTGCTTGTAGGCGCTGCCCATCGCCATCAGCACGTCCTCGCACTCCTCGGGCGCACAGCCGGCGTCAAACTCAGCTGCTGCGCCGGCGAACGTTTCGACAAAACGATCGAAGCAATGATCGACGGCGGCGAGAAACAGCTCGCGCTTGCCTGCAAACAGGCTGAACACATACGGCTGGGCAACGCCAACGCGTCGTGCGATTCGATCGACTGGCGTGCCGTGCAGCCCGCTGCCGGCGAACTCGTGCACAGCAGCGGCGATCAGCGCCTGGCGGCGCTCGGCGGCCGGCACACGGCGGCGCGCTCCGGCGGCATCTGCGGTTGACGACTCGACGCTCATGCAGCGATTCCCCAGCTCCCGTGATGATCGGACTCTGCATAGGTTAGCAGTCGCTAATAATTTTTTGAGGTGGGGCGTTCCCTCGTTCCGAACCGCTCCCGCTGGATAGAACCCACGGTCCTCTCCGCAACAAGCGGCTCCCGATGGGGTTGACTGGCCATGGCTCGAGAGCCTCAGGTAGCGCGCAAGATGGAGACCAACGCGAGGATGGGAGCGGGTGATGGCGAATAGGGTTGCCTGGATGAAAGTTGCATCGGAAAGCATCCATAAGCAACGCGCGCAGCCGGCGCCGACACGATCCACGCATGCGCCTGCGCCGATCGCCACGACCAGAGGGCTTTGGACTTCGATCGCCGCCGCGGCGGCAATCGCGCTGGTACTCGGCGGGTGCGGCTCGGGTGGCACAAAGACGGTGTCGGTGTCCAGCGCGATAAGCCCGCACACGACCACGCAGCAAAAAACGACCACGGGCACGACCAACTCCTCCCCCACGACCACAACCCTGCCGAGCACCACTACGAGCACGAGCGAAACCGGGGGCGTGGAAGCGACACGCACCACGACTGCGCCCGCGTTTACCAAGGAATCGACGAGCGCCGAAGGCGTGGGCGCCGCGGTGGCGGTGGTCAAAGCGCACGGCTACACGGCTGGCGAAACCTCCACGTATGACCCCGAGAACACCCTGCACGTGCTTGTCGGCACCCGCAGCGGCTCGAGCGACGGATATGGCCAGCAGGCGTTCTTCTTCGTCGACGGACGCTATATCGGCACCGACACAAAGGAACCCAGCGCAAGCGTGAAAGTGATTGGACAGAGCGACACCGAAGTAACGCTTGCCTACCAGCTCTACAAGCCAGGAGACCCGTTGAGCCACCCGAGCGGCGGCGAAGCGACCGTGCACTTCCAGCTCAACAACGGACGGCTGGTCGCACTTAATCCGATCCCGCCCGCAACCTCCTCCGCGGCAGCCGCGCGAAAATAAGCGCGAGAGAAGCGCCCCCAGTGGGTAGATTGGCTTCTCAGAGAACTCCCACCAGAAAGGGGATCCGATGAGCCAGGCGATCGAGGGTCGTGCCGAGGAGCTGCTGAAAGCGAAGAACTTCTGCGTCGTGTCCACGATCCGCGCCGACGGATCTGTGCACGCCGCGCCCGTGTGGGTCGATGTACAGGACGGCCGTCCCGTCGTCAACACCGCCGAGGGACGCTCCTGGCCTGAGAATCTCAAGCGCGATCCGCGCGTGACGTTGACCGTGCAGAACATGGAGAACCCCTACGAGTACCTGTCGGTCCGCGGGCGCGTGACAGAGCAGACGCGCGAGGGCGCCGACGCACACATCGACTCGCTTGCGATGAAGTACCTGGGACAGGAGAGCTATCCATACCGCCAGCCCGGCGAACAGCGCGTGATCCTGCACGTGGAGCCCGACTACGTGCGTGTGAACGGCGGCTGATCGCCGCGTCATGACGCACATTTGAGGCGATCCCGCAGCCGCTGCCACAGCGACGGTGCTCGCGGCTGGGTGCGCAACCAGTCTTCTCGCAACAGCAGCTGTCCCCGCCGGCGCGCCTCCACGACGCACTTCGTGTGGGCATGGCGGCGACGGCTTTTGTCGTCTTCGGGAAACATCAGCATGTGCTCGCCCAACGCTGGCAAATGGCGCCCGCAGATCGGGCAGCGATAGGTAGCCGGCTTGTGACTGTGCGCGCTGCGCACCGTCCACCAGCGCGCGTCAGGCAACTTTGACATGAACACATTGTCGCGGCGATAGCCTCCAATATGGAGGGCGGTGCATGATGGCTATTGGAAGCGATCCAATTGAGGGCGGTGCAACGGAGGTGCGGCAGGCGGATCCCGCCGAGCTCGTGCACGAAGCGCGCAAGACGATCAAGCGCATGCGTGCACTTGCGCGGCTGCTGCGCCACGAGCTCGGCGAGCCCGAGTTTGGACGTGTCAACGACTCGCTGCGCATCACCGCACAGCGTCTGGCGGGAGCACGCGACGCCGAGGTGCGACTGGCGACGTTGCACGCGCTGGCCAAGCGCCATCCGAAAGCACTCGCGCCAGCGCGGATCCGCCCGCTCAGCAAGAGACTCGAGAGCGAGCGGGGAGAGACGATCAAACCATCAGACCGCGACCAGGTGCTCGCCGACATCGCAACGATGCGCATAGAGCTGGCCCACTGGAAGATCATCGAGCGCGACTTCAAGGCACTCGCCACGGGACTGCGCCGCATCTATCGCGAAGGGCGCCAGCGCGCTCGGCTTGTAAAGCGAGGGCACGCGCGCAATGCCCAGGACCTGCACGACTGGCGCAAGCGGGTCAAGAGCCTCTACTACGTGCTCGACATGCTCGGCGGCTCAGATTCCATCGGCGCGCGAGGCGCCACCCGGTGCGCCAATCGCCTTGGCGATCTGCTCGGTGACGAGCACGATCTGTGGATGCTGCGCGCCTACCTCGAGCAGCATCCCAACGCCTTCGAGGAGGACAACGCGACACGAGATGCTCTACTAAAGAGGATTGAACGGCGGCGTAAGCGTCTGCGGAAGCGCGCGCTCAAGCTCGGGGCACGCCTATACAGGCGCAAACCAAGCAGTTTCACGCGGCGTATGGGCCGCTCACTGGCCGCCTGATCAACGCAGGGTTTGGCGCGCACAGCCACGGTTGATCATCTTTGCGGTTTACCCGTGCAGCCAGCGTTGATCCACTCAGGGTTTTTCCGCGCGCGGCCGATGTAGTTGACGACTCGCACATCCATGCGCGCTCAACTGCGACCCAACACCTCGACCCTGTTCCTGGCCGGCCTGATCGGAGGGCTGGGCGTGCTCACGCTGCACGTCACGCTCGACTTCGGTGGCAGCGGACTCGACAAACTGTTTGAAGTAGACATCTTCAACCTGCTGCTGTTCGGCTCGGCACTCACCGTGCTGGCACGTGGGGCGCTCGTCCCCGAGCAGCGCGCCGCCTGGCTGACGATGGGCGCCGGGATGCTGTGTTGGAGCATCGGCGAACTGTATGACGTGCTGTTCATCGAACACACAAGCGCTGCAGCCGGCGGCAGCGTGTCGCTGGCCGACGCCTTCAACCTTGCCGCCTATCCCTGTTACTACGTGGCGATCACGCTGCTTGCCAGGGCCCACCTGCGCGAACTGCGGATCGGAATGTGGCTCGACGGGCTGATCGCTGGGCTCGGCGCTGCGACCATCGGCGCGGCGCTGGTCCTCCCGCCGATCCTGCATAGCGCCACCGGCGATCTCAGTTCGCTGGTGGTGTCGCTCGCATATCCGATCGGCGACCTGCTGATGATGATGTTTGCACTCGGTGCGATCGCCATAACCGGCTGGCGACCCGGGGCCATGTGGCTGCTGATCGCCTCTGGGATGCTCGTCAGCGCCGTTGCCGACTCGACCTACCTCTACCAAACGGCGATCGACTCCTACCAGCCGGACACGTGGCTTGAATGCCTATGGCCGTTGGCAGCGATCCTGATGGCGATGGCCGCGTGGACGCCTGTGGTTCCCTTCCAGCAACGCCATATGAAGAGCTGGCAGATGACGGTCGTGCCCACACTCGCGCTGTTCTGTGCGCTTGGGGTGCTCGTCTACGGCAACGTCGGCCCGCAGCTAACGCTGCCGGCGCTGATCATCGCCGCCGCAACCGTACTGGCCGTCGGCGCGCACCTGATTGTCACGCTGCGCCAGAACGTCATGCTGCTGGCCCACTCACGGCGACTGTCGCTGACCGATCCGCTCACCGGCCTCGGCAACCGGCGCCTGCTGATGGGCGATCTACGGCTCGCATGCAGGACCGCCCAGCCGCAACAACCGCGTGAGCTCGTGCTGTATGACCTCGACGGCTTCAAGCGCTACAACGACTCCTTTGGCCATCCTGCAGGCGACACATTGCTCGTTCGCCTCAGCGAACGGCTGAAGTGCGCGGTGGAGCAGCACGGAACCGCCTATCGCATGGGCGGCGACGAGTTTTGCGTGTTGTTCGACTCCGACATCACCAGCGAAAGTCATGTGGACCTGAGCGTGGCGGCGCTTTGCGAGCACGGTCCGGACTTCTCGATAACCACCTCCCACGGGGTGGTGCTGATCCCCGAAGAAGCATGCGATCCAGACTCGATCATGCAGCTCGCCGACCAGCGACTGTATCGACGTAAGGAGGAAGCCGCGGCGCGGCGCTCAGTTTACGCTCACGACGATCAGCACACTCTCGCCCTTTGGGAGCACGACCGAAGCCCGCTGGCCGGCGCGACGCCCGAGCAGAGCGCGAGCAACCGGCGAATCCGCCGACAGCCGCCCCTCTGAGGGAGACGCGTCATGCGAGCTGACGATCCGCCAGCTGCGCTCGGTGCCCGCCTCGTCACGAACCACGACCGTCGAGCCAAACCCAACGGCGCCGTCGCTCGCCTCAGACTCCTGCACCACCTCAGCAGCTGAGATCCGTTCGCGCAATTTCGCGATCTTGGTCTCCAGGTGCGCCTGGTCGTTCTTGGCGTCGTGATACTCGCTGTTCTCTTTTAGATCCCCCCACTCGCGCGCCGTCTTGATGCGATCGGCGATCTCACGGCGACCATCGCCCTCCAGAGCAAGCAGCTCGGCTTCCAACTCCTTCAGTCCCTCGGCGGTGATCATGCTGGCGGCGTCGGCGGTCATCTGCCGTCAAGCCTACTCGCAACGCCCGAACGCGGCTGTGGCGAGTCCGCATTCGGTGCACAACCCGCCGCAAACGGCCCGGACGAGCGGGTGGCGGGACTCCTCAGAAGTACGTGCTGGGGGATGTGGACAGCAGCGCATAGATCTGCACGACCGCCGCCTGGTCCAGGAGCTGGGTGGTGGGCGGCGAGCCAAACGCAAACAGGCTGTCGCTCAAGCGCTGGTGGACCCAAACGCTGTTTATGTAGGCCTGCGCAAGCGTCGGCCCCGGCGGGTCATGGGTGACCGAGTCGAGATACATCAGGTTCCTGAAGTACACCGACACGAAGAACGGGTTTTCGCTGAGCAGTCGCGGGATCGTGAAGTACAACAGCGCCGCCCTGGCGGTCTGGCGAGCCTGGTAGAGGTAGGCGCCGTTGCCAGTCGCCTGATACAGCAGCACCCCGGCGCCCATCATCGAGCCCTGGTTGTAGCTCCACTCGGTCTTGTCGATCGCGCCGTGCAAGCGAATGTGGTCGTAATACAGTTCGTTTGGCGTGCGCAGACAGCTGCGCACCCATTCATAGGCCATCTCCGCGAACTGCAGATATGCCGCGTTGCCGGTCACGCGATACAGCCGCGCGCCGAGCTCGGCGGCGGGACCGTCAGTGACCGTGTTGCGTTCGGTATTGCTGGGAGCATCGGAAAACGGCACGCCGCCCGAGCACGCAAGCTTTGGGTTGGTCGACCAACCGGCCATCACGAATTGCATGATCTGCTCGGCCTTTTCGAGCAGCAGCGCTTCGTGGCGCTCCTCATACAGCCGCATCAGCTCGATCCCGACCCACTCGTTGTCGTCGTAGTAGCTCGCGCCGCCCGGTGGCACCACCTCGCCGTTGAACGACGGCAACGCGGGGGGCGCGATGCCGGCGGCTTCGGCGGGTTCGGAGCCTTCGCCGGTTTCTTCCTCTTCGGGCTGTTCGCCCGCGACCGGCTGGTCGGCGGGCGGGGTGGGACTCCAATACTTCTGCAGGCCAAACAACCGCACCTTGAGTTCGCGCGAGTATGTGCTGGCCGCGATCGCCGCCTGACCCGGGATATTGGACACGCTGACGGTCGCCGCCAGCGCTTGGGAGAACGGCCATAGGTAGGAGTACGGTTCGCCCTCATACAGTCCGGTCCCGGGTATGTAGAAGTTCTGCTGCATCGCTTCATATGCGAGCAGCGCACGAGCTGGGTTGCCGCGCAACACCGGCTTGCTCTTCTTTTTGGCCTGCTTCTTGCCAGCCGGCGTCTTGGTTGTCGTGCCCGGCGTTTTCGCGCTCGGCGTGCTCGCCGGTGCAGAGGTTCCCGGCGAGACTCCACCGGTAGAACTGGAGGAGCTATGGGCAAATTCGCCGGGTCGCGCGAGCCTGCGCGGACGTTCGGCCCCCACCGGATATCGCGAGGACGCCACCGTGGCGGCAGGTCCGGTTGAGGCCCCGAGGGCCGGCGCCCCGGAGAACGCGCACACACCCGTAACCGCCGCCAGGGCGAGCAAAGACCCAGTGCGGGCCGGTGGCACGTGTGCGCTGCATCTCATCAAGACCAAACCTCCACGACAAAGTACAAAGCTGACCATGCGCACTCGGCCCGTGCAACAACACGATCACTGTCGCCCGATCACGGTTACCCGTCCGCGCCGCCCATCAGAACACGCTCGTAGAACAAACGGTCGCCACAAACGATGCGCTGGGGGTATTGTGCGCAAGCTAAGAACCTCCTTCACATAGGCTGCGCGTTCAGCCTGCCGGTGTGTCGAGGGACCGTCCAAGCCATCGCTCGAGGAGACGTACGTGACGACAGTTAGAGAGGCCGCGTTCGAGCTGCTGCGCTCACGCTCGATGACAACGGTGTTCGGCAACCCGGGCTCAACCGAGCTCCCGATGCTGACCGAGTTCCCCGCCGACTTCCGCTATGTGCTCGGCCTGCAGGAGGCGACCGTCGTAGGGCTCGCCGACGGTTATGCGCAGGCCAGCGGAAGACCGACACTCGTCAACCTCCACACCGCACCGGGCGTCGGCAATGCGATGGGCGCGATCTTCAACGCTCAGGCCAACAAGAGCCCGCTGGTAATCACCGCCGGGCAGCAGTACCGGTCGCTGATGACACTGCAGGCCAATTTGACCAACCGCGACGCGATACGTATGCCTCAGTCGCTCGTGAAGTGGAGCTATGAGCCGCCGCGCGCTGAGGACGTGCCGCATGCCCTCGCTCGCGCGATCCACATGGCGACTCTACCTCCGCGCGGGCCGTCGTTTTTGTCGATTCCGATGGACGACTGGGGCGCGGAGGTGGACGATGGCGCAGTCGCCCACCAGAGCGCACGCACGGTCGTGGGTGCCGCCCAACCCCCACCCGAGGCCGTGCAAGCACTGGCGCAGCGACTCGCTCGCGCCGAGTGTCCCGCGCTCGTCGCCGGTCCGGAGATTGACGCCTGCGGCGGTTGGGATGCCGCGATCGGGCTCGCCGAACTGCAGCGCCTCGCGGTGTACGCCACGCCGGCCACCGGCGGAGGACGACTCGGCTTCCCCGAGGATCATCCGCTGTTTCAGGGCATTCTTCCGCCGGCCGTGCTGCCCGTTGGAGAAGCACTTGCCGCACACGATCTCGTGCTGGCTGTGGGCACCTCAGTGTTCCCCTACTACCCCAACGTGCCCGGTCCGCTGTTGGCGCAGAGCACCGCGCTGGTGGCAATCACCGCCGACCCCGACGAGGCCGCGCGTGCGCCGATGGGCGACGCGATCCTCGCCGACCCGGCACTCACGCTGGTCGCGCTCGCCGATGCGGTCGGCGAGTCAGACCGCCCGGCGCCCCCAGCGCGCCCGGCGCCCGAGCCGGCGCCGATCACAGAGCCAATGAGCCCATCCACCGCGGTGCGCGCGCTTGCCGAGGTGTTCCCCGCAGATGGGATAGTGGTGCTGGAGTCGCCGTCGGCCACGCTAGCGCTGCGCAATCAGCTGCGCCTGTCGGCACCCGGCAGCTACTACTTCTCCTCCGGCGGCGGACTCGGCTTCGGCATGCCAGCCGCGATCGGTGTGCAGATGGCACAGCCCAGCCGACCGGTCGTGTGCGTGATCGGCGAGGGCTCTGCCCAGTATGCGATCCAGAGCCTGTGGACCGCCGCCGCCTACGACGTGCCCGTCACGTTCCTGGTACTGCGTAACGACGAGTACGCGATCCTGAAGTGGTTTGGCATGCTCGAGGACATCGCGGACGCACCCGGACTGGATCTGCCCGCGCTCGACTGCGCCGCGGTCGCGCGCGGCTACGGCGTGAGCTCGCGCGCGGTCGATGGCCTCGACCAGCTCGGCGAGGCGCTCGGCAAGGCGCTCGCGTCCGGCAAACCTGAGCTGGTGGAAGTGCAGGTCGCTCCGGGAATGGCGCTCGCGTGAGCCACACCAGGCCCGATGTGATCGTCGTCGGCGCGGGCCTCGCTGGCCTGGTCAGCACGCTCGAGCTGTTGCGCAGCGGACACACGGTGCTACTGCTTGACCGCTGCCAGCCAGAGCAGCTGGGGGGCCTGGCGCGCGAGGCCTTTGGCGGCATGTTCATGGTCGACTCCCCCGAGCAGCGCCGCTCGCGCATCCCCGACAACGAGCGGCTTGCGCTCGAAGACTGGCTTCGGATCGCCGACTTCGACGCGGACGATGTGTGGCCCAGGCGCTGGGCCGAGCAGTACGTCCTGCGTGCACGTGACGACGTCGGGGCGTGGTTGCGTGAGATCGGCGTGCGTTTCTTCCCGGTCGTCAACTGGGCTGAGCGTGGCAACTTCGGCGACGGCAACTCGGTGCCGCGCTTTCATCTCACATGGGGCACAGGCAAGGCGCTCGTGCAAGCCGTGTGGGGCGCGATCGAGGCCCACCCGCGCCGTGGCGCACTCGATCTGCGCCTGCGCTCGCGAGTCACCGAGCTCCTATCCGAGCAGGGCCGGATCGTCGGCTGCCGCGTGAGTGCCGAAGGCGAAGTAGCACCAAGCGTCGGCAAGACAAGCGAGGGCCTCCTCGACACGAGCTCCCCTCCAACCGAGGCGGATGAATACGAGCTCCACGCCACCAAGGCGGTCGTGATCGCGGCAGGTGGAATCGGCGGTAACCTCGAGCTGATCCGTCGTGAATGGCCCACTTCGAGGCTGGGCAGCGCACCCGAGAAGCTGCTGATGGGCTCGCACTACTACGCCGACGGTGCCCTGCACGAAGAGGTCTCGCGGCTTGGCGGTAACGTCACCCACCTCTCGCGCATGTGGAACTACTCCGACGCCGTGCGCCATCCCAAACCCCAGCGCGAGCACCATGGTCTGAAGCTGATCCCGCCGCGCTCGGGGATCATGCTCAACCCCGACGGCCACCGTTATGGGCCCGTGCCGGTGATGCCCACATTCGACGCCTACGCAGCACTGGAGCGCATGTGCGAGGACGAGCGCAAGTACTCGTGGCTGATCTGCAACTTCAAGATTGCCAAGCGCGAGCTCGACGTGTCGGGCTCACAGCACAATCCAAATCTGCGCGAGAAGCGACTCGTGCCGTTCCTGCTCAGCGTGCTGCTCGGCAAGCCCGGCCTGGTGCGACATTTTCTGGAGGGCTCGCCCGATTTTGTCTCAGCCCCAACGCTGCACGAGCTGTCTTCCAAGATGAACGAGGTAACCGGCGAAAGCGCGATCGAGGCCGCCGTGCTGGAACGCGAAGTGGGCCGCTACGACGAGACGATCGCGCGCGGCAAGGGCCTGTTCAACGACGACCAGCTGCGGCGCATCGGCCAGTTGCGCAACTGGCGCGGCGACCGGCTGCGCACGGCGCGCTTCCAGCGCATCGTGGACCCCACCGCGATGCCGCTGATCGCGATTCGCCTGCAGGTGATGGCCCGCAAGAGCCTCGGCGGTATCCAAACCGACCTCGGCTGCCGTGTGTTGCGCGAGCACGCCGACGAGGCGATCCCCGGGCTGTACGCCGTCGGTGAGGCCGCGGGCTTCGGCGGTGGTGGTGTGCACGGCAAGCGCTCACTGGAGGGCACGTTCCTTGGCGGCTGCGTGTTCACGGGCAGGCTCGCCGCGGCGGCGATCGCCGGCGCCGAGCTGCCAGTGCGCATCCCCCCGCGCGTCGACTAGAGCGCATCCCACGGTCTTATCGCCAGCTTGCCAGACACCCGCTACGAATACATCACCGTCGGTCACGTCACGCGCGATGTGATCGAGGACCGCGCCGACGGGAGCCAATCCCAACCAGGCGGTGGCGCCTTCTACAGCGCCCTGCAGGCAGCGCGTCTCGGCCTACGCACGTTGATCGTCACGAAGGGCGCTCCTCAGGAGATCGAAGCGTTGCTCGAGCCATTCAGCGACGAGCTCGACCTGCAGATCATCCCAGCAGAGCACACGACCACGCTGAGCACACGTGGCACCGGCGCGAAGCGCTCGCAGCGCCTACTCGCTTGGGCCGGCGCGATGCTCGAGCCGCTCACACTCGAGGCTGAGATCCTGCACCTGGCGCCTGTTGCGCGCGAGACGCCCTCGCGCTGGCAAGGCCGATCCGATTTCCTTGGCATCACTCCCCAGGGCCTCGCACGCCGTTGGGAGCAGAGCGAGAATGTATCGCTCGTCCAGTTCGACGCAGCCTCAAGGTTGGGCGACATCTCACCCGTCGAGCTGGATCCAGCCTTGCTGCCCGAGCACTTCGACGCAGCTGTTATCTCCGAGCACGAGTGCCGTAGCTGCCACGCTCTGTTTGCCACGGCACGCAGCCGTGGAGCGTATGTGGCCGTGACCGCCGGCTCCAGACCGGCGGCCGTGCACTTGCCCGATCCTGGGGGCGCAACCGTCGTGCAGACCGCGCTGCCCCAGCCTGTTATGCCTCGCGATGACCTGGGCGCGGGCGACGTGTTCGCGGCCGCGTTCTTTATCGCGCTGGCGGAGGGGCGTAGCCCGCTCGAGGCCGCCACGTTTGGCAACGCCGCGGCCGCCGTTCGCATCGCAGGCGTGGGACCCGGCGCGATCGCCGCTCGTGCCGCGATCACTCCCTGAAAGCACCCTCGCGCGCAAGCGCGGCATCAAGCAGCGGCTTCAACTCGTCTCGGTCGACCGACTCGCGGCGACCGGCGGCCAGTGCCGCAAGCAGCACAGAGCCACCGACGGGCGCCATCTCGACGACGGCAACCTGCGCCCCCGGTGCGAACTCGCGGATGGCGCCGGCAAGCGGTACCACGAACAGCTCGCCCGCCTTGAACGCGCTACCGATCAGGCCAACAGGGAAATCGTCAGTCAGGCTCGTCTGCTCGACGACCGCAGCGATCTGCCTTGCGAGCTCGCCGGCCGCGCGCGCGTACAGCCCGCGCGCCACGATGTCGCCGGCACGTGCGACGCGTGCTGTCTCGATCGCAAACGCGGCGATTTCGCCCTTGGAGAGAGGCTTGGAATAGACGAGTGTGGCGAGCGCCTCGACGTTCGGCACCTCAAAGAAGTCGATCGCCGCCGCGCTCAATGCCGTCTCCGGGCCTGAGCCCTCGCGGTCGGCGAGCGCGGCCTTGATCGATTGAACCGCAAGCCAATAGCCACTGCCCTCATCGCCGAGCACATGTCCCCAACCGCCCGCGCGCCAGGCGCGCCCGTCCGGACCAACTCCGAGGACATTGCTGCCGGTACCCGAGATCACCCCAACGCCGGGACGTGCGGCGGTGGCGGTGGCCCAGGCGCCGACCACGTCGTTGACCACGACCCACGTGCCTGGACAGCGCTCTCGCACATGCACAGCAACCGCGTCGGTATCGGTGCCTGCGATCGCAAGCACGGCGGCGTCGAGTTGCTCGCGTTCGATACCGGCGCGGCCAATCGCCTCGTCGGTGGCCTTCACCAGGGAATCGGTCGCCGCATGCGCACCGACCGCGTCGGCGTTGCTCGATCTGCCGTGGCCGAGGTGAAGTGTTTGCTCTTGCAAGTCAAGCACCGCCGCGAGGGTCTTTGTCGCGCCACCATCTACGCCCATCACAAAGCGTGCATGACTGTCGATGATGGAGGACCGGTCAGGGTCAAGCGCACTGGTGCCAGGCACGATCAGCGCCGGCGGTAGTCTCACAAGCGGTTCGCGTTTCACGGCGTGATCCTCGCAGGAGTTACCCCTGGCGGGAGTTACGATCGTGAGAGCAGTCGCTAGAGCAGCTGCTGATAAATCAGGAACAGGTTCATGAGCGTGATCGCCGCGGCCAGAAAAGCGCCCACGACAATCGTGAGGCGACGGTTGACATGGACGCCCATGACGTCGCGATTGCTGGTCAGCATCACAAGTGGAATGACCGCAAGCGGGATGCCAAACGACAGCACCACCTGGCTGAGCACCAGCGCGTCTGTCGGATTCACCCCGATCGCCAGCACCACGATCGCGGGGATCATCGTCACAGCACGCCGCAACAGCAATGGAATCTTGATGTTGATGAATCCAGCCATCACCACCTGTCCCGCATAAGTGCCAACACTCGATGAGGATGCTCCGGAGGCCAGTAGCGCGACGGCGAACGCGAGCGCCGCGGTGCCGCCAACGAGGTGGCCGAACTGAGCGTGGGCCTGTTGGATCGTGTTCAGACCCGACAGTCCCGGCACGTGAAACAGCTTCGCCGCAACGGCGAGCATCGCCATGTTGACGATGCCCGCGATTCCGAGCGCGATGATCACATCCAGGCGCTCGAAGCGCAGCACGCGACCGCGCTCGCGGTCGTTGCGGCACGGCATGCGTCCGTTGGTGAGTGCCGAGTGCAGATAGATAACGTGCGGCATCACCGTCGCGCCGATTATGCCCACCGCCAGATACAGCGAGCTCGTGCCATCAAGCGAGGGCAGCAGGCCGTGCAGTGAGTCGTGCACCGATGGGCCGATACGTAGTGTCTCGTATAGGAAGCCGCCGAAGATGATGCCGAGCAACCCCGTGATGGCCAGCTCGAAGCGACGGAATCCGTGTGTTTGCAGCTCGAGGATCGCAAACGCGATCACGCCCGTGATGAAGCCGGCGGGCAGCAGCGGCACGCCGAACAACAGGTTCAGGCCGAGTGCGGCGCCGAGGAACTCCGCGATGTCGGTGGACATGGCCATGATCTCTGCCTGCGCCCACAACCCCCATGTGACGACGCGCGGGAAACGTTCACGACACAGCTCGGGCAGGTCATGGTCGGTGACGATGCCGAGCTTGGCCGATAGGTACTGGATCACCATCGCCATCAGATTGGCCGCGAGCACAACCCACAACAGCAGATAGCCGAACTGTGCGCCCCCCTGCAGATTCGTGGCGAAATTGCCCGGATCGACATATGCGATGGACGCGACAAACGCGGGCCCGAGCATCGCGAGCGTGGCGCGAAGCCTCCCCCGCGCCAGCAACTGCTCGAGCGCACTGGGCGTCCCCGGCTCGGGCAGAGCGACAGATGCGCCCTCGAGCGCCGCGGCAGGTCGTAGAGCGGTCTCGCTCATGGGACAATCATCGGCTGTCGAGCGGATTCGGCGACCAGCCTCATGCGTCCCCTTCGACCACAACCGAGGACTCGACGTCGACGCGCATCGCGCGCGGGAGCTTTCCACCAAGCATGTGCTCGCACCCGTCGACGCTGACGAGCAACGGGCCGCCGAACGGCTGGCGCTCGAGCACCTCTATGTGTCCGCCCGGCAGAATGCCCTGCTCGTCCAGGTAGCGCAACATCGCCGGATCGGAGTCGGACACGCGCACGAACGTGCCCTCCTCACCTGGCTCGAGGCTCTCCAAACTGCGCGTCGGGTGCTCTTCGAGCTCCAGCTCGGCACTGGGGATCGGGTCGCCATGGGGGTCGATCGTGGGGTGTCCGAGCTTGGCCGCGATCAGCTCCTCCAATTCGTCGGAGAGAACGTGCTCGAGCACCTCAGCCTCGTCGTGCACGCGATCCCACGGCATGTGAAGCGCCTCGGCCAGATACAGCTCGAGCAGTCGGTGGTGGCGAATCACCTCCAACGCCACTCTGCGCCCCTCGGGCGTAAGCCGTACTCCTCGATAGGGCACATGCGAGATCAAACCGAGCTCGTCCAGCTTCTTGAGCATTCCCGACACCGAGCCGGTGGTCAGTTCCAAGCGCTCGGCCAGCGCGTTCGTCGAAACGGGTTCCTCGGCGCGGATTTCAAGCGTGTAAACAGCCTTGCAGTAATCCTCGACAGCGGGCGAGCGCACACCTTCCTTGGTATCCATACAGAAATGATAAGGCATACCAAGACTTACTTCAAGTCTTTCCATGAATATTGGGAAGGCATCGCCCGTGAGAGATCCGGTCCAGGCGCCCACCCCAGACCGTGATTGACCCTGACCCCTAGACGAATCAAGGCACATCTGAGGCAACGAGCACGACTGGCTACACGGCCAAGAGCCGCGAAAGGCGAGTAACATCGAAAAACCGCGTCCCCCCGCGCAGCGATCACGAAAGGCTCCCATGACTGCCACCGACACCAACCTTCAGGACCAACCGGCCAATACCAATCTCGAGGACCAGCTGCTCCTCGAGCGCGAGCTTTGGGCCAACGGGCCTCCTCACTCCCTGTTCAAAGAAATGCGCCAACGCTGCCCTGTGCACTGGACGGCGGAAATGACCGAATACCCGGAGGAGGGAGGCTTCTGGTCTGTGACGAACGCCGAGGATGTACACACGGTTAGCCGCGACTGGCAGACCTACTCCTCTGAACTGGGGGGCATAACCGTGCTCTCCACGATCTTCCCGCTCGAGCTGACCCGGGCGATGTTCATCGGAATGGACCCCCCCAAGCACGATCGTGTGAAGGCGCTGTTCCAGGCTGGGTTCACCCCGAAGCGGATTGCCGCCCATGAGGATGCGATCCGCGAGATCGTGTCGAGAACGCTCGACGGTCTGGAGGGACGCGAGCGCTGCGACCTTGTGAGCGACGTGGCCCAGCCGGTCGTCTCACGCGTGATCGGGAGCTTCATGGGGATCCCCGAGGAGGACGACGAGACGTGGGCGCGGCTGATGAACTCGACGCTCGGGGCGGGCGATCCGGACCTCAATCCCGACGGCGTGGAGGCCGTGATGGACAAAGAGGTCCCGGAGATCTTCGAGCGCTGCGGGCGCATGATCGCTGACCGGCGCGAGCACCCGACCGAGGACTTGACAAGCGTGCTCGTGCACGCCGAAGTCGACGGGAGCAAACTCGAGGAACACGAGATCGTGATGGGCTTCTTCCTGCTCGTCGCGGCCGGCAACGACAGCACGAAGGCGACCTACTGCAGCGGGATGCGCGCGCTGATGGAAGACCCCGCACAGCGTCAGCTCCTACTCGACGATCCATCGCTCGTATCCGGCGCGGTCGAGGAGTCGCTGCGCATGTTCCCCGCATTTGCCCACTTCAGACGCACAGCCACATGCGACACCGAGATCGGCGGACGCCAGATCAAAGAGGGAGAGCGGGTCGTGATGTGGTATGCGTCATCCAACCGCGACGAGTCCCGCTACGAGGATCCCGACCGCTTCGACTTGCGTCGCTGGCCGAAACGGGGATGCTCGCCGAAGGCGAGCGTCTCCCCGGCTTCGGTCGAGCACCAGGCGTTTGGGGCGGGCGGGCGACACTTCTGTCTCGGCACCGCGCTCGCTCGCTTGGAGCTGCGCATCCTGTTCGAGGAGACGCTTGCACGCTTCCCAAATCTTGCGATCGACGGCGAGGCGCTGGTGGTCGAGTCGGCGTTCATCAACCAGCTGAAGACATTGCCCGTTCGCTTGAACGGGTAGCGCTCGGCGCGAAGAACGTAGAGCGCCGATGGTCACGATCGTCGAGATCGCGCTTGGCGACGAGCCCGAGCGTTGGGAGTCGCTTGGCTTCTCGGTGTCCGACGCGGCCGTGCAGCTCGGCTCTGTGCGGATCGCGCTGGCGGGTGAAGACGCCGGTCGGGGAATCCTCGGGTGGTCGCTGCGCGATGTCGCGAGCATCGAGCTCGACGGTCTCCCCACCACGGTGTCAAAGGCCCCGATACCCGACGCGGACCTACCGGGGCATGACAACGGCATCACGACGATCGACCACGTGGTGGCGATGTCGCCCGACCTCGACCGCAGCGTTGTCGCACTACAAGCGGCCGGACTCGACCTGCGCCGTATCCGCGAGCAGCCCACACCCGCGGGAGCCCCCCGCCAGGCGTTCTTCCGCCTCGGCAAGGTCATCCTCGAGCTGGTGCAGGAGCCGGCTCAGATCGTGGCCGCGCGTCCAGACGGTGCGAACGGCCCTGCCCGCTTCTGGGGCCTCGCGCTGCACAGCGACGACCTGGAGCAAACGGTCGTGCGACTCGGCGAGCATTCGAGTGAGATCCGCGCGGCAGTCCAACCGGGACGGCAGATCGCGACTTTGCGCCGTTCCGCCGGACTTGCGGTGCCAGTCGCGCTGATGAGCCGCGTCGAAAACCGCGAGTAGGCCACAATCAACCGTGATGGCGTCCTCCGAGGACAGCGAGGCGGACCGGCCCACAGTGCCCGCCGACGATGGCGAGGCGAGATTCAGGTATGGCGTTGTATTCCTGCTGACGCTCACGCTGCTCGTGTTCGAGATCGTGACGCCGGGTGAAAACTGGTCGCGCGCGGTCGGATGCGCTTTGCAATGGCTCGCGCTGCTGACGGTCGTGGCCACCTCGCGCACCAGCAGCAACGTGCGCCGATCGACGGCGATCGTGCTACTGGGCCTCGCGAGCTTCACGGTCGTGGGCGAGGCCGCCGGCGCGCTCTCCGATGCGGTGCTGTTTGCGATCAGCGGGCTGCTGTCCGCTGCTATCCCACTGGCCTTGGTCGGCGGCCTGCTGCGACTGGTGCGGGCGCACGGTGTGACTCCACAGGCCGTTGCGGGAGCGCTGACGCTGTATCTGCTGCTCGGACTCGTGTTCGCTTGGACAATTGGATTCGTCGCCAAAGTCGAGACCACCCAGTACTTCGTCCAGACAGCGAACGCCTCCACAAGCCAGATCGTGTACTTCAGCTTCACAGTGCTCACCACGACCGGCTTCGGCGATCTGAGCGCCGCCACGCACATCGGACGGGCGCTCGCGGTCGTGGAGATGCTGCTCGGCCAGCTCTATCTGGTCACGGTGATCGGCGTGCTCGTCGGCAACTTCGCCGGGCGCTCGCGACGAGAAGCCTAATCTCGCGCTTCCACCACGCTCGCCGCCAGCGCCTCCACTGCGACAACAACGGCTGCGTCGGCGAGATTGGCATAGCCCAGCACGAGCGCTGGCGTGGAGCCCCCGACCCCCTCGATCGCGATGCCACGGGAACGCGCCGCCTCGAGCGCGGCCCGCTCGCTGACGCCGTCGGGCAGACCGACGACGATGTACAGACCGGCCGCCGCGCCGGACACGCTCGCCTCAGGCAACTTGCTCGCAAGCGCGTTCAGCAGAGCCTCGCGGCGACGACTGTAACGACGTCGCTGTCGACGCAGATGACGATCGAGCTCGCCCCGCTCGATCAGATTGGACAGCGCCAGCTGGTTCAGCGGCGAGGGCATACTGCCGCGTCTGCGCTGGCGGA
The DNA here is from genome assembly GCA_963715765.1 of uncultured Solirubrobacterales bacterium. Lineage (GTDB taxonomy): Bacteria > Actinomycetota > Thermoleophilia > Solirubrobacterales > Solirubrobacteraceae > Palsa-744. The sequence goes on from OY970270.1 coordinate 1,137,374, forward strand.
CGGCGAGCTGCTCAGCGAGCCGCGGCGGAAGCACGAGCCAACCGAGGCGTATCGCGGGCGCCAGCGTCTTGCTGGTCGAGCCTGCGTAGACGACATGCTCGGGCGCGAGCCCCTGCAAGGAGCCGATCGGCTGACGGTCATAGCGGTACTCGGCGTCATAGTCGTCCTCCACGATCAGCGCACTGCGCGTGCGCGCCCACTCCACGAGCGTTAGACGACGAGCGGCCGATAGAACCGTGCCTGTCGGGAATTGGTGAGCGGGCGCGAGCGCGACCGCGTCCAATTGCTCGTGCCACAAGCGCTCCACGACCAGACCGTGCTCGTCCACGGGCACAGGGTGCGTGAGCAGACCCGCGTCGGTAGCTGTCTCGCTCATGCCCCGCCAACCGGGCTGCTCGACTGCCACGCGACGTGCGCCGCCCGCCACCAGCTCGCTCCATAGAAGCTCCACGCCCTGGCGTGTGCCACCCGTGATGACAATCTGCTCGGACGTCGCGCGCACGCCGCGAACCCTGCCGAGATATGCGGCCAGCGAAGCACGCAGCTCAGGAATGCCGGCCGGGTCGGGATAGGCAAAGCGCTCGTCGGAAGCATCGCGCAGTACGCGCGTCATCGCCGACAGCCACGCCGCCCTGGGAAAGCCGTCGAGCGCCGGGCGATAGGGGTTGAGGTCGTGGCGTACGGGACCGCTGGGCACAACGCTTGCGATGCTTGGCCCAGCCAAGGCCGCCGCCCCGGCCACGCTGGTGCCACCCCCACGCCGTGTTTGCAGGTAGCCCTCGGCGGCGAGCTGGGAGTAGGCGTCCACCACCACCCCGCGCGAGACGCCAAGCTGAGCGCAGAGGGAGCGCGTCGAAGGCAGTCGGCTCCCGGGGGCGAGTCGTCCACTGCGCACAGCCTCACGCAGTGCCCGCTCAACACGCGCGCGCAGCGAGCCGCGGAGATCTTTGGAGAGATCGAGGTGCAAATCCATTTGGCCCTAGATTCTCACACGAACTTGGTTCTTTTCACAGAGCCAAATGAGCCGTAGAGTGATGGCATGCCCACATCTCCACGGTCCCCAGCCACGCCCACTCCGGAACCCCCAAAGTCCCTGCGCACAACCAAGGCCCCCTCCCCTCGCACGCGCGTGCGGCGGATGCCGGCTCGTGCTGACTATGAGTGCGAGACGATCGAGGCGATCCTCGATGAGGGGATGGTCGCGCACCTCGGCTTCTCGGTGGACGAGCAGCCCTATGTGGTCCCCACACTGCACGCGCGTGTCGGCGGGCAGGTCTACTTCCACGGCTCCAGCGCCAGCCGCACAGTACGGGCGCTCGCGGCCGGGGCGCAGATGTGCTTGACGGTGACACTGCTCGACGGGGTCGTACTCGCCCGCTCGGCGGTGCACCACTCGGTCAACTACCGCTCGGTCGTCGTGCTGGGACAGGCGCGGGCAATCGAGGAGCCAGCGGAGAAGATGGCCGCGATCGAGGCGTTCACCGAGCGGTTGATACCGGGACGCTGGGATGAGGTACGCGGACCCACCGCGAAAGAGCTGAAGGCGATCCAGGTGCTCGCGCTGCCGCTCGGCGAGGCCTCCGCCAAGCTCCGCAAGGGACCGCCGATCGATGACGAGGAGGACTACGCCCTCGACACGTGGGCCGGGGTGATCCCACTGAGCACTGTCGCGGGTGAGCCAACTCCAGACGAGCGCCTGTCGGAGGGCATATCGCCGTCACCCGCCACACGCGCGTGGGTAGCCCGTCGCAACACCAACCGAAGCTCGCGGTAGAGCCCCGGACTTCAAAGCCCGTGGAATCTCCCTCCGCTGTGAGAACACTTCCTCACTGTTAGCCGGCAAAGTAGTACAAAGTCGTCCCGCCCGTGCTCGAGTTTTCCCCGGACACGTGCACAACCCTGCCGTACTTTTCGATCCACTCGTCGCGTTCACTGATCGCTTTGCTGGTTGCGGCAGACGTGCTGCCCGGAGCGCCGCCACCGACGCCGCCCGGCGCGCCGCCGGCCCGACCGCCGATAGCGCCTGCGGAACCGCTGCTGCTCAACAGCACATAGTGCAGCTGCCCTGAGTCGATGAAGCCCTTCAGCTTGACCAGGCTCGGGGCCGGGTCGGAGCCCATGAAACCACCCATGTTGATCACGTTGCGCCCGCTCTCGAGCGCGAGCGGGCCGGCCGTGTTGGAGCCGACCGCCGCGACCAGATAGGCAGCTTTGCCCTGGCGGGCCTTCAGATAGGACACGAGGGCTTTGCTCACCCCGGCTCCGGGACCCGCGCCTACACCAGCCCCGGCGCCGAGGCCACCGGCGCCAAAACCTCGACCCGCGCCCGCTGCCCCACCTGCCGGGGGAAAACCAGCCGGCACACCACCGCTAGGTGCGCCGGGACCTGCGCCGCCGGGACCTCCGCCGAGACCCGCGTCGGCGCTGGCCGGACCGGCGAGCGGATCGCCGCCGTTGAGTGTCTTGCCGGCCGTGGCGATCGTGTACGCGGTCGGACCAGCGAGCATCGCCACCAGACCGGCTGCGGCCGCCGCCAGCGCGAACTTGTTGCGTGTCGAGCTCGACCCCAGCACCGGCGCGAGCCTTGCCAGCAGCAACACGCAGGCAGCGAGCACCGCGACCACCATCACCGCGGGAGCCAAGAACGGCACGAAGCCGGTGGCACGACTCAGCAGCACAGCAGCCAGCGCGGCGGTGCCGATCAAGCTCGCCGCGAGCGCGATGGTCCAGGCGACCGAGCCGCGCGAGCGGTCCCACATCGTCACCACACCGCCGGCCGCCAGCGCCGCCGCGGCGGGCGCGAGCGCCGTCGTGTAGTAAGGGTGAAAGATGCCCGTCGAGAAGCTGAACACCGCCCACGACACCACCGCCCAACCACCCCACAACAGGTACGCGGAGCGGCGCAGGTCGGTGCGCGAGGTGCGCCCCGAGGTCCACAGGCCGAGCGCCAGACCCACCAGCGCGAACGGCAGCAGCCATGCGATCTGACCGCCCACGATCGAGTTGAACAGCCGCAGCGGCCCAGCCGCGCCGCCAAAGGTGACACCGCCTCCGGGCCCGCTGTTTTCGCCTGACACCCGGCTGAGCCCGTTTGCTCCAAAGATCAGCGAGAACCACGAGTTGTCAGCTGTGTCGCCCACCCATGGGCGGTTCGCGGCTGGTATCAGCATCATCGTCCCGTACCACACGAAGCTCACCGCGAACATCGCCGCGCCGCCCGCCAGCAACTGCCCGATGCGCCGCCTGACCGTGCCCTGGCCGGCGATCAGCAGTGTGACCGCCAGGCCGGGCACGATCAGGTAGACCTGCAGCATCTTCACGTTGAAGGCGAGCCCCACGAACACGCCGCACAACAGCGCGTGGCGGGTTCGCCCCGATTGCAGCGCCCGCACCAGCGCCCAAGCGGCTGAGACCTCCAGTAGCACCAGCAGCGCATCGGGATTGTCGAAGCGGCTCATCGCCACGAAGATCGGCGTCAGCGCCAACATCAACGCAGCGAGGATCGCGGCGCGATGGCCGAGCGTGCGCTTCACCGTGTTGTGCAACACCAGCACCGTGCCCACCCCGCACAATGCCTCGGGCGCCAGCATGCTGAAGCTGGAGAACCCGAACATGCGCCCCGACAGGCCCATCAGCATGTTCGACAGCGGCCCCTTGTCGAGACTGTCCGAGCCGCTCGTGTCCACCGCGTTGGTCAGCCACGCCGTCCAGCTGCGACTCGCCGCCTGCGCGGCCTCGGCGTAGTAGGTGTTTGCGTAGCCGTTGTGCGTCAACCCCCAGAAGGTCAACGCGCCCGCGAGCAGCGCCACCAACCACAAGGCAGGCCGCGCCCACGCAGGATCGGCTTCACGGCCACGCACGAGGCGACGCGCGCCCGCGCGCACACGGATCGTCCAACTATCCAGATCACTCGGAGCTCGAGTTGGGGCGTTGATCGAAGGAGTTGACATGCCGGTCTCGCTTTCAAAGGGAACGGTGTGCGCTTTGCCGCGTCGCCCCGTTTGCGACGACGCGCGGTCGAACTGCTCTGGCGCCCAGCATCGGCGAGCAGCACTAGCGCAAGCTATGAGCCGTATAAGTCGAATGTAGGAATATCCCCACACCCCCCGCGTGGCACGTCAGAATTCGGGGCATGAGAATTCTGGTGGTAGAGGACGACCGCGCCGTGCGCGAAGCGTTGCGCCGCGCACTCACGCTCGGTGGCTATGAAGTACAAACCGCCGAGGACGGCGAGCGCGCGATCGAGATGGTGGTGCAGAACGTCCCCGATGCCGTGGTGCTCGACATCGGTCTGCCGGGCATCGACGGTCTGGAGGTATGCCGCCGTCTGCGCCTGCTCGGCAGCCGCGTGGCGATCCTGATTTTGACAGCGCGCGAGCAGGTGAGCGACCGCATCGACGGCCTCGATGCTGGCGCCGACGACTACCTTGTCAAGCCATTCGACGTCGAGGAGGTAAAGGCGCGCCTGCGTGCATTGCTGCGCCGCACCGGCTCCGGCGGAGATCCCGACGCGCTCTCCTTTGCCGAGCTACGACTTGACAGCGCGCGTCACGGCGCAGAGGTCGGCGAGAACTTCACCGAGCTCACCCGCACCGAGTACCAGTTGCTCGAGCTTTTGATGCTCAACCCCAAGCGCGTGCTCCCCCACAGCCTGATCTACGACCGCGTGTGGGGCTATGACTTCGGACCCACCTCCAACGCATTGCGCGTATATGTGGGTTATCTGCGACGCAAGTTGGAGGGAGCCGGGGGGCGCCCGCTGATCCACACCGTCAGGGGTGTGGGCTACGTGCTGCGCGAGCCATGACGCTACGCGCGCGCATCGCAGCCGTAGCTGGGCTCGCGGTCGCGCTCGCCGTGCTCGTCGCCGCCGTCGGCCTGTATCTGGCGGTGCGCTCGGACCTTCGCGGCGAAGTCGACAAGTCGCTCGTCCAGCGCGCCGCGGCGTTCGCGCCCCCTGCCTCCGCGGACAGTCGAGCACCTGCCGAAGGCGCCTCCGGTCTGCCCGCAGGGTCTCCTCCACCCGACGGCCCCTCACCGGACGGGGAACCTCCGTCGCACACGGGCTCATCCCCGCACAAGGGCCCGCAATCGGGCAGCGGCGACAGCGACGGATTCCCCGGCAGCGTCGAGCCGGCGCCGCTCGGCGGGCCATCGGGTTACGTGCAGTTCGTCGCGCCCGATGGCATGGTTCACGTGCCCGCCGGCCAGGGCTCCTCCACCACGATCCCGCTGAGCACTGCTGACAAGGCGATCGCGCGCAATGGCAAGGGACGCGTGCTGAGCGATCGCACCGTCAAAGGCACCCAGCTGCGTGTGCTCACGCTCGGCACCGGCGCGCGCGGAGCCGTACTGGTCGCGCGACCACTCACCGAGGTCGACAACGAGCTGAGCCGGCTGCTGCTGATCCTTGCGATCGTCGGCGTGGTCGGGATCGCGCTCGCCGCCGCGCTCGGGGCACTGGTGGCACGCGCCGCGCTCGCGCCGATCGCACGCTTCACGCGGCGCACCGAGACGCTCGCCGGCAACCTCGACGTCTCACAGCGCCTGCCCGACGGTGGTCGCGACGAGCTCGCACGGCTCGCCACAAGCTTCAACGCGACACTTGACGCGCTCGAGCGCTCCGTCGAAGCGCAGCGCAATCTCGTCGCCGACGCCAGCCACGAGCTGCGCACCCCGATTGCCAGCCTGCGCGCCAACATCCAGGTGCTCGCCGACGCTGAGCGACTGCCCCCCAAGGACCAGGCGAGCCTGCGCGCGGACATCGTTAACGAGTTGGACGAGCTCACGCGACTCGTCGGCGACGTGGTCGAGCTGGCGCGCGGCGCCGAGCCCAAGGGCGAGCTTCACGACGTGTCGTTGGATGAGATCGTGCGCGGCGCGGTGGCGCGTTCCCAGCGGCGCTCGGACACGGCTTTTCATGTGAACCTCGAGCCTACGATCGTGCGGGGCGACGCCGAGCGCATCGACCGCGCTGTCTCGAACCTGCTCGACAACGCGCGCAAGTGGAGCCCCGCGGATCAGCCGATCGAGGTCTCACTGCGCGAGGGGATACTCACCGTTCGCGATCATGGCCCCGGCTTCGAGGATGCCGATCTCCCGCACGTGTTCGAGCGCTTCTACCGCGCAGACCGCGCCCGCAAGCTCCCCGGGTCGGGGCTGGGACTCGCGATCGTGCGCCAGGCCGCCGAGGCGCACGGCGGGTGGGTCACAGCGGAGAACGCGGCCGACTGGGGCGCCCGTGTGCAGATCAGTTTCGGCGCTGTCGTCGATACCGCGTAGCCGCAGGCCTATGCCGTAGCCGCGGGACCCTGCTTCTCATCGGAGCTGGGCGCGCGGTGGGTGCTCCACCAGCTCCAGCCGACGACGGCGAGCACGGGCACCGCGAACATCGCGGAGGCGTACCAGTGCATCATGCAGGCAAGTACGGTCATCAGCCCGCAAGTTATCATGCTCACCGGCCGGCGGCGAGCCCTGTCAGAGTCGACGAATCCCTACGAGGGCTACCACGCTTCGCCGCCCGCCGAGGACGCCCCACCGCCATCGTCCGAGCGCGCACGGCGGCGACGCACGAACACGACTAACCCGAGTGCGAGCGCGATCAGCGCGACGAACACTGCGATCGCGGCGGTGGAGGCTTTGGAGCTATCGGGCACCCAATACAACTCGCCGTCGATCGTGCCCTTTTGCGTGCCCACCATGATCGGCACGCTCCAGTCGAAGATGAACGTGCGCCTGCTCTTGTCCTTGACCTCGGGGGGCGTTACGGGGCTCATGTAATGGATTCGATGGTCGTGCCATTCGAATTGACCGGTGCGATCCACCACCACCCACTTGGGGGGGTCGTTTGCGTTTGCCGAAGCGGGAACGCTCACGTCGGCGTAGAAGTTGGTGTTGAGATACACCGCCGGTGAGCGCATGTTCTCTTCTGCGGCGCCGTCAGGCTGCACGCGTGCGTAGGGTTCGCCCGAGTAGCCGTAGATCGTGACCGTTTTGCCGGTGTTGTTGCGCAGCAGCAGCCGGTCGGCGAACTCCAGCACTTCCAGGCTCAACCCCCGTACTTTGGGGGTCACAGACGTTATGTAGGTGCGGTAGTCGTAGTTGCTGCCCTGGTCTTCGATCGGGCTGCCGCTCTCGGTGACCGTGGGCTGCTGGGTGACCGCGCTCGCCACAGGCACGCCACCGAGGAACGCGAGCATCAGGACACCAAGCAACGCGAACGGGATCCGAGGCGCCCTCATGTCCCCACCGCCGAGAGCAGCCATAGCCCGAAGCTCGTGAACGCGACCATCACCGCGAGCATCCAGTACTGCGAGCGCACCGCCTCCTCGGGGTTGCGATAGATGCTGAGCGAACGGTCGTGCGCGAGCGCGAGACCACCCACGTGACCTGATACGAGTGCCACCACCTGCACGTACCAGATCGCCGCGTAGGAGATGATCGTGTAGTCGATCTCATAGCTGTTAGTGCCAAACAAGTTGGTGCCGTTGCCGAGCGGATCGGAGGCCAGATAGCCGATCGCCTGACCTTGCCAGATCAGCAGCGAGAAATAGTGCGCGAGCACGTACGCGAAGCCGATCGGCACGAGCGTGTGGGCGAACACGTGGGTGAGTCGATCCCTCCCGTAGCGCGGACTGACGCTGTGCACGCCGATGATCCCGAGCCGGTAAATACCTGCGACGAGCAGCACGCACAGCACGAGCCCGACCGAGTAGGCGAGCTCGAGCGCCGGGATGTGGTTGAAGCCGAGATCGGCGAACACGCTCTGCAGGCTCGACTCGTTATCGCGCCACACACCTCCGTTTGAGAAACCGTCGAAGGTGGTTGTGCCGATCACCGCGCAAACGAGTCCCACCGTGCCGTTGATCACCGGCATGTCCGCCAGGCCGCTCAACAGCCGGCGCGAGTAGACCACTCCGTCCTCGTCCTGACACAGCGGAGCGATCCGCGAGAACAGGCTGAAGTATGCGCCAAACGCATCCGCGCGCTCCTCCCACGCCTCCACGCCGAACAACCCCATCCCGGCGAGCATCGTCAGAAAGTACGCGAGCGATAGCGCCGCCAGAGTCGATGGCTGGTCGCGATCGGGCACCACGTACACCAGCTCCATCCACGCGAATCCGACCAGCCCGGCGACCGCAGGCCACATGCCGAGCTTCCCTGGATAGCGCAGCGGCGCGCGGGCGAACGCACGCGGCGCCACGCGCCGGCCGGCCCATCTGATCGCGCGTGCGGTCGATCGCCACGGGCTCAACGCGCGGAACACATCTCCGCACACAGCGCTCGCCAGTGGCGTGCCGACCCAGAACACCACGTAGATAAAGGTCGGGGTGAAGTTCACTGACCAAATCTGGGTTCCGTCAAAGCCGCTGTACAGCACGAGCACGAACAGTCCCATCCCAAAAAGGCTCGCCAGCCGCGCAACGACCACTGGCATCTTGAACAGCCGTTTGCGATGCTCGCTTTGCAGTTGCGGGCTGCGCCACATCGTGGAGAGCGCCACGAAGGAAACGACCAACACGATCGCCGCGGTCCAGCTGAACAACCACACGGGAATCGGCAGGTCGGCCTTGCCGACGATCCCGTGCGCCGAGGCGCCGGCGGGAAACAGCAGCGCCGCCAAGCCAAGGCCGCCAAGGGTGCACGGCAGCAGACGACGCGGTGTGATCATGCGCGCGCCAGTGTATGCGAGGCTTGTGGCCTGTGATCGCACTTGCCACGTCGACCAGCGCGGCCGGGGCGCTCAGCGAGCTCTTCCCACTGGCTCTGCTGAGTCTCGCCTACGCCAAGCGGACACACACGCTCAGGCGCCGACGCCAGCCCGTACCCGGCTGGCGCCAGTTGTGCTTCTACGGCGGGCTCATCACGATCGCCCTCACGCTCACCGCCCTCGCCGGAGCGGGCCAGGAATTGGTGATGGCGCATATGGCCCAAGAGCTGCTGCTCGGCGACATCGCGGCGCTGCTGCTCGTGCTCGGCCTCACCGATCCGCTGATCGCACCGATCCTGCGCGTAAGGCTGTTCGACCGTCTGCGCGTGCTCGCCCATCCGCTGATCGCGTTTCCACTGTGGGCGATCAACCTGTACGCGTGGCACCTGCGGATCCTCTACGAATCGGCGCTGGATCACCCCGGTGTGCACGCGCTAGAGCACGTGATGCTGCTCGGGTTCGGGATCAATATGTGGATGTGCCTGGTCGGGCCGCTGCCGATGCCCCGCTGGTTCGGTAACGGGGCGAAGCTCTTCTACGTGATCGCGGTGCGCGTGACCGGCGCGGTGCTCGCCAACCTGTTCCTGTGGTCGGGCAACCTGTTCTACGCGCACTACACCAGCGGCGACGCCGCTCGGCATATCTCCCCGATCGCCGATCAGAACATCGCGGGCGCGGTGATGATGGTCGAGCAGAGCGCACTCACACTCGGCCTGCTCTACTGGCTGTTCCTGCGCAGCTCCCGTCAGGGGGAGCAAGCTCGCGAGCGGCTCGACCTGGCACACTCGCACACGGTCTGGCGCTGAGGTTCAGCTCGACGCCAGCAGCGGCACGTCGTGCGCGATTTCCTTCGGCGCGAAGCTCGCTTCATAGACCGTCGTCAGCTTTCCGCTCGCGTCGATCCCGTACACGATCGCGGTGTGGTTGATGAACTGCGGCTGTTCGAGGTCCTGGGCGGAGCCCACGTGCCAGGCCTTCCACACGGGCGCGAGTTCGTGTGCGGAGCCGATCAGATACTTCATGCGACCGGTCATCCCGTGGCGTGCGAGAAACGCCGCGACGGTCTTGGGCGTGTCGCCGCGCGGGTCCACGGACACGGCGATCACCTGCGCCCTGGCGGACTCGGCGGAGCCCATCATTTCCTGGGCGACGCGCAGGTTGGAGGCGATCAGCGGACACACATCCGGACAGTGGGTGTAGAGGAACGTCACGAGCACCGCTTTGCCGCGGTACTGGTCGAGGTTGACCCGTTCGCCGTTGTAGTTGCGCAGCGACAGCGGTGGCGTCGGTTGGGGGGGCGTGACCGCAGAGCCGTCGTAGCCGGGGGCTTTCGTGCGGTACGGGGCGCCGCTGGTCGTCAACAGCGCGACTCCACCCGCGATCACGACGATCACGAGCAACGCGAGTATCAGACGCGGGCTCAAGCCGCCACCCGCCGGCGGCTCGAAGGACTGCGCCGTCGCTGACTGCTGTGCTGTCATTATCTGGCGAAACTAGCATCACCGGAAGGAGCGACATGCACGTTGAGTGGTTCGGACAGTCCGCCTTTGCCCTGAGCGCGCCAGACGCGAGCGTGTTCATCGACCCGTTTGGCGATCTCTCGCCGCTGGCCGAGCGCGGAATGCAGTTCGACTACCCCGCGATCGAGACGAGGGAGGTCGATCTGCTGCTGGTCACCCACGAGCATCTGGACCACAACGGCGTCGAGGCGATCCCCGGCGAGCCGACCACCCTGCGCTCCACCGCGGGCCGGCTGGAGTCGCCGATCGGCGAGGTGCTGGCAATCGCATCCGAGCACGACGAGCAGGCCGGCACCCAGCGCGGCCCCAACACGATCTTCGTGTTCACACTCGGCGGGGTGCGCGTCGCGCACTTCGGCGACTTCGGCCAGAGCGAGCTGCGCGATGAGCAGGCGGCGGCGATCGGCGAGGTCGACCTGCTGATCCTGCCGGTCGGCGGCGGACCCACGATCGGCGCGGGCGGCGCAGCCGCGATCGTGGAGCGACTGCAGCCGAAATGGGTTGTGCCGATGCACTACCGCACACCGAAGATCGGTTTCCTGGAGGACGCCGAGGAGTTCCTCGCGCTGATGGACCACGTCGAGCGCCTGGAGACCCCGAGCTTTGAGACCGGCGAGCTGCCGCCCGGCGATCGGCCGGTCGTGGTTGTACCCGCGGCCCCCTAGCGCCAGAGCCGGTCGTTGCGAGCCCCCCGGCGCGGGGTGTAGCTCGCGCCGGGGCCGCGCGGCGATCCGCCAGGATAACGATGGATGTCCACGCCTCGTAATCTCCTCAACCTGAAGGAAGTCGATAAGGGCTATGGCAGCCGCTCGGTGCTGCGCGACATCACGCTCGGCGTCTCGGCCGGGGAGCGCATTGGCGTGGTCGGGCAGAACGGTGGCGGCAAGTCCACGCTGCTGGGTCTGATCGCGGGCGCTGAGGAGCCGGACGCGGGTCTGGTGACGCGTGCCGGGGACGTCGGCGTGGCGCTGCTCGGACAGCAGGACACGCTCGACGAGCACGCCAGCATCCGTGAGGCGCTGGTCGGAGGGCGCGCCGATCACGAATGGGCCGCCGACAAGGCGTTTCGAGACGTGCTCGACGGCCTCTTGGGCGGTGTGGAGCTGCGGCGCTTCGCAGCCGGCATCGACACCTCGATCGACGGGCTCTCCGGCGGCGAGCGTCGGCGCGTTGCACTCGCGCGCTTGCTGCTGGACCCACCTGAGCTGTTGCTACTCGACGAGCCCACCAACCATCTGGACGTGGAAGGCGTCGATTGGCTCGCTCGGCACCTGGCGGCGCGGCGCGGCTCGATGCTCGTGGTAACGCATGACCGCTGGTTCCTGGACGCCGTGTGCACCGCCACCTGGGAGGTGGCCGACGGGGCGGTCCACCAATATGAGGGTGGCTACGCCGCATACGTACTCGCCCGTGCCGAGCGCGACCGCCAAGAGAGCGCGAGAGAAAGCAGACGCCAGCAGCTGCTGCGCAAGGAGCTGGCCTGGCTGCGACGCGGACCGCCAGCGCGCACCACCAAGCCGAAGTTCCGTATCGAGGCTGCCAACGCACTGATCGCCGACGAGCCCGAAGCCAGAGACCGTGCCGAGCTGCTGCGCTTTGCCGGCTCGCGGCTGGGCGACAAGGTGCTCGACGCTGTGGAGGTATCGCTCACGCTCGGCGCACGCGAGGTGCTGCACGAGTTGACCTGGCGACTGGGCCCAGGCGACCGCGTGGCGCTGGTGGGAGTCAATGGCTCTGGCAAGACGTCGCTCGTGCGGCTGCTCGCCGGCGAGATCGAGCCGAGCGCCGGGCGCATCGAGCGCGGGGCGACGGTGCGGCTTGCACATCTCTCTCAGGACACCGTGGAGATCCCCGGGCACCTGCGCGTGCTCGAGTCCCTGGAGGAGGTCCGCAGTCACGCCACGCTCAGCGACGGGCGCGAGATCACCGCGAGCCTGTTGTGCGACCGTTTTGGCTTTCGCGGCGAGAGGGCACGCACGCTGGTGCGCGACCTCTCCGGCGGGGAGCGGCGCCGGCTCGGACTGATGCGCCTGCTGATGACAGGACCCAACGTGCTGCTCCTGGACGAGCCCACCAACGATCTCGACATCGACACCCTCACGGCACTCGAGGACCTGCTCGACGGCTGGCCCGGGACGCTCGTGGTCGTAAGCCACGATCGGTATTTCGTGGAGCGGGTGTGCGAAAACGTGCACGCGCTCACCACCGCCGGTGGGATTCGCCACCTGCCGGGCGGGATCGAGCAATATCTGCGGGAGCGCCCCGACATGGAGAACCAACGCCCTGGCACCAAGGAGAACCTCGCCACCGAAGCAAAGCCAGGCCTGTCTCCTGGAGCAGCAGCGCGAGCAGCGCGCAAGCAAGTTCAAGGCACTCAGCAGGAGGTCAGGCGTCTAGAGCGCGAGATCGACAGGCTGGCACGGCGAGAGACCACGCTGCACGAGCAGATGACTGCGCACGCCACCAACCACGGTCGCCTCGCCGAGCTGCAGACCGACCTAGAACAGGTTGTCGAAGAGCGCGAGCGGGTTGAGACAAGTTGGCTTGAAGCATCTGAATAGCTCGCGGGCTCTCACCTGTTGCGAGCCCACCGACATACACTCTGCTTCCGTGGATCTGTGGATACCCGATCGAGCGGGTCGCGACGCGGTTGGGGAGCTGCCGGAGTGCGTCACGTTGGGACTGATCGCACCCGACGGCGAGCCGCCGCGGGCGATCCTCCAAGCGGAGTTCCTGGTGCCCGGCTCCGACGATCCGGGCGTGCTCGAGCTGCTGGGGCAGATGGACGAGCTGCGCGTTATCCAGACTCTCTCGGCGGGGGTTGACTGGCTGCGTGGGAAGGTGCCCGCCAGCGTGAGGCTGTGCGACGCCAGTGGGACCCGCGACGTGGCAGTCGCCGAGTGGGTGCTTGCCGGCATTCTCGCCTCCGCCAAGACGCTTGGCAAGCTGCGCGATCGTCAGCGCACGCACGACTGGGAGTGGAATCAGACGTGCGAGCTTGCCGGCAGCAGTGTGATGATCCTCGGATACGGCTCGATCGGCGCGGCCGTGGAGGCAAGACTTGCCCCCTTTGAGGTGGAGCTGATCCGCGTCGCACGCCACGCCCGCGCAGGCGTTCATCCGGTGGAGGATCTGCACGTGCTGTTGCCCCGAGCCGATGTCGTGGTCGTGCTGCTGCCGCTCACACCCGCCACGAGCGGGTTGCTGGACGCGGAGATGCTTGGGAGCATGCGTCCGGGCGCGCTGCTCGTAAACGCCGCCCGCGGCCCGATCGTGGACACCGATGCGCTGCTCGAGCTGCTGAGAGCGGGACGCGTGAGGGCGACGCTCGATGTGACCGATCCAGAGCCACTGCCCTCTGAGCACCCGCTGTGGGACGCGCCGGGCGTAACGATCACTCCCCATCTCGCCGGTGACACCGTCGCGGCCGAACGACGAGCCTTTGTGCTCGTCGGCGAGCAGGTGCGCCGCTACGTGCGCGGCGAGCCGCTGGCGAACGTCGTCGAGCACGGCTACTAGCTTGCGTGACCCCCAAGGCCATCGAGCTCAGCACCTGTCAGCTGTCGCCTGTAGGGCCCCCGCCCGGTGAAGCAAACGGCGCCGCAGCGGGCCGCGAGAGCCAACGCGTCGGGCACCGCCAGACCGGCGCCCAAACCATAGGTGAGTCCAGCGGCAAACGAGTCGCCACAGCCGTAGGAGTCGCCGCCATCTCCAGGCGCGGTGGCGGGTGGGATCGCTGGATCCCAGCGTCCGGGGGCGCTGTCGCGCTGCGTGTAGGAGCCACCATGCGCGCCCTCAGTGGATACCACCAGCCGGGCCTCCTCGCGTGCACGGACAGCCTCGCGACGCTCCACCGTGTCATCGGCGCTGAGCACGAGCGCGTCGAGCTCGACGCCGTGCGCAAGCGCGTCGAGAGCACGCGGACTGCTGAGGAGCACCCGTGCGGCACGTGCCGCACGCAGGGCGCCCACGTCTCCAGCTGTGAAGTACACGGCGTCCATCTCGGCGAGCGAGCCCCATGGGATCTCCGCGTCGTCGAGCATCGGCTCCAGGCGCGATCCGAAGGTCGTGATCGTGCGCTCGCCGTCGTCGTCGACGAGTGTTACCGCTGTGCGGGTGGGCGCACTGCGTCGGGACGCCCACACATGAACGCCGAGCTCGTGCAGGCGCTCCACGGTGCGAGCTCCATGCTCGTCTTCGCCCAGAGCCGTAACGAGCACAGCCTCGCCGGCCAGGCGCGCCAGCTGCACCGCCGCGACCGCTCCGCCGCCGGCGGGCTCCTCGAAGGGATCGTGCGCGTGCATCACCTCGCCGGCGCGCGGTACGTGGGGCACGCGCGCAAAGCACACCCACTCGACATGGCCCACGACCGCCACCTTTGGTGCATCAGGATTCACGCAGGCAGTCTCACACACACATGGACACGAGGACTCACACCAGCGCGATCGGGTTCGATGACTGCCGCACGCGCATGTTGGGTATCTCAGTGGCGATCATGCCGAATATCTCACTGACAGGCATGAGGTTGGGGCAAAAATATGACTATGCCGTGCCGCTAGATGGATCCACTCAGGATCGACAAGGGCGGTTTACAGCGTCAATGAAAGGACACACCAATGATCCTCGCAACCAGCTATCCGTTCCTGGAAGTTTTCTGGACGATGCTGATCTTCTTTGCTTTCATCGTATGGATCTGGATTCTCATCACCGTCCTGGCCGACATCTTCCGTCGCCATGACACGTCTGGTTTTGCAAAGGTCGCGTGGATCATCTTCATAATTGTGCTTCCGTACCTGGGAGTGTTTGTGTATTTGATCGCCGAGCACAAGGGGATGACCGAGCGCGCCGTCAAGAATCAACACGACGCCCAGACGCAATTCGACCAGTACGTTCAATCGGTTGCCACCAAGGGCGATCCGACCGAGCAGATCGCCAAAGCCAAGCAGATGCTCGACAGTGGCACGATCACACAGGTCGAGTTCGACCAGATCAAGCAGAAGGCACTCGCCGCGGCGTAGGCACTTCCCCTACAGCGCCGGTCCGGCGGTTCGAGCTGAGACACGCAGCTTTAGCCGCCGGGCGCGCGTCGTTCGGGATACCCAGATAGGCTCGGCCGGTGAGCACGCGGGTCGACTACGAGCGCCACGGACGTACCTACGCTCGACATCGGCGAGCAGACCCACGGATCGCCGCACGTATCGATGCCGCGCTTGGGGATGCACGCACCGTGCTCAACGTGGGTGCCGGCGCGGGCTCATACGAGCCGCGCGATCGCTGGGTACTTGCCGTGGAGCCCAGCGCAACCATGCGAGCTCAGCGCCCCCCGGACGCCGCTCCCGCACTGGCCGCGCGCGCGGAGACGTTGCCCTTCGATGACGATGCGTTCGACGCAGCGATGGCGTGCGTGACAATCCACCACTGGGAGCCTGTCGAGACAGGCTTGGCCGAGCTCCGTCGGGTCTCGCGCGGACCGGTGGTCGTGTTCACGTTCGAGCTCGACGCACTGCCAGCGTGGCAGCTCGAGTATCTGCGCGAGGGAGTCGCAAAGGAGCAGCCACGGTTTCCGGCGATCGAGGACGTGACAGCGGCACTCGGCGGACGCGCGCGCGTGGAGCGAATCCCCACACCGGGCGATTGTGTGGACGGATTCTTCGAGGCATTCTGGAGACGCCCCGAGGCGCTGCTTGACCCACAGGTCCGTAGCGCCCAGTCGGTTTGGGCGCTACTCGAGCCGGAGGTGGAGCAGCGAATCGTGCAGCGACTGACCACCGCACTGGACTCCGGGGCGTGGGACGCCGAGCACGGCCATCTACGCGAGCAGGACAGCTTCGACGGCGCGTTGCGCCTCGTGATCTCCGAGGTCTAGCTCGAGGCGGCGGACGCGAGCGCGGGATTCGCCTCGGCCCAACGCACGATCGCGCCGGAGCCGGCGATCACGCTGCCGTCGTCGAGCACGAGGATCGGCACTGCGCGCTGTCCACTCAACCGCTCCACCTCGGCCCGGTCGCGGGCACGGTTCGGCAAGGTCCAGAGCATCATTCCCCCGCCCTTGACGGACTCGCACTCATACGTGTAGCCGGCGTCGCCGAGGGCCTTCGCGGCCCTGCCGCACGGATGCGCTATCGGTGCCGGCAAACCGCCGAACGACGTGCCAAACGGACACACATAGAGAACCACGGGGACATGTTAGACCGGACAGCAAGCGCGGGTGGTGGAGAGTGCGGAAATGACCGTTGCGGCGGCGGTCTATTACGGATGGCGGGCGCGATCATGAGTAGTTGACTCGCCTATGAGCAGCGGCTGCTCCAGCGTGGACAGACGTGCGCTCCGGCGCGGACTGGCCGCGTGTTCTCACCAGACGCGAGCGTCCACACGTCGCTCGACATGTCAAAACAGGAAGCGAGATGCGATGAGCGATAAGCCGGTTTTCATCTATGCAGCGACCTATGCCAATCGAGCGGACGCGCTCGCCGACTACGACGGCCTGATCGAGCTCCACAGGGCAAAGCTCGTCGGCACCTATGACGTGGCGGTCGTCACCAAGGACTCAGACGGCAAGGTGCATGTCGAGAAGCACGAGAAGCCAACCCAGCACGGCGCGTGGGGCGGAATCGCGGTCGGCGCGCTGGTCGGAGTTCTGTTCCCACCATCGATCGTCGGCGCGGCGGCAGTCGGGGGCGTCGTCGGCGGTGTCGGGGGACATCTCCGCAAGGGCATCTCGCGAGGCGATGCCAAAGAGCTTGGAGAGCTATTGGAGAACGGAGAGGCGGCACTGGTCGTGATCGGCGAGTCTCGCCTGGAAGAGCAGCTCGACAAGGCGCTACAGCGCGCGGAGAAGTCGATCGAGAAGGAAGTCGACGCCAACGGCGAGGAACTCAAGCAGGAGCTCAGGCGCGAGCTTGACGAGGTCGAGACGGGCGCGACCAGCTGACCGGAGGCGCCCGTCTGCCTGAGGAGATAGCCCCGAGCCGGCGCGAACGATCGTTATGCCTCGAGCGTCTGCTTCACGACGTTCGTTCCGTGCTGCATCATTTCGTCGGTCGGCACTGCCAGCTCGTTTGGCAGTAGATCGGCGATCCAAACAAACCTGGCGCCGCCCTCCCCATCAGCGAAGACCTGTGATGAGGCGTTGTGGTGGGTGTAGGGGCCGCCGACGATCGACCACACTAGTCGGCGAGCGTCGTCGTCGAGATCGACCAGTTGCTCGCGTACGACCGTGCCGTTGAAAAACGTCACGATCCGGTCGTCCCCGTCGAGCTGGGTGTCGATCACAAAGCCCGGAACAAGACGTTCGTGCAGAGCGCCCCAATCGCGGGCCGCATCCCACACCGCCTCCGGGCTCGCGTCGATCAATATCTCCTTATGGATATGGGCCATCGTGTCTCCCGTCTGCCGGATAGGACCTGAGCGAGCAGTTTGCCGCCCCGGCCACAAGATGTCGTACTGGTGGGAACGCTCAAGCGCGATCCTCGCTGCGATTGTGATCTAAGCAGTGGGCTCGGCGGCGCGTAGCGCGCGCGTCAATAGCCGCCAGAGCGTTGCTCGTTCCTCGGCGTCCAGCGCTTGGAGAACCTCGTCCTCGATCGTCTCCTGCGCGCGCTCGGCCTTGATCAGTGCGCAGCGTCCCTGCTCGGTCAGCTCGACGCGATGGCGGCGACGGTCCTCAGGGTCGCGTCGGCGGGCGACATGGCCAAGATCCTCAAGCTCGTTGAGCAATAGCACAACGTTGTTGGCGTCCATGCACAACGCCTCGGCCAGCTCCTGCTGGGGCGCGCCGTCATGGTCGCGCAGATAGCTGAGGGCCATCACCAGGCGCATGTGAATGCCGAGCAGCTCCTCGGTGCTGCGACGGTAGACCTGCTTGGCCAGACGTGTCAGCAGGACCATCGAGCCAAGATCAGCTGTGTGCGGATTGCCGGTGTGATTTTGCTTGCCCATAGCCGGCCGATTATACCACGATGGAGCAATCATCACCGCTAACAAGATGATACTTGTTAGATGGATTATCCCTGCTATGTTGTTCCCGTGACCCAGATCGGAAGGAGCAACGTGAGCACCGCCATCGCCCCCACAGAAAGCATCCGACGCACACGAGACACCCAGCAGACTGCCACCCGCAGCGAGGACGAGCGCAAACGCGAGCGCCGGCGCTGGATCGCGCTTGCCGTGCTTTGCCTTGGGCAGCTGATGATGGTGCTCGACGCGACGATCGTGAACGTCGCGCTGCCCTCGATCCAGCGCGAACTGCACTTCTCCCAAGGCAACCTCACATGGGTGATCAATGGCTACCTGGTTACCTTCGGCGGCTTCCTGCTGCTGGCCGGCAGGATGGGCGACCTGGTTGGGCGCAAGAAGGTGTTTCTGACCGGCCTTGTGATGTTCACCGCGGCCTCCGTGCTCTGCGGATTCGCCCAGGATCAGACGATGCTGATCGTCTCGCGCATCATCCAGGGGATCGGCGGTGCAGTCGCTTCCAGCGTGATCCTCGCGATCATCGTCACCGAGTTCCCCAAGCGCGCAGAGCAGGCCAAGGCGATGGGAATGTACGCATTCGTGTCGGCAGGCGGCGGCTCGGTCGGGCTTCTGGCCGGCGGCGCGCTGACGCAGTCGCTCGATTGGCACTGGATCTTCTTCGTTAACGTGCCGATCGGCGTGGTGGCGTTTTTGCTCGGTTGGATGCTGATCGAGGAGAACGAGGGCATCGGTCTCGCCGGCGGCGTCGATGTGCTCGGCTCGTTTTTGATCACGCTCGCGACGATGCTTGGCGCATTTGCGATCGTGAAGTCCAGCGAATACGGGCTGCTCTCCGCACGCACGCTTGGTGTCGGCGGCGCATCGCTGGCGCTGCTGGGCGGCTTTCTTGTGCTCGAGTCGCGGCTTGCCAACCCGATCATGCCCTTGCGCATCCTGCGCCAGCGCATGCTGATGGGATCGAGCCTCGTGCGCGGGCTGCTGATCACCGGCATGTTCTCGGCGTTTTTTCTCGGGGCGCTATATCTGGAGCGCGTGCTCGGCTACGACGCGATCGACACTGGCCTCGCGTTCCTGCCGCTGACGTTCTCGATCGCCGCGATGTCGATGGGCATCTCAGCCAGGGCCGTGCAGCGCTTCGGCGCTCTGCAAACGTTGATGGCCGGCCTGGCCGGGATCGTCGTGGGCCTGCTGCTGCTAGCAGTGCAGGGCCTGCACGCGAGCTATTTCCCCGGCCTGTTCTTCGCATTCCTCACGCTCGGGCTGGGTGCCGGCGCTTCATTCCTGCCGCTGCTGACGATGGGGATGTCCGATTCATCTCCGCGCGACGCCGGCCTCGCCTCGGGCATCATCAACGTCTCGGTACAGCTGTTCGGCGCGATCGGCCTGGCAACGCTCGGCACGATCGCGACCGACCACACAAACGCGTTGAGCGCCAGCGGGCACTCGCTGGCCAGCGCCCTGACCGGTGGGTATCACCTGGCCTATCTGGTTGCGGCTGTGTGTGTCGGTCTGGGTGTGCTCGCGGCATTCCTGGTCTTGCGCCCACCCGCCATCACACAGCAGGAGACCGTCTCCACACCCGAGGAGGTCGAGCCGAGAGCTGAGGTGGAACTGGTCGCGGCCTACACATAGGACTACTCCAAACTCCCATACAGCACATCCCCCTCCAGTTCGACGAGGCTCTGCGCGGCGCGCACTAGCGAGCTAGCGCCGGTGCGGCGCGACAGTGACATAGCTGCCCAAAGATAGGCAGAACGTCCCATAGACGCAAACCATCGCCATAGCTACACTTCAGCGAGCCGGAACAGCGGTCTATGAAGACTGCTCCCCTGCGGCCCTCCTCGCGTCATCCAACGCGAACCCGACCGCTGACATCCGTCTCCCTCCCCCTCCAACACGACCACCAGGAGATCATGCAATGAAGAGACCCGCCCTGCCCCTCGCAGTGACCGTCAGCGCTCTGCTCGCGGCTGGCACGATCGCCGTCGGTCCCGCGGCCGCCGACTCAACCCTGCCGACGCTCTCGCTGACGATCACCAACTCCTCGATTGCGGTCAGCGGCGCCACACAATCGGGCGGGGTCAACGTGGTATCGAGCGCCACCGGCGTCAAGGAAGCAGACGTGATCCTGTTTCTCCTGAAGCCCGGCGCCACCTTCGACGAAGTCGAAGCCGCCATACAGAAGGCCCATGGCGACACCAACGCAACGAGCAAGTACGGCTCGATCGTATTCAACGCCGAAGTGAGCCCTGGCCAATCAAGCGAAGCCCAAACCTACCTGCAACCCGGTCAATACGTTGCCGTTCTACCCGGAGGAGAAGGCAAGGGTTCCAAGGCACACGCTCTCTTCACCGTGACCGCAGCCGCATCGCCCGTGCCGCTGCCGGCGCCGGAAGCCACGATCCGCTCGATCGAGTTCGGCTTTCGGGGACCGAGCACCCTGCACGACGGCGAGCTTGTGCGCTTTGAAAACGAAGGCTATCTCGTGCACATGGACGTCGCGGCGCCCTTCAAGAACATGAAGGCCGCCAAGCAAGCCGTCAAGGACCTGCTTGCCAACAAGGAAAAGGCGTTTGAAAAGCTGATCGCCGGGCAGCCTGCGGGTTTCGCCGGGCCGGTTTCGCACGAAGCCTTCCAGCAGGAGACAATCACCGCCAAGCCAGGCATCTATGTGGAGCTGTGCTTCATGGACACCCAGGACGGTCGCAGTCACACCCAGCTCGGCATGGAGCGCATTATCCACATCGTGAAGTAGCGCGCAAGCAGCAAGGGTAGGTTGGTCCGGTCATGCTGTTCCACCCGGCGCATGCGCCGGGTGGGGGGCCGCACATGTGCGGCCCCGTGTCGACCTGTGCATACGAGGGCTTCTGAGATTTGGATGTCCTTTATCGAGCTGACCGTCGGATCAGACAAGAGCAAGCTAACGAAAGGAAGCTCATGTCTGAACACACCGTCCTCGTCTCTCTTCTCATCCTGATCGCCAGCATCGTTGCGTTCTACGTGCTGCGATCGGGCGAGAACCTGCGCTTCGAGACGCCCACCGACCCGCGTCGCATCGTCATGGCCGCCGTTTCGATCGTCGCAACCAAGCGCCATTGGCAGGTCATCGTTCAAAGCAATGACGGGGCCAGCTTTCGCTATCATCGCAGGCCCAGGGTGCTTGTCGCGCTCGTCCTTTTGTTTTTCTTCTTGATTCCGGGAATCGTCTACATGGTGCTTGCCGGAAAGCGCGAATCGCTCGTCTTGAACGTCTACAGCGACAAAGCCGGAGTGACGGTCGCCCAGCTCACTTCGAACGGATTCCGAGGCAAGGCCGCAGGACGAGCCCTCGCGCGAGAGGTTTCTGTGCGTGCGGGAACGATGGCCCTGAGAGGAGCAGCGACGCCCAGCGCGCGCATGGAGTGATGGGCTGGGCAAATGAGCCGCGTTATCTCGAAGTCCGCCAATCCTCAGGAACCGTAAGGTGAGTCTGCCTCAAAACAGGTTCTAAAGTACGTACGGAATAAGCATCTTGGTCTTCGCTCTATAGTCCGGGTATGTGGTCGGAAATGAAATAGTCATGAATCTTTCCTCCACCCTTGCGCTATAGAGGAAATAACCGCCCATGACGCCCACGGCGATCAACCAGTAGATGTCGGTAGCTAGCGAAGTCCCCAGCAAGCCCAGAAGGATGCCCGAATATATCGGGTGGCGAACGAGCCGGTAGGGGCCCGAAGTGACAAGTTCCGGTTCATCCTTTTGTGTCATCGGCATTCCCCAATTCCGACCGAGATAGATCCTTGCCCACACCGCCAAGATGAGACCGGACAGAAACATGATCGCTCCCACTGCCTGCACGATCGGATCGTGAACAGCCAGGCTGCCCGCCCTGAATAGGCGTAGCAGCACGAACGCCAAGATGATGATGAGAAGACCCGGAGGCCTGACCCGTCTGGTCCGTGAGCCCTCCTTGGCTCCGACTGCGGAGATGAGCCAGTAGATCCAAAAGAGGATCCAGACGACCACGATCGAGATTCTCAGAACGGACATATCGATGGGACTATTTCTATGCGGGGACCAGCAGTTGGACCCCCTCAGGCTGGGCTGGCTTGCGATGCATGCCGCCAAGGCGTCGCAGGTGCACAGACCACTGTGACGATCGCCTGTTCAAGACTTGACCAGCCCGATCACGTGGCCCTCCGGGTCAGCAAACAGCGCGATGCTGGGACCGTCCGGCACGTCCATCGGCGGCTGCACCGTGCGACCACCGGCGGACTCGATCTGCTCGAGTGCGGCCGCGAGATCGTCCACCTGCACATAGAAGGTGGTGTGGCCGGCGCCGCCGTCGGGCGTTGCACCGATGCCACCGGGGATGCCGCCCTCGACTCCTGTCGAGACCATCGCATAGGTCGGCATCACCGGATTTAGCTGCCAATCAAATACCTCTCCGTAGAAGGCCTGTAGCGCAGCGGCATCTTTGCCGAGCACCTCGAAGTGCACCACTGGGTTTGGCATCGCTCCTCCAGTCTGTTGTTGTTGATTCGCGGTTGCTCCATCAGCCTAGCGACAGATGACCGTTCGGATGTGAACAGTGCGGTCTCATTCAGCGAGGCTTCGGATTGGCTTCAGCCCAAGCCACGATCTTCTCGGATTCATCGACAACCGCGCCGTCATCAAACACAAGCGTTGGAACCTTGTAGTTGCCCGTCAGACGCTTGACTGCACAGCGACCACGAAACAGACGGTCGGTCCCGTAGCAGCCATAGGTCCGCACGACTTCCGGAGCGTACCCGGCAGCTATGAGTGCTCTGTGAGCGCGAGCGCACGGATGCCGGGCAGCCGGGCCGAACGTGCCGTAACAGACGTAGAGCTTCATCTCAGGACTCATTGTCACCTACCGATGTCTTTGAGTTGCACCCCAACGGGTGTCGGGTCGAGACAAACCTACAGATTCCGGTGCGACCCCAACCGTGACGCGCATAGAGACCGTGAGTATCCAGACGGGTCCCGCCAATCGACAGGACCCGTCTGAACTCAAAGACCTACACCACCCCCGACTGTCGAGAGCACAAGAGACAGGTCGTATTAGTCATTCAATCCAACGTCGCCGCCTAGTGCAAGCGACGATGGCGCCCTTCCTTCGCCGCTTCCTTGGAAGGTGCTTCCGAAGCGTTGGGCGTTTCCCCAGATGACGGTGTTTCGGTGGACTTATGGTGCTCGTGCGACCCGCCCGACCCGCCAGCGGCGCCTGGAATTTCGGGAGCTTCGGCTTCCAGGGACCCGCTGGTCGATTCTCCACCGCCTGTGCCCGTGGCCTGCCCTTCTGAGGACCGGGAGCTGTTGGGGGAGTTTTCCGGCAACAGCGCCGCGATCGGAGCCGGTGTGACTTCGATCACGAACGGCTGGCTTGCGGCGGCGGCATTCAGAGGATCGCCCGGCACGAAGATCCTCACGGTCTTAGCGCCCGCGTCGTAGAAACGGTGTTCGATCGTGTAGGTCGAGCCTGCGGTGATCGTCGCCACCTGAATGACGTGATAGCCAGGGCCTTTGGCGTCCTCGCGCTCCAGGTAGACGATCCCTCCAGCATGCCCGGGAGCGACGGCGCCTGAGAACGTCACCGGTACGCCAGCCTGCACCTGGGTCTGGGAGGCCTGGGCGGTGAGCAGATACCTGACGCCCTCATACAGCGCGGCCGAGCGCTTGCCCGCGCTCTGCACCCGGTAGAAGGTGCTGTTGCCGGGGCTCTCGGGACCAAAGCTGTAGGAGCCTTCGGCGTTGGTCATCGTCTGGGCGATCAGCGCATAGGGCTGGCTGGCGGTGCGCGCGTACAGAGTCACCTGCTGGCTCTGGTTGTGCGGTCCGGCGAGAGTCCCGGAGATCGCCATCGACTGCCCAAAGGTGATCGGATCGGCCGAGGAGTTGATCGTAAGCGCAAGATTCTGCGCCTGGGAGATCTCGTAGGTGAGGACATTGGAGCGGCTCGGGATGTTGATCCCGTCGCTGCGCACCAGCACTCTGATGTCCGCGTCCCCGGGGTAGCGGAAGGCGTGCGTGATCGAGAACGTCCCGTCGCCCTGCACCACCCCGCGGTCGATGGCGTGCCATTCATCGCCGGTGAGCGCGTTCTGGCGCTGCAGGATCACACGCGCGCCGGCGTCCGCGGGGTCGACCGTCCCGGTGAACGTCACGGCGTTCGCGGGTCCTGTGTACAGCTGGGTGCCTTCCGCCGGGCCGGAGAGGTTGACTTCCGCTTCGACCAACACCTCGCGGCGAGCGCTCTGCGCGCCGTGGGAGCGAACCAGGAAAAATCGGTTGGTGGTGACGTCGCCGCCGGCTTTTTCGATCTCATAGAAGCCGTTGGCGTCTGTGGTCACGCTCTGAACGTAGGTAAGTCCCGGCGTACCGCGCACGTGCTGGAAGAGCTTGACTGTCTCCTCCGCCGCACTGGCCGGACGTCGGCACGAAAGCCGACCCCAGATTGTGATCGGGTCATTGGCGACGATCACCTTCGGCGCCACGTTGATGCTTACGCTGCAACGCCCGAGCGGACTCGGATGCTTGAAGGCCGATGCGCTGGGTGGCGCTATCGCGAGCGCTCCTGTCAGGGCCGCGACGACTGGAATGAGCCTTAGAAAACGCATGACGCGTCGTCCTCCTTGTCGGTGTGGTGTGGACATCTGCTCCTGAGACCACCCGCCGGTGCGAGAAGTTGGACGGTTGTAGGGAAAGCTGGCCGGACTCGCGCGCGACTAGCTTTTCTTGCGTTTTTGCTTGCTGTTGGTATCAGTCGTTTCGGTGCCCGCGGTGCTCGACGCTTCGGTCGAGGATTTGGTGGGTGTGACCGTGGTCGTGCTCTGCGTGGTGGTCTGAGTCGAGGACGTCGGCGTGGTGGCGGCGGCTTCGCTCTGTTCGCGCTTACGCTGTGCTTCCAGTTCGCGGCGTTCTTTTGCTTCCTTGAGTTCCTGCGCTTTGCGTTGACGTTCTTCACGTAGCCGTTCGCGGCGTTCTTCGGCTTCCTTGAGTTCCTGCGCTTTGCGTTGACGTTCTTCACGTAGCCGTTCGCGGCGTTCTTCGGCTTCCTTGAGTTCCCGCGCCTTGCGTTGACGTTCTTCACGTAGCCGTTCGCGGCGTTCCTTGGCTTCCTTGAGTTCCCGCGCCTTGCGCTTGCGTTCCTCGCGCAGGCGTTCGCGGCGTTCCGCCTGCAGTCGCTTGCGTTCGGCTTGTCTGAGCTGACGCAGCCTCTGCAGTCTGCGCCGTTGCTGCTCCAGCCAGCCGCCGCGGTGGATGACCGGAGTGGTGGGGCTTGAGCCACTCTGGGGTTGTGTGCCCTGTCCGCTCGGGGTCTGCGTGCCGGTCGGGATCGTGGTAGGCGGTGACAGGGGCGCAGACGTGGGCGTCGGCGTCGGCGAGCTCTGGAGGATCGATTGTGAGAGCGGATTGGACAGGATCGCGCCGATCGTGGCGATGGCGGCCGGTGCAGGCCCGCTCGCCGTTCCACCGCTCGCGGCGACCGTCACACCCGCGCTCAACGTCCATGTGGCCATTGACGGCTGCGTGTCCGGCTTGACGCCCGGCGCCCGATGGGAACGGTAAGCACGATCAACGTTTGCGTACGTCAAGTGCCGGCGGTGCGGATGGGTCAGGTGGTGGACGGTGGTGACGGCGCCGGCTGTGGCGAGCGCGGCGACGGCCCCGCCGACCGCTACTTTGGCGAGCAAGCCGCTGCCCACCGCGACACCCGTTCCGCCACTGCCAGCGGCGGCCGAGGCTCCCGTCGCGGCCGTGGAAACTGCGGTGCCAGCGCTCACTCCCCCGCTTGCGACGGCATTGGCTGAAGTAGCGGCGGATCCAACGGCGCCGCCGGCTTGGCCAGCGGCGTTTGCCGCGTGCAAGGCGCTGTGGGAGAGCACCTTCGCCGCCAAGCCCGCACTTGGCAGCACTGGCAGCGCGACCGCCAGCGAGCGCCGCTGTGCCGCGAGCGCCTGCTGGAAGTCGTGGCAGCCGACGCACAGGCTGAGGTGGCGGCGCAGCAGCCCGCGGCGCAGTTCGCCGCCGCGCGCAACTGCCAGTTCTTCGCGGATGTCACGACAGGAGGCGTTGCGTGCATCGCGGTCGGCGATCAGGGTGCTGCGCGCTTGGTAGAGGAGAGCCTTGACCTTGGTCACCGGGCAACCCACGATCGTCGCGATCGACTGGTGCGAGAGGTCCTCGAGCTCCGCCAGTAGCAGTGCACTGCGTTGGTCCTCCGGCAGTCGGCCGATATCGGCCAGCAGCTCACGCAGGTCCTCTCGCTCGCGCACCACCTCGGAGAGTCCAACGAGGTTCGCGGTGTGCCCGTCGAGCTCGACAGCGTGGCGTCTGGCCGCGATCGCCGAAAGGCAGCAGTTGCGCACGATCGCATACAGCCACGGCCGCAGTTCTCGGGGCTCGGTGCCGCCGAGCAGCGCCCGGTGAGCCTTGATGAAGGCTTGCTGCAGGGCATCCTCAGCTTCATCCTGGTTTGCCAGCATGTGCCGCGCATAAGACAGCAGCGGTGCATGGTGGCGCTTGAAGATCGCCTCAAACGCGCGCTCGTCACCTGCTCGCACGCGCCCGACAAGCTTGGCGTCCGCAGCCGAAGAGGGCCTGGATCGCCGAACACCGGGCCTTGAGATGGCTTGGACGATCGACATGATTTACCGGGTGCCCGGCTGGTGCAAGTGCAATCAGCAGGGGCCATATATCGGTGCCACCCCCTTAACTGGCTGGAGGTTGGTGAGTTGCGCAAATTCTTATATTGGCCGTGAGACAACGGCGCACGGCGCCGCCGGCTACTACCGGGAGCGCATTTGACGAGTCTGCTCGACCCCTCGCCGGCTCCAGTCCATAGGTTCGCCTATGCAGCGCGCGTGGCGCCTATGGGACCGAGACGCCCCGCGCCGGTGGTGCGGGCTGCGCAGTCGTGTACGGGGTGATCGCACTACCCGCCGTCGGTTCTGTGACAAGCGGACCGCCGAACAGCACGATCTGCCCATTTCGGACCTGACCCATCTCGACGCCGCTGTAGCCGCCGTGAACGCTCGCGGAGTAGCGAAACGGAACCAGACCTGGGCCGGTGAGTTTCGAGCCAAACGTGTTGACCGCATTGACGAGATCCTGCCTGGTGAGTTTCTTGCCGGCGAGCTGCAACGCCTGGGCGAGCGTGTAGGCGTTTGCCATGCCGTACTCGACGTTGCCGTCGAACGGCGCGCTCGCGTCGTACTGGTCGTGGACCTTCTTGAACAGCGCGATCCACGGATTCGACAGGTCGGCGGTCGATGGCAGATAGCCGTCGGTAATCGCGCCTTCGATCAGTTCCGTTCCGGCCTTGCCCTTCGAATAGGTCTTCAGCAGGCCGCCAACCGTGGTCGGATCGATGCCGACGTTGGAGACGACCAGCTGCGGCTTGTAGCCGAGCGTGAACGACGTCAGCTGGCCCAGCGCGGTGTAGATCGGCACAGTGAAGTCGACGAGCACCTGGGCGCCCGCCGCCTTGATCGCAGAGATCTGCGGCGCGACGTTCGTGACGCCCGGCTGGTAGGGCTGTGTGGAGACGATCTGGCTCGCCGGCAGCTCGTACTTGATCCCGGTCAGTCCGCCGGTGCCGAAGTCGTCGTCCTGGTAGAAGACGCCAACCTTCTTGCCGGCGAAGTGCTGCTTGATGTACTGGCCGAGGATCTTTCCTTCGATCGTGTAGTTCGGCTGCCACCCGAAGGTGTAGGGCTGCGCGGTGCCGTTGTCCCAGCACGGGCACCCTGAGGCAACGAACATGTCGGGCACTTTCGAGCTGTTGAGGAAGCCGACGACCTTGGTATGGGTGGGCGTGCCGAGACCCTCGAAGATCCCGAACACTTTTTCCTGGAGCACGAGCTGGTGGACGACATTGACGGTCTTGGCCGGGTTGTATTCGTCGTCCTTATAGATCAGATGGATCTTGCGTCCTTGGATACCGCCCTGAGCGTTCAGGTAGTTGAAGAAGGCTTGGGATGCGGGGGCGATCTCGCTGTAGCCGGGGGCGGCGGGGCCAGTCAGCGGTTGATGGGAGCCGAACGTGACGCTCGTAGCGCTCACGCCTGGTTCGCTGCTGCTCGAACCGCACCCCGCGAGCACGATCGAGAAGACGATCGCGCCGGCGACGCCGACCGCCCTGCTCCTGTAGCTGCGAAGCTTCATCTTGCGAAGCTTCATCACGTCTCCTCCCGACGGTCCTGAAACCTCTCATTGTTGGTTTAGCCGTTTGCGAACGATTTGTAACGTCAATCGACGGCTTTCTACGGCGAGACATCTCCCGCGCCTGGCGCGCGGCGCTCGCGTATTCGCGAGACGGCGGCCCGCACGGCGCCCTGGATGCCGCTCGGCCAAACGAGCATCGCGAGGATCAGGACGAGCCCGTAGATCGCCAGTGGCAGGTTCGCGGAGACCTTGGTCGACAGGGAGAACGAGTGGGCGATGTCATTCGTCCACCCTGGCAACAGGACCAGCACCGCCGCGCCCCAGACGGCGCCCACGATCGAACCGAGCCCACCGAGGACGACCGCAGTGAGCAATGAGAGGGAGAGCTGCAGCGCGAATGCGCCGGGGGAGGCTAGCTGCAGCACCACCGCGAGCAGTCCTCCCCCGAGCCCCGCGCATGCGGCACTCACGACGAAGGCGACCGTCTGCACGCGCCCCACGTGAAGCCCGCACAGCGACGCGGCGATCTCGTCGTCGCGCACGGCGCGAAATGCGCGCCCCACATCACTGTGCACGAGGTTGTTCATCACGAACAGCACGACAAGCGCGCCGGCACACGCGATCCAGGCCTCCCAGCGCTCCAAGGGGAAATTCGCGCCGAGCCCGGACGGCGGCGTGGGCGGGTTGATGACCAGTCCGTTCTCGCCGCCGAAGAGACTCGTGTACTTGTCCGCGAGCGCCGGTAGGCCAACCGCGAACGCGAGCGTCGCGCCAGCGAGATAAGGGCCCCGTAGACGCGTCGCGGCGGCGCCGACGGCAATCCCGACGAGCGTGGTGACAGCAACCGCCGCGAGCAACGCCGGCACGAGCGCCCACCGTTCGTCGCCGATCAGCAGCACGACCGTATAGGCGCCCACGGCCATCAGCGCGCCGTGGCCCAGCGATATCTGCCCGCTCAGTCCGATTAGCACCGTGAGGCCGGCGAGCACCGCGAAGTAGTAGGCCCCATTTGCGAGTTGCAACTCGTCGTAGGCCCCCAGCGCCTCGCTCGCGACGAACAGCACCGCACCGGCGAACACAACGAGCCCGAGCGAGCGCGCAAGCGTGCTGTGAGGCCGACGGATCCGTGCCGTCATAGCGCTCATACGCGCCGCTCCTGAGTCCTCGAGAACAGTCCTCTCGGACGGATCATCAGCACCGCGATGAGGATCACGAGCGCGGCGAGCGTAACCAGCGACGATCCCTCATAGCCCGATACGTAGGAGAGCGCAAGCCCCAAGAGGACTCCGCCTACGACTGCTCCGACAGGACTGTCAAGCCCGCCGAGTACGGCCGCGGTGAAGCCGAAGATGAGGATCGGATCGAACTGGTTGGGCCCGACGAAGACTTCCGGTGCCACGAGTACGCCCGCGAGTGAGCCGACGAGCGCCGCGAGCGCCCACCCGAGCGTAAACATGCGCCCGACCCGCACACCGAGCATGCGCGCAATCTCCGGCTGAAACGCAGCGGCGCGCATCTTCAGACCGAGCGCCGTGCCGCGGAACAACGCCACGAGGGCGGCTGCGACAGCGACGACCACGAATACCGTAAAGGTGTTGTTTGGCGCGAACAACACGCGCGTACCTCCGATCTCATAGCCGCGGATGGAGAAAGCGGGCGGGAACGATCGCGGCGTATTGCCCCAGATCATCCCGGCGAGCGCCTGCAGCAGGATCAGCAGCCCGAGCGCGACGATCACTGCATTCAACTGAGGCCCACCCTCGACTCTGCGCATCAGTCCGCGCTCGACGACGGCGCCGAGTACCAGACCGCATATGAGCGCGACCGCGAAGCCGAGCCAGTAGGAACCACTGCTGGCGATCACGCTCGATGCGACGAAGGTCGTGATCATCAGCATGCCGCCCTGGGCGAAGTTGACGATCCGCGTCGCTCGCCAGGTGAGCACCAGGGCGAGCGCGACCAGGGCGTATATCGCCCCCGTGGAGATCCCATTCAGTGTCAGGTCGATGAATCTCGTCATGCTCAGAACCCCAGGTAGGCGTGGCGCAGACCCTCGTCGGCGGCAAGCGCTTGCGCCGCGTCGTCCGCCACGACGCGGCCGAGGTTGAGCACGACGCCGCGGTCAGCGATCGAGAGGGCACTGCGCGCGTTCTGCTCGACGAGCAGCACAGCGAGCTTGCGATCCGAGGCGAGGCTCGAGATGAGCCGCATGATCTGGGCGCTTACGAGCGGCGCGAGCCCGAGCGACGGCTCATCGAGCAGCAGCACGCGCGGGCGCGCCATGAGCGCCCTACCGATCGAGAGCATCTGGCGCTCCCCGCCGGAGAGCGAGGCGGCGAGCTGTGTGCGTCGCTCGTGCAGGGGCGGAAACAGCTCGTACATGTCGCTCAGGGACGCCGCCCCTGCGCCTCGCCAGAGCCCCCCGAGGCGCAGGTTCTCCTCGGTTGAGAGCTCGGCGACCACGCCGCGGCCCTCGGGCACGTGTGCGAGCCCGCGCCTTGCGATGTCCTCGACCGCGACGCCGAGGATGTCCTCGCCGTCCAGTCGCACGCGCCCGCCGCTTGCTCGCTCGAGCCCGGAGATTGTGCGCAGCAGCGAGGTCTTGCCCGCGCCGTTGGCCCCGAGCACGGCGGTGACGCTGCCCTCCTCGACCGCGAGCGTGACCCCGTCCACGGCGCGCACGGGCCCGTAGTCGATCGTGAGCTGCTCTATCTCCAGGAGTACCATCCGCGCTCAGGCGTCCTCTCCCTCCCAGCTGGGAGCGACGCCCTCGCCGACCTCGCGACCCAGATAGGCCTCGAGCACCCGTGGGTCGCGCTTGATCGTGGCGGGATCTCCTTGCGCTATCACGCGCCCAAAGTCAAGGACGACGACGCGATCGCAGGCCGACATTACGAGATCCATGCGGTGCTCGACGAGCATCACCGCCATCGATCCGCGCAAAGCGCGGATGCGCTCGCCGAGCTCGCGCACCTCGTCCGCGCCGAGACCCCCGGCGGGCTCGTCGAGCAGCAGCAAGCGCGGCTCGCAAACAAGAGCGCGAGCGAGCGCCACACGCTTTTGCACCGGGTAGGCAAGCGTGGGCGGCAGGCGGGCGGCGACGTCCTCGCATCCCAGGTCCGCCAGCGCCGCGAGGGCGCGATCGCGCAGAGCGCGCTCATCGCGATCGGATCGCGGCAGGCCCAAGAGCGCACTCGCGACACCAGCGCGGCGGAAGCGCTGCGCGCCGACCATCACATTCTCGAGCACGGTCAAGCGTGGAAACAGACCCACGCCCTGCAGCGTGCGCGCAATGCCAAGCCGGGCGAGTCGGTTAGCACCGACCTTCGCCAGTGTCCGACCGTCCCACTCGAGCCTCCCCGACTGCGGCCGCACGAAGCCACAGATGACATTAAACAGCGTTGTCTTGCCGGCGCCGTTTGGGCCGATGACGCCCAGCACCTCGCCACCGGCAAGCTCGAAGGAGACCGCGTCAAGCGCCGTGATCCCGCCAAAGCGCACCGTCAGCGAACGTGCGGCAAACGCTCCATCCCGGGCAACGATCGCATCGCCTCCCATGCTTTGGAAGCTACAACCAATCCGACTTGACAATCAGGCAACCTCGAGCGGAACCCGACAACCAGCCGTGCAACCCAGAATAGCCGCCTACGGCGATGGACTACGAGCAGATCATGACTGAGACGAGCGACGGCGCGCTCACGATCAGCGACGACGGCCGACCAGCTGCAGATCGCCGCGGCGGCGCTCGGCAGGATTACGCCGCTGAGCAGGAAATCGCAAGGCTCTCGCGGTACCGAGAACCACTACTAGCACGTCACCGCCGACGTGAAGACACGCTCAGGCGGGCTGCCACAGCTCGATCCGATTGCCCTCGGGATCGGTGACCCAGCCGAATCGACCGACACCCTCCATGTCCTGCGTCTCTTTATCCACGTCCGCTCCCTTGGCGCGCAGTTGTGCGAGCATCGCCTCCAGGTCGCGGACCCGGAAGTTGATCATCACCTGCTGGGCACGAGACCCGAAGTAATCGGTCTCGGACTCGAACGTCGCGAACACCGTGGGCCCGGCAACCTGACGCCACAGACCGTTCTCATCGGCGTCCAGGCCTAGACAATCGCGATACCACGCGCCCAGCGCCACCGGGTCGGCGGCACGTATGAAATATCCACCGATTCCAAGCACACACTCCATGTGGCCATCTTGCCACCTCGGCGACTCGGGGGTCGCACATCATCGCCCACCTCACGCCCCATCTCAATCGCGGAGCAACGCGTACGATCCAGGGACTACACCGATACGTCTTCCAACGTCGTCCCCGGCGATGGGCTCGTCGATGCCCACCGTTACCTCACCATCGTCGTCGACGGCCGACGCATCAACGTGGATGGGACGTTTCCTGGGCCACCGTGGGACGGCCACTCATCGCTGTACGTCGACGACCTCCTGCGCGCCTGCCGCGAGCGCGGATTGTTCGCCCGGTAGCTCCGACGCTTCTAGGTGTTGTGCCTAGGGACGTTGCGAACGGCGTGTAGGTAGGTCCGGGCCTGCCGAGAGGCTGTGGGTGTCAAAGCTCACGACCGTCTCGGAGGCCCGGAATGCAACACGCTAACGCTCCACTGACCCCGATCGGCAGGCTCCGTTTGGTGCTGCTGGTTGAGGAGGAAGGATTCACGTTGCAGGCGGCAGCGGATGCCTGCAATGTGGCGAAGTCGACGTGCTGGGAGTGGGTACGCCGCTGGCGTGCGGCGAGCGAGGGCGATCGTGTCACGCTCGCCTGCTTGGAAGACCGCAGCTCGCGGCCACACCGAAGCCCCAACCAGGTGCCGGCTGGGGAGGCTGCACGGATCTGTGAGCGCCGGCTGCGCACCGGCTGGAGCCCGCGGCGGCTGGCGGAAGAGGCGGACATCGCATGGCCGCATTCGACGATCCACCAGGTGCTGCGCCGTGGCGGTTGCTCACGCCAACCACGGCCCGAGATTCCTGCGGTGGTCCGCTACGAGTGGCCGTGTCCCGGCAACCTGTTGCACATGGACGTCAAGAAGCTCGGCCGCTTCCACGCGCCCGGGCACGCCCTCACGAAAGACCGCACCAGACGCTCTCCTGGGGCGGGCTGGGAGTATGTGCACTCGATCATCGACGACTGCTCCAGGCTCGCCTATTCAGAGATCCACGATGACGAGACGGCCGTGACGGTCACCGCGTTCACTCGCCGCGCGCTCGACTGGTTTCTCGAGCAGGGGATCGTCTGCGAGCGGCTGATGACCGACAACGCGTTCGCCTACACCCAGAGCAAGTCTTTCAGGCAGTTGCTCTGGCGGCGCGCGATCCAACACATCCGCACCCGTCCCTATACGCCCAGGACCAACGGCAAGGTCGAGCGCTTCCACCAGACGCTGATGCGGGAGTGGGCCTACGCACTCCAATACGCCTCATCCGCCGCGCGCCGGCAAGCCCTGCCACACTGGATCAACCACTACAACGAGCGTCGCACCCACTCAGCGCTCGGCAACCGGCCACCCCGAGCCCGCGTTCAGGACGTCACCGGGCACAACATCTAGCCGGGCGACCGCTACGGGATATGGAGCTACGGCCTGACGCGCCGCCAGCCCGACGGCGAGCAACGGCGGAGGCGACCAGTACGTTCTCGACGGATGAGGAGGTGCGGTGCTGGTGGGCTGATACGTAGGGACACCGACACCCACAAGATCACAACCTCTCAAGCAGGACACTGCGACAGCGGACCTTGCGCGTTCACCACTCTCGCTGATCCTCGTGGGTGTCGCGCAAAGTTGCTGCGGGTGATGGGTGAACGCCGGCGGCGGTGACGGTGGTGTCTGTAGGGGTCGGGTTCTGTGGGCCTGGTCGGGTGTCGGTGCTGCCGGGTGCCGTTTTAGGCGGCCTGGGCGGCCAGGTGGTGTTTGTGGAGCTTCATCAGGTTGTGCGTGGCGGTAATTAGGCGCCATTCGGAGCGTGCGGCGGATCTGCCTCGCCTGTGGAACTGGTTGATGCGGCGGTTGTGCTTGGTTTGTGCGAACACGGGCTCGACCATCGCCTTGCGTTTTCGGTAGAGCCCACCGCCGTAGTCGCCGGCGAGCACGGTGCGCATGAACGCGTAACGCCCGCCATCCCAGCCGGGGCGGGGTGTGTCTCGCTTGCCGGCGTCGGGCGGGATTAGTACCTGGATGCCGTCGCTCACGACGTTATCGATCTGCTCCTCGTTCCAGTAGCCGCTGTCAGCAACCGTCACCCCGGGCGTCTCGGTGACACCAATCGCGTCGAGTTCCTTCTTCGTCGCTTGGACCATTGGCTGTAGGTGACCGAAGTCCGGGGAACTGGCGGTCACCTCGGCGGCGAGCACGATCTGATGCTCGTTCACCGCTGCCTGCGTGTTGTAGCCCTGGGTGTAGCTGCGCGGGGTCTTCACGTTCCGCGAATCGAGATCGGTCGTGTTGATCTTCCCCGCCGGGATCTCCGGCGGCTCGTATGGCTTTGGTGGGCGACTGAGCCGTCGGCCTTGCGTGTCGCGCCCGTGCGCCCGGTAGTGCTCATATGCCTCGTTCGCTTCGCGCTCCACCGCGAGGTTCTGCTGTAACCGTCGCTCTGCCTCCAACAGCCGCCCGGCACGCGAGCGGACGATCGGCATGGCCTCACGCCGGCGATGCTCATCGAGCTGGCGGCGAGCCTCAAGCAACCATCCATCGCGACCCTGAACCCGCGCGACGATCACCCCAGCATCAAGCTCGATCTCCACCCCGGAAGAGCCCGTCTGCGCGGCCACCTCGGTCTTCGCGCTCCCATTCTTAGCGCGGTCGCGCTCGAGCCTTTGCTTTGCCTCTCGCAACGCCGCACGACGCCCCTCACGGGTCTGCAAGTGCTCGGGCAGCTCATCGCCACGCGCATCCCCGTAAAGCTCGTCCTCGGCCGCGTCGATGTCCTCGGCCTCTTTGAGGATCTCCCGCGCGAGCTGCTCGTAATCAACGTTGCAATGATGTGACGCGTTGGCGTGGACCTTCGTGCCGTCGATCGCGATCAGCCCGACCTTCACCAACCCCGCCTCCTTGCACAGCGAGAGCACCTCCGTGAACAAAGCGGCCAACGACTCCTCGTGGCGGACACGGAAACGCGCGATCGTCGCGTGATCCGGGGTCTGCTGGCAAGCGATCACCCGGTAGGCAACATCCTCCACACACCGGCGCTCGATCCCCCTCGAAGAGCGCTCACCCCGCGCGTAGGCGTAAAGCAGCAACGCGACCATCATGCTCGGCTCAAACGCCGCCCGACCCCACCCATCCAGCCGATAAGACGCATAGAACGCCGACAAATCCATCTCCCCGACCGACTCCAACACAAACCACGCCAAATGACCCTCCGGCAGCCAATCCCGCGGGTCCGGCGGCAACAAGAAC
The DNA here is from genome assembly GCA_963715765.1 of uncultured Solirubrobacterales bacterium. Classification (GTDB taxonomy): domain Bacteria; phylum Actinomycetota; class Thermoleophilia; order Solirubrobacterales; family Solirubrobacteraceae; genus Palsa-744. The sequence goes on from OY970270.1 coordinate 1,173,154, forward strand.
ACCTGCTCACGATCACACTCAAGAAAGTTCTGGGGCATACCCAGATTGTCTTAACGACGCCGGACAGACCCGAGGTTTGCGCGACACCCACCGTCCGAGGCGGCAGCGGGTTTGCGAACTGCGTCGCGCCTCGTTGCCGCGGAACAGCGCGGTGTGGCCGGGTGGCTTGCCCCACCTGCGATGCGGGTGGTGCGGATTAGCGACGTAGCTCTGCCTGTAGCCTGGTTGCGAGGCGGACGGAGGCGTCGATCTCGACTTGGCGGATTGAGACGCTCTCGACGCTGACCCCGAATGGGACGCCGACGCGCCGACAGAATGCGATCAGCTCGACGGCCGTAGCGACGGCTTGGTCGTAGGACGCTTCTAGGGTGTCCTCCGCGTGGCGCAGCTCGTTCTCGATCCAGCGCGGCACATCGACACCGAGCCACCGAACGAACTCCAGTGTCTTCACCGACCCGCAGACCGAGAACGTAAAGACGATCGGCGCCGGCTCCAGGTCACGAGCGGCGCACTCGTAGTGATAGTCGGAGACCAGGTCCTTCGCGGCGTTGACGTCATAGACGATCTGGGTGACAAAGAACGAGCAACCTGCAGCCTGCTTCGCAAGCAGCCGGAGGTGCTCCGTGCCTCCGCGTGCGTGGCGCTCTGGGATCGCCACACCTCCGAGCAGGAGATCCGGGCGCACCTCACTCCGTAGTTCGTAGGCCCGCGGCAGAGAGGTCGCGACCGGCTTTCCACGGGACGACGCACCGACGAACACCGACAGCGCCTGGGTTGGGGCCTGTTCGCTGAGCCACGACTGAAGCTGTTGCTCTGGGTACTTGCTAACAGCGCGGTACACGATTGCGGGTACCTCCAAGCCGACGAGATCGCGAGCGAGGTAGTCGGCGGGGTCCATCGTGGGTAGGAACGGAAAGGGCCGTTCCTCGGGATTGCGGTCGCTCTCGTCATCAATGTCGTAGAGCACGAGGCCGTCGATGCCCACGGGGCGCAGGCGCTCAAGCGTCTTTGCAGCGATCTGACGGGCGTGCTCCGGTTCGGTCGTCAGGCGCGGTGGCGTCAGCGCGAAGAGCAAGAACTCACCCGTCCCCTCCGCAATGCGCCGCTGCAGCTCCACGCGCCGAAGCGTAGCCAAGCGCCTGTGCACTACGACTTGGCGCCAGCGGTTGTGGCCTCCGCTAGCAGCCACGCAACGCGGTGTCTCGCCTGCACAAGAGTCGCGTCGAATGCTGCTTGGACGCGCCATCCGGCATGAGTCGCCGCGACTCACGCGAATCAGGACGACCGTGCCGTAGCCAATCGCGCCCGGTCCAACACGCAGCACGGCCCGGGAGTGGGCTTCACGGCGAGTTCTCGCCGCTCTCGACCCTCGCCTGTCGCTGACCCCCGAAGGCCCGCGCTCAGACCGGACGGACCCGCCTCGCTACGTGGGCAGGGCACCGTGCGGCAGATTCGGTCGCGCCGCTGCTTTGGGCAAGGAGGAGCAGCGCTAGGCGGCGCTCGGCCGGGCTACCGCTTCGTGCCCGGTGGCGAGCGTGTCGGCGTCAGCGTCGGCACCGCCGCGCGGGCGCTCAAGGACCCCACCTGGACGCGAGGCGGCTGCCCCGCTTTCTGCTGCAAAGCGCCTTCGCGCGCATCCGCTTCGGGACCCGGATGGCGCGGAAAGGAGGCGCGCCCCGCGTAGCCAGCGAGACGCCTGAGTTGGACGGTGGGTGTCACATAAACCCACGACGAGAAGCGAAAACCTGGCGGGCGCGATAACAACACGCCTGGCAGCCCCGTCGCGGTCTCCAATCTCAGGCAGGATTGATACACCTACCCGCGACCGCGTCTTTCGGATCGAAGAATCGGCGGGAACGTCCATCGATGCCATCAGCTACCCAAAAAATAATGAGTCGCTGAGGATGTATGTCATGTTACGCACGAAGAGCCTAGATTCCCGGTTGCCGCGATGCCCCAGACGAGATTTGGGACACTCGCGATCATCAAGATAAGCCCAGCGAACAAAGGCCAGCCGACTTCTCTCGCGTGTTCCACGGTGTGACCCCTTTTCTCTTTCTTGAGCGGTCCGGCGAACCGGCCAGGCTTGTGACGATCGGCTGGCTCATGTCCTGCAAACTAAACGGTCATTGCTCGCCAGGGTTTCACCGAGCGGTAGTTCATCCAGGTGAATTGGGATGCACCGTCGTGCTCGCCCGCGCTGACGCTCAGGCGTCCTCACTGTCGAGCGCGGTGGCGCTGATCAAGTTCAATCCAAGGTCCGTGACGCGCTGCAACAACCCTTGGAGCTCCGCCTGGTCCACGACGGGGCCGACCAATAGTGTCTTCCCATGCTGTCGCGTGAGCGTCATGCCGTCGAACAAGTTCCCGACGTCGTCGCTGAGCTCTCCTTCGACGACAAGTCGGTACTCGCGATCGTTCACTGAGACAGAGTTAGCGCATTCGCGCGATCTCGTGTGAACTCACGCGGTAGCTCATATGGGTGATTGCGTTTGCTCGCAGAGCCCGAAGGCGTCAGCGCGCGCGACTGCGTCCGAGCGCGAGTTCACACCGAGCTTGCGGTAGAGCGCGCGAGTGTGAGATCGCACGGTGTTCGGCGAGATGAACAGCTCCGCGCCGATCTCACGAGCCGACAAGTCGGTGGAGAGCAGTCGCAGCACCGCCAGCTCGGCATTGCTCGGAGGATCGAGCATCTCACCTCTGTTGGCGCGCTCACGAGCTCGTTCGAACTCGCCGTCTACCGCGGCCGCGATCGCCGGGACCCGTCCGGCGTCAGTTTGCTGCGCGATCGCCTCCCAAGCTAACCGCAACGCCGCTTCCGCGTCGTCGAGATGGCCACGCCGACAGCGAACGCGGGCAAGCAGCACCAGTAGCCACGCGTGGTGGACGGTCGCGACCTCGTCGGCGAAGAAGTGCTCGGCGTGGATGAGCTCGCGCTCAGCGTCGGCGAGGCGGCGCTCGCGCTCGAGCACGCATCCCAGCGCGATCGATGCGTTCGCACCCGGCCAGCCGCGACTGCTCCCGGCCGAGCTGACGATCGCCTTGGCCTTAGACGCATGCGTCTGGGCCGACTCGAGCCATCCACGGTCGGCGGCGACGAGCGCGAGCGTAGAGCGAGCGAAGGTGTGCCCCGGGGTGTGCTGCTCGGCATCAGCATGCTCGACCGCATGTAGCGCCGCTAACCACGCGCCATCGAGATCGCCGGATAGGTAGAGCGCTCGTGCATGAGCGGCGAGCGCGCCTACGAGGATGTCGTCCGCGTGCTCGGTGGCTAGATCCACGGCTTTGCGACCGTGGTGCACGGCCTGCGTCACGCCGTCGTCGAGGGCGGCGGCACGGACCGTCATCGCCATGGCCTCCAAGTACGGTGGAAAGCGATCCGGGAATCGTTCCTTCGCGCGATCCGCGAGCTGAAGTAGCCGGCGCCGTTCGATAGCGCGCTTGCCGAGCATGGCGGCGGCCGTGGCCGCGCTGACGAGGAGTTCCGGGTGCTCACACAGCTGCTCGTTGGAGCGGGTCTGCACGAATCGCAGGAGCGTGCGTGCACCGTCGCCACGAATCATGGAGGACTGAGACTCGGTCATGATTTCGGAGACGAGCGCTTGATCGCCGATGGCGCTCGCGTGGGCGGCCGCTTCGACCGGCCGCCCAGCCGTGCGCAACCAGTCCGCCGCGCGCCTGCGCAGCTCGACCGCCGCGTGGGGATCGCTGGAGTTCAGCTGCACTCGCGCGAACTCGGCCACCAACGGGTGCAACTGAAACCAACCTCCATGCTCCAGTCGGATAACAAACAGGTTGAAGCGGTCGAGCTCATCCAGCATCGACGCGGAGTCCGCACGTCTGAGAACGCTGTTGCACAGCTCGACGGTGAAATGTCCCAACACCGAGGTGCGCAACAGAAACGAGCGCTTGTCGGCATCGAGCAAGCCGAGCACCTCGCGGCTCAAGTAGTCCACGAGGAAGCGATGGTCGCCCCCGAACGCGCGCGCGCCACGCGACGGATCCTCGACACTACCCAACCACAACGCGGCCAGCACGAGCGCCGCGGGCCAGCCCTCGGTCCGCGCGTGCAGCAACTCGACGTCGCTTCGCCCGAGTGCGATGCGATAGCGACGGACGAGCAGCTCATAAACCTCGTCGACCGTGAACGCGAGATCACCCGCGCGGAGCTCGGCGAGAGCGCCGCTCCCACGCAAGTACGACAGTGGCAGACTGGGATTGACCCGCGTGAGCAGCACCATGCGCGCGTTCGGCGGGAGATGACGCACCGCGTACTCAAGCGAACCCAGGCTCGCACTACCGGTCACGTATTGCAGCTCGTCGAGGACGAGCACCACGCGCTCAGCGAACCGTGCGACTCGGTTCATCGCTTCGTCAATCACGGCCTCGACCGGCGCGTCCTGTGCATCAATGCTCGCAAGCGGCGGGTCGAGGCCGCCTCCACCAGCACGATTGAGCGCCGCTCCAATGTATCGCCACAGGATCGTAGGGTCGTTGTCGGCGGCGTCGAGAGTCACCCACGCGATCCGCGCTCGCTCGGCGGCGCACCACGCTCGGACCGCAGTCGTCTTGCCATAGCCCGCAGGGGCCGCCACCAGCGTGAGCCCTGACCCCTCCTCAGCGGCCAATGCTCTGAAGATCCGCGGTCTGTCGATCATCCGAGGCCGCACGCGGGGCATAGCCAGCTTCGCCTCCGCAAGCAGTAGGTCCTCGATCCGCCTCGACTGTTGGTTGCTCGCCAAGTGCTACCCCTGGCTGTTCAGTCCGCTACCTACAACGATAGCGCGTACCGATAAAGCGTCACGCAGCGAGCAGTGGAGCCGGCCGAGCGCCGAAAATCACATAGATGATTTCGATTGATGCCGAGAGTCCGATATATTGATTTAGCGGGACACGTAGCGGTCGGCACGGCGCCTTAAGGAGGCCGCGCTGTCAAGCCAGATTCCGTCGCTCGGGTCGCTGCGATCGTCGCGCCACTCGGATCGGGGTGGCTCCAGCGAATCGTGCGCTGACCGTACGGCGGCTGCCCCGACGCTGTCTGGTGGCTCTTGGTTGCTCGCGCGCCAAGCATGCACGAGTGCGTGAGGACGCACATCGATCGCACGCCGTTGACCGGTGGGATGTGCGTTCACATTCACCTGGATGAATCGCGCACTTTTACTTGCATACGGGGGGAAAGTGCGTACGCTCGCATCCACTGCTAGCTGCACCGTGCCGGAAAAACGAAGCGAGTCCACGTGCCCGGCGTGCTGCACCTTGCTCAAGTGTCTTCGATGCGCGACTTTGACTACATACTCACCACCCTAGGCTTACCAGAACGTGCACGCGACCACGCACCTAGACGAACGCCATCTGGTCCACCGGTCGTTCACGGCGTCGATGAATGCACGGCCTCGTGGCAGCACCCCGCCGGCGAGGAGCGCCACCCAGGTGGCTCCGATCGTGAGATTGCCCTGCGGCGCGTGCGCGAGCTTATGCATCAATCCAACCGGAGAAGAAGATGACAATCACCAACAAAGAGCTCGGGCTTGGACCGGTCGACATAATCGTGATCGGTTTTCCTCCAGACGCGCCGCAAACCGGCGATGCGATCCCGCTGTTCCTAGATTTGGTCGACCGCCGGATCATCCGGGTGCTCGACGTGCTGATCGTGCAGAAGGATACTGACGGCAACGTGGCACGACTCGAGGTCAATGGCCTCGACGGAACTGTGCTCGCGGGCGTCGCCGTGTTCGATGGAGCGCAGACCGGGATTCTGGGCGGCGAGGAGGCAGCGTTTGCGGGAGAAGCACTTGAACCCGGCGAAGCCGCAGTCCTGATCTGCTTCGAGAACAGCTGGGCAGCGCCCTTTGTCACTGCAGTTCAACGCAACGGCGGGCGTCTGCTCGCCGCCGAGCGGGTTGGCGTTCAAGACCTGCTTGAGACGATCCAAGCATTGGATGCCGTGGCATAGGCACCCGCGACTACGAGGAGAGACGACATGCCACTGCTTAGAGGTATAGCCCGCACCGCCGCCATCGCAGGCACGGCCACGTCGGTTTCCAACCGGGTGAGTCGCCGCCAGGCCGGCCGGTGGGCCGAGCAAGAACAACAGCAACCTGAGCAGCAGCGCCAAGCGCCGGCGAATGCCCCTGAAGGAAGCCAGATCGACAAGCTGCGCGAACTGGGCGATCTGCATACGTCGGGCGTCCTCACCGACGAGGAGTTCGCGGCCGCCAAGGGGAAGGTTCTCGGTGTCTAGCGCGGACGGCACTTCAAGTTACAACACGAAAGGAAGGGTTCCATGGCGAACCTAGTTGCAATTGGATATCCAGACGAGGTGACCGCCGAGCGGGCACGGGTAACTGTGCAGAGCCTCGAGGCCGACCTGGTGATCCAGGCCGATCAAGTAGCTGCAATCTCTCGTGACAGCGCCGGAAAGTACCACGTCACGACCACGCATGGCGCCTCCTCCACGGCGGGCGGCGCGGTATGGGGTGGCTTCTGGGGTCTGCTGTTCGGCCTGCTGTTCTTCATCCCGTTCGCGGGCTGGGCGATCGGTGCGGGCTTCGGCGCCCTGTTCGGCCATCTCGGCAAAAACGCGATCGACCAGTCGTTCCAGGAGCAGGTGCGCGACTACGTGCAGCCGGGCACTTCGGCGCTGTTCATGATCATCGAGAAGGCGACCCCGGACAAGGCGATCGCAGCACTCGATCAGTACGGCGGTACGGTTATCAAGACATCCCTTTCCGACGAGGACACCGAGAAGCTGCAGGAGGCCTTGACGCCCCGTGAACCAGCGGCGACAGGCGCATAGGCCATAGGAAATCCATGTCGAAGAATGCGGTCGCCAAGGCGCGAGCGCCGAGCCCCCATCGCCGATGCGATGAGATCGAGCGTTGACGGCTGGTTCTCGGCGCGATGCTGGGTCGGCTTCTCATGAGTGTCGGCCGCTCAGACGATGTCCTTGTGCTGCCCGCCATAGGCGGCCAGCCCGTAGATGATCAGAATGTCGATCGCGAACAGGCACAGCGCCCAGAACGGGTAAGCAGGAATCGACAGCAAGGCAGCGATCGAGTTGATACTCACCACAACAATGCCGAACCATCGGCCGTACTGGCCGCCGACCGAGATCGAGTACGCGGCGAACAACTCGAGTACCCCGATGATCAACACGATCCAACCCCACGTGTTGAGGCCACTCAAGATGTAGGTCGCGTTCTGGGCAAAGAACTTCGATTCACCGATCGCCGCGATACCCCAGATAATGTTCAGGACACCGGCAAAGCACCATCTGATCGTCGACCCGTCTGGCATCCCGCTCGCGGTCACACTCACGGGCGGCAATCGCCACGACGTCACCCAGCTGTTGCCGCTCGTAGACGGTGTCGGCCCGGTGCGCGGCAAAGTCGGTCGCCCCCGCCAGCGTGCCGAGAGCGTGATCGCCGACCGCGGCTATGACTACGACAAGTATCGTGCCGCGAGCTGCGGGCACGTGGGATCAAGCCGATCATCGCCCGCCGTGGCACCGAGCACGGCTCCGGCCTGGGCAAGCTGCGCTGGGTCGTTGAGCGGACCTTCGCCTGGCTGCACTTCTTCCGTCGCCTACGAATCCGCTGGGAGCACCGACCCGAGCTACACCAAGCATTCCTGCACCTCGGCTGCGCCATCATCTGCCAACGCTACCTCCGCACTCTCTGAAACAGCTTCTAAGTTGACCTGTAGCTCACTGTCCGCTTCGTGGCCAAACTGGCGCAAGCAGCTGCCTGGCTTCTAGCTCGCGGCGTACTCCTTCTCTGTCTGGTCCAGTTCACGCTTGAACTCCTTGCCGTCGACGTCGACTTCCTTCTCGGTCGTCTTTTCGGCGCGCGTGAGTGCCTTGTCGAGCTGTTCTTCAAGGCGCGACTCCCCGATCACGAGCAGCGTTGCTTGTCCTGCGTCGATGAGGTCACCAAGTGCCTTGGCGTCGTCTTTTGAGATGCCCTTCCTGAAGTGACCGCCGATGGCGCCACCGAGCAACGCCGCAGGGACGACAGCCGGCGCGGCTAGGACCCCTACCGCCGCTCCGACGGCGATACCTCCCCAGGCGCCGTGCTGCGTTGGCTTCTCGTGCTTCTTCACATGAACCTTGCCGTCGGCGTCCTTCGTGACCAGCGCGACGTCGTAGGTACCTACGAGCTTCGCTGTGTGCAACTCAACAAGGATGTCGTAGTCCCCTTCGGCACTGGCGGCGTCGGCGTAGGTCGCGACATAGATGAAAACTGGTCTGTCGCTCATGGGTGAGCCTCCTCATTCTTGGCTTGATCCGGTACTCCAAGATGCTCCGCGCGGCTTGGCCCGGCTCGTGGCGCCTTCCGCATACACCGAGAACTATCCTTTTCCAATTGATCTCTCAGCATCCGTCGAAACCCGTAGCCATGCTTCTCCTTTCCTGCGGGAAGAGTCGACGCGTGCCTCGCGTCGTGGGATGATCCGCAGTAAACGGCGGATCGCTTTGTCCGGATGATTTGACTGCTCGGGCTGCTGCGGATGGACCGGTCGGGCAGCTGACGTGTTTCAGAGTTTCGTGGGCTAAACACGACCGCGCCAAACAACATCACCAGCCACACATGCTGGCGAATTTGCAAAGAACACGCCCGCCTCGTGACTCTGAGTCCAGGGCCTGAGAAGATGGATTGATCGTGCGTACGACCGATGCGATTCCAGCAGACGGTTTGGCGGCGGGGTCACCATGGCAGACCCGCGTCGCTGCGGTCGTGGCGCTCCTGGCGCCGGTTGCCATGGCAGTTGTGGCTGCGGTCGCATTGGCAGGTGATGTTGCCATCGCCGCACTGGCGGTCGTGCTCGTGCTTGGGGTAAGCGCGGCCGTCTGGTTCGCTCTGACCCGTCGCGGCTCCCGGCGAGCTGCTGGCGCGGTGCTAGCGGGGCTCACCGGCGCGGGCCTGGTCGTGGTGTTGGCGACTCACTGGCAGGGAGTGCTGGTGATGGTTGGGCTGCTCCTGCTGCTCGCCGTTTTCGGCCTAGCCTCCCGCTATGCACTCGGGCGGACGGGGAAGGCAGCGACTCTGAGGGCGACCGCGGCGCTTGTGTCGGTGGGGGCCGCCGGCTCGGCCGTGCTGATCATCAACCTGAAGTCGGGTGGTGGGAAGGCCGAGCGCTTCGATCTCGCTGCGGAGGCTCGGCGGCGAGGTGTCGAGCCAATTGTGCTGCAGCCGGGCGATGACCTGCTCAAGCTCGCCGAAGACGCGATCGAGCGCGGCGCGCAGGTGGTCGGTATGGCCGGGGGCGACGGCTCACAGGCGCTTGTAGCGACTGTTGCCGCGCGGCGCGAGGTCGCCCATGTCTGCATTCCCGCAGGCACTCGAAACCATTTCGCCCTGGACCTCGGCCTTGACCGCGATGACGTTGTGGGCGCGATGGATGCGTTCACGGACGGCGTCGAGCGGCGCATCGATCTCGCGTGCGTAAACGACCGCGTGTTCGTCAACAACGTCTCGCTCGGCGTCTATGCCAAGGTCGTCCAGTCCGACGCTTACCGCGATGCCAAGCTTGAGACCTGGACTGGCATGCTGCCCGACTTGTTGGGTCCCGATGCGGCGCCGATCGACCTCGAGTTCACCACTCCGGACGGGAGCCGCTGCGACGACGCGCCGCTCGTGCTCGTGTCGAACAATCCGTATCGGCTGGCGAGCCTCGCAGGCGCGGGCACGCGCGCGCGGCTCGACACAGGCCTGCTCGGTGTCCTGGCCGCGCGGGTGCGTAGCGCTGCCGACGTGTCGAAGCTCGTCGCGCTCGAGTTGGTCGGTCAGACGGGCCGCTTTCCGGGTCTCCTGTCGTGGTCGATGCAGGAGTTCGAGGTTCGCTCCACTGGCCCGGTGGAGGTTGGGCTCGATGGCGAGGCGCTCGTGCTCGATCCCCCCTTGCGCTTCGCGTCCATGCCAGGCGCGCTACGCGTGCGGCTGCCCCGCGGAGTTGGCCTGCCACCGGCCGCCAGAGCTACCGCACTGACCACGGACAACCTGGGCGCGCTTCTACGGGTGGCGGCTGGCCGATGAGCCACCCGGCCGCGCGGCTGGTGCTCGGCCTGGCCGTTTTCGTGCTCCTCGGTTGGGGGGTCGGGGAACTCTGGACCTCGGTCTTGGGGTCGGTCGAGCTGAGCGCGGTACGCGATGTGGCTGCTCAGCGTACAGCGGCACTCACCGAGGTAGTGCGGATGATCACCTGGGCGGGTAGTGCGTTTCTGCTGGTTCCGCTCGCCCTGATCGCCTGCTTGGCGTTTGCCCGGGTGGGCCTGCGCCGAGAGGCGATCGCGGTCGCGCTTAGCCTTGGCGGCGCGATGCTGATCTCTGACTGGGTCAAGCTGTTTGTGTCGCGCCCGCGCCCGCCCGTGGAGCACCTGCAGGCGGTTACCGGCTCGAGCTTTCCTTCGGGCCATGCCACGCAGACGAGCGCATTCTGGTTCTCGCTGGTGTTTGCGATGCCGGCGGCAGGGGCATCGCCGAAGCTAACTCGCGTGGCTGCCGGCCTTGCACTACTGATCGTTCTCGCGGTGGCCGCGTCTCGCGTCTATCTGGGCGTCCACTATCCCGCGGACGTGATCGCCGGCGTCCTCTTGGGGACGGGCTGGGCGATGTTCGTCACAGGCTGCGTACGGGAGACCAGGGTCAGATGAGGACATCGAGTCGCGCACGGACCAGGGGTCGCATCAAGCAGTTGGACCACCTGCTGATGGGTCGTTCTGCCCGCGCGCGCTCGCCTGGGCTGGACCGCGTGCTCCTTACGATCACGCGGGCCGCGAACTATTCCCGGCTTTGGCTTCTCATCGCAAGCGGACTTGCCGCATGCGGAGGTCGGCAAGGACGGAGGGCGGCTGGTCGCGGCATCGCTGCGATCGCGATCGCAGCGGCCGTGGCAAACGGCCCGGCAAAGCTACTCGTGCGCCGGCGGCGTCCCTCTCGGCGCTCCTGGCCGACGCTCATCCGCATGCCGCGCTCGACGTCGTTCCCTTCGGGTCATAGCGCCGTCGCCTTCGCGTTTGCCACCGGCGCCTGCGCCGAGCTGCCGGTCCTTGCGCCTGTCCTCGTGCCGTTGGCGGGCACCGTCGCCTACTCGCGCGTGCATATAGGGGTTCACTACCCGAGCGACGTCGCAGCGGGCGCCGCGATCGGGATCGGCTCTGGCTTTCTGGCTACGCGTCTGCCGCCAGGGGTTCTCAAGCGACGGCGCGCCGCGTGCAGGCGAGTGGACCTCCTCGCATGAGCGGGCGGGTTTCGACTGGAGTCGAGCGCTGGGTGCCGGGCGTCCGCGTCGTCCGAACGTATCAGCGCTCGTGGCTACGAGCGGATCTGGTGGCCGGTGCGGTGTTGGCGGCGATTCTCGTTCCGCAGGGAATGGCGTACGCCGAGCTGGCCGGGCTCCCGGCCGTCACCGGCCTATATACGACGATCGCCTGTCTCATCGGCTACGCGGTGTTCGGGCCATCACGGGTGCTCGTGCTGGGACCCGATTCTTCGATCTCGCCCTTGATCCTGGCAGCGATCACGCCGCTGCTCGTGACCAGGGATCCCGCGAGCGCAGTTGCGCTGGCCGGTATGCTGGCCGTCCTCGTGGGACTCACCGAGATCGGGCTCGGACTGGGCAAGCTCGGGTTCGTGGCTGACCTCCTGTCCAAGGAGGTGCAGGTCGGATACATGAACGGCCTTGCGATCACGATCATCGTGGGCCAGCTGCCAAAGCTGTTCGGCTTTTCCACACACGCCGACTCGTTCCTGGCTGAGCTGCGCGCGTTCGCTTCCAACCTCGACCAGACGCACACGACGACGCTCGTGGTTGGCGTTGCCGTGCTGGTGCTCCTGCTGGTGCTTCCCCGCGTCACCACGCGTCTGCCGGCGGTGCTGGTTGGGGTCGTTGGCGCCACCCTGGCATCGGCGTTGCTCGGGCTCGCGGGCGAGGGCGTCAGCACGGTCGGTGCCCTGCCCCGGGGGATCCCCACGCCCACGTTCCCGTGGACGACCGCCAGTAATGTGGTCCCTCTGCTCATTGCAGCGGTGGGCATCACGCTCGTGTCCTTGACCGACACGATCGCCACCGCGACGAGTTTCGCGGCTCGCCGCGGTGAAGAGGTCGAGCCCAACCAGGAGATGATCGGCATGGGTGCCGCGAACATCGCGGCTGGACTCTTCCAGGGCTTCGCCGTCTCGACCAGCGGCTCTCGGACCGCGGTGGCGGAACAGTCGAAGGCGAAGAGCCAGGTCACCGGCGTCGTGGGTGCAGCTCTGGTCGTGGTGCTGCTGCTGTTCCTGAACTCGCTGCTTGCCGATCTCCCTCAGACCGTGCTCGCCGCCGTGGTCATCGTCGCCGCGTTGTCGTTGATGGACCTGGACATCTTGCGGCGCTACCTTCGGGTACGCAAGAGCGCGTTCGCCGTGTCCCTGGTCGCCACAGCCGGCGTGATGCTGCTGGGCGTGTTGCAGGGGATAGTCGTCGCCGTCACTCTTGCGATCCTCCTCTTCTTTCGGCGCAACTGGTGGCCACACGGTGCCATCTTGGGCAAGGTCGAAGGGGACCAAGGTTGGCACGACGTTGACGGTCATCCAGATGCAGAGCAGATCCCGGGCGTCGTCGTCTACCGCTGGGAGGCGCCTCTTTTCTTCGCCAACGCCGGCTCGTTCCGACAGCAGATCCGCCACCTCGTGCGTGAGCGCCAGCCCGAATGGGTGGTCATACAGTGCGAGGCCGTCACCGACGTCGACGTCACCGCCGCCGAGATGCTCGAGCAACTCGACAACGAGCTCAATGCCGCGGGGGTTCACATGGCGTTCGCGGAGATGCGCAGTCGCCTCCAGGATCTCACGTTGCGCTACGGCCTGTTGGAGACCCTCGACCGCGAACACTTCTACCCGACGCTCGAGGCCGCTCTCGAGGAGATCCACACCATCCTCACGGCTCCTCGAGGCGCTGCCTGATCTCGAGCAGCGCCTCGCGCTGTTGGTCGGTGACGGGCGGGAAGCGAGGGTCGATCTCCATCAGCGTGTGAACCAAGACGGCCGCAACGCCGATCCGGGCAAACCACTTGCGGTCCGCCGGGATCACATACCACGGAGCCCACTCTGTACTTGTGTTCGAGAGCGTCTGGGAGAATGCCTGCTGGTACTCATCCCAGTGCTCACGCTCCCTGACGTCGGCCGTAGAGAACTTCCAGTTGTGGTCGGGAAGGTCGATCCGGCGCAGGAAGCGCGCGCGCTGCTCCTCCTTGGAGATGTTCAAGAACAGCTTGACGATGCGAAAACCGTTGTCGGTGAGGTAGCGCTCCCAGTCATTGATCTCCCGGTAGCGCCGGCGCCACACATCGCCCCTCTTCGCCGCCTTCGGCAGCTTCTGGCGATCGAGGTTCTCCGGATGCACTCGCACCACGAGCACCTCCTCGTAGTGGGAGCGATTGAAGATGCCGATCTCGCCGCGCGCGGGGAGACGCTGCGCATAGCGCCAGAGGAAGTCGTGGTCGAGCTCCTCCGCCGAGGGCACCTTGAAGCTATTCACCTCGACACCCTGGGGATTCACCCCACTCATCACGTGACGGATCGTCCCGTCCTTGCCGGCCGCATCCAACGCCTGCAAGACCACCAGTACCCCCCACGTATCCTGAGCCGCAAGCCGAGCCTGATACTCAGACAGCAGCCGCACCCCCTCGGCGAGCAAGTCACGACCCTCCCGCTTCTTCTTCACGCCCCCCTTGAACGCAGGGTCGAAGTCCCTGGTGAGGATCACTTTCGCACCGGGCTTGACCCGGAACGGCTCAATGAACTCAGCAACCCTCTTTTGACGCTTCTCGGCCATCCGCAATCCTTATCGGAGACTTCCCCCATCACCCAGCCTAGCCAGGTGGACGCTGGGTGCCCTCCGCTGACGGCAATGATCAGGCGCAAGCCGATATCGAACTCATCAAGGGTAAGGAGACTCCCGCGCGCAAACGGTATGCGGGATCCACGAGGACCCAATCGAGATCGAACAGCACGGCGTCGTGATCAGCCTTTGCGACTGCTGAGCCTGACTGGCTAACGGCCTACACTCCATCTATGGCTACGAGAGAGAGAATTGTTCATTTGCCGCAGGCGTCCTACGATCTGCTGCTGCAGGAGGCCAACCGACGCGGCGTTGACCCTGATGCCCTCGCCGATGAGCTGCTGCGTACAGACCTCGTGGCAAGCGCCAGTGATCTGCAGAGCGCACTCGCGGGGCTCGCCGAGCTGCGCATGAGGCTGCCAGATAAAGACGGCGTGACGCTCGCGCGTGAGGCACGCACCGAGCTAGAGCACCGCGGCATTTGAGCATCGTTCTTGATGCCAACGCACTGGTCGTGCTCGCGCTCGACAGGCGTCGTGCTGGCGCCGTAGAACTCCTGCTACGCGAATGGGACACGCAAGGTGAGGATCTTCACGTGCCTGGCTCCTTACTTACGAGGTGGCCAGCGCGCTCTCCCGAGCCGTAGCCGCCGGCCAGCTCCCCGCAATCGAGGTGCCTGAAGTTTGGCAGCGCCGCGCCGCAGTCCCCATCGCCCTGCACCAGCTCCAGAATGTTCCTGCCGTGGTGGCGATGACCGAGCACCTGCAGCGCAAGAGCGCCTACGACGCCGCCTATATCGTTCTCGCCGAACAACTCGGCGCTGGAGCTATGGACTCTTGACGGCCCGCTCGCGCGCAACGCCACTCCCCGCGGACTCCCCGTCAAGCTCATCCCAACCACCTAGGCGCGAGGTAGTCGCACCCCTGGTTGTCCCCGTTGGTGGAGAGGTTGGTCTCCCGCCGAGCTCCCAGATTGGTGATCCGACACACTGCGCTCGCAGTTCTCAAGGCCTGCAAGACCTTGACCGCCGGCTTGACCCAGAACCACAACCAGAGCCGAGCCACGTTTCTGCCCACAAAAAAACCCTCCATTTGGAGGGCTTTCTTGAGTAGGACAGTTTGGGATTAGGTTTCGGCCAAGCTCGGCGGGACGTTCCGACGCGGCGCTGCGGCGTTTGTACGATCGGCATCGCTTTAGCGTACGGAGCTGAGCATTGCCCAAGGCGTCTTCCCGCGCGCCGTGCAGCGCTACGACGCGCGGGGTTCGCTCCGAGCCGAGCTAGGCGGCTAGAACCTGCACCGCCGCGCTGACGTTGCCGGCATGGCCGTTGAGATCAACAACTGCATGCCAGTGACCGGCTTGGGGCACTCGTAGACGGACGAGGGTACGGACGGCTTCGCCGCCCTGGAAGCGGCAGCGCTGTCCGTTCTTGTATGCCGAGTAGTTGCTGCTGTCCAATAGCCTCACGACGGCTCGGTTGCGCAGGCGGAACTGCACGACCGTTCCCGCGCCAATGTTGCCTAGATCACGATGCAGGTGCTCCATTGCGTCCTCGTTTCTTCGCGTGTTCACTTATGGGATCGCCGGGGCCGAGCCTGCACGCGAGCATCACTTCGCCTCGGACTACCTCGGCACTTGGAACGTCAGCAAACGTGCCGGACGGAACGCAAGTTCGCTCGCCGGGGCGGGCTGTGTAGAACACCCGTTCGCCCGCTGGGGAGCAGGTGATGAGGCTGCTCCCCAGCGGTGTCGTGAATCCCTAGTCGCGAAGGAACAACGGGACGTAGTTCTATACGACGGCCCCGACGACCTCCTTGTTCGTGGTCGTCGGCGGCTCCCTAGCCGACCCTCGCGGCCCGACCTATACTCGCCTAATGGCCGCGAAGGAGCTCGTAATTCCGATGGTGCTGCCGTGTCCGAAGTGCGGCGGCAGCGGTGAGCGTCACGAAACGCTGGCGGGCGGCGCCCAGGTCATGTCCAGTAGTGGCGGCCCGCTCAAGTGCCGGGAGTGCGGCGGCTCGGGGGAGATTCCGACCCGTGTTACGGTGCCGCAGCTACAGGCGATGCTTGAGGACACGTAAAGCACGTGCCGATCACCGACTGGCCCCCCGACCGCTTAGGTCGATGCCTCGGCTCCTCGTCAGCCTGAGCCACTACCGCGCCGGTCGTGGAGTCGATGAACGTCACCCCCCGAGTCGGTCTCGGAAGATGCTTCCAATGAGCGAAAGATCCCGTGGCGCACAAGCGATCGGGCGAGCGCGCCAATATCCAGTAGCCCGTACACGAACAGAAAACCAATGAAGTAGAACGCTACGTGCTCGATCCACGATGCGACGTGCGCGGCAGCCAGGCCGTAGGCAAGAGCCAGAATCAAAACGCCGATCTGAGTGCCCACCGCAACGAGGAAGGGGTCCAGAAACCGCTGGAATCCGGTAGCCCCTGCCTCGGTGCCGCCCTCTGCTAGCAACTGTAGATAGCGCGATGCCGGCAGCGCGACGACGATGGCGAGCGCGGCGAACACGACCGCCAGGAGCGCTCCCGTAAGGCCGATCAACGAGCCAACCGCACTCGTCCGTTCCGTCAGCGTCGTGCTTCTCACGAGCAGAGCCGTGCCACCTGCGCCGAGAACAAGTGCGGGCAGCCCCTCAGGCCAGATCAAGTCACGGAGCCGGTAGTCGCCGAGTCCGATGATCGCCCGCATGATCCCAACCTTGGGCATGTCTGAGCCACTGCTCATGCGGCCCTATCCTCCTTAAAGCGACGCATTGAGTCCTTCAGCATCTTCGTGAGGAGGGCGCGCATTTCATCCCAGGATGATGGTAGATCCTCGACGCGTTCACTGGCGACCGCCTCTGTTTGGCTGTAAGTAGTGGGCACACCGTCGCGGCGACCCTTGCCGCGCAGGGTTGCAAATCCCTCCTGGCCCATCGCGATAGCCTGGCTGAAGTCTGGGTCCTCCTCGACCTCGATTAGTCCCTCCTCACGGCCAGATCGCATCGTCTCCGTGTGCTGTGTCGCATGAGTCCGATTCAGCCGCTCCCACAGGGCTTCGAAGTCGGGGGTCGGCTCAGGGTTCGGTAGCTTCGCGGTAAACGACACCGAGACGACGACATCGGTGGATTTCAACCAGGACAAAAAGTCTCGCCGGTCCAAAACTGGCTCGACGCTCCAGTCAGTCGTAGGCTCGTCTAGCTCTTTCTCGTTGTTGCGGAGAATCTTCTCGAAGACGGCGGCAATGGTGGCTGGCGCCGAAGGTCCATCCGAGAGCACGGAGAGGAGGCGCGACTCGCCGTCGAAGCCGAACGGCATGAGCTTCCGCTCCTTCGGTACTGCCTTCTGAGACAGCCAATCCATCTCCTCCTCAGACCACTCCGAGACAACCTCCTCCTCCTTGGGCTGCCAACCCAGCTTGCCGGTGATCGTCCGGTCCTCGTCGTTGACTCGCAGGCCCCCAACACGCCAAACCCGCTGGTTCGCACGGCCGGTCACGACCTCGTAGCCCGGTGCGAGCACTCGAACGAAGTGCTCAAACACGTCATCCGGCATTTTCGTTGGGAACAGGGTGTCCGAATAGTGCGGCCGACGGTTCACGCGGTATACGAGTAGCGAGCCGGAACGACCAGCGAACCACGGCGTCTCAGGGGAAGCCTCCATCCGGCAACGATATCTAGGGGGTCCGACAGCCCGAATCTAGGCTTCTGGAGTCGAGGCCGCAAAGCGCCGATCGTCAGTCCTTGCTGTAGTCGGGTGCCTCGACGCGAGGGCCGAAGCGGCGTTTGACGACGCGCGGCTCGGGGAGCCCGCGTTTGCTTCTGCGCTGCCGCCACTCCGCAGCCGTCTCCGACCACGGCCGATCGTGTTCGCCGCTCATGGGGATTTTGCGCGGGAGGGATGAGTAGGTTTGAGGAGCGCTGGCTCCCGGGGCGAGCCCAGACGAGAGCCAGCTTAGCTCGGCGTCCGCCAGATCCTGCCGTCCTCAGCGAACCAGACGTGACTCCCTGTCAACGTGTTCGCGAGCATCCACGCGACGCCCTCCATTCCGGCCTCCACGATCGCCGGCTCCGACTCCAACTCGCTGACCGTCGCCGAGATCTCGCGGACCCGCGCAATCGGCTCGTTCAGGCGCCGCAACACCACCGGGGAGGCGAACGTTCGCGTCACGCGATGCGGCACCGTCAGCGGTTCATCCAGCGATGCAAGTTCGCCACGCAGCAGGTGATCTCCTAGCAACTCGCTCGTTCCATCATTCAAGTCGAGAGAGAACTCGCCCAGCGCCCCCTGAAAGTCGAGACCGTCGCTTAGCTGCTCGGTGGCCTCAACACTCAGGTCCTCCACCTGCGGCAGGCGGGTTTCAATCTCCACGCGCACCTTGACGAGTCGCCCAGCAAGGTCTGCCTTGTTCGGGTTGCGCAGCTCGCAGATGACGATGCCGTACGTGTCCGCAACGCGCTGTGCGCCACTCTGGTAGCCCACGGTCGTGACCATCACGCCGATCGTCTCGACGCCTGCCTCGGATACGTCGTCAACAACGCTTCGCCAGCTATGAAGGGCCTGCTGTGTGATCCGGCTCGCGTACGAGCGACACTCAAACAGCAGCCGCACAAGCCGGTTGTCCCGATCGCGGAACTCCCAGAGCACGTCGATCTCGTTCTCGGTCGCACGACCAGGCAGCGTCACTTTCCGCTCCAGCCGAAGCGTGGAGATCGTGTCAGCGTCCCCGATGCGCCGCATCAAATGCTCGGTCAGCTCCTCGTAGCTACTCCAAGCCGGGTTCTTTGCGTCTGCCACGGGCACCGACATTACATCCCCGGCGCGTCGCTACCCAACGCCTCCTGTATGAGGAACGGGAGACCGCAGCAGCCGGCGTCCACCCGCCGCACTGACCACGAGTGCCGCCGGGCCTGCCGATGTGATCGACCGCCGCACCGCGGCGGAGATCAAGTGGCGGCCCGTCGTCGTCGGACTTCGCTGACCGCTGCGGCTGCGCGACTAGCTGATCTCCGTCCTCGCGAGGACGATCGGGTACTTCTCCCCCATCGTCGTCTCGTTGCCGTTCTTGTCCGTGTACACGAGGTCTCGGATCGTCTTCATCAGCCAGTAGGCGTCGTGGCCGAGGTCGGGGAGCCCGGAGCCGGTGTCGGGCGTGTGCTCGGTGCGTAGCTCAATCGTGATCCTGCCCTCCATCGTCGCTCCCTCCCGCGTCGTCCGCTTCGTCGTTCGTGGTCCTCAGCGTAGTGTTGGCCGGCCCCGGCGTGGGCGGATTCGTTGGTGGTCCCTGCGCTTTGAGTCGTTCGTCGGCCTTGAGCCGCACTGCGCTCCAGCCTTCATGCTTTGCGAACACGTCTGGCGTGGGAGCGCCGGGGTTCCGCAACGCCCACGCGAGGTAGTCCGAAGCTGTGGCCCTCCGTCCCCCGGAAAGGCTGGAGAGGTAGTACGCGACCCACTCCACGCAAAGGCCCTCGTCGTCCCACTTGCCGACGTGCAGGTACTCGCCGGGCTTCGCGGCGCCCACGTCGGCGCTGAAGTCGGGGGCTTTCTCGCCGGTGCCGCGGCGGTCAATGCGTCGGGGCTCGGGTTCCCCGCGGTCGCGCCAGCGCTGACGCCACTCCGCGACCGCCTCCGAGTAGACCCGCCCGCCTTCCCCACTCATCGGAATCTTGTTCCCGCGCGCGAAGTCCTTGAGAGCGGTTTCCGATGGCTGCTCCCCGTACTGGTCGTAGAAGCGGTCCATCACGTCAACGCGGGAGGCGATGACTTGGTGGATCGTGGGTTTGCGTTGGGCGTGCTCCCTCAAGCCTGCGATGCGCAGCGCGGCGCCCCACCCGTGTGCCGCGAGCGCGATTGCGCCCGCGCTCGGGATGCGCAGGCGGCGACCGTGCAGCCAATCCCGCGCGTCCTCGCCGAGCAGCACGTCCCGCTCCGCGTCGTACGCGATCGTGGTGAGCGAGTCCACGCCGAGACGCCCTGCGACGAGCCGCAACGCGTACTTGATGCGCGCGCTCGTAAGCCAGCCGATTGGCGCGTTCTCCCGCGTCTTCACGTCAATCAAGTTGTTTCGCTTACTCTCGGGGGCGTGCGCGACGGTGAGGACTTCCGGCCACTTGAGTTTGAGTTCCCGCGCGATTTGCCGCGCCGCGGGCAAGTTGGCGTGAGCAGGACTGTTGGCACGAGCGCGGTCAAAGACGCGCTGAGAGACGGCCTGCGAGTCCGTGGGGTTGGCGAGCGCGGCGACTTCGTGCACTTCTCGGAGCAGCATGAGCGGTTCCCGCGCCACGCTCTCGCGTTCGTCGTGTCCGACGTGATCCCTGCCATGCGTGTTGCCCCTACTAAGGCCGCAATGCAGGCCGCGTCAGTGGAAAGTAGTTGGAGCCCTTGTTTCGGTGGCGGCGCGTCGCACGGCTTCCCAGCCGCCGTGTTGGGCGAAGCGAGAGGGGCTTGGGGCGCCGGAGCGTTGGTTGGCCCAGCGCCGGTATCCGTCCTGCGTGGAACGCTCATGTGAGGGGAGGCTGGCGAGGTAGCGCCCGACCCACTCCACACACGCCTCCTCGTCGCTCCACTTGCCGCGATGGGACTGCTCGCCCGCGCGTGCGGCGCTCACGTTCGCGGAGTAGTCGGGCGCCTTCGCGCCGCGCCCGCCCTTGCGCCGCGTGATGCGCGGATCGGGGAGTCCGCGCTCGCGTCTACGCTGCTGCCACTCCGCGACCGTCTCCGACCACGGGCGCTTGCCTTCATCGCTCATGGGGATGCTATTCCCGCGTGCGAACGCTTCCAGCGCGCGTTTCGTCGGCTGCTCCCCATAGTGGTCGTAGAAGCGATCCATCACGGCCAAGCGCGAGAGAATCGCTTGCCGAATCTCCCGCGATGGACGCGCGCATGCTTTCAACGCGGCGAGGCGTAGAGCCGCGTCCCAGCCGCCCGACGCGAGCCGGATCGCTTCTGCGTCCGGGAGGCGCAACCTCCGACCATGCAACCAATCCCGTGCATCCGCGGCGAGTAGCGCGTCACGCTCAGAGTCATACGCGCCCATCGTGAGCGTCACCGCCGCACGCCTACCCGCGACGAGCCGCAGAGCGAACCGGACGCGCTCCGCCGTGACCCAGCCCTCCGGAGTCCACTTCCGAGTCCGCAGGCCGAGAGCATGAGCCTGCCGCGCGTCGGACTCATGCGCGAGAGCAAGCACTTCTCGCCACGGCAAGCCAAGTTCTCGTGCGATCTGCCGCGCCACAGGCAATCCATGATGGTGGGTGGTTCGTAGCTTTGCCGCGTCAAACGCGCGCTGGCTCGTCGCCACGGGACGCGCCGGATCAACGAGGAGGGAAACCTCCCGCACGCACCGAAGGAGTCGTAGTGGTTCCATTCGTTGGCTCCTGCCTCGGACTCACAATGCCTGCGCTTCCTGGGGCAACCGCATCAGCAACAGACTTCTACGGCGACCTCATCATCATCGCGGGAACGGTGCTCGTGGCGGTTGCGCTCGTGGCGACGGAAATTACGCCGCCTTGGGCTCGTTGGGTGACCGCCGCAGGTGCCATCTTCGCGGCGATCGGCACGTTCATTCTGTCCTACAAAACACTCGGATATCTGCCAAAACATGCGGTATCAATCGCGGTCACGATGCTCATTGTCATGGGGCTCCTTGCCGTAATCGTCCGATCGGTGAATGAAGCGCGTCGCCGCGAGAAGCCATAGAAACGCAGACACACAGACGAGTGAGACAGGCATCCAAGTGGTACTCACGCCAGCTAGCCCGAGTACCACTGCTAGTAAGAGATAGATGACGATCGCGGTTGCAGAGCCAAGGACGGCCCAAGTCGCTGCTTCGTCGCCCGACAACCCGCTCCACCAACGCCGCAGTGCACGAATGCCGTCTCCGAGTGTTCGGGTCAGTTCTCCCATGCTTGGACATACCCCGTATCACCTGGGACACACTAAAACGGCTTGAACGTGGGCACGCTGCCGTTCGGCAGGATTTCAAGTCCTCCCCTGACGTATTCGCTGACAACGATGCTCGCCACGGGCTGGCTTAGCAGCGCGTGGAGGCTCGTGACGACACGCGGGAGCTTCCACGTCGCCAGGCCCTTGCCGATGCTGAGTACCCCGGCGTCCGGCGCCGTGGCCGCGCAGACCGTTGTCGCCAAGCCAGTGTCCTCCTGACCCCTCAGTCGCGGGTCGCCAACTTCGCCATTGTTCCTCTGCGATTCTTCTTCGGCTTCGCGGCGCTCCGCTGGCGGTGTCCACTGCATCGTCAACGTCGTGCTCGGCCCGGTCGTGATCGTATGCGGCCCTTCCCAAGCAGCCGGATTCTGGTCCCACAGGTAGTTGGAGTTCCGCGCGACCGTAGGCGGCCTCGTGTAGCTCTCGTCTGGTCCTTCTGGCGACAATCCAACGCCGATGAGCTTTAGCGTTCCGGTCACGCAGCGCGCGTTCGCCTCTTCCGCGTTGACTTCGGCTTCAATGGCGGCCTCGTACACGTACGCGCCCTGAGAACCGACTGGCTTCGGTGAGCGGCGTGGTTTCGCGTGCTTGCGGGTGATCCCAGCCTTCGCGACGTGGGAGTCGGGAGCGCTCGCCGCGCTCGCGGCTGGACACGCTCCCGTGGCTCCTAGCGCGACTACGCTCGCGCTGAACACGACTGACCTGCATCGTCTCGCCTTACCCATCATTGCCTCCTTGCGTTCGTTTGATTGGGTACGGGTCGGCGCGTTCTATCACGGTTAGGACGATTGGACTCTAACGTAATCGAACGTTGTAGGCGAGGCTCCCCCGCGTGCCGCCCCGCCGCCAGTCCACTCCCCGCTCGCCTGAGTACGCCGCGCTGGGCGAGGCCGTGAGGCTCACGCGCGTTGAGGCGGGCTTGTCGCAGGAGGCGCTAGCGGACGCGACGCCCGTTCACATCACGTACCTGGGCGGCGTGGAGCGTGGCGTGCGCAAACCCAGTTACGAGACTGTGGTTCGGCTCGCGCGTGCCCTCGGCGTGACGCCGGGCGCGCTCGTCACGCGCGCCGACGAACTCCTGCAAGCCCAGTCGTAAAAAAAGTCGCTTCGATTTCGAAATCTTTTCGATTGGGCTCTCGGGGGCGCGTACGTTCGGCGCCGTCGTTCACAAACAATTGACGAGGGACTGAACGAGCGGGCAGGGCGTCGCAGACGACCGCCTCCCTCACAAACCTAACGGCTCGGCAACGCCGGGCTTGAACAAGGAGAGGTGGTTTCCTCATGCCCGAGGATGCGTTGTCGGACGCCCTGATACTGGCTGCGATTGAGCGCGCGGAGCGTCACATGGTCAGGCAGGAACGGGGAGCGTTGTACGGGGTGGTCGTTGACCACTTGGGCCTGCCGCGTCACTCGGGAACGGGTCGGCGCTTTCGTCCCCGACTCAAGGAGTTGGAGGACACGGGCATCGTGGAATCCTTCCGACAACACAGTTGCGTCGTCTGGACGCTCACGCCGAAGGGCCAGAAGCGGCTAAAGGATGCGGGTCCAGTCACGCTCCCCGAGTCGCCCCAACATCGCGTTTGGCGGGAATCCCGCTCGAAGGCGACCGAGCGCATGGCCGGGTTCCGTAGGGAGCTACGCGACGCGCTCAAGGACGCGAGGGCGTTGCTCGGGGATCGTGAAGCGCCGTCTGACGCGTGGTTTGAGTTGGGAGAGCGCTTGCAACGCGCGTGCTCGCTGATCGGCTCCGCTACGCATTGCTCGCGCGAGTGGACAGAGCCAAACGACGACGAACCGGACGTTGACAAGGGACCTTGGCTTGGGCGGCGGTTCATGCCACGCGAGTTGACACCTTGAACGCCAATGACTCCAACGCAATCCTCGCACGCAACGTGGCCACTGCCCGCGCCGACCTGGGGCTCTCCCAAACGCAAGTCAGTAAGCGCTCAGGCGTACACGTCACTGAGGTCTCCCGAATCGAGCGCGGCCTGCGCGACCCGCGGCTCTCAACAATCATCCGCCTCGCCCACGCGCTGGACGTGAAGCCAGCACGACTGCTTGACGGGCTCTAGTCATCCGAGGCATCCCTGCGGGCCGGAGCAGAGTTGTTTAGCGCAGGACTAGAACACTCGACGAATGTTCGAGTGCTGGGTTGCGGATCGAGCTATTTGTGTCGTTCTGACTCACGACGGCACACGTAAATAGTTGAGTGGCTTCGGCGCGGCTGATATCCGCGCCGAAGCCCACACAGGAGGACGAATCTCCTGCCGGGTAAGCCGGGCGCATTGCTGCGCCCGGCTCCCCTCAGAACCGGACGTGCGACTTTCACCGCATCCGGCTCAAGCAAGCCTCGTGGGCCTGTGGGCGTGCAGGAGTGCTGGACTGTTTCCGTCGCCGGCGGTATGCCGGCGGTGGCATTGGGTGTGTAGGAGTCGAGGTTCGGCCTTTTCCGACGTGCCGTCCGTGTGCAGGGCGATCTTGATCGTCTTGCGGTTGGTGGCCAGCCACCGCTCCCACTCGCGTGGGGTGGGTGGCAGGTCCTCGGCGGGCTGGAGCCAGTCCCCGCAGAGCGGACAGCGGCCGTGCTGGGTCCTGTAGAGTCGCCAGCGGGCCTTGCCGATCGTTGGGGGCGGGATCTTCGCTCGCCGTTCGGCCCAGTATTTGGTCAGGGCGGGGTCGTCCGGGGACGACGCGCCGGTGACCAGCTGGTGTCGGATGATTCGTGTCCAGGCGAACTTGAGTAGGTAGACGCCGCTTGCGCGGTCGCCGAATACCCATTTGTCGCGTCTGGCGCGGTTGAACATGCCGAAGTACCGTTTCACGACCCAGCGCCTCGACTTGTTCGGGTGGCCGTAGGTCGCCCACTTGTAGGTGAGCTTCCACACGTAGTCATCCAGCGCGCTGAACGTCTTGCTGGAGACCACGCCCCGGTAGTAGGCCGACCAGCCCCTGATGATGGGGTTCAGTCGTATGAGCACCGCTTGTGCGTTGGTCCCGCGCAGGGACCGCATCTCGGTGCGCAGCCGTTCCCGGATTCTCCTCACGGCCGCCTCACTCGGTTTGATCAGGAGCTTGCGGTTTTCGTAGCGGCGGATGCTGAATCCCAGGAAGTCAAAGCCCTCATCGAGGGTGACGATCCGTGTCTTGTCCTCGTTGAAGACCAAGCCCCTGGGCTCAAGCCACTGCGCGAGCCGCGCCTTGACCTGAAGCGCCTCGTCCCGTGAATGGCACAGGGCGATCAGGTCATCGGCGTACCTGACCAGCACCGGGGAGCCCGCGACCGTCTGTCCGGCGTGACTGCCGGTCGTGTGGTAGCGGACTCCGGCGGCTTGCTCCATCCCGTGCAGCGCGATGTTCAACAGCACGGGGCTGATCACCCCGCCTTGAGGAACTCCTTCCTCGGTCGAGGCGAACCGGCCGTCCTCGACCACGCCTGCCTTCAACCATCCCTTGACCAGTCCCCTCGCTGGGAACGAGCCGAGCTGGCGAAGGATGTGAGAGTGGTCGATCCGGTCGAACGCCGCCGCCAGATCCGCGTCCAGCACCCACCGTCGCCGCGGGCTCTTGCCGTTGGCGTTCACGTAGATCACTGCGATCGCGTCATGGCAACCACGGCCGGGCCGAAACCCATAAGAGCGCGGCTCAAACCGTGCCTCCCACTCGGGCTCCAACGCGTTCACGACGCGTGCTTGCTGCACGCGATCGGAGATCACGGGGATACCGAGCGGACGCCGCTTCCCACCACTGCCCTGCTTCGGGATATACACCCGCTTGACAGGCAGGGCGCGCCACGAACCCGATGAGCGCTGCACCACTTTGGCCAACTTCATCTTGGCCTTGGCGGTCAGCACCACCTCGCCGTCAACGCCCGCCGTCTCGCGGCCAGCATTGCGCTCGCTCACACGCCGCACGCTCAACAGCGCATTCGCACGTGAACGAAGCATCAACTTCTGCAGGTTGCGGACCCTTTTCAGGTCCCCCGCCCGACTCGCCGTGAAGATCCGTTGCCGCAGGCGCCGTACGCGTTCCTCGCAGGCACGCCAATCAACAGCGTCCCAGCCGAGAACCCCGTCCTCTGGTCCGTTCGCCCCGAACAGCGCCGCGGCGTCCAACTTGCCCTTCGGTTCCGATGCCATCGCAACTTTCCTTCACAGACTCACCTGACCGCGTCAGCACCCTTTCGGGTCCGGGCACACAGGTCCCGTATCCGGCCGGTTATCCAAAAGCGGCCAGCGGAGGGGCCAGCCATTCATGCTCTTGGTTTCCCGCTGCCTTTCGGCCGCCGGCGTTCGCTTCTCGGTCATCCGATTCCCGCCGGGGGATTGGGCCTCCCTTACGGTCGGCTTACCGGGCCACCGCCCGGACCCCGACGGGGTTACCACGTTCCACACGCACGAGACACGACCGGGATGGGTGCCTCCTGTACCCCGAGGACGGCGGTGCTCTCCCGACCGAAGTGCATTGTCCGGCCGGCGCCTGCCGCTTCACAGCGGCCAGTCCCTGCACCCCGCTACTGCATCCCATCTCGCGGGGCCGTCTGATCACGAGGCATCAACGGAGGTTCACGCGATTCACCCGTCCGGTCTTCCCCCTCGCCTGTGGCCCCCGGATGGAACGGGCGCCCTTGGGCTTCGACCCCGAGCTTCGCACCCCGCCGTCACCGGCGACGCACGTCAGGGCAGGGGACAGGCCATCGAGCACAAGCCCAGAACTACGCCTTCGACATCAGCCGACCCTCCAATCCACATAGTCCACTCGAAACGTGCGACATCGCGTCGCAGATGCAACACCAGCGTATTGACTTGCTCGCAAACGAGCAGCGGCGGCGAGTTGAGGCCGCGATTCTCGCGCTCGTCCTCGCGGAGGACTGGCCCTGGCGAGCCGACGAACTCGCCCGCCGCTTGAGATTGCCCCTGGACGTGATCGGGCTCGGCACGGCCACGCTCCGCGCCGACGGGCTCATGGTCATGCGCGGCGCATTGCTGCGCGCGTCCTGGGCCGCGGTACGTGGTGACGAACTCTTGGGCTGGGGCGACTCGAACAAATGTCGAGCCCGCATGCAGGCTCGGGGAGCCGCGATAACCCTTCACTAACAAGGCGCGAACGACCGACAACAACTCCCCGGAAGCCCAGCAATAGAGCCGATTGGGAGGGGTCGTCCGTTCACTACTCCTTGCCCAAACAGCCCATGCCTAAGAGTCGCTACCAACCACCTGAACGCCTCCGAGGCGCCACGGAATACTCCAAGCACGACGAGTTGCGTGGCTCGCTGAACACCGTGCGGCTTGCGAAGCAACAGCGTTGGGCGTCAGACGGCCTCCAAGCGGCCTGTGATCTGGAAGTGAACCACGGCCGTAAACGTGAGCCTGGGCGGTGGGAGTTGGCTGTGATCGCGTTCGTCGCCTCCCGTCAAGTTGATTTGCAGCCGTGGTGGGACGAGACAACAGACGAACTTTGGCAGGAGTGTGGTTTCACGGAGAAGCCGCCGTATAACCGCGTGTGGGAGCGCTTGCGCGAGCTTGAGGATCACGGGAAGGCGTTCGTTGACGCCACGGGAACCGTAGTTCAGCACTGCATCGCTCACGACTCAAACGTTTTCAATCACGTACACACGGACAGCACGGAAGATGAGACGCACGCGGCCCTAGTTCACGATTGTCAGCCGGGCGATCCGTGTGCGCGCGCTGAAGATGATGAAAATGGCGCGTCTACGCAGGGCTCAACGTACCGACCGCAGCGCGCCCCGACTATGCAGGCGAGGGAACAGCGGGAGAAATGGAACGAAGAAGACCCGACCGAGGCCGAGCAGCACGCGCGCGACGCTGAACCCGAAGCCATTGAAGACAAGGGCAACGGCAAGCGCATCCGCGTTGGTGGTTGCTGGTTTTGGACGCGCGATACCGAGGCCGGGACTCGCGCATACACGAGGAACGGTAAAACGACGCGCTTCTGGCACGGTTATTTCTCCGCGAAGGCTGTGGACGCTTACACGGGAGGGGTGATCCCGAGCGTAGACCCAGCGAACAGGCAGGAGTACGACGTGTTCCCCGAGCTAATGGAGCGTGTTTGCAAGGTAGCGGGGAAGACGCCGCAGACCGTGACCGGCGACAAGGGCTACGCCGTGGAAAAGTGTTACAAGTACGCGACGCGGAAGGGCATCGCGCCCGTGTTTCCCTGGCGCGGCGGGAACAATTACAAACGCAAGGACCACCCCACTCACGACCGCGACGGCGTGAAGCGCTGCGACCACTGCGGCGGCGAGATGAAGCAAACACGCTTCGCCATAGAAAAAGGCAAGACCAAGGACACGCCTTGGCTCTGGTTCAGGTGCGTAGCCCCCGCGACACCAGCGTGTGAGGGTGAGCAGCGCATCCGCTGTGAGACTGACTGGCGCTCACTCATCCCCCTCTCCCGCTTGGACCCTACCTATCACGAACTACTCAAGACTCACTACGAGTACGAGGGCGTCCACGATTACTGGCGTGACCGCTACCGTGTCGCCGCTGACAGCCTGGCGAACCGGCCCAAGGTCGTGAGCCTGAAGTGGCACCGCCTCCGCGCCTACGTTGCCTCCTTCATTGATTGGCTTCGCATCGCCGCGGTGAACGGATGGCTCGGCTCCGCCCGCGCCGCAAAGCGAGCTAGGAAGGGCGTCAGGACGAAGATCGATGCTGCCGCGAAGGCCGTGACCGAACTCATCAACGACCGCTCCAACGACGGCCTTGACCTGCCCTACGGCCCAAGCGCAGCAGCGCTCGGGCTAGATGTTGTGCCCGGTGACGTCCTGAACGCGGGCTCGGGGTGGCCGGTTGCCGAGCGCTGAGTGGGTGCGACGCTCGTTGTAGTGGTTGATCCAGTGTGGCAGGGCTTGCCGGCGCGCGGCGGATGAGGCGTATTGGAGTGCGTAGGCCCACTCCCGCATCAGCGTCTGGTGGAAGCGCTCGACCTTGCCGTTGGTCCTGGGCGTATAGGGACGGGTGCGGATGTGTTGGATCGCGCGCCGCCAGAGCAACTGCCTGAAAGACTTGCTCTGGGTGTAGGCGAACGCGTTGTCGGTCATCAGCCGCTCGCAGACGATCCCCTGCTCCAGAAACCAGTCGAGCGCGCGGCGAGTGAACGCGGTGACCGTCACGGCCGTCTCGTCATCGTGGATCTCTGAATAGGCGAGCCTGGAGCAGTCGTCGATGATCGAGTGCACATACTCCCAGCCCGCCCCAGGAGAGCGTCTGGTGCGGTCTTTCGTGAGGGCGTGCCCGGGCGCGTGGAAGCGGCCGAGCTTCTTGACGTCCATGTGCAACAGGTTGCCGGGACACGGCCACTCGTAGCGGACCACCGCAGGAATCTCGGGCCGTGGTTGGCGTGAGCAACCGCCACGGCGCAGCACCTGGTGGATCGTCGAATGGGATCTTGCGATGTCCGCCTCTTCCGCCAGCCGCCGCGGGCTCCAGCCGGTGCGCAGCCGGCGCTCACAGATCCGTGCAGCCTCCCCAGCCGGCACCTGGTTGGGGCTTCGGTGTGGCCGCGAGCTGCGGTCTTCCAAGCAGGCGAGCGTGACACGATCGCCCTCGCTCGCCGCACGCCAGCGGCGTACCCACTCCCAGCACGTCGACTTCGCCACATTGCAGGCATCCGCTGCCGCCTGCAACGTGAATCCTTCCTCCTCAACCAGCAGCACCAAACGGAGCCTGCCGATCGGGGTCAGTGGAGCGTTAGCGTGTTGCATTCCGGGCCTCCGAGACGGTCGTGAGCTTTGACACCCACAGCCTCTCGGCAGGCCCGGACCTACCTACACGCCGTTCGCAACGTCCCTAGGCACAACAGCTAGGCGAGACAACGCCACCCTCCGCTCGCGGCGGCGCCCCACCGGGGCCGTAAAGCCCGCAAGCAACCTCTCAAGCTCGCAGCCGCCTTGGGGATCACCCCTGGGCGGCTTTGCGCTATCTGGGCTGGCCACCACTCACGCGATCCTCGCGAGCGACTGCCACCCAAGTTTTCTGGCCTAGAAGCGGAAACGGCGGCCCCGAAAGGCCGCCGCAACGCTATTTCCCAAACTCTAGACCCAACTATCCTGAGTAGCGGGGGCAGGATTCGAACCTGCGACCTTCGGGTTATGAGATCGCAGCGGGTAGGTCGGGTACGGTCGGGATGCCCGGATCTATTGGGGTTGGGGGTGGTTCGTTCGGGCCGGATTCGCTCAAATTGGAACAACGAATGGAACAATGGCCGACCTAGACCTGAAACTGGCTCGCCTCGTTACGACAGCCCGTACGGGATGAGTCCCGGGTCGAGCCTGACCGTGGCTTTCGCTTCGCTTTTCAGATACCGGTCGAACTGCTCGACGCTGTTCGACGGGCCTATCACGTTGAACGCGAGCTGTGTCGAGAGCAGGTGAGGATGCTCGACGATCCCGCACTGCAATCCTATTTCCTGAGCGAACGCGACCATCTGACGCTCAAACGATTTGCGTATCAGCTTGCCTGTCACGCACATCACGGTGCGGGTCTCCGACCCTACGTCTGCCGCGGCGGTCTGTCCGTTGTCCGTCGCGTCAACCTTATGCAGTTGCTCTTCCTGGGCGGGTGTGAGTGGAGGGTCGATCTGGCACCACGCGCGGAGTTTCTCATCCCAATGGCTCACACTGATCGCTCCGCCACGCTGCTCGCTGCGTAACACCGACTCGATCGCGTCACGAGCGTCGTCGAGCGCCTTCTCGTTCACGGCGTAGGCGAAGAACGTGTCGCCGTCGTGGGTCAGTACAACGCCGTCACTCAACACGGCCCGAGCCTCGTCCTCGAAATCATCTGGACGGTCACGCACACGACCGATAAGCCCATCGAGATCGGCGGACTCGTCCAAATCGAGCCGCAGGCGCCAGTCCTGGTCGCGTGACATCATCCACCCAATCCGCTCACCATCGCCGCCCAGGCTACCGGGATCAGCCAGTGATCCGCAACCGACGACGAGATTTGCCGGTCGCGCCGATTCGTCGTCGTCTGTTGGCATTGCTGATTGACGTGACGCTTGCGCTCCTCGGAGGGATCGTCGCGATCGGCACCTACACCAGTGTCGTCACCATGCGTGGCAGGAAAGACACTCCAGGAAGTCGCTCGCTGCCCAAGATAATGAGTTCCAAGCGGGTTAGCATCACACTGCGGGTGTTCGCATTCGTGCTGAACGTACTCCTCACCGGACGCCGGGGGCCAGGATCTCGCATCGTCGGAATCCGACTCGTGGATGCTCGCACGGGAGGACCGGTGAACCTCCGACAGGCGACCCTGCGCGCAGGGTTGCGGCAGGGGTGGCAGCTCCTGGTCGGGAAGCTGACCGCTAGGCTCGGGAAAGCCGAGCAGCTCAAGCACCACGATCTACAGTCGAAGATCGAGGCGCTCAGACGCGAGCATGGGGATAACAGTGACGCGTTCCAGCACGCCGCAATGGAGATGTACAGGGAAAACCAAGTGCGCCCGTATGTGTCATGTCTCCCGGCACTCGTGCAACTGCCACTTGGCTTGGCGATCGAGGCACACGTACTGTGGACACCACTACACCAAGGGCTCCCCGACAAGCTCGCCGGGACGATCATCATCGGCGACCGCTGACGTGATTTCAGTCAGTGCCAAGCAGCGAGCCCGACCAGCGGGCGGCGCTCTCAGCTACCGCCAGAGCAGCAGCGCGATCCAGCGCGGTCGGCTCGTCGTAGCGGAGCTCGGCCGCCCAGGGAGTCAGCCAATCGACACTGGCGAGCTCCTCGGGCACTTTGATCCCCGCCTCCTCGACCTGCTCGACAAGGGACTCCAGATCATGCGTGCGCGGGAGTTCGACATCCTCTAGAACAAGCGCCACCTTCAGGGCCTTCTCGACACATTGTTGAGCATGGAATCCGATGATGCTGTCGTCGATATCCGTGTCGTCGGCGAGCTTCCGGCAGACATGGAGATCGCCCGCCGCCCGGCGTTGGAGCATCTCGGCGTATTCGATCTGCTCAGGACTCGGCGACAACACGCCCCTCGCGCAAAGCTCGATCGACCATCGTGCCCTTGACCTTCGCACGTCGCCCAGCGAGGGCCTCGTCCATCACGATCACATCCACCGGAACACGGAGGCCTCGCAGCGCATGACGAAGTCTGACGGCCTCCGCGAGCCGGTCCTCAACCTCACGCTCGATCACCAGGAAGTCGAAGTCGCTGCCCTCGTCGGCGTCGCCGCGGGCATGTGAGCCGAACAGGATCACCTTGGCCGGCGCCTGCGCGGCATCGATTAGCGCACGGCCGGCACGCGCGATCACCGCCTCGGCGGCTACCGCGTTCATCGGTGACCCTCGTCGACGACCGTCTGACGCTGAGGCTCGGATGGGGTTGTGCTGAACGCGCGCTCGACCAGTTGCGCCCCGTTCGTCGGATCAGGGGCGTAGTGGCGGTAGATCTCGGTCGTCTTGGCGTCAGCGTGGCCCATCCACTCTTGGATCGCGCGCAGCGGAGCGCCAGCGGCCGCCATCTGCGTACCGAACGTGTGGCGCAGCTCGTGGAAGGTGATCTCACGCACACCTGCCCTGGTGATGGCCTCACCGAAGCGCTTTCGCATCTTCGACGGGTCGAGCACGTTGCCGGTGTGGGGATGGCAGAAGACGAGATCCTCGTCTGTGCGGTAGGCCGAGCGCTGGAAGTGAAGCTCGAGCTCTCGCGCCAGGCGGTCGGCCATCGGCACCGAGCGGCCCTCGTGAGACTTGGGGCTGTCGAACTTCCCGCGGGTGAAGTTGTCGGCGACCCGTACCCTGCCCGCCAGCCAATCGACATCCATCCACTTCAGCGCCAGCAGCTCGCCCTGGCGCAGTCCGGTCAGGGCAGCGGCCAGGTAGAGCGGCCGCTCGACGGCGCCCAGCGGATCGTCGGGGGCCGCGTCTATGAGCTTGTTGAGCTCGCGGGGCTGCAGGAAGCGAATGCGCCGGTGCGGCGAGCGCGCCTTCTTGGGGCGATCCACGTGCGCAACAGGATTGGTCAGAACCCAACCGCGCTTGAGCGAGAAGGCAAAGACGCCGTGCAGGAAGTTCAGGTGGTTCTGGACCGTCTTGCTCGACAGGCCGCCTGCGCGCTTGTGCTTGAGGTAGGAGGCGACCCTGGCTGGGTCGATCCTGTCGATCGGCGTTTCCCCGAAGAACCCTTCGAGGTGTCCGCGCAGGTAGCCGCGATAGTCCTGGATCGTCGAGCGCTTGCGGTCCATCACATGCTCCAGGTGATCGATGTAGAGCGCACCGGCGTCGGCGAGGGTCTTACGCTCCGCGGTGGCGAGCACGAGATCGTGGTCGATCCGCTTGCGAAGCTCGCGCTCGGCCTGAACCCGCGTCAGACCGCTCGTGCTGCCCTGCGAGCGCTTTGGACCGATCTTGCGCTGGACTCGCCTCGTCCCAGCCCGCCACGAGCCATACCAGCTCTCCCTGCCCGTCTTGTCCTTGTAGACGAAGAGACGACCACTGCCGTAAGAGCGCTTAGCCATGGCCGCTCGATTGTAGGCGGCAGGGCGGCCGGCGATCATCGGAGTCGAGACGGCGCTACACCGGGGATGCGGCCCGGGACGCGTGGGCGTGCGGTCAGGCATGGGTGTTATCCGCTAGCCACTCCTCCAACATTCGTTGTGTGAACCGGATATGGCGGCCGACCCGTACGCACGGAAGGCGACGAGCCCGCACGGCTTCGTAGATCCAGCTCGTCCTCACGGAGAGCAGCCGGGCTGCTTCCTCCGGTCGCAGCAGTGGGTCTTGCAGCCGCGCACTCGGCGAATCGGCGATGGACGGCTCGTTGGTCGACTTCGTGATGGGCGTCATGCGGTTCCCTTCGGAAGCTCGTGGTTTGATGCTGTCTCGGTTAATGACCGCCACGCGCGCCAAACGGCCAACAAGTTGATCAGCGTCCACCGCGAGCCGCGCCACGCTCGGGTGCGCGATCGCGATTCCGCGCGGTACGGGTGAGCCAGCGCACGAGGCTTGGCGGTCGCATCCGCCCGAGGTCAAATCCCGGCCCCCAACGTGGGTCGGGCAGCTCGGGGTGCGCGAGCGAGGGTGTCTGCGCACGACTCTGGCGCATCCGGCCGGCGAGTTGCATAACGCGCCGCTCGTCCTGGCCCTCGGCGCCGAGCTCGTCGCGGGCGAGGAACCACTCGGTGGCCTGTCGGGCGCGGCTGGCCTCGACGTAGGCGGTCTCCTTGCTGGTCTGCCAGCCGCCGGTGAGCACCACGGAGCGCTCGACGGTGGCGCCCTGCTGGCGGTATACGTGCTGGGCATAGCCGAGACGCAGAGACTCCAGATCCTCGCCCGCGAGCCCAACCTGGCGGTCGGAGCCGTCGAGCGTGATGGTCAGGCCGCCGTGTTCGTTGACGTGTGCGACCTGGCCGCGGGCGCCGTTCTCGACGCGGGACTGTCCTGGTGGCCTGTGCTGGGCGGTGAACGCGATCAGATCGCCTTCGCGAAGCCCGTAGTGCAAGTGCGGGAGCGGAACCTCGCGAGGGCCGAGTTCGCCGCGTTCGGCGCGTAGGTGTTGGGCGCGGGCGTTGAGCCGGTCGATCTCCTTGTTGGACGCGTCGGCGATCAGCGCGACCTGGCGGATGTCGTGCTCCTCGGTGAGGGAGATCCAGCGTTGCACGGCGGCCTCGCCGGCCTGCTCGCGAGTGTCCATGAAGTAGAGCTGGCCGCGGGCCTGGTAGTGCGCCATCGCGCGCTCCGGTTCACCGGCCCGCAGCGCGGCCCACGCTCGTCGCTCCTCGCGGTCGCGGGTGCGATGGATATCGGCGAGCTCGGCGGCCGGTGCGTGGCCGGCGATGCGGTCGAACATCCCCCCGGGACCAATTGAGGGGAGCTGCTTGCCGTCGCCGACCGCGACGAGCTTCGCCCCTGAGTGCTCCATCAGCTCGGTGAGTGCGTCAAGGCGCTTGTGGTCGACCATCCCGGCCTCATCGAGGAACACCGTCGTGTCCTGGCCGACCCGCACGGTGCCCGTGTTCGCACGGGCGACCAATGCGTCCAAGGTGAGCGTGCGTCCGTCAAGCGCGGGGCTGTCGGCACCGAGTCGCTCCGCGGTGGAACCCGACACGGCAATGCCGATAGTGTCGCGGCCGGCGAACTGCTCCGCGCGTGCGCTGGCGTCGATCACGACGCCCTTGCCAGCGCCGGCGGGGCCGACGAGAACCGCGACTCCCTCGGGTCCGGTCAATGTTCGCAGCGCCTGGTCCTGCTCAAGGCTCAGACGTCCGGCGATGCGCTCGGCTACCTCGCGGGTGGCGTGGGCCCTGGCGGCGTCACCCACATCCCACCCGGCGGGCTGGGCGAGGGCGGCGATCCGTCGCTCGATCGCCTGCTCCTGGGCGCGAACCGCGAGTGTGGTCATCCGTCCGCCCTCCAAGCTGAAGACCCGCCGGTCACGAACCATTCCCCGCGCGATCCCGAGGGCCTCATCCGGCGTCATCTCCCCGGCGGTCTGCTCCAGCACGACGCTGCGCAGATCGCGCTCCTGAAAGACGGCGTGGTGCTCGGTCAGCCGTGCCTCCACCCGGTCCTCGACCGGACGCTCGGGCCGGCTGCGCTCGGGGCCGGCGAGCAGCCGCAGTGCCTCGTTGGGGCCGAACCCGTAGCGGCTACCCGTCTCCGTCCAGACACGCTGCAAGTCGCTTCGGGTGGTGAGGGTCTTGGCGCGGCGGTTCTCAAGCGCCAGCTCGCGCAGCTCCCCACGCTCAGGCGCACGGCCATGACGGGCCCGAAACCGCTCCGCGGCTCTCGCGACCTCACGGCTGCGACCGGAGAACGCCTCGGACAGCTCCCTCGGCACCCCGGCAATCTCGAAATACCGGCCGTCCTTCCCCGTCGCCTGCTCGATCTCATAGCCCTCCCGTGTCAGCTCACCGGCAAGCGCGGAACGGTAGAACGCGCCCAGCTCACGTGCGCTGCGAAAGACCGGCCGCGAGGCGACCGCGACGAACCGCTCGTCCTCGCGCACAGCCCCGGCGATCACGACGTGGCTGTGCAACTGCGGGTCCGGGGCCTGCGCGCCCGAGACGCCCCTGGCAGTCGTGTGCCGGTATTCCGCCGCAACCACATCCCGCGCGGGCTCCTCGACCACCTGGCCGCCGTAGCGGCGCCGCACGAGTGGCACCCGCTCGCGCATGTAGAGGACCGTCTGCTCGACAGCGCTGGCGTGCGCCGCCTCGATCTGCTCGCGTTGCCACGCGTCGCCCAACGCCCACACAGTCGAGACCGACTTCGGAGCGCTGAATGTCACGTCGATCCCGCCGCCCCGGCCGCCACCGGCGCCCTCTGGACGCAGCCATCGGCCCGTGCCGGGATGGCGGCCCTCCATGAGCGCGATGAAGTCCGCACCGTCCACCGGCTCGCCCGCCTCAATTCCCAGCGGGCCGAGCGTCTCCTCATCGGCGAGCCAGCGGCCCGGTGCCTGCACCATCTCCCCATCCGGGGTCAGGTAATAGTCCCCACGCTCGGGCTTCACGGTCTTGCCCTCCAGATAGCGGGCGTACCCGCCGCCCTTGGCGGCACCGATGCTTGCTGCGGTCATCACATAGGTGATGACCGTGAGCGCACCGAAACGGCCAACGAGTTTGCACAGCGCGCGCACAGCAACGGCATCCTCGTGCATATGGTCTGTCCTAGCCGTTGGAGCGAAGCGATCAGCAGTCGAGCCCGCCTTCAGGAGATGAGCTCCGTGGCGGCCGCCGGGAGGGGGCTGGCGGATCGGGTGTAGGCTCGCGTCTGGCGAGCGTCTTGCCGTCTGTCCGCTGCCATAGGGAACATATGTTCGATAGCAGGCAGGATGCCGCTTGCAGGCGGCGAACGAGCACAATGATGGCTGACAAGAGCGCGATCGAGTGGACTGAGGCGACCTGGAACCCAGTGACGGGCTGCGACAAGGTCTCGCCTGGCTGCGCGCACTGCTACGCGGAGACGTTCGCCGAGCGCTGGCGCGGCATCCCGGGGCACCCCTACGAGCAGGGCTTCGCGCTCAAGCTCTGGCCACAGCGGTTGGAGCAGCCGTTGAAGTGGGCGCGACCGCGAATGATCTTCGTCAACTCGATGAGCGACCTCTTCCACGAGCGTATTCCAGACGCCTACATCGAACAGGTCTTCGAGGTCATGGGACAAGCCCACTGGCACACGTTTCAGATCTTGACCAAGCGTCACGAGCGCCTGGCTGATCTGGCGCCATCTCTGCCTTGGCATCCAAATATCTGGATGGGCGTAACGATCGAGAATCGGCGCTTCGTCCACCGCGCCGACTACCTGCGCGAAGTCGACGTGGCCGTGCGGTTCATCTCCGCGGAGCCGTTGCTCGGGCCTCTCGAAGGACTCGATTTGACGGACATCGACTGGCTCATCTCCGGCGGCGAGTCCGGCGCCAAGCATCGGCCCGTGAGGATCGAGTGGCTGCGCGAGCTACGCGACCGCTGCGTAGACGAGGGCGTTGCGTACTTCTTCAAGCAGTGGGGAGGTCATCGCCCGAAGAGCCGTGGTCGTGTGCTGGATGGACGCACCTGGGATGAGCTGCCGAGGTCGCTGGCGCCGCAACTGGCATGACCGAACATCAGGAAGGTCGGCCGTGGGGCTACTGGACGCAGCTGAAGCTCGCGATCCTCTCGGAATATCTGCCCGCCTTCCTGCGCGCATCCGCCGGCAAGACAACCGAGTTCGTGTACCTCGATGCGTTCGCAGGCGACGGCTTCGGGATTGACCGGCTGACCGGCGAGGAGTTCAACGGCTCGGCCCGCATCGCAATCGAGACGAACGAGGCCGGTGGCTTTACACGGCTGCGGTACTTCGAGCGGGCGACCAAGGCCAGGGAGTTGCAGGACAGACTCGTCGCGGAGTACCCGGGCCGCGACATCAAGGTCTATGGCGGCGACTGCAACGTCGAGATTCCCAAGGCGCTCGCCGAGCTTCGCCATCTCAAGTGGACGCCAACCTTCGCGTTCATCGACCCGGACGGCATGGAGTTCGCGTGGGAGACACTTGAGCAGCTCGCCGATCACAAGCGCGGCTACCGGCCGACCGGCAGCCCGAAGCCGGAGTACAAGGTCGAGCTCTGGCTGCTGTTCCCAACGCAGGGCCTCATCCGCACCCTCGCGCTCGACGAACGTAAGCTGCGGCCCGCCGACGAGGAGCGCGCGACCAAGCTCTACGGCACCGACGCCTGGCGCGCGATCTACGACCGCCGCGTCGCGGGGACGCTGAGTGCCTCTGAGGCACGGGAGGAGTACGTCAATCTCATGCGCTGGCGTCTCACCAACGACCTCGGATACGCCAAGACTCACCCGTTCGAACTGAAGAACACACGCGGCGGGACCGTGTACCACATGATCTTTGCCACCGACAACGAGGCGGGCGAGCGGATCATGACCGACCTATATGCGAAGACCGCCAAGCTCGTCCCCGCCATGCAACAGCAGGCCAGAGACCGCGCAAAGGGTCAAGGCACACTCGATCTTGGCGACGTCGCGTTCGATGCCGCCGGCTACGAATACGAACCGCCGTGGAAGCCGCCCATACCCCGATGACATGGATCGGTGCAGCACGAGTTGGAGCGACCAGAGCTGCCTTGGAAACGCGGGTCCTGACGACACGCGGTGTCCTGGCGGACTCTAGCCGCATCCGCTGGTCCCGCCGATTAGGATTCGCTCGTTGGCCAAGACGATCTTCAAGCCGGTCTCCTACGAGCTGAGCCAGCTCCTCGGCGACATCGACCTGGGCAAGCTCGCGCTGCCCGAGCTGCAGCGACCGTTCGTCTGGCAGAAGACTGCGGTGCGCGACCTGTTCGACTCGATGTACCGTGGTTTTCCCGTCGGCTATCTGATGCTCTGGAACGCCGCCGAGGTGGACTCGAAGCTCATCGGCGCAAACGGTAAGCAGCACACGCCAACGGAGTTCATCGTCGACGGCCAGCAGCGTTTGACGAGCCTCTATGCGGTGATGAAGGGCGCGGAGATCACGTTCAAGGACTTCAGCAAGGGACGGATCAGGCTCGCGTTTCGACCCCGCGATGGACGCTTCGAGGTCACCGATGCAGCCGTGGAGAGGGACCCCGAGTTCCTGTCCAACATCACGGAGCTCTGGATCGGCGAGGACTGGGAAGTCACCGAGGCGTTCGTCGAGCGGCTGCGCAAGGCGAGACCGGAGGCGCTCGAGAATGGCCAAGAGAGGCAGCTGCGTTCTGCCCTCGGTCGCCTGAACGGCCTGGAGGACTTCCCCTTCCAGGCGGTGCAGATCGGTCACGAGGTGGGTGAGGAGATCGTGGCCGAGATCTTCCTGCGCGTCAACAGCGGAGGAACCAAGCTCACCCAGGCTGACTTCATCCTCACCTTGCTTTCGGTCTTTCGAGAGCACGACCGTCGTCGCCTCGAAAGCTTCGCCCAGGCCGCCCGGGTCGTACCGGGCGGCGGTCTGGCGAGCCCCTACAACCATCTGGTCAAGCCAACCGCCGATCAGCTCCTGCGGGTCGCAGTGCTCGTCGCCTTCCACCGCGGGCGACTGCAGTCCATGCTCGCCCTCTTGCGAGGCGGCAGCGTCGAGGGCGACGCCACACCCAACGAGATCGACCGAGATGCGCAACTGGACAAGCTCACCGCGGCGATCGACCATGTGCTCGATCTGACGAGCTGGCATGAGTACATCAAGGCCCTGATGTCGGCCGGGTTCCGCCGTTCGAACGAGATCTCCTCCGAGAACAACGTAGTGCTCGTCTACGCCCTCTACCTGATCGGTCGCAGTTACGGACTCTCTCACAGTGAACTGCGCACCACTATCGCGCGCTACTTCTTCATGTCTTCGCTCACGGGACGCTACACCGGGTCCTTCGAGACGCAGATCACCCAGGACGTTCAGACCTTTACCGAGGCCAGAGACGGAGCCGACTACCTGGCGCGACTGCGCCAGGCGATTTCCACGGAGCTGACCCCTGACTACTGGACGACAAGGCTGCCCCAGGTGCTTGCGACCGCAGCCGCGCGAGGCCCCGGCCTGTTCGCCTGCGCGGCATCGCTGTGTCTGCTCAACGCGCGCGTACCCCCATTCGTAGACGGCGGCGCCGGCCAGGAGCGAAAGTCCAGCCTGCTCCTACGCGACCTGTTCGATCCGGTCGTCCAACCCAAGAAGATCCCCATCGAGCGCCATCACCTTTTCCCACGCAGATATCTCGAAAGAGAAGGGATCAGCGGCACGCGCAGCATCAACCAGATCGCCAACCTCTCCTATGTCGAGTGGCCCGAGAACATTGAGATCTCAGATGCAGCGCCGTCCTCCTACTGGCCGCGCTATGCCGATCAGTTCTCCGTCGAAGACCTCTTTCACCATGCGTTGCCCCAGGACTGGGCGCAGATGGACTACGAGCAGTTCCTCGAGGAGCGCCGCAAGCTCATGGCACAGGTCATCCGCAAGGGGTTCGAGACGATCGGGGCACCCTCAGTCAGCGACGATACAGACATCCCGCTGAGCCCGGTCGAGGCATAGCCCGAGTGAGACGAAGGCGACGCGACCGACATGGAGCACGTTGATGGAAAGCTGATCTTCTCGGCGTCCGACCTCATCAACCATCTCGAGTGTCCGCATCTCACGCAGCTCGACATCGAGGTAGCTCTCGGGCGGTTGGATCTCACACCGAACCGGTCTGACACCACAGAGCTCGTGGCGAGGAAGGGCGATGAGCACGAGCTTGCCTACGTTGCCCAGCTCGCCGCCGAGGGCCGCGAGATCGTTGAGATCGAGAACAAGCCTGGCCCAGAGGGCTTGCGCCGAGGCGCGCAGCGCACAGTCGAGGCGATGCGGGCCGGGACCGAGGTGATCTACCAGGGCGTGCTGTTCGACGGCGTCCGCTGGCGCGGGCACAGCGATTTCCTGCACCGTGTCGAGCGGCCCTCGGTGCTGGGGTCGTTCAGCTACGAGGTGGCAGACACCAAGCTCGCCCGCCGCGTGAAGCCGTACTTCCTGCTGCAGCTCTGTTTCTACGCCGAACTGGTCGAGGCGATCCAGGGAACCGCGCCGGAGCGGATGCACGTCGTGCTCGGAACCCGCGAGTCCCAGTCGTTCCGCGTCGCCGAGTTCGCCGCCTACTACCGCAGCGTCAAGCACGGCTTCGAGGCCATCGTCGATGCCGGGCTGTCAACGACTTACCCAGAGCCGGTGGAGCACTGCGGGCTATGTCGCTGGGAGGAGCACTGCGTTGCTCAGCGTGAGGCCGATGAGCATCTGAGCCTCGTGGCCCGAATCCAGCGCTCGCAGCGCACCCGGCTGGTCGAGCGGGGAATCACAACCGTCACGCAACTCGCGACAGCAGAGCCCGCGAACCGCCCACCCCGCATAGGAGCCAGGACGTTCGAGGCTCTGCGCGCGCAAGCGCGTCTACAGATGGTGGAGCGCACGACGGGAGAGCTGCGCTACGAACTGTTGGCGCCCGAGGAGGGCTGCGGGTTCGCCCATATGCCGTTGCCATCCGAGGGCGATGCGTTCTTCGACATGGAGAGCGATCCGTTTTTCGACGACGGTCTGGAGTACCTGTTCGGGGTCGTTTTGCTGGAGGCCGGAGAACCGCGGTTCCAAGCGTTTTGGGCAACCGATCGGTCGAGCGAGAAGCAGGCGTTCGAGCAGTTTATGGACTTCATCGTCGAGCGGCTCGAGCGCTTCCCCGACATGCACGTCTACCACTACGCCCCTTACGAGGCGACCGCCATCAAGCGGCTGATGGGCCTGCACGCGACGCGCGAGGAGGAGGTCGATCATCTGCTGCGCAGCAAAGTCCTGGTCGATCTGTACACCGTCGTGCGCCAGGGTGTACGCGTCGGGCAGCCGAACTACTCGATCAAGAGCATCGAGGCGTTCTACATGAACAGGCGGGATACGGACGTGGCCGAGGGTGGCGACTCGATCGTGGCGTTCGAGCAGTTCCTCGACACCGGCGATCGCTCACAGCTGGAGGCGATCGAGCGCTACAACGAGGACGACTGCCGCTCCACCCACCTGCTGCGCGAATGGCTGCTCGCCCGTCGAGACGAGGCGATTGAGACGTTCAACCTGGAGATCCCGTGGAAGCCTCCGCCCGATGCCTGGGAGCCGGACCCGGACATACAGGCGGAGCTCGACGAGCTGCACGCCGAGCTCACTGCCGACGTGCCCGACGAGGCCGCCGACCAGGACCACGATCAGCACGCGCCCTGGCTGATGGCCCAGCTGATCGACTATCACCGACGCGAGGCTAAGCCCGCATGGTGGGCCTACTTCGAGCGGCTCGAAGCCGACGAGGAGCAGCTTACGGAGGTCGATAACGAGGCTCTTGGGGGACTCGCCGATGCCGGCGTAGAGCCGATCCCGATCCCGCCGCCGTCGCGGTCACTGATTCATACGCTGCGGTTCCCCGCCCAGGAGCACAAGATCGCACCCGGCGGCTTCATCGATCCCGCAACCGAGAAGGGAGTGACGGTCGAGTCGATCGACAATGCGACCGGAACGCTGAGGATCAGCCGTGGAGCCAAGCGTGTCGGTGAGCCGCTCCCGCGCGCGCTCATCCCGGGCGGGCCGATCAGCACTCCTGCCCAGCGCGCCGCTCTACGGCGCATCGCGGAAGACATCGTCGAGCGCGGGCTCGACGCTCAGGGGCGCTACAGCGCGCTGCGCCAGATCCTGCGCGGAGAGATCCCAATCACATCGGCGTGCTCACGTGGCGCAGCGCTGCAGACGGGCGCATTCAACCTGGAGGACGCCAAGCGGATCGCGGAGGGTCTGAGTGACAGCTACCTGTTCATCCAGG
The DNA here is from genome assembly GCA_963715765.1 of uncultured Solirubrobacterales bacterium. GTDB lineage: Bacteria > Actinomycetota > Thermoleophilia > Solirubrobacterales > Solirubrobacteraceae > Palsa-744. Next base: position 1,215,693 of record OY970270.1, read on the forward strand.
GGCCGCCGGGGTCGGGCAAGACCTATACCGGCGCCCATCTGATCCTGCACCTCATTCAGCGTGGCCACCGCGTCGGTGTCGCCTCCGGCAGCCACGCAGCGATCCACAACCTCCTCACCGAGGTCGAGAAGCACGCCCCGCCGGGCGAGCCGTTCGCCGGGCTGAAGAAGTACAGCGACGAGAGCAACCACTACGAATCCGAGCGCGGGCTGATCGGGAACTCCAAGGAGATCGCCGACTTCGCCGGCGGCGGCTACGACCTCGTGGCCGGAACCGCCTGGTTGTTCTGTCACGAGGATATGGATGGCACGCTCGACTACCTGTTCATCGATGAGGCCGGACAGATCTCGCTCGCCGACGCCCTCGCGATGGGCGCGTGTGCGCGCAACCTGATCCTGCTGGGAGACCCCCAGCAGCTCGCCCAGGTCTCCCAGGCAGTCCACCCGCCCGGAGCCGGCGTGTCCGTGTTGGAGCACCTGCTCGACGAGGACACCACAATTCCCCCCGAGCGCGGCCTGTTCATCGATCAGACCAGGAGGATGCACCCGGATGTGTGCCGGTTCATCTCAAAGGCGATCTACGAGGATCGCCTTGACTCGTTCGCAGACTGCGCAGAGCAGCGCATCGTCGCCCCGGGTCGACTCACCGGCACCGGCGTCAGATACATACCTGTCGCACATGAGGGCAACACACGCGCCTCCCCGGAGGAGGCTCAGACGATCGCCGGTCTCGTCGACGAGCTGCTCGAAGGGCAATACGCGAAGCAGGACGGAACCCGCAGCCCCATAAACCCCGCCGAGATCATGGTCGTCGCCCCGTACAACGCGCAGGTGCGCTGCCTACGCGAACACCTCCCCGACGGAGTACGGATCGGCACCGTCGACAAGTTCCAAGGCCGGGAGGCAGCCGTGTGCTTCTTCTCGATGGCCACCTCCAGCGGAGAGGAGATCCCACGCAACCTCGAGTTCCTGTTCAGCCGCAACCGCCTCAACGTCGCTATATCCCGCGCGCGGTGCCTGGCCGTGTTCGTCTGCAGCCCAGAGCTCCTGCACATCCGCTGCGGGAATGCCGAGCAGATGCGCCTCCTCAACGCGCTTTGTTGGTTTGTGGAGATGGCTGGGGAGCACGATGGTGGCGAGCTGGCCACGACGTTCAGTGATCAGCCGATCGAATAGGTCTTCATGACCTCATCGCCATAGTGGTTGATCACCTTGACGGCGATCCGCTTCGTGCTCGGCGGGTCGAAGGGTCGGCTCCGTGTCCGGTAGAGGCTCGCCCAAGCTGCCTCGTCGATGTCGGCCTTCAGCGCGCGCTTGAGGCTCTTGTAAGGATCCTCGGCGCCGGTGAAGTAGGCGTGGCGCACGAAGAAGCTCTCGCCGTTGTAGTTGGTGTCGATCATCCAGCAGGCGATGTCATCGACCGAGCTCGAGCGGACCTGGCCGGTGGTCGGGTCGTAGACATCCACGCCGCGCACTTCCACGACGATCTGGCCATCCTCGCGCTCGATCGTGATGTCGGGCTCACCGAACACCATGAACAGGTTGCCCGCGCCGGTCTTCTTGAGCAGCTCGTCGCCCATCGCCAGGTCGGGATTCATACGCACGAGCAGCAGCGGCAGCTTGCCAATGCGCTTCTCCTCGGCGGCGACCGCCCATCCGCTGGTGGCCTCCGGCTGGAACTCCTTGGCGATCTCCCCGGCGTGGGCGTCGAACGCGAAGGCGCACACGAGCAGGAGGTCGACGCCGGCGCCCTTGAGCGCCTCCTTGGCTGCCTCCTTTACCTGCTCGGTACCCACCGTGCCGTGCTCGGGGCCGATCGACACCGCGACGGTCCGGTTGGCGCCACTGGCGTCGGTGAACTCACCACGCGCGTGTATCCAGCTTCCGGCGAACGGCTCGAGCCAGTCGAAGTCCAGGTGCTCCTGCTTCACGGTGTTCTGGACGCCAGCCTTGCGGAGGTTCTCAAGCACCGTGGTCGCAAATGGCGTCCCGTCCTCGTGAGTCTCCTCGCTGGTCGGCTGCTCCTCGGAGCCAAGAACGCGGTGGGGCGAGAGCGACTCGACCGTGAAAGGTCCAGTGACACGCACTACGCCCGACACTTCGTACGGTTGGTCAATAAGCAGTTCCTGCTCGGCGTGGCGTGCGACAGCGGTATCGATCTCATCGCGCGCCATTCCGTCGGCAAGATCAGGATTGTTGGCGATCGAGCGGAGCATCACGTGGGGCACGCAGCGATAGACAAACCCTCGTCGAATGTCGCGGGTCCCGGTGATCGCGCGTTCGGTCGATCGACCCGTCAGTTCCTGCTTCTTCGCCTCACCTTCCGCTGAATCAGCGAGCAAATACGCCGGCTGTCGCACAGATATGAGGCGTGTTCGTGCAAGTGCTATGGCAACGCGGGAGGTATCGATGGTGATCCAGCGGCGCCCCCACTTCTCTGCGATGACGGCGGTCGTTCCGCTGCCGCACGTCGGATCCAGGACAAGGTCGCCCGGATCGCTCGTCATGAGCACACACCGCTCGACTACGCGCTGGTTCGTCTGCACGACGTAGACCTTCGGATCAGCGAAGCCAGACGTTGTGGTGTCCTCCCAAACGTTTGTGAGCGGAAACAGCGGGAAATCGTCGAAGTAACGCACGTAGCACAGCGTTTTCCCGATTCCCATGAGACGCCTCGACGCCTTCAGATTCTCCATGCCCTCGCGATCCGTCTTCCAGACACCCTTTGCCGGCCGGTAAGTGGACCCGTCCAGTTCAACATCGAAAATCGTCTTCTCGACACCAGACTGAGATGTCATCTGATCTGGCCTGAAGAAGCGGCCCTGGGCTATTCCGTCGTCACGCTCGTTAGCTGTCGCTCGGCGTCGAGTTCCGTCGTTCTCTTCAACCCACGTGTATTGCCCACCCCCCAAACCGCCGATTTCCTTCTCGCGATAGAGCGGTCGATACTTCACGTGCTCACGGTCACGGGCGTACCACAGGATGTAGTCGGCGACGGTAGGGAGCGTGAGCGTGCCGCCCGAAGGACTCCCAGCGCCACTGGTCTTCTTGAATGTGATGAGGCTGACAAAGTTGTCGCTCCCGAACACCTCGTCGAGCACGCTTCGCACCAAATGGACATTCTCGTCGCCAATCTGCACGAAAAGACTGCCCGTTTCCGTCAGAAGCTCGCGCACCACGCTGAGCCGGTCGCGCAGATAGGCGAGGTAGGAGTGGATGCCGAGGTCCCAGGTGTCGCGGAAGGCGCGGACCTGCTCGGGCTGGCGGGTGGCGTCCTCGACCTTGCCGTCCTTGACCTCGCGCTTGCGCGTTGAGACCTGCCAGTTGGAGCCGAACTTGATGCCGTAGGGCGGGTCGATGTAGATCGTCTGGACCTTGCCCTTCAGGCCCTCCTTCTCGGCAAGGGAGTTCATGACGAGCAACGAGTCGCCGAGGATCAGGCGATTACTCCAGTTCTGCTCGTGCTGGTAGAAGTCGACGAGCTGCTCGAACTCAATTCCGTTGAAGTCGTCGAACAGCGTCAGCTCCGGCTCGGGCGCACCTGCGGCGGCCGTGGCGCGCAGATTCTCGATGATGACCCGTGGATGGATCTTCTCCTGAATGTAGATCGGGACTGCAGGTACCGCGAGGTCGGCCTGGTCCTGCTCGTCCTTACCCTTCCACACGAGCTGCGGGTCCAGAGACGGATCGCGCGGGTAGAGCGTCTTGCTCGGCGCGCTCTCCTGCTCGGCGACGAAGTCGCGCAACTCATCGGTGGGGATATTGGTCCGCTTGTCGTCGTGGCGCAGCGCGTCCACCGGAGTCGGACCCTTCGTCTTCCCGCGCGGCGGCGTCATGCGCTCACCACCTGTAGGTCGGCCAGCTCGTCGCGGATAAGGTGCTCACCGTCCCACGGATCCTCGCACTCGACGAAGGCCCAACGCCCCTGCGTGCGCAAGTTGTTGACGGCGGGAACCCAGAGCGACCGGGTGGTCGCGACCTTTGCCTCCTTGTCGCGCCGCTGCGCGCCGGAGACCTCGATGACGAGGTTGAGGGGATCGACCTCGCCTTGCCCGTCGTCGATACGCGCGATGAAGTCGGGCACGTACTGGCGCTCCTCGCCGTCGATCGTGTACGGGATCGTGAAACCAAGGCCCTGGTTCTTCACGTATGCCAGGACCTCCGGCATCCCCTCCAGGGTTTGCGACAACTTGTGCTCCCAGCCCGAGTCGGCCACGACGTGGCTGACATGGCACCGTTCGGGGTCGGTTGTCATCACCGACTTGATGGTGTCGAAATCGACGTAACTTGTCGAGCCGACCCCGTCGTAGGGAGCCAGCACCGCAAGCAACACCTGCTCGCCGGGGTCGGCCGCGACGATTGCCCGGAAGATCCGGTCGGCCGCGTCGTCCGCGCGCTGGTGAAGCAGGAGCAGCCCGATGAACGTGTGGTCCTTGAGCGTCAGGCACTCGGAGATCCATTCGCGGACGAGCTCTACAAGCTGCGGGAACAGCCACGGCCGGTCCGCGAAATAGCGCTGCGTGACACGGCGCGCCAAGAAGTAGACGACCTCCTGCTCGCGCCGGTCGCGGAGGTCCTCAAGCGTATGCACGTCGGGGACGCCGACGATGGCCGACAGCTCGGTAGTGCTGGGTACGTCGTGAGTGGATAGCGCAAGCTGCGCCTCCTCGCCGAGCTCCACGCGTAGGTGCTCGGTCGAGAGTTCGTGGCAGTAGCCGACGACTCGCGGGAAGCGGATCTCGCAGTCGGCGCGCTCGACGAGCGCCCGTACACGTGTGACCGGGCGGGCAGGTGGCGGCGCGGTGCTGCTCCCCGCTGCGGGGATGAACGAGAACGGCACGCCGTAGACCTCGGCATACTCGGGGTCGAAGCGCCCCTCGTCGTTTGCGGTGTAGCTGCGGCGACGCAGCCCACGACCTACAACCTGCTCGCACAGCAGCTGAGTCCCAAACGCGCGCACGCCGAGGATGTGCGTGACCGTGTTGGCGTCCCAGCCCTCCGTGAGCATCGAAACCGACACCACGCAACGCACCTGCTCGCCGAGCTTGCCCGGCTTGCCGACCGTGTTCATGACCTCACGCAAAAGATCCTCGTCGGTCAGCCCCTCAGCGTCGCGACCGGGGAAACGAGCGCGATACTCGACCTTGAACTCCTCGATCTCCTCATGTGCGATCGCCTTGAACTCAGCGCTCATGATCTCACCCGACTCGAGTTGCTCGGAGTCCACGAGGATCGTCTTGGGCCGCAGACACCAAGAGCCGTCGCGTACGTTGGAGAAAAGCTCCAGCTCGCCGGGCATGATCACCGAGCGCCCATCGTCGAGCGCTCGCTCCCATCCGGCCACGTAGTCGAAGACGAGCTTTGAGACGCTGGTGTTGTTGCAGACGATGATGAATACCGGCGGCGTGGTGATGGTTGACTGCTCCAGCTCCATCGCAACCCACTGCTTGTACGCCTGCTCATAGTTCCCGTAGAGGCTGTGCAGGGCGCCCTGCAGCTCGGCAGGCAGCTTGGGCTCTGCGTCTAGCGCCGCCTTTGCACGACCCTTGCGTGGGAGGCTGTCGCGTATCCGCGGCCACAGATCGCGGTAGGTCGGCTGCTCACCCGTCATCGAGTCGTCAGCCACCGGGACCCGCGGAATCTTGACGATTCCAGACTCGATCGCATCGATCAGCGAGAAATCGGAGACCACCCACGGAAACAAGGTGCCCTCGCGGTAACCGGAGCCACGCAGGAAGAACGGCGTCGCCGAGAGGTCATACACGGCGCGGATGCCAAGCTTGCGTTGGATCGCTTCGAGTCCGCTGATCCACACCCGCGCCTCGCTGTCGCGGCGCTCGGCCTCGCGGCGCTCTTCGCCGGTCAGCTTCTCCTCGCCCTCGCCGCCGCCAACGCGACGCCGGTAACAGTGGTGAGCCTCGTCGTTGAGCACAACGATGTTCTTCTTGGTACCCAGCTCGCGGCAGACGCGGCGAACCATCTGCTCGGGGGTCTCAGTGAACGGGCTCTCGCCGCCGCGTGTGAGCAGCGCCTTGGTCGTCTTGGACGCCACCGTCCTCTCTCGCAGCTGGAAGGCATGGAAGTTGGTGATCACGACCCGCGCCTGTCCGAGCCGCTCGCGCTCTGCGGCCGGAACAAGATCGAGCACCCGGTAGTAGTTCTCCGCGTCCTGCGGCAGCAGCACTCGCAGGCGGTCGCGGATCGTTATGCCTGGCGTAGCGATCAGAAACGAGTCCGAGAAGCGGGCATCCTGCGGGTTGGCGAGCTTGTTGAGCACCTGCCAGGCGATGAGCATCCCCATCACGACCGTCTTGCCGCTCCCGGTCGCCATCTTCAGCGCGACGCGGAAGAGCCCGGGGTTGGCATCCTCGGCGAAGCGCCGAAGCTCGTTGGCGATCCAAGCGTCGCCATGCTTGGCCGCCGCCTCGGCAAGGTAGATTGCCGTCTCCAGCGCCTCGACCTGGCAGAAGAACAGCCGCCGCTCGCGGTCACTCGCGGTCCAGTACTCGAGCAAGCGCCGCGTCGTCGGCGTCACACCGGGCCAGCCGCCGCGGCGCCAGAGCCCGACCTTCCCGCGCACCTGGTTGATGAACTGGTTCTCCTCGATCCGATCGCGCGTCCACTCGGTGTCGAAGTGCAGCTGCGAGCGCTTCTTCGCCGCCGGGATCGGCATGAAATAGGAGCTCACCCGGCGTTCCTCCACCACCTCGCTGGTGATGCCCTCCTCGCCGAAGCGAAAATGCCGCCCGGGCTCGTCGAACGGCGAGTTGAGGATCGGGTTGTCGATGACGACATCAGCCATGGCAGGCGGCCCGGATCATGGACCGATCCGTGCCGCCGCGACGATAGCCGTCGCGGCGGGCGAACGCATAGCGGTGGGCGCTTGAATGGCTCGCCGCCAATCGAACCGTATGGCCGGACTTGTGTTTCGACTCGGCGCTCCAGCCGCCAGGACCCCTACAACATCCGTTCGCGCTTGCTCGGCGCAGATGATGGCGCGCGCGAACAACCTTGTCGAGCAAGACCTGGCGCCGTTGCTGGAGGACATCACGCCGCACTCGCCCAGGCGGACGTTCGCCTGTGTGCTGTACGCGCTCGGGGAGGATCCCGGCACAGTGATGGACGAAATGGGACACTGACCCGGCACTCGCGCTCTGTGTCTACAGGAAGTACAAGGAAGGCGATGCGGCACGGCGAGGGCGAGAGGGCGGCGCTGCGCGCGCTCGTGGAAGGTCACGACTGGACGGGATTGCGAGTGATGTCGAGCCAACCTCAAGAATCTCGCGTAGGGGTCGATCACCCAGGTTAGACAGTGGATTCGTGTAGCCTGGAGCTAGCGGGTCGCCTTTTCCAGCGCCTTTCGCCATGATCACATCCTCCGAAATCTCCGTCGTGAACGAACTCTCGGCTAGTCAGATCCCAGCCTCGGTCGGGCAGCGAGTCTCTTCCGGGACGGTGCTGCCGGATAGGTTCTCGAGTACATCAGGTGGCGTGTTGCCAACTACGCCTCCGCTGACGAGCACTCAGGTGACGGTCGTGCAGACCGGTCAAGTTAGTTCGCCCGACCAGGATTCTGCGGTCCACCTCACGTCGTAGAGACCCATCCGCTGCGGACCTCGACTGCGTTCCCGTAGTACATACCGCCCGGACCACGAGCGACGCTGAGCCGGAGGTCCTGCTCATAGGCATCAGTTCTCGCCTCAGACTCCACTACAACCCTCGTGATTGTTAGCGGCGGGTCAAGATCTACCCAGGTCATTGGCGGCCCTCCACTTCCGGGTGGCGCTGGCGACACCGGCGGCTCGACGCCAGCCGAAAGCGCGACTGCGATGGGATTGAACGGCGTCCGCATCTCCATGTCGTCCTCGTAGGCCAGATATGTGTCCCACAAGGCTTTCTCGACAGCGGGTGCGGGATCCACGACTGGCAGACCCAGGCCCTTTGCCTCTCCACGGTTGATCGGATGCCCGTGAAAATAGAGCTTGGTCGTCAACTGCTCCAGAAGCTCCAGATGTCCCGCATCGATCTCGGGGGACCGGAGCCGAATCAACTTCTCGCCAAGCATTCTGGCCTGAGCACTCCCGCGCTTGACAGCGCCGAGGGTCAATGGATGCACCTTCTCGGCCAGAATGCGGAACGCCTGTACGAGCTCCTCCTCGTGTCTGATGCCGAGATCGTCTGTGACGAGCGCATTGTAAGCGGCAACGTCCTCGCCGCTCACTGGGAGCCGCTGCCCCGTGTTTTCGTCGAGCGGGCCGAATGGGTTGACGATGCTCGCGTCGATCGGGCCAAGCATCCCCATCGGGTGCATCACGATCTCGTCGGCACCGAGAGCTGTCAGGGTGGCTGCGCTGAAAGCGCGGTGCGGGACCAAGACGTGGACCTTATCTGCGTACTCGCGCAGAAGGGTCATCAGGCGCCACGGTACGACGCTCTCTCCACCGTTGCTATGGATGAGGAGGTCGAGCTGCCCAACCCGCTCGGGAGGCAAATGATCGAAGAAGAAGCGGAGAGAATCCTGAGCCATCGGGGTCTCGAGCTCGGGTCGCGTACTCGTGACGTACGCGATCAACACATCGCTGCCGCGCTCCTTGCGGAGCTCAGCGAGTAGTCGTCTCCGGCGATCGCGGGGACTTTCGTGCCCTACCGGCTCTGATGCAGCCACGCCAGGGTCGGGCTCTGGTGGCTCCTGAGGGTTCGCGTTCATGCTCGGCCTTTCGTTCTGGCTCGCCAAGGGGGGAATGCGAGCAGAGATAACGGAACGGTCTAGGGAATCAGACGCACCGGCGGAAAGTTGGCGGGCTCCCGGTCCCCACCGGGAGCCCGCCGAGTCCGTTCGAGCATGGAACGCGACCACCGTGTCAGATGGTCCGGACGTAGCGGAGCGCGCCTTGTCGCCGTCCAGAATGGCTATGCCTCTCCCGATCGACGCTGCCGACGCCTGGGACGGATCTGATTGACGAGATCAACCAGATCTGGGTCTGCTGGTGGATCTTCCAGATCGTCGCAGCACTTGGGTTGCTCGTCACGAGCGCGACCGAGGCCGCTGAGACCGGCGATGCCTTGCGCACCCTCCGTATGAACATCCTCATCCTCGGTGTGCTCACCCACCCACGAGATCACGATGTTCTCGTCATCTCCGAACACCAGGTGCATCCGCCAGGAGCGGTAGAAGCGCCTCTCGCACACCCGGTGATCTGCACCCGTGTCGGCGCGCATACGGATCCCGCCCGCCTCGCACCCACGATGCCGGAGTTCTTCAACCACACGATCGAAGCGCTTCTTGGCCTCACCGCGCAGCGCTCTGACACGTTGGTCGCAGCGCCGCGCTACGGTGACCCTGAAGCGTGACGCCATAAGCCGATCCGCACGACCCCTCGGTCTGCGATCACAGGTCCACAGTGTCGCTGGCGAGAGCGTCCTGCAAGCCTTCCCGTGCTCCCGGCTGCTCCAGTGCTCGCTGGTCAGCGGCCTCTCGCAGCAGCTGTGAGAAACGGCGCTCATCCTTGGCGAGAGCGCGCAACCTGCCCAAGCGCTCCTTGAGCTGCTGAACGCTTGCAAACCTCACACGCTGAGGCGAGCTGTCCGCAACGACATCCAGGAGCCCCTTGGCGATCCAGCTGCGCACGGTCGGGCGACTCACGCCAAGCTCCTCCGCTACCTCGGGCACGGTAAGAGCGGGCGCATCTGTGCAGACCCTCTGCTTCGCTTTCTCGAGCTCACGCTCAACCACCGCTATGTCGCCATTGGAAAGCGCGTGGCTGGCACGCGTGATCACATCGTCCAGCGTCACGAAGCTGGCGACCAGCTCTCGATGCTCGCGCTTGGTCATATCGCCCACCATACCATCATTCCTTCTAAAAAAGTCGAGAAAGGGAAAGTCAATGGCGGGTGTTCGATCGCCCACACCCTGGGCGCGGTCCCGAGTCCCAAAACAAATTGGAACGATATTGGAACAATGGCCGGCAGGACCAGCCGACTCGCCCAAAAGAAAAGGCCCGGATTTCCGGGCCTTTTCTGTAGTAGCGGGGGCAGGATTCGAACCTGCGACCTTCGGGTTATGAGCCCGACGAGCTACCAGACTGCTCCACCCCGCGTCGCTCCCAATGTTCTAGCAAAGATGGCGTCTCAGCCGTAGTCCTGGGCGCGCGATCCCGCAAACCGGATGCATGATCGGACCGACGCTCGTTCACGCGCCCTGGCCATGTTGCCATACGATCCCACACGAATGCGCACGGCGGTGCTGGACATTGGAACCAACTCGACGCGGCTGCTCGTGGCGGAGGTCGACCCTACCCAGGGCACAGTCACCGAGCTACACCGCCAGTCGCGGGTGACGCGCTTGGGCGACCGCGTCGACGCGGGTGGGATGCTCTCCGAGGAGGCGATCGCCCGCGTGCGGGCAACACTCGGCGATTACTGCGCCACGATCGACCGGTATGCGTGCGAGGCCAATCTGGCGGTGCTGACCTCCGCCGTGCGCGACGCCTCCAACGGCGCACGGTTTACTGCACAAGTGCGCGATGAGTTTGGCTTGGACGCAAGGGTGCTGTCTGGCGATGAAGAGGCCCAGTTGACGTTTCTAGGCGCGATGAGCGACCGTGACGGGCGCTCCGCCGAGCCGACTGTGGTGATCGACATCGGCGGGGGCTCCACCGAGTTCATCGTGGGGGCGGAGCGCACCGCCAGCTTCCACGTGTCGGTGCAGGCGGGGGTGCTCAGGATGAGCGAGCGCCACATCCACAGCGACCCGCCCGTCCCAGGCGAGCTACAGGACCTGGCCGCCGACACGCGCGCGATCTTCCGCGAGAGCCTGCCCGTCGAGCAGCGCGACGCGGTCGCGCGTGCGATCGCGGTGGCCGGCACGGCGACCTCGGCGGCGGCGATCGACCAGGAGCTCGATCCCTATGATCCCGAGCGGGTGCACGGCTATCCGCTGTTGCGGGCAACTGTGCAACTGCTGATCGCGCGCCTTGCCGACCTGACCGAAGAGCAACGCCGCCAGGTGGTGGGGTTGCATCCCGATCGCGCGCCAACGATCGTGGCGGGCATGATCCTCCTGGACGAGGCCATGGGACTGTTTGACATCGACCGCGCGGAGGTCTCCGAGCACGACATCCTGCGCGGCGGCACCCTGCGTCTCGCGGGACTCGGCTAGACGCGCGCTGGCGCCTGGACAACTGTTCGAACGTGCGCGGGTCCAGTTAATCCGATCGCCACGTCGCGCCGAAGAAGGGGTGTCGGCGGTGGAGGCACGGGTCTCTGTTGCGTGCGTCTGCGACCGGTCCATAGGCCCTTGATCTGCGCCGAGCAGTCGGCGGTCCCGCGATCCGGGTCAACCTAACCGGCTTCGAGACGTGCACCCCTGCCTTCGTCTCGAGGCCAAGCCCCTGAGGAAGCCGTCCATCCGGGCGGCTTCCTCATGTGCGAGACATTCGCAGCCCGCAGGCATGAAATCGGTCGCCAGGTGCACTCCGACGGCATGGCACGCGCGCTCTGCAGGCCCAGTGATGTGCGTTCAGGCGAGGTTTGACTTGCGTGGGTACGCCACGCTTGGGTCGGTAAGCACGTTTACAAGCGCCGGCAGACCCGACTCGAGCGCACGCTGTAGCGCGGGGCCGAGGTCATCGGGGCGCCTCACCAGCTCGCCGTGCCCACCCAGTGCCTGCACCACCTGGTCATAGCGGGTGCCGGGACGCAAATCGGCGGCGACCGAATAGCCATACAAGAACTCCATCGGATGCTTCTCAAGCGCCCAGATGCCGTTGTTGCCCATCACTCCCACCACGTTTACACCGTGACGCGCGAGCGTGTCGAACTCCATGCCGGAGAACCCAAACGCGCCGTCGCCCAAGAGCAGCACCACCTGGCGATCGGGATGGGCAAGCTTGGCGGCCAGCGCGTAGCCGGGACCGGTGCCCAGACACCCAAATGGGCCCGGATCGAGCCAGCAGCCCGGCGCGTAGCTGTCGATCACGCGACCGGCGTAGGACACGAAGTCGCCGCCATCGCCGATCACGATCGCGTCGCGCTCGAGCACCCTAGCCAGCTCGGCATATAGCCGCATGGGGTGAAGTGGCGCACGAGCGTCCTGAAGCTCGGCGCGCTCGGCCTCCCGCCGCTGCGTCTCCGCATCCCGAAGATCCGCAATCCATGAGGAGCTGGCAAGCGCCGCGCCACCCGCCGCCGCACATAGCTCGTCAAGCGTGGACGTCAGCTCTCCATACAGCTCGGCCGAGGGCTCGCGCGGATGCGGGCGCTGCGGCTCGGCCACGTCGATCGCGACGATCGCCGTGTCGGCACCAAACGAGCCGCCGAAGCCAAGCCGGAAGTCCATCGGCACGCCGATCACAAGCGCCACATCAGCGTCTCCAAGCGCCTGTGAGCGTGTGCGTGAGAAATACAGCTCATGGTCGGCCGCCACGCAGCCGCGCGCCAGGCCGTTGAGATATACGGGAACGCGCAGTGTCTCGACGAGCTCCAGCAGCGCCTGCTCGCCGTGGCCCCAGTAGAGGTCGGTGCCCGCCATCACAACCGGTCGCTCGGCATCGCGCAGCAGGGTCGCAGCTCGTTCGAGCTCCCCAACATCCGGTCCCCCTGGGCTCGGCGCGCGCCGTGGCCCGCCATCTGGCTCGGGAGCGCTCATGAACACGTAGTCGAGCGGGAAGTCCAAGAACGTGGGTCCGCCGTGGGGCGCAAGCGCAAGCGCAAGCGCCTCATCGACGAGATCGGGGATCTCCGCGGTGCTCTGTGCGGTGGTGGCGAGCTTGCATAGGGGACGCACGAACGGCACGTGGTCGATCTCCTGCAAGGAGCCCTGCCCCCAGCGCAGCGCGGGCGCTCGCCCGCCGAGCACCAGCATTGGCGTGTGGTTGGCCTGCGCGCTCGCGATCGCGCTCATCCCATTGGTCACGCCCGGCCCAGCCGTTAGCGCACATACGCCCGGCTCGCGCGTGACCTTGGCCCAGCCCTCGGCGGCAAACGCAGCGGTTTGCTCGTGGCGCACGTCCACGATCTCGATGCCCTCGGCGCGGCAACCGTCGTAGATCGAGAACAGGTGACCGCCCGACAGCGTGAACAGCTTGCTTACGCCATGTGCCTTGAGGCGGCGCGCGATCAGGCGTCCACCGTGCAACTCCGCGGTTTGATCGGTGCCCTCTTGCGTGCTTTGCGTGGACATTGGCGCCCGCGACTCTACCGAGGGTGGTGTGCGCGCGCTACTGTGGGTCCCGCGGTGAGGCCCAGACGGGCGGCATATGGGATGGGGATGTACTGGTCGTTCCCGAGTCTGTTGGACGCTCCCGCGATCACGCTGGTGGAGAGCGACCCATGGCCTGGGAGCTCGTTCTAGTGATCAGACGATGCCCTCGCCATCACCTAGAGGACCCGCTTCGCTGAATGCCCGGGGTGGGACTCGAACCCACACGCCCTCGCGGACTATCGATTTTAAGTCGACGGCGTCTTCCAATTCCGCCACCCGGGCGAGCATTGCCACTCTAGTCCAGTCTGTTGTGCGTATGTCTAGCATTGACGTCAAGCAAACATGCTGAATAGACAATTTGGTCCTGGATTGCCGGCCCCGGTTTGAGCTGTCTTGAAACCACAACACGGCCGGACTCGGCGGCCCCCCTTTGAGCGACGAGGAGAAGCGGCGTTTATCTGGTCTTTCCGGTGGACAGCGATACTGCACATTGACCGCAACTACACCGTTGCTAGCGTGTCTATAGGCGTGAAAGCAGCGAAAGGACCGCCGTGGAGGTCTCCGCACTAAAAGCCCCAGCAGCGCCCGGCCTGAGAAGCCCCTCGGCGTTGCTGCGTCTGCAATCTGACGAGCGCCTGATCGCATTGATCCGTCGCGGCCAGCATGCGGCGTTTGAGACACTGTTCTCGCGCTATCAGTCGCGTTTGCTTGCGTTCTGCCGGCACATGCTTGGTTCCAAGGAGGATGCTGAGGACGTGCTGCAGGAGGTATTTGCGGCCGCTTTCAACGCGATCCTTGCCGACGAGCGCGAGATCAACGTGCGCCCGTGGCTGTATCGGATCGCGCGCAACCGCTCGCTCAATCATCTGCGCAAGGCCAGCGCGATCGGCGTGGACTCGATGGACGTGCACTTCGCCGAGAACGGCGTGTCCACGGCCGACAAGGTGATGCGCCGCGAGAGCTTCCGCCAGTTGATCGGCGACGTGCAGCAACTTCCCGAGACCCAGCGCACGGCCTTGCTGCTGCGCGAGATCGACGCGCTCTCCTATGAGCAGATCTCAGACGCAATGGAAACCACGGTGCCGGCGGTCAAGTCGCTGCTGGTGCGCGCTCGCATCTCCCTGGCCGAGGCAGCGGAGGCGCGCAAGCTCACCTGCGAGGAGGCGCGCATGGAGCTCGGCGAAGTTGCCGAGGGACTCCTGAAGATGGGTCCCGCGGTGCGCCGCCATGTGCGCGACTGCGAGCGCTGTCGTGTGTTTCGCAAGCAGCTGAAGGACAACAATGTTGCACTCGCCGCGATCTTCCCGGTGGGGCCGTTGTTGCTGCTCAAGAAGCTTGTACTCACAAAGCTGGGGTCAACCGCCGGCGCAGGGGGCGCCCATGTGGCGAGCGCCGGCGGAGCGAGCGCCGCCGCAGGGGCGGGGGCGGCCACAAGCGCGAGCGCCGGTGGGGGACTTTTGACCGCCGGCGCCGGCGCGCTTGCGACCAAGGCAGTCGCGGGACTGGCGGTCGCCGCGATCGTGACGGCGGGCACCGTTGAGGTTGATCACGCCACCAACTACCCGCACCATCATCGCCGCGCGGTGGCGGCCGCGTCGACCGCGAGCGTTGCGCCTGTGAGTGCACCGATGATCGTGCACTCGAGCGCACAGCCGGTCAGCGTCTCCGTGGGCACTCCCGTGGGAGCGAGCGTGGCGGCCAATCGACTCGCGCGCCGTCGAGCCGACGCCAAGAAGGCCAAGATCGCTCCTCCCAAGAACCCGTCTACCTCCAGCTCCACAGCGAATACTGAAGCGGCGGTCCCGGTCCCGACGACCACCACGACCCAGTCGACCACAGCCAAGCCCGCGCCCCCGCCGGTGACGGAGGTGACGACCGACTCGACCGAGCTTCCAAGCGAACAGGCGCAGGGACCGTCGAGCACTCCCGCGGAAGCGCCTGCGACGACCGTCACGCCCACGACGACTACTACTACGCCAAGCGAAACATCGGGCACAACGGCAACAACCGAACCCGCCTCAACGCCGACACCGGTCGAAGAAACGCCAACACCAAGCGAAACGCAGAGCACTGGCAACCCCACCTCAGGCGTCGTCCCCGTGGGCCAGTCTCCGCAACCGATCACGCCCCCAACTGCGCCTTCGCCCACGCCGCCAACCGGCGGCACGCCAGCGGGCTAGCAAATCAAGCGCAGGTCGCGCTCGGTCAGGTCGACGTATCTACCCCCACGTGAACGTCTTTAGCGGCGTTTCGAGCACCCCGGAGCTCGCCACCGGCAGTGAGATCGTCGCCGGTTCGCTGCTCAGCATTTCAAGCACCACGCCTTCGCGCGCCCCGCGGCCGCCGGGCAGCAGCATCACGTTGCGCCCATACATCGTGCGTCCGTCGACGAGCGCAGTGTAGAGCACGTCGTAGCCTGACAGCGTGGAGCTGATGCGGGTCTTGCCCTCCCCTTCGAGCCTGAAGTGCGACAGGTTACGAGCGAGCGTGCGTGTGTAGCCGGTGGCAAACAGCGGCAGCTCACCACTGGCCTGACCGCTATAGCGCGGTAGCACGAGCGGGGACACCGCGTAGGAATCTTGGAGCAGCCCATGCGAGGTGCGCACCAGCGTGACGTAGTCTCCGGGTTCTGTGGCCGTGCGATAGAGGCCCCTGTACTTGAAGCTGAACGGCACCCGCCCGTCGTGCGAGTAGCTGGCGTCGAGCAAGCTCAGCACGATGCCGATCGCGAGCGCGATCAGGCCGATGCCTACCAGAATCGAGATCGCGCGCACGGCGGGCGTCGTCGAGCGCCAGCGCGGCTCCAGCAGTCTGCCCAGCGTTGGGCCGTATTGCGGCTTGAGCGGCACAGACGCCATCGATGCCTGAGCGATCACTCGCCGACCGAAAACAGCGACTCCAGGTCATGCCTGGAGAACGCAGCGAACGCGACCATCGTCTGCGTGCGACCAACACCGGACAGTGCCCCGATCCCCGCTGTGACGACCTCCGCAAGCTGCTCATGGTCGGGAACCCTGACGATCGCGACGAAGTCCCACTGGCCAGTAACCGAGTATGCCTCAGCCACCCCCTCGACGTCCGCAAGCTCGCCTCCGAGCGTGGACAGCGCGTCGCGCTCTGCTTCGATCAGCACCACGGCGTGGGTCATGGTCACGGTCACATGCTCCCAAGCATCGTGGGACGACGCTTGCCGCCGCGCACGTCCCAAGCGCAGCGTCTGCTTGCGGCGCCAGTCGATTTGCTTGCAGCGAGGCTCATGGCGAGTGGACCTCGCCGGGTGCGAGCACGATCACCTCAGAGGAGCCCTGCGCTTCGACGTCGGCCTTGAACGCCTGCGCGTCGGTCTCGATCGGCGGGAACGTGTCGTAGTGGCAAGGAATCACCTGCTTGGCGCCAACCATTCGCGCCGCTTCGACCGCGTCGTGGCGGTCCATCGTGTAGTGGCCACCGATGCACATCAGCGCCACATCGATCCCGTCACCCTGCTTGGCACTCAGCGCAAGATCGGAGAACAGGCCTGTGTCGCCGAGGTGATAGATCGTCTTGCCCCCGAATTTCAGGATCAGCCCAGCCGGCGTGTTGACGGTTCCCTTTGGGGTTGTCGAGGTGTGCCATGCGGGCACCAGCTTGACCGAGCCCCAGTCGAGCTCGACGGTGCCGCCGATGTTTGGATCGTGCACGTTTTCCAGACCCTCCTCGCCAAGCTCGTTTGCGATCTCCACGATCGCCACTACATGCGCGCCGGTGCGCTTTGCGATCGCCACTGTGTCGCCGATGTGATCGGCGTGTCCATGGGTCAGCAGGATCGCGTCGGGGCTCAGCTCATCCGGGGTCACAGCTGCCATTGGATTGCCCGTTAGAAACGGGTCGATCAGCACCGAGGTGTCGCCGTCGGTTAGCTCGAAAGCCGCGTGGCCGAGAAAGCGAATCTGCATGGTCAGCGCTCCTGTGTTGGTGTTTGGTTGTGTTGGGGTGCCGCCAAGCTCGACTCCTGCCCCGCAGACTCCCCCCTACCCGACTCATCCCCGCCCAACTCGCGGACGTGCTCGAGCTCGTGCGCCAACTCGAAGCCGACCGCAACGCCAACGAACATGCCGAGCCGCGTTTGATCGGCCACCAGCGTGCTTACCGCGGTCGCCCGCTCGGCCTCGTCGGGCTCGCCGGCCACGCGATCGATCTCGGCCTGATGTGCATCTCCAAACCAGCCTCCCTCGGCAAGCGCGCCCGCGAGCACGCGCTGGAGCGTTGGAGCCGCATGGGTCACAACGTCCTGAGCATGGGCCAACCGTCCAGGCTCGACCAGCGCCGCGAGCGCCGCGTCTACCTCGGCTGCGGTGTAGGAGCGGTCAGGCAAAGCGGTCCCATGATAGGCCCCTGGAGGCTGTCTGGCGGCACCGGCCGCTGCCCGGATCACATCGTCCACTCGAGGGAGCCTGCCTCATGTGGAGCGCACGCGGCTGACGCCGAGCCCGACTGTCACGCCGAGCGCGGCGCCGACGATGCCTGTCAACCAGCTCACTTCCGGGCGCGCGTAGGGCATCGCGAGCAGTACCACCGCGATCGCGCCGGCGCCGAGCAGATCGGCCTCGTAGTAGTCGTGTGCACGGGCCGCGACCACGTTGGGGGCCGCCCACGCACACAGCAGCGCGAGCGCACCAGCGTTGGCGCCGGTTACGATCGCCAGCGGGTAGACCGCCTCGGCCGCCAGGCCGCCAGTGATACCCGCACCGAAGAACAGCCCAAGCACCAGCAGCGAGCCGTGGCTGCGCTCCAGCAGACTGCCGAAGATCGCGACCGCAAGCAGCGCCGAGAACATGAACAGACCGGCGGAGAAACCACTGCCGTAGACGAACTGGCTGCTGAGCAGCCTCCACCATTCGCCCTGCAGAGGCCCCACGATCACGAGCTTGCCGATGTTTACGTAGTCACCCTGAGTGGCTATCCATAGGGCGCAGCTCGCCACCACGATCGCGATCGTGCCATACGGCGGCGTGTCCGCTCGCACACCTGCGATCTCCCCGCGGCGTAGACGACCGAGCGAAGCTCGCTTGAGCAGCCCGCTGCTGGGATCGCGCAGACGATCGCGCGGCAGCTTGGGCGCGCGGCGGCGCAGCCTGTGGCCGCAATAAGGACACTCCGTGACATACGGACTCACCTCCGATCCGCACTTCTTGCAAACAACGAACAGATCGGCGCCTGAGGGCATCAACCCATTCTAAGAGCCACGCAGGCCCCACCGGCGATAGAGTTCACGATGACCTCGCCAGCGACTTGCGAGCCTGTTGCGGGCGCGTCTGCGAGGCGCTACCAGCGACTGCCAAAGGAAACTGATCGATGCAACTTGGCTACGAGAAGAAGCTCTACATCCTCGCGTTTGACCATCGCGGCTCCTTCCAGAAGAAGTTCTTTGGAATCGAGGGCGAACCGGACTCCGAGCAGACCGCCATGATCGCCGACGCCAAGCACCTCATCTTCGAGGGTCTGCAGCGGGCGGTGGCAAGCGGTGCGGACGCAGCGGTTACGGGAGTGCTCGTCGACGAGCAGTTCGGCGGCTCTGTCCCCGAGGAAGCGCGAGCGCAGGGCTTGAAGCTCGCTATGCCGGCGGAGCGCTCAGGCCAAAACATGTTCGACTTCCAGTATGGCGAGGATTTTGGCGAGCATATCGAGCGCTACGATCCGGACTTCACGAAGGTGCTCGTGCGCTACAACCCCGACGGCGACGCACGGGAAAACGACGAGCAGCTGCAGAAGCTGAAGCGCTTGTCTGACTGGCTGCACTCCAAGGACCGCAAGTTCCTGTTCGAGCTGCTGGTGCCCGCCGAGGACGCACAGCTGCAGACGGTGGACGGCAGCACCGAACGCTACGACGCGGAGTTGCGTCCCGCGCTGATGCGCCGCACGATTGCCGATATCCAGAACGCTGGCATTGAGGTGGACATCTGGAAGATCGAGGGCGTCGACGAGCGCGCCGACTGCGAGATGTTGGCCGCCCAGGCGCGCGAGGGCGGACGCGACGGTGTCGTATGCGTCGTGCTCGGCCGGGGCGCGGATGACGCAAAGGTCGATCATTGGCTGGATCAGGCCGCACCGGTTGACGGCTTTGTGGGCTTCGCAATCGGCCGCTCGATCTGGTGGAACCCGCTCAAGCAGTATGTCGACGGCAAGATCGAACGCTCAGAGGGTGCCCGCCAGATCGCCGAGAACTACCTGCGCTTCGTGAAGGTCTACGAGCGCGCCGAGGGCAGGGCTCCCGTTGCCTAGGGAACTCAATCGGCGATTGTTGAGTCTCAACCGCCGATTCGGGAGGTCCTCGCGATGAAGATGAGACAGAGCGCCACCGACATCGAGCGGGCATTTGCCCGTGAGATCTCGATGGAGCGCCATCGCAGGGCTTCGCTGCGACGCACCACCGAGCAGCGCGCGCTTAAGCGCGAGGTGCAGCGCCGCCACAAACGTGGATCGATCCGTTTCGTGCTGCTGGTACTCACGCTGATGTTGACCGCTGCGATCGTTACGGTCGTGATGTTTCGGACGCTGTATCTGCTACTCAGCTAGGAGCGTCGCCTAGCTTGTCCAGCGCGTCGTCCACCTCTGCGCGTACGGCATCGCTAGCGGAACTGTCCGACTCACCCTCGCGCTGGATCTCGACGTAGATCTCGGTTCTGAATACTGGAATATCGTGGGGGGCGTGGATGCCGATACGCACCTTCTCGCCGACCACGGAGAGCACCGATACCTCGATGTCGTCGCCGATCATGATGCTCTGGTTGGGCTTGCGCGTCAGAACCAGCATCTGTTGCACCCTTCTTGTTGGCCATGGACATAGGGCGAGATCGCCCCCGGTCCCGCCCTATGGCAAGCATAGTGTTCCTCCCCACCGAACGCGAACACGTCCTCCACAGCACAACCCAGAGCGCTTCCCAACTATGCGAAGGCGCACGGGCGGCGAGACCGTGAAAACAGGCGGTAGCGTCGCTTTGACGGACAGCAGGCGGTAGCGTCGCTTTGACGGACAGTCAGATCGCAGCATGGCCCTACCCCTGGCAGAGAGTCGGATAGCAACATGAGCTGACGTCGGATCACAACTCGCCTCAGCTTGACAGGAAGTCGGATAGCGACTATGACCCCACCGAGGCGGGTAGACGGATCGCAACATGACCCCACCACGGCGCACCGACGGATCATGCGCTAGTCTCCCGGTCCGTCCATGGCTCGCCGATCACTGCGCCCGCACCTAAATCAGATCCGAAGCTGGGTACGCCAAGGCCGTACCGACGCGTGGGTGGCCCACCAGCTCGAAGTCACCGTGCAGGAGATCGAGCAGTTCAAGCGACAGAACGATCTTCTCGGCGACGACAGTCCAGTCGACGGAACCGGCGCCTCGGACTCATATCCAGATGAGATCGATCTGCGCGCCGAGGATGACGAGTTGATCGCGACAGAACTCGAGGCGGCGATGGAGGCCGAGCGCGTAAAGGCCGAAGAGAGTGCCCAGAAGAGGGCACAGGCCAGCACTGAGATCGACGAGGATGTGTCCTCCGTCACCACCCGCCGCCGCCGCGGACGCAGAGGACGTCGGTCCTCCTCGCGCGACGCAGCACCGCTGGAAGGCACCTTTGACCACGGCGAAGAGGGCTACGGCCTGTGGCTGGATCCGGCCATCCAGGACAACCCGATCTACGCTGAGCACTGGGCTGGCCACCGCCCGGTGCAGGTCACGGTCGAGGAGGACCAGATAGTGATCCGTCGAGCAGGCGAGGAGGAGCGCTGAGCGGCACTGGCCGATCTTCCTCTACGAAGGGGCTAGCGCTCGGCAACCACAAGTCGCCCGCCAGCGTAGTCGACCGCCTCACGTAGATAGCGCGCAAACGCGGCGTCGATTACGATCGTCGAATCCCACGCCCATGGGTCCTCGGGGGCGATGTCGATCGCGAGTTGCAGGCACCATGACGTGCCGCGACCATAGAGCTCGGCCAGTTCCTCGGCAGTGAAGCGCCCTCCGAGCCGTTTGCGCAGCTCCACGACCAGCGTGTCGATGATCCGCTGCAGTAGCGGCAAGCGCTCGGGGCCCGCCTGGGTGAGACGTCGCTCGCCCTGCTGCCACTGATAGATCGCGTTATCAAACCCCGACATGAGGGGCGAGGCTAGCAGCGCCGCTCAGTTCGGCGGGAGGCCGCTCACGCTGTAGGCCTGCTCCCCAGGATGAATCATCCCGAGACGTCGTGCCTCTTCCTGCACCGTACTCGGACTCGCAAGCGTTGTGTGCTCTTGGCGCAGAGCTTGATCCTGGTGTTCGAGCACGCTGACCTGCGCGCTGTCGCGTTTTGCCTCCCGCCAGGACGAGAGCAGGCGGACCCCGGCGCTCAGATAGAGGTACACGAGTGCAACCATCACGCACAGCATCGCTATGCGTCCCAGCCGATCCCAGCGCACACGCGGGAGTTGGGCGCTTACCCAGGTGTGCGAAGCGCCGGAAGTCCGCCGCGCTCGAGACGAACTGGACGCAGATCTGGTTGCGGCGGGCATACAGTCGCATTCGACCTCTCACGCCGACCTCCTGCCATCGGCGTTGTGCCGGACGCGATCACGCTCTTCTGCTCGGCTGCTGTACTAATGATGTGGCCTCAGTTGCGCGCGAATGAGGTCGCGCCCGGCCTCTTCTACATACCGCGTCCTGACGTGCCTCAAACGCATGTCCCGCGAACCTTCCCCCAGCGCTCAGCTGCGGAACACCGAGCGGCCCGGGAACTCCGCATCGGCGCCCAGTTGCTCCTCGATACGCAGCAGCTGGTTGTACTTGGCCACGCGATCAGAGCGCGCGGGCGCACCCGTCTTGATCTGCCCGCAGCCGGTGGCCACGGCGAGATCGGCGATCGTGACGTCCTCGGTCTCGCCCGAACGGTGACTCATGACCGCGGTGTAACCGGCTTCGCGCGCCATCGAGACCGCGGCAAGCGTCTCTGTGAGCGTGCCGATCTGGTTGACCTTCACAAGGATCGAGTTGGCCACTCCCAACTCAATACCTCGCCGCAACCGCTCGGTATTGGTGACAAACACGTCGTCGCCGACCAGCTGGAGGTGCGCGCCGGTGCGCTCGGTGAGCGTCTTCCAGCCCTCCCAGTCCTGCTCGTCCATGCCGTCCTCGATCGACACGATCGGATAGCCGGCGGCGAGCGCAGCCCAGTAGTCGGTCAGCTCGGCCGCGGTGAGCGTACGGCCCTCGTGCTCCAGCACATAGGCGCCATCCCGGAAAAGCTCGCTCGTGGCTGGGTCAAGCGCAATCGCAACATCCACGCCGGGCTCATAGCCAGCCGCTTCGATGCCGGCGACAAGCATCTTCAGCGCGTCCTCGTTGGAGGCAAGATCGGGCGCAAAGCCGCCCTCGTCCCCCACGGCGGTGGACAGACCGCGATCGTGCAGTGTGCGCTTCAGAGCGTGGTAGACCTCAGTGCCCACACGCAAGCATTCGGAGAATGTGGGCGCGCCGCACGGCACGATCATGAACTCCTGGAAGTCAACCTTGTTGTCGGCGTGCGCGCCGCCATTGAGCACGTTCATCATCGGCACCGGCAGCACACGTGCTGCGTCCCCCCCCAAATAGCGCCATAGAGGCAGGCCCTCCTCGGCTGCCTGCGCGTGGGCGGCCGCGAGCGACACGCCAAGGATCGCGTTGGCGCCCAGGCGCGACTTGTTGGCGGTGCCGTCGAGCGCGATCAGCACCTCGTCGAGACCTCTCTGGTCGGAGGCATCCATGCCGCTTACCGCGTCGGCAATCTCACCGTCCACGCCCGCCACCGCATGCATGACGCCCTTTCCGAGCCAGCGCTCGCCACCGTCGCGCAGCTCGGTTGCCTCGAACTCGCCGGTGGATGCGCCCGAAGGGATCGCTGCGTGGCCGTGCGCACCTGAGCGCAGCGCCACCTCCACCTCAACGGTCGGGTTGCCCCGGCTGTCGAGAATCTGGCGGGCATGGACTCTCTCGATCTGGCTCATCGCTCTCCTTAGGGTCCGTCGATTGGATCGGGTCCTCGCCCGTCGATCGTCTCGCGAAATCGCTGTGCCGCCGCGCGCAGGGCCAGCTCGGGATCCACGTGCGCGAGACGTGCTTCATCGACGAGCACAAACAGGCGCTCGCCTATCGCGCGAAAGGATTCCTCATTCTCGCTCGTCGCGTCCGCCGGTCGGTGTAGGCCCGCCGAGGCGGCCCTACGCTGAACCTTGCGGGCATACAGCAGCGCAGGCAGATTCTCAGGGACCTCGCCAAATACGCCGCGCTCGCGGCCGGGCTCGGTCGCCTTGATTGCGTCCCAGTTGCGCAGCACCTCAGCCGCGTCCGCCACCTCGGTGTCGGCAAACACGTGCGGATGTCGGCGGATCAGCTTCTGGCGGCAATGCTCGGCCACCTGCTCGAGGTCACCTGCCCCACGCTCCTCGAGCAGCAGCGAGAGGAACACGACCTGGAAGAGCACGTCCCCGAGCTCGTCGAGTAGCTTCGCGTCATCGCCGTGGTTTGCAGCGTCGGCAAGCTCGTAGGCCTCCTCGACGGTATGCGGGACTATCGAGCGCTCGTCCTGTTCTCGATCCCATGGACACTCGCGACGCAAACGACGCGTGAGCGCGTCGAGGGCCAGCAACGCCTGTGGTGAGGACTCAGACGTCGCGCTCTACGGCGTGGTGGTACCGGTGGTGGACCCCTTGGGGGCTTTGTAGCCCTTGCAGTCCTGCACCGAGTATTCGGCGCGGCATTCCGTGCGCGCGGTCCACGTCTTGCGGAAGTTCTTGACGAATTCGCTGAGCGCCTTCTGCTGGTTCTGAGCCATGAGCTGCTGGCTGATCGTGGACTGAACCGAGGACAGCGACTGCTGGCTCCCGGGGATCACCTTCTTGACTTCGTAGATGTAGTAGCCAAACGGCGTCTTGATGGGACCACCCAGCACACTGACCTTCGCGCTGAACACCGCTTCGCTGAGCGCCTTCTCCTCCTGACCCTTTACCACACCGGGGAGCGATCCACCGGCGGCCTTGCTGACCGGGTCGATCGAGACGGCCTTGGCGACGCTCGCGAAGCTCTTGCCGGATTCGATTTCTTTCTTGGCTTTTTCAGCCTGAGCCTGAGTCTTGGTAAGGATGATCAGGATGTTGCGCTTTTCGGGCTGACCGTACTGCGATTTGTGTGCTTCGTAGTACGCCGTGATTTCCTTTTGGCTCGGCTTTTTCCCAGCGTTCTTGGTGATCTTCTGCTGGATCTTGGTGGAGAGTTCGTCGAGCTTCACGCGCAGCAGCAGGTCGGAAACGGTGTAACCCGTGCTGGTCAAGAACTTCTGGAAATCGGCTTCGGTCGGGAACTGCTCGCTCTTGATCTTGTTGAACGCCTTCTGGACTTCGGCGTCGGAGATTTTGATGCCCTGTTCGGATGCCTCACCGAGCAACCAGTTGGCCGAGATCAGGAAGCCGAGCGTGGTCTGCTTAAGCGATGTGTACTGCTGTTCGCACTGACTCTTGAGCGTCGCCGCCGTCGGCTTGGACTGTCCCTTGGCGGGCTTCGGCGCGGTTGCTTCAAGGTGGGCAATGCAATTTTTGTAGGTGGGCGGGTCGGGCACGACCGTTCTGGGGATCGCCGCGCCGGTGGTGCTGGAGGCGGAGCTCGCGTTCGCGGCGACCATCATCCAGTGGTTGAACGTGGCGGTTGTGACCGGGGTGCCGTTGACATTGACGACAGCGTTGCCAGGGATGCCACCGCCGCACGCGGTAAGCGTCACCCCCGTAAGCAAAACGGCGCCGAGCGCCGCCAGTTGACCCGTTAGTTTGGACACGACGCGGGCACTCTAGCGGAAACATCCCAAGCTGTGCTTAACGAGTTCCTTAAAGCTTGCTAAGCAAGCCTTCGGGATTTGACGCGCCCCCTTTGGGGGCGCTCGTTTTGGAGGTGAGCGATGGCACCCGCAGAACTCGATACGCCCTCCGGGGACGTACGTCTTGGAGGGGTGTGGGACACTTGCTATGCGGCCTCGCGAGTTATCGCCAGCAGCACGTCGGCGGCGCGCACGACGGTTGGGAAACGCTGCTCACCCTCGTGCGGCACGCGCACCGAGACCTGCAAACGCCCGGCTTCATACATCGCCTCTGGCAACTCTTGGCGCAGTCGCCGCGCGCGCACCGAATCGAGCTCGATCGGCGTCACCGCGAGCCGGTCGCCGCGAAAGCTCACAGCCTGGGCGCCGGCTTGGCCGAACTTGATTCGGGCGCGCTGCAACGCGAGCAGGTTGGCCAGCGGCTCGGGCACAGGTCCGAAGCGATCCTCGAGCTCCTCACGCAGACGTTCGACATCGGCCACCTCCACGGCCGAGGCAACACGGCGATGGACCTCGATCTTGGCCTGCTCGTAGGGCACATAGTCGGTGGGGATGTATGCGTTGACGTTGACGTCCAGGCGCACCGGCTCCGCGAGCTCAACCTGTTGGTCGCCCGTGCCCGCAGTGGGGTCATCTGAGGACCCTGCCAGGCGAACCGCTTCGTCGAGCATCTGCATGTACAGCTCGAAGCCGAGCGCCGCGACATGACCAGACTGCTCGTCGCCAAGCAGGTTGCCGGCACCGCGGATCTCCAGGTCGCGCATCGCTACCTTGAAACCGGCGCCCAGCTCGGTGTAGTCAGACAGGGCTGAGAGGCGCTGGGCCGCCTCGAGGGTAAGCGCTGCGGCGGAGTCGTAGAGAAGATAGGCGTAGGCGCGCTCACGACTGCGCCCCACACGTCCGCGGATCTGGTAAAGCTGGGCTAGGCCGAAGGCGTCGGCGTGCTCCACGATCAGGGTGTTGGCCTGGGGAATGTCGATGCCCGACTCGATGATCGACGTGCACACCAGCACGTCGGCGCCTCCCTGCAGGTAGTCCATCATCACCAGCTCAAGCTCCCCTTCGCCCATCTGGCCGTGGGCCACGGCGAAACGCACACCCGGGCACATGGCGCGCAGGCGCTCGGCCGTCTCGTCGATCGACTCGACGCGGTTGTGCATGAAGAAGGCCTGCCCTTTGCGCTCGTGCTCGCGCAGGATCGCGCGCTTGACGAGCTCCTCCTCATACTCCCCGACGTATGTCTTGACGGGCCGACGTCCCTCCGGGGGCGTCTCAATCACCGATATCTCACGCAAGCCCGCGAGCGACATCTGCAACGTGCGCGGAATCGGGGTGGCGGACATCGAGATCACGTCGACCTTTAGCTTGAGCTGACGCAACAGCTCCTTCTGCTTGACGCCGAAGCGCTGCTCCTCATCGACGATCAACAGGCCCAGGTCCTTGGCGCGCACGTCTCGCGAGAGCACACGATGAGTGCCGATCAGGATGTCAACGGCGCCGCTTGCGAACCCAGCCAGCGCGGCCTTCTGCTCGGCGGCATTGCGAAAGCGTGAGACGTGCTCGACCGTGAGGGGATAGTCCGCAAGACGCTCGGAGAAGGTGCCGTAGTGCTGCTGGGCGAGGATCGTGGTGGGCACGAGCATCAGCACCTGCTTGCCGTCGCCGGCAGCCTTGAAGGCGGCGCGCAGGGCCACCTCGGTCTTGCCGTAGCCGACATCGCCGCACACCAGTCGATCCATCGGGCGCGGGGCTTCCATGTCGGCCTTGACGAGTTCGATCGCTTCGAGCTGATCGGCCGTCTCGGTGTAGGGAAAGCGCTCCTCGAACTCGCGCTGCCAGTCGGTATCGGGCTCAAACGCGTGGCCGGCGCGACGGCGGCGCTCGGCATACAGGCTCAGCAGCTCGCCCGCGAGCTCCTGAGCGGCGCGGCGCGCACGTGCCTTCATCGCCTCCCAGCGCGAGCCGCCGAGCTTCGACAGTGGCGGCCCGGCTTCCCCGCCGGCGCCCACGTAGCGCGAGATCTTGGCGAGCTGGTCGGTGGGAACGAACACCTTGTCGTCGCCCTGGTATTCGAGATACAGATAGTCGCGCGTGACGCCGGCCACCGTGCGCGTCTCAAAGCCGGCGAAGCGCGCGACGCCGTGGTCCTCGTGCACCACGATGTCTCCGGTACGCAGCTCGGTAAACGAGCGCAGGGCACCGCGTGATGATGGCCCACCCACCCGACCGCCGCCCGCGCCTCGCTCGGCGCGACGACGGCGCAGCAGGCGATGCTCTGGAAACACGGCGAGCTTCAGCGACGGCGCAACGAAACCCTCGCGCAGCGAGGCAGCGGCGAAGCGCAGCGAGGGCTCCAGCGGCGTGCGCGTCACATCGACGTCGACGTCGAGCCAGTCGGCCTTCAGGCGACCGAGGTTGTACGCGGCGCGCTCGCCTTCGCCACGACGGGGAAAGGCGACGACCGTGCGATAGCCGGAGCGCACCAGCTTCTCGAGCTCGGGCTCTGCCTCAGCGAGCGAGCGCGCGGCAGTGTCCGCTGCGGAGGCACGCAGCTCAATCTCCTGGCCGCTTGAAATCGAGGACAGCCAGATCCGCGTGCGCGCGGCCACACTGGCCTGGACCTCCCGCGGGCTCACATAGAGGTGGTGGGCGTCGTCGTCGGCGAAGGCGGCGCACACGTCGCTCCAGTGGTCGGTGAGGGCAGGCACGAGCTCCTCCTCGGCGGCCACTATGACCTGCATGCCCGTCCTTCCTGTGTGCGCCCCCCCAACACCGGAATCGTCGACACTCGGCTTGCCGATGCCCGCCCCGTCAATCAGATCGAGCAGCGAGCCGAAGCGCTCGACCGGCAGCAGCTCGGCGATGTCGGGCCGCCCCTCGCCGTCGCCGTCGCTGGCCGTGAACGCGCCGGTGGCGGCCGCGATCTCGGCCAGCTCACGATGCTCGGGCGCAAGCTCGGCGGCGGGCGCGATCTCAACTGCCTCGACATCGCCGAGCGAACGCTGCGTGAACGTGGAGAACCAGCGCAACGACTCGATCTCGATGTCGAACATGTCCACGCGCACGGCGTGCTCCTCGGTGACGGGAAACACGTCGAGCAAGCCACCTCGCAGCGCGAACTGCCCACGCTCCTGGACTTGGTCCACGTGCTCATAGCCAGCACCCACCAGCTCGCCCGCACACTCCTCGAGGTCCAGCAGCTCGCCGGCGCGCAGGGTGAAGGAGTGGGGACGCAGCTTGGGGTCGGGCACCTTCTCGGAGAGGGCGACGGCCGAGACGACGACAATTGGGGAACCCGAGTCCGAGGCCCGCGCGGCATCGCTGAGCCGGGCACCGTTCTCCTCACACTCGCTCTCGGCCGCTTGGCCACTGGGATCGGTGGCTTTCCCCGGGGCGCTGGCCAGCAGCGCGTCGAGCGCCGCCACGCGCAGCCCGACGAGATGTGGCGGCGGGGCCAGGTGGGACTCATATGCAACTCCGCGCGAGGGATAGAGGCGCACCCGCCGCGGCGCGAGCCACGCTCGCAGGTCGCTCGCCAGGTCGCGTGCGGCGCGATCGTCGCCCACGACCACAAGCGTGGGGCGCTCGCTGCCGTTGTCGGCGAGCGCGGCGATCATGAAGGGACGTAGCGACGCCGACACGAAGGCGTGGCCACCCTCGCGTGCCAGCTTCGCCGCGCCGGAGTCCTGCTCGATCGTGCCCAGCAGCGAGCGCAGGGCCATCGTCAGCGCTCCACTCGCAGCGTTGGTTGGCGGACCGTGCCGGCTGTTGGATCGGTTAGGTTCATCGTTTACCGCTCCTGATCTAGCAGGACCGCCACAACCGCCTGGCAGGCCTGCTCGATCAGTTCGCCAACTTCGCTTGCAGACTCGCGGAAGCGGCCCAACACATAGGCAGAGACGATCTCCGGATCGGTCGATTTGGGGCGCCCTACGCCGACGCGCACGCGCATGAACTCGGCGCTGCCCAGCTCACGCCTGAGCGACTTCAGCCCGTTGTGACCGGCAAGTCCACCGCCAAGACGCGTGCGTACGTCCCCGAATGGCAGGTCGATCTCGTCGTGGACGACGAGCACATGGTCGAGCGCTACCTTCAGCGAGCCTCGCGCCGGGCCGACGGAGCGCCCAACGTCGTTCATATACGTCAGCGGCCACAAAACCGCGACGCGCGGATCCTCCAGCCCATAACCGTGGCCTGCTGACAGCGTGCTGGCATCGTGAGTGCCAGATGCTGCCAGGCGAGCCCGGCCCTCGACCAAACGACCGCGGAAGCGATCTTTCGGACGCGCAAGCTGCCACTGCTCGACGAGCCGATCGGCCACCATGAAGCCAATGTTGTGGCGAGTGTCGACGTGCTCACGGCCGGGGTTGCCGAGCCCGACGATCAGCCAGTCGGCCGGGGCGCCGCCACCGAAGGGGCGCAGGAGCTACTCCCCGGAGGAGGAGGCGCCCTCATCCGAGGACCCCTCGCCGCCCGCGGCGCCGGCCTCGCCAACGAGCTCAGTCTCAGACTCGATCTCAGCCTCCTCCTCAGTCTGCAGGCGAGGAGCGAAGACCGATGCGACCGTGGTCGTGAGGTCGTCGAGCAGCGTGACACCCTCGGGAATGGCGATCGCCTCGAGAGTGAGTGTGTCGCCGATCTGCAGCTCGCCGAGCTCGTGCACGATCGACTCGGGGATCGCGGTTGGAAGCGCCTCGATGTTCAGCTCGCGTGTCAGCTGCTCGAGGATTCCACCTTCCTTTACCCCGGGCGTGTCCTCGACACCGGTGAGCTCGAGTGCCACTACCGCGTGGATCGGCTTGTCCAGTCGTACTCGCAGCAGATCCACATGGGTCGTGTCGCCGCGCACGGGATCGCGCTGGGCCTCCTTGAGCACCACCGGAGTAGCCGTGGCACCGTCGATGCTGAGATCGACCACCGCCCCCGAGCCCGCGAGCGCGACACGCAGCTCGCGCGCGTCGACACTGAAGCTGACGGGGTCGGAACCGCCGCCATAGAGCACCCCAGGAATGCGTCCGCCGCGGCGCAGTCGCCGTGCTGAGCGCGAGCCGTCGGGCTTGCGACTGTCGACGTCGAGCTTGGTAGTGGTGGTAGCCATGAGAAGGTCGAGGACTTTAGCAACCCAGCCGCCGCGGCCGGCCTGTCGCCGCCACCGCGATATCGCCGACGAGCACCCCGGCGATGCTCAAAACAGCTGGTTCTCGCCGCCAAACACTTCGCTTACCGAGTCGTCGGTGAAGATACGGCGAATCGAGTCGGTGAGCAGATCGGCGCACGGAAGCACGCGGATGTTCTCGGGCTTGCCATGGCGCACCGGAATCGTGTCGGTGACGACGATCTCCTTCAGCGCCGAGGCCGCGAGATTCTCAAACGCGTTGCCGGAGAGGACCGCGTGGGTGGCAGCGGCATAGACGCTGGTGGCGCCTGCATCCAGCACCGTGCGAGCGGCCGCGGTAAGTGTGCCGGCGGTGTCGATCATGTCGTCGACGATCACGGCAGTCTTTCCGCGCACGTCGCCGATCACATAGCCGATCTCGGCGACCTGCTGGGCTGGGCGCTCCTTGTCGAGGATCGCAAGCTCGGCACCGATGATCGAGGCGAATCGCTTGTTTAGCTTCACGCGGCCCGCGTCTGGCGCGACCACGACGAGATCGGAGAGCCCGAGGTCGGCGAAGTATTGCGTCAGCATGAACAGCGCGGTCATATGATCGACGGGCTTTTGGAAGAAGCCCTGGATCTGGCCGGCGTGGAGGTCCATCGTAAGCACGCGGTCCGCGCCGGCAGCCTCGATCATGCGAGCCACCAGGCGCGCGGAGATCGGCTCGCGGGGCGCCGACTTCTTGTCCTGCCGGGAGTAGCCGAACCACGGCGTGACGGCGATCACACGGTGGGCGGACGCGCCCACGGCGGCGTCAATCATGAACAGCAGCTCCATCAGCGAGTCGTTGGCCGTCACGCCGGTGGCGGGGTTGCCACAGGTGGACTGCACGATGAACACGTCGGCACCGCGGATCGACTCCTCGTAGCGGCAGTAGACCTCGCCGTTGGAGAACGTTTTGAGCGTCACGGGTCCGATGTCGACGCCCAGTTTCTCTGAGATGTCCACGGCGAGCTGCGGGTTGGCGCGCCCAGAGAAGAGCATCAGCCGCTTGTCGTAGTCGATCGGCAGGCTTGTCGCGGGCTGCGTGCGCGTGTCGATCACGCTGCTCATCTCACCCGGGAGTGTAGAGGCATGGTGCGACGAGCCGGCTGGACCATCGCTCACGACTCGCTCTCGCTCGCCTGCCTGCCTGCGTCCTTCGGACTGTGTCCCCTGGATGACCCCCCACCATCGGATGCGTCCTCGACGGTGCCGAGCTGTTGTGAGGCGTGCGGTGGAGCGCCCTTGGGAACAGATCGCTGGGCGTAGCCGTCGACGTTCTCCTGACGGGCCCGGGCGACCGCCAGCGCGCCGGGCGGCACGTCCTTGGTGACGACCGAGCCGGCGGCTGTATATGCATCGTCACCGACCTCAACGGGGGCTACAAACGAAGTGTCCACGCCACCCCGCACACGCTCTCCGATCACCGTGCGGTGCTTGGCGCGGCCGTCGTAGTTGGCGGTGATGGTGCCGGCGCCGAGGTTTGTGTCGCGACCGACGTCCGCGTCACCAATGTAGGACAGGTGCGGGATCTTCGCGCCCTGTCCGACATCCGAGTTCTTGATCTCCACGAATGTGCCGGCCTTTGAGCGCTCACGCAGAACGGCACCGGGGCGTAGATAGGCAAACGGGCCGACACTCACATCTGCGTGGAGTGTCGCCTGAGACAGCCAAGACATCCGCACGCACGCGCCGTCGCCGATGTGCGAGTCGATCGCGGTGGTGGATGGTCCCACTATCGCGCGCGCGCCAACGACTGTGGAGCCCTTCAGAGCGCTGCCAGGCTCGATTAGGGCGTCCTGGCCGATCGACACGTCCACATCGATCACCGTGCTTGCAGGATCGACGATCGTGACCCCGGCAAGCATGTGACGCTCGGCGATTGCGCGCTGGGCCAGCGCGCGAACACGAGCCAGCGCCACGCGGTCGTTGACGCCCAGCATCAGGCGCTCGTCTTCGACCACATGAGCCGCGATGAGCGCGCCATCTGCGCGCAGCAGGTCGAGCGTCTGCGGCAGGTAGAACTCGCGTTGGGCGTTCTCGGCCGTGAGTCGCGGCAGCGCACCGAGCAGCAACGCGCCGCTGAACACGTATATGCCCGAGTTCACCTCGCGTATCTGAAGCTCTGAGTCGGTGGCATCGCCCGACTTCTTGGTCTCGACGACGCGCGCCACCGAGCCGTCGGCTTCGCGCACGACCCGCCCATAGCCCGTGGGATCCTCCAGCACGGTGGTGGCCATCGTTGCGGCTGCCCCGCTATCGGAATGGCCCCGCACCAGCTCGACGATCGCATCGCAGCTGACGAGCGGCACGTCGCCGCTGAGGACCACCACGGGCGCAGCGGGATCGATCAGCTCAGCCGCCGCCCGCACCGCGCCGCCGGTGCCATCCGATTGCGCCTGGATTGCCAGCTCGATCCCCTCGGGCAACACGGGTTCCAGCGCGCGAGCGGGTGAGTCCACCACGACAACGCGCCCGGCGCCCGCGGCAAGCGCGGCACGCACCGGCCACAACACCATCGGGATCCCGCACAGCTCGTGCAACACCTTGGGCGTCGCAGAGCGCATGCGTGTGCCCTGGCCAGCGGCGAGAATCACAACGGTCGGGGGGACGGACATGGTCAGACTCTATTTGGATGGCAAGACTGAGCTCGTCTTGACCAGATGGGGAGCAGGGATTTTAATCTCACCTCCGGGGACGATGCGGCACGCAGCGCCGCCCAGGGGCTGAGGCTGGGGGGCAGGGACTCGAACCCCGATTCTCAGGACCAAAACCTGATGTCCTGCCATTGGACGACCCCCCAAAGAGGCGCGACCTATGTTGAAAACCTTACCGGCAGCTGCTGGTCGCGGCGCTCAGGCGCTGTGAGCCCTCTGAGGGTGCCCCCAGGGGCGAGCAGCGCTGACCGACGCGCGCCCGTCGGCGTTTCAACCCGGACCACGCTTTCACGCCGAGACTCCTGCCGCGTTTCACGGCGAACTCCTGCTTACTGCAACGATTCTTGCAATGCAGCGGTTTGCGGGGAGATCGCGGGGCGAAGGGTAACCGCGGATGCTCAGGATGGGGGCCGCTAACAAGAGCGCGACATCCCATTGCTCACTGCTGCAAGAATCCTTGCGATGCGGTGGGTAGGGGACGCGTTCATGCGGCGCGCAGGGGCTGTCATCGCGGTTGCGCTGGCGATGGTGTGTGCCCTTCAGGGCGCCACACCGGTCCGGGGAGCGACGGCGAGCACGGGTAGCGGGCGCTGCCGGGGCGCGCTGACGCTGCCCATCCGCTCCAACCTCACGCTGATCGACAGCGCGGTGATCTGCCTGATCGATCGCGAACGGGCCGAGCACCGGCTGCCGGCGCTCCAACCCAATTCAGATCTTCATGGAATCGCATCCAGCCTCGCCAGGGAAATGGCAAGCAGCGGCTACTTCGGCGACGACAGCGAGGCGGGACAGACGCCGTGGCAGCGCATCACCGAATCGCCCTACGCGGTGGGCGCTCAGGTTGTGGCGGCCGCGCAGAACATCGGCTGGGGCACCGGCGGGCTCGCCACCCCGCAGGGCGTCGTGGAAGAGTGGATGCGCTCACCACCGCACCGCCTGATCATGCTCTCGAGCGGCTATCGCGATGTTGGCGTCGGCGCCGCGCCAATCGCACCGTCGAGCCTCACCAACGAAAAGCCGGGAGCAACCTACACAGTCGAGTTCGCCGCGCGCGGTTAGGGCTCTTAGGAGCGCCGCGGCACGCGCCCGCCACGGGCGCCGTCCTCTGAGGCCGGGCCGCGCGCGGATGAGATTCCCAGCACGCGCATCGCCTTCAGGCCGAGGCTCAGCTTCTCTCGCCCGTCGCTGGAGCTGACGTCCAGACCGGTCAGCTCGCGCACGCGCTCCAGGCGGTAGTAGACGGTATGGCGATGAGTGAACAGGCGCTGGGCGGTGCCCGCCACGTTGCCGTCTGCCTCCAGGAACGTCTCGAGCGTTTGCAGCAACTCGGTCTCGTACTGCTCGTCGTAGGCCACCAGCGGCTCGACCGTCTCAGCGTAGAAGCGCTGCAGCTCACCGGGGTTCTCGGTCATCGTGCTGAGCAGCAGGCGATACGCGCCGGTCTGCTCGAAGGCAAGCAGTGCCCCCTCCGGCGAGCCACCCTCGGCGACATTGGCGGCCAGCAGCGCCTCACCCGCCGCACGCGGCAGCTCGGTGGGATCCTCGGCGATGCGGCTGCGCCCAAGCGCAAACGTGTAGCCAGACAGCGCGCTGTCCATCTCGCGCAGCACGGCCTCGGCCGCACGCGCCGCGGAGGACTCCTCGCCGCCGGGTAGCAGCAGCAGAATCTCAACGCCAGCCGCGCCGTCGCGCTCTGAGAGCGCGGCGATCGACTTGCCGATGACCGCGCGTGCGCCGCGCTCGGCGACCGAGCGAGCGCGGGCACGCCAGCCCTCCTCGGTCGGTGCCTGCGGGTGTGCGCGCGCGACGATCACGCTGGCGCCATCCTGCAGATCCAGCGACAGCTCGCGCGCACGTGCCAGCAGCTCCTCGCGAGACAGCGGCTCGCGAGCGAGCGCAACGCTGAGGAAGTCCGCGGCGGCGCTCTCGGATGCCACATCGGGTGCACGCACACGCTGAACCTCCGATGCGATCATCGTGACCAGCAGTCGCTGCACGACCGGGCTCGGCTCGGTGCGCACACGCATGTGCAGCGATCCCACGATCGCATCGGCAACCCGCAGCGGCAGGCTGGTCACACCCTCGGCGCCGGACAGCAGCGAGCGCTCATCCGAACTGGAGCGGGCGGCAACCGCGATCGTGGTCCCGGAGGCGTCGGTTACCGCGAGGCTCGCGTCGAGAGCACGCGATGCGGCGCGCACGACCTCCGGCAACCCCGCCCCGGACTCAACCGCCTCGGTGACGGCATCCAGTCCGACTAGCTCTGACATCCCCTAGCCCCAGAAGTAGACGGCGGCGAGCGCGGCGAGCACACCGGCACCGACGAACACTCCGAGCACATACAGCGACAGCACAGTCGCGGCGATGCGCTCCCACACGCGCGTATAAGAGCCCCATGCGGGCAGGAGGATCAGCCCGACATACAGGGCAAGGCCAAACACGCCGGCACACACGGCCACTAGATCGGTGATGTCGATGTTGCTCACGGCGTTCTCCGCTTCGGTGGTATCGCTCGTCAGCGCGTGCAATTAGAAACCCGCATTGTTGCGTATGCGCCCGCTGTACACGTCCGCGAAGGCGCTGTCCACCGATACCGCGGCCAGTGGCGGCGGCTCGCGGTCGGCCAATCCGGCCGCCGCGCGCTCAGCGCGCGCGAGACCGTTGGCGCGCGCGAACAGCCCAACAACGGTCGGACCTGAGCCGCTCACAAACGCCGTCTCGGCTCCGGCCTCGCGCGCGTCCCGCAATGCCCGCTCGATCGCAGGGCACAAAGCCACGGATGCCGCCTGCAGATCGTTGTGCAGCAGGCACGCATCGGCTGGCACCATTGCACCCAGCTCGAATGCTTTTACCAGCGCTTGGCGATGTTCTTGCAGAACGAACGCAGTACGGTCGAGTCCGAGCCGATCCGCCTCGCCGTATACCTCAGCCGTTGAGAGACCCGAAGCCTGGGCCAAGACCAGCACGCCCAGTGGTGAGTGGGGATTGGGGAGAACCTCCAGCCGCTCGCCGGCGCCCGTTGCAAGCCAGCGCCCGGGCACCACCTGCGCGGGCACGTCCGCGCCGAGCTGCTCAGCGAGCACGTACAACAAATCCATACCCCCCAAACCTGAGGCTGCCGCGAGCAGGCGCAGAGCGGCCGCCGCATCAGCCGAGCCGCCGCCAAGGCCAGCGGCGACCGGGATGTGCTTGTCGATCTGCAAGCGCATTGGAGGTGCATCCCAACCGGTGGCGCCGCGAAACAGCGCGAGCGCGCGTGCCGCCAGATTCTCCCCGGCCACTCCCTCGCACACCACTTCGTCGTGCTCGGCGCCTGGCGGCGCGACTTGCAGCACGAGCTCGTCGGCGAGCGAGATCGACTGCATCACGCTTGCGAGCTCGTGGCGCCCGTCCGGGCGAGTCGGGCCGACGAACAGACCCAGGTTGACCTTTGCAGGAGCCAGCGCGCCCAACGGCAGGGCAAGCGGTGACTCGGTCACAGCTCCAGCGCCTTCGCCAGCTCGACGAACTCCCATGGGGCCAGTCGCTCGGCGCGCTCGTCGGCGGGATGGCCGAGCTCGACCAGCGCCGCGCGGATCTCCTCACGCGTGCGCTGCGTCCCTGAGAGCACAAGCGATCTTGCGAGTGCCTTGCGCCGGTGTGCGAAGGCGCCGCCGACGAGCTTGCGCACCGCGAGCGTCGGCGCAGCGGCTGTGCGAACGATCTTGACCAACACAGAATCCACATTTGGCACGGGACGAAACACGGTCCGCGGAATCGCCCTGACCACTCTCACCTCGCCCGCCAGCTGCGCCAGCACCGAGCTGACGCCATACACGCCGCTACCCGGATTGGCCGCCAGCCGTTCGCCCACCTCGCGCTGCACCATCACCAACCACAGGCCCACCTCCGGCAGCTGCTCGATCGTGCGCAACACGACCCCAGCCGCGATCCCGTAGGGCAGGTTCGCCACCATCTTGGTCGGCGCCGGCTGCATCGCGGCGAGGTCCACGCGCATCGCATCGCCCCACCACAAAGACACGTTGTCACACTTGGCCACGCTGCTCTCCAACGCATCGCGCAGGCGCTCGTCGAGCTCCACCACGTGCAGCCATCGCACCCGCGGTGCCATGTAAGCCGACAGCACTCCATCCCCGCCTCCGACCTCGAGCACCACATCCCCCGCTTCCCGCTCGTGCGGAGTGAGAGTCTCCACCGGAGGTGGCGACTGTGGAGAGCGAAGTTCCGCCTCGCGCCCGATCACCCCGAGGATGTTGGGGTCGCGCAAGAAATTCTGTCCCAGCTCTCTGCCGCGTCGACTCGCCTGCCCGGCGCCTTTGGGGCGCACACGCATGGGGCCCCTGCCCCTCGTCGGGGCGCTCACCATCCGAAGATGCGCTCGGCGTTGCGCTCCACCGTCGCGTTGAGCTCGGCTACGGACACGCTGCGCAGCTCGGCGATGAACTCCGCGGTGTGCGCCACGAAAGCGGGCTGATTGCGCTGCTTGCGCACCACCTGCGGCGTGAGATACGGCGCGTCGGTCTCAACCAGCAGGCGCTCTGCCGGCACGCGCCGCGCTGCCTCGGCGAGGTCGGCTGCGCTTTTGTAGGTGACGTTGCCGGCGAAGGAGATCATGTAGCCGCGCTGCACGCACTCCTCCAGACGGTCGGGCATCGAGAAGCAGTGGATCACGACACTCAACCCCTGCGCCTCAGCGGCAAGCTGTGCGAGCGTGTCCTCGTCAGCGTTTCTTGTATGGATTGTGAGGGGCGTACCCGTGGTCCGGGCCAGCTCGATTTGTGCTGAGAACGCGCGCTGCTGGTCCTCCCTCGGCGTGTCCTCGCGGTAATAGTCCAGACCCGTCTCGCCGATCGCGACGCAGCGCGGGTGGGAACCCAGTGCTTGCAGCTCGGCCAGGTCGGCGTCGTCGAAGCCACGCGCCTCGTTGGGATGGCGGCCGATCGCCGCGTACACCTGAGGAAAAGTCTCAGCCGCCGCCAGCGCGGCGCGGCAGGAGGCCCCATTGGTGCCAACGGTGAGCATGCGCGTGACACCGGCCGCCACGGCCCGCTCGACCAGCTCGACGTCGGGCTCCTCACACAGGTAGAGATGGGTGTGGCTGTCGATCATGTTCGGCTTTTCATCGTTCGGATCGAAACCCGCTCACACAGACGCCGAGGAGCCAACGGGCTCACCGGCATCCTTCTTGGGGAACAGGGGCTCCAGCTTCTGCGCTCGGATGATCTGCCCTGCACCGAAGTCCGCTCCGGCGAAGGAGAGGTCAGGGGCGCCAAGCGCCGCAAGCAGCTTCTCGGTTGCCTGGGGAAGGTAGGGATGCAGGAGCACTGAGACAACTCGCAATCCCTCGGCAAGCGTGCGCAACACGCGGTCGAGATCCTCTGCGCGCTCGGGATCCTTGGCCAATTGCCACGGTGCCTGCTCCTCGACGTAGCGGTTGAGGCGACGCACGCGCTGCCAGATCTCATCGAGCGCGTTGGTCAGCTCAACGCGATCGAGCAAGCTCGCCACCTGCTCTGGCAGACCGGCGAAGTCTGCTTGGAGCAGACCGTCGGGTTCGCCCTCATCCACCACCCCGTCGCGGTAACGCGCGATCATCGCCAGCGTGCGGCTGGCGAGATTGCCGTAGTCGTTGGCCAGCTCCGACTCGTAGCGCTGCTCGAAGGATGCCGTGGAGACCGATCCGTCCTGGCCGAAGGGCACGTCGCGCAGCAGATAGAAGCGCAAGGCGTCTGCGCCGAAGCGCTCGATCACCGCGAAAGGATCGAGCACGTTGCCAAGCGACTTGCTCATCTTCTCGCCGTCCATCAGCAGGTAGCCGTGCACAAACACGCGCTTTGGCATCTCGATCTCGGCGGCCATCAACAGCGCCGGCCAGTACACGGTGTGAAAGCGCAGGATGTCCTTGGCGATCAGGTGCACGTCGGCGGGCCAAAAGGTGTCGGTGAGGGTGTCTGAATCGGCTGCCCCCGCTCGCAAGAGGGGGCCATCGCGATTTTCGACACCAACCGCTGCGCCGGTCTCCTTCGCCGGCGACGGGGCGTAGGACAGCGCTGAGTAGTAGTTGAGCAGCGCGTCGAACCAAACGTAGAAAACGTGCTGTTCGTCCCACGGCACCGGTACGCCCCAGGTGAGCTTGTGGCGCGTAAGCGGCACGTCGCGCAGACCGGACTTGATGAATGACAGCGCCTCGTTGTAGCGACTGCGCGGCGCCACGAAGTCCTTGCGCTCGGCATACAGGCGCTCCAGCGGCTCCTGAAAGCGCGACAGCGCAAAGAAATAGTTGTCCTCCCGCTCGCGCGTGAGCTTGACATGGTGGATCGGGCACAGCTCGCCCTCCTCCACTTCGTTCTCGGCCTTGAAGTCAGCACACTTGGGGCAGTACCAGCCCTCATAGGTGCCCATGTAGACGTATCCGTTCTCGCGTACCCGCGAGAGCACGTCCTGCACCACCCGCATGTGCTCGGGATCGGTGGTACGGATGAAGAAGTCGTTGCTTGCCGCGATCTTGGGAGCCAGTGCGCGGAAGCGCTCGGAGTTGCGGTCGGCGAGCTCCTGGGGCTCCACGCCGAGCGCATGCGCCGCGTCGGCCACGGGCTCACCGTGCTCGTCCGTTCCCGTCAAAAAGAACACATCCTCGCCGCGCTGGCGATGGTGGCGCGCCAGCACGTCGGCGGCGATCGTCGTGTACGCATGCCCCAGGTGAGGCGCCGCGTTGACGTAGTAGATCGGGGTGGTCACATAGAACGACATCGTGATCCCAGGCTACTGGCGCGTTGCGATGGTACGCGGCGCGGGGAAGCTCATGGGTCCGTAAGCGCCCTATACAGCTCGTTCGCTGCGACGCCCGTGAGCTTCGCCACGACCCCGGCCGCCGGCCGTGCGCGCGCGCCCGCGTCAAGGAGTGCCCTTAGCGCCCTCAGTGCCTGCTCGCGATCGGCGCTCCCTGCCACAGCGGCTCCCACGACGAGCACGATCTCCCCACGCGGGGGATGCTCGGCGTAGAAGGCCGCCAGCTCCACGGCACTGCCGCGCCTGACTTCCTCGTGGAGCTTGGTCAGCTCGCGACAGACCGCCAGCGGGCGGCCCGAATCGTGCTCGGCGAGCACAGCCAGAGTCGCGGCAAGACGCTGAGGGGACTCGAACGCGACGAGCGTCTCCGACGCGCCGACCAGCATCCGCTCCAGCTCGGCCCGTTTGCGCGGCAAGAAGCCGACAAACGACCAACGCTCCGGCGGCAGGCCCGAGGCGACGATCGCCGTGAGCACGCTGCTCGCGCCCGGTAGCACTTCGACCGGCGAACCGGCCTCGATGCAAGCACGCACCAGCCTGTAGCCCGGATCCGATATGAGCGGCATCCCCGCATCCGAGACCAGAGCGACGACGGCGCCGGCCTTAATCCGTCCCAGCAGCTCCGCGGCGCGCTCGCGCTCGTTGTGCTCGTGATAGCTGACGAGCTTGGCGGCGACCTCGCCTGTTGGCCCTTGCCCTTCAGGGCGTGTCCGAGAGGGTGCACCCTGGAGGGTGTAGCGATCGAGCAGCACGCGCGTGCGCCGTGTGTCCTCGCAGGCGATCGCATCCGCCTCGCGCAGCGCATCCAGCACGCGCAGAGTCACATCGCCCAGGTTGCCGATCGGAGTCGGACACACCACCAGCCGCCCTACTGCGCCATCCAGGGTGCTCATCCGAGGAATATAGGGTCCCGCCGCCCGCCGGCGAACTTCGATAGCAGCCCCCGATCGGCCCAGCCTGCGTCCACCCGCCCGTCGGCAAGCCCCCACTCCAGCCAGCGAACACAGATCAGTGACACGCGACCCGAACGACAAGCCAAACTACAAGCGCTATCGCGCCGTCCCCCGCCTGCCGGGACAGCATGAGGACGAGCTGGAACAAAGCGTCGCACCCAGGGCCCCGCGCCAGCCACGCAAGCCGGGTGTGGGACCCGCCGGAAGCGGTGCCACCCCACGCGCGCGAGGGACAGGCGCAAGCGCAACAGGCCGGCGCCCGTGGCGCACCCTGAAGGGCACAAGCGAGCGCGTTACCCCCAAGCGGATAGTCGTCGGCCTGCTCGCACTGGTGTTCGCCTGGCTACTGCTCTCGCTGGTGCTGTTTTTGATCAGCGCTCACTTCGAGCGCACCTCGCTGCCCTCGAACGTCGCGAGCGTGCTGGACCCTGCTGGCTATCCGCTGACCTCGGCCAACAACATCCTCGTGCTCGGCTCCGACCGCCGCCAGAAGGACAGCAGGGAACCGGGTGCCGAAACGACCGGCTTCGGGCGCTCGGACACGATCATGCTGATCCGCACCGGGGGCGGGCACGCCGCGCGGCTTTCCATCCCGCGCGACACGGTTGTCGAAATCCCTGGCCATGGCCTGCAGAAGATCAATGCCGCCCATGATTACGGCGGCCCAGCCGAGTCGGTGTCGGTGATCAAGCGCTGGCTCGACATTCCGATCAACCACGTGGTCGAAGTCAACTTCGAAAACTTCCCGCAGCTGATCGAAGCGATGGGCGGTGTCAACTACAGCGGCGGCTGCATCGTCTCCAACCTCGACGGCGGCGCGGCCAACGGCGGCTTCACGCTGCGCCTGAGCGCGGGCACCCACCACATCGACGGCAAGCAGGCGCTCGCGCTGGCCCGCACGCGAGAGAAC
The DNA here is from genome assembly GCA_963715765.1 of uncultured Solirubrobacterales bacterium. Classification (GTDB taxonomy): domain Bacteria; phylum Actinomycetota; class Thermoleophilia; order Solirubrobacterales; family Solirubrobacteraceae; genus Palsa-744. The sequence continues at coordinate 1,257,194 of OY970270.1, forward strand.
CTGTGCGCTCCGAATGAGACCGACATCCAGCGCGAGGAACACCAGCAGGCGCTGTTTACAGATATGAAGAACCAGCTGCTCTCGCCGTCAAGCTTTTTGCGCCTGCCGCTGATCGCATGGAACGCGCCGCCGGCGATCATCTCCGACATGAGCGGCGCCGAACTGCTCGGGATGTTTGCGGCGCTGGCCGTGACCGGCACGCCGCCAACGCGCGTGCTCAAGCCGACCGGCCAGACCACGCTGCCCAGCGGCGAAGAAGGTCTCACGATCTCCGAAAGCGCGCGTCGTGCCGACGTGGCGCGCTTCATGGCGGGCTGAGCCCCTCGGACGGGACAGATTATTCCGCGACTGGGGCCGCTACTTTGCTGCCGCGACCGGCTTTGCCTCGCCGGCTTTCTTCTCCGACTTGCCCGCAGACTCGCTCTTCTTGCTCTCGCCCTTGCCGGCGGAGTCGCCCTTAGAAGACGAGTCGCCCGCGGAGGACGAGTCTGAGGATCCTTCGCTCGAGGAGGACTCCCCCGAGGAGCCGGAGGAGGACGAATCGCTGGACGCGGCGTTCTCGCGCTGGCGCTTGCGCGTGCCGTAGTCGGTGTTGTAGAAGCCTTTGCCCTTGAAGTGGACCGCGGGCGCGTGCAGCACGCGCTCGACTGGCACCCCCGTGTCGGGGTCCTTGATGAGCGTGTCGTCGCTGAAGGACTGCTGCACCTCGAAGGTGCTGCCGTCCGGTCGTCTGTACTCGTAGATGGGCATGAGCCCCGATTATAAGAGGACGCCCGCGCGGTCAGTCGGCGAGCAGCGAGCGAGCGCACTCGATGCCGGCCTGAATCGACGCGCTGAAGTTGCGGTCGGGCTCTGAGATCATGCGCAGCGCAAAGCCATCGCCGAGCGAGAACAGGATGTCCGCAACAGCATCCGGCTCAGCGTGCAGGCGCAGCACTCCCTCGTGCTGCGCGGCGGCCAGCATCCCGGCCAGCCGCTCGCGCATGCGCCGCAACAGGCTCGCGTACTCGACGGCGATGTCGGCGTTGCGCCGCGAGAGCGTGAACAGCTCAAACACCAGCGTCACGAAATCCGCATCTTCGCTGATCGTCTCCTGCAGGTTCTGGGCCAGCAGCGCGATGAAATCGTCGGCTGTCTGCGCGCCTGCCAGGCGCTGCTCCAGCGCCTCGATGCGCAGCTCGCAGTCGCGGCGCACCGCCTCCACCAGCAGCTGCTCCTTGGTGCCGAAGTAGTAATGCAACAGACCGCGCGAGACACCGGCCTCGCGCGAGACATGGTCAAACGTCGAGCCCGCCACACCGCGCCGTGCCACGCTGTGGCGCATCGCCTCGACGATCCGCTGGGCCTTCTCGCCGGACAGCGAGCGCGTGGCGGACCCCGCGGAGTCCACGCGCTCGCTTGTGCCCGCCAGGGTGCGCACCGCGGATGCCGTGCTGCTCACGCCGCGGACACGTCCACCGGCGCAGGGGACTCCGCGGCGGGCATAGTGGTTGAGCTGTAGTCGAACTCCTCCTCGGCCCCAAACAGCAGGTCGAGCACCTTCGAGCGCAGATCCTCGCTGAGCGCGAGCGCCAGGACCGCGCCGAGTACCAGTAGCGCCAGCGTGCGACCGAGGCCGCCTTTGCGCTTGGGCTTGGCCGGGGGCTGGCGGATCGCAAACGAGGCGTCGCGCAGGGCGTGCGCGGCTTCGGAGAGCTCCTTCTGGAGCTTGCGATCCTCGAACAGCGCCTTGCTCGCGGGCTTGCCGTTGCTCATGCGCCCGTAGGCGCTGCGTGCCGCGCCATAGGCGAGCAGCAGGTTCTCGCGCAACTGCTCGTCCTCGATCAGTCGCTTGAGGTAATCGTTGTTTCGCACTGCATCACTGGCCTTGCCAATCTTGTCTTTTGCCGCCATTGCGCCACCGCCTCGCTGAGAGCTTTGCCGATCACGTCCAATATACCCGCGATGATCAGTGTCATACCTGTGATCACCGCAAGCGTCACAGCCTCGATCGGCTCACCTTTGCGCGCGTGAGGAGCTAGGCGCGTGCCCAGCTTCCAAGCGACCGCGGCTTTCCTCGGCGCGCTGTTGATCGTGGGCGCGCTCGCCTCCGGGCTGGCGCAGCGCTCGTTCCTCTCGCTCGCGGCGTTGTTCGTGCTCGCGGGTTTCCTGGTCGGCGACGGCGGCTTGCAACTGGTGAGCTTCCGCGCCCAGTCGGGTTTTGTCGAGGATCTCGCGTTCGCGGCGCTGATCGTGATCCTGTTTCGCGACGGCCTGGAGGTCGAGGGAGAGATGCTGCAGCGGGCGTGGCATCTGCCGTTGCGCAAGCTCGCGATCGCGATGCCGATCACCGCGGCGATCGTCGCGCTGGCGGCGCACCTGCTGGTCAAATTGACGTGGACCGAGGCGCTGCTGCTCGGGGCGCTGCTGTCTCCGACCGACCCGGTGCTGACGTCGAACATCGTCACCAACCCGCGTGTGCCGCGACTGGTGCGCCATTCGCTGAACCTCGAGTCGGGCCTCAACGACGGCCTCGCGCTGCCGGCGGTGCTCACCTTCCTTGCCGCGCTCAGCACCGAATCCAACGATTTCGTGTGGTGGCGCTTCGTGCTACAGGATGTCGGCTTCGGCTTGCTCTACGGGCTGGTGATCGGCTACTGCGCCTCGCTATTGATGCCGAGTGAGAGGAAACGCCCGCTGGAGCATCCGATCCCCTCCCACCAGAAGTCGCTGTATGCGCTGGGGGTGGCGTTTGCCACCTACGGCGTCACGGTGCTCTCTCCGCGTGGCAACGGCTTCATCGCGGTGTTCGTGGCGGCGATCGTGCTCGGGGTGCGCCGGCCGGACCTGCGCCGCCACTTCGAGCAGCGCGCGGATGAGATAGTCGAGATCGTGAAGCTCGGGATCTTCGTGGTGTTCGGCTCGCTGCTCACGCTGCACGCGCTCACGAGCAGTGGCTGGGAGGCGCTCGTATTGGTCGCCGTCACGTTTCTGATCGCACGGCCGCTGGCAGTGTGGATCGCACTGACCGGCACCAGCACCGATCCGCAAACGAGACTGTTCATGGGCTGGTTCGGCCCAAAGGGAGTCGCCACCATGACCTTCTCACTGCTCGTTCTCGACCAGCACATAGCCAACGGCCAGCGAATCTTCGACCTCACCGCACTGGTGGTGTTCTGCTCGATCATCGCGCACGGCCTGAGCGACACTCCGGGGGCGAACTGGATCGCGCGGCACGCGGAAAAGACGGACTAGAGGCTTGATGCGGGTTGGGGTCGTGGGCAGGAATCGTGGTGTTGGAATAAGAAGAGGGCCTCCAGCTTTGTCAACTCGTGATTGGAGCACGAGATGGACGCTTCGCTGGAGACCCTCGTTGTCGCAGCCTACGTATTCGCTTGCTCGCTGTCGATTCCTCGCCCCGGCCCGCCCGGGAAGGTCACCGATCAGGAGCTGATCGCGTTGGCGGTCGCTCAGGCTGTGACAGGGACCTGTTCAGACCGCCAGTTTTTGGGGGTGATCGGTCGGCTGCTTCCAGGGTTCTTTCCCGAGCTGCCCGGCCAGTCCCAGTACAACCGCAGACTCAGACGGCTCACACCGCAGATAACCACGGTGCAGATGATGGTCGCCGAGCTGATCGCCGACGGACAGGTGCGGCTAGTGGACGGGACGCTGATCGCGTGCGCCAACTATCCAGGCTGCCGCTCGCTCAGCGAGTTCGCTGGGCACGCCAGCTACGGCTATTGCCCATCGAAGAGCCTGTTCGTGTGGGGCATGCGCCTGGTGCTCATCTCAGACGCGAAGGGCGTCCCGGTCGGCTACGACCTCACGGGCCCCAAGACCGGGCAAGAGCGCGAATGCGCCTTGGAGCTCGCCGCGGCTCACGCCGGCAGCACGCTGTTCGCTGATAAGGGCTTCTGGGGCAAGGAGTACCAAGAGTGCATGGAGCTGATCGACATCCAGCTCATCACGCCCGAGCGCCACCGCCCAGGTCCGCGTCCCCCGGGCGAGGTCGCAAAGGCACGCATCCGCCTGGTAATCGAGAGCGTCTTCGCCAACCTCAAGCGCCAGATGCGCCTGGAAGACCACCTCGCCAAGACACTCGCCGGGCTCGTGCAGCGCATCGCCCAACGACTCCTTGCCCTCACACTCGGCATGCACATCAACCTCCTCACCGGACGCCCACCACGCGCCCTCGCCGCCTACGACGGACGATAAACCCACATCAAGCCTCTAGGCGTGCAGCGCCGCCTGTTCCTGCGCCGAGGGGAACGCCCACGCGGCGCGCGAGCGGCGCTCCTGACGGAACACGAAGCGCAGTTGCTGGGGGGGCGCGAGCCGCGCCTCGGCAGGACGAAATGTGGCGCAGGGCTCCTGCACCTCCAGTGCACACAGCAGGTTGCACCTGAAGTAGCAATCGTCACATGTGACCTTGCGCGTGGCTTGCCTGCTCTGCTTCCTCGGCACTGACTCCCCTTTGGTTCGCGGCTCGCTGATCGAGTAGAGCATCAAAGCACTCCTCCGCCAGGCACTCAAGTGCCCCGCGGAAGCCTTCCTCGCAAACCGCGGGGAAAACGTCTTGCTATCCGCAAATAGCCAAAATTGGGTCTCGCGCTTGTGACGATCGGCGCGACCACTTCGCATTTTGGGAGAACTTCACGGAGCACGAGCGGAAGTCGTCATCATCCAAGGCGATGCGCATCCTGTTGACCGGCGCCAGCGGATTCATCGGCTCGGCGCTGCTGCCGCGCCTGCTCGAGCAGGGCCACCACGTGCGCGCTCTTGCGCGGGACCGGGAGCGTGTACAAAAGGCGCTTGCATATTGCACAGATGTCGGGCTCCCCGAGGCCAGCCTCGACGATGTCGAGCTGGTGATCGGCGACACGCTCACCGGAGCGGGCGTGTTGCGCGCGATGCGCGAGGTGGATGTCGCGTATTACCTGATCCACTCGATGGAGCCATCCGAGAGCGGTCCATTCCCCACTCGCGAGCGAATCTCCGCGCAAACGTTTGCAAACGCCGCATGCGCGGCTCGGGTGGACCGGATCGTGTATCTCGGCGGTCCACGCGCGGGCTCCACCCATCTCGCCAGCAGATATGAGGTCGAGCGCATCCTGCTCGAGGCGATTTCAGATTCCGTAGCGCTGCGTGCAACGGTCGTGATCGGCGCGCGCTCGCGCTCGTTTCGTTTTCTCGTGCGGCTCGTCGAACGCATGCCGGTACTGGCGCTTCCCGCCTGGCGGCGCTTTCGCATTCAGCCAATAGACGAGCGCGACATCGTTGAGATGCTGCTCAAATGTGTCTCCAATCCCTCGGTCTCCGGACATTCGCTCGACGCCGCCGGCCCCGACGTGCTGAGCTACGGTCAGATCGTGGAGCGCATCGCCGATCTGATGATGATCGCCCGCCCCAGCGTCGGACTTGGCCTAACGCTCACACCAATAATCGCTCGTCTGGCGGCCTCACTCGCCGGCGAGCGCGCGGAGCTGGTGCTACCCCTGATGGAAGGGCTGACCGGCGATCTGCTGCCCATCGGGGAGGATCCGGCCAATATCCTGGACGTGGAGCTGCACTCATTTGACTCTGCCGTAGAACATGCGTTGCATGAGTGGGAAAAGGTAGAACCACTCGCCGCGCGATGAGCACCATCACAGCATCGGCCACGCGATGAGCACCGTCACAGCATCGATCGAAATAGCCGCACCGCCGACCGCGGTGTGGGATGTCGTGATGGACCCCACGCGGCTCGGCGATTGGGTCACGATTCACCGCAAGCTGCGCAGCAGCGACGATGGCCCACCGCGGGTCGGTTACCGCATGGAGCAGCAGATCCACCTCAGAGGCGTGAGCCTCGATGTACGTTGGATGCTGATGGATTGCGAGCAGGGCACACACGCCGTCTGGGAAGGACGCGGCCCTGCCCATTCACGCGCCCGCACCGAGTACCGGTTGCGCGCCTCGGGCGACGGCCACACCCACTTCGACTATCGCAACGAGTTCCGCGCGCCACTCGGCCCGCTCGGCGCACTTGCCAGCCGCGCACTCGTAGGTGGCATGCCCGAACGTGAGGCCACACGCACACTCGATCGCCTGCGCGAGCTGCTCGAGCGTTGACGGCAGTCACTGCATTTTGGGGGAACCTAACTTGGTAATTCGCTTGCATCTGGATGACAAGTACACGGACTTGATGGAAACTTGTGTAGAGTTAAGCGCAAAACCCCGTGTGATCCGAATCGTCGGGTCGCATTCACTCCAGTGAACAGGACACAATCGTGACTGACTTTCTTGACGAGAAGCGCCGAGAGATCAACGATCGGCTGGCGGAGCTAAAGCCACTGATCGACGAGTACACCAGGCTGGAGGCAGCAGCCACGGCGCTGGCAGGTGTCGGTGGTTCGGCCCCCCGTGCCGCCGCCGCTCCCGCCACTCCTGCCGCCGCGGCTCCCGCCCGACGTGGACCGGGCCGCCCGCGCGGCTCGAAGAGCCGCACGACCGGCGCACGACGTGGCCGCCCGCCCAAGGCAGCCACGGCCACCGAGACGACCAGCACCACCACGGCCGCAGCGCCCCGTCGCCGTGCGGGACGTCGCAAGGGCAGTGGCACGCGTGCCGCACAGGCCCTGTCGTTCGTCACCGGACAGCCCGGCATCACAATCCCCGAGCTGGCTGCAAAGATGGGCATCAAGCAGAACTACCTGTACCGCGTACTCCCCGGCTTGGAGCAAGAAAAGAAGATCAAGAAGCAGGGCCGTGGTTGGCACCCTGCCTGATTTAGCCTGATTCACGTCAACGGCCGGGGGTCGCACTCTGCGACCCCCGGCCGTTTTTCGTTAAGGGGGTTGTTTAGATGAGCCCCTGGCTCTGAACCGTGCTGCGCTCGTCGCTCAGCTCGGCGATCGAGGCGTCGATCTTCGAGCGGGAGAAAGCGTCCAGGTCAAGGCCCTGCACGATTGACCACTCGCCGGCGGAGCAGGTACACGGAAAGCCGCTGATCAGGCCCTCTGGTACATCGTAGGAGCCGTCTGAGACGACGCCCATCGAGACCCATTCGCTGGTGCCGACGACCCAGTCGCGCATGTGGTCGATCGCCGCACTGGCGGCCGAGGCCGCGCTGGAGGCGCCACGCGCCTCGATGATCGCGGCGCCGCGCTTGCCGACGTTCGGCAGGAAGTTGTCTTCGATCCACGCCTGGTCGTCGACCACTTTTGCCGCCTGTTCGCCCTTGACCTCGGCGTGAAACAGGTCCGGGTACATCGTCGGGGAGTGGTTGCCCCACACGCCCATGTTGCTGACATCGCTGACCGACACGCCAACCTTGGCGGCGAGCTGCGCGATCGCACGGTTGTGATCCAGGCGCATCATCGATGTGAAGCGCTCATCGGGAATGTCGGGCGCATTGTTCATCGCGATCAGGCAATTGGTGTTTGCCGGGTTGCCGACCACAAGCACCTTGACGTCAGACGCCGCCTGCTCGTTCAACGCTTTTCCCTGGGTCGTGAATATCTTGCCGTTCTCACTGAGCAGCTCGGCACGCTCCATGCCCTTGGTGCGCGGGCGCGAGCCGACCAGCAGCGCGATGTTCACGCCGTCGAAGGCGTCATTGGGATTGTCGTGCAGGTCAAGCCCGGCGAGCAGCGGAAATGCGCAGTCGACGATCTCCATCGCGACGCCGTCCAGCGCGCCCATCGCGGGTGGGATCTCAAGCAGTCGCAGATCAACCGGCTGGTCGGGGCCGAGCAGCTGTCCGCTGGCGATCCTGAACACGAGGCTGTAGCCGATCTGTCCGGCGGCGCCTGTGACGGTGACTCGTATTGGTTTGCTCACGTGTGTCAGCTCCTAAGTCGGGGTCGATAGTCGTTGCGGTTGGGGGACATTCTGTATTTCATCCCCCTGACGGGGGCAAGCAGAGCGCGCACATCCTTACGCCATCGCGCGCTTGAGGTTCTCATCGATCGAGGCAAGAAACTCCTGCGTGGTCTGCCACGGCTGATCCGGGCCGATCAAGAGCGCCAAATCCTTGGTCATGTTGCCGTCCTCCACGGTTTGGACACAAACACGCTCCAGCGTGTCGGCGAACTCGCTCACCTCGGGCGTCGAGTCCATACGCCCGCGCGCCGAGAGCCCGCGTGTCCACGCGAAGATCGAAGCGATCGGATTGGTGGAGGTCGGCTTGCCCTGCTGGTGGGCGCGATAATGACGAGTCACGGTGCCATGCGCGGCCTCGGCCTCCACCGTCTTGCCGTCGGCGCTCATCAGCACACTCGTCATCAGTCCGAGCGAGCCAAAGCCCTGAGCGACGGTGTCCGATTGCACGTCACCGTCGTAGTTCTTGCAAGCCCACACATAGCCACCCTCCCACTTCAGCGAAGCGGCCACCATGTCGTCGATCAGGCGGTGTTCGTAGGAGATGCCGGCAGCCTCAAAATCTCCCTTGAACTCAGACTCATAGATCTCCTGGAAGAGGTCCTTGAAACGTCCGTCATAACGCTTAAGGATCGTGTTCTTGGTCGACAGATACACCGGATAGCCGCGATCGAGGCCGTAGCGCATCGATGCGCGCGCGAAGTCGCGGATCGAATCGTCGAGGTTGTACATAGCCATCGCAATACCCCCGTCGGGGAAGTCGAACACATCCAGCTCGATCGGCTCACCGCCGTCACTGGGCGTAAAGCTGAGCATCAGCTTGCCCGCGCCCGGGACCACCATGTCGGTGGCGCGATATTGATCGCCAAATGCATGACGGCCGATCACGATCGGCTTGGTCCAGCCGGGCACCAATCGCGGCACGTTTGAGATAACGATCGGCTCGCGAAAGATCACGCCGCCGAGGATGTTGCGCACGGTGCCGTTGGGCGAGCGATACATCTCCTTGAGCCCAAACTCCTTTACACGCGCCTCATCGGGTGTGATCGTCGCGCACTTCACACCGACGCCATACTGCTTGATCGCGTTGGCCGCGTCCACGGTGATCGCGTCCTCGGTCGCGTCGCGGCTCTCGATCGAGAGGTCGTAATACTTCAGGTCGATATCGAGGTAGGGCAGAATCAACTGTTCCTTGATGAACGACCAGATGATCCGCGTCATCTCATCGCCGTCTAGCTCCACTACGGGGTTCTGCACCTTGATCTTGGCCATATGTCGGTCCTCGGGTATTTGACGCGTTGGGGGTCCGTCCGGTTCGCGGGCGCCAACCGGACGGCGCAGCGGCAGAGCTGAGCCCGCCCGCGCGGTCCGCGACGACCGGGTCGCGATGCTATCGCGCAGGGGTATAGCGGATGGCCACAGTGGAGGGGTAACCTTTCCGGTATGGCCACGGTCTCAGATCCAGCCGAGACGAGCGCCGGGTGGCAGACCCACACGGTCGCAAACCAGACGCCACCCCTGCAAGGGGTGGATGTGTTCTCGAGCAACCTTCCGCTCGTGGAAGCGACCAAGCGCGAGGGCGCCTCCTGGGCATTGCCGCGCGGCGCCGAGCTCGGCAAGATCGTCGGCGGCGAGCCACAGCAGCTGTGGGGGCGCCTGGCGAATGAGAACAAGCCGGTCCTGAAGACCCACGACCGCTATGGCAACCGCATCGACGAGGTCGAGTTCCACCCCGCCTGGCACAAGCTGATGAAATTGGGCGTCGAGCACGAGCTGCACTCGCTGCCGTGGACCAGCCCCGAGCCCGCTGCCCACGCTGCGCGCGCCGGGCTCTACATGACCGCCATGCAGGCCGAGGCCGGCTTTGCCTGCCCGATCACGATGACCTTCGCGGTACTGCCAGCGTTGCGCGCCCAGCCAGAGCTGCTGGAGGAATGGGGGCCACTTGTCACCTCCACCACCTATGACCCGCGTTTGGTCCCCGCGCGCGAGAAGGGCTCGGCGATCGCGGGCATGGGGATGACCGAGAAGCAGGGCGGCTCGGATGTGAAAGCCAACACCAGCGTCGCACGGCCGGTGGGGGCCGGCGGGTCGGGAGCCGAGTACCTGCTCACCGGCCACAAGTGGTTCTGCTCGGCGCCGATGTCAGACCTGTTCCTGGTGCTCGCCCAAACCGAGTCTCCCGGCGGGGAGCCAGAGGGCATCTCCTGCTTTCTGCTGCCGCGCGTGCTCCCCGACGGCAGCCGCAACGTGTTTGCGATCCAACGCCTGAAGGACAAGCTCGGCAACCACTCCAACGCCTCCAGCGAGGTCGAATTCCACGACACGTGGGTGCGGATGGTGGGCGAGCCCGGCCGCGGCGTGCCGACAATCATCGAGATGGTCGGCCACACGCGCCTCGATTGCGTGATCGGCGGCGCCGCGGGGATGCGCGCCGGGGTCGTACAGGCCACCTGGCACGCCGCCCACCGCTCCGCGTTCGGCAAGCTGTTGATTGACCAGCCGCTGATGTGCAACGTGCTCGCCGACCTGTGCGTCGAGTCCGAGGCCGCCACGATGCTCGCGATGCGCCTTGCGCGCGCCTATGACGAAGCGGGCGACGTATCGGACCCCACCCGATCCGATCCGGGTAGCGACGAGCTCTCAGACGCCCATCTGTTCAAGCGTCTGGCCACAGCCGTTGGCAAGTACTGGGTGTGCAAGCGCGCGCCCAACCATGCGTTTGAGTCGCTGGAGTGTCTTGGCGGCAACGGGTATGTGGAGGAGTCGGGCATGCCGCGCCTGTATCGCGAGGCGCCGCTGGCCTCGATCTGGGAGGGATCGGGCAACGTGATGAGCCTCGACGTGCTGCGCGCACTGGTGCGCACGCCCCGCTCGCTCGAAGTGTTCATGCACGAGATCAAGCAGGCGCAGGGCGCCGACGCGCGTCTGGACGAGCACGTGAAGCGGCTCGAGCGCCAGTTCTCAGACCCAGCAACGCTCGAGACGCGCGCGCGCCGCGTTGTCGAGGGCATGGCGTTGGCGCTGCAGGGCTCGCTGCTGGTGCGTCACGGCGACGCGGCGGTGGCCGACGCGTTCTGCGCTTCGCGACTCGGCGGTGATGGGGGCCTCGAGTACGGCACCTTGCCGCCCGGTGTGGATTTCGCGGCGATCATCGAGCGCGGCCGCCCGCAGGTCTGAACCCGAGAATCTGCCGGCACCCTGAGCGCCACGGCCTAAGATCAACTGATGGCTGCAAGAGCACCAATGCGCCCCCGTGGCAGCATCCAGCTGGCTCGCATCTTCGGCATCCGCGTGGGTGTCAGCGCGAGCTGGTTCTTCGTGCTGCTGTTCCTGATCTTCTTCCTCTCGCAGTACTTCCATGAAGTGCTCGGCGGCTCCACCAGCACCGCCTATGCGGTGGCCGTGGCCGGCTCGATCGGTTATTTCGCCTCGCTGATCCTGCACGAGCTGGGACACGCGCTCGTCTCGCGCCGCCTCGGTATCCCGATCCTGGGGATCGACCTGTGGTTCTTCGGTGGGATGGCGCGCCCCGCGCGCGAACCTGAGACCGCCGGCGAGGAATTCAAGGTGGCCATAGCGGGGCCCCTGGTGACGTTTGGAATCGTGGTGCTGTGCGCAATCGCGATCGTGCTGGCAGCCAGCGGTAGCCACCTGACGAGCGCGGTGCTGACCCGCGAAGCCGAAGCGGGGGTGACCGCCACGCCGCTGCTCGCGTTGCTCGGCTGGCTGCTGTTCATCAACGCGATCCTGCTCGTGTTCAACCTCGTGCCCGCGTTCCCACTCGACGGGGGGCGGATCGCGCGCGCGGCGATCTGGCGGCGTACCGGCGATCGCAACCGCGGCACCCAGATGACCGGCCGCGCCGGCCAGGGGTTCGCGATGGTGCTCGGGCTGATCGGGCTGCTGGTGCTGCTCGAGGGCGACAGCTTCGGCATCTTCACGCTGCTGCTTGGCGTGATCCTCTACCAGGCAGCGGGCGGCGCGGTCATGCAGGGGGCGATCGGGCGGCGCATCCAGAGCGTGACGGTCGCCGACATCATGGACCGCGAGCCCGTCACGATCCCCGCCGAGCTGAAGCTGCTCGACGCCCAGGAGCAGTTCTTCGTGCGCTACCGCCACCCGTGGTTCGCGGTGATCGACCACACGCGCCACTTCCTCGGAGTCGTGCGCGAACAGCGCATCGACGAGGAGATCGCCGCCGGGCGCCCGGCGCTCGAGGTCGGCGAAGTGCTCGAGCAGGATCTGCCGGTGCGCATCGACGAGCAGGAGCCGCTGGAGGCGCTGCTCAAGAGCGAAGCACTTGGACGACTCGGCGGGATGGTCGCCGTCGACGCCGACGGGGTGTTGCGGGGGGTCGTGACGGTCGCACAGATCCGCGCGGCGCTACAACCGGCCGCCGATATATAGAGTCTCGGCCCATGCCGGCACACGACGTCTTGATCATCGGCGCAGGTCTCGCGGGTCAGCGCGCCGCACTCGCCGCCGCAGAGGCTGGCTCCAGCGTTGCGATCGTTAGCAAGGTCCACCCCGTGCGCTCCCATTCGGTGGCAGCCGCGGGCGGCATCAACGCCGCGATCAACGTCGCCGACGACTGGAAATCCCACGCGTATGACACCGTCAAGGGTTCGGATTTCCTCGGCGACCAGGACGCGATCGAGATCATGTGCTCGGAGGCCCCGCACGAGGTGATGCACCTGGAGCACATCGGCGTGACCTTCCACCGCAACGACGACGGCGAACTGGACCTGCGAGCGTTCGGCGGCGCTTCGATGAAGCGCACCGCCTATGTCGCCGACATCACCGGCCAGGCGATCCTGCACGTGCTCTACGAGCAGCTGATGAAGCACCACGAACGGGTCGAGCGCTACGAGGAGTGGTTTGTGACCTCGCTGCTGCGCGACGACGCGGGACGCTGCTGCGGCGTGATCGCGCGCGACGTGCGCTCGGGACGCATGGAGATACTGCAGGCCAAGAACGTGATCCTCGCAAGCGGCGGCGCCGGCCAGGTGTACAGCCCGACGACCAACGCGCTGATCGTGACCGGCGACGGGATCGCTCAGGCTTATCGCATCGGCGCGCCACTTATGGACATGGAGATGGTGCAGTACCACCCCACCACGCTCGTGGAGAACGGCCTCTTGATCACCGAGGGCGCACGCGGCGAGGGCGCGGTGCTGCTGAACTCCGAGGGCGAGCGCTTCATGGAGCGCTATGCACCCAACAAGCTGGATCTCGCCTCGCGCGACGTGGTCTCGCGCGCCGAGCAGACCGAGATCCTCGAGGGCCGCGGCGTGGGCGCCAACAAAGACGGGATCTACCTGGACATAACGAAGGTCCCGCGCAAGCGCACTCTTGAGGCGCTGCGCGAGATCGTCAACATCGGCAAGGACTTCGCCGGTGTGGACATCACGCGCGAGCCGATCATGATCCGCCCCGGCCAGCACTACATCATGGGCGGCGTGAAGACCGACGTAAACGGCGCCACCTCGGTCGAGGGACTGTATGCAGCCGGCGAGGTCGCGTGCGTGTCTGTGCACGGCGGCAACCGCCTCGGCGCCAACTCGTTGCTGGACACGCTGATCTTCGGACGACGCGCGGGCGAACACGCCGCCGCCCGCGCCGCGTCGATGGCGATGCCACAGATCTCAAAGGCACAGCTGTTCGATGACGCGAAGATGATCGAAGAGATCATCGCGAGGCCGCGTACGGGCAGGCGGGTATCTGAGATCAAGCAGGAGCTGGGCGAGACGATGAACCAGTACGTCGCCGTATATCGCGACCAGCAGGGCCTGGAGACCGCACAGGGCGTCGTCAAGCGCCTGCAGGAGGAGTCAAAGAGCGCGTATATCGACGACAAAGGCACCGTGTTCAACCAGGACGTGCTGGGGGCAATCGAGCTGGGCTACATGCTCGACTGCGCCGAGGCGATCGTGCTGGCGGCAATCGAGCGCAAGGAGTCGCGTGGCGCGCAGTTCCGCACCGACTTCCCCGAGCGCAACGACGAGCGGTGGCTCAAGCACATCGACGTCAGCCTGAATACAGATGATGGCCCGCCCACCCCTGAGATCGGCTACTCGCCTGTGACGTTCACGCAGTGGCAGCCGGAGGAGAGGAAATACTGATGGCGCTGGTCACCAGCACCCACACCGTGCCCCGCCAGCACCCGATCGAGAGGGAGCGCGCCTGATGGCCGAGACGCACAAGCCGCCGGAGAAGTTCACATTGCGCATGCGCCGCTATGACCCCGAGTCCGGCCAGGCGCCCTACTGGGACGAGCACACGATCGAGCTCGAGCCCCACCGCTCGGTACTGGAGGGCATCCTGCAGGCCAAGGCCAGGTTCGACGGCTCGATCGGCATCCGCTGCTCCTGCCGCGCGGCGATCTGTGGCTCCTGCGGGGTACGCATCAACGGCGAACCCGGTCTTGCGTGCCACACGCACCTCGACCATGCGCGTGCGTCGAGCAAGGATGGCACGATCGAGGTCGAGCCGATGGGCAACATGCCCGTGATCAAGGACATGATCGTGGACATGGACGCGGTGCACTGGAAGAAGGTGCAGCGCGTGACGCCGTGGCTGATCAACGACGGCCCACAGCCCGAGCGCGAGCACATCGTGCCGCGCGAGTCGATGGTGGACATCACCCAGTCGATGGCGTGCATCCAGTGCGGGGCGTGCGTGTCGGACTGCCTGGCGATGGAGGTGGACCCCGGCTTCATCGGCCCCGCCGCGCTGGCGAAGGCCTACCGCTTCGTGGGCGACCCGCGCGACGATGCCCAGCGCGAGCGCCTGATCGATCTTTCCCAGGACCCGCAGGGTTTGTATGACTGCACCCACTGCTTCAAGTGCGTGGAGGCGTGCCCGAAGGGCGTCAACCCGATGGGCCAGATCATGCGCTTGCGACGGATCGCGGGCTCCGACCAGCACATCGTGGACCGCAACAACGGCCATCGCCACGAGGAAACGATCGTGACGCTGATCAAGGACTACGGACTGTTGCACGAGGCCGAGATGTTGCCGCGCTCCTACGGTGGCAACTCGTGGTTTGGCAAGTTCCACCCCGCCGCGGGCAAGGAGCTGCTCAGCTCATTGCCGGTCGCGATCCGCGGAGTGATGAAACGCAAGATCAGTCCGAAGATCGCGATCTTTGGGCACAAGATCCCCAAGCAGGATCTAAACGCCGTGCAGAAGATCTACGCGAAGGTCGAGGGCCGGCCACAGCGCTACGAGTTGAATTTGTATGTGAGCGGCGAGGACGAAGACGCAGAGCAGACGCCGGTGGGCGTCACGTCCCCGAACCCCGGACCTGAGACAAGCGCATGACCGCGGACGCCCGAGCACCCGAAGGGAGCACGACATGAAGGTCGCCTACTGGCCCGGCTGCGTGAGCCGCGGCTTCACCCCGGAGCTGCACGGATCGATGGCGAAGGTTGCGCCGCTCTTGGACATCGAGCTGGTGGAACTCGACCGCGCCAACTGCACCGGCTGCGGTGTGATCGCCGAGCACAACCAGGAGCTGGCCGACACGCTGAACGCGCGCACGTTCGCGCTCGCCCAGCAAGTGGAGGGAGCGGAGCTGATGATGAACATCTGCTCTACCTGCCAGGGCGCGCAGGGCGAGTGCCAGGAACGCCTGGACGCGAACGCCGAGTACAGGGCACTGGTGAACTCCACGCTCTCCGACGAGGGCCTCACCTATGAGAAGAGCCTGACCAACAAGAATTTCCTGTGGCTGCTGGTCGAGGAGATCGGCCTCGAGAAGCTGCGCTCGCTTGTCAAGCGCCCCCTGACCAACCTCAAAGTCGGACCGTTCTACGGCTGCTACATCGTGCGCCCGCGCGACCGCCTGGGCATCGACGCGGAGCACCCGCGCGACCACTACCTGGAGCAGCTGATCGAGGCGCTGGGCGGCACCGTGATCGAGTACGCCGGCATGCGAAAGTGCTGTGGCTTTCCGATCGTCACGATGAACAAGGAAGCCTCGTTCAAGCAGGCGGGCCGCCATCTCGGCGACGCCGTGGACGCCGATGCCGACTGTCTGGTGACCCCGTGTCCGCTGTGCCACCTCAACCTCGACATGCAGCAGCCGCTCGTCGAGGCGGTCGTGGGACGCGAGCTGAAGATGCCGGTCTTGCACCTCCCTCAGCTGGTCGGCCTCGCGCTGGGCTTGGAGCCGAAGGAGCTGGGTCTAAGCCGCCATGTGGTACGACCCACATCGGTGATCGACTGGTCCACCTCGGTGGTGGGCGCTGCGGCGTAGCTGGATCGAACCGCCCCGCGCGGGCGGCGTCCGGGCGATCCTCGACTGCCCCGGCGCGTAGGCTGCGCTCGTGAAGATCCTCACAGTCGTGGGCAACCGCCCGCAGTTCATCAAGGCCGCGGCCGTGTCGGGGCCGCTGCGCGCCGCACACGAGGAGCTGCTGGTGCATACCGGCCAGCACTACGACGACGCGCTGTCGGAGGTGTTCTTCTCAGAGCTTGGCCTACCCGCGCCCGAGCGCGAGCTTGGCATCGGCGGTGGGTCGAACACGTCGCAGACCGCGCGCATGCTGGCGGCGCTCGAGCCATTGCTGGCCGAGAGCAAGCCCGACGCGGTGCTTGTGTATGGCGATACCAACTCGACGCTCGCCGGGGCGCTCGTGGCAGCCCAGCAGGGCGTGCCCGTCGTGCACGTGGAGGCTGGCATGCGCTCGTTCGACCGCGCGATGCCCGAGGAGCTCAACCGGGTGCTGGTCGACCACATGAGCGAGCTGCTGTTGTGCTCCTCGGAGGCGGCAGCCGAGAACCTGCGCGCGGAGTCCGCGCACGGCACGATCGAGGTTGCGGGGGATGTGATGATCGATGTTGCGTTCCAGTGGCAGTCGGCCGCCCCCGCCACTAGTGAGGCTCTCGCCGCCTACGATCTAACGCCAGGCGACTACCTGCTGCTGACGGCACACCGCGCCGGCAATGTCGATGATCCCGAGCGCCTGCGGTTGCTCGTAGATGTCGTGGCCTCCCTTGAAGGACGCGTCGTATTCCCGGTGCACCCGCGCACACGCGCGCGCCTGCACGAGGCGGGGCTGCTGGCGGACCTGGAGCTGCTGGACGGCGTGCTGCTGTGCGATCCGCTTGGCTATGTGGAGTTCGGCACGCTGTTGGGAGGCGCGCGTGCGGTCTTGACCGACTCGGGGGGCGTCCAGAAGGAGGCGTACCTTGCCGGGGTGCGATGTATAACACTGAGGTCCACCACCGAGTGGGTGGAGACAGTGGAGACGGGTTGGAACACGCTCGTGGATCTTGATGGCGAACGCGTCCTTCAGGCACTGGCACGACCCATCCCCAAAAATCATCCACAGTTGTATGGCGACGGCAAAGCGGCCGAGCGTGTCGTGGCCGCGATTGGGAGACTCGCACCATGAGGGTCCGAGTCGGGGTCGTGGGCCTCGGCTACTGGGGCCCCAACCTGGCGCGCAATTTCTCCGCGCTCGACGACTGCGAGCTGACCTGGCTGTGCGATGACTCCGCACAGGTCCGCGAGAAGCTGGCGGGCTCTTTCCCGGACGTGCGGGCGAGCGGCGAGCTTGATGACTTGCTGGGCGACCCAACGCTTGACGCGGTCGTGCTGGCCACGCCCGTGCCCACCCACGCGGAGCTTGCGGTGCGAGTGCTCGAGGCGGGCAAGCACTGTTTTGTGGAGAAGCCGTTGGCGACCACGGTCGTCGACGCCCAACGCGCGGTCGATGCGGCCGAGCAGGCCGGACGCATCCTGATGGTGGGCCACCTGCTCGAGTACCACCCAGCGGTCGCGCGCCTGAAGCAGCTGGTGCAGGAGGGCGAGCTGGGCTCGCTGTATTACGTGTATGGCAACCGCGTCAACCTCGGCAAGCTGCGCGCCGAGGAGAACGCGCTGTGGAGCCTCGGCGCACACGACGTATCGGTCGTGTTGCACCTGATCGGCGAGGAGCCGCTCGAGTGCTCCGCCCACGGCGAGTGCTATGTGCGCGAGGGTGTGCAGGATGTCGTGTTCTGCTACCTGCGCTTCCCAAGCGGCCAGGTCGCCCACCTGCACCTGTCCTGGCTTGACCCCCACAAGGAGCGGCGCATCACGGTCGTGGGATCCAGGCGCATGGCCACCTTCGACGACATGCGAACCGAGGGCAAGCTCACCGTCTACGACAAGGGCTTTGACGAGGACGCAAGCTCATGGGGCGAATACATAACGCGCGCCGGCGAGAGCTTCTCCCCACGCCTTGCCAACGCCGAGCCATTGCGCCTGGAGTGCGAGCACTTCATCGAGTGCATCCGCGAGGGACTGACGCCGCGCTCGGATGGGCGCAGCGGGCTGCGCGTGGTGCGGGTGCTGGAGGCTTTGCAGCGCTCACTGTAGGCGTATCGGCAAAGTCAAGCGTGAGGACTCGCTGAAGCGGATGCCCAGCTGCTGTGCTTCGTAGTCCCCGAGATCTTTGCCGGCCGGGGTGTCGATGTGGAAGTCGAGCCCTAGCTCGAGGCGCGCCCCATGTCGCAGCGTGCGGGCGAGCGTGCGAGCGGCCGGAGCGGCTTCTTCCTCTTCGCTGCATGGCAGCGAGAAGGTCTTTTCGCCCCCTGGCGAGATCGACACATTGGGGAGCGATCCGGTGATACTCTCACCGCCCTCCTTACTGCGTAGCTCCCGAGAGGTGCCGATCCGCGCTTCGAAGTCCCCTTCGCACCCGAGCGAACAGCGAAGTCGAAAGCGCAGCGCCTTGGCGGTCAGTGTGACCCGGTGGAGAGGAGCGCTCACCGGGCAGCCCGAGGGCGGTTTTGCGGGCGTGCCCGGTTCGGCCAGCAAAGCACGATACACGCTCGGTGCCCAACAGCCCGCAAGCGCATAGACCACTTCTGAGCCGTCGCTTTGCGCCGGCGTAGGCTGGAGTACAGCGCCGACACCGAGATCTGCGAGCGGATGAAGGGTGGGTGTCTGCAGGGTGGTCCACGCCAGGCTACGGTCCCTGCCGGGACCGGGTGTCACAAGCAGGGCTCGCCCATCGCGCAACGCATTCACTTCACAGGCCGGCACGCCCAGGGGAATGGGCGCCGGCGTGGCGATGGTGCTGACGGTCGCTTGGCAGGTGATCGGATTTGAGATCACGAGGGTGCCATCGGATTGCAGGGCAAAGGTGGGACGTTCGGGATCTTCAGATGTGGGTTGCGATTCGGCGAGAGCCACGCGATAGAGCTGCTGGTCGCTGTCGATGTCGTACACGACCACAGAGGCGGGGCCTTCGCCGTCCGGCGGATTCGCGCGGTAGGCAACCAGCCTGCCGGCCACGCTCAGTATCTGCGCCAGCTTCAGATACTGGACGCTTTTGCCTATGACCGGCGCAAGCGTCGCTTCCAGCGGTATTACGCGTTCAAGACCCGTGGTGAAGTCTCGGACCATCACACATCCGAAGCTGTCGTAGGCCACCACTTCGCCGTCGATCGCGATCGCCGAATGGCGCGGCACCCCCGGTTCGATACCCACTTCCTGGTCGATACTCGGAGCGAGCCCGCACCCAGTGGACAGGTCGAGCGTCGCGGCGCCCAAGGCGCCGGAGAGCAGCTTTTCGTAGCTTGTCTCCCCTGTGCCCTTATAGGCGAAGCTCAATCCCTGATCGAGCATCACAAACCTCGTGGCAGAGGCGACGAAGTACATCGAGTCTCCGAATTCTCCGCTCACCGGGCGCAATTTCGCGCGCGCTATCACCTGCGGCGCACGACCGGGCGCGAAGGAGCGTATGAGATTGGTGGTTTCACCGTCGGGACTGCCCACGAGCGTCGCGTCACCCGCAAGCCCCAGCTCGGAGCGCTCACCCGCCAGCTGATAGGAATCGGTGATCAGTGTCGGCTGGGCGCGCGCCGAGGCGGCCACACACAGGCCCACAAGCGGCAGCGCCAGCAGACAAGTGAGGCATCGTCTCACTAGATCACGCCCTGGCATGGGTTTTCGCCGACTTCCCCGGCAAGGGTAACTCGGCGCGTGTCGCCTCCCGCCGTCCCCCTGACCGACAGCCGCACTTCTATCGCCATGTTGTGACACTGGCGCACATACAGTCTGCGCAGCCGTCGTGTGAGATCGATCTTCAAACGTTCGCTGCGACCAGCCACCAGGTTGCGCCGCAGCGTGGGAAAGGCACCGATGCCGCGGTAGATCTCGCCCTCCCCAGCTTCCGTGCGCTTAGCGAGAATCACCAGCCTGGACAATGCCGTGAGCCGGCAATTCTCAGCGCAGCGGGCCACGATAACCGCGTCGCCCTTTCGCAGTAGCCGCTCGACGGACAGCAGCCGCAGATCGGACACCGGAGTGCTGTTGACAGACTCGTCGAGGCCGCTGGCTATCACGTAATGCACCTGTTCGGCCGTCGCTTCGTAGGTCGGATCGCCAACCCACGCGATCACTGGGTCGCTCGCACCACCGGCGGCCATCGCCGCGCTGTTGGATGTTTCGGAGGAGCCGATCGCAGCCGGCGTGCCGAGCGTTTGACCGGGAATCCAGCGAGCGGCATACACGCGCTCTTCCGCAGGCCACCACATGAGCGCACTCCCATCCGCCAGCCAATCCAGGGCGAGGGTCGGTTCTTCGCCAACGGGCGCGGGAATCGCCGCGCCCTGCTGGAAGCCGGCGTTCACCGGCGCAGACGCATAGGTAAAGAGCGGCCCACTCCCGTCGCTGGTTATTTCATCCCACGCGATCAGCACGCCGTGCGCGGGATCGAGCGCAACGGCCGGATCACGCACATCCACTCCCGGAGCGCTCACTGCGCGCGTGGGTCCAAAGCCGGAGCCCTGGAGCCGCCAAGCGGCCCGCAGGGCCACGGGGTGCGGACGCCCAGCGGGAGTGCCGCGTCCGAAAACCCACACCGCGAGCTCATCGCCGGAACTGTCTGCGATCAGTCTCAGATCCCCCAGGCCTTCATACTTTGCGGCCGGTTCCGCTGCGTTATGCTGTTCGAGTACAGTCGGCGGCCCAGGAAGGTCACCCGCGACCCAGCTGGAGGCAAGTAGCTGGAGATCGTCATGGTCGGTCCACAGCACCGTCACTTCGCCGTCCGGGCTCATCGCCAGCGCGGGTGGGACTTCTTCTTCGTCGCTCTTCAGGGTCACGGGCGCGGTGAACGCGCCTCCCGCCTTGCGCGTCGACACCATCAGCTCCGAGGCGCCCGCACCGGGACGGCTCGTGAGCCACATCACCGCCTCGTCGCCGGCCGAGTCCAGGGCGACCGCGATTCTCCCGTAGGAGTATCCGGCCCTTCTTGCCGGGCGCCACGCCACGTGAGTGGCTTCCCATGCTCCCGTGGAGGACCTGTCGCGCACATCCAGCGCCAGCGCTTCGTCGCCTTCTTCTCGTTCGCTGTGGCGCAGCTGAAGCCACGCCACGGCCACGCGTCCCGTCGAGTCCACAGCGAGTACCGGATCTGAGGTTGGGAGACCAGCACTCAATGTCGTCGTCGCCCCTGCCGACAGTGCGCCCGGGGCGATTGTGGCGCTCTGCACGTTTCTCACGGGGCCAACCGACGAGCTCCACGCGAGCACGGTTTCACCGGCCGTGTCCATTCCAGCTTGCACACCGCTGCGATCCCCAAGCGCGCTGCCAATCGTCTGATACGGGCCGAAAGCGACGCCTGCACCCGGTTCCGCGCCGCTCGCCGACGACGCTAGCGCGACGATCGAGGCAAGCAGTGCAATCGTGCCCGCCGTCCTCGCGGCGATCCGGCCTCCGTGCCTCGCTCCCATGCGCCATCCAACACACAAGCTCGCGATAAGTTTTGCCAAGCCCCTACAAAGCGATTGCCTCGGCAGGGTTGCGTGTCGCTCAGCACCAGGTGCGGGTGCTGGAGGCTTTGCAGCGCTCGCTGGAGGAGTGAGTCACTTCACCAGCACTGTCATAACCGCCACCACGAGCGTGAGCAAGACAATTGCGGCGGTCAGCAAGATAAGTCGTCGCTGGGCGGTACCCTCGAAGCGGGTGCTCGACTCCCGCGAGAGGGCTTCCAGCTTGACCTGCAGCGACTTGTAGTCGCGCGTGATCCCGAGGCGGTCGCGCAGCAGGTAATAGCGGTGCCTGTACTGCTCCCAGGTGATGTCGAGGTCGTAAATCTCGTGCAGGTCCACCACGACTTCGCGCTCGATCTTGGCGACCTCCTTCGGCTTCGTGTCGTCCACCTTCTCGATGTCGTCGTAGATCGAGCGCACCATGCCGGTCGCCATTGCGGCCCCGATAGCCATGTAGGCGATCCAGCCCGCTTGCAGCAGGCCCGATTCCTGGCGGCCGAGCTGCGAGTTCGCATCGCTTGTGAGAACAACACAGCTGTTGGCAGGCAACACCCCGATGGCGTGCGTGGTGTCATCGAAGGAAAAGCGATCCAGGCGATACCTCCTGCGCGGCCGCAGACGAATTAATCCAGCAATCTCAGCCATCAGCGCTTCCAAGGAGCCCGGCAAGCCACTATCACCCTCCTTCCCTAACAGCCCCTGCTCGTCGAAGTGTTTGTCCACCGCGACAACGCAGGAGACACGCGACGCTGACAGCGCCGTCAGCACCTGCCCACCGACCTGTTCGGTGGTTTTGTGATCCGCCCTGTCGCTCGGGCCCTCCACCATCCTGAGCGCAGCCTCAAAGAAGATCGCCTCCGCTGTCTTGCGAAGCGTCAACCCGCTCCACGTCACATGGGTCGCCGCGCCAGCGGTCCCCGTGGACGTCACAAAGCCCTTCCATGTCGCCATCGATGGATCGAGCTTGGAGAGGTAGTCGCACAGGGGGCCGCTCACCGTAAACAGCGGTCTGGTTCCGGGCGGTCGCGCGGTTGTGAGGCTCCAGCCGGCCTGAACGGTCTGGTAGATCTCGGCCTTGCTCAGCGGGCGGGATGAGACCAGCTGGTCACCATCGGGCTCCGTGCCCGCGGGGTAGTCACAGTCAGGTCGACTCAACCCGCCCTCGCCCGTGCCCGTAGCGCTGTCCTTGACCGTCACCGGAATCATGAACAGCGTCAGCGAGAAGATCCGCCTGAACTCGTCGTTCCCGTTCGCACGGAAGAGCGACAGGGCGGGCTGCACGATCCATGACCCAAATGGGCACGGTCCGTCGCCTCGGTCGTGCCGATCGCCGGGACTGGAGCACAGGAGTGCGTGGGGTAGCAGCACGTTAAACACGCGTCGCGCCAGCGACAACCCGAACAGCCGCGAGCGGCGATGGGCAAGCAGCTGGCAGAGCAGCCACGACACGGCCACAGGGTCTGTCTCGTGCGGACACCATGGCGACGATCTATCCCCCACAATCAGGAAGTCGTTCGCCAGCCTGTTTCCATGCCGGTCCTTCTCGACGGAGACGAACCCCTCCCACGAGTCAACTCGGTCGTTGGGCGGCGCGGCGCCGCCTGTCGACTCCGCCCATGAGAAGGGCGCCGGCAGAGGGTATGTGTATTTGCCTGATGCGCCCTCGAGAAACGGCAGACCCTGGAGCGAGACGGCCGCGTCGCCTCGCGCGACGAGCAGGCTGTGATCGGCGGCGTTTGGCACAAGACCCGCACCTCCAGGAGCTGAGCGCGCCATCTCGCCAACTGTCATCATGCGAAACCCGAGCTTCCCGCCGGCGCGTCCGGGCGCCTCGAAGAGCGCGTGCAGCAGCTCGCGGGGGTCGGATATGTCACGCCTGAGGTATTGCGCGTTCAGGTCGCTGGGTATGCGCAGCGCGAAGGAGTGCTGGATCAGCCCGTTGAACGGCTCGTCGCCTGCCTGACCGGGCGTGCCTGCCCCCTCGGCGTTCACCTGCCCATGCAGCCGCTCGTATGTCTGTCCGGCCATCGTCCGCGGCTACCACCGCTTGGCCGGAGACGGCACGAGCAAGCCGAGCAGCGCCGCCGCGCCGACAATCGCCACATCCTCGTGCGGCACCCATTTTTTGGCGAACCCAAGGCAAGCGATAACGAGAACGAGCGCTATCGCCGGTAGAACGGCGGCAGGAACCGCGAGCCAACCGATGCCCGTTGCGCGTAACCATTGTTCAAGCGACAACGTCGAGGGCCAGGACAGCGGGATCATGATGCCCAACAACGCGCCCACGAGCGCACCGCCGAGCACGTAGAGCCCGGTCGGGATGCGCAAGCCACCCGGATCGGCGGAGCCAGCCAACGTGATCGACACGGTCGGGCTGATCGAGACGGCATGAGATTTTGGGTCTGTCTTTGCTGCTAAGCCACTATGAGGCTTTGGCTGAGTCTTCGAGTCGCTCACCACAGTGGGCCCGTCAAGAGCCGCGAGCACGATCGCGCCGACGAGCACGGTCAGCAGAGCCAGTCCAAGCGCGCCGATGGCAATCCTGTATGCCCAGGCATCGCGCGGATCGCCGACCATCGGTCCTTAGGCTCCGGTTGCCTTGCCAATCAACGGGATAACTTGCGGGACTATACAGATAGACGGGTTTTCGGCAGAACCCCTAGGTGGAGCCAACGAGCCGAGCGGCCAGATAACGGCAAAGCAGCGGGTCCGTGAGGAACCATTGCCCTGGCCTGGGTCCGTGATCGATGATTCCGATGTCGCGCAGCGAGTTGAGCGCCCGGGCGGCCTGCTCGGGCCGCAGGCGCGCATATAGCGCGCTGCCGGCGGCCACACGGATTGCCATGCGCTCGCTGTAGCGTCCGGTGGAGCGGATCCGCTCGATCTGCTGTTCATGGCGCAACCTCTCCGCGCCGAGCGCGCGATCGAGCGCCTGGACGACCATCGCGTTGTCGATCTCGTGCGAGAGCTCCTCGATGCTCGTCAGGTGAGCCTGCTGGGCAAGCAGCATCGTGGCTCTCGGGTGCCCCTCACCGAGCTTGATCAGATGGACGAGGGCGTCCGCAGCGATCGCGGTGTTGTCCAGCGCGAGGCGGCGGCGCAAGCCCGCAATCCACTCTTCGGGTGTGATTAGGGCAAGCTCGTGAAAGCTCCCGAACTGGCTGAGCGCCCTCTCGCTCGGCGCGAACAGGTCGCGCATCAGGTGCTCGATCGAGCCGGTGAATAGCACGCTCACACTCGTGGAGCGCTGCAGAACAGCGCGGATCTGACGGGTGAGCACCTCGTGGTCTCCGAAGCGTTTGCTCGTGATGTCCTGAAACTCGTCGAGAAACAGGACCACCCGACGCTCATCGGAGTCGGCCAGCCGCTGTGCGAGAGCAAGCGCCGTGAGCACGGCGCTCTGGGGGTCGCGTTCGGCGAGCGACAGCTCGATCGTGACCTCGATGTCCTGACCGAGATCCTCGCGTGCGCGGAAGCTGGCGGTGGTGCGCAGCGCGTCCAAAACGCTGCCCCCGGCGTGAAGCGCACCGGCGATCGCGCGGTTGAGAGGGGGACGGTTTGCCAGCAACTGGAGAGTGAGCTGGCGAGCGAGTACAGCCGCATCGGGCGCCTGGAAGATGTCAACCGCGGCGATATAGGCCCCCTCGCCGGAGCAGATCGCCATGGCGGCGTCGGCGACCGTCGTCTTGCCTGTGCGTCGCGGACCCGCAAGCACGATGTTCACACCCCCCATCAGCGCCATCGCCATCCGATCGACGTCGTCTTCGCGGCCGATCATCGCATCTGCTAGGAGGGGATGATCGGTCGGGAACAGTGTCGCGCTGGCAATCCGGTTCTTATCACGCATTATGCATTAGCTTATCACTTAAAATGTGATATCTACATTCTGTTAACGTCGTCCAGAATCGAACGTATGTTCGCATATAATGCGGACATACCGATGCGACATGGCCGTCACGGTTCCGGCACTCAAGCCAAGGCGCGAAGCGAGGTTTCGATACGACATAACGCAAATGCCTGTCTAGAACAGTCCGCGCAAATGCCCAAGCCTGGCGAGAAAACGCCTAATCTGCGGCTACGCTGACCCTGCGACGCTCGGCGCCCCGGTACGGCGACTGGCTATGCAGACGAGCACGCCGGTCGACGCGCAGCACCGGGCCGGTCGAGCGGCCGATCCCGCGCAGCACCCATGCGTCGCGGGTCGCGCTGTAGCGGACCGCAGGCCTTAGCAACACGAGCCAGTGTCGTGCTACATAGCGGCGTGGGCGTGACTGCGTGCGCATCGGTGCTCCTCTCGCGGCGATGAACCTGACGGGGTGTCTACCCACGCTCCCGCGCAGCGGCGAAGCAGCGTGGACCCTCTAATACTTCAATACGTCCGAGCCAGCCAAGTTCCTACGCGAGCGACAGATTCTTAATGCCGGGGGTCGCACGACCCGCTGCGCCAGCGATCCGCATGACGCCGCTGGACCTTGACGCCGCTGGACCTCAGCGAATCCGCACGGGCGCGCTATAGGCGGACACGTGCGATCCGTCTTTGACCACCACCAGCGCCCTGTAGATGCCGCGGTGGCGGATGCGCACAACGGTGCCAAAACGCGAGCTGGTGTTGGTGCCAAGCGTGGCGAAGGTGCCGCCCTGGTTGAGCGACGGCGCACCTGAGCGAATCCACTGGAAGCCCACACTCGCGCCCACCTCCGCCGGGGTGATCGTGCCGTAGAAGCTGTAATACAGGCCGCGACGGTGGCGCTGCACGCGACGCGCGTGGAGCGTGACCTGCACGGCGACGCCCTCGACCACGACGGGGCTCGACACGTACGGGGAGGTGGTCGTCACGACGCGCAGCTGCGCGTTTTCAAGCAGGCCCAAGACCGGGAAGGAGAAGCTGCCGGTGGCGCTGGTGACCTCTGGGTTGCCATACGCCTTGAAGCCCGCCAGATACGGGAACGGGTTGATCTGCAGCGCGACGGCACGACCGGCCGCACCGGTTCCCGAGAGCGTGCCCTGCACCGCGAACGGATCGCTGTAGAGCACCGGGTTGGGCACGCCCGCTATCTGCAGCGAGAGTGGAACCTTGGCGGTCGTGAAGGTGCGATCGGCCCCCAGCACGGCGCCCGTTGCGTTGCTCGCCAGGATCCGGTAATGGTAGGTGGTGTCGGGCTGCAGCCCCCCAACCGCCTGACTGACCTTGATCGTCGTTGCACCGTCGCCCGCCGAGGCCAACGGTGTCTGGGCTCCGTACGTATCGCTCGTGCCGTACTGGAAGACGTAGTTGGTGGCCTCACCCTGCGGGTTGACCAGGCCGTAGAGAATCACCGAGGAAGAGGTCAGCTTCGACACGCCGTTGGTGTGGACTGTGGGCGGATGCGCGGCGGAGAACGCGGGCGCGGCAAACAATGCTGTTGCCGCCACGGTCGCCAGCAAGACAGCCGCGACGCGCCGCCCGAGAATCGGCGGTACCCAGGGCGGTCGGCTCAGCCTGTCGCTCGCTTTCATGCCGTCTACATTCCCCCTCATACTACGCAGTAACCCTCGATCTGGGTTGAAGTCGCGGTGCGCGACAACGAGGATCTCAGGGAACTTCGGGACCACGCCGGCCGATCGAGCTATCCCAGGAAGATTCCTGAGAGCACGGCGTTGGGGCCGGCCGTGCGATTCACGACGATCGACACCGTTTTCCCGGCGGCCACCGAGATCGGGAACGACATCCAGCCGCCTTCGCTGAAATCACTCGAGAGCAGAGCTGTCTGACTGTTCACGCTCACTGTCTCACGGCGACTCAACTTACTCCAATCCACCGCGTATAGCTCAAGATTCCCGGTGTAGGCAGCGGTGAAGGTCAGCTGCACCACAATCTGGTTGGGATCGACGTACGCGGCGGCCACACGCGTGCTCGTGTCGGGGCTTTGCAGCGCACGCGCTTCGGTGGTGGCCGAGGTCCACCGGTAGCGGCTGCCCCGCTGGAGGACCAACGTCGCATCGGGCAGCGACGTGAGGTCGGTCGAACCATTCCATCCCGCCAGCGCGTAGCCCGCCGATCCGTGGACGCCGACCCAGTTGCCCTGCGAAGCCTTCGAGACGGCACTCGCCGGGGGCTGACCCGCGTCACCGAGGAAGATCCCCGATAGCACCGCGTTGGGGCCAGCGAGCCTTTCCACGGTGATCGTCACGCTCCCACCGGCCGCCACACTGATCGGGAAAACCGCCCACTGGCCGCGGGAGAAAGCACCCCAGTTCTGGCCGCTGAATATCACCGAGTGACCGCCGACGGCGATCGACTCCTGTCGTCCCAGCGAGTTCCAGTCGACGGCGTACAGGCGCAGGTTGCCGGTGTAGGCGGCGGAGAAGCTCAGCTTGACTTGGATCTGGCTGGAGTCCACGTAGGCGGACGCGGTGCGCGTCAATCCATCCGGACTGGGAAGCGCGCGCGTGTCGCTCGTGTTCGTGGCCCACACGTAGCGACCGCCTTTGACGAGCGTCGCGGTGACGTCGGGCAGGTCGCTCACGTCGCTCTGTCCCGACCAACCGGCGAGGTCATACCCTCGTGCCCCGAAGGCTCCGACCCAATTGGTGGCACTGGAGGTCGAGGAGGGCGCGAGGACCGTCAACGCGCTGCCGAGATCGGTGGTCGCCAGCAGCCCGCTCGGAGCGAACGCGACGCTCGTCGGCGGCGCGGAGGTCGCAAACGGCGAGCCGGACAGCTGGGTGAGCGCACCGGAGGAGCCGACTGAGAACGCCGCCACGCCCTGTGAGTCGTTTTGAGTGGCGGCGACGGTGCTTCCGTCGGCGCTGAACGCCACAGAATTGGTCTCAAACGTTGGATCGAATGGGCCGCTGCCGATCGGCGTCAGCACGCCCGAGGACGCCACCGAGTACATCGTGACGCCACCGCTGAAGTTCGACACGGCCAGCAGGTTCCCGCTCGGCCCGAACGCAGCCGCGCTGGCCGCTGCACCGAAGGCCTTGAACGGCGACCCGGTGACCTTCGTAAGCGCGCCCGCAGAGCTGACCGAGAAGATCGTCACTCCGGTGTTGACTTCCACCGTGGCGAGCAGGTTGCCACTAGGACTGAACAGCACCTGACTCGCGCTCACGCTGTACGGCGAGCCCGCCACGGGCGTCAGCGAGCCCGAGGAGGACACCGAGAACACGTAAAGCTCACTGGGCCCAGCGGGCCCACCCAACGGGCCAGCGGTCACCGCGAGCAGGTTGCCGCTGGGATTGAACGAGATCGACGTCGGCTGGAAGCCAACGGTGAATGGGGAGCCAGACACCGGCGTGAGCGCACCCGAGGAGCCGACCGAGAACATCGACACGGTGTTCCCGCCTTCGGGAGTGGCTCCCTCCCTGTTGGCCGCGGCCAGGAACGCTCCGCTCGGGCTGAACGCGACCGAGCCGGCGTAGGGGTCCGGTGCCGGTCCCCCGACCGGGGTCAGCGCACCCAAAGAGGCCACCGAGAAGATGCTCGTGCCCGAGGCAAGCAGCCCGCCGCTGGGGCTGAACGCAAGACCCGACAGTT
Source organism: uncultured Solirubrobacterales bacterium (assembly GCA_963715765.1). Lineage (GTDB taxonomy): Bacteria > Actinomycetota > Thermoleophilia > Solirubrobacterales > Solirubrobacteraceae > Palsa-744. The sequence continues at coordinate 1,286,328 of OY970270.1, forward strand.
CCCCCCGGACAGCTCCAGCGGCGATCCAGGCGCGGCAGTAAACCCAGGTTCGCTCGCGAGGGCGGTACCGGACATCAGCAGCAGGAGCAGGGTCGTGACAGCGGCGCACAGCCGCCACGCACCGCGCAGACAGTGTGACTCACTCACGCGAGCGTTCATCTCAAGCTCCTCCTGTTGTCGCAGGCTGGATCGAGCACTAAGCCATCTGGGCCAGGCGAAGCTACCTGGCGATGCGTCTCGAAACCATCCGCCGTTCGGATCATTCGACGTTCACAGTCTGAACGCTGTGAGCGGCGAGCAAGCGCTCCCGGCGGAGCTACGTCTCGATTTGCGGGTGACGTCAAGACGCGCGGAGCTTCGCACGACGGCATAGGATCAGGGGGAGCGGACGACTGAAAGCGCCTACAAAGTTCGTCCAAACGGCCTGTCTCTCCTCGGGACGAACATCGGATTCGTCGAAACCCCATCCATGCGTTGGAAGGCGACGAGAGCATGGAAAAACGTCGCTTTCAATGGCCTGGCGCTCACGTGTGCACTGCTGGCGTTCGTCCTTGTGGGTGGAGGAAGCACCGCTGGCGCGCTCGTCACCGTTCACAGCACAGCCCCGTTGCACGAGCAAGGCCACGGCAAGGCTCATCTCGGTCAGGCAGGGAAGCGCTGTCACACGCGCAGACGAGGCCGTCGAGTCGGATGCACCAAGCGCACAAGCGCAAAGCGCTCTGGTAAGCGTGCGCGTGCGCCGAAGGCCTCGAAGACAAACGGCAGACATCCGGGTACCACGGTCGCGTCCAAGTGGCCGCGCACGTCCGCCCCGACTCCACAGCCAGCACCACTCAATCCGGAAATCTCAGTTGCGAGCCCTCCGAACGAAGTCTCGTTCGCTACCGGTCCGACAGCTTCCGGGGTCGGCGGCACGACGCCGGGCTCACCCGCCGCACCCACTACGCCCACCACACCCAGTTCGCCCACCACACCCAACTCACCGTCCGCTCCCGCTGACACTGAACGCCTCAGATGGGCTCCACCGACACTGGTCAACCCAACGACCATCGAACTTGGCACCGGCTACACGCACACCACACTTTCGCCCACTCGCGACTACATCATCAAGCTACCCTCGACGAAGAAGATCGGTGCGACCTGGTTGGAAGGCGGCCACAACATCGTCATGATTGGTGGCTCGATCACGATCCCAACGGGCACGGAACCGGGTACCGCCAACAACGCACAGCGAACAGGCATATACATAAAGGACGCCACTGGAACGGTTCAAATCGAGGGCATTCAGATCGAAGGGTCCGGTGGAGCTGAATTCGACGGCGTGGACATATCGGCGCCCCTCGCAACGGTTCAACTGGAGAACCTCCGCATTATCGGAGTACATGGAAGACTGAAAGCCTTCCACGGTGACATCGTGCAGCCATGGGGCGGAGTCAAGGATCTTCGCATCGACCATCTGACGGGGACCAGCAACTACCAGGGACTCACGCTGCAGGAAGACCTCGGCCCGATTGGCTCGGCGGAGATATCGAACGTCGACATCACCGCGACCACCGAACCCCAGCTTGAACAGGGTGGATACATGCTGTGGCTGACTCCGGGCACAACCTCGTGCGCCAGCTTCCCGGTGACCTTCTCCAATATGTTCGTGCGGCCGCGACCGGAATTGACATTGGCCACATCGGTATGGCCGGGAAGCAGCTCCGGTCTGAGCTGCAGGGAGAGCGGGACCACCTTCGCCACATGGCCGAACCTCGACGTTACGGGAGGCGTTCAAGAGGGCGTGCCTTCTGGTGGGAGCTTCGTACCGCCCGGCGCCGCTGGAATCGGTTACGTATCGCCTGGGTACTCAGGCTCTTAGGCCATCATCCCCTTTGAGGCTTCGGTCTGAAGCACCCGCGAGCATCAGACCCACGACAGCCCAATACATATGAGACGGCCCGTCGTCGAGCAGGTAGGACTCGATTACCTGCAGCACCAGCCAGGCCGCCGTGACGTACAGCGCCACGGTCGCGATACACCACTCCAGATCCGAGTGCGAAGCCCGCTGTTGACGCAAGGCCGTGCGGCCTGCGACAAGCAACAGGACCAAGAAGATTGCCAGCAGCGGGATGCCCCCGCGCAGCAACACGGTCACGTAAGCGGTCTCAGTGTGGGGGAAATTGCTCAGCGTGAGCTGCGGGGGAAGATCGGGCCCATATCCGGTCGCTAGCCTCCCCCCCAGGGCTGGGGCACTTTGTTCCTGAAAAAGTGCATAGCGAAAGGCAAGCGTCTGTGGAACAAACGGAATACGGTAGGTATCCGATGAGGCCGAGTACTGCTGTTCGGCCCGCCCCGAGAAGTTTCCGCCGAAAAGCAGTGCCGCGACCGCCACAACCGGGATCAGGCCGGCAAAGGCGACGTGCAAGATGCCCCGCTTCCAAAATATGTACAGCGCGCCGATAACGGCTGCGATCAACGGGCTGATGGTCGCTGTAGACAGCAGCGCCAAGCCTGTCACGGCGATGACGCATCCATAGCAGTAGCGCGCTCTCCGGGAGCTGGTCGTCACCAGCAGGCCGACGGCAAGCAAGAGCGCCGGCACGAGATAGCCAGCGAGCTCGTGCCATATGTTGAACGGCCCGGTGGTGCGACCGACGCCTTCCGCCAGCGATCCCTCGTAGAGACTGCTACCTGTCAGGGAGGTGAGGATGGTCCGCGTCGGACCGACGTTCGCGAACTGCAGCAGCGCGATCAAGCCGACGATCGTTGCTGCACCGAGCAGCCAGTGGACCGCTCTAACCCGCTGCTCATGACGCGGCAGCCCAATGTTGACGGCACGAACGAGGAGCAGGAACTGGAGCGGTCCCAGTAGCGTCCCCAGCTCTTCGGTGCTCAACGTCGCGTGTCGTGTAGCCAGGTCCAAACCGCCCAGCGCTGCGTTGGTCGCGGCGTAGAGCAACATGAGCAGCTCGAGCGTCGACCATCGCTTGGTCGCGCCCCTGGATGCGGCGACAATGATCAGCGCCGCCAACACTGGGATCATGACCTCGGAAGGGCGCAATCCAAGCCCACCCTTTATGCCCGCGCTCGCCGGAACGACGGCCACGAGCAAACAGGCGGCGTACTCAGCGCGCGAGACAAGCGCGAGCACAAGCGCGAGCACCAGCAGACAAGCAACCCCGGCAAGCGGCTGGACAGCGTCCGCGGCGCCGACTGCAAGCGCACAGGCAACCGCCAACAGCGCAATCGACAGTCGTGGATGCCCAAGGCGAGGAGCAAGCGACACCAGCTCGCCGCCAGCCGACAGTCTCGTCTCAGGCCGCGCGTTAGCCACCATCGATGCCTCTCAATCCAACGGAGCGTCGGCGCACGACCAGCAGCGCACCCACGACCCGACGACCGCTGGCGAGGCTCGTGCGCGATGCACGCTCGACCTCAATCGCGGGCGTCCCGCGTGTAACGAGCAGAACGTCGCAAGGCCGCTTATCTGTGATATCTGTCAAGCCACTCGCCCAACGCTTCAAGCTCAAGAGCGGTTGCGCATTCGATGCGCTGGGCGCAAGAGTCCTTCGTGCACGACGACGCTTGGACACCAGCACAAACGACGGGTCGTCGACCTCGCTAGGCAACGCCGCTGCCCCCACATCGCTCGCCGCCCGCATACCCTTCCGGGAGACTTGCGAGACAGGCAGCGAAAGGAGTTCGGCCAGATCGTCGAGATCGTCGATCCTGGGTGTGCGTCTCTCAATCGCCACGATCAAAGCGAAGCTGAGCACCAACGCCAGGAACGCTCCGAGTACCATTGCGCGCTTTGGGGTGAATGACGATGTAGTCGTTTCCGGCACTGAGAGCGGAGTGAGAAACGAGGCGATCTTAGAGCCGGCCGAGTCGGAGTCCGAGCGCAACGCACGGCTCAATGCACGAACGCCGGCGACCGCTACCGCCGGCGTTCGTGCAGACAGCGTTGCGACGACGACTGCCGTGTGGGGCTCAGCGACCATCGATAGACGCTGCCGAACTTCGGTTTCAGACATGTGAGTCTGGGCGACCACGGCACGCAGCACACCGGGCTCTTCTGTCAGCAGACGAGCGTAGGTTTGGGCCAGACGCTGAGCCTGATACGGATTCTGCCGGCGGGCGCCCACTTGATAGGTGCTGCCCGCCGATACGCTGAGATTGGCCACAGCATCACCGCCGAAAGCGCCGACGACAGCCGCAAGAGCGAGCATCCACGCTCGTCTGATCAATATGCGCCAAGTGATGGAGGGCTTGGCCATCTCAAGCTCACCGGTCACTTGCGATCAGCTCGCGCAGCACCTCGAGCTGCTGCTCCCAGCGCCGCTCCTGCATAGTGCGTGCTTCCTCGGCTGCGATCCTCAACTCGTCGTAGCGCTGCAGTGCATCGCCGATGCCATCCACTATGCCTTGAACCGTATTGGATACATGGACAGCCTTTGAAAAGTACTGCTGCGTTGCCGGCCAGTCGCTGGTAATGAGGGGGCGACGGGCGAAAACAGCCTCGTTTGCGGCACGACTGACGCCCTCTGAGGTTCTGCTGAGCGTCATGACGAAATTTGCCCGCTCGATCGCACCGCGATACTCCTCGGGTCCGAGAAAACCCGTGAAACGAACATTCGCCGGAGACGATCGCAAGAGATCCCGAGGGCACTTGCGCAAGTCGCCGGTGACCGCTATGTCGATCCCCGGCAACCGACGAGCAGCCTCGATGACCAGCTCCGTAGGCTCGTCATCGGCAAAGATCCCGACAAAGAGAATCTGAGGTCTCTCACCGAGATCCTTCACGGGGTCCACCTCCCAAAGCGGCGGCGCCTCGTGCACGATCTCCGCACGCCCACCCTGCCGATTGACCTCCTGGACGAGCTCGTCGATCGTGACGATCGTCGCTGTTACGCGTGGCAGTAGAAAGCGGTGCACTGGCATCATCGCCGCCACGAACTTCTTGGTGTCATAAATACCGAAGGACGCGGGATGACTGTCGAGTATCACCGGGACCCTGAACGCCCATCCGTACGCAAACGCGAGCAAACCTGGGAAGATTGGCGGGTTGGAGGCAATGACTGCTCTCGGTTTGCAAGCTAGCAGGTACACGACTGTCCTGAATGCACTCATCGCGTACCTCAACGGCCTCAGCGATTTGCCCACAAAACCGAAGTCATAAAAACAGCGGGCATCACCGCCCAGTGCTGCGGCAATCTCAGTCGACCGTCCAGAGACGCTGCTCCACGCGAGAAACGAGACCTGCGGGCGAGTACTGTTGCGGGCCGACACTGCTCGCTAAGATACTGGGTTGAGTTTGGTGGGAGCACCGCAATGCTAGGATCTCTAGAATCGCGCCGATGCCTCAACCGGGGAGCGACACGCACCTACTCAGTAAGGATACTTGGTCGATGCGCAAGATACTGACCGAATGCCGGCGGCGCGCTTGGGTCGTCCTGCTCTGCGCGATCCTGGTCGTGGGGGCCTCCTACGCCGCGACGAGGACCCTGACACGAAAGTTCTCGGCAGAAGCCGTGATGGTGGTGCATGCAAATGGACCGCTGGCAAACCAGCCGGATGCCTCCACGCAGATGGCCTCGACTTACGCGACGGTGATACCACTTGACCCCCGTATACAGCGTGCGGTCGAAAGGATGGTGCCCGACACCAGTGGCGCTAGCTTTACCACGACCGACGACCCAAGCACAGCGGTTTTGCGTGTCGTGTATGAATCGCCATCACGGGCCGACGCGATCATCGGCGCCATCGCAGTTGCGCACGCCGTCACCACACCGAAGAAAATCACATCCACGATCACACCCGGCACAGTGTCGGTTGTACGCCTCCCGACCAAAGCCTCCGGCTCGCCAACCACCACTACCGACATTCTCATCGCGGCTGGCGTGCTCGGCTTGTTGTTGGGTTTCGTACTGCTCGCATTCTGGCGACCTCGCGACCTTCGCATTGACGACGTCGGCGACCTTCGGCGGCACCTGGACTGTCCGTGTCTGAAGGTGGACGGACGCGGCGGAGCGACGCTCGACGCGCTTATCGAGAGCTTCAGCGCGGCTGGCGTCGAAGGCCCCGTCACCGTCCTGCCTGTCTCTAAGCGTGAGCGCCGCAGCGCCGAACTGCTGCACACCATGCTCGTCGGGTCCCTCGGCGCCCAAGGCACGAGACTCGCAGGAGTCCCCGGTAGCGAGGAGGCCGGCGAGCTCGTCGTAGCAGGGTCAAACGCACTTGTCGTAGTGGTAACTCCCGGGACACGCATAGTCGTGCTTCTGCGGGCGATCGACCTGCTCGCGCGCTACCGCGCGGACCCGGCCTTCGCAGTTCTCATGCGCGCCTCGCGCCGGCATGTGGCCGCAGCGCAGTCACCGCCAAGCAGCGACGCCGCTCAGCAGCTCGCCCCCTCACAAACAACCTGATCACAGCCTTATGGCATGTAGCCAGGCGACACGTAGCCCACTCCGACCAGCGACGCTGGGACATATGTGCCACCTCGCGGGATCCCAGCGATCACGCGTCCGTGCAAACTCGGCAGCAACGGCCAATCGGCAGACCTGCGCCTTGCGCTCGCAGCACACGCTCGCGGCAGATTCCGCTCAGGCCAGATGGAATCGCCCAGCCGTCGGCCCGGCCGCGGCTGCAGGTATACATCTTCGAGTTGCACCGGATACGATCGGCATGACTCACTTCCAGAGGTCAACCACAGCAGTTGACCGCCGCGCTGCGCTTCGCCACCAAATCCCCTGATATCTATATGACTAAGTTCCGCGGACCCGATCGCACCCAGTTCGATCGGAATCGTCAAACCTTGATCGTCTGTGGTCCCGGACAAGCGATCTATGCGGAGATCTCGCACACCGCCCCACGGTTGTACGACGTCTCCGTGAAACCCATAGTACGTGCCCTCGATGCCGTCGATCCGAATGTTCTCCAACTGCACGGTGGCCAGCGGTGCGTTGATATCGACGCCGTCCCACATGTCGCCCGGAGCCGCGTCCAGTAGAACACCCTCGATGTGCACGGTGCCGGTGGAGTTCTTTATGTATATACCCATCCTGTACTTGTAGTTGGCCTTACCCGGAGGTATGTCCGACGGGAGCGTGATATGCCCACCGATCAATACGATGTTGTGCCCGCCTATCAACGCAAGAGAGCCGACCTTGTCGACCTTCGGCAACTTGATCACGTAGTCCTCTGCCGGATTCAGGTGAAGTTCGGTATAACCCTGGCCCACCGTAACCGTGGTTGGTTTAGTTAGCTGCGGCGGAGCCCAACGAAGCGCCGTCTGACCATGACCTGCCATTCCTTTGGTGGCGATCACCGCGCCCGCCGCCCGGTCGCCCCCGTGCGTCTGCGCACCACAGTCTGCGAGTCCGACCGCGGCGGTCGCCACGATGCATGCGACGATCAATCTCGATCTCACCACGGCCACCCTACTCATCAGCCACTCCTACAGGCTTACGGCCGCGTCGATCGAGCCTCGGGCTTGCTCGATCCTGCGAAGCATCTTTGCCACGCTTATCTCGATCCCAGAGAGCCTCATCTTCCCCGCGATGCCTACGATCGTCGCGAGCGTGGCCGTTACGGCTCTATGTATGAAGGGCCTGCGACATGCGCGCACGACCAACCGTAATGGCCTGAGCAGGCCCTTTTCAAACTCATCAGGAAGTAGCGGACCAAGGATATCTCCGTGCACTTCGTGCAGTGTTCGGCGCCCGACCCCCTGCGCTTGCGCATCGCGTCGAAATGCGGCCAGATTACGATAATGAATGTGTTCAGCTCCCAGGCTGCGGTCAAAGACACCCACCAAGCCGGCCTTCATACAACGAAGACCGAACTCGCGATCTTGGTGGTATTTCGCCGAGAACGATGGATTCGGCAGGCCAACCTCAATCGCATCGCTGCGGCGCAGCGATAGATTCCCCGCCCAGAGATAGCGCAAAACCTGCTCAGGAGCAGCTTCATACCTCTTACACGCATTCTCGTACTCTTGGGCGTACAGACGTGTGGCAAAGTGGCCTGGCGCCTTCGTGCGCGGAAGGCTCGTGGGCATATATCCGATCACCAGCAGCCGTTCGCCCTTTGCATGCCATGATGCGTGCGCACGAGACAATCCCGGGCGCGTGCGCACGTCATCGTCAAGCATCACGACTATCTCACCGGCTGCTCGCGCAACGCCAACCCCGCGTGCACCCATCTCGCCTAAGTTCGGGCTCCAGATAGGCTTGAGTCGCCCATCCTCCTCAGCTAGCCCTTCCAAAACCTCCATGGACCCGTCCCTGCTGCCATCAACTACGACGACGATCTCCAGCGGGAACGGATCTCCCAACAGCGGTAAAATTATTTCGGACAGCATTGCCCCACGGTTGTACGTCGGAATCACCACAGACGTGGCAGGTAGATCCTCATCGCGCAAAGGTTGCGCGGAAGCAGTCTCTCTTGACATCTGCACCATGGCGGCAAACCGAGCTTGCTAGACTATGTTCGACCCTCGGCTCCGGCGCGATCCTACCATACAGCTCAGGCACAGCGTGGACCACACCGTCAACAACTCAGCTACAACACTTGTGGCCGAGTTGCAAAGCCACCTACAGACCGCCCTACAGCCACACGTTCCCAGCGGCGGGACCGTCGCGCTGATCGACTTCCCCAACCACGACAACATCGGCGATTCGCTTATCTGGCTTGGGGAGCTAGCCTACCTGCGATCGAGGGGCTGCGAGATCGCGTATGCGTGCGATCGCACCAGCTACTCGCCTCGGCGGGTAACTCGCAGAATCGGACGAACCGGCACGGTTCTGCTGCATGGCGGCGGCAACTTCGGTGACATATGGCAGACGTTTCAACAGTTTCGCGAACGAGTCGTAGCCGACTTGCAAGACCATCCGATCGTTCAACTCCCGCAGTCTGTGCATTTCCGCGATCCCGCCGCGATGCACAGATGTATGACAACGCTGGATGCTCACCCTCAACTCGTAATTGCCGTGCGCGACATGGAGAGCCTGCGTATCGTTGACACGAATTTCAAGTCGCCTGCTGTGCTCAGCCCCGACATGGCGTTTGCGCTCGGACAGATCTCGCGGACACGCGAGAACCCCGAGTATGACGTCCTCTGGCTAGCCCGCACAGACTCAGAGCGTCAACAAGGCGCCAATCCCACCGCAGGACCGAATGTACTGGTAGCCGACTGGCCGCTGGATCCCAGTCACATGCGCCTGCTCCGATACATCAATCGCATCGGCGGCAAGGGGCTCTCCGTTGTCGACCACAGGACCGCGGCCCTTGCCGGCTCGTTTGACCGTCTCCTACCCTTGCTGAGCAGAGCGTTCTTGCTGCACGCGAGCGAGCGGGAGGCCACAGGTATCAATCTCCTATCAAACGCCAGGGTAGTGGTAACAGATCGTTTGCATGGCCACATCCTGTGCACGCTTCTCGGCGTTCCGCACGTGCTGCTCGACAACAGCTACGGCAAGCTCCGCTCGTTCTACGACGCATGGACCCACGGTCTGCCCCTGACACGGTGGGCTTCCTCGACGCAGGACGCCCTACAGCAGGCACTCGAGTGGGCAACGGCATTCACGGCCAATCAGCTGGCCACCGAAGCGCCTGCGCGCGAGTCCGGTCGCCGTATAGCCCCACGGACGTAGCCTGCGTACTCGCGCAGTTGACCTCTCGCCCACCGGGTCTGGCATATAACAACCGCCGGCATCAGCAGCAACAAGCTCAACGGCCAGGATATGTAAGGAGCAAACAACGGCGGTACAGACGCCGCAAGCCAACACAGCAACGAACCGTACTTGACTTCCAGCAGATTTTTGACACGACGCTCAGACCAAACAAAGCCAAGCGGGTGCACTGCCATCGCAAAAGCCCATCCCATGATCCCCCACCGAGGTACGAGCGCAAAGGCTATACCGAACAGAAGCCCGATACGAAGGATGTTCGTGACAACCATGACAGAGTTTTCCCGTCGTACATACAAGACCGTCGCCTCCATGTTGAAGACCGACGTCAGCATGTAGCCCAGCATCACGAGCGGCATCAATTCAACAGTGGGCAACCATGCGTGACCGAACAGCCTCGGTATGACCAGCCTCGCCACCATCGCAAACGCGCCCAGAATGGGACCGAGCGCGATTACCTGCAGAGACATTGCCTCTCGCAGCGCTGTGGATAGACGGGTTAGATCATTCTGCACCCTTCCGAGAACCGCAATCGAGAGACGCCACGTCGCGCGCGAGACGAAACACAATGTTTCACCAATGCGAGCTGCCAGCGCAGTATAGCCGAGCGCTTGCGGCCCAAGGATAGAGCCCACCACGATCGGGCCCGCAAGTTCACGGGTCTGATAGATCCAATTTCCCGATGAATAACCAAATCCGTACCTCACCATCTCACGGGCCATGCCCCAATCGAACTTTATCCGCGGCAGGTAAGCCGCCACGGCATAGCTGCTCAACAGCAACCACAGTTGCCACGCGCCATAGCCAGCAACTGGCGCCCACACGCCGAGTCCGAGGATTGCCAGAGTGATAGACGTCGCATACAACACGATGTCACCTCCGACTTCAATCCACGCCATACGACGGAACTGCAGTCCGCGTTCGAGCTTGGCCTGCGCCGGCGTCCACAATACGTTCAGCGGCAGCGCCAGGATCAGTATCTGAAACGGAGCAATATCTTTGGGGCTGATGATCCGACTGGGTATCAGGAACGAGCCACCGAGACTCGCAAGCATCGCGAGCAGTGTCGTTATCAGGACGACCGTGAAAACGACATGATAAACGTCGGCGGTGGGGCTCTCCTCCATACGTATCACATAGACTCCCACGCCTAGCTGAGCCACGATCGCGAGAAAGCTGACAGCGGCCAGCGCACCGGCGAACAGGCCATAATTGGTAGGCCCAATCAGACGGGTGACGATCAGAGTGCCGACCAGCCTGATGCCGATCCCCATGCCTTCCCGGATCGAGAGATAAGCGCCACCGCGAAGCGCCTGAGAACGTAGACTCATTCAACTACCATCGATGCGAAGCGGTGGGGGATCGCTCTGCCAGCGGACCGCGTGGGTGGCGGCCTCCTCCAGATCGGCCCGCGTGAGCTGCTCAACGGAACGATGGATGGCAAGACCTCGGGCCTCGAGAGCTTTCGCGATCAACGCCTGATGATCGTCGACATGCTCGCCGTGAGCTCGTTCGCGTGGAACGAGGATCGGACAGCGCCCTGCCTCAAGGGCGGCCAACGCCGAGCCGATACCGGCGTGAGCCACAACAACGTCGGCCCCGCGCATCGCCTCATCCAGCGCTTTACTCGGGATGCTCACAACCGCGTCGATCGGATACCGATCAGCCTCGGTATCCCCCACCTGCCAAAGCACCGAAGCCTCGGCCGGGATTATTTGGATCAGCTTCTCCAGCAGCCTGTGAAAGCTGAATCCGCCGATCGTCCCCAGCGTCACGACGACTCGCCCTAGCTTCCCCTCAACCGAGGATTCGGCGGACTCAAAGCTGTCGAAGACCGAGCCCCCATATCGCCACTTCGCGTCGGCCCACAACTCATACTGAGTAAAAAGCCGAATTCCGGGAATCCCGCTGAGCAGCCGACCGGTCATCGAAGGGCCTTCGCTGCGCGCGGCACTCTCGATATAGATAGACTCCGCACGATGGAGCCTGGCAAGTGGCAGGAACGACAGGGCGGGCGCCGCACCGGTGCTGATCACCCGCTCATAGCGGCCTCCGCCGAGGATGCCATGGGCTGTCCATGCGTTGCGCACCGTCTGCATGTACGCCCGCGAACCGGTGTAGGGCAGATAACTGACCCTACGACCGGCCAATAGCGAGCGGCTCTGGGGAGTGTCGAAAGTGACCCAGGTCGGCTCCGAGAGTTCCGGCATACGTGCCGCCAGCCTATATAGCTGAGCCAGGTGACCGCCGGTAGAAGCCACCAACAGGTCAGTCATGGCAATCTGCGTGCATCTGTCCTGCGCAGGACATCAGAGCTCTAATATCTGCCATTGCCATGAGCCACACACCGATCAAGACAGTTGAGGAGATGGAGACCAGTCCCGTGGCCCTCCAGGATCCCTCCTCCCAGCAGTCGGACCTGGCTACTCCAGGATCCTCCGTTACAAGACCGGGTTTCTTCAGGGAGTTGGTCCTGCACTTGGTCAAGCGTGAAATCGACGCTACGCACCGGATGACCGTACTTGGGTGGGCTTGGCCGGTCGCTCGTCAACTGGCACAGCTCGCGGTCCTAGTGTTCATCTTTGGGTCGGTCCTGCGACTTGGCATCAAAGACTTCCCTGTCTTTGTATTCTCGGGCCTGATCGCGTGGACGTGGTTTGCGAGCGGAATAGCCGCGGCTACAGGCTCGCTGATCGACCAGAGGCACCTACTATACCAGCCACGCCTGCCCCCGGCCGTGCTTCCGATCGTCGCGATCGTCGTCCCGCTCGTGGATGTCTTGATGGCCCTCCCGGTGTTGGCCGTTATGCTCATCTTTGGGGAAGGCATTCCCTGGACCGCGGTGTTCATACCGCTGTTGATTCTCGCCCAGCTGTTGCTGATGTCCGGCGTGGCATGGCTGGTTGCCGCAGGCAGCGTGTTCTTTCGGGACATACCAAATCTCGTGACGGTGGGATTGATGATCATGTTCTACCTGACACCGGTGTTCTATGGGCTGCACAGCGTACCCGCAAAGTACGTGGGTCTTTTGAAACTCAATCCAATGGCTACCGTCGTCGAGTTCTATCGCGCCCTGCTTCTCGGACAGCCATATCCCGGCGTCTGGACGATCTTCTACGCAGCGGCATTCTCACTCATATTGGCAGGTATCGGCTACCGCGTGTTCGTTCACGTAGAACATCGCTTCGTCGACAACCTCTGAGCATGTCCGAGCCACGCGCCCAATTCGACGGTGTCTGGAAGTCCTTCCCTCGGTGGCTGCCCGGCAGACGCAGTCTGAGGGCGATGGCAAGCCCGCGCATGCGTGCCCGAGGCCACCGAAGCGGATCCCGCTGGGCTCTGCGCGACGTCTCCTTCGAGCTAGAGCCAGGGATGGGGATGGGTGTAATCGGAGCCAACGGGGCCGGCAAGTCAACCCTACTGCGACTGGCGTCTGGCCTGGGACGACCCACGCAAGGATCGATCCTCGTCTCATCGAACGTCGCCTCGGTGCTCACCCTCGGGGCCGCGTTCAATCCCGATCTGACCGGACGGGAGAACGCGCTCACCGCAACCCTGCTCGCCGGCGTTCGCAAGACCACGGCCAAGAGCGTCGTACCCGCCTGCCTGGCATTTGCCGAGCTGGAGGGATTCGCCGACGCTCCAGTGCGCTCCTACAGCGACGGCATGAAGCTGCGTCTGGCCTTTGGGGTGGTCGCGCAACTGAAACCCGATCTCCTGCTGCTGGACGAGGTCATCGCGGTCGGCGACCTGCGCTTCCAGGAGAAGTGCATGGGTCGCATCGCCGAACTGAGATCCTCCGGTACGAGTCTCCTGTTCGCCTCACACGATCTAGAGCAGATCGCCGAGCAATGCGATCGGGCGCTGTGGCTGGAGGGTGGAGAGGTTCGCATCCTCGACGACGCGGACGACGTCGTCGACGAGTACCGCGAGGCGATGCACAACGAGACCTATGATCGAACGCCCGAGGCGGAGGACAGCGACATCGACGGAGAGCTCGTGCTTCGTGCCAACCGCTTTGGCTCTCAGGAAGTGACCATCGAGGACGTGAGTCTCAGAGGGTCGACGTCGGCTAACACTGTCGAGCCGGATGGATCGCTCACGATCGACCTCAGACTTCATCGCGACGGCGCCGCTGTGAGAAGTCCAATCGTCGGCGTGTCGGTTCATCGAGTGGAGGGCGACATCGCATGCTGTGAGACCAGCACCGACGTGGACGACGTCGTCTTGGGAGACCTTCGAGGCGATCTGCTCGTCAGCTTCCGCTGGGAGGACATCGAGCTGCTTCCCGGCGAGTATTTGGTGGACATCGGTGTGTACGCGTCCGACTGGAAATTCGCCTATGACTACCACTGGCACGTCTACCCCTTGAAGGTAACGGGTGACGACAATTCCAAATCCGTCTTCCGGCCTCAGCGTCGGCAGTGGACTATCGAACGCCCCTAGTCTTAGCCTCAGCGAGCTGAAGGTCCGACCTGTTTCGGCCCAGCGGGGTGACCGCCCAGCGTGTCGCGGACCCGACACGCCACCGCCTAGCCTGTTGCCTACCAGCGTGTCGCAGGCCAGCGGCCAAGTCCCAATCGAACGAAGGCAAGCAAAATGAGAAACACGGCTTGTCGCGTTCGACGCCTTATCCGTAGAGTTCTGTCGCTTGGAACAATTGTCCGGATATCCAACCCGCACGGCGGCGCCTGAAGTCAGCATTGTGATCGTGACACACAATGCTTTTCTGTACTGCCTACGCCTCTTTCGGTCGCTGAACCGCACCACCGATGCCCGCTACGAGCTCGTCGTAGTCGATAATCGCTCCCGCTGGCCGACACGCCTCCTGCTTAGCACCCTGGCCTTGCGGGGAAAGATAAATAGACTCTGCTTGCTTGGTCGGAACACACTTTTTGCAGAGGGCAACAACATAGGCGTCGACACCGCCGACCGCGAGGCGCCACTGACACTGTTGCTGAACTCGGATGTCGAAGTAAGAAATCCTCGCTGGCTACGCCTACTCATAGACGGACACCAACGTGGGATTACGGCGTTGGGATTCGTAGAGGACGAGCCCATCTCACGGGCGGATGGATACTGCCTGCTGATGGACAAGGACCTTTACCTCGACATCAGGCTCGATGAGTCTCACCAGTGGTGGTGGGGTGTGACCAAGCTGCAGGCAGCGGTGATGCGTCGAGGACTGCCGGTGCGCTCGGTGGTGGATCATGACTATCTGCTCGTACACTTTGGTGGCAAGAGCGGACGTGGACACCGCAATGCCAAGGGTATGGATATAACCAAGGAGCAGGTACTGCAGTGGTTTGACGGCAATCGGCCGGAGTCGATTCCAACCGTCCGCGCCCTGCTATTAACCACGACGGCCGATCGGCGATCTAGCGACCACGCAATCGTTGGATCAGAGCTCGACTTCTCCGGGGATGCGCGCTCGGCGCCTCGTTGAAATGGCGTGCGAGCTCCTCGTGTGAGGCAAGACGTTGATCCTGCCAGGGATCACCGGGCGGGGGCTCGACCAGCCTTCGAAAGGAAGCCGCCTCCCGATCAAGGACGTCCTCCAACCGCCATCCGGGGTCGGCCAACATGATCCGGCAGAGCATTTCGACCGCCGGTGCACGCACGTCGTCAACCACCAGCAGCCCCCCAAGCTTCAAGCTGTTGCAGAGATAGTGCCAGTCGAGTATTGGATATGGGAATGAATGCTTACCGTCGATGAAGGCAACGTCGATGGGAGTAGCCGAATAGTAAGATGGCAAGATCTCCTCGGAGTAGCCCACGATGAACTCAAGTCGATCGGTTGGGATCCCGTGGGTTTGGCAGTAGCGTTCAATCGTCTGATGCTCTCGTGGTACGGGACTAATCGCGGTATGCGTGGCACCGGCGGCAGCGAAGATCACGGTCGAAGCACCTGCGCCAGTCTCCACCGTGCGATCGCTCGGCCGTGTTACCTCGACGAGGTATCTCAACGTCTCCTGTCGCGCACTCCACACCTGCTCCTGACTTCCATCGTGGTGGAAAGCCGGCTCGTTCCTCACGAGTTCCTCGAGAACCGCGTACTTCGCCGAGGTTTTGCTCATCGGTGCGTTCCCCTGAGCGCATCGAGCAGGGTCGCAGCCACCCCACGTGCCATTCCCGAGGCCAGCTCACGCTGTTCGACAGAGAGACGCCCGTGTTGCTTGAGTGCCTGCCATCCAAGCGTGAGGACTCCACGTGCCAGCCCCTTTGCCAGCAACTGGATGCGGCGCTGAGCGTCGGGCAACTCAGTGAGCGTCAACGCTTCCATACGACCATACGCTTCGCCTCGCTCACGGACCCGATAGTCGGGGATCTGCAGCCCCCTCACATTGCGATGCCCGATCACCCATCCGTCTCGCAGCGCACGACGGATGGCGGTCATGATCGGCCCGGGTAGACTCCTAGTTGGCGCGAGCTCGATGACCAGCTCGCGGCGCAGCACCATATACGCTGGGAGTCGCCCGACCAGCGTGAGCGAATCGTCGCTCGAATACTGGTCGTGCAGGTAGAGCGGCTCAGGCGGGTCCTCCGGTGGAAGGCATCCGCCGAAGACCATTCCCACCTTCTCTCCGTCGAAGGCTGACAACGCCTCAGGCAACCACATCAGTCCAGGTGAGGTTCCGGGTAGCGCGAACGCCACGAGCGGCCGGTCACCGGTGCGCGCCGCCGCGATGGCCGCCTCCCAGTGATGGGCTGGATCGCCGTGTGCCACACAGACCGTCGCACCAAGCCGCTCCAGCTCCTCACGCGTGGCGAGATCCGAGGTTGGGCTGGCGGGACCAAAGATCACTTCGACCTCACGACAATGATCGTGGGACTCCTCGCGGTCCTCCAGCCAGCCCCCCCAGCTCGTCGCGCGGGCGACGTCCTCTGGGTCCATGGCATCGGCGATCTGCTCGGCCAACACGGGAGCCCACACCCCCTCGAGCGGGAACACGCGAGCGACCTCCGCGCCCCGCAGCGTTACGCGCACGTAGGGCGCCGCGACGACCGGGGGGGTCACGGACTCATCGGAGAGCAGCTCAAGCTCCAGCACCTGCGGGCTCGCGCACTTGACTGCAGATTCCGCGCGCCAACCGCCGTCGTGCGTGCCGTGCGCGTAGGACGCGCTCTGGGCAAGCCGAAACAGCCACATCCATGGTTCGCGGAGCTTGCCACGCTCCAAGAGACCGAGGATCCAGACCACAACTCGACGCACCCCGGCCTGTCGCCACAGCCAGAATCCGATCCAACGC
This sequence comes from uncultured Solirubrobacterales bacterium, assembly GCA_963715765.1. Lineage (GTDB taxonomy): Bacteria > Actinomycetota > Thermoleophilia > Solirubrobacterales > Solirubrobacteraceae > Palsa-744. Next base: position 1,303,249 of record OY970270.1, read on the forward strand.
AGTGGCGTCCACAGTGTTGGCGGTCTCAGAGATAGGAGCGGGAGACTTGGAAGAGCCTCCGGATAGCGTTCCGCGATGAGGGTGTCGCCCATGCCCTCCCGGCGCGCGTCGCGCAACCGTTGTGCGGTCTCCAGCGTGAACTCGTGACGTGCGGAGGCCTTGCGGTCAAACGCTACCGGTATGCCCGCTCGACGCATCCGCAGACCCCAATCCCAATCCTCACGTCGCTGTCGCGAATAGTCGTTCGAGAAACCTCCAACCCGATCGAAAACGCTGCGTGGAATCGACAGATTTGCAGTCAGTGCCCCCACGAAGGTCATCCCACAGGCGTCCTCGAGCAGATGGAACACGTCCCGCCACCACAGACGCGCGACAGACGCAGCCAGGTTGGGGCTAGTCGGCCTGGGCCGATAGGACCCGACCAAAGCCGCTTCATCCTTATGCTGGGCGTGCCATTGCAGATGGCGGCGCACCAGCCACGCATCTGCCACCACATCGTCGTCTAGAAACAGCAACAGGGGCGCGGCGGCGTTTCGCGCGCCCTGATTGCGCGCGGCCGCCGCTCCCTCTCCGGCGCTGCGCAGACGACGCAGTGAAAACGGATATAGCGCACTCGATTCCCCCTCGGCCGCAACGTCGCAGTTATCGTCATCGTCAACCACTATGACCTCAAAACTGCCGGGCGGCACATCCTGCTTTGCGAGTGCCCGCAGACAGCGGCCCAACGCCTGCTCTCGTCGGAAGGTTGGGACGATTACCGAAATAGCCGGCTCGTCGGGCCCCACTGTGCCTCCACCAGACGGGGGGAGCGCGACGTCCATCACAGTGGGACCGCTGAACGGAGGGAGCGAAGCCTCAGCGACAGCAGACCCGCCGGACGACAGCGACGCTATATCGGCCAGATCAGGCTCGCTGGAGGACAACCACACTGCATCAGTCGGGACCGGCGGGGTGGGCGGCACCGGCATAGCGTCCGCCCCCGACGCGATGGACGGCAGCACAGCCTCCGCACTGGACGCGACAGACGGCGCTATCGGCGTGGCGAACTCTCCTAGTGAGGGCAACGGCATAGTCGGGACGCACTCGCGCGCTGGCTCACTGAGACGAAACACACCTTGAGTGCGCAATGCCTTGCGCCAGCGCCCGGTGCCCAAGAACCCGCCGCGCAGGTAATCCCACGAGAGACGCGTCTCGATTGCGTCTGCCCGTCCCACGGTGCGTCGCCTCTGCGTTTGCAGATACTGCTTGATCAGCCACGCCCACGCGCGTGGTGCGCTCAGCTCACCCTCCTCGACAACCAGCTTCGTCAGAGCGGCAGACAGGCCAACACCATAACCGAGCACGGCTCGGCTCAAAGCGGACCCGTCGGGACGATGCTGGTGAAAGACGAACATCTCGGGCTCGTAGATCACACGCTCACCGGCCGCCAAGAGCCGACTCAGCATATAAGTGTCACCGCCAGACTCGGTCTCTGTGCCCGCGTCGAGCTCAGGGGGAAACGGCTCTCGCGCGAGCTCCAGCAGCGCACTGCGCTTGATCGCCATGTTAGCGCCAACGCCCACGGCCGCCGCGTGCAACGGAGATATGACCTGCCAGTCAAAGGCAATCCGTCGCAGACCTCGCGCGAGACTTGCCTGGTGCTCCATTCGCACGCGTGCCGGAGTATCGAGTAGGTAGGGGAACACAGGTCCGGTAACCGCGGCGACGCCTTCATGCATGAACGCCCGCTCTAGTGACGCCAACCAGGCCGGCGAGGCAACGCAGTCGTCATCGGTGAAAGCCACGACGTCGCCCTGCGCCGCTCGCAGGCCGGCGTTACGAGCGTTGTCGAGTCCACGCCGGTCTTCGCGTAGATATCGAAAACCCGTACGCTCGACCAGCGCACGACAGTCCTCTGAACCGGGATCGTTGTCGACGACGATGACCTCATAAGGCGCCGGGTGGAGACTGCTCACGCTTTGCAGCAGGTCTGGCAGATAGTGCGACCGGCGGTGCGTGCAGACGACAACTGAGACTCGCAACGGCTCTGGCTCTCGTGACGGCTCAGCCCCCAGACGCCGCCGCAGGCGGTGAATCAACTCGTTGCGAGCGCGCTCGGCGTCGGCGCGACGGACCAACGCTGCCTCAGCGAGCGCGGTGCCAGTAACAACGCCGGGGCTCGGCAAGTCCACGCGCGCGGCCGGCATCCCGTCATACAGCACCAGCACATGCCAGTTGTCGGCTCCGGTGAAATCAAAGCCGTCAAACTCCAGCTGTGCGTCGATTACCGCTGTGCCTATCATGCGTTTAGTTTGGCGATGAACTCGGGAAGTGTTTCGGTTCCCCGGACCTCGAGGCGGGGAAGTCCGAGCAGATCGTCACCAAATGACGCCTGCCACTCGTTGGTCGTCACACCGTAGTGAAATCCGCACGCGCCGGCTACCGAGAGCACGCAAGCATCGTGGAGTCCATAGGGGTAGCAGACCGACCGCACCGACGTCCCGAAGCGGTCGTGGAAGCACTCGCGGCTGCGACACAGGTCACGGGCCAGCTCCGTGGCGCTCAGCGAGACGAGCGGACGATGCAATGACGTGTGCGAGCCCAGCTCTATGCCATGCGCGCGGAGTCGCTCGAGTGTGGACCAGTCCATCAGCTCCAGCTTCTCTTTGAGATCCTCGTCCCACACGTTGGATCCACCAACGAGATCAGTCACGACGAACATCGTCGCGTGGAAGCCGTACTTGTCCAGCAGCGGCAGCGCATAGGTGGGGAAGTCGGCGTAGCCGTCATCGAACGTCAGCATGACCGATCGCGCGGAGATCGGCTCGCGCCGGTCGGACGCGGCGCGCCACTGCTCGAACGTGAGCGAGTGATACCCATGGTCGCGCAGATAGCGCAACTGAGCCTCGAAGTCGTCTGGGTGCAGCCGCCAACGTTGAGTGGCCGTCTTGCCCTCCCGCGCCACGCGGTGATACATAAGGATCGGCACCCGACTGGTCCTTGGGACGCTTGCGTCCACTCGCTCACGACAAACCAAGCCGCCGTGCTCAAGGAAGCGGCTGGCGTGCTCGGGGACAAGTTCGCCGGTAGGCTGCGGTGTACGTTTCACCCGCGGTCGCGTTGCGATCCATCGTGGACGGGACCTCCGCTGGTAGCGCTGCACACGGTAGGCAGAGGTCCTGATCTCCTCCTGTAGATCGAACATGCGTGTCTCCAGCAACGCACGCTCGATCGTCGCAGCCCCGAAGGGAACGTCCCAATCAAATCCCGGCGCGCTCTGATCGTCGACAACGGCGTGCGCGTGGGCGGTAACCAGATGACCGCCAGACTGGATCGCTGCGGCAATCGTCCTCGCGGTGCGATCCAGAGCACGCCGACTGTCGGCGTAATAGAGCAACTCGCTGCACACGATCAAGTCGTAGGGGCCTCCAATCGCGCCTCCAAACGCATCCATCTGGGTGAACACGACGTTGCGCCGATCGGCGCAACGCCTGGCCGCTCGCGACATCGCAAGCAGGGAGATGTCCGCAGCCGTAAGCGAGCCGACCCGCTCGGCAAGCTCGTGCGTGAATAGACCCTCCGCGCAACCCAGCTCGAGTGCTCGTTCGACATGTTCGGGCAGCAGCGAGAGCGTCTGACGGTACTTCTCCTGCTCATAGGAAGATTCGTAATGCCAGGGGTTGGGCTGTGCCCCAAAGATCCGCTCGAACTCCATCGAGCGCAGCAGCGCGTCGCTGGAGAGCCGCTCGCCCACGCCCGCGCCGTTGAGCGCAAAAGGTGCAGAGAGGAGACGCTCAACTTGGCCCGCGTCAGGCCCCAAGATAGGATCGCCATCGCGTCGCGCGAGCGTCATACGCTCCTGCGCGGCGCCCACGGGTAGCACGAACCAGCGGGAGGCGGCTGTCCCATCCACGCTTGCTGCGCGGCCTATCACACTGGCGCCGCTCGGCACAGAGCGTTCGTCGGGAGATGCGCCGTCGGCAGTCGACCGACTTACCACCAGCGCCCGAGCCAGGCGCTCTCCGAGCGATCCGGCCGCATCCGCCGGGGCAAGCACGATCGCCTCGCGAACCACGGCCCGGCAGAGCTCGTACCCTGTCTGCATCATGATCGCTCGACGCAGGTCTTGTGAGGCGATGCGCCCTCGCTGAGCGTGACAATCAACCACGGTCAGCGGGACACCAGCGATATTCACCGCAACAGCGACTGAGTCGCGACCACGCAGCCGCAACCCTGGAAGGGGTTCTGCGATGTCGACCTCGATCCTGCTCGTGCTAACCGTCAGACGCGGACCGGGGGCCGAGCGCGCGGTGCGTCCGGACGCAGCGTAGAAATCGTCGCTGGACCACGAGCTGATTCCCCACAGCTCCTGAAGCAAAACGGTCCAACCGATCGCGTCGTGCACGCCCTGCGTCGTCGTCCTCGTAGGGTCAAGCGCACCCTCGAACAGCATGTGACCGTCGCGTGCGATGCTGGCGCCGTCATCGGTTAGCTCGACCTGCAGGCAGGGATACACGTGCCGCTCGAAGAACGCCTGCAGCAGCTCCCAAGCAAGCGGCGCTGCCACAGCGTCGGCAAGCACACGCGCCGGCACCCATCCGTCGACGACCGGGATCTCCAGGTCGTCGACGGGCTCAGATCCAAGACGCACGGTGCAGAGCAGCCGCTCCACGCCCGGTTCCAACACGAGATCCTCAGGTGGCGATCCGTCGACGTCCAGTTCTGTCAGATACCAACGACCCGCCCTCCGCGGACGCTCCGCTGAGGCCTCGGCGAGCACCAGTCGCTCCAGTGCGTTCTTAGCTCCGAACGCAAGCCACGGATTGCCGAGGCGGTCACCCAGTGCCTCGATGAACTGCCCACAGAGACTGTAAATCCGGTCAGGGAACGTTGTCCACCTGCTTGGATCCATGGCACGACCGACCGGGATCGCTTGGTAGAGCGTCTCCGCCACGCCATGCGGATCGACGTCGCCTGAGATGTCTTCGCCCAGCGTGTCGATCATGCCACGAGCGTCCTCACCAGCGGCGATCTCAAGGCCGGCGGCATAACACGCAAAGTATGTCCTCGCAGCGTCGCGCGCTGCTTTTGACAGCGGTCGGCGGCTGACGGCGTCTTCGCCCGAGAGGCGGGGGTCCTCTCCGTGACCGCGATCGATCACAAGAAGCCCGTCCTCAAGCATCCGCCAACCACCACCGGAGGCCGAGCCTGTCCGCATCCGATAGAACGCGATGTAGTCGGGTATCGCCGCAAAGCGAGCCCCGATGCGGGCGACCCGCTGCCACAGATCCCAGTCCTCGCATGTGACAAGCGACTCATCGAAGCCTCCTGCCGCTCGCACCAGCTCGGTTCTCACCAGGCACGTGTGGACGGCGATCGCGCAGGTCTTGGCAAAGAGAGCGAACTGGTCGGTGTCGTGCTCGGGAAGCTGGCGCTGAAGCTCATTGCCTGCATCATCGACCCGCACGTAGCCCCCATAGATCGCATCGGCACGGACGTCCCTTTCAACGACAGCCATCAGTCGCTCAAAGGCGAACGGGACAATCCAGTCGTCGGCGTCCAGAAAGAATAGCCATGGCGATCGAGCTAGCGATATCCCTGTGTTGCGTGCCTGGCTGACCCCTCCGTTGGGCTGGCGATGCACACATATTCGCTCATCCCGTCGGCCATAGTCTTCGACGATTCCCGCCGTACCGTCAATTGAGCCATCGTCGACGACGATGGCTCGCCAATCGTCGTAGGTCTGCGCAAGCAGCGAATCGAGCGTCGTCTCAAGCGTCTCGCGGCGGTTGTAGGCCGGCACGATCACCGAGATCGTGGGTTGGCGAAACTGTGTCACGGATGCGCAAGCATCTATGGTCGGGCCGTCACGAATGGTGGCATTGAACGAGCTTACTCACTCGATTCTTGAACACTGTCAGCGGACAATCGTAACCGAGATCCCCAACTACGGCCGATCTGCAAGGCTGCGTTCGTCAAACCTACTCATGGTCTGACCCCCGCTGTCCTGGACGTAGTGCGGTAGACAGTCGATGCCGCTCAGCCATACAGCGATACGCAGATCTCCAAAGCCCTGATCAAAGAGCGAAGAGCACCCACCGAACCATATGTCGCGGCGGCAGCGCAACTGCCGCCGCGACATAAATCCTTCGAGCAGGTCGCTCTATTCGAGGAAGATCCCCGACAGCGCCGCGTTGGGACCCGCCGTTCGATCGACGGTGATTGTCACCGTACCCCCAGCGGCCACGCTGATTGGGAACGACACCCACGCACCTTCGCTGAAATCACTGGACAAAGCGGCAGTTTGACCATTCACCGTGATCGTCTCCCTGCGACCAAGCCTGGTCCAATCCACTGCATACAGATGCAAATTTCCCGTATACGCGGCAGCGAAGCTCAACAGAACTCGGACCTGACTGGTTTCGATGTACCCAGCGGCATTGCGGGACAAACCGTTCGGCGCCTCCAAGGCCCGTCCATCGCTCGTGCCCGCAACCCACCTGTAGCGACTGCCGTGCGCCAGGCTCAGGGACACACCCAGAGGAAGACTGGTCAGGTCGGCCGTGGACCCTTCCCAACCAGCCAGGTCGTAGCCCTTCGAGCCGAAGCTACCAAGCCAATTGCCTTGGGGGGCACTGGAAACAGTCATCGCCGGCGGCGAGCCGCTATCGCCGAGGAAGATCCCTGAGAGCACCGCATTGGGTCCAAACGTCCGATCGACGGTGATCGTCACCGTACCCCCAGACGCGACGCTGATCGGGAACGACACCCACGCACCTTCGCTGAAATCACTGGACAACACAGCAGTTTGACCGTTGACTGTGATCGTCTCTCGGCGAGTCAGTTTCGTCCAATCCACCGCATATAGATGCAAATTCCCCGTATACGCTGCAGCGAAATTCAACTGCACCCGAATCTGATTCGGATCGTCATACGCAGCCGCATCGCGTGTCAAGCCGTCCGGGCCCTGCAGCGCACGGGCTTCAGTGGTGTTCGCGGCCCACTCGTAACGACCGCCCTTTATCAAGCTCGCAGTTACACCGGGGAGGTCGGATAGGTCCTGAGTGCCATCCCAATCAGGCAAGAGATAACCGCTTGAACCTACCTGTCCCGTCCAACTACCCTGAGGAGCATTGGAAACCGCCATCGCCGGCGGTGGTCCGCTATCGCCGAGCACGATCCCCGAAAGCACCGCATTAGGCCCGGCCGTTCGATCGACGGTAATCGTCACGGTGCCTTTCGCGGCGACACTAATCGGGAACGACACCCAGGCACCTTCACCGAAATCACTCGACAACACCGCAGTTTGACCGTTCACCGTGATCGTCTCCCGACGACCAAGCCTCGTCCAATCCACCGCATACAAGTGCAGATTCCCACTATAAGCAGTGGCGAAGCTCAACTGGACACGAACCTCTTTAGGATCATCGTAGGCAGACGCGTTACGCGTCAACTGGCTCGGGTCCGACAGGGCGCGAGGGTCCGTCGTGTTGGCGGCCCACTGGAAACGGCTGCCCTTGACGAGACTCACTGAGACGTTGGGCATGTATGTGAGATCGCCAACGGACCCATCCCAGCCGGCGAGATCGTAGCCCGCGGAGCCAAACGATCCAACCCAACCACCTTTGGAGAGTTCCTGTCCGGCGTTCGCCGGCGGAGCACCCGCGTCGCCGAGGAAAACCCCCGACAGCACGGCGTTGGGTCCCGCTGTACGAACAACGGTGATCGTTACAGTACCGCCGGGGGCGACGCTGATCGGGAACGATACCCAGGCACCCTGACTGAAGTCGGAGCTGAGGGGCACCGTACGTGAACCTGAGCCGTCATTGACGCTGATCGTCTCCTGTCTAGCAAGTTTGCTCCAGTCCAGCGCATACAGGTGCAAGTTCCCGCTGTAGGCGGCTTGGAAGCTCAGCTGCAGCCGGATCTGACTGGGATCGTCATACCCAGCCGCGTCGCGGGTCAAGCCATCCGGACCTTGCAACGCTCGCACATCGGTGGTGTCTTCAGCCCACTCAAAGCGACCGCCCTGCAACAAGCTCGCCGTCACTCCGGGCATATTGGACAGATCCTGGGCGCCATCCCAATCGGCCAGCAGATATCCGGCCGACCCAACCTTGCCAACCCAGCTTCCCTGCGGTTCCTGTTGCACGGATTCCGGAGCGGTCGGCCAGCTGGTGGCCGCCGTGTAAGTGCTCGTCCCAGCCGTACTCGTCCACCCCGACTGAATGCCTCCGTACACTTTTCCGACAGCCGGCACGCCCGTGAGAGGTGTGTTGACCGCTTCGGTGCCCGAGTTCTGCACGGTGACCGTACCGCCTTCGATATACCCGCTGACCTGACCGGTATTGGCCTTGCTCCAGGCTTCCTGCTCGGCGAGCAGTTCGCCGATCTGAGCCATGGTGAGCTGTTCGATCGGTACGTTGAAGTATTCGTTGTACTCTTCAAGCATCGGGTTCATGACCGAATAGAAGAGGCCTTCACCCACCGACGGCGAGGTTTCAGGCGGCTGCGTGGTCCTTGGCGGACCGGCAGGAGGAGTACCCATCAGGTTTGGCTGATGGTAATAGTGCGGACGCGGATCGTTGCCCATCAGGTGCTGGAACATGTTGGTGTCAACGTCGTTGACGATTTCCGCGAAATCGGCCAGTTTTTCCTCGCACGTATTGGTCGGCGAGGCGACACACTTACCACCTTTTTCTACCGAGGTATAAAGGGTGTTGTACTCGTCAATCTCCTGCGCCTCGGTTGACACGTTGTAGTAGATGTTCGTCGGGTAGCGCGGAATGGCACGGGCCGGACCGTCGATGAAGCTCGAGCCAGCCGGATACGCAGGCGTGGTGCTCCCCGCGATCGTGGGATTCGGGTAGGCCTTGGACGCGTCTGAACCAAAGTACTTGATTCCTACCCCTTCAAGCGCGGGAATGAAGAATGGGTTCTGCGGATAGGGGCTCTCGACCGCTTCGTTGGTGGCGGGCGGCCCCGCTGAGGCAGTGCCTTCGAGACCGGCGTCGGTGAAGGTCTGCTCGAGTGCACCCCCATTGGTCACTTCGGTTTTGATGATTTCGTTTTTGCTGTTGACCGGGTTGCCAAACCAGCTATTTGGCGGTGCTTGGGTCGGTGCCGGTACCGTCGCGATCAACTTCCACGCGTTGCTGCCTTCAAGCTCGCGATAGATCTTGAATTCTGCGGCATGGCAAACTGCGGCCCACTGCAATGTCACTGCCCCAGCGGAACCGGTGACGGTCACTGGCGCCGACTCGGTCGGGCTGGATTGGCCGCCGCCGCTCACGAAGTCATCGGTTACCGCGTAGACGTATTTACCTGCAGGGAGCGTGCCACCGGTTTCCGCCCCTTCTGCGGTGTCGAGATCCGGCGGGTCGACGACGCCGGGGTTACCCGGCAGCAGGTTTGCCAGGCCCGAGTGCTCGCCGGTGATGATCACCGACGGATTGTCGTTGCCGTAGGCGGACTTCGGTTCGGTGCTCTCGGTCAACCCGAGCGTTTTCTGAGCCCAGCTGTTGTTCTCGTTGAACTCAGATTCAATGTAGCTCTGCGTCGCGCAGTTGATGTCGATGTTGGGGTGATCCCACGTGTGGCTGATCCAGCCGAAGGAGCTCTTGTACTTCTGGAAGGCCGTCAGCAGAGGGTCTTCGCCAGTGGTGGAACCACCGCCGCTGGTGGTTTCGCCGGTAGATCCGCCGCTGCCGCCGACGGTCGTTTTGTGATCTTCGGCGTAGGCCACGCTGCCACCGCCGTTGAACAGCATGTCGATCCGGAATTTGTGTTCTTCAGACCATTTCGCGGCGTATTCGACGTCGGAGGGCACCTCACGGATCGCTTCTTCGGGATTGTAGTTCGTGGTGTGGGTGATCGTGTCCCACGAATCGTCGAACAGGAAGTTGTCGTCGATGTCGGCCTCGTAGTAATTGCGCTGGTCACCGAAATAGACACCGCGCGTGACCCAGTTCAGCGCGCCGTGGCGCAATAGCTCCGCCTGCAGCTGATACTGGTTCTCGTTGAAGGTCTCGACCATTTCCTGGACGCCGTTGGAATGCGTGTAGATGCCGACGAGCGATGAGCTTTCAGGGCCCGACAGCAGCGACACAAAGCTCGCGCCCGCGACCTGCGTGGCCAACGGGCTCGCCTCATACCCATAGGTGCCGACATCCATCTTCACCGGCCCTTTTAGATAGGGAAAGATCGTGTTGCCTTCGCTGGTGAGCGTGCCCATGGTGCCATCCAGCGGTCCCGATGTACCAGGACTGTTCATGCCGTAGCTCGCACCCGGAAAGACGTCGCCTGTGATCTGGCGAACGTTGAAAGTCTGCTCGTACTCTTCGATCGCGGTCCATTCGCTCGGCGAGAGCGTAGAGACGCACGTCGAAGTGCATTCGGGCAGCTGTCCCACCGATACGATCACTGCCTGGTACTTCGCCTCTTGCGTACCGTTGGACATCGTGTCCGACAGCGTCGCGGCCGTGATCGGCGTGTGCTTGGGCGAAGTTATGATCGTTTCGTAGGGCACGCCCTCGCGCTGCAGCGCCGTCTGCCAGGAGAGCAGATTTGGATCCGTTGCGGAGGTCCCGAGCACAAGCACCTTCAAGTCGATCCGCTGAGTGGCACTAGCCAGCGCGGGAGCAATCGAGGCGGACGCCGCGAAAGCCGACACGATGGCGATCAGGGTTGCAAACGACTTCAGGGTTGGTTTCCTCAACACGTCAGACCTCTCTCACTTGATTGCACTTCCGTTTGCATATCAACACTCCCGCACACTGCTCAGGCCACGCTTTGAACAAGCTCAGAGGAGTCCTCGTCAGAGCCATCGGTCTCGACGTCACTCACCTCGACGGCCGACGCCAGCCGTTCGGGCTTCGCCCGCTCGCTGGCTCGACCGTGGAGGTCGCCCGTAAGCGACTCAAGGCGAGCGCCTATTCCCCGCATCGCCTGCTGAGCCTCCTGACAAGCGTCCATCAAACCCTCGCGCAAGACCAGACAATCTGCTAGGGCCTGCGCCCCACCAGCGAGAGGCCTAGAGGACTCATCGCCATCTTGGGCGCTTGGCGCCTCCTGGCGCAGCGCGCGCATACGCTCGATCACGTGTCCCGCGTCGGCTGGACGATGACGCTCGACCTTCAGGCGCGCGTTTTCCTCACGCAGCAGCGCCAACTCGGCCTCGAGCTCGCTCACCGCCGCCATTTCGCCCGAGGAGGACTTGCCCCCATCGGAGACCCCCATCCGTAGGAGTCGAGCGATCGCAGCGCGACGTCGCCCAGCGTCATCCGGCTGGCATCCTACCTTGTCGTATCCACTTGCCTCCATGCTCGTTTGAGTCTCATCCCTTTGGCGACGATCCCCAATGGCCCAGGTGCCCCATCTTGCGTTCAGGCACCTGAACGCAATCCCCGTGTTGCGGACTGGAGGGCTATCTCCCACGAACGTAGGTGAAGCGATCGGCGCTTGACGTCGCGCTTGTCCCACTGGCGGTCTTGACGGTCACGTCTACCGTGCCGCTGCCCGAGGGGGCCAGTACGAGTATCTCGGTGCTCGAGAGCACCAGGCCGGCGGCGGGCTGCGAGCCGAAGTCCACCGCCTCTACGCCGGTGAAGTTCTTGCCGGTGATCTCGACGATCGAAAGCGCACCTCCGGAATTGGGCGAGACCGCGCTTACGATCGGGGCGGGGGCCTTGACCGTCAGGCTCGCCGCCGCACTCGTCGCCGAGCCGGAGGCGTTCTTGAAGACGGCGCGATACTCGCGGCCGCTCTCGGCGAGCGTCGTCGCAGCCACCGTCAGCGTGGTGGTGGTGTTGCCCGCATCGGTCGTGTCGTTGGCGAACGTCACGCCGTTGTTGGTGGACACCTGCCACTGCACCGTCGGCGCCGGCACACCCGAAGCCGCTGCAGAGAACGTCGCGCTTTCGCCCGCCGTAACAGTCTTTGCGGCCGGATTACTCGTGAGCTTCGGAGCTTGGGGCTTGGCGTTGACCGTGAGCGTCGCCGCGGTGCTCGTAGCCGTGCCGGCCGAGTTGGTGAACACGGCGCGGTACTCACGAGCGCTCTCGGCGACCGTCGTGGCGGCCACCGTCAGCGTGGTGGTGGTGTTGCCCGCATCGGTCGTGTCGTTGGCGAACGTCACGCCGTTGTTGGTGGACACCTGCCACTGCACCGTCGGCGCCGGCACACCCGAAGCCGCTGCAGAGAACGTCGCGCTTTCGCCCGCCGTAACAGTCTTTGCGGCCGGATTGCTCGTGAGCTTCGGGTCTTCGGTGGCGGGCGCGTTTTCAGGCCAGCTCGTGGGTGCCGTCTGCGTGCTCGTACCGGTCACACTCGTCCAGCCGGACTGAATGCCGCCGTAGAGCGAGCCGACGCTCGGGACGCCCGTCAGCGGCACGCTGATCGCCCCACCCGAGTTCTGGATCGTGACCTTGTTGGCTTCGATATAGCCGCTCACCTGGCCGGCGGCGAGCGCCGCCTTCCAGGCCGACTGCTCGCCGAGCAGGTTGCCGATCTCCCCCAGCGTCAGCTGTTCGTAGGGAGCGGTGGAGGCGAAGTATTGGCTGTACTCGGCCAGCAGCGGGTTCAATACCGAGTAGAGCAGTCCGTCGCCTGTCGTTTCTGGAGTATTTGGGGGCGTGCCCGTGGTAGCGGAGCCGGCTGGCGGTTGCCCCATCAGATTGGTCTGGTGCACGTAACTGGGCCGTGGATCGTTGCCCATCATGTTCTGGAACATGCCCGACACGACACTGCTTACGATTTCAGCGAAGTTTGCGGGATGGGTCTCGCACGTGGTGGTCGAACTTGCCACGCATTCGCCGCCCAAGGACGGTGGCAGGTACAGCGTGTTGTACTCGTCGACCTCCTGCGCCTCGGTGGAGGCGTTGTAGTAGATGTTGATCGGGTGACGCGGCACGACTTGCGCCTTGCCCTCCAGGAACGTTTCCCCGGGTGCGTATTCGCCTCCGGTGTAAGTGGCACCAATGCCGAACTGAGTTGCGGGTGGGTTGGGGTAGGCCTTGGAGGCGTCATCGCCCACGTCGGTGATCCCGACCGCTTCGAGCGCCGGTATGAAGTAGGGGTTCTGCTCCCACGGCGACTCGACCGCGTTCTCGGTGGTGGGCGGGGTCCAACCGGACGGCTCTGGCGTACCGGCGGCGCCCGTATCGAGGAACGTCTGCTGCAGCTCGCCGCCGCCTTTGACGTTGGTGGTCGATTCCGCTTCGCCGGAGCTGTTGTCGGGCAATGTGGCGGAGGGCGGCGTGGAGACGGTGCCGATCTGGGACCATTCGTTGCTGCCGGCGGCCTCGCGGTAGACGATGTAGTCGGAGGCGTGGCAGATCGCCTGCCATTCGAGTGTCACCGACCCACCGGCGGGCACGCTCAGCGGTTCAGTCACGTAGGCGGCTGACTGGCCGGCGCTGGGGGAGTTTTCAAACTGATCGGTGACCGCGTACTCGTACGCGCCGGCAGGCAGCGTGCCGCCGCTTTCGTTGACGGCGGAGGGATTGAGATCGGGCTCGTCGACCGTCGCAGGGTTGCCCGGCACGAGATCGGCGAAGCCGGAGTGGTTGCCGGGGACAAACACACGCGGGTTCTCGGCGCCCAGCACGGTGCCCGGTTCGGCGCTCTCGACCAGGCCGAGTCCGCCTGTGCCAGATGTCGCTCCCGGCGCCGCGGCGGCCCAGTTGGTGTTCTCGTTGAGCTCCGCCTCGATGTAGTCCTTGGTGGCGCAGCCGACGTCGAGATAAGGGGTGTCGTAGGTGTGGCTGAGCCAACCGAACGAGTCCGCATAGGGCTTGCCGGTTTCGGGGTCGGTTGCCTGGAACCTCCCAAGCACCGGGTCCACTCCGGCGTGGTTTTCCTGGTATTCGACGCTGCCGCCGCCGTTGAACAGCTGTTCCATGCGAAAGCCGCCGTGTTCCTTCTCCCACTTCGCGGCGTATTCGACGTCGTCGGGGTTCATCCGCAGCGCGTCGGCATCGTCGTAGTTGATCTGATGCGTGGCGGTGTTCCACGAATCGTCGGGTGTGAAGGTGTCATCGATGTCCATCTCGACGTAGTTGCGCTGGTCGCCGAAGTACACGCCGCGCGTGACCCAGTTGAGCGCACCATGGCGCAGCAGCTCCGCCTGCAGCTGGTACTGGTTCTGGTTGAAGCTCTCCACCATTTCCTGGACGCCGTTTGCGTGCGTGAAAACGCCGACGAGGGCCGTGCCGCCGGGACCTGAGACGAGCGGTTCGAAGCTGGTGCCGATTGCCTGGGTGGCGAGCGGGGTCGCCTCATAGCCGTAGGTGCCTGTGTCCATCGTCACCGATTCTCTGAGGTATGGGAAAACCGTTTTGCCAGCACCCGTGAGCGTGCCGGTGGTGCCGTCGAGCACGCCCGAGCTGGTGGGGCTGTTCAGGCCATAGCTTGCGCCGGGGTAGATGTCACCGGTGATTTGGCGCACGTTGAAGGTATGCTCATATTCTTCAAGGGCGCTCCATTCGGTGGAGGAGAGCGTCGATACGCAGCCCGATTCGGTGCATTCGGGCAGCCCCCCTACGGAGACGATGACCGCCTGGTACTTCGCTTCCGTTGTGCCACTCGCAAGCGTTGCGGCTGTGATCGCTGCATGTCCTGGTGAAGTGACGATAGCTTCGAACGGGACGCCCTCACGCTGTAGCGCCGACTGCCAGGAGAGGAAGTCCGGCTCGCTGCTGGAGGTGCCAAGCAGGAGCACCTTCATGTCGATGCGCTGGGCCGCCGAGGCCGAGGCCGTGGCGATCGCGAACATGATCAACACCGACATGACTGCCGCCATAGCGGCGCTCGCCTTCCTCAACATCTCACACCCATCTTCCTTGACGATCGCTAGTTCCCAGTTCGGTACGCCTGCCGCAAATTCCATTCAGGCAAACGTGATCCGATCAGCCGACGGAGTATCTTCGCCTCGCCGCTGATATCCAATGGGTCGGGCGCCCCATCTTGCGTTCAGTGCTGTGAACGCGAACGGATTGGAAATGTGGGGGCGATCGACTCAGTCAAACACCGAAGTGCCCGCGCGACCTACCAGCAGGGTTCGAACGTCTTGCCGTCGAGTTCGAGGTCGTAACGGGCGCCCATGATGCCGGCCGCGTTGTCCGCCGCGCAAAACGCGCTCGTGGCCAGTTCGTACTCGGCGTTGAGCACCGGCTTGCCGGCGGTCAGATAGGGCTGAAAGCTCGCGCATTCGTCGTACTGGTTGCACTGCTCGCTGAGCGCCCCATCGAAGTGCGGCTCCAGTTCTTTGGTCTGGCCCGGGTCGTTCTTCTGCAGGACCGCCATGCCCAGCGAGTGGACCTCGTTTGCGATCCACTCGTCATAGGTCAGCTGCTCGGCGGCGGTGATGGTGAAGCCTGTGCCACCGCCTTCTTCGAAGGTTTCCATGTTGTCCGGCTCGACCGCGTCAAAGCCCTTTTCTTTGCACATCTCAAAGCGTTTGGCCATGATCGGCTCGAGCACGCTCGTGTCGGCGATGTTCAAATACTTCTCGCCAGGCCACCCGTTCGAGTCGCCAAGCACCGAGGAGGGAAATTCGGCGGCGTCCGAGCGCCATTCCTCCCAGGTACCAACGTCGATGTAGCAGATCACGTGCTTGCTCTGACTGTGCAACGTAGCAACCTCAGCGGCCGTATTTTCAAAACCGTCGATGTCATACGCTTCGACCGGCTCATTGTTGTTGACGGTCCCCTGCAACTGCCAGTACCAGGTCAGGTGCTCTTGAGGTTTCCACCACGTGCCGGCCGTGCCTTCGGTTCCTTTGGTGCCTTCCGTACCTTTAGAACCTTCGGTTCCTTCGGTGCCTTTTGTGCCTTCGGCTCCTTCGGTGCCTTTGCTGCCTCCCGTGCCTTCGGTGCCTTTTGCGCCTTTGGTTCCTTCGGTGCCTTTTGTGCCTTCGGCTCCTTCGGTGCCTTTGCTGCCTCCCGTGCCTTCGGTGCCTTTTGCGCCTTTGGTTCCTTCGGTGCCTTTGGCGCCGCCGGAGCCGGCCGGCGAGGGCACGATCGCGGGGAGGGAGAGCGTCGGCGCCAGCTGCGTAGGCGCTGTCGGCGTGGGTGCCGGTTCGTTGGGGGCCGCCTGTTCGATCGGCGCGACGACGTCGAAGCCGGTGGCCGCCTGACTGACGCTACGGACCGCACCGCGGCGATCCCGCGCGCTCTGCTTGGCGATTACTCGCAAGCGGCGACCGTGGACCGCGGGCACGACGAACCGCACGACAAACCTTCCGCGTGCATCCGCGCGGAAGGCGGACACGCGGCGTCCGCCGAACACCACGACGCCCACCAGCCGTGGACGAAAGCCATACCCCCTCACGATCACGCGCTCGCCGGCAGGCGCAGATCTGGGGGCGATCGTCAGCTTCGGCGCCGAACGCGCGGCCGCGACGCCACTTATCGCAAGGCAGGCAACGAGAGCCGTCAAGCCAACGACAAGCCCCACGACCCTAGGGAAGCGAGCGCGCATACCTCAAGCATCGCACATCCTCCTGACACCTTGAGCTATGCACCGCGAGTTGTGCGATCGCCAGCCCACAAGACTCAGCGGCCTACACCTTGCGGCCGTCGAGCTATATGGCGCAACCTGGTGGGTGGGGGCATATGCCCCCACCCACGGCGCCGCATCTACCAACAGGGTTCGAACGTCTTGCCGTCGAGTTCGAGATCGTAGTGGGCACCCATGATGCCCGCCGTATTGTCCGCCGCGCAAAACTTGCTGGTGGACAGTTCGTACTCGGCGTTCAGCACAGGCTTGCCGGCCTTCAGATACGCGTCGAAGTTGCTGCATTCGTCGTACTGGTTGCACTGCTCGGTGAGAGCCCCGTCGAAATAGGGCTCCAGCTGAGCGGTCTGTTCGCCGTCGTTCTTCTGCAGCACGGCCATACCCAGCGAGTGGACCTCGTTGGCGACCCACTCGTCGTAGGTCAGCTGCTCAGCAGCGGTGATCGTAAAGCCAGTCTTGCTGCCTTCTTCGTAGGTGTCCATGTTGTCGGGCTCAACCGCTTCAAAGCCCTTTTCCTTGCACATCTCAAAGCGCTTTACCATCATCGGCTCAAATGCACTGGGATCGGCAATATTCAGATACTTCTCACCCGGCCAGCCATTTGACTTGCCAAGCACCGCAGCGGGGAATTCACCGGCGTCCGAGCGCCATTCCTCCCAGGTACCAACATCGATGTAGCAGATCACATGCTTGCCTTGGCCATGCAGCGTCGCGACCTCAGCAGCCGTATTTTCAAAGCCGTCGATGTCATACGCTTCGACCGGCTCATTGTTGTTGACGGTCCCCTGCAACTGCCAGTACCAAGTCAGATGCTCTTGAGGTTTCCACCACGTGCCGGCCGTGCCTTCGGTTCCTTTAGTGCCTTCCGTACCTTTAGAACCTTCGGTTCCTTCAGTGCCTTTTGTACCTTCGGTTCCTTCGGGGCCTTTTGTGCCTTCGGCTCCTTCGGTGCCTTTTGTGCCTTCGGCTCCTTCGGTGCCTTTGCTGCCTCCCGTGCCTTCGGTGCCTTTTGCGCCTTTGGTTCCTTCGGTGCCTTTGGTTCCTTCGGTGCCTTTGGTTCCTTTAGAGCCTTTAGAGCCGCCAGTGGAGCCGCCGGACGAGCCTTTAGAGCTTTTTGAGCCTTTCGAGCCTCCCGTGGAGCCGCCTTTTTTCGAGCCAGACTTGGCCGCGCCCTCGACCGACGAGGAGCTGGTCGTCACAACCTGCGCATGCTGCGCAAGGACTTGAGGGGTCGACCTGCGATGGGTCTTCCGGTGTGCAGAGCGCGCGGCGGCTACACCGGTACAAAGAACGAGAACAGCAAATGCCGCGATCAACACCGCCGAAATGACGGTAGGCGTCGCGGTCCGACGAGAGCGAGCGAGCATCGGTTTACCTCCATTACAAGCGCGACCGTTAGCGTGGGTTACGTCGCGCCTCGTTGACTAAGCGGGGCTGCCGCACCTAATTTCCTGCAGCCCTCAAGTCCTCGACCGAGCCTACCTCTAATACGTCATGCCCAGACGATTCTTGGACAGATGACCGACGCTAGCGGGTTAATCCCCTACGCGCAGCGGGGACAAACCCAGACCGATACTCGACCTATCGAGAGCGTTCGTGCAGCTCGACCAGCCAGCCCGCGCGGGTCGCCACTCGCACACCCGTATAGGTTCCTCGCGACAATCGGATACTCCCACTGGACGCGCTGCTGTTCACAAGCATGAAGCCCTTCGCCGTGAAAATCTGGATCGGCGGGTGCTGCGCACCCCACACCAACACCTCCGGTGAGCTCACCGCGACCGTGCCGAGGCTCGTGTTACCCGATCCTGCGAATCGGCGCAGCACCGGTCCGCCAACCGCCAGTGGCGCCGTGGTGGTTGAGCCTGGAGCCGTCGAGGTAGACGTATTGGCTTTCCTGGCTTTCGCGGGAACCGGCCCGGGCCGCGCGGTGGATGTAGTTTTCGAAGCGTCCGTCGAGCTTGTGGAGGCCGTGCCAGTCGACGCAACGGTTGAAGTGATTGTCTGTGAGGTCGTGGATGAGCCACCACCACAGCCCGCCAGCGGCACAGCAGCAAGCAGCGCAATCGCGGCAAATCCGGTGAAACATTTATTGCAAGACAAGCTCATCGATAATCAACCAACGCGAGCTTATTGGATCCACAAGCTCGTGGCGAGCACGCGACCAGGTCGCAACAACACTCTCAGTAGCGCCGGCAGCGCCACGATCATGCCCACCACGGCACCGGCGATCAGCGCCGTGCCCGGCACTGCCGAGTGCGCCAGCACCAGCTTGCTGAGTACAAGCTCAGTCGCCACGGCCGCAAATGAAGCAAAAAACGCCCAGCGCGCATACGCAAGCGACTCCAGCAAATTCACAAGCATCGTCACAAGCGCCACACAGCCGAAGCCAACGAACAAGCTCAAGCGATTGGTACCCGAAGTCCACTGCCCGATCGCAATCACGACGCCCGAGAGCACGACCGTGGTTCCCACGAGCCGCGCCATCGAGCCAAGGAAGATGCCCATCGCCGAACCACGCAGGTTGCGCTCATTTGCGCGCTCGATCCCAACGCCCTGTAGCCCACGTGGAACCGCGTCATAGAACTTCCACAGGTAGTAGCCGCCCCAAAAGCTGCCAAGCACCGAAGGCAGCAGGGCAAGCGCCGGAAACGCGCCGTGAACGCCCCAGCCAAGGCTCGAGTCGCCCACCAGCAGGCCGCCCAATGCAAGGCCGATCGCGCCCGCCCATAGCGCCCGACCAATACGACCCGCCGGTTCGTCAGAGCGCCCTCCGCCGGTTGCCACACCCACGATCGCGCCGATCACCACCACCGCTGTAAGACCCTCGAGCAGCGGATAGGCCGACACATCCGCGCGCAACCCGATCACCGCGCCAACCAGCAGCGCGCCGTAGGCAAGCGCCCAGCCCCTGCGTGCCAACACCGTCCCCCCCACCCAGATGGCCACGAACATGCCCGCCAACGGGCCGTAAGAACGCAACGCCATCAAGGGCGCCTCGATGCACAAGAGCCCAATCGCCCCCACAATCGCCCGGTCGTGCGCAAGGCACGCCAAACCCGAGCGACGACTGAGATAGCGGCTACGCATGGCCCATTGCAGCGCAAGCGTCAGCGGCAAGGCGAGAATGATCGCTTGCTCTAGCACCGAGGTGCCAACCTGACGGCTGAGCGGCCCAGCCCATGAGGCGACCGCAAGAATTGCGAGGATCAGCGCGATTGCCTCGGTCAGCACGCTGTCGCGACGCCCAGACTCCTCGGTCGTGAATCGTCCTGGCATCCAGCGCGGTGGTTTCGGGGGCACGACCCGCGAACCCAAACTCAAGGCAGCGTTGGCACGCATCCCGCCCCACGCCTCCAGCACGACAGCTGCCTCCAGCACGTCCTGCGCGCCGCGCCCGAGGCGCGCCTCGATCACTCCCGTCGCATACTTGGAAGGCTCATGCTCCACGCCGCAGCACCCGCCCCGCACTCGCCGTGAGACGTGCATATCCCCGCATCGCCCACACCCCTCTCATTGCTTGCTCATCGCTGCGCTCGTGAGCTCGGCGAGCAAATCGCGGTAACCGCCCACACACGCCGTGCGCGTATACACGCGGTGCACGCGCTCAAAGCCACGGTGACCCAGGCGCGCTCCCAATCGAGGATTGCGCAGCAGCGTCACCACTCCGGCGGCAAGCGCATGCACATCGCCCGGTGGCTGCACGATTCCACATCCGCGCAACACCTCCGGAACTCCCCCAACGGCCGTTGCCACCACCGGGCGCGCCTGGGCCATCGCCTCGAGGATCGACATCGGCAGTCCCTCCGAGATGCTCGTCATCAGCATCACATCGGCGTCGCGCACCACGCCATGCGGGTCTTTCGTGGAGCCCATGAATTTGAAGTGCTGCTCGGCGCCAAGCTGGCGCGCAAGCTCCTCACAGGCCCGCGCATAGGTCTCCTGGCCCTTGGTCGGCGGACCCCAGTACTCGAATTTCGCCTCAGGCACCCTGCGGCCCACCTCAACCGCGACCCGCAGCATCGTCTGCACGTCCTTCAGCGGATCGATCCGCCCAACCGAAACCACCTTCAGGTTGCCCGGCGGATCGGTATAGCTCGCAGGCGCCTCGATCCCGTTCTGGATCACGCGGATCTTCCGTGGATCGACGCCGAGGCCGCGCTCCCAGGTGGCGTTGGCCTCGGTCACCGGCGCCACCCAGTCCGCCGCCGCATAGGCGGCCCGGCTCAACCCGCGCGCCAGCCTGCTCGAGAGAAACCGCTCTCCCTGCGAGGAAGGGCTGCGCGCGGCCGCCAGGTATGCCTCGCGCACATACACACCGTGCTCGGTCAGCAGCATGTCGGTGCCGTGCAAACGCTTGTGTATCAGTGCCGGTATGACGGCCCAGCCGGCGGCGGTCACGTGCAGCAGGTCGGTCTTGGGGGTCTTGATCCCCGCTGCCCGCGCGATCCAGTAGATCGTCTGATAGAGCCTCGCGGCCTCCACCGCGTCAAGCTTGGGGGCAACGCCGGCATCCGGATGATGTTCGGCAAGCACCTCTTCCAGGGCCAGGACGAAGGTCTCCCACGCGCGCGCGCCGCGAAATGCCGGGCGCACGGCGTCAGGCCTGCGCCTGCACCACAGCAGCGCCTCCAACAGATCCTCATAGCTTCCCTCCCAGCTGATCAAGGCTCGCATCAGTTTCGCCGGCAAGCATTCCTTGGCCCTGCGTTCGGGACGCGACGCCAAGCGACGCCGTGGCAGTCGCTCTGACCACAGTTCGATCTGACCGACCAGCTTCGCGTGCGTCGGCAGGTCGAAGATCGCGCTCAGTCGGCGATCGCCGGCCATGATCGGCAGGATCTGCCAGTCGAACTCGGGCAATCCGCCAATCACAAGGTCACACCACGAGCTGACGCCCCCAACGGCGTATGGATAGGTGCCCTCGGTCGTCATCAGGATGCGCGGGCGGCGCGTTGCTCGACCGCGAGGCATCGGGTCAGCACCCAGGCGAGCGAGCGAGACCGTCTCGGCTGGCGGCGGGACCGCCGTCAGCGTCCCCGAGGTCAACTGGCCCGACTCTCTCGCAGGCACGGTATCCGATCCCGATGGCCGCGCCGGTGGCGCAACAGCAAGCTCGAGATCCTCCCCAATGACCGCCTGGGGTGTCGACATCAGGGGGCTAGGGCGTCATCGAGGCCATGCACAGCTTCGTGCTCGTTCGCCCCCAAGCGCTCGCGCACAGGCGCCGCCGGCGGGGTCCGCTCGAGCGAGGCCGACTCGAGCGAGGCCAGCTCCGGTGTGCTCGCCAGCGCTCCAAGGCGGCGATGGACGGTCTCCATCGTCCGCTCGATCTCCGCACACGCGTCCAGCAGTCCATCGCGCATCACCAGGCATTCGGTCATGAGACCCCACGCCTCCTCGAGCAAGCCCCAGGTCTTCTCATACAGGCGCTCGACCTCCGGGAGCCCTCTATCGGAGCTCTGCAGTTCGACCTCCAGACGACGCAGGGGATCCTGCTCGCGAGAGAGCTCGGAGAGCTTGCCGTCCGTGTCTCCCTCGGATTCCGAGGCAACATGTAGCGCTGCACGTGGTGTGGTCATCCGATTCGCCTGCCTTCCGGTTCCCCGTCGTCCTTGTCGAGTTCCAACCGTCGCGCACCTCGAGTTCGTCCCAATGGAACCAGCCTCTACACGAGGTAGCCCCGGCAAGCGCCGCGCTTGGCGCATTCAGTGTCCCCGCTGGCTGCCCGCGACCCAATGGCCCACCCGCCTCATCTTGCGTTCATCGGCTGAACGCCGAATCTGCGAATGGGGTTATGCTTGGCTTATTCATGAGCGCTCTACCGGCAAGGACACGCCACCAAGGGCCATGACCGATCCAGGCGACAGGGCGCTAGTGCTGTCCCCGCGCCAGCTCTCGGGCAAAGACTCCAAGACACGTCCCCTTGGGGCGCCGTGGGCTGCGAGGCGAGCTCAGGCTCGAGTGCTGTTCGCGATTGCGATTGCCGTGGTGTTCGTGATCGCCACCAGCCCATTCTCGATCTCGGTACACAGCCCCTCCGGGAAAACGGTGCTCGATACGGCAGCCGGCCTGATCGGCGCACTGGCAACATTCGTGTTCCTCGAGCGATGGCGCTCCACACAGCAGTTGCAAGATCTGCTGCTCACGCTCTCCTTGGGAGTATTCGGCTTGAGTAACCTGCTGGTCGCGGTTGACCCACCGCTGATTGGGGTCAGCTCGTTGCCGAGCTACGTGGAGGTCGGTGCCACACTGCTTGCTGGCACCGTCGCACTTGTCCTCGCTCGACACTCCACGAGCACCGCCAATAGCATGGAACGATCGCTGGCGGCCGGCGCCGCGGTGTTGGCGATCGCGCACTTCGATCGCCTGCTCGGCCCCTCCCTGCACCCCAACCGGCTATACCCAGGGGATGCCCTGAAGCTCGGCGCATACTTGCTGATCCTGCATGGCTGCCTGGTCGAGTATCGCAACCTGCAGCGCAAGCTCGTCAAGCGCGTCGCGGTGGACGAGCGCAGACGGATGGCGCGTGATATGCACGACGGCCTGGCTCAGGAGCTCGCGTTCATCGCCAGCCACTCCCAACGCCTCAGCCACACCGGTGAGGACGCCGCCACCGTCGCCCACCTGCGCTCCGCCGCCGAGCGAGCGCTGCACGACTCGCGCACCACGATCGCCGTGCTCACCTCAAACGAGGAACTGCCGCTGGATCAGCTGATCGTGCGCACAGTGGACTCGTTTCGCTCCCGCTTCGGGGTCGATGTCGAGCTCGATCTGCGGGCCGACGTGGTCGTCAATGACGAGTGGCGCAACGCACTCCTGCGCATCCTGCACGAGGCGCTGAACAACGCCGTGCGCCACGGCTCTGCCCAGCAAATCCATGTGAGCCTCGGCGAGGACGCAAACGGACCCTCGCTGCGAATCGTCGACGACGGCAGCGGCTTTGACGTGCCGGCAGCGATCAGCGCGGGACGGGGACTCGGCCTGAGCAGCATGCAGGAGCGAGCAGGTCTGCTCGGCGGCGCGCTGAGCATCCTCTCAACACCCGGTGCCGGCACCGTGGTGGAGATCGGACTGCCATAACCCAGCCGCTTCGCATCGTGCTCGCCGACGACCACGCCACCGCGCGGCTGGGCGTTCGTCTGGCTCTCGAGGAAGGCGACTTCGAAGTGGTCGCCGAGGCAATCGACGCGCGCAGCGCTGTGGAGGCAGCGCTCGCCCACCGTCCCGACCTGTGCCTGCTAGACGTGTATATGCCCGGCAGCGGAATCGTCGCGGCCGCCGAGCTCACCGAGGCGCTGCCCGAGATGCCGATCGTGATGCTCAGCATCTCTGAAACCAACGACGATCTATTTGACGCGTTGCGCGCGGGCGCCTGCGGCTACCTGCTGAAGGACACCGACCCAGTGCGGCTGCCCCACGCCCTCAGTGCTGTGCTCAAAGGCGAGGCGCCCCTGCCGCGCGTGCTCACAGCACGGCTCATCACCGAGTTTCGTAGGCATGGCAAAGAGCGTCGCATCGCCGACGCCGACGGAAGTCTGGTAACGCTCTCAGAGCGCGAGTCAGAGGTGCTGGAGCTGCTGCGAGACGATCTGAGCACCAAGCAGATCGCCCAACGGCTCAACATCTCACCGGTGACGGTGCGGCGTCACCTCTCCGAGGCCCTGAAGAAGCTGCGCGTCTCCGACCGCAGCGCGGCGTTGCGCTTGACCGGCGACTCCACGCGCTGATTGCCAGCCAGATCGATCTCACACCACACCCTCGTCCCCACAGTCCGATCCACGCCCCAGCGGTCGGCAACACGCCCGACGATGAACATGCCCCAATCCTCGCAATCCATCGCATGCGGATCGCTCACCGCAACGCCCACATGGCGTTCCATCACCTCGGCTCGCACCAGCTGCTCGTCGCGAAACACGCCAAGCTCGATCTCCTCGATCTTCCCCGGCTCGGCGTTTTGCACGCTTTTGGTGACCAGCTCGCTAACGCACAGCGAGATGTCATAGAACAGCTCCGGCTCGAAATGGTCCTCCCACTCGCGCAATGAGCGGCGAGCCGCGCCAACGGCCTGTGGCAAGCCACGAAACCTGAACCTGCGTTCGGTCTCGCTCAACACCACCGGGGTCAACGGGCCGACTGCATCCCAGACCGTCATACCACCCAAGCTCAGGGGATCCGAAGCCCGTGCGTTGCCCACGCCAATGGCCAGCGAGGAGGAAAACTCCTCTTCGGCGCTGAGCGCACCGGGACCAAACGGTTTAGACACAGGATTCCTTTCCTAAGAGCTGATGCGTTGCGGTATGGCGGGAGCGGAGGATCGATATCTCGATAGCTGAGGGGACTCTACCCTCTCAGCGCTCACTCCATTCCAAGCGCGTGGAAATATACGTAGGCCGGATCCTGGCATGGATGCGACCGTGCTGTCAAGCCATGCAGCAAGTCCGTCACAACTGGCCTGCTACTCGACGGTCACTGTCTTTGCCAGGTTACGTGGCTGATCCACGTTGAGCGCGCGCTCTCGCGCGATGTGGTATGCCAACAGCTGCAGAGGAACGACCGCCAGGATCGTCTGCAGCAGCACATCGGTCCTGGGTATATAGACGACCTCCTCGGCGTGCTCGGCAACCTCCTTGCTGCCCTCGGTGGCAATCGCAAACACGCGCGCACCGCGCGCCCTGACCTCCGATATGTTGGAGAGCATCTTGTCGATGACGCTCAGATCGGTCGCCACGCACACGACCGGCGTCTGTGCTCCCAGCAGCGCAATCGGACCGTGCTTCATCTCGCCGGCCGCATACGCGTCGCTTGGGATGTAGGAGATCTCCTTGAGCTTCAGTGCGCCCTCCAGTGCAACCGGCAAGCCGGCCAGGCGGCCCAGGAACAGGAAGAACTCGCAACCTGCAAGCCGCTCGGCCAGCAGCCGCACAGGGCGCTGCACCGACGCAAGCACAGCGTCAATCCTCCCCGGCAGCAATGCAAACTCGCCGTGCAGCTCCTCCAAACGATCCACCGACAGCGTGCCGCGCAGCTCGGCCATCCGCAGCGCAAACCCATATAGCGCAGCTACCTGAGCCACAAACGTCTTGGTCGCCGCGACCCCGATCTCGATGCCCGCGCGCGTCAAGAGCACCCCGTCGGCCTCCACCGTGGCCTGGCTGCCAGGCACATTGGTAAGCGCAAGCACGGTCGCCCCACGCTCGCGCGCCAAACGCATCGCTGCCAGCGTGTCGGCCGTTTCACCAGATTGCGTGATGCCGATCACCAGCGAGTCCTCCTCCAACAGCGGAGCGCGATAGCGAAACTCCGAGGCGAGATCCACCTCGACCGGCACTTGCGCCCAACGCTCGAGCGCTATGCGTCCCGCCAGTCCGGCGTGATAGGAGGTGCCACAGCCAAGGATCACGATGCGGCGGATGCGGCTCAGCCCCCGCTCGTCGATGCCGATGTCGGGCGAGTCCACATCGCGATCGAGCCAACCCTCGAGCGTGTCGGCCACGGCCGAGCTCTGTTCGTGGATCTCCTTGAGCATGAACGTCTCAAAGCCACCCTTCTCGACCACGTCGTCATCCCAGTCCACGCTGACCGGGCGCACCGGCACGCTCACGCCGGCCGCGTCCAGCACTCGAGCCCGATGCGGCTCGAGCACCGCGATCTCCCCCTCCCGCAACACCTGCACCCGTCGCGTGTCCTTCAAGAACGCCGGGATCGCCGAGGCCACAAAGTGCTCGTCCTGGCCCACGCCAACCACCAGCGGGCACTCCCGCCGCGTGCCAACCAACAACCCCGGATGCTCGGCGCTCATCGCCACAAACGCGAAGTGCCCGCGCAGCCGCTCGTGCGCTCGCCGTACGGCGTCGAGCAGATCGCCCTGGTAGAGATGTGCAAGCAGGTGCGCAACCACCTCGGCATCTGTCTCGGAGCTGAACTCGGCGCCGTGCTCGGCCAGCTCGTCGCGCAGCGCCAGATGGTTCTCGACGATCCCGTTGAGCACTATCTGCATACGCCCGTCGGTGTCGGCGTGGGGATGAGCGTTCTCCCAGGTCACGCCTCCATGCGTAGCCCAGCGCGTGTGGCCGATGCCCGTGGTCGGCTCAACCGGCGCACTTGTCACGGTTGCGGCGCCTGCGGTCACTCGCTGGAGCTTACGGCCGGCAAGCGCCTCCCTGAGCGATGCCAGATTCCCAACAGCCCGCACAGACTCGATATAGCCCTCCCGCTGCAGAGCTACACCAGCGGAGTCATAACCCCGATACTCCAGGCGCTCCAGACCCCGCAACAGGATCTCCTCACACGGCCGACGACCGACATACCCGATGATCCCGCACACGGTGGCACTAGCTCCTTCCTTGGACTCCACCGGATCCGAGTGCTCCAGACCCCCCTGCCTATCCAAGAGTCCGAATCCGTATAACAGGGCGTATTAGCTCGACCTGAATTAGATTGCCGCAAGCCGCGCTGGTCAATGGCTCCATCGACTCATACCGCCGTTCAACGCATGAACGCGGGCGACAGCCCGACATGCGTTCGCTCTAGACTCCGAGCGCCATGACCACACCGATCAAAGTGGTCGTCATCGACGACCACGTGCTGTTTCGCTCCGGGTTGCGTGAGCTGCTTCATCAGGAGGAGATCGAGGTCGTCGGTGAAGCATCGAGCGCAGAGGCGGGCCTGGATGTCATTGAGCGCCACGCCCCCGATGTGGTCGTCATGGACCTCAGCCTGCCCCGCATGTCCGGCCACGAGGCGATCCGCCAGATAGCGGGGATCGCGCCTGAAGCACAGGTGCTCGTGCTGACGATCTCCGCCGAGGAGGCCGACGTGACCGACGCCGTGCTCGCCGGCGCGTGCGGCTACCTGCTCAAGGACGCCTCGGTCGAGGACATCGTGGCGGGCGTGCGCGCGGCCGCGATCGGCGACTCGATGGTATCCCCGAGAATGGCGAGGACGCTGTTGCGACAGCTGCGCGGCCACCGCCAAAACGATGCGCGCCCGGCGCTCGACAGCCTCTCCACCCGCGAGCGGGAGGTGCTGCGTCTGGTGGTCGAGGGCAAGGACAACGCAGCGATCGCGACGGAGCTGTTCATCAGCCCCTACACGGTCAAGAACCACATCTCAAACATCCTGCTCAAGCTCAAGGTGGAGAACCGACTGCAGGCGGCGGTGTGCGCCGTTCGCGATTCGCTGGTTTGAGCTCGTGAGCTCAAGCGCCGGGCTGTGGCCCCTGCGCATAGCGCAGCGAGCCAGGCGTCCTAAGCGACTCGCCCGGTGTCCAGTGTCCCCGAATGCACTAGTACGATCAAGGACAGATGCAAGCCAGAAAGGGGAGCGCATCATGTTCCACAACATTCTTGTCGCCATCGATGGCTCACCAGACGCCGAGGAGGCGCTTGCACAGGCGATCGACCTGGCCGAGAGCCAGCACGCCCGCTTGACGCTCTTCAGCTGCGTAGCCACACCTGCCGCCGTTGCCTACACCGGCGTGAGCGGAGAAGTGGTGGCGAACCTCGCCCGCGACGCCGAGGACGACACCGAGAAGATCCTGCGCACGGCCGCCGAGCGCGTCCCCGACGGGGTATCGGTCAGCACCGTATTGAGCGATGGGCACGTGATGCCCGCGCTGCTGAAGCAGATCGAGGTCGGACACCACGATCTACTGATCATGGGCTCGCGCGGACGCGGGGCGGTGCGCTCAGTGCTGCTGGGCAGCGTCAGCCATTACGTGCTGAACCACAGCCCCGTGCCGGTGCTGATCGTGCACGCAGAGTCCTCGCGGCAGCTCAAGGCGTCGAGCTCGCCATCGCACGATGACGAGCAACAGTCCAGAGCGAGCCCCTCACAGCAGCACGACCACACGACGTGACACTGACAAACTCAAAGACCGCTGCATGAACCGCGCGCGGCCAACGCGACCCGAAAGCACCGAGCCCCCAAACCGATGCGCTCACTCTGCGCTCTTGATCGCCACCGGGGCCGCCGGAACGCTCGCCGCACGGACTCTGATGGTGCGTGCTCTGCTGTTCAAGTTCCGCCGCGATATGGACGCCCTGAACGCGGGTGACTATGAGCCATCACTTGCGAACTACGCCGAGAACGCGGTCCTGCGCTTCAACGACGGCCCGCACCGATGGGCCGGCGAGCACCGCGGCAAGCCCGCCATCGCCCGATTCTTGCGAAACTTCGTAAGCGCCGGTCTGCAGGGCCAGATCACCGAGATCCTCATCTCCGGGAAGCCTTGGCGCATGACCGTGATCGCACGCTTCGACGACCACGCCCGCGATCCCGCCGGCAAGGAGATCTACCGCAACCGCACCGTTCTGCTGATACGCACCCGCTGGGCTCGGATCGTGCACCACGAGGACTTCTACGAAGACACCGGGCGGATCCTCGAGCTCGACACACGCTTGTCTGAGCGCGGAATACTGCCCTCGGAGTGAGGTCCGTGGGCCATCCGGGCAGCGCGAGATCATTACCCCAGATGGACCGGGGACCGACCACCGATTGGATCGTTAGGCTGCCGTATATCGGCCGATCATGGCGCAAACGCTAAGCCCCATTCCGACGTCGCCACCTCCACCCCCCGGTGGGATGCCGCCGGGGCAGCTGCCGCCTGGGCCGATGCCACCGGAGCCGCCGCGTCGCGGCTGGTGGATGGCAAGGCGCCTTCTGCTTGGCGCACTCGGCATCGTTTTGTTCGCAGGCGCCGGCACCTACGTGCTGATTCGC
Source organism: uncultured Solirubrobacterales bacterium (assembly GCA_963715765.1). Lineage (GTDB taxonomy): Bacteria > Actinomycetota > Thermoleophilia > Solirubrobacterales > Solirubrobacteraceae > Palsa-744. The sequence continues at coordinate 1,332,463 of OY970270.1, forward strand.
AACGAGGTCTCGAGCGTCGTCAGCGCGCTAGGTCAGAACAAGGCCGTCAAGGTGGCCCCAAAAGTGCTCGTCCCGACAGGCACAGGCGAACCTGAGACGCTGCTGCTGGTCGGCAACGACGAACGCAAGGCCCCCAAGGACAACTCCGGGGGGGCTGTGCTACCGCATTCCAACGAGATGCTGCTGGTACGGATCGATCCCAGCAAGCCCACGATCTCGATGCTCTCGATCCCGCGCGAGCTGCAGGTCACGTTCACAGCGCCCAACGGGGAAGTCATCACCAACCGCATCAACTCCGCCTACACCTACGGCTACGAGGACGGCGGCGGCACCTCAGGCGGCGTCAAGCTGATGCTCGAAACGATCAAGAACGTGCTCGGCATCACCGTCAACCATGTATTCGTCACCGACTTCAAACGCTTCGAACACGCGGTCGACGAAATGGGCTGCGTGTACATGACTGTGGACAAGCGCTACTACCACAACAACGACGAACCGGGCGCCGAACAGTATTTCGAAATCAACCTCGAGCCCGGCTATCAGCGCCTATGCGGCAAGGAGGCGCTCGAATTCGTTGCCAACCGTCACGAAAGCACCTCGCTGATCCGCGACGCTCGCGACCAACGCTTCCTGCTGGATGCCAAGGCACAGTACGGCTCCACGCTCTTTGAAAACCGCGAAAAGTTTGAGAAGGTGCTTGGTAAGGCCGTGCAAACCGACCTGCACGGCGAAGAACAGGTGCTTCAACTGCTCGAGCTGTTGGCGGAATCTGCCGGCAAGCCGGTGCGTCAGGTGCCCTTCCACGTCAACCTGCTGCCAACCTTCGACACGGCCACGCCCCAGCAGCTGCAGGAAGCTGCGCACTCGTTCCTTACGGGCACCGCCCCCATACCCAAGCACAAGCTCAACAGCGCTGTGCGCTCGGTCAAGGGACATCACACGGCGATATCGGCCGCGCACTCGCTGTCTCCCACACCGAGCTCGACGATCAACGAAGCACGTGCGCAGGCGCCAAGTCTGCCGTTTCCGCTGGAGGCCCCTCAATTTCAGAAGACCACAGGCGAATCCTCGCCAGACGAACTGCTGCTCTATGGCATCCAGGGTCCGCACGGCCACCACCGCTATCCGTCCTACGTGATCGTCGTCGACGACGGCGAACTGGGGCAGTACTACGACATCCAGGGCAGCGTCTGGGGCGGCCTGCCATTGTTGAGCGATCCAAGCCAAGAAGTCCGCATCGGATCGCGCACCTACAGTCTCTTCTACGACGGCGAACACATCAAGACGGTCGCCTGGCACGAAGGCAAGGCCGTCTACTGGATCGAAAACACGCTCACCTACAGCCTCTCGCCGGAAACGATGGTGACGATCGCACGCTACACACGACCCGTAGACAACCCCAGCGGCCCGGCGCCCACACGCGCGCGACACGCGAGCCCTAGCGCTGTTGTGCTGCCCCCGCACGGAGCGGCGACCACCACCATGACATCCAAGATCGAGGCTGCGCTCGGCCTGCTCTGTCTCGCGGTGGTGATGCTGCTGGGCGTGGGTGTGCTCGTGCGTCAACGCGAGCTCAAACGCCTGCGTGAGCAGGTCGCCCAAGCGCTCGAGCTCGAGGCGCGCCAGCGTCGCGCCGGTCCCGGCTCACCAGCGCGGTAGGTCCCCTAGCCCATTTCCACGTAACCGCTCGCTTCGGTGGGGCTGCGCACGTTGGCCGCAACCTTGTTTTCGTAGTTGCCCTCGATCGTCTGGATCTGCCCGTTGGGCAGCACGTCCCTGACGATGCCCACATGTTCCTCGCCAAACATGATCAAGTCGCCCGGCTTGGGCACCACGCCAGGTCCGTTGGGTATCGCGCGACCGGTGCTCTGCGCCCAAGACCAAATCTCTGAGACGTCCCCAAGCCCCTGACCCTGCGATCCCAACGGCACTCCCGCCTCGCGCGCTACCCACGAGGCAAAATAAGCACACCACGGCGCGCCGGGAATCGCACCTTCGGTCGCGCTACGATAGCCGGCGATCGCCGGCGATTCATTGGAGCCAGGAGGCTGCTCGGTCTGACCGAGCTGGGTTTCGGCGACCGCCACGATGCGCGCGCCAGGCCCTTCGGCCGAGGATGCCGGCAGGACCCCCGACGCGCCGGTTGCCCGCGCGAGCGCCGCAGCAAACGAGGATTCGTCGTTCGAGGTGGATGCTTCGCCCGTCGCGGGCGCTTCGGTGCCGCCTGTCAGCGCGGTGTTCGAGCCACCGACCAGGATCGCGGGGTCGAGCAGCGCCTGCCTGATCGCACTGACCTGCTCCAGCGTGGACTGGATCGACATCAACCCGGTAGTCGGCAGCCACGCGCCGCTGTTGAGCCGTTATGCCAATGGAGCAGGGCTCAGCCACCGGTCCGTGCAGCCCTACAACAGGAAACGGGCGGCCAACGGCCGCCCGTTTCCATCACCGTTCCCTCGATGAGCGATGACTACTGCAGGAGCTTCAAAACGGCCTGCGGTTCAGCATTGGCCTGCGACAGAATCGACACGCCAGCCTGCTCGAGAACCTGCAGCTTCGTGAAGTTCGTCATTTCCGCCGCCATGTTGACGTCGGTAATGCCGCTCACGGCCGAAGACAGGTTCTGGCTGTAGGTTTCCAGGTTCGACTCGGTGTACTGAATACGATCCTGAACGGCGCCGAATTCGCCCGCGAGCGCCGAGACCGTGTTGATCGCTTCGTCGATGCCCTTGATCGGTTCGGTGCCTTTGAGTTCGATCTTTTTTTCGATCGACGTCTTCAGGTCAGCGGTCTTGACACCTATGACTTCGCCGTCGTTGGCCCCGACCTGGAAAGAGATCGTCGCCGCTTTGCTGAGCAGATCGATGCCGTTGAACTGAGTCGTTTCACCGACACGTTCAATCTCGGAGGTCAGCTGCGTGACCTCTGAATTGATCGCTTCCTTGTCAGCTTCAGAAGTCGTGCCGTTGGCATACTGCACCGCGAGCTCGCGGACGCGCTGAAGCATCTGCTCGACATCGTTGAGCGAGCCCTGAGCCGTCTGCGCAAGCGAAACGGCGTCCTGGCTGTTCTGCGTGGCCTGATTGAGGCCGTTGACCTGACCCTCCAGGCTCTGGCTGATCGCGTAGCCGGCGACATCGTCGGCGGCAGAGTTGATCTTCAGACCCGAGGACAGTCGCTGCATCGCCTGTGAGAGCGAGCTCTCGGTGGCGTTGAGGTTCCTGTTGGCATCCATAGCCGACAGGTTGGTGTTGATCATGAGGGACATGCGTTCATCTCCTTGATGACGATTTGTTGTCGGTCCCGAGCCAACTCCGTGTCGGCTCTTTTGGGTTATCGCCGCAGGGCGACGAAACTTGAGCTGAATTCACTAGCGCTTGGACGATTCCTTGCCCCCGCAAGATTTCCTGCACACACTCAGACGCGCACGTCGATGTGGGGATGCCCGTCGTCTTCCTCGGGACTCCACTCCGGCTGGATCTCCGAAGACGATTCGCGGCGCTTGCGCTCCTGACGTTCCTTCGCGGGACGATCGCGCTCGCGCGCGACCCGCTCCAGTCGCTCAACCGGCATCCTGCCCACCCGCGAGATGGCCGCCGAGCCGGGTGAGATCGGAGGGATCGGGTCCATCTCCGGCTACCTCAGGCGGCCCTTGCGTTGGGCCGCTCGGCGGATGCCGGGAAAGACTCCAGCCGCCCGTCGGCCAGCTGGGCGGCGGCGAGCAGCTGCTGTTCGCGGCTCTTTATCTCCAGCACCACCAGACGGCGCCACACAAACACCGCGCCTGCCCACGCAACCACGTAGCAGACACTGCCGGCCACCAGCGCGCGCAGGCCGGCACCGGCGAGCGTACCCGTGGGCAGCGACAGGTAGCCGGCGATCGCAAAGCCCGCCAGGCCGCCCCAGCCCTTCGCCCGCGCGACCGAACGAGCGGCACGCGGGTGAGCTGCCACGCTCGGAGATCCCGACGCATCGGGGGCATCCTTGGCGGACTTTGAGCCGGACGCCTTTGCCTTCTTGCCCTTGGGCTCCTTGCCGCTGCCCTTCTTGCCCGACGGAGCCGCCGGCCCACCGCCACCCTCCGGCGCTGCCGGAGCCGCCACGGGGTCAGTCCCAGCACCCGGTGGCTCCTGCACCAGAGCTCCAGCCTCAGTTGCCGTCGCGTTCATCGGCCTCCAGCATACGGCGCCGCTCGGCGCGTTCGCAGGCGAAAATAAAGCGAACCAAGCGCCTGCGATTCAGCTCGCTCATCTCGCTGAACGTGATGGCGCGCTGCCCCCTGACATCGCTGCGCACGACCCTACCCATCCCAATAACCGGCTCGCTGCCGGCAGCAAGCGAAAGTTGAAACTCAACCTCCTCCCCGACCTCCAGCACGTTGGGCCCGGCGAGCAGCAATCCGCCCCCCGCTAGCTCGACCGCATAGGTTTGGACCTGGCGGCGCTCGCTACCCACATACACGAGCACCGGCCGCTTGGCCTTCAGGCGCACGTATTCCCGTCGCTGGCTCACCGCAACAGTTTCGCCGCCAGGCCAGTCGGGTCGATCCGACCGAGTCGCCATCTTCCTGAGCGCTCGCGATCGAGCGTGTACTCGGGCGCAAGGCCAAACGCGCACGCCGCCTCGACCGCCACTCCGATCTGGTCGGTCTCATCGGCGTGGGTCACCGCCAGCGCGCTCGCGCCCAGCGGGCGCAGCGCCGTCACCAGCTGCGCGGCCGCCACCGCACCGAGTGTCGCCGGCAGCGCGATCACCACCCGCTCGGGCTTCAACTGGCCCAGCAGGCTGGCCAGCTTGCGGATACCGGAGCGATCGCCGGCAGACAGCGCCGGCGTGTCGAGCACGAGCAGGCCGTCGCTTCTGGTCTTGCGCAGCGCGCGAATTGCGCGCTGCGTGTCGATCGGGGCGGGCTTCATCAGGTAGGGGCTGAGCAGCATCTGAAGCTCCCCCTGTCCGAGCCCCTGAGGAGCGTCGCGCAGCTCGCCGGCAACGTGGAGCCCCTGCGATAAGCGCCCAGCAGCGCCGCGCAGCAACTTGTCTTGCCAGACCCTCCCGGGCCCACCACGACGATCGCCGCGCCCTGAGTCGGCAGCGGCGGAGCAACAGGTATCCGCTGTGTCAGCGCTATGCGCACAGCCAAGCTCAAGCTCGCGCGGGGCATCAAAGGCAAGACGTGCACGGCCGCCGCGTCGATCAACTCGCCGGCAAAGCGCTCGCTGACCCCAAGAGCCCGCAGTTCGCTCTGAATACTTGTGCGCGCACGAGCGCGCGCGGGAGGAGGAGGCGGCGGGCTGTGTGGAGGTGGTGAGGTGGTCGCGATCGAGTCAGGCCAAGCCGTCTCGCCAAAGCGCGCGGGCACTGGCTGCTCGTAACGCGCAGGCACCGGGTCGTCGTAGCGCATGGGCGCAACCTCCTCAAAGCCACCCGAGGACGCCTGCTCGAGCGCGAGCGCAAATGGGTCGGGGGGATCGGTAGGGAGTGGATCGTCAAATCGCGACGAGCGACTGATCGCTTCCGCATGGGGCTCAGTGGGTCGCACCGGCGGGGGCTCGAGCGGCCCAGCTCGTGCAAGTTCAGCCAAACGCTCTGTCACATATGCCCCATCCGGACGCAGCAGGGGAGGCTTGCGCTCATAGAAGGGGATATGGACAGGTTGACGATCGGGCGGCGGCGGCTGTGGCGCTGGCGGCGGTTCGGCAGGCACCAGGTCCTCTTCGTCATACACGTCGAGGTGGGGACCGCCCTCCATCGCTTCCAGCTCCACGAACGGACGCTGGAAGAATCCGGCCAGCCCACCGGTCAGGCCCTCGCGCCGGCGCAGGATGATCGCATCGGCGCCAAGCTCCTCCTGAATCTTGGGGATCAGCTCATCGATCGTGCGCCCGCGATAGGTGCGGATCAAAGTGTCGGCGGCGCCATCAGGCTCCCCCGCTGGGACTTGAGCTCTACTCATGCGTGGATGACCCCGATGGTCTCGACATTGATTCCCGGTGCGATCTCGTTATAGGAGCAAACTGGCAGGTGGGGCTGTGCTTGGGCGATCAGCCTACGCAGGTGGCGACGTATGCGCGCTGAGCACAACAACACCGGCCGCACGCCACGGCCGCTCGCATGGTCGACCTGCGTGCGCAACGCCCCCACGATCGCCTGCGCTCGTGGGGGATCCATCGCCAGGTACTCGCCGTCTGCCGTTTGGGTTATCGAGGTCGCGACCTCCTGCTCGATCGCGGGATCCAGGGTGATCGCTCGCAAGCGCAGCTCCTCATCCAGGTGCGGAGCCGTGATCGCCCGGCCGAGCGCCTGGCGCGCGTACTCCGACAATAGGTTCGTGTCTCGCGTTATTCGAGCCTTGTCGCCGATAGCCTCCACGATCGTGCCGAGATCGCGGATCGGCACACCCTCGGACAGCAATAGCTGCAACACGCGCTGTATCTCCCCGAGCGTCAGCGTGTCGGGCACGACCTCCTCCACGACCGCCGCGTTGGTCTCCTTGAGCTTGTCGAGTAGCGCGCGCACGTCCTGGCGCGTGAGCAGCTCGGCGGCGTGCGCGCGAATCGTCTCCGTCAGGTGGGTCACGATCACCGACTCGGCGTCCACGACCGTGTAGCCGAGCGCCTCGGCCTCGGCGCGTCCAGAGTCGTGTACCCAGGTCGCGTCCAGGCCGAACGCGGGCTCGCGGGTGGGAATGCCCTGCAGCGTGGCGCTCGCGTCGCCCGGGTCCATCGCCAGCAGGTGCCCGGGCATGATCCGCCCGCGCGTGACCTCCGAGCCGCGCACCTTCAGCACATACTCGTGCGATTCCATGCCCAGCTCGTCGTGGATGCGCACCGGCGGGATCACGATCCCGAGATCGCCCGCGATCTGGCGGCGGATCATGCTCACGCGGCGCAGCAGCGAGCCGGGATGGTTGGGTCCTCCATTGACGAGCGGGACGAGGCCGAAGCCGATCGCAAGCTCCAGCGTGTCGACCCCCACCTCTGAGATCGGCTCCTGCCCTGGCGAGGGTGCCGCCAGCTGCGCGGCCTTGGCCTTGGCGGCCGTCTCGGCGGCCTCGCGGGCCTCGGGCATGCCGTTGCGCACAGCCCAGCCCACCATCCCGAAGATCGCGGCGATGAACAAAAACGGCAGCTTCGGCAGGCCCGGGATCAGCGCAAACAGCCCGATCGCCGCGGCAGCCACCATCGGCGCGCGGCGCTGGCTGAGGATCTGGTTGGCGATGTCGCTACCAAGATCCCGGTCGGACGCCGCGCGCGTCACGATGATGCCGGTCGCAACCGAGATCAAGAGCGCGGGAATCTGAGCCGCCAGGCCGTCGCCGACGGTCAAAAGCGAATACTGATGGGTGGCTTCGCTGAAGCCAAGGCCGCGCTGGGCCATCCCCACGACGATCCCCCCGACGAGGTTGATCGCGGTGATGATGAGCGCAGCCATCGCGTCGCCCTTGACGAACTTCGACGCACCGTCCATCGCACCGTAAAAATCGGCCTCGCGCGCGATCTCCGAGCGCCGGGCGCGCGCCTGATCGTCTGTGATCAGCCCAGCGTTCAGGTCGGCGTCGATCGCCATCTGCTTACCCGGCATCGCGTCCAGCGTGAAGCGCGCCCCAACCTCGGCGACGCGTCCAGCGCCGTTGGTGACGACCACGAACTGGATCACCACGAGGATCAGGAAGATCACCAGGCCCACGACCACGTTGCCGCCGACGACGAACTGCCCGAAGGATTTGACGACGCTGCCTGCGTCACCGGTGGTGAGGATCAGGCGCGTGACCGACACGTTGATCGCCAGGCGGAACATCGTGGTCAGCAGCAGCAAGCTCGGGAAGGAGGCAAAGTCGAGCGCCTTGCCCAGGTACATCGTGGCGACCACGATGGTGAGCGCCGCCGAGATGTTGAGCGTGATCAGCAGGTCCAGCAGCGCCGAGGGCAGCGGCACCACGAGCATGGTCACGACACACACCACGGCCACTGCGGCAAGCAGGTCGGTGTGGCTCAACAGCCGCTTGACGCCAGGGAGGCTCATGCGCGCAGTCCCACGCGAACCGCACTCCGCGGATCAAGTTTGGTGCTCGGCGCGCTCACGAGGCAAGCCTCCTGCGACCGGCCATGCGATACACGAACGCGAGCACCTGCGCAACAGCGGCAAACAGTTCCTGAGGGATGATCTGCCCGATCTCGGTGGAGGAGTGGAGCGCACGCGCCAGCGGTGGGTTGGCGATCACCGGCACGTCGTGTTCCTCGGCCACCCGCCTGATCTGCGCCGCGATCAGATCCTTGCCCTTGGCGACCACCTCCGGGGCTGTGCGCGAACCGTCGTACAGCAACGCGACGGCATAGTGAGTCGGGTTGGTCACAACCACATCGGCTTTTGGCACCGCGGCCATCATGCGTGCGCGTGCGGCCTGCATCTGGCGGCGGCGCTGCGCCGCTTTGATCTCTGACGACACGCCGTATTGGCGAGTCTCGTCCTTCACCTGCTGCTTGGTCATCCGCAACATCCGCTCATGGCGTCGGCGCTTCCAGGCATAGTCGATCAGCCCGATCAGCAGATAGGCAAACGCGGCATGCTGGGCAATCGACAGCGCGCTGCCTCCCAGCAGCACTCCCAGCGCTACAGGCGGCATACCAACCTTCGCCGCCAGCGTGCTGAGTCCCGGTAGCAACGCGAGCGCCGCCACCGCACCCACCACGGCGATCTTGGCGATCGCCTTCAGCGCCTCGAAGACGGAGTTGGGACTCAGCAAGTTGCGCAACCCCGAGGCGGGGTTGACGCGATGGAAGTCGGGCTTCAGCGAGTGCGCGCTCGGCCTGAAGCCAACCTGTGCCACTCCCACGAGCACACCCGCGACCATGCAGGTGGCGGCGACCGGCGCAACCGCATAGGCGATCGTGGACAGCGCCGAGTGCATCAGCCCGTTCAGCCCGGCCGCGGTCGTGGCCCTGCCCGGATGCGCGACCTCGGCGAGGATCTCACGGAAGCTGTTGGCGGCGTCCACAACGATCCGCGAGCCCATCACGCTGAGCGCCAGCAAGCCGGCGACCAGCACCACCGAGCCACCCAGATCGGGGCTGCGTGCGACCTGCCCCTTCTCTCGCGCGCGCTTGCGGTGCTTGGGGGTCGCCTTCTCTGTGCGTTCCTCGCGAGGCATCGCTCAGGCCACGTGCAGCATCCCAAGCGCCGCACCCACGCTCACGGAGAGCTGATTGGAGATCCAGTTAGCCACGAACGGCAGCGAGGCGCCCGCCACCAGCAGCGCCACCGCGACCTTCGCGGGGAAGCCGACGGCAAACACGTTCAGCTGGGGCACCACGCGCGAGACCACGCCAAAGGCGACGTCGGTGATCAGCAGCGCCACCAACACCGGCCCGGCTATCTCCAGGGCGGAGAGCAGCACGCCGCTGAACACCAGCTCGGCACCACCCACCAGCGAGGACAGTTGGGGCCCGCTGGTGAGCGGTACGAGCTGGAAAGTGCGGCTGATACCGCGCAGCACCCACTCCTCACCGTCGATCGCCAGGAAGATCATCGTGCCCACGAGTGAGTAGAAGCGCGCCATCACCGCGGCGCTCTCACCGCTCATCGGGTTTATGAGTTCGCCGTAGGAGAACCCCGACACCACGTCGATCATCGCGCCCGCCGATTCGACCGCCGCCATCAGCGCCGCGAGGCCAAACGCGAAGCCGAAGCCGACCAGCATTCCCTCGACCACCAGCTCGGCCAACACCAGCGGATCGCTGGGCATGTGCTGACCATGCAACGCGATCGGGGTCAGCCCAATCGAGATGCCCACAGCGATGATCCCCCGCACCCGTGGGGGAACAAGCGAAGAGGAGAACAGCGGCGCCATAAAAAACAGCGGCGTGACACGTGCGAGCACAAGGATGAAGCCGACCAGCTCGCCCGCGGCCAGTTTGCGCAGCAGCTCGTTCACGAACCGACCATCGTCGGGATCGAGGTGTAGAGCGCGGTCGTGTACGCGATCAACTGACCGAGCATCCACGGTCCGAGCACAACCACGACTGCGGCGATGCCGACGATCTTGGGAATCAGCGTGAGGCTCTGCTCCTGGATCTGGGTGACCGCCTGCAGGATGCTGACCACCAGTCCCGCGACGAGCGCGACCAGCAGCAACGGACCCGCAATCTTCAGCGACAGGCTCATCGCCTGGGAGGCGAGGTTGACGACTGTGTCCTGGTTCATTGGGTGCGCGCGGGGTCGGTGGGCATCGGTGGGCTCCTAGTAGTGAAAGCTCTGAACGAGCGCCTTTATGACCAGATCCCAGCCGTCAACCAGCACGAACAGCAGGATCTTGAACGGCAGCGAAATGAAGGTCGGCGGCAGCATGATCATCCCCATGCTCATCAGCGTGGCCGAGACGATCAGGTCGATGATCAGGAACGGCAGGAAGATCAAGAAGCCGATCTGAAACGCGATGTTGAGCTCGGAGACGATGAACGCAGGGATCAGCACCTCGGTGGGCACTTCGGCGCGAGTGTGGGGCACCTTGGATTTGGCGAGGCTCACAAACAGCGAGATGTCCTGCACGCGGGTTTGGCGGAACATGAATTCGCGCATCGGTTCCTCGGCACGCTCGAGTGCGGTGGTGGTGCTGATCTTGTTCGCCGCGAGCGGTTCGATCGAGTCGCGCTTGATGGCGCCGATCGTCGGCGCCATCACGAAGATCGTCAGGAACAACGCGATCCCGACGAGCACCTGGTTGGGCGGCTCGGTTGTGAGGCCCACGGCCGAACGGATGAAGCCGAGCACGATCAGGATCCGGCTGAAGCCGGTGACCGTGAACAGGATCGCCGGCACCAGCGTGAGGCCGCCGACCAGCAGCAGGATCTGGACGGCGTTGCTGGAGCTAAGGTTCAACGCCTGACCGTCCATTCGCGCAGGCGCTCGACCGCGCTGGAGGACGGCGAGGGCATCCGCATGGGGTCCGTTTGGCGCTCGCCCGATTCGAGTGTCCTGGAGGGCCGGGACCTGTCTGGCGTGCTCGATGGGAGCGCGGCCGCTGGCGGTCCGAGCGGCCGCTTGGCGGTCGACTGACTGCCTTGGGAGCGGGGCGGAGCGAGCAGGCCGAGGTTGATACGGCGTTTGCGCGACTGCAGGGGCTCCTCGGAGCCGAGCAAGCCCACCTCGCGCGCCTGCTGCTCAGTGTAGCGGTGGATCGGTGTGAGGCCGTGCTCGCCGCTACCCACCAGGATGTAGTCGTTGCCCGCGCGCACGAGGTGCAGCGTGCGCCCGGAGCCGAGCGTGAGCGCAGCCACGCTCGACAGGCCCGCGGTGGCCAGGCTCGGTTCGCGACCCGTCTTGACCTGGCGCAGGATCCATGCGAGACCCCAGATCACCGCGATCACGATCGCGAGGCCCACGATCGTGCGCACGATGCTCGCCCCTCCCGAGCTCGTGTGCGAGCCGCTGGTGGACGTGTTGAGGTCGAGCGGCGTGTTTTCGCCGCCGGGCGCTTTCTTCGCAGATGCCGAGGGAGTGAAGGCAGAGGCCGGGCTGGCCCACAAAAGCAGGCAGCCCGAAAGCAACGCGGCCACCTGCGCGGCCGCCCGTGAAAGCGGGATCGTCTTAGTCATCGAGGGACGACTCCGAGGAAGAGTCGCCCCCGGTTATCGGCCCCGGCGGGAAGGTCTTGAGGCTTCCAGGTCGAAGGGCGGGATCGGCCCCGCGTCAGACAGTGCTCTGGACCAGCTCGGCGACCTGCACACCCCAGCCGCCGTCGGGCATGACGGCGAGACTGCCGTTGGCAAAGCACAGGCCGTTGACGAACAGCTCCACCGGCGCCTCGGCGGACTGATCCAGCTCCAGGACGTCCCCCGGCGCAAGCTTCAGGGCGCCGCGCAAGGGGACGTGAGTGCGGCCCAGCTCGGCCCACACGCGCACGAAGATGCTGCGCAGGATCGCTCGCCCCTCGGGGTTGTTGCGCGTGCCGTCCACGTTCGCGCGCGCGCGCTCCAGCTCAGCGCGCCCGAGCTTCGCGTAGGTATCGGCTCTGGTCGGGGTCTCGCTCGTGGAATGCAGCTTGATCGCGCGTCGCGTGCCCGAGCGCCCCGGACGCCCACGTCCGATCAGCACCCCCTCGGCGAACAGCCACACGCCATCCTCGGCGCGCCCCTCCAGCTGCACCAGCGCACCGGGCACCAGCTCGAGCATCCGCTCGATCGGCATCTGCGCCGAGCCGACCTCGGTGCGCAGCAACACCTGAGCGCCGCCAAGCCTGCGCCGCAGGGCATCGGGCCCATGCACGTCGCTGAGCAGCGGCTCCTCGGCGGCTCCGCGAATGCGCTCGGCCACGGGCTCGATCGCTGTCCACGGTATGAGCAGCGACATCGACGAGGACTGACCGTCGATCGTGCTCGCGAGTGTGATCGAGAACGTCGGCTCCCCCACAGGCGTGAGCACCCCCGCGTCGGCCTCCAAGTCGATCTCACCGCAACTCAGCTCGGGACCGCCGAGTTCGCACCACGCGCTCGACAGCTCCGAGACGGCGCCCTCGAGCAGGCCCCTGACAAGCACCCAGTCAAGATCGGTCAGATGACGCTCGCTTGGGGCGTGCGCCGCGTCACCGCCGAGCAGGCATTCCAGCGCCTGTAGCAACAGTGGCTGCTCGACGCTGAGCAGCATCTGGCGCTCGATCGAGGAGGCCTCGACCGCGACCGCGACCGCGTCGGCCGCCAGCCGCGCCTTCGCGGCGGCCCAGGTGTGCTGGTCCACTCGCGCAACGCTGAGCTGCACCTCAGTTTTCAGCTCGTTTGTGAGCCAGCCGGCGAGCGCCTCGCAGAACTGGTCGACCCCGCCAGAGATCCGCCGGCGGATCTCGGTCGTGAACTTGGTCGGCTGGGAGAAGTCGAGCGTTCGTATGCGCCCGGCCTCAGGACCATCGAGCTGCTGCTCCAGCGGCGCGTCGTCCGCTGAGGCCTCCGCGCCGGAGGTCTGGCCCTTGGAAGCACCGGTGCGAGCCTTCGCGCCGGTGCGCTCGGACTTGGGAGCGGCCGTGCGCTTCTTTGAGCCCTGCGGCTCGTCTTTGGAGGCGCTGGCGCGACTCTTCGGACTCAACGGTTTCCCTCTGTCAGCTCTCGCTTACCGCGGCCTCAACCGCGACCGGCTCACCAGGCCCCGGGGAGCAGGCGATGTCGTTGCCCTCGAGGATCTCGGTGACGCGCAGACCATACCGCTCGTCCACGACAACCACCTCGCCTCGTGCGATCGGTGTGCCATTGACCAAGAGCTCTGCGGCTTCACCGGCCTGGCGCTCGAGTGCGACGATCGAGCCGACGCGCAGATCGAGCGTCTCCCCGACGGTCATGTGCGTGCGGCCGATCTCCACGCTCAGCTCCATCGGTATGTCGCTGAGGCGGCTCAGGTCGGGATCGGACTGCGAATCCGCACCGGGCTGAGCACTCTGATCGAACTGCTCGTACTCGATTGCCTCAGCCACGTTGCCTCCTATTGGACGGTGAATTCTGGAAAGAGCACTGCTTCGACCTTGACGTCTGTTTGTTTTTGGATCTCGTGCAGGATCTGGTGCTTGATCGCGCTGCGACCCTGCGCACCGATCAGCACTTCGCCGCTCTGGCCGGTCACCGCGTTGGTCACGATTTCGCGCACGACCGGTTCCTCGGGGAGAGTACCGGCCGTGGTTTCGGAACCCGAGGAGCTGGCTCCCGCGGCGGCGCCATCGCTCTGTCCGGGCGCCAGCTGAAGCGCGACAGTGAGCTTGGCGTAGCGCCCATCGCTGAGGTTCAGGAGGAACGGCTGAGGCATCACGTAGATGGTCCCCTTGATCTTCTGAGCGACCACCGGCTTGGCCTTGGTCATCGTGTAGCCGGCGAACAGCAGGATCGGCACGATCGCGGCGATTAGGATCTTCTTGTTTTTGAGCATGGTCTTGTTGGTGTCGTTCTGGGCTGGACTGGGCTTAGGTCAGGTGTTTTGAGGAGGGTCTTTTGGGATGGGATTTGCGGGTCGTGCTTGGTTATGGTTCGCTGCCTGAGGGGGTTTCGCCTTCTCCGCCATACAGGCGGCGCATCACGATCTCCACGCGCCTGTTGCGCGCGCGTCCGGCGGGAGTGGCGTTGCTGTCGGCCGGCCGCTGGTCGGAGTTGCCGGTCGCCGTGAGCCTGCTCTGGGCAACTCCGTGTTCGGCGAGGAATTCCACCACCGAGCTGGCGCGGGCGGTGGATAGCTCCCAGTTGCTTGCAAACTGAGCGCTGTGGATGGGCACGTTGTCGGTGTTGCCTTCCACGCTGATGGGATGTGTTTCGTCGATGTTGAGCAGCTGGGCGATCTCGCCGAGCAGCGCGTAGGACTGACTGTCGAGTGTCGCCTGGCCGGAGGGGAACAGCAGGTCATCGGTGAGCACCTTGATGACAAGGCCGCGCTGTTCGATAGACGTTTCGACGCTTTTGCCGAAGCCGTGGGCGAGCGCGTAGGCATCGAGCTCTCGCTTGATCTGGGCGAACTCACTTTCCTCGCGCTGAGTGCTTGACTGCTGCCCGGGGGCGGCAGCGCTGCTTGTGCTCTGGGCGCCTTGTGCGGTGCTGTTTTGCAGGCTGCTCGATCCCTCGGTCGCGACCGGCTCGATCGCCTGCAGTTCGAAGGTAGCGGGCACGTGACTGGCATTGGCGGTAGAGCCCTGCTGTGCAACCGCTTTGCCGCCGGGCAGGATGTTGCCAGAGAAGGCCGCCTTCAACGACTGTTGCAGTGTTTTGTACTTGGAGATGTTGACCGAGGAGATCGAGAACAACACCATGAACAGCGCCATCAGTAGGGTGATCATGTCGGCGTAGGTGAGCAGCCAGCGCTCCTCGCTCTCGTGCTCGCCACCGCCTCCGCGACGGCGTCCGCGACCGTGCCCGCGGGACACTTCAGGCTGCCTTTGACTCTACGCTCAGCCCCACAGAGGAGGGCTCCTCCTCTGTGGTGCGCCGGTCGGGCGGGAGGTAGGACATCAACTTCTCGCTCACCAGTCGCGGGTTGTCGCCCGCCTGGATCGAGAGGATTCCCTCGAGCGTCATCATGCGCAGCTCGATCTCTTCCGCGGAGATCGCCTTTAGGCGATTGGCGACCGGCAGGAACACCACATTGGCGGAACCCACACCCATCAGGGTCGCGATGAACGCCGCTGAGATCGAAGGTCCAAGCGTGGCCGGCGCCGCCAGGTTCTGAAGCACGTGTACCAAGCCCAGGACCGTGCCGATGATCCCCATCGTGGGGGCAAAACCGCCGGCCTTCTCAAACGGGCTGGCGGAGGCTGCGTGGCGTGCCGCCATCCCGTCCACCTCGGCCTCGAGGATCGTGTGGACCATCTCGGGGTCGGTGCCGTCGACGACCAGCTGCAGCGCGTTGCGGGTGAAGCGATCCTCGATCTCAGACAGCTGCGCGTCGAGCGCGAGCAGGCCCTCGCGACGAGCCTTGTCGGCGAGCGACACCAGCAGATCGAGCTGCCCGCGCATGTCGGGAGGCTCAGCCGAGAACACCATCTTGTAGAGGCTCGGCACGCGCTTCATCGACTCCATGCCGACGCTGGCGAGCGTGACACCGCCGGTGCCGCCGAGGATGATCATGAGCGCGGGAATATCGATGAACGAAGCGGGACTGGTCCCGCCCATCAAAGAGCTCATCATTAGGGAGCCGAAGGCCACCCCAATGCCAATGGCCGTGGAAGCTTTCATTGCTTCCCTACATCGGCGCTTGCGGAAAATCCTTGACAGCTGGTCGGGCTACTCCGGATCGTCCTCTACGGCGGACAGTCGGCCTGACTCGCGATGGGCCGGCGCCGATCCTGGCTGGCGCGGCGCTCGACGGCTCCTCAGTGCCTCGCTCAGCACGCTGGCGCGATAGGCATGGAGCGCCGCGGCCACCTCCTCGGGCGTCTCGGCCACCACAACCTTTGCGCCGGTGGCAAGCGCGATCACCGTGTCGGGGGTCGACTCGACCGTGACGATCATGTCCGGATTCAGTTGGAATGGCTCGTCGCTGTGACCGAGCCGGTTCAAGGTGATCATCGCCGCCACACCTCCCTTGTGTTCAAGCTTACGGCCAACGTCAAACATGGCCAAAATAGCGACGGGGTGGAATGGCGCATGCGGCACGCCACCCCACCCCGTGCTCCTCGGAGTTGTCCTCTCTACTTCGACCCCTTTCGTTGGTCTGCAAACTGATGTCGCGCGCGCAACGACCACGGAGAGCCGCCGCGCCGTCTCAATGAGACGCGCGGCAGACGACCGCGGCGCCTCACTCACGGAGCGACCTACTGGGTCATCGTGACCAGGGTCCCCAGCATTTCGTCGGCTGTGGAGATCACACGCGAGTTGGCCTGATAGCCACGCTCGGCCGTGATCATGTTGGTCATCTCGGTCGCAAGATCGACGTTTGACATCTCGAGCTCGCCGCCGATCGTTGTGCCGAAGCCGGCCGTGTCGGGCGTGCCAACGATCGGCGTGCCCGAGTTGGCGGTCTGCCCCCACAGCGAACCGCCCAGACGTTCGAGGCCCGCTTCGTTGGGGAAAGTCGCAAGCGAGATGTAGCCAGCGGTCACCCGTTGCTGGTAGGTCTTCGATTCGGGGTTCTCATCGGTGTAGCTGACCGCGCCGTTCTGGCCGATCGACACGTTGCTGGAGCCGGGCGGGACCCGTATGTAGCTTTCTTCTTTGCCCGCCGCATAGGTGGTGCCAGCTTCGGTTTCTGTGGCCACCGCATTGTGTCCGATCACGTATTCGCCTGCTTCGGTCGTGAGGAATCCATCGGAGTTGGTCGTGAGGTCCCCCGCGCGCGTGTAGTTGACGCTGGCTGGCAGGCCGGTCGTATACGGTTCCTTGGCCGGCGGCGTGCCGGAGCCAACGCGCAGAAAGCCGTTGCCCTCGATCGCTATGTCCAGCGGATTGTTGGTGGACTGAAACGATCCCTCGGTCATTTCGTTGCGGGTCGCGCTGACCTGTACTCCCAGTCCCACCTGCACGGGGTTTGAGCCGCCGTTGGTGGCCGTCGGTCCGGAGGCCCCGCGCAACACCTGGGTGAGCGATTCGGCGAATGTGACACTCGAGGCCTTGTAGCCCACGGTGTTGACGTTCGCCAGGTTGTTGGCCGTCTCGTTCAGTAGTGCCTGATTCGCGTCAAGGCCGCTGATAGCGGCATACATTCCAGTCATCATGATGACTGCCCTTCCTTTCGCGGCCTCCTCGATGAGGTCCAGCCGTTGTTGTTTGCAGCCGCCGCGCTCATGCGATCACGGCACTGTCGATGTTGGTGAACACGTTGTCTTTCATGTGCTCGGATCCCACGGCTGTGATGACCGTGCGGTTGCTGACAGACACCACGAACGCGGTGCCGTCGACAAGAACCAGGGAGTCGCGCGAGCCCTTGCTGGCCGCGCGTCCCACTCCCTCAGACAGCCGCCCGAGCGTGGCGGAGTCAAGCTGGATGCCTCGCCGCTGCACACGCGCCAGCGCGTGGCGGGAGAATTGCAGTTGCTCCGAGCCCCCGGCTTGCTTTAGCGCATCGGCGAAAGATTGACTGGAGGGCGCCTCGGCGGGAGTGTTGCGCCCCGCGCCATCGGCAGGCTTTGTGGAGCCCGCCGGCTTGGCCGGCGGTGTGCCCAACCCCCCTGGAGGGATCAGTGCTGGGTTTGCGATCGGGTTCAACTGACTTCCGCGATGCTCGAGACCTTGACGCCCGGAATGCCTTCCACGGTGACGGTCGGCCCTGCCGTGCCTGACTGAACGCTCTGCACCACGCCTGTGGCGGTCTTCCCGGTCGTCGGATCGGTATAGGAAACTGTGTGTCCGATCAACTGGACTGCGCTTGACAGCTCGCTGGAGCTTGCGAGATTGGTCGTTTGCTCGAGCTGCGTGAACTGCGCGAGCTCCGTGACGTATTCGGTGCCATTACTGGGTTCCAGGGGATTCTGCGCCTGCAGCTGAGCGATCATCAGCTGCAGGAATCCGTTCTGCCCGAGTACGCCGTTCGGATTTTCAGGGGTGCTCGCGGCAGCAGAGCCCGTGGAGGAGCCTGTCGTCGCGGCTGCATGTGCGATGGGTGTTGTCATGGCAATCGATCCTTTCGTTTGTTCACGCCAGCACGTCTACGATTTCACCCCGAGCGACACCGAGTGGGCGAGTCTCGCCGCTTGACTCGCCGAGCCCTTCGTTCTCATTGGCGGTGGTGGTTGATGTGGCGGCGTTCGATCCGTTTGTGTGCCCGCTGAAGCGTTCCCCCTGCTCGCGGGTTTGAGACTGTCCTGAGGAGCCGATGTCCAGCCGTAGCAGCGACACGCCAAGCGAGCTCAACGACTGGCGCAGCTCCGAGTCACCCTGGGTGAGCGCCTGTGCGCCCGCCGCGGTGTCGGCGCTCACCCGCGCGCTCAGCCCCGCGCTGGTTTGGCTGAGACGGATGCTGATCTGCCCAAGCTCCTCGGGCTGGAGCTCGATCCGCGCTTGGGCAATCCCCTGCCGGGCAGCCATCGCGACCGTTGCGTGAATCGCATCGATCATTTCCTGCATGGGCACGCCGCAGGCGAGCAGCGTGGCCGACGCCGTGCCCGTGCTGGCGCCCCCCGACGGAGTGGCCGTTTGCACCTGTGCCCCCATGCTCACCGCGGATTGCGCGCTTGTTTCCGCACTTGTCACGTGCGTTGGGACGCTCGCGACACCCGTGGACTGGACGCTCGTTGCACTTGTGGACTGGACGCTCAACGTGCCGGTGGGCACCGTGACCGCAGAGGCAGGCTGAGGGCGTGCGAGCTGTGCTTGGGCTGCACTTGGCGTAGGGCCATCCTCCGCCGCGCCAAAGCCCGTTGTGCCTCCCTCACCGGCATCGGCGAGGAAGCGACCTGAGCCCCCACTGCGCCCGCCAGTCGTGACATCAAGCCCGTTCCGGGCGACCAATGCGGTGGGTGCGCTCGATTCCGAAGTCGATACGTGGGGGAGGGTGTTTTGGCTGGACCACGAGCCGCTTGCGGCCGCGGCATTCTGCGCTTCGGCACTGTTGACCTGGCTAGACGGGTTGGTGACCGGGGTGCCGTTCGCGGCGGCCGTGGCGATGGCGGCCGTGGACGCGGACATAGCCTCTGGCGCGGCAGCAGACGGGGAATCTGTGGCGAACGGAGAAACGGGATCAGGCCCGACGGTGGAGGACGACTGAGCAGCAGAGGCGTGCGGAGCGACACCCAAGCTAGCGTTGTCGGAAGCGCCACTAACAAGTGTCGTCGCACCAGACGACCCTCTCAGGCTGACTGCACGGGAGCTTCCCCCACCGGGGACCGATGTTTCGGGGACAGGAGAGAACCCGGGACTATCGACGCCTGCACTAGATTGGCGCGACAGGGTCAGCGCGGCAGCGACGGAAACGATGGCAGAGCCCGATTCGCCGGCAGCAGCAGCGGTGACGGCAGCAGCAGCGCCGGATTCGCCCACGGCGGCAAGTGCGTCGGTGCGGGAGGACGCCGACGTGGTGGATGTGGGGATCGGCAACTCCACGCTGCCGGGTGCCGAGTCGACAGTACCGCCAGCCCCATCCGATGCGACCGTCCCGGCCGTTTGCCTACTCGCTGCCGCAACGCCCACTGACGCAGCGCTTGCTCCAGCATTGTGGGTGTCCTCGTGAGCACGCGACCCTGTGCCGTGGCCCGCTTGCGAGTTGTTGCTTTGATGGCCTTCCGCAGTGGCGGTCCGGGCCCAATGTGTAGCGAGTGCGCTCTGGAAAAGCGACGCACCCGGTGGAGCTCCCTGAAGAGCTTCCGGCGGCCCCCCCGGTGGAGCCCCGCGCGAGACTCCTGGTGAAGCACTGGATGAGAGTATGCCGTTAGGAGACGGCGCGGAGGGTGACAGAGCGAGTGCTGTTGGTCCGCTCATGCGAGGCCTCCCAAAGTGCTCGGCACGGGCTCTGACTGGCGGTAGGCTTCTGCGTTGCCGAGCACTTTTGACACATAGTTTTGGGTTTCGGCGTATGGGGGTATGCCGCCGTACTGCTGAACCGCTCCAGGCCCGGCGTTGTAGGCGGCCAGCGCGTCTGCGGTGTTGCCACCGAACTGGGTCATCAGCTGGCTGAGGTAGCGCGCGCCACCTTCGATCGATTCGGCCGGATCGAGCGGATTGGCCACACCCAGCGACGCCGCTGTGCTGGGCATCAGCTGGGTCAGGCCGGCCGCCCCCGCGCTGCTCTCGGCGCTGGGGTCAAATCCCGACTCCTGCTGGATCAAGCCGTGCAAGACCGCCGGATCCACGCCGTAACGCGCGGCCGCTTGTTCGATCAACGGGTTGTATTCGCTGGAGCCGGCGCTTCCTTCCATGGCGTCGCTTCCCTGCCCAGCGAGCGGCGCCACACTGGCAGTTGCCGCATCGGCCGTGGTGGCCGCCTGCAGAGCGGACGCGAAGTTCCCGGTTGATGGTTGTGAGGCGTTTGACTGCACACTGCTCAGCACCCCACCCACGCTCACCTGGCGAGTCTGTTCGATCAGCCCTTGCAGCTGGCGCACACGCTGGGCGATCGCCAGCTCTTCGGGAGGCGCACCGACCGCGGCGGTGACCGCTTCAGTGCTCATACCGAGCTCCGTCTAAAGCGCGAGGCGGCGATCTCGTCGAGCGCACTCTGCTCGCGACTGGCGAGAGTGCGCTCGTGCTCGCCGCGCTGGCGCTCTCTGAGCCGGTTGAGCATCTCGTGCTCGCCGGCGGCGATGGCAAGCTTGGCATCGCGCTCAGCCACCTCCGCCTCGCGCTGGCGCAGCTCGTTGGTGTGATTCCCCCGCTGCGCCTCGACGTGCTCGAGAAACGCCTGTCGTGCCTGCAGCTCGTCAGATCCCAGCGCGCTCGTCTCGGATGTGTGCGCCCGCTGTTCTACGTGCGCTCGCTCGAGCTGGGCCTCGGCAGCACACAGGTCGGCCTCCGTGTCCGAGCGACGCGAGATCGCCTGTGCCAACTCCTGCTTGGCCAAGTCCTCCGCACGCTCGCGCACAGCACGCACGTGCTCCAGCCGGAAGCGAAAAACGGGTTCGTTCACGGTCCGGTTATCGGACGATATGGCGCGTTCTTTAGCCGCGATGAGACTCTCGAGTCCCGAATCACGCTACTTGGCACTTGCAACTAGGCCTGCTTTACGCGGGCGAGGCTTTCCTTCAGCGCGACCATCAGGTCGGGTACAGGGTCGGGCTCTGACTCGACTGCGGGTATCTCGACTTCGCCGGTGCGCCGCTTTGCCTGGATGATCTTCATGAGCCGGCTGCGGTGGCAGTCCTCGTAGCGCGCCGGGTCGAAGTCGCGAGTCATCACGTCGATGATCTCGACGGCCTTGTCAACCTCGTTGCGGCGCGGCGCGCCGGCGCGACCAGAGGGGACGGCCGGGATCAACGCCGGGTCGCGAATTTCATCCGCGAACAGCATGGTTGTGAGGGAGAGCAGGCCGTCGCGCTCGCGAACGGCTACGAGGTACTCCTTGGAGCGCAGCACGATGCGGCCGATCGCGACCTGTGCGGCACTGGACATGGCGTCGCGCAGCAGCCTGTAGGCGCGGATCACGCCCTCGGATTCGGAGTCCGGCAACAGAAAGTAGGGATGGTTGAAGTGCGCGGGGTCAATCGCGTCCAGCTCGACGAACTGTTCGATCTCGATCGTGCGAGTGCGCTCAGGGGCCGCGGCGGCCAATTCCTCGTCTGAGAGGACCACCTGTTTGCCATCGAGCTCGTAGCCGTGTCCAATCTGCTCCCATGGGACCTCATGGTTGTCTGTCTCACAGGTCCGCCTGATCTCGATCCGCTCTCCCGTCTGCTCGTCGATCTCGTGGAAATGGATGTCACGGTCGCGTACCCCGCTGAGCATCCTGACCGGCACGGCGACCAGGCCGAAACTGAGCGTGCCCGACCAGAGACCGCGGGCCATCAGCTCTTTGCTCCCGTCCTCTTGTTGGCGTGAGCGGTGAGACGCTTCCGTCGGGCCTTGAAGGACCGTTTGCGTGGATGATCGTCGAGGCTGCGTTGCAGCGCGACAAGCAGGTCCGTGGGCGGCTTGAGCGACTCGCGTGGGGGTAGCTCGATTTGCTTGCCCTCGGCCTTGCGCTTAACCAGCTCGAACACACTGGCGCGGTAACGGTCCTCGTGCTCGCCGGGATCCCAAACCTCTGCGAGCATGTCGATCAGCCGCTTGGCCATCTCGATCTCCTTCTTGGCGGGTGCGCGGCGTAGCGCCGGGACATCGAGGTCGGCGCGGTCGATGACCTCGTTGGCGAAGCGCATCGTGTACAGCTCGAGCGCGTTGCCGCGAGATCCAAGCGCCACCAGACGCTCGCGGGTGCGCATCGCAAAGCGCCCAACCCCCACCTTGCCGCTGCGCTCCAGCGCTGCAAGTAGGACACGGTAGGCGCGCTCGCCGCCGGGCTGCGCACCGAGGATATAGGGGCGGTCGTAGTAGACCGGGTCGATCTGCGCGGTCTCGATGAAGTGCTCGATCTCGATGACCTTCGGGCGGGAGCCGCGGGCGGCGGCGATCTCGTCGTCCTCGAGCACGACCCGCTGGCCGCGGCTTGTCTCATATGCCTTGGCGATTCGCTCGGCCGGAACTTCGCGGCCGGACTCGCTGCCAACACGGCGGTGCAGTATCCGGCAGCCGTCGCTGAGGCGCACCTCGCGGAAATGCACCGCGTGGTCCTCGACCGCGGAGAACAGCTTGACCGGGATGCAGACACTGCCGAAGGCGACAGTCCCGTTCCAAATCGAGCGGGGCGCCACCGCTCAGCTCCCAAGCGCAGGCAGTTGCTGGCGCAGCGAGCCGACCTGGGCGAAGAGATCCCCGCGCTCGTCGACTCGGGCCAGCACTTGGGGGGCGTCGAAGCTAAGCAGCGTCGGGTCCTGGGCGTCCCGGCAGGCCGCGACCTCGGTCCAATCGACGGGAGTAGAGACGGTGGGGTGCTCGGCGGCACGCAGCGAGTAGACCGAAATGGTTGTCTTGTGCGGGTCGTTCTGGCTCCAATCAATCAGCACCTTGCCCTTGCGCTCGGCCTTTGCCATCGCCGAGACCACGAGCTTGGGCCTGCGACGCCGCAGAAAATCGGCGACCGCGTGCGCGAAGGGCTTGGTCTGCTCGTATGTGACCTCGTCTTCGTTGAGGGGCGCGTATACCTGCAGACCCTTGGATCCCGATGTCTTCGCAAACGTTGTCACGCCCAGCTGCTCGAACGTCTCGCGCAGCTCCAGCGCGACCTCACAGCACTCCACGATGCTCGCCGGCGGTCCGGGGTCCAGGTCGAACGCTAGCGTCGTAGGACGCTCGAGCGTGCCAGCGAGGGAGAGTGAGGGGTGAAGCTCGATATCGGCGAGGTTCGCGAGCCAAACAAGCGTAGGGAGATCCTGGCAAAGGGTGTAGTGGATCTCGCGTTTGCTGTGCTCGCTCCAGATCGCCGTCGTTTGCACCCACTCGGGGCGATGCGCCGGTGACTGCTTCTCATAGAAATACTCTCCCTCAACGCCATCCGGGTAGCGCTTGAGCGTCAGCGGACGGTCACACAGATGAGCCAACAGCACCGGCGCGAGCTGAGCGTAGTAGGCGATCAGATCGGCCTTCGTGAAATCGCTGTTCGGATAGAGGACCTTTTTGAGATTCGTGAGCTTCAGCGTGCGACCCTGCACTTCGAGTTCCAACCCACCCCGGACGCGCCGCCCCGTATCCAGTAGCGCCCGCACCTCCGTTGTCTCGCGGTTCGCCGCCGCGGCAATGCCATCCGGCGTGAGGGGGCGCTCACGCACGACCTGTGCGGCCGGCTTGTCCTCGCGCAATCCCTTGTAGGAGGGGTGTCTGAGCGTGCCGGCCCTGGTCCACTCAGTGAACTCGACCTCGCACACCAACTTGGGCTTCACGAAGTGCGCGCCCTTGGGCGGCTGGGGACCCGTGAAGGGCGAGTCGTTGCGGGCGAGCGGCCCGAGCAGGCCGGCGAGACGCTCCAGCTCATTCGCGTCGAAGCCCGTGCCGAGCTTGCCCGCGTAGCGAAGCGCGCCGTTCTCGTAGATGCCGAGATGCAGCGCGCCGATGCTCTGCGAGCGCGAGCCCTTCCCCTCAGTCCAGCCGCCGATGACGAGCTCTTGGCGCTGGACGTTCTTGACCTTCAGCCAGCTGCCACCGCGCCCACCCGGCATGTAGGGGGAGTCCAGGCGCTTGGCTACCACACCCTCGAGGCCCTGCTCCTTTGTCGCCGCGAGAAAGCTCGTGCCCTCGCCGACCTGGAAGTCCGGGGTGCGCCATCGCTCCCCTTCCAAGTTAAGCGCCTGCAGGCGAGCACGGCGCTCGGCGTAGGGGAGGCCCACGAGACTGTGCCCGTCCAGCCACAACAGGTCGAACAGCACATACGTGACGGGCTTGATGTGCGCCACACGGTGGATCGCAGTCTTGCCTCGGAGGTGCATACGAGGCTGCAATGCCTGAAAGCTCGGGCGCCCGCGCTCGTCGAATGCGACGATCTCCCCGTCGAGGATCGCCTCGTGGGAGCCGAGCGCGTTGTTCAGCGCCCGCAGCTCCGGATAGGCCGCGGTGACATCATTGCCGTTGCGGCTGAGGAAGCTGATACGGCCGGGCTGGGAGCGTGTGATCGCGCGTACACCGTCCCACTTCACCTCAAACGCCCACTCAGCTTCGTCGTTGGGCAACATAGAGAGCCGTGCGAACATCGGCCGTACGAACTCAGGAATCTCCCGCGCGCTGGGATCCGCGGGCGCGTCCATCCTGTGAATCATCCAGTCCTTCTCCGCACGGCCGGCGCGAAACAACGCGTAGCGTCCATGAAGTTGCTCGCCATGGAAAACGACGACCACCTTGCGCGACTCCCACTTCTGGCACTCATACGTGCCCTTGTCCCAGACCGTGACCTGCCCGGCACCGTAGTTACCGGTCGGGATCGTGCCCTGAAAGTCGATGTAGCTCAAAGGATGATCCTCGACGTGCACCGCCTTGCGATTGTGCTTGGGGTCATCGGGGATGCCGTTGGGGATCGCCCAGGAGGCAAGCGTCCCTTCATGCTCCAACCGCAAGTCCCAGTGAAGACGCCTTGCGTGATGTTCGTGAACCACGAAGCGGCTATCACCCTTCGCCTCACCGGCCGGCTCAGGCTCCGGCGTGCGATCAAAGCTCCGCTTATGCCGGTACTCGCCCAGTCTCGCCGCCTGCTTTGTCGCGCTCATGACCAGCCAGATACCCGATAGGGACAGGATCTAGCGCATCACATCGCGGGCTCGGCCTCTGTTCAGTCGGCGGAGTTGCCGCTGGCGGTGTTGTCATAGCCGCCCGTCCAGCGGACGATCCGTATCAGCTCAAATGCTCAACCCAAGCGCGGGGATCGCGGGGACTTCGGCGGCAACGGGCACTGACGGCGGAGTGGCGGAGCCGATCCGCTCGGCGGTGACTTCCTCGGCCTCGGGGATGTCCTCGGCTGACAGCACAGGCTCTCCCGCAAGCGAGGCGGCGAGCTCCAACAAGTGCGCGTCGGCGTCGTGGGGCAGACTGCGCTCGTCCACGGGCTGGCACAGGAAATGCTCGATGCGCAAGCGATGCGCGAGCGCTGCGTCGAGCGCCGGATCGCTGCCGGGCTGGTAGGCGCCGATCGCCACGAGATCTTCCTTCTCGCTCAGCACCGCCAGTGCGGCGCGCAGTCGCTGACCGGCCGCGACGATCTCGGGGGAGACGATCTCGCCAGTCAGGCGCGAGACGCTTTGCATCACGTCGATCGCGGGATAGTGGCCCGCGTGGGCAAGCGAGCGGGTGAGCACCACGTGTCCGTCGAGGATCGAGCGCGTTGCGTCGGCGATCGGCTCGTTCATGTCGTCGCCGTCGACCAACACCGTGTAGAGACCCGTGATCGACCCGCTCGTGCTGGTGCCGGCACGCTCGAGCAGGCGTGGGAGGAGCGCGAACACGCTCGGGGTGTAGCCGCGTGTGGCGGGGGGCTCACCGATCGCGAGTCCCACCTCGCGCTGGGCCATCGCGAAGCGGGTCACCGAGTCCATCATCAGCATCACGTCATGGCCCTGGTCGCGGAAGTACTCGGCGATCGTCGTGGCGGTGAAGGCTGCCTTGATGCGCACCAGCGCAGGCTGGTCGGAGGTTGCGACCACCACCACCGAGCGCTCCAGCGCGTCGCCGAGATCGCGTTCGATGAACTCGCGCACCTCGCGCCCGCGCTCGCCAACGAGCGCGATCACGTTGACCTGGGCGCTTGTCGACCGAGCGATCATGCCCAGCAACGAGGACTTCCCCACGCCGGAGCCGGCAAATATGCCCAGCCGCTGTCCGCGCCCGCAGGGCACCAGCGAGTCGAGCGCACGCACGCCCATCCCGACGCGCTCGCTGATGCGAGGCCTGGACAGTGCACCCGGAGGTGGCGCTACGGTCGAGCGCTCCACCCCACTAGGGGCGGACAGCTCGTCGGTGGGGACGCCAAGACCGTCGATCACGCGCCCCAGCAAGCCTGATCCCACGGTGATACGAAACGGCGCGCCTGTGGCCAGCACACGCGTGCCCGGACCGATGCCGTGCAGTTCTCCAAGCGGCATCAACAGCGTGCGTCCGTCTCGGAAACCGACCACCTCGGCTTGGATGGGCGCCTGCCCGCGGTCGGTTCCCACCAGGCACACCTCTCCGACCTCGGCCTGCAGGCCGGTTGCCTCGATGATCAAGCCGATCAGGTTGCGCACCTTGCCGTGACGACGGGCCAGGTCCACCTCGCGCAGAGCACGGGCGGCCTTGGAAAGTCGCGTGCCGGGCGGGGAGAGTGACTCGGCGGGCGGGGAGTCGCTCACGCCGCACGCTCGGCCGAGGTCAGCGAGTATTCGATGGCCTCGCGCGCACGCTCCAGCTGGGTGTTTACGCTGGCGTCCACCTCGCCCTCGGTGGTGCGCACGATCGCCCCACCCACGCCAACGCGCTCCTCGGCCTGTAGGTCACACGCCTCGATCCCGCTGCCGCGTGAGGTCAGCTCCTCAAGCGCCTCCCTCACGGTGTTGAGGTCGGCGGGGTTGACCAGCACCGCCACGTTACGCCGGTCGCTGACGCGCCGCAGCGCCCCGCGCACCACCTCGATCACCGCGTCGGGGCGCTTGTTGAGCACGCCCCCGAGGATCTTCTCGGCCAGCTCCAGCGCCAGCTCGATCGCGTCGCTTTCGACCGCCTCGATCGTGTGGGTGCGCAGCGACTCGATCCCGACCACAGCCTCCGCGAGCGCGCTCGCGGCGCTGGAGACTTCAGCGGCGCCCTCGGCGTGGCCGGCGCGAAGCCCCTCGGCGTGACCGTCGGCGCGGGCCCGTTCGCGTATCTGCACGGCTTCGGCAGTGGCCAGCGCGAGCAGCCGCGCGGCTGCGTCGCGGGCGGGTGGATCGGAGGGCTCGAGCGGCTCAAACGCGTAGCTGACCGCCGCCTCAGACAACCGCTTCGCCCTCCTGCTCCTCGCCACCGACGGCGATCACGATCGTGCCGTCCTGCTCGAGCTTGCGCACGACCGCGACCACACGCCCCTGGGCGTCATCGACGTCGCGCTTGCGCTGCGGTTGCTGAATCTCCATCTCCTCCTTGAGCATCGCCGCGCCACGCTCGGACATGTTTGCGAGCACCATCTCCATCACGTTCTCAGGCACACCGCGCAGCGCCAGCACAAGGTCCTTCTGGTCGACCTCGCGCAGCACTTGCTGGATCGCACGCTCGTCGAGCTTCACGATGTCCTCGAACACGAACAACATGCCGCGCACCTCCTCTGCCAGCGTCTTGTCCGTGCCGGCGAGGCTCTCGAGCACGTTGCGCTCGGTGGTGCGATCGGCGTGATTGAGGATCCCGGCGAGCGTCTTGGCTCCTCCGCTGGCGGAATACTTGCGCTCGACTGTCGCGCCCAGCTTGCGGCGGATGACCTGCTCAACCTGCTGGATCACGCGTGTGCCGGCGTGGCCCATGCGCGCGATCCGCAGCGCGATATCGGGCTGCTCGGCCTCGGGCAGGCGCGCGAGCACCCCGGCCGCGAGCGTCTCATTCAGGCTGGCGAGCACGAGTGCGACCGTTTGCGGCGACTCGCCGCGCAGCAGGGCCGCGATCCGCTCCGGTGGCACACGACGCAGGAACTCAAACGGACGCGTTTCGCTGGCGCTCGCCAATCGGCCGAGCAGCTCCGCGGCAGCCTCTGGGCCAAGCGCGCGCTCGATCACCCCACGCGCGAAGTCCATACCGCCGGTGACGGTGCTCGTGCCCGCCCCTGCCTCTCTCGCAAGTTCGCTGAAAACCGACTCGGTCGTCTCAGCGCCGACCGAGCTCAGCCGTGCCATCTCCATCGACAGGCTCTCGATCTCGTCCTCGTCCATGCGCTGCATGACGCTGGCCGCGCGCTCGGCTCCAAGCGCCGTCATCAACACCGCCGCTCTGCGTGCTCCGGGCAAGCGCTCGACAGGCGCCGGGGACAGCTCCGGAGTGGCCCTGGTGAATGACTCCTCGGCCATCGACGCTAGTCCTCCTGCATCCAGTTGCGCAGCTGCTTGGCCACCAGGTCAGGGTCGCTGTCGGCAAGCTGTTCGACCTGGCGGCGCAGCGGCTCACCGGAGGCGTGCCCATTGCCATTGCCATTGCCATTCCCATTGCCGTTCCCACCCGAAGGCCCAACGCCTGCCATCGCGGGAACCGGCCTGGGTGCGCTCTCGCGCTGCAGCTCAGACAGCCGCATCGGCGCCTCCAACTCACGCAGCCACACCGGCTCCTCGACGATCGAGTCGGTTTCGCGCTTGCGCAGCGAGCGCGTCGTGAAGAACAGGAACACGATCGCACCGATGCCAAGCAGCGCGTACTTGGCGTAGCCGAGCATGCTGCTTGTGGAGCCGGCCGCGGCTTCCGGTGTCTTGGCGAACGCGAGCTGGCCAATCGAGATCGTGTCCCCGCGCTTTGTCTGGATCCCGGCGGCGTTGGTGATCGCTTCACGAATCGCCGGTATCGATGCCGCAGGGACAGTGTGGTCGAGCAGCACCGACACATGCTGGCTTTCGACCGTGCCCGGGGCGATCGTTTCGTGGGTCACGGTCTTGCTCACGCCGAGCGTGCTGCTGGTCGTTTCGTGCTTGTAGTTGGACTTGCCACCGGCGCTGGTCCCGGTGGGGAGGTTCGCGGTGCCTGTAGCGCCACCGGCACTCGAGCCGTTGCCGGTGAGCGTCTCCAGGTCCTTGCTCTGCTGCAAGGGCACGCCGGCCTTCCCGTAGGTGAGCTTTTCCTGGGTGGCCTGGTTGACGTTCATGTTCGCGTACACCAGCACCTGCGCCTTGCCGGGACCGAGGATCTGCGCGAGCACCGCGTCGAGACTCGCGCCCGTGCCCTGGTCGTAGCGCTGCTCGGCTTCCTGCACGCTGTTGCCGCCATTCCCAGCGCTACCCGAGGACTGCGGCCACAACAGCTGCCCGGAGGCGCCGGTGATCGTCACCTTGTTGAGCGCCAGCCCGGGCACGCTGGAGCTCACCAGCTGAGCGATCCCCTGCACCGAGGTGGGCGCCAGTGAGGTGGTCCCCGACAGCAGCACCGCGGCCGAGGAGATGCTTTGGTTTTCGCCGAACACCTGGCTCTGAGAGCTCGGCAGCACTAGCTCCACCTGCGCCCCTGAGACCCCCTGCACGGAGTCGATCGTCTGCTCCAGTTGTCCCTGCAGGGCGCGCTGATAGGTGACCTGCTGCTGGAAATTGCTTTCGCCGAGGTTCTCTTTTTCAAACAGCGAGAAGCCCGGCTGGGTGTCGCCGAGCAGGCCCGCGCCGGCAAGGGCCACACGCGCCTCTGCGGTCTGGTTGGACTGCACCGCAAGCGCGGTGCCGTTGTTTTGCAGCTCGTAGTTGACGCCGTGCTCGCTGAGCGCACTCGTCATCTTGCCGGTCTGGGAGGGTTCCAGGCCGCTGACGAGCGTCGAGTAGCTCGGCTGGGAGACCAGGTGCAGGAACAGGTAGATGAACAGGATCGCGCCCACCGCGAACCCTCCCGCGATCAACCATCCGCGAGTGGTGAGCCGCGAAGCCAGTTGAGCGATCGGCATCGGCTATACCTGCGTTTGGAAGATGCTCTGGGCCGCTTCGGTGGCCTTGGTGCGCAGCTGGGACGCCAGGTCCATCGCCATCTGTGCGTCCTCGACGGTCACCACCGCACTCTCCGGGTCCTTGGCCGTGCCGGTGGCAAGCGACTGAGCGGCGCTGCTGGCGCTCTGCTGGGTGCTTTCAAGCGAGGAGATCGCTTCGGAGAGCTCGCTGCCAAAGCCGCCAGGTCCGCTGCCGCCGGCCCCTTCGGTGCCACTGGTGCCTTCCAGACCGCCGGCGCCACTGGTCCCGTCGATTCCGCCTGCCCCCCCTGTGCCACCCGCGCCTTCCAGACTCAAGCCCGACTGACCGCTCCCGGCCAGACCACCGCTGGTCTGACCCGACGCGGCGTTTGTCAAGCGTTCACTCAGATTCCCCGCCAGTCCGCCGACTGCGGGGATGATCATTTGAGCACTCCGAGCGTCGCGGTGAACATCGACTTAGCGGTCTGCATCGCGGTCACATCGGACTGGTAGGACTGCGACTCGGAGATCAGGTCCGTCATTTCGGTGACGGTGCTTACGTTGGGCATCTTCACATAGCCCTGGGCGTCGGCTTCGGGATTGCCGGGGTCATATACCTGCTGGTCGGGGGTGGCGTCGCTGACGATCCCGCTCACTTCGACCCCACCCGCGGGCGGTGCGTTTTCTGCCTGCTGGATCGCTCCCGACAGCGCGCCACTGAAGCCGCCTTCTCCGGCCTGTTTGAGCTCCACCTCCTGGCGCTGATAGGGCTGCCCGCCCGCGGCCTTCGTGGTGTCGACGTTGGCGAGGTTCTCGGAGGTCACGTCCATGCGCACCCGCTCCGCGGTCAAACCGCTGCCGGCGATACCGATCGCTTCGAAGAGCCCCATCAGCCGGCCCAGGCGGTTGCACTCATGGGGTGACCCCGATGGCTGCGCTGACGATGCTGTTGCGGGTGCTCAGCACCTGCGTGATGGCCTGGTAGTCGAGACCGTTTTCGGCGAGCTTTGCCGATTCCTGATCGACGCTCACGCTACTGCCGTTGGGACCGTCCTCTTCGGGCTGCGCTTCGGTTTGGAACTGAAGCTGCCCAAGTTCCTCGCCATTACTCATCGCGCTCTGCAATTCGGACTCGAAGTTGACTTCCTGGCGTTTGTAGCCGGGCGTGTCGGCGTTGGCGATGTTGCTCGTCAGGGCGGTCTCACGCTGCCAGGAACCACGCATCGCGGCCTCGAGCAGCTGCTGGGTCGAATCGACGAGAGCCATATACCGTCCCTCGTAATCGGCAGCGCCGGCCTGGTCTTTAGGACCCCTTCGCTCAGGCCCGGTGATCCAAGCGGGAGCGACGGGGCAGCTGGCCCGCATAGCCGTCGGCCGCGCGCCTGGCGCGCGCGCTCGTGCCGATCTCCGCCAGCAGCGACTCGCGCAAGCGGACCAGCTCGATGCGAGCGCGTTCGTTGATCAGCCGCGCCCGTCGCAGCAGCGGCACGGCATCGGCCGGTGGGCTGGCCGGCAGATCGCTGGTCAACTCCTCCCAGCGCTGTCCCAGTGCGAGGAGACCCTCGACTTCACCGCGGCCGACCAGCTCCAGTTCCAGCTCGGCGTGCTCGTGGATCGCCTCATAGGGACGCAGTGCCGCTGTGTGCTCGCTTGTGCCCGCAAAGGTGCTCACGTGCGGGCGATCTCCTCGGCGACCTGGGCCCATGCTTCGCGCAGCTCGCCCAACAGCTCGCTGACCTCTTCGAGCTTGCCCGCGTCCTGCTCGCGACGGCCGGCGTTGAGGTGAGCCAGGCAGAACTGGTAGATCGTATGCAAACGTTCTGGAACTTCGCCCTGATCGAAATCGAGGATTCCGTCGAGATGTGCGATTATCAACTCAGCGCGGCGCAGGGTGTTGTGCGCGCGCTCGACCTGGCCCTCGCGCATCGCCACGTTCGCCTGGCGCAGGAAGCGTCGCGCACCGTCGTAGAGCATCACCACCAACTCCCCTGGAGTGGCCGCGAGCACGGCGCCCTGGCGGTATGCCGCCGGCGATGCGGTGAGGTTGCTCATGCCTTGGCGGCCACCAGCGAGGCTTCTTGGGAGGTGAGCCAGTCGGCCTGTGAGGTGTTCTGCGATATCGCGCTTTCCAGCGCGGCGTAAGTGGCCTGCAGCGCCTT
Organism: uncultured Solirubrobacterales bacterium; assembly: GCA_963715765.1. GTDB lineage: Bacteria > Actinomycetota > Thermoleophilia > Solirubrobacterales > Solirubrobacteraceae > Palsa-744. The sequence continues at coordinate 1,364,640 of OY970270.1, forward strand.
TTCGCGCACGGCAAGCATTTCGTTCATGTTCGTGATCTGGCTGGTCAACTCGGTGATCTGCGTGGTGTCGCCTGTGGCTCTTGCTTCGAGCGTCCCGCCGGGACCAGCCACGCCTTCGAGCGTGCTCTGCAGGCCCTGCGACCACTTCTCGAGCATCTGCTGCACGCCGGCCGGGTTGGTCTTGATCGCTTCGGAGAGCTTGGTGGAGTTGACCGTCAACAGCCCTTCGATCGAGGCCTGAGAGGCTCCGCCAGCCGCAGGGGCGCCCGTGCTGATCCCGATGTCGCTTGGGTTGGACATTTCGGCGGCAAGCCCGACGATCGGTTCGTACATGCTCTCGCGCATGTTGGAGAGCAGGCTCTCCAATTCGAAATCGCCAAAGAGCGTGCCGGTGCCGTATTCAGCCGCGCTGGTCGGCTTGGCGATCGGCTTTGTGCTTAGCTGCTTCTGAATCGCTTCGACGGTCGAGTTGTAGAGCTTGACGAACGACTGCACCTGCGCTTCCACAGCGCTGACGCTGGCTCCCGGCGCCTGTACGTCGATCGTCACCGGGCCGGTGGTGGTCAGTCCGTTCAGCGTGAGCGTGACGCCGGCGATCGCATTTGAGACAGTGTTGGATGTCGAGGTCCCCGCGACTCCGTCGACGGTGTATTCGGCGTTCTTTCCTTCCTTGGCGGTGCCGGCCTTTTCGACAAGCGTGGCGCCGGGATCGCTCACCTGGATGAATTCCGCTCCGGTGTTGCCTGTCGCGCGGTTGGATAGCACCAGGGTGTTGCCTTCAAGCACCGCGGCGTACACGGTCGAGCTGCTGTCGGAGTTGATCGCGTTTGCGAATTCCTTGGCGCTCTCGCCGGCCTTGACCGTGAAGCTGTTGCCGTCGATCGTGAACGTGTCTTCGGCGGCGGGGCTCGTGAACGTGAAGGTGCGCTGAGCCGAGTTGGCGAGCTGCGTGACTTCCACCTCATAGCCGCCGATGGCGGCTCCGTCGCTGGTGGCCGCGCTGACTCGCGTGGGTTCGCTGGAGGTGACCGCCTGCGAGGTTTCAAACAGCGAGGGCGTGCTGAATTCCGAGGCGGCGAGCGCCAGTTGCTGGAGGCTGCTCTGAACGCTCGCCAGCTCCTTCTGCTGGCCCTGCAGCTTTTCCTGGGCGTCGGTGAGCCGTGTGACCGGCTCGCGTTCGACGGCCATCAGCGCAGAGATGATCGAGCTCGTGTCAAGCCCTGAGGCGAGACCCGAGATGGCGATCGGCGAACCGGCGGTGGAGTTGACTGCGAGCGACGACATCGAGGTCTTACGCCGAACGCTTTCCGGTGAGGTCTCGCACCGGCTTTCCGGCGGCGATCTCCAGCGCCTCTGAAATCGAAATGCTCTTCACGGTTTTGTCCTTGCGATCGGAAAGCTCGACGGTCACCCGCCCCCCCTGGCCTTCGGAGAAGCGCAGCTCATGTCCGCTTTCGCGCATTTCGCGGCTTATCCTTCCCGCGGCGGCCACCTGGTCCAGCACCTCCGGCGGCGGCGCGCCGCTGTCGTCCTGGCCTGCGAGCGCACGATCGCTCGCGGCGAGCTCAGACTCGAATGCGACCGGCTCGACCGCATTTCCCCTCATGAACCGCATTTGACGTGGTGAGCCCGAAGGGGTGGACGGGCCATTGAATGGCATGATCGGCGAGGTCATATTGCGTTTTCTCCCTGAAAACGTGTGACGCGACCCGGTCCCTGGGCCGCCTCGCGATTGATATCTCCCAAGGTAATCGGCCTCTCTGGGAAAAACTTTATTGCGGGTCGCCCATTTGGCGCGATGGGTACGTGCAACTCGGGCGCAGGCCGCCCACCGGAGTACCGGCGCGCAGCGGCCCGAGCGTCTACGCGGTCGCAACATGCGCTTGGGATAGAAGGCTTGCCGCGTCCTCATTGTCGGGATCGCGCGAGAGCGCAGCGGCAGCAAAGTCGCCCATCTCCTGCGGCATGCCTCTGGCGGCTGCCACGCGGGCGAGACCCAGTAGAGCCGGGACGTCGGGCTCCTGCTCGCACACTGCCATCCACTCCTGCGCCGCGGAGGCCACGAATCCACGCCGCAGATACATATCGGCAAGCAGCTCGCGTCGCTCGCGCGGCTGTAGCGGGGTGCGCTCCAGCGCACCAAGCAGCACTTCGAAGCTCTCGAAGTCGTGCACACGCAGCAGTGCCTCGAGCATCACCTCCAGCAGCGGCACAGCCTGCGCGGTGAGCAATCCCATATCCCCCCGGAGGGGTGCAGACATGCGCCGAACGATGAGAGGTCGCGATGCCTGCTCGGGAGGCAATAGCGAGGGCTGCTCGGAAGGCGGCGACAAGGGCTCCTCAGGAGGTGGCGGCAAGGGCCACTCGGAAGATGACGACAACGGTTGCTCGGCTCTCGCGCTCACAAGCTCTCGCCAGAGAGCGAACAGGTCGAGCTCATACGCCGGCATACCCGCCTCACGAGCGCGCTCGAAGGCACCCTCGGCGTCCTCCGTTTCGCTCTCACCGCCGGCGAGCCGCGCGAACAGCTCGGTCCGGCGCGCGAGCACGGCGAGCGGGTCATCGCCCGCTAGCCCGCACGCCACCTCGGTGGCCTCGCCGTAGCGCCGCTGCGCCAGCAGCGCCTCCCCCAGCGCCACGCGCGCGCGACCGGAGTGCGGCTGGCGTGCGAGCACCGTCCTGAACTGAACCTCTCCGGCGGCCGTTGCGCCGGCCTCATACAGCGCGGTGCCGAGCATGAAGCGAGCCGCGGGCGAGAGGTCGGGCATGTGCCGCTCGACGCTCGCCACAACCTCATCCGGCTCGACTCCGTTTGCCAGCAGCGCGGCGGCGTAGGGCATCACCGAGCCGATGAACCGCGGATGCTCGCGCAGGCAGTGCTCCAGCAGCCGCGCTGCCGCCCCGTGATCGCCCCCGCAACGGCTCAGCTCGGCCAATTGGAGCCTCGGGAGGTAGCTGCCGCAGCCAAGCGTCGCGGTGTAGCGATTCGGCGCGTCGCCCATCTCGATGCAACGCTCGAGCAACAGGGTCGCACGCTCGTTCTGGCCCAGTGCAATCGCGGCAATTGCCTGCTCGAACACGAGATCGGTGAATCCGTCGAAGCGCTCGAGTCCTTCCTGCGCCCGTGCGATCGCGTCCACCGGACGCCCACACGCACGCAGCGCCTTGACCATACGGCTCATCAGCGCAGGGGCAAACTGGTAGCTGTCGCGGTCAGGAAAATCCTCGAGCAGCGTCCAGGCGCGCTCGAACTCGATGAGCGCGGCCGCCGGTTCGTCGGCGGCCGCATACTCCGAGCCGAGGTTGTAGTGCAGAAATGGCGTCGGCGGACTCTCGGCCTGCTGCAAGCGCAGCAGCTCAATGTTGCGACGCGACTTTTCGCGGCTGTCGCGCACCGCTCCGAGATAGCCGTAGTGCTCGATGCGAACGCTGGTGGCCTCCACCCGCTCGGGCAGATACCCCGGCAGTCGTCCCGCGATCTGCTCGTGCAAGCGTCCCTCGAAGCGGTACTCGGGCCGGTTGCGAAACACGCGCAGCGCGTTGTGCGTGACGGCCGTCCCGTCCTCGAGATCGCCGGTGTGGTTGGTCTCGGACAGATAGAACGCCTCGCGCCAGGTGCGCCCCGTCAGCGAGCGCAGCAGCGGAATGTCCTGCTCCACGAGCACCTCGTCCGCGTCGAGGAAGATCACCCAGTCTCCGCCAGCCGCATCGAACGACACGTTGCGCGCCTGCGCAAAGGATCCCGTCCACTCGTGAAAGAGCACGCGCGCTCCGAACGAGCGAGCGATCTCGACCGTGGCGTCGGTCGAACCGGTGTCGACCACCACGATCTCATCGACCGCATCGGCGACCGCGCTCAAACAGCGCGGCAGCATGTCCTGCTCGTCGCGCACGATCATGCACAGACTGAGCCGCAGGCCCTCGGCCGGCTGGGCGAGCGGCGCGATCTCGAGCGCACGGTCGGCAAGCGCGGGGATCGCGGGGTGAAGTGGAGAGGAGCGCCGCGCCCCATGCAATTGACGCCTTCGCCCTTCGAGTGCGGCAAGGTTGCAATCGAGCTGCTCCAGACGGGGATCGAGGCGTCTCGAAGCCTCGAACATCGCTTGGGCCGCATCGAGGCTCCACAACTCGTAGAGCGCGACGCCCGCATAGTTGAGCAGCTTGGGCTCGCGAGGCTCACGCTCCAGTATCTCCAAAGCGCCGGCCGCGACGATCGCAAACGTCTCTGGAAGAAGCGCGGATGGGATGTCCGCACTCATCTGGAGACCTCGCTCGATCAGATTGACACCAGCCTGATAGCAGCGGTGGCGATCCTCGATCGACTCGAGTCGCCCGAACAGCTCGCGATAGCCGGCAAGCTCGTCCTTGGGGTCGGTGGCTGTAGCGCGACGGGCCATCTTCACGCATGGTCATCGACCGGGTGCAGCGATATCTGAGCGAGCTTGAGGAGACCGATGCCAGGTCGAACGCTCATCCCTCGCGAACAAAATACCTCATCTATCCAGTTGTAAAAGTGTTGTTTGTGCCGAGAGTTGGCTGGCTACCCCCAATCGACCCAATCAAACGATTACGACCGGAGCGGCCTGTACGGTCCGCGGCCGAAATCTTCGCAAATAGCGCATCTCGGACCGCGGGCAGGTTTGGCGCACGCGGGGGCACCTGTTCGCAGTTCCCTCGAAATCGGAGTCGCAAATGGAAACGATCGCAAAAGACACCGTGAGGATCTCGGCGGCGGAAGCCCTCAAGACGTGGCGCGAGTACCAGCGGACCGGCGATCTCAGGTTGCGCGACCAGCTGATTTTCACCTTCACGCCGATGGTGCGCTACATCGTCTATCGCAAGGTGCGCGAGGTGCCGGCCCAGTGCGACGTGGAGGACTTCCTCTCCTGCGGCCTGGAGGCGCTGATCCGCTCGATCGAGCGCTATGACCCCGAGAAGGGCGCGACGCTCGAGCAGTACGCGTGGACACGCATCCACGGAGCAGTGCTCGACGAGCTGCGCCGCCACGACTGGGCGCCCCGCTCGCTGCGGCGCGACGAGCGCGCGATCAACCACGCGCGCGAGGAGTTTCTCGCCGCCCACGAGCGTCAACCCAGCCGCGAAGAGCTCGCGGGGATACTCGAGATGGACCTGAGCGAGCTCGTGCGACGGCTGGACGAGGTCGCACTCGCGGAGGTTGGCTCGCTCAACCGTACCGTGCGCTCGGATGAGAACGCCACGATTGAGCGGATCGACACACTGGAGAGCCTCGACACCGACAGCGACCCCACGATCTACGCCGAGCGGCGCGAAGCCAAGCAGCGCTTCCGCGCCGCGTTCGCGCTGCTGCCGCCCGTCGAGAGCGAAGTCGCGGTGCTGCTGTACCTGGAGCACTGGACGCTGCGCGACATCGGCGCACGGCTCGGAGTCTCCGAGAGCCGCGTGTCGCAGATCCACACCCAGCTGCGCCGGCGGTTGTACGACCGGCTCTCCGACGAGCTGGCACTGTTCAGCGCCGTCGGCTGAGCCTAAAGAATCGCCGCGTGCGGTCGAACACCGGGGACGAGATGGATCTTGGCCTGTACATCGCCGCCTCCGGGATGCTCGCCGAGCAGGTCCGTCAGGACCAGCTCTCAAACGACCTGGCGAACGCCTCCACTCCGGGGTACAAGCCAGACGAATCCCCGCAGCACAGCTTTGGCGACGTGCTGCTCGCCAACACCGAGGGCGGCACCCCGATCGGATCGGTCGACGCGGGCGTGGCGCTGGGCAAGACCTACACAAATATGACGCAGGGCTCGCTTCAGGAAACCGGCGAACCGCTCGACTTCGCGATCGCCGGCAGCGGCTTCTTCGCCCTTAAGACACCCCAGGGCGTGCGTTACACCCGCGACGGGCAGTTCACGGCCTCCGCGCAGGGCGTGCTCACCGACGCAAACGGCGACCCGGTGCTCGACCAGGGCGGAGCGCAGATCAAAGTCGCCACGAAAGGCACGGTGGCGCCAAGCGCGCTCGGCATCTTTGAAGTGCCGGGCGCTGTCAAGCAGGGAGAAAACCTCTACACCGGCACCTCCTCCGGCAAGCCAACCGGCACGGTACGCCAGGGATCACTCGAGGGATCGGGCGTCGACGCGGCAAAGATCATGGTCGAAATGATCACCTCGCTGCGCAGCTTTCAGTCCGGCCAGCAGGCGATCCAGTCGATCGCCCAGACCTTGCAGGAGTCCGCCTCGCAGGTCGGCTCGCTGAGCGCGAGCGGGGACTGATGCTCGAAGGTCTCTACTCGGCGGCGGCGGGCATGTCCGCCCAGCAGGAACAGCTCGATGCGATCTCGAACGACCTCGCCAACCTCTCCACCAGCGGCTACCAGTCCGAGCGCGTCGCCTTCAGCGACCTGCTCTACAACGCAGTGGACGAGGCCGGCACCGAATCGAGCATCGGCGCGGGCGCAAGCGCCCAGGTCATCGGGCGCAGCCAGTCCCAGGGATCGATACAGGAAACGGGCGACCCACTTGACCTCGCGATCGAAGGCGAAGGCTATTTCCAGGTGAAGAGCGCCGGCGGGCAGACGGCGCTCACCCGCGACGGCAGCTTTGGCGTCGATGCAAACGGCACGATCGTGGACGCGCAGGGCAACACGCTTGAGCCACCCATCAAGCTCCCCACCGGCGTATCGGCCGGCGATTTGAGGATTGGGACCGATGGCGCGGTGACCGCCGGTAAGCGCACGCTCGGGCAGATCAAGCTCGTCACCGTGCCCTCGCCGGATCACCTGCTCGCCGGTGGCGACGGCACGCTCACGCCCACCACGGGCAGCGGCTCCCCACAAGGCGTGAGCGCCAACGCCGCGAAGATCCACCAAGGCGCTTTGGAGGGCTCCAACGTGGACATGTCGAAGGAGATGGCGCTGATGGTGAGTACTCAACGCGCCTACCAGATGAGCAGCTCGGCAATCCAAACCGAGAGCCAGATGATGTCGATCGCCAACCAGCTGCGTCCGTCATGAGCATCCCGCTCTCCTCGAGCCCGCCGCTTCCGAGCGGCGGCCTGCCGGTGGTCAACCAGACGCTCGAGCCCGCCTGGGTGCGAGATGGCTCCGCTGCCACCCAAAAGGCCTACCAAACCGCGCTCGCCTTCGAACAGATGTTGGTCGAACAACTCTCGCAGTCGCTCACCGCAGGCCTCGGTGGCGAAAGCGGCGAAGAAGGCGAATCTTCCGAAGGTGACTCCTCGGGCTCCAGTGCCGCGAGCGGCGCAATCTCATCGATGCTCCCGCAGGCGCTCACCAGCGGTGTGATGAATGACGGCGGACTGGGACTCGCCGCCCAGATGACCCGCCAACTGCAAGACGTGGCCGGCGCCATCCCGACGGCCACGAGCGGAAACCCCGGCGCCGTTGCGACCGGAGGCACGAGCGCATGAGCATGACCGCGCTTGCCACGCCCGAAGGACTTGTGCAAGACCATGCGCTGGGCGCGGACGTGCTCGCGCACCTCGACGCACAGATCGACTCGGCGCGGAAACTTCTCGAGGTTGTGCTGGAGCAAGGGGCGGCGATCCGCACACGCGACGTGCACACCGTGGTGCGCCTCGCCGGAATCCTGCGCGGAGAGATGGGCCGTCGCCAGCTGCTCGAGGAGGACCGCTCACGCCTGCTCACCCGTAGCGGTGCGCAACTGGGCATCCCGGCGGAGGCAGTGACACTCGAGCAATTGCGCACATTGATGGACCATCACGACGCGGAGCGCGCCGCCACCCTGAGCGCAGAGCTGCAAGGCCTGTTGCGAGAGCTGCAACGCGAGCACTCCTGCAACCGCTCGTTGATGCAGATCGAACTGGGCTTTCTCGACCACCTGATGGGAATCCTCGCGCTCGACGGGGTGAACGGCTACGACACACACGGCACCTCCACGTCGATCACGCGACCGCGCCCTGGCGGCAACCTGCACGTCCTGGACCTCCGCGCTTAGAAGATGTCGATCCCCACCCTGCAAGGGCTGCAAACCGCGCTCAGTGGCCTGATCGCCGAGCAGGCGGCGCTCGACGTCACCGGCAACAACATCGCCAACTCGGACACCGAAGGCTACTCGCGCGAGACCGCGGTCCTGCAGACAAACACGCCGATCACGATCCCCTCGATTTCGCCGGTCACGGGCGACGGGGCGCAGCTCGGCACCGGCGTCAGCGTCGCCACCATCGCTCGCGTGCGCAACGTCTACCTGGACGCCCAATACCGCACGCAAAACAGCGCGCTCAGCGAAGCCAGCACCCAGTCTGAAGAGCTGGCCCAGGCCCAGGCGGCGTTCAACGAACCATCGAGCTCCGGGCTTGCCGGTCAGATATCGAAGTTCTGGAGCGCGTGGAGCGAACTTGCCAACGCACCCACAAGCGTAGCCGCCAAGGAAGCTGTGGTGGCCGCGGGCGGACAGTTGGCCAACACCTTCCACGAGCTCAGCGCGCAACTGTCGACGATCTCGACCCAGGCGGGAGAACAGTACGCGGCTATCACCGGACCCTCAGGCGTTGTGCAAGAGGACGCCAATCAGATCGCCCAGCTCAACGGACAGATCAAGCTCGCCGAAGAGGCCGGACAGGAGCCCAACGAAATGCTCGACCGGCGCGACGAGCTGCTCGACAAGCTCTCGGGCCTCGCGCAGATCACCGTCAGCGAGCAGCCCGACGGCACGGACACGGTGAGCTTCGGCGACGCTGCGAAGCCGCTGGTGGAAGGCACCACCGTCAATTGGCCTCAGACTCTCACCGAATCCGCCGGAGGCAAGATCGGCGCGCTGCTCAGTCTCACGAGCCCAACCGGGGCGCTGAGCAACTACCAAGCGCAGCTCAACAACGTGGCGAGTGCGCTGGCTAGCAGCGTCAACGCGTTGCACACGACCACGCCGTTCTTCTCCGGCACAACCGCGGCCACCCTCGCGGTGGCTGTCACGGCCGCCCAGGTGCAGACCTCCTCGACGGGAGACGCCGGGGGCAACGACGTGGCCCAGGCGATCGCGGACCTGCGAGGCGGTGCGGCCGAACAAAACTACGCGGCGCTCGTGGAGCAGGTTGGCGCCGGCGTGCAAACTGCCAAGGACGAGCAGGCCAACCTGCAGACCACCGTCACCGCGATCGACAACCAGCGCCAGAGCGTCTCAGGCGTGTCGCTCGACGAAGAAATGACAAACCTCATCAGCTTCCAGCGCGGCTACCAGGCCTCGGCGCGAACGCTCACCGCGATGGACGGCATGCTCGAAACGCTGATCGAGCACACAGGCGTGGTGGGACTGTAGAGATGAGTCCCAACAGCACAGCTGGACGTGCGAGCGCCGATCGATGACCGAACGCATCACCCCGGCAATGGTCACGGCCACGACGCTCAACGACATCAACTCCTCGCTGGCGAGCCTGGAGCGCACATCAGACGAACTGTCTTCCGGCAAGACGATCCTCGAACCGTCGGACAATCCCTACGGCGCCAGTCAGGTGATCGACCTGCAGAGCCAGCTCGACGGTTTGAGCTCCTACGAAACCAATGCCCAGGAAGGGATCTCGTGGGAGAACACCGCCAGCGGCGCAATGTCGAACATCTCAAACGTGCTGCAAACCGTGCGCGGGCTCTTGGTGCAGACCTCGAGCGGCACCTACAACCAGAGTGACCGCGAAAGCATCGCCACCGAGGTCGACCAGCTCACCGAAGCGGTCAAGCAGGACGCGAACACGCAGTACGCCGGGCAATACGTGTTCTCCGGCACGAAGACCACAACCGCCCCCTACCCACAGGGAGCGGAAGACACCTACCAAGGCGACAACGGCACGATCACACGTGCGATCGGCCCCGGCGTCTCAGTCGACATCAACACCAACATCTCCACGCTGCTCGGCAACGGCCATGAAGCCGCCGACGGCAAGCTGCTCGACACGCTGCAGACGATCTCCGAACACCTACGCGGCGGCACCGCCGAAGACGTCGGCGCACTCGGCTCCAGCGACCTGAAGGACCTGGAAGCAAACATCCAGACACTCACCCAACTGCAGGCGACGGCCGGCAGTGTGACCGACCAGTTGCAAACGGCGGTCAGCCGGATCGAATCTCTGCAGGGCTCGATCACCGCGAGCCTGTCCAATACCGAGGACGCCAACATCGCCCAAACGTCGATCGCCTACGCCAATGAGCAGGCCGCCTACGAGGCGGCGCTGCGCGCCGGCGCGAGCATCATCCAAGAATCCCTGCTCCAGTTCCTGCAGTAGCCGGCCGACGAGAAAGCCAACATGTCTGTGACATTTCAGAGCGTCCGTTTTGGAGAGGTCGAGATCGCCGAGGAGGATGTGATCGAGTTCCCCTTCGGGCTGATCGGTCTCGGGGGCTCGCGCTATGCCCTCATCGACCGCAACCCCGGCACCGGATTCCTATGGCTGCATTCGATGGACGAGCCCGCGCTCGCGTTGCCGGTCGTGAGTCCCCAACTGTTCTTTCCCGAGTTCTCGCTGCACATGGCGCCCGAGGATTGCGAGCGGACCGGCATCGAAGAGGGGGCGGATGCAAAGCTGTATGTGACCGTGCGCGCGACGCCGAACCCGCTGGACATCACCGCCAACCTGCGCGCCCCGCTGGTGGTCCACGAAGGCCGCGGCTATCAGGTGATCAACGCCAACCCCGAGGCCCAGCTGCAGGCGCCGCTGTTCACCGTCTCGGACAAGCCGTCGCAAATAGCTTCATAATCTCCTGCGATGCTGATACTGGCGCGACGTCCGGGAGAGCGCGTCGTGATCGGCGAGAACATCGTGGTCACCGTGATGGAGGTCAGCGGCAGCACGGTCCGCTTGGGGATCGCTGCACCGGCGGGAGTGTCGATCTACCGCGAGGAGATCTGGCTCGCGGTCGAGGAAGAGAACCGCGCAGCAGCCGCTGCCAGCGCCGACGCGCTCCCCTCGCGGACTGTAGCCGCAGAGGATGGGAACCAGACGTCCCAAGAGGAGCCATCAGAGCCTGCGACACAAACGCCCCCCGAGTCCGTTGCGAAGGCGTCCGTCGAGGAGTCCTCCTCAGACTCCGTCGCCGAACCCTAGAGCCCTAGATCAGTGTTGTCCGCCGCGTTCGTCGCGCGCGCGCACCTCACCCAGCAGCTTGCGTAGCCGCTCGCTTGCGGACGTTACGTCTCCTAGCGTGTCCGACAGCTGACGCAGCTCAGCCGCCGCCCGCGGATCCCCCGATCCAGCCAGACGCGCTATGTCACGCTCGAGCCGGCGGCGATCGACGTCTAGCGCCAGCACGTGCGCGTAGCCGTCGACGATCAGCTCGAGTAAATCCGTCACCGTGCGAGCCTCCGCCGCCCCCTCCTCGGAGAGGACGTCGATCAGCAACTCCGCTTGTCTGAGGAGATGATCAGAGCCACGCTGGGCGTGGTCCTTCTGATGGGGGGCTGGCATCGCTGGCAACGGGATACCCTGGGGGTCAAACCAGGCCGTTACACACTGAATTCAGCACGCCGCCCGGTCAATCGACCGGGCGGACCTTTTCACGTTCAGGCCATGAACACCGATCGGACGGCGGAGCTATCGGCCAACGCCGGCAGCGATAGGCTCACGGGATGCCACGCGACCCGTAGCGTCGAGCAAGATCAGCAGTTGCCTCGAACGGAGTCCGTCAAAAGTTCGCCGAAGTATGACGGCAGCTGGTCATACCAAGTCCCGACGTAAACGTAGCCGATGTTCTGCTGCGCCAGCGAGGCACATACCGACGCGGGTTGAGGCGTGGTCAGAGCATTCGGCGCGTTGTAGATTAGGGCCGCGAAATAGCCGGCCGAGTAGCGCCGCTCCCAGCTGGCCTGCGTCCAGGATGTGTACGGATCTTCGCCTGGTGTGTTGTATGAACCCTCGAACGTGACGACAAGATCAGCGTTGTTGGCGTTGCTGCTGTCCAGCATCCAGTCTGAGCCAGGGTTGGCACCGAAATTGAACACGACCTCACCGTTGTCGCCCTCATGCGTGTGGACATAGGAGGCCAGGGCGCGATAGAAGCTCTGATTGCTGGTGGTCGTCCCCGGAACGTCGTCGGAGACCCCGTCGAAGAAGATGCCCGCTATCTCACCTGGGTAATATGAGTACCAGGCCCTGATCTGACTCTCAATCGAGGCAATCGACGCCTGACCGCCCTCGCCATAGTCGGTCCACACGTAACCGATCACCGAAGCGCGTCCATACCTGTAGCAGTTGTTGATGACTTTTGCCCACGCGGGCACACTGGCGGCGCCCGGGCCCTGTCCTTCGGCCACGTCGGCGATGATCCACGAGCCGTTACCGGCGCCGTTTGTCTGCGAGCACGCTTCGGTCCAGTCGGTCGGGTTGGCGTTGTCATAGAGCGGGATCAGTTGATCTTGACCGCGCGTGGCGCGTGCGGAAGCTTGAACGGGCAGAACGGCGATGCTCGCCAGCAGCGCGACACCAACGAGGCCCAATGACACTCCAAGGCGGTTCGGTCGTTGCATTCTGATCGCTTTCCTCTTCAATCTCATGGGTGACGCGACACCATCACATATAAATCCCAAATTTGGCAATCAATCCAACTACCTGGATTGATTCATTCCATTCGTCAGTCTGTGACCGGGAATGCGCGCAGTCAATAGGGCAAACGTCGCTTAATACGTTCAGGATCTGAACGCTGACCTGGGCGCAACCTCCATCGCCCTGTAAGCGATTCCCGCGCCGTCATTGGCTTTAGCCTGCCCACCGGTCGGGAGCGGCGCGAGCCGATCGGCCGTGTCGGTGATCTCGATCAAGCGACGCACGCAGCCGGAGGCATCGACAATGCGTATCTCATGACCCGCCCCGCGCGCGCGGGTCATCGCGTCGATCAGCATCGCCAAGCCGCAGCCATCGATGAAATCGACGTTGCCGAGATGGACCTCAACCGCCCGACTCGTACGAGTCGCCCGTGTGAGACCCTCGCGGAAAGCGCCCACCGCCGTGAGGTCCAGTTGACCGCGCACATACAGTCCCACGGCCCGTGGCTTGGTACTCGTGTCTGTGGCGATGTGGATCATCAACCTCCAAATCACTTGGCGTGCGGCACTCGCCCCCAAATGGCAAAACTACCCATTATTTAGAATCCAACCAAATGAATCGAAACGACACACATGGTTTTGAGCAACCACCCCGATACCGCAAGCAATCCTATGCACCACTCACCCAGGTGCGCAAGATCGGGGACTCATAGAACCCGCAAAATCCGCGAAAGCAAGCGGCACCTGCCGGTCACGGTAGGCTAGCGGCCGTGTCAGCGGAGACGGTGCGGGTTAGCACGGCGTCGCGAGCGAGGTCGGCCGGCGCATGGGCAAGGCGTGCGCCGCTGGAGACGGCCGGATGGGTGGCGCTTGTGCTGCTGGCGCCCGCGGCATTGCTGTATTTGTCGTTCAACGCCGGCGGCTACTTCCCGAGCGCGACGGGATTCGCGACGATCGTGTTCGCGCAAGCGCTCGTGCTGCGCACCGCGCTCGCCGAGCGACCGTTTGAAGGGTTCAGCCGGACGTTGGCGATCCCGCTCATCGCCCTCATGCTGTACGCAGCCTTCCAGCTGGCATCAGCGCTTTGGTCGCACGCCACTGCCAACACGCTGGACGAATTCGTACGCACGCTGCTTTACATACTGGCGCTCACGCTGTTCGGCTCGCTTCGCTACACGCGCGAGCGGATCGACTGGCTGGTGCGAGCATTGGTCGCGGGCCTTGCGGCCGTGTGCCTGATCGGCCTGATCTCACGCGTGCTGCCCCACACGTGGCCGACCGCCACCAGCTTCTTTGCCAGCCGGCTCAACTATCCGCTCACCTACTGGAATGCCGAGGGCATGGTCGCCGCGATCGTGCTGATCCTCGGCTTCCACCTGACCGCCGACCGCGCGGAGCACTGGAGCGTGCGCGTCGCCGCCGCAGCCGTGCTGCCAGCGGTCGCCGCCACGCTGCTTTTGACCTTCTCGCGGGCGCGATCGGGGTCACCGTGGTGGGGCTGCTCGCATACTGCCTGCTGACCCGCTTCAACACAATTCCCACGGCCCTGCTCGCGGTCGCGGCCCCCGTCGCCGTCGCCCTGCGCTCGGCATGGGATGCCACCGCGCTCGCTACCACGCACCCCACCAGCGCCGCAGCCGTCGCCCAGGGCCGTCATGTGGCCGTCGTCGTGGTCGCCTGCATGGCCGGCGCCGCGCTGTTGCGCGCCGTGCTGCTGCTCGCCGACCGCCGGATCGCCAGCTTGGCGCTCGTGCGCACGCCGCCGCACCGTGCGCTGCGCGTCGGCGTCGGTATGGGTGTCGGGGTCGTGACGCTCGCAATAGCGCTCGCGGCAGGCGCGGGTGGGTTTGCGCATCGCGAGTACGACAAATTCGTCGACGGCACCAACGAAACACACGCGACCCAAATCCGCGAACGACTTACCGACCCGGCCAACGACGGGCGCCTGCCGCTGTGGAGGGCCGCGGTGCGGATCTATGAAACGCAGAAGCTGCGCGGCACCGGCGCGGGCACCTACCAACAGTACTTCCCTCGCTACCGCACCGAATCGGCGTATGTGGTGGACGCCCACTCGCTGTATCTGCAGAGCCTGGCCGAGCTCGGCATCGTCGGCTTCGTGCTGATCCTGGTCGTGGTACTCGGCATCCTCGTCGGTCTGGCTGGGCGAATCCGCGGCCCCGACCGCGCGCTGTATGCGGCGCTGTTTGCCGTGTCGCTGGCATGGGCCGTACACCAGGCATTCGACTGGGACTGGCAGATGCCGGCCGTCACCCTCGGCGTGTTCATATTGGCGGGACTGGCCCTGGCCCGCGCGCGCGACGGCAAGGTGGGACTCTCGGGGTTGGTCGTCGAGCGCACCTTCATCGCACTGGGATGGCTGCTGCTGGCTATCGCTCCGCTACTCGTGGCCACCTCCTTCTCGCGCCTGGAACGCAGTGCGTCCGAGCTACAGCGGGGAGAATGCACGAGTGCGCGGCACGAGGCGCTGTCCTCGCTATCGCTATCTGCCAAGCGTCCACAGGCATACGTGATCGTCGGCGTGTGCGACCTCGAGCAGGGCTTTGCCCAGGCAGCGGTGCCCGCGATGGCCCAGGCGGCAACACTTGAACCGGAGAGCTGGGAACAGCAGTTCTGGCTGGCTGACGCACGCGCCGCCGCGGGCGTCGATCCGCATGCGGCGATCCGGCGGGCGCTCGAGCTCAACCCGCGCGAGGCGGGGCTCAGAAACGCCGCCCGCAAGCTGAGCTCGGATAGCCCGCGCGCGTGGGAAGCTGCCGCTCCGCGCCTGCGCCTGGAAGCGCTGACCTCCGGAAAGTTCGCGATCACGCACCTGTAGAGACAAAAACTTTTGGCGGGGCTGTCGGAAAACCGGCGGCCCGTTCGTATAGGCGGTCAGAGGATTTTTCCCCACGCACATCCACACCAGGAGGCCAGGAGACCGATATGCCGCGCAAACACGACGCACACAAGGATGAGTTGGAGGGCGTCGCCCAGCGCTTGCGCAGCGAGCGACCCGAGGCCAGCCCGCTCGAGCTTGACCGCATCAAGACCTCAGCTATGTCCCGTGCTCAGGCCGGAGTCAAGCGCACAGGCGCCGGCGCTCGTCGCTTCGCCGTCGCGGGCCTGACCGTCGGGCTGATGGCTGCCGGGACCGGCGGCGTGCTGGCGAGCGTCGGCAGCGGGGGGACCCACAGCAACGCCGCAACCGCCCAGTACGGCAGCAGCTGCGACACCAACAACGGCAACGGCAACGGCAACAGCACCGGTAGCGGCAACGGCAATAAAGACGGCAACGGCAACGGTACGACCAGCTTCGCGTCCTATCTTGGCCACAGCGACAAAGGCAGCAAAGGCAGCAGCGGCGGTACCGGCAACGGCAGTGGCAACGGCAACACCAACGGGAACGACAACGGAAACGAAAACGGAAACGAAAACGGGAACGAAAGCAACGACGGCAACAACAACTTCAACTGCAACGAAAACAGCTTCAACGAAACGACGATCAACGAAAGCAACACCACAACCAACAACACCACCAACAACATCACCAACAACTACTATCAGTCGACCGTGACCGTCAGTGCGTCCCCCGGCACCGGTGGTGTGTCGGCGTCGACCAGACCAAGAAAGCCACGACCAGCACGCGGGACATCAAGATCCACATCAAAGTTCCGGGCAAATCAAAACTCAGGAAGATCACGCTGAAGGTCAACGGCAAGGTCGTGTCCGTGCTGAAGGGCAAAAAGGCGTCGACAAACATCAAGCTGACCGACCTGCCCTGCTCTACCGGCACCGCCGGCACGACGGTCACGATCACCGCGGTCACGGCCAGTGGCAAAGTCATCACCCAAAGCCACACCTACCACCTGTGCTCCTAGCCGCAAGGCGCACAGACTGATCGCAACGCTCGCATGAGGCACGAGCAAGGGCTCCGGGGAAGGACACCCCGGAGCCCTTGTGCCTTGCGAGGACGCGTCTCACCTCAACGGCTCACGGATGGAGATCAATGGCCCACGAAATGACACGCACCACATCCGCTCGCCTCGGCTCCTCGCGACCCGCCAGAATGTCACGGCGCATGCGAACCGACACCTTCGAGCGGCTGTTCGAGGAGCACGCCGAGCGGCTGTTCTCGTTCCTCGCCTACCACACCGGCAACCGCACACTCGCCGAGGACCTGCTGTCGGAGACCTTCGAGCGAGTGCTGCGCTCCCACCAGCGCTTCGATCCACGACGCGGCAGCGAGCGGCGCTGACTCTACACGATCGCGCTGAACCTGCTGCGCGACAACGCGCGGCGGCGCACACACGAAGAACGGGCGCTGCAGCACGTGAGCGCCGGTGCTACACAGGAGCAGTCGGACCCCGCACTGGGCGCGGTGGAGCGTCGCGACGAGCTGCACCGGGCGCTGGCGCTGCTCAACGATGAGGAGCGCGAGGCACTGGCACTGCGCTTCGGCGCCGATCTCAAGCTGCGCGAAGTCGCACGCGTGCTCGGCGAGGGCGAAAGCGCCGTCGAGGGTCGCATCTACCGCGCGCTCGGCAAGCTGCGCGCAGAGCTTCAGTAGCGCGCCCTACGGCGCGGCGCCGGAGGCCACGCAACAGCCCCTGACGGTCAACACGCCCCCGAGCGGCGCCCCTTCGGGCTCGCCAGCCCCAAAGATCGAGCGGCTGGCGTACACGGTCACGCGATAGCGCACACGGGGAAGCCGCGGGTAGCGCACAACGCAGCTCCACGGATTGCCAAGCGCGCTAGGGATGGCCGACTCACAGCGCACGGCCAGCGCACGCGAGGTGTGCCCGCCCGCCCGCCCGCCATAGCCCGGGCGCGGGTCGCTCGTGGTCAGGATCAAACGCTCCAGCTGAATCGCGCTGACAGGTGCGAGCGCCTGCTGGGTCGACACAAACTGGGCGTTGTCTTCGCGGCCGTGCAGCGCCAGCACCGGGCGGCGATCCCCACAGCCAGGATCAGCACGACAAGCAGTCCGCCGTGCCTCACGCGCAATATCCCACCATCCACAGCAGCATAAAGCCGCGCACCATCCGCGCGATACTGCCCTAGCTCGTCCAAACCGGCCAGCAGCGCTCAGCCACACGCCACTCGCTGCCGATAGCGAGAGCGTGAGCCGCCCATCCACACTTCTCGGCAGCCTCCCACTGGTCATGGCGTGCTCTTGCGCAACCGCAGCGGTTGCCACCGCGGGCACGCCCAATCCATCCCCACACATCGCAACCCCGGTGGCACACATCGCGCACGCCGACAGGAGCGGCCACCGCCCAAAGCGGGCCTACACGACCTGCGAGGTCGCGGCCAAACGTCACCGCAAGCACGCTCGGCGCTGCGTCAAGCCGCACAGCACGCACACGCGGGCCGCTGACAACACCCTCCCACGGTATGACAAGAGTCCATCACACACCACAGCGCACGCACCCATCCACACCCATGCCAAGCGCGCCGACGGACCGAGCGCCATTGTGACCGTCAACGTGCCAAATATCGCGGCCACGATCGCGAGCGTGCTGGCCGCACCCTGCCAGGGCACCGAACTGATGCCCGAAATCGGCAACCTCGCGCAGGTAGATGCGGCCACTCTGTGCCTGATCAACCAGGAGCGTGCACGCAACAACGAGCTTCCGCTGCAACCAAACGCGCAACTGGCGCAGTCCTCGCAGATGCACAGCGAAAAGATGGTCAGCGAAGACTACTTCTCGCACATCGCGCCAAACGGCGAAACCCCGCTGCAACGCATTCAGGCGACCGGCTATATCCCCAATTCGCAGGTCGGCTACACGATCGGCGAGAACATCGCCTGGGGCACGCTCAGCCTCGCCACGCCAAGCGCGATCGTGGCCGCCTGGATCGCCTCGCCCGAGCATCTCGCCAACATCCTGGGCAGCGAATATCGCGACACCGCGGTCGGCGTCGATCCGGCCGCGCCGGCATCGCTCGCCGACGGCCAGCCAGGTGCGGTCTACACCCAGGAGTTTGGCGTAATTACCGGCTAATACGTTCGCTGGACATCTGTTCGGTCCGCCCGATTGGGTATCAAGTACGTGGGGGAAGCATCCGATCCAGTATTCAGCGGCCGAGGAATCATCCAAAGCACGCGAATAGGAGCTTCGAGAGACCCATGATCGTTTTGCTGATTGCAGCCATTTGGATCGCCACGCTAACGTTGGTCGTGGCAGCCTGCCGGACGGCCGCGCGCGGCGATCGCGCATCGCGACGGGGGAGCATCGCCACCGTGGTGGGTCGCTCACCACGACTGCTCGACACCGCCGGCCCGCAAGCCGGCGCGCTCGTGCTCAGACTCGAGGACCGTCGCCAGCGCACGAGCGCACGCAGTGGGCACTCGGTCGCACGCTCGTCGACCGCCCACTGAGACGCCGGCTCAGAGGCCGCGACGACAGAGCACGTAGGGAACCGTGCGCAGCAAGATCTTCACGTCGGTCCACAGCGACCAGTTGGCCACATACAGATAGTCGATCGCAACCATCTCCCGCAGCGACACTGTGGCCGGGCCGAGGATCTGCCAGTGGCCGGTCATGCCCGGATGCAGAGCGAGACGGCGGCGATGCCAGCCCTCGATCCGCCGATCCTCGTCGAGTATCAGCGGGCGCGGTCCCACAAGACTCATCTCACCGCGCAACACGTTGAACAGCTGAGGCAGCTCGTCCAGGGCTGTCTTGCGCAGGATTTTGCCGACGCGCGTGACGCGTGGATCCTCGGCGATCTTGAACAGACCCTCCTGCGCTTCGTTGAGATCGGCCAGCGAGTGCTTGAGCGCCTCCGCATCGGGCACCATCGTGCGGAACTTGAACAGTCCAAAGGGCCGCTCACCGCGGCCAACCCGGGCCTGGCGGAAAAACACGGGGCCCTTACTGTCGAGCTTGATCGCGATCGCGATGCCGACCATCAGCGGAGAGACCGCCAGCAGGCCAAGCGAAGCGCCCACGAAGTCAAACGCGCGCTTGACCAGCGCCGAGGAGCGACTCAGGTCAAAGCGACGCACACCCATCAGCGTGACCCCATGCAGGTCGTCGAACTCGACCGAGGATCCGATCACCTGCAGCAGATGCGGCACGACGCTCACCCGTATGCCCACCGCTTTGAGCGTGCGCACCAAATCGAGCGTCTCTCGTCCTTCATTGCTGCTGGGCGCAACGATCGCGCGATGCACGTCAAGCGTTCCGGCGAGATCGCGTATCTCCTGCAGCTTCTCGTGCGAAAACGCGTCGGTCGACCACGGAGCTATGTCATCCGGATCGACGTGCGCCACGATCTCCGCCCTGACGCCCCCATGGTTGATCATGCGCGAGCGAATCGTCTCCTCAGACGCAGCACTGCCGATGAACAAGCAGCGCTCGACCGGCGCGGCTCGCAATGCCACCGCACGCGCCCCCACACGCCCGACGACCAGCAGGACCGCCAGCGCGATCCACAAGAACAGAACGTCCTCGCGCGTCAATTGCCCGTAGCCAAGTGGCCCCTGCGCGAGCCACGCCACCAATGCGCACAGCGTGGCGACCTGAAACAGCTTCGGCACCTCGTCGAGCGTGGTCTTGCGAATGACCGCCTCGTCGCGGTCATATAGGCCGAACACCTTCGCGCCAAGCACGACCAGTGGCAGGCCCGCTAGACACACTCGCCCGAGTTGCAGCCGTCCACCCGACAGCCCGATCGCAAGCGCAAACGCGCCCACAACCGCGAGCACGTCGCCAGCGAGCAGCATCCGCCGGAACATCGCGTCGCGCAGCACGCTCGACGCGGGACCCCGCGTCTCCAGGATCGAGACGAGTCCCCCTCGTCGCCGCCCAAGCCCCCATTGGCTTTGTGGATGGGCCGCCGCCGTCGCCGCCCCACCGAAGCTCGCTGGAGTAGCGAACTCCTGCTCCACCTGACTACTTGTTGCCTCCAAGCTTGTCTCCCTGACTCGCGTTGAATGTTGAAACGGGAATCAGCACAACGACCGCCGGCATCTCGCCCGGTCGAAATAGTTTCGTGCTGACGCCTTCGTTTGCGTCATGCGTACGTCGGCGAATCTCCCTAAATTCCTCCGTTGGCTAACTCAAGTTGTCGCACGCTAGCCGCAGTAGGCTCGAATGTCAAGACTTCATCCTGCTATTCGGCAGAGCCGATTGACGAATCCGTTTCGCACGATTCTCAACCGGCGGGCGCCCTGAACGGCTCCTCCACACCCACGGTGCCGGGGCCAGAGAGCTCAAAGGCGCCGTGCAGCGCTTGCACGGCCCGCTCGACGCGGGCGCGGGTGATCACGCAGGAGATCTTGATCGGGGAGGTCGAGATCATCTCGATGTTGATGCCCTCGTCGTTGAGCACCCGAAAGACCTTCGCCGCCACTCCGGGGTGCGAGCGCATGCCGGCGCCCACGATCGACACCTTGCCCATCTCGCGCTGGGTGGTCATACGGTCGAACACATCACCCGTCATTGCCTCCAGAGCACCGGTGGCCACTCTCAGGTCTTCGTGAGGCACGGTGAAGGAGATCTCTGCCTTGCCGCCCGCGGAAGTGGGCACGTTTTGGTCGATCATGTCCACGTTCACGCTGGCCTCTGCAAGGGCCTCGAAGATGCGTGCGGCTATGCCCGGAACGTGATCGACGCCGATCAACGTGATCATCGAATCAGAGGTCGAGTGAGTGACGGCGGTAACGAGTGGCTTCTCCATGTTCTCTCCTTCCGACACCACGACGGTACCGGGACAGTCGTCAAACGACGAGCGACAGTGGATACGGACGTTTTCGTTGCGCGCATACTCCACCGAGCGCAGCTGCAACACACCGGCTCCGGAGGCCGCCATCTCCAGCATCTCCTCGAAAGACACAGTCGACAGCTTGCGGGCGTCGGGCACGATGCGCGGGTCGGCCGTGAACACCCCCGCGACATCCGTATAGATCTCACATTCGCGAGCGCCCAGCGCAGCGGCGACCGCCACAGCGGTGGTATCGGAGCCGCCGCGGCCGAGCGTGGTGACGTCGTCGGCGGTTGACACACCCTGAAAGCCCGCCACGAGCACGATCGAGTCCTGCGCCAGGGCGGCCCTTACGCGGTCGGCGCGCACGTCGAGGATGCGCGCCTTGGTGTGGGAGGTGTCGGTGACGATCCCCGCCTGCGAGCCCGTCAGGGAGATCGCACGGTGACCCAGATCGTTTATGGCCATCGCGCACAGCGCACAGGAGATGCGCTCGCCGGTGGAGAGCAGCATGTCCATCTCGCGCGGGTCGGGGGCGACAGACACCTCCTCGGCCATCGAGATCAGCTCGTCTGTGGTCTTGCCGCGCGCCGATAGCACCGCCACAACGCTGTAGCCGGCCTCACGCTTCTCGACGATGCGCTTGGCAGCGCGCTTGATGCGCTGCGCGTCGGCCACGGAGGTGCCGCCGAACTTCATCACCACGATCTCGGACACCTCAGCAAGGCTACCGTTGGAGCACCGCGGCGTGCCGCCGCGGTGGAGGAGGGTGGGGTTGGCCATGGTGGATCGCCGCGGTGTGAGGGGAGGTGCGCTCAGAGCGAGCGGCGCCCGGCGAGCGCCTTGCCGAGCGTGACCTCATCCGCGTACTCGAGGTCCGAGCCGACCGGCAGACCGGAGGCGAGGCGGGTGACCTTCAGCTGCGGAGCGCGAGCGTGCAGCTCCTCGGCGATGTGAAGCGCGGTGGCTTCGCCGGTGGTGGTGGGATTGGTGGCAAGTACCAGCTCGCGCACGGCCGGCGAGCCGTCGGCCGCGAAGGGGTCGCCCGCGGAGGCACCCGTAGAGGGACTCACGCGCGCGTAGAGCTGCTCGATCTTTAGATCCTCGGGCTCGATCCCGTCAATCGGAGACAAAGCGCCCCCCAGCACGTGGTAGAGGCCATGGAATTCGTGGGTGCGCTCCATTGGGATCACGTCCGACGGCTCCTCCACCACGCAGATGACGCTCGCGTCGCGACGAGTGTCCTGGCAGATGCGACAGCGTGGCTCGTCGGCAAGGTTGAAGCACACCTCACACAGGCCCACCTTCTCCTTGACCTCCACGATCGCCTCCGCCAGCCCAAGTGCATCCTCGGGTGAGGCGCGCAGAATGTGAAACGCGAGCCGCTGCGCGGTGCGGTTGCCGACGCCGGGCAGCTTCGAGAGCTCAGTGACGAGCCGTTGGACGGGTGGAGCAAACGAGTTCAACGCCGTTAGAGCCCAGGTAGCCCAAGGCCGCCAAGCGCGCCGGGATCGAGACCGCCCGTGACCGCGCCCATCCGCTTGGCCGCAAGCTCCTGGGCGGAGCGCAGCGCCTCGTTGGTGGCGGCAAGCACAAGGTCGCACAGCATGTCCACGTCCTCGGGATCGACGGCCTCGGGGGCGATCTTGACCGAACGCAGCTCCAGCTCACCAGTGACGGTCACAGTGACCATGCCGCCACCAGCTGATGCCTCGACGGTCTCGTTGGCGAGCTCCTGCTGGGCGACCTCCATGTCGTGCTGCATCTTTTGCACCTGCTTGAGCATCTGCTGCATGTTGGGTTGCCGCTGTCGTGGCTGTTGTGGCACCGCTAATCGCCGCCTTTCTGCTGTTGAAGCCAATCCTCGGGAAGCTCCTCCGCGTCGAGCTCCGCGACCAGTCGCGCCATGATCTCCTCCTCTGTCGGAGGCGTGCCGCCCGCACCCGCCTCTGCCGGCAGATCCTCGCGCAGCTCAAACGCCACGCGGTAGCGCCGCCCGCTGAGACGGTGCAACGTGTCGAGAAGGGTGGCGCGATTGGCTGGGTCTTCGGCCTTGCGCTTGTGAAACGCGGCGGTCGGAGGAAACGCGAGCACCAGCTCCTCCTCGGTGAGAGTTGCCGGCGTGGCCTCGTTCAGCACCGCACCCAGCAGGCCATGCTCGGCGCGCACCGACTCGTGCACGGCCGGCCACAGCGCATCGAGGTCACCGTTGAGATGGGGCTGCTCGTCTGACACTAGGGGCTGTTCGTCTGGCACTTCCGCGGGAGGCGGCGGCTCGGGCTCAGGAGCCGCGGGAGGCCGCAGGGACTGCGGGGTGTCGCCCGCAAGTGCCTGCTCGAGCCGCTCGATGCGTGCGAGCAGTGCGCGGGTGGAGCCGTCGACCTGGGGGGTGGCGGCCTTGACGAGCGCGAGCTCGAGCTGCGTGCGGGGGTCCGCGCCCGCACGCACCGCCTCCAGCGCTGCGCCCAAGAGGTCGAGCAGACGCACCACATCGGCGCGCCCCACACGCTGCGATTGCTCGCGCAGGCGCTCGTCGATCTCGGGCGTCAACGACAGCTCGGGGGGCACGTCGCCGAGTGTTTGCACGACCAACAGCTCGCGCGCGCGGCCCTCCAGATCGCGCGTGAGAGAGCCCGCGTCACGACCGCCATCGGCACAGCGCGCGACCGCCAGCAGCGCGTCGCGGGCATCGCCGCGGGCGACGGCATCGAACGCGTCCGCGAGCAACTGCTCGTCGGCAACCCCCAGCACCGCCAGCACATCCTCCAGCCTGACCTGCGTGCCGCTGTAGGTGACCAGCTGCTCGAGTGTGCCCAGCGCGTCACGGAAGCTGCCGGTGGCCGAGCGCGCGATCGCGGCGACTGCCTCAGGGGGGATCTCGATCGACTCGGCCGCCGCGGCGCGCATCACGACGCTTGCGATCTGCTCGACCGTGGGACGGTGGAAGTCGAAGCGGTGGCAGCGATCCACGACGGTCGCCGGCACCTTGCCGGCCTCGGTGGTGGCCAACACGAACACAGTATTGGCGGGCGGCTCCTCGAGCGTCTTCAGAAACGCGTTCCAGGCGGCCTGGGAGAGCATGTGGGCCTCGTCGAGGATGTAGACCTTGTGGCGGCCCGACACTGGCGCGAACACGACCGACTCGCGCAATTCGCGGATGTCGTCGACCGAGTTGTTGGAGGCAGCGTCCATCTCGATCACATCGAGCGAGGTGGCACTGGCGATCGCACGGCAGGAGTCGCACTGTCCGCACGGGGTGACCGTTGGGCCCTGCTCGCAGTTCAGACAGCAAGCGAGGATCTTGGCCATCGAGGTCTTGCCGGTGCCGCGCGAGCCGACGAACAGGTAGGCGTGATGGACCTTGCCGCGCTCGACGGCATGGCGCAGGGTGCGCACCACAGCGTCCTGTCCGACAACGTCGTCGAACGAGCGCGGACGGTGTTTGCGATACAGGGATTGAGCGCTGGCGGTCACCGTTGGCCAGTCTACCCGCGGTCACGGCCCGTTCATGTAGCGTGCGCCGCTGTGAAGAGTGCAGCCAAGCAAGCACTCGCGATCGTCGCCGGGGCGCTGCTGCTGTGGGCGATCGCAGGGGTGGGGTTCGTCAATTACGACACGCTGTACGGGCTGGTGTGGGGCCAGCAGCTCTTGCGCGGCGAAACACCCCAATACAACCTGCCGATCGCGCCGACCCCCCATCCTCTGGTGGAGGCGGTTGGGCTCGTGCTCGCGCCATTGGGTGCAAGCGGCACCGCGGCCGTCACCGTGGCGCTGGCGTTCCTCGCATTGTCGGCGTGCGGGTGGGTGATCTATCGGCTGGGTAGCGTTTGGTTCGGACGCGCCGCCGGGGCGCTGGCCGCGCTGATCCTGCTGACGCGCGTGCCGGTGCTGTCCTATGGCGTGCGCGCGTACGTGGACGTGCCCTATCTCTTGCTTGTGCTGGCGGCACTGCTCGTGGAGACGCGCCGTCCTCGCGCGGGAGCACCGGTGCTCGTGCTGCTGGGTTTGGCAGGATTGCTGCGCCCGGAGGCATGGGCTTTTTCTGGGATTTATTGGGTCGTGCTGGTCGTCTCATCCACTCGTTCCTCAGCGCACGCGCGCACGCACGCACAGCTCGCCCGCCTTGCGCTGCTGGCCGCCGCCGCACCCTTGATATGGGTGCTCAGCGACCTGCTGGTGACGGGCAACGCGATGTGGTCGCTGACCCACACCAAAGAAACCGCAGAGACGCTCGGCCGCGAGACTGGGATCGCGAAGGTGCCGCGTTACATACCCGAGCGCATCGGCGAAATCCTGCGGGTGCCCGTGCTCGCCGGCGCAGCACTCGGCGGGGTGCTGTCGCTTATGTGGCTGCGCGAGCGAGCGATGCTCGGCGCGGTGGCCGGAGTGTTGGCGGTGCTCGTGTTTGCTCTGCTGGCCGCGTTTGGCCTGCCGATCGACACGCGCTACGCGTTTCTAGCGGGCGCGATCCTGATCGTGTTTTGCGGCGCTGGGGTGTTTGGATGGATGGCGCTGCCAGCGGGCGACAGACGCCGGCGTCCGTGGATGATCGCGGGCGCGGTGGTGCTGGTCGCGCTCCTCGCCTATACGCCCGGTCAGGTGCACTCGGCCCACCGCCAGCTCGACAGCCTGGCGCGCCAGGAAAGCATCCAGGACGACCTGTTGGCGCTTGTGCACAGCGGAGCGATCGCGCTCAGGTGCGGACCGGTGGGCGTGCCCAACCACGCGCCGATCCCGCTGCTTGCGCTGTACCTGAAAGGACGCCCATCATTGATCGTGAGCGCCGAAGCACGGTCGATCGAAAGCGGCACCTACGTGGATCCGGCGAGCGTCGAAATCGAACGGGATTACATCCTCGACCCAAGGGACCCGCACGCGGCGGTGTCGATCCCACCAGGGTTCACCGAGTCGAGCTCCAACCGCTCGTGGCTGATCTTCAAGCACTGCGAATAGCGGACCGTGCACCCCTCGTCGAGACTGCGCATCCAATCGCCTGATCGCCGCCCGGGACTCCGGATCGGGTGCTCCCGCTGCGCCTGCCGGGGATCGCTTAAGGCTGCTTCCTTCCGGACCTGACCTGGTTCACAAGCCGACACCGCGCGGGACCCGAGCCATCGACGCTCCGTGCGGCGGAGCGACCGGAGCGTTGCCCCTCAGAAGGGAGTTCAGCCCCGCTAGAGCGGATTGCGGATTCAGGGCGCCGCTACATCCCCGCCTAGCACGGTCCGCGTCGATCCTAGCGCGTGCGACGCTCGCCGCGCGCGTGCCCGCTCGAATGCGCCTCCTCACAAGAACGCCGAGGCGCGCACCCATGCGTGGACTCCGCGTGACTCGACCCGAATACGGCCGTGTGGACGATCGGGGCACCAACCGACCGTTATGCGTTACGCTGCCGGGCCGATATGAACTTCATTCACTCACACACACCCAAACTCTCTCGCGCGCGCCTCGGCCTGGCCGTACCCGCGTTCTGCGCGGTTGCACTGATCGCCGGCTGTGGATCGAGCGACTCGAGCACGATCGCCGTTGGCAACGAGTCCGACACCAGCTCGGTGCCCCATGTCAAGGGCGAAACCACTCCCACAACCGCCAGCACGCCAACAACGCCAACCAGCACCGTGAAGACCCCGACCAGTGGCCCGCTGTCCAAACAGCCCGCCGTCACCCCGCCCAGCGGTCCCGCGCCGACCACGCTGGTGAGCAAGGAAATCATCAAAGGCACCGGCGCCGAAGCCAAAGCGGGCGACTCGGTCACGGTCAACTACGTGGGTGTGCTGTACAGCACCGGCAAGGAGTTCGACGCTTCCTGGAAGCGCAACGAACCGTTTACGTTCACGCTTGGCAAGGGCCAGGTCATCAAGGGTTGGGACCAGGGCGTTGCAGGCATGAAGGTGGGTGGCCGGCGCGAGCTGATCATTCCCGCCGAACTCGGCTACGGCAAGTCCGGCTCGCCCCCGACGATCCCGCCGAACTCGGCGCTCGTGTTCGTGGTGGACCTGCTTGGCGTCTGACGCTGAAGTCTGACGCTGAGCGATCCGAATACCCGCACCGTCAGGCCTCGCGCCACGCCGCTTGATGGCACGAGAGTTGACAGCGCGGACACCCGCCCGGTGCGCTTGGCCGGTGTGCGGGCCGCAATTCTTCCCGCGCTCGCCGTTCTTGCTCTCGCCGCGCTGCTCGCCGGTTGTGGCTCCGGCTCCTCGCACACGTCGACCAGCGCCGAACTGGCGCTCGAGCGCGCGCAGCTGGTGCAGGTAAGCAACGGGCTGTACCAGCTCGAGGCGCCTGTGCTGCGGGAGGTAGCCGCATCGCAAATCGCGTGGCCCGCGATCGCAAACGGGCTCCCTGCGACACTCTCGAGTTCTCTGCAACGCGCGGTTGCCAATGCGAGCACAGCCGCACGAGCGCTGCCCGAACCGCGGTTCGTGGCGCACGTCAGCGCGCTCACCGGGCCAGCCTCGGGTATCGCGGGACTGTATGAATCCTTCAGCGCGCTCACCTTGAGAGGATGGCGATTGACCGAAACCGGGATCGCCGCGATCCTGCACGGCACACCTGCCGCTGCGAGCTTTGCCAGGGGCAACTCGTCGCTGTATATCGACGCGATCTACGACGGTCACTTTGACCTGTCGTTGCTTGGCAAGAGCCTTGTGAGCGGTTATGAAAAGCTTGGAGGGAGAGCTGCGTTTGGCGCGAGCCTGCCGCCTGGCGAGGTCACCGCGCTCGCAGCCGCCTACTCGATTCCAG
This sequence comes from uncultured Solirubrobacterales bacterium, assembly GCA_963715765.1. Lineage (GTDB taxonomy): Bacteria > Actinomycetota > Thermoleophilia > Solirubrobacterales > Solirubrobacteraceae > Palsa-744. The sequence goes on from OY970270.1 coordinate 1,392,575, forward strand.
CAGTGAGGCTGGAGCCGCACTCGGGGCGGGTCGTGTCGGAAGGGTAGACCGACGCGCAGGCGCGTCGGTCACGCAGGGCGCAGGGCCAATAGACTCACGGGTCCAGGGCGCGTAGCTCAGTGGGAGAGCGCTCGCTTCACACGCGAGAGGTCGCAGGTTCGAAACCCGCCGCGCCCATCCGGGAACTGGTCCTCGAGGGCGGGGGCGGTAGGGTGTGGTCACCGTGCGCGTTGACGTTGATGGTGTGGGTATTGAGTATCAGGTGACGGGCGAGGGTCGCCCGGTGGTGTTGCTGCACGGGTTCCCGGACTCGGGGCGGCTGTGGCGCCATCAGGTCCCGGCGCTGGCGGAGGCGGGATTCAAGGTCATCGTCCCTGACCTGCGTGGCTATGGCCGCTCGGACAAGCCGGAGGAGGTGAAGGCCTACACGATGGACCTGCTTGTCGGTGACGTGCTGGCCGTGATGGGCGCGGCAGGAGTCGATCGGGCCCATGTGGTTGGCCACGACTGGGGAGCCGGCGTCGCGTGGGCCACCGCACTGATGGCCGCAGGCCGCGTCGACCATCTCGTCGCGATGTCGGTCGGGCATCCGGCGACATTCTTCACGGAGGGCTTCGAGCAGCATGAGAAGTCGTGGTACATGCTCCTGTTCCAGTTCGCCGGTGTCGCCGAGCAGTGGCTGTCCGACAATGATTGGGCCAACTTCCGTGCTTGGGGCCGCCACCCCGAAACGGATGCGAGGATCGCCGAACTGGAGACAAACGGCTCGTTGACTGCCGGTCTCAACTACTACCGGGCGAACATTCCCCCGGAGCGCTTTCTGCTCTCAGGCCTGCAACCCCCGCCTATACAGGCGCCGACGATGGGTCTGTGGAGTTCGGGCGACATCGCGCTCACCGAGGGTCAGATGACCAGATCGGCCGCTCACGTCGCCGGTCCATGGCGCTATGAGCGCCTGGATGGTCCAGGTCACTGGATGCAGCTCGAGGCGCCGGATGCGGTGAACCGACTGCTGGTAGATTTTCTACCGACATGAGCCTGTGTCCGCCTGAGCTATGCAATGGTGCCCGTAAGCAGGATGAGCGCAGCGGCGCGGCGGGGGGCTGAGCCTAATGGCCAGGATCGTTGTGTTGGGCGGCGGGGTGTGCGGGCTGGCGTCCGGGCTGATGCTGGCTCGAGACGGGCACGAGGTCACGGTGCTCGAGCGTGACACGGCGCCCGTGCCCGAGTCTGTCGATGAAGCGTGGGAGTGGTCGCGCGATGGCGTGAGCCAGTTCCGCATGGCCCACTTCCTGCAGCCCGCCGGTCGAATCGTGCTGGAGCAGGAGCTCCCCGACGTCTTTGACGGGCTCGTCTCGGCGGGCGCGATGCGCATGGACCTGCTCGGCCTGATGCCCCCCACCGTGGCCGATCGCACCCCGCGAGCCGGCGATGAGCGGTTCGTGACCTACACCGCTCGCCGTCCGGTCTTTGAGCAGGTACTGGGACGGGCCGCGGAGGGTGAGCCCAGCCTGCGGGTACGTCGAGGTGTGACCGTGAAGGAGCCGACCATGCAGATCGGCGACGGGACGCCGCACGTGACCGGCGTACGCCTTGACTCAGGTGAGGCGCTGCAGGCTGACCTGGTGGTGGACGCGATGGGCCGGGGCTCGCAACTGCCGCGCTGGTGCAGCGAGGCGAACATCGGGCCGCTGCACGAAGAGTCCGAGGATTCCGGGTTCATCTACTACGGCCGGTACTTCCGCTCGCAGGATGGCACAACGCCGCCACCCTTCGGCCCGCTGCTCGCGCCGTTGGGGACGTTCTCGATCCTGACTCTTCCATCAGACAACGGCACATGGTCGGTGACGGTCTATATCTCAAGCGGGGACCAAGCGCTGAAGCGGATGCGCGATCCAGATGCGTGGAGCGCCGTCGTGAAGGCGTGCCCGGCACATGCGCATTGGCTTAACGGCGAGCCGATCAGCGACATGATGGCGATGGGCGGGGTGATCGATCGCTACCGCCGTCCGCTGTGCAACGGGCAAGTCCAGCTCACCGGTGTCGCGCTGCTCGGCGATGCCAGCGCGTGCACGAACCCCTCGCTGGGTCGTGGGATGTCGCTGGGGCTGCTGCACGCGAAGTGCCTGCGCGAGGTGGTCGGCTCGCATTTGCGGGATCCACTCGAGTTCGCGCGGGCGTGGGATGCCGCCACCGAGGCACAGCTGACTCCCTGGTATCGAGAGACGGTCGCGGAGGATCGCAACCGCTTGAGCGAAATCGAGGCGTTGCGCGACGGGCTGGAGCCGCCGCAGCCGAGCGAACCCTCGCAAGTCCTGCGGGGGGCTCTGCTCACGGCGATAATGCACGATCCCGACCTGTTCAGGGCCTTCCTCGAATCCCGTAGCTGTCTGACGCCGTTGAGCGAGACCTTCACGCGAACGGGCGTGCCTGAGCAAATCCTTGAGCTGGCGGGCGAACATCAGCGGCTACAGTTGCCGGGTCCCAATCGTGAGGAATTGCTGGGCCTGCTCGGCTGACACGGCGAGGCCAACAAACCAGGTAATGAGCGGGGCGTTTAACCTTATCGTGCCGCTGAGGTTAACCGTGCCAGTCAACCTCGAAGTGCCCGATTGGCTCATCGAAGCCCTTAACGGCAATGGGGCCTGCGTCGGAGAATCGTATGCCCTTGCCGCGGCAGAGGTCGTGCACCCCGGATGAAACGACAATGCAATCTGGTTGAGAGCACGAACACAGTCGCGAGGCTTGTTGCACAGCCGCGCCGAAGAGATCGTTTTGCTCCGTGATGGGCTCTCCCGCAGCGACCCCGATGCGCACATGGAATCGCGACCCCTCAGCTTCGTTGTGCTCGTGGAGGGCCCTCTGGACTCGCATCGCTGCGCGGACTGCCTGGGACGCCGAGATGAACGAGGCCATGATCCATCACCTGTGTGCTTGACTTCACTGCCCCCAAGCTGCGTCAGGGCCGCGCGCACGATTGTGCCTGCACCTCGCGATCACGCAGGTGAGCCTCTGCGATATCGGCAGCCGTCGCATCCGGAAGGTCGTGACGATCCATGTAGAGCGGCATCAGGATCGAACTGCACTCCGCCAGGGCACACGGCTAGTGCGGCATACTCATCGAGCTGTCGAACGCACAACGCGCACCGGGACGCCTTCGACCGAGGCATCCGGGCGTAAGCATGCGGTGGCGCGGCTAGGCACGGTCCCTGCCAATGGCGATCCGGACCAGCGCGCCCAGGTTCTCCGAGGTCAGTGTCACTGCGCGTGCTGCCGGCGATAGACCTGCGCCACGAGGCAGCCGCACACGCAGCGCCCCGGGCAACGATGCGAAATGCAACGGCGCCTCCAGCACCAGCGCCTCGCCGTCGAGGCCGACCTCGACGGGGCCGCTGGAGCGGACGTCGAACTCCCGCGCAGACCAGGACAGCAGGCCGGAGTAGCGCCCCGCCTGGCCAACCAGCTCGAGGGCGACGAGCTTTGAGATGTCAGTGCCCCGCACCCGGGCGGCCACGATGCCGAGCAGGCCCGTATCGATCCGCTCGCGTGTGCCGGCGCCCGAGAGGTGCGTGAGCTCATACGGGTTATTCGACACCAGAACGAGCGGGGCATCGTCGCAGTCGGTCCCGTCCGGGCCGGTGAACTCGAGGTCGATCGCCTCGGCGTCTGGGCCGAGCAGGTCCGGCAGCATCTCTGTCCAGGTCCCGAGCTTGGCGTCGCGATAGGCCCCGGACTGTACGACCTTCGCGTAGACGCCGAGCGACGCGTTGTTGACGAACACGCGGTCATTCACACACGCGAGGTCGATACGTCGCTCGACGCCGTCGGTGAACGCGTCCAGCGCACCCACGACGTCATCCCGGTCGAGGCCTAGGTCAAGCGCGAAGTGGTTTCGCGTTCCCGCCGGAATGCAGACATGAGCGATGTTCCGCCGGGCGGCGACCGTCGCCACGAGCGCTTGAGACCCGTCACCTCCAGCCATTCCGATGACCTCCGCACCGCGCGCGATGGCGCTCTCGGCGAGATGCAGCAGATCATCGCCCGGCTGAAGGACGATCGGCTCGATGCCTCGCTGCCGAGCCTCACCGGCGAGATCGAAACGCTCCGCCTTGCCGCCGCCCGACTTCAAGTTGATGATCAGCGCCCCCGTGCCGGTGGCACCCACCGGCACGACCTTGGCGGCCATCCTTCCGAGTGCTGGCTGCCCAGTCCGTCCCAATGCATACCGCGCGGCCAATCCGAACAGAGCGAGCAGCAAGAGCAACGCGGCCAGTGCCAGTACTCCTTGCCAGTGGGTCGCGAGCACCACGATCAGGCCCGCTCCAGCGAGGACTACGACCACCGCGCCGAGGGCGCGCCGCGCGCCGCCCTCTGTCAAGACGAACCAGATGGCGGCGTTTACCAACAGGACGAGTCCGACCGCGAGCACCGCAATGGGGATGTCACCCGCAAGCACGACGGCGGCTACCACGACCATCACAACGGGCGTGACGAGCGCGAGGATTGCGGCGATGCGCCGCAGCATCGGGCGCTGCGCGGCCCAGTCTCGAGAAGTCACCGACCTTCTGGGCATGCTGATCATGTTCTCAGATCCGTCCACCGCATCGGGCTCTGGGGCTTGGCTTGCGCAGGACTACCGAAATGGCTCCGGGTAATTACCGATGCAGCTCGGTTTGCTCTGTTTACAGTGGTGCAGCCTGCGCGCCGTCGGCGCCGCAGCGAGCGCGCACCGGCGCCTCGTAACCCGCCTCGGTGGGTTCTCTCAACTCGATCGCCTCGAGTATGACTCGATCATCTCAACCACAGTCTCTTCGGCCTGGGGGCGGCTGAGCTGCATGTCGAGTCGCAGGAGCTTCCACACGAGCACGTCCGTGGCGATGACGACGGCCGTGAGCCGGCGCTCTCTGGATACGCGCCGCAGGCCGACGAGCAGCGGCTGAAAGACCCTGCTCGCCCAATCGCGGTGGTAGTCCCTGCCCTTGTCGGTGAGGTAGCGGACCGCGGGGATGCGGTCCTCTTGGGAGAGCATGCGCAGAATCGCCGTTCCGTGCGCCTCGTAGTGGTCGAACACATTGGCGACGGCCTCGGGGAAGCGGCCCACGGGAGCCGCATCGCGGCGTGATATCTCGCTCATACCCCACCATCTGTACGCCGCGGTGAGCAACTCGTCCTTGGACTGAAAGCGCGCGAGGAGCGTCTGTTCGGTGACGAGCGCCTCGGCAGCGATCTCGCGCAGGCGAACCTCCTCATACGGTCGCGTGCCGAAGTGCTTCCACGCCGCGGCGAGCAGCCGCTCGCCGGTCGCCGCGGCCGCATCGGCGCGGGCGGTCATCCGATAGGTGCGTTCCTCGCGCGGTCCGCTTGACTTTTTCATCTGTGTCATACTAAGATGAAGTATATGAGAGTGTTCCAGACGCTCATCGCGTTCAGCGGCAACGCTCCACCGCAGCTCGCGCTCACACGTGAGCTCGTCGACCGCGGTCACGAGGTGCGGGTCCTCGCCCACCGCGCCGCGCGCGAGCGGATCGAGAGCACTGGGGCAGAGTTCGTCGAGTTCCGGCGGGGAATGCCCGACCTCGACATCACGCGCCCGGAGACCGACCCTGTACGTGACTGGGAAGCGCGCACGCAGCTTGGCGCCGCGAAGCGACTGCGCGATGGCGTGATCGCGCCGATGCCCGATGGGACACGCGATGCGATCGAGGCGCTCGAGGGCTGGAGCGCCGACGCGGTCGTGTTCGACTGGCTCATACCGGCTGCCGCGATTGCCGCTGAGCTCGCGGGTGTGCCAGCCGTCGCGCTCGTTCACTGCCCCTATCCACTACCGGCTCGCGGCGCGCCCCCGCTGTTCAGTGGCCTGTCGCCGATGGCGGGTCCGTTGGGTGTCGTGCGCGATCGTCTGTTCGATCGCATGACCCGCCGCTTCTGGGCGCCCGGATTGCCAGTGCTAAACGGTGTCCGTGCCGAGTATGGGCTCGCCCCGCTGAAGGACTGGGGCGACCAGGTCCTCGGTGCGCGGGCCGTCTACGTGATGACCGCGCCAGAGCTCGACTTCTCGAGCAAAGCCCAGCTCCCTGCGAACGTCCACTACGTGGGCCCCGCGTTCGAGCCGTTCCAGAAGGACTGGGAGTCGCCGTGGCCCGAGGAGAACACCGACCCGCTCGTGCTGCTCAGCTTCAGCACCAGCTACATGGACCAGGGCGCGCTCGCCCAGCGAGCGCTCGACGCCGTCGCCGGGCTGCCGGTCCGGGCGCTGCTGACAGCGGGCCCCGCGCTCGACGCCAGCCGCCTGCGCATCCCCGCCAATGCGCGCACCGTGGCTTTCGTGCCACATCGAACCGTGCTCCCGCACGCGTCGCTCATGGTCACCCATGCGGGATGGCAGACGGTCAACGCGGCGCTCGCCGATGGCGTTCCGCTCGTCTGCATCCCCGATGCGCGCGACCAGCCCGATAACGCCGCCCGCGTTCTGTTCGTGAAAGCCGGCGTGAGGGTCAGCAAGAAGAGCTCCCCCAGCAAGCTGCGCAGCGTGATCGCCAACGCCCTCGAAGACCAGTCGATCAAACAGGGTGCCCGCGCGATGGCCGACGCCCTCGCTCGCAGCGACGGCGCCACCGTCATGGCCGACGCACTGGAGCGCCTCCCTGTAAGCAACGTCGTGAAGGCAACTGCACCCCGCGGATCACCCGCAGCAGGCTGAGAAACTGCTCGACCCGCGTCTCCGCCGGTATCTCGCTCTCATCCCACGTGTGCAGATTTGCCAGCAGCAACCGAGCGGCGGCTGGCGGGCGTGTGCCGGTGGCCTGGCGCGATGGCGATCCGCATTGCGTGCATTCGCAGGATTTGTTCGCAGTCGGTGTACTCCATCTGCATCGTCGTCAGGTGACTCGCGGCGTACTGCAACGCGGCGACTCGCAGCCGCCGATCCAGACGATGGCCATACTCGCACTCGGCAGTGGCGAGCCGCGCTTCGTGGTGCAGCCGGACCGCCGGCGAGCACCTGATCTGTGGCGTACAGGTCCCGCCCCAACCGGGCACGTGATGGGTACCCGCGTGCGCGCTCGCGGCCTGTGGGCGTGAGGCGGCGATTGCGACCGAATGGCCCGCCTGACCTACGAGGAGCAGACCGGACGTCAGCGTCGCGGTGCCGATGGCGGTCGCGAACATCCCGGTTATCCCATTCGCCGATAGCGAAAGCTTGCCGGCGAGCGCCCGGTGGGTCGTGAACCTCGCTAAGCGTCGCGAGATAAGCAGGAACGGGGCGGCGAGCGCGTGCAGTGGCGAACCCTCAGCCAGGCCGCGGCGAGCACGATGAATCAGCGTCTTGATCGCCGAGACGGTGGTCTGCTCGCGACTGGCGAGCTCGCGGTAGCTGCGACCTTCAATGGCGTGGCCCACCAGCGCGTCGCGCTGACGCACCGGCAGGGCTCCAATCGCTCCCATCAGCCAATCAAGCGACTCGCGCTGCTCGATCGCCTCCGTCGGCGTCGGACCGCCCGCGACGGAGTGGTACGCCTCCAGTGACGCCGGGGGCTGGGGCGCACGGGCAGCATTGATCACCGCGTTGTGCACGATCGCAAACAGCCACGCTCTCGTGTTCTGCGGTCTAACGCCCGCCGCGAGGTGGCGATAGGCGTTCAGGAACGCGTCCTGGAGCAGGTCCTCGGCCAGCTCGCCACGGGCCCCGAGCTGGCGGTGTGCGTAGCGCAGCAACTCGGGACGGTGCGCATCCACGAGCGCACGAAACGCATCGTGCTCGCCGGTAGCGGAGGACAACATTTGCACCGGACCGGACCCGCTTTTGCCCGTGGCGGGAGCGCTCTGAGAGATTGGTGTTGGCGGCTGCAAGCGTTTGTCTGTTCGATCTATGGTCTATGAGACGCAGTAGACGTGCAAATGTTGCGCAACCCATCGGGCGCCAATGGCAGGACCGTCCACTCCAGAGAAATACCGGACTCTCGAGGGTGGCGTCGCGGTACCGCTCGCTACCTGTAGCGCGTCAGCACCTCGCAGATGCGGTCAGTGCCCCAACCGATCTCCCGCGCAGGCACGCGCTCGTCCGCCGCGTGAATGAGGCTCGCGAACTTCATCTCCGCCGGAAGGCGCATCGGCAGAAAACCATAGGTCTGGATTCCAAGCCGGGCAAAGAACCGACCGTCGGTGAGGCCTGGCATGAGCATCGGCAACGGCACGGCGTGGGGGTCGGCGGTGGTGAGCACCTCGCTCAGTAGCGGCATCAGGGACAGGTCCACCCGATCGGATACCGGCTCATAGCTCATTGCCTCCAGCTCGAGGTCCGGGTCTTCCGCCAGCTCACGCAGCTCGCGGAAGAGATCGTCCGCGGTCTGCCCAGGAAGCAGACGCCCGTCCAGCTCGAGTTGCAACTCACTCGGGATCACATTGACCTTGGTGCCGCCTCGCACGACAGTGACGTTGACGGTGTTGTGGAACATCGGATCGAGCGTCTGGCCAGCCTCGCCGAGGATGTCGAGTGTCGCGTCGGTGCGCTCGGGGTCAAGTAGCCCGTCGGCAAGCTCTCGCCCGCCGGCGGGTAGTGCAGCCGCCACCGTCTCGATCATCGACCGTGGAATCTCGGTGACGTGCACCGGAAGTCGCCTTGCATCCAACGCGCTCAGCAACCGGGCAAGCTTTGCCATCGCACCGCCGCGCATCGGGATCGAGCCGTGGCCGCCGGGCCCGCGTATGGTCGCGCGCGACCAGCACACCTGCTTCTCACCCACCTGAATCGGATAAGCACTCAGACCCGCCATCTCGGTGCGCGCACCACCAAACTCACCCAGCGCGTGCTTGACGCCCTCGAACAGCTCAGGGTGCTCCTCAACTACAAAGCGTGCGCCGTACGGCCCCAGATTCTCCTCATCCGCGAGCACGCACAACAGCACGTCGCCCGGTGGGGGCTCAGCGGACTCGGCGAGCCGCAGGATCGCCCCGAGCATCATCGCCACACCGCCCTTCATGTCCAGGGCACCTCGGCCCCAAATCTCGCCCTCGATCAGCTCAGCGCCGAACGGATCGTGACGCCAGCTCTGGCCGTCTGTCGTGACCACGTCGACGTGACCCTGGAGAAGGAGTGGCGGCGCGGCCCCCCGACCTGGCAGCCGCGCCAGCAAGTTGGGTCGCGCTGCGTCCTTGGCCAAAATCCTTGTCAGCAGGCCAGCCCGGTCGCAGAGATCCTTGATCCACCCAGCGCACTGAGCCTCGTTGCCGGGTGGATTGGTTGTGTCGAACCGGATCAGCTGGCGCAACAGCTCGACAGGATCATGCGGCACGGCGCCGGACCATACCGAAAGCAGACCCAGCTCGTGGGTGTTTTGCACGCGTCAGCGCGCTTGAACACTCACCCCTGAGCGCAAAGCACTGATCGTCGTCCAGATACAACGCCCAGCCTGCCTCACCTGAGCCGACATGCATTCCGCTAGGAGGCCACGCGGGCTACGGCTCCTGATGTGGCTGTCTCGTGCGATCCCAGCATGTCCCGCATCGCCTCGCGCACGAGCTCGGCGAGCTCATCGATGGGCACATCACCCAACAGTCCCTCTGCGCCTACGAGCGCGCCTACGATTGCGCTGAGTGAGCAGACCATACGGACGCGCTTGGCGAGGGGAATGGCGGGGCTCTGCAAGATGCGACGAAAGAGCTGCTCGATGTCGTCGTTCTCGGCACGGTGGCGCTCGTTGTTCGCGAGCTCCTGGAGTGCGTTGTAGTTGCGCTGGTGCAATAGCACGAGCTCACGATTCTCGAGCACCTGATCGATGAAGTGGTCGACGAGCCCGGGCCACGCGTCCGCGCGCTGTTGTCCGTCCTCGAGGCGCTCGAGCTCCTCGAGCCCCTCCCTACCGAGTGCGTGCAGACGCAGGTGCAACTCGAGCAGGATGTCCTGCTTGCGCTCGAAGTGGTAATAGAGCGCGGCCTTCGTGATGCCGAGCCGTTCAGCGATGTCGCGCAGCGACGTCTTGTCGTACCCCTGGTTGGTAAACAGCTCGAGTGCGACGTCGAGGATGCGCTCCCGTGTCGAGCAGGCGCTGTCGCCGCCTCGAGGCTGTGCTGCAGAGTGCGCGTGCGCTCGTGTTTGGCTCCTGGGCTCGCTGGTGGTGGGCACGCTAGTAGCTTACTTGACGGCCGGCAAGTTATGTGTATCCTGGTTGCTTGCTTGTCGACCGGTAAGTAATCTCTAGGAGCTGCCGTGACACACGATTTGATGATCCAGGCCCACGGCCTGCGCAAGCGATTCGGGCCGACCATCGCACTGGACGGGATCGACCTGGAGGTGCCGGAAGGGTCGATTCTCGGGGTACTGGGCCCCAATGGCGCAGGCAAGACGACCGCGGTGCGCATCCTGACCACACTCTCGATCCCCGACGATGGCTCGGCACGTGTCGCGGGCCACGACGTGGTCAGCGAAGCGGATGAGGTGCAGCGCAACATCGGCGTCACCGCACAGGACGCGACCCTCGATGAGGTTCTGACCGGCCGTGAGAACCTTGTGATGATCGGACGCCTGAGCGGCCTGCGCCGCGCGCACGCACGCACGAGAGCGAGCGGGCTGCTCGAGCAGTTCGACCTCACCGACGCAGCCGATCGCATCCTCAAGGAGTACTCGGGCGGGATGCGCCGGCGCCTTGACCTCGCGGCCGGACTGGTGAGCAGACCGCCGGTGCTGTTCCTCGATGAGCCGACGACGGGCCTCGATCCCACGAGCAGGGTGCGGATGTGGGGTGTGATCAGGGGGCTCGTCGCTGACGGTGTGACGCTGCTCCTGACGACGCAGTACCTGGACGAGGCAGACGAGCTCGCCGACAGGATCGTTGTGATCGACCACGGACGGGTGATAGCTGGCGGCACCGCCGCCGAGCTGAAGACGCAGGTCGGCGGAGCGCGCCTCGAGCTCACGCTGAGCGAGCCGAACCCCTCCGCCGCCATCGCGCTCGAACCGTTCGTTGCGGGTAGCGTGCACGTCAGCCACGACGGCCGTCGTCTGCGCGCGCCCGTGCGCAGCGCCGGCGGCTTGGCGAGCACAGTCGTGCGCGCCCTCGATGAGGCGGGGATCACCGTCGATGACGTCGAGGTCCGCCAACCCTCACTCGACGACGTGTTCTTCGCCCTCACCGGCCGTCCCGCCGAGGAGATCGACGACGCACACTCCGAACAAGCCGACCCAGACCTGGAGGTCGCTCGCCTATGAGCACGACAACCGCACCCACGCCCCTTAGGCCCACTTCCGAGTCCCCCGCGTCTGTCGCGCTTGCCGGGAGACCGTCGAGATCGCGCCGACTCACCCAACGGCTGCGCGACGTCGCGGTGCTCACCGGGCGCAACCTGACGCACATCAGACGGGAGCCGCTACAGCTCTCAGACGTCACGGTTCAGCCGGTGCTGTTCACGCTGCTGTTCGTCTACGTGTTCGGCTCCGGGGTCGTACTGCCCGGCGGCGGCTCCTACAAGGACTTCGCGATCGCAGGTCTGCTCGCGATGAACCTCACAACCTCGGCGATGGGAACCGCGGTCGGGTTGAGCACCGACCTCGGCAGCGGCGTGATCGACCGCTTCAGGACTCTGTCGATGTGGCGACCGGCGGTGCTGGTCGGACGCTCGCTCGCCGATGTCCTAACCGCTGCGATATGCGCCGCATTCGTCGCGGCGACCGGTCTTCTGATCGGCTGGCGACCCGACGCCGGCGCCGCGTCCGTGATCGCCGGCTTTGCGATCTTCCTGCTGTTCAGCTACGCGCTCTCGTGGGGCTGCGCGTGCCTGGGCATGGTCAGCAAGAGCCCAGAGTCAGCTCAAGGGGTTGGTCTCGTAATCCTCTTTCCCCTCGCGATCGTCTCAAACGCCCTAGTCCCGACCGAGCACATGCCGGCACTGCTGCGGACGATCGCCGACTGGAATCCGGTCAGCGCGGTCACCACCGCCTGCCGTGAACTGTTCGGCAACCCCAACCCGTCGGCGAGCATCCAAACCTGGCCGATGCAGCATGCGGTCCTCGCCTCGCTGATCTGGTCGCTCGCGCTGATAGCTATCTTCGCACCTCTGGCGAGCAGGCTTTATCGGAATCGCACCACCGACTAAGCATCAGCAAGAGCGCGACACAATCTCTCCGGCGTCGGTGGACCAGTGGTCCGACCGTCAGCTTGAGGCGGTGTGCGCCACTATGAGTGCGCGTGCCGCCGTCCTGCCTGCCTCATACATGTGGGGAACGTCGGCGGGGAAGGAGGCGTAGTCGCCACTCGCCAGCTCGCTGATGCGCTCCATCGGACCGGCGATCAGCTTGCCCCTCAGCACAAGCACACCCTGACGCGAGCCTGCGGCGCGCGGAGCTTGCTCATAGAGGTAGCGGGCGGGTAGGTCAAGCTCGAAGACCTCCACGCTCCCCCACGGTGTCGTTGAGGAATCCAACAGACGCGGGGCCACGCCTTCGCTTCGCTGCTTCCCCGCTTCAGCAGCCCGGACTATGCGCACCTCCCCGAGCTGCGCCTGCTCGAGCAGTTCGGAGATCGACACACCCAGCCCGCCGGCCAGCAGCGCCAGCGTGTCCACAGTCGGATTCCCGTGCCCATTCTCGATCGCCGAGACTGTCGCCTTGCTCATCGAGGTAGTGCGCGCAATCTCCGAGAGCGAGAGGTGGCGGGCAACGCGAAGACGGCGCAGATTCGCAGCCAGCAGCACTTTGACATTCTCAGAGTCTTGAGCGGTCATTATAGTAAACGGAACGTTTGATATATTAGCCTCAGCACGCGATATGACCGAGACCACCTTTTACTTCGACCTCGGATCGCCCTTCGCCTACCTAGCGGCCGAGCGCCTCCACGAGACCTTGCCCGATCCACTCGCCTGGCAGCCGGTATCGCTCGGCGCGCTGTTCAAGCTCACCGGACGATCCTCCTGGGCACTGGGCGACCCTCACAGCCGCCAAACGGGAATGGCCGAAGTCGAGGCCCGCACCAAGCAATACGGACTCCCGACCATACGCTGGCCCGACCCCTGGCCCAGCAATTATCTATATGCGATGCGCGCCGCCACCTACGCCTTCCACGTCGGGCAAGGACGCACTTTCACACTCGCCGCCTTCCGCCACGCCTTCGCCCACGGCAACGACCTCGCGGTACCCGCGCACGTTCTGCAAGCGGCGGAACAAGCCGACCTGGACCCGAGCGCCGTGGAGTGGGCCACACGCGACCCGCAGATCAAGCGCGCGTTGCGAAACGCAACCGACGCCGCGCACACGCTCGGCGTTTTCGGCGTGCCCACGATCGCGATCGATGGCGAGCTCTTCTGGGGTGATGATCGGCTCTCAGACGCCGCGGCAGCACTTGCGCGGGAGAACAATACGTAGGTTTGCCGACCGGCCCGACCACAATCCTGCGCGCCGGCCGGCGCCTGCTACAACGCCGCGAGCAACGCCGAGCCACCAGGTGACCCGAGCCCAGTGCATGCGTCCCAACCGACCCCAGCGTCGTAGCCCACCCCATCTGGTGGCATCTTGTTGTTGCCAGCGGTGATGTCGCGCAGGGTTCCGGACGGAAGTTTGTAGAGCACCGGGTTCAAGAACCCGACGGGCTTGCCAAGTGCCGCATTGCAACGCACGAGAAGCGATGCCCACAACGGGGCTGCCGCACTCGTCCCGCCGACTCCCCCAAGCCCTTGTGGTCCCGGTTGTGCAACCACAAACGGTGTCTCTGGATCGGCGAGCGAAGACACGTCCGGTACGCCACGACCACTGTGGATGCTCCCGACCGCCGGAGGAACACCGGCATTGGCCTGCCAGCTCGGCAGGCCAACAAGGACAGAGACGCCGCCACCGGTCGCACCGTGGTTTTCTTCCGGGTCTTGGCTCAGATCGTTCCACACCACCTCTTTGGAGATCGAGTTCCCCAAAGCTTCAAGCCGGGTGCCTCCGCACCCGAGCACCCACGGGCTCGATGCGGGAAAGTCAACGTGTGCCTGGCTGCCCAGGCCGTCGGTCGCACCGCTATCTCCCGCGGCACAAGTAACCGTCCGACCCCGCGCGGCTGCTGCTTCGAGCGTCAGGTCTACCTGATGTACCGCGGCTCTCGTCCACGCACTGCCGCGACCGCTCTCTGGATTGCCGTAGCTGATCGAGATCACCGATGGGTCGTGTGTGGTGTCGGTGCTTGCCTCGCTCAGCGCGTCAACCCACCCCTGCTCGTTGAACTCCGTGAAGTACACGACGATCTTCGCCCCCGTCGCCAGTGCACCCACGATCGATAGGTCGAGGTAGACCTCCGGTGAAGCATCGTTCGGGTTCGTTCCGTCGCCCGGATCGTTGCCTGGGCCCTGGATCGTAACGTCGACGACCTCGGGCATCGGCAGAGCGAGCAGCTTGGTGAAATATTTCTCCAGAACCGCAGGTTCGTAGCCGCCCGGCGCAGATGGCCCGCCATCGCCCATCGGGCCGTTGAACGCGAAGATAGCGATCGTCTGACCGCTCGCGTCGCCGGACGGGAAGCCATACAACTGCGCTACCTGCGGCGGTAGGAACGTGTTGGGTGGCAGTTTCGAGCCGTCGCGATGCTCATGGATCGCGGCCTGGATATCGTGGTCTGCGGATCGGAGAAACTTACGTCCGAGCGGCCTGTTGTCGAGCCCGATCACCGCCTGCACGATTGGGGCAAGGGCAGACGGCAACTGAACAGCGTCAGTGTGGCTGTGATAGGTGACATCTCCAAGCGCGAAGCTGCGCAGCTCCACACCGAAGGCACTACTCAGTGCCGCCGCGCTGCCGGCGAGCTTGACACTGCGGGCCGCCTGGTTGACGCGTAACACGACGAGGTCGTGCGATGCGGCAAACGCCTTGACAGCATCGATCTCCTGGCTCGCCGCGCCAAACGCCGTCGCGGCCTCCTGTACGGACAGGTAGCGACGCTCGCTCGGCCGCTTGGCGGCCTCCTGCGCGACGTCGAATGGCGAGCTTGTCGCAGGATCGCTTCGCAGGTAGACCGTCGCGGAGAGTTGCACGTCGTCCTGCACCTTGCCGCGGTCCTGTGCGTCCTGGGGGATGCTGCGCTTGCTGCCCTCGAGCTCCACGAGTCCTGGCATGTCAATCGCTCCTCGGTTGCGATGGTGGTTGGCGATAGGACTGGACCGTCCGCATGCCGTTTGGATCGTGTGCAGGATCCATTAGCCCACGATGACGGCCCAAGTTGTGATTGCACTCCCGACAGTGGTCCAATAGCCCTACTGCGCTGCGATCCCCGATAGTGCAGCGTGCATAAATACCAAGGCAATCGCTCTCTAGCGCAGGAGCACCGCTACGAAGCTCTGGCTTGAAGGTCGAGTCGAAGTTATGGCGATAATTTTGCCACTGCGTCGTCGCGCGGCCCGGTGTCAATATATCGGCGAGCGCCTGAGACTCGGCGACCGTCCATGTCACCACGAGCACGTCGGCTGCGGGCAGTGGATCGTTCGCGCCGGGAGTGGGCGACGGGTCCACGATTGGTGCAAGGCCATCTGGCCAGGGAATCGGCACGAGGCGCTCGCGAGGGTGACCCTCTGAGGGCTCAGAGAAGGCGAACGTGGAGGGGTCTCCCGGGTCGAAGCGCAGAATGTGGCCCGCCAGCGCGCTCCGGATGGGTCTGCCACGAGCCTGCTCGCAGCGTCAACAGCCATCACCTGTAAACCATCACCGTCGCTCGCAGCGTCATGTGCGTGAGCTTAGCGCGCATCAACCAGTTCCGCCACATAAAATTTCGATTGAGCGATCAGTACGATCAAACGGTCAACCGCGGCTCCCCCCGCATGAAGCGCCACGCAGCGCCTTAGTACACACAATGTCGCAGACTTCGTACCTCCCCGAGGTCCGGACACATTGATCAAATGATTGATACTCTTTACGCGATCAGACAAGCTGGCGACTCCGGTGAGGCCACAGACCGACATAGGGCATATGCATGGCTGAAGCTCCGGATCATCAGCGTGGAAAACGTCGCCGGACGCGCTCACGCCTCGGCCGAGCACTATCGGCGACGCCACGGTGGGCAAAGCAAGCAGGCACCTTCCTGGTGGGCGCCGCAGCGGTCGTCGGCGCGATGGCGACGATCATCTCGCACCTGAAATCATCCCCGCTGCCAATCCTGACTGTAGATCTAGGCGCACCCGAATGGGCCGCGCATGAACTCACGCTCGGAAGCTATGTGGCGTGGCAGCAGCGGGAATCCAGTACTCAAGGCCTAAAGGCACTCGGTGAGGACAAGGTGGCACAGGCACCCGGAAGCCGAACAGCAAGCATCGAGACGAAATCGGCCGTCGTTCTCCTCGTGCGATACACCCCACCTATGCGCGGGGTGGACGTAACCTCAACCCAGCCTGCCTCGACGGAGGCTACCACCACCGCGAAAGCGGCTACAACGACAGCAACCGGGAGTTATGAAACGGTCCCCACCGGGACCTCCTCGAACACCGGACCCAGTTCGCCCACCTCCACCATTGTGCCCGCGAGAACTACCCCTCCAGCGACAACCACCGCTCCAGCGACAAACACTTCACCTGATGGGACGGTCTCGACTACTACCCACACGGTGCCGGGTACCAACTTCAGACCGTCGTTTAGTGCAGGGGTACTACGCGAAGCCGGCGCTGGTCTCGGTCGCACTGGAATATCACGCCTGCAGCGCAAGGTGCAGAGGCAGGAAGCAATCCTCCGCAATCCCGAGCTTCAGCAGAGCGAGGAGGTCCTGAGCGCCTGCCAGGGCCTGGCATATGGGGGGTGTGCTCCTGAAGCGACGACCGGTGCGCCGAACGAAAACCCGTCAACCGTGGGGTCTGAGCCATCGCCGCTGGGGACGGAATCAAGTGAAGCTACCGGCGCCTACGGAGCTCTGCCGAAGCGCCCGACGCAAAGCCAGCGGGAACTACTTGAAATAGCCGGCGGAGCGCGTCTTGGACGCGCCGCCGACGCGAACCTGGTGCCGCCCCTGATGACAACCGGATTGTCAGAGGCGCAGCGGGTTCGGGTGGCCAGAGTCCTGGGTGACGCCGTTTCCTTCGAGGTACACACCCAGGGATGGATCGGCCAACGGCTGTTGCTGACCTGGACGATGTATGAAAAGCACGACGGATACTGGAACCCGTCACCCCGGGAGTATCTGATCGACCACGCCCAAACCTACGTGGTACCGACAGCCTCCGACGCCGAGGGGGTTCTGACGTTCTGGTTTCCGATCCCCAGACAACAAGGAGACTACGAGGTTCACTACTTCATCCGCGCACCCGACAGCGGGGGAACGTTGGCGTCGGGCAGAAGCCAGAGCTTTCGACCCTAGAGCGGCCGTTCCACGTTGTTCAGTATCCGCCGGCGCACGCGCAAATGGTTCGAGTGGGATGACACGCCAAGCCCCTCGCCATCCTATATGGCACCAAAACTACGCTTGAGCGCGCGGCTCCCCGAGGACTTGCGCAACACACGTTGGGCCTGGAACGCCCGTGGGCTCGACAGGCCCGCGCTGACAGAGCTTGCCGTCCAGTCGCCGGTGCCAAAGGGCGGGCGATGGACTGGCGACACGACCTCGAGAGAACAACCCCCCCAAGGGAGCGTTCGACCAAACCAGCACTAGAGCAATAAACCAGCACTCAACCAAACAGCCCGCTTCATAAACTGATACCAGCACTCAGCGAGAGACCTCTCCAACGTCCCGAGGAGCACCATGTCCACCTCCCCCGCAGACTTCAACGCCAAGATCATCGACGAATTCCATGCCAACGAAGGACACGTCGGCGGCATGTTCGAGGGCATGCCGCTACTGCTACTGCACCACACCGGCGCCAGGTCCGGCAAGAGCCGCATCAACCCGCTCGCTTACCAGAACGACAACGGGCGCTATGTAATCTTCGCCTCCAAGGCCGGCGCGCCGACCAACCCCGACTGGTACCACAACCTCAAGGCCCATCCCAACGTCAAGATCGAGGCTGGCACCGACACGATCGAAGTCACAGCCAGCGAGGCGACCGGCGCCGAGCGCGAGCGCCTCTTTCGCACCCAGGTCGAGCGTGTGCCTCAGTTCGGCGAGTACGAGCGGCAGACGGGCGGGCGTGTGATCCCGGTGATGGTCCTCACACCCGTCGGCGCCAACTGAGGTCAGCCAAGCCAAAGCCCTATTCAGAACCCAGCCCGCGTTGGCTTGGCGTCCTGTGGCTTGGGCGCCCTGTGGCCCGGCTGCTCCAGCCCGCCCGCGGCGGGCACCGCGACGGCAGGCGCTCAGCTGCGGATGTCGTCCAGACGCTCGTGGGCGTGGGCATCCAGTTCGACGTGGCCCGCAGCAATGTTCTCCTCCAGGTGAGCAAGCGAGGAGGTGCCAGGGATGAGCAGTACGTTGGGACTGCGTGCCAGCAGCCACGCGAGGCCCACCTGGGCTGGCGTAACGCCGAGGCGATCGGCCACCTCGCGCACGACAGGTTGCTCAGAGACCTTCGGCATCCCTGGGAACGCCGACCCCAATGGGAAGAACGGCACGAAGGGAACGCCGACCTCACGGCAGAGATCCAGCAGTGGCTCGGTGTCACGCTGGAGCAGGCTCATCTGATTCTGAACGCAGGCGATCTGCGTGTGGGCTAGGCCGGCACGCAACTGCTCGAGGGTGACGTTGCTCAGGCCGACGCCGCCGATCTTGCCCTCCTCTCGTAGTTCCACCATGGTCGCGAGCTGATCCTCAAGCGCAACCGCCGATCCCGGTGAACCCTCATCCTCGCCCATCACGCGGAGGTTCACCACGTCCACGCGCTCGACCTCCAGTGAGCGCAGGTTTTCCTCCACGCCTCGGCGCAACTGTTCTGGGCGCTGCGCAGCGATCCACCCGCCGTTCGCGTCGCGCGCGCCACCGACCTTGCTGACCAGCACCAGATCATCCGGATAGGGATGCAGCGCCTCGTGAATCAGCTCGTTGGCGACATCCGGTCCGTAGTACTGGGCCGTGTCGATGTGGTTGACGCCGAGCTCCACCGCACGCCGCAGAACCGCCAGGGCTTCTGCACGGTCGCGCGGAGGTCCAAACACACCCGGTCCGGGGAGCTGCATCGCTCCAAACCCGATCCTTCCGACAGGGCGCCCCACCAGATGGAAGTTATCCACGGTCATCTCGGTAGCTTAGGGAGAAGCAGACGCAAGCCCTGGCCAGACTGGCGTTCCCACCGGTCTAGGAATCTGCCAGGCGCGCGATCAGCGGGACCGCTTCGGCCAGGACCTGCTGCTCGTGCTCGTCGAAGCCATCGGCGATCGCCTGTATCAGCCAGCCCTCGCGCTGTCGGCGGTCCACCTGCAGCGTCCCGCGCCCTTTGTCGGTGAGCTCGAGCAGGGCGCGGCGTCCGTCGGCGGGATCGGGGCGGCGGCTGATCAGCCCATCGACTTCGAGCTCGCTGACCGTCTGGGCCATCGACTGCGGGCGCACGCGCTCGGCGGCTGCCAGATCGCTTGTGCTCATGGGGCCCTCGCGATCGAGGCGACCGAGCACAGAACCGTGCGCGAGCGAGAAGCGGTGCTCGGCGCGCAGCCGCCGCATCAGCTGACCAAGCACCACCCGCAGCTCGCTGGCGGTGAGCGACACATCGACGGACGAGGCCATTGCAGCAAGAACTATACGGGAAGACCAGGCAAACTGCACAGGTTACCTGTATAATGTTTGGCAGTGAGCGACACCGCCGACGTCAACACCACCCCACCGGCCAAGGTCGCTGTGGGGAGCGGAACCTCGCCGCCCACAGCAGCCCCATCCAGCGGCGGCCCGCTCAACAGTGGCCCATCCAACGGCGGTCCGCCCAGCCAAACCCCAACGGCGCCGGATCGCTACAAGTGGATCGCGCTGTCCAACGTCACCCTCGGAGTGCTGCTGGCCACACTGGACGGCTCGATCACGCTGATCGCGATGCCCGACATCTTCCGTGGCATCCATCTCGACCCACTGGTGCCCGCCAACAGCTTCTATCTGCTGTGGATGATCCTCGGCTTCCTGGTCGTCACGAGCGTCTTGATCGTGAGCCTCGGGCGCCTCGGCGACATGTATGGCCGGGTCAAGATGTACAACCTCGGCTTCGTCATCTACACGATCGCCTCGCTGGTCCTGACAGTCGACTGGATGACCGGACGGGCCGGGGCTACCTATCTGATCGTGTTTCGTATCGTGCAGGGCATCGGCGCCGCATTCCTGCTGGCCAACGCGGCCGCAATCATCACCGACGCCTTCCCCGCCAACCAACGGGGCATGGCACTCGGCATCAACAACATCGTCGGCGTCAGCGGGATGTTCGTCGGACTCGTCCTCGGCGGGCTGCTCGCCCCGATCGATTGGCGGCTAGTGTTCTTGATCTCGGTGCCGGTGGGACTGTTCGGCACGGTGTGGGCCTACCTAAAGCTCGAGGAGCGCAGCACCCCCAAACGCGCGCGCGTGGACTGGTGGGGCAACGTCACATTCGCGCTCGGGTTGATCCTGATCATGGTGTCGGTCACCTATGGAATCCGGCCCTATGGCGGCCACGCCACCGGCTGGGGCAGCCCGCGAGTGCTCGCACTGCTGGGCGCCGGGATCCTATCCCTGCTCGTCTTCGCGGTGGTCGAGCTCCGTGTCGCAGAGCCGATGTTCCGCCTACCCCTGTTTCGCATCCGCGCTTTCACGTTCGGCACGCTCTCAACGTTCCTCTCGGCCGTGTCACGCGGTGGGCTGATGTTCATGCTGATCATCTGGCTGCAGGGCATCTGGCTGCCCCTACACGGCGTCAACTTCGTCGACACGCCGCTGCGCGCGGGCATCTACATGCTTCCGCTCACACTCGGCATGCTTGTAGCCGGGCCAACCTCCGGGTATCTCTCCGATCGCTTCGGAGCCCGCTGGTTTGCGACGGGCGGAATGCTCGGATCGGCTCTCAGCTTCTACCTGCTTACGCTGCTGCCGATCAACTTCTCCTTTCCCGTGTTCGCGCTCATACTCGCGATGATCGGCGTCTCGATGGGCATGTTCGCCTCGCCCAACCGGGCCGCGGTGATGAACAGCCTGCCGCCACAGCACCGGGGGGCCGGAGGCGGGATGAACCAGACTTTCCAGAACTCCGCGCAGGTGCTCTCGATCGGCGTGTTCTTCACGCTGATGATCATGGGGTTGGCCTCGGACCTGCCACACACTCTGTCCTCCGGGCTACAGGTCCATGGAGTCTCGGCCGCGACGGCCAGCGGCGTCGCGCACACCCCGCCGGTGTCGGTGCTGTTCGCGGCCTTCCTCGGCTACAACCCGATCGAACACCTGCTCGGGGCGCACGTGCTCGCCTCGCTCTCGGTCGCCAACCGCGCGACGCTGGCCGGCCGCTCGTTCTTCCCGCAGTTGATCTCCGGACCGTTTCGCACCGGACTACACGAGGCGTTCCTGTTCGCGATCCTCGCCTGCCTGATCGCGGCAGCCGCGTCGCTGATGCGCGGCGGCACCTACCACTACACCGAGCAGGCGCCAGAGCCGAGTAGGACAGCCAAATCCTCGCCGTCGCGGCAGCGACACAAGGTCGGGGTATAAACAAGCAGATCGAGAAAGGGCCAAAGATGAAAATTGGAAGATTGCTGTTGCGCTTGGCCGTAGGTGGATTCTTCGTCGGACACGGAACGCAAAAGCTGTTTGGTTGGTTCGGCGGCAACGGACTGGACGCAACCGCACAAGGGTTCGAGCAGCTCGGCCTGCGTCCAGGACGGCGCAACGCGATCGCCGCTGGCGCGGCCGAGGCCGGTGGCGGAGCACTACTGGCAGCAGGGCTCGCCACGCCGCTGGCCGCCTCGGTCCTGACGGCGACGATGATCACCGCGATCGAGACCGTGCACGCCAAGAATGGCCCTTGGCTGAACAATGGAGGCTATGAGTACAACGTGGTCCTGATCGCCGCCACGCTCGCACTTGCGGAGGTGGGACCAGGCGAGCTGTCGCTTGATGCCGCACGCGGGCGCGAACGCTCCGGTTCAGGCTGGGCGCTTGCCGCGCTGGCCGTCGGCGCCATTGGAGCGCTCGGCGCGCACCTGGCGACCGAGGACGCACCCGCCACGACCACGACAGAGTCCGATTAGCCCACTGGCGTGCGGCTGGCTATCCGCCCGCCCGGTCGTTACTATCGCTACATGGCTCAAGCCGCGGTCTCGCTACCGGCAGTTCACGTCGATAGTCCAGCTCCCGGCGCGATGGAGCGGCCGGACTTTCAGATTGTCCCGCGTGTGGGCCTCGGCATCGTCGCAGTCGTCCTCGCCCTGCTGATCGCAGCGATCGCAGTCAACGAACTGTGGCCGCTTGCGTTCCTACACTTTGTCGGGGGCGCAGCATGGACGATCATCGATCTGTTCCTCGGCTTCGTGCTTGGACCGATCCTCGGGCGCCTATCGATCCCCGCGCGCGTCGAGCTCACCACGCGGCTGATGCCGAAGATGCTGCTGATCATGCCGACCGTAGTCACCGTCACCCTCGCGGCGGGCTGGCAGCTTGGCAATCACCTCGGAACGGTCCAGAGCAGCTACTACCTGCACGGCTGGCTCGTGGCCAGCTACATCGTGGTCGGCATCATGGCGGTGATCGCGCTCGGCCTGCTCGAGCCGGCCAACATCGCCGTGCTCGTGGAGCTGAAGAAGCCCCGTCCCAACCCACAGGTGATCGAGCGGCTGATGAAGCGCTTCATCTACACCGCCGGCGCCACCGGTGCGATGCAGATCGCCACCCTGGTGATCATGGCCAAGCTGACGGTCGGATGAGTAACGCGAACAGCCGACAGTCAGGCAGGATCGAATGAGCGAACGTCGCCTTCCCCCAGTCACTCAAATGGGGATGCTCTCACTCGCCTTGATCGTGGCCGCCGGCATATATCTGGCGGCGCACCTACCCCACCAGGTTCCCCTCACTCCCGCGATCGCCCTACTGGCCGCCTCGGCGCTGCTGCTCGTAGGCAACCTCCTGGCGCTGTCTCGCGTGCAGGGCTTCGCCTGGGGTCGCTTCTTTGAAGTCGCCCGTTGGGCGCTGCTCGCCTACATCGTGGTCGCTGGGATGATCGAGTACGCGTTCCTGCGCGATCAGGTGAGCGGCGGCGCGCTCGTGGTGCTCACACTCTCGCTGGTCGTGTTCGCCATACACGTGCCAGTCCTGATCGGCTTTACGGTCGCGCGCTACGACACCTCAGAAGAGTCGTCTGCCGGCGGCGCGCCGGCCTAGGCTCGGCCTGCCTCGTTCACGGTACCGGCCCGGCGCGCTGCTTCATGAGGAGGGTTACCATTCCGCGCGCACCGGCCGACTGAACCGAACAGGATCGACAAGGAGACGGCGATGGAGCTTGCGAGCGAGTGGATCGACTACGACGGCCCCGCTGGAGCCGTCTCCGCATACCTCACCCGACCCAAGGCAGCAGATGGGCCACTGCCGGGCGTGGTCGTGATCCAGGAGATATGGGGAGTTGACCGCCACATCTCAGACGTTGCCGATCGCATCGCCTCAGCAGGGTATGTCGCGGTGGCGCCCGACCTCTACTCAGCCGGGGGCGGGCGACCACCCGCGCTGGCGGTCGAGCGCGTGGACGCCGCCAAAGCGTTTCTCAACACGCTCCCACCGGGACAGTGGATGTCGGTGCTCGGCGATGACGCCAGGCGCGCCGAAGCGCTCTCCAAGCTCGGCCCCGAGCAGGCCAAGGAGGTCGGTGAGACCCTGGGCGCGCTGTTCGGCGGCGTCGGGCGCGATTCCGCTCCCCATGTGGCCTCGCTGCGCGGCGCCGTCGCGCTGCTTCGCTCACACCCAGCCTCCGCGGGACGCGCGGTCGGCTCGATCGGCTTCTGCATGGGCGGCAACCTCTCGGCGCTCCTGGCCAGTGAGGAGCCCGAGCTCAGTGCGGCGGCGATCTTCTACGGCAGCTCGCCCAGCGCCGAGCAGGTCGGCTCGATCCGCTGCCCAGTGCGCGGCTTCTATGGGCAGGACGATCCCCGCATCATCGCCGGCCTCCCCGCATTCGAGGAGGCGCTCAGCGCTGCCGGAGTGGACCACGAGCTGCGCATCTACTCTGACACCGGGCACGCGTTCTTTAACGACACCCGCCCGAGCTACCGTCCCGAGGCCGCTCGCGACGCGTGGGGCCGTGTGCTCGCGTTCTTCGCCAACACGCTCGCGCCGGCGCCGACAGTGGGGATCACAGACGCGGCAGCGGAGCTCGAGGACTCAGGCAGCGCCTGATCGACAGTCACCGCATTCTGTGTCTGGCAGTATCCGATCGACAGGCCCCGCGGCCTGAGTTCGGGCGGCGTTTGACCCGGTGACACGCGCACATACGAGGGTGCCCGCCATGGCGGTTGACGCTGCGTGCGTCACACGACCGCGTCCCCACCGGAGGGGACCCCCGCGGGCACGACCCGCTCCTCCCCCTCATCCTTGGCGAGCGCCTCACCGGGGAGATCCCGTGCGAACCACAACCCCACGAGCACAAACCCGCACGCAAGCAGGAGCGCACGCTTGAGCGCCTCGATCTGGGATTCGTTGTAGTAGGCGCTCAGCGCCTCGGCCTGCGCTCCGCTCACACCGGCCTGCTCGACAGCTGCCTTGAACTGAGCCTGGGAGACCATCGGCACGCCCTCCTCGCTTGCGCTCACGATCTGCTGCTGTGCCGCCGCCGGGATCGAGGGATCGGCCAGCACGCGCTCGTGAAAGCCAACCGTCAGCCCCGTCAGCAGCACCGCGCCGATCAGCGCGGTGCCGAGCGACTGGCCGAGGTTCTGCGCCGCGCCCTGCACGCCGCCCGCCTCGCTTGAGCGGGACTCCGCCACCGATGACATAACGACGTTGCCGAGCTGTGAGATCGACAGACCGATACCCACACCGAAGCCCGCCAGCGACAGCGCAAACGGCAACGAGGACAGCGAGGGGGAGATCGTCGCCATCAGCGCGGCGATCGACACCAACAGGAACCCCAGCCCGATCTGCACCACCCGCCGCGGCGAGGTACGCGTCGCAAGGCGCGGACCGAGCACGGCCGCGAGCATCATCGTGATCGAGATCGGCAATATCTTCACGCCTGTTTGCAGGGCGTCCTTGCCGAGCACCAGCTGCAGGTACAGCGGCAGCACGAAGAACGTGCCCGCGAGGATCAGGTATTGGGAGACGAGCGTGGACAGCCCGGCGCGCAGCTGGGCGATCTTCAGCAGGTCGGTGCGCAACAGCGGCGTGCGCCCAGCGCGCTCCACACGCTCCTCCCAACGAAAGAAACATCCGAGCACAATCAGCCCGGCGAAAATCAAAAACGGCACGGCCGACAATCCAAACGGCGTGATCCTGGTGCCGGCGATCGTGAGCGCCCCCGTTGGCACAAACAGTCCCCACGTGCTGATCTTCAAGATCGCGAACACCGTCAGCCCCAGGCCGAGCGCCGACAGCACCACACCGACGCGGTCGAGCCTCGGACGGTCCTCCTGGACCTGCTCGCCGATGCGATGCACCAGCGTCAGCAGCACCAGCACGATCGCCGTCTCGCCGCCAAACACCACGCGCCAGCTGAGAACCGTCGTCACGAACCCGCCGATCAAGGGCCCCGCCGCCGCGCCCGCGCCCGCGATCCCGCCCAGCAGACCATACGCCAGAGCCCGTTCACGACCGCTGTAGTTGACCGCCGTCAGCGCGAAGATCGCCGGGATCACAAGCACCGCGCCAAGCCCCTCGATACCTGACCAGCCGATCAAGAGCACCGTTACGTTGGGACTCAGTGCGGTAATAAGCGAGCCGGTTCCGTAAATCGCCAGCCCGATCGAGAACGCACGGCGCCGTCCCCAAATGTCACCGAGCTTTGCGCCCGTGAGCATAAACGCCGCCATCACGAGCGTATAGGCGGTGATCGCCAGCTGAACCTCCGAGACGCTCGTTTTCAGGTCCGCCACGACCTGAGAGATCGATACGTTCATCACAGTGCTGTCAAGCACCATCACGAACTGCGCGGCGCCGAGCACCAGGATTGTTGTGCGGTTGCGAATTTTCGAAGTTCCTCGTAGGCTGTTTACCCGTAGGCCACGGTCAACAATGCGAACAGTTCCCAACTCCCTCGTGAACTTCACGGGTAGCCGATACCCGAAGGTTATGTCCGCGCTCTCGGCGGCGGACGATCGCGACGAAATCTGGGGCGGATCGCTCCTCGGCGCGAGCTTCCAGGCAAGCCTTGTCGCGAAGGTCCTCGCCGTGCTGTTCGCCGCCGGCGCGAGCCTCGCGGCGCTCACCGTGGCGCTTCCCCACGCCGCCCACATGAACGACCTGGGGATGCTGTTGATCGTCGCCGACGCCTACCTGGTCGCCGCGGTGCTCCACACGCAGGCCGCCAGGCTCCCCGCATGGACGATGCAAGCCACGCTCGCGTGGGGCAGCACGCTGATCACGGGAGTGGCCTACTTCTCGGGCGAATCGCCCAGCCCGCTCGTGTTCTTCTACCTGTGGGTGTTCCTCTACGCCTCCTATTTCTTCACCGTCAGACAGGCCGCGGCGCAGATCGTCTATGTGGGCTTGGTCTACGGCGCACTGCTGGTCGCGCGGGCGTCGCTCAGCGCGGGCGCCGCCTGGTGGCTGGTCGGCATGGGCACGCTGCTTGTGGGCGCGATCGTGATCATGGCGATGCGCGCTCGCGTGGAGCTGCTGATCGCGCGCCTCTACAACGCCGCCCGCACCGATCCGTTGACAAAGCTCTCAAACCGGCGTGGGTTTCGCGAGCTGCTGGACCTCGAGCTCGAACGGGCGCGCCGCGGCGGCACCTCAATGGCGGTGCTCGTGGGCGACCTCGACAACTTCAAGGACATAAACGATTGCTCCGGTCACAAGGTCGGCGACACAGCGCTGCAGCGAGTGGCATGCCTGCTGTGCGAAGGCAAGCGCCAGATCGACACCGTCGCGCGCGTCGGGGGCGAGGAGTTCTCGCTGATCCTGCCCGACACGGGACGCAACGGCGCCCTTGCCTTAGCCGAGCGCCTGCGCCGCGCATTGCATGACGAGTTCGCCGACAACTCCACCCCGCTTACGATCAGCTTCGGATTGTCGGTGTACCCCGAGCACGGAGAGACCGC
Organism: uncultured Solirubrobacterales bacterium; assembly: GCA_963715765.1. GTDB lineage: Bacteria > Actinomycetota > Thermoleophilia > Solirubrobacterales > Solirubrobacteraceae > Palsa-744. The sequence goes on from OY970270.1 coordinate 1,419,624, forward strand.
CGCCGCGCTGCTGCACGCCGCAGACCAAGCGCTGTACGGCGCCAAGCAGCATGGGCGCAACCGCACGGTGGCGCACAACCCCGCACTGCGACTGGAGCTGCGCATGCCAAACGACGCGCACGACATCGGGGGCGAGCGCTTTATCATGGCCGTGCTCAACTTTGCCGAGGCCGTCGACCTACGCTTCAGCGGCAGCGCCCGCCACTCCGAGACGGTGGGACGCTATGCCGAGATGATGGCCCGCGAGCTGGGACTGCCCGAGCGGCGCATCAGCCGCATCCGCCTCGCCGGAATCCTGCACGACATCGGCAAGGCCGGGGTCCCCAACAGCATCCTGCACAAGCCCGAACCGCTCACCGAGGAAGAGTACGCAATCATCAAGCGCCACCCCGAGCTCGGCGCGCAGATGATCGAGCACGTCGGCCTCTCCGATGTGCGCGAATGGATCGCAACCCACCACGAGCGCCCCGACGGCCTCGGCTATCCGCATGGGCTCTCGGGCAGCGCAATCGCGTTGGAGGCACGCATCGTGGCGGTCGCCGACGCCTATGAGGCGATGACCAGCGACCGGCCCTACCGAGACTCGATCGGCTACGAGGGCGCGCTGGCCGAGCTACGGCGCTGTGCCGGCACCCAGTTCGACCCGGTGGTCGTCAATGCTTTGATCGACGCACTCATGCGCGAGGCGATGCAAGCCGGGGACGGTTTCGCCGCGAGCGCCTGACGCTAGCCCTACGCGCCTGCGTGCGAGGATTCCGCTACCGCGAGCCATGCAAACAGCTCGAGCGTGGCAGCGTCGGTCTGCAGCATATTGGGCACCGCCTGGTGCTCGGTGATCGGCGTGCCGTCCCACGCGCGCAGATACAGGCCCTGCGCACCCAACGCGTGCTCCTGCGCGTCTGTCGCCATCTCCTCGGCCAGTTCGCGCCAACGCTCTTCGCCCGACTGCACGCCATAGGAGAGCATCCAGTGCAGATAGATCGTGTCGAACTGCGGGCCCATGGTGAGGCGGTCGGAGAAGCGTTCGGCGGAAGCGTTGGCAAGCTGGGCGGCGCGTTCGCACGCTTGCGAGTCACCCGTTTCGCACAGCACCTGGTGGGCCTCCACGAGCGTGCCCTCGATATAGGGCGTGGGCGTCGAATCGGATTCCGTGCGCTTATACAGGCGCAGTTCGGTCAGGAAATCCGATTCAGCCCAGTCGAGGAACTTCAGCACCTGCCGGCGGAAGAACTGCTTGCCGGTGAGCTTGAACAGCTGCGCGCCCAGCAGCGAGCCGGCCGCCAGTGGCTCGCCCGCGATATAGGGGTGGGCGGTGTTCCACCACAACCCACCGCCCGCGTTGTTCCAGCCCGCGTCGGCGATGAACGCAAACGCGCGTTCAGCCTCGCGAACGTAGCTTGCTATGTGCGTCGCGCGGTAGGCATCCAGGAACGCGAGCCCCCACCAGCCGTTGTCGTCAAACCACGTCACCACCTGGCCGCGATCGCCGGGGTAGGGCGCAAAGCCCCCGACGGGTTTCAGCGTCGCATCCCAATAGCGCTCGGCACCACGCGCAAACGCCACCACCGCCGCGCGGTGCGCCGGCGTCGGCGCTGCGATATCGATCGCGTCGAGCGCCTCAAACAGCGGAGTCGCATCCCAGATCGTCGCCAGCGGATAGCGTTCTTTGTCGTCCAACACGCTGTCATACCAGCCGAGGTGCGCGTTGCGCCACAGCCGCTGGGCGCGCGCGATGCCCTCCTCAGCTATCTGCAGATCGCTCTGAGATTCCGCGGCCGACGCGCGAGCGGTCGGTCCCGCGATCGCCGCCGACCTCCAGGCCAGCGACACCGCGCACACGCATAGCAGCACCGCTGCTATGCGGCGAGCAACGAAGATCAGTGCGCTACGCACCTACTCGCCGTCGCCGACGGCCTTCTCGTCCTCGCCGTCGCGCGTGCGGCGCAGCCAGTCGCTGAGCTGCTGGGCCACGTCGCCCAGCTGCTCGCCCACCTCGCCGACCGACTCGCCCGCGTCGCGGAACATCTTGCGGAAGCGCTCGGAGTAATGGGCGACCGCGTCGCTGGCCTCGGCACGCGGGTCGGGCGGCACGTCGCGCGTTACGTACTCGCCGCCGACGATGCGGTCGTAGTCGCCGGAGCGGACCCACTCCATCAGCTCATGCACGCGACGCACGGGCATCGGGTGGGTAATACCCAGGTCGAGCAGCAGGCGCGACAGACGCTCCAGCCCCGAGCCCTTCTCGCGGTAGTCGCTGCCCTGGCGCATGAACACATCGAGGTCGAGTCGCTCGGCCTCGGCGCCCGCGGCGATCACCATCAGCGTGCGACACACCGTCAGCGGGTCGCGAGTGACCAGCGCCGCCGCCCGGTCGCAACTCAGCTCGGAGGCGCGAAACCACTCCATCAGGGCCGCGCGTATCGGCAGCAACGGCAGCGGGATTCCGGGAATCGAGCTGAGACGCATCAGGATCACAAGCGCGGTCCTGTAGAGCACGTGATCGGAGAGCACGTGGCCGGCCTCGTGCGCGAACACCGCTCGCAGCTGCTCGACGTCCAGCAGCTGCACAAGCCCGGACTGCACCACCACGATCGGGCGTCCAGCCCCGATCGTGAGCGCGTTGGCGATCGGGAACTGGGTCAGGTAAAGGTCCGGCACAGGCTCCAGGTCGAGCGTGGCATAGGCCCGCACGTGCGCCATCCACACGTCCGCGAGCTGATCGTCGCCGAGCCGCACCGAGGAGCCGAGATACGCCTGGCGCAGCGCGCGCTCATAGCCGAGCTCGATCAGCTTGCGCACCACCGTGTTCAGGTACGGGATCGAGCGCAGCGCGGCAGTTGCCGCACGGTCGGCCGGATGTTCGTAGGCCTTGGGGGAAATTCCCTTCAGCCGATAGCCCTCGACCGGAAGCGACATCAGAGGTTGCTCGCCATCTGCCCTGCCTCCTGCTCTTGATGGGATCCAGCGACGGGAACGATCGACCAACGATAGCCCACGCTGGGGAGGGGGGTCGCACCGCAGCAGAGCGCGTCATCGTGAAAGATGGCGGGCAGATGGAGCGGGAGTACGAGCTGCAAACCCACCGCGCCGAGGACCGCCACTGGTGGTACCAGGGGCGCCGCCGAGTGTTGGAGCGCGCGATTGAGCGCCTGGGCCTGCCCGTGGGCGCATCGATCCTCGACGCCGGCTGCGGCAGCGGGCGCAACATGGTCGACCTCGCCCACCACGGCGCGGTCACCGGCATCGAGCTGTCGCCCACGAGCGTCGAGCTGGCGCGCGAACGGGGCGCGGGCGAGGTGGTCGAAGGCTCGATCCTCGATACGCCGTTCGAGGACGCGTCGTTCGATCTGACCGTCAGCCTGGATGTGATCGAGCACCTGGAAGACGACGTCGGCACGCTGCGTGAGCTGCGGCGGGTGACCAAGCCTGGTGGCGCACTGCTCGTGACCGTGCCCGCCTACCAGTGGCTGTGGAGCGGCCACGACGAGATCAACCACCATCACCGCCGCTATAACCGTCGTACGCTGCTCGCCGCCGCCGAGCAGGCCGGCTGGCACGAGCAGAGCTCGGCGCACTTCAACTCGCTGCTGCTGCCCGTCGCCATCATGCTGCGCGTGCTGGAGCGCTTCAAGCCCTCCACCACCAAGTCGAGCCTCGACCTGTGGGTGCCACCGGCGCCGCTCAACTGGGCGCTGCGCCAGCCGCTCGACCTCGAGGCCACCGTCATTGGGCGTGGAGGCTCGATCCCAGCCGGGCTGTCGTTGCTCGCTGTATTCCGTTAGGAATCGGCGGTCGCCTCCGCGACCGCCGTCGCGGCGTGCCCTCTGAACGTCCACGCGCGGTTCACGAAGAAGGTGATGACGGTCACCACCACGGTTGTCACTGCCTGACCCAGGAGCTTGTCCATGCCGGCGCCGTCCACGAGCGCATACACCAGTCCAAGGTCAAGCAGCAAGCCGCAGCCCTGCACCACGAACCAGCGCACCGGTGTGAGCGCGTCGCCAACATGACCCTTGAAGGTCCACGCGCGGTTCCACAAAAAGCCATTGACCGCGCCGATCGCAAAGCCGATGCCCGACGCCGCCACATACCACACCCCGAACACCTTCAACAGCACCGTGTACACAGCAAACGCGATCAGCGTGTTCGACACGCCGACGATCCCGAACTTCACGAACTGCAAAACCAAGGGCATTCTCAGGATTCGCGTGGCCCCGTCCCCTACTCTTCTCATGGTCACTACTTAACCAGCTTCGCCGTTTTCTGAAAGGAACCATGCCGGACACCATCGTGCGCGCCCCCACACTGCTCAGCGTCGTCGCGCCCGTTTACAACGAGGAGGAGTTGGTCGAGGCGTTCGTTGCGCGCGCCTGTGCCGCCGTCGCCGACTACGCGTTTGAGCTGGTGCTCGTCAACGACGGCTCGTCCGACTCGACCCCGGCCTTACTGGACCGCCTGGCCGCCGCCGACCCGCGTGTGCGCGTGATCCATCTCTCGCGCAACTTCGGCCACCAGGCAGCACTCACCGCCGGGCTTGAGCACGCCGCCGGCGACGTCGTGGCGATGATCGACGCCGACCTACAGGATCCACCCGAGCTGATCCCGCGCATGGTCGAGCAGTGGGGAGGAGGCTCGGATGTCGTCTACGCGGTACGCAAGCAGCGCGACGGCGAGACCGCCTTCAAGCTCGCCACCGCCTCCTGGTTCTACAAGCTGTTCGACAAGCTCGCCCAGGTCGACCTGGAGCCCAACTCGGGAGACTTCCGCCTGCTCGATCGCCGCGCCCTGGATGCCCTGCTGTCGATGACAGAGCGCTCGCGCTTCTTGCGCGGCATGACCGTATGGGTCGGCTTCACCCAAACGGCGGTGCCCTACGAGCGCGACGCGCGCGCCGCCGGGGAGACCAAGTACACGCTGCGCAAGATGCTGCGCTTCTCCCTTGACGCGATCGCGTCCTTCTCGCACCTGCCGCTGCAGCTTGCCACCTACGCCGGGCTGCTGTCGGCGAGCGTCGCGTTCGTCGCGATCCCGATCGTGATCGCACTGCACTTCACCGGCTCCTACCTGCCCGGCTTCTCGACGCTCACGATCGCGATCCTCTTGCTCGGCGGCATCCAGCTGATCGCGCTCGGTGTCATCGGCGAGTACGTCGGACGCATCTACGACGAGGTCAAGCACCGCCCGCTGTACATCGTGCGCGAGGAGCGCAACCGCCCCAACGGGCACAGCGGACCGGTCGCCTCCGCGCGTGCCGGGCTATCCGCGCGGGTGCCCGAGCGCGTGGGCTGACACCGCTCCTTCGGGGCGTTCCGGTGGTTATGGTCAACACGGCCTTACAACCACAGGAGGCACACCCATGCGCCGTCGCACACTCATGCTGCTCGCCACACCCGCCGCGATCGGCGCGATGACCATCGCCGTTCCCGCGCTCGCTGGCATCCCGATCCTTCCCAGCGCCCACACGGCCGCCTCGACCAAATGCTTTTACACGCGCACTGGCAGACACAAGGTGCGCGAGTGCCTGATCCCCGGGCCACGCGGCTTGCGGGGGATCCCGGGGCCAGCCGGGCCACGCGGGTACACCGGCACCACCGGGAAAACCGGGGTCACAGGCAAAACAGGGGCCACCGGCAAAACGGGGGCCACGGGCCCGCAGGGTCCCGCCGGCACAGCGCGTGCCTACGCTGTTGTCCAACCTCAGGCCGGCTCGTCCAGCCAAGTCAATCTGGTCGCCGGGCAAAGCTCCAACATCACCGGAGTCACCGAGCCAAGTGCCGGCGTCTACTGCCTCGCCCCTGCCGCTTCGATCAATGCCGGCACCGAGACGGTCGCCGTGTCGCCCGAGGTCAGCTACAGCTCCGCCACCGGCGCTCTCGGCGTCGTCGCCGTCAACGCCCAGCGTCCCAACTGCCCGGCGGGCGACTTCGAGGTCGAGACCTACGCCCCGTCGAGCAACACGCCCGCGAGCGGCTACGCGTTCACGATCGTCGTGCCGTGATCAGGCGGGCAAGCGGCTCGGCCCGCGAGGCCCGATAATGAAGCGACGATGAGCACACCGCCCGGCGAGCACGCGTTCGAGAGGGACCCCGACGGGGCCGAGGAGCGTCGCGAGCGCATCCGCCTGGAGACCCCCCGCCATCGCATCGAGGGCTCCCTGATGCTGGCCCGCGACGGCTACCGCAGCCGCGTGTCGGACATGCTCAACGCGTCCGAGCGCGACTTCCTCACGCTCACCGACGTCACGCTGGCGCCGCTCGACGGCGGTCCCCTCGAGCGACACGCCTTCATGGCGATCGCGCGTGCGCACATCGTCTATGTGGTGGCGCCAGAGGCGGACGCCCCGGCGGCGTAGCGCGTCTCGATCGACCGACTGCCGGCCAGTAACTCGTTGGTGCAGCCTAGTCGTCGTTCCAGCTGGCAAGCGCCAACAACGTGGTGTTGCTGACGCTTCGTCCGGCCAACACGCACAGGCGCCCGTCACGCAGCCACACCACAACTTTCGCGCCGTCTTCGGCGAGCAGCCGGTAGGGCGTGCCCCCGCGCCAGGCGACCGTGCCGCCGCCAAGGCGGAGCGCCGGCTTGCCGGCGACAATCGCATAGCCGATCCGCCGACCGGCGCGATCGGCGTAGAACACGGTCGTCACAGCTCGCCCGCCGATGCGATCCTGGCGCGCACCCGTGGCATGCCAGCCGAACCCGTCTGCCCAATAGGGGAACGCGACGCCGTCGACGGTCTTGGCAAGCTGGGTTTGCCGGCGCGAATTCTGCGATGGCGCGGCCATCGTTGCAGGGCGGAGCGTGAGGGCGGACGCGTCGTGCACACTGAGCGCGGTCGAGCCGCCGCCCGGCAGTCCAAGCGCCAACACAACCGCCACCACAACGATCGCGACCGCCCCGCCAAGTCCCAGCGGGGACAGGCCGGCAACGGCTCGCGCACGAAGCGGGCGGCGAGACGCGCGCGCCGAGCGCTCGTCCACGAGCGCATCGATCCGCCGATGCAGCTGCTCAGGCGCCCGCACATCGATCGATCGCAATCGCTCGATCAGCTCGTGCTCTGTACGGGGGGCTTGCTCGTGGGGGGTTTGCTCGCTCATTTTGCCTCTCTACTCGAGAAGACTCCATCGGCGTTCTTCTCTTCCCGGCGAATCCCCGTGACCAATGCGTGGCGAGGGGCGGTGGGGACCACAGGCTTCGCCTCGGATGAGTGCTTTGGCGCCTTTGACATGCCGGTGGCGCGCGGCTCGTCAGAAACAGCCTGCACGGGAGCCTCGGCGCACAGCCGCTCTGCGATCTGCTTGCGCGCCCTGAACAATCGGGTCGTGATCGTCGCCTCACGCACCCGCAGAGCACGGGCTGCCTCTCGATAGGAGAGACCGAGCACGTCCACCGCCACAAGCGCCAGGCGGAAGTCCTCGGGGAGCTCGGCGATCGTCGCGTAGATCTCCTGCACCTCGAGCGCCCGCTCGGGTTGGCCCATCGGTCTGGGGTCGGCCGCCACCACGTCCTCTAGCGCAGCAACGGTCATCGGGCGCCGAGCGACCGTGCGGCGACTTGTCAGAAAGGTGTTGCGCAACACGCGCATCAGGTAGTAGAGCTCGCTCTCGCCGCGCAGCACGCGCGGCTTTGCCAACACCCGTGCGAACGTCTCCTGGACGAGGTCCTCCGCGTCCTCGCGCGACCCGCACAACGCCCACGCGGAGCGATAAAGGCGGTCCACGTGCTGGCTGAGGGCCTGGGGATCCAGGGTGCGCATAGCGGTGACGGAGCAGCGCGCCTTCGCGACGGCGCGCACGATCCGAGCTGCCACTGTAGCGAGCATGGGAAAGGCAACGCGACACGCTCTCTGTGTGGCCGACAGCGCCTGAGAACTATTTGAGGCGATAAGGACAGGTTGATCTCAAGGCCGGCTGCCCGACGGTCGATGGGAGGGGGTGGACGCCTCCTCCTATGCGTTCTATCACGGCGTGCGCCAGACGCGCACCACGCTGCGCACATGGCAGCGCCAGCCGCTGCCGGTGATCGGTCGCTGGGTCGCCGGCTCGACGGTCGCGGCGATCGGACTGCTCTGCGCGGTATTGCTCATCTCCGCACTGTCCTCAAGCGATACGCAACTCCTGCAGCTGCGTCCGCCGTTCGCGGTCGGCAACCTCGGCAACGTCGTCGAAGTGCTCTACCGCAATCTGCTCGTGCTAGCCCTGCACGCGATGGCGTGCGTGGCCGGATTCATCGCCGGCAGCTCACTGCCACTGCAAGCGGAGGGCAAGAGCGGCGTCTCGCGTTGGGTTCACGAGCACGGCGGGCGCATCGCGATCGCGTTCGTGGTGTGCGCCACCGCTTTCTCGCTATCGGCGCAAGCGTGGGTGCTCGGCAACACGCTCTCAGGCGTCGCCCACTTCCTGGGAGTGTCGCCGGCGCTGCTGTTGCTTGGCGTGCTCCCCCACGCGATCCCCGAGCTGATCGCGCTGTTCCTGCCACTGGCAGCCTGGATCATCGCGAGCCGTCGAGGCGAGTGGGACCAGCTGCTTGCGGCCACCGTTGTGACCGTCGCGATCGCGCTCCCCGTGCTCATCGTTGCCGCACTCATCGAGGTGTACGTATCGCCGCATCTGTTCACCACGCTCACCGGCATCCACCCGCCGATCGTGCGCACCTGGGAAGGATTGACCGTGCGGCTTGGGGGTTGACGGGTTAGTTGCCCGCCCATCCCATCGGTGCTCTACGCACGCGCGCTGTCGGTGGTGTTCGTGCGGTTGCCCAGCGGCTCTACCGGCGTGCTTGCCGACGCTGGAGACATGTGGGACATACCGCGCCCCGCCGGCGAGCGGATTCCCTCCTCGGCAGCGGCACTCGATGTCGCTGTCACACGGCCACGCACGAGCCCAGCGAGCCGGCGGGAGCGAGCGGATCGGTCTCCGAGTGCGAACCGATGCAGCTCACGATCTCCGGGCACACGCAGACGCCGCTGCTTGGCGAGGCCTCGGTCGTCAAGCGGGCGGGGGCTTTGCTTGGGGTTTCGCTTCGCTAGCTGCCGCGATGCGGTCCCATCGGGGGGGGCGGTTTATACCTGGCGTGATATTCACTGCTCAGATGCTTCAATGTCCACAGATCAGCCTTACGGTTCGTTGCATGACGGGGGTTATCTCCTTGGCGAGCTGGGCGACGGTGTAAGCGTTTGAAGGGACCGTCATCTCGATCGCGAGGGGATGCTCGCCTGGCGGTTGGGGGACGAGCACGGCGATCGAGCGCGCACCGCCAATGAACTCTTCATCGCTTATGACAGCATCGCGCAGGCTGATGCGCTCAAGCTCAGCGGCGAGCGTGTCTCTATCGATGATCGAACGGGGACCATGCGGAATGAGGTCAAGACTCGCGAGCAGCTCGCGACGCTCCGCATCGGAGACGCTTGCCAACAGCACCTTGCCAAGCGCTGTGCAATAAAGGGGGATATGCGCGCCAACCCCCAGGTCTTGGTCGATAGCGTGTTGTCCGTGCCGGTGACCAAACAGGCGGTATACGTAGACGACACGTGTCCTGTCGAGCACGCCCATGCTCACCGTGTAGCCAGTGGCGTCGCGCAGCTCTTTTAGGGCCACACGACCGGGTGCGCGCCGTCGAACGGCGCTGATCGCGGCCGCACCAGGATCCGGAGCACGCGGGGACAGCCGATACTTGTGCTTGGAATCCTGCTCCAGATAGCCCAGCATCACGAGCGTTATCGCATACCGATGCATGGTCGAGCGGCTAATCCCGACAAGATCAGCCAGATCAGCAATCCCGAGCTTCAGGCGCTCGTTTGAGAAGCATTCCAGGATCGCAACAGCGTATTCCAGTGAGCGTGAGTAGCGCGGGTCGGGCGCAGGGCTCAAGCGGCGTGTGAACTTGTTCCCGCTCATGCCTTATCCCGAAATATCGAGGCGTAACGGGCGGCGACCACATGGGGGGAAAGCTTAGGTTGGACAAGACCCGAGATGACCTCGATATCGTCCACACCAGCGCAACAGCAGAACTGTGTCGCACCAATATCAAGTGCCTCCCCAAGCGATGTGTTACTGCTCATCGCGCGATCCTCGGGCACGGTAGGTCCGTATCGCAAGTGATTCGTTCCAGCTTGAATGAAACGCGTTCCAACTGGAATCGCACACGAACGGACGGTACGCATGCCCCTTCCTAATGGAAGATCGGCAGCCCAAAAGCCAACACGCTAAGGAGTGCCGCTTATCTTGAGCGTTGTCCGTATGCCAGTCGCCACAGTCGAAGCACTGGCAGTAGTAGCCTCGTAAGGGAGCCTCCAGCGTTCACCAAGATCGTCGTTGAGTGAGCCATATCCGGCGTTTGAGCACTGTCCTTGGAGAGATACATCGCGATCATGCACGCCACAACCACTGAGTGTCGCCCGCCACGGGGCAGAGTGCGTACATCGGTGAGACTACGTCGCACAAGTCGGCCTAGACCAAAGATCGTACGTTCACGGTTCGCGTAGTAATCGATGTAGACGTGGTCGCCACTGGCGGTGTCCTCAGCCTGGTCGACGTAGCTGTCAAGCATCGTCGCGAGTGCCGAAACCCATGGAAAATAGACGTGGTAAGCGTCGACAGGATCATCTGGGTGACATTCGGGTTCGGCTGCAAGCGCAAAGAGGGCATAGATCGACAGCCCGGCGCCAGCGGCTGCCGCCAACTCAAACCAACTTGCCTCGCGTTGGTCGGGGTACTCGCACTCAGTCCAAGCGCGTAGCGTCATCTCGCGCCGCACGGGATCCAGCTCGTGGTTGATTGCTTGAACATTGGCGCGTTGCGCCTCACGCAGTAGGTACAGACGAACATGCTCGTAGGAGGTCAGGCTCGTCGTGCGTTGGCGGCACGCGTGGACAAGCGAGCGTAGATAGCCACCGTCGTCGCAGTGCGGATGATGGCGGTAGTAGTCGGTGATGGGGACGCGCTCGTCGAGCGCATCAATTAGGGCGAGGTGGAGGTGGCGGGCGTTCTGCTGGCCCGCCGATGCGCCCCTCTCGCTGACACTGTCCAAGAGGTCCCACATGATCTGGTAGCTGACGAGCAGCTTGAGCAGGTCGAGGTTGCGTGTAGTTGGGATGGTCCAGAACAGGGCGGCACCGTCGATGTTTGCGCGCTTGAGTGTCAGTGCTTTCAAGGCGTCGTCGCGGATCCTATGGTCGGGTATCTCGGCCGCACGTGCGCGCCAAATGCCTATCTCGTGTGCGACGATCCTCAGTCCCCACAGCAGCTCGCGTGTCGTGCTGGATGCCAGAGCCGCCAATTGCCGGACTGAGAGCGGTGTGGGGTCAGCGTGGCTGACGGTTGTGTCCGGACACCGGTCAGTACGCCGGGGTGACCGTGCTGGCGGGCACACGAACCGCAAGATATCCGGGCATCGCGACGATCGCCGTCGCGATCGTGCTGACCAACAGGAAGCTCGATAGCGCGATGAACGCTTCGACACCGAGTGAGATCGGTAGGCCCGTTACGCTGGCCAGCGCGTGACTTATCAGCAACTGTCCGTAGAGACCAAAGAGCGAGCCGATGAGGCAGCCGGCAGCAAGCATGACTGCGCTCTCACACAACAACCACCGCCACAGAACACCACGACGATACCCGTCGACCTTCATGAAGGCGATCAGATCGCGGCGCTGCCAGATCATGGAAGCCATTGCGCCGGCGATCGCAAACGCACCCGCGATCAGGATGAGTAGCTTGATCTCCGCTAGCCGCGCGAGACCCTGGACTATGAGCGTGTAATGACGCTGCTGTCGTGTTCCTAGTGTTTCGACCACAAGACCTGTCCGAGGCCCAAGCGTTTGGGCCACTAAAAGCGTTACAGCCGCAGGCGACGCGCCGGGCTTGGTCTGTATCTCATAGGCACTGGGTTCGCTGGAACCCCACGCTCGTGCGTAGTCTCGGGAGTTGATTATGATCGCTCCGGGTGGCCATCCAAGATTCGTGCTGAGCGCAGCGACCCGCAATCTCGTAGGTAGTGGGGCAGGCAACACAAACGCCGCCCCGACGCGAAGATGATACTCGGAGGCGAGCGCCTGAGAGAGGACCGCCCAACCACCTTCTCGCACTCGGTCATCGGCGAGCGCGAGATTACCCTCCACTATTTGGGAAGGGGAGATGAGTTGCTTGGTGTTCGACGGCGGCGCCAATATCCAAAGTCTGCGATCTCCCCAGTCAAGGAAGCTCCCGCGGTATGAGCCGAGCGCGGCCACGCCGGGAAGGCGTGCGAGTGCCTGCCTGTCCAGATTGTGGAACGGAGTGGTCCCGAGCAGACCTGCTTCACCGTTGGGGGTCACCCATACGTTTGCGCCAGCATCGATCCCGGCAGCGGAGGCGCGCAGACCGTGTTGAAGGTTGACTTGAGCCCCTCCGACCGCGACAGTCCCAAACACTGCTACCGCTCCGGTAGCGGCGACCGCCAGTGAACGAACTCTAGTTCGCGGGTTGCGTAGCTCGGTGACGGCTAGGACGCTCGCTGCGCCGTCGAGAAACCGTTCCTGGAAACGATCAAAAAGCAGCACGAGAGCATCAAACAACAATGGCAGCAGACAAACCAGTGCGATAACCAGCGTGACACTCCCTACAAACGCCTTCTGCGGCCAGAGCAGCAGAACAGCAGTTGTTGCAGCCAAACACGCGAGCCCACCCACAACCCTAGTCATGCCCCAGTCATGTGATTCCCTGCCCGCCACCTCATCTGGATCAAGGCTCCCGCGCAGGAGGACGTCGCGTAGCGGCCAGAGCACTCCAACACAAGCAGCAGCGATACCAGCAACGCATGCCAACATGACGGTTTGCCACGTCACGATCCGGCTGGTTCCTACCGGGAACGCTGATGACAAGTACCCGGGAGTAGAGTGAAACGCAGAAGTCGAGAGCAGGTCACCGAGCGCCAAACCAAGAACACAGGCCACGATCGCGATGATGGCGGCATCGACGAGCAGGATCTGGAGGATCATGCCGCGGGTGGCGCCTTGAGGGCGAATGTCTTCGATCAGCCTGCGTCGCGAAGGGACGGTCACGAGCATTGCGTTGAGAGCAAACATGAACCCCACCAGAGCACTAATAGCCGAGAACAGCGTTTCTCCTTGATTCTCGGGCGAAGACGCGACTCGAAACAGTGTCGAGTCGAAGGTCGCGGGTTGAACGTTGGCGCCCGCACCGGTGGCTAGCCCAATGAGAGCGGAGTGCACTTCGCTCTCATCTCCGGACGCCGCACGCACAAATATACGGCTGACGCGTCCGGGCATCCCAGCGAGATCCTGTGCATAGCCGACTGGGGTGATCGCAACCGAGCTGTGCACCAGAGCTCCGATTTCATGTTCCCCGAGTACCGCGCCGAGCAACACCTGCGAGACACGCCCATTGATCTGGAAATTCACCGCTTCCAGGGAGCCTGCACCAACTATGCTGGCGACCGGTGCGGGCAGAGCGATTGCTTGTTGTGCCGCGAGCAGTTTGGCAGAGAAACGGTGCGACAACGGGCCACCAATATGGACGTAGCGCGGGTCGACTCCAAGCATGTCCACCGCGTGCTGGCCATGTGGGCCGATCACGTTCGCCTGTCGTTCCACTACGGGGAATGCCAGCGAGACGCCGCGCAGACGACGGACCTCCCCAAGCAATCGTTCATCTATACCATCAGGACCTCGCGCGTTGATTTGAAACTGCGTGTCACCCACGATCTCGCGCGTAAGTTGCTGCACCGAATGCGCGAGGCTTGTGCTGGCGACCTGCGAGGCGAACAACAGGGCGACACCGACTGCGATGCCGAGTACCGCGAAGGCCTCCTGAACTATTACCGCCTTCGCGGCCAGGCGCGCACGGTAGAGAAAGAGAATGTCGGAGAAGCTCATCATGACCGTACTCACCCATCCTTGAGTATTGAGACAGCGGGCCATGGCGATGCCTCGGGCGTATATGGAGCGAGATGCCCGTCGCGTAGCTCGTACACCTGATCGGCAAACGCGGCGGCACGCGGGTCATGGGTGGCGAGCACGAACACCATCTCCCGCTGTGCGCACAAATCTCGCAGCAACGCGAGCACCTCAAGGGTGCGCTGTGTATCGAGATTGCCGGTTGGCTCGTCCGCGAGTACAAGTTTTGGGTTCATCGCTAGTGCCCTGGCTATGAGTATCCGTTGGCGCTCGCCCATCGACAACTGTTCAGTACGGTGCTGGAGGCGATCCCCTAGGCCAAGCCGTTCAAGCAGGGGAACGATTGTCGCCCTCGCTCCACGCTTACTCGACAGCCAGAGCTTCAACGACGCGTTATCGATAGCTCGTGCTCCAGGGATGAGGTTATGGGGCTGACCTATGACTCCGAGCTGGCGAAGACGGTACTCGTCGCTTTCGCGGCGAGACATCGTCGTCACCTCAATGCCCGCGACCCGCACGGTACCGCTGTCCGGTCTCCGCAAGCCCGCGATCAACTCAAGCAGCGTCGTCTTGCCCGACCCGCTCGGCCCGTACAGCGCAACGAACTCACCAGGCGCGACTGTGAGCGAAACGCCGTCTACGGCGCGGATCGGCTCGTCATCGCCGATCCGATAATGCTTTACGAGATCGCGTACCTCGAGCACGCTTAAGAGCCCGCGCCGCGCGAGCCTCGACCGAAGTGAGCAGCCGTGGGGAACTCGACGATCTCGCCACCAGAGTCCGTTTGATCGGACATGAGTCCCAACCGCTTATCGCCGAGCAACCACACGGTGTCGGCCATCAGCGCCGCCTCCATCCCGGACGCGCTCATCAGCACGCCGCAACCAAACTCTTGAGTCAGTGATTTCAGCAGTTCTCCAGCAGCCTGCATCCTTGAGAGCCCGAGGCCGTCAAACAGATCGTCAATCACCAGCAGTCGTGGACGGCTGACGATCCCGCGCGCCAATCCGACAAGGATTCGCTGCCAATCGGAGAGTTCCGCCCAGCCGGCACAGGCCCCGCTCGCCCGGGACTGCCTCACAAATCGTCAACCAGCACCGCACTACTCGCGCCAGTTCAAGCGCGGTTCAGGCGGTTAACAGCGGTTTCGCAGCGCCGCACAGCCGCAGCTATCAGCCGATAGAATCCCGCTCATCGGTGCGGAAAACGGCTCGGGAAAGCCAAAAAAACGGAAGGGGGGGGATTCGAACCCCCGTCAGAGGTTTAACCCCTGAAACGGTTTTCGAGACCGCCGCATTCAACCACTCTGCCACCCTTCCAAAGCGACCACGCAAGGCTACCGTAGAGGATCCTCGCCGAGCCGACTCTCCCCGCTCAGCGTCGCGAGGCGAAGAACTCGCTCAGCAGCAGGCCACACTCGCCCGCGAGCAGACCACCGGCGACCTCCGGCCGGTGGTTGAGACGTGGCTCGGCGAGCACGTCGAGCACGCTGCCGCACGCGCCGGCCTTCTGGTCGCGCGCTCCGAACACGACGCGGGGCACGCGCGCGAGCACGATCGCCCCGGCGCACATCGCGCACGGCTCGAGCGTCACATACAGCACCGCGTCGAGCACGCGCCAGCTCTCGAGCACGCGGGCGGCCTCGCGCAGGGCGATGATCTCCGCATGCGCGGTTGGGTCCTGACGCAGCTCGCGCTCGTTGTGGGCAGCAGCGATCAGCTCGCCCGCGTGGGCCACCACCGCGCCGATCGGCACATCCTCGTGCTCGGTGGCGCGCTGGGCCTCGCGCAGGGCCAGGCGCATGAAGTATTCGTCGCGCGGAAAGAAGTGGTTACTCATCGTGTCCTCGGTGGTGCCTGTCGCGCGAACGGTTGCTCATGGTGTTGTCGGTGGCGTACGTCGCGCGGAAAGGCGGTTTTCGATCCTGCTGTTGATGGCGCGTTTGGCAAGGAGCGCAACTCCAGGGCGCCCAACACATCATGATTACCAAGGAGCCAACTTGCCGCCGACCGCCCAACCCCTATCTCGAAGCGCGCCCACAGGGCGGCTGTTGGTATTCGCCACATGCATGGTCGCGCTGCTGGCCGTCAGCCTGTTTGGACTCGTGGCAGCCCGCTCGCCCGCACGGGCCACCGGCACGCCGCTCGCGACGGCGATCGGCGCGGCCCCCGGCGCCGGATTGCAGTCCCCCGAGGTTGCACCCCAGGCGTCCCAGCCACGGCAGATAGTCGTCAGGTACGCCGCGCCTGGCTCCCAGACCGCTCACGCCTCGCACGCCGCCGCCGCAGGCGAAGCCGCAGATGAAGCCGCAGATGAAGCTTCCTCCACCACGCGCGTACTGCACCTGAGCGCGGGCGCCAGCCTGGGCGCGACGCTTGCCAAGCTGCGCGGCGAGCGAAACGTGGTGTGGGCGGTGCCCGACTACGTGGCCCACACCGCCGGGGAGTTCATCCCAAACGATCCCGGCACAAGCACCAAGGACCCCCCTGCCGGCTGGCAGCAGGTGCAATGGAACTTCGATGGGGAATTCGGCGTGGATGCCCCCGAAGCGTGGGCCAACGTCAACGCAGACGGGGCACCCGGAGGCTCGAGGGTGATCGTGGCGGTGCTCGACACGGGCGTTGCGTATGCCAACCGCGGCAAGTACCGCCGCTCGCCCGACTTCAGCAAGTACGCCTTTGTGAAGGGCTATGACTTCATCGACCACACCCCCTACCCCAACGACCGCAACGGGCACGGCACTTTCGTGGCGGGCACGATCGCCGAGGCAACCAACAACCACTATGGCCTCACGGGCCTCGCGTATGCGGCGCGGATCATGCCGGTGCGAGTGCTCGACAGCGCAGGCGAAGGCGAAGCCTCGACGATCGCCGAAGGGGTGCGCTTTGCCGTAAACCACGGCGCGCGCATCATCAATATGAGTCTCGAGTTCTCGAGCGACGTAAGCGGCTCGGACATCCCCGAGCTGGTCGAAGCGTTGCGCTACGCCTACCGCCGCAACGTGCTGGTGGTCGCTGCGGCAGGCAACGAGGGCAGCACCACGATCCCCTATCCCGCGCGCGCGCCGCACGTGATCGCGGTGGGCGCCACGACCGAACACGGCTGTCTGGCCAGCTATTCCAACTACGGTCGCGGGATCACGCTGGTGGCGCCCGGAGGGGGACCCGACATGAACCTCCCCGGCGACCCCAACTGCCGTCCCGAACTTCCTCCCGGACGCGACATCTTCCAGATGACCTTCACGGGCTCAAACCCTCGCGTGTTTGGCTTTCCCAATGGCTACGAAGGCACCTCGATGGCCACGCCCCACGTGACCGCCACGGCGGCGATGATCATCGCCGCACACATCCTCGGGCGCAAACCGACGGTTGCGCAGCTCACCGCCCGACTGAAGGCGACCACGCGCAAGCTCGGCGACCCGCAGGACCAGGCGGACTACGGGGCCGGGCTGCTCAACGCGGCAGCGGCCACGGCTCGCTAGAAAGCTCCCCTCGACACGACATATCGAAATGTGTATATTCTCGATATGGAGATTGCCGGTCTCATCAAGGACGCTCGCCTCTCCGCCGGTATCACTCAACTTCAGATGGCACGCCTCGCCGGCACTGCTCAACCTGCTGTCGCCGCCTATGAGTCAGGCGTCCGCACACCCACGATCGCTACGCTGGAGCGGCTGCTCGACGCCTGCGAGCACGACCTCGAGATGCACGCGCAGCCTCGTACACGACGCGGCGCAGCGTCGCTCGAGCAACTTGCTCCGACGATTGCCGAGGATCTCGAGCACGACCGGGAGCGCGATGCGTTGCGGCTGCTGTTTGGATTCGCTGATGATTTCAGAGGCTCCTCACGCCCCGGCATGATCTCCCTGCTGCGCGAGGAGCCACCACCCACCGGGGACGCTCGCTTCGACGCTGCGCTCGCCGGCACAGCGGAGTTCTTCGCACGGGAGGGCGAAGTTCCGACCCCCAACTGGGTCGATGGCCCCAACCGCTTCGTCGAGCCGTGGTGGTTCGCGGCGAGCAGACCGGCGTTTGAGGCATACACGCTGGCACATACCCCGGCGGTGTTTGCACGCCACGGCGTGTTCGTCGCACGCGAGGTGTTCGACCGTGCCTGAGAAGCCAACAAAGAGCTTTTCGCGAGCCGAGATCCTCAAGGCACTGCAGGCGCTCGGTGAAGAGTTGTCCAGCAATGGCGTACGCGGACAGATCTTCATCGTAGGAGGAGCCGCGATGGCTTTGGCCTACTCCACGAGGCGCGTGACGAAGGACATCGACGCGGTGTTTGAGCCCAAGAGCTCGATTTACGAGGCTGCCGCAAAGGTCGCCGAGAAACAGGGTCTACCCGAAGACTGGCTCAATGACGCCGCCAAGGGCTTCATGCCCGGAACCGACAAGGATGCCCGCCCCGTACCCGACATCCAGGGAATCGAGATCACCACGGCCTCACCTCGATACCTACTTGCGATGAAGCTGATGGCGATGCGTTTTGGGGAGGACGACGAGGACATTGAGATCCTCATCCGTGCCTGCGGTCTGCATACCGCACAGGAAGCCTTGGAACTACTAGAGCATGTGTACCCGGCGCGGGAGCCTTTGCCGAAGACGCGATTTTTCCTGGAAGAGCTCTTTGACCAAAGCGGAGACGACTGAGCGATCACCGACACCAAACCGCTAGGAACCCCGCGGCCGTCTGAAGGCGATCAGGCGGCGCGGCGCGACATGTCGGTCTTGCGCGCATCGGTAGCCCGCTCGATCGCCGCGGCCATCTCCGCACGAAAGCGCTCGCGTCCGAAGCGCTCGGCGTTGGCGCGGATCGCGCGCTCGTCGAGCTCCAGCGCCTCGAAGCGCTCGATCGCGGCGGCGAGCCCAAGCGCGCTCTGCTGGTCGAACAGGACTCCCGTGCGCCCGTCGATGACGGTCTCCGAGGCCCCCCCGACGCTGTAGGCAACGACCGGAAGGCCGGCGGCCTGAGCCTCGACGGGCACGATCCCGAAGTCCTCCTCACCGGGGAACAGCAGCGCCCGCGCGCCGGCCATCAGCGCGTCTCGCTCGGAGTCCTCGACGCGTCCGAGCAGCTCGATCTGAGCGTGCCCGGCGGCGGCCGCCCTGACCGAGGGCAGCGCACGCCCGTCGCCGGCAATCTTCAGCGGGCGACCGAGACGTGCGCATGCGGCCACGGCCAGCTCGACACGCTTGTAGGGCACCACCCGGCCGAACACGAGGTAGTAATCGCCGGGATCGCGCGGCAGCGACAGCAGGCGATCGACCTCGACCGGCGGGTTGACCACCTCGGCGCTACGTCCGTAGTAGCGACGGATGCGGTCGGCCACGTGAGAAGAGTTGGCGACGAACACGTCGGGCGAGGAGGCGCCCTCCACGTCCTGACGGCGCAACCGGCGCAGCATCAGAGGAAGCGCGAGCCGCGTGGCGCGACCGATCGCCTCCCCCTCCAACAGGCTTTCGTCCCACGCATAGCGCATCGGGGTGTGGCAGTAGCACACGTGCGGCACCTCCGGCGGGACGCGCACGTTCTTCGCACACGCGTGGCTACTGGACACCACCAGATCGAAGCGCGAGAAATCGAACGAGTGAAAAGCGGCTGTCATCAGCGGCAGCAGCTTTTGATAGTGCTTCGCGGCCCCCGGAATCCTGTTGAGTGGGGATGGATGGACGGGTCGTTCCCGCAGCTGGACCGGCCACGGCGTCGGATCGTAGACCGAGGTGAACAACTCGGCCCTGGGAAACATGTTCAACAGCTCGATGACGACGTCCTCGGAGCCACCGGGGATCGTGAGCCAGTCATGGACGACCGCCACCCGTGGGAAGCGCTCGCGCAGCTCCTCAAGCATGGTCGCCCCGACTGTGATCGACAGCGGCAAGGAACTCCTGCCAGTCGGCCGCATACGGCGCCAGCGCGCCGGCGAGCTGCTCGAGCTCGCTCCAGCCGGCGTCGGCCTCCCATCCCCAGTGCAGCACGATCGGGATCCACAGGGCGCAGGCGGTCTCGACGGCGTGCTGCACAGCCGGCAGCACCTCTCCCGCGCGACCGTAAAAAGGTGGGTAGGAGGGCAGGTAGACCGTGTCGCCTCGCCATTGCGGCGCGCGCTGAAAGCCGATCTGGCCGATCGACTCCGGACCCCCACACACAACGTCGAAGCGACGCTCCAGTGGATCGAGTTGAGTCGCGTCGAAGCGGTTGTAGGGGGGCACGAACACCTTGGGATGGATTCCCAGCGCCGCAAGCTCGGTAAGGCCGGCGTCAAGCAGGCCGGCGGCGGCCACCGGACTCAGTCCGCACAACTCCGAGTGGCGCCGGGGCGAGTCAAAGCGCGTGCGATGGGTGAGCCCGTGCAGCCCAAACGACACTCCCTCGCCCGCCAACCGCGAGAGCATCGCGGTCTCCCCCCGATCCAGCGGTCGCGACTGCGAGCCAGACGGTGACAGCGGCTCACGGCTCACGCGCGGCAGCACCGCCGGCAGGTAGGGGACTCCCGCGCCGCTGAGGATCTCGTGGAAGCGCTCGAAGCGCTCCGTGCCAAAGCGCTGCGGATCGTCCCACGCGAGATAATGGGGAAACTCGTCCACGCGCACGAGAAAGCGCGGCGGACCCAGGGCGCGCTCGCCCAGCATGGCCTGCCGTGCCGCCACCAGCGGTGCGACCACGTCGCGCTCGAAGTCGAGCTTGCCGAGCTTGTAGCGAAGCTGCTGGGCGATGCGGATCGGACGCACGGGCACACCCCTCACCCGCGTGGCGGCCCGCACCCGCGGAGTATCGAGCTCGCTGTAGTGCATGGCGCCCGCTGTCAACTCGGGCACGAACAGCAGGCGCGCAGTGCGCGCCCCATCCAAATCCGTCCCGTTCTGTGAGCCTGGGATCATGTCGGCGATGGCCGATCAGCCACGGCTTCAGGGCCGCGACATCGTGTGTGTGGGGTTCGCCGACTGGGACACCGACCTTCAGACTAACCAGCATCACCTGATGAGGCGGCTCGCGCGCGAGAACAGGGTGCTGTTCGTCGAGTCGCTCGGGTTGCGCCGCCCACAGCTCGCCGGGCGCGACCTGAAGCGGATCGCAAAGCGACTGCGCAACGGCCTGCGGGGAGCACGCGAGCGGGACGGCCTGCACGTGATCTCCCCGCTCGTACTCCCCCTGCACGGCAACCCGATCGCCCGCAAGCTCAACAAGTGGTTGCTACCGGCGCTCGTGCGACGCGCCGCCCGCAAGCTCGGCATGCGCCGGCCGATCCTGTGGGCGTATGTGCCGCAGGCCGAGGCGCTGCTCGACGCGCTCGCGGCGGAACTGGTCGTCTACCACTGCGTCGATGACATCGCCGCGCAGTCCGGGATCGACGCCGCCGACTTCCGTGCCTGCGAGGCGCGCTTTGCAAAGCGCGCCGACCTGGTGCTCGCAAGCGCCCCGACGCTTGCCGAGCGGCTGCGCAGGATCTCAGACCATGTGCTCTACGCCCCCAACGTGGCCGACACGGAGCTGTTCGCCACGGCGCTGAACGACGGCCCACTCGACGCGGGGATGGCTGAGCTGCCCACCCCGCGGATCGTGTTTACGGGCGCCATCGTGACCACCAAGCTCGACATCGGGCTGCTCGTCGAGCTCGCGCGCGCTCGACCGCGGTGGTCATTCGCGCTCGTCGGGCCGGTCGGGCCGGGCGACCCGCGCGCCGATGTGTCGGCGCTTGCCGCCGAGCCCAACATCCACCTGCTCGGACGGCGCCCCTACGAGCAGCTCCCCAGCGTGTTGCGGGCGGCCGACGCCGGGATCATCCCGTATGCGCGCAACGAGCTCACCAACGGCATCTTCCCGATGAAGGTCTATGAGTACCTGGCCGCCGGGTTGCCGGTCGTCGCCACGGCGCTACCGTCGCTGGCCAATATCGATGAGGTGGCAAGCGCCACCGATGCGCCCGGCATCGCGAGACTGCTCGAGGACGAGCTCGAGCGCGACAGCCGGCAGCGAAGACTGCAGCGCTCGCGGGGGGCCGCCACCCACTCGTGGGATACGCGTCTTGGAGAGATAGCCGCCGCGGTCGCCACTCTGCAAGCGTCGACGCCCGACAAAGAGAAGCAATGAGAGACGGCAAAAAGCAGACACGCGACCTGCTCGTGACGACCCATACTCCCGCCCTGCGCTCCGGCAGGGATGTCCGCACTTATGGGATCGCGCGTGCCCTCGCGATGCACGGAGGCTTGACGCTGCTCTACGTGCGCTTTGGTCCCACCGAGCCCGACGACGCGTTCAAGGCGATCCCGGGAGTGGAGTTGTGCGAGCTGCTCCCCTCCAGGGGAATCGCGCGCTTGCTCACCTACGCGAAGGCGCTGCTTGCGGGCGTGCCGGGCGGTCTCGCCCGTGGGATCTCACCGGAGCTCTCGGCGACGGCGGAGTCCCTGGCCGATGCCACGGGCCGTGGCAGGGTGATCGCCGACGGGCCGACCGCGGCGGCGGCGCTCACGAGGCTCGCTCGACGGCGTCCCGTGATCTACAACGCCCACAATCTCGAGTCGGGCTTTCGTCATCAGCTCACCGACGGGAACCGTGCGCGGCATCGGCTTCGCGCCTTTGAGACCGGATTGCTGCGGCGCTTCAGCGAAGCGTGGATGGTCAGCGAGGCGGATATGCAAGGCGCGCTCGAGCTCTGCCCAGAGGCGAGACTGCGGCTCGCACCCAACGTGGTCGACGTTGCAGCGATCCAGCCCGTCGCCGGACTGGCGCGTGAGCTCAAAGCGATCTTCGTGGCGAACTTCGCCTACGAGCCGAACCGCAACGGTCTTGCGTTTCTGCTGAACGAGGTGTTCCCGCGCGTGTGGGCGCAACTGCCGGACGCCCGCCTGACACTCGTTGGCTCGGGTCTCGAGCATCCGCCTTGCGAGGACTCGCGTATCGAATATCTCGGCTTTGTCGAGAATCTCGCGAGCGTCTATGCGAACGCGCGCTGTGCGGTCGTTCCGCTCCTGCAGGGCGGGGGCACACCGCTGAAGCTGATCGAGGCGCTGGCGTACGGCCTGCCGGTGATCGCCACGCCGCGAGCAGTAGACGCTTTGCAACTGCGAGACGGCGTGGACTGCCTGGTCGCGGGCGACGGCGAGGCGTTTGCGCAAAAGCTCGTCGATGTCCTGCGCAAAGGCTCTGCCGAGCTCGGGCGCAACGCTCGTCGAGTCGCCGAGCAGCGCTACTCGATCGAGGCGCTCGAGGCACTTCTGCGACCGTAGAAAGGGCCGGTCCGCAACTGACCGACGGCTCTACTGAGCCGCGGCGCGCAATTCACCGCCCAGTTCTTTAGAGACGTCCAGAACGCGCTCAAACGCTAAAGAAAGGGCGACATAGGGCCGAAGGCTCTCGTACAGACGTACAGATCTTCAGTAGGCGATAGCCGGACAAGCTCCCGCAAGCGCCGTCATAAGTTCCCGACAAAGGCACCCCCGTCGCAAGACGGGCTCGCAAAGCCAGGGGTCTCACGCAGACAGCCCAGCTCCCGAAGGAGATGACACGGATGTCAATCACCCGCCCTCGTTGGGCACAAGCGCAGCCGCTGAGCACACTGCTCGTGGCACTGTGCCTGGTCCTGCTGACAGCCAGTGCGGCAGCGGCAGCCCGCTCCTCCCAGCCGATCGCCACCACCAGCGCCCTGCGCACCGCAGTCACCGCCCGCGCGGCGGCCGACCACAGGCTCGCCTCCAGGTCGAGGGCGTTGAAAGCCTGCCTGCGCAAGCACCCGAAGGGTTGCAAAGCGGCTCGACAGGCGCTCAAGCGGGCGAGTCGCAAGCTCACCAGCACAGATCGGCTCGTCGCAGACCTCAGTGCCAACGGCACGCATCGCCAGCACAAAAAGACGCAGGTCACACCGATCGCCCCCCCAACTGGATCGAAATCGCAATTGCCGGTCGGACTCGGTAGCGGCTCGACCGGCAGTACCGGCTCCGGTTCGGGGAATACAGGCTCTGGGTCGGGCAGCGCGAGCGGCAGCGGCTCAGGCGGCGGCAACTCCAGCAGCACCGCCAGCACGGGCGGCTCAACCAGCGGCGGCTCCGGCTCCGGCAGCACGGGCAGCTCGTTTGGCTCCGGCAGCACCGGTGGCTCAACAGGGAGCGGCTCGACCGGCGGCGGCAACTCGAGCGGCAGTAGCTCGACCGGCTCGTTCGAAATGGGGGTGGTAGCCGGCTCGGCCCTGACCTACGAGCTTCCGTTCATCCACAAGCTGGGCGCCCACACAGCTCGCATGGAGTTCGCGATCGACACGCCGGCATCGCAGATCGCCCCGATAGCCGAAGCCTACGCACGCGACGGCATCCAACCGCTGCTGCTAGCCAGTTTCGACGGAACCATCCCCAGCAGCGCCGAAGCCAAGAATCTCGGCGCATGGGCGGCGGCGGTCGGGCCCGGCGGCAGCGCCTGGAAGGGCAAGACCTTCCCAGCCGGCACCGCCGTCACGAGCATCGAGTTCGGCAACGAGACCAGCTACAG
Organism: uncultured Solirubrobacterales bacterium; assembly: GCA_963715765.1. Taxonomy (GTDB): domain Bacteria; phylum Actinomycetota; class Thermoleophilia; order Solirubrobacterales; family Solirubrobacteraceae; genus Palsa-744. Next base: position 1,443,991 of record OY970270.1, read on the forward strand.
CTACCAATACTCAAACGACTCGGCCTCCGGCTACGCGACCCGCGCACAGGAATACGCGATCCGCTTCAAGGAAGCGCAGGAATCGATCCAGGTGGTGGACCCAAGCGTCGGGCTGCTCGCCCAGGGCGACCCGGGCAACGCACCCGGCACCTCCTGGATGGACAATATGTTCAAGGCAGTGCCCAACCTCGGAGGGCTGGTCGCCGGTTGGACCGTTCACCCCTACGGACCCAACTGGCAGTCGGTCATGAACGAGGTCGTCTCCTCGGCCAAGGCTGACGGCGCCCCGAGCAGCATCCCGCTTGACGTCACGGAGTGGGGCCTGTCCACCGACAACGGTCGCTGCCTGGAAAGCAACTACGGCTTCAACCCGTGCATGACCTATCAGGAAGCCGCGACAACGCTGGAAGCGACAGTTACGGCCATGCGCGCGGACTACGGAAGTCGTTTGGCGACCGTGTACCTGTATGAGGCGCACGATCTGAAGGCAACTGGAGCCTCAACCGAACGCGAGGCCTATTTCGGAGCCTTGCAGAGCAACGAAGCGCCCAAGGGGGCCTACACGGCAACCGTGGAGTCGCTGCTCTCCGCCAACCAGTAGAGACCGGCGACGGAATGGGCCACCGCGGACCGAGGGGCTCGCCGCGGACCGAAGAGCTCGCGGCGATCGAGAGGCCCGGCAGGGCTCTTACGCCGTCCGCCCACGCGACGTGCTGTCGAGCAGAGCCAGAATCCCGATCTGCGCGCCGAACAGGACGGTGAAGCGCGCATCGATGCCGGTGAAGCTGGCCGTCGTCTCGATCGTGATGAGACCGGCAATCCCACACAGAGACGCGAGGCCAAAGGCCCTCACCAACGGCTCGGCGCTACGCCGCCACACACGCCAAGCGAGCACGGCGGCGCCGAGCATGATCGCGATGTAGGCGGCCAGCCCGAGGATTCCGAGCTTGAGCCAGTACCACAGCGCCGCGAAGTGCACGTACTGCCGCCCTTCTTCGTGTTCGACAGATAGCGGCTGCACCGACGCCTGCCACGGAACGCCCAGCCCCAGTCCCGTGATCGGATGCGCGCGGATCTCGCCCAAGACGTTCGCGCGCTCGTCGAGGCGATAGCGGTCCTGGACATTGGTGGTCAACTTCGACGGCGCGAGCGATTCGACGCGCTTGACCACTGGGAGCTGGGCCTGGAAATGGATCGATCCAAGCACCCACACGGCCGCTGCGATGACAAGGGCTGTCGGCACCAGTAGGCGCCGGCCGGTTGGTGAAATGCCGAACAGCAACACCAGCAACAGGCCGAGCACGGCCGCTATCCAGAAGGAGCGCCGGTAAGACAGCACAAGGCAAGCGAGGAGCAGGGGGCTGCCGAGGAGCATCCACAGCGGCGGTTTGACGCGAGCCACGACGGCGGCGAAGATCGTCAAGAGCGCGATCATGATCAACCAGTTGGCGGCAGGTTCGTAATATGTGAGCGTCGCGGTGCCTTCGATCGGTTCCCCGTAATGACCGGCCACCTCGACCAGGCCAAGCACCGCCTTGAAGATCGTCAGCGCCATCGCGCCGCCGAGCAGCGCCAACAGATGCCTGCGCGCGATGTGCAAATTGGCTATCGCAACCGGCAGCAGCAATAGAGACAAGAGCACGATCTCCAGCAACACCAACTGGCGCAAGCCCAAACCCAGGCCCGCCGCATGACCTGTGACGGCACCGGCGATCATCCCCAGCAAAAGCAAAATAAAGCCGGGGAGCAGAGGGCGGGGAATCCGCATCCGACGGCGGTGACGGATCGCATCCAGGGCGATCACGACCACCGCAAGCAGCATCAGCAGATCCACAAGGGTCATGCCCTTGTAAATCTCGATGTACAGGTTCGAGGTGAATTTGAACAAGCCAAAGGTAGGGCCCTCGCACAGAATCGTGAGCGCCAGCACCACAACGATCGCCGTTACCGGTCGACGCAACAAAATCAGCGTGCCCACCGCTGCCAACGGCGCCAGCACTCCTGCCAATCCAGCCTTGTGAACCGCCAGCCCGGCGACCAGCGCCGTGGCAAGGCTCCCGATGGCCGCTACGCGCAGATCGCCGACGCCTGCCCCACTCACACGAAGGCGCCGCGCCATGGCTCCCATTGGACTGCTCCTCAGCCGGCGGGGCGCCGCAGCGTGGAGCTGGCGTGGGGGTCCGGCAACAAATCCTCACCAGCCTGGAGTGTGACTGGGCCATTTGCCTCGTAGGCTTCATAGCCATAACGTGCGCCGTCGCGCAGACCAGTGACCACCAGTCCAACCGGCTCGACCATATGGCGCGAGAGAATCGCGCGAGCACGACGCACCTCCTCGCGCGTGGTCCGATTCACCCTCGCGACCACAATCGCAGCGTTGATCGCAGGATTGTTCAACAGCACCTGTGCATCGGACACCGGATTGAGCGGGGGAGCATCCAAAACCAGGAAGGTCCCGTCAACCGCCAGCTCTGTGAGGATTTCCCCAATGCTCGGCGAGCCGAGCAGCTCCGAGGGATTCGGCGGCATACGTCCCGCGGGCAGCACGAGCAGGCTCGGAAGATCGGGAAACGGTTGCACGAGCAGCTCACCGACCTCCTTACGCCCAACGATCGCCGATGTGAGACCGTCGGTCACGCTCAGATGGAAGTGAGTACCAAAGGTCGGACGACGCAAATCGAACTCCACCAGCACGGTATTGCGACCTGTCAGCGCAATCGCGTGGGCCAAATCGACGGCTACCGTCGTCTTGCCCTCTCCAGACACCGCGCTGGTGACGAGCAGTGTGTCGATCTGCCTGGTGACAGCTGTGAAATCGAGTGCGCTGCGCAAGATGCGAAAAGGCTCCAGTCCCGCGGCTCGGTCCTTGGCCATCGGCGAAGAGAAGACGCCCTGCGGCACACCTGCCAAGGCCGGCAGCCGGTACTCCTGCTCAAACTCCTCGATCGTCTTGATCCGCCTGTCCAGGGACTCCAGCAGGAAGATAACCGAGAAGGCGATCGCGAGTCCCACCAGCACTCCGATGATGGCGGTGGTTGAGAGTTTTGTTCCCGAAGGCGACGTCGGGGCCGTGGCGAGCCCAATGATGTTGGCGCCGCCACCGGCAACCGCTCGCAGACCACCGAGGCGCTGCTGTGACTGTTCGAGCGCGACGCGGTCGGAGGACCCAACCGGTTGTGCGTCTATCTCCTGCTGAAGCTGACGCTGAGCGGCTTCGATGGTGGCGACCTGAGCGGCGGCCTTAAAGGTTATGTACTGACTTGCAAAGGCGTTCGCCAGCCGCGCCGAGTACTGCGGATCGCTGGTGCTCGCCGTGAAATGCAACACGTCGGCATCGGGGGCCGATTCGACGCTCACTTCATCCAGCAGTTCTTCCGCCGAGGTCGATATGTGCAGCTGACGACGCACGCCCTCCGCGACTTCAGGGGAGTGCGCGATCAGGTTTTCCGTCGCCGCGTCGCGCAGCGGTTCCCCACTGCCGGAGGCACTCACTTGAAGAGCCGCATCCGGCAGCGTCGTACTTTGGAAAGCGACGCTCGCCGTGGCGGCATAGCTCTTGCCGGCACGCTCGTGTTGGACAACCAGAATGAGCACGCATACCGCCACTATCCCGACGATCAATAGACAGCGACGCCGCAGGACGTTGAATGTGCTCGAGAAGCTTTCGTTCTCGCGTGCCCGCTCAAAGCGCTCCGCGGCGCTCATGCGATCGGCCCCGCAATCGGGCTGCAGTTCTCTGGGGCAGCGTGCACCATCACCATCATCCCCATCGTCTGCAGCTCAGTCATGCTTGAGCATTGCCACGAAGCCAGAATGCAGGCGAGGCCATGGATAGCTGTATTCCCGGTTGAGCCCACGCTAAAAACGCGCCACCCGTAGAGGGCCTAGGAGGCCAAGCCGTCTGTAGCATCTCGGCGACATGACTTCTATCCTACGAGCAACCACGGCAGGCATCCGCAGCTCCGGGCGTTCCGCGATCGCGCGCTTGGGACGAGAGGAGCAGGCGCGAGCGCTCCTGGGACGTGTCCGCGAAGCACGCGCGAGCTTTGACGTGCACGCGCGTAGGGAGTTGCGCGACGAGCACGCGATGCGCGTGGTGCTCGCCACCGTGCTGCGCCCAGACTCGACAGGGATCGACGTGGGAGCCAATGAAGGCGCGGTGCTCGAGTCGATCGTGCGTCTCGCTCCCGAAGGCCGCCATCTCGCATTCGAGCCGATCCCCCATCTGCACGAGATCCTGGTGGCGAGATTCCCCGGCGTCGACGTGCGTCGCACCGCCGTGTCGGACACCGCCGGAACGGCGGAGTTCACGCACGTGCCCGACGCGCCTGCCTATAGCGGACTGCTGCGGCGTGAGGATCTGCCCGCGGGAGCTGGCGAGGTGGAGCGCGTCTCGGTCCGCACCGAGCGCTTGGACGACGTGCTGGCACATGGGCCTGCGCCGACGCTCATCAAGATCGACGTCGAGGGCGCCGAGCTGGGCGTCATGCGGGGCGCTGTCGAGACGCTGCAGCGCCACCGTCCGTTCGTGCTGTTCGAGCACGGCGCGGGCGGGGCCGACCTGTATGGCACCCGGCCCACCCAGATCTTCGATCTGCTGGAGGGCGTGGGACTGCGGATCTTCGACCTGGACGGCAGCGGCCCGTATTCGCGAGACCGCTTCGAGGCGACATTTACCGAGCCTATTTGGAACTTCCTGGCGGCGCCGGCCGCCACCAGCTGACCATCCCCTCGTAGACGTCCTCGTAGCGTCGCGCCATCGCTGTGTCGGTGTACCGCTCACGCGCGCGCATCTGCCCTCGCTCGCCCATACGAGCACGTAGCGCGGGGGCGTCGAGCAGGCGTCGAAGTCGATCCCCTAGAGCCGCAATATCGTCAGATCTCACGACATATCCGGTGTCTCCATCCCTGACGACCTCCGCGACGCTGCCAACGTCTGTCGCGACCACCGGCAGCCCGGCGTGCATCGCCTCCAGAATGCCGAGCGGCATCCCCTCCCAGCGCGAGGGCAGAGCGAACACGTCAAGCTCGGCCAGGTAGCTTGGGGCGTCCGTGACCCAGCCGGTGATGGTGAGCCGATCGGCGACCTCCAGCTCGCGCGCAATCCGCTCGAGTGCCGCTCGCTCGGGGCCATCGCCGACCAGCACGAGGCGCGCGCGCCCGAGCGCGGGCAGCACCCGCACCAACAGGTCATAGCCCTTCTGCTCGGTCAGGCGCCCAAGCGAGCCGACCACGAGCTCCTCGCCCGCTGACCTACCGCGACCTCCGTGCTCCACGCGCCGCGCCGCGACAGAGTCCGAGGAGCACGCCGGCACGCCGTTGGGCACAGCGATCACCGAGTCGTTCGGCAGGCCGACGATCTCCTCAACCATGCGCGCGCAGCGATCCCCCACCGCGATGTGGGCGCCCAGCGCTCGCGCCAGCAACTGCCGTCCCATCCTGCGCACCCGCGGGATCGAGACGCCGAGCGGTAGGTGATCCACGGCGAGCACCCGCGTCCCTCCTGTCATGAGACCAGCCAGCTCACCATAAGAGCAAGCAAATGGCCAAGCCTGGTTGGCGTGCAGGATGTCTGGCGCGAATGTGCGTATGGCCGACAGATGCTCACGCAACGCGGCACCGTCGCTTGCTCCTTTCGGATTGCGGATGGTCGTTACCGAGACGCAGTCACAAGCGGCGGCGATCGCGGCGGCGACATCCGCATTTGTCGCAAGCACCCCGACGTCGATCTCCTCGGTAAGCGCGCCAAGCAGGTACGCGAGCGCGAGCTCTGCCCCACCGACCTCGGGCGAGTCGGTGTACGCCAGTAGGCGCAAGCGCCGTGTCGACTTCACGCGAGCATTCGCTCGTAGAGGTCCACGACGGGGGCGGCGGCGATCGCGGGCGTGTGATGGTCGACGAAAGTGCGGTACGCGGCCTCGCCCGCGTCGCGGCGCGCCTCGGTCCCGTCAAGGAGCGCCACGGTGGCCTGCACGATTCGCCGATCGTCGTTCTCGACGCTGATCCCGCCGCGTGCGCCAATCCCCTCGGCGCCGTCCGGGGTCGTGACAACCGGTATTCCGAGCGCAAGCGCCTCGAGTACCTTCACCTTCAATCCACTGCCTGCCGTCAGCGGATACAGCAGCACACCCAGCTTACGCAAGAACTCGGTGGCCGATGACACGTGTCCGCGCCACTCGACTCCGGGGCACTCGGGCAGGCCGGGGAACGCGGAGCGCTCCATGCCGGCCCCCGCAAGCAGGAGCCTTGCCTGCGGACGCTGCTCGCGCACGCGCGGCCAGACCTCTGTGAGCAAGCGCTCGACGGCTTTGGCCGTCGGAGGCCAGCTGGCGGTGCCGATCAGCCCCGCGGCGGAGGACTCGAGCGTCGCGCGCGGCGCGTAGTAGCGCTGGTCAAGCGCGAGTGGAGCCACCGCGACGTGTGCGCGTGGCGCGGACGATGCGAGCTCGGCGGCGACCTGTGCCGAGTTGGCCAACAGCCATCGTGCCTCGCGACAGACTCGCCGCTCCGCGCGCAGCAGCTCAATCGCATCTCTTCCCTCTTTGCGCCAGGGCTTACCTATACGACGATCGCGGCTGGTGTGAAAGTGAATCTGGGCGAGCGCCGGTGCCTGCGCGTGACGCATACCGACAGCGGCCTGGGCCTCGACGAAGTGCACGATGTCGGCGTGGGCCGAGAGCGCATGCACGCGCGCGGCGAACTCTCCTCGCGCGAGCCGGCCGTTGGGTTGCAGCAGCCGGTCGCGGCGGCCCTGCCACCGCGATGGCGGCTCGAGCGACACCAGCTCGACGTCCAAGTCGGCCGGCAGCTCTTCAGGTGGCGCCGAGTCGACGTTGGCGGCAAGCACCTGGCATCTGACCCCGTGGTCCTGGAGACCACGTAGCAAAGCGACGGCGCATCTCGCGGCCGCACCCCCCTCGGGTAGCGGCGGATAAGGCAGAGCGAGCAGAACACGCAAGGCTGCGAGAGTATGGCGCATGCTGACTAGGGCCATGGCGCTTCCGCGCCGCTTGCTGGCAAGCGGCGCGGCCGGCGACGCAGGTCTCGCGGGCGGTCGCCACATCGTCTCCAACGTCGTGGTGCAGCTCGCGGCTCGCGCGATCACACTGTGCGTCAGCGTCGTCACGGTCTCGCTGACGGCTCGCACGCTTCACCCCAACGGCTACGGCGTCTGGAATGGGGTGTCCAGCTACGTGGCGCTCTTCAGCGTGCTCACCGATCTCGGCTTCACCACTGCCGCGATGCAACGGATGGCGGCCGAGCCGGAGCGTGAGTCGGAGTGGCTTGGCGCGCTGGCCGGCGCACGCACGGCGCTGTCATTGGCGGCGACAGCCGTATGCGTCGTCTGCATTCCGCTGTTCCTGACCAACCAGGGAGACTCCTACGCCGTCGCGCTGATCCTCGCGACAACGATCCTCTCCACGGGCGCGGCCACGCTGATGGCGGTCTTCCAATCGCGACTGCGCTCAGGACTTGCACTGTCCTTCACCGTGCTGCAGAGCTTCGTATGGCTCGGCGTTGTCGTGTTCCTCGCGATCGTCCATGCGTCGGTGGTCGGCTTTGCGATCGGCTACACGTTGCTGATAGCGCTCACGTCCTGTTGTCAGCTGCTGGCCACCCGCCGGCTTGCTCACATCGCGTGGCGAGCGGGCCGGCGACTGTGGGGGCCGCTCGTACGTGTAGCCATCCCACTCGGCATCGCGGGCGTGTTCATCACCGTCTACTACCAGCTCGACTCGGTCCTGCTGCTGCAGATATCCGGCCAGCACGAAGCCGGCATCTACGGCGCGGCATACGGTTTTCTCAGTCCCCTGGGATTCCTGCCGACCGCGGTGATGGTGTCGTTCTTTCCGGTGCTCTCAGCGGTGCATCTGAGCGATCCCGCGCGAGTCCGTCGTTTGGTGCAGATCTGCGCGGACATGATGGGAGTCATTTCACTGCCAATCCTGGCCGGCACGATCGCGCTGTCCGACCAGATCGTGCATCTGCTCTACGGCTCGGCATTTGCTCGCGCCGGCGGGGTGCTCCCGATACTGATGATCGCCTTCGTCTCGATCTGCTTCGGCTCGCTCGCAGGATTCCTCGCGCCGATCGTAAAAATGCAGTGGCGACTGGCGCTCTATTCTGGCATCGGAGCCGCGATCAACGTGGCGCTCAACATTGTCTTGATCCCCCATTACGGGGCCTTCGGTTCAGCTTGGGCGACGGTGGCGACCGAGATCCTGACGATGACGCTGATGCTGAGCACGAGCTTGCACAAACTGCGACTGCGACTGTCTCCGTGGAAGTTGCTGCGCGTATTGGCGTTGGCGCTCGCGATGACGGGCGTAATGATCCTTGCGAGGCCACTCGGCCTGTTCCCGGCCGGCATCCTTGGCGTCCTGTTCTACGCTTGCGGCTTGCTCGCGACACGCATAGTCAACGTGGACGAATTGCGTTCCCTACGAGCTGAGCGGGCGTGAGCATACGATCAGCGCCGATGCGCGTTCTCTTCTTCAACGAGGGCAACCTCGGGACGCACGTGTTGGGTCACGCACAGCTCGATGCGGCCCTGCACAGTGGCCTTCAGAGCACATCCGATGTCGAGGCCCGCTTCGCGTCGCTGACCCCGATGAGCCGCCGCTCGGAAATGCTCGCGGGGCGACCGGTAAAGCCGTTTACGCAAGCGGGACTGGACTTTCAAACGCTGCGCTGGCACATCGTGCAGTCAGCCCGCGCTCGCGCCCAGCTCGACAGCGAGTTGGCGGCCGGACCGACGGACGTGGTGCACGTGTACAGCCATGCGATCTCATTCGGGATGATCGCGGCGATGCGCAGGGTTCCTGTGGTGCTGGCGACAGACACCGCCGTTTGGGATTGGTGGGCAATGCCCGCATGGCGTCCAACGCAACCGTATGCGCCGCTCACGATCGCGCCGAGCCGCGTGCTGGAGCGACGAGCCCTGCAGAGGGCAGCGTTGGTGCTCGCGCGGACGGCCTGGACGCGCAGGACGCTCGAACGCGATGCGCCGGGAGCGCACGTGGTCGAGTATCACCCGGGGATAGACCTGAATCGCTACCGTCCGGTCCCACGACGCGAGCGGTCTCGCCCAAGCGTGCTGTTCGTGGGCGGACGCTTCGTCGAGAAGGGCGGCGAGGATCTGCTTGCGGCACTTGGCGATGGGATCGGGTGCGAGGTCGACGTCGATGTCGTCACACCGGCAGACGTACCAGAGCGACCCGGCGTCCGCGTTCACCGCCTGATGCCGTCCGACCCACGCCTGCTGGACCTTCAACAACAGGCGGACGTCATGTGCTTGCCCACCTATGGCGACACCAATCCGTGGGCAGTGCTCGAGGCGATGGCGTGCGGCACGCCGGTGATCTCCACGGACGTGGGCGGCATCCCCGACATGCTCGACGATGGGCGTGCCGGGATCGTCGTACCCCACGGAGACCGTCGCGCGCTGGGGGACGCCCTGCACACGCTGCTCGGCGATCCCGGCCGACGGGCAGAGCTTGCGAGCCGCGCACGGAACCGCTGCGAGCAACGCTATGACGCGCAGCGGCAGTTCCCGATCCTGATCGAGCACCTACGCAATGCCGCTGCAGGCACCACCAACAGGGCTACAGACACGTCCGGCGTCTGCCGATGATGCGACTAGCATGGCCCCGTCCTGTGCCCGCGCGCACCTCTCCGCGCTCGGCGATCGCTGATCGGACACGATCTTGGAGACAGCGGCGAGGCGATATAACCACAGACGGCAGAACGGAAGGGAAGATCTAGTGGGCAATACGACATTGGTCACAGGCGGCAGCGGCTACATCGGTGCGTTGCTCGTCCAGGAGTTGCGCGAGGCGGGACGTGAGGTGCGCGTCCTGGATTCGCTGCTGCACGGCCAGCAGGACATCGCCGCCGAGCAGGAGCAGGCGGGCGTCGAGGTGATCCGCGCCGATGTGCGCGACGAGGACGCACGCAAGCGAGCTTTGAGCGACGCCGAGGCGGTCGTACACCTCGCCGCGATCGTCGGCGATCCCGCGTGCGCTCTGGATCCGAAAGTCTCCGACGATGTCAACGTGCAGGCCACCCGCGCACTCGTCGCCGACGCAAACGACGCGGGCGTGGAGCGACTGGTGTTCGCCTCCACCTGCTCCAACTACGGGCGCATGGCCGATCCCAACGTGCCGATCACCGAGGAGGGCGAGCTGCGCCCGGTGTCGCTGTACGCCGAGCAGAAGGTCGGGATGGAGCAGCTGATCCTGGGCGGCGGCACAGGCGCGACCAAGCCCACGTGCCTGCGCTTTGCGACCGTGTATGGCGTGGGACGGCGGATGCGCTTCGACCTGACCGTCAACGAGTTCACGCGCGAACTATGGGCCGATCGCGAGCTGGAAGTGTTCGGCGAGCAGTTCTGGCGTCCCTACATTCACGTGCGCGACGCGGCTCGCGCAGTGCGCACGGTGCTGGAGGCCCCGACCGAGAAGGTCGCGGGCAAGGTCTTCAACGCCGGGCGCTCGGGCGAGAACTACCGCAAGCTGGATCTCGTGCAGGAGATCGGCAAGCAGATCGAGCGTGGAAGAGTCTCCTATGTGCACCGCGACGAGGACCCGCGCGACTACAAGGTGAGCTTCGACAAGATCCGCGCGGAGCTGGGGTTCGAGACACTCATGACGGTGCCTGACGGGATCGCCGAGATCATCACCGCACTCGACGCCGGCGCCTTTGGGGATCCGTTCGACGGCCGCTACCGCAATATTCCGTGATTCTCACCGGCGCCTAGCATCGATCGCCCGCGTCTCGATGGCCGCCACCGAAGCCTTCCCCGAGCTGCCACTGTTCGACCTGCGCCTGGAGGAGCAGGACTTGCAGGCAGTCGCCGACACCCTGCGCTCAGGGTGGCTGACGCTCGGGCCGCGCACCGCCGCGTTCGAGCAGGCATTTGCCGACCAGCTCGGCGCGCGCCACGCGATCGCCGTGTCGAGCTGCACGGCGGCGCTGCATCTCGCCTATCTCGCCGCGGGCGTGGGCCCCGGCGACGAGGTGATCGTGCCGTCCTTCACGTTTGCGGCGACCGCCAACGCGGTGCTCTATTGCGGAGCCACACCGGTCTTCGCCGAGATCGACTCGCGCGAGAATCCGAGCCTCGATCCCGATGATGTCGCGCGTCGCATCACACCCCGCACGAAGGCTGTATGCGTCGTTCACTTCGCCGGCTACGCCGCGGCCGCCGACCGTCTGCGCGAGCTGTGCGACGCGCACGGGATCGCGCTGATCGAGGATGTCGCGCACGCTCCCAGCGCGACACTCGGCGGACGCAAGCTCGGCACTTGGGGCCTTGCCGGCGCTTTCAGCTTCTTCTCCAACAAGGTGCTGTCCGTCGGCGAGGGCGGGCTGCTGTGCACCGATAGCGACGAGGTCGCGGCGTTCGCGCGTTCGCGCCGCTCGCACGCGATGACGAGTGGCACCTGGGATCGCCACAGTGGCCGCACCGACACCTACGACGTTACGGGGCTCGGCTTCAACTATCGCCTCGACGAGCCGCGCGCGGCGCTGTTGCTGTCACGCCTGGAGCGATTGGAGACCGACATCGCGCGACGGCGCGAGCTCACGCTGCGCTACCGGAGCCTGCTGGGGCAGGTTGCCGGGCTGATCGTGCCCTTCAAGGAGACGGATGTACCGAGCTCCACCTGCTACGTGATGCCGATCATGCTCGAGCGCGATGGCACCCAGGCGCAGGTCAGCGCCAGCTTGCGCGAGCGCGGCATCCAGACCAGCATCTTCTACCCCTCGATCCACCGCTTCACGGCCTACCGCGAACGCTTCCCGGATGTCTCGCTGCCGATCACCGAGCTGGCTTCGCGCACAGAGTTGACCCTGCCCTTCTATCCGCACATGACGGGCGACGACCAAGATAGGGTCGTCACGGCGCTCGCCGAGGTGCTGACCCCGTGAACGACTGGCGCGTACCGCTCACCGACATCGCCATACCCGAGCAGGACGTGGAGGCGGTGCTCGACTGCCTGCGCTCGGGCTGGCTGACGATGGGGCCACGCACGAAGGCTTTTGAGCAGGCGCTCGCCGACTACGTGGGCATCGCTCACGTAGCGACGGTCTCGAGCGGCACCGCGGCTCTGCACCTCGCCTGCCTGGCGGCAGGGATCGGCCCCGGCGACGAGGTGATCGTGCCCGCCTTCACCTTCGTGGCAAGCGCCGGCGCGCCACGCTATGTCGGGGCCGAGCCGGTCCTGTGTGACGTGCGCAGCCCACAGGACTTCAACATCGACCCTGAGGATGTCGCGCGCCGCATCACCCCCCGCACGAAGGCGGTGATCGCCGTGCACTTCTGCGGCTACCCGGCCGAGATCCTTGCGCTTCGCGAGCTGTGCGACGAGCACGGGCTCGTCTTGATCGAGGACTGCGCCCAGGCGATCGGAGCGCGCGTGGACGACGCCGGGCGCCAGGTCGGCACGGTCGGCGAGCTGGGCTGCTTCAGCTTCTTCTCCAAGAAGCAGCTGTGCGTCGGTGAGGGTGGCATGGTGACCGCCGCCGAGGAGGCGCTCGACGCGCGTGTGCGTCTGTTCCGCTCCCATGCGATGACGAGCAGCACGTGGGATCGCCATCGCGGCCACGACCCCGCCTACGACGTGGTCGACATCGGCTTCAACTTTCGCTTGGACGAGCCGCGCGCCGCGCTTGGGCTGAGCCGTTTGAAGCGTCTCGAGCAGGGGATCGACGCGCGCCGCACGACCGTGCGTGCCTACCGTGAGTGCCTTGCGGACGTCGCCGGGATCGAGCTCGCATTCGACGAGCAGGCCGTGCAGCGCGCTTCACACTTCGCTTTCCCCGTGTTGCTGCGCGACCGTGACACACGCGATCGCTTTCGCGACGATCTCAAAGCGAACGGCATCCAGACGACGTGGTATCCGGCGCTGCACAACTTCACCGGGTACCGCCGCTATGCGCCGGTCGACGGGCTCCCACGGGCGGCCGAGGTGGCTGACCGTCACTGCGCGCTGCCGCTGAGCGCCTCGATGGACGAGACGGCGGTGGACACGGTCGTGGAGGCCGTCCGCGACGCTCTCAGTCGGGTGGGATGAGTCGCTCGCGGACCGACTCGAACTCTTCCTGAGCCTGCTCGTAGTCGTCGTGGCGACCAATGTCGAGCCAGTAGTCCTGGCTCGGCCATGCCCTCACCGTCTCGCCCGCGGCAATCAAACGTAGGATCAGATCGGGAAAGTCCAGTCGCTCGCCCGCATCGATGTGGGATAGAGCGCGCGGAGCGAAGCAGTAGACGCCCATGCTCGCTGTGTAGTCAATCGACGGCTTCTCGTCGTAGCCGGTGAGCAGCGTGGGATCGCCGTCCTCCCCAAAGCGCAGCACGCCGAGCGAGATCTGGACCTGGCGCGTCTTGGTCGCGATTGTGGCCGCGGCATCGCTGTCTCGATGGTGCTCGAGCAACGCACCGTAGTCGATGTCGGTGAGCACGTCGCCGTTCATCACGAGCACGTGATCGTCGGCCAGCCCGTCGATCAGCGCCAGTGCGCCGACGGTGCCGAGCGGCTCGTGCTCACGGTAGTAGTCGATCGGGATCCCGTAGCCCTCGCCGTCACGGAAGAACGCCTCGATCAGCTCGGCGAGATAGCCCGTCGCGATCGTTATCCGCCCGAACCCGTGGGCCTTGAGCTGGCGCACGACGATGTCGAGCACCGGACGGTCGCCGATCGGCATCAGCGGCTTTGGCAGCACGGTCGTGTATGGACGCAGACGAGTTCCCTCGCCCCCCGCGAGGATCACAGCGCGGCTCATCGCGGGCACGCGAACCGGAGACTCTGAAGCTGTGTATCGACGGTCATCGCTGGCGGCGGATGATACGTAAGGGTCCCGACACAAGCGGACCCCGCGCCACTGCTCAAGCCGCTCCTGCCCGCCTCAAGAGGTCCTCGATCCGCTCGGCGACCACCGGCGCCGCGTAGGTTCGCTCGGCGTGGGCGCGTGCCGCGGCACCCTCGAGCTCAACCCGTCGCGGATCGTCCAGATAGCGCTCGAGCAGCGGCCGCAGCGACGCCGGATCGTTCTCTGGCGAGGCGATTGCACCCAGCTCTGGAGTGATCATGTCGGCGACGCCCTCAGCACCGGTCGACAGGCACGGGCGAGAGGCCAGCATCCCGAGGATCACCGCTCGCGGTGCCCCCTCGGTGGGGCTGGGGCAGAACACGGACACGTCGAAGGCGGACAGCACGTCGGCCACCTCCTCACCCGGAGTCGAGATGAAGTGCGCGCGATCGCCCAGCGCCGCCGCCAGCTCGCGCAGCTGCGCTTCGGTCTCACCAGCGCCCGCGAGGATCAGGTGGACACGGGTGTCCTGCAACTGCGACACCGCCTCGATCACGACGTCGTTGCGCTTCTTGGGGTGAAAGCGCGAGATGCATCCCACCACGAACGCGTCCGCGGGGATGCCCAGCTCGCGACGTACTCGTTCCCGCCCCTCGGCCGTGTAGCGAATGTCCTCGGTGCGCAGCACGTTTGGCACCACCACGAGCTTGTCCGGTTTCACCCCGACCGACTCGACCGAGTCAAGCGTTCCCTGCGAGATGCACATCACCAGGCGAGCATCCCGTGCGGCTGCCAGGTATGCGAGACGCGGCAGGCCCTTGCGCAACGGAAACGGCACCGGTCCCCACTCGGCCCACACCACGACGCGCCTCATGCGGCGGGGCAGCATGCGTGCCAGCAACTGCTCCTTCTTGTAGTGGACCAGCAGCACGTCATAGGGCTCCTGTTCCCGCAGCGCTTGGTGCAGACGCCTCATCAAACGTGGCCATCTCAGGGCAAGTCCTAACCAGGCGCTGACCGACAGCTTGGGTCCGATATCGACGGGACGCACCTGCACATCGGTGTCGCGCCCGATGTCGCTCATGTCGGTGAGCATCACCGTGTCGTGACCTCGCACGCGGAGCGCCTGCAACAGCTCGACGGCGGCGAACTCGGCGCCACCGCTGGAGCTGGTCGTCATGATGCTTACGATCTTCATAGAGGGCACACTGTTTATCACGGGAAAGACGAATACCCGGATGCAACTCGATCGGATATCGAATGGAGCCCGCATCGTCCACTTGGAGACACGAGGCGCTTGTATCCTCTGCTCGAAGGTGCGCCCGGGGATGACACGAACATAGAGTCGATGGACACCAACCTGAGTCCTCTGATCGTCCAGTACCTCTATGTACACACGCGAGACGAGGCCTTCTTCTATCCCTCCTCACGCTCCTCTACTTCCGCCGAGCACTTGGCGTGCCGTTATCTGGAGTGCGCCGTCGCGCAGGCCGCATCGCTGCGCTTGCGGGACGTGGACTGCTGTTTGGCGCTTGCCACGAATCTGGAGGACCGACGAATCCTCGGCCGCTCCGGTGTCAAGCTGCTCGAGCGGCTTGACGCGTTGGGCGTGCAGATGATCCGCGCCGACTACTGTCGCCGCCCGGCAGACGGCAGCGAGATGTTCATGGCCTCTCGCTATGTGCTCGACGCGATCCTTGCCGCCGTCGAGGGGCAGCCGGAGGGACGACAACTTTGGCTGACCGATCTGGATTGTGTGTGGCCAAACGCGGATTTGATGTTCGCCAGCGCGCCCGCGAAGGATCGGATTGGGGCGATCGAGGCCCCCTACGACCCTGACTGGCTGGTCGCCGATGCAGCCGCTGTTGGACGCACGCGAAAAGAGATCGGCGAGCTGGCATCCGAGCTCGACGGAGGGGTTCGTCTCGAGCAACCACCCCCCTGGATCGGCGGAGAGCTGTTGAGCGGCACCCCTGACGCGCTGCGAGCGCTTGTGGCGACGTGCGATGCGCTCGATGAGCGGCTTGCGCAAGTCGACAAGGTGCTTCCGACCGAGGAGCAGCTGCTGACGCTCGCGGGAGCACTTGGCCTCGTGCGCTATCACGACCTCTCCGGAGTCGCCCGGCGCATTTGGACGGGGCCTCGACACGACGCGCCCCGGATCGACGATCCGCTGGCGTTGGGCCTGTGGCATCTGCCCGCTGAGAAGGGGCTGAGCCTGCGTCGTGCCGCACGCGAGGTGTGCAGCGGACGCATCCGCCGGCTGCGCTGCGACTGCGCGGACACTACGCGCATGGCCCGTCGCTTCAACGTCGCCGGCAATGGATTCCTGCGCCGCGCTCGCGACGACGGGTGGCTCGCCGGACAGCGCGTCACGGACGCCGTTCGCTCATCTCTGCAGCGCCACCACAGGCCGCACCCGGCATAGGGCAATGCCGACATCTGATTCCTCGACCGAGAACGCAGCGACCCAAGAGCCCTCACCAGCCGCGCGAGAGCGCGTGGCTGCGTGCCTGATCGTCCAAAACGAGCAGGACCGGCTACCGGCAGCGCTCGCGAGCTTGGCCTTTTGCGACGAGATCATCGTGGTGGACGGCGGGTCGAGCGACCGTACCGTGGAGATCGCCCACCAAGCGGGTGCGCGCGTTATCGAGAATCCTTGGCCCGGATATGCGCGCCAGCGCAATGTCGCAATCGACGCCTCCACCTGCGAGTGGATCCTCGAGGTGGACGCCGACGAGCGCGTCTCGCCCGTGCTGAGGCGCAGCATCGAAGCACTGCTGGCCGAGCGGGGAGGCGGCCCCGACATAGCCGTGTGTGCGCTGCGCAATCGGTTCCTCGGCGGCGTGCTCGGACCCTCGGCGAAGTATCCGGCGTACCGCTCCAGGCTGTTCCGCCGCGGGGTGTACCGTCACGATCAGTCGCGGGCGGTGCATGAGGGCCTCGAGAAGGCCGAGCGCCCAACCATCCTGGACGGGGACCTCGAGCACGAGCTGGCAGCCACGATCGGCGAGGCCCTGTCAGACGTATGGAGCTACGCCCGGCTCGAGAGCCAGCACTTGCGCAGACCGACAGATCCCGGCGCCTATGTCATGGGCATCTTGCTGCGTCCGCTCGCAAAGATCGGCTATCGGACCGTGATCGACCGTGGATGGCGCGACGGCTGGCGTGGCCTGTTGAAGATCTGGCTGGACGCTATAAGCGACACGCTTGTCTGGACACGTGTACTCATGAGGGGGGGCGGGCGGGAACCCCCGGTCATGCCGGAGTCATCTGCCCAGACGACAAGCCACGGACACTTTGGGCGACGCGCGGCCTCACTGCCCAAGGTGGTTGCGCTCGCGGGTCGCGGAGAGCCGACGCAGGCCGCGACGCACTGGTTGGGGAGACTGCACGATGAAGGCCTCGACGTGACCCTCGTATCCGAGGAGGCCATCTCTGACGCACCGTTGCCCACGCAGACCGTACGGCACCTGCGACCGCTTGAGGTGATGCGCGTGATCGACCTCGAGATGCAGATACAAGCGATCCATGCCGTGGTCCCATTCGGGAGACGGGCGCAACTGGTCAGCCGCCTGCTGCCGAGCTCATTGCGACCGTCGATCGACGGGTTGAGCTCCGATCTCGATCCTGACAGCGCGCTCGCGGCAATCCGTAGAGCGAGCCCTCCGGTCCCCGAGTCATAGCCTGAACGTCTTCTGCGCCTGATCCACCACGTGTCTTGCGATGGCCAGCGAGGAGGTCGCGGCCGGTGAGGGCGCATTGCGAACGTGTAGGGCACGATCGGTGGCGGAGAAGACGAAATCGTCCACCAGCGAGCCGTCGCGTCTCAATGCCTGGGCGCGCACGCCGGCGAATGCCGGCTCCACGTCATCGACGCCGATCTCCGGCACGTAGCGCGCGGCGGCGGCGACCAGCGCATTGCGTGAGCACGCGTGGTGGATCTCGGTCATACCCGTGCGCCACCAACGACGGAACATTCGCCACGAGCCGCGCCAGCGCAGCGTGTCGAGCAGATCGTGGCGCGAAATCCGCCGCAGGTCATATGCGTCGCGTGCCCCGGCCAGCAATGCGGTCGGCCCGATCAGCATCTCTCCCTTGATGGTTCGCGTGAAGTGCACACCGAGGAATGGCAGGGCGGGGTCCGGAACCGGATAGATGAGCGAGCGCACGAGATCGCGCCTGTGCGGTCGTAGCCTTAGGTAGGCGCCGCGGAAAGGAACGATCCGCGGGTCGGCATCCGCACCGCACCGCACGGCGAGGCGATCGGCCCATGCGCCTGCGCAGAACACGACGTGGCCGGCCTCCATCTCTCCACGCTCGTGCACGAGGCGCAGCTTGCGCGAGCCTGCCCGCACATGCTCCACGCCGCAGTCCGTGACCACGGCTCCGCCCGCATCGACCACGTCCTCGGCGAGGGCATGTGCGACCGCGCCAAAATCGGTGATCCCCGTCGCGGGCGAGAAGATGCCGGCGATTCCGACGACGTGCGGCTCTATCTCTGAGAGCTCCTCCGCGCCCAGGCGACGCATGCCGGGAACTCCGTTGGCGGCTCCGCGCCGCTCCAGCTCGGCGAGCCGCTGAAGCTCAGATGGATCGGTGGCGACGATCAGCTTGCCGCAGCGCTCATGAGCGATACCGCGCTGCTCGCAATACTCGTACATCTCGCTTGCACCGGCGACGCACAGACGTGCCTTCAGCGAACCGGGGGCATAGTAGATGCCGGCGTGTATGACTCCGGAGTTGTGACCCGTCTGATGGCTTGCAAGCGCGGGCTCTCGCTCGAGCACCGCGACGCTCATGTGAGGGTGGCGAGAGAGCAGCTCGCGTGCGACCGCCAGTCCTAGGATTCCACCTCCGACGACTGCCAGGTCACACGCAGATGGCGCGACGGGGAAGGTGGGGCTGGGGGCATCGGGCACGGTTGGGACACTATGGATTCGCCAGCAGCAACGACCGTACCACCGTGGTGTAGGCGCCCTTGGGCGCGCCGTTCTTGCGCAGCACCCCGAAGTAGCCCTCGCGATTGTTGCTGTAGCCGGGAGAGCGCTGATCGGCCAGCTGATAGACGAAGATCGAGCGGATGCGCGATCCGTAGCGCGCGCGGATTTCGCTGACCGTCGAGCTGAGTGCTTGAGCAGCTTGCGCGTAGGTCATGCATGGACTCCAACCGTAGTTTTCGGTTAGGCATGGACCGTTGTCGCTCGCGATGCCCAGCTCGGTGATGTAGATCGGGATGCTGGCAGGCGCTCCCCGCGCCTGCGTCTGGCTGACAAGGTCATCGAGGCTCTGCTGCCACCAGGAGCGTGGTCCGTAGGGGTGAACCGTCCAGCCGGCGACCAGCTTGGCGAGGTTGGGCACGGCGTCGAACATGCCGTTGACCCATTCGCTACCGTCGCCCCCGTAGTCGGCTTGCGCGAGTAGGCCGACCCGCGAGTTTCCTCGCGGTCCGACAACCGCCTGCTGTGCCGAGGCGAAGGAGCGCGCGTAGGCACGGGCGCGTGGCATGTAGCCGGGGCAGCCGGGTCCACATCCGTCGAACTGATAGCCGTAGCTCGTCTCGTTGCCGAACTCGATGTCGAGGATCGCGGCCTTGCCTCCGGGGTGGTGACTCCAATATGAGCCACCAGGTCCGAAGGCCGCCGCCCAGCTCGCGAGATGCTCTGCCTCGACTTGCGAGGGCACACGACCTTCGAAGGCCGCGAGCGGAAGTACCCTCACGCCCATTCGCGCGTAGGCGCCGATCACAGCCGCCATTTGCCGCGGCGAATCGTCGATCGAGAATTCCACGCGCACGAGCCTGGCGCCGAGCCGGCTCGCCTCACGCGGCTGGACCAGTGGATCGGTGCCCCCCACTACGCCGAGTTCGAATCTGCCAGCCGGCTGGGCGTCCGGTCTGGCGGCAATGGCTGTCGCGACGATGATCGCCGCGACGAGCAACGCTGCCAGACGCAACCATCTCGGCGGGCGCCACACGCGGTGGGCCGGCTCAGGTGGTGCGAATGATGAGCACCGAGCAGGGAGCGTGGTGGGACACCTTGTTTGGCACAGAGCCCAGCAGGAAGCGCTTGGCGCCAGTCATACCCTTGTTGCCGACGACGATCAGGTCGGCCTCGCGCTCCTCGGCGACATCGAGGATCGCATCCGCAGGGTCTCCCTGGCGTGGGTAGACGTTGACCGCTACGTCCGCTTTGTGGGCCAGCTCGGCGGCAGCCTCGAGTGTCGCTTCGACGTCCTCGCGCGGACTGATCGCCCACTGCAGATCCTCGGGCATGTCACGGCGCTCCTCGCGCAATCGTTGCGCAGGCACGGGCTCGTAGGCGCTCACGAGCTCTAGCGTTGCTCCGACTGACTTGGCGAGGTCGACCGCCTGGCGGACAGCCTGACCGGCGGTGTCCGAACCGTCCGTTCCAACCACAATCGATCTGAACATGACCCTCCCTTGGCTGCGACTGGAGTCGCGCGGTGACTGGGCCACCGATCATATCCGCCCAGCGGCGGATATCAGTGGTTGGCTGCTCGCATATCGTTCTCCACCAGAGTGATCGACCTTCACTGCCACGTGCTTCCCGGCATCGACGACGGACCAAAGACGATCGAGGGGTCGGTCGCTCTCGCGCGCGCCGCGGCGGCGAGGGGAACGCGCGTACTCGTGGCCACCCCGCACGTGAGCTGGCACTATCAGAACGAGGCCGCCACGATCGCACGGCTGACGGGCGAGGTCAACGAGCGTCTATCGGTTGAGGGGATCGCGCTCGAGGTTCTCACGGGCGCTGAGATCGCGATGACGCGCGTGGAAGAGATCGAGCCGGGCGAGCTCGAGCGCTTGAGTCTTGGCGGGGGTCCGTGGATACTGCTGGAGCCACCTTTCACTCCTCTCGCCACTGGCCTCGACGGGGTGGTGCTGGCGCTGCAGAGCGCTGGGCGTAGCGTGGTGATCGCCCATCCCGAGCGCTGCCCCGCCTTCCACCGCGATCCCGCGACACTCGAGTCGCTCGTCCGCGCGGGCGCACTCACATCGATCACCGCGGGGTCGCTGGTCGGACGCTTCGGCGGCGAGGTGCGCCGCTTCGCGCGCCGCCTGGTGGCGGACGGGCTTGTGCACAACGTCGCCTCAGATGCGCACGACGCGGAGCGGCGTCCACCGGGCATTGCCGCCGAGCTCGCCGAGGCGGGTCTTGGCGAGCTGACCGATTGGCTTACCCGCGCGGTGCCGGCCGCGGTCCTGGCCGGAGAAGAGATACCTCCCTGTCCCGTCGAGCACCCTCCACACCCGCCGAGGCTTCGCGGCATCCTCCGACGACGGCGCTGATCGCCGACGACGCGCTATGGCGATTCAGGCGAGCTTGGTGATAGCGATGATCATTCCGATCAGCACGAACACCACGATTGCCCCTTGCAGCCATATCCATGTGGGTGACATCAGCAGAGAAGCGTAGCTGGTGGCTTGGAGCGTGCGCATGGGGACATGCGCACGGCGAGGATCCGTTCCAAGGCGAACTATTGTGTGGGATATGCGATATGACACCCGCAGGCTGGCGGTGGCGCTGGCCACGGTGATGGTCGCGTTCGCATGGCTGGCTCCCACGGGCAACACGAGCCCGCTCAGCGCTGTTCGCACGGCGCCTCCGCTAGGGGGGGTCAACATGACGGGCATCAATTTCGGAGCATCGCAGGCGAGCGTCGACCAGCAGATCGAATGGGCGCACTCGGTGGGCGCGCACGCGATCCGCGTGGAAATCCCTTGGTCGACACTCGAACCGAGCCAGCAGGGCCAGATCTACCAGCCCGCGCTGGCGTTCACCGACTATCTCCTAAATCAGGCCTCGGCCGCCGGGATCAAGGTGATCGCGCTCGTGATGGGCACACCTTGCTGGGCATCTTCAGCGCCACCTTCGTTGCTGAGCAGCTGCGTGCCGGGGAAGAGCAGCAAGGCAGGTGCTTGGCCACCGAGCGAACCCAGGGCATATGGATCGTTTGCGGCGTTCCTCGCCGCTCGCTACGGGTCAAAGCTCGCCGCGATCGAAGTGTGGAACGAGCCCGATCAGGCCAACGAAGACTACCTCGCTGGACCGCAGAAGGCGCGCCACTACGCGGCCATCCTGCGCGCCGCGTAT
This sequence comes from uncultured Solirubrobacterales bacterium, assembly GCA_963715765.1. Lineage (GTDB taxonomy): Bacteria > Actinomycetota > Thermoleophilia > Solirubrobacterales > Solirubrobacteraceae > Palsa-744. Next base: position 1,465,920 of record OY970270.1, read on the forward strand.
CCCGCGATCAAGCACGCCGATCCGGCGATGCCCGTGCTTGCGGGCTCGATTGTCGGCTCCAACGGGGCTTTCCTGCGCGAACTGTATGCAGCCGGGATCAAGGGCTACTACGACGGTCTCTCAGTTCACTTCTACAACCTGGTGCTTGCGTCGTTGCGCAACATCCATGAAGTGCAGATCGCCAACCACGACTCCAAGCCATTGTGGCTCGACGAGTTCGGATGGAGTAGTTGCTGGCCGCGTGAACGCGTGCAGCAGGAACAGGCATGCGTTACCACGCAGGTGCAGGCGGCCAACCTGTCCAACGTGTTCCGCTCGCTGGCTCGCACTCCGTGGATCGCGGCTGAGATCGTGTATGAGCTGCAGGGCTCGACCAGGGAAGATTTCGGCGTACTCACCGAAACCGGGGCACAGAAGCCCTCCTTCGAAGCGCTGCGCAATGTGCTCGTCTCCCCGTTTGGGCAACCGAGCCCGGTGACCGTACGCTTGAGGCGGCAGGGAGGTCGCATGGTCGCAAGCGGCTCCGGTCCGGTCGGCGATTACATGCAGCTGGAAGTGTTCAACGCCAGGCGCGCGGTATACAGGTCGCTGTTCACACTCGACCGCTTCAACCGCTATTCGATCGTGCTTCCGAAGGCGCTGGGCACACGCGGCCTGTCGGTCCATGTGTTTCAGTACTGGATGGGTACCGCGAGGGCAGCGCGCGCGCGCGTCTGAGTGCGTTAATCGGCCTTGCGGAACAAGGCTACGATCGTCAGCAGCGCGATCTTCAGGTCGAGTGCCAACGACCAGTGCGCGATGTAGTAGTTATCCCACTCGACTCGTTCCGCGAGCGAGGTCTGCCCGCGCAATCCGTGCACCTGGGCCCAGCCTGTGATGCCGGACTTGACGCGATGACGGTCGCCGTAGCGGGCGATGTCGCGTCCAAACAGCTCGACGAACTCGGGACGCTCGGGGCGAGGGCCGACTAGGCTCATATCGCCGCGCAGCACATTGAACAGCTGAGGTAGCTCATCGATCGACGTACGGCGCAGGACACGTCCCACCAGCGTGCGCCGATCCTCGCCCTCGACGCCGCCGGGGGCGGTGTCGAGGGCGAGCATGTTCTCGAGTGCGCCGATATCCGCGCCGGCAGCCTGCACGACGGGCGCCGAAGCGATTCGCATCGAGCGGAACTTGTAGAGGTCGAATTCAGTCCCGTCTCGACCGACGCGTCGCTGGCGGAATAGGACGGGGCCAGGAGAGTTCAGACGCACGGCGATCACCGCGAGTGCGATCACAGGCGAGAGCCCGATCAGCAACAGAGTGGCGGACACCCAGTCGATCACATGCTTGATCGCAAACTGCACGCCCTTGGGGTTGACGCCGGAGAAGGATAGGAGCGGTAGTCCCCCAACCGTGTCGTAGCCGACGCGGTCGTTGATCGTGTCGAACATGCGCGGCACGACGGAGACCTCGATGCCAAGCTCTTGGCAACGTTGGATCAAGCGGCTTATACGGGCGTCGGCGACCGAGGAGAACGCGACGATCAGGTTGCGCACTCCGGTGCGCTCGACGATCTTGTCGAGATCCTCAGCTGTGCCGAGCACGGGCACATCGCGTCCTCCGACCTCGGCGATCGAGCGGGGATCCTCGTCGAGGAAACCGACAGGCGCCAGTCCGTACTCGGGATGGTTGTCCAAGCGGCGGGCAACCTGAGATCCAACGAGACCCGCGCCCATGATCAAGACGGGCTTGCCCACCAGCCTGCGACTGCGGGCGAAGCGCTGAGCTAGCGCCAGTGCGCTGCGACCCAGTCCGAGCCCAAACAAAGCAAATAGCCATGCCCGTATCCAGTCATGCGGACTCGGGACCGTGCCATTGGAGAACGATCCGAACATCGCGACCGCCATCGCCGCTACCGACACGGCGCTTATGACCGGGACGACCGCGTCCAGGATCATCGATCGCAGCCGCGTTCGATAGAGACCGCGCAGATAGAGCAGCAATAGTGCGATCGGCGGCAACGCGAGCAGCGGAGCGCTCCCGGTGGATACTTCGAACGTAGCGCCGACGCCGCCGAGGGCGACGATCACCCCGACAGACATGAGCAGCAGGTCGACGGTGGGGCGCAGGAGATTCCAGCCGGTCCCCTCGAACAGCCATTGCAACGGACCCTGGAAGACTCCGCGCTGTGTGTGGTGGGGAAACGGCGCGTCGCGACTGACCGGTAGCTGGCCGGTCAGGGGGACTGTCGTGGATGTTTGTTGTGAGATTCTCATTCGATCGAGGCGCCCATGAGGGCGCTCGGTTCTCTATCGGTTGGCTGGGCCTAACGCTGTAGTCGGACGAGCCGCGCCGTCAGCACACCCACCAGGGAAAGGAAAGCGATCGTGGCGATCAACGCGAGCAGATCACCGCCAGATATCGCCAGTACGGAAGAATCGGCTGAGGCCAGACGTAGCGACCTCGGATAAACATAGACAGCCGCGCCCGCGCTATGGGGCTGGGGACCAGCGCTGCGGGACTGAGGACGGGGGGGCTGGGGACGGGTGTTGACGCGCACGTGCGACGCACTGCCGTCGTGGACGGTCGCCCGACCGGAGGAGACCGCCGTTCCTCCTGTCGATCCGCTCGCGCCTTCTCGACCTCTGCCAGAGCCATTGGAGGCGCTCCCACCGGAATTACCGCCGGAAGCGCCGCCACTAGCCCCGCGCGACCCTTGCGACCCTCCCGACCCCGACGAGCCCCCCGTTCCGGATCCTCCGTGCGGTCCACCCAGCAATGCCGAGCCGATGATCGCCTGTTCTCCACCGCCCGGACCGCCGTAGCCGCTCAACAGCGGACCGGCGGAGGCGAGCGGGGAAGCCGACATGCACAGGAAACCCGCCAAGGCCAGCACCGATGCGATCCTCCTCTTACAATTCATTTCCCTACCTTGGGTTCCCTGACTTGGCTTGAGCAACACAAAGCTTGCTCTCCTTGCCTTCTACGGATCGGATCGCGCCTCGCACCGCTGGCGCTTTGGCTGTGCTGCATCCGATCTACCCGCGTGTGACATCCGACAAGACGCCGGGGTCTAGGGCCAACCGGACTGGCTCCATACGCTAGCGAAGGTAGGCGACAGTCTCCAGGGAATAACCCTCGAAACATCGAATTTTTTACGCGAGACGTTCAGCTTTGAGAAGGATCGAGCGGTTCAACGCGTCCACGCTCACACGCTTGTCCGAACGTACTGTCTGCAGCGCTTCGCGTGTGAGCGGGTCACGGGGGTTCAGTCGCAGGGCCCGTTCCAACAGCGCCAGAGCCCGCGCGCGGTCTCCCGCTTCCGAGGCAATCGCGCCGAGCTCGAGCGTGGCGTAGGCGTCGCCGGGCACGCGTTCGAGAGCCAGCGAGAAATCATGCTCAGCACGAGCGAGGTCACCGAAGCGCGATGCGATACTTCCGGCCACCAAGTAGGCCTCATCGCTGAGCGGATTGAGGCTCGCGGCGTCGTTCAAGCGGGCATACGCCACCAGCGGCGCCTTCGGCCAGACGCGCGCCGCGCTTTGGATTTGGCGTTCGCTAAGCCACGGCGCCACCAGCGACCCGGCTGCGGCCAGCGCGAGCACGCTTGCGAGCGCAATCAGGCACAGGCGGCCGATCGGGCGGCGGCGCTTCGTGCGCGCGTGAGCATCGCCTCCCCTCACCCGCGCGTCGCGCTCCCGCGCGCCATCGCCTGCGCGCGCGCCGCGAGAGCTCTCTCCGACCGGCGCCAAGCCGGGTTGGGGGGCAAGCGAGCACGCCACCCCGAGCAGCGCAAACGCTGAGGCGCCAAGGCCCGCGAACTCCCAGAACCAATCGAACGAGCCGTGGACAGTCCAGTAGGCAAAGCCTGCGAGCGCGGCGGCAGCGACCGTTTGTCCGAGTGGATCGACGCTGCGCATCCCGCGCCATCCGGCCAGCAGCGCCGCGGCGAGTCCCAGGACGGCGATCAGGGCGCCGAGCAGGCCCGTCTCGACGAGCGTGCGCAGCTCGACGCTGTGGGGGTAGCGCGGGGTCTCATCGCTGCGACCATGCGCCAGATACTGCTGCTGGAAGTTGTCGGCGCCGATCCCCACCAGCGGATGGCTCTTGAATTCGTCGAGCGCGACCCGGTAGAAGTCGTAGCGATTGCTGCCAAGGCCACTGAGCAGGCGGTTGCCGCCGGTGGCGTCCGCGGAGTAGCCGCCCTTGAAGCTTTCCCAGCCGTGGCGAACGCGTGTCAGCGGATTGCCCACCACCGCCAGACCGCCCCCCACGATTGCAAGCAGCGTCGCCAGCGCGAGGATCGTCATCCCTCGCCTCACCCTCTTGGCCAGCACCGGCGAGATAGAGCGACGACTCTCGAGCGCCGCGGACGCGGCGACCACGAAGCCAACCAGTAGCGCAGCCGCAAACATCGCGAGGACGGCCGTGTGGACGGCCGCGTAAGGGCTCTGGTTGCTCTGGATGCGGTCACCGACGCGCAGCAGGAGCGGCGCCGTGAGGCCGATCCCGAACGCAACCGGCACAGCGGTGGCGAATGTGCGCAGCCGCTGCGGAACGAACGCGAAGACAAGCACGAGCATCGTCGGTGTGGCGTACAGCGAGCCTCTGCTCTGGCTGAGCAAGGCAACGTCGGCGAGCACGACCGCGCCCCCGGCGAGCACCCCACGCAAGGCCGCCGGCAGCCGCGCGCCGCGAGCGAGCAGCAATGCCGGCCAGAACGCCATGAGCCACTGAGCGGCGGTGGCGTTGGGGTAGCCCACCGGGTAGCTCAAGCGTTCGCCGGCAAACAGGGCCGCGAAGCTCTTGCCGGTCGAGGCGTCCACCCGTAGCGCAACGTAGGCCGCAAGCCCGATCAGCGCGAGCGTCCAAGCGCTGAGCAACAGAGCGGCACTGGCGCCGCGGCCGCGCCACAGCGCGAACAGCGCGAACACGAACAGGTAGAGCAGCGTGCGATTGGCGCCTTCCCATGCGTCGCCTGGCACGTCGGCCCACAGGATCGAGAGGTAGCTGAGCGTGGTGTAGGCCGCGAGACAGGCAAGCGCGAGCTTGACGCTCAGCGGTATCTCGGCGAGGCGCAATGGCACCGCGAGCAGAGCGATCCCGAGCAGGGCGAGCAGGATCAGGCCGCCTGGTGCCCAGTGGGTTAGCGGGTAGCCTGCTTGGCTGGTGGCCCACACGACGAGCAGCACGACAGCCGCCAGCGCCGGGACGGTGGCCGGCGCCTCGCGCAGCGACACCTTCAGCCATCGCGTCATCGTGGCCAGCATAATCGCCACAGTGACCGAATCCCCCGCCAAACGCCCATCGACCGCGACTCCATCCGCCGCGAAAGACCGACCGTCCGCGCGGGCAGCAGCGTCAGACCACGAGCAACTGGTCGGCTTCTACGACGACTCCTATGCCCACCAGGGCGAGCGAGCCCAGCTGTATGCACGCTGGCGCGCATTGGGAGCGAAGGGCAAGGCCGACCACGTGATGGAATTGTGCGCGGACGCCGACATCCGCCCGACGAGCACCCTGGAGGTGGGCTGCGGCGACGGAGCACTGCTGAGCGAGCTGCACGTGCGCGGCTTTGGTGGGGCGCTGCACGGCGTGGAGATCACCGCGGCAGCAGTGCAGATCGCAAGCGCACGCGCGGAGATCGACTCGGTGGGGCTGTATGACGGCGCACACCTGCCGGCACCGGACGGCGCCTATGAGCTGGGGATCGTCTCGCATGTGCTCGAGCACGTGCCTGACCCGGCCGGGCTGCTGGGGGAGGTGGCGCGCGTCTGTGGAGCAGTGGTGGTGGAGGTACCGCTGGAGGACAACCTGTCGGCCAAGCGCGCGGGCAAGCGCGCGCACGCCGACGAAGTCGGCCATCTGCAGCATCTCAGCCGCGCGAGCGCGCGAGCGATCGTGGCGCAGGCGGGATTGCACGTTGCGGGCGAGCTGGAGGACCCACTCCCCCTGGAGGTGCATCGCTTCTTCGCGAGCACACCCGCCGCACGCGCGGCGGCGCTCGGCAAGTGGGGGATGCGACGCGGGCTGCACGCGCTCGCGCCCACGCTTGCCAAACGGGTATTCACGGTGCACTACACGTGCTTGTGTCTGCCTGGCGTGTAGACCGTATATCCGCTAGATTCCCCAGTACTGGCTGTCCAGCCAAACCAACGGTTCGAACAGGAGCATGCCCATGGCAAGTACGGCAACATCGGCCCCCACCAACGCCACGGCGCTGGGCAGCCTTCCGGCCGACGCGATCTCCTACGAAGACCTGTATGCGCGCTGGGAGAAGGGCAACTGGAGCGCGATGGAGCTCGACTTCACCGAGGACGCGCGCCAGTGGCGTGAGGAGTTCACCGAGTTCGAGCGCCAGGCGGCACTGTGGAACTACGGACTGTTTTTTTGGGGCGAGGACGCAGTGGCAGACAACCTGTCGCCCTACATCGACGCAGCGCCGCTCGAGGAGCAGAAGTATTTCCTCACCACCCAGCAGGTCGACGAGGCGCGCCACGCGGTGTTCTTCAAGCGCTTCATGCACGAGGTGTGCGGGATCGGCGACGGCTCGATGGCGAGCGGGCTGAACGCGGTCAAGCCGCAGCTGACGCCCGGCTTCCGCAAGATCTTCGAGCGCCTGGACAGCATGGCCGACGAGCTGCGCGCCGATCGCTCCAAGCCGAAGCTGGCGGCCGCGGTGACGCTGTACCACATCGTCGTGGAGGCCACGCTGGCGCAGCCGGGGCAGCACATGATCTGCACCTATCTGGAGGAGCGCAACCTGTTGCCGACGTTTCGCCAAGGAATGGACAACATCTCCGCCGACGAGCAGCGCCACATCGGCTTCGGGGTGAAGCTCATCTCCGATCTGAACCGCGAAGACGCGCGCGTGCCGAAGGCCGTTGCGGGCCTGCTGCGCGAAATCAGCCCGTATCTCGGGCAGGTGCTGATGCCGCCTAACTGGGACGAGCGCTACCTGACGTGCTTTGGGTACTCGTTCGATCGGATCGGTGCCGAGGGCCCCAAGTCGATGTACACCAAGCTGCGTTCCGCTGGGTTGCCGGTCGAGGAGCTGCCCGGCCCCGCGGTGCTGCCTCCGGGACTGAACTTCGAGGAGATCTCCGAGCGCGGCAGGACACTGGCGCAGGCAAACATCATCGGCGTGCGCGAAGCCCCGAGCAAGCGTGACGAAGACACCGTTGCGTTGCTGTTCGACACGGTGCGCCGCCAGGTCAACCCCAAGCACGGTCTCAAGCGCCCGAACACGTTCCAGTGGGAGTTCACCGACCCGGACGTGGAGGCGTGGCATCTGACGGTCGACAACGGCTCCAGCGCGGTCGAGCGAGGCACCGTGCCGAATCCGGATCTGCGCTTGCGCGTGTCGTGGCAGGACTGGGTGGACATCGTCGGGAACCGGCTGAACCCGATGCGCGCGGTTGCCACCGGCAGGCTGCGCCCGCGCGGCAACCCGCTCGCGCTGAGGCGGCTGGCGCAGGTATTCCCCCGCGACTGAGCGGGGGCTATTCAAACCCGAATTCGCTGGTGGCTGCACCGGGGTGTGTGGACCTCCGCGCGGGTGACGCGGTCGTGAGAACTCGCTCGGGCCCGAACTCGCGCGCTGCCGCTTCGCCCGCGGGGTGCGTGTTGCGCAACGAGCGCGTGTGACGCGGAGAGGAGTGGCTCGTTACTCGGCGGGCGCGGTGGGCAGTGGTAGTGCGGGTTCCGGTCGAAGATGAAGCCCGCGAGCGCGCGCCGCTCGGGACCGACCGCGACACGACCGCGGGACGGCGGGGCGCGGGACTTCCGTGGGCGCGACTGCCGAGCACCGCATAGCCGGCGCCGAGCACGACCAATGCCGTGACGGCCAACTTGGCCGCAAGCGAGCCGGCAATCCCCGAGCCTGCCTGCCCCCCGGCAAGGGGGGTCGCTCCGCCACCAACGCCCGCCCCTGCCGTCGTGCCGGCTCCGCCCGCGAGCACGAGCCGCGAGAGCAGCGGCAGCGGCGGGAGCACCGACGCGAGGCCACGCAGCGACGCCACGTGGGCACGGCAGGCGGGACACGCGTTGCAATGGGCCACGGCCAGCGCGTGGCGCTCGCCGTCGGGGTCGAGGATCCCAAATGCATAGGCGCGCATCAGGGAGGACTGCTGCTCGCACCAGCCACCGCCCTTGATCGTGTCGAGCAGCTCGCCGACCTTGACCGCGACACCCGGCCGCCCCGCGCCGGCGCCCTCCATCAGCTTGCGCATGCGCGCCTCGCTGATCCCGATCTGTGTGGCCGCCTCCGCGCGAGACAAGCCCTGCAGGTAACAGAGCGAAGCCGCTTCGCACTCGCGCGCGGAGAGCGCCCAGCGCATCGCCTCGAACACCTGCCGCAGGCGCGTGCGGTCATCGAGCTCGCCCGCCAGGTCAGGTGCCTGGGCGTCCAACCGCGATGGGCACGCACCCATTTCCCCTCCCCCCACGACCCCCGCACGACTCGCCGCACGACTCTCGTCGATCGCGCGGCGAAACGTCACCAGCACCAACCATGCCGAGGGGTTCTCGACCCGCTGGCCGCCGAGCACGAGCGCATACAACCCCTGCCACGCCTGGGCATAGCACGCCTCCAGATCGGCTGGATCGAGCGTGATGCCCTTTCCGCGCAACTGCGAGCGTACGACCGTGAGCACCTTGGAGCGCAGCTCGGGGAACCCCTTGCGCAGCAGCCGCTCGGCTCGATAGCGACTCAACGGCGATGGGCTCATGCGCCGTGCTATCGGACAGCCGGACGCGGGGGCGCAGCGCGCGGGTAGGCTTTCGACCAATCTCCGGTTCTGCGACATCCACCGTCCCGGCGCCACCGCCGCGCGTGGAGATCCTGGGCGTGCCGCTCGCAGTGTCCGACTACGAGGAGGTAGTCCGCTGGATGGACGCGATGGTCGAGTCCGGTGCGCACGGCTGGTTGACCGCGGCGGCGGTCAACTTGATTATGTCCGCCCACGACGACCCCGCCACGATGCGCGCCGTGCTCGGTGCAACGCTGGCCGTGCCCGACGGCCAGCCGCTCGTGTGGGCACTGCGCCTGCTCGGCCACGCGCGCGCCACGCGCGTGTATGGGCCAGACCTGATGGAGTGCTACTGCGCGCACGCAGCGCGCACGGGCACGCCCATCTATCTGTACGGAGGGCGCTCCGATGAGGCGCTTGCGCTACTCACCAAGCGTCTCGGCGAACGCTTTCCTGGGTTGCGCATCGCCGGCGGCTGGTCGCCCCCGTTTCGCCCACTCACGCCCGCCGAGCGCGAGCGCGTGATCGCCGAGATCGACGCGTCGGATGCGAAGGTGGTGTGGGTAGGGACCGGACAGCCCAAGCAGGAGCTGTGGATGAGCGAGATGCGCCCGCTGCTGAAGGCCCCGCTGCTGGTCGGGGTCGGCGCCGCGTTCGATTTCCACGCCGGCATCGTCTCGCAGGCGCCGAGCTGGATGCAACGCAACGGACTGGAGTGGACCTACAGGCTCTCGCGCGAGCCGAAACGGTTGTGGCGGCGCTACGCCAGCCAAAACCCTCGCTTCGTTGCCGGGTTCCTGAGACAATGGATGCGCGAGCGCAACAGATACCCCAAAACGCACAACGGCGACTGAGCGTCGCCCGCCGTCGTTGCGGAGAGCCCGCACCCACGCCGATAACCTCTGCGCTGCGATGAGCGACTCTCACACCACCGCCGACGTCTCGGTGATCGGCCTCGGGCGCGTCGGATTGCCGCTCGCGCTGTCGTTTGCCGACCGCGGCCTGTCGGTGATCGGGATTGACAACGATCGTGCTCGACTCGGCTCAGTGCGAGAGGGAGCGATGCCCTTCCAGGAGACCGGCGCCCAGGAGTTGCTCGATCGCGTCACCACGAACACCCTAAAAGGCACCTCCCATAGCGGGGGGCAGGCAGGCGGGCGGCTGGCGCTGTCTGAGCGCGTCGCCGACGCCGCCAACGCCAAGCACATCGTTATCACGCTTGGCACACCCTCGTTCTCGCACATCGAGATCGACATGCGCGACATCCGTTCCGCGCTCGACGATCTGCTCGGCGCGCTGCAACCCGGACATGCGCTCACCCTGCGCTCAACTGTCGCGCCCGGCACGACCGAATTCGTGGCGGGCTACCTGACCAAGCACCGCGGCTTTCAGATCGGCGAGGACGTGTATGTGGCCCATGCGCCCGAGCGGATCGCAGCAGGACGGTTCCTGGAGGAGATCGAGTCGCTGCCGTGCATCGTCGGCGGCGTCGGGGCTCGCTCGGGCGAGGTGGTGGCCGAGCTGTTCGGCGTGTTCGGCGCCCCGATCGTGCAGACCACGCCTGTGCAGGCCGAGCTCGCGAAGATCTGGGCCAACATCCTGCGCTACACGCACTTCGCCCTGCCCAACCTCCTGATGATGGACTGCGAGCGCTACGGGGCCAACGTGTTCGAGGTGATCGACCTCGTCAACCGCGACTACCCGCGCGGGGGCCTCGCCCAGCCCGGACTGACCGCCGGCACCTGCCTGCGCAAGGATTTTGCGTTCTCTGAGGAGCGCTCCAATGCACCTGGAATGCTGCTCGCCGTCTCACGCGTGAACGAGTCGGTGCCGCTGTTTCTCGTGGAAGGCGTGCGCCGCCGGCTCGGCTCGCTCTCGGGACGCAAGGTGGCCGTGCTCGGCCTGGCGTTTAAGGCCAACACCGACGACGAGCGCGACTCGCTCGCGCACAAGCTGATCAGGCTGCTCGAGCGCGAGCTGGCCGATGTGGTCGCACACGACCCCCACGTATCCACGCCAACCGTGTCCTTCGAGGAGACCGTGCAGGACGCCGACGTGGTTTTTGTGGCCGCCAACCACCACGAGTTCTGCGATCCGGCCGCGCTCGCCGCAATCGTCGAGCGCGCAAATGGCGACTGCCTAGTGGTGGACCCGTGGAATTGCTGGGGTGCCGGCCAGGTGTTTGCCTACGCGAGCGAGCTGGCGGCACTCGGAGCCCGCGCATGAGCCGTGTCCTTGTAACCGGCGGCGCCGGCACGATCGGCGCGGCGGTCGTCAAACGGCTGCTTGCCGATCCAGCATATGAGGTGAGGGTCTCAGACCAACGCCCCGCACCGCAGTGGATGCGCGAGGGTTGCGAGGTCCACACCGGCGATCTGCGCGACTTCGAGCAGGCGCGCACCGCGATGGACGGCTGTGAGCTCGTGATCCATCTGGCGGCGATCGTCGGCGGGATCGGCAACTTCCACAAGCTCCCCCACACGCTCACCGAGGTCAACAACGGCCTCTACAACGCGATCTACCGCGCCGCACTGGAGCACGATGTGGAGCGCTTCACCTACGTATCTTCCTCGATGGTGTTCGAGCGCGCCACCGAGTTCCCCACCACCGAGGCGCACCTGCCCGACTGCCCCACGCCGCAGTCGGCCTACGGCTTCTCAAAGCTCACCGGCGAGGTTTACGCGCGCGCCGCCCACGCCGAGCACGGGCTGCCGTTCACGATCTGCCGCCCCTTCAACGCTTATGGCCCCGGCGAGCTGCCGGAGGACGAGCCGGGCATCGCCCACATGGTGCCCGACCTCATCAAGAAGCTGCTCGACGGCCAGCGCCCGCTCGAGATCTTCGGCTCCGGCGAGCAGACGCGCACGCTCACCCACATCGACGACATCGCCGACGGAGTGGTCACCGCGATGTCCTCGCCGGCGGGCTTGAACGAGGACTTCAACATCTCCGCCTCGCGCGAGCTGACGGTCTCAGAGACCGCGCGCGTCATCTGGGAGGCGTGCGGCAACGACCCCCATGAGCTCGAGCTCAAGCACCTGCCGACATTCGAGGTCGATGTGCCACGGCGCTGGCCCTCCGTGGAGAAGGCCAAGCGCCTGCTCGGCTGGGAGGCAAAGATCGGGGTTGAGGAGGGCATCGCATCAACCGTGCGGTGGCTGCGCGCCCAGCGAACCCAGGCACACAACGGGCACAAGGCGAGCATGTCCGCGTGAGCGCCGACTCCCAAGGTTCGCTGATCGTGCAGCGGCGGTCTGACGGCGACGATATATAGGGTCCTGACCATGAACAACAAACGCTCCGCGCTCGTCACCGGGATCACCGGCCAGGACGGGTCCTACCTCGCCGAGCTCCTCTTGGAGCACGGCTACGACGTGCACGGGATGGTGCGCCGCGCCTCCACCGAGAAGTTCGACCGCATCGAGCACATCCGCGACCGCGTCACCCTGCACCAGGGCGATCTGCTCGACCAACGCTCGCTTGTCGACGCGATGCGCACCGCCAAACCCGATGAGATCTACAACCTCGCGGCGATGTCGTTCGTCGCCGTCTCCTGGATCCAGCCGACCCTCACCGCCGAGTTCACCGGCACCGGCGTCACACGAATGCTGGAGGCAATGCGCGAAGTGTGCCCCGAGGCCCGTTTCTATCAAGCATCCTCCAGCGAGATGTTCGGGAAGGTGCTGGAGGTACCCCAGACCGAGAGCACGCCGTTCTACCCCCGCTCCCCCTACGGGGTGGCCAAGGTCTATGGGCACTTCATCACCGTCAACTATCGCGAGAGCTACAACCTGCACGCGACCTCGGGGATACTTTTCAACCACGAGTCCGAGCGTCGGGGACTTGAGTTCGTCACGCGCAAGATCACCTGGCATGCAGCCGCTATCAAGCACGGTCTCCGCAAGGAGTTGCGCCTGGGCAACCTCGACGCCGAACGCGACTGGGGCTACGCCAAGGACTACGTGGAGGCAATGTGGCTGATGCTGCAGCGCGACACGCCGGAGGACTACGTGATCGCCACCGGCGAGGCCCACGCGGTGCGCGAGTGCTGCGAGGTCGCCTTTGACGAGGCTGGCCTCGGCGACTTCGAGCAGTACGTGACGATCGATCCCGCATTCGTCAGGCCCGCCGAGGTGGACCATCTGATCGGCAGCCCGGCCAAGGCCGAGCGCGACCTCGGATGGAAGCCGAAGACGAGCTTCGAGGAGCTGATCCGGTTGATGACGCGCGCCGACATCAAGCTGCTCGGCAGCTGAGTCTGGCCGGGTGGGATGACCACGGTGCCACGATCGCAGCCACATTCCGGATCGCGGCACCGGCCATGAGCGTCCCTCTGTTCGACACCTCCTCCGCGCTCGAGCCGCTGCAGGAGGAGTTGCGGGCGGCGGTCGCACGGGTGCTCGACTGTGGGCGCTTCATCCTCGGCCCGGAGGTGAACGCCTTCGAGCAAGAGTTCGCCGCCTACTGCGGCGCGCGCCACGCCGTGGGCGTCGCCAACGGCACCGACGCGCTCACAATCGCGTTGCGCGCGATGGGCGTCGGACCCGGCGATGAGGTGCTGGTGCCCTCGTTCACGTTCTACGCCTCCGCCGAGGCGATCCCCCCTACAGGGGCCACACCGGTGTTCTGCGACGTGGACCCGCAAACGTTTTGCATCAATGCCGAAACCGTCGCCGAGGCGCTAACACCGCGCACGAAGGCGGTGATCGCCGTGCACCTGTTCGGCAACGTCGCGCCCGTCGCCGAGATCGAAGCGCTCGGCGTACCGGTGCTGGAGGACGCCGCGCAAGCCGCCGGCTCGACCGCCACGCATGGCCATTCCGCGCACGGCCATTCCGGCACACATGTCCGTCCCGGCGCACTCGGCAAGGCCGCCACGTTCTCGTTTTTTCCGTCGAAGAACCTCGGCTGCTTCGGCGACGGGGGCATGATCGTGACCGGAGACGCGCGCATCGCCGAGCAGGCGCGTGTGCTGCGCTTTCACGGCTCCCACGACAAGGTCAGCTACGAGCAGATCGGCTACAACTCGCGCCTTGACGAGCTGCAGGCGGCGATCCTGCGTGTGCAGCTCCCACACCTCGACAGCTGGTCCGACGGGCGCCGCGCGGGCGCCGCGCATTACTCCGAGCTGGGCCTTGGCGAGCTCGTGAAGCTGCCGCGTCCAACAATCGGCTCCGCGCCCGCGTGGCATCTGTATGTCATCCGCCATCCCAACGTCGACGCTCTCGCGGGCGCGCTCAGCGAGGCGGGCATCGGCTGCCGGCCCTACTACCGCACGCCCGTGCACGCCCAACCATCGATGCGCGCATGGGGACGGGGACTCACGCTGCCCGGCACCGATGAGGCGGCCCGCACGCACCTGGCGATCCCGATCAGCCCGGTGCTCTCGCGCGAGCAGGTCGAGCGGGTCGTGGACGCCGTGCGCGACGCGCTCTGATCGCGCCGCGCGATCGCTCGCGCGCGTCGCGAACAGGTGAAGGTGAATCCTTTTCATGCCCGCACGCCTCTCATCTGCGTATCCATGTTCCGCACGACAGGAGGTTCCGATGATTTCAGCACTCCATCCACGTAGGACATCCTCATACCTGGTAGCCGTGCTCGCGCTCGCGCTCTTGGGCTTTTCGAGCACCGCCGCCGCCACGCCGACCGTCTCGTTCACGGCGAGGATCGTGCCGATCCCGGGCTTTCCCGGCACCGGCGTCCTCGGCGCCGGCGCGATGATCGAAGGTCAGGGCACGATCTCAGGAGACGAATACGCAGGCGGCTCCCCACCGCCACTGACGCAGATCAAGGTCTTCGTGCCCAAGGGTCTGACACTTCACTCGCAGGGTTTCCCCGAGTGCTCCAGCGCGATCCTCGAAAGCCACGAAGTGCAGAAGTGCCCGAAGGGCTCCAAGGCAGGTGGAGTGGGATCAGCCACCGGAGTCGTGAGCTTCGGGGCCGACCGCGTGAACGAGACCGTGTCGTTGCAGCCGTACTTCGATCAGAGCGGTGAACTGGCGTTCTTCCTCGAAGGCAAAACGCCCGCCTCGATCGAACTCCTCGTCGCGGCGCACACCATCGCTTCTTCCGTCCCGTCATTCAGCAAGGAAATGATCTTCGAAGTGCCGCTGATCGAAACTGTGCCGGAAGCACCCGACGCGTCAGCCGAGCGCGGCTCGATCAGCGTCGGCGCCGCCTACAAGCAGGGAGGCAAGACGATCTCCTACATAACCCTTCCAAAGCAGTGTCCAAGGGGCGGGTTCCCGGGTAAGGCGCAGCTGAGCTTCCTCGGGGGAGCGGTCGTGGAAATCTATTGCGATTTGCCGTGCCCCAAACGCTAATCGGGCGCAGAGCCCGCTCTCGTGACTGACGCCTGTACCCAGCCGTGGCCGACCGCGCAGATCATCAGCGCGGCCCAGCGTGGCGATCGCCGTGCGATCGCCACGCTGCTCGAGGGCTCGCACGCACACGTGCGGCGCTTCGCTCGCACTCTCTGCTCGACGCCCGAGGACGCCGAGGAGGCGACACAAGAGGCGCTGATCGTGCTGTACAGGAAGATCGGCACACTGCGCACGGCGGCCGCGCTTGCGTCGTGGATGTTCCAGATCGTCCGCCACGAGTGCATCCGCCGCACACGGCTCTCGCTGCACAGATCGCTGCCGGCCGAGCGCGTCGAACCATCAGCTGAAGACGCCGCCCTGGTCCACATGGAGATGCAGCGGATCGTCGATTGCGTTGCGCGCCTGCCGACCGACCAGCGCGCGGTGCTGGTGCTGCGCGACATCCACGGGCTCTCTGGCGGGGCGACGGCGCAGGCGCTTGGTCTCAGCCGTGCGGCGATGAAGTCGCGCCTGCACCGGGGGCGCACGACGCTGCACTCGTGGCTGGAGACGAAAGCTGGGGCCAGCGGAGACGGAGCCTCGAGCGATGACTGATCTCGCTCGAGGCTCCAGCGCACCTACGACGACGCCGGTTGCGCGTTGCGACCCCGGCGAGGCTACACGCCGCACGGCCCTCCGAGGCTAGCGCCAGCGCTCGAGCAGATCCTCGTCGCCGACCTCGCGCACCGCGCGCGCGGGCACTCCCATCACGACCGCGCGCGCGGGCACGTCGCACGTTACGACGGCGCCGGCGGCCACAAACGCCTCCTCGCCAATCTCCACGCCCGGGGTCAGCACCGCCCCACCGCCCACACGGCACGCACGCCGCAGCGTCGCGCCGCGCAACGGCGTCTCAGATCCGTGACGCGACATCGTGTTGTCGTTGGTCGTGATCGCGCCCGGACCCACAAACACATCCTCCTCGACCACCGTGAACGCGGTCAGATACACGTTCGTCTGAACCTTCACACGCGCACCCACTCGCACGTCGTTGTCGACCACGCTGCCACGGCCGATCACCGATTTCGGGCCGACACTCGAACGCTCGCGCACGTAGGACTGATCGCCGAGGATCGCACCCTCACCGATCTTCGCCCCGGCGAAAACGACCGCGCCCGCACACACCGTCACCCCCGCGCCCAACTCCAGCGCCGCCGCCTCGCCCCTCGCCTGCGACCCGCGGGCGAGGCGTGGGCGCTTTCCGAGTATCGCGCCGTCCTCGATCACGCAGCCATCGCCAACAATCGTCCCCGCATGCACCACAACATGCGCCCCAAATATGACGCCCTCGCCGATACTCACGTCCTCGCCGAGGACGAGCCCCGGGGCACGCGGACTCACAGCCGCACCACGTTTGCCGCAACACTCCCCCGAGTCACACCGCGCAGATCGACGACGATCGGCACGCGCTTTGCGATTCTCTCGTGGTCGACGCTCGGGTGCGCGGTCACGATCAGCGCAAGATCGGCGTCGTCGAGCGCCTGCTCGACTCCCACGCTGTCGAGACCGAACTCCGGGAGCGAGGGCACGTGAGGGTCGTGGTAACACAGCTGCGCGCCCAGCTCGACCAGCAGCTGGAGGATCTTCAGCGCCGGCGACTCGCGCACATCGCCCACACCCGGCTTATAGCTGACGCCAAACACCGCGATGCGCGCGCCCTTGACCGCGCGACCGGCGTCGTTGAGCGCGCGCTGCACCTTGGCCACGCAGTGGTAGGGCATTTGCTGGTTGACCTGACCGGCCAGCTCGATGAACTCGGTGCTCATATCGAACTCGCGCGCGCGCCAGCTCAGATAGAACGGATCGACCGGCAGGCAGTGCCCACCCATACCAGGCCCTGGATCGAAGCGCATGAATCCGTACGGCTTGGTTGCCGCGGCATCGACCACCTCCCAGATGTCGATCCCCATGCGATCGGTCAGCATCGCCAGTTCGTTGACCAGCGCGATGTTCACCGAGCGGAAGATGTTCTCGAGCAGCTTGCACAGCTCGGCGGCCTCGGGGCTCGACACGCGCACGACCCGGTCGCATACCAGCCCATACAGCGCTACCGCACTGTCCGCACACGCCGACGTCAGCCCGCCCAGCACCTTCGGGGTACTGCGCAGCGTAAAGTCGGTCCTGCCGGGGTCCACGCGCTCCGGAGAGAACGCCAGGTGGAAGTCCTGTCCGGCTATGAGACCCGACTCTTCGAGCAGCGGCGCCACACGCTCACGCGTCGTGCCCGGGTATGTGGTCGACTCGAGCACAACCAGCTGACCCTCCTTTAGTACGCCCGCAAGCGCGCGTGTGCTGTCCATCAGCGGTCCCAGATCCGGCTCGCGGTTGGCGGTCAGCGGCGTTGGCACGCATACCAGCACCGCCTCGGCTCGCGCCAAATCCTCATAACGCGTGGACGCCGTGATCCGCTCGGCCACCGCACGCAGGCGCTCGGATGGGATGTCCTCTACGTAGGAATGCCCTCCCGCAATCGCCTCGATCTTGCTGTGGTCGACATCGAGCGCGACCACATCGCAGCCCTCCTCGGCAAACGCCACAGCAAGCGGCAGCCCAACGTAGCCGAGCCCGATGATGCCGACGGTCGTCATCCCCGGCAGTGTAAGCGTCGATCTCGATGACCGGCGCCCAGTCACAGACCATCGGCGCCGCGCGAGACGTTCCTAGGCGTGCTCGGCGACGGCTCGCAGCGCTTGCAGATCCGCCTCCACCATACGCTCCACCAGCTGCTCGAAGCTCACCCGCGGCTCCCATCCCAGTTGCTCGCGCGCCTTGCTCGGATCGCCCACGCTCGGGGTCTTCTCCGGCGCGCGCACAAGCTTTGGGTCCACGCGCACGTAGCGCTCGGCCTCCAGGCCCACGCACGCAAACGCAGTGTCCACCAGCTGGGCCACCGTGCGTCCCACCCCACTGGCCAGCACGTAATCGTCAGGTTGCTCCTGTTGAAGCATGAGCCACGCGCCGTGCATCACGTCGCCTGCAAACGACCAGTCCCGCACCGCATCGAGCGCCCCCAGCGTCACATCCTCGGCCAGCCCCAGCTTGATCTGCGCCGCCGCGCGTGTGACCGTGCGCGTCACAAACTGCCGCGGGCGACGCTCGGACTCGTGGTTGAACACGATCCCCGAGCACGCATACAGGCCATCGTGCGCGCGCAATGCTCCCACGAGCTGGTGTGCCGCAAGCTTCGCGACCGCATACGGCGTCGTCGGCCTGCACGGCGTGTTCTCGTCTTGCGGGCTCTGTGGCGCATCCCCAAACATCGCGCCCGACGCCGCCACCCATACGCGGGTGGGCGGGTCATTATCACTGTCGCGCACCGCCTCCAGTAGCACAGCGGTCGAGCCGGCGATTGCCCGCATCGTCTCCGCCGGTCTCTTCCAGGAGGCAGGGATGAACGATGGCGAGGCCAGGTGATACAGCTCATGCGGCTGCACCCGCTCGATCGCCGCCCTCAACGACGCGGGGTCGAGCAAATCGCCGCCGAGCAGCGCCAGGCGCTGGCGCAGGTGCTCGGAGCAGCCGAGCGATCGCTCCCGTGGATCCCCATGCACGAGACCGCTCACCTCATAATCCTTCCCCAGCAGCAGCTCAGCCAGAAACGAGCCGTCCTGGCCGCTGATCCCGGTGATCAGCGCGCGTCTTGGTTGTGTGTCCACGCCCGCAGCTTACGGTCTCGTGTGCCGCGGCTCACACCTACGCGTGTCAATCGGGATTGGGCAGTGGATTGGGTGGGTCTCCGTATTCGGGAAGCGGATCGCGCTGTGGCCCCGCCTCGCGGGCCCGCAAATCGAAGTACAGGACCGCGAGGGTCAGCGCTCCGAAGGAGGCGATGATCGTGTACACAACGATCCCAATCAGCACCGAGGCGACGCTCGTGCTGTGGCCACCGCCCACGAGCGCACCGGCGAGCGCGGCGATCACGAACGTCAGGAGTCCAATCACTACCAGTATTCGGAAAATGTGCCCGTAGTTGCCGGTCGCGAGCTTGGCACTACGCCGCAGAGCGGGCAACCAACCTTCGTGGTCCACGGCCGCGGTCTGCGCCACCACCGACCAGCGCAAGCTCAGGATGATCCCTGGGACGATCAGCGCGATGAAGCCGAGCCCGATCAGGATGCCCGCGACGATCTCGGCGGCGGCAACCACCGCCAGCACGCGCAGGCCCTGTAGCGCGACAGGGCCGAGTCTCGGCCTGCGACCCGCGCCGATCTCGATCACAGCGTGCACGTGCAGCGCCGAGATCAGCGGGCCCACCAGCGCGTAATAGATCAGCTCGAACAGCACCAGCGTTCCGGCGTTTGCGGTCCCACCACTGCCAAGCGGGCCGTCCCCGGTGACCGCCAGCCGCGCCAGCTCATACGGCGCGATCACGCCGACGGCCAGGGTGACGAACAGCAATGGATAGTGCCGATACATGCCCAGCGCCGCGCGCAGGATCTCGGCAACCGAGCGCTCACGTGACAGATCGATTGCCGAGGAGGCCTCCACGGAGCTGGAGAGTATTGCCTACGGCTGACAACCAATCGGTCGATTCATCCCCCAATCGGTTGACTCATCCCATATACAGCCGCCAGCCCACCGGCCACCACCGCCGGGGCACACAGCTCCCGCACACGCGCTCGCCCACGCTGCGCCGCGGCCACATCCCGCCAGCGTCGCCCGATTGCCTCGGCCAGCGCGATCGCATCTCCGGGATCAACGAGCCCTGCCCCATCGACGAGCTCCGGCAGCGCGCCGACGCGACTTGCCACCACCGGCACGCCCGCGGCCATCGCCTCAGCGGCCGCCATCCCGAACGTCTCGGCCGAGCGCGACGGCACGAGCGCGAGCGCCGCGCCCGCTCGCAGGCGCTGTAGCTCAGTGTCGTCCACGCGGCCAGCGAAGCGCACTTCCCGATCGCCCGCGCGTCCACGCAGAGCGTCGCGCTCGGGGCCGTCGCCGGCCACCACGAGTGGCACGCCCGCGATCCGGCAGGCGTCGATCGCCACATCGACACCCTTCTCTGGCGCGAGCCGCGAAACGACGAGCGCGTAGCTTCCCGACTCCACGGCCGCCGCCTGGTCGGGAACCTGCACAGGTGGCGCGAGTACGTGCACGCGCTCGCGGTCGAGCGGCGCTCCCAGCTCGCGCAGTCGCCCGCGCGCGAACGCGCTCGGCACGATCACGGCGTCGGCCTGCTCGCACAGACGCCGCTGCCATAGCGCGAGCGACACTCCGTATGCAAGTGCCTCCGAGCGATTGCCGCGGCAGTTGTGGATCACGCCCGGCAGGGTGTTGCGCCCGTGGCAGCGGGTGCACTCGCGACCATCGGTGAAGCACACGCCGGTGGCGCACACCAGTCGGTATTGATGCAGGTGCAGCACCACGCGCGCACCCTGCGCGCGGGCGGCCGCGAGCGCACGCCAGCCAAACAGAGGGCCCAGGTTGTGGGCGTGCACCACCCGCGCACCGCTGATTCGCACGGCCTTGGCGATATCGCTGGGCGCGAGCCCGCCGCGCAACAGTCCCGCCGCCGCACGTGCTTTGCCGAGCCCAGCCGAGTCGCGTGCGAGCAGCTGCGCGGGCTCCCCCAAATGGGAGCGCACGAGCGCCAGCAGCTCGTCCACCACGCGCTCCTCGCCGCCCGTCGTGCGATAACGGTTGTGCAGGAACAGAATCATCTGCTCACGCAGCGTATCCCGCCCACGAGCGCCCCGACCCGTGTGGCTGGCCGCAAACCTAGACTGTTGCGGTCATGTCCCGCGATTCCAACCCACTCTCCGCCTCGATCGTCGTCCCAACGCGTGCCCGCCTGGACTACCTGAGGGTGGCGCTGGCGTCGATAGCACCCCAGGCAACACAGGCCGGAGCAGAGCTGATCGTGGTGGACGACGCCGGTCCCTCCGAGGAAGCGCGCTCGCTCGCCGCGCGCTTCGGCGCACGCTACGAGCCCCACCCGCGGCCGCTTGGCCTCAACGTGGCGCGCAACACGGGAGTCGAGCGCTCCAGTGGCGAGCTGGTCGTGTTTGTCGACGACGATGTCGAGGTCTGCGAGGGCTGGCTGGGCGCGCTGCTGAGCGCCGCCCGCGAGCAGTCCGAGCGGGCGGTCTTCACAGGCCCGATCCTCGCGCGCCTGGAAGGCTCTCCGCCTCACAGCTGCGGGCGCGAGGGTCCTCCGATCACCGCGCTCGACCTGGGCCCGACAAACACGCCCACCCGTTACGCGTGGGGCGCCAACATGGCGATCCGCCGCGGTGCGCTGGAGCGCATTGGGCCCTTTGACGTGTCTCGAGCACGGCGGCGACGAGCAGGAGTGGCAGGAACGGCTGCGTGCCTCGCACGTGTACGGCGAGCGCAGCAAGCGCTCGAACGGCACCGGTCCCGAACAAACCACGATCGACAACAGGGCGGGCGAGCCGGTCCTGTATGTGGCGGCCGCCAAGCTCCACCACCGGCGCAGCCCCGCCGACGCGCGCCTGCGCCCGCTGTGCCGCGCCGCATTCGCACGCGGTAAGGCGACCAGGCGCTTTGACGTGTGGCGCGGGCTCGCGCCATCGCTCGCGGGGGAGCTTCTCACGCTGGCCGGCTGCGTCGGCCATGTCGTGCGTTACCGCTGCCCCGCAGGGCTCACGATGGTCGCTCACAGTGCGGGACGCGCGCGCGAAGCCGCGCTCGAAGCAATTCGCGTGCGGACGCACCCGCACAACACAGACGCCGCTCCGATCGGGCTCCTCCCA
Source organism: uncultured Solirubrobacterales bacterium (assembly GCA_963715765.1). Lineage (GTDB taxonomy): Bacteria > Actinomycetota > Thermoleophilia > Solirubrobacterales > Solirubrobacteraceae > Palsa-744. The sequence continues at coordinate 1,487,733 of OY970270.1, forward strand.
GAGCACCATCATGGTAAGGATGAGCCCCCTCCCGACGGCCACACACCCGACGACTTTCTGTCGGGTGAAAGCGGCACCGTCGGCGGGCTCGACGGCGTGTGCCGCGCAGCGCTCGACATCGCCGACGACGCGCGCGAGATCGTGTCCGCGCGCCGACTGCGTCTTGACGCGGCCGCACGCCGCGTGCCCCCGCCACGCCGCGTGCTCGTGCTGTGCGTGGCGCGCCCCGAGCACCGCAGGCTGGTGAAGCGCATTCGCGGCGAGCTGGCCAGCTCGCGCCACGAGGTCGAGCTGTGCGTAGGCGCACCGGCAGGCCGCGGCAAGTTCGAGAATCTCAACCTGCTACTCGATACCCACCCTGCCCAGGAGCACGACTGGCTGTTCGTGGTGGACGACGACATCGTGTTGCCACACGGGTTCCTCGACCGCTTCTTGCTGCTCGCCGAGCACTTCGGACTCAACCTCGCACAGCCCGCTCACCGCCGCGCCTCGCACGCCGCGTGGCAGGTGACTCGCCGCCAACCCCGCGGCCTGGTGCGCGAGACGCACTTTGTCGAGATCGGCCCCGTGACGGCGTTCGCGCGCTCCACGTTCGCGACACTGCTGCCGTTCCCTGACCTGCGCATGGGTTGGGGTCTGGACCTGCACTGGGCGGCACTCGCCCACGAGCACGGCTGGCGTTGCGGCGTGATCGACGCCGTCGCGATCCGCCACCGCGCCGCGCCCGCCGCGAGCGCCTACTCGCGCGAGCAGGCGCTCGCCGAGGCGCGCGCGTTCCTCGCGGACCGTCCATACCTGAGCGCAAGCGAAGCCCAGCAAACTCTCGCTACGCACCGACGCCTGTGAACACCCACCCCCACAACTCCCCCTCCACGCCGCATGCGGCGTGGAAGAAACCACGAACCCTCCCTCCAAACTCCACCGCGCCGCCGCAGGCGGCGTGGAGGGAACCATGAAGGTGGCCGTGGTGGCGGAGTTCTACCCAAGGCAGAGCGATCCGGTATTGGGTGTTTGGGCTCATCGCCAGGCCCTGGCAGCACGCGATGCTGGAGCGGAGGTTCGCGTGCTGGTGCTCCACAGGCTCGTCCCACCGCGCGCGTCGTTTTATCGAAACCCACCCAACGCCGGTGGTCCGGCGCGCGCGCTGCGCAGTCTCGCTGGCGAGCCCCACAAGCAAACGGTCGACGGTCTCGACGTGACATACGTGCGCTACGCGTCTCCGCCGCGCTCGAGCTCCTACCCCGCGTGGGGAGCATGGGCGGCGCCAGCGCTCGGCATGGCCCTGCGCCGCCTGCGCCACTCGTTTGAGTTCGATCTGATCCACGCCCACAATGCGGTACCGGCCGGCGATGCGGCCAGGCGCTCGCGCATACACGCTCCGCTGGTCGTCTCGGTACACGGCGGCGACGTGCTCTACACCGCGCCGCGCAGCGACGCCGGCGCCCGGGCCGTGCGGCGCACCCTCGGCGCCGCGACCAGCGTGCTGGCCAACAGTCGCGGGATCGCCGAGCTGGCCAGCTCCTATGGCGCCAGCGATGTGCGCGTCGTGCACCTCGGCGCGGACCTACCGGCACGCGGACGGACCGGCAGGTCCAGGCCCGGCCGTCACGAGCAGGCACCCTCGCTCGTGACGGCCGGCCATCTCGTGGCGCGCAAGCGCCACGCAGACGTGATGCGCGCACTGGCGGTCCTCACCAAACGCCATCCCGCACTGCGCTATGTGATCATCGGCGACGGGCCCGAGCGGGTCACGCTGGAAGGACTCGCTGCGCGGCTGGGAGTCGCCGACCGCGTCGATTTCCGCGGCCAGCTGGCACCCGAACAGGCGATCGAGCAGGTGCGCGAATGCACGCTGTTTGCGATGCCATCAACCGAGGAGGCGTTCGGCGTCGCCTATATCGAGGCGATGGCCGCCGGCGTGCCCGCGATCGGATGTCGCGGCGAGCCCGGCCCCGAGGAGATCGCTGCCGCCGGCGACGGCTTCTTGCTCGTGCCCCCAGGCGACATCGAGCGACTCACCCAACGCATCGACGAGCTCCTGTCCGACCCACAGCGATTGCGCGAGGCCGGCATTCGCGCACGCGAGACCGTGACCGCCAACTTCACGTGGGCTCGCTGCGGCAAGCAAACGGTGGCGGCCTACGAGCACGCACTTCGATGAAGCCCGTCCTGTTCGTCACCGGTCACGCACCGGCCTACCGCGTCGGTGCGTTCGAGCGGCTGCACGAGTCCGAGCACGTCGAGTTTGCGCTGTTCGGGGGGCACCTCAAGCACGGCGGAGGTGGATCGGTCGCCGAGCTGCCGGTCCCCCATAGCCGGCCACGCGAGCACGAGCTGTATGCGCTGGCCGCTAGCGGTCGCTACCGAGCGGTGGTGTGCTCCACCGGGGGGCGTGTGGCACCGCTTGCCACGTGGGCCGGCGCGCGGCGTGCACGCGTGCCGTTGATCCTATGGTCCTCGCTATGGGCGCATCCGCGCAGCGTCCCACACGCATTCAGCTACCTGGCTCTGCGGCGCCTGTATCGCTCGGCGGATGCGGTAGTCACCTACGGCCCGCACGTCAGCGCCTATGTGCGCCAGCATGGCGCACAGCGCATTTATGTTGCCCCCCAGTCGGTCGACAACGCCTTCTGGAGCTCACCCGAAGCGAGTATTCCAAGCAATCCCAAATGGCCGGAGCAGGCCGGCGTGAAGTTCTTGTTTGCAGGTCGTCCGGCACGGGAAAAGGGATTGGGGGTGCTCATTGAGGCCTGGAGTACATCGGGCCTGCAGGCGCCCACCGCCGCGCTCGTCCTCGTCGGTGCGGGATCCACCCCCCCTTGGGTCCCGGCCGGCGGCGCGGTGGTGTGCCTGCCCTTCGTCAACCAGACAGAACTGCGCAACTTCTATGCCGCCGCCGACGTTTTGGTGTTGCCATCGATTCCAACGCGTACCTTTCGCGAGCCATGGGGGCTCGTGATCAATGAGGCTATGAACCGTGGACTTCCAGTGATCGCAACCGACGCCGTGGGGGCCGCCGCCGGTGGTCTGGTACGCGACGGGCGCAACGGCGCGATCGTGCCGGCCGCAGACCCAGTCGCACTGGCCGCCGCACTCCTGCGCTTTGCCCGTGACCCCGCGTTGCGCACACGCCTTGGCGCGGCCGGGCGCGAGGACGTACGCGCCTATACCCACGACGCGTGGGCGGCCGGCTTCTCACACGCACTTGCCGAGCTGGGACTCTCGAAGGGAGGACCTCTAGCTCTCCAGGGGACGGTGAGGTAGCGTTGGGGCTCTTGGAAGGGCTGCTGGTCAACTTGTGGAGGGGCAGAAGCGCCGTCGGGACCGCCGCGCGAGGGCTGGTGGCGCGCGCCTACAAGAGCATTGCCGCCGCGCTCCCCGCGCGCGCGGTCGGCCTGAGGCTCGTCACGGCGCTCGTCACGATCGTGCTGGCAGCAGGCGCCGCACCCGCCTACGGCAGCGAAGCGTCGAAAATCCTCGAAAAGTGCGGGCACGGAGAACCGTTTGGCGGCTACAGCCAGAAGGCGTATCGCGAAGCGCTCAAACAGATGACAACCACGGGGATCGAGTACTCCCCATGCGAAAGCCTGATCCGCAAGGCCGAGGAAGCGTCGGTCGGAGGGGGAACGGGCGCGACGGCCGGCACGCCAGCCTCGAACGTGGCCCTGCCGTTGACCCCGGCCGAGCGGCGTGCGGTGCAGAGCGCCCATCGCAGCGGCTCCGCGCCGGTCCAGGTCGGCGGCGAACCGGTGCGGCCCGGCATTGTGCACGCAGACATCGCCTCGGCCGTGAACACGTTGCCTCATTCGCTGTTCGCCGTGCTCGCCTTCATGGTCGCCGGCGCACTCGTGCTCGCAATCGGGGAGGTGCGCAAGCGTGTCCGCTCACGCCGCGACGGCTGAATATCCCGCGGTAGAGCTCCCGCTCGAGCCGCTGCAGGCCCCACCGTCCGCGCCAAGCAGACCGCAAAGACAGGGCGCCACCACGCTGGCGACACTTGCCGTCGCCGGCTTGCTCTGTCTCGCCACGTTCCTTGCCGGAGGCGGGCTGAACCTCGCCCCGATGACGACGCTCGAGCTGACCTTCACGCTGCTTGCGGGAGCGCTCGTGGCAGCTGCGCTCGTGCTAGCGCCGACGCGCACTCGCTTCTACGGCCTGTTGCCGATCGGCCTGCTGCTGGCGTTTACGGCGCTCACCGGCCTGTCGGTCGTGTGGTCGGTGGCGCCCGACGCGAGCTGGCAGGACGCCGGGCGAATGCTTGCCTACAGCGGTGTGTTCGCGGGCGCCGTGGCGCTCGCCTGGCTGGCGCCCGGCGGCTGGCGCGCGCTGCTCGGCGGGATCGTGCTCGCGGCCGTGACGGTCTGCACCTATGCGCTACTCACCAAGGTGCTGCCAAACGAGCTTGCTGTCAGCCCCGAAGCGAACTTCTATGCGCGCCTGCAGGAACCGTACGGCTACTGGAATGCGATCGGCCTGACCGCCGCGATGGGTGCGATCGGCTGCCTGTGGCTGGGCGCGCGGCGCGCGGGGCACGCACTGCTGAACGCACTTGCCTATCCCGCGATGGGCTTGACGATCGTCACGCTGATGCTTGCCTACTCGCGCGGGGCACTGGCCGCGCTCTTGGTCGGCGTGATCGTCTGGATGTGCATCGTGCCACTGCGCCTGCGCGGCGCACGCGTGCTGATCGTCGGCGCGCTTGGAGCGGCGCCGGTGGTGGGCTGGGATTTCTCCAGACACGCGCTCTCAAGCGAAGGAGTAGCGCTCGCCGCGCGCACCACCGCGGGCCACCAGCTCGGCGTGCTGATCGGCGCGATGCTGATCGTGCTGGCGCTCGTGGGGATCGCGATCGGCTTCTTCGGCGACCGTCGCGCACCGTCAGCCGTCACGCGTCGCACAGTGGGGATCGCGCTGGCATCGTTGCTTGTACTCGTCCTGCTGGCCGGTTTGGGTGGTCTGACCGCGAGCAAACGGGGGCTCACCGGCACGATCTCCCACGATCTCTCCTCGCTGACGAACCCCAACGCGGCGGTACCTCAGAACACGCCTGGACGCCTCACGGCGGTCGGCAGCGTACGTGCGCGCTACTGGAAGGAGGCGCTGGAGGTCTTCGAAGCTCATCCCGTGCTCGGCGCGGGCGCCGCCGGATATGCGACAGCGCGCCTGCGCTACCGCACGCTGGAGCTCGAAGTACGTCAAGCCCATGGGTATGTCGTGCAAACGCTTGCCGACCTTGGGATCGTCGGACTGCTGCTCACGCTGGCGTTGCTGACCGCTTGGATGCTCGCCGCCGGACGCTCCACCCATCCGTTCAACCGCCGCTGGACGGTCGGACGGTCGCCGCCGTCGCTCGCCTGGCACAGCGCGCCGTTCGCCTACACACCCGAGCGAGTCGGCATGCTCGCGATGCTCTGCATCGTGGTCGTCTTCGGAGTGCACTCGTTCGCCGACTGGACCTGGTACGTGCCGGGCGACGCCTTCGTGGCGCTGCTGTGCGCCGGCTGGCTCGCCGGGCGCGGACCGCTGCCCGCGGGCAGATTCCAGGTACCCGCAGGCTCACCGGGCGCTGCGCTGGCCCCACTTGACGCCTCAGCTCAAGGCGCGATAGATACCCCGGACTCCCCGCCACGCAGCGACGGCAACCCTCGACGGCGTGTGCCCTCGGCGCGTGCGCTCGGGCCGGTGCGGATCGGCGTCGCTGTTGCCGTGATCGTCGGGGCGTTGCTGGCCGCCTGGACGGAGTGGCAGCCACAGCGGTCCGTCGAGGCCTCCGAACAGGCAGTCGCACTGATCAAGCAAAACCCGGTGGAGGCGCTCGACGCGGCGCAAGCCGGAGTCGAACGCGACCCGCTCTCGGCCGTGGCGCTCTTCAGGCTCTCCTCCGTCGAGCATGCGATCGGCGAGAGCGCACTCGCGCGAGCCACATTGCAGAAGGCCGTGCGCCTACAGCCGTCGAACCCGGAAACGTGGCTGACCCTGGGCGAATACGACCTGACAAACAACCCACGGGCGGCGGTGCAAGAGCTGCGCGCGGCCGTCTACCTGAACCCGTTGTCGATCGCCACCCAGAACGCCTACGTGCGAGCGCTTGAAGCGACAGGCACGGCAGCAGCCGGGGGCACAGCCTCGACAACGCGCGGACATGGGGCGAGCGGCTCGCTCGCCTCGCGGCAACGCACAGCGACCGGGGCGCCGACGCGGCACGTGCGACGAACCGCTCAGAAGCGCTTGCGCCTTGCGCTTGCCAGTAGCACCCGCCGCGCACCCGCCAGCCCACCCGCACCGCGCACCGCCACCTCCTCAAAACCGAAGTCGGCGAGCAAACCGGCGAGGGCGCCTCGCGTGTAGAAGCGCAGGTGATCCCCGCGCGGATCGAAGCGCGCCTTGAACGCTCCGGCATTCATGGCCAGCCACAGCCTCAGCAGCGGTCCGTGGTCAGGGGTGCTGATCGCCAGCATGCCGCCGGAGCGCAGCACCCGCCGCAGCTCCGAGAGCCCGTGCGAAGTGTCAGCCATGTGCTCGATCGTCTCGCCGGCCCACACCATGTCGAAGCTCGAATCTTCGAGCGGCAGCGGAGCTTCAGGCTCCACGAGTCGCACATCCAGATCCGGATGACGATCGAGGGCCCGACGCAACGGCTCCGCGGCAACATCGATGGCAAGAACCTTGGCCCCCGCGCGCGCGAGCGCCCCCGCGAAGTGACCCTCACCACAACCGACGTCGAGCACACGCGGCGCACGATCGAGGCCTGAGCTGACCTCCTTCAGTCGCTGTATCAGGAAATCTTCGCGCAGGCGGACATCGACCGGCATGCGTCCCTCGGGGACACCTTCCCACAGGCTCTCGTGGTAGTCGCGAGAGGGCATCTCATGGCAGGCTAGTGGACGTGTCCGGAAGTTTTGCGGTTCATGCGGCGAGGGTGAGGGGCTGGGATTCGTGACGGGTGATCTTCTCGATCACGTTGTTGAGCTTGGCGCGGGTGAAGGTCCACTCGAATGGTCGCGCGAGTGTGCGGTAGTGCTGGGCGAAGTCCATCAGGTGTCTGGCGAGCTCGGGCAGTGTCGCGTAGTCGTTGGGTGTCAGGGCCTTGCGCTGCACGATCGAGAAGTAGATCTCGATCTGGTTCAGCCAGGAGGCGTGGACGGGGAGGTGGATCAGTCTCGCGTTCGGGTATGCCTCGGTGATCCGTTTGACGGAGGCTTTGCCGGCGTGGCTGGAGCCGTTGTCCACGACCCAGTAGACCGTGCGGGCAGACCGGTAGGGCTCGACCTTCATGACTTGGTCCACGAGCCGAGCGAACGGGACGATCCCGGTCGTCTGCTCGACGCGGTCAAACAGGTTGGCGTGATGCACGTCCCACGCGGCGAGGTAGGCGAGCGTCCCGCCGCGCAGATACTCGAACTCGAGGAGCCCGGGGCGTCCCGGCCCCGGCGCGACGGTCTCATGGTGGCGGCCGAGCGCTTGCAACTGCGTCTTCTCATCGGCGCTGATCACATACTCGTCGGGTCGCAGCCGATTGCCCTCGAAGGTGCGGGTGTAGAGGTCCAGCACCCGGCCGGCCTTCTCGGCGAACTCCGGGTCGCGCGGGAAGATCCAGGAGCGCGTCTGCCACGGCTTGATCGCGTCTTCGTGCAACCAGCGCCAGATCGTCGAGGCCGACGCCTCCGTGACACCGCGCTCGATCACCAGGCGGTGCAGCTCAACCCGGGAGAAGCGCGAGAGCGGCAACTCGTGGGTACGCGGCAGCTCGCACGCGATCGCCTTGACCTCGGCGACCTGCTCCGGGGGGAAAACGACGCGGGCGACCCGACCGCGCTTGATCCTCAAGCCCATCCAAACGCTCACAGCAAAACCGCGATCTTCGCCGGGCAACACTGTCAGGCGAACAATCCAACCGGGCGGCGATATCGATGTCCTGCATCCCCTCGGACGCATACAGAATCATCCTCGCCCGCTGCACCACACGGAATGGCAACGTGACCGTGCTCGCCCGCCGCTCCAGCTCACCACGCTCCTCCCCAGAGAGCTCAATCACGTGCTGGCTGGTCCGCGGCACAACACATAATTCTGCGCACCGCCCGCTACCCCTTCCGATACCCCGCAAAACTTGCGGACACGTCCACTAGCCTCTTAGCGGGACAAATTTCGGCCAATCGGCCCACTCGGTGCTCGGACCGACTATGGTTTTGCCGGTGCACGTCTTGTGGTTGGGACAGACGTGAAGGGGTCTCGCGGTCCGAGCTTGCGCTCTGGAGCGACGAACTTGGCGCGGGTTGCCTTCGATAGTCGCCCTGCGGGCGACGTACGGGGCGTCGGGCGCTATTCGCGCTGCCTATTGCGGGCATTGCGCGAAACCGCTGAGGATGGCGTCGAGATAGTCGAGACGCATCACCCCCGACGCGTCGGCGTGTTCCACTCACCGTGGATGGAGGGTGCGATTCTGCGCAGCCCCTGCCCGATGGTCGTGACACTGCACGATCTCTCCGCGCTCAAGCGCGCCAGCGAGCATCTGCGCGCCGGTGTGCGCCTGCGTTTGCGTCAGCTTGCCGTACAGCGTGCCGTGCGTGTGATCGTGCCGACCGAGGCTGTTGCCGGCGACGCGGTCAAGCGGCTGGGCCTGCAGCGTGAGCGGATCGCCGTTATCCCAGAGGCACCCGACGCGACGATGTACACACGCCCAGAGATGGAGATCGCCCACGTACGAGAGCGCTTCTCGCTGCCGGAGCGCTACCTGCTGTGGGTCGGCTCGCTGCGCCATCCCGATCCGCGCAAGCACGTCGCCAAGCTCGTGGCCACACCACGCGAGCTGCCGCTCGTGCTCGTCGGTCCCACACGCCCATGGGCGCACGAGCTGCCCGGCGTGATTCTCACCGGGGAGGTCTCCGACGAGCATCTGGCGGCTATCTATAGCGGCGCACACGCGCTCGTATTGGCCTCCGAGGACGAGGGCTTCGGCCTGCCTGCCGTCGAGGCGCTCGCGTGCGGGACACCGGTGGCGGCCTGCGCGGTTCCCGCATTGCTCGAGGTACTGGGCGAGCGCGCAGCGTTTGTCGAGCGTGGCGACTTCAAAGCGCTGATCGAAAGCGCCGAACGCTCCCGGCGTCCGGCGCCGGGGCCACCGCAATGGACCTGGCAGGACGCGGCCAGATCGACCTGGCGCGTCTACCAACAAGCAATCAACTTCGCCGAGGACGAGTCCCAACCGGTCGGCTGGGGCCTGGCCGAGCCTCAGGCTGGGTTGGAGCTGGAGTAGGGCTAGTAAGCTCCGCGCTGCATCAGCACCGCCGGGATCGTCTTGAGGATGATCGCCAGATCCAGCGCCAGCGACCAGCGCTCCAGATAGATGAAGTCGAGGTTGACGAGGTCGTCGAAATCAAGTTCGGAGCGGCCGGACACCTGCCACAGGCCCGTGATACCCGGCAGCACGAGATAGCGCTTTCGGTGCCAGTCCTGCAGCAGCGCGAAGTCGCGCTCTGGCAGTGGACGCGGACCTACCAGCGACATCTCGCCACGCAGCACGTTGACCAGCTGGGGAAGCTCGTCAAGCGAGAAGCGGCGCAGGAAGCGGCCGACGGGCGTAAGGCGCGGGTCATCGCGAATCTTGAACAGCGCGCCGCTGGCCTCGTTGAGCTCCTCCAGGGCGTCCTGGCGCTCGTCAGCGTCGTAGTACATGGTGCGGAACTTCAAGCACGCGAACGGCAGCTGGCCGATACCGGGACGCATCGAGCGATAGAACACGGGGCCGCGCGAGGATAGCTTCACGGCAAGCGTGATCACAGCCAGCAGCGGACTGAGCAGAATCAGCAGCAGCGTTGCGCCGATCAAATCAAAGCTGCGCTTCAGCGCGAAGTCGATGCCCTCGAATACCGGCGGGCCGAGCTCGAACAGAGGGACCGACTGACCTGGAATGAACTCGGCTCGCTGCACCAGGATCTCCATCGTGGAGGGAGCGATACGCACGCGCACGCCGCGGCGGTGGCACTGATCGACGAGCTCAACCGCTCGATCCTGCGGGAAATCGGGGTCGGCGATGATCACCTCGTCGACGCGCTCGGCGACGATCACAGCCTGCAGGTGCTCGAGCGCGCCCAGGCAGCGCACCCCGTTGGGAGGCAGCGGCCTGGGCGACACGAAGCCGACGACTTCGATCGGCGAGCGCGGTCCGTCGCTGAGTGCGTTGGCGACGTCGTGGATGTGCTTGCCGGTGCCCACCAGCACCGCACGGCGCTGATACCCAGCGGCGCGCAGCACAGCGCCGGTGGCGCGCTCATACAGGTAGCGCAGCGAGGATATGTAGAACAGCGCAAACGCGAGCGAGCCGTAGAAGATGTAGAAGCTGGAGAAATGTTCGCCGCTGACGACCGCGAAGATCAGCGCGACAAACGCGACCTGAAAGAGCGATCCAACGATGCGCGAGAGACCGGGACGCTGGGAGCGCTCGGCATACAGACCCGAGCGCGCAAACAGCAACGCCGTGAGTAGATAGGCAAACGCCAGGATCGATCTGGTGCCGTTGAAGGCACTGGTCACATCAAAGCTTGCGAGCAGCGCCGCCTTCAGCGCGAGTGCGGTGAAGATCGCAAGCGAGACCCCAAGCAGGTCGAGCGTAAGCAGCGAGACGACGCGAAGCGCGCGCCGCATCGTGTCCATGCGCAGCAGAAACGACAGCGCCGGTGGGCGCTTGCTGCGCATGTCGCGGTCGGGCCGCGGCGGTCGCTCGCCGTCATGAGATATGCGCGATGCCGTGCTGGCGCGCGCGCCAGCGGACAGCCGAGGGGGACGGCTGGTGCGCGGCGCGTCCGGGGAACGAACTCCCATCTCGGACTTCACAACAGTTGAGTTTCCCGTATGTAGCGGTCAGAAACCGTTTGGGCGGCGACGTTCAACCGACAAGCTGCTCGACGCCGGACGTGTCGATCGTTCGGCGCAGACCATCTCGGAGGCTCACCTCGGGCGCCCAGCGGAGCAGCTCACGCGCGAGTGTGATGTCGGGCCGGCGCTGCTTGGGATCGTCGATCGGCAGCGCCTCGAACAGGATCTCCGAGTCGGCGCCGGCGACATCCTTGACCGCTTCGGCCAGTTCGAGCAGCGTGTACTCGTCGGGATTGCCGATGTTCACGGGATTGTGGTAGCCGGACTCGGCAAGCGCGATCAGCCCGCGGATCAGATCGCTGACGAAGCAGAACGACCGCGTCTGCGAGCCATCGCCGAACACGGTTATCGGCCGGTTCGCGAGTGCCTGGCGCAGGAACGTCGGGATCGCGCGCCCATCGTGCGGGCGCATCCGAGAGCCGTAGGTGTTGAAGATCCGCACGATCGCGGTGTCTACGCCCTGCTGGCGGTGGTAGGCCATCGTCAGCGCCTCGGCATAGCGCTTGGCCTCGTCATATACGCCGCGCGGTCCAATCGGGTTGACGTGGCCCCAGTAGGTCTCCGCCTGTGGGTGTTCCAACGGATCGCCATACACCTCGCTGGTGGAGGCGATCAAAAAGCGTGCGCGCTTGGCCTTTGCCAGTCCGAGCGTGTGGTGGGTGCCGTAGGAGCCAACCTTCAGCGTGTGCAGCGGCAGGCGCAGGTAGTCGATCGGCGAGGCCGGCGAGGCGAGGTGATAGACAAAATCAATCGGCTCGTCGACCTCGTACGGCTCGATGATGTCCACGTTGACGTGGCAAAAACGCTCGGGATCGCGGATATGCTCGATGTTCGCGAGCGATCCGGTCTCCAGGTTGTCAACGCAGATGACCCGGTGTCCGCGAGCCAACAGCTCGTCACACAGATGCGAGCCGAGGAAGCCGGCCCCGCCGGTGACCAGACACGTTGACACGGTCGGGACGATACCGGCTTGGGCGCCCAAATATGATCTGCTGGTGGCGATGACAGACGACATACCGAAGGTCGAGCGTGCGGAGCACCTGACGGTGGCGCCGATCGTGGGGCCGGATGACCCGCGTCGCTTCACCGACTCGGGAATCGAGATCGAGGCTCTATACAGCCAGGAGGACCTGCCGGCAAATCTCGACCTGGGGACTCCGGGAGAGTTCCCCTACACGCGCGGGGTGCACCGCGAGATGTACCGCAAACAGACCTGGACGATGCGCCAGTACGCGGGCTACGCCTCGGCGAAGGAGTCCAACGAGCGCTACCGCTACCTGCTCTCTAAGGGCTCCACCGGGCTGTCGATGGCCTTCGATCTGCCCACGCAGCTCGGCCTGGACTCCGACAATCCGCGCTGCCTCGGCGAGGTCGGCCGCACCGGCGTGGCGATCGACACGATCGACGACATGCGCACGGCATTCGATGGAATCCCGCTGGACGAGGTGTCCACGTCGATGACGATCAACGCCCCCGCCGCCTGCCTGCTGCTGCTGTACGAGCTGGTAGGCGAGGAGCAGGGCGTGCCCTCGCAGAAGCTGCGCGGGACGACCCAGAACGACGTGCTCAAGGAGTACATAGCGCGCGGCAACTACATATACCCGCCGCAGCCGACGATGCGCCTGACGACTGATCTGTTCCAGTACTGCCAGGAAAACGTGCCGAAGTGGAACACGATCTCGATCTCCGGCTACCACTTCCGCGAGAAGGGCTGCTCGGCCGTGCAAGAGGTCGCTTTCACCCTGTCCTCGGGCATCGCCTACGTGACGGCCGCGATCGAGAAGGGCTTGGACGTCGACGACTTCGCGCCGCGCCTTGCGTTCTTCTTCAACGGCCACAACAACGTCTTCCAAGAGGTCGCCAAGTTCCGGGCGGCCAGGCGCATGTGGGCGCACATCATGCGCGAGCGCTTTGGCGCCAAGAACCCGAAGTCGACGATGCTGCGCTTCCACACACAAACGGGCGGCGTCACGCTGACAGCGCAGCAGCCGGAGAACAACATCGTGCGCGTGGCACTCCAGGGGTTCGCGGCGGTGTGCGGGGGCACACAGTCGCTGCACACCAACGGCTTCGACGAGGCTTTGGCCCTGCCGACCGAGCACGCGGCCAAGACGGCTTTGCGCACGCAGCAGATCCTGGCCTACGAGTCCGGCGCGGCCGACACCGTGGACCCGTTCGCCGGCTCCTACTTCGTCGAGTCGCTGACCGACGAGATCGAAACGCGCGCGAACGAGCTGATCGCAAAGGTCGACGCGCTGGGAGGGTCGGTCAACGCGATCCAGTTCATCACGGGTGAGATCGACGAGTCGGCCTGGGGCTACCAGGAGCGCTACCGCATCGGACAGGACATCGTCGTCGGCGTCAACAAGTTCGAGGAGGACGACATCGAGGTGCCCGACCTGCTGCGCGTCGATCCCGAGTCAGAGCGCGAACAGGTGGGACGTTTGAAGGCGTTCAAGGCCAACCGCGATCGGCAGCTCGTCGAGCGGCGCCTGGAGGAGCTGCGCGAGACCGCGCGCGGCAGCGAGAACCTGCTGCCCTCGATCCGCCAAGCCCTGAGGGACCGTGCTTCGCTCGGCGAGGTGTGCGGCGCGATGCAGGACGTGTTCGGCAAGTACGCGCCGACTTTTTGACCTGTTTCTGTTCTGGGAGGTACATGTGCCGGGCGGATCAATAGGATTTTGTCCGTGACCGCAACGGTGCAGTTCTTCGAAGTGGTCTTGGCCGTGCACATCACGGCCGTGGTGTTCGCCTTCGGCGCGACCTTTGCCTACCCGGTGATGCTCAGCGCGGTGGGCAAAGCCGACTCGCGGTCCCTGCCGGCGCTGTACCGCGCGATCCACGCGATCAGCACGAAGGTGATCTTGCCGGGACTCGCGATCGTCGTGATCTGTGGCATCTACCTCGCATCCAAGCTGCACGTATGGAGCGACTTCTTCGTGCAGTGGGGCTTCATCGTCGCGCTCTTGATCGGCGCGGTGGAGGGGATGTTTCTCAGTCCCAACGAGAAGCGCCTCATCGAGGTCGCCGAGAAGGACCTGGTTGCGGCCGGCAGCGGACCTGTGACGTTCGGCGCCGAGCACGACACGCTCGTGCGCCGCATCGGCGCCGTGGGTGCCACGATGGACCTGCTCGTGATACTCACGATTTTGTTCATGGTCCTCAAAACCTGAGCCTAGAGGGCCGCCCAGCGGCCCTCTAGATGATTGATTCCACGGCGAGGGCCGTGGTTTTCGAGGGTTTGTAGGCAGCAGGGTCGAGGTCGGCGGTACTCAATAACCAGCCGCCGACCCGAAGGGGGCCTCGATGGACGCCGACCTCGACCTGCTGCTTACTGCTGTTTATGTCACGGCTGACGATCTCCTGCCCGGTCGGGCGGGGAACGCCAGGAGAAGCGTCACAGACGCGGAGGTCGTCACGCTCTGTGTCGCGCAGGCGATCATGGGGATACCGTCTGACCGGCGGTTCCTCGCGGTCGCCGCTAAGCATCTGCGTCACCTGTTCCCGCAGATCCCCGCCCAGCCCGGGTACTTCAAGCGTCGCCGGCGCCTGACCGAGACGCTTGAGTGGCTGATGGGCGTGTTCGCTAGCCAGAGCCCGGGGTTCTATGACGATCTGCTGCTTGTGGACTCCACACCGGTTGAGTGCGCCCGAAGCCGCGAGACGGTCAAGCGCTCGGCCCTCGGTGATGCCGCTGACTATGGCTACTGTGCCAGCCACAGCCGGTTCTTCTGGGGTTTCCGGCTGCACTTGCTGGCCGCGCCCGACGGGACACCCCGAGCGGTCACGGTCGCTTCCCCCAAACGTGATGAGCGCGATGTCGCGCTTGAGCTGCTCGCTCGCACACGCAGGCAAGGCCCAGTCACGCTGATCGGCGATAAGGGCTACGCAGGACGCGAGTTCGCCGCTCGTGTCAGCGACATGAACGCCACGATCATCAGACCCCGCCGCAAAGATGAGCCCGGCCGAGGCCCACACCTCGCGCCGATCCGCCAGCGCATAGAGAGCATCTTCTGGAGCTGCAAGGGAACCCTCACCCTCGAGCGCCACGGCGCCCGCACACTCCCAGGCCTCAGAGAGCGAATCCTTCAACGCCTCCTCACACTCGCCGCCGCGATCTCCCTCAACCACCAACTCGGACGCCCAAGCCGCGCACTCGTCAACTACTGCGCCTAACCCCGTGGAATCAATCATCTAGGAGCATGTGGATCGCAACATGCACCCATGTACTCTGAGAAGCATGAGTGAGG
The DNA here is from genome assembly GCA_963715765.1 of uncultured Solirubrobacterales bacterium. Classification (GTDB taxonomy): domain Bacteria; phylum Actinomycetota; class Thermoleophilia; order Solirubrobacterales; family Solirubrobacteraceae; genus Palsa-744. The sequence goes on from OY970270.1 coordinate 1,502,855, forward strand.
GCTACCGAGTAGCAGTCGTAGGCGCCACCGGGCAGGTGGGCACACTGATGCTGCAGCTGCTGCGCGAGCGCGGCTTCCCCACGCGCGAGATCGTGCCGTTCGCCTCTGAGCGCTCGGCCGGCAGGGAGATCGAGGGCGTTGGTGTGGTGCAACCGCTCACTGAGGAGACGATCCAGGGCTTCGACCTAGCGCTGTTCTCCGCCGGTGGATCGACCTCGGGGGAGTGGGCCCCGCGCTTCGTGGAGGCCGGCGCCGTCGTGGTCGACAACAGCTCGCACTGGCGCATGAACGAGGATGTGCCACTCGTCGTCGCGGAGGTCAACCCAAGGGCGCTCGCGTCCCACCAGGGGATCATCGCCAACCCCAACTGCTCCACGATGCAGATGGTGGTCGCCCTGAAGCCGATTCACGATGCGGCCGGCATCGAGCGGTTGGTGATATCCACCTACCAGGCCGTGTCGGGCACGGGCAAGAAGGCAGTGGACGAGCTGCTCAACCAGTCCCACGCGCTGCTGCACGAACGGGAGATCGAGCCGCCGCGGGTCTACGCCCACCAAATCGCCTTCAACGCGCTCCCCCATGCCGGCAGCTTCGCTCCCGGCGATGACCACACCGACGAGGAGCGCAAGCTGATCAACGAGACCCGCAAGATTCTCGACGACGAGTCGATCCGCGTGAGCGCCACGTGCGTGCGCGTGCCCGTCGTCAACGGCCACTCCGAGGCCGTGAACGTGCAGACGCGAGACGATCTCAGTCCCGAGCGAGCGCGCGAGCTGCTGCACGCCGCGCCCGGCATCGCCGTGACCGACGATCCCGATGCCTCGCTCTACCCGCTGGCGACGCTCGCCACCGGCCACGACGAGGTGTTCGTCGGGCGCATCCGCCGCGATCCGGGCAATGAGCGCACGCTCGATATGTGGATCGTTGCCGACAACCTGCGCAAGGGCGCCGCGACGAACGCGGTTCAGCTGGCGGAGCTGCTGCACGAGCAGGGGTTGATCGCCCCTCACGGCGCGCGGGCGACTGCGTAGGAAGCGCCGCGGCCACACGAAAACTGCAGCGGGCGCGGCACAGGAAGGACTCTCGCCGCGACGCTCGAACCTCGGAGCGATGAGCGTCTCGACCGAGGTGCAACGCACCCTTGTGAAGTCTCCGCCCGAGCTGTGGTCGGAGTTGAGCAACCCAGATGCGCTTGCGCGCCACCTGTCCGAGCTGGGCGAGATCCGCATCACCGCAGTCGAGCCCGAGACGAAGGTCGAGTGGGAGGCAGCGGGCGCGAGCGGCGTCGTGCAGCTCAAGCAGTCCGGCTGGGGCACGAAGGTCACGCTGTCGGTGACGCGAGCCGCACCTCCGAGCGAGGAGGCGCCGTCCGAGCCTGAGGCGATCGCAGGACCCGAGCCAGAGACAGCTGCTGCCGTAGAAGCCGAGCGCGGGGCGGTCGCCGCGGTCAAGCCGGAGCCTGAGTCCGAGCTTGCCGCAGAGTCCTCAGCAGCCGAGCCAGCAGGCGAGGTCAAGTCCAACCCGGAGATCGCCGCCGAGCCCAACGCCGAGGCGTTGGGAGAGGTCGCGCTCGAGTCCGAGCCGCTCGTGGAATCCGAGCCTCAGCCGGTCGCTGAGCCCGAGCCCGAGCCGGTCGCCACGGTCGCAGAGCAAGAGACGGTCACAGAGCCGGATACTCGCCCCGGATTCTTCGCACGCCTGTTCCGTCGAGGTCACGCCAGACGACGCGCGCTCGCCGAGGCGCTGGCAGAGTTCGACGCTGTCACGGAGCCGGAGCTCGAGATCGAGGTCGTGGCGCTCGCCGCACCTGAGCCGGTCTACCCCGAACCGGCGATCGAGCCGGGGCCCGAGCCCGAGGCCGCCGACCTTGCCGCCGAACTCGCATCCGTGGAAGCGCAGATGACAGCCGAGACGACCAAGCTGTTGACCGGCGTGCTCGACCGGCTAGGCGCCGCGCATCACCGGCCGTTCTCGCGCGGATAAGATCCGCGCCGATGCGCGCGAAGGCCCCCGAAACCTACGAGGAGAAGCTCGCCGAGCTGCAGGAGTTACGCGTGGCCGCGGTCCACTCCGCGCCCGAGGCCGAGGAGAAGCAGCACGCGCGTGGCAAGTACACGGCGCGCGAGCGCGTAGAGAAGCTGCTGGACCCCGGCTCCTTCCAGGAGCTGGACACGTTCGTGCGCCACCGTACCTACGACTTTGACATGCAGAAGAACCGCCCGTGGGGCGATGCGGTGGTGACCGGCCACGGCACGATCGACGGACGTCGCGTGTGCGTGTTCAGCCAGGACTTCACCGTGTTCGGTGGCTCTTTGAGCGAGGTCATGGGCGAGAAGATGTGCAAGATCATGGACCTCGCTACCAAGATCGGCTGCCCGGTGATCGGCATCAACGACTCCGGTGGGGCCCGCATCCAGGAGGGCGTCGTTTCGCTCGGCGCCTACGGCGACGTGTTTCTGCGCAACGTCCGCTCCTCCGGCGTTATCCCCCAGATCAGCCTGATCATGGGCCCCTGCGCAGGCGGAGCGGTGTACTCGCCGGCGATCACCGACTTCGTGTTCATGGTCAAGGAGACCTCGCACATGTTCATCACCGGCCCCGACGTGATCAAGACGGTGACGGGCGAGGAAGTGGGCTTTGAGGAGCTGGGCGGTGCGATGTCACATAACACGAAGTCGGGTGTGGCCCAGTTTGCCTCCGAGGACGAGGACGCCTGCCTCGAGGACTGCCGCTACCTGATCAGCTTCCTCCCCCAAAACAACATGCAGACGGTGCCCCGTGTGCAACCTACCGACGATCCCTTGCGCATGGACCCCGAGCTCGACCATGTCGTTCCCGATAACCCCAACAAGCCTTACGACATGCGCGACGTCGTGCGTCTGATCGTCGATGACGGCGAGTTCTTCGAGGTCCACGAGCATCACGCCAAGAACATCATTTGCGGCTTCTCGCGGTTGGATGGAAACGCGGTGGGAATCGTCGGCAACCAGCCCAACCAGTTGGCGGGCGTGCTCGACATCGACGCCTCCGCCAAGGCGGCACGCTTCGTGCGCACCTGCGACGCTTTCAACATCCCCTTGATCACGCTCTGTGACGTGCCTGGCTTTCTACCCGGCACAGCCCAGGAGTGGGGCGGGATCATCCGCCACGGCGCCAAGCTCCTGTATGCATTTGCCGAGGCGACGGTCCCGAAGATCACGATCATCACACGCAAGGCATACGGGGGCGCCTACGACGTGATGTCCTCCAAGCACCTCGGTGCCGACTTCAATTTCGCCTGGCCCACCTCCGAGGTGGCCGTGATGGGACCGGAGGGCGCGGTCAACATCATCTACCGACGCGACATCGCGGGAAGCCCTACCCCGCAGGAGCGTCGGCAGACGCTGATGGACGACTACAAGGCGCGCTTTGCCAACCCCTATACGGCCGCCGAACGCGGGTATATCGACGATGTGATCATCCCGCACGAGACGCGCCCGAAGCTGATCGCGGCGCTCGACACGCTGCATACCAAGCGCGAGCCGGGGCCGAAGCGCAAGCATGGGAACATCCCGCTGTAGGCAAGTCTGCGGGTTACGTTCATGCTATGCGTCCGCTGAGAGGAGTCGGAAACGTCAAATGGTCAACCGTCGCCCCCAGCTCGAGATCATCGCACCAGCCGCTTCGCCGGTTGAGGCGGCGGCGATCGTGGCCGCGCTGGAGCGTTTCATGCGCGATACGGCACCTCGCTTGGCGCCACCAACCGAGCATCTGGACCGGTGGACGCGCGCGGCTATGCTCGAAGGCGTGGCGCGCATGGGTCTCGGTGACGAGCCGGACCCTTGGCTAAATACCTGAAAGCCGCTAGGCTTTACGCCCAATCTCTTTGCCGGTCGCAAAACGATAAATCCGGGACCCACCAATCCCCCAACCCGGACCAGGAGGTTTCGCTAGATGGAGCCAGTTTCGATACCCGCCGAGCGGTCCACCAAAAAGGGCTCGCTCGAGGATCCCGAGGTCCTGCAGAACGTCCCCGGGCATGTGATCCCGATCCTGCAGCGGGAGTACGACGACTTCAAGACCGAGGCGACCAAGTTCCTCCAGGGCGACATGCCCGAGGACGAGTTCATCAAGTTCCGCCTCAGACAGGGCGTCTACGGGCAGCGCCAGCCAGACGTGCAGATGATCCGTGTGAAGCTGCCCTTCGGCGGCGTAACGCCGGAGCAGATGGACAAGTTCGCCGACGTCGTCGAAAAGTACGCGCCCTTGGGGAAGGGTCATGTGACGACACGTCAGAACATCCAGATGCACCACATCCCGCTGCCTGAAATCGAGCAGGCGATCAGGGAGATGGGCGAAGCCGGCCTCTCGAGCCGCGAGGGCTGCGGCAACACGGTGCGCAACGTCACCGGCGACCCCTGGGCCGGGGTGGCCGCGGACGAGCTGTTCGACCTCACCCCCTACGCCGGCGCCTATGCACGCTACTTCGTCAGGCATCCCACGACGCAGGGGATGCCGCGCAAGATCAAGACCTCGTTCGACGGCTCGCCGCGCGACCGTGCGATCAGCGGCATCCACGACATCGCTTTCCGCGCGCGCGTCAAGGAGATCGACGGCAAAGATGTCCGCGGCGCCGAGATGCTGGTCGGTGGCGGCACCTCGATCATGCCGCGCGTCGCCCCCGCCTTGTACGACTTCGTGGAGCTCGACAACGGCGATTACCTGAAGATCTCCGAGGCCGTCTTTCGCATTTTCGACCGCCAGGAGTGGCTGCGTGTCAACCGCGCGCGTGCCCGCATCAAGGTGTTCGTGGACAAGTTCGGCATCGACGAGCTGCGCAACCAGGTCGAGCAGGAGCTCGAGGGCGAGTGGGTGAACGAACGCGACTTCTCGATCGAGGATCGCCTGTTCCTCGATGACGAGCGCGAAGCCGCGCCCGCGCCCCCCACCAGCTACGGCTCGCCAAACGGCGACATCTCCGAGTTCGAGCACTTCAAGCAGGCCAACGTGCAACCGCAGAAGCAGGAGGGTTTCGTCACGGTCGAGGTGAAGATCGTGCGCGGCGACCTCACTCCCGAGCAGTTCCGCGGGCTCGGCCAGATCATGCGCGAATACTCAGGGGGTTACGCGCGCACGACCGTGCAGCAGAACTTCGTGCTGCGCTGGGTGCACGAGGAGAGCGTCTATGACGTTTGGAAAGCGCTCACCGCGCTCGGACTCGGCGACCCCGGCTCGCGCGAGATCACCGACGTCGTCTCCTGCCCCGGCACCGACTCGTGCAAGCTCGGCATCACGAGCTCTATGGGTCTCAACCAGGCCGTGCAGGAGCGCATCGAAGCGATGGGCATAACCGATCCGCTGACGCGCCAGATCCACATCAAGATGAGCGGTTGCCCCAACGGCTGCTCGCAGCATCACGTGGCCGACATCGGCTTCTACGGTGCTTCGATCAAGGTCGGCGAGCACACGATCCCCGCCTATATCCCCCACGTCGGCGGCGTGTACGAAGGCGGCGAGGTCAAGTTCGGCACGCGTCTGAAGCTGCGCCTGCCGGCCAAGCGCGCGCCCGAGGCGATCGAGCGCTGGATCAGCCATTACGAGGCCAACCGCAACGAGGGCGAGGAGTGGGGCGCGTTCGTCGAGCGTGTCGGCACCCCGGAGCTCGAAGGACTCGTCAAGGAGCTCTCCCTGCCCGTCGACTTCGGCCTGGAGACAATGAACACGTTCATCGACTGGAACCGCGACGTGCCGTTCCAGGTGATCCGCGGCGAGGGCGAGTGCGCGGTCTAGAGGACATACCGACTGATGCCCCCGCGGGCAAGGACGAGCTCGCCAACAGCCTGAGCGAGACCCTGCGCGAGGCGGTCGAGCGCCACGGCGACAAAGTCGTGCTGCTGTGCTCCTTCCAGAAGGAGGAGTCGGTGCTGATCGACGAGTTGCTGCGCATCGGCGACTGGAAGACTCCCGTGCGGATCGCGACAATCGATACCGGCGTGCTCTTTCCCGAGACGCTGCAGACCTGGAAGGCGTTCGAGGAGCGCTTTGGGATCGAGGTCGAGGTACACGACGCGAGCAATCCGAGCAACCCGTGGAGCGGGCCTGAGCATTGCTGCTCTGTCGCCAAGGTCGCCGCGCTCGAGCAGGCGCTGCAGGGCGCCGAGGGGTGGATCACCGGTATCAGGCGCGAGCAGGGGCCCACGCGCGCGAACACCGAGCTGATCGAAGTCGACGCCAGGCGCGAGCTGCACAAGTACAACCCATTGGCGCTGTGGACCGAGAAGGATCTGTGGGCGCGGATCTTCGAGCGCGAGCTGCCCTACAACCCGCTGCACGACCATGGCTACTCGTCGATCGGCTGCGCGCCGTGCACGCAACCCGGCGAGGGCCGCGAGGGGCGTTGGGCGGGTACTGAGAAGACCGAGTGTGGTCTGCATCTGAGCGTCTCATGAGCGTCGCCGAGCGGCCCCAGCTGAGCCATCTGCGAGCGCTCGAGTCCGAGGCGATCCACGTGATGCGTGAGGTCGCCGCCGAACTGGAGCGTCCGGTGCTGCTGTTCAGCGGAGGCAAGGATTCGATCGTGCTGCTCAGGCTCGCCGAGAAGGCGTTTCGCCCGGCTCCCTTTCCCTTTCCGCTGATGCACGTCGACACGGGGCACAATTTCCCCGAGGTGATCGAGTTCAGAGACCGGCGCGTCGCCGAGCTCGGCGAGCGCCTGATCGTGGCCTCCGTGCAAGAGTCGATCGACAGTGGTCGGGCCGTCGAGGAGGAGGGCCCGCGCGCGTCACGCAACCAACTGCAGACCGTGACGCTGCTCGACGCGATCGCCGAGCACAAGTTCGACGCGGCCTTCGGCGGCGCGCGTCGCGACGAGGAGCGCGCGCGCGCAAAGGAGCGCGTGTTCTCCTTTCGCGACGACTTCGGCGGCTGGGACCCCAAGAGCCAGCGCCCGGAGCTGTGGAACCTGTACAACGGACGCGTCAAGCAGGGCGAGAACGTGCGTGTGTTCCCGATCTCCAACTGGACCGAGCTGGACGTGTGGGAGTACATCGACCAGGAGCAGCTGGAGGTGCCCTCGATCTACTTCGCCCACGAGCGTGAGGTCTTCAAGCGCGACGGCATGCTCTATGCGTGGCGCGAGGACACGGAATTGATCGAGGGCGAGAGCGTGTTCTCAGAGACGGTGCGCTATCGCACAGTGGGCGACATGAGCTGCACGGGCGGCGTTCGCTCCGAGGCGGCCACACTCCAGGAAGTCGTCACGGAGATAGCCGCTACGAGGATCACCGAGCGCGGCGAGACGCGTGCGGACGACCGCGTGTCGGAGGCCGCCATGGAGGACCGTAAGAAGGCCGGGTACTTCTAGTGCAACCGTGTTTTTGGCTACGCCGGCACACGCGAAGGGACGTGCGGCACGTTGGAGCGGAAGCTCGCCCGACTCCGCCGATGAGGTTTCGCGATGACGCTTGACCTGCTGCGTTTCACCACCGCCGGCTCGGTGGACGACGGCAAGAGCACCCTGATCGGGCGGCTGCTGTACGACACCAAGCAGGTGTTCGAGGACCAGCTCGATCACGTCGCACAAGCCTCGGAGCGGCGCGGCGGAGAGGGCGCGCTCGATCTGGCGCTGCTGACAGACGGTCTGCGTGCCGAGCGCGAGCAGGGGATCACGATCGACGTGGCGTACCGTTATTTCGCCACACCGAAGCGCAGGTTCATCATCGCCGACTGCCCCGGACACCAGCAGTACACGCGCAACATGGTCACGGGAGCTTCGACGGCGGACCTGTCGGTGATTCTGCTCGACGCACGCAAGGGGGTGCTGGAGCAGTCCAAGCGCCACGCTTTCATCAGCGCGCTGCTTGGCATTCCACATCTGCTCGTGGCGGTCAACAAGATGGACCTCGTGGACCATTCCCAGGAGCGCTTCGACGAGCTGGTCACAGAGTTCGAGGTGTTCGCCCAGAAGCTGCAAGGGATCGGCACGGGAACAGGGATGGGCCGGGACATCACCTACATCCCGATATCGGCGCTCAACGGCGACAACGTCGTGAATCGTTCGCAGGCGATGGGCTGGTACGCCGGTCCGACGCTACTCGACCTGCTCGAGCAGGTCGAGGTCGCCTACGACCATCCCTATGATCGTCCGGCGCGCTTCCCCGTGCAGTGGGTGATTCGACCTTCGGTGGGACGATCCCCGCCCACTCACAGCGACTATCGCGGCTACGCCGGGCAGATGACCAGCGGCGCGCTGCGCGCCGGCGAGGAGGTGATCGTACTGCCGGGCGGACAGCGCACCAGCATCGAATCGATCGATACCTATGACGGCGAGCTGGGAGAGGCGCTCGCGCCGATGTCGGTGACGCTCAGGTTGAGCGACGAGCTCGACATCTCCCGTGGGGAGACGATCTGCCGGCCCGAGCAGGCGCCGACGGTCGCACGCGAGCTCGAAGCCGACGTCTGCTGGATGACCGACCAGCCCCTACGCCAGGGCGGGCGCTATCTCGTAAAGCACACCACGCGCGAGGTGACCGCAATCGTGGATGAGCTGTGCGACCACGTCGACGTGCACACGCTCGAGCGCGCCGGTGCGCCCCAGGAGCTGGCACTTAACGACATCGGCCGCATCCGTCTGCGCACCAGTGCCCCGCTCGTGTTCGACCCGTATGAGAGCAACCGTCGCACCGGCAGCTTCATCCTGATCGACGAGGCTTCCAACAACACTGTTGGGGCGGGGTTGGTCGTAGACCGCGGCTGAGCCGCATTCGCCGTTCGCAGGACTATCTGCAACATCTGTCGAAAGGGCTTGACAGCGGCGTGCTCGATCAGGAGACTGCCGCGCTCTCCGTGACTGGACGGCGGGATCCCAAACGATCGACAAGGGGTTGTGCATGCCGAGGCTTCGATGTGCAGTTCGTATCTGTGTGCTGGTGAGCACTCTCACCATGGCTGTGGGCGCGAGTGCTGCGTCGGCATCGACATTTTTCGTAAACGGGGCTACGGGCTCCGATACGAACCCCTGCACAAGCGCCGCCGCCCCGTGCAAGACGATCGGTGCCGCGGTGACGAAGTCCCAGCTGGCACTCGGTACCGCGACAATCGAAGTAGCGGCTGGCACCTATAAAGAGAATCTTGCCCTCAACAAGCCCGAAGACAATGGGATCACGATCAATGGCGTCAGCGACGAAGCCAGCGGTACGGTGATCGAAGGCGCGGGTACAGAACCGACCTTTCAGTTCGGGTCGCCCGGGGGTAGCACCGCCGTGTTTTCCAACCTTCGCGTGGTTACTTCTGCCGGCCAGACAGCGGCAGGCATCGAGAGCGCCGGCGAACTCACACTCAACAATGTGGCGGTGGACGTTCGTAGCGCAGACGACTACGACGGGATCGAGACCGAGGAGTTTGGATCGCTCGCCATCAACGGTGGCTCCGTCACGATGGAGACAGGCAACGAAGGTACCGCGATCTATGACGAGGCAGTGCCACTCTCACTCAAAGGGGTCCAACTCACCGTAGCCAACGGGGCCAAGGGCGCGGCGCTCGAGGCTGGGCTTGCCGCGGTCTCGTTGAGCAACGTGACGATCGACCTCGGCAACACGGCGAGCAGTACCGCAATCGAGACGGAGCTCCCCTCCCCGCTCTCCGCGAATGGCCTCACCGTCTCCATCGCAAACCCTTCCGACGCTAGCACCGCCGTGGAGCAGGAGCTCGGCTCCGGGACCTACGAACACCTTCAGGTCAGCGGCGCATGGACGGGCCCGGCGCTGGAGAGCGAGGGGGGCGCCACCACCATCCGTGACAGCCGCTTGACAACCACGGGGGCGGAGCCGGCGATCGTGACCGGTGAATCCGGCGAAGGACCAGGACTGCTCTTCCAGCGAAGCGTCGCCAGTGTGCCGCCGACCGCCCCGTATGCGGTCTTTGTAGTAAACGGCAACGCGACGCTCGACTCTTCAGAGGTCCTGGGTGGCCAGGACGCGCTCGCGCTTGAGCAGAGCAAGAGCAAGCAACGCACGCTCACGATCGCCGGGTCGACCATCGACGCGGGAGTGCTTGGCGAACGCGACGCTTCGGGCGTCCACGCAGTAGCCGTCGAGTCGGGGGGTGAAGCCAGCGTCGCAGACGTGAACATAGAGGGATCGATCGTGCTCGAGCCGCAGATGGCGAATGTGGGTCCAGGCGATAGCGCGAACATCTCCTGCACGTACTCCGACGTGCCGAACCAGACTCAGACCGCCGCAGGCACCGAAGGCGCGATCAACTGCGCGGGCGGTGTGAGCAGCAACACGACAACCAGTCCACTGACGTCGCTGTTCAGCACTCCGGTCACCAGCTACAACCTGCTGCCCGGCTCCTCGGCGATCGACAGCGTGCCCGCCAGCGCTATCTCATTGCCATTCGGCATCACGCCTTCGACCACCGACCTCGCGGGCAACCCACGCGTGGCAGACGCCAACAGCGACTGCCAGGCCGTGCAGGATAAGGGGGCGCTCGAGTTGCAGGGACAGGCAAACCCCTGCCCGGCTCCCGCCCCGGCTCCCGCCCCGGCTCCGGCCCCACCGCCGGCCAAACCCGTCGCGGGCACGATCACCGGCTTGACGATCTCCCCCAGTTCGTTCTTCGCCGCGCCGTCCGGTGCGACGATCTCGACATCCAAGAAGAACAAGAAGACATATGGAGCAACCGTCGCCTACCAAGACTCCCAAGCCGCTACGACGACGTTTACGGTGCTCAGCGTGTCGCAGGGCCGCACGCAGGGCAAAGTCTGCAAGAAGGCGAGCAAGACAAACAAGCACGGCAAGCGCTGCACGATCTATAAGCCCATCGGCAGCTTTACGCACGTCGATGCCGCCGGCGCGAACAAGCTGCATTTCAGCGGGCGAATCAAAGGCAAGGCGCTGGCCAAGGACAGCTACAGGCTCCAGGCCGTTCCGCATGACGCCGCCGGCAATGGGGCTACGGTACATAAGGAATTCGAGATCAAGTGATAAGCGCAGATCGCCCGTCGGGAGCGTCCATGAGCGCTCCCGACGAGTCCCTGGCGTCTGGAGACCGGCGGCATGTGGGTTGGAGCCTGAAGACCACGCAGAGCCGCGCCATTGACTAAGCTCCCGGCCCGATGTTCTCGAAGGTCCTAGTAGCCAATCGCGGTGAGATTGCCGTGCGCATCTTGCGAGCCCTGGAGGAGATGGGCATCGCCTCCGTGGCCGTGTACTCCGAGCTCGATCGCGACGCACTGCACGTGGCACGTGCCGATGAGGCTTTCAACCTTGATAACGGACCCGCCCGCCCCGCCGCCGAGAACTACCTAAACGTCGAGAAGATCCTCGACGTCGCCAAACGCGCGGGCGCCGAGGCGATCCATCCCGGGTACGGCTTCCTCGCCGAGAACGCTCCCTTCGCACAGGCTTGCGAGGATGTCGGCGTCGTGTTCATTGGTCCTCCGGCGAGCGCGATCGAGGCAATGGGGTCAAAGACGCGTGCCCGCGAGCTGATGCAGGCCGCGGGAGTGCCGATCGTCCCTGGCACGACGGAGGCCGTCGCGACGGTCGCCGACGCACTAAAGATCGCCAAGAAGGAAATCGGCTTCCCCGTCGCGGTGAAGGCGTCCGGCGGCGGCGGCGGCAAGGGCTTCCGCGTGGCGCTCACCGAGGATGAGCTGGAGGGCGCTTTCGAGGGCGCAAGCCGCGAGGGCGAGAAGTTCTTCTCTGACGGGACCGTCTACCTGGAGCGCTACCTGCCCGATCCCCGCCACGTTGAGGTGCAGGTGCTGGCAGACCGACACGGCAACGTGATCCACCTCGGTGAGCGCGACTGCTCGATCCAGCGGCGCCATCAGAAGGTGATCGAGGAGTCCCCTGCACCCGAATGGGTGGTGGATGAAGCCCTGCGCGAGCGCATCGGCAAGATCGGCGTTGAGGCGGCCCGCGCCGTCAACTACGTCGGCGCGGGCACGATCGAGGGTTTGCTTGCCCCGAAAGAAGACGGCAGCTCCGAATATTTCTTCCTGGAGATGAATACACGTGTGCAGGTCGAGCACTGCGTGACCGAGATGACCACGGGCGTGGACATCGTCAAGGAAGGCATTCGTGCGGCGGCCGGCGAACCGCTGGCAGTGCGCCAAGCGGACGTTGTTCTGCGCGGGCACGCGATCGAGTGCCGCATCAACGCCGAGGACGCCTCGAAGAACTTCGCGCCCGCACCGGGGAGAATCGGCGCGTACTCCGAGCCGAAAGGTCCGGGTGTGCGCGTGGACTCGGGCGTGGGCGCCGGCGGCGAAGTGTCGCCGATGTACGACCCGATGGTGGCCAAGCTGATCGTTTGGGACGCCGACCGCGAGCAGGCCACCAGGCGGATGTTGCGAGCACTTGCGGAATATGAGATCGAGGGACTGAAGACCTTGATCCCTTTCCACCAGGCACTGCTTGCAACCGACCAGTGGGCCAAAGGTGAGACCTGCCGCGATCTGCTGGAGGACAAGGCTTGGCTGAAGACGCTCGCATTTGAGAAGCCTGCCGCGAAGACCGACGACGAGGATGAGCCGGAGAAGGTCGAGCAGACCTACACCGTGGAGGTATCAGGGCAGCGCTTTGACGTGAAGGTCCTCGGCGCCCCATTCGGTGGCGGCGTGACTCTCAACGGCTCCGCACCGGCGGGTCAGGCCGCACCCAAGCGCTCGGCCCGGGCGAAGTCGGCCAGCGCCGGTGGCCCGGACACACTCGAGTCGCCGCTGCAGGGCAACATGTGGAAGGTGCTCGTCAAACAAGGTGACGTCGTTGCCGAGGGACAGATCCTGTGCATCATCGAGGCGATGAAGATGGAGAACGAGATCACCGCGCACAAGGCTGGAACGATCGCGGAGCTCCCGATCGTCGAGGGCGCGCCGATCAACGCGGGCGCGCCGATCGCCACAATCAAGAGCGACACTCCCGCCGGCGAGAGCTGAGGAAGGCGACCCGCTCGCAAACGGCGTGAGCCCGGTCGTCATCCACGGCCGCTCCGGTATCACACGACTACGACAGCTCGGAGGACCTCAGATGTCAACAGTGGACTACACCGCCGTCGCCGCCGGTTTGAGCCAGGCGATCCCATTCAACGTACACCTGGGTCTAGAGACGATCACGGTGGCCGAGGACCACGGCGCGGTGAAGCTGCCGGACGAGCAGCACCTGCGCAACCACGTCGGCTCCCAGCACGCGGGCGGCCTATTCTCCGCCGGTGAGGCCGCCTCGGGAGCAGCGTTTGTGGGCGCATTCCTTGACATCATGGGCGAGATCACGCCGCTCGCCGAGTCGGCGCAGATCTCCTACAAGAAGCTCGCCAAGGGCGAGATCACCGCGACAGCGCGATTTAGCGAGGACCGCGATGCGCTGAAGGCCAAGCTGAGCGAGGACGGCCGCATTCGCTTCCCCGTCGAGGTGGAGATGACCAGCGCGGACGGCACCGTTGTGGCCGAGATGACGGTCAACTGGTACGTGCGGCGCAACGACGCGGCACGCTGAGCTCAACGACGCGGCACGCTGAGCTCAACGACGCAGCACGCTGAGCTCAACGACGCGGCACGCTGAGCTCAACGGCGCGGCACGCTGAGCTCAACGACGCAGCACACCGAGCAACAACGCGACGAGCCCCCGATCGCTCGCCTCAACGAGCGAATCGACCCACTCGGTACCTACACCTGGCCGACTCGCGCCCGATCCACGTTCTTGGCGTGAATGCGCCGTTGCGCCTTGGTGCGACGGCCGTCCGGCAGCTCGCCGGCACCGCCTTTGCGTAGCGCACTCAGGTAGGCGACGTCCTCCTCCAGCACCATCGTGGCGTGCTCGGCATCGAGCACGGGCCCATGGCCCGGCACGATGTGCGCACCACCGGCAACCAGCGGTCGCAGGCGCTCCAGCGTCGCCAGATAGGCGTCGATCGAGCTGCCCTCGCCCAGCACTGGGATCTCCACGGGCGATAGGTAGTCCCCAACAACCAGTACGCCGGCCCAGTCGATCCAGACGGCCATCCCGTCTGCGGTGTGACCCTCGGCGGGATGTAGCGCAAGCTCGTGCGAGCCGATCTCACAGCTGCCCGGAACGTCGAGCGCCTGCAGCGAGCCGAGCGCAAGCGGGGTGGGACGGTGCACGTAATGTTGCTCGTCAAACGCGCGCAACTCACGTTGTGGAGCACCCACAGCGGAGCGCATGCGCTCGCCGCTGGAGACGGCGCAGCCGATCGTGGCGTCGGGAAAGGCCAATCGCGCCAGCAGGTGGTCCCAGTCGGCGTGCGTGACAAGCAGGCCGTTTGGCTGGGGAAAGCGCGACTGCTCGAGCAGCGCCGGCAGGATCTCCAGCTCGTCGGGCAGGATCGGCGAGTCGATCACGAACGTCTCTGCACCCGGACCTGCATCGACATCTGAACCCGCTTCTCCGCCAGACATGTGCACCGTCAGGGAGCCGCCCGCTCCCGATGCCCGTGCCTCTGCGGGCGCTGCAGCGCCGCGCACGATCGTGCATGTCGTCTGCCAGATGCGACTGGTGGCCACGAGTACATCGGGGTGGAGCGAGACGACGCGCACTTATCGGGGCTCTCCGCCCGAACCGGCTCGGCTGCTCAGGCGATCCCGAGCAGCTTGGCCGCCTCGCGCAGGTTTGGAACTTCCGCGGTTGGCTTGCGTTGCGAGGACTTCGAGCACCTGCTTGTTGCGGTTGATCCAGATCACTGGGATGCGCGCCTTGATGCAGGGGGATACGTCTGAATGATGCGATGCGGCGACATGGACCCAGCCCTTCTTGGAGCCCAGGCGCCGTGCGCACTCGACGAAGTGGGCGGGGTCGGGCTTGTAGGAGCGCACCTGCTGAGCGGTGACGACAAGGTCGAAGTCCATCGGTATGTGTCGGCGCGTTTGGCCAAGCAGCTTGTCGTCGATGTTGGAGATCAGGCCGAGTTTGTGCTTCTTGGCAAGCTTGGCCAGCTGCGTGCTGGTCTCCTTGAACGGCTTCCAGCGTTGCACTGAGTCCGGCAGGAAACCCGAGCGAGATGGTTCGAGCTTCCAGTCGAGCCGTTTGGCGATCTCGATCACCGTGCGCCGCAGAACCTCGGCGTAGAGCTCATAGGAGCCTGCCTCGATCTCCTGGGAGATCTCGTGGAAGAGGGGTATGAGGACGTTGCGATCGATCTCGAAGCCGTCGCGCTCGGCCTCCTTGGCAAACGCCTCATATATGCCTGTCTCCCAATCGATCAGGGTGCCGTAGACGTCGAATGTGACGAAGGTGATGTTCTTCGGAATCGGCATTGGGCCGGCATTATGCCTCGCCCGTGCCTCGGCGCGCGTTGCGCCTGGGCGGGTGGGACCCAAATCCACTAAAGTCTCGCGCCGCGTATGGACCTGCTCGAGTACCAAGGCAAGCAACTCTTCGCCCGTCACGGACTGGCGGTGTCAGACGGCAGGGCGGTAAGCACTGTCGAGGACGCGGTGGCCGCCGCCAACGAGGTGGGCTACCCGGTCGTGGTGAAGGCACAGGTGCTGATCGGCGGGCGCGGCAAGGCCGGCGGCGTGAAGCTTGCCGCGGATGAGGCGGAGGCCCGCGAGCACGCCCAGAACATCCTCGGGATGGACATTCGCGGGCATACGGTGCGCACGCTGTGGATCGAGCACGCCAGCGACATCGCCACCGAGTACTACGCCTCGGTGCTGCTCGACCGCTCCGCCAAGCAGCCGCTTGTGATCTTCAGCGTCGAGGGAGGTGTCGAGATCGAGCAGGTGGCCGAGCAGAGCCCGGAGAAGCTCGTGCGCCACCACGTCGATGCGCTGAAGGGCCTGTCCCGCGAGGAAGCCGTGGAGATCGCCACGCAGGGCGGCGCCGACAGCGATGTGATCGGCGGAGTGGCCGACGCGCTGGTGGCGCTGTATGAGGTGTGGTTGAAGGAGGACGCGACGCTGGCGGAGATCAACCCGCTGATCGTGACCCCGGGCACCGCCGGCGAAGCCGGTGGTCGCGAGGTGAGGGCGCTCGACGCGAAGGTGACGCTTGATGGCAATGCGCTGTATCGCCACCCCGAGAACGAGGGATTGTCCGACAGCGAGAACGAAGACCCGATCGAGCGCAGAGCCAAAGAGCAGGGTGTGCAGTACGTCAAGCTCGACGGCAACATCGGCATTCTCGGCAACGGCGCGGGGCTCGTGATGAGCACGCTTGACGTGGTCGCCCAGGCGGGCGGAGCGCCTGCGAACTTCCTGGACGCGGGCGGCGGCTCGGATGCGGCCAAGATCAAGCAGGCGGTCGAGCTGATCCTCGCCAACGACGCCGTCAAGGCGGTCCTGTTCAACATCTTCGGCGGGATCACGCGCTGCGACGAGGTGGCCAAGGGCCTGATCGCTGCCTTCGGCGAGATCAAATCGAGCGGGGTGGGTGAGATCCCATTTGTAGTCCGCCTCGATGGCACCAACGACGTGCAGGGCCGCGAGCTATTGCAGGAGGCGGCACTGCCCAATGTGCACGCCGCCAGGACGATGAACGAGGCGGCCGAGAAGGTCGTCGCACTGGCGGCGGCATGAACGCACATACTCGCCCGAGCCTTCACGCCATGTTCTTCGGATCGCAGGCACGGACACGTTGGATCGAGCAGGAGGTCACACGATGAGACGTCCTGTGTCAACCCTGTTGTGTGAGGAGTTTGTTAAGGGCTTGGTGTTGGGTGGGGTCGTAGGGGGTGTGGTTTTGCCAGCAGGCCCAGAGGATGCGTGTCCAGGCGCGTCCGAGTATGCGGATGGCGTGGGGGTGGTCTGCGCCGCGGGCGCGGGCGCGTTGGTAGACGTCGTGGGCCCAGGGGTGCCAGTGGCGGGTGCTGTCGGCGAGCACGTTGACGTGGGTCCTCAGGCGCTTGTCGCAGGCCCAGCGGAAGGTGGCGTTGGTGCGCTTGCCGGATTGGATGGTGACTGGGCTTTGTCCTGCGTCTGCGGCGAGCGAGTCGTTGGTGGGGTAGCGGGCGCGGTTGTCGCCGATCTCGGCGAGCAGCCCGGCTGCGGTGATGACGCTTTTGGGGTCGCGGAAGAAGGACAGGAAGATCGGCCCGTCGGGGTGGGATCGGACCTGGCCGGCGATCTGGCTCGTGAGCTGGCTGACCTGCTCGACGATTGGTCGCAGCGCGGCGATGAGTCCGAGTACGGCTGCGCGGCGGGCGTCCGTCTCGGACTCTCCCACGATCGCTTGGGGTGCGTTCCTGAGCTTCTCCAGCAGTTGGGTGGGTGTGCGCCTGCCGCAGTAGGCGTGGTGCGCGAGGAAGCTCTGCAGGCGCTTCTCGCCGAGACCACGCGCGTCGCCGGGACTGGGATAGCGCTCAAGGAACGCGAGGCCGATCGGACTGTCGATATCGGAGAAGATGCGCTCCGCGCCGGGCCAGAACGCTTGAAGGTGAGCGCGCAACTGGTTGGCGAGCATGACACGCGCGTGCACGAGGTCTTCTCTGGTGCGCAGGAGCGTTCTGAGCGCGAGCGTCTCGTCTTCGCATGGTGTCAGGGCCGGGAAACGGTGGCGGTCGGTGCGGGCCAGCTCGCACAAGACCATCGCGTCGAAACGGTCATCCTTGCCAGCCGCAGCACGGAAACGGTCGCGAGCTGCCTTGACTTGATTGGGGTGGATAGCCAGCACACAGATACCGCCAGCCAGCAGTCGTCCGACCAAGAGCCCATCGGGTCGCTCGATCGCGCAAGCCTGCACGTCATGCTCGAGCAACAGCTCGATCAGGCTGTTGATGCCAGCCTCGTCATGGCTGAACCGCTCGGCCGCGAGCGGGACTCCTTGTTCGTCAGCGATATGAACGTCATGCCAGTCGCTGGCCCAGTCGATCCCGCTGATTGCGCGCACAGATCCTCCTCCCCGTCAGGGGTTCGCTTGAAAAACGCTGACCAGGAGGTACCGTGGCGGGTGCTCATAGACAGGCCCTCGGTGGGGCAACGTCCTGTTGCCGCTCTGGGTGCCTCGCACCACCGGGAGGCGCTTGTCTCATCGTGGCCGTCAAAGCGGCTAGCGCGACCGGCGCTCTCCCGGTGGTGGTCAGCTATATGTGCTGAGCAGTCTCAGGCCCCGACAGACCGATCGTCACACCGGATCGCCCTCTCTCGGAAAGAAAAAGAGAGCAGCCCCACCACTCAACAACCACAGGTTGTCCTATGAGCGTGCTGGTCGACGAGAACACACGCTTGGCGGTCGCTGGGATCACCGGCCACGAGGGTTCCTTTCACACGCTCAACAACCGCAATTACGGCACCAACGTCGTTGGTGGAGTGACACCCGGCAAGGGCGGGCAGGACGTCGAGGGCATCCCCGTGTTCGACAGCTGGGAACAGGCCGCCAAAGAGGTGCAGCCGAACACGGCGATGATCTTCGTGCCGCCGCGCTTCGCCGCCGATTCGATCCTCGAGGCCGCGGCCGCCGGCGTGGAGTTGGTGATCGCGATCACCGAGGGAATCCCCGCGCATGACGAGTTGCGCGTGTACAACACGCTGAAGCGAGACCATCGGAAAACGCGCCTGGTGGGCCCGAACTGCCCGGGCATTCTGTCGCCCGGTAAGGCCAACGTGGGGATCATCCCAGCGTCGTTCTTCAAAGAGGGCAACGTGGGCGTGGTGTCGCGCTCGGGCACGCTGACCTACCAGATCGGCAACGAGATCGCCCAGGCTGGCTTTGGCTGCAGCTCGATCGTCGGTATTGGCGGCGACCCTGTGCCGGGCTCCTCGTTTGTGGACATCATCGAGCTGTTCCAGGCCGACGAGCAAACCGAGTTGATCGTGCTTTCAGGCGAGATCGGGGGATCGGCCGAGGAGGAGGCCGCCGACTACATCGCCGAACATGTCAGCAAGCCCGTGGTTGCCTATATCGCCGGTTTCACAGCGCCGGCGGGCAAGCAGATGGGTCATGCGGGAGCGATCGTGTCGGGGTCCTCCGGCACGGCCGCCGCCAAGGCGCTTGCGCTGGAAGCCAAGGGCGTGCGCGTGGGGCGCACCCCAACCGAAGTCGCAGAGATCGCGGTCGAGATTCTTGGCGGAGTGGCCACCGATCGTCGATAACGGGGGCGATAATCGGCCAGCAGCTACGCTAGAGCACGTGGACCAGGAGGTCGCCAAGACGCTGGGAGAGCTGGAGCTGAAGCTTCAGGAGCTCGAGCACGAGCTGACCTCGCTTGGCCACCGCGACACGCCCCGCCGTCACGACAGTCAACCCGACGAGCAGGCAAATGGGCCGGGAAGGCTGATCGACGAGGCGGTCGAGCACGAGCGCAGGCAGGAGAGCGACGCCCAGGAGCGCACAGCCGAGGAAGCCGTCGCCGTCGGCGATGGCTTTGGCGGGCCGGCTGTGTGGGGCGGCGAGGAAGTGCCTGCCCAGGCCGGCGGGACGGTCGAACGAGACTGGACGGTCGAGGTGCGTGAGACGGCCTATGGAGAGATACCGATTCCGCCGCCGCAAGCGCCCCAGGCATCGCAGGCGCCATGGCCACCTGCGCCAACGTCGCAACATATGCCACCACATCCGCCCACACAACCGCAGGCGTACTCCTCCTCACATGCGCCGGCGACGCCGCACACGCTGCCCGTTCCTCATCACCCCTATGCGACCACGCCAACGGAGCGCCAGTCGGTCGACGTCGCCGACCTGGTGGAGTTCAAGGAGAAGATGCAGCGCACGTTGGACGCGCTGATCGACGAATACAGCAGACTGCTGTCACCCTAGCCGTCAGCATAGGATGTCGTCCATGATCTCCTTCGCCCGCGGCGCTCCGTCGCTTGACATCGTTGACGTACAGGGACTCAAGGAGGCGGCGACGCGAGCCTTTGAGAGCGATCCGGCCGGCACAACCGCATATGGAACCTCGATCGGCTATCCGCGGCTGCGCGCGTGGATCGCCGACCGCCATGGCGTGGAGCCGGAGCGCGTGCTCGTCACCAACGGCTCTATGCAGGCCGACGCGTTCTTGTTCGAGCAGCTGGTGGGCAGCGGCGACGATGTGGTGGTGGAGCGCCCGACGTACGACAGGACACTGCTGTCGCTGGGCGCTCGTGGAGCGAATGTCCACGCCGTCGAGCTGCAGCCCGACGGAATCGACACGGACGCGCTTGCCGCCCTGCTTGACGCAGACGCGGGCGTGCAACCGAAGCTTGCTCACATCATCCCCAATTTCCAAAACCCAGCCGGGTACACGCTGTCGCTTGCCAAGCGCGAAGCGTTGCTCGGACTCGCGGTCAAGCACGAGTTTGTCGTTTTCGAGGACGACCCCTACGTGGAGCTTCACTTCCGCGGGGAGAAGCTGCCAACGATGCTCTCGCTCGATCCGGAGCGAGTGGTGTATGCGTCGTCGTTCTCAAAGACGGTGTGCCCCGGAATTCGAGTCGGATATCTCGTGGGACCAGCAGAGCTGATCGCACAGATCGCAAAGCTGGCGACGAACACCTATATCTCGCCGAACATGGTCTCGCAGTCGATCGTGTACGAGTTTTGTGCCTCTGGTGCCATCGACCGTTCGATCGAGACGGTCAGGACCGCGCTGGCAAAGCGCGCGCTGACGCTCGAGACGGCCCTCCGACGCGACTTGCCCGAGGCCGAGTTCGTGACACCGCAGGGCGGCTACTTCATGTGGGTGACGCTGCCGCAGGGCACCGACGTAGGCACTCTCTTCGCGATCGCAAACGAGATGGAAGTCGCGTTTGTAAAGGGCACCGACTTCCTGCTGGAGGGCGGCGAGAACACGCTGCGCCTCGCCTACTCGGGTGTGACACCGGAGCAGATCGACGAAGGCGTGACACGCCTCGCCGAAGCGTTTCGTTCGCTCTAGCGACCGTATCTCTGCCCAATAACCAACGCCTCGGGCAATGCGGTGCGCGGCGGCGGAGAGGGGTCGGCGACGACGGAGACCGTCTCGGCGACGCTTGGTGTGAGGATGCAGCGTTGGCCGTCGGCAGTCTCGACCACGACCTGCTCGTCATCGTGGACTGCGAGCGTGCCTTCCAGCCCCGGCTCGATGCCCGATGCCTTCAGATAGTGCAACAGGTCCTCGGCCTCGTTCTCAAAGCGCAGGATGCGCACCGAGGCGCCGGCCGGCACGTCGGCGAGCGGCACACCCGCCAGTCGCGCTCCAGCGACGATCGGATGCCCGTGTGGACAGGTCTTGGCATCGCCGATTGCGGCGAGCATTTTCTCCTCGAGCACCGGCGACATCGCGTGCTCGAGTCGCTCGGCCTCCTCGTGGACCTCGTCCCAGGGCACTCCGAGGACGTCGGTAAGGAAGCGCTCGATCAGGCGATGGCGACGCACGATTTCCTCGGCGTGGCGCTCCCCCGTGGCGGTGAATTCAATCGTGCGGGAGGCGTTGCGCGTGATGTAGCCGTCGCGCTCCAGGCGCCCAACCATCTCGTGGACCGTGGGCGCGGAGAGCTGCATTGCGCGGGCGACGTTGGCACCGGTCATCGGCAGGCCCGCCTCGTGTAGCCAGAAAAGGATCTGCAGGTACTCCTCCTCGGCGACTGTCGCTGTATCGGCGGTCATTGCTGCAACTGATCATACGTGCACTCGCTCGCCGGCTTGTCCTCACGCCAGCGTTTGAGCTTGGCGCCGTGGCGGATGCGCCCGGCGGACACATGATCGAAGTCGATCTCCACGACCAGCTCGGGGCGCAGCGCCACCCACTCCAGCTCGCGCCCAGCGCTCCAGCGGCTGGGGTCGGCCGAGCCGCGCTCGCCCGTCTCAAACGGCGCCAGGGAGTCGACCAGCTCGCGCTTAGTCTTAGCGGTGAGCCCAGAGCAGTGACCCACGACGCGCAGCTCCGCTCCGTCGTAGAGCGCAAGGATCAGCGCGCCCACGGTACGCTCCTCCTTGCCTGGGCGCCAGCCGGCGACCACGGCATCGATCGTGCGGGTGCGCTTGACCTTCACCATCCCCTTGCGCTGTCCGGGCAGATAGGGAGCCGATCGCTCCTTGGCGATCGCACCCTCCGCGTCGCGCAGCCAGCGCTCGGCGGCCTCGGGCTCCTCGACAGACACCATCAGCTCGACCGACGAGCCTGCGAACCGCTTGTCCTCGACCAACTCTTCCAGCGCTGCCCGACGTTGCTCGAACGGTCGCTCCAACCACGAGTCCTGCTCGCGTGCGAGCAGATCGAAGGCGACATAAACGGCCGGAGTCTCGACCGACAGGCGTTCGATGCGCGAGACCGCCGGGTGCACGCGCTGGCCGAGCGCATCGAAGTCCTCGCGCGCGTGCGCGTCGCGCACCACGATCTCACCGTCGAGCACGTAGCGGCCCGCTGGGAATGTCAGCTCGGGAAAATAGCGGTGCAGCGGCTTGCCGTTGCGCGACTGCAGGAATACGTCGTCTCCGTCAACGAACGCGATACAGCGAAAGCCGTCGAGCTTGACCTCGTACACGTAGTCCCCGCCGCTCGGCAGCGCCTTGCGCGAGAGCGCAAGCGCCGGTGCAATCGGGGGGGAGATTGGAAGGCTCATCGCGATTTCGCCCTACTCGGCTGCACACGACGCGGCTCGCCCGTCTGCTTGCGGAAGTGCGGCGGCCAGGGAGCGTCGCCCAGCCCCTCGCGCTCGTCGCGTGCGGCGAGCTCCAGCAGCGAAGCGAGCGAGCCAGCGTGCTCGTCAATCGCCGCGCTCGGATCGCCACGCTCGCGCAGACGCGCGGGCACGGTATCGAGGCGCAGCTCGCCCGGTTCGACGTCGGAGACCTCCTCCCACTCCAGCGGACACGACACGCGCGCGTCGGCCACCGCGCGCACCGAGTAGGCGGAGGCGACCGTGCGATCGCGGGCGTTCTGGTTGTAGTCGATGAACACACCTTCGCGTTCCTCCTTCCACCAGCGGCTTGTGGCTTCGCCGGGCAGCCGCCGCTCGACCTCGCGGGCGAGCGCGAGCGCGGCGCGGCGCACCTCCCCGAAGGGATGCTCCGGCAGGATCCGCACGAACACGTGTATTCCGCGCGAGCCGGACGTCTTTGGAAAGCCGCGCAGATCGTGCCCGTCCAGCACCTCGCGCACGGCCAGCGCCACACGACGGACCTGGGAGAAGTCGACACCGGGGCCCGGATCGAGGTCGATGCGCAGCTCGTCGGGGTGGTCGAGGTCAGAGCGGCGTACCGGCCACGGGTTCCAGTCGATCACTCCCAGATTGACTCCCCACACGAGATGGGCAGCGTCGTTGGGAACTAGCTCGCGGGCGTGGCGTCCACTCGGAAACGTCACGGTGGCGGTCTGGAGCCAGTCGGGCGCGCCATTTGGGACGCGCTTCTGGAAGAACGGTTTGCCCTCGACACCGTCCACCCAGCGCTTCATCACGGTGGGTCGCTCGTGCAGGTGGCGTACCACCGCCGCCTCGCACTCGATGTAGTAGCGCACGACATCGAGCTTGGTGAAGCCAGGCTGCGGAAAGAAGATCTTCTCCGGTTTGGAGACGCGCAGCTCGCGACCGGATGCCTCCAGCACGACGTGATCGCCGTCCGCTTTGCGCTTGCGAGTCTTTGCGGGCTTCGCCTCCCCAGCATCCCCGCCAGGCGTATCTGGGTCGATCTGCTTGCGTGGCACACCTGAAAGGATGCCAGCCGTGATCTCGAGAACGGTGCTCGTACTCGCCGAGAGCTTCGGCGAGAGCCTGAACGCGACTCGTGTGGCGCAGGCAATCGGACGCGGCCTGTGCGCGAACGAGCGTGGGCTACGCGCGGAAGAACCCCTGCTATGCGACCTGTGCCCGCTCGAAGCAGGGGCGGACGGACCGGTGAACACACCACGCGCTGAGGAGTCGAAGCTGCTCGACAGGCTCGACTTCGACCGGCGGATGCGCGCCGCGCGGGCACTTGTGATCGCACGCGAGCGCCTGGACGACCGCACGCTTGCCGGCAGCATCGCGTTCGAGGCGGCCACCCGCGCGCGGCAATCGGGGGTGCCCGCCTACGCCATCACAGGGCACGACGCGCTCGACCCGTTCGAGGCACGAATCGTGGACCTGCAGGTCATTCTCCAGGCAAGCACCCCGCGGGCGTTGAGCGCCGCCGGCCGCAAGCTTGCGACGTTCGTTTAGCGCTATTCCTACGGCAGCCGCACTCCGACGCTGGCCACGCGGCAGTCTGCACCCGCGGCCCAGGCAACCGCCCGTGAGGATTCACAGGAAGCACTTGCCCTCGCCCCGATAGGTGGGGACCTGCTCGATAATGCGTTCCCCCTCGATCAGGTACAGGCGGTCGAAGCGCTCGCACAACTCGCCCGCCTTGGCGTGGCGGAACCAGACGCGGTCTCCCACGCGCAGCTCGCGGGCGGGCGCCCCGATGAGTGGGGTTTGCACCTCGCCGGCGCCCTCCTGTTTGTCGAGCGCGAGACCCGCCGGCAGGAACGGCATGGGCAGACGCGCCGCATCGGCGGGACCGGACGCCAGATAGCCACCGCCGAGCACCGTTGCCACGCTGGCGCTCGGCTTGCGCACCACCGGCAGCGCAAACAGCGCGGCTGGCTCGGGCTGGAAGGCACGATAGGCGTCGAACAGCGTCGGTCCATACAGTCCTGAGCCGGCCGCGATCTCGGTGACCGCAGACTCTGCGGTCGTGCGCTCCAGGCTGCCGGTACCGCCGCCGTTGACAAACTCGAGCGGCTGCGCCGAGGCGGAGCGGAGCGCGTCCTGCACGGCGGCGATCACCTCGGCGCGGCGCGGGGCAAGCTCGCCGGCGGAGCGTCGCTGCAGCGCCTGGATTGCCAGGCCGCGCAGACGTCTGCCGGGCGGCGCGTCGCCGAGCCCTGCGATCTGCGACTCGTAAGCCATGATCCCGACGAGCCGCAAACGCTCGCGCGCGACGATCTCGCGGGCAAGCGCCACGGCGTCGGCACGCGTGTGCACGGGCGAGCGCTTGGCGCCAACGCGAACGCGACCGTCGAGCAGCCACAGTCCCGCATCGACGTCGATGCAGACCCGCACCGGCGTTTCCTGCAGCGCGGATCGAGACCCATCTCCGCCAGCTCCGCCAGTCTGGCCCGCCGCAATGAAGCCTGGCGCCGCGCGCGACGGCGTCCGGCACTCGCCGAGAGCCGACTCGATCAGATCGAGTTGGGCGACGCTGTCCACCATCACCGCCACGCGGGTGCCCGGCAAGCGCTCGGGCAGCCGGGCAAGCGTATTCAGCGCCTTGCGGTCAGTGGTGGGATAGGCGACAACGATGTCTTCGAAGCCGAGCTCTGCGAGCCATAGCGCCTCGGGCAGCGTAAACGCGAGCGTCCCCTCGAAACCAGGTCTTTCGAGCACGCGCCGCTGAAGCGTGCGGCAGCGCACCGACTTGCTCGCCAGCCGAATCGGCTTGCCGCCCGCGCGGCGTTCCATGTCGGCCGCGTTGCGCCAAAACGCGTCGAGGTCGACGATCGCGAAAGGCGCCTCCAGCCCGGCGGTCGCGCGCTCCAGTCGCTCCAATCGAGGGGCGCTCATCGCCGCCCGCAGGGAGGTCTGGTGTCCTCTCCGGCGCGTGGTTGGCGTCGAGGCGCAGCTGTCATGGCGTGGCGAGCGAGGGCAGGGTCCGATCGGCACCGACAGGCCCAAGCACGCGTTCGCTCCACGCGTTGGCAAAGCGACCCTCGGGATCCAGTCGCGCGCGTATCGCTTGGAAGCGGTCCCAGTCCGGGTAGCGATCGCGCAGAGTTGCGGCGGTCTGGAAGTGGCGCTTGCCCCAGTGGGGCCTACCTCCCAGGCCGAGCATGATCTGCTCGACCGCCTCGAAGTACGGCCGCCACCGCATACCGCGATACATGTGCACGGCGACATAGCCGCTGTCGCGGCCTGCGGCGGTTGAGAGCAGCGCGTCGTCGGCGGCGACCGCGCGCACCTCGATCGGAAACGGTACGGCGAAACCGCGGCGCTTCACTTCCTCGAGCACGCGACGCACGGCCTCGGTCGTGTGCTCGCGCGGCAACGCGTACTCCATCTCGGTAAACCGCACCAGTCGCGGGCTGGAGAAGATCCGGTCGGAGCGATCGATTCGCTTGGAGGCACCAGCCAGCCTGGTCACGATCCGGTTGATCTGCGGAATGCGGCTTGGCATGCTCCGTCCAAGACGGCAGAACAACTCGAACGTACGGTTCGTCAGCAGCACGTCGTTGGCGTACGCCCTGGCGCGCCCGCGCGGGCGCGCCGGCTCCTCTGTGCGGTTGTTCGTGCGTGTGAGCGCCGTGCTGGCGTGCGGGAACACGTAGAACTCGAAGTGCTCGTTGCCAAGCGCGAGCTCCTCGAAGCGCTCGAGCGTCACCTCCAATGGCGCGGGCGCGTCGATCGCGCGCAGCGTAAACGCCGGCACGCAGCGTAGCGTCACCTCCGCCACCACACCGAGCGAGCCGAGCCCCACTCGCGCTGCGCGCAGCAGCTCAGGATCGCGCTCCTGAGAGCACACGAGCGTCGAGCCATCTGCGAGCACGAGCGTCAGCTGCTCTACCTGCGAAGGGATGTTGCGCAGGCGCGCACCGGTCCCGTGGGTCGCCGTTGAGATCGCACCCGCAATGCTCTGCGCGTCGATGTCACCAAGGTTCTCCATCGCGAGGCCATGCCGAGCGAGCTGGGCGCTCAGCTGTGCGATCGTGATACCCCCTTGAACTCGCACGAGCCGCGACTCGCGGTCCACGCCGAGTACGCGCTGGAAGCGGTCGAGCACGATCTGCAACCCGTCGGTGCACGCGATGTCGCTGAAGGAGTGCCCCGCGCCCGTGACGCGCACACGCAGGCTTTCGCTGCTCGCCCGCTGTAGCGCGGCGGCGATCTGCTCGATCGACTCGGGATGCACGATCGCAGTGGGACGGCAGCGCTCGTCGCCGCACCAGTTGCGCCACTCCACGCCACCGTTGTGTGTACCAGTAGGCTCGCTCACCGTGACCGCGTCCGAGCCTACTCCGAGCCACGCCACGCCGTCTGCACCGCATGACACAGATTTGCCCGCCGGGGATGTCCTGACGCCAGCGGTGCGCGCGCACCGCCCTCGCGCACTCCCCACTCCAGGCGCTCGGCGCGCGACCGTGATCGGGGCCGGCTCGTTTGGCACCGCGCTGGCGGTGCTGCTTGTCAGAGCCGGACTGCGGACGACGCTTCAGACGCGAAGCCCCGAGCAGGCGGCACAGCTGAGCATCGAGCGCGAGAACGAGGCTTATCTACCGGGTGTCGAATTGCCAGCCCAGTTGCGCGTCGAGCATGTATCGGAGGGCGTCGCTCGTGCCGACTACGTGTTCCTTGCAGTGCCCTCGCGCGGGCTGAGCCAAGCCATCTCTGCACTGCAGAGGAGTGAGCTCGCCGTACGTGCCGCGATCGTGTCTGTGGCCAAGGGCCTTGTGCCGCCCGATGGGCGACCGCCCACCACTGTCCTGAGCGCGATCTTCGGCGCACAGAGGGTGGCTTGTGTTGGTGGGCCGGCCCACGCACAGGAGATGGTGCGCTCGGGCGCCGGTCTGGTTGTGGCGTGCGGCGACGAACAGCTGACGCGCGCGCTCGCACAGATGTTTACGCGCGCTGGAGTCGTATGCGAGCAGTCAAACGACCCGATCGGCGTCGAGCTCGCGGGCGCGGCCAAGAATGCCGCGGCACTTGCGGCCGGAGCAACCGAGGCACAGGGCGCCAACGCCGCCGGCGCCGCCGCCGGGCACATCTTTGCCGAGGTGTGGCGCTACGCCGAGGCACTCGGGGCGCGACCGGAGTCGATGATCGGGCTGGCAGGAGTCGGGGACCTCCTCGCCACCGCGCTGGCGCGAGAGAGCCGCAATCGCCGTGCCGGTGAGCTACTGGCCGAGGGCGTGCCGGCGCAGGAGATCCCGTCGCGCATCGGCCAGGCGGTGGAGGCGCTGGAGTGGGTTCCCCTGCTTGGCCGAACGCTGGAGCGGGCCGGCGTCGAAGCCCCTGTCACGAGCGCGCTCGGACGATTGATCTCCGGCGAGCTGCCGCTGGACGAGTGGGTCGCGCTCGTGCGTACCACCGTCCCTCCGCCCGCCCGCTGGCGACGGCCGCAGCCGGGCTTCTGGCGACGCGTGTGGCGCGGGCTCACGCGCAGGCGCTGAGAGTCAACGAGGAGACGGCGGACGCCCGACGATCAACTCGGCGGGCGGCCGACACGCGGTAGATCACGTCCCCACGAGTGTGCTCACGACCGCCTCGTAGACCCCCGCGCCGTGGCCCGCCTCGGCGATCTGCACGTTGTCAAACGCAGCGGCAACCGCGCCTATCGACGGGTCGCGCGCGATCGCGTTGGCCACGAGCCAGAACGCACCCACGTGCTCGGCGCAGGCCAGATCCTCGCGCGAGTCGCCCACCGCGAACGTCTCCTCGCGCGCGTAGCCGCGCACCTGTCGGTGAAACGCCACAGCTGTCGCCTTCGAGGCCGCCGCGGGCACGAGATGGTAGCCGCGCACATGTGGCAGCTCCGCGAGCGCGGGCGAGCGGCGGTTGACGACGCCGTTGTCCACGAGCCGCAGGTTCTCGTGCCCGTGCTCGGCCAGCAGCGCGTCCACTTCGGCCGCGTCCACCAGGCCGCGGAACAGGTGTGATACTTCGCGATCGATGTGCCATGGCTCGTGGTACTCGAGGCGCCCCGCGTAACGTTCCAGCAGCAGTGCCGGAGCGCCACCGCGCTCGATCTGCTGAGCGATGGTCAGCTCGCCGGGCAGCATCTCGCCGGTGAGCCAATGCTCCTCGCCACCCGCGGGAGCGCCGACTCGAACACCAGTGTCAGCGCCAACTCGAATGCCGGCGCCGGCGCCGTTTGCCGCGCCGAGAAGTCCCGCACCCAGCACCACGCAGGCACCGGCCTCGAAGATGTAGGCGCTCTGGCCCAGCAGGCGCGCGTCCTCTGCCACCTGCATGCGGCGACGGCCGGACATCAACACCACCTCCACGTCGGCCCGCAGGCATGCCTGGATCGCGCGCACCCCGTCCAGCGACACGTTGCCCTCACCGTCGTGCAGGAGCGAC
The DNA here is from genome assembly GCA_963715765.1 of uncultured Solirubrobacterales bacterium. Lineage (GTDB taxonomy): Bacteria > Actinomycetota > Thermoleophilia > Solirubrobacterales > Solirubrobacteraceae > Palsa-744. Next base: position 1,531,779 of record OY970270.1, read on the forward strand.
GCCCCGCGCCCGAGCAGCGTGCCGTCAAGGTCGAGGTACAAACAGCGCACACTCATCGCCGACAGAGCATCCGCGAATCGCTCGCCCTCAGCGGTGCTCATCGCGCGAGCACGGACGCAAGTGGTGGACGCTCCGCGTCCGAATCCCGACCGGCACGCCCAGCAATCCCCTCCATCGACAGGCGCCCCTCCGACACGAGCCGGCGGACGATAGCCGCGAGCACGGTCTCTGACATCTCACTCAGCGTCGCGAGTGGCTGGTGGCGGTTGTGGTGCACGTCGAGGTCCACTTGCGCGATCCCCTCCAGTCCCAGCTCGCGCCACACGTCGATCAGCATCGCGACCTCCACGCCATAGCCGGTTGCGAACGGCACGCGTTCGAGCAGCTGGCGGCGTGCCGCCACCTCGCCAGCGAGCGGCTGGCGGACCGCCGCCAGCTCGGGATAGAAGAGCGACAGCGCGGGCCGTGCCAGCAGGTGATTGACGCGCCCCCCGCCTTCCGGCAGGGAGATTCCATTCTGCTGGAAGGGCCGGCGGTAGAACGCCTTCACGAACTCCACGCCCGGCTCGCATACCAGCGGCCCGAGCAGGCCCGTGGCGAAATGCGCCGAGAAGCCCTCGCTGTCGGCGTCGAGAAACACGACCAGCTCGCCGCTCAGCACCGACAGCGCGCGCCACATCGCATCGCCCTTGCCCAGCACCGGGCCCGTCTGCGGCAGCAGCTCGGCCTCCTGCACGACCTCCGCGCCCGCGCGCCGCGCTATCCCAGCCGTGCCGTCCCGCGACGCCGCGTCCACCACCAGCAGCTGATCGATCACGCCGGCCTCGCGCAACCCTGCGAGCACGCCCACTATCTCCCCCACCGTCTGCGCACATTCGCGCGCTGGCAGGCACACCGACACGCTCTGCTCGCGCCCCGCCGCGATTCGCGCCGCCGGGTACAGCGAATGATGGAAGGAGCGCGCTTTGCACCAGCGCTCGGCCGCAGGATGGAGCATCGGCTCTACTATCGCAAGCCATGGCCACCACACGCACGCTCGAGCCGTGGAGCGCCCTGATCGATGAGGCTCGCGACGATGGACGGCTCGTGCGCGAGGCCCGCGAAGGACCGGGCAGAGCGCGATTGGTGGACATGCCCGAGGAGCTGCACCCCGATGTGGTTGCCGGCCTCAGACGCGCTGGGATCGAGCGGCTCTACTCCCACCAGGCGCAGGCGCTCGCCTCGGCGTGGGAGCGCACCACGATCGTCACCACCGGCACCGCGTCGGGCAAGTCGCTGTGCTTCAACCTGCCCACGCTCGACGCGCTGTGCCGTGACGCGTTCGCGCGCGCCCTGTACCTGTATCCCACGAAGGCGCTGGCCCAGGATCAGGCGCGCGCGTTGGGCGCGTTCGGACTCACCAAGCAGGTGCGTCCCGCGATCTACGACGGCGACACGCCCCGCGACACGCGCGGCGACATCCGCCGGCGCGCCAACATCGTGCTCACCAATCCCGACATGCTGCACGTCGGCATCCTGCCCAACCACGGTGGGTGGGAGCGCTTGTTCAGCCACCTGCGCATCGTGGTGATCGACGAGGCGCACGTGTATCGAGGCGTGTTTGGCTCCCACGTCGCCAACGTGTTGCGGCGGCTGCTGCGGGTCGCGGCCGCCTACGGCAGCGAGGTGCGCGTGCTGCTCGCCTCCGCCACGATCGCCAACCCGGTCGAGCTGGCCGAGCGCCTCACGGGCCTCGACGACGTCGGGCTGATCGACGGCGACGGCTCGCCCACGCCGCGCCGGCAGATCGCGATGTGGAACCCACCGCTGACAGACGAGGCGATCGGGGCGCGGCGCTCTGCGCTTGGCGAGGCCGCCGAGCTCTTGGCGCGACTCGTGCGCGACGGGGCGCGCTGCATCTGCTTCATGAAGTCGCGCAAGGGCGTCGAGCTGCTGGCGCGCATGGTCCGCGAAGACCTGCAGCGCAGCGACCCCGAGCTGGCCGAGCGCGTGGCGCCCTATCGCGCCGGCTACACCCCCCAGCAGCGCCGCCAGCTGGAGGCGCGGCTGACCAGCGGAGAGCTGCGCGCCGTGATCACGACCGACGCACTGGAGCTGGGGATTGACATCGGCGAGCTCGACGCCGCAGTGGTCGTCACGTTTCCCGGCACGGTCGCCTCGCTGCGCCAGATGTGGGGGCGCGCGGGACGGCGCGGCAAGGGCCTGGCTGTGTACGTGGCCGGCGAGGACGCGCTCGACCAGTTCTTCTGCCGCCATCCCGACGAGTTCCTGGAGCGGGCGGTTGAGGCGGCGATCCTCGACCACGAGAGCGCCCAGATCCACCAGGCGCACCTGCTGTGCGCCGCCTACGAGGGACCACTCGAGCGCGGCGACGCCGAGTTCTTCGGTCCCCGCTGGGAGGCCCACGCGGAGGCGCTGGTGAGCGCCGGGCTGCTGCGCAAGCGTGTGGCACGGCGCGAGGAAAGCACCGCGGCGCACGATCGTGGCCGCAATGAGATCAGTGGTGCAGCCGACTCAGGCGGTGGCGGTGGGCGCGAGATGTACGTGCCGCGTCGCCCCGCCGACTACCCCGCGGCAAACGTGTCGCTGCGCTCGGCCTCGCCCGACAGCTTCGCGATCGTGGACGTGTCCTCGGGCGAGCTGCTCGGCCAGACCGAGGCCGCGCGCGCCCACTCCACGATCCACGACGGCGCGATCTACCTGCACCTCGGGCGCTCCTATGAGGTGCGCGAACTGGACCTGGAGCACCGCCGCGCGCTGGTGGCGCCGTTTGACGGCGACTGGTACACGCAGCCCAAGCGCGAGACGGACACCAACATCGAGCGGCTGCTCGACCGCCGTGAGACGCTCGGCGTGAAGCTGTCCTTTGGCGAGGTGTCGGTAACAGAGACCGTGCTCGGCTATCAGCGCAAGCGCCTGGCCGACCACGCGCAGGTGGACCTCGTGATGCTCGATCTACCACAGACCTCCTTCTCCACACAGGCGCTGTGGTTCGAGCTGGACGACGCCATGCTCGCGGGCCTCGATGGCGACGGTGTGAGGGAGGGTGGGATCCCTATCAACGCGCTGCTCGGCTCCTTGCACGCCACCGAGCACGCCCAGATCGCCGTGCTGCCGCTGATCGCGATGTGTGACCGCTGGGATATCGGCGGACTATCGACCAACGCACACCCGCAGACGGGTGGGCCGACGATCTTCATCTACGACGGCCACCCCGGCGGCATCGGCATCACCAGGCTGGCGTTCCAACGCTTCGAGGAGCTGTGCCGCGACGCGTACCGGCTGATCGCGGAGTGTCCCTGCAAAAACGGCTGTCCGTCGTGCGTGCAGTCGCCGAAGTGCGGCAATCTCAACGAACCCCTGTCGAAGGCCGGGGCGCGAGTTCTGCTGGAGGGACTGTTGGGACTTTAAAATCGGACCCCTAACACTTTACAAAATGAAGTGTTAGGGGTCCGAAAAGTAAACACACAACCCAGCGACAGCGCTAGCTATTGATTCCCCGCCGCAATCTTCTTCAGGTCGATCGTGGTGTCGTAGAGCTTGGCATCGACGCCCTCCTCGATCGCGACCTCGCGCAAGGGCCGCCCCGAATCGGTGGCCTTCTTGACGATCGCGGTGCCCTTGTCGTAGCCGATCGCGTCATTGAGAGCCGCGGAGACCGCGAGCGTGGCTCCGGCGGAGGCGGCACAGCCCGCCTTGTTGACCAGGATGCCATCGACGCACTTCTCGGCGAATACGCGGGTGGTGCTCGAGAGCAAGTGCAAGGACTGGAGCAGGTTGCGCGCGATCAGCGGAATGCGCACGTTGAGCTCGAACTGACCCTGAAGCCCGCCGATGGTGATCGCGGTGTCGTTGCCGATCACCTGCGATGAGACCTGCAGCACGACCTCCGGAATCACGGGGTTGACCTTGCCGGGCATGATCGAGGAGCCCTTCTGCAGCTCAGGCAGGAACAGCTCGCCGATGCCGGCACGAGGGCCTGAGCCCATCAGGGCGAGGTCACCGGCGATCTTTGTCAATGAAACGGCGAGCACCTTGAGCGCACCGGATAGCTCGACGAGCGCGTCGCGGTTGGCCTGCGCCTCGAAACGGTCGAGTGGCCCGGCGATCTGCTTGAGCCCCGATTCGCGCTTCAGCCGTGTACGCACCTTCTCGGCGAGCTTCGGGTGCGCGTTCAGGCCGGTGCCGGTGGCGGTGCCGCCGAGTGGGATCTGCCCGACATGCACGAGTGCACTGCCGATCCGCTCCCGCGCAAGCGCCATCTGGGCGGCGTAGCCGGCGAACTCCTGGCCAAGAGTGACGGGCACCGCGTCCATCAGGTGGGTGCGCCCAGACTTGACCACGCCGGAGAAGCGCTTGGCCTTGATGGCAAACGAGCGCTCCAGCAGCTTGAGCGCGGGCAGCAGCTCGTTCTGGGCGACGTCGAGCGCGGCGAGGTGCACGGCGGAGGGGAACACGTCGTTGGAGGATTGGCCCATGTTGACGTGATCGTTGGCGTGCACGTTCTCGCCAGCAAGAGTGGCGATGACCTCGTTGGCGTTCATGTTTGTGGAGGTGCCCGAGCCTGTCTGGAACACGTCGATCGGGAACTGCTCGTCGTGCTTGCCGGCGGCGATCTCGCCGGCCGCCTTCTCGATGCGCGCGGCACGACGCTTGTCGAGCAGCCCGAGCTCGCCGTTGACGGCGGCGGCGGCGCCCTTGATGCGGGCGAGCCAGTGCACGACCGATACCGGCATCGTCTCGCCGGAGATCGGGAAATTTGCGACTGCCTTGGCGGTCTCCCCGCCCCAGAGCTGCTTGTCTGTCATCGAGTCTCCTTATGCGAAACGCTGAGCGGTGAACCCGGAAGGCTATCCGCAGAAGGCCACAAGCTCCCGCGCGACCCCCACCGGATCGTCGTAGGTCATCAGAAAGCCGGTGCCGGGAAGCACGCGCAGCTGCGCATGGGGCAAGAGGCGCAGAGTCTCTTCAGCGCCGGCAAGAGGGTGCACGGGATCGCCATCGGCCCACAGCAGCAGCACGGGCATGTCGAGCTTGGGGTAGAGCTCGAGCAGCTGGGTCTGGGCGCCGCGTGGCCAGCGCCGCGCGCACTTGGCCCACGAGCGGGCAAGGCTGGGATTGCCGGGCACGTCGCCAAAGGCGTGGCGCATCAAGTCGCCGGCCTCGGGCGCGTGGCGCGCCGACATGCGCATCCCGAGCTCGGGGGTGAACACGAGCTTGGTGGCGTGGCTGAGAATCCGATCGACACCTGGGATCGAGCCGCCGGCCGTGGCCAGACGCCACGCTTCGCGGCGGCGTACGTACTCGACGGGCCGGTGCAGGCGGTTGGGCATCAACACGAGTCGTCCGGGTCGCAGCTGACCGGTCATGACAGCGTGCAGCAGGATCTCCGCACCGGCGTCGTGGCCGACCACGAGCGGGCGAGGACCGAGCACGTCGGCGGCGAACCCGCTCATGACCTCGGCAAACCAGTCGAGCGTGTAGGGGTGGCGCGGCCGGTCCTCTGAGTCGCCGTGCAGGGGCAGGTCGGGAATCACGAGTCGGTGACGCTCGGCAAGCCGCTCGACGACCGGCTCCCACTCGCGATGGCTCAGCAGACCGCAGTGCAGCAACGCAAGCGGCGGCCCCGCCCCGACCTCGCGATAGGCGACGCGCGCACCGTCGGAGTGGTGATAGAGGCGGAGCCTCATAGGGAGCGTGTCGCGCACAGCCACACTCCCATCGTATGGGCAGCGCCACGCCCTGCAGGGCAATCGGCAACGACCCGTCGCGCCGCGTGGGCACGCTCCTGCGCCTGCAAGCGATATCCCGGGCATGCAGCGCGCATTGCGGCGCTTGTGACATCGCTTCCCAAAGCTCAACATTGCTGCACATGACCACGGTCCGCACAAACGCAGCCGCCGCACTGCTGGGGGTGAGCCCCAACACGCTGCGCAGCTGGGAGAGCCGCTTCGGCCACCCCACACCCCGGCGCACGGAGGGTGGGCACCGCCAGTTCGAGCTCAGCGAGATCGAGGCGCTCAGGCAGGCGTTTGCCGAGACCGGCGACATCTCCTCGGCAATCTCCGTGGCGCGCGAGCGCGGCGAGGGGCCTTCGACGCCCGCCCGCCTGCGGTCGGCGTTTGTGGCGTTCAGCGAGGAGCAGGCCGACCGCTTGATGGAGGAGAGCATGGCGGTGCGCTCGGTGGAGCGCACGATCGAACTGGTGCTGCTGCCGGCCGTCGAAGCGCTCGCGAGCGGCGATTCCAGCTCCCCCCACGAGCCGACCCCAGGCCGTGGCTCCTCACACTCCGACGATCGCGAGTCCCCGTCCGGCAGCGGACCCGTCGGCTCGTCTGTGGGTGGGCCCGAGTATTGCTTCGCCTGGCGCTACGCGACCGGCTGGCTGGCAGCCGCTCAGCGCGTCGCTCCCCCCTCCTCGCACGAGGACGGCGTGTTGATCTTCGACGCCAGCCGCCCGATGGACATCGACAGCCTGTATGTGCAGGCACTGGAGCTGTGTGTGCGCAGGGCGGGAATGCGGGTGCTGACGCTGCCAGTGGACCTCGACAGCACACGCGTGGGCAGCGCGCTGCGCGCCCTGTGCCCGCGCGCGGTCATGCTCGGCGGACGCGGCAGCTCGCTCGAGGCGATCGGACGGCTCGTGTATGCGACCAGGCAGCTCGGGGGCGAGCCACTGGTGCTCGACTACCGCGGGGCGCTGCCCGACACCGGCGCGAGCACCGTCGCGCGCATCGGACCGGGACCGATGGAGGCGGTGAGGATGCTGCGCGAGAGCTTGGCAAGCACCAACGGCGTGTCGCGGGTCACCACGACCCCAACCGCCTCGCGCGCGAGCGCGGCCGTTTGCTAGCGGCGGGCGCCACCTAGAATGGGCCGCCGATCCCTCGCCCAGGTCCGGCGGGCAATGGGCAACGTGACCTGTGAGCTTCACCTCATCGTCAGATGCCGATGTGCATTTACTCTCTTGGCTTGCTACGCAACTTCTCCCGCATGAGACGGACGGTCTGGCTGTGTGTCTGCCACAGGATGGGAGAGTACGTCAGGACTGTCAAAGTCGCGCTCAACCGCCCATGACCGGCACTGAGCAGCGCGCGCCCGGTATCGGTGAGCTCGACCTTGATGGTCGCGGTCTTGTCAGTCGGGATCGAGAACATGGCCGTTCCGATCGTCATCACCTTGGACTGCTCATGCCTGCCCTTGTTCTTCGTCTTGACGGTCAAAGCCAGCTTGCCGGCACACATGTCGATCCCCGCGCAGGAGAGCTTAACCTGAGCCTTGCCGCTACCCTGAACACTGATCGCGGACCCGACAAGGGACACGCTGCCGACGGTTGCGGCTTCTTCTTTCTGGTCCTTGGCAACAGTTTCTTCTTCTTGACGCTTCTTGGTGGCGGCCACCACTTCGGCTTCGGCTCTTGCTTTTGCTTCCGCTTCACGTCCGAGTTTTTCTCTGGTTTGTACTTCAGTCTGTGATTCTGTAGTTCTGAACATCTCGGCCCTACCCACAGCCGCGTCACCTTCGGTGCTCTTGGCAATGAGGCAGAACGTGTATTCAGTGTTGGGCGTGAGCCCTTCCACCTTGACGGACACTTGATTCTCGCCTTCGGCTTCCGGGATTGCTCCGCCGCCTTCGCAGCTCGGCCCCGAGTTGTACTGGAAATGATATCTGAGATTGATTCCGGCCGGCTCAAGCGCACCATTAAGAATCGCCGACGTGCTTGTGACAGATGTCGCGGCTTCGGTCTTTGGTTCCTGTGTTGGAGATGAAGTGATGTAGCTGAACTCATCGCCCGAAATGATAGAGCTCGTGCCGACCAGGCTTTCGATGGTCACGTCGACCGTACCAGTCCCGGCCGGGGCGATAGCGGTGATTTCGGTATCCGAGACGATGTTCAAGGATGTCGCTTCCTTCGAGCCGAACTTGACGTTCCGCACCACCGGCTGGAGCAGAGTGCACAGGAATCCCCCACCCGCGCGCGTACCTTCGAAAGCGGCGCCGTGGATCCTCACAAGTGTGCCGCCCGCCGCCGGGCCGGCACTCGGTTCAACCTTGGTGATCGTCGGTTCGTAGCGGTATCCCACCGGATAGCCGCATTCTTCTGAAATATTGGTGCCGCCAGGTGTCGTGATGTAGACACCCACGCCGTCTTCTTCGCCGCCGCTAAACGCCGGAGTCACCGCGGTGATCTTTGTGTCCGAGTCCACTTTGAAGCTTCTGACCTCGTTTGATCCGAACCTAACCTTTGTCGCGCCAGTGAAATTGGCGCCGGTGATCGTGACTTCGGTTCCACCCGCCGGCATGCCGTGTGCCGGCGTCACACCAGCGAGAACTGGGGCATAGCTGAACTGGTCAGGCGGTATTTCTGATGGGCTTAGACTTGTAAAGCCTGTAGGGCTCGTGCCGCCCGGCGTCGTCACAGTCACTTCAACCGTGCCATACCCAACTGGCGCAACTGCCTCGATCGTGGTTTCCGAGATCACTTCAAAGCTAGTGGCAGCACTCGAGCCGAACCTGACCGCGGTCACTTCGTTGAAGTTCGTCCCAGTAATCGTCACATGAGTCCCACCGGCCGGCGAACCGTAGTTGGGTTCCAGTTTGCTGACGCTCGGGCCATAGTAGAAGCGGTCTTCGAAGTCCGTCGGGCTCGTGCCGCCCGGCGTCGTCACCGTCACTTCCGCTGTGCCCGTACCCGCGGGGGCGACGGCGACGATCTTAGTTATCGATTCAACTTTAAAGCTCATCGCGTCACTCGAACCAAACTCGACCGCGGTCACTTCGTTGAAGTTCGTCCCAGTGATCGTCACGCGGGTCCCACCCCCTGAGGCGCCATAGCCGGGTTCAAGCTTTGTGACCGCTGGACGATAGTCGAAAGCGTCAGACGAGCTGACCGGGCTGTTTCCTCCTTTCGCTGTGGTGACAGTCACATTGACGATCCCTGTACCCGCGGGGGCAACGGCGATAATCGTGGTTTCCGATTCGACCTGGAAGCTCACCGCGTCACTTGAACCGAACTCGACCGCGGTCGCTTCGTTGAAGTTCGTCCCAGTGATTGTCACGCGGGTCCCACCCGTGGACGCACCATACCCGGGTTCAACACCGGTGACAGTCGGGAACGGTTTGGGCGGGGAGCTCGCAGCCAGGCTGTCTCGGAAACCACCGGCGATGGCGGTGACTTCGCTCAAGCCGGCGACTTCCACTGGCACGTCAGAGGATGAGGACCGCCCTTGGCGGCTATCGCCCAACTGCCCGTATTCGTCGTTGCCCCAGACCATGACCTTCCCGTCTTTCAGCAGCGCCAGACTGTGAGACCCACCGGCTGCAATAGCGGTAACTTCGCTCAAACCCTTGACTTCCACTGGTACGTCAGAGAACTGTCCTTCGCTGCCATCACCGAGCTGTCCGGTTTCGTTGTCACCCCAGGCCATGACCTTCCCGTCTTTCAGCAGCGCCAGACTGTGAGACCCACCGGCTGCAATAGCGGTAACTTCGCTCAGTCCGTGAACAGCTACCGGCACATCGCTTTGGGTTTCGCTGCTGCCATCCCCAAGCTGCCCATAGTAATCACTTCCCCACGCCATCACGGTGCCACTTTTCAGCAGAGCCAAGCTGTGAGCTTCGCCGGCCGAGACAGCCACGACTTCGCTCAGTCCGTTTAGCCCAACCGGCACGTCACTGTTCGCCTCGCTGCCGTCTCCCAGCTGCCCAGAACCGTTCCAACCCCACGCCATGACGGAACCGCCATTCAGCAATGCAAGGCTGTGCGCCCCACCAGCGGAAATCGACCTGACGCCGCTGACCTCGCTCACTCTCACCGGCACGTCGCTGTCCGTTTCGCTGCCGTCCCCCAGCTGCCCGACGTAGTTTGCACCCCAGGCCATGACATCGCCGCTGCTCAGCAGCGCCAGACTGTGCTGTGCACCAGCTGAGATTGCGCTGACTTCGCTCAGTCCCGTGACTTCGACCGGCACCTCGCTGTCCGTGGTAGTTCCATCGCCCAACTGCCCGTGACCGTTCTCGCCCCAGGCCATCACTGTGTGGTCACCGAGTAGCGCCATACTGTGTTCATTTCCCGCCGAGACCCCCACGACTTCGTTGAGTCCGCTCACCGCCACCGGCGAGTCGACGGCTTCGCCTGTGGCGCCATCGCCGAGCTGGCCGTGTTCGTTGCCACCCCAAGCCGTTGCGACGGCGGGTGCCGCCTGAGCCGGCACAGCAGCGACCAGAAGACCGCCCGCAAGCAGCAACGCCAATACACAGGTGAGCCAAAAGGCTTTTAGGCCACGACGAATGCCACTATGCCCATTCTCTTCTAGCCCAGCTGTCATCCCAAATAGTAGCCATTGTACCACATTTTGGACATTGACGATGAAGCTCGGCGCAAACCGTTGGCGCAGCCGGAGCCGACCGCGATCGAGCTAAACGAGCGCCTGCTCAGCCCAACGCGAACGACTCGCTGCGGATTGTCTCGCTGTGCCCTGAGCCGCTGATCAGCGTCAGCGTATAGCCCGGTGTGCAGCGGCTCCGGCCGCAGACTCATCCGCCCATGACTCCTCGCCATAGCTAGGCCGCTTCGCCCCACTTCTCGAGTCTGTCGTTGTGGAAGTCGGCGGCCCAGACGTCGCCTTTGGAGTCGGTGGCGAGGCCGGTTGGCCAGGAGAGCTCGCCTTCCCCGCTTCCGGGTGCGCCAAACACGGTTATGTAGGCGCCAGTGGATGAAAGCTCCTCAATGCGATCGTCGCCTATGTCGGAGACGAAAATGAGGCCTTCGGAGTTGATTGCTATCCCACGAGGCGACTCGAACTGATCGTCACCTTCGCCCCAGCTTCCAGCCGCACGGATGAAGTGGCCGCCGGACGAAAACTCCTCGATGCGACTGTTATTGGAGTCGACGACCCAGAGATCGCCTTCGGCGTTAAACGCGAGACCCGTGGGGAATTCAAACTGTCCTTCGCCTTTGCCGGCCGTGCCCACCGTCGCGATGAATGCTCCAGTGGCGGAGAACTCCTCCACCCGTTCATTGTCCGCATCCGCGACCCAAACATCGCCTTTGGAGTCGATCGCGATGCCCATCGGGTATGTAAGCTCCCCGTCACGACCGCCCGGCGATCCGAACTGCGTGATGAGCGTCCCGCTCGCAGAGAACTCCTGCACGAGATCCGCCTCGCTGTCTGTCACCCACAGATCACCTTTGGAATCGATCGCGATGCCGTACGGGTAGGCTTCGGTTTTGATCGCACGCATGTATTCACCACCCGCCGAGAACTCTTCAACGCGATCATTGCCCGCATCTGCCACCCACACATGACCTTCCGAATCCACCGCCACCCCAGCAACTTCTTCAAACGACCCATCACCAGAGCCCCTAGAGCCGATGTTCAATTCATCTTGCCAAGGGGCGTGGCTCTGGCCCCACTTCTCGAGTCTGTCGTTGTGGAAGTCGGCGGCCCAGACGTCGCCTTTGGAGTCGGTGGCGAGGCCGGTTGGCCAGGAGAGCTCGCCTTCCCCGCTTCCGGGTGCGCCAAACACGGTTATGTAGGCGCCAGTGGATGAAAGCTCCTCAATGCGATCGTCGCCTATGTCGGAGACGAAAATGAGGCCTTCGGAGTTGATTGCTATCCCACGAGGCGACTCGAACTGATCGTCACCTTCGCCCCAGCTTCCAGCCGCACGGATGAAGTGGCCGCCGGACGAAAACTCCTCGATGCGACTGTTATTGGAGTCGACGACCCAGAGATCGCCTTCGGCGTTAAACGCGAGACCCGTGGGGAATTCAAACTGTCCTTCGCCTTTGCCGGCCGTGCCCACCGTCGCGATGAATGCTCCAGTGGCGGAGAACTCCTCCACCCGTTCATTGTCCGCATCCGCGACCCAAACATCGCCTTTGGAGTCGATCGCGATGCCCATCGGGTATGTAAGCTCCCCGTCACGACCGCCCGGCGATCCGAACTGCGTGATGAGCGTCCCGCTCGCAGAGAACTCCTGCACGAGATCCGCCTCGCTGTCTGTCACCCACAGATCACCTTTGGAATCGATCGCGATGCCGTACGGGTAGGCTTCGGTTTTGATCGCACGCATGTATTCACCACCCGCCGAGAACTCTTCAACGCGATCATTGCCCGCATCTGCCACCCACACATGACCTTCCGAATCCACCGCCACCCCAGCAACTTCTTCAAACGACCCATCACCAGAGCCCCTAGAGCCGACGGTGGACATCATATGCCAAGGCAACGGGTCCGTTGTAAACGTGTAGTCACCTCCATCGGTAGTTCCTGTACTATTGGTCGCGATGATCCGGAAATGATAGGTGGTGCCCGGCCTCAGACCAGTGACAGTCTTGCTCCCTCCAACATTGCTTTCGCCCGATCCGGCGCTCGCTTCGGCCGTTTTGGACCCGTATGACATTGATGTACCGTATTCGAAATAGTATTTCGTTTCCAAGCCATTTGGATCAACCGTGCCGTTTAGCGTAGCTGTCGTCTGGCCTACACTAGTCGCTGCTTCGGTGCTTACAGAAGGCGGTGGTAGGAGCTTCCGGTCCGCAAGGGCGCTCAATACACCACTGTCGTTATAGTCGTACCCTACCGTGACGCACACCCGTGACGACGTACACGAGACTCCTTCCCATCTCAAGTTGTGAGCCGATTCTTCTGCAACAGGGGTCGGTTGGATCCCCCATTCCGTGCCGTTCCAATGGTCAGCAAAGAGCGCTTCGTCTGCACCCTGACCGACCGCCGTACAGGACGTCGAAGATGCGCACGACACATCCGTCAGCCGGCTTTCTTCCGTTGCTCCGCCTGGTTCAGGTGTCGACTGAGTTTTCCATTCTGTGCCATTCCAACTCTCAGCGAGCATCTTACGCTCTTCGGACCCTGAGTTATAGTATTCGCCGACAGCCGTACAGAATGTTGAAGACGCGCACGACACTGCATATAGTTCGCTTCCTTCCGCTCCGGTTGGGTTCGTCGCCGTTTGGGCTTTCCATTCCGTACCGTTCCAGCGCTCGGCGAGCGGTTGGTATGCGTTTTTGGTAATCGTTGGATCATAGTACAAGCCGACTGCAGTGCAAGCGGTTGACGAAGAGCACGACACTCCAATGAGTTGGCTTTTTTCTCCTCCGCTTGGTTCGGCTGTCGACTGGAGTTTCCATTCCGAGCCATTCCAGCTCTCAGTAAGCATTTGCTCCCTCAAAAGTGTGGTGTTATAGTATCGGCCTACGGCTATGCAGGCGGTCGGAGAGGAGCACGACACGCCAAACAGTTGACTGTCCTCTCCTTCGCTTGGGCTGGGCATCGACTGCACCTGCCATTCCGTACCATTCCAGCGCTCGGCGAAGGCATGGAAACCACCTCCATTTTCTGGTGTGTAACTACCCACAGCTATGCAGGCGATCGAAGAAGAACATGATACTGCCTGCAGCGAGTTTCCTTCTGATTCGCTGGGTTGAGGTGTCGACTGCACTTTCCATTCCGTCCCATTCCACCCCTCAGCGAGCATCAGATCATATTGCTTCGTCGGGTTGTAGTACTCACCAACTGCCGTACAGGCACTAGAAGACGAGCAGGACACTTTAATAAACCGACTTGGTTCAGGGCTTCCTTTTCCTTCGCTTGGTTCGGCTGGTGGTGACTGGATCGCCCAATCCGTTGTCTTAAACGTGTGATCCGCTCCACGGACGATTTCCCCGTGACGGATCGCAACCAGCCTATAGTGGTAAGTCGTTTCCTTTTCAAGACCGGCGACGCTCTGGCTGACGCCCTTCCAGATCACACCCGATCCAACTTCGGCGGGCGACGCCGGCGCCTTTGATCCATATGTGGTAGTCTTTCCGTATTCGAATTGATATTCTGCAGGTTCGCCTTCCGGATTGACATAGCCGTGCAACGTGGCGCCAGTAAAGGATTCGTTTGTCGCCCGTGTCGTATCAGCGTGAAAACCAGCGGGGAGTTCGAGCGGTCCGTCTGGTGTGCCCCAGCCCGTCGGGCCGTTGTAGCCTTCTTCGCCGTGGCACAGATATCCTCGGCAGTAGCCGTTGGAACCGCTGGTCACGCTGAAGAGTGCATGCTTGTAAAACGCTTCGCCGCCTTTCTCTTCTTTGACGGCTTTACTCGCGTGCGCCTCGACTGAGGCGATTATGGGCGTCGCCACACTCGTTCCGCCAAGGTCCAGCCAACCTACATAACCATCATATTCGTACGAATCATAGACGGACACCGGCGATTTTGGGTTGGCGACTGCGGCGACATCATTGTCCGTGCGCTTCGAACAACCAGGGTCGTGCTGCCATTCCGACTTCGGTGTCTCGAAGAGACTGCACCCGCTGCCGTCGCCTTTCCACACGCTCTCTTCCCAGGTTCGCGAACCTTCTTTTGTCTTCTTCAGGGTTGTCCCACCCACAGAGATCACGTCGGGCGACGCAGCGGGATAGCCCACCCCGTACCCGTTGTCGCCGGCCGCCGCCGTGATGGGTATCCCTTCATGGTCGAAATACTTATCGAGAGCAATCTCTTCCGAAAATTCTACGCCGATCCAGCTATTGCTAACCTCAGTAGCTTTCAGAGAGATAGCCTCGTCCTCGGCGATATCGAGATTTAGCACTTTCTGTTCGGCGTTTTCTTTGCTATTCGTCGCCTCGACCAGCAGGATCTTGCATTCCGGGCAGACCGCCGAGACCATGTCTAGGTCGAGTGATATCTCCTCCGACCATCCAGGTTCATTTTCTGGGAAGGCCTTGTTTTTTTCTTTTGCTTCTTTTTCGGTTTCCCCAGTCTGGTCGACCTTCTTGAAACATTTGTTTACTTCGGTGCAAGCGGTTTCGATACCTTTATAATAGACTTTATATTTTTCGCGGTATTTTTGTAGATCAGATTCGGCGTCTGGATCGTTGTAAGCGTCGACAATCGCGACGGTCTGTTCAGATCCTCCAGTTTCAGATATATTATAGGCTTTACGTATTTCGGCTGGTGTGAAGCCGCCTGCTTCGCCAGTACCTTCATAGGCGGGACTGGGAGGCGGTTCCGGACCAAGCCCGTAAACCGCCTTGGCCGCCGTCTGCGATCGTGTTTCCGCCGTCGGATCAACGATTGACATACACGCTGCTTCACCAGGCTTGGGGGGCTGACACACCGCAAAGGGTTCCGTCTTCGACGGCGTAAGTGAGTAGCCCAGATTGGATACCGTCGAATGACGCATATTGAGTGTGCTCGCCAGTTCGGCTCCCGTCCCTTGGGCTTCGCTAGCCGTTTCTGTTGCTCCAGTTGCTCCAGCTGCTCCAGGTAGCACGAGCAAGGCACCGACAAGGGTCGTCAAACAGGCCAACAAGCTTGTTCGATGTGCCCTAACTCGCTTGCTTGGCTGGGCTCGCCGTACTGAACCGAAGTGCAGAACCCTCATGGATATCTCCCCTTTACTTTAAACGGTTGGCGTACTCGATCTACTTTTAGGCAGGCATCAGTTTTCCGCCGGGTGTTGCCGACTATGGATTCGCCGCTGGGAACCACCAGTGCACTGCCGAACAGAGACGAAGTGAACGACATTGAAGATTCCGCCGCTTGTGCCGTGGTGACCCAGCTCATCGAGCTCGCTACTCCGCAAAGCAAGCACCCCATCTGTATGCGTCGTGAAGACCTCATACGACTCATCCCCACTCCTTTTCGATGTCCCTTGCCAACGCGCTTTGATGTACTCCGTCACTCCGTCGCCTGTGACAAGACTGACGCCTAGATGGTCAGCCGAGCTATGTTCTTATAATTACAGTGGAGTAAGTCCGCTTTGGACTACCATCTACTATTGTCCAAGTTTATCCCATAAAGAATTAGAAACTGGCATCTGGTCGACTCGAATTGTATCTGTTGATCCGTCAGCCGACAAGCGCCTATGTGCAGCAATGTGCTGTATCGGAGACACAATATGCCGCACTGTTGTGCATCTTGGGTACCCGATGTCCAGTCACGATGTGCTATGCGGCTCAGCATAAATTTGCAGATCTATGGTCTTCCCCCGGTTTGGTGGAGAACTCCGCTCAATCCGGAAAAGACCACTAACTGACGTGCCCAGAGACGTTGCGAACGGTGTGAGGTAGGTCCGGGCCTGCCGAGAGGCTGTGGATGTCAAGCTCACGACCGTCTCGCAGACCCGGAATGCAAACGTTCACGCTCCCTTGACCGCGATCGGCAGGCTCCGCATGGTACTGCTGGTCGAGGAGGAGGGATGCACGCTGCAAGCGGCAGCGGACGCCTGCAGCCTGGCGAAGTCAACCTGCTGGGAGTGGGTAGGCCGCTGGCGTCAGCGGACGAACCCGATCGCATCATACTCGCTTGCCTGGAAGACCACAGCTCGCGACCACACAAAAGCCCGAACAAGTGCCCGCCGAAGAGGCCGCGCGGATGTGTGAGCGTCACCAGCACACCGGCTGGACCCGCAACGGCTAACGGCCGAGCCAGATATCAGTAGGCTCATTCGACTATCCATCAGGTGCTGCGCCGCGGGGGCTGTTCACGCAAACCACGACCCAAGGCTCCTGCAGTGCGTCGCTACGGGTGGCCCTGGCCCGGCAACCTGCTGCACATGGACGTCAAGAAGTCCGGCCGCTTCCAGGCGCCGGACATGCCCTCACAGCAAATCGCGCACAACGCTCACCCGGAGCGGGCTGGGAGTACGTGCACTCGATCATCGATGACTGCTCAAGGCTGGCCTAGTCGGAGATCCACAAGGACGAGACCGCCACAACGGTCACCGGCTTCACCCGTCGTGCACTGAACTGGTTCCTGGAGCAAGAGATCGTCGGCGAGCGAGTGATGACTGACAACACGTTCGCCTACACCCGCAAGTCTTTTCAAACAGCTGCTCTGCCAGCGCGCGATCGGCCACATCCGCACCCGCCTAACCCTGCCGATATCGCTTCCAACTCTTCCCGAACGCCCTGGAGCCAATTGATTCGTCCACGCCAGAACATCAGCTCGGCATCCCTGACCACGTCATTCATAGCGCCGCCCCAATCGGACTTGTCTTTCGAGCCCACGGGCCGAACATGCTCGAGCGTCTGTCCAAATGCGGTGCAGACGATCTCTTTGCCTCGGATCAGCTCGACGATGTCCGGTACGTCGTCCGGGCGCGATACCGCAAGCCTGAACAGGATGTCGTCGCGCAGCGAACATTCGTCGGGAGTTGACCCCAGCCAGTCCTCAAATGCTTGTACTCCTTTCGTGGTCGCGGCGTAGATCGCCTGTCTGCCCGCTCGGCGCTTGCCGCCTAGAGCACTGTTCTCGTGGACTTGGTGCACAAGTCCTTCTGCCTTGAGTTTTTCCAGTGCCCAGTACGGATAGGAGTCCGCCAGATCAGCGAACCGGAGTTGGCGACGGGCTTCCATAGCGATACACCAGGCGTAGCTTGGTTGCTCGATCACCAGGCCGAGGATGGCGTGCTTCGCAGACACCAGCCGGTCCCGTTCCCAGAACCTATCGGCCAGCGGTACCCTGAGTGCCGCCACCTGCACTGCAGAGTTCGTGCCAGCGAAGAGCAAGGTCGAGCTCACCTTGGCATGCATAGACCCTGCGACCCAATTGGTGCTCGATCTCGCGCAGACGCCGTGTGACGGTCGACCGGTCAATCCCAAGGGCGGCGGCGGCTGTCGCAGCATTACCTTGAGCCTCGAAGTAGGCTCGAAGCGTTGCTCGCCAGACGTATCCCCCATCGCTGTGGCGGGCAAGTGGAGCTAGATATATCTCTTCGAGTGACCTCGCCAGAATTGCGTCCTGACGTACGGCCGCGAGAAGCATATGGTCGGCGTACTGTACGACGTCGCTCCGCCCTCTCAATACGATCAACAGGGCAGCCTGCGCCTGGCGATGCGTAAGCCGAAACCCCTGCATATCCTTGCTCGGCTCACCGACGGCAACTGACACTCCTCTGGCGGCTACGCTGCGGAATGTGAGACCTAGATTCGCGACAGCGTTGCGGCTTTCGCCTCCAACCCAAGCCCAGAGCGATTCCTTGTCCTGCACCATGAGCAATAACCGTTTGAGAGAACCACTTCCAAGATCCCGCACGAGCTCAGGTGCTCTAGCCCCACGCGCAATAACACCGAGATGCCAGAAATCCTCAAACGCATAGTCAAACTCTAACGGTTCACCTGCCTCGCTGGCAAGCAGATTCCGGACCAGTTCGGCGCGCCGTTGTTCCCGCGTTCTAGAGGTTCGCCGTATCTCACAGTGGTACTCAGCAGACGCCCGCTCCATAAGCATTTCGAGAAGTAACGCCTGGAAGTCAAGGATGTCGTGCAATATTTGGGGCGGAAAGTGATCTACCTCTGATATGACAAACCGGCTGAGACATCTATGACCCACTGCGTAGCGCTGAAGCAGCGTATCAAGTCCTACCCCGCTGCGAGCTGCCCTCTGGACCTGTTCGACCGCCACTGATGGAATCGGAGACGACCAGTCTCCACTCTGCTCAATGCCGGCTAGCGCGTAATCAACGATCGCACTTACTGTATCCCGCATCCCATCTATATACTCGACATCGATCTCGCCTGGACTGTCAACGACCTTCCTGACACCCGCAAAGATAACTTCCTCGATCTCGCGACGGCGAGCACGTAGCCTCTTTGCAAGTTCTGCCCGCACTACGCTTATCGAGATCGTGTGGGTATTTCCACCGCTTCTCATATACTATCTGTAATACTCATCGTTAAGTAACGAAGGCGTGCGTGGGTTGCAGTCGCATTCAGCGATCGCGTTGACAGCCGCCTCCTCTATATCGCGAGTGCTTTGGCAGCTTAGATAAGCTAAGAATTCCGCAGAGGCCATCCACTCGGGTCTGGTCATGTCATGCCTTGTCGGGGCTGAGCTGAGTTCGAGGTTATTGGAGGGCGATTCCACCGGTCCGAGGAGCATCCCTGCCGTCCAATCATGTGGGGGGCCGGCAAGTCAAATGGGCAAGGTCTCACCGACCCCCCTTGACGAACCGCCGTCGGATGACAGAGAGCCGTCGAACTATTGTCACGCCCGCCCCCTCCAGCGGTTAGACTCGCCATCTTGCGATGCTTTGACAAGCCGACCAGTTTCCAGGACCCTATCTTTGCTGTCCAGCTTGCTTGGCCGGACGTTGGCAAGAAGCACCAAGTCTGCCGCCCTGATGCCGCGTTGCTCGTCGTCCCCATCATCGAGACCAGAATGGCATGTGATCGCGGCGGCGAACACTCTCAATCTTAAGGGCTTAAGATCTTGAGGTTCGTGCCGACATCTGGAACTTCGAGCCCTCCCAGCCGAAGACAACCGGGTGCCGAAGAAGTAGGATAAGCCGTATGAGACGACTACTGGAGAGGCGACTGAGGAGATTGCTCATGCCGCAGAGAGCCCTAGCCTGCGCTACGGCCGCTGTTGCTCTGGCGACGCCGTTCCCGCTTGATGGTCCTAGCCCGGGGGCTACCACCGCGACTGAGGCGCGTTCGGTTCGCCTCACGATCACTGCCCACCTGCATTACGTTTCGAGTAAGGGCTCCTATCTGATAGAGGAAGGATCGGCCTCAGGGCAAGTTGCGGGGACTGTGAAGGCACGCCTGCGGGTCACTGCCGAAATCTCAGGCTCGTTTACGCTCTACTCTCGCGGTGGGTCGATCAACGGCCAGGGCTCGGGGACTCTTCACGAATCCGGGACCTATGCGAGCTTCGGCGGCTCGCTCAAGGTTCTCGGCGGCACCGGTCGCTACGCGCACAGTCGTGGCGGAGGGAGACTCTACGGCGTCTACAACCGCCGGAACCTCGGAGTCACGATCCAGACAATTGGCAACCTGTCCTACTAGCCCTGGGCCAACGGCGTCAAACCATGAAGCTCCGTCGTCTTCCGTTGATTATTTCAGCCGCCGCCTTTCTGCTTATGTTTCCTTCTAGCAGTGCTCTGGCGAAACAGGCCGCTAGACTCGAAGTGTCCTTCAGCCCGGAGCACCTAGGGGAACCCACGACAATCTATTTCGGGTTCAGAATTTCGAGCGTCGGCCTGGGTATCCCGGCAGCCTTGACCAACGTCGGGGTGTTGCTGCCGAGTGAAATGGGGATAGCCACGAGCGGGCTAGGGCTCGAAAACTGCTTGGCCTCCAAGCTCGTAGCACTTGGACCAGAAGGTTGCCCCTCCAATGCACGCATGGGTCGAGGGATCGCCACGGCGCAGATTCCTATCGGTGGGGAAACTATATACGAGCATGCTCAAATCGAACTCTTTTCGGCACCCGTGATAGATGGTCATCTTGCGATGTTGGTATACGCCAACGCTGTGTCGCCGGTCTTTGCGCAGCTCGTATTCCCCGCGACCGTGCTTCTCGCCTCGACGCCGTATGGCGAGAACATCGACACCAACATACCTCTGGTGCCCAGCTTGCCTGGAGCCCCCGACGTGGCCGTCACTCGTTTCCACGCGTCCCTCGGTAGCGCTCCAGGTCCGGACCGCTTCATGTACCATAAGTTAGTACACGGCAGACGCATCACCTATCTACCCCGTGGTTTGGTCCTGCCTACGAGCTGTCCGCGCGGTGGTTTCCCGTTCAAGGCTGAATTCAGCTTTCAAGACCAAACCACTACGGTCGCTCGTACTACCGTCCCCTGTCCGCGCCAGGCGCGTCGGCCACTGCACACCGGACATCGGCCCGCATAAACCGCAGCTCAATTATCCGCCTGTGCCCCTCCCGCGCGCGTTAGCCACAGTAGACGCACGCGCTTCGCCAAGCGCCACGCGCGCATACTCGCGAGAGTAGGCGTGATAAGCGGTCGCAACTCAGCCTGGGCCTGTTCGGCTATCGGACGCGCAATGTCGCCCATTGCGCTCGGCTGTGATGTGTAATACGCAACGACACCCGCAAGCATCACGGCATGGTGGGGGCCATGAGGAATCGTCCGTACGCGCGCCATCACTCGGCCAGCGACGGCTCCTATCTGTCGAGCGAGAACACCGGGGCTCTCGTAAAAAGTCAGGTAACTGTCCTCACCCGTAGACAAATCCTGTTCGTGGTCCACGAGATGATCGAGGACTGTGGTCAGAACACATAGTGATAGATAAGTGGAGTCAATCTCATTCGCCTGCTCAGACGTCGTGTGCTGATCGGCGGCAGCCGCGATAAGCGCATGGGCGGCAACGACAGAGCCCATCGCACCAAAGAGCCACTCGCGCCACTGAAGCTCGGTGCCCTCCGCTTCGTTCCTCGCCCAACCTTCTAGCTGATCGATCCCTGAGCTCGGCGCCGCGTGTATACGGACCTGTGCCTCTGCGCATCGATCAGCACTCACCGGGACGACGTCGGCGATTGCCTTCACCCCGGGCAGACACACCAGGGCCTTGCGAACCGCGCGAGTCAAGTCGGCGAGATAACCCCCATCGCCTGATCCTGGGTAGTAGAGATAATAGTCGTCCGTTATCACCTCCGATATAGAGACCGCGTCACTGAAAGCCTTTGAGTAGCGAAAACCATCGCGAATGGGGTCGGCTGCCGGTCGCTCCGTCAGTGCATCGAGGTAGTCATACATTATCTGGAGGGCCACGATCGCATCCACCGTGTACTTGCGGTAGCTTGCTGGTGCGATCGTTGCGATCATCGCAGCGACCTCGACGTTGAAGCGCTCGTCTCGTAGCTTGCCAAGCGCCAAGTCCTGAAGAGTCGGATCTACGATTTCTGCAGCGCGAGCCTCCCATCGCCGGAGCTCGCGGCGCACGCGAGGGGCGACACTTGACCAGTAGCGAGCATGGGCAAATATGAGCGCCAAACCGGCGCGGGTAACAAACCAACGATCACCGATTGAGGGCACGGCTTGTGATGATAGCCGCTAATAGTTCTCGATAGACAGACGGTACGCTCACTGGCGTGGAGTGATCGACCTACTCTTCGAGTGCGACTCTCGCTGGTACGCGCGCTGTGAACCAACCTGGGAGTACAGAGATAACTAGCGAGACGATGATGACAAGGGCCAGAACCTCGAGCGGTCGGACACCCTCGCCCAGACGTCTGACCGGGAAGCCTGTGGTGGTTCTCAGATAGCCGTCCAACGCGATCTGGCCGTAGATTCCCCAGACCGCTCCTGTGACCGCCCCTACGCTGAGCATCAGCGTAGATTCAAGCAACAGGAGACGCCGTAGCCGTGATGGTTCGGCACCTGAAAGCTTGAGTTCCGCCAACGACGTGCGTCTTTGCCAGATAGCCGAGGCCAGTGCCGCCGCCATAGCAAGGATGGACGCGAGCACCAACAGCCTCGAGATCGTTGCGAGCTGGCCAAGCCCTTCTCTCACTGACCCATTCATCTTTGCTTCCCGGGTCTGCGCGGTCAGCACTTCGAGACCGTTTCTGGCAGCGAGAGAGTGCTCGATCTCACCCCGTACAGTTTGCAGGTTGACTCCGGGCATGGTTTGAATGGCGAGCGCAGTTGGCTGCGTTGTATTCCAGTCGCGCGCATAGTCAGCGGTGTTTACCACGATCGCTCCGGGACTCCAACCAAAGTTTGTCGTCTCCGCCGCGATCTTGAACCGAACTGCGCCTGTGGGCGTCGGTAGTGTAAGAGTGCCGCCAACTCCTGCGTCGTGTTCTTTGGCGACTTGCTGCGAGATGATGGCCCAGCCGCCTTGGCGTAGTCTTGCAATGGCGGTGGCCAGGTTGCCTTTGATGATCTGGCCGTCGAGCAATTCTAGACGGCTGTTTGAGGGCCAGGCGAGAACCCAAACGCGGCGATTCCCGACATCGAGGAGACCGCCGCTCAGGGCCTCAACGTTTCTGACTCCGGTCAGCCCAGCGATGCGCCGTTGGCGACTATCCGACGAGAATGCGGTGACGGCCTGATTGTCGTTGGGCGTAACGACCCAAAGGTCTCCCTCTCTTGAGTAGTGAGTTGCGAAACCGCCGATTCCCTGTACGAGATCGTCGCGCGCTCCGCCCAGCGCCACGGCACCAAATAGGGCTGCTGCCCCCGTAGCCATCAGCGCGAGCGAACGCAACGTGGTCTCACTCAGCGACTCTAGTGCGAGCGGCAGCAGTATCAGCCGGAATTGGAATCGCTGAGCAATCGCCTCACCGGCATGTAGCACGCCAGCGAACAGAAGCGGAACGCACAGAACGGTCGCAATCGCCAGCAGGGCACACCAAGCGAGCGCAAGGGACGGCCACACGGAGTTAGCGACTATGCGGACGGCTACGAGAACTGCCGCAGCGAGCGCAAGCTGCAGTGCAACCCGCCCGCCTAGAGCGTTCCCCGGCTCGCCCGTTTCTAGGTACACAGAGCCGACCGCTCGACTGCGACGTAGGTCTAGCAAGGGGAGCATCGACGCGACGCACGTCGCGAAAATGCCACCAAGACCCGCGACGAGCAGCGGCGTGACCCCGATCGATGTGCTGGTCCCAAGTGTAAAGCCCTCCGCGAGATAGTTGGGTGTCTGGGCGAAGACCTCGACCGACAGCCCGTAGCCAACGAGCAGCCCGACAAGCGTCGCTGCAACCCCGAGACAGAGCGCCTGAAAGAGGACCATTTGCACAATCGCGCTGGATGTCGCACCACTCAAGCGCAGGTCGGCGGTTGCCCGCCGGCGCGCGGGGACCGTGAGCAGCACCGCGTTGAAGGTGAACAGGACGCCTAGTAGAGCGCTGATAACAGCAAAGAAGAGACTTGCCTGTTCGGCTGGCTTCAGCGCCTCGCGCAACAGTGAGACGTCTTGATTTGCGGGTGCGACTGTCAGGCGTCCGGCGGCGAGGGCCGTGAGTGCCGCGCGCACGCGTGCTTCCTGCCCTGGCTTCGCCTGCACGAGGATGCGCGTGATGCGATGGGGAAAGCCAGCGAGTGCCTGCAGGCGTTCGATGGGCATGACTGCAACACGAGCTTGCGAGAGTGCGCCGAAGCTTTCAGATCCGAGCACCGCACTGACGCGCAGTGGCGTTGCCTGGCCGCGCAGCTGGAGTGACACAATAGGACCATTTCTCGACTGTGCTCGTATCCGCGTGATCCCCAGTGCCCTAGCGCTGGTGCTGCTTAGACCTATACCCCCATTTTCGAGAGTCGCGATGGGCAACGTGTGGACAAGCCCATCAAGGACGGCCAGGCTAATGTCGGTACCTGCAAGATTGACAGGGACGCTGCGGCCGTTTGTTGCCACAATTGTCGCGTTCTGTTCAAGCAGCGGCGCAGCATGGGCAACTCCCCTGAGAGCTTCGACGCGATCAAGCATGTGTTCGTCAATGCCTTCGGGGCCGCGTGCCCGCAACTGAAGGCTCGCGGGTCCAACCAGGGCACTGTTTACTTCGTTGGCTGAATTGGCGATACTCTGGCTGGCGACCGTGACGGAGAAAAGGAGGGCCACCGCGACCGCAATCCCCAAACCTGCGAACAGCTCTGGGACCGCCTGCTCGCTAAGTCGCTGCCGATAAAAGAAGAGCAGGCCCGATAGACGCATCGTGGCCTTTGGAGGCACACTCTCAAAGCGAGCCATAGACGCTCACCGCCGCGTTGTTGAGGAATGTGACATCTCGTTAGATATATCGCCATCGTCCAACAAGCCATCGCGCAAGGTGTAATGCCTGTCAGCCAGCGCGGCTATCTCCACGTCGTGGGTTACGAGCACGACCACCGCGCCGTGCTCGTGGGAAATCGAGCGCAGCAACTTGATGATCTCCCTGCTGCGCGCGCTGTCGAGGTTGCCGGTCGGCTCGTCAGCAAGGATCAGTCGCGGCTCGCAAGCGAGCACTCGTGCGATCGCGACACGCTGACGCTCACCACCCGACAGTCGGCCTGCGGCATACTCAAGGCGTTCGCCGAGACCAACACACTCAAGCCACGGGATGACACGCTCTCGGGCATCACGCGTCCCTACGCCAGTCAAGATCAACTTCTGCGATGCGTTTTGGATGACCGAGCTGCGAGGCCAGAAATGGAAATGCTGGAAGATGAACCCGACCTCATGCATCAGGAACTCCGAGACTTCGCGTTCCGATAGTGAGGCAAGATCGCGTCCGTCGTAGCGGATCGTCCCTTTTTCGACTCGCAGCAACGCTGCCATCAACAGCAGGAGTGTCGTCTTGCCCGAACCACTGGGGCCCTGTAGCGAGACCATCTCACCTGCGGAGACGGCCAGGCTCACGCCGTCTACCGCGCGAACCTCCTCAGCGGACCCGCGATAATGCTTGACGACGGTCTCAAGCTCAAGCCTATGCACGCCAGCTCACTCGAGGACCACGGCTCGGGTCCACCTCACGCCGCTGTGCTCTTTCCCGACGCGCGCTGCAGCTGAAGAAGCGAACCCAATTCTGGTGTCTCCTTCCCGCGCAGTTCGCCACCAGCCAGCGTCAATGAGCGGTCGGCGTCTGAGAGCGCACTGCCGTCTCCATCACTGATCAGAACCGCGATCCCCTCGTTGACGAACGAGCGCACCAACAGCAGGATCTTGTCCCGCTCGAGAAGGTCCACGCCCTTCGTCGGCTCATCAATCACCAGGACTCGCGGTCCGATCACGAGCGCGCAGGCAATCGCTACTCGCACGGCTTCACCACCGTCGAGGTCACCCATCATGAGTTCGCCGGACCGCTCGATCCCCACCCGCTCAAGTGCCCTGTGGGCGCTTGAGTACGCTATGGGCGCGGGTACTCCTCGCGCCAGCAGACCGGCACGGACCGTGTCTGTCACTGCTCGTCCGGGCGGTATGCCGACGCCTCTTCGACAATAACCCACCCCACACCCCAGTTCTCTCGCACCTCGGCGGGTCCTCAGATCGGTCCCGTCGAAATGCACAGCGCCCTTGTCAGGCAGATCGACTCCCGCCGCCACCTGCAGCAGAGTTGTCCTGCCCGAGTGACGCAGGCCCCAAACCGCTACAAATTCGCCAGCGTCGAGTTCGAGCGATACGTCGCGCAGAACCTCGACACGGCGCGATCCGCGCAACCGCGACTTGCTGACACGCCTAAGCTCGAGCAGGCTCATCTCGCTAACGCTTGCTTGTCGGCGAGAGCACCAAACTCGCGGCGGGCATACTCGATCCAGCCAAGCGTCGCCGCCACAATGCCGCGACCGTATACCGACGCGAGATTGTCCCCCAACCCTGGGACGAAGCGAGACGGAAACTCGGTAGCCGTAGGAATTGCCGCTCCCTTTTCGTCCAAGCACGCCTGCTCATAGCGAGCCAAGATGTCCAGCGCAGTTTGCGGTTGCTGAGCAAAAGCCCCGAGCTGGCGCGCAAACTCACGCGAGCGGCGATGGTATTCGCGCATCTGCGCAATAACCCACGCCTCGTAAGCTTCCAGCCCTTCCTGGGTGGCGCGATAGTGCGGCTTGGGCTGCCGGCTTCCATCGGGCTCAGTCGTGCAGAACCTCGGCACCTCCTCAATGAGGCCCTTGTCCTTGAGCATGTTGAGCGCTGCATAGATGATGGACTCATTGGAGATCCGCATCACGTCGCCATATAGCCGCTCGAAGCGCGTCCAGAGCTCCCACCCGTAGCTCGAGCGTTCAATCACCAGACCTAGCACGGTCCAGTTGACCGGCGAGCGAATCCGAACCGAACGCTCCTTCTTGATGCTCCTACCCATAAGTTCTGGATAATAGCCGGATCGCGTTCCTCGGAGAACTGCGGGACGGACCGACCCCCACCATCTCGATGATCTATGCCAGCCGCTTGAGAGTCGGAAAGCACCTTCGAGCAACGCCCGCCGCGTCCCGGCAAAAGGGACTGCACGGACGCCGTCAATCCTCCGACATTTCCCGCAGTGGGTGGCGGGACTGTCTGATTATCGGTGGATCTTGGTTTGACCGAAGGGGATGACCATGGCGGAGCAGGTCGAGTCGACCGGTCTGGGCGAGATAATCGAGCCCATGACCACAGATATCGTTGATCAGAAGGAGCTTGCCCAGCAGCTCCTTGAGCAGGCCAGGGAGCAGAACATCGAGCTGGTCGGGCCCGACGACTGTTGGACCAGTTGACCAAGAACGTGCTGGTACTGCCAGACGGTGAGGGTCCGGTTAGCGAGACGGAAAGGTGTACGTGAGGAACCAGGGGGGTATGGACGGACACCAATGCTCGCCGCACGCGAGAGCGCGCGCCGCGACGAGCCGACGCCGGGGCCCGCGACGACACGGATCTCAGCTTAGGTCCTTGCCGACCCCGCCGTGTGCCGGTCGATGCATCTGCCAGCGCCAGCCATCCCATCACACCTGTCGCGCATAGCGTCACACAGACAAAGAGCAACCGCTGCACAAACCGCACGGTCGCACCACCATGAATAGGAAGATCCAGACATCCGGGATGCGGGGGTCTGCCAAGGCTCTGTCACGAGACGCAGGTGATGTTTATCACTCCGCCTATGCCCCAGCACCTCACAACACTGAGCTTGCAAGGAGCAAGCCGTAGACCTCCCGCTGTCCATCGATGGAGTCGCCGTGTCGGTAGACCCACGCATACAATGAGACGCCCGTGACCGCTCCGCCAAGACACCCACTGCTACCTCCACGCGAGGTGGACGCGCGCCAGGAGCTGGCAGACCTCGAGTTGGAGGTGCTGGAGCGCTGGCGCGAGCGCGACGTGTTCGCGGAGTCGCTGCGGCGCCGCGAGGGAGCGGAGCAGTGGGTGTTCTACGAGGGGCCCCCGACAGCCAACGGCAGGCCCGGCTCCCACCACGTGCTATCGCGCGTGTTCAAGGACATCTACCCGCGCTATAAGACGATGCGCGGCTATCGCGTGGAGCGTAAGGGCGGCTGGGACTGCCATGGGCTACCCGTGGAGATCGCTGTCGAACAAAAGCTCGGGATAACGAGCAAGGCCGAGATCGAGGACCCAGAGAAGGGCATCGGCATCGAGCGCTTCAACGCGGAATGCCGCAACTCGGTGTTTGAGTACCTGGAGGAGTGGAACCGCCTGACCGAGCGGATCGGGTTCTGGGTGGACCTCGACCACGCGTATCGCACGCTCGATGAGAGCTACATCGAGTCTGTGTGGTGGGCGCTTGCGGAGATCGACATGAAGGGGCTCTTGTATGAGGGTCACAAGGTGGTGCCCTACTGCCCACGCTGCGGCACGGCCCTGTCCTCGCACGAGGTGGCGCTTGGGTACAAGGATGTGGTCGATCCGTCGGTGTATGTGCGCCTGCCGGTGAGTTTCCCGACACTCGAGCCAGCGGGGGGCTTAGTTCAACAGCCCGACGGACCTGTTTGGGTGCCTGCCCGATCTCCCGACGTAGCTTCTCCCCTGCGCGAGGGCGACTCGCTGCTGATCTGGACGACAACGCCCTGGACCTTGCCGGGCAATGTGGCGGTCGCGGTTGGGCCGGACATCGAGTACGTGCGTGCCCGTGTCGGGGATGAGACCCTGATAGTGGCAGCGGCGCTCGCGGAGCGGGTGTTTGGCGTGGATATCGAGATCCTCGACAGCTTCCCGGGTAGTGAGTTGATCGGCGAGTGGCATGACGGCATCTACAGAGGGCCGACATATCGGGGTCCAATCTTTAATACAAAACCCGCGGGTGGTTTGCCGATCATCGCCGGCGATTTCGTGACAACCGATGACGGCACGGGGCTGGTGCACATCGCCCCCGCATTTGGCGAGGACGACTTCAACGCAGCCGTCACCAGTGGGATGCTCGATCCGAGCAGCCCGGGCAAACTGTTCAATCCGGTCAAGCCCGATGGTAAATACGACCAGCGCGTGCATGGTTATGAGGATCGGCTTGTCAAGGACAAAGCGCTCACCGAGGAGCTGATCGCGGACCTCGACGCCCGCGGGTTGCTGTTCAAGCGAGCCGACTACGAGCACTCCTATCCCCACTGCTGGCGCTGCGACACGCCGCTTATCTACTACGCCAAGCCCTCCTGGTACATCGCCACCTCCAGGCTGCGCGAGCGGATGATGGCGGCGAATGAGACAATCAGCTGGCATCCGCCGCACATCAAGCACGGACGCTTCGGCGACTGGCTGTCAAACAATGTGGACTGGGCGCTCTCACGCGAGCGCTACTGGGGCACCCCCCTGCCGGTGTGGCGCTGCGAGGCCGGACACACACTCACAATCGGCTCCTTTTCCGAGCTTGAGGAGCTTTCGGGTGTCAGCCTGGAGGACCACCATCGCCCATATGTGGATGACGTTGTGCTCACCTGTCATCACGAGCACGCCCCAGTGTCCATCCCGTCGGCCGCGGGCGAGTCGGGCGAGGAGCAGGGCCCGCCCGCTGGCGCGGTGTGCGACAAGCCGATGAGGCGAGTGCCGGAGGTCATCGACGTGTGGTTTGACTCCGGCGCAATGCCCTTCGCCCAGCACCATTATCCCTTCAAGCACGCACAGCAATTCCAAAAAGAATTCCCCGCCGATTTCATCTGCGAGGCACTTGACCAAACCCGCGGCTGGTTCTACTCGCTGTTGGCCGTATCCACACTGCTGTTCGATCGGTCTTCATATGAGAACGTGGTGTGCCTCGGATTGATCCTCGACTCAGACGGTCAGAAGATGTCAAAGTCGAAGGGCAACACGGTCGAGCCGTGGCGGGTGCTCGACAGGTACGGCGCCGACGCCTTTCGCTGGTACTTCTTCACATCAAAGCAGCCATGGGACGGCTATCGCTTCTCCGAGGAGGCAATCGGCGAGGGCGTGCGCCTGTTTCTCAAGCAGCTGTGGAGCACCTACTTCTTTTACACGCTCTACGCAAACGCGAATGCACACACGTTGAATGAGGTAATTGGGGTGGGGGCTGAGGCGGCCGATGCGACGGGACGCGAAGCTGGTGGGAGCGGAACCTCTGCGGCGACCGCGGAGAGCGCCCTTGACCGCTGGGCACTGTCGCGCACGGCCGCAACCGCGCAGATGGTGGCCGAGCGCCTGGACGCCTACGACGCCACCGCCGCCGGGCGGGCGATCGCCGAGCTGGTGGACGACCTGTCGAACTGGTACGTGCGCCGCTCGCGCCGGCGCTTCTGGGACGGCGACGTCGCCGCGTTCACCACGCTGCGCGAGTGTCTGCTGTGCGTGTCGAAGCTGCTGGCCCCGTTCTGCCCGTTCGTGGCCGATGAGATCTATGACAACCTCGACGGAGCGCTCGCCAGCGTTCACCTGTGTGACTTCCCAGCCGGCGATGCGTTGCCGGACCGTGACGAGTCGCTGGAGGAGGCGATGGCGGTCGCGCGCGAGACGGTGCGACTCGGCCTGGGCGCCAGGGCACAGGCGAAGATCAAGGTACGCCAGCCCCTGGCGGAGGCGGTCGTGGTGTCCGACGGGCGCGAGCGCGAGGCGATCGAGCGACTGGTGGAGATCGTGCGCGATGAGCTCAACGTGCGCCGCGTGCGCTTCGTGGAGGCCGCGGACGAGCTGGGCGAGTATGAGGTAAAGGCCAACTACCGCACCCTGGGGCCGCTGTTCGGCAAGGACATGCCGCTCGCGGCCAAGGCAATCGCGGCGCTCGATCCCGCCCGTGTGGCCGCCGCCGTGCGCGGCGGCGAGCCGATCGGCATCTCCGTCGTCGATCGCGAGCACACGCTCACCGCGCAGGACGTGATCCTCACGATGAAGGCCCCCGAGGGCTACAGCGTCGAGCGCGACGGAGCCCACGCGGTGGCGCTCGACCTCGCGATCGACGACTCGCTGCTGCGCGAGGGGCGCTCGCGCGAGATCGTCCATGCGGTGCAGAATGCGCGCAAGAGCGCTGGGCTAGAGGTCGAGGACCGGATCGAGCTGGTGCTCGGCAGGGACCAGGCGCTGCTGGACGCGGCCCGCGAGCACGAGGCGTATGTCAGCGGCGAGACGCTGGCGGTAGAGCTGTCACTTGGCGCCGGTGACCCCGCCGCGATGGACTACCGCGAGCAGGCCGAGATCGAAGGACTCACGCTCGAGATCGCCCTGAGTCGTGTCCGGCCCGCGTAGTTGCGGGGCATGGCGGACTGACGTCTTGGGGTGCGGTCTTTAGCGAATGGCCCAGCTTTCACCCTGGAGCGACCTGGCCCAGCTCTGGGCCCGGATGCCCCCCGGGTCGGCAATGAACACGTGGGATCGCTTGAATACACTGTAATCTTCGTGCTGCGATGGCTTGTATGGCAGTCAAGTCATCGCCTTTTAGCATGCGTCTCTCAAGGAGCATGGAAGTGCTCGTGGATCGCGAGGCGCGGCGGACTGGGCGCAGCAGGGGCGCCGTGGTGGAGGCGCTGGCAGCGGAGGCGCTACGCATGCGACTGTTTCCCGGGGTCGCCTTTCGCGGCACCGACTGGGAGCGCCGCGCGTGGGTGATCGGGACGGCGCTCGATGTATGGCAGATCGTCGAGGCCCACCGGGACATCGGCTCGGTCGAACGCATGGCCGAGGAAGGCTCGGCCAGCGAGCGTCAGATTCGCCTTGCGCTTGACTACTACAAGATGTTTCCCGAGGAGATCGACTCAGCCATCGCTGAGAACCGGCGACCGATCGAGCAGCTGGAAGCCGAGTTCCCCTTCATCGCGGTCAGTCGCGCCAGCTGACCCGGATGCGGGCAACACCACGGCACGCCGTGCGCCTGTTCCTTGACGCCCACATCTCGGCACGACGCATCGCCGCGCGGCTACGCGAGCAGGGACACGACGTGCGTACCGCCGACGAGGAGCGCGAGCTCGACGGCCTCGCGGACGAGGAGCTACTTGAGCTCGCCGCGGGCGAGACCAGGGCACTGGTCACATTCGACGCGAAGGACTTCACCGTGATCGCCATGCGCTGGGCGGAGGCAAACAGACCCCACGCCGGCCTGGCGATCGTCGTCGGCATCGACCACGGCGAGTTCGGCGCGATCCTCGAAGCACTCACACACGCGCTCGTCGCACGACCCGAGCAATCGGACTGGAGCAGCCTAACGCTGTTCATAGCACCCACGCCATGACCGATTCCCGAACCGCAGCGATGCAAGTCGCGCCCGTCCTCGGGTAAGCAGACAGCACAAGGAGGCCCCGCTGTCAAGCGCCCTCCAATGCGACAAACCCGCGTGCGCGGGACATGCCGAGCCCTATGCGAGAACGGGCTCCAGTTCCGCCTCGATCTTCTTCTTGGGGTAGGCCCCAACGACTGTCTTGACGGCCTGGCCGCCCTTGAACAGGATCATCGTCGGAATCGACAGCACCTGAAAGGCAGCTGCCGTCTGCTGGTTCTCATCGACGTTGAGCTTGACTATGCGCAGGTCCTCGCGTTCGGAGGCGATCTCCTCCAGGACGGGACCGACCACGCGGCAGGGTCCGCACCAGGGAGCCCAGAAGTCGACGAGCACGGGCTTCTCGGACTCGACGACCTCGGCCTGGAAGTTGGCGTCGGTGACTTCGCTCAGGGTGCCTGCCATGGGATTCTCCTATCGGATGACTGTCGTCTCGTTACGGTCCGGCGCTCGTCCTCGTCGAACCGCCCAACACTCACTATACAAAGTAAAGGGATGGCGTCAGATTCGGGTCGAGACCCGCGGCTCGGCGGACGCGACACCCGGCGCCGCCGGCGGCGGCTGGGGACCAAAGCGCAGGCGCGGCACCAGCCACATGGCCTCCACGGCGATCCACCATGACATCTTGCTCTGCCCAAGCTCGCGGTCTTTGAAGACGATCGGCACCTCCACCACCCGAAAGCCCGCGCGTGCCGCACGATAGGTGAGCTCGACCTGGAACGCATAGCCCTGCGAGCGCACGCTGTCGAAATGGATCGCTTCGAGCACCTCGCGCTTGAAGCACTTGAAGCCACCGGTCAGGTCGCGCACCCGCAACCCAAGCATCAGGCGCGCATAGGTGGAGCCGCCCTCGCTGATGAAGCGCCGCAACAGGCTCCAGTCGACCACGCCGCCACCCGGCACATAGCGCGAGCCAAGTGCCAGATCGGCCCCTCCGCGGACTGCCGCCAGTAGGCGCGCGAGGTCGGCTGGATCGTGAGAGAAATCGGAGTCCATCTCCATCACATACGCGGCGCCGTGCTCCAGCGCGTAGCGGAAGCCCGCCAGATAGGCGGGCCCGATTCCGTTCTTCTCGGTGCGGTGCAGCACCTCGACCGGCTCGCGCTCGCCTGCCAAGCCGTCCGCGATCTCGCCAGTTCCGTCGGGCGAGCCATCGTCGACGATCAGGATCTTGTAGACGCCGTCGTTTGCGCCCGCAAGCACCTCACCGGCGGCTGTCACGATCGCCTCGATGTTCTCGGCCTCGTTGTAGGTCGGGAGTATCAGCCACGGCACCTCGGTCACGAAGCGTCGTACCCTAGAGCGTGTTGAGGAATCGCGCAACGCCGCTGGCGGCACTGGGGGGGCTCATCGCAAGCATCGCGCTGCTGCTGGCGTGCGTGCCGTGCGCCCATGCCACGCAGCCACCACCTAGCACGCCTGTGAGCGAATGGAAGACGAATGCGGGGGCACCCGCAAGCGCGGCGGAGTTGAGTGACTACATCGATCGCGTGGCGAGCGCGTGGGTGCCCTACACGACGAGCAGCGGACTGGTGGCGGACCCGTTGAACCCCGACGACACGGGCGACAACTATGGCGTGATCATGCTTGCCGATGTGATGCTCAAGGTCGCTCGCCAAACCGGCGACAGCACGCTCGAAAGCACCGGCGTGCACATCGTCGACTCTGCGCTGACCCTGCCGGTGCCCAACGACCCGTTCAACCTGCTCGCGCTCGCCGCCGTCATCCACGACGGACGCGATGGTCTCTTCCCCGCCGGCGCGTGGCAGCAGATCGCGGCGCCACTTGAAATGTTTGCCGGGCAGATCGGTCCTCCCACGGGCGCCAACTGCTTGGCCGAACTCGGCTGCTACAGCAACTGGCGCCTTGTGTGGTCGGCCGGGGCGGCGCTGCTGAGGGCAGACCAGCTCGCCGGCGAACCGGGAACGCTGGCGGGCGAAAGCGCGCCCGTTGCAGCCCAGATAAAAACCGACCTCCAGCTGGCCCTGAGCTATGCGGGAGCTCCACTGCTGAGCACCGTGGCGAGCAGACCCACCCACAAGCAGCCCACGCAACGGCGAGTTGGCACCGCACGCGCGATCGGCGCCCACGGGCCGCGCTCCGCCGAGAGCGGGTCCGGCGGCGCGCTCTCCAGCTCGGGGCTCGGGGGACTTGCGCGCGAGCTCTCCGACCCCGGCGCCGAGCCCTCCGCGTATGAGCTGTTCTCGACTTTTATGCTCGAGCTGATCGAAGAATTCGACCCGAGCGCGATCACCCCGTCCGTCGCAAGGCTGCGCGCTCAAGCAGACCGCTATGCGCTCGACATGATGGCCCCCGACGGCCAGCTGTCGCTGGCGGGACGCTCGCTGGACCAGTCGTGGGTGCAGGCTGCGGCAGCCGCGCTCGGCGCGCGGCGCGCGGTCCTCGAACCGGCAAACGCCGGCGTGTGGCACGCATTTGGCGACCGTGCCATCGCCTACCTCTTGAACGCCTATCCACTCCAGCCCGACGGCGTGCTTCCGGCCGTGCCGGGCCTTGACCTGGACTTCAGCCCGTCGATCATGGACAGCTATGCGGCGCTCAATCAATACGAGGGCCTGACGCTGTGGCTGCTGTCCGACGCGCTCGAGCGCTGGCCGGCCGTGCAGGCTCCGCGCGCGGCGCTGCCGGCCGACAGCAGGAGCCTGCTCGCCGACGATCTCGCCTCCAGCGGGCTTGTGTGGGGTCGCGCGGGCAGCGTGTGGTGGGAGCTGAGCGGACGCTCCACCAGCGGCGATCCGCGCGAGGCGCAGGGACTGGTCGCGGTCAAGCTCGACAGCGCAAGCGGGTGGAGCGACCTGCTTGCGCTGCGTCCGATCCAGCGCGGACAGTCGAGCGCTTGGGTGTTGGGGCTTTCCCACAACGCAAGCGCAACACCAACTTTCGACGCGGTGCGCGGAACGGGCGCCACCACCGTGCTGAGCGGAACCTACAGGCGCCCAGACGGTCACGTCCTGGCACAGGTCACCTGGAAGTTGAGCACAACCGCCACGGGGGTCAGGTTGAGCATGAGCGTGCCCGCAAAGGCAACGCTTCACACAACTGTGTGGCTTGCTGGCGCAACCCGCGTGTCGAGCCCGCAAGCCCGCAGAACGACGGGGGCGTGCCTTGTGAGCGCATCCGGGCGCGCGTGTCCGGTGACCGTCTACTGGCATAAAACGCGCACCGCAACGCTGGAGCTCAGCGCATAGGGCATACACGCACATGTAAACGCGAAGCCGCATCTCCGTGTACTCGCGGCCACTGTCGGCAAGCGCTCAAAAGATCTTCGGAATCGATTTCTGGATACCACGGCGCAGTTCTTTGGCAACCACCAGTAGCGCTGGGCGCGCCGCGCCGTTTGAGCTCACGAGCCCAGCGTCCCAGGTGGCCTTCCTCGCCTTCGCTGGGGTCCCGGGAGAGCGCCAGTGGTAGTAGTAGATCCTGGTGATGCGCGGGCTCAGCCGCGCGAGGCTGAAGATGTTCTTGGCAACGCGCGCCGCATACTCCACACCATGGTCGATCAGCTTGCCTTTGAAGCGCCACCACACGACTCCCCCGACCTCGCTGAACCACACCTGGCCCCGCGTCGCCGCCAGGAACCGTTCGACCAGCGCCGGTTTGTCGGTGGCGGCACTGTTGTAGGGGTTGAACGGCCAGATCTTGGGGTACGGATGCGCCTTTTCCAGAAACGACGCGACCCAGGCCTCGACGTTTCCATCCGAATCGAGAATGTCAGGCGCCGTGATCTCGCATCCCGAGCAGTGGGCGGCAAGCACGTTGTAGTACTCGGCGGCCAGCCACGGATGATGCTCGGTCGGCTGCGTGGCGTGGGTGGCCTCATCCCAGGGAGAGAACTCGGTTACCCAAGGAAACAACTTCCTGAACTTCAGAAATGCCCTCAAAAACTGGGTCGGACTTGGGCCGATGTCGTTATTGTCGGCGTGCTGAAAAGTGATGAACGGAATGATGTGGTAGGCGTGCTTGACAGCGTCAAGCCATTCCCTGACTTCCGCAAGCTCGCGGGGCACGAGCGCCACGTTCCAGGGCACCACGTCGCGGGCGAGGTAGATGTCGAGCTGCCTGACGCGCGGATCGGAGAACGTGCGCGGTTCGTAGTCGGCAAGCCCGAAGCGAAACTGCGGCGCGGTAGCGCTGTGGGCAGTGGGCGTGCGCGACTGGTGCGCGCTGGACGGGCGGGACGCGCCGTGCGCAGAGAATGCGCTCCCCGCCGCGAGGAGGCCCCCGAGAGCAAGGCACGCCAGCAGCACGACGAGGCGCCGTGGAACGGAAGTCGGGAGCATTCGCCCGGATATCATTACAGCCAATGAGTCGTTGGCGCGCCGCCTTGCTGGCGGGACTGATCGTCGGGGGAATCCAGACCGCAACGACCACGGCGAGTCCCGCCAAGACGACGAAGCCGCCAATCGTGCGCTCAGCGCTGATCTCACGCTCGCCAATCGGACTGTCGATCGAGTATCCGGTGCTCGCGCGGGCGCTCGGCAACGGGCCGTGTCCGAGCCCGGCGATGATCGAGCTGCTGCGCGAACTCGGCTCGCCGTCGTTGCGGGTCGGCGGCGACTCCCAGGATCTGGCCGGCGTGAGCGGCTCCTTCCGCTATGTGATCGCGCCATCCTTCTGGACCGCGCTCGGCTGCCTGGCGCGCGAAACGGACATCCAGGTCACCGTCGGGCTGAACTTTGGGCAAGCCACCACGGCCGACGATGAGGCGACGATCGCGGCCGCCGAGCAGGCGATCCCCGCCTCGCAGCTGAGCTTTTCGCTCGGCAACGAGCCCGACCTGTACACGATCAGCCACGTGCTCCCCAACGAACCCGAATTCACAGTGCCCGCGTTTCGCCCCCCGACATGGTCCTCCAGCGAATACGTGAGCGAATGGAAGGGTCGGCGCGCAGAACTCGGTCCGATCCGCCTCGAAGGCCCCGACCTGGCAGGGAGCGCCTGGAAGCAGCAGATCGGCGCGATGCTGCGCGAAGATCCCCCCGATCAGATCGACGCGCACATCTACCCGACCGCTGCCTGCGGCCCGGATCCCACAGCGACGGCACAACGCTTGCTGTCCGAGCATTCGAGTGTCGGCCTGGTCGAAAAGCTCGCCTGGCTGGTGGGAGCCGCGCAGGCCGTGCAGCGTCCGGCGATCATCTCCGAGAGCAACAGCGCCTCCTGCGCCGGCAAGCCGGGCCTGTCCAACACGCCGGTGGCCAGCGTGTGGGCGGCGCGCTTCGTGCTGGGAACACTGCTGTCTGGATTTGAGCAGGTGCGCTTTCACTCGGCCGGCACCAGCTATGACCCGTTCGTGTACAACGCCGACGGCACGGTCACGCACGAGCCCCTGAGCAACGCCTTGTTCTTCCTGCACCGCTGGCTGCCACTGGGCAGTCGCATCGCCTCGGCGAGCACAAGCTATTCGCCGGTATTCAGCGTGAGCGTCGTATACGGCTCCTCCAGGAGCGTGATCGTGACCTCGTTCTCCGCGCACGCGGTGACACTTCCGATCGCCATCGAAGGCTCGCGCACGCGTGTGAGCACCGACATGCTCACCACGACCAGCGCGCAGGATGTGCGCGGCTCGCTGCCGGTGCTCGCCCACAAGGTGCGACTGAGGCTCGAGCCGAACACGGTCGTGGCGCTCAGGACCGACTGAGCATGGCTGAGCAGTCCAACTCGGCGATCGCCGATGCGCTGGAGGAGCTCGGCGACCTGTACGAGCTCGACGGCGCGATCGTGCACCGCGTGCTCGCCTACCGCACCGCGGCGCGCTCGGTGCGCGAGGCGCCGGTATCGGTGGCAGAGCTGGCGCGCGCCGGACGCGCCACCGAGCTTGCGGGCGTTGGCGCGACGCTGCAGGAAAAGATCCTCGCGCTGATCGACACCGGCGCGATCCCCGCGGCAGAGAAGCTGCGCGCGAAGATCCCGGCGGGGCTGATCGCGATCACACGGCTGCCTGGGCTCGGTCCCAAGCGCGCGCGACTGCTGCACTCAGAGCTTGGGATCGACTCGCTTCAGACGTTGCGCGAGGCGGCGCTGGCACAACGGCTGCGCACGGTGCGCGGCCTGGGTGCGAAGTTCGAGACCAGCGTGCTGGAAGCGCTCGAGAAGCTGGGCGAGGATCCGAATGTGCGAGCCAACCCACGGCTGCTGCTGCCGAAGGCGCTCGAGCTCGGCGAGGCGCTGGCGGCGGGACTGCGTGAGCACGGGGGCGAGGGCACGGAGGTGCTGATCGCCGGCTCGGCGCGACGAATGGCCGACAGCGTGAAGGACATCGACCTGGTCGCGGTCACGGGCAAGCCGACGACGCTCGCCAAGAGCCTTGCCAAGCTCGCGGAGATCGAGAGCGTCGCTTCGGCCGGCAGGGCCGGGGCCAAGGCCCGCACCCACTCGGGCGTGAGCGTGGACCTGCGAATCGCAAAGCCGAGCCAGCTGGGCAACCTGCTGCAGCACTTCACCGGCTCGGGCAAGCACAACGCGGCATTGCGCGAGGCCGCGGTGCGCAAAGGGCTGCATGTGTCTGAGTACGGCATCCACGACGACGCCACAACGACGACCACCACCTGCGCCGATGAGCAGGAGGTCTACGCGTCGCTCGGCCTTGCCCATATCGAGCCCGAGCTTCGTGAGGACCGCGGCGAGCTGGCCGCCGCCGCGATCACGCAGGAGTCCGCCACCGCACGGCAATCCGCTCGCACCAGTCGCTTGGCCGGCACACGCAACGGCACCCAGGGAACAAGCGGGGGACTGCCGCGGCTGATTGAGCTCGGCGACATCAAGGGCGACCTGCACTGCCACACCGTGGCCTCCGACGGGCGCAACACGATCGAGGAGATGGCGCTCGCGGCGCTCGCGCGGGGCTATGAGTACGTGGCGGTCACCGATCATTCCGCAACGCACGGGTTTGGCGACGATGTGAGCCCCGAGGAGCTGCTGCATCAGATAGAGCGCGTGCGCGAAGCCGACGCGAGCATCGATGGGATCAGGGTGCTGGCGGGCAGTGAGGTCAACATCCTGCCCGACGGCTCGCTTGACTACGAGGACGATCTTCTGGCCCAGCTCGACTGGGTGATCGCAAGCGTGCACACCTCGTTTGCGATGGGCGAGCAGGCGATGACCGAGCGCATGATCGTCGCCACCGAACATCCGCTGGTCGACGCAATCGGCCATCCGACCGGTCGACTGATCGAGCGGCGCGAGCCCTACGCACTCGACGTGCACGCGTTGATCGACGCGGCGGCGCGCGCGGGCACGATGCTCGAGATCAACGCCAACCCCGACCGTCGCGATCTCAACGACATCCACGCGCGCGCGGCGGCCCAGGCCGGAGCGCGCATCCTGATCGATTCCGACGCCCACGGCGTCGAGCGCTTCGACGTGATGCGCTGGGGAATCGCAACCGCGCGCCGTGCTTGGCTGAGCGCCGGGGACGTCGCCAACACGCGCACGTGGGTGGAGCTCTCCAAGCTACGCAAGCAGGCGCGGCAGCAGCTGCCCTGAGACGATCCTGTCGACCTCGGCGCGGCGGAATGGCGCAAGCGCGCGTAGCGCACGCTCGGCATAGCCGGGTGGGGGGTCGTCGAGCGCTGTGCGCAGGGCACCGGCAAGGTCCTCGCCAACCAAGCGTCCATCCAGCTCGCGTGCGATCGCCAGCGCCGCATAGGGTCCGGGCGAGGGCGTGGTGACGAGCACGCAGCCATCGGCCAGCGCCTCCAGTTGCGCCGCGCCATAGTCCTCGCGACGAGCAGCGCACACGAACACACGCGTGCGGCGCAACAGCGCGCGATAGTCCGATTGCGAGAGCATCGAGAGGACCCGCACACCCTCGGCC
Organism: uncultured Solirubrobacterales bacterium; assembly: GCA_963715765.1. GTDB lineage: Bacteria > Actinomycetota > Thermoleophilia > Solirubrobacterales > Solirubrobacteraceae > Palsa-744. Next base: position 1,571,492 of record OY970270.1, read on the forward strand.
GGCAGCGCATAGCCAAGCTTGACCAGCTCGCTCTGGGACACGCCGACCACGAACAGCTCCTCGCCGGGCTCACGCGCCTGACTCCACGCGCGCAGGATCCGCTCGAGACCCTTCTTGGCAGGGTTGGCGGCATACATGAGCGCCGCGATGTCTCGCGCCGCTTGCGGCCCCGAGGGATCGACCGGCACCGGCAGCACGAGCGCGTGGCCGGCACGGGTGGCCGGTGAAACCTCATTCAGCCCACCCTCGCTCAGCGGGAGCAGCAGCGGCGCGGCACGCAAACGGCGGGTCTCCAGTGGACGCTGCCACAGGCCGTGGCGGCCAGGGCGGTTGGCGACCGCGGGCGAGTCGAAGCGGATCGCGCCCGCGCGCGGCCACAGCAACGCCGCGGTGGTGCTCGAATAGATCACTGCGCGAGCGGCTGTCTGTGCGAGCGCATCGCGCGTCGCAGTACGCGCGGCGCGCGCCCATGCAAGGTCGGTGAGCATCAGCGTGCGCAGCTCACGCGGGGGTCGCACACGGGCCATCTGCGCATTCGCGCCGGCGCGGCGCAACGAGGCAAGCAGCTCCTCATCGGCGGCGCGCAGCCCACCGGTGGAGCCCAGCGAGACGATCAGAACGTCGAGCACCTCAGGTGGTGGCGCCATCGATGCGTTCCGGGCGCAGCGCCTTGAAGCCGGGGGTGCGCCCCAGCGCGATTGCGCGCAGCGGGGAGGTGCGCAGCACGTGGAAGCGTGCGCCGTCGCGCTCCTCGATCGCCGCCACGGCGGCGTCCTGGCGGCGCCACCACAACGCGAGCGCGATCGCAAACCCCGCGCCGATACCGGGGATCTGCGGAGCGAGGAATGCGAGCCCACCCGCGATCACGGTGAAAAGCAAAAGCGGCCAAAGCCGGTTCAGGAGAGTGGCGCCCGGGCGGTACTCGGGCAGCGCGGTGCTCGTCTTGGCCTCCCGCAGCAGGCGCGCGATCGGGGGGTGAACCTCAGCGCGGCGCCCAAGCCACAACCCGATCGCGGACGCGAGCACCCACCAGCCGACCGAGATCGGCACGATCGTAGGGTCTGAGGACGATGCGGCGGAAAGCACGGTAACGATCACAAGCGCCGTGGCAGCGGCGGCGCTGAGCAGGACGGTCGCCCTGAGAAAGTCGACGAAGTGCACGCCTCTTGTTTAAAGAAGAGCCTCGAGCAGCCCGCGCACGCCGCTCTGGCCGTCGATGGTCAGGTCGGCCTGTTCGACAAGCGCCGGCGGCGTCTCCTCCGAGCCGACCGCAACACACAGGGCGAGCTCGAGCGTGCCGTCCTGGACGAGCTCGCGCAGCGCGCGAAACGCGTCAATGTCGGTCGTGTCGTCGCCGACATACAGTGCGCTCGTGATCGGCGGCCCATTGTTGCTGTCGGCGGCACCCTTCAGGAGCGCGCTCACGCCAAGTCCCTTGTCGAGCGCGATCGGGGGACGCACCTCCAGCACCATGCGACCCCAGTGCACCGCAAAGCCCTCCTGCTCGGCACGCTCGGCGATCTCGCGCACAAGCGCCGCGGCGACCTGCTCGTCGGGCGCACCGCGCCAGTGAAACGCGGCGATCGCATCCTTGTCCTCGCTGCGCACCCGCGCGCGCTGATGCGCGGGGGTGTAGACGCGCCGTGCGAACTCGCGCACTCGCTCAGACCAGGCGGTTAGATCGGGGTCGAGCTCGGGACGGGTGGCACCGGGGCGCAGCAGCTCTCCGCCATGGTTGCCGATATACGCGATGCTCCCAATGGCAACTATCTGACGGGCGATCGCGGCGCGCCGGCCGCTGACACAGCCCACCAGCCGATAGCGCTTGGATATCTCGATCAGCAGCGTGCGCGTCGCCTCCGGCACGTGTGCATCGGCGGCATGACGAACGATCGGCGCAAGTGTGCCGTCGATATCGAGCAGCACAGCCGTATGAGCGGGGTCGGAGCGGAGCGGCTCGAGCGCCTCCACGAGTGTCGCAGCCGGGGACACGACCTTTAGTATGGCGCTCTGTGACGGCGGACCGGTCACATCCTTCGTATGGCCGCTGATCGGGGGCTCCAAGCAAGCCGCACCCGAGCACTCAAGCTGGGCGCGATCGGGACCGCCGCCGGCGTCTTCAGCGGCCTGTTCGGCGTGGGTGGCGGGACGGTGATGGTGCCGCTGCTCGTGCTGTGGCTGGGCTACGGTCCCCGCGAGGCGACCGGCACCTCGCTCGCGGCGATCGTGTTCATCGCCGGTTTCGCCGCCGCCACGCAGGGCGCCTATGGCAACGTGCACGTGCTCGACGCGGTGCTGATCGGGATCCCGGCGATGGGTGGCGTACTGATCGGCACGTGGTTGCAGCAGCGTCTTGCGACGCGCTCGATCTCGCTGCTGTTCGCGGTCGTGCTGGTGGCAAGCGCGGTGGAGCTGCTGACCCAATGATCGGCGCGATCGCGATCGGCCTGTGCGCGGGCATCGTCGCCGGCCTGCTCGGGGTCGGCGGCGGGGTGCTGTTCGTGCCGGGCCTGGTGATCCTGATCGGCCTCGACCAGCACCAGGCTGAGGCCACATCGCTGCTTGCGATCGTCCCGGTGGCGATGGTCGGCACGGTCAAGCAGGATGGCTATGGCAACGTGCGCCGCAAAGACGCATTGACGATGGGGCTGTTGTCGCTCGTGGGCGCTGCGGCAGGCGTGGCGTTGGCCAACGCCCTGTCGGGCACGGTGCTGCGCGGCGGTTTCGCACTGCTGATGGTGCTCGTCGCGATCCAGCTGGTACGTCGGGCGCTGGACGAACCGCGCGACGGCGATCCTCCGCAAAACCGGGGCGACGCTTCGGCGCCCGATATTGGGAGTCAGACCCCACGCAAATCAATCTCTGCGCGAAATGACCCAAATTCGGCCAATAGCGCCTAGACTGATGTAGATGGGACTCGACAACCCAGTTCATCTAGCCCTGATAGTCGTGCTGGTGCTGCTGCTGTTCGGCGCCAAGCGCCTACCGGAGATCGGCCGCTCGCTCGGCAGCGGCATGCGCGAGTTCAAGCAGTCGATCAGCGGCGAGCACCCCGATCAGCAGCAGTCAAGCCAGCGGCCGACGTTGCCGTCCGCGTCGCCGCAGGCGCCTGTCCAGACCGCGGCGCAAACCGCAGCCCAGGCCTCCTCGGCGGCATCGGCACAGGACGCCTTCGCTCAGCGCGACCCGGCTTCCACCGAGCAGCACTGAGGCTTTCAAGCCGGCGAGCACACCGGGCGTTCGGCATGGCCGGCCGTCTCCAGATGCTTGGCCATTGCAAAACCGCAGCGAGAGCCAAGGAGAAGGATGTTCGTCGCTTGCCTATATCCGAGCCCTTGTTCGAGTTCTATGCTGGCCGAGAGATGCCCATGCCGGGCGTTCAAAAGGTGCTGGCCGGCGGCGTTGAGGTACACGCCGACCTTGAGGCGCGTTCCGGCATCAATGGAGAACATCGTCGAAGCGATCGTCATGGCACGAGATATCTTCCTGCCGTCCTTCTTTTGCATGAGTTGTCTAGCCCGGAGCGTCAACTTGCCGATGCACGGCTCGCCGCCTACGCAGGCGAGCTCGACTGGGAACGCGCCTGCACTCTGGGCTCGTATGGTCCTTTTAACAACTGAGACGACCGGCCGGGCTGGCTGCAGTGGCAGGGGAGCCGCGGGAGCTATCTGAGTGGGTGGTGGTGTCGCAGCAAGGACCGTCAGAGTGTGCACAGCTGTTGTATACGTCCTCGGTGACTGTTGCGCGCACTCTGCCAACCCTGCGTCTGAGTAGGATGCCGTCCAGTAGACAGTCCTGGGCATGGCTGCTGCCTTGGCAGAGGTCAATGTATATGTCGACGTCATAGGGGATGCGAGTGCCTGCTGGACTCCAGAGCCACTGTCGATGTCTGGATCGGACAGAAGTGCCGGCGTGGAAGCCACCGCAAACGTCAACGGCAACTCGGCATTAGCGGAGAAGATCACCGACCACCTGCGGTGACAATCGCTTGATTAGGGGGACTCAATGACTGTTCTATCGTCCCCAGCGCAGCTATATTTTCGGCGCCGCAAAGGGCCCACGGCGATACTTCGGCCGTGTACGCCTGCGCCGGATGACCACACGCCATTAGATAGACCAGCACAGAAAAAATCCACAAGCGAGTGTTTCTCATTCAAGACGTGCCAACGCAGCGCGCGCAAGGTCGCCGTTGGGCTCGCAGCCCAGGGGAAGGAACCACTTCAAGGCAATACTCGCGTCCACGAGCCAGCCGCCGGTGACGATAGAAGGAATACTCACCCGTCGCGATGGCGCTCAGCTCGAATCAGCCCCGCCGCGTCGATGGGCCCACGCCACTTGCGGGAAATGCCATCGAGCTCGCTGAGCACGGACTCGCGCTCGCGGCGCAGCATGCCCAGCTCGCGGCGGGCGCCACTCTGCAGAATCGCACTGCGACTGGTGTGACGGCGTTTAGCCTCCGCGTCAAGCGCGCCAAGTAGACCGTCGGGAAGCGACACAATGACCTTTGCCATAAAGGCAAGTATTGCTCATTGGCAATTACCCTGTTCGCCACTAGCCTTTGCTTTTGCTGCGGTGGGGCGCATCCTGCTCTATGCGAACAGCGGCCTGAGTCCACCCGGAAGCTTCTTTGAGCCGCAGGGTCGCGCCTACCCTCGGTGGAGTATCGGCCCTGTACTGACAGCTTCGAACTGTGAGCCGGGCACGCGCTTGAGCTGGTCGAGGTCTTCTTCGCTCCAGCGCGGGTTGGGCGCGCCCGTGATGTACCAGGGGCTGCCGTTGTCGGCCACGATCAGCCCGTAGCGCTTGAGCGCGCGCAACACGATGAGCGCTTGGCCGTGAAAGCCAGCAAGGCTGTAGCTCGCTTTTAGGCGCAGCCGCAACCCCATCGGTGGGAGATTCGGGTCGGAACTGTTCGAGGCAAAGTGGGTGGCGGGATGGATGTAGCCACGCTGGGTGGCCGGCACCGTGACCCGCAAAGCGTGATCGATCTGCCCGGCGTGTACCTCGGGATAGCGAGCAAGCAGCGGAAATATCGGCAGCCCGGCGGCGTCTGCGGAGGTCCAGCCTTCCGGGCGCAGCCTGTTGCTGTGAAGGTTGAACACGGCACCCGAGCCGGCATCCCAGCCCGAGCCTACGTGACGTGCGGCATACAGCTCATACAGCCTGCAGGTGCCCTCCTGCAACACGAGCACGTGACGGTCGCCTTCTTCGCCCGCGCCCTCCACCGGCGCGTTTGGTGGGATCGGGTACGGCCCAGGGTCTGATTCTTCGGCGTATTCGAAACTGACCGGGACCATCGGCTGGTGGGGGCCCACGACGGTATAGGGGATGCCGTAGCTCGGGTTCGCACCGAAGTCCGCATGGAGATCTACGTCTGCACCGATGCTCCGTATGTAGTTGGCCGAGTTGGGATCCACCGGAGCGTGAGCGATTTCCTGGTTGAGCGGATTGCTTGACGGAAAGATCGGACAGGCTCCTTCGTGGGGTGCGGCGGAGACGTGTGCACCACCAGGATCACCGACACGCGCCTCTGCGAGCGCGCCAACTGCCGCCGTCGCGATGACGCTCGCGAGAGCGAGGGTCAAGCTTGCTCGGGTCGCCCGCATGGCTGAATGCTATAGACCTGCTCCGCGTCCGGTTCTAGCCTGATCGTTGCGAATCCCATGTCGTCCATTGGCATTCCTCAAGCCCTTCACCGGGAGTATCGCCTAGAAGGAGCCCACTCGATCCCCTGTCAATGCGGCCCACCCTGCACACTAACTCCTAGAACGTGTTGAGATTCATGCCACATCTCGCTACCACTGACTATGTCGCCATCCGTCAGTCGGATAGCACAGTGCCACATATTGCGAGATGATTCTTTGCAATTCACGGTACTCACATCTGATCCCATTCTCGTGGCTGTTTCGCGAACGCTTGATTCCACTTCAGTGATTGTTACTTTCTTTTGCCCCTGACCGCCACCGGGTTTTATTAGGAGCTGCAGGGCAATGCTCAAAAAATAGAGGCACAAAAGTACAGCAAAGACAACAAAGCTCACATTGGCCCAAGGACGCCGGAATGGCCATTTCTGTTTTGTTTTTGAGTCAGTCGACGCAACTCACCTTCTCTATATAACAGTCGATTTCTGGAGAACATAGCTCGTACTTATTTACCGCCGGGCTCTAGCTCAAACGTCAATACTATTAACCAACCGCCACCCAGAGGAATCCTCCTAACCCACAAGTGCCCCGCAACGGATTTGGAGTGGACCCGGTTTGAAGGACATCTGATTGCTTTCGTGGTTTAGATGCGAAAGGATGGTGTTTATGTCGGGATCTGTGCGTCGGTATCCAGAGGAGTTCAAGCGTGAGGCGGTGGGCCCGGTTCTTCAGGGCCGGTCGTTGAGGGATGTCGCTGAGAGTTTGGGGTGTAGTGATCAATCGTTGCGGATCTGGGTCAAGCAGGCCGAGGTGGATATTGGGGAGCGGGATGGTGTGACGTCGGGGGAGCGCGAAGAGCTCCGGCGGCTGCGACGGGAGAACGCTCGGTTGAAGCAGGAGCGTGAAATTCTCAAGCGAGCCGCGGTCTTCTTCGCAGCGGAGACCGAGACCCGGTGAGTGTCTACCGGATCATCTCGGCGGAGAAGGCCAGCTTCCCAGTCTCTGTGATGTGTGAGGTGCTTGGTGTCAGTCGCTCTGGTTTTCACGCGTGGGAGCGTCGCGCTCCGAGTGACAGGGCTCTTGCTGATGCTTCTCTTATAGAGAAGATCAGGGAGATCCACGAGCAGGCTCGTGGTGTCTATGGGTCTCGTCGTGTGCAGGCCGAGTTGCGCCTTGGTCACGGCGTCGAGGTTTCGCGTAAGCGTGTGCAGCGCCTTATGCGTCAGGCCGGTGTCGCGGGGCTCGTCAAGGTCAAGCGCGGCAAGACGACGATCAGGGTCCCGGGAGTGCGTGTTGCTGATGATCTTGTTGACCGACGGTTCCGGACCAAAGCCGCGAACGTGCTGTGGGTCGCCGATCTAACGTATCTGCGGACCTGGGAGGGATGGCTGTATCTCGCGGCGGTCCAAGACGCGTTCTCTCGGATGATCGTGGGCTGGGCGATGGCTGAGCATATGCGCTCAGAGCTGGTGACTGACGCGCTGCAGATGGCGCTAGCGCGTCGCTGTCCAGACCCAGGCCTGATTCACCACTCAGACCAGGGATCGCAATATGTGAGTCTTGCCTTCGGGCAAAAGGCACGCGACGCAGGAGTAGCAGTCTCGATGGGATCACGTGGTGATTGTTACGATAACGCTGTCGCCGAGAGCTTCTTTGCAACGATCAAGAAGGAGCTCGTACACCGTCAGCCATGGCCCACCAGACGCGAGCTAAGCTCCGCCATCTTCGAGTACATTGAGGCTTTCTACAACCGTCAGCGGCGACACTCAACCCTCGACTACCTCTCTCCAGAGGAATACGAGAACCAATTAACCACAACAACGATCAACAACTAGCCACATAGCCCAGAACTGTCCACGAAACCGGGTCCACTCCAGGTAGCAACGTTTGCCCCAGTAATGTTACTTTGGTCACATAGTTAACCGTATTACCATGCTTCCCAATTTGGGACGAGCCCCCACCTAGGACGACGCATACCACCGCTACAATACCAACCGCTCCCGCGACGCGTGCACTAACCGATCTATTAACCATCATCGCCCACCAAATCTTTGCATAGCTTTATTATAGGGAAGGATTGCACTCAGGGAACGCCTAGACAGACGCCTCGCACCGAGGTGCGAGCACCCTACACGATTACCCGCAGGAATTACAAGTGGATCAAAGAAATTCGACTAATGGTAAACGTTGAAATGCCGAATAATGGACAATACTTATACCCAGACGTTTGCTAGGTCCGCCTCTTTGCGCGAAACCCCTTTATCTACGCCGTTTGCGATACGCCCGCATAGCTACGGCGCTGAAGCGTCTCTCGGGGGCTGCGTGAGGGTCTCGAGCTCGTCCGCGTCGGTTTGGGAAAATCATGTGCACCCCGCTCGCGGACCATCCAGCCCTGAATCTGCAGACGTGCACTGAGGTCATAACGTAGGCGTTTGATCAACTCTATATGAGCAGGTGTCCTTTGCTCATTTACTTTGAGTGCGCCCTAATATAACATCTAACTACGTCATCGGCGTCTCTATTCGCACGGACAGTTACCTCGCCAGAAATACAGTGACCACCATGCAACGTCGATTGAGCGACGGATGCCGCAGGAAGGTACTTACCTGCGGCAAGTATGAAGCTAAACCGCCCATTTGTCGTGTGCTGTTGGGCCACCTGGCCACCAAGCCTCTTGCCAATTACTCGAAACACGGTTACGGTCGCCGACACGCTGCCACACGCCCTGAAATCGCCTGGGCACTTAGTCACCGTGCCACTTAGCCGACCGTCTCGGACTGGATTCTGGGTAGGCATGGAGTCACCGCATGAAGCGTCTGGTAGCGCAACGCCAACCACGGCAACAGCTACCATCACTCCTCGTCTCCACTGGGTCCAACCGCCAGCGTCCCTGCACAATCGTCGCATTCCGATGGTCCTCACAATCTCCCCCAGACACTAGGGTGTATACTACGCCGGGAACTTAAGACTTTCACTATATACCTCCAGTGTACATTCGTGTACTTCAACAGCGTCGCTCGTCATTTTAAGACAATACGAGATTTCTGGTTTTGAGAAGAAATCAGGCACATGCGATCCTTCCCAGATAAGGTCCTTGTATGACGCACGACAGCCTCCGTGCGAGTCTTTGTCCCCATGTAGAGTTTCAACACAGAATTCGAGGAATTCCTCATATTCAGTCATAAAAGTCTCTACGACGTTGTTAGACCACTTCGCCTGGATGATACCGTCTGCGGCATCGCCCAAATCGCCAAAGAGAACATTCAACAGTTCAGCTATGTTTGCGATTGCAAGAGCCTTGCCAATCGCCTCCGCCTTGTCCTTCGCTTCCCACTCCCTGTAGTGATAGATGGGATCTTCGGCAGCTGCCAGCGCACTCGCCCACGCCGCTTCTTCGGCTTCGCGCTCTTCCATCGCCGCATTACCCGGTGCTTCGGCCTCCACACGCGCTCCTCCCTGCATATTCCAAGGTTCCGCCGTGAACGTCGCATAGGTGCCGCCTCCGATCGGAGTCGGGTAGCCCGGACTTTCGACGGGCAGACTCTGCAACGTACGCCCGGTCTGCGGCACATATGACGTGGCACCATACGTGATGACGCCAGAGGACAGCGACTTGGAAATATCCGCCGCTCCAAGCCACGCGAACGGAGGCGGTGTTTTTTCGCCGTTCGGGACACCGAACTCGGTGCTGTTGTAGGTGGATAGCAATTTGGTTGCGCTCGAGCTTAGTTCCGCGGTCGCGATGACGTCGCCCTTGAGGTCGTGCAACTGTAGCATCGGCGTTCCGCCATTGGTCTGTACAGCGGCGAGCGTTCCGTCGATGCCTGGGATATTGCGGGTCCATTTCCCGCTTTCGCATGTTTCGGTGCGCGTGACGGCTTCGCAGGCCCACGCGACGGCTTCGCCGGGTCCGTCGTAGTGATTGATCATCGTTTTGCCACCGCTCGTGGTCGTCAATATGCGTCCATCTGGATCGAGCGTGTATTCGTTGGTCACGCCATTCTGCGTTTGTGAGGCCACCGACCCATCGACGTAGAAGGCGCTTTTCAGTTCGTGACCTTCGGCGTCGGCGGCAGGGAGCTTCGTTATATTGCCGAGCCCTTCGTATTCGATTCCAGTATCGCTCATCCGGTTCGCTTCGTCGTAGGTGTGTTTTTCTTCAGTGCCGCCAGTCGTTGCGCATTCGCCTTTGCTGCCGGGTTTGCGTGAGGTGAGCTTGGTGCGGTTGGATTCCTTTTCGTATTCGTAGAGGCGTGCGCTGCATTCGCCACCCGCAGGCGTTTCCTGCGTTTCCGTGAGCCGACCAAGTGTGTCGTAGGTGTAGTTCTCGGTGGCGAGTGTGCTCGTCCGGTTGAGCGTTTCGCCGCGGACGGTCGAGCCGAGCGATTCGGTGTACCAGACTGGCGCCGATTTTTCCGCGCAGTTGGTAGTCTTGATGTATTCGAGATGTGTCGCTTCGCCGATCGAGTTGTACGTGTAGTTTGCGCACATACCGTTCGGGTATATCTCGCTCGTGAGCTTTCCTTCGGTGTCATAGGATGCGGTGAAGGTTTCCGCTGCGGAATCCCATAGTGTTTCCAGTTGCATCGTCGTTTTGTTGTATGTGTATGTCTGTCTGCTTTTTTCTTTTTCCGCTTTCCCGCCGTTGCTGGTGTCGCTGACTTCCGTAATCTGGTTGTCGTCTTCCGCGCCACCGTACGCGTAGACTGCCGTATTCGCTTCCGAAGCATCCGCGTATTCTGTCACTTGTCGTAGTGTATTGTATTTTGTTGCAATCGTCTTTGTTTTACCGCCGGTAGTCGTGCTCTCTTTGTCGAGCATTCCCTCTTTGGGTTCGTATTCGTATGTCACCTTTGGAAGTGTCTTATCTTCGTTGTTTGTTACCGTTGTTTCGCTGCTCGTTAGTCGTCCGGCCGCATCATATGCATCTTTCTTGGTTCGTACCGCGGCGGGGTGCGGAGAGAACGTAAAGGTTTCTGTGGCTGCTTCCGGCTCGTCCCACATGTTGTATGTGGTTTCCGTGACCGGCAAGTTAGGGATACCGCTCGTTTCGGGCTGTTTGGCCGGTAGCGTCTCGCATACGAGCCCGGCCCATTCTGGATGTTTGCGACAGCTCGCCACTTCCGCTTCGTTTTCAGAGGTGTAGTACACGATCTTTGCGTCGTGCGCTGAGTTCCCGCTTTCCCCATTAGGATTCCTGGTTTCCGTGACTTGTCCTTCTTCGTTGTAAAGAGTCGTGGTCTTGAGTTTCTGGCCTCCCAACTCAGCGTCCGCGGTGACGGATGTGGGTGCGCGTAGCTTCCAACCTAGGTTATTTTGACCAGAATAAGAGGTAATCGTCGTACGCGGTTCTATTTCCTCTTCCACTCTGCCTTTGCTGCCGAGTATCTCTGTGAGGTTCTGTGTTTCCGTGACGAGGTTGAAGGTTTCTTTGCTAAACGATTCTTTGTCGGGTCCTTCGGCCGGTACTTTCTCGTCATAGAAATACCTGACGTGATCTCGCGCCTCGCCTTCTTCCTGACCTTTCACTCCAGCGTACCTGACGATGTGCTCCGGACCTTCCGTTTCGCACAACCGTGTTCCAAATTCCGCGCTTTCTCGTTCTTCGTTGAATTCCGATTCCCTACTGCACTTGTTCTTGTACGTATTGTACGTGCTCAACAGCGTAGCTACTTCGACCGATTTTTCGCCCGCTTCGAGCGCGGTCGCGCGATTGTCGGGTGTCAATGTGCGCGTCACGTCATTTTCTTCATTGTATTCATTCGTTGATATCGAGCCGTATTTTCCGTTGCTCGGGGTCGCCACGTTGACCAGACGGCCCTCGTCATCGAGATAGTAGGTTGTTGCGCGTGTGTAGCTCGACGCCGGCCAACCTTGGGGCGAGTCCGGGGGAAAGATCGATGTGGCTTCGATCGGGACGTCTACGGTCTGCCCCCACTGTTCCGTTTCAAGCTTGTGTGTCGTTGGATTTACACCCATCTGTGCGGGGACACCAGAGCCCTCGAGAGGTACCCCATACTCTATCGTCGTCACCGCATTTGACCCGACGTTTGGCGGTGCCGGAGGCCCTTCAGATATCGGCGGTATCGTCAACTCCTGTACGCGGTTATTACCGGCATCACCGACCCACAGATGGCTCGATTTATCGACCACGAGTCCTTCTGGGAACTCGAACTTTCCATTGCCTGTACCTACGGTTCCGAATTGAGTGAGATATTCTCCATACTCTGAAAACTCCTGAACATGATCGTTGTTTGTGTCTGATACCCAAACACGCCCATGCATGTCAATCGCGATTCCCCGAGGTCCATTGAACTTCCCGTTGCCCGTACCTTCAGACCCAAATGACGTAGCAATAAATGAACGGCATTTTTCGACCAATATAATCTGGACACGATCGTTGCCAGTATCAGCAACGTAGATCAGCTCGTCAACACCACTGGCGGCTATGGCGATACCTTGCGGCTTCTTAAAATTGTTCTACGCCGATTCCTTCTTTGCCGAGCTTACACTTATATTCACCTGTCGCCGAGAATTGTTGTATACGATTATTTCCCGTATCGACCACCTCAATGTTACCTTCCGGGGTAACTGCTATACCCTCGGGTTCCTTGAGTTGACCATTTTCACTGCCCGCAGAACCAAACTGGCGAATATATTCTCCCGCAGACGAGAACTCCTGAACACGACTATTTCCCTTATCGACGATAAAAATGTGGCCTTCGGCATCTATCGCGATCCCCTGTGGATCTTTGAACTGTCCATTACCAGTGCCTGCACTGCCAAACTGAGCAAGATATTCCCCTGATGCTGAGAACTCCTGTACGCGATTGTTACCCGGATCGGTCACCCACAGGTCACCCGATGAAGTCAGGGCGTCCCACATGCCACCGCCACCCGCACCATCGAAACCCGCTTTGAACTTCCCGTTGGTGGTGCCTTCAGAACCAAACTTAGCCGTATAGGTTGGCGGCAGAGCCACAATTACAGTATCACTCTCGTTGCTCCTTACCCTCGCGATGCCATTTGAATTGCTGGCACCCACTTCTGCCCGCAGGGTATGACCGAGATTCCCGCTCGTGGGCGTATAGGTTTGGTTTGTCGCGCCGACGATAGGCGTACATTCCCCGCCCGCAATATTACATTCAAGCCATTGGTAGCTGTACGCAAGCGGACTATTACTCCACAAACCGTTGGAGACGCTAACGGTCACGCCAACGCCAGCTTCAGCAGTCGCAAGCGACGGCGCCGTCGTATTCACGGGCACCGCTGCACCCCTTTCCAAGGGCGCCGAGGCACTGGGGCGCGTAACGGACAATAGGCGTCCGCTACCAGGGTCTCCATTTATCGTGCCATAGTTCATCAGCCACGGCTCCTGTCCTGGATCACTCAGCGCAGTTACATGGCCATCTTCGTCGTAACCATACGTCGTCTTGAGCACCGGTGAGATACGGGGATCCCACTCGGCACGCAGCCGTCCCAGTCTGTCGTATGCGTATTCAGCGACCGCAGGTTCTTCCATTTTTTTGGTCGACGGATTGTATGCATCCAGACGGACACGCATCAACCGATTCTTATATTCACCCCAATCACTTTCGCTTTCACCCGTTGCGGTCGTACCCGACGCGTATTCGAATTTCAACGCACGACAGCCTTCTTTCATTGGGGTGCACGATACTTTGGCCGGTACAGGTGCAAGCGCTTCGGTAGGCTCTGTAATGGTTCCCGAAGTGGTCATCTTCCCAATCGCACCAGTACCGTAGTTCGTAAACCAAATACCCCCATCCGGCCCAATGGTGATACCGCCAAAATCATAAAGGAATGTTCCTGACGGCAGTTCATATTCCGTGATAACCCCTGATGTAGTGATCTTTCCTATTTTGTGAGCTTCATAGCGCGTGAACCATAGATCACCTTCGGGTCCCAACGTTATACCGGTTGCTCCGCCCAGTCCCGAGAGGGCGTATTCGGTGATCGCACCCGACGAGGTATTCAGCTCCCCTACCCCCGATTCCCCTCTTCCGCCACCTTCTTTTGCCATAAACCACACAGTATCTTTTGGTCCTAGCGTAATACCGTCGGCAGTTCGCTTGGACGGGAGTGGATACTTTGTGAAAACCCCAGCCGTCGTCATCTTGTCGACCTGCGACCCATCGGAAAACCAGAGTTCACCTTCAGATCCCAACGTAATGTCCTCTGCCTCATTTTCATATCCTTCACCCGACGGAATACTATATTCAGTGACTTCACCCGAAGCTGTCATCTTGTCGATCTTGTTGGTAGCGGTAAACCACACATCGTTTTCAAGGCCGGCCACAATACCCTTTGCAGCACTACCTACAGCTATAGGATATTCTGTGATTTCCCCTGAAGTGGTGACCTTACCGATCTTGTCCTCATTAGTGAACCACAGATCACCGTCTGGTCCAGACGTAATATCCATTAGATGACTTTCTTTGGGCAATGGATATTCAGTAATAACTCCTGCCGTGGTAATCTTGCCAATGGCATTTTTCAGTATGGTTGTAAACCACAGATTACCGTCTGGACCTGTCACTATAGACACCGGTGCATCGTCAGAAGGTAGTGGATATTCTTCCGCCTGCTCAACGGTTTTATAAGCGTAAGTAACGGTATCGCTGGCCACCGCACCTTCCTGCCTCGTCGGTACCCATGCCTTGGTACCCCCGCCAGGCAATGTGAACTTTGTCGCGGTATGATCCGCCGCGTTTTCTAGATAAAATGCTTCCTTGACTTTTGTGGTTTTGTTCTCTTCGACCTTTAGCTTTAGATTGGAATCTCCGGTAGGTGATTCATATGTCGGCGATTCAGTGTTGGGTTCTTTTGGTTCTATGTAGGCAAACATCGTCTGCCTACCATCGTTACCCGTCAGCAACATACTGTGATCGACCACTTCAACGAGCGACTCAACTGAGTTACCGACGGTGAAATTCCACTCTGGACCGAGCGGTCCTTCATCGCCCTGCCAAGTCGCCCGTGAACTGTACCCCCGCGAGACGGTCAGACCAGATCCCACCGAAACATCAGTAGCGCTCAGCGTGTAGTCTCCAGACTCAAGATCAACCGATCCAGGGCCGAGTGGCTCGGGCGTCGAATGACGAATCGAGATAGGATCATATGACCGTTCTTCGTTTCCGGCCTTATCACGTGCTATCACCTCGATCTGATGCTTGCCGGCACCCAAAGTCGCACCGTTGAACGTCCATTTCGCGCTTGCCGTACATTCCCCTTTAGGCTCGCTGCATTTTCCTTCCGTGCCTTCTTTCCCGACCGTTCCTCCGTTCGTACCGATCAGCCCTCCGTCGATGTATAGTGCGATCGATTCGATTCCAGAACTGGCCACCGTCGTGCCTTCTCCGTCAGTCGCTTCGACCGATAGGTTATAAGCTCTTTCGCTCAGTTCATTTCCATATGGAAGGCCCCCAATTTTGAGCTTGCGCGGCTTTGACGTGTCCACCTTAATCGTCTTTATGTTTTCCAGTTCGTTTTCCAACGACTCACTTCCAGGCATTCCGTCTTCGGCCCGATATCGAATCTTATATTCGCCGTTTGGAAGCCTTGGGTTCAACACCCAAAATTCTTCATCCTTGGGTTCGCACTGATAACCCTTACACAGATCTTCTTCTGTGAGATAATTATGTTTGGACAATAGTTCCCATTTACCAGGAGAGCTTTCGAATTCGAGCTGCGTCGCGGATACCCCGATGCCTTTATCTTCTGATATCAACCCAGCTGCGCCACTGTGTTCGGTCAACCAGCCGCCACCATCCATCACATTCTTGCGTTTGAGTTTTTCTTTTTCACCTTTCACATTGATCACTTCGCCTTCGAGTTCGGGCGAAGTGGTGTTGAACCTCGCGGTGGCGTGCTCTTCGGGCTCCGAGATAGAGACTTCGCCAGCATAGAGATAATCGGAGAATTTGCTGCCGCTGCCAGTGGTCGACTGCTGGAAATGTACCGCGTTTTTTTCTCCACCGTAGCTGGACGTGCAGGTGCTTGCGCCTTTTGGACACAATGGTTCTGGCAGAGTGCGCTTAGCGTATTTTGGTTCTTTGAGTTCAGTCGAAAGTAACTGAGATTCTTCAGTTACTCCGCCGTCCTGAAGTTCGATCCTGCTTTCGATTTTCGCACTGGTGTTTTCCGCTTCGGTTTCGCCTTTGAACTCAAAGATTTTTGAATTGCCTTTAGTTTCATAATGCCATTGAGCAAATTCACCATTTTGGTATTCACCCGTAGCGCATACTTCCAGGTACTGTTCACCCGGCCCTTTACACACTGCGTTGGTATGGCCAAACTTGGTGCTTTCCGCGGGTTTGGTTTCGAATTCCCAGTTCGAGCGCTTGGCTCCTGACTTAGTCAGCTGACTATCAATGATCGACGGGTCTACAAAGATCGGGTACTGGTAGGAGCCAGCACGATGATCTACGTTAACGGCGAGGATATTGCCTGAGACGCTCAGCGAGACCGGGACGGAGTTCCCCGTCGCATCTTGAGCCACCGGAGGCAGAACGCTTGCGATCGACTGGCCTTCCAGCACCACGCGCGCCCCGCCTTGACCGTCGCTTACCAACTCCGCCCCTGCGGGCATACCCACGCGGAAGAGCAACCGTTGGGGGCTCGCCACGGACCGTATCGATGCGTCTAGATCGAACCCGCTGGTGGTCGGCTTCACGAGGGTATCAGTATCGGTCTGCGTGTTCGCATACAGCACGCTCACCCCGAGGAGCGAGCCTTCTGATCCCCCAAGCGGCTGGCCCTGTTCGTCCACCGGCGTCAACGAGACTTCCTGGTCGGTCAAGGAGATGCCGGTCGCCAAGTGCTTGGGAATGTCGACGTTGACTAGACTCCTGACGGCCTGGAACTGGCTAACCGTTTCGTTCAAGGAGAGATCGATCGGGACTCGCGTGCTTGAGGAGGTTTCTATCGCGATCGGACTCAACGATTCCAGCACGGCACTCTTATGATCGGGTAGTTCGAGCTGAGCCGTATTCGGCGTTGGATAGGTGATGATCCGCTGTCCCGCGGGGAGCTGCGGTGAACCACCCGCCGGATCGTCCACGACGCGCGGAAATGCTTCACTAAGCAGTGAGGCAGCCTGTTCGGCATTCAACGCCTCGAACTTAGTTCGAGATGCTTCGCGCTCCATTACCGCTTCTGGATTATCGCGCCGAGCTTCTTCGGCCGATTGCTGCTGTTCGCCGCCAAGCAACGGTTCAGCCCCCGGCACCACCAACTGACCGCCTAGTTGACGTGCCTACATACGTTGTGAACGGTTGAGGAGGCATCCGGGCCTCATCCCAGGCTGTGGGTCTGCGAAGGCTCACGACCTAGGAGGACCCGGATGCAGATCCACGGTAGAGCGAAGCTCGGACCAGCGGGGCGCTTGGCGCTGTGCGAGGCGATCGAGGGCGGGATGACGTTCAGGCAGGCAGCGGCTTGCCTAAACGTCTCTCCCGCGACGGCACATCGGTGGTGGCATCGATATGCCGATGCTTTGCTAGCAGAGCGACACTCATTGGCGTGGGCGGCCGATCGTTCCAGCCGTCCTCATCGCTCGCCGAGGCTTCTGGACGCTGGAGAGCAGGAGCAGATCTGTGAGGTTCGTCGGCACACCGGCTGGGGGCCGCGTCTGGTGGCTGGAAGAACCGGCCACTCGCACTCAACGGTCTGGAAGGTGCTGCACCGCCATGGACTCTCGCGGCGCCCGCGCCAGCCCCGTGACGCCGCTCGGCGCTATGAGTGGCCGTGTCCTGGCGACCTGCTGCACATGGACACTGCCCGCTACGCACGCTTCGAGCGCCCTGGGCATCGTGTCACCGGCGATCGCTCACAGCGCCTGAGAGGCCGCAAGGTTGACACCCTCGTCGGCTACGACTTTGCTCACGCGATCGTCGACGATCACTCAAGGCTCGCCTACGTCGAGCTGCACACCGACGAGCGCGCCCCGACGATCACGGCATTCGTGGAACGCGCTCTAATCTGGTTCGATCATCACGGGATCGAGGCCAAGCGCCTGATGACGGACAACGCTTGGAGTTACACGCACAATCGCTCCCTACGCGAACTCCTGGCCGCTCGAGAGATCAAGCACATCACCACAAGGCCCTACCGCCCACAGACAAATGGGAAGGTCGAGCGCTTCCACCAGACGATGGGACGCGAGTGGGCATACGGCATGAGCTACCGCTCACACCGCCACCGCAACACAGCTCTGCCACACTGGCTCGAGCACTACAACACGCGCAGGCCACACAGCGGGATCGGCAACCAGCCACCCACCAGCCGCGTTCACAACCTACGTAGGCAGGACACCTAGCGGCGAAGCTCCTGGCGAGACTTCGCCACCGAGCGGTTCCGCCGCCAACGTACCCGTCGCAAGCGACGACCCAGCTAGCACGACCACCAAGACGCACACCAGCAACGACCGCGACGCGACCCTCATCCCGTTTCCTCCCTGTTCAGTTGCACTCAGCGACTCCTTAGACAGACACCTCCCGCTGAGATGCGAGCACCCTACACGATTACCCGCAGGAATTACAAGTAGATCGAAGAAATTCGACTAATGGTAAGGAGTTGTAATGCTGGATAATGGGCAATAACTAATAGCCAGATCTTTGCTAGGTCCGCCCTTCCGCGCGAAATCCCTTTATCTACGCCGTTTGCGATACGCACGCAAAGGCAATGTGGGCGCAACGTCGACCCGGTGACGGCACCCCATCGCCCACGCCGACGTCCGCCGTCGACGTCAGCTCAGTCGATCGAGCCGGCGGGAACGACCCACGGGCAAGGCTGTCCCGTTACGCCCGCGATCAGGTCAAAGTCCGCGTCCATGCCGTTAGAGAGCAATACAGGTGCTAATCCGTCGAACCGCGGCGGACGGGACATGAGTCTGGTCCCGCCGAAGCGGAACCGTTCCAACTATGAACTCAGCCCAAGCCTAACGCGAAGGCGTACCCGAGCCGCTGTCCTGCGCGACGACCGCCGGGCGTGCCTCCTGCAACAGCCCCGCGCCGCAGTGCCAGCAGTAGGCGGCTCCGCGGCTGTGGACCGCGCCACAGGAGCGGCATTGACCGTGGACGCCGGCCTCGGCGGCACCGAGCAGACGTTCTAGCTCGCCCAGCTCGGCGTCCGCCTTCTGCAGCTCGGCGGCTCTGCGGGAGAGCACGTCCAGGCGATAGTGATCGCGGATCGCCATCTCGTAGGTGAGACCGCCCAGATCCCACGTGAGCGCGGCAACCTGTTCGGCCAGTTGCAGACGACGGCTGCGCAGCTCGGCGAGCGAGCCGCTGGGCACTGGAGCGGCGCCAGACATCAGCCCCCCGTTTCGATCGGTTTGCCGCCTTCGGTCAGCTTTTCGATTTCCTTCTGGTGAGTCTTGCCCTTGGAGGTGCTGAGCTTGTTGAGCGTGGCGGTGCTGGGTTTGCTCACGGCCTTCGGTTTCGCCACGGCTGCTTTTTCTGCTTCCTTGACTTCTTTGACTTCCTGCGCTTCGGTGGCGGGCGCGCTCTTGCCGGTAGCCGTTTTGGATGGGCTCGCGGGCGTCGTGGAAGTGGGAGTGCTCGTAGCTGGAGCGGATGTCGCCGCGGCAGGCAGGCTACCCTCGATCTTGACGACCGAGACGGCCGGCGCTTTGGAGGGCGCCAGCCAGTGTCCGACGAGCAGCCCGATCAGACCCGTTATGAGCAGCACGGCGATCAGACCGAACAGACCCGAATAGCGGCGCAGCTGGCCGATCGCACCGTCGCCCTGGGGGAGCTGTGGCAAGTATCCGGCGGTGGGCGGTGAGGAGATCGCTATCGGAGCGACGCGCTGATCGTTCTCAGCCTGCAGCACGTCGAGGAACGCGAGTCGCATGGGCGAGCAGGGCTGGCCGCACGCGAGGCAGTAGCGCTGGTCGGCGGCCACCGGGGCGCCGCAGTTGGGGCACTTCGCGTCCTCGCCCTCGGGCGGGGTTTGGATCGGGTAGACGTTCACGCCGGCTCCTCTAGCCGAAGGCGCCGCGCACGTAGTCGCGCGTGCGCACCGCTCGCGGCTGCTCGAATACCTGAGCCGCGGTTCCGTACTCGATCAGGTCGCCGAGATACATGAACGCGACCTTGTCGGCCACGCGCTGGGCCTGGGCGAGATTGTGTGTGACGATCACCACCGCCAGGTCACGTCGCAGCTCTCCAATCAGCTCCTCGATCACGCCGGTGGAGATCGGGTCGAGCGCACTGCAGGGCTCGTCCATCAGCAGCACCTCGGGGCGCATCGCGATCGCACGCGCAATGCACAGTCGTTGCTGCTGCCCGCCGGAGAGGCGCAGCGCGGGACGATCGAGGTCGCCACCGAGCTCGTCGTAGAGACCGGCGCGCTTCAGCGCATCGGCCACCAGCGGCTCGAGCTCGCGCCGGCGTGGCTTCTTGCGCGACTGCTCGCGCAACGCGAACGCGACATTGTCGAAGATCGACATCGGAAACGGGTTGGGCTGCTGGAAGACCATCGCCACACGTGAGCGCAGCTTGGTGTCGGGTAGCGCGTGCACATCCTGACCATCGAGCCTGATCTCCCCCGAGCGCGACGCGCTGGGGGTCAGCTCGGTGAGACGGTTGAGCGTGCGCAGCAGGCTCGTCTTGCCGCATCCGGAGGGGCCAATCAGGGCAAGCACCTCACCCTGGTGGATCGACAGCGACACCGAGTTCACAGCGCGCTTGCCGCCGTAATAGATGCTCACGTCATCCAAGCGCAGTCGCTCGGGACCCTGCGTGGCGAGCGCCGGACGGATCGCTTCGCGCTCTTGCGGAGGCGCAACGGGCGTGGGCTGACGGTCGAGCACGATCGTGCGCACCGGCGGGACGACCGCGGTTGTCCGCGGCTCGGGTCCCGGCGACAGGATCGACTCGGCCTTCCCATTCGTGCGCACGGGCGCCGGCGCCTCCTCGGGCCAAACGGTGCCGAGCGGGCTCCAGGGGTCGAGCAGTGTCTTATCGGCGCTCATCGGACATATTCTCCATCGGACTAATCAGGTTAGTCATGAATAGTAGCGTTGTCAAAGCCCACTGCCGGTGTCGAAGCCGCTGGTGCGGGCGTGGGCACGACTGATGCGCCCAACGACCCAGTTGAGCAGCAGGATGAACAGCAGCAGCACGAAGGCAGCCGCGTAGGCGTTGTTGGCCGACTTGCCTTCGCCGGCGGGCGAGTTGTCGTACACATAGCTGGTCAGGGTCGAGCCCGTCCCGCGCAGGAAGCCGAGGATCGGCGTCGAGCCGACCGCTTCGTTGCGCAGCGTCTCGCCGAGCAGGATCAGCACGATCGCCGTGTCGCCGATGATGCGGCTGATGCCGAGCGTGGCTCCGGTGGCGATGTTCGAGCGCACGCTGGGCAGCAGTACGCGGCGGATCGTGGCTATGCGCGTCTTGCCGAGTGCGAACGCAGCCTCGCGCATGTGCGCCGGCACCGCCTGCAGACCGTCGCGGGTGGCTGTGTACAGTGGCGGCAGCGCGATCATCGACATCATCGCGCCGGCCGCGATGAACGAGCGGCCGAGCACGACACCGCTTTCAGAGGTGTCGGAGAGGGGACCCAGGAAGCTGAGCTCGAAGATCGCCAGGCCGAAGATCGCGATCACGATGTCGGGCGTGCCGGCGACGATCTCGATCGAGGACTCGACCAGTCGCGCAAGCCAGGAGGGGCGGCCGTACTCGACGATCCACACGGCACTGCACACGCCCACCGGCAGCGCAATCGCGATCCCGATCAGGGTCAGCGCCGCGGTGCCGATCAGCGGATCGAGAAATCCGCCGGAGACGCTGCCGTCTTCGGCGATCTGCGGCCTCGAGACGAGTAGCTCCGGGCGCAGGTACTGAAAGCCGCGCACACCCATGTACACCACGATCGCGCCGGTCACCAGGCACAGGCCCAGCCCGGCCGCCCACGCGGCGAGGAACACGATCCGGTCAAGCAGACGCCATTCGCGCATCGAGGAGCCGCGGCCACGGTTGGGACGCGGCGCCTCGGTGGGCTCGGCTTGCAGTGGTGAGGCGAACGCGTTCATCGGAGAACCTGCGCGGACTGATGATTGCCGGCGTTGCTCATCGCAGCTGGTACTTGCGCAGCGGCAGCTTTATGAGGTAGGCGCCGATCGACAGTGCGATCGCCGAGAGCAACAGCAGCAGCGCAAACGCATACAGGGTCGCGCTCAACGCGGGGGCGCCGCCGAACAAGGCTTCCTTGTTATCCACGATCACGCTGCTGAGCGTGCGCAGCGGCTCATACAGGAAGGTCAAAGGTCCGTGGGCGAGGTTCGGGGCGAACGAGCGCGAGCCCGCGACCATCGAGACGACGATCACCTCCCCAAGCGCACGCGCACACGCGAGCGCCGTGGCGGCGACGATCGCGGGGCGGATCGCCTTCAGACTGACTGCGAGCGTGGCGCGCAGGCGATGCACACCAAGCGCCATTGCACCCTCGCGCCATGAGGCGGGCACGCCGGCCAGCGCTGTGCTGATCAGCGCGACCATGATCGGCGTGATCATCACCGCGAGGATCACCGACACGACCAGCAGGCTGGCACCGGTGAGCTCGACGCTGTTCTGCACCGATGTCTTCTCCGCCGTGGTGATCAGGTGGTTGCCGACAAACGGCACGAGCACGAGGATTCCGATCAGCCCGTAGATAACCGAGGGCACCGATGCGAGCAGCCGCACAACCGGGACCATCACGCCCCGCAACCGCGCGGGTGCGAACTCGACGATGAAGATCGAGGACAACAGCGCGATCGGGAGAGCTATCGCAAGCGCGAACGTGGTGGTGAGCAACGTGCCGTAGATGACTGGCCAGGCACGCACGTGATAGACGGAGGCCGGTGGGTGCACACTGGTGCCGACCATCGCTTCAAGCTGCCTGTCGAGGTTGCCACCGGAACCGAGCCAGGCGAGGCCATTGTGCTGGAAGACGGGCCACGCATGGACGGCAACGAACACGACCATCGCGGCTATCGCCAGACCGGCCGTCAACGACACCGCGCCGAGCGTGAGCTCGGCGCGGCTGTCTGACCACGGTTGGCGCAAACGCGCCAGCGGGTTGCGGGTTACTTGAGTGAGATCCACTGCGTTGAGATGATCTTCTGTGCCGCGGCACTGTCCTCGATCCAGCCGATAAACGCCGATGCGGCGCCCGTGGCTTTGCCCTTCGTCACCTCATAGAAGTGCGCGACACCCGCGTAGCTTCCGGCGGTGGCGTTGGCCAGCGTGCAGCCCACGCCGTTGAAGGCGACGTCGTTGACGCCTTTGCTGGCGAAGTAGCCCGACAGGAAGCCGATCGAGTTGGGATCTTTTTCGATCGCCTCGCGCTGCAGCCCCTCGGAGGACTCTTCGCTTGCGAGCGAAGAGACTTTCTTGCCCCCGATCAAAAGCGTGGAGAAGTTGCTGAGCGTGCCAGCCGTGGAGTTGCGACTGATCAGGTCGATCGGGCCGCTGGCTTTGGAGCCGGGAACCTTCGACCATTCGCGGGTCTTGCCGGTGAAGATCGATTCGACCTGCGCCTGCGTGAGGTTGGCCAGAGGGTTGGAGCTGTTGGTAACCACGCACAGGTAGTACTTGGCGATCGGGTAGAAGTCGAGACCCGTCGGATCGGTCGTCAGCGGATCGCGCGAGACGTCGGCGATCGAGACGCGCCCAGCGGCTACGTCGTTGATCCCAACCTGCGTGCCGCCCTGGGAGATTTTGATCTTGACCTTCTTGTTGAGCTTTTGGTACTTCTGCGCCAGCAGCTCGACCAAGGGGAACGATGCGGTGGCTCCGCTGATCGTGATCGTGCTGGTCGCAAGAGCGACCGCCGGGACCACTATCGAGAGCGTGAACGTCGCCACGAGGAAAGCGGCAACACGGCGAGATCGGTGCATTTGGTTGGGGTCTCCGTTCGAATGGTTGACAGCTTGATTTCGGCCAGCCTAGCATATTCTGCATAAATAAGATCAGGATTAGCTATTTTATGAGGATGACCGTCTCTCCCCTGAACACGAGAGCCCGCCGCAAAGAGCGCACCTCGCCGAAACGGCGCCGACAACGCCACCAAAGCTGACCGAAGACGATGACCCCAGACGATCAAGACAACCCGACGAACACAAGCGCACACCGCGTTCGGAGCGGGCAATGCGCCGGCTGCGGTGCCGTGCTCGTCGAGGACCAGCGCTACTGCCTGCAGTGCGGTGCAAGGCACGGCTTGCCTCGCCTGGACTTCACCGCGTTCTGGCCAGGGTTGTCTCCGACTGGCGTTCGACCAAAGCGCGGCGCGGCGCAAGCCGGGACCCCGGGGAGCGCTGCCGGCGCAAGCCGGCTTGCGGACGGGTGGGGGATCGGCGGGGCACCGTCGCGACGAGTGATCGGCGCGCTGGTGGCGTGCGTGCTCGCCGTCGGGATCCTCGCGGGCGCAGCACTTGGACCGTCTCCCTCGGGTTCGCCTGCCGACGCCGCGACACTTGCGCAGCGTGCAATCTCAGCGCTGATAGCCCGCACGAGCAGCACCCCGCGGGCAAGCGTCCCCACAAGCTCTACCCCACCACCTGAGGGCGAACCCGCCGCGACGCCATCGAGCGCATCTGGCAAAGAAGACAAAGCCACCTCGAAAGCCACCTCCAGCCCGGAAGCCTCGGAAAGCTCGTCCGCCGGCGAACGCGCCTCGGGCGCGCAACCCTCCGAAGAATCTTCCTCGGAAGGCTCCAAAAACTCCGACAAAGGCGACAAAACCGCGCCGGGAACACCGGTCAAACTGCCCGCGATCAAGCACGTATGGGTGATCGCGCTCTCAGGCACGAGCTTCAGCGCGGCACTCAAGGACTCCAAGATCGATCCGTACTTGGCCGAGCAACTCGTGCCAAAAGGGACGCTGTTGAGCAATTACAAGCTCAACGCGAGCAGCGCGCTGGGTAACGGGATCGCGCTGCTCGCGGGGCAGAGCGTGAACCTTGACACCGAACAGAACTGCCCTACCTACAACGAACTGCAGCCGCCTACGGTCAACACCGCCACGGGCCTCGCCGAGGGCGTTGGTTGCGTGTATCCGGCGACCGTCAAGACGCTCGCCGACGAGCTGAGCGCCGGGGCGCTCACTTGGAAGGCGTATGTGCAGGACATGGATCAGGACCCGCCCGCCGCGCCCGCAGGGTCGAGCGGAGCATCGTCCGCGACCGGCACCCCGAGCAGCACGATCCCCGCCGGCACAAGCGGCACGAGCACGACGGGCGCCCCGCCTGGCGCAGCGCCGGCAGCCGGCATGGCGCCTACGACCGGCAGTGTCACCTGCCGCAGACCCGAACTGGGAGCCACCGATCCCAACCACACACCCGTCCCCGGCGATCCCTACCTCACTTACCGCAACCCGTTCGTGTACTTCGACTCACTGCTGAGCGAAGGGGCGTGCGCGAGCAACGACGTCGATCTCACACAGTTGCAAGGCGACCTCGCGACGCCGGCCGACACACCAAGCCTCAGCTGGATCGTGCCCTCGGCGTGCAACGACGGATCCAGCACACCGTGCGCGCCGGGCGCACCCACCGGGCTGGTACCCGCCGACAGCTTTTTGAAGGAAATGGTGCCGCAGATCCTCGCGAGCAGCGCTTACAACAAGGAAGGACTGATCGTGATCGTGCCCGATAGTCCACCGTCCTCGCCCGCGAGCGCCGCGAGCGAACCCGTCGGCGCACTGCTGCTCTCGCCATTCGTGCACAGCGGTGTGCGAGTGAGCGAAAACTTCACCGACTTCTCGCTCCTGAAGAGCATCTCGCTGCTCTTCGGGGTGCTCCCCTTGGGCCATGCCAACGACCCGAGCACCGTGTCCTTTGGGGCGACGGTCTACGGCGCTGGTGGAAAGGCGGCCGCTGCCGCCTCCACGGCCAAGAAGGCGGCCCAGGCCGCATCCGCAGCACAACCGCGGCGTCAGGCGGCGTCGCAAACCGGCGGCTGAACCCGCCTTCATGTCAACGAACGAACGGAGATCCCCGTTGTACACACATCAACCCGTCCACCACCGAGCCGCCATTTGGCTGCTCGCGATCCTGGGCTCGATCGCGCTGTCGCTGGCTATGGTCGCCTCGGCTCACGCTGAAGAAGCGGGAACCGAAGGAAGCCCAAACGACCTGAACTGCATTGGACACATATCCGCCGGAACACCCGAACTGGGAAGCGAAGAACAGCAGGTTCGCTACACGTTCTATTGCGATGGCCCGATCACGGGCTATCAGCTGGAGACAAACATCCCGGTGAATGGCTTCGAGGCTTCGCCACTGGTGACCAACATCAAGAACGAAGCGCTGTCGGACACGTTCTCCTGCGGCGGTGAAATACCGGGCTGGGCGGACAACTGCGAGGGCTCGGCAAAGGCCGGCTGGGAGACGATCACCGGACAGTTCTCGATCGAGCAGTCGCTGTGCCAGGAACCACGCGTCGATCCGCTGCTGACAGTCACAGACATCTACACCGAAAAGGGTGTGGTGACGCAGGCGATCTCGGGTCCGTTCGACCTCGGCCGCCCGCTGCACTGCCCCACCACCAGCTACAACGACGGCACACGGCTCGACCCGATCACACCGTCACTGTCCAAGGGCAAGGCGGGCAAGCACAAGAAGGGCAAGGGCAACAAAGCCACCAAGAAAACCACGCAGAGCAAAGCCAAGAAGAAATAGGGCGCATCATCTGGCGTCAATCGCGGGCCGGCGTCGCAACCGCCGGCCCGCGAGTCGTGCTCGCGCGCGGCACAAGATCGGTCTAACGAGCGTCTAACTAACACGCCACGGAGGTAGCGTTAGGTTGTGGGCGCACATGCACGACCGAGCGCACCCACAGCAACTCGCTTTCCCACCGCGTACGTCCCAGCTGCGTCCGGCTCGCATTCTGCTCGCGGCGCTCGCGCTCGCAACCCTGCCCTCCCTGATCGGCTGCGGCGCAGGCACGAGTGCGGATGGCTCGACCTCCGCTCCATCCGCCACACAGCTGGCCCCGCCGCGGTGTGCCGACGCAACGGCCAGAGCGCTTGGAAAGGTCGCTGAAAACGTCTACCACGAGATCGCGGGCGGGCGGATCGCCCTGCCGGCGGCCGAACGCGTGGCGAGTGCGCCCACCGTGATCGCAGCCACCGAAGCGGGCGACGCGAAGGCCGTGAGGGCGGCGATCGCACCGCTGTTGCGCGGCCAGCTCGTGCGCGTTCGCGTGAGTATTGGACAGCGCACGATCGCCGAATACGGCACCGCCAACGGGATCGCCCCGGTGAGCACGCCGCTGCGCAACGCGACGGGCCTCCAGATCGGCACGGTCACCGCCTCCGAGGAGGGAATGTATGGCTATGCCAGCACCGTCTATGCGATCACCGGAGCGCAGGTCTTCGGGCGCGCGGGCGCGCGCTGGCTGGGCGGCTCGGAGAATCCTGGCCCGAGCAGCCTCCCAGATCACGGCGAGGTCTCCTTGCGCGGAGCGCGCTATTCGGTCTATTCGTTCGCCGGCACGGGCTTTCCGAAGATCGCGATGCGCACATTCGTGCTGGCGCCCATTCCACTCGCCTCCGCGTGCGCTCCTACCCCTGCCGAAACGGCGATCGACGCGATCGGCCAGACGGCCAAGAAAATCTATATCGAGGAGCAATCCGGGGCGGCAACAATGTCCGTGGTGCGCGACTTCGAACGCTCACACGCCTTCCAGCAAGCGGTCGCTACCGATGACCCGATCGCCGCGCGCGAAGCGATCGACGCGTTCTTCAAGACCACATTGCACGTCGTGCGCGTACGGGCCACGCTTGGCGAAAAGCTGGTGGTGGACGTCGGTGGGCCGCACGTGCTGGCGCCGATCCGCGGCGACGTGCGCAATGCGAGGGGACAGATCGTGGGGCACTTCCTGCTGTCGGTGCAGGACGACCTCGGCTATGTGATCCTCACGCACCGCTTCACCGGTGCGCAGGTGCTCCTTTATGAAGACCCCACCCACCCCGAAGAGATCGTGGGCAGCATCAGTCCCGCCCCCGCCAACGTGCCGGCCCGTGGCACGATCCTGTATGACGGCGTTCGCTACCGGGGCTACTCCTTCAACGCGCAAGCATTCCCCGAGGGACCACTGCGAGTCTCGCTGTTGATCCCACCGGTGCCCGGAACCTAGAGCATCGTCGTGGTGATCCGCTCGATCTCAGCGATCGAAGTCTGCCCGGCGCGGACCTTTGCGATCCCGTCGTCGCGCAGGCGGCGCATTCCCTGGGCAACCGCGGCGGCGGCGATCTCATCGACCGACCCGCGGCTCAGCACGAGCGCACGCACCTCTTCGGTGACCGACATGACCTCATAGATACCGATTCGACCGCGATAGCCGCTGGAGGAGCAACGCGAGCAACCGACCGGCTCAAATGCCTCCGAGCCATACAGCCCATAATCGGCCAGCAGCGACTCCGGCGCTTTGCTGGGTTGCTTGCAGTGCTGGCAAAGCATCCGCACGAGCCGCTGGGCAACGATGCAGTCGATCGCCGAAGAAATCAAAAACGGCTCGATGCCCATGTCGATCAGGCGGCCAAGCGCGCTGGGGGCGTCGCGTGTGTGCAGAGTGGACAGCACCAGGTGGCCGGTGAGCGCGGCCTCGACGGCGATGTGGGCGGTTTCGCGGTCGCGGATCTCCCCGACCATGATCACGTCGGGGTCGGCGCGCAGCATCGCGCGCAAACCACCCGCGAAAGTCATGCCAGCCTTCGGCGCGACCTGCATCTGCTTGACACCCGCGATCCGCGACTCGACCGGATCCTCGATCGTAAGGATGCTGCGGCTACCGTCGTTGACCGCGCCCAGCGCCGCATACAGCGTGGTCGACTTGCCGCTACCGGTCGGCCCGGTCACGAGCACCGCGCCGTTGGGTCGCGCGATCGCATAAGCAAAGCGATCCTGCTCGGTGCGCTGCATACCGAGCGATTCCAGGCCGCGCACGGTGGCCCCCTTGTCGAGGATGCGCAGGTAGGCGCCCTCGCCGTATACCAGCGGCAATGTCGTCACGCGCACGTCCACGCGCCGTCCGTTGACCGTCAGCGCGAAGCGACCGTCCTGGGGCACGCGCCGCTCGGAGATGTCCATCTCGGACATGATCTTCACGCGCGAGATGATGCTCGCCGCCATCGCGCGCTTGAGCGTGGCGGTCTGGGAGAGCACCCCGTCGATGCGCAACAGCACACGCATGTCACCCTCACCCGGGTCGATGTGGATATCCGAGGCGCCTTGGTCGATCGCCTCGGCGATGATCGAGTGCACGAGCTTGATGACCGGCGCGTCCTTGTCGGTCTCGTCCATTACGAATTCGGCCTCAGGCTGGGATTCGTCCTCGACGATCGCTTCAACCGACTGCTCCACACGAGAGAGACGCGTGATCAGGATGTTGAGGTCCTCGATCGACGCCGAGGCCGAGCGCACGCGCCTGCCGGTGAGCATCGCGATGTCATCGACGGTCAGCACGTTGGTGGGATCGGCCATCGCCAGCAGCAGCGTGCCGTCTTCCAGGAAGCCGACCGGCACTGCCTGGTAGCGACGAATCGCCTCCATGTCGATCAGGTTGACCGCGCCCATGTCGAGCTCATACACCGACAGATCGATGTAGTCCAGGCCATAGCGGTCGGCCACCACGCGAGCCAGCTGGTCGTGGCGCAGGATGCCCTGCTCGACGAGAATCTGACCGGTGGGCTTGCGCTGAGCGCGCGCGATCTCCACAGCCTCCTCGACCCGCTCGCGGCTGGCGAACCCGAGGTCCACCACGACGTCGCCGATCAAACGGCCGGGCCGGCCCTCACCAAGAGAATGGGTGAGTGCGCCCGATTGGATCGGCCGGCTGTGAGCCGGCGCGGGCGCGCCCTCGACCGCTCGCAGCGGCGAGCGCTCGCTTACGGGTACGCCGGTTGAGCTGGGCTGGTCCCCCACCCAGTGATGATCGGCATCAGCGAGCCCACACTTGACCCGCCGGCGCTGTTTCTCACCGTATGCGGGAGCCAATCCACGTGCGCGCGTGCACGGGCGCACGTGTGCGCGCGAGGCGCGCGGCGAAAACTCAGCGACCGCTTGTCCCCGAATGGGGGAAACCGTGCTCAAAGGCGCCCTTGACGGCGGCGTCGAGCGCATTGAGGCGCTGCAGCGCGAGTGCCTCGGCCGAGGCCGCGCGCTGGGCGCCGGCGCCATCGCCGCCGTGATGTGCGAGCACACAGTGCTCGAGCGCCATGCGGCGCTCGGCCGGGAGGCTGGGAGGAGCATGCGCGGCGATCAAGCGCAGCCCCAGCTCGACATGGCCCAGCATGCGACCCTCCTCGGTGCGCGTGATCTCCGCGCCATAGGCGTATTCGCGCGTCTTGCCAATGTCGTGCACCAGTGCAGCGCACAGGAGCAGATCGCGGTCAAGGCGAGGGTGTACCGCGCACAGCTCGAGCGCCAGCGTGGCAACGGCGACCGTGTGCTCGATCAGCCCGCCGATGAACGCATGATGGGCGCCCGCGCGACCCGGTCCGCTCGATGGCAGCGAGCACGGCGCACGGCGCAGAGCCGCGCGCAGCTCGCGGTTGCCGAGCAAACGATCGAGCAGCGCTTTGAGGCCGGGGTCGTACACCTCGCGCGCCAGATGTTCCAGGAAGCCGTCGAGCTCGTCGAGGTCGCGGTGTGAGACCGGTAGAAAACTGGCCGCGTCCTGCTCACCGGCGTCCACGCGCGCGATCTGCTCGACCGCGATCTGCAGCTCTTCGCGAAAGCGTTCGGCTCGCCCATGCACGCGTACGAGCTCGCCGCGCTCAAAGCGCCCGGCGTACAGATCGGCGTCGCGAAACACCCTGCCCTTCACGTTGCCGGACTGATCGCGCAGCTCGATCGTCAGGTACGGATCGCCTGAGCGAGTCAGCAGCCGCTCCTTGCGCGTGCACGCGAACACGGCGTCCACCGCATCGCCCTCGCGCAGCGTGGCGATCGTCTGCGGCTCTGAGGTGGTGGACATCGGCTGCCCATGATGTACGGTGGGTCGGATGCAGCCACTGATCTGGGATCGCCGCCCCGACGGCCTGCGGGCACCCGCGATGGTGTGCTCGTTTCAGGGCTGGAACGACGCCGGCGACGCGGCCTCGACGGCCACCGCGTTCCTTGCGCAGGCGCTCGGCGCGCAGCGCTTCGCGCGGATCGACTCAGAGGAGTTCTACGACTTCCAGGCAAACCGGCCACAGGTGCAGATCGACGAGACCCAGGCACGCGTGATCTCATGGCCATCGGTGGAGATACTGGAGGCGCGCGCGCCGCGAGCGCCGCGCGATCTGGTGATCGTGCAGGGCACCGAGCCATCGATGCGCTGGCGTTCGTTCAGCGCGCTGATCGTGGATCTGGTGGAAGCGCTCGACGTGCAGCTGGTGGTGACGCTCGGGGGACTGCTCGCCGACGTGCCGCACTCCCACCCGGTCGCGATGACGGGCTTTGCCTCTGACCCAGCGATGATGGAGCGGCTGGGGTTGAAAGCAAGCAGCTATGAGGGACCAACCGGGATCGTCGGCGTGCTGCACGCAGCCTGCGGGCAGTCCGGTCTACCCTCGGCGAGTGTGTGGGCGAGCGTGCCGCACTACGTCGCGGCCGCCGCCAGCCCGAAGGCGGCGCTCGCGCTGTTGCGCAAGCTCGAGCTGCTGGTGGGCGTGTCGGTGGACGCATCGGAGCTGGAGGAGGCGGCCGGCGAGTACGAACACCAGGTGGGGCTCGCGGTGCAGTCAGACCCCGACATCCAGGCGTTCGTGGAGCGCCTGGAGCGTCGCGCGGCGGAGAGCGAGCAGGCCACGCTCAGCCCACAGGATCTGCCTTCCGGAGACCTGCTTGCACGCGAATTTCAGCGCTTTCTGCGCCAGCGCGGACAGCAGAGCTGACGACGGCGCTCCGGACGGTCCGTATGGGAGGCCCGGCGAGCGGGTGCTAGTGGACGTGTCCGCAAGTTTTGCGGGGTATCGGAAGGGGTAGCGGGCGGTGCGCAGAATTATGTGTTGTGCCGCGGACCAGCCAGCACGTGATTGAGCTCTCTGGGGAGGAGCGTGGTGAGCTGGAGCGGCGGGCGAGCACGGTCACGTTGCCATTCCGTGTGGTGCAGCGGGCGAGGATGATTCTGTATGCGTCCGAGGGGATGCAGGACATCGATATCGCCGCCCGGTTGGATTGTTCGCCTGACAGTGTTGCCCGGCGAAGATCGCGGTTTTGCTGTGAGCGTTTGGATGGGCTTGAGGATCAAGCGCGGTCGGGTCGCCCGCGTCGTTTTCCCCCCGGAGCAGGTCGCCGAGGTCAAGGCGATCGCGTGCGAGCTGCCGCGTACCCACGAGTTGCCGCTCTCGCGCTTCTCCCGGGTTGAGCTGCACCGCCTGGTGATCGAGCGCGGTGTCACGGAGGCGTCGGCCTCGACGATCTGGCGCTGGTTGCACGAAGACGCGATCAAGCCGTGGCAGACGCGCTCCTGGATCTTCCCGCGCGACCCGGAGTTCGCCGAGAAGGCCGGCCGGGTGCTGGACCTCTACACCCGCACCTTCGAGGGCAATCGGCTGCGACCCGACGAGTATGTGATCAGCGCCGATGAGAAGACGCAGTTGCAAGCGCTCGGCCGCCACCATGAGACCGTCGCGCCGGGGCCGGGACGCCCCGGGCTCCTCGAGTTCGAGTATCTGCGCGGCGGGACGCTCGCCTACCTCGCCGCGTGGGACGTGCATCACGCCAACCTGTTTGACCGCGTCGAGCAGACGACCGGGATCGTCCCGTTCGCTCGGCTCGTGGACCAAGTCATGAAGGTCGAGCCCTACCGGTCTGCCCGCACGGTCTACTGGGTCGTGGACAACGGCTCCAGCCACGCCGGCAAAGCCTCCGTCAAACGGATCACCGAGGCATACCCGAACGCGAGACTGATCCACCTCCCCGTCCACGCCTCCTGGCTGAACCAGATCGAGATCTACTTCTCGATCGTGCAGCGCAAGGCCCTGACACCCAACGACTACGCGACACTGCCCGAGCTCGCCAGACACCTGATGGACTTCGCCCAGCACTACCGCACACTCGCGCGACCATTCGAGTGGACCTTCACCCGCGCCAAGCTCAACAACGTGATCGAGAAGATCACCCGTCACGAATCCCAGCCCCTCACCCTCGCCGCATGAACCGCAAAACTTCCGGACACGTCCACTAGTTGACGTGCCTACATACGTTGTGAACGGTTGAGGAGGCATCCGGGCCTCATCCCAGGCTGTGGGTCTGCGAAGGCTCACGACCTAGGAGGACCCGGATGCAGATCCACGGTAGAGCGAAGCTCGGACCAGCGGGGCGCTTGGCGCTGTGCGAGGCGATCGAGGGCGGGATGACGTTCAGGCAGGCAGCGGCTTGCCTAAACGTCTCTCCCGCGACGGCACATCGGTGGTGGCATCGATATGCCGATGCTTTGCTAGCAGAGCGACACTCATTGGCGTGGGCGGCCGATCGTTCCAGCCGTCCTCATCGCTCGCCGAGGCTTCTGGACGCTGGAGAGCAGGAGCAGATCTGTGAGGTTCGTCGGCACACCGGCTGGGGGCCGCGTCTGGTGGCTGGAAGAACCGGCCACTCGCACTCAACGGTCTGGAAGGTGCTGCACCGCCATGGACTCTCGCGGCGCCCGCGCCAGCCCCGTGACGCCGCTCGGCGCTATGAGTGGCCGTGTCCTGGCGACCTGCTGCACATGGACACTGCCCGCTACGCACGCTTCGAGCGCCCTGGGCATCGTGTCACCGGCGATCGCTCACAGCGCCTGAGAGGCCGCAAGGTTGACACCCTCGTCGGCTACGACTTTGCTCACGCGATCGTCGACGATCACTCAAGGCTCGCCTACGTCGAGCTGCACACCGACGAGCGCGCCCCGACGATCACGGCATTCGTGGAACGCGCTCTAATCTGGTTCGATCATCACGGGATCGAGGCCAAGCGCCTGATGACGGACAACGCTTGGAGTTACACGCACAATCGCTCCCTACGCGAACTCCTGGCCGCTCGAGAGATCAAGCACATCACCACAAGGCCCTACCGCCCACAGACAAATGGGAAGGTCGAGCGCTTCCACCAGACGATGGGACGCGAGTGGGCATACGGCATGAGCTACCGCTCACACCGCCACCGCAACACAGCTCTGCCACACTGGCTCGAGCACTACAACACGCGCAGGCCACACAGCGGGATCGGCAACCAGCCACCCACCAGCCGCGTTCACAACCTACGTAGGCAGGACAACTAGTCAGAGCCCGGGGTTCTATGACGATCTGCTGCTTGTGGACTCCACACCGGTTGAGTGCGCCCGAAGCCGCGAGACGGTCAAGCGCTCTCGGCCCTCGGTGATGCCGCTGACTATGGCTACTGTGCCAGCCACAGCCGGTTCTTCTGGGGTTTCCGGCTGCACTTGCTGGCCGCGCCCGACGGGACACCCCGAGCGGTCACGGTCGCTTCCCCCAAACGTGATGAGCGCGATGTCGCGCTTGAGCTGCTCGCTCGCACACGCAGGCAAGGCCCAGTCACGCTGATCGGCGATAAGGGCTACGCAGGACGCGAGTTCGCCGCTCGTGTCAGCGACATGAACGCCACGATCATCAGACCCCGCCGCAAAGATGAGCCCGGCCGAGGCCCACACCTCGCGCCGATCCGCCAGCGCATAGAGAGCATCTTCTGGAGCTGCAAGGGAACCCTCACCCTCGAGCGCCACGGCGCCCGCACACTCCCAGGCCTCAGAGAGCGAATCCTTCAACGCCTCCTCACACTCGCCGCCGCGATCTCCCTCAACCACCAACTCGGACGCCCAAGCCGCGCACTCGTCAACTACTGCGCCTAACCCCGTGGAATCAATCATCTAGTAGCCATGTGTAGGGGACGCCGAGGAGGGTGCTTGCGGCCTTGGCGTCGATCAGGGGCGTGAACGCTCGGCGGATATGTTTGCCGATGCGCCCGCTGAACTTCTGGTGGGTGTGGGGCCTTGGGTGTCTTTGCAGGTTGATTGGCGGTGGCGATTCGTTCTTGGTGTTGTTGATCTTCCCCGTTCTGGTTATGCCCGAGCGTGTGTCTTTAGGACGTTTGCGCTGCCCTCCAGGTTGGGGCATCACAGTCAGAGTTCGCATCTTGCCCATCCCCTCTCTTTGGTTGAATGCGTCAATTCGGCAAAGCGCGGCTTGCCGCCCCGAGTTCGCTGCTGGCGGGACGGTCATGGTTCTGGCGGGTTCTGGACGGTCTGGTGGGGTGGTGCGTGGCGGCGCGGGTGAGGCGCTCGACGCGGTGCTCGGTTGGGGGGTGGCTGTGCTCGCTGAGCCAGATGAACGGGACGGGTAGGTCGATCAGTGCTCTGCGCTCGTCGAGGAACTCGCCGAGGTTGTTGGCTTGGCCGAGGTGTGCGGCGTAGTGGTCTGCGTGGTGCTCGCGGCTGCGCCAATAGGCACCCCATGCTGCGCGCAGTGGCCACATCCCGATAGCGCCGGTAGCGAGGAAAGAGATTGTTTTCAGGCCGCGGTGGACTTGGCCGCGGGGTGGGGTTGTGATCCGGCAGAGGGCTGCGGTGAGTCTTCCGTCGCTGGTGTTGAGGTGTCCGAGCTCGTGTGCGAGGACGGGCTCGAAGGTAGCCGCTGTCGAGCAGTCCGCGGGTGACCATGAGCGTGTCGGCGTAGGCGCCGGCGTTCTCGATCTCCTCGTCGAGCACGAACCAGCGTCGCGGCTCGCGCAGTCCGGGATCGGCGTTTCTGAGTTGTGCGAGCGCGTCCTGGTAGACGAGTTGCTCGCGCTCGGAGGGCGAGCGTCCACCGGCTTGTTGCTCCCACCACCAGCTACCGAGCGGCAACACGAGGGTGGCGAGCGATATGGCGAGTGGCCCGTAGCCGATGACGAGCGCGATCAGGTGGACGAGCGTGGTGGGTTGGCCGAGGAGTTTGAAGAGCAGCCAGATGACGGGGTAGGCGACGAAGCCCCTGATTGCGGCGCAGGGTACTTGTAGTGCGAAGGTTGCGAGGTAGAGCAGTAGCCAGCTGGGGGACAGCTCTTTGGGTGAGATGAAGTATTCGCCGGTCCGTGGCGGTTGCATTGTGTTTTCCTCCGTGATTTCAGGTGAGGGGAGATGTCCTCTAGGTATGTCGTCGCAACTGCCATCCAGACCCCCCCCTGAAAAATCGTGTGTCCTTACCGCGGTGTAGATGGGCGGAGACGTTGGTCACGGGCACGCCGAGTGCTTGGGCGATCTCGGCGGGCCAGGAGTCGGGATGCTCGGCTAGATAGGTGGCGACGTCGTCCTGGCTGATCCGCCGTTTCCGGGATGCGCCGATCGTCTCCCCGTGCTCGCCTGTAAGTGCCGCGCGGGCGGCCAATAGTCGGCGACGCTCGGCCAATAGGTCGTCATAGCCGGCGAGCTTCTTATTCACGCGGGCTAGCTCGTCCTCGATGCCGGCCAGTACGCCGCGAACACCCGAGCGCTTATCGGCCATTGATAGTCCACTCCCTTACTTTCGTACTTGCAAAGATAAGATCAGTATAGTACGTTACTATTATTATGTCTATATCAGGGCAAGGTTGGGGTCCATCGCACCAGTACCAGCCGCCGCCGCGCGGACGCAAACACCACATGCTGGCCTGGAGCCTCGGACTCGGTTTTGTTGCGTTTGAGCTGTTTGCGCACCGTGCGCTCAGCGAGGGAGGAATGGGCGCGGCTGCGTTCACGGTTCATACGATGGTCCGCTGGGGATTCGGGCTCGGGGTGCTTGCCGTGCTGGTTCGGGGTTCGCAGTCCCTTGGGGGATCCCATACCTATAAGCCTCCGCCGGCACCAGCGCCGATCATTGACGCGGCGGCGGTGCGTGCCAAGTCGGCACGGCTCGGCGGCGGCGCCTACTTGGGACTCGGACCCGGGGGACGGTGGGTGACGGCCGACCCTGAGCACGCGGTCATGGTTTTGGGGCCGCCGCGGTCGGGGAAGACGGCATCGATCGTGATCCCCTCAGTGCTCGCCGCGGCGGGATCGGTCGTGTCGACCGCGACCAAGCCCGACGTGATGGAGGCAACGTGGCGCGCGCGGTCTGAGGTCGGACAGGTCTGGTTGTATGACCCCTCGGGCGAGCGCACAGATTGGCCGCGAGGCGTGCGGCGGTTGTGCTGGTCGCCGGTGCCCGCCGCTTCGACTTGGGACGGGGCGCTGTTGATGGCACGCGCAATGGCCGCCGGAGGATCGGCAGCGAAGGGCACGACCAACGAACAGCACTGGCGCGAGCGCTCCACGGCTTTGCTGGCCCCGCTGTTGCACGCCGCGTTCGTTACCGACCGGCAGATCACACAGGTCCTGACATGGGTCTTGAGGGCGGAATTGGAGCCAGCACGGAAAGCCCTGGAGGATCACGGTGCTCAGATCGCCGCGGACGTGCTGGCGGGGATCGCGAAAACAGACGAGCGGGAGCGCTCATCGATCCTCTCAGCCACCGCAGGCGTGCTCTCAGCGTATAACGCCGACGCCACGCGACGCAATGCTGCTCACCCGAACTTCGACGCGGACCATTTCGTTCGGTCTGCCGACACGCTCTACATCACAGCACCGGCAAACAAGCAGGCTTTGTGTGCACCGTTGGTGGTCGGGCTGCTTGAGCAGATCCGCCAGGCCACCTACCGACATGCCGCAGAGAGGACCGACCGAGCACGCCCGCCGGTCTACATGTGTCTCGACGAGGTCGCGAACATGGCCCCGATCCATGACCTCCCCGCATTGGTGTCCGAAGCCGGTGGACAGGGCCTGCACGTCATGGTGTGTCTACAGGACCTTTCGCAAGCACGCAAACGCTGGGGCGATGACAGTGCCGACGGTTTCCTCTCGCTATTCCAAACGAAGGTCGTCTTGAACGGGATCGCCGATCCCAAAACGCTGGAGGCGATCTCGCTGTGTCTCGGGGAATATGACCGGCAGCTTGTCACCCACACACTCGGACGGTCGGAGACCGAGCCCGAGTTCTTCGATGCACCCAAGCCGACCGAGACAGAGAGCGTCGCCTACCACACCAGCCGACAGCGGGTGCTCTCATCTGGGGAGATCGCGCAGCTGCCGCCGGGGCGCGCGCTGCACTTGCAAGGGACGCGTTGGGGGCTCATTCGTAGGACGCCATGGCATCGCACGCTGCCTTGGAAGCGGATCGCCGCCGCTCACGGCGAGAGGTAGAGATCTACGTAGGTGCGATCAAGACACATGCTCGTTCGTCCAGAGCGGATAAGCGTTGTGCCGGTTTTCCCTCATGCTCGCGAGGCGCTCTGAGCAACGGTGCGGTGGTTCAGGCGCCGGTAGCTCCCGCGGGTAGTGGTGCTACTGGGGCTTTGTCGCGTAGGCGCCGATGATTGTCGGCCAGAGCGAGATGCGTCCGACCGGTCCAGTCTCAGCACGTAGGCGTTCCGCGAGGGTGTCGATGTCCACTTCCTCTTCGGTGGCCACCCCGCCAGCCACGATCCCAGGCAGCAAGCTGCGGGCGTAGTCCACGGCCTCGGAGACCGCCTCCTCGCCAACAGCGATGGCGACTTCGCTGTCGAGGTCAAGATTGGGTTCGAGGCCGGCTTCGGCAAACGTCGCGGGCAGTCGCATTCCCATGTCCGGCTGTGTGCCCCGTCCGCCGAAAGCGCCATCGATCCATTCGCTGAGCTGCTCAGACGCCGAGGTGTGCGGCCAGGACACCAAGAACCTCTGCGGTATCGCGGACCCTGTGCGCATGCACATCTCCGCGAACACGACCACCCCACCCGGGCGTACGTGGCGTGCCGCGGCCCGCACCGCTGCGGGCGGGTCACCCTGGTACATCAGCACGAGCCGCCCGACCAACGCGTCAAACGGACCACCGGCGAGCTCGACCTCGCGAAAGTCCCCGAGCACGAACTCGACGTTCTCGATGTCAGATTCGCCCGCCCGCTGACGGGCCCTCGCGAGCGCCTGTTCGTCACGCTCGACCCCGACCACTGAACCATCGGCGCCCACCAGCTCGCACAGAAGCAAACTGACGTCGCCCGGCCCACAGCCCACATCGAGGACCCGCATCCCGGGCTCGATCCCCGCACGCGCCAGCAGACGGCGCGTGAACGGCGCATACATGTCGGCCTGGCGGACCAGCCGCTCGTGCTCGTCCTCGCTGGACGAACTCAACGCATACCCAGTGTCTCCCGCCGTGGACACGTCACGAGAGTCTACGCCCGCCCGCCCGCCACCGTCTGGCCGCTCTTCCGTCCATCGAAGCGGAACACGGCCGGCCTCCGGAGAGGCGTGCCCGGCTTGGACGAAGACGGGGCTGAGCCATGTTCAGGCGCTTCCACTTCGCTC
Organism: uncultured Solirubrobacterales bacterium; assembly: GCA_963715765.1. Lineage (GTDB taxonomy): Bacteria > Actinomycetota > Thermoleophilia > Solirubrobacterales > Solirubrobacteraceae > Palsa-744. The sequence goes on from OY970270.1 coordinate 1,610,454, forward strand.
GGCGCAAGTGGGCGTGCGGGCTCCCCTCGGGGTCCCCTCGGGGTCGCTCGAAGGTCGTCCGCAGCAGGCACCTCGGGGCCATCGATTAGACGATCGCACCCGCACAAAGCAGGAGCCGGACTCCGGCGCATACACTCTTCGGGCTCCTGGATTGCGTCGCGGCAGAGAGCCTGTGAGGCACGCCGCCCAATCGCGCGGCGTGCCCCACGCGACAACCGAGGTAAAGCGATGACGAACGGCAACGATCGACCTATAAAGCGACGCTTTGAGATTCTCATCGGACGCTACTCAGCCAATCCGATGATGCGCGGCCTGTTCAGGGTTGGGATCACTCCACCAGGCATGGCGCTGGTGGAGACGAAGGGCAGGCGAACGGGTGCTTTGCGGCACACGCCGATCTTCTGTACGGCTGACGGCGACACACTCTGGCTGATAGCTCAGCACGGCCGTCACGCAGGCTGGGTACTCAACTTCGAGGCCAGCCCACAAGTTCGCGTCCGGCGCGGCCGCCACTGGCGAGCGGGCACGGCAGAACTGTTGCCCGACGACAACGTCAAGGCTCGAATCGCGACCTTCTCGAGTAGCCCGGTCGGCCGCCTGGCGACTGGCGCGATGTTCCGCGCTCTCGAGAGTCAACCGGTCACAGTGCGCATCCAACTCAGGCATTCATAGATCGAGTGCACTCCCCGGGAAGTTTGGATGCCTCCAACTTTCCCGGGAGGCGATTCACCATTACCATCTACTGCCAGATAAGGACCTTGAAGCCCAGTGTCGCCGGACACCGCAACTTACGTGATCTCGCTCCCGATGCAGACAGAGTTGGGCACCGTCCTCGACACGGTGACGTTCCTCCCGTTGCCCTGGGGCGGCACGGCGGCCCAGGCTTGGTTGGGGACGAACCCGGCGGGTGCGCCGCTGCTATCGATCGCCACTGAGTGGCCGCAGATTTGGCTGCGCACCAAGGAGCAGTTGACCAAGTTCGAGCGCGAGTACGTGTACGTGCGCCGGTTCAGCGCCGACTGCGCGCTCGCGACCGGCACACACGCGTTCGGCGACGTCCAGCCCGGCCCGGATCCCCCCGACGCGACCGTGATGACGGATGCTGGTCGCGTGGGCGTGGAGTCGACCGCGTTGGCGATCCAGAGTCGCAGGATGATCCATGGCCTGTTTACGGATCTGCGCCGCCGGCTCCAGGCGGCGGAGTCAACGGCGTTCGCCAAGCTTGCTGGCCAGGTCGTCTACGTCTGGTTCCAGAACCCCGATGCACCAGGGCCACCGGTGTTGCCCCACAAGCGGTCCGACGTGTCAGCGCTCGACGAACTGGTTTCGGCTCTCGCCGCATACAAGCCGGACCCCGACGCGCTGCGGACCCCCGCCGCCGCCGAGCGTATGCCGGAGCTTCCCTTGGCAGACACGACGGCCGGTGCGAAGTTCTACACGGCGCCGCTGCTTGGCGGCGCGCCGGGCTCGATGCTCTACACCCTCGCCGGGTTCGACATCGCCCTAGCGTATACGACGCTCATCACAGCCGATGAGGCGTGGCGCGAGATCCAGCGACTCGTTGACGAACACGACAAGCAGGGAGTCGACGTACTGCTCGTGACCGCTGGTGGCCCGGACTCCCACGGCAACGTCTTCCCAGCGGGGGAGCTCCTCGTCAACTTTGTCCTCGCGCACCCGATCGGGCTGGCGCACGCGCCCCAGCACATCAAGTCGATCGTCCTCCACTCATGGGGCACAGGCCAGGCTACGAGCCTCCACCCGAGTGTCGAGCACGCGTTTGGTCCCCTGTACGGGTCGATGATGCCTATGCACCACCCGTTCGCGGGTCAGGCAACTGCCGAGGACACAGACTCGGGTCCAGGACGAACAGACAGCATGCCGGTAATGAACACCTCGTTCACGACCGCACGACGTTCGAGATCGCCCGTGGCGGATCATCAGCGGAACGATACAAATTACTGGCACTGGGCCACTTCTCGGCGGGCCGGCAGGAGAGTGATCCGCGCGGCATCATTGAAGCTATGGACCAGCCTGATTCGGACGGTCTGATTCGCGTTCGGCGTCGATCAGTCCCCGAGACTGTGCTCAGCGCGCGGGCGGAGCAGAGACGCGCGGATGAGAGGAACGCGGCAGCCCTGCGGCCTCGCATTGAGGCACACATCCGCGTTGCAGAGTCAGTTCTGGCAACGTTGGGTCAGGAGCACGCTCGCTGGGTTGATGAGACGGACTTCGACCCGCTCCAAAACACCAAGCAGAGCGCAGCGTGGCTTCTCGCTGGACGCTGTCTGTCTCTGGGTTACGCGGTCATCTCGGGACTGAGGACGGGTCTGACCGTCGAGGTTGCGCCGCTCGCACGAACGATGCACGAGGCGAGTGCTGGCGCTCGGATCATGCTCGACCGTGAGGAGACGTTGCTGCACGCGAAGTGGCTCCGAGGCTCTTACTTCAAGCCAAAGGATCTTGAGCTGGCTCAAAAGCGCATGGAGCAGCGCCAAGCTGAAAGCATGATCAGGCAGGGCTTCGCGCCGGTCGGACAAACCGACGAGCTTGATCGGAGGATCTATCACGAGTGGTCACGTATCGCTCATAACGTCCGATCGGGGATCCTCAAGAACTACAGAAAGGATCTTCGCCAGCTTGCCATCGGACCGCACCCAGACCCGCGGCGTCGAGGGGTCTGGGTCGGATACGGAACCCAGCTGATGGTCGAGGTCACGGTGACCGTCGGCGGCACCCTGGCGAAGCTGGGCGGCCCCGATCTATGGAACGCGCGCGTCGAGCCTGCTCTCGACGCGTTTAGTCTCTTGCAGCGAGATCATCCTCTCGATCCCGTGGCGCTTGGCTTTGACTCGGACGAATCATCTACCGTCGTCTTATAGGACTGCCAAGCCAAGAGCGCCCCCGGGTGGCTGTTCAGACCAGTACGCTCCGCCGGGAATGGAGGCGTTCGAGTCTGTAGTCGCATTGATCCTGGAGGCGGAGGAGTTCGTCGTCTCAGGTGTAGTGAAGTTCCCTGTCACGCGCAGACCGCCGGCGAAGAGAAGCGCTCGCCCCGCCGTGCCTTTGACCTGGTCTTCGTCCTTTGCGAGCGCGTCGGCGACTAACCGGTGCGCTCCGCTGTTGCACGGGAGCGGAAGCCTGCTCTGATCTTAAGCAGACAACATTGCTTTTTAGCCGTATGTGGCTTTTGGTGCGTGCTTCGCTACACGTACCTGCCATTCGCTGATCCGTTGATCGTTCTGGTTGAGATGGCGAGCAGCGAACGTCTGCCAGGTATCCCACTCTTCCGAGGCTTCTTGCCATAGGTCGCGTTCGGCGAGCGTGTGCATGAGGAGCGCGAAGGCGTCGGAGCGCAAAACTGGGGCCGCGTTGGATTCGTGAGCAATCACGCGGAATAGCTGGCCAGCACGTTTCAGCTCACCCGCTTTGCCGAACGCCTTGGCCGCGAGGAGGCGTCCCGAGGCGTCTGGCGCGAAGTCGAGGAACTTTTCTGCCGCCTTGCGCATCTCGTTGTGCTTATTGCGATCCGATGCGAGGCGGAGCCGAAGCTCGGCGACCCAGCTGGCGTCCGGCAATCCCTCCGTGAGCTCCCATGCTCGCTGTGCTTCGCCGGTAGCAGCAAGATGAGTGATATGCAGCAACGGCAGGAAGCGCTTGGCGGCATACCCGCTGATGTGTGCGGCCACGGCCTCATCCCATTGCGCCACCACGGGCGGCAAGCAGACCAGCAGCCGTGCGACTGCGGCGGCTTCGCTCTCAGGACCTCCGGCGACCGCAATGTCGGTTAGCTCCTGCAGGCTGGCGCTGTCGGCACGCCCGAGGTGATCAATCGTGGCGGAAGCGCGAATGCGCCGAATCGCGTCCGTTGGGTCGGCCCCATCACTGAGCTTCAGGGCCAGCTCGACAGCACCGACCCTAAGGGCAGCTTCACTTAGGACGACGGCACCGTCGGGGGCGTCAAGCTCCGCGGGCAAGGCCTGCACCAAGATCGCCTTGGCTGCGTCAGGGTCACGTTGCAACGCTGGAACGTCGCCGGCGAGCATCAGCAGGCGGGCGCTCTCCTCGAAACGACCCATGTCGATGAGCTCCTGGCGAAGGACGAGCGCTTCGTCCTTCGCTTGGACTGTCTCCGCTAGCGGGAACTCGCGATCCTCGTGCAGGGCGATGCGTGCCCTCTGAACACTGAGATTGACGCGCATTGTGCGCACTGCCAGTGACTCGGGGTCAAGCTCATTTGCTTCCTCGAGGTAAGAATCGGCGAGCTCGACGTCCGGTATGAGCAATGCTGCGCGAGCCCTCTGGACGCAGATCATTGACGCGAGATTCGGATCGTCGCTGTGAATGTCTTGCAGATAAGCAAGCTGCTCGCTCGGAGAACGACGATGCTCCTTCTCATCGCCCCGTACGAGCATGAGGCGTGGTGCGGTCGGGTCGACATCTTCGGCCTCGGCGAGTAGGGAAGCGTATCGCTCGGGTTCGCCTGCGACCTTGGCGTCAACTGCCGCACAGACAAGCCTGTCGGCGCGTTGTGAACCCTGCACCCGACGAGCGAGCCGCTCCCACACGTCAGACGCCGCGTCCCAACAGGCACGCCCCTCGGCGAGCCGCACAAGAGCATGCGCCAAGTCGAAGGAGCCCTCAGCGAGAGCCGGCGGCCAAGCTCTGATGAATGCCGTCATGCGGTCGGGATCGGCCGGATCGCCCACCTGAGAACACAGCCACGTCCAACAATTGGGTTCGTTCCTGACGAGTCGCTCGACCGCCTTACGCTCCCATTCGGGAACATCCTCTAGTACGAGCAGGCGAACCTCGGCGGCGGCTGTTGCTCCCGTTGCTAGATCGCCAGCGGTAGTGCCTTGTGCTCGCCGTTCGTTACGTTCGCGCTCGACAGTCTCTTGGTGTGAGCGCTTCATCCCCAGCACCTTGGCAACCGAATAGTCCTGGGGCACATGGTCGATCACCACCGAATGCGTGCGACACATCAGCACCAGGTTCTCGAAGCCGTGGCGGTCCTCGATCAGTGCGGCGTACTCGATCCGTTCAGCATCGCTCAACAGACAGACAGCCCGCGCTACAGCCGGCGAGTCCTTCTGCGCGATGATGTGGCACTCCACACCGACGATCGTGTCGTCGCTGTAGTCAGGTGTCGGCTCGAGCAGCCGCTGATGACACTCAGGGAAAGCACAGCGATCGTCCGCGCGATCCCAGAGGCGTCGCCGCGTGCGATCGCTAATCGTCTTGGAGGCCATGACAGCATCGCAACATACGCGACTCAACGCTGCAACGTCGACGTTCGTCGCCGCCTCGCAAGTCTCGGCAAAGACCTTTCGCTAGTGGACGTGTCCGCAAGTTTTGCGGGGTATCGGAAGGGGTAGCGGGCGGTGCGCAGAATTATGTGTTGTGCCGCGGACCAGCCAGCACGTGATTGAGCTCTCTGGGGAGGAGCGTGGTGAGCTGGAGCGGCGGGCGAGCACGGTCACGTTGCCATTCCGTGTGGTGCAGCGGGCGAGGATGATTCTGTATGCGTCCGAGGGGATGCAGGACATCGATATCGCCGCCCGGTTGGATTGTTCGCCTGACAGTGTTGCCCGGCGAAGATCGCGGTTTTGCTGTGAGCGTTTGGATGGGCTTGAGGATCAAGCGCGGTCGGGTCGCCCGCGTCGTTTTCCCCCCGGAGCAGGTCGCCGAGGTCAAGGCGATCGCGTGCGAGCTGCCGCGTACCCACGAGTTGCCGCTCTCGCGCTTCTCCCGGGTTGAGCTGCACCGCCTGGTGATCGAGCGCGGTGTCACGGAGGCGTCGGCCTCGACGATCTGGCGCTGGTTGCACGAAGACGCGATCAAGCCGTGGCAGACGCGCTCCTGGATCTTCCCGCGCGACCCGGAGTTCGCCGAGAAGGCCGGCCGGGTGCTGGACCTCTACACCCGCACCTTCGAGGGCAATCGGCTGCGACCCGACGAGTATGTGATCAGCGCCGATGAGAAGACGCAGTTGCAAGCGCTCGGCCGCCACCATGAGACCGTCGCGCCGGGGCCGGGACGCCCCGGGCTCCTCGAGTTCGAGTATCTGCGCGGCGGGACGCTCGCCTACCTCGCCGCGTGGGACGTGCATCACGCCAACCTGTTTGACCGCGTCGAGCAGACGACCGGGATCGTCCCGTTCGCTCGGCTCGTGGACCAAGTCATGAAGGTCGAGCCCTACCGGTCTGCCCGCACGGTCTACTGGGTCGTGGACAACGGCTCCAGCCACGCCGGCAAAGCCTCCGTCAAACGGATCACCGAGGCATACCCGAACGCGAGACTGATCCACCTCCCCGTCCACGCCTCCTGGCTGAACCAGATCGAGATCTACTTCTCGATCGTGCAGCGCAAGGCCCTGACACCCAACGACTACGCGACACTGCCCGAGCTCGCCAGACACCTGATGGACTTCGCCCAGCACTACCGCACACTCGCGCGACCATTCGAGTGGACCTTCACCCGCGCCAAGCTCAACAACGTGATCGAGAAGATCACCCGTCACGAACCCCAGCCCCTCACCCTCGCCGCATGAACCGCAAAACTTCCGGACACGTCCACTAGGCCAAGGATCCTGATGATCGTACTCGCGAGCCAGCGTCGCCAATGCCGCGCACCAATCTCTACGCCCGCCTCAGTAGATGAGATGGGTCTTTTCAGCGAGTGCGTTGACTAGCAAGTTCAGCGCTACATGGCGGTCAGCGTTCGGGGCCACAGCGCCAATGCTGCCCCCGCGAGCGCGTCGTCAGGTGTCCCGACGCCGTTGAAGAATTCCCGCCACCGGGCGGCAATTCTATCCCCGGTCGTGCTCCTGTAGAGCTCGGTGTGCGCCGTAGATATTTAGCTTAAGCGACAGGTCGATGAGATCGAGCGCACGTTCGCGTAGCGTTGGGGCGCCGTCGCTATCTGAGTACGCCCGGATGAGAATCTCGATGATCTGTCCGGCGAGACGCGCTGCGGTAGTGCGGACGTCTCCTGCGTCCGGCCCGAGATGGTGAATGATCTCCTCGCAGGCATTCACCGCAAGCTCTGGCACCCGCGCCGTCGTCGTTGTGAGCATAAGGAGGACTTGGCCATCGTCGTCTGCGGCGGCGCGGCTACCGAGGAATTCCTGTGCGAGTGGCTCAAACTCATCGAGCGCTGCATCGTCAAGTTGTGTCAGCGCGGTTGCGGCGGCCTTACGCACCTCCACCGCGTCGTCGTCGAATAGCGTCTGCAACGCGTCTTCGCACCGTTTGCGGTACCGCGCCTGCGTGAGATTAGCTGCGTACACGCGGGCGACGCCGAGACGCTCTGGCTCTGATCCTGCGAGGTATGCTCTCGCGAGTTTGTGTGCGTCGGCCTCGCTGAGAGCAGCGAGCGTAATCGAGGCTGCGCCAGCCGAACGGACATCCGACAATTCAGAACGAACCATCCGCTCCATGATGGGCTTGAGTCGCGCGAAATCAACTGCAGCCTGGTAGCGCAAGAAATCTTGAACGTGATGGGAGACAAGAAGGCGGTCGTCTGCGCCGTCAACCAGCGCCTCGAAGAGTCCCAGCGCATCATCGCGGTGGTAACGGAGTAGCGCGAGTGGAATCCGGGCTGCCATCGTCCGAACCGCCATCGCGTCGTCGCTAGCCAGCGCCTCGATTGCGGGACGCAGGCGCGCGAAGTTGTCCTTTCGCGCGTAGACCAACTGCGCAATGGTGCCTGCCGCGCTGCCGCGCACACTGTTAAGACCTTGCTGAGACAGCTGTTCGGCGCTAGCGTCTGCGACTTGATCAGACTCGAGATAGCGAGCCTCGGTTGCGTACCAGGTCAGCAACGCCATAAGATCCTCGGGAAGCTCCTCGTCTGCGTGCTTGACTATCGGCCCCCCGATCCAAGTGCCACACGGCCGGTCCGGCAGCGCGTGGCAGCGCGTGCATAGGTCGTTGGTGAGGTCGAGCGGAACGCTGTGCTCGCTGGCGCCGACGCCCCGCAGAATTGCGTCGAAGTAGTAAGGGTGTGTAGCATTTGGCAGCGCCAGAGCGAGACGGGCGAAGCGAACCGGGTTGATCGTCGTACATTTCTCAAGCACCGACGAGAACTGATGTGCTCCCCCCTTTAGGAAGTCACTCCGATCACGGTCACACTCATCGGCGTAGCGTGCGAGCGCCGTCCGCCACTGCTCGTCCGTCATCTTCTCGGCCGCGTCCCCCGGGATCGGTGAGTGAACTACGCCGCCTTGAACACCGCGCGGCTCGGCTATGTCCTCGCCGAACTTACGCTGAAGCTCCGAATAGCGCTTGCGCACCGTCGCCGATCGCCTCGTGGCATCTATACCTCCGAGCAAACAGAACTGTGCCAATCCGTGCTGGCGATGGCCAGAGGCAGACCGCTCCCATGATGGATAAAACGCCATGATCGCCTCCGAGAGATGGTCAAGCGCCTCACCTGAACAATCCGGCGTGATCGCTGCGATGAGCTGGCGCGTTCCCCAGTAACTTCCCGAGGAATGGGCAAGTCGAAAGCGGCGACTATCGGCCAACACGAAGTCGATGGCCTGATCGTCAAAGTACTCAGGATTGCCTGCGAATCCCCGGAAAATAAAATGGACCACCGAGTCGTAGCGCGTATCGGCTTGCTCAGCGACCACATCAGCAAACCGAGCAGGCTGATCCCGCGCAAGTCCCGCAAACGCCGCCTCGAGTCCCAGCAGTAGGTAGTCATCGAGATCGCCGTAGATGTCGCTGTAATGACGCAGCGGCCAGAGATCATCGCGCCATAGCTCATCCTCGCGGAACTCTTCGGCCGTCTGATGGATCACGTCGAGCACCGGTGGCCAAACATGCTCGACAAACACCAGTGGTGCCCGCTCGGCGCACTTCAACACGAAGTCTTGAAGGTGCATGTGAGGTGGGATCAAGCCGTTGCCGGCCTTGAACGCGTTCTTGACGCCCGTGGCCTTGGCAGCGGCGACGCGGTTCGCTAGATGACGTGCCTACATAGGTTGTGAACGGTTAGGTGAGGCATCCGGGCCTCATCCCAGGCTGTGGGTCTGCGAGAACTCACGAGACTGGGAGGACCCGGATGCAGATCCACGGTAGAGCGAAGCTCGGACCGGCTGGACGCTTGGCGCTATGCGAGGCAGTTGAGGGCGGGATGACGTTCAGGCAGGCCGCGGCGCTGCTGAATGTCTCGCCTGCTACCGCGCATCGGTGGTGGCATCGATACCGTGTCGCTTCTGCGCAGAAGCGACATTCATTGGGGTGGGCAGCCGACCGATCGAGCCGTCCTCATCGCTCTCCCGGGCTGCTTGATGTTGCCAGCCAGGAGCGGATCTGCGAGGCACGGCAGCGCACTGGCTGGGGACCGCGTCTCATTGCCGGCGAGACGGGGATTGCGCACTCGACGGTCTGGAAGGTGCTTCATCGTCACGGCCTCTCACGCCGCCCAACCCGGCCGCGGGACCTCGCACGCCGATACGAGTGGCCATGCCCCGGTGACCTGCTGCACATGGACACAGCGCGCTATGCCCGCTTTGAGCGTCCGGGGCATCGCGTCACAGGAGACCGATCGCAGCGCAACCGCCAATGGATGGATCAGGGCACGAGGGTGGGCTATGACTTCGCGCACGCGATCGTCGATGACCACACGCGGCTGGCCTACGTCGAGCTGCATAGCGACGAGCGGGCTGGGACTGTCACGGCGTTCGTCACCCGAGCCTTGGACTGGTTTGCAGCGCAAGGCATCGACGTCAAGCGGCTGATGAGCGACAACGCATGGAGCTACACCCGTAACCGGTCTCTCAGCGAACTCCTCGCAGCGCGACAGGTCAAGCATCTACGAACACGCCCTTACCGGCCGCAGACAAATGGCAAGGTCGAGCGTTTCCACCAGACGATGGCCAGAGAGTGGGCTTACGGCCTCAGCTACCACTCACACCACCACCGCAACCTGGCCCTGCCACACTGGCTAGAGCACTACAACACGCAAAGACCACACAGCGGCATCGAGAACCGGCCACCCATCAGCCGCGTTCACAACCTACGTGGGCAGGACAGCTAGATAGTGACCCAGCAACTCACAGCCCCAGTCCGCATGCGCCTCGGGCAGCTCGTAAGCGAGGTGCCAGAAGTCCAATCCCGCGAGCCCGTTCTCCTCAAGCGGATCGTCGAGCAAGCGCAGGAAAAGATCGAAGACGGCGCGATCGGTTGCAAGGTCAGTACGACTGAGGATATCGGCGACATCCCGTCGCCCCTCCTCCGAAGTGTCCATCAGCGCGCTCATCAGCTCGCACGTACGCCGCGGGAAGGCGCCGATGACTTGGCCGACGACCCAGCGGGCTCGCTTGCCCGTGTCGCCGCCCGCGGCAAGCCCCTCCTCCACAGCCCCTCGGTCGTCGGCGTACTTGAACCAGCTGGGTGAACACAACAATCGCCAAGCCCGTTCACAAAGCGCCTCGTCCACCCCGTCTAGCAGGGGCCGGATCAGTCCCCACTCATCAACGGCCGGAACGGTGACGCCGCCGAGCCACGCGAGGACGAGATCCTTGATGTGGAATCTCACGGTCACGTCGTCAATGAGATACGCAAGATCCTTGATGTAACGCGCGAAATTGCCATCACGCTCGTGGGTCAGTACCTGACGGACTTGGGCACGCCGAAACAGCAGCTGATCACCTACCAGCAGTTGGCGCAACGAGCGCCCACGGACGATAAAGCGACGCGCGAAAAGATAATCAAAGAACGTCTCGTGAAAGAACGCGTAACTTCGCCCGTCACGCACAAGCACGTTGCTTGAGGCCATGGCTTCAGCGTCAGATTCCCACTCGTCGACCAGCTCGCAGGGCGCGCGCACTACCTGCTGCTCGCTCATGTGGTCGACAAGCCGGTCGATAACCTCGACCCACCGCGAGGACCGTCCGAGGCGCTCATCGACGTCACGCCTCTTGTGCTTCCAGAAAGCGTCATAGAGATCGCGGCGCGTCGCAAAATCCAACTGTCGCTCGTTGCTGCTTGCAGCAATCTCAGCCAACAACGCGAGGTTCAGCGGAACCGCAAGCAGGTCAAGCTGCGATGTGTCCAGGGCCCCAGCGTCGAACCCGAGAGCACCAGTCACCTTCCGCACATGATCGTGATCAAACGGCTCAACCGTCACTACAGGCCGCTCGTGCTGACCATGCACCAAGGTGCGCAACCGTGTGTCGTTGGCCAGGTCGAACGTGCGACAAGCCAGCACGACCCGCATCTTGGGATGCGCCGCAGCGAGCCGTAGAAGCGAGCCGACGCACTCAAAGAACTGCGGATTGCGTCCCGAGGAAGTGCTCACCATGTCGAGCTGGTCAATCACCAAGACGCTCTGCTCGTCCTGCGCAACCGCAGCAAGCACGGCAGGAGGCGAGGCGGGCAGACCCAGCTCCTGCCCCAATAGGTTGGGCCGCGCAATTGGCGCCAGCCGGTCGAGCCGAAACGCTAGGTGCGGCACTTTCCGCTTGAGCAGCAGATTGCTCAACCCAAGCAGAACATCGCTCTTGCCCATACCCGCGGGACCGTCAAGCAACACAACCGGGTTCGCATCTAGCAGGCCGCCCAGCTCAGCTACCTGAGGTCGTTCGACAAGTTGCCCGCCGATCAACGTCGCCCGCCGCGACTCGCGGTAGCGCTCGTTGGCGTCGCTGAGCAACACCACCGCGCGCTCGGCATTTGACCATGTGTTCGGCTTGACGCCGCGCTCTGCCAGCGCTTGCCACAGCGCGTGTGCCGTCAGCCGCTCGTTGACGCGGTCGCGCAGCACGGCGATAAGCGTGGCCACAGCTGGCTCGTACTCACCATCCAGCAGCAACTCCGCCGCAAGTCCGTTCGACGACGCCAGCTCAGGCTCGCTCAGCGTCACCGCGCGCACACGCGCAAGCGCACCCCACACCCAGTTTGGATCGATGTCGCCCCAGCAGCGACGCAGATCATCAAAATGTGTGCGCCATGCGTTGCTGTTCAGGAGGTCGCGCTCGTACTCAGCAAAGGACTCGGCCTTGCGAGCACGATCGGCGAGCTCCTCGAGTGTGTAGGCAGCATGACTTGAGACGAAGACACAATGAGCATTCGCCTGCTGCAGTTTGTCGTAGAAGGTCTCCAGCACTCCTGCGCTCTGTAGCGCGCCGATCGTCCAGCGGCCCTCACCCGATCGCTGGCGCTTGACCTGGTGGTACTCGCGGCGATCGGGATAGTCGATCCAGAACTCCACACCGTCGCCCTCGGCTCCCGGCGGCTCGCTACGAATGGCCAGCGACGTTTCGCGCAGAACATCAAATGCGCGCTGCGCCGCCCACCGATCCTCGTATCGGTTGCCGTACTTGTCGGATGATCCGCCAGCGAGGGGCACAGGTGGTCAGGTTAGGCCCTCACGATAATTCGCAGAGCGCGCCGAGGAAGCTTCGAAGACCATTCGACCCGTTAGCCACTTGCGTTTCCGCGTGGATGCGAGCGCGCCGACGGACGCTACCCACGCTCCCGGAATGGACGAAGGCCGGCTCTGATACGCGGTGAAACGAGTACGCCCGCTACTCCTAGCGAAAGCAGGCCTGTCCTGGCCCTCAGTCGGCGCGCCCGGAGTTCGTCCGTTGCAGCAGCGTGGTTGCTGGTGGTCTGGGCTTCTGCGATTTCTGGGCGAAGCAGGAGCATGGCGCGTCCGTTGGGATTGTGCCTGGACACCTTTGTGGCTTCTGCATCGGTGTAGACTCGTTGGACGACATGCGATGGTCGGCCTTGTTCGGAGGGAACCTGTGGGGGGCTGCAGCGGTGGCCGTCGTGCTCGCGGCCGGCGCGCCGATGGCGTTCGGAGAGGCCCCGGCCTCGGCTGCGGGAACCGGCACGGTCGTGGCCTGGGGCTTGAATTACGATGGCGAGCTGGGCAACGGCACTACGACAAAGAGCGACGTGCCGGTGGCAGTGAGTGGACTGAGCGGGGTCACGGCGATCTCAGCCGGCGAGGAAGACAGTCTGGCCTTGCTGAGCAACGGCACCGTCATGGCCTGGGGCGATAACCAACAAGGGGAACTTGGCATCGGCACGACGACCGACAGCGATGTGCCGCTGGCGGTTTGCGCGGAGGCAGCGACGCCGCCTTGCTCAGAAGGCACAGGGAACGTGTTGAAAGAAGTCACGGCAATCTCAGCCAACGGGTCCCACGGTCTGGCCCTGCTAAAAAACGGCGCGATCGCAGCCTGGGGTACGGACGGGTACGGAGAGTTGGGCGACGGCGACACGACCAACAGCGACGTGCCAGTGGCGGTCAGCCTGCCGCTCGGGGTCAAGGCCACCGCCGTCTCAGCCGGGGTGGAGTACAGCATGGCCCTCGTGGAAAACGAAACAACCAGAGAAAAAACGGTCATGACCTGGGGCGATAACCAACATGGGCAGTTGGGCGACGACACCATGACCAACAGCGACGTGCCGGTGACGGTGAGCGGACTGAGCGGCGTCACGGCAATCTCAGCCGGCGGATCCCACGGCCTGGCCCTACTGGAAAACGGCACCGTCATGTCGTGGGGCGAAAACTACGAAGGCCAACTGGGCGACGGCACCGACACCGAAAGCGACGTGCCTGTAACGGTTTGTGCGTTGGGGGCAACAGCTCCGTGCGCTCAACACCTGAGTGACGTGACGGGCGTCGCAGCCGGCTTGTTCCACAGCCTAGCCCTACTGGAAAACGGCACGGTCATGGCCTGGGGCGAAAACAGCCACGGAGAGCTGGGTGACGCTACCAGCACTGGTCCCGAAAGATGCTTCTTTGGCCCGTGCAGCAAGACTCCGGTGGACGTGAGTGGACTGAGTGGGGTCACGACGCTCTCAGCGGGCAACGCTCATAGCCTGGCGCTGCTTGAAAACGAAACGGTCATGGCCTGGGGCGACTACCCGGGCGATGGCATCGAAACCGCAAGCGAAGTGCCTGTAGCCGTTTGTGCGGTGGGGGAAACAGCTCCGTGCGCTCAGCATCTGGGTGGGGTCTCGGCTGTCTCGGCCGGTGCGTCCCACAGTCTGGCTCTGGTGAGCGGCGCGGCGCCGACGGTGACGTGTAGCGCGGCCGGCTCGACACTTTCGATCGTGACTAAAGGTTCGGCCACCCCCACTGAACCTGTGATCGTGACGGCGAGTGAGGGCAACTATGTGGTGTCTCTCGGTGGCGTCACTCAGTGCACGGGCACGTCTTATTCCGTGAGCACCTACACGACCGTCGATGGCCCGAGCAGCGGGTCGGTGACCTTCGCGCCTGGTACGGCCACCGGGTTGACCTTCACGGGCGCGAGCGGCGCCGCGAACGCGCTCGATCTCGTGGGCGCGCCGACGGGTCTATCTGTGGTTGCGATGAACGGTGACACGTCCGGGAGCCCGGGGCAACTCACGATCACGCCCGCTGGCGGGTCGCCGGGCAGTGACGGTTTCTCCAATGTCACGATCGTCGATGGAGCGTCCAGCGGACCGACGACCTTCGAGCCTGGGACTACGTCCGGGGTCGCCTTCACCGGCGGGGCTGGTGCCACGAACTTGGTTGACTTGAGGAGTGAGCCCTCAGGTGTGTTTACGGTTTCGGTGAACGCGGACACGCCCGGTAGCCCAGGGGATCTGACGATCACGCCCGCTGGCGGCTCACCGGGCATCGATAGCTTCTCCAACGTCACGATCGTCGATGGCGCAACCAATGGACCGACGACCTTCCAGTCCGGTACCGCGTCCGGGGTCCTCTTCAACGGCTCAGAGGGCGTCGCGAACACGCTTGACCTGACGGGCGAGCCGCCAGGTGCGTTTATGATTTCGGTGAACAGCGACACGCTCGGGAGCCCGGGGGATCTGACGATTACGCCCAATGGTGGGTCGCCGAGCGACGATAGCTTCGTCAACATCACGGCTATTGACGGCCCGAGCAGCGGGACGGCGACCTTTCAGCCAGGAGCCGCGTCCGGGTTGACCTTCACCGGCGGGGCTGGCGCCACGAACTTGGTTGACTTGAGGGGTGAGCCCTCAGGTGTGTTTACGGTTTCGGTGAACGCGGACACGCCCGGTAGCCCAGGGGATCTGACGATCACGCCTGCTGGCGGCTCACCGGGCATCGATAGCTTCTCCAACGTCACGATCGTCGACGGCGCAACTAATGGGCCGACGACCTTCCAGCCGGACCCGAACCTGCTGCCGAGTTCGCTGGTGGGTGCACCGCCACCGTTGGTGTTGTTCGTCGGCAACGACCCGACCAGCGGCGGCAGTGTGATTGACCTCGGGCCGTTCGCAAGCCCCGACTCGATGGGTGAGCAGGTAACGGGGCTGACCGTTGCGCTCAACGGCGACAACGCTGGGGGTCCGGGGCAGGTGCAGGCCGACGTCATGGGAACCCCGGTCGGCTTCGCCGACTTCTACGGTGTCAACACGGTTATCGGGTCGAGCTCGCTGCCGACCACCTTGCAGCCCGGGAGCGCTACCGGTGTGACGCTGATCAACGTCACACCGGCGGGGCAGGCGGTCGCGTTTACCTCGACGCCGCCCTCACCGGCGACGGTCGGCGGCAGCTACGCGGTGTCGGCGACCGGCGGCGGTTCGGGCAACTCGGTGATGTTCAGTGTCGACACCTCGAAGACCACCGCGGGGGCGTGCTCAAGCTCTGGCGCCAATGGCGCCAACATCTCCTTCGCCGGGACGGGCGCATGCGTGATCGACGCCAACCAGGCTGGAAGCAGCGAGTACCAGCCGGCGCTACAGGTACAGCAGACGATCACAGTCACCAACCCATTGCAGGGCACCCCGCCTTCGGCTCCGACGATCACGAGCGTCACCTCGGGTGGCGGCAGTTCCAGTACCGGGAGCACCGCGAGCGTCCTCACGCCGGCCCAGATCGCGGCGCTAACGAAGCTAATTGAGGGCGAGATCACACCGTCTGGCAAGAATGTGACGATTACCGCACTGCTAAAAAGCGGCGTGGTCTCGATCTCCTTCACGGTGCTCCAGGCCGGAACCGCTGTGATCGACTGGTATGAGATTCCGTCCGGAGCGCATCTTGCGAAGAAGACGAAGCCCAAGCCGGTGCTCGTCGCGTCCGGTCAGCAGAGCTTCTCGACGGCCGGAACAGCGACAATCAAGATCAAACTGACTGCCACCGGCAAGCAGCGGCTCAAGCACGCCAAGCGACTCAAGCTGACGGCCGAGGGCACCTTCACCCCCACCGGCGAGACGCCGGTCAGCGCCACGAAGGCATTCGTCCTCGAGCGATAGAAGCGCTCTTCGTTACCGCAGTGTCGTTTACCGCGGATTGAGCTGTGCCGGATCGGCCAGGGATAAGCCGACAGAGCGGACACGCCTCCCGCTCGCTGACACGCCGGACAGCACCGGTCGGGGAATCGCCGCCGCTGCCTTGGCTGCATTCCGTGGCGCTCCTGCTTCGGTAGGTGGGTGTCGCGCAAAGTTGCTGCGGGTGATGGGTGAACGCCGGCGGCGGTGACGGTGGTGTCTGTAGGGGTCGGGTTCTGTGGGCCTGGTCGGGTGTCGGTGCTGCCGGGTGCCGTTTTAGGCGGCCTGGGCGGCCAGGTGGTGTTTGTGGAGCTTCATCAGGTTGTGCGTGGCGGTAATTAGGCGCCATTCGGAGCGTGCGGCGGATCTGCCTCGCCTGTGGAACTGGTTGATGCGGCGGTTGTGCTTGGTTTGTGCGAACACGGGCTCGACCATCGCCTTGCGTTTTCGGTAGAGCCCACCGCCGTAGTCGCCGGCGAGCACGGTGCGCATGAACGCGTAACGCCCGCCATCCCAGCCGGGGCGGGGTGTGTCTCGCTTGCCGGCGTCGGGCGGGATTAGTACCTGGATGCCGTCGCTCACGACGTTATCGATCTGCTCCTCGTTCCAGTAGCCGCTGTCAGCAACCGTCACCCCGGGCGTCTCGGTGACACCAATCGCGTCGAGTTCCTTCTTCGTCGCTTGGACCATTGGCTGTAGGTGACCGAAGTCCGGGGAACTGGCGGTCACCTCGGCGGCGAGCACGATCTGATGCTCGTTCACCGCTGCCTGCGTGTTGTAGCCCTGGGTGTAGCTGCGCGGGGTCTTCACGTTCCGTGAATCGAGATCGGTCGTGTTGATCTTCCCCGCCGGGATCTCCGGCGGCTCGTATGGCTTTGGTGGGCGACTGAGCCGTCGGCCTTGCGTGTCGCGCCCGTGCGCCCGGTAGTGCTCATATGCCTCGTTCGCTTCGCGCTCCACCGCGAGGTTCTGCTGTAACCGTCGCTCTGCCTCCAACAGCCGCCCGGCACGCGAGCGGACGATCGGCATGGCCTCACGCCGGCGATGCTCATCGAGCTGGCGGCGAGCCTCAAGCAACCATCCATCGCGACCCTGAACCCGCGCGACGATCACCCCAGCATCAAGCTCGATCTCCACCCCGGAAGAGCCCGTCTGCGCGGCCACCTCGGTCTTCGCGCTCCCATTCTTAGCGCGGTCGCGCTCGAGCCTTTGCTTTGCCTCTCGCAACGCCGCACGACGCCCCTCACGGGTCTGCAAGTGCTCGGGCAGCTCATCGCCACGCGCATCCCCGTAAAGCTCGTCCTCGGCCGCGTCGATGTCCTCGGCCTCTTTGAGGATCTCCCGCGCGAGCTGCTCGTAATCAACGTTGCAATGATGTGACGCGTTGGCGTGGACCTTCGTGCCGTCGATCGCGATCAGCCCGACCTTCACCAACCCCGCCTCCTTGCACAGCGAGAGCACCTCCGTGAACAAAGCGGCCAGCGACTCCTCGTGGCGGACACGGAAACGCGCGATCGTCGCGTGATCCGGGGTCTGCTGGCAAGCGATCACCCGGTAGGCAACATCCTCCACACACCGGCGCTCGATCCCCCTCGAAGAGCGCTCACCCCGCGCGTAGGCGTAAAGCAGCAACGCGACCATCATGCTCGGCTCAAACGCCGCCCGACCCCACCCATCCAGCCGATAAGACGCATAGAACGCCGACAAATCCATCTCCCCGACCGACTCCAACACAAACCACGCCAAATGACCCTCCGGCAGCCAATCCCGCGGGTCCGGCGGCAACAAGAACACCTGCTCACGATCACACTCAAGAAAGTTCTGGGGCATACCCAGATTGTCTTAACGACACCGGACAGACCCGAGGTTTGCGCGACACCCACGTAGGCATGCAGCCGCGCCCCTTAGCGCCCACGACACGCCCGCTCAGGACGAGGACCAGGTTGGAAATAGGACAAGGCAAGCGCTTCCGCTTTCCGCGCGAGCGGGCGTGTGCCGATCCTCAATCGGTGCACCCTGGAATCATCCACCGGATCTTGCGCGAAGGCCCTGAGGCTACGCTGTCGCTTGCGCCGAGCGGGGTAGCATCGCGCAGTGGGTCGCGTCGAGTGCGAGATGTGATGAAGCTTTACGTTTGCTACGGGACGTATCGTGTTCCGGTACGTCCGGGCGTAACGCTGAGCGTGCTCTCGTCGCAACTGGTTATCGCCCGGAGGTAATCCGCTGCAACGGAGCGAAGTCCCTGCCTAGGTTTCTTAATCAGACTCGGGGGCGCCGCGAGGTCGAACGTCTCACCGGAAGTCGCGTCGTGCCCGTCCTGGCGCTCGATGGTGGCGACGTCATCGCCGGAGGGCGCGAGATCGTTGCTTGGGCGCAGGCGAACCCAGCGTGAGCAGTGCAAGATCCCTAGTCGATCTCGATCCCGAAGTCGTGAGCATGGTCGAGGTCATGGTCCCGGTCGTCGGCCTGTTCGTGTGTGAGCTGGTGGGCGTCTCGGTCGGGTTGCTGCTCGCGGCTGAATTCGGTGGTTTCGCGGTCGTGGAGTTGGGGTGAGGGGTCGGGGCCGTTTGGGGCGGCGGCCCCGACCCCGTCTTCGATGGCCTGGCCTGGTTGCAGCGTGTGGGTGCTTTCGGCGGCTTGGTCGAGGCTGCGGTTGGTGGTGTCCTGTTGGCTGATGCTTGCTTGTTGGGCGTTGCTTTGCTGCATTTTCTCTGCGAGCCGTTCGATTGCCTCGGGTGTCATGCCTTGGGTGCCGAGGTTGTCGCGGCTGACGTAGATGTTGGTTTGCTCGCGTGCTCTGGTGAGCGCGACATATGCGCGCTCGCGGTCTGTTTGCCAGCCGCCGATGAGGGCGAATGCGGTGTTGGTGGTGAGGCCTTGGGCCTTGTATACGTGTTGGGCGTAGCCGAGGCGTAGATCCTTGAACTCGTTGGTATCGACGTTGACCTCGCGTTCCTTTGCGCCGTGGGTGTCGATCGTGAGTTTGTTCTCGTCTTGGATGTCTTTGACGGTGCCGAGCGTCCCGTTCTCCACGCGGGGTTGGCCGGCTTGGAAGAGGGGCTTGGTGAAGATGACGTGGTCGCCGGCTGCGAGCTGGTAGGGAGCGTCGGGAAGGTCTGCCCTGTCGTTGCCGATCTCGCCGGCGATCTCTCGGTATTCCTGGGCGTGCTTGTTGAGCCGGTCAAGCTCCTCATTGGTGTTGTCGGTCAACATCACCGTGCGCCCCTCGGGATGTTCGAGGCGCTGCTCGTTCCAGTCGGCGACCATCTGTTGGGAGGCTTGCTCGCGGGTGTCGGCGATGTGTAGACGGTCGTGGGCTTGGTAGGCAGCGAGCGCAGCGGTCGCGTTGCTTTCGCGGACTTGTGCCCAGGCTTCGCGCTCCCATTGGTTCTCGGCCCTGTGGACCTCTGTTAGTTGGGCGTTGGGAGCGCAGTCCGTTACGTGGTCGAACAGACCTCCGGCTCCGATGGGAGAGAGTTGCGCGCTGTCACCGATGAGCACGAGCTTTGATTCCTTCTCAGCGGTCTGTTGCACGAGCCGGCTGAGGCGGTTGGTGTCGGCCATCCCGGCCTCGTCCATCACGACGACCGTGTTCTTGTCGAGGTTGAGGTCGCCCGTCCCCACTCCGCCGAGCAGCGAGTCCGTCGTCAGGGATTGGTCGGTCTTCGCGTCGGCTCCGAGGCGCTCGGCGGTCGCTCCGGCGATGGCGGTGCCGAGCACGGTATAGCCGTCCTTCTGCCACGCGTTCGTCGCGGCTTGGAGGACGACGCCCTTGCCGGTCCCGGCCTGCCCGATCAGGGTTGTGACGCCGCCCTCGCCGGTAATGCTCTGTAGGGCCTGTTGTTGCTCTTGGCTGAGGGGACCGCCGATCTCGCGCGCCACCTCCCGTTCGGCTTCGTTGAGCGACTGATTGCTGACGGGTGCCGCGCGTTCGCTGGCGCGGTCCTTGAGGGTCGCGATCGTCCGCTGCTCGCGCTTGCGCAGTTGTCTGGTCGTCCACTTGCCGTTTTGGAGTTGGATCAGCTCACCGGAGCGCGCCAGGTCTTTGACGAGGGTCTGCGCTTCGCGCGGATGGCAGACGCCAGCGGATGCCTCGTAGGCGGTGGCGTAGAGTTCGCGCTCGCTGACAGTCGAGCTTTTCGCCGTCACCCGCTCGATCAGCTTTTGTGAGAAGCCAAGGGGTGGACCCTCACCCTGTCGGGCGGCGGTCTCCGGCGTACGTATGTTCTCGGGCGTGTTGAAGAGACTGTGGGCATGGTCTTGTGGGAGTCCGTGCTCAGCGGCCAGCTCCCGCCAGGCGGTGTCTACCTTCTCGGGTGCGAGCGATGACTTGGTGCCGCGAGTGCCGGTTGTCAGCTCCGCTAGTGGACGTGTCCGGAAGTTTTGCGGTTCATGCGGCGAGGGTGAGGGGCTGGGGTTCGTGACGGGTGATCTTCTCGATCACGTTGTTGAGCTTGGCGCGGGTGAAGGTCCACTCGAATGGTCGCGCGAGTGTGCGGTAGTGCTGGGCGAAGTCCATCAGGTGTCTGGCGAGCTCGGGCAGTGTCGCGTAGTCGTTGGGTGTCAGGGCCTTGCGCTGCACGATCGAGAAGTAGATCTCGATCTGGTTCAGCCAGGAGGCGTGGACGGGGAGGTGGATCAGTCTCGCGTTCGGGTATGCCTCGGTGATCCGTTTGACGGAGGCTTTGCCGGCGTGGCTGGAGCCGTTGTCCACGACCCAGTAGACCGTGCGGGCAGACCGGTAGGGCTCGACCTTCATGACTTGGTCCACGAGCCGAGCGAACGGGACGATCCCGGTCGTCTGCTCGACGCGGTCAAACAGGTTGGCGTGATGCACGTCCCACGCGGCGAGGTAGGCGAGCGTCCCGCCGCGCAGATACTCGAACTCGAGGAGCCCGGGGCGTCCCGGCCCCGGCGCGACGGTCTCATGGTGGCGGCCGAGCGCTTGCAACTGCGTCTTCTCATCGGCGCTGATCACATACTCGTCGGGTCGCAGCCGATTGCCCTCGAAGGTGCGGGTGTAGAGGTCCAGCACCCGGCCGGCCTTCTCGGCGAACTCCGGGTCGCGCGGGAAGATCCAGGAGCGCGTCTGCCACGGCTTGATCGCGTCTTCGTGCAACCAGCGCCAGATCGTCGAGGCCGACGCCTCCGTGACACCGCGCTCGATCACCAGGCGGTGCAGCTCAACCCGGGAGAAGCGCGAGAGCGGCAACTCGTGGGTACGCGGCAGCTCGCACGCGATCGCCTTGACCTCGGCGACCTGCTCCGGGGGGAAAACGACGCGGGCGACCCGACCGCGCTTGATCCTCAAGCCCATCCAAACGCTCACAGCAAAACCGCGATCTTCGCCGGGCAACACTGTCAGGCGAACAATCCAACCGGGCGGCGATATCGATGTCCTGCATCCCCTCGGACGCATACAGAATCATCCTCGCCCGCTGCACCACACGGAATGGCAACGTGACCGTGCTCGCCCGCCGCTCCAGCTCACCACGCTCCTCCCCAGAGAGCTCAATCACGTGCTGGCTGGTCCGCGGCACAACACATAATTCTGCGCACCGCCCGCTACCCCTTCCGATACCCCGCAAAACTTGCGGACACGTCCACTAGCTCGCGCGCGTTTGGCTCGCGTCCGTACTGTGTCCTGAAGTCGCGCGCGGCTTGGCGGATCTGGCTGGTACGGGTTGACCAGCGCTCCGCCAACTCTTTCGGTACGCCCTTGACCTCGAAATAGCGCTCGTCTTTGCCGGTCCCCGGCTCGACCCGTACGCCCAGCTGTTGGAGGTTCTGTGCGAGCACCGAGCGATACCAGCCGCCGTTCTCGCGTGCGCTCAGGAAGACCTGGCGGGAGTCAACGGCCGCGAACTTCCCGTCGTGGCGCTCAGCCGCCAACACGACGACATGGGTATGCAGCTGCGGGTCGGGCACCCCGTCTTTCTCCTGGGTCGCCGTCAACCGACTCGTGTTGTGCATGAACTTCGCCGCTACGACGCTTTTCGCGGTCTGCCATTTCAACTCGCCCTCTTCGCGCACGCGTACCAGCTCGACGTCGTGCTCGAGGTGGCCCATCGCGCTTGTGACGGCGTCCTTATGTGCCGCCTCGATCTGCTCGCGATGCTCGGGAGAGGATGTGGCCCATAGGGCGGAAACGTCCTTGGGTGGGCTGAAGCTCATGTCGATCCCCGCGACCCTCGTGCCATCGCCGCCGACGGCTCTGAGCTCGCGTCCGTCGTTGGGGGCCTGACCGTTCATCAGCGACAGGAGCTGGTCGCGCTGCACCGTCATGTCGGGCGAGAGACCTAGCGATGCGAGGACAGCGGGGTTGCCGTGCCATTCGCCGGCGGCGCCCTCGCCGCTTTCATCCGCCAGGTCGATGTAGTAGTCGCCCCGTTCGGAAGTCGAGGTCAGATAGGTCGCGTATTTACCGGCGTCGCTGCCCTGCACCTTGTGGGTCGTCTGCATGTTTTTGAACGTACGCAGCACAGAACTGGGACGCAAGGGGACAGGGCTGAAAGTGAAACTCAGGACGGGTCAGCTCATTTGAGATGCTTACTCTTAACATTTCCCAGAGAGGGAGATCGGGGTTACAGCACCATCGGTGCGTATAGTCTGCATCGCGTTGTGAGGGGCGTTGAGGGGTAACTGCGCCGTTCTTGCCAGGGGCGAGGTTCGAGGAGGCTTTGAGGAGTGGCGGAGGGGTCGGGGCCGTCTCGGCCACGGCCCCGACCCCGAGTTCGAGGTGTAGGCGAGCTATTACCAGGGGCGTGGATGACACGAACGTGGTAGAGGCTCTCTGGGACCGAGCGGAACGCCCGTCTATATCCCAAAATAAATCGGTGTTGCTATTGGGTAAGCGCGGCGTGGGAAGCAGGCAGCAGCCCGGCTTGGCCGATCACCTCGCATACCCAGCGGCACTCGATCTTGGTGTTCGGCCACTCCAGCCCCGGGCCGGCCTCGCCGATGACTGAGAAGATTGATCCCCAATGCCGGGGACTTGCCCATATGCCGCCTGATTCCAAGACCGCTCTTATCGACTACTGGCGCGGGGTTGAGCTGCTCTCCCCTCAGCCGCTCGGCAAGGTTGAGGAGGGCGACGAGCGCGTTTCGCGGGTTGAGGTGGGTGCCCCGCTTCCGTGGCATTCGAGTCATCCGTTGCGCGCGCTCTGGTTGGGGGAGAAGCAGACTTGGCGGCATTTGGTGTTCTTGGGCGTGTACTCGCTGGATCGCGCTTTTGGGGATGTGCGCCGGGCGTACCCAGCGGATGAGCAGATGCCCAGTGAGCGTCAGCGGGCGGGGGAGAGTGCGCTTGCGGCTTTTGTGGTGGCCGACGACGGGCGGGCGATCCTTGCTTCGGGAATGCTTGCGAGCTGCGCTTGGGCTATCGGCCAGGCTTTGCGGGAGGGCCCCGCTGCGGTCGGCACAGCCAGCTTTGAGCGGTCCTCCTCGGCGTTTCGTGGTGAGTGGGAGGAGGAGGTGGCCGCCTCCCCCGACGACGAGCTCGCTCGGGAGCTTGAAGGGGAGGGCTGGTTCGTCGGCCGCGAGCTGGACGGCGAGGATCTGGGTGCCTGCCTTGCGCTTGTTGCTCGGCGCCTGGAGTTGGATCGGCTACCCGCCGACGCCGAGCTGCGTCGCGCTCTGGAGATCAGGGTTGTCAGTCG
The DNA here is from genome assembly GCA_963715765.1 of uncultured Solirubrobacterales bacterium. Taxonomy (GTDB): domain Bacteria; phylum Actinomycetota; class Thermoleophilia; order Solirubrobacterales; family Solirubrobacteraceae; genus Palsa-744. The sequence continues at coordinate 1,634,365 of OY970270.1, forward strand.
CAAGGTCCCCCCGCGCGAAGCGTACGCGGCGGGTGAGCGTGAGCTGCTCAACAGCTTTTACGCGGAGGATCTGCGTAAGGTCGGCCGTGCTGTCGAGCAGGGCGCTTGCGGGCGAGCCTTGCGCGAATACCTGACTCCGGCCAACAGGATCGACATCGGGGCGCGTGTGGATGTCGAGCGCGCTCTGAAGCGTGTACGCAGGGCGCTCTCGCCGCATGGCATCCCGCTCGGTCGCTGGCCGAGTCCGAGTGTGCATGTTCCCTCGCTGGGCCAGCAGCTTGGCCTCAATGAGATCCTCGCCGATCGCGGGAGGGGAATTTGGGCGGTCAACGGACCGCCGGGAACGGGCAAGACGGTGATGCTGCGCGACCTCTTGGCGGCGCTGGTTGTCGAGCGGGCCAAGAAGATGGCCGAGCTTGACCCGGGTGAGGCGTTCGGGGAGCCCTTGCCGTGGCGGGGCCGGCGCGTCCACCCGCCGGTCGCTGAGTTGTGCGGCTATGAGATTGTGCTCGCCTGCGCGACGAATGCGGCGGCTGAGAACGTGAGCGCGGAGATTCCTGCGGTGGAGGCGATCGACTCGCGATGGTTGGGCGCGTGCGACTACTTCTCTGAGATTGCCACGCAGATGTTGACGCCTCCGGATTGCGACCCGCCCAGAGAGGCGTGGGCGATGGTGGCGGGCGTCCTCGGCAATCGCTCCAAAAACAAAGCGTTCGTGAGTCGGTTCTGGTGGCAGGGGCTACGGGGGCTACTTGATGGACCGGAGTCGAAGTCGACGCCGAGCTGGGAGCAGGCTGTGGCGCGTTTTCGGGAGGCCCTTGCGTGTGTTGAGAGCACTCAGGCTGAGCGGGCGGTTTACAGCGGCCTGTTGGACGCGCGCGAGGACGCGGTGGCCGAGTGGATGGCAGGGCGCATCCATGCCGATCGTGCGCGGACGAGTTTGGAGGAGATTGAGCCTGAGCTGGCCGTGCGGCACGAGGCGGCCGGAGTCGCCGCAAGCGCGGTCGCGCGCTGCAGGGATGCGTTGCGTGCGCACGAGCATGTGCGCCCGGCGCTGGTAGAGCGGGTGCGCACGCTGGGAGGCGCTATGCGCGCTTGGCGCACGCAGTGGGCGCGACTGAACACGGCGCTTGAGTACGCCGAGCAAGCCGCCGGCGACGCGCGCGCCGGCCTGGCGCCGGTCGAGGCGCGCGCGGCCGAGCTTGCCGCTTCGCTAGAGCGCCATGAAGAGGGTCGACGCGTTGCGGAAGCCCGGGCGCGGGAGATACAGGTTGAGCTGCCCGGTGCGCGCGAACGCTGGGAGGCAGATTTCCCCGAGGCTTTGCCGGCGGACGATCGCTGGGCCGAGCCCGCGGAGCGCGAGCGGCGCGAGCGCTGTGCTCCGTGGATCGATGGCGACTACAACGCCGCGCGCGTCGAGCTGTTCCTCGCCGCCCTCGCCCTGCACCGTGCGTTCATCGAAGCGGCCGCACCCAAGATGCGCGCGGGCCTGCGCTGCGCGACCGAGCTGATTTCAGGACAGGCGGGCGGGGATGTTTCGCCCCAGGCCGCGCGCGCGGCCTGGCAGTGCCTATTTCTCGCGGTCCCGCTTATGAGCACCACGTTCGCTTCGTTCCCGTATGTGTTCCGTCACCTGGGCCAGCAGGACCTTGGCTGGCTTTTGATCGACGAGGCCGGCCAAGCCACCCCTCAGGCGGCCGTGGGAGCGATCTGGCGCGCGCGGCGCGCGGTCGTCGTCGGTGACCCGTCGCAGTTGGAGCCGATCGTTCAGCTTCCGCGCAGCATCGAGCGCGTACTCAGGGCCGAGCACGGGATCGACTTCGGGTGGCTGCGCAGCGACCCCTCGGTGCAGAGCTTGGCCGATCAGGTGTGTCCGCTTGGCACATACCGCGAGTCGGGGTTGCAGTCCGTCTGGGTCGGCATCCCTCTGAATGTGCACCGTCGCTGTGAGGCTCCCATGTTCGAAATCGTCAATGAGATCGCCTATGGCGGGCAGATGCTGAACTGCACCCCGGATCGTGGGGAGTGGCGTCTGGCGGGCAGTCACTGGATCGATGTGCCGTACGCGCCGTCGAGCGGCAATTGGGTTGCGGCGGAGGGCGCCGCGCTCGAGCAGCTGTTGGCGGGCCTGCACTATGAGATGGTGGACTTTGCCGAGGTGTTCTTGATCACGCCCTTTCGGGCGGTGGCACGGAATATCAGGAAGCATCGCAAGACTTATCCGGGGCTCACTGCCGGCACGATTCACACCGCGCAGGGCCGCGAGGCCGACATTGTGATTCTTGTGCTCGGGGGCGATTCGCGGCACCCTGGTGCGCGCGCCTGGGCGGCTGAGAAGCCCAACCTGCTCAATGTCGCGGTCAGTCGCGCGCGGCGGCGGCTTTATGTGATCGGGGACCGCGCTGCCTGGACGGGGCTGCCCCACTTTGAGACGTTGGCGGCCTCCCTCCAGTCGCTGTCTGCCGTGGGGGGTCTTCCTCGACGCGGCCGCTGAGCGGTGGGCGCTTGTTGTGACAGTGGCGCGTCGTCTGCCATGCGGAGGGGCGGGCTGGTTGGAGGTGGGCGAGGGCCAGAGGCTTGTGCGTGTCGTTCTGTCGGCGCCACGACGTACGGTGGTCGTGTGCCTTCAAGTGAGCTAACACGTCTGCGCGGACTGCTCGCGGATGCGTCGAGCGCGGCGCGCGAAGTCGGCGATGACGTGAGGTCCGAGCCCGATGGGGCAGGCTATTTCGCGGACGCGGCAGCGAGTGGCATCGACGGCGCGATCGCGGCGATAGCGGCGTATGACGGCGAGATCACGATGTTCGTGGGCGCGGGTGTATCGATGGAGGCGGAATTGCCGTCGTGGAACGCACTCGTGCGCAAGCTGCTGATTCAGGCTCGCCCGGGAGAAGATGAGGAGCTGCTCGCCGCGTGGGCAAAGACAGTCCTACAAGAGGGCCCGCTTGCGGCGGGTGCCGTGGCCGAGGCGCTGTACAGCGACGAGCGGGTGTTCCGTCGCGTCCTACGTGACGCGCTGTACATCCGAGAGCCAAATACGTACGCCCCCGGTGCGCTGGCTGGCCAGATCGCATGGTTGAAGCAGCGACTGGCCGCTCGTCTCGCGCTGCTGACGGTCAATTACGACGGTCTGCTCGAGGCGGCCCTCGCTGAGCGTGGGCTTGAACCGGCGTCCTACGTGCGCGGCTGGTCAGAGCCGGCGGGAAAGGCCGCCGTGTGGCATTTGCACGGGCGACTCATGCGTGATGCCGCCGGAAAGAACTGGCGAAAGGAAGGCAATCTGGTGCTCTCGGAGGGCAGCTATGTGCGCTCGACCGCAAGCACGTTTCCCCAGGGTTTCGTCGCCGAGCGCCTGCGCGGCTCGCTGTGCGTGTTCGTGGGATTGAGCATGACCGATCCGAACTTCATACGCTGGCTCTACAACTCCGCCGACGAGCACGATGGACCGCGCTTCGTGATCTTCGTGCGCCAGGCGTCGCCCGTAGCCGACCGTGGCGTGCGCAAGATCCTCGAAGAGTCGGCGACGGCGAGGTGGGCGCGCTACAACGTCACGCCGGTGTGGGCCAACTACTACGGTGAGGTGGCCCAGATAGTCCATGAGATCGGCCTGCGCTGTGACGGCGGCAAACCAGTCGAGTTCTCCGAGCGCGCCCGTCGTCGTCTTCAGTGCGGAGCCGCGCGCCTCAGCCCGTCCGACGGAAATGAGTTTCGCGAGGCCCAGCAGGAAGTCTCGGCATGGCTGCACGGGCGTTTGTTAGACATCGGCGCCATCTGCGAGGCAGAGAGGCCAGAAGTTGACCTCTCCGGCCACCACCTCGGCCTCGGGCTGTGGGCGGTCGATCACGAGCGGGGCGAGGTTGTCAATTGGGCGAGTGCGGATCGCGCCTACCAGGAGCCCGACGCCGCCCCGGCCAACCCGCTGCACGTTCACAGTCGCTGGGTGGCGGCCACGGCCATCGCCAATGGCGTCTCGGTGGAGCAGGACCCAAGGGTCTACGCGTCGCGCTGGCGGTTCGTGCGAGCGATCCCGATCGTAGTCGAGCCGGAGAGGGAACGCAGCATCGTGGGAGCGATCACGCTTACCTCGACAACGCCGCTTGAGGAGTTCCCTCTCGCGCAGGCGTTAGCCCCGCCGGGCCTGTTGAGCGAGATCGACGCGTTCTTGAGCGGGAGGGCGGGCGGTTTCTTCACGGGCTCGTGATTCCGCCTGCATCCGTGGCATACTCAGGTTCATGCGCAGGCTAGCCACATCTGCAGTTGCGGGGGCCTACACGGTTCACGTGGCGCGAGACCCGAACAAAGCCTCGGCTGGCGTGCAGAAGGCTGCCGCCAAGGCCGCCAAGAAGGCAGACCACGAGACCGAGGCGATCAAGGCAAGGCGTCGCCCGAGCGCTTGACCGCGGTCGCCCTAGCAGCGCTCGATGGCGCCGATTGCGTCGTCCTCGACTGGTAGCTGGGCATCGATGCCGTGGTCTTGCAGGAGGCTTTGAAGTTGGTGTAGGTGGTCGTATAGACATGTTCGGCGGGCGTGCATGACGGGTAGCTGGTCGTGGTCATGCTCGACGGTTGTGGCTTCGCGTTGTTCGGGGGTGAGGATCAGGTGGGTGGCCTGCGTTTTGACGTGGCCGTGGCCGGTGTAGATGGAGTGCACGTCGATGGCTTGGTCGGGCAGGACGGTCTCGATAACGAGGATGTAGGCGCCGACGCTGGTCGCGAGGGTCTCAGAGGGGACGGGTTGCCCGTCGATCGCGATCGTTAGGGGGATCTTCTCGCGGTACGCCATCGCCTTTGCAAGCTAGCGCTCGCGGCGGGCGGTGCGCTTGCGGGTGTCGCTCTCGAGGACGCCTTCGTGTGCCTAGTGGACGTGTCCGCAAGTTTTGCGGGGTATCGGAAGGGGTAGCGGGCGGTGCGCAGAATTATGTGTTGTGCCGCGGACCAGCCAGCACGTGATTGAGCTCTCTGGGGAGGAGCGTGGTGAGCTGGAGCGGCGGGCGAGCACGGTCACGTTGCCATTCCGTGTGGTGCAGCGGGCGAGGATGATTCTGTATGCGTCCGAGGGGATGCAGGACATCGATATCGCCGCCCGGTTGGATTGTTCGCCTGACAGTGTTGCCCGGCGAAGATCGCGGTTTTGCTGTGAGCGTTTGGATGGGCTTGAGGATCAAGCGCGGTCGGGTCGCCCGCGTCGTTTTCCCCCCGGAGCAGGTCGCCGAGGTCAAGGCGATCGCGTGCGAGCTGCCGCGTACCCACGAGTTGCCGCTCTCGCGCTTCTCCCGGGTTGAGCTGCACCGCCTGGTGATCGAGCGCGGTGTCACGGAGGCGTCGGCCTCGACGATCTGGCGCTGGTTGCACGAAGACGCGATCAAGCCGTGGCAGACGCGTTCCTGGATCTTCCCGCGCGACCCGGAGTTCGCCGAGAAGGCCGGCCGGGTGCTGGACCTCTACACCCGCACCTTCGAGGGCAATCGGCTGCGACCCGACGAGTATGTGATCAGCGCCGATGAGAAGACGCAGTTGCAAGCGCTCGGCCGCCACCATGAGACCGTCGCGCCGGGGCCGGGACGCCCCGGGCTCCTCGAGTTCGAGTATCTGCGCGGCGGGACGCTCGCCTACCTCGCCGCGTGGGACGTGCATCACGCCAACCTGTTTGACCGCGTCGAGCAGACGACCGGGATCGTCCCGTTCGCTCGGCTCGTGGACCAAGTCATGAAGGTCGAGCCCTACCGGTCTGCCCGCACGGTCTACTGGGTCGTGGACAACGGCTCCAGCCACGCCGGCAAAGCCTCCGTCAAACGGATCACCGAGGCATACCCGAACGCGAGACTGATCCACCTCCCCGTCCACGCCTCCTGGCTGAACCAGATCGAGATCTACTTCTCGATCGTGCAGCGCAAGGCCCTGACACCCAACGACTACGCGACACTGCCCGAGCTCGCCAGACACCTGATGGACTTCGCCCAGCACTACCGCACACTCGCGCGACCATTCGAGTGGACCTTCACCCGCGCCAAGCTCAACAACGTGATCGAGAAGATCACCCGTCACGAACCCCAGCCCCTCACCCTCGCCGCATGAACCGCAAAACTTCCGGACACGTCCACTAGCGGGAGGCAACCCCGTAGGTCACGGCGGCTTCGCCCAGCAGGAGTTTCTGCGAGCCATACTGGCTCTCGGCGATGTCCGGCTGGAAGCCGGGCGTCAGCGTGATCTTCTTGCTCAGCGCATACAACACGAACTCGACCGTGTCGCTCTTGCCGGGCGCGGGGCAAATCGGGCTGTAGGCGGCCTTGCCAGCGGTGTTGGTGCCGACGATCCCACCGGCCGGCACGCTGCCGGCGGCCACGCCTTTGGAGCTCGGTTCGATCCCACCGACGATCCAGCGGATGCCGCCTGAGGAGCTCTCGTCGATCACGAACAGCACAAGTTCGACGGCCTTGGCGGGGACGTTCTTCCATTCAAGCGGCGGACTGATGCCCGAGCCGCTGCACGTGTATTGGGAGGGGATCGCCCCGTTTAGTTCAAACGCGGGGCTCGAGATCGCCATCGCGCCGGGCTGGGGGGGCGGAATCTCCCCACTCGAGTTGGACGCGCTCGACTTGGAGGAGCCGGACGCGCTGGAGGAAGAACTAGAGGAGGAGGAGGAGGAAGAAGAAGAAGAAGAGCCTTTGGAGGCCGAGGACGCGCTGTTTGAGGGCGTGGCGGTGAGGTTTTCGCCCTTGCCGCTGTATTGCTTGCAGTCTTCCATCACGTAGCCCGACTTGCAGCTGGTGAGGGCCTTCCAGTGCGTGTGGAAATTGCTCTCGAACGCGGCGAGGATCGCGCTGTGCTGGGAGGCGCTCTTGCCGGCGGTGACCTGCGCGGCGATGCGCGCGGCCAGCAGTTCGACCTTGATACGCGCCAACAGGTCGGCTTCGGTCTCACCGGACGTGGCGAAGTATTTCTGCAGAGCGCCCGCCTTGGGGAAGCTCTGGTGCGCTAGCTGGGAGAAGCGCTGCTTGACCTCGGCTTCGGAGACCGAGACCCCACGAGCCTTTGCCTCGCCAAGCACCCACTGGGAGGTCAGCAGGAAGCCGAGCGCGCGGTGACCGGCATTGCCACTGGCGCCGAGTTTGCTCTCGATGCCCGTCCAGTGTTCGTAGCTCGCCTTGGAGATCGGAACGCCGGCGACATCCGCGACTGAATCAGCGGCAGTGGTGGCCTGGGTGGAGGCGGCCGGCGAGCTGGGGACCGAGGCTGTCGTGGTCGTCGTGGAGGACCCGCCACCACAACCGGCGATCGCACCGGCGCTCACCAGTAGACCGGCGGCCAGCAGCGGCAATGCGGGCACCCCGAAGGGCACATCTCGGCGGGGGCGCGCAGGCAGAGCGATGCGCGCGCGTCTCATGACCCCTACCTTCACGATGCTCCCTCCATGCTGCGCAGAAGCCTAGTTGCCACGCCTAAAGCGCAGCATAACGCCGGTGGCGCCAATGCCAGGGGCTGGAAAGCGGCGAAAGTCAGGCGCTCGTGGTTTGTTCGGCGATTGCGCCTTGTACTTGCCAGCCCTTGTCTGTGAGGGTCCAGGCGTTTGGTTCGCCGCGGGCTGGTCCGGCGCCGGTGTTGGCGATCAGGTCGAGTTGGGCCAAGCGCGCGAGCAGCTTTGACATTTGGCCCTGGTCCATGACGCCCGCTGTCTCGGCGACGATGCGGTTTGAGGAGCCGGGATTGGCGGCTACGGCCATCAGTACGCACACTGTGCGATAGGTGAGGCGCATCTCCAGTTGCATGAGGGGGTTGGCGTGAGAATTGGCGGCGTGCCTGCCCGTGGCTTTCCTGGGTAGAGGTCTTGCGAGCTCGCGGCGAGCTGCGGGCGCTCCGAGATAGGGCAGCACGATCATGCCCATCAGCTGGTTGGTCAGCTCCACGAGCCGCTCTGGGGTCTTCTGGAGAAGCCGTGAGTGCAACACCGAGACGACGCCGCCCACGACACCCTCCGCTGTCAGGGGTGGCAGCTCAGCACCGTTCTTCGTCTCCCCACGACCATGATCCACGACAAGGACGATTTGGGCAAGCACAGACTGGCGACGCTCAAGCGCGCGGGCTCCCGCACCGAGCGACCCGACGATCAACAGCCAACCCACATCGGGCTCCGCGTCCAGGAATTCAAGCAGCGCGACGAGGGCGCTCCTGATCCTCTCCACCCACGCTGCCCTCGGGTCATACGCACTGTGCACACACCGTGACACGCGTGCGATCCCCTCCTCCAGTGCCGCCAAGAGACAGTCCTCGCGATCCTCGAAAACCTCATAGAACGTGCGCCGCGATACACCCGCACGCTCCACCACCTGCGCGACCGTCACGTTGCCCACACCCTGCTCACACGACACCTCGACCATCGCCGCGAGCATCCGCGCACGCTGCAACCCGACCATGCGCTCCATACCAACCCCACCGCCAACAGGAGTCACCTGTCCGTTACCCGTTGCAGTCAATCCACCCCCCAGCGGACGAGGACCGCCAGGCCTTCTCAGTCCGTTAGGCGTCGTCGCCCGCGACGACAGTGCCTTTGCCTTGGCAACCATCTCATTTCTTCTTGTGCTTGCTTGTTTTCTTGGTCTTCTTGACCTTGATCTTCTTGGTCTTGTGCTTGGGACACCCAGTGGTCGTGATCGGTGTTGACTGTTTGAGGCTCACGCCGTTGGCACCAACGAAGATCGTGGGCATCGCGAGTTTCGAGGCGCAGAGGTTCCCGTTCGCCGCCAACGCTGAGTCGGGGCCCTGGGGTAGTTTCAGTTCGAACACGCCGATCGGGACGTCGGGGATCGTCCTGAACGTGCTGCTCGTGATCCCCGCTGGACTGATGAACGTTTCCCCATGCAAATACACGGTGACGCCTTGACCTGTTAGCGCGACGATCAGTTCGGGGAACTTCTGACCACCGTGGGAGACGAAGTACGCGGGTCCTTCCAAATGCACGGGGAGGACCGGAGTGGTAGCTGTCGCGCTACCAATCCTCGAATCTGGCGGACAGGAAGCCGGGTTCGCCGCGAACGTCGCCGCCGGACACGCCTTTTGTAGCGTGGTGAGCCTGGAGGGGAGCTGCTTTGGCAGGTCGACCTTGACCTTCCCGATGTTTGCCTGCGTACCGAACGGTGCTTTGGGATAGGTGAGCTTCACGTTCAGGCTCGCCCCATTGGCCCTGGATGTTTTGCCGTTCGTGGAGATACTGAAGATCGGTTTGAACTTCAACACCGCACAATTGGTGACCTGGAACGGGACATGCAAGGTCGACACGGTCCCTTGACTGCTCGTGAGGCTACCCCCGATTTCTTGGGGAGCACAGTTGGTTGGGTTGAACGTGAATTCCGGGCGGTTGATCGACACGTTCACGTGCTTGATCTGCAACGGGATACCGTCAATGATCTGCGGGATCGCATACGGGCCTGTGCTGTTGCTGGTGATCGTGATCGCAGCGTTTTCGGGGTTCACTTCGATCTTCGCGCGAACGATGACTTGTCCGAGGTTGAACGGCCCAGCCTTCGCTGGGTTCACGATCGACAACCCGTAGGGCGCACCCGCATACGGACCGGTGATATAGACCTTGCCGCCCTTGACCGTGAACGGGTTGCCTCCCAGTCCGACGCTGACGGTTGTTTCGCCGATCAGGCTTTCTGGACCGCACGTCCCGGCATTGGCTTGTGCTTCTTCGCACAACTTGGTTTTTGAGAGCTCGCCGAGCAGTCCTGGAGGCATCTTCAACTGGATCGCATCCAGGTTCTGGTTGCCGTCTTCTCGACTCATCGTCATCGTGAATGGTGTGAACGCTCCAGCCTGAATGTTCAGGCTGCCCGTCGTCAACGAAGGATCGAACGGTAGTGGGTTAGAGCATGGTGCTCCATTGGGACCGCTTGTGATCTTGAATTCCGAAGAGGAATCGACCGGAGCATTACCCGACCACGGCGCGACCGACGCGGTCGTCGTATAGCCACCACACAACGCGGGGGTTCCCAACGGTGCTCTGGACCCGCCGAAGAAGTGCAGGCTTAGGTTTTCGAATGGTAGTGGTGGTGTGTTGTCGAACGTGGAGACGAGCTGGCCGGTCACGGGATCGGGTTTGACTTCGCCCGCGAACTTGATCCGTACACCCGATATGGGGTCGTATACGTCTATGTATAGGGCTACCAGGCTCCCGAACGGGTTCGTATTCTGAGTGGCGAGGTAGGCCGCACCGACAAGCGGGTTGGGCAATAGGGGTGTTTTGATTTCAACGGTTCCCACCTTTGATGCTTCGGGGCATGTTTGTTCGGCGGCGCTTTTCAGAGCGATTTCGTTTTCACCGCATGCGAGCAGGCCGTCCGCACCGGCGGGGTTAATCGCGACTCCCGCTGGGAGTGTGACGGTCGTGTTCTTCACGGTCGAGTTCGCCAGTCCCACTGGGTTCAACGCGCCTTCCTGGGGGACGTGTACCCCGACCGTCAGACCCGTCGGTGTACTTGCCTGTTGACCGTCGGGGGCTAGGCTAACGGACGGTTCGAAGTTCAAATGGTTGCACCCGTCGAGAGCGTACGGTTCACCCGTAATGTTCTGGAAAGTGTATTCCTTTGGTGTCGTAAACTCTCCGGGCTGCTCCCAGGAGTCGGCTTCCAAGCTGCTGTTCAGGGGACCAGCGCACGATGTGGGCATGATCAGGAAGGGTTGTGCTTTTTCGTTCACGGGACAGGTTTCCCCGAAGAACGTTCCTATGTTCAGCAGGCATGCTTGGCGTGCCGTGTCGTGTCGTGGATCGTTCGGTACGCCCCAGAATGTGACCTGACTGCCGATGAAGCTCAAGGTCTCGGGAACATCGGGGACGCTCACGACGACACCGTAGTCACCACCGGTACGCACGGATGTGTCGAGTATCACGGTACCCCCGAGCGGTATCGCGAACCCGAACCTCGCGGGCTCACCAACGGCTGGTTCCAGACTGTACAACGGCTCGGTGAACGCCCACGGGACCTGGGTCCCCCTGTAAGGACTGGCGACAACGGGTGTGACGACGCCGATAACCGTGTTACGCGGACACTTGGTGCTGCCGGAAGCTGTTTCTTCCAGGAACAGTTTCGTGTTGCACTTCGGTAGCGGTGCCGGGTTGCCTATCAGTCCGGGTGGCAGGTTGAAGTTGAGATCCTTCGCCAGCCCAACCGGTTGCACTTCCGGCAGGATCGTGTTGGCCGTTTTGGTGCCCGCTCCTTCCCTGAACACGGTTTCGGCCTTCGTGTTGAAGGTGAACGTTGTCGTCAGCTGGAAGGGGTGCGAGCCGGCCTGCGTGTCGATGCCTCCGCCTTCTTCTTCGGGCGTCAATTCATAATTTTCGACCCCATACGACGGTACGCTACCGCCCAGCTGCAGCGGACGCTTCACAGCGACTGATGGCACGCCACCACCGGACAGGCTGATTTCGCTGACACCGTCACCGGAACCGGCCGCCACCTGCACATCGACCGGGATCGACAGGCGTTCATATTCCAGCAGCAAGCCACCGAACGTGCACGTCACTGTCTGCCCAGCGATCGAGCACGACGTGAATTCTTCGTCTAGTTTCGCCGTTTTCGAATAGAGTTCGGTCGCCCCGATTTCTGGGTAGGCAGCGGTCGGTACCACACCCGCCGGCAGCTTGTCCACGATCGTCGCGGGATCGGCCAGCGCGTTCACCGGCGCGTCACCGAGATTGCTGACTTCAAGCACCATCCGTGCTTCATCCCCGGGTTTACCAGCGGGTGCGGAGATCGTGTTCACATGCCACCACGGCATCGTCGCGGACGCGTCGCTCGCACCGACCGCTATCCCCACCGATATCGTCAGGAGGGTCGCGAGAATGCCTCGCTTGAGAATGTGTGAGTTGTTCGCGCTCATCGCTTGCCACCCTTCCTGCCCGCACGCGCCCTCTTTGCCTTCTTCGCCTTCTTTGCTTTTCGCTTCTTGTGCTTGACCTGTTTCTTGTGTTTGGCCTTTGGCTTGCCCTTGGCCACCGTCTTCTTTGTTTCTTCGATCACGTTGCCGGCACCCGAGAACGTCGCGCTTGGCGCTGGACCGAAGATTTCCGGTTGCGGGGACGGCGCCGCCTTACACGAATCACCCGACGTGCACGGTGGCGAGGACACCGGTTCTGCCCTGCACGGCACCGCCGAGGAGCAGACATGCGCGTCATACACATCATACGTGTTGTCATAGTCCGCTGCCGTCAAACTGCTCGCCGTGAGAAAGAACACGTCATCTCCGCTTTCACTCGCGTCATAAAACACCGATTCAGAGCCGGAGGTTCCCGAGGAGATCAAATCGATACAACCATCCGAGCGCCCGCTATAGGTTGGACTGGAAATGGCGCAGTCATCGCTGCTGGCCGTGCCAGGCCCTGACGGTGGCTCATACTCATACACATCCTCGAGCCCATTCGAGTCTTGGGGCGCCAGCGCGTCCGCACTGTTGAAGAACAAGCGACCGTTATCAGACAGGTAGCGAGGCTGATAGAGACCCTGATGATTGCCACGATAGGTCCATCCCGGAATACTCGCCGCCAACCAGTGATCCCCCGATTCGGTTTTATAACCCCAGTATTCGTTGTTATCCACCAGCAGCCTTTTTCTGCCCGCGTCGAGCACCCCTACAGGCCGAGCACCCGTCCGATTGCACGATGCGCACACCAGTCGGCTCGTCGCGCTGTCATACAGGTAGACCTCCTCGTCGGGCTGTCCATTGTTCGCGTCAAGATTGTCATAACCCGTCAATGACCTGTCGGACATGAACGCCAGATAACGACCGTCAGGCGACACTCGCGAGCTGATACCAGGCAACAGCGGCGGTTCACCTGGCCTGTCTTTGTCATGCCAGCTTTTTTCATCCTCATGGGAAAGCGTCGCGATATACGTCGTGGTCCTTTCACTACCCGTATCGTGCAACAAATAGAGGTTGTCCTCGCCGCTCACACCGCCCTGCGCCAGTACCCCCGTAGCCACGAAATACACGTAGGAACCGTCTTCGCTGACATCCGACACGGATTGCTGCACACCCGCGTCCGCTTCGCCGGCGTGCTTGGCGGTGAGATCTGTCTCGGTATCCGTCGCGGTATCAAACTCGTACAAATCACCATCTTCCAGATAGAAGAGCCGCGACCCGTCGCTGCTCATCGCCTGATATTCGGCTGTCCCACCACCAACCTGCACGGTCTTTTCGTCAACCATATCGCGGACATAGAGACCCCCGTAGCCTGGGCCGCCTCTATACGGATTGCCCCATGTCCACACGATCCAGCGACCATCCGTCGACACAGGGTGCGCAGCCAACCCGAAACTAGACTGTCCTTCGCCTGCGACAAAACCACCTTCATGAGGTTCCTTTTCAGCATTTGTCGACTTGCCATCCGGCAGAATGCTCACGAGCTGCAGACGCCCTGCGCTCCACTCATACAGGTTCTGTGCACCACAATCATCATTACCACAGACCGACAGCGAGGAGAAAGTGGCTCCCGGAGTCAGCACGAGCGGCGACTCGAACACCACATGACTGAGATCCGGAGTGGCAGTGATGAACCGCATGTAAAGATTGCCGCTTGGCACGATAACGCTTTCTTCCCCACCGAACTTGGTGCCCGGCGGAACATCCGCCGGGGTTACCATCGGCTGAAACGACGCGTTTTCGTTATCACGCACATACAATGTGCGTTCCGTCGCTTCCGGGGACAGCGGCGGCGTCGCCAACGCTGACGGTTCGGCCACAGCCAACGACAGATCCGGTGAGAACAACCCATATTCTCCGGCCGTACCCAAGGGAAGACCAAATGCCGATTCGCCTTCTTTGACATTACGACGAGGCATATCGATATCCGCAGAGCCCCACCCCTCAGCACCACGCCGCGAGAGAACAACCGACTCCACCGACCGACTCCCCGGATTTTCCCCAACAGCCGGCCCCTCCGTCGGATAGGTGATCCCATCACCATCATCCGCCGCCTGAATCACATCACTGAAATCATTGAAAGGTTCAATCACGGCGCCTTTTTTATCCGGTGGAGAGACCAGTTCCCACGCGCGACCATCCGGCAACGCGAGCTCTTCTCCAGCTGGCTGCGTCGTAAACGTACGATCGGGGCCGTCCACCGTCCCCAATTCGTTATGCGCCACGACACGATAATGGTAAGTCGTGTCAGGCAAGAATTCCGCGCGATGTATAGCACCGACAACGTTGCCTCCAAAACCCGACGCGATAGAACCATCGGGAACCGGCACACTCGTCCCATACGAAGCGGTGGGACCATATTCGAACACATATTCCGTGCTCGACCCACGCGGATTGATTTGCGCATCGAGCGTCGCGCTCGTCGAGGAGACATCAGCGACCCACTCATCTTCGACGACCGGCGGCGAAAACGGTTCGAGTTCAAAACCATCGACCACGTCCAGGCCGGCATCGGTCGCATACACCATCCCCGTCGAAGCATCGACCGCGACACCAGCACTGCTCTTCAAAAGGCCAGAACCAAAACGTTCGATCAAATCGCTTTCCGGAGAAAACAAACTTATATATCCGATGTTGTCGATATACAGATCATTATCTGAAAGATCCACAGCAAGCGCAATAGTCGATTCTCTTTCATCGACTTCTCCCTTGCTGAAACTTCCACCACTATTCAACTCCGCCGCAACATGAGTATTTTCCACACCATTACGGTCAAAATACAAATTGCCGTCCGAATCGACGGCGAAACCCGGCTCCGCTTCTGTCGACGTTTCTATTTCCGACAAAAATTCGTTGGCGATAGCATCGCTGAAGCTATCGAAAGCAATCTTATAGCCAGCGCTGCTATATACATATACCCACAATGTTCCATTCTGATCGACCGCGATTCCACCCAAATTTCCAAACGGCGAACCCGGTGCTCCCTCGGTCAACTGGCCAATATACGCGCCCGCCGCACTGAACTTGTCGACCACTTTATGACCCTGATCCACGACATACACATCACCCGCAGAAGGATCGGTCAACGAGTCCCCCGAATTGTCTACCGCTATGGCTTCGGGATCTACGAACTGGCCAGTCGGCGCGGCGCTCCCTTCCCCTGCAAGCGTCCCACTCCCGTTGAACTGGCCGATATAAGTACCGGTCGCACTGAACTCCTCGACACGACCGTTGCCCTTATCAACGACATACACATCGCCCGTGGATTCGTTGACCGCCACACCGGACGGTTCGTCAAGCTGCCCATCGCCCGAACCCGGCGCGCCAAAAGACGCACTGAACACGTGACCCCGAGCCGCGAACGCCGACGCACCGCAATACAACACGCACGCCAACACGCACGACGACACCACGACAACCGACATCAAGCGACGAGCACCCATCACACCCATCCCCTCCTCGAGAAATCAACAAAACGACCACCCGAGGAACCCGAGCAGCACAAAACCACCACAGGCACACAACCTGCGACGGCAGAAGAACAAGGAGCTCTAGACGCGCCTATAACACGCGAGAAACCAAGCCGAATCCGAGGCTCGACGCACCGACGGCTCTCGCCGCGGCGAAGGGACCTAGCGCCTAGGCACCCAGCCCCATCCATACCCCCCCTGGGGGATCCCGAACGGCCCGCTAGGGCCGGACGGAGGGGCCTAGCGCTTGAGTCGCAGAGAGAGAGAGAGAGAGAGAGACGCGTCAGCGACGCTGACGCGTCCTATTACGCCAGCTCCGTGAGCACACGGACTCTCAAAAACGCTATTCCCCAAAGAAACCACGCTAAATGCAACTCCCTCTCAGTAACGACCCGGTCCCTCTCCCAAGGGCCCTGCTCTACCGGTTAGATGTCGACCACAGGGGCCAACCCAAAACCCGACCTTATGTACCGCCGCCCCCTTGACGGGAACGAACACGTAGCCACTATATACCCACACGGCGCAAGTTGTCAAGTGGTCTGCGGGGAAACCGGCCTGTAGCTTGTTATCGCTCCCACGCCGGACACGCGATCCGGTAGTCGCACAGCGCGCACACGCTCGGCGAAGGCGTAGGCTCGAAGCGCTGCGCGAGGATCGCCTCGCCGACCTCCTCCACGACACGGGCGATCCAGCCCGGGTCCATCTCGGCGCTGGGCACCGGCACCTTCAGGTCGTCGAGCACGTAGTAGTAGGACAGCCGCTCGGCCTGCACCTCCCACGACTCGCGCGCACCCACCGCATACAGCGACAGCTGCACGTCGTCGCGCAGCTGCACGGCGCTCTTCGGGCGCGAGGTCTTGTAGTCGATCATCTCGTACGCCCCGTCTGGCAAGCGATCGACGCGATCGACGCGCCCGCGCAGGTGGTGAGGGCCGAGCTTGAACGAGAACGAACGCTCGAACCACACCGGCTCAGCCTCGTGGGCCTCCAGGTGCTGGTGGTAGAGCACGAGCGCAGCGCGCGCCTTTGCGTGCAGCTCCAGCTCGCGGTCGCTCTCGCCAAAGCCCCCCCGCCGCCAGCAAGTCTCAAACAGCTCCATCATCTGCGCCACCGTCGTGTGATCGGCGGCGTGATAGCGCTCCAGCACCTGGTGTACGGCGATACCGAAACGCTGGTGCAACGTCTGCCGGGAGGGGATCTTCAGGACGCGGGCGAACTTGTAGCGCAGCGGACAAGCCCGATAGGTGTCGATGTCCGAGGCCGACAGCACCAGGCCCTCGCCGCGCTTTGGCAGGAACGCCTGCAGCGACGGTTCCTCGCGGCGCGCAAACGCACCCTGGACGGGATTTGCCACGGCCGGGCGTGGGGTGCGATCGTCGTCCTCCTGCTCACCCCGCTCGGCGGCGAGCAGGGTCTCATCCAGCGTCGAGGTCTGGAATATCTCGCGCTGCAGCGGCGTGCAGGCGGCGAGCAAACGCTGGTTGACGTCCGCGAGCGCCTCGCGCACGCTCTGCCCCGCCGGGCGCTCCCTCAGCGCGGCCAGCTTGACCAGCTCCAGATAGCGCACCACACCGTGGGAGATGTCCAGATCGGTGTCAAGGCGCAGCTCGCCGAGACGTCCCGCGATCCGCGTGGCGCCGCCGAGCACCTCCTCGCGCATCAGCTCGACCGTCTCCTCGAGCGTCTGTGCGCGCGGCCCCGAGATCCTCTCGCCGCCAAGCAGCCTCGCCTCCGAGGCGGCCGTCAACTCCGAGGTCAGCTCCTGCGGAGTGCACCCCAGGCGCGGGCGCAGAGCTTCGAAGGCGATCTCTGCTTCGCGATGCAATGCCAGGAAGCGCTCGATCCGCTCGCGCGCCTCCGGCGGCATCCCCGCCGACTCGAGCGCCGGCCCGAGCGCGGCCACTAGGTCGAGCTTGCTCTTGCGCGCGAGCTGCACCACGCGCGCTATGTCCACCTGGCGCAGCTCGATCGGGGGGCGCCCAAGCGCGCGCACAACTGCCGCCGAGTCGCCGGGATCGCTCAGCAGGCGCACCCACGCGAGCACATCGCGAGCACCGGCGCGCTCGAAGAACGTGCCCGCCGCCTCCGTGCCGCCCTGGCGCTCGGCCAAGGAAGCAAACGCGGTTCGAGACACGGACACAAAGCAAGGATACGAGTGCGTGATGGAGCCGGCCCTCCGAGCACCGCCAGGCACGCCCAGCAAATCCAAAAAATCGATCGGCGGGAGATCTGGCACGCGGGGCGTAGGCTCTCCGTATGGATGGCATCGACTGGAACGTGGCGCAGCGGGTGGGCGAGATGCTCTCAGGCAGCAATCATTACCTTGGCTCGCAGGCAAACGGGGTGCAGGCGCTGGCCGAGCAGTTCGCCGAGCGCGTCAGCGCCTACACCGGCCTGAATCCCTCAGAGCCGCTGCCGGCGATCGAGTCGATCGACCGTCCCCGATGGATCGAAGCCAACATCGCAACGATGCGCCCGCTGCTGGACCCGCTGACCGAGAAGGTCGGCCATGGCTCCGGCCCGTTCGGGCCCGCGATTCGCTCGACCACCCAGCTGCTGCTTGGCGCGCAGGTTGGCGCCGTCACGGGCGTCCTCTCCCAGCGCGTGCTCGGCCAGTACGACATCGCGCTGCTGGAGCCCCAGCGGCCTCCCCGGCTGCTGCTGCTGGCACCGAACCTGGCCCAGGCCGCACGCAATCTTGGACTTGACCGCGAGGAGTTCACGGCGTGGGTCGCGATCCACGAGGTCACCCACGCCGTCCAGTTCGGCGGGGCGCCGTGGCTACGCGAGCACCTGGGCACCATGTTGCGCGAGTTGATCGACGGCATGCAGGTGGGGATGGGTTTTGGGCGTGCATTGCGGTTTCCGGGAACCTCGGACTTGCACAAGCTCGTGGAGCGACTTCGGGAAGGCGAAGTGCTTCGTCTCGGGCTGGGCGAGGATCGCTGGGCGCTGGTGGATCGCATGCAGGCCACGATGTCGCTGATCGAGGGCCACGCCGAGCACGTGATGGACGCGGTCGGCGCCGAGCAGTTGCCCTCGCTGGAGCGAATGCGCACCGCGATGAACCGGCGGCGGCGCGAGCGCGGCTGGACGTGGCGAATCCTCGAGAAGCTGCTGGGCCTCGAGATGAAGATGCGTCAGTATGAGATCGGGCGCACGTTCTGCGACGAGGTCGTCGCGAAGGCCGGCCCGAGCGCACTGACGGTCGCGTGGACCTCGGCCGAGACGCTGCCCAGCAGCGAGGAGCTCGAGCATCCCGAGCTGTGGCTCGCACGAACGCAGGTCCCGCTGCTCCCCAGCTGAGCGCCGGGCTTGCGCGCGCTTGGACCGCCACGCGAACTGACCCGCTCTGCGAACACACGTTTCGTCGCTCGCCTGCCTGGGCATCTATGAGCAGACCCATGTGGCCTAGGAGCGGATTCATAGACTCTGTTTACAGCGTGTTCACCGGAGCTTGAGATCCGCGTGTAACCATCCCTTCAGGACGGGTTACAAACATGTGTTCGGTGCTACAGTCGCACTGAGACGAACAAACGTACCCCCAACGACAGGAGATCCCCCTCCAGATGCCCACAGCGAAGACCACTTCCCCCAAACCCCGCGCAACCGCCGCCTCCAAGCGCTCCACGACCGCCCCGAAGCGCACCACCAGCGCCTCCAAGCAGTCAAGCACGGCCGAGCGCGTCGTATTGATCCCCGTCGGCGCCGCGCTGATCGCCCGTGAGCGGGTGCTCTCCGGCGTAAACGACACGATTGCAAGCTACAACAGCACCTCCAAAGCCTCCGCCCAGCTGCGCAAGTTCGAGCGCCGCGGCGTGACCGCCCGCAACCGGCTCGAGCGCGAGGTCCGCAAGACACGCGTGCGCGTCGAGCGCGAGCTGCGCCAGCGCCGCCGCGATGGCGAGGAGCTCGCCTCACGAGTACAGGAGCGCATCCTCAGCATCGTCTGAGCGCACTTCCCCCGCCCCGGCCAGGAGAGGCCGGCAGCGGGAAAGTCTGCCGGCCTCATACCCCGCCGGCAGTAGAAGCACCCTCTCCTCCCTGGCCGCCGGGCGGTCCCCCTACCGCCCGGCGGCATTTTCTTTGCCATCGCCCTCGTAAACTCCTACGATCGGGGCAACCAACAGCGAGGTTTTGCGAGAATGAGGCCGTGACCAACCGCGAGCAAGTCCTCAAGGCCCTGGAGGCCGTGATCGACCCGGAGCTGCGCCGCTCGATCGTCGAGCTCGAGATGGTGCGCTCGATCGACATCTCTGAGAACGGCGTGGTCGACGTGACCGTGTCGCTCACCACAGCCGGCTGCCCGATCCGCGGGCACTTCCAGAGCTCCGTGGCGCAGGCCGTCTCGGCACTGGAGGGCATCGTGCACGTGAACGTGTACTTCGATGTGCTCAGCGACAGCGAGAAGAGCGCCCTACAGCAGAAGCTGGGGCGCGGCAGCCTGCCCGAGGGCGCGCTTGCCGAAGTCTCCAACGTGCTGTGCATCGGCTCGGGCAAGGGCGGCGTGGGCAAGTCCACACTGACCGCCAATCTCGCCGCCGCGCTGACCGCCGAGGGTAAGCGCGTGGGCATCCTCGACGCCGACGTGTGGGGCTACTCGATCCCACGCATGTACGGCCTCGGGGCGACGCGACCACCGGTTTCTCCACAGCGCAAGATCGTGCCGCTGCAATCGCACGGCGTGAAGATCATGTCGATCGGCTTCTTCGTCGAGGAGGACGCGGCCGTGGTGTGGCGCGGACCGATGCTCCACAAGGCGCTCGGGCAGTTCCTGCAGGACGTCGAATGGGGCGCCCTGGACTACCTCCTGATCGATCTGCCACCCGGCACCGGCGACGTGTCGATGACGCTCGCCCAGATGCTGCCTCAGGCACAGTTCGTGATCGTCACCACCCCGCAGGCCACCGCACAGAAGGTGGCGCGCCGCTCGGCCGAGATGGCCCACAAGGTGTCGCTTGAGATCTGCGGAGTGATCGAGAACATGTCTGGCTTCACGACCCCCAGCGGCGAGCGCTACGCGATCTTTGGCGAGGGTGGCGGCACGGAGCTGGCCGACGAGCTCGACGTGCCTTTGCTGGGCAAGGTGCCGCTCACGATGCCTCTGCGCGCCCAGGCCGACGGGGGCGTGCCGTTGGTGGTCGAGGACCCCGACGACCCAGCCTCACAGGCGATCCGCCAGGCTGCCCGCGGGCTGATGGCGATGGCGCCGATGGAGCTGCCCACCTTGCCGCTTCTCGAGGTCACGCCGCCAAGTGTGCCAGCGCCTCCGGCAAGTCCGAAGCCTGCAGGTATGTCCCTGCCAATGGCCTAAGCCCAGCCCCCAAGAAGGTCGGGGCGCTTGCGGGCTACAGGTGAGGCTAGGCCAAACGGGCTCTACTTCGCATTCGCAAAATACTCGGCGTTGATCGAGGCGAACTTCTGCCACTCCTCGGGCAGCTGATCCTCGGCGAAGCACGCGTCCACCGGGCACGCCTCCACGCACGCGTCGCAGTCGATGCACTCCTCCGGATCGATGTAGAGCATCTCGGCAGCGTCATAGCCGGGCTCGTCGGGCGTCGGGTGGATGCAGTCCACGGGGCACACCTCGACACAGGAGTTGTCCTTGGTGCCGATGCACGGCTCAGCGATTACGTAGGCCATTCGCTTCCTTCTCGATTCGTTTGCGGGGAGCTACAGGTTGCGGGACGACGAATAGTAGCGAGGCCGCCCGGTCGCACACTGGCAATGAGTCACACAGGCGAGCACCGGCTCCTGGGTGCACTCCGCTAGCTTTGAGCAATGCTCCTGCTCACAGGTGCCACCGGGCTCATCGGCTCTGCCCTGCTGCGCCGCCTTGTGGCCGAAGACCAGTCCGTGCGATGCCTGGTGCGAGACCCCAGACGCCTTGGACCACAGCGCGTGCGCGTGCAGATCGCGCTCGGCGACCTAGCCGACCCGCCGTCGTTTCGCAATGCGATGCGCGGCGTGGACACAGTCGTGCACCTCGCGGCCTCGACGCGCGACCAACCGCGGGGGTCGATCGAGGAGCTGGCGGCAATCGCGACCTGGCGGATGGTCGAGGCGGCCCAGCGCGCGGGCGTGGAGCGCTTCGTGTTCTTCTCCACACTCGGCGCCTCCACCCACCACCGTGCGCGCCTGTTCCGCGCCAAGGCGCTGGCCGAGCAGGCCGTGCGCGAGTCCGACATGCACACAACCGTGATCGCACCCTCGCTCGTCTATGCGCCAGGCGATCGCTGGCTGACCTTGATCGAGCGCCTGTCGCTGCTGCCGATAGTTCCGATCTCAGGCCGCGGTCGCGCGGTCTGCCAGCCGATCTGGGCGGAGGATGTCGCCGGCTGCATGGTCGCAGCGTTGCGCGCGACCGTAGACACGAGCAATGGCGCGAACCACGAACGCTACGAGCTCGCCGGGCCACAGACCATGACCTATGGCGAGGTCATCAATACCGCGCTGCGCTCGCTCGATCGCGAGCGCTCGCTGCTACCGCTACCGACGCCGATCGTCTCGCGCACGCTGCACGCGGTGGAGCGTGCGATGCACGCCAACGCGCCGATCACCTGGGACGAGGCCGAGTTGCTGGAGGCGAACATGGTGGCCAACGGCGGCTGTGCCGATCCCGAAGCGCTTGGCGTTACACCGCAGCCAATGTCGACTGTGCTCGGGGGATAGAACCCAATTCCGTCGCTCAAGAAACCGGCGGGCGACGGCCCGCCCACGGAGCGGCTGCCTCGACCTGCGAAGCTAGCGCCAGCAGCGCAGCCTCGCCGGCCGGTGGGCCTACGAGCTGCACGCCTAGCGGCAGGCCATCCGCGCCCTGATAGAGCGGCAACGAGATCCCTGGCTGGCCACTTGCATTGAAGATCGGCGTGAAGGGCGTGAACAGGCCCGAGCGCGTAAACGTGGCCATCGGGTCGGGGGCGGCCGTATCGAGTGTGCCGATCGGCAGCGGGCGCTCTGCGAGCGCGGGGGTGAGCAGCGCGTCGTAGGGGGCAAGGAAGCTCACCAGTTGGCGCGTGAGCGTCTGTAGCTGGATTTCGAGGGCCAATCCCTGCACGGAGTTGAAGCTCTGGGTCATCTGGTGGATAGCCCAGCTCATCGGCTCCATGTCCTCGGCGGTGGGCTCGCGGCCAGCGACCATCCCCGAGTACACGATCTGAAGCGCGATGTGGACCGAGAAGACCGCGCCGAACAGCTCGGAGAGGCCCTCGATCCGCCACGGTGGATCGACCTCCTCGACCTCGTGGCCCAGCGAGCGCAGCAACTCGGCGGCGTCTGTGACCGCCTGCGCGCAGATCGGATCGACGACGGCGTCGGCGATCGGCGGGAACGTCGTCGCTGCGATCCGCAATTTGCCCGGTGCGCGCGTTGCTGAGAACCCGAACGGCTCGGACGGAGGCGGCGCCCAGGTGGCGTCGCCCAGCTCATACCCGGCGAGCACGTCGAGGATCGCCGCTGTGTCGGCGACCGTGCGCGTCAGCACGCCATCTACGTCAAGCGGCGCTTCGCCGCGTTCGGGCGCCGCGGAGATGCGCCCGCGCGCGGGCTTCAGCCCGACGAGCCCGCAGCAGGCGGCGGGGATCCGGATCGAGCCGCCGCCGTCGTTGCCGTGAGCTACCGGCACCAACCCTGAAGCGACCGCGGCGGACGCCCCGCCGGAGGAGCCACCGGGCGTGCGCTGCAAGTCCCACGGGTTGCGGGTGGGGCCGAATATGCGCGCCTCGCTGACGGGCAGGATGCCGTACTCGGGCAGCGTGGTGGTCCCCACGATCACAAAGCCCGCCTCCTTGAAACGGCGTGTGATGTTGCAGTCATGCTCGGCCACATGCTCGGTCAACAGCGAGCAGCCGATCGTGGCCCTCAGGCCCGACACCGGGCGGTTGTTCTTGATCGCGATCGGCACACCCGCGAACGGGCGCTCATCGCCGGCTTTGATCTGCTCGGCGCTCGCCAGCGCGCGCTCGCCGTCGATCTGCACGAACGCGTTGAGCTGCGGGTTGAACTCTTCGATGCGCGCAAGCGAGATCTCCACAAGCTCGCGCGAGGACACCTCGCCGGAACGCACCATCGCGGCAAGCTCGGTCGCGGGACGGAACATCAAATCGCTGTCGCTCACGGCACTCCTCCTCGTTAGCCCGCAACGGAGCCTACCTGGCGGATTCCTGCGACGATATGAGCCTGCCCACAAGGCAGCCGGGTCGATATCGGTGCAATCCAGCGGGATCGACTCTCAACCGGTCATCTCTAGTCTGAAAGCGAGCGCCCATGAGCGAGGTCACGACACAGTCGCCTCCCGCCTCACCCCCTTCCAGCCCATCCCCATCCAATGAAGTCCAGTCAGGCCTAGAGGGCGTAGTCGCCTTCGCCACCGAGATCGCCGAGCCCGACCGGGCCGGCGGGTCGCTGCGATATCGCGGCGTGGACATCGAGGACCTGGTTGGCACCGTCCCCTACGAGCAGGTCTGGGGCCTGCTCGTGGACGGACGCTTCAAGCCCGGACTGCCCCCCGCCGAACCGCACGTGCTGACCGTGCGCTCCGGCGATCACCGCGTCGACGTGCAGTCGGCACTTGCGATGCTCGCGGTGGGTGGGACCGGATCCGGCTTCAACGCGCTGATCGACATCTCCGACGAGCAGGCCCGCGACAATCTCGCGCGGGCGTCGGTGATGGCGCTGTCGTTTGTGGCGCAGTCCGCGCGCGACGCGGGCCAGCCGCCCGTGCCCCAGTCGGAGGTAGACAAGGGCCGCTCGATCCCCGAGCGCTTCCTGATCCGCTGGCGCGGAGAGGTCAACCCCGACCACGCCAAGGCGATCGACGCCTACTGGATCTCCGCCGCCGAGCACGGCATGAACGCCTCCACGTTCACCGCGCGCGTTGTGGCTTCCACCGGAGCCGACTGCGCCGCGGCGCTGTCGGCGGCCGTGGGTGCCCTCTCGGGCCCCCTGCACGGTGGCGCGCCCTCGCGCGTTCTGAAGATGCTCGACGAAGTGGAAGCCACCGGCGACGCGGAGGTGTGGGTCAGGGCCGCGCTCGACCGCGGGGAGCGGTTGATGGGCTTCGGCCACCGCGTCTACCGCGCCGAAGATCCGCGGGCACGCGTGCTGCGGCGCACATGCCAGGAGCTCGGCTCACCGCGCTTTGAGGCCGCCGAGGCATTGGAGAAGGCAGCGCTGGCCGAGCTCACCGCACGCAAGCCCGATCGGGTGCTCGCCACCAACGTCGAGTTCTGGTCGGCGGTGGTGCTCGACCTCGCCGAAGTGACGCCCGACCTGTTCACGCCGATGTTCACGTGTGCGCGAGTGGCCGGCTGGTCGGCCCACATCCTCGAGCAAAAGCGCGAGGCCAAGCTCATCCGCCCGACCGCCAAGTACGTGGGCGAGGGTCCGCGGCCCGTCTCGGCGGTGGAATAGATCCAGACAAACCGAGGGCCCAGCATCCCGCCAGGCCCTCTGCTCATCTATCGACTGCCTACGCGCGCGGCCAAGGCGCCGCACGCGTAGGTGGAACGACTGGACTACATCATCCCGCTCATGTCCGGCATACCGCCGCCGGGCATTCCGCCGCCTTCCTTCTCCGGCACCTCGGCGACAATCGCCTCGGTCGTAAGGATGTTCTTGGCGATCGACGCGGCGTTCTGAAGCGCCGAGCGCGTTACCATCGCCGGGTCGATGACCCCGGCTGCCACGAGATCGACGATCTCGTTGGTAGCGGCATTTAGGCCGTGGCCCTTCTTCGCCTTGCGTACGTCGTTGACGACAACCGAGCCCTCGAGCCCGGCGTTCTCGGCGATCTGACGCAGCGGCTCCTCGAGGGCACGCAAAACGATGCGCGCTCCGGTCCGCTCGTCGTCTGAACCGTCCGTGGATGCTCCGTCGCCATCAACAGAGACAGCCGCCGACGCCTGCAGCAGGGCAACCCCACCGCCGGGCACGATGCCCTCCTCCAGCGCGGCGCGAGTCGCCTGCAGCGCGTCCTCGACGCGATGCTTCTTCTCCTTCATCTCCGTCTCGGTGGCCGCGCCAACCTTCACCACGGCAACACCGCCGGAGAGCTTGGCCAGGCGCTCCTGGAGCTTCTCGCGATCGAAGTCGGAGTCGGTGTTCTCGACTTCGGCCTTGATCTGGTTGATGCGACCCTTGATCGCCTCGGCATCGCCGGCGCCGTCGACGATCGTGGTGTTGTCCTTGGCAACGACCACTCGACGAGCGTGTCCGAGCTGAGACACCTGAGTGTTCTCCAGCTTGAGACCCATCTCCTCGGTGATGACCTCCGCTTTGGTGAGGATCGCGATGTCCTCGAGCATGCGCTTACGGCGGTCGCCGAAGCCGGGGGCCTTGACGGCCACGCCGGTGAAGGTGCCCCTCAGCTTGTTCACGACGAGCGTGGCGAGCGACTCGCCCTCAACGTCCTCGGCGATGATCAAGAGCGGCTTACCCGACTGGATCACTGCCTCGAGCACGGGCAGCACGTCGCGCACCGAGCCGATCTTCTGGTTGGCGATCAGGATGTAGGGGTCCTCGAGAGTGGCCTCCATACGGTCCTGGTCGGTGACCATGTAGGGCGAGATGTAGCCCTTGTCGAACTGCATGCCCTCGGTGAACTCGAGGTCCATGCCGAACGTCTGGCCCTCCTCGACGTTGACAACGCCGTCCTTGCCGACCTTCTCGATCGCATCGGCGATCACGTCGCCGATCTCCTCATCGCCGGCCGAGATGGTCGCGACGCGCGCGATCTGGTCCTTGCCGGAGACCTCCTTGGACTGCGAGGCGATGTTGGCGACGACCTGGTCGACCGCCTTCTCGATGCCGCGCTTGAGTGCCAGCGGGTTGGCCCCGGCCGCCACATTCTTCAGGCCCTGGCGAACGATCGCCTGAGCCAGCACGGTGGCTGTGGTTGTGCCGTCGCCGGCAACGTCGTTGGTGGCGGTGGCCACCTCACGCACCAGCTGGGCGCCCTGGTTCTCAAAGACGTCCTCGACCTCGATCTCACGGGCGATCGTGACACCGTCGTTGGTGATCGTGGGAGCGCCGAACTTCTTGTCGAGCACCACGTAGCGGCCCTTGGGGCCGAGAGTGACCTTCACGGCGTTGGCGACAGCGTCGACGCCGGCCTCCAGAGACTTGCGCGCCTCGGAGCTGTACTTGAGTTCCTTGTGAGCCATATCTATTCAGATCTCCTTATGCGACCTTGGCGAGAACGTCGGACTCGCGCAGCACGAGCAGATCCTCACCGTCGAGTTTGATCTCGGTGCCGCCGTACTTGCTGTAGAGGACCTCGTCGCCCTCGGACACGTCGAGGGGTATACGCTTGCCGGCATCGTCGAGCTTGCCGTCGCCGACGGCGAGGACCTTGCCCTTCTGCGGCTTCTCCGTGGCAGTATCGGGAAGGACGAGACCGCTGGCGGTCGTCTGCTCCTCCTCGATGGCCCGTACGATCAGACGATCGCCCAGGGGCTTGAGTTTCATGCTGAAAACCTCCGTCTAGAGTGTGCTTCGAATCGGCGGCCACACGCAAGCATCGGCGGACCACCCGTTGGCACTCTCACGTGAAGAGTGCCAACGCATCCCCAATATATAGAACAAACGAGCACCAGGCTCGGAGAGGGCGCAAGCGCGTCGGCAGGCTCAGCCGGCAGCCAGCTGTTCGACCTCGAACCCCTTCTTGGTGAGCGACCACGCGTTTGACGCTCCCCGCATCCGCCCCGGTCCGCTGTTCTCGACCAGACCCAGCCTCTCCAGACGGCTCAGCAGCTTCGATATCTGACCCTGATCGCTGATCCCGGCGAGCACTCCGATTTCGCGGTTGGAGGGATGCGATCCCTGACCGTCCAGCTCGGCGATCGCCAAGAGCACACGCACGGTGCGGTAGGTGAGGCGCATCTCCAGGCCGCGCAATGGATCCTCGGCGCTCGCGCGGACTCGACGCCGACGCTGAGGCGTCGGACGCTCGCCCTCCTTGCGGGCGGCGGCGGGACCGAGGTAGGGCAGCACGATCATGCCCATCAACGAGCCGCTCAACTGCCGCAGAGAGCCATTGCGTTTACCCACCTGCCTGCCGTGTGCCCTTTGGGCATGCCCTTTAGGGTATTCCCCACCGTGGAGGGCCTCCGAATTAGGGAGCAGTCGAGCATGCAGCACCGACAGAACACCCCCCACAATCCCCTCCGTCGTTAGCTGCGGAAGCGCGGCCGCCGTCCTGGATTCCTGTCGTCCTTCATCGACAGCGGCCATCATCGCCTCGACGATACGCGTGCGGCGCTCATGAACCCTGGAACCAGCACCCAGCGTCTCGACGATGCACAGGCGCCCCATGGCCGGCTCGTCTTCGAGGAATTCGAGCAAGCCGACGAGCGCTGCTCTGATCCTGGGGCGCCACTTCTCAGAGCGGTCGTAGCCGTCAAGCACATATTCAGCGGCACACGCGATCGACCGATCGAGCGCCGCGAGAAAGCAGTCTTCGAAGTCATTGAACACTTCGTAGAACGTGCGACGCGAAACACCTGAGCGGCCCACGACATGAGCCACTGTGGCATCCGCGCGGCCACGCTCAGACACAACGCCAATCATCGCCGCGATCATGCGAGCACGTTGGATCTCGGTGACGTCCTCGTGTCCACCTGCCCGCCTGCCTGCACCCTGGAGGGCGTTCTCTTGAGGGTCACCCCCGGTCTGCGCAGACGGGGGCTCGTCGCGCTCAGGGACTCGGGTGGTCGACCCGCGTCTGGGAATGGGAGATTGTGACTTGACGGGCATCTGCTGGACCGCTCGCAATCCTCCGCCTGATACGCCTGGATTTCACCACCTGTTTCCCATTGGAACAGGCGGCAACGCGTTCTTCAGTTCTGTGCGCCGCCGAATCCCTTCATCGCTTCGGTCATTGCGGTCGGCTTGTCGAGTATCTGCGAGAAGCGCACCACAGTGACCGTGTCGTCCATCGATACCACCCGCCCATAGATCTGTTCGAGGAACTTGATCAGCTCCTCATGGCGGCGAAACTCGGGGTTGTCGTGCTTGATGTCGCGCGGAGACAGCTCAGCGACCTTCATCACCTCGACCTGATCGATAACCGCATCGAAGATCCGCTCGCGCGGGGAGTACTGGTAGCCGATCGTGACAAGCACAGCCTGGTTCTTGCGGTACTTGCTCGACTTGTCGCCGAGCCTGATCGTGGCGGTCTTGCGACCCTTCTTCAGCTCGTCGGCGAAGATCGTCGAATAGAAGTTGAGCACCTGCATGACCGCGCAGGCTATCGGTCTTGCTCGACGATCACCAGCGCGCGCGCAACCATGTCGCGCTCCCCGGGGTAGCTGAGCGCCCTGCGAGCCTCGGCAAGCCCCATCCAGCGTGCTTCCAGGACCTCGTCGTCATGGTCTGACAGATCGCCGCTCACATAACGAAACAGAAAGAAAAACACGCTCTTTGCCACCCGGCGTCGATCACGCACGTACCAGTAGCGCACCTCGCCAAGCTCGGCGAGGAGCTCGACCGTGACGCCAGTCTCCTCGTGCACCTCGCGGATAGCCGCCTGCACACTGGTCTCGCCCTCGTCGAGATGGCCCTTCGGCAAGCCAAGCACCAGCGAGCCGTCGGCGGCCCTGCGAGTTGGAACGATCACAAGCACATTCCCCTCATGAACCACGACGCCGCCCGCCGACACCTCATGCGGAGTCTGCGTGCCAAAGCCACGGCGTCGCTTGGTGTGCTTCTCAGAAGACATAGCGCCCGAGTGCCGTCGGATCGTGCACGACAAGGCGGCCGCGACCCTGAGAGATCACACCGGCCCGCTCGAGCACAGCAAGGAAACGCGAGGCCGACTCACGCGAGGAGCCCGCGAGCTTGGCGAGATCGGCCTGTGTTGCGGTGACAAGCACCTCCTGCTCGGATCCACCGGCTGCGACTGCCTGAGCCACGAGCTCTCCGAGCACCACCGCAACACGACTCTGGACTGTCTGAAAAGACTGTTTGGCAAGGCGCTCGTTTGTCTCGCGCAGGCGCCGCCCAAGCGCGACCACGAGTCGAGCCGAGATGCCCGGATGCTCGACCATCAGGCGACGCATGTCCGGTCCCAGCACCGCAACCACGCTCGTGCGTTGCACCGCCTCGACGGTCGCCGAACGCCGCTCGTCCTCGAACATCGCGAGCTCGCCGAAGATGTCGCCGGAGCCGAACGTGGCTAGCGTGATCGTGCGCCCATCGGGATGCTCACGCACCGCACGCGCTCGACCCGAGCGTACGATGTAGCACGTGTCGCTTGCGTCACCCTCGCGAAACACGATCTGACCCGGCTCAAACGTACGCGGCACGGCGAGCTGGGCAATTCGCTGCAGATCGTCGTGCTCGAGCGTCGAGAGCACCGGCACACGTCCCAACAGCTCGACTATCTCCGCCGCCTTGGTCGCCGCCATGCCAAGGAGATATCACACAAGCCTGGTTTCACCGGCAGAGCAGATGGTGACATTGGGTAGAGCTCAGCGGCGCTATCTTCAAAGGATGAGCTCGTTGAAGACGATCGCGTCACTGGCGCTGGCGGCGGCTTTCGCGCTTTCGGCATCACCGCCGCTGGCGGCAGCCGTCGCGCCTACGGCGGCGCATCCGCTTGAACACTCACGCGAACTGTGGGCCACGGTTAACGTGTGCGGCCCCAAGGACCAGCCCGAAACGGTTGGTATCCGTGGCTCGATGCCCGGCAACGGCCAATCCGCGGACACCATGTACATGCGCTTTCGCGTGCAATACCTGGATCCCGCCACAGGGAAGTGGCTCGACGTCGGCAAGAGCGCCGACTCGGGCTTTCTGAAGGTCGGCTCCGGCACGCTCACCCGCCAGGCGGGTGACAGCTTCCAGTTGGCGCTCGCCGCTGGCAAGTCGAGCTACAAGCTGCGCGGCTATGTGATCTTCCAGTTGCGTAAGGGCTCAACGGTGATCGAAACCGTCGCCAGGCCGACAGCCGCAGGGCACAAGAGCCTCGCGGGCGCCGATCCACGTGGGTTCAGCGCAGCAACCTGCGTACTCAGCTAGAGAACAGTCGCGGATCGTTTGTGATAATGCCGCTCACCCCAAGCGCGGTCAGCTTCTCGATGCGTGCCGCGTCGTCGACTGTCCACACATACAGCTCACCGCCCTCGCGGTCGATTGCGCGCACAAGCGCAGGCGTAACGACCCGCCAGTGAGCCATGATCGCGTCGACCGTCCCCGTTTGCAGCGCATGGGCCGCTCGGCGCGGCAACAACGCACGATAGCCAGTGAGCATCGCCAGCGCCGGGACTGCCATCAGCATGTCGTTTGTGTAATCGCGCCGCACGCGTGGAACCGACCAACCAAGGCGCAACGAGGGTTCGGCGGCCCGCACGCGCGCCAACGAGGATGGAAACATGCCACTGAGAAGCGTCCTGTGCACCAAACCGGCCGCGCGCAGCGCATCCACCACCCGCAACTCATAGCCGGGTAGCTTCACATCCAGATCGAGCTCGACACCCGCAAACTCCTCGCCCGCCAGATGCGCGAGCGCCTGCTCGAGCGTGAGTGCGGTGCGCGAGCGCATGTCCTCATAGTCGTGCGCCACAAGCAGCTCGCCGCTCCCGTCGATTCGCTCGCTGAGAACGTCGAACTCGATCATGTCCACACGCTGGGCAAGCGCAGCGTCAAAGCTCGCGCATGTGTTGCCCTGCGCGAGGTGCGCCGCGCCCTTGTGCCCTACGCGCCGGGGCGCGCGCCCGGCGTGGATAGCTTCGTGCGTGGCCACAAGCCAGCAGGATAGAGACGTGCTCGCCGCGGGTGGATGACTCGGCGGTGCTCAGGAGACCGCCAGGCGCTTACGCTTGGCGGTCGACAGCTCAATCGCTTCGACCGCCGGCCGTGGACCAACGTAGGGCGCCAGGATCAAGAACGTCAGATGGTCGACCAGGCACGGCAGGTAACGCAAGCGTTCCTGCGGGGCATAGCTGGCAAGAATTGCCCAGATCGCGCCCATGATCGCCTCTGCGGCAACACCGGGTGCGCGCCGCGGTTCGGGCACGCGTTGAGTCATCAACGTGATGAACCCGTCGAGTACGCCACTGACGCGCTGAACCACGCCGTTGCCAGCATCGAGCAGGTCGATGAACGAGAGCTTCACCAATCCCGGATGGGCGGCACAGTAGCCAATCAGCGCCTCAACGCCTTTGTGCACCGCCTCAGACCACTGCGCATCGTTGCGCGTGGCACGTCGCACGGCGTCATGGGCTTCGGCAGCGAACTCATCGACGACCGCGAGCAGGCACTCTTCCTTGTTGGGAAACTCACGGTGAAACGCTTCGGTTGACACAGATGCGCCGCGCGCGATCTCTGCGTCGGTGAGGTTTGTGTAGCCGTCCTCCAGCGCCAGCTGCACCATCGCGTCCATCACGCGCGAACGTCGATCTTCGCGCGTCAGGAAGCGAGCTCGTTTTGCCACCAGTCGCGGAGGCCTGGCGGAACCGAGCGTGCGCAAGCGTACGACCGAGGTGGAGCGATAGGAGCTGACCCAGTCGAGCAGTTCGTCGGTAAGTCCGGCGAGCTCCTGCTCGCGACCTTCGCGCAAGCGCCTGAGCACCACAAAGCGCACACCTCCAACGATCGCTCGTGGTGCCAGGGGCGGCAGCGCGATGCCATCGGGCGTGAGGCTGAAACCGGTCGCCACAACGCGCTCAAATGCAGTTGCGGTGAGCCGCAGGCGTTCGTGGCCGCGCGGTCCGATGCCGATCGACTCGACAAGCACCATGTGGGCACCGCGCGGATCCTCGGCGATCCCCGTGAGGAACACTCGACAGGCGGCATACAGGCGGTTGGCCCAGCCGCGCTCGCCGAACCATGCCTGTAGCACGCGCTTGCGCGAGGCGGCCACAAGCGCATCGTAGGTGGACAGGAAACAGTCTTCCTTGTTGGTGAATTGCTCGTAGAACGCGCGGCGCGATACGCCCGCCAGTGCAATCACGTGGGCAACGCTCGTGGCGGCATAGCCGCGCTGGTAGACCGACTCGACCATGCCGCCGTGGATGCGTGCGCGCTGATGACGTGCCACCTCGTCGCGGCCCAGGCCGTGGGGTCCATGGGGCAGTCGTTTGTAGAGCGGCGCCGGCCCCTGGTAGGCAAAGTCCGCCTGTAGGAGACCGTCGTGCGACGCATCATCGCACGGCGCTTGCAAAGCCCCTCCTACCGAAAGGACAGCAGAAGATCCACCGGAGCGCCCAGGACCACTTGTTCCAGTCATCCCCATTGTTCGATAAGATAATTCAGAGCTGAACAGTTGGCAAGCCCCCGGTTGACGATCTCAGTCAATGTTTCCGACTCCGGCCCAAGTGGCGTTTGCGACCGCAACCCAAGGAGGCGTAGTTCGCGCGATCCAAGGACAGTTCACGTGACAGCTCGCTCTTCCACGGCTCGCGAGCGTGAGCGACGAAACTCCATCTCCTCCCACAGCTTCCTCCAGTCCCCGTGTTTCTCCGAGCGATCTTATTCGAGAAGATCGAGCTATTCAAGCTCGAAGGGTGAGCTTCCTCGGCCCCTGACGAAAGCCCAGCTGGACCAACGCCGGCTCCAGCTCCGAGCCGATCGCCGGCTCGCCGTCAACCCGCTCGAGTGCGATCGCATCGATCCGCCCTGCGCGCACCGCGTCGGCCAGTGCGCGCAACGCCAGCGCGAGCGGCGCGGCACCTGCTCTACGCCCATCGAAAACAACAGGCGCCCCCGAAACCGCGGAGCGCTCATCGCGAATTGCTCCCACTTCCGAGACGAGCGTTACGATTCCGCGCCCGCCGCGCTCGAGGTAAAGCACCGGCTCGTGGGCAACGAACACAACGTACGCTCCAGCAACGCGGGCGGGCCGACGATTTTGGCCCTCACGTCGCGGCCACGGTAGTACCGCACCGTAAGGCTGGGCGGGGTCGACCGCCGCCAACACGAGCGTCGCGTCCGGCCGATCGACGCGACCGGCACGCAACCGCTCGACCGCACCAGGTAGCGCAAACTGGGCGCCGCCAAGACCCTCCACGAAATAGCCGCGCCGACACACGCCCAGTGTCTCGAGCTCGGTGAGCGCGCCATAGACACTTGAGAAGCCACCCACGAGGCTCTCCGCCGAGACCTGCTCTCTGGTGAGCACGCCGTAGCGCTCCAGCAGCAGTTCGGCCAGCGCACGACGACGCGCGCGCAACGTCTCGATCCCCGGCCCTGCACTCTGCCCGTGACGGGCCTCGCCGCCGGAGCCTCCATCGCGATGACCTCCACCACCGGAGCTCGCTCCCCAACCGCGCGCGGCGCCAAAGATCGAGTCCGTCAGCGACCAACGTCCCTGCACCTGCGCACTCGCTCCCAACCGCCCGGTGCGCTGAGAGTGCCGACCAAAGCGCCGACCACCGCGCAGGGTTCCCGGGCGCCCACGGGAGGCGTCCGCGGACGCGTGAGCCACGAGCGTTTGGCGTGGCGCACGCAACGGCGCCCACGCGTCGTTGGTGACCTCACCGGCCCACACCAGGTCCCAAAGCGCGTGGGTCAGCGCGAGCACGGGCACGTCGAGCTCGGCAAGCAGGTCGGTAAAGAAGCAAGGACCCGCGACCAGGCGTTCGCGCAGCAACACGTGCTCGGACTCCGCAAGCGACTCATTAGGGTCGGCGGCCTTCTCGCCACCCTGGGGGGAGCTCTGCGAGGCATGCCCAGAGAGCACATCGCGGCGAGCCGGGGGAGTTGGTGGACCCAACAAAGCGGCGTCCTCGCGGAAGAACAGCGCCACGCGTCCCGACCGATTGGAAATCGGCCAACGAGCGAGCGAGCCCGTGCCAACCCATACGACCTCGCCACTCGCGCACAGGCTGTCAAGCCAGCTGGGCGAATAGGAGCCGGTGCGAGCCGGGAGCACATCGCGCTCCCACGCGGCCACCGGCAGTGCCAGACCCTGCAACGGCACAAGCACCTCCCGCAGCCGCTCCACACCACCCGCCGGCCGAGTGTGTGTCCTTTGGAGGCGTCCCTCAGAACGCCCCGCGCTGCGGGTGGCCTCCCCCATCGGCGGGTCGCCCCGCACCTCAGAGACAGAGCGCCAACGATCGACTCCCTGCCAGGAGGGCATAAATGCGACCAGCGCTCGACTGCCCACCGGTTCGATCTCCCTGCGCAGTGCGGCAAGCGAGGCGCGGCGCAGACTGCGCAAGACCTGCACATTGCACCACTCGCGCCCGTCCCCGTCGCGCGAGAGCGATGAGGATGCCACCGCAGGGGACAGCTCAGATGGACTGGAAGAAATGGGGCGCAGCTCACCGCGCACGAGCTCACCGGAGCGTTCCAGCTCGCGCAACACCGAGGACATATCGACCCCGTAGCGCCCGTGCAACTCGGCACTCGCAAACGGGCCATGCGTACGTGCGTAGCGCGCCACGAGAACTTCAAGCGCACCCGGAACATCGTCAAGGAACGCGTTCGGCAAGCCCGCGGGCGGCGGGCAGCCCAATGCGTCGCGGTAAAGGCCCGCATCGTCGGCCGCGATCAGCCGCTCCTCGGTGGCAATCCGCACTCGCGCCACGCGCCGTTCGCGCTCCAGCGCCGTGAGCATCGCATCGGCGTCCAGTCCCTCCGATACCCGCTCGCGCAGCTCCTCCATGCGCAGATCACCCAACGCTCGCAGCACGTCGCATAGCGCATCGCGACTGGTCGCCTGCAGGTGCTGGGAACGGTACTGAAGATCCTCCTCGATCCGCGCGAGCGCGCCGGGGTCGAGCAGCTCGCGCAGCTCCTCCTGGCCAAGCAGCTCGCGCAGCAGGTCGCGGTCGAGCGACAGCGCCGCCGCTCGACGCTCGGCGCTCGGCGTGTCGCCCTCATACATGTAGGTCGCCACATAGTCAAACAGCAGCGACCCGGCAAACGGCGACGCGCTCTGCGTTTGCACCTCCACCAGTGAGACCTCTTGCGTGGAGATCCCGCGCAGCAGCTCCTGCAGGCCCGGCAGGTCGAGCACATCGCGCAAGCACTCGCGGTAGGTCTCAAGCACGATCGGGAAGTCGGGATAGCCTCGCGCAACCTCCAGCAGGCTCTGGGACTTCAGCCGCTGCTGCCACAACGGCGTGCGCCGGCCTGGATAAGCCCGCGGGATCAACAGAGCACGTCCGGCGTTCTCGCGAAAGCGCGCTCCAAACAGTGCCGAGTCGCCGAGTTCCGCGACGATCGCCTCCTCAACCTCATCCGGATCAAGCGCCACCAGATCTGCATACGAAGCGGCACCGGTCGCGCCCGAGGACTCGACGCCGCGCGAGGCCCATCCACCAGACGCGTCCACGCCTGACGCGAGTGGAGCTGCGGCAACCGCTGCCGCAGAGCGGCCGGGAGGGCTCGACGCCTTCTCATCCACCTCGTCCAGATCCATATCGGGAAGACGCACGACGATCCCATCATCGGACCACAGCGCCTCCCCGTCGATCCCAAAGCGCTCGCGAATGCGAGCAGCGATGGCAAGCCCCCAGGCGGCATGCACGCGCCCGCCATACGGGGAAAGAACGCACAGTCGCCAGTCGCCAATCTCGTCGCGAAAGCGCTCCAGCACGATCGTGCGATCGCTGGGAAGTACATGCGTCGCGTCCTGCTGCTCGCGCAAATAGTCGAGCAGGTTGCGCGCCGCGCGCTCGTCGAGGTCGTAGTCGCGTACCAGCACTTCCGCGTCCTGGTCCACCGCCCAGCGCGCAAACGCTCCGATCGCCGCGCCAAGCTCCTTGGGTCGACCGATGCCATCGCCCTTCCAAAACGGCACCGCGCCCGGCACGCCCGGGGCGGGTGTCACGATCACCCGGTCGCGTCCGATTTCCTCAATCCGCCACGAGGACGCGCCAAGCAAGAACACCTGTCCGGGACGCGCCTCATAGACCATCTCCTCGTCAAGCTCACCCACGCGACGCCCATCCGGGAGCGTGACCGCATACAGCCCGCGATCGGGGATCGTGCCCGCGTTTGCGATCGCCAGCTGCCGTGCGCCCCGGCGAGCGCGGATGCGGCCGGCCACCCGGTCCCACACGATGCGTGCCCGCAACTCGCCGAACTCGCTCGATGGGTAGCGTCCGTCGAGCATGTCAAGCACGTTCTCGAGCAGCACGCGCGGCAACTCTGAGTAAGAATGGCTGCGCGTGACGAGCGCGTACAGGTGATCGACGGAGACATCCTCCTCCGCCGAGGCGGCGATCGCCACGGTCTGCTGGGCGAGCACGTCAAGAGCGTTGCGGGGCACAACAGTCGGCTCGATCGCACCTTCGCGCATGCGCCGACACACCACGGCGCACTCGAGCAAATCGCCGCGGAACTTCGGGAAGATGCGCCCCTTGCTGACCTCACCAACGCCATGGCCGGCACGCCCGATGCGCTGCAGCCCGCGCGCCACCGACTTTGGCGACTCGACCTGCAGCACGAGATCGACCGCGCCCATATCGATCCCCAACTCCAGCGATGAGGTAGCCACAAGACACGGCAGTTCGCCTGACTTCAACTGCTCCTCAATCGTCGTGCGCTCCTCGCGCGACAGAGAGCCATGGTGGGCCCTAGCGACATCGACCCCGTCAGCGGCGAGCTCGTTGAGGCGCAGCGCCACGCGCTCGGCCGAGCGGCGATTGTTGACAAACACGATCGTCGAGCGATGCTCGCGCACCAAGCGCAACAACTCCGGGTATATGGCCGGCCATATCGAGTTACGAGTGGACTCGCTTCCCGGCACAGGATCCAGCGGATCGCCGCTCGCCGAACCGGCGGGTTCGCTCATCGACTCCACCGGCACGTGGATACGCAGGTCCAGCGGCTTGCCCGCCGCGGCGTGCGCTCCGGGTGTGTCCTCGGTGGCGCTGACGCCCGCGTCGAGGATCCGGACCTTGCGGGTGGGACCAACCAAAAAACGGCCCACCTCCTCCAGCGGGGTTTGCGTTGCCGATAGACCGACCCGCTGCACGCACGCATGAGGACGTCCGTCCTGGCCCCCACCCACGCGGGCGCTCCCAGCCAGCGCCTGCTCCTCCAATCGCTCGAGCGTCAACGCCAGGTGAGCGCCGCGCTTGACCGCCGCCACCGCATGAATCTCATCCACGATCACCGTTTCAACCGTGCTCAGCATCGCGCGCGCACGCGAACCAAGGATCAGATACAGCGACTCAGGGGTCGTGATCAGGATCTCCGGCGGTTTGCGTGCCATCGCCGCACGTTCAGATTGGGAGGTGTCGCCTGTGCGGATGCCAACGCTCACGTTCGCGCCAATCCCGCGCAGCGGCGCGCGCAGATTGCGCTCGATGTCATAGGAGAGCGCCTTTAGCGGCGACACATACACGACGCGCACGCCGCCTCCGAGTGGGGGTGTGGGATCGTCGCTTGCGCACGAGCGTGCACCGTCTCCAGGGGCGTCGGCGCCGATAGGCACGCCAGCGGCGGTGCCCCCTACGCCGAGGCGATCAAGCGCCCACAAAAACGCAGCCAGTGTCTTGCCCGAACCTGTCGGAGCCGACAACAACACGTTCTCGCCACTGGCGATCGCCGGCCAAGCCTGCGTCTGCGCCGGCGTTGGCGCGGCAAACGAGGACTCAAACCATCTGCGCGTTGCGGGAGCAAACACCGCAAGTGGATCAGGCGTGGAAGCACACACCGAGTCGAGGCTAGCGCGGACGCGCGGAGGATCGCTTTCGCCTCACGCCGGATTGCGTGTCGGCCTGTCCCCAGTGGTGCGATCTCGACGTCGACGCGTGCCGATCCACCAGCACCAGCGATCCTCACTTCGACGTGGCCGACATCCAACAGCGTTCGTCAAGAAGTTCGAACACCTCTAAAAAGTGCGCACGCTCGTTTCTCGGGATTGTTCCATTAGACTGCCGCGCGTGAATTCAGATGACAAAGCGCAACAGGCAGAGGGTGCCAGCCCTGGCCACGATCGGGCCAAGCGCTCGCGCGCTTGGAAGCGTTGGATCGGAGGACCCTCTCGCAAGAGTCAACCCGCGCGAGAAAGCAAATCGCTACCGGTCGAACAACTGGGCATACACGCATCCCTGTGCGTGCTCCCCATGCTGCTCGACGGCTCGAACCTTCCCAACGGAGTCGTCGAACTGCTGATCGAAGACTTCGAAGATCCCACCCGTCAGCTGTTCGACATCCAGGATGGTCGCATCGCGCTCGTGGAGCCGGGCGCAGCGGTCCCGTGGGCAAGCATCGCCGGTCCCGCCACCGCTTGGACGGACGCGCTCGGACCCGAGCGCAATGTGGACGCGCTGCGACTCACCGGCGATGAGCAGTTGGCGCGGCGCGTGCTCGCGGCGCTTCCACCGCACGACTCCTAACAGGGAGCAAGGCCACGAGCGTCCGCGACCGCGCGCGGCTCGCCATACAGCACCCAGTCGGCAACCAGCTCGCCAAGCGCCGGGGAGATCTGGATGCCCGCGCCACCACCCCCCACCACGATCACCGGGGCTCCCTCGGAGGTCGGTCCCACCAGGGGTCGTCCGTCTGGGCTCATCGGATACAGCCCGGCCCAACCTCCACCCAGGCGCGAGTCCGCCAACGTCGGCAGACGATCGGCGAGCGCGCTGGCGAGCGCCTCCAGAAACTCCTCGTCGGCACCACGTGCATACCGATCCGGGTCAGCAGGCGGCCCTAACGGCTCATCCGCGTGCAGCCCGGCTATCAGCCTCCCCGCGCGCTCGTGGCGAAAATACACGCCGGGCTGACCACTGCCAGGCGTGTAGTCCACCACCGAGGGCATCGTGTACGGCAGCTCGCGTGACAACCACACCACACACGCCTGACGCCGCTGTGGGATCAACTCCAGCTCACAACCCAGCAGCTCGGCCACTATGGCCCCCCACGGACCACCCGCGTCCACCGCCACATCGCACTCGAGATCGCCGCCACTGGTGCCCAGACGCAGCCCGCCACCGCTGCGCTCCCGCGCGCCGAGCAGCTCGCAGCCAACGCGCAACTCCACGCCTGCGGCCACCGCCAGCTCCGCCAGCAGTCCACAATAGAGATGGCCGTCGAGATAGCCGTCGTTTGGTCCCCACAATCCAGCCGTGACGTCATCGACGCGCATATCCGGCACGAGCCGGCTCACTTCCTCGCGATCCAGCACACACACGCCGTCCACACCCAGCTCACGCTGGATCTCGACGCTGCGCACGAACGCCGCTGGCGCATCGCCACCGTGACCCAGCCGCAGGTAGCCGTTGCGCACCACCCGCAGGCCGTGATCGCGCTCGAGCCGCGTGAACGCCTGCATCGAGCGAACCCGCAGCTCGATGTCAAGCCGCTGCAAATATTGCGTCTCCACCAATCCCACCGACAACCCCGAGGAGCCGGCAGCCACGTGGCGAGCCTCTATCACCGTCACACCCCGCACACCTCGTCGCGCGAGCTCCAAGGCGCTCGATAGACCGAGCACACCCGCGCCGATCACGCACACTAAGGGGCCGGCGTCTCCCATCGTCAGCCGCCCACTCGTCCGAATGCTTCCAGCGTGCGGTCTATCACCTGTTCGTCCATCGGCGTGCACACGCACATCAATCCGTCGGCACCGATCAACACCCCCTCAAGATAAGCCGCGCGCCACAGACCGTGTATATCGGCGGAGTGCAGCTTGCACAGCGAGCCGGCCCCGGTGACCGTGTGGCCGTGCTCGCGCAACCCCACCCGCAATCGTTCGCCGAGCGCGTCGATCCGCTTGATCTCCTGCACGCCCAGCGCCTCCAACGTCGCGGCGCCGGCGCGCATCGAAACCGGGTTGGCGGAAAAAGTGCCCGCAAGCCCCACCGCGTCCGCGCGCCGTGGATCGAACACATCCATCAACTCCGGTCTGCCGGCCAGCGCGCCGATCGGCAGGCCGCCGCCGATCAGCTTGCCGAGCGTCACGATGTCGCCCTCGATTCCATACAGCTGCTGCATACCCCCAAACGCCATCCGAAACGTGATCACTTCGTCCAGGATCAGCGCGATACCCCGCCGACTCGTCTGCTCGCGCGCCAGCTCGGCAAACGAGCGCCCAACCGGGTCAAGGCCCGCGCGGTTGGGCATCAGATCGAGCAGCACGCAAGCCACCTGACCCTCATGCTCGTCAAGTGCCTCACACAACGCCTCGCGATCGCCGAGTGGCACGCTCACCACGTCGCCTCGCGTGCCCACGGGCACGCCCTGCGCGCCCGGTTGGGCAAGTGCGTCCCACGCACCGTGGTAGCAATGCTCAAAGCGCACGATCACGCTACGGCCGGTGGCGGCGCGCGCGGCTCTTACCGCGGCCATCACCGCTTCGGTGCCAGAGCCCGTAAAGCGCAACCGCCGCGCCCATCCAACGCGCTCGAGCAGGCGCTCGGCCAGTTCGACCTCGGCTGCACTCGGCAGCCCGAACGCAGAGCCATCGGCCAGCGCGGCGGCGGCGGCGCTCACCACCGGCGCAAACGCATGACCGTGCACAAGTGCCGAGAAATCGCCGTGCAGGTCGATCAGCTCGTGACCGTCAACGTCGAGGAGACGCCAACCATCGCCGCGACGGGCGTAGGGCGGATGAGGTGCCACGAACAGGGTGGTACGCGAGCTGCCACCGGGGAAGGGCGCTCGCGCACGCATATACAGATCCTCGCTGCTCACCGTCCCACACTGCTCACTTGCAGATCTTCGCTTGCTCACTGCCCCACCAGCACAGGCTCTCCAGCGGGCGCAAACAGCTCGACCGGCGCTCCCAACGCCAGGTCCCGACACTCGCGGGTGTCCATTACCGCCACAACGCGACCAAGCCCCTCGACGTCCACACCCACCTGTTGCTCATCGCCAAACAACAGCAGCTCCGCCACGACACCCCGCAACCGCAGTGCGCCCTCCGATCGCCCCCGGCGCAAACTGCGCCGGCGCACAGCCAACATTGCACCTCCCCCGGAGGCGCTGGGAAATCCGACATTCGCCCAGCAATGGATCTCGCTGCCCGCGCAGCGCACCCGCGCCATTCCATCGTCTGCCGGCTCGACATGTTCGACGGCAAGCAGGTTCGCGTTTGCGAAAAAGCTCGCCACAAACGCATTGGGGGGATGGGCATAGAGGTCTGCCGGAGATCCCAAGCCCGCAATCTCTCCGTCGCGCATGATCGCGATCCTGTCCGACAACGCAAGCGCCTCCTGCTGGTCGTGAGTCACATATACGATCGTCGCGCCAAGCTCGTGGTGAAGCGAGCGAATCTCCTGCTCCATCTCGATCCGCAGCGCCTTGTCGAGCGCGCCCAGCGGCTCATCCATCAAGATGATCTGCGGGTCATACGCAAGCGCCCGGCCAAGCGCCACGCGCTGCTGCTGGCCGCCGGAGAGCTGGCGCGGATAGCGGTCCTGCAGACCGACGAGGCGCAGCAGTGCGAGCATCTCGCTCACGCGCCGCTCGCGCTCGGACCGTGGCGTGCGGCGCAGCTTCAACCCATAGCCGATGTTCTGGGCGACAGTCATGTGAGGAAACAGTGCGTAGTGCTGAAATACCATGCCCACGCCCCGTCGGGCCGGCGCAAGCCGTGAGATGTCGTTCCCGCGCAGGCGCACCTGGCCACCGCTGGGAGCCTCGAAGCCGGCGATCACCTTCAGCAGCGTCGTCTTGCCCGACCCGCTCGGGCCCAGCAGCGTCACCAACTCACCGCGATACACACACAGGTCGACCGAGCGCAGCGCACGTGTCTCTCCATAGGACTTCTCGAGCGCCGAGATCTCCAGAACAAGCTCGCGATCGGCCGGCGTCTGCGGTGCGAGCGCCGCGTACCCAGTCTCAGGCGAACGCTCGCTCATCGCGATCTCCGCATCCTTCATTGCCTGTCCCGTGTGAGCCGCACGGCAAAGATCATCGCAGCGCTCGTGCCGAGGATCAGCAGAGTCGCGATCGCGGTCACCACCGGTTCCAGGCCAAAGCGAACCGAGTCAAGGATCGCCCGCGGCAGCGTTTCCTGACCGGGACCCCCAAGGAAGTTGATGAACACCGACTCGTCAAAGCTCGCCATGAACGCCAGCACCGCGCCCGCCAGAATCGCAGGCGCGAGCAGGCGCACAGTGATCTGTAGCCACGCCCGCGCACGGCTTGCTCCGGCGACCATCGCGGCCAACTCGAGCTCCTCAGGAATCCTGCTGAGCGCCGGACTCGTCACCAGCAGCATCACCGGGATCGCAAGCGTCAGGTCAGCGAGCACAAGCCCTATGTAGGTCCCCAACAGTCCCGTCTGGGCAAACACTCCATACATCGCAACCGCATACGCGGATGCCGGCAGCACGAGTCCCGTCAGGCCACCCAGCTGCAGCGCGTTGCGGGCAGGCAAACGACTGCGGTGGAAGGTGAACAGCGCCGGCACCACGATCACCACCGCCAGCAGCGCGACCGGCACCGCGATCTTCACCGACAGCCACACCGCCGAGCCCCAGCGCGGATCTTCGAACAGTACGCGATATTGGCGCA
This sequence comes from uncultured Solirubrobacterales bacterium, assembly GCA_963715765.1. Lineage (GTDB taxonomy): Bacteria > Actinomycetota > Thermoleophilia > Solirubrobacterales > Solirubrobacteraceae > Palsa-744. The sequence continues at coordinate 1,677,168 of OY970270.1, forward strand.
ACCCCCACGAGTGGGGCGGGAACTCGAAGAAGCGTTCGCCTGAAAACGACAGCGCGACCACTAGCGCCGGCGGCACCAGCATCGCCACCGCGATCAACCCCACTAGGCCCCCACCCGCCACCCGCGTGGCTCGATCGTTTCCCATCGGGCCGGTGCCCACCCTCGGCATGGCGCGTTTGCTGCCCACCCTCACCTCCTTGCCTCTGACCGTGACGGCCCTCCCATCACGCCACCGCCCGCAATAGACGCTCACGCCCGACGAGCAGCAACGCACCCGCGAGCGTCGCGACCGCTCCCACCAACAGGATCACCGACGCCGCGCTCGCAACCGGGTAGTCGAAGAACGAGAAGATGTAGTCGCTGATGAAACTCGCCAGGAACGGCGTCTGGGCGCCGCCCAGCAGCACCGGCGTCACGTAGAACCCGAGCGAGATCGCGAACACGAGCGCAATCGCCGCCACGATTCCGGGCAACGCCAACGGAAGCACGACCGTTCGCGCCGCATACAGTCGCGATGCGCCCATCCCGCGAGCCGCGTTGAGCAATGATTCATCAACCGTCAAGAACACCCCGTAGAGGGTGAGCGCGGCGTATGGCACCATCGTGTAGACCATCCCGATCGCGACCGCGGTCGAGGTGTAGAGCACCGACACCGAGCCCAGTCCAAGCGCTTCCACCAGCTTGTTGAGGGGCCCTTCAGCCGACAGCAACAGCACGATCGAATAGTTCTTAACGACAGTTCCCATCCAAAAGGGCACGAGCACTGCGAGCCACAGGATCACCTTGACCGTCGAGCTGCGAGCCGTTCGCAGGTACCACGCGAGCAGTCCTCCGAACGTCACGGCCACGACGCTCACGAGCGCCGCCGCGGCAAACGTCGTGACCAGCGAGCGCCGGCCCGCGGAGCTTTCAAAGACCGCCGCATAGTTGCCAAGGCCAGAGCCGGTGGTGAGCGAATCGATCGTGAGCCTCGCCAGCGGGTAGGCGACCAGGCCCGCCAGCACGACCAGCAGCGGCACCACGAGCACGAGCGCCCAACGATTGTCGAGCACCGGATCCCAGGCGCCACTGTGAGTGAGACCCCGAGAGCGCGTTCGCGGACCCGAACCGGGTGAATCCGCAAACGCGCCACGCAAACCCTCATTGGGCATACGCAGCCTCGCTCCCACTGCGGGGAACTTGACTATCCGCGCAAGAAGTTCTCGTACGCGGTGTCCAGTTCGGTGCCGTGCTGCGCATACCAGGGGAAGTTGGGCACGGCCATCTGCTTGTAGTTGACGGGATTGTCGGCCAGCTGGCTCCTGAACGACGCAGGCATGTACGTGAGCGCCTTTGGGTTTGGCACAGAGATGTGGATTTCCTGTGCCCACTGGGCCTCGTTCTTCGGATGGTCGGCGATCCACGACAGCAGCTTCAGCGCCGTCGCTTCGTGCGGCGCGCCGGCAAGCACCGTCCAGAAGCTCGGTTCGTAGGCTCCACCGAGCCACACGACCTTGATTTTCACACCCTGAGATTCAAGTTCGTACGCACGGTTGCTCCACATGATCCCCATGTCGACCTGACCGCTGCGCATCGCCTGGACCTGCTGTTCTCCCGACTGCCAGAAGACCTTGATCTTTGGCTTGAGCGCTTCCATCGTCTTGATCGTGGCTTTTACGTTCACCGGCGTGGTGGCGGTCTGCGAGAGCGGCATTCCCGCCGCAACCTCAGCCGTCGTGACCGCCTCGATCGGTTCGATCCCGCCAAACATGCGCGACTGGGGAAACATCTTGGTGTTGTAGAACTGCGCCATGTTGGTCGGGCAACTCTTCATCTTCGCGGTGTTGCACACGATCACGTTGCCGAGGTTTCCGTGCGCGAATCCAAACGGCGTCACGTTCACGGCGCCAAGCTCGCGTTCGAGTTCCGCCTTCTGCGACGCCGGCAGCAGCGCAAGCTCGTGCTTGGCGGCAAGCGTGTAGGCGGTGCCGCCGCCGACCGAATCGAGCGCGTCCCATTCGATCTTTTTGGCCTGGTTCTGCGCTTCCACACGCGCGAGCTGCGTCCCCGGCGCATCGACGTAGCGCGCGCCCGTTTTGGTTTCGGCGCCGAATGGGGTCAGGTAGGACTTCTGTGCCGCTTCGTCAAGAGGGTTGCCCCAGTCCCCGATCGTCAGAGTGGTCGAGCTTTTACTGCTCCCACACGCGCTCACCCCCAACGACAACGCGAGCAGCGCCACACACCCACACACCCAGATCACAGCTCTGCCCCTGCTGCCCGACAAACGACTACTCCTCCTGCCCAATGACCGCATTCTGCGCCTCATTTCCTCTCTGCTCTCACCCCACAACTCGAAAACGACCACCGCACCGGCGCCGCTCAGCGAAACACAGCGTCAAGCGTCCCCCGCGAAATCGATTGCTTGGAGTCGAGCACCCTGTTGCCAATGACCGTGAGGATCGCGTGCGCCGCATAGCGCGCGGTGCGCCCTCCCCCCACATCGTATTGTGGAATCATCTCGCATATGTCAAATGCTCCGAGATTCTGGAACTCGGGAAGGACCGCCAGAGCGGCCAGCACCTCACCTGAACTGAGACCGTCGAGGACGATACTGTGGGTCCCGGGGGCATAGGCGCCGTCCGTCACGTCGATGTCAAACGTCACATACAGGTGCTCGACGCCCTCACAGGCAACTTCCAGGGCCTCGTGCATCGTCTCGATCACCCCGCGTCGGCGGATCGAGCCGACGGTGTATCCGATGAAGCCCCGCTCCTGACAGATCCTCAACTGCTCGGGCTCGGCGATGTTGGTGCCGTTTAGCCCCCACCACACCATGTTTCCGACCGCCTCATGCTCGCTTATGCGCCGCGCGAACGTGCCGTGGTTGAGGCGCCCCATGTCGCGGAACTCGTCCCAGAAGTCGAAGTGGCCATCGATGTTCAAAAAGCCGACCTTCGCGTCGGGCCTGCGTGAGCGAACACCCCGCGCATAGCCGATGAACGACGGATACGGCACGAAGTGATCGCCGCCGAGGACAACTGGCATCGCGCCGCGCTCCACAATCGCCGCAACCGGTGCAGCGATCGCCTCGATCTGTGCTTGGACATCGCCCTGATGGATACGTGCATCGCCCACGTCAAACAGACGGGGCTGCTCTGGAACCGTCCACACACGACCGTCGGCGACATTCACATAGCCGACCGGCTCGGTTTGCAGACCGTAGTAGCCGGCGAGATACAGTGACGCCTCGCGGATCGCTCGCGGCGCGTAGCGCTGACCGTTGCGCCCCAGCGTCCAGGAGTCAAGCGGAACCCCGAGCACGGCCACCGAACCAGCCGACAGTTGCTCAGGCGTCGCCTGGGGAGCACGATAGAAGGTGCTCGGACCGGCATACCAGTGAACAGCGTCGCGCTGTGGCAAGCGCCCATCACCTCGCGATCGTGCGGCTCTGCTCGCGCATGAATTGTGGGAGATAATACGGCCCGAGCCCACCCTTGCCTGTGAGGCCACTTGCCTTCCATCCGCAAAACGACTGCGAGCGCGGCCATGCGCCGGTGGTGGCGCCCGCCCGGCGGTTGACATACAACACCCCGGCTTCGATCTGCTCGAGGAACCGCCGCACCTCAGCCTCCTGCTCGCTAAAGACCCCCGCCGCAAGTCCGTACTCAACGGCGTTGGCCTCGGCGATCGCACCATCCAGATCGTCAACTCGCGTGACGGTCAGAAACGGTAGGAACAGCTCATCGCGGGTGAGGGGGTGCTCGGCAGGCAGATCGCACACGATCGTCGGTTCCAGGAAGTGCCCAACCCCAGGGATTCGATGCCCTCCCGCAACAATCGTGCCGTCCCCGCGGGCGGCGGCGCTGCTCTGCTCGAAGCGTTCCACCGCCTGCCCGTCGATGACAGGCCCAAGCGCGACATTGCGGTCCGATGGGTCCCCAACGATCAGTGTCTCGGTAAACGCGCACAGCAGCCCAACAAATTCGTCGTGGACCTCATTCAGCACGACCGCGCGCGAGCAGGAGCTGCACTTCTGACCGGAGAGTCCAAACGCGGCCCTGGCGACTCCCTCGGCCGCCTTCTCCAAGTCAGCGTTGGCCGTGACTATCGTCGGGTTCTTACCACCCATCTCAGCCAGCACCGGGCGTGTCCAGCGACCTTCCGAGAGCACCCGCGCAATCTCACGGCCAACTGGCGCCGAGCCCGTAAACGCGATCCCAGCGACGTCCCCGCCGACAAGTGCCCGGCCGGTAGCGGGACCACCGTGCACCAGATTGAACACTCCCGGCGGTAGTTCGGCGGCCGACAGCGCCTCGCCGAGCAGAGTCGCGGTCCAGGGCGCGACCTCCGACGGCTTGATCACCACCGTGTTCCCAGCTATCAGGGCTGCCGAAAGCATGTTCACGAACAGCGCTGCCGGAAAGTTGAACGGCGCGATCACCCCAAACACGCCGTATGGCCTGAGCGTCTCGAAATTGCGCTCCTCCGCGGTGAAGCTCGCGAGTGGCGCGGTAAACCCATCGGCCGCCTCGATAGCCTCGCAATAGGTTTCGATCAAATCAATCGCCTCCTGCACCTCCGCAATCGACTCGACCCTGGGCTTGCCGGTCTCGAGGCTTACGACTGCCGCCAGCTCAACATGACGTTGCTCGATCGCGCTCGCCACCGCCCGCATATGTGCGCAGCGCTCGCCGTAGGGCGTGCTGGCCCACTGCCCGCGGGCATCGTGCGCTGCCCGCAGCGCACGGGCGACAGTGCCAGCGTCAGCCGCATGGGCGCGGCCCACGTGCCCGTTTGCGTCCGACGGCTCGCGGCGCTCAAAGAGCTCTCCCTCGGGGAATGACTGCCCTGCAATCAGATGAGTGAATGGGGTCGGCGCTGTTCTACGAGCGTTTACCAGTGCACGCTCAAACCTGTCATCAAGCCCACTCTCAAACGCACCGCTCGTGTATGTCAACCGCTCGCTCACGTCGCCCGCACCCTCGTGAAGTTCGTACTTTGAATATTCAATTCTGAATAGTTGGGCATTGTGGGATCGCTCCCACCACTCGTGCCGTGTGGGCAGTTCGGAAAACCCGCATCCTTAGCCCAAATCCGCATAGCTAAAGGCGATATCTACTGCTAAGCAGGTATCAGATGCAACATCGGTCGAGAATATGCGGGGTTGACACGAGCAGTTCGAAGCTCGACACGGCCTCAAACGCGGTTCGAGACGCTTTCGTCCGATTGAGTTCATCAGGATTCCCAAGTATGATGACTGTTCAAACAGAGGTGCACCAAGGTAGAGGCACCTGCGTCACGTCACTACGGATAGGGGCCCAGCACAGATGCCTAGAGTAAGTTCGAATTCTTCCAAAAACGGTCAAGAGGGCGAGTGGTCGATACCGAGCCTGCGTGAACCGCGCTATTCTCAGTCGCTCGAGCGAGGTCTCGCGATCCTCGGTTGCTTCACACCCGAGCGTCCAGTGCTCGGCATCGCCGATATTGCCGATGATCTGGGAATGAGCCGCTCGACGACTCACCGATACGTGATCACGCTTGTCGCACTCGGATTCCTCGAGCAGGGCGCCTCGCGCAAGTATCGTCTCGGCCTGCGCGTCACGGATCTCGGCATGTCCGCGCTGAACTCGACGGGCCTGCGCGAGCACTCGCGCCCCTACCTGGAGGAGTTGCGCCAGCGCACCAGCTACACGGTCAACATGTCGGTGCTCGACGGCCCCGAGATCCTGTACGTCGATCGCGCCCGCAGCTTCCGTCGCGGGCAGAACAAGATCGATCTAAACCTGCGCCCCGGCTCGCGCCTGCCTGCCTACTGCACCTCGATGGGCAAGGTACTGCTCGCCAACCTCCCTGAGGCTGAGCAGCGCGATCTGATTGGCAACATGACGCTCACGCGTCGCGGGCCCAACTCGATCACAAGCAAGAAGGCGTTGCGCACCGAGCTGGAGCATGTGCTCGACGAGGGCATGGCCGTCAACGACGAAGAGCTCGCACAGGGCCTGCACTCGATCTCAGCGCCCGTAAGAACCGAGTCGCGCGAGGTGGTGGCCGCAGTGAACATCGCGGCGCACAGCTCGATGATCTCGCTCGAGGAGCTCGTGGACGCGCTCGGCCCCCACCTGGTGGCCACCGCCGACAACATTTCTGCGCGCCTCGGTTACCGCCGCGACGACGAGAGCTGAGCGCTCCAGACCCAGAGGCTCCACCGGCCGACGTTGCTGGACACGGCGTCGGGCGCGCCGCGCTGGGAGCTCGCGAGTGGTGGCTGGCGCCGCCAGAGGCTCGGCTCGCGTACGCTACCGCGCAGATGAAGATCTCGGCAAGACAGCTCGCGACCGGGCTCTGCGCACTCGCGCTGCCCTTCGGGATGGTGGCATGCGGGGAAACCGCATCGACAAGCAGCTTCAAAGGCGAAAGTCACAAGGTCGCTGAAACTGTTTCCAACCTGCAGAACGACGCCACCGACCTCAGTGAGCAGAAGGTCTGCGACAACGACCTCGCCACCACGCTCACCACACGCCTGGGTGGCTCCAGCGGCTGTCAGGCAAACCTCAAGAAGCAACTGCGCGAGATCGACGCGCTCAGCATTACGATCAAGTCGATAACGGTCAACGGCACGAAGGCAAGCGCGCGCGTGCAGAGCACCTACTCCGGCAAGAACCGCATCAGCACGCTCCTGCTCGTCAAGGAAGGCTCACACTGGAAGGTCTCTGGCGTCGAAGCCTGAGCTCGACTCACGCAAGCGAGCGGCCGTACTGGCGCTCGTAGTAGGCGCGATAGTCGCCCGAGCGGATCGACTTCCACCACCACCCGTTCTCGCGGTACCAGGCCACCGTCCGCTCGAGCCCCTCAGCAAAACGAATACGCGGCTCCCAGCCGAGCGCCCTGACCTTCGCCGATGAGAGCGAGTAGCGACGGTCATGACCGGGGCGGTCGGTGACGTGCTCGATCAGCGACTCATCGGCGCCGGTCAGCTCGATGATTCGCCTGACAACCTCGATGTTGGCGCACTCGTCGGGACCCCCCGCGTTGTAGACCTCGCCGGGCACGCCGTGTTCGAGCACGTGTCCGATCGCATGGCCGAAATCGGTTGCGTGGATCCAGTTGCGTACTTGCATCCCATCTCCGTACACCGGCAGCGGATCGCCGTGCAACGCGTTGAGGATCATCAGCGGGATCAACTTCTCGGGGTACTGGTATGCCCCGTAGTTGTTGGACCCGCGGCAGATCGTGGCCGGCACGCCGTAAGTGTGGAAATAGCTCTGCACCAGCAGGTCGGCGCCGGTCTTGGTTGCCGAATAGGGCGAGGAGGGACGCAGCGGAGAGTCCTCCGTGAACGAACCGTCCTCGATTGAGCCATACACCTCATCGGTAGACACCTGCAGGTAACGCAGCTCGCGCTCGCGTGCAGCCTCCAGCAACACGTGGGTTCCCAGCCCGTGCGTACGCACAAACGCGTCGGGCCCTGAGATCGAACGATCGACATGGGTCTCAGCGGCAAAGTTGACGATCGCATCCGGCCCGCTCGATCCGATCGCATCCGCGACCGCCTCGGGGTCCTCGATCGCGCCGTGCACGAACCGGAAGCCCGGATCGGCCGCGAAGTCGTGAAAGTTCTCCTCGCGTCCCGCGTAGGTGAGCTTGTCGAGCACCACCACCTGATCGCCGTGCTCGCGCAGACGCAAACGCGTGAAGTTGGAGCCGATGAACCCGGCGCCACCGCAAACCAAGAGCTTCATGGGTGCATCATCCCAGCAGCGGTCCTTTCACGTGCGTCACCCCGGCGCGCGCAGCCATGTATCCGGCGAGACCGTCGCGCCAATCGGGCATCGGGAGAACGTCCTCGCGCTCGGACTCCATCGCCGACCATGTGGGGCGCGGGGCGGGGCGCGCCATCTCAGCGGTTGTGGCCGACTCTACGCGGCAGTCCACCTCGGCCTGGCGGAAGATCTCCCTGGCAAATCCGTTCCACGACACCGAGCCCGTACCGGCGAGATGCAGGAGCCCGCTGATACCACGTTCGAGCAACCCCACGACTGCCGGGGCGAGGTGGCCTGACCATGTGGGCGAGCCGATCTGATCGTCAACCACCTGCACCGCATCGCGCTCACCGGCCAAGCGCAGCATGGTGGCGACGAAGTTCTGGCCGTCAAGGCCATACAGCCAGGCTGTGCGTACCACGGTGTGACCCAGAGAAGCATCCATTACCTGCCGCTCACCGGCGAGCTTGCTCTCGCCATACACCGACCGCGGGCCCGTCGGATCGGACTCCAGATAGGGTCGTGGCCGGCCGTTCCCGTCGTGTGGAGCGATGCCGTCGAAGACATAGTCGGTCGAGATGTGCAGCAGCGGTGAGCCGATACGAGCAGCCGCCCGCGCGAGATTGCCAGCGCCGTCGGCGTTGACCGCGTGGGCCGCCTCGCGATGGGTCTCCGCGCCGTCGACATCCGTCCACGCGGCGCAGTTGATCGTGGCCTCGGGTCGCTCGCGCTCGTAGAACCCGACAACGGTCCGCTCGTCGGTGATGTCGAGCTCGGGCAGGTCCACGAGGATCAGCTCGTGCCCCGCGCGTTCGCCCACCCGGCGCACGTCGTTGCCGAGCATTCCCTGGGCGCCTGTGACAAGCAGCCTCAAAGGATCGAGATATCGGAATTATCGCCCACCATGAAGCGATACGCGCGCGGCTGGCGATCGCCGCGGCGGACCGTCACGTTGCGCCCAAGCAGCGAGGACTCCATGCGCCCGTCGAGGTCGCATACCGAGCTGCCGGCCAGCAGAATCGAGTGCTCGACCTCAGCGTTTGAAATGCGGCAATCCTCGCCGATCGCGGTGTAGGGACCGATGTAGCAATCACGCAGCTCGGCGCCGGCGCCGACGATCGCCGGCCCGCGCACGGTCGTGCGCTCCAGACGCGCTCCCGCCTCGATCACCACGCGCCCATCCACCTGCGCGTCGACCAGCTCGCCCTCCACGCGTTCGGTCAAGTTGTCGAGGATCAGACGGTTGGCCTCGAGCATGTCGTCGAGTCGCCCCGTGTCCTTCCACCAGCCACGCACGATATGCGGCTCCACGCGCTGACCGCCGTCGACGAGATATTGGATCGCATCGGTGATCTCGAGCTCTCCACGTCCAGACGGTCGGATCGCACGAGCGGCATCATGGATCTGGGCGGTAAACATGTACACCCCCACGAGCGCCAGATCGGTGGCGGGGTCAGACGGCTTCTCGACGAGGCGCACAACTCGTCCGACATCCCCTGCGGCGGCATCGGCCAGCTCGGCCACGCCGTAGTTCTGCGGGTCGGGCACCGGCGTCAGAAGGATCAGCGCATCGGGTTTGTGCTCGCGGAAGGCGGCGACGAGATCGGCGATGCCGCCCTGCAGCAGATTGTCGCCGAGATACATCACGAACGGGCTGTCATCGAGAAACGGCTCGGCCGTCAATACCGCGTGAGCAAGACCAAGCGGCTCGTCCTGCACGATGTACTCGATCTTCACGCCAAACCGCGATCCGTCGCCGGCCGCCTGCCTGATCTCCTCGCCGGTCTCTGGCGCGATGATGATCCCCACCTCGCGCACGCCGGCTGCCGCCATCGCCTCGATCCCGTAGAACAGGACAGGCTTGTTGGCAACCGGCACGAGCTGCTTCGCGCTCGTATGAGTGATCGGGCGCAACCGCGTGCCCTTGCCCCCGGAGAGGATCAATCCCTTCAGAGACTCCATTCGCCGAGAAGCCTACCGACAGGGAGCGATCAGTACACGCCGCCGAGCTTGCGGTGGTCCCAGCTTGTACGTCTGCGCTCGACGAACTCGAGCCCCACACGCTTGACGGCTTGCTTGGCGACCATGGCGGCGACCTCCACCGGCAACTCCCGTACAGCGGGCTCGCCGCGCGACGCAGCGTAGCGTCGCAGGATCTCTTCTCCGAGCACTCTAACAGTGTCGATATCGCTGTGTACGATCGTCTCAGTCTCGATCATCACGCCACGCAGCTCGTGATATTGCTCGCACGCCTCGACCTGCAAGGTGGCGCGGGGGTCGCGCTGCAGGTTGCGCACCTTCTGTGAAGAGCCATATGTCCACGCCCAGATTCGCGGGCTCGGTTCGCCGGCAGGAGCATCGCGCAGCACGTACCACAGCGGCATCAGATGCGGCCAGCCATGCGGGCCGACAGTCGCGCACGTGACAGTTCGCTCTTCGGTCAGAAACGAGGTGACCTCCGCCTCGCCCATCTTGATCTGCTCGCGGCGACTCATGAGACGCCGGCTGGAACCGCCCGCAGACGCCGAACCGCGGCCAGCACTGCCTCGCGGGCGTCCTCTGGCTCCAGCACGACCGCATCGCCAGCCTCCTTGAGCACTTCGCGTACCAGCCAGTCAGTGCCAGCGAAGCTCAGCTCAACGATGATCGAACCGTCGAGGAGCTCCTCGCTGACGCGCCTCTGCTCGCGTGCCCAACGTGCCCGCTCGGGCGAAATCCACACGCGCGCAATGCGCGATGACTGCACCTCTCCGGTGCGCATCCAGCCATCCACTTCGGCTACCGGATCGACCTCGGGGCGTGGCTCGAACGTCTCCTCAGTCACTCGCGCGCGTCTGATGCGATCGAGGCGGAAGTGGCGCATGTCCTGCTTGTCGGGATCAAAGGAGGCCACATACCAACCCTCCTGCCCATTGGTCAACGCATATGGCTCGACGCGCCGCAGCGAAAACTCGTCCTCGTTCTCCTTGTAGTAATCGAGCTCGATCAGCCTGTGCTCGACGATTGCACGAGACACCGTGCGCGCAACCTCTGAATCGTCGCTTGTGGCATGGGCGACCTGCAACCCCTGCTCCATCGGATCCTCGCCGAGCGCCGCCACGATCTTCTCGCGCGCGGAGGCAAGCGATCCCTCTGGGATGTGCTCGCCAATCAGATCGATCGCGGCGACAAGTGCCTTGGCCTCTACGGGAAGCAACCTGGCCGGTCGGTCGAAGTTGTCGCTGTAGGGCTCCGGATCGACGTCGATCTCGCCCTCCTCCTCGAGGATTTCGGCGTACAGCACATAGGAGCCGCCGCCGAAGTTGACGACATTCAGCACGTTGATGTCCTCACGCAGCTCCTCGTCTGAGAGCTGCAGCTGGTTGCGCAGCTCGGCGATATTCACGCGCTCGCTGCGTCTGCCGGCACGAATCAGGATGCTCGCGAGCGTGACCAGTCGCGCAAAGCGCTCTGGTCGGATCGCCGCTTCGCCCTGAGTATCGCGCTCGGCAGCCGCCGCTCTGCGATCGGCGCGGGTCGCCGAGGCGCCGGCGGCGCTTGTGGTCGAGGGCTCCTCGACGGTCGGCACGCTGTCGGCCAACTCGAGCACCTCGGAGTGCAGTTCCTCGAGCAGCTCGAGTCGGCGACCAAGTTCCTCAACCAGGTTGGGGGGGCCGAGCAGTCGGGCGGGCTCGCCAAGCCCAAGCACCCACGAGACGATCATGCGCGCACTCGAATAGCTCGTGCGCAACAGCCTGTCTCCCTGGTGCTGTCCCTCCTCGCCAGCTGGTCCAATCTCCCCAAAACGTCCGAAGTGGCGTTCGATCTGCCAAGCGATGCGCTCGCCGATGAGAACCTCCGCGACCCCCTGCTCCTCGCCAAGGCGCCACTCGGCACGGTTGGCGTACTCACGCGGATCGAAATCGCGGGGGCGCCTGAAATCATGCTCGGCCTTGGTGGCGTAGGAGACCTTGCCGCGTATGCGTGACAGGCGGAACACACGGATCGCCTCGCGCTCGTGAGCGTAGCCGAGCAAATAGAACTCACCGCCCTGAAACAGCAGGTGATATGGATCCACCCGGCGCGAGCCAACCTCATCGCGCGCCATCGTGTAGTAGTCGAAGGTGATCGTCTTGTTGCGAAAGATCGCCGTCTCAACCTTTGCAAGGCGCACCGAAAGCTCATGTCCACCCGCCGAGGCTGTGATCGCGAGCGCCACCGAACGCTGCTCGGGTGCCCGCAGCGGACTGGGGCGCCCCCAGGTGATTTGTTGCAGCGCGAGCCGCAGTGGCTCGGCATAGGCAAACTCGCCGTCAAGCAAGTGCAGCGCGGCCTGCAGCGCGGCCAGCTCTTCGTCGGAGAACTCGATTGCGGGCAGGTGGAAGTTCTCAGGGCGCAGCGAATAGTTCTCCTGCTCGGCCGCACCATCGGCGGGACGATCCACCGTCAGCTGTATACGCAGCGACTCGAGCTCTGAGCGGTCGGCGTAGAAGCGACGCGCAAACGCGTCCTCGTTCATACCGCTGTAGCCCTCCACGTCGCGCCGAATCTCAAGCGCCGTGACCGGTCTGCGCTCGGCCATCAGATATGAGATCAGCGACAGCTGGCGGATCAGCTTCTCTGTGTCCTTGGCCATCGGCAATGAACGATAGAACCCGGTGGCGAGAGGCATTCGCCCGGTGGTCAGATCGTTCGCTATTTGCGGAGTTTTGACGACTGTGTGGGGCCCGCTCCAGACCAGACAGCGAGCCGCGGGAGCAGGTCAGCGGTCGGCGGCGCGTCGCTGTGCCTGGGCGCCAGCTCAGGCCGCTTCTCGCGTGGGCTCTTCTTCGGAGGGTCCAGGCCGCTCGCTTGCACCAAACCATGCGCCCGCTCCGATCGCGCGGTCAAAGCTCGACCAGCAAGCCCCCGGCGAGAGCTCCTTTTCGATTCGGTCAAAGCTGCCCAGCCGCCCTCCAAGATTGTCGATCATGTGCACAAGCGTGGCCTCCCGCGTGCATGGCACCACGGGGCTGCCGTGCTCGAGCGAGCCGTGATGGGCGAGGATGATGTGCAGCACTGCCCGCTCCAGCTCCTCGGGGAAACCGTCGATGTCCTCGATCACACGGCGTATGCGGTAGTAGCCGAGCGGAATCTCCCCGTACAGCCGACCGAGATCCGTGAGATCGATAATCCGGTCGCGCCCACCCTCCTCCGTGTAGGCGTCGAGCTTGCCAATGTCGTGAAGCAAGGCCCCGGTGACCGCCACGTCGCGATCGATCCCGGGAAAGGTGGCCGAGATCGCGCCGACGCCCTGGGCAACGCCCAGGCAATGCTCGAGCAGGCCGTGGCGATAGGCCTGGTGGTAATACTTGGCCGCCGGCGCCCCCCGGAAGCGAGCCCACAGCGACGAATCCTCGCCGAACACCCGCTCGAGCAGAGCGCCAAGGTGGGGGTTGCGTACCGTTGCGATCAGCTCGCGCAGGTCGACCTCCATCTGCTCAGGGGAGCGGACCGGACCATCCATCAGGTCATCCAGCTGAAAGCTCCCCGGTTCGGCGGATCTGAGTGAGCGGAGGTTTATCTGTGGACCAAAACGCGGGTGCACTGCGTAGCGGCCAGTTACGTATACCGGAGTACCCGGGCTGGCCAGACGCTCAATATCCAGCAGGTCGTCCCACACCATCGAGACGACAGCGCCTGTGCGATCTCCGAGCTGCAGGCGCAGATACTCGCCCCCGTCGCGACGGGAACGGCGCTCGATAGTGCGCACCAGCAGAACCTGACTGATCTCTGTGCCATCTGTGAGCTCGTTGACGAGCATGCTTTGGAAGGTAGAGCCGAGTGCGGACGGTATCCGCCCAAACCCCCGGACAAGCATGCACCTAAATGTCTAACTGTCTGCCGCCAGTTTGGCCATACAGCCCATAGACGTTTCTTCGTGTCCTGCCTATTGTGTCCAGTTGTGTAGGACTTAGTTTCAGCCTTTGTGTAGAGACTGGTTTACACAGGGAAGTAGATCACGACAAGAGGATCGGGGACATGGGGACAGGGACACAAACATCGCAGCACAGGGATCAGAGCGCCGGCCTACAGACCGCAGCGCCAAGGCATAGAACGACAACGGGGGGAACCACAACGATGACCGCATACGACTCACGAGGGATCAGGATCGTCAGCTGGAACGTCAACGGGATTCGCGCACGGATGCCACGCATAGCCGAGCTACTGCGCAGAGAGCGCCCCGACATGGTGTGCCTACAGGAGACACGCTGCCCGTTCCGCCACTTCCCACACAAGCGCCTGGAGCAGCTTGGCTACCGCGCCGAGCACAGCCCCGGTCGGCGCAACGGCGGGGTGGCGATCCTGGTGCGCGAAGACCATCGCGTGACACACCGCTGCGTTTCGCTCGCCGGAAGACACGACCTCGCGCAGGGACGTTGGCTGGAGACAACATGCGCTGGCCTGACGCTCGGCTCTGTATATGTGCCTGCCGGTCCCACCCGCGAGGAACTCGACGATTCCGGCAAGCTGGCGTTTCTGGAGGCAGTCGCCAACCAGGCATGCCACGACCACTACCACCCGCTGCTGATCGCCGGTGACTTCAACGTGGCGCCCTCAGATCGCGACGTGTATGAGCCCACATGGCTCGAGGGCTCATACCAAACGGCAGCCGCCGAGCGCGAAGACCTGCGCCATATCCTCCACGAGGGCGAGCTGGTCGATGTGTATCGCCACCTGCACCCAGACGACCACGGCTACACCTGCTGGGACCAGCGCGAGGGCCACTACGCCCGTGACTACGGCCTGCGGATCGATCTAGCACTGGCGAGCAGCAAGCTCGCCGAACACATCACCCGTTGCGAGGTCAAGCACGCCTACCGGCAAGGACGCCGCCCCTCCAACCACGCGCCCCTCGAAATCGAACTGCAGGGGATCGAGGAGTGCGAGGACTGTATGGAGAGCGCAATTGCAGCCTGATACCGCGATCCACCCACGCGCCGGCGCACTGCTTACACGCGCACGCGAAAGGGCGCGCGAGGCGTCCCGCAGGCTCGGCGACCGGCAACGCGGACGGCCGCACGGTGACCAAGCGAATCTTGTCTCCCCCAACTCCCACCGTCCTCGCCCCTCGGGGGCGGTGGGAGTTCCCCAGAACCTGTCTTCTATGGCTCCAGGCGGTTGGGGCCTCGATACAGGAACGTGACCTCACGGACATTGTCTTGGCCGAGCATCTGCATCAACAGGCGCGTCAAGCCAAACCCAAAGCCCCCGTGCGGCGGCGCACCGTAGCGGAAGAAGTCGAGGTAGTACTGGATCGGCCCGACCTCGACTCGCTTCTCGTTCGCCTGGGCGAGGAGCTGCTCGTAGCGGTGCTCGCGCTGGGCCCCGGTGGTGAGCTCGATGCCTCGCCAGAGCAGGTCAAAGCTCTTGGTGAGGGTTGGCTGGTCCTGATGGCGCATATGGTAGAAGGGTCGCACCGAGGTCGGGTAGTCGCAGACGAAGACGAACTCGCTGCCTGACTGCTCGGCGACGATCGCCGACAGTGCGCGCTCGCTTGGCGGATCCAGATCTTGATCTGGATCGAGAGCATCTCCGTCCACATCGTGGCCATGCTCTGCCAGCAACGTCTTGGCGTCAGCGAGTGTGATGCGCGGAAAGGGGAGGGTCGGCGCGCCGACCTCCACGCCGAAGGTACTCGTGATCTGCTCGCCATGGACCTCGGCGACCACTCCCAGCACGTGCGCCAGCCAGCGCTCCTCGAAGGCCATCACGTCCTCATGAGAGTCGATCCATGCAATCTCCACATCGACGCTCGTGAACTCGGTGTCGTGACGTGAGGTGAAGGACGGGTTGGCGCGGAACACCGGCCCGATCTCAAACACCTTGCCAAAACCGCCGGCCATCGCCATCTGCTTGTAGAACTGCGGCGACTGAGCCAGATAGGCGGTGCGTTCGAAGTAATCCACCTTGAACAGCTCGGCTCCTGACTCCGAAGCGGAGCCCATCAGCTTGGGCGTATGGATCTCGATGAAGCCCTGCTCGCGCCAGTATTCCCGCATAGCGTGCTCCACGGTGGACTGCACCTCAAAGATCAGGCGCCTGTCGGGCCGGCGCAGGTCCAGGTAGCGCCAGTCGATGCGCTTGTCCAGCGACGACTCCGGCGTGACCGGTAGTTCGGGCTCGGCGGAGGAGTCCACGGTGAGAGACACAAGCTGGATCTCCAGACCACCGAGCTTCACCCGCTCGTCGGCCACAACCAGGCCGGTGACCGTGATCGCCGACTCGGGTGCCAACGCCGAGATCGCCTCATTGAGCTCGCTCGGCTGCTCCTCCTTACCGAGTATCAGCTGGGTGAGACCTGTTTCGTCGCGCAACACGACAAACTGCACGCGCTTCTGGTCGCGCACGGCATGCACCCACCCACGGAGCTCAACCGTGTCGTCGAGATGGGATTTGAGATCAGCTACAACAACGCGCTTCACGGCCACGACCCTTCGATGTCAGGGGCGCGCCATGCTACCTCAGCGCCACTCCCAACCGCGCTGCGCGAACCGCGCTGTCAAAGCTCGACCCCACAGTGCGACGAATCGGGGGATCCTCGGCCGCCGGCGATGGAGTACCCCCGTCGCGCATCTCACGCGCGTTGCGATCAACGCAGTGCGTGGGGCAATACACGCCACGCACCCGCCCGTCCCGCAGACCGTAGGCGAGCCAGACACCGCTTCGCCATGAGAAGTAATAGAAGCCCTCAACCGTGCCTTTGAGCTGTATCTCACGGTGCCAAGCTTTGATCACAACGCTCGCTGGAATACGCGAACGGCAATCGCGGTTGTAGTCGGGATAGCCGCTCCATACGCACTTCATCGGCTCGTCGATCGCGTCCGCGGGCGCCTCAGCTCCATCCGCGCGCCCACCAGAAGATCGCGCTGCGCCTCTCTCCACGTCTTCTGCGCTTCTCTCCACGTCCCCCGCGGGCGCCTCCGCACGCTCCGCGAGCGCGTCGATCGCGTCCGGGGGCTCGGGCGACCCCACGCGGGTTTGCCCGAGCCTCCGATCGTCTCGCTCACTGTGGTGTCTTTGTTGCTTCATATGCCCCACTCAGAACTTCATCTGCCCGCTTAGAACGACACCTCGTCGTCCGCGCGTTCCTACAAGATTTCTACGTAGCACTACGACAAATCGTATGACGGGGATTCCTCCAGATGTCCACATTCGACAATCGTTCTAGACACGGCTTCTCGCACTCAAGGGGTGTCCAAAGGGGCGTCGATCAAGCATCGGCTCTACGCTTCGAAAGTCTTGAGCGGGAATTCCAGCGACCAATGGGAGCGGCATGAGCGACACAGCCAATCAGCCCGAGGCGGCATACCACCTGTTCCTCGACCCAGACGAGGTGCCGGTCACCACGAGCGCGCTGCGCCTGCTGATCTCCGATGAGGCCCACGAGCCTCAGATCCGCGGACTTGCACGCGAGGTACTTACCAGCCTTCAAGCAACGCCGGATGAGCGCGGCAAGCTCACGGTGGGACTCACTCCCCAGCAGATGAAGATCACCCACACCGCCGTAAAGCTGCTGCTCGACGACCTTCAGCGGGGGCAGGCCGACAAGCGCGAGATCCTGCGACGCATAGTGGGCAAGCTCCCCGACGAGCACACGATGCGTGCGATCGTGCTGTAGCACGAGCACCCGACTGCTATGGTGCACGCATCCAGACGGGGCGCAGGCCCCGATCAAAGCAGTGCCAGCGCTCGTAGCCTTTGCTCATAGCAATCTCCGCGTTCGCAGCACACACATCAACACGGAGGTCAACAATGGCTACAGGAACCGTCAAGTGGTTCAGCGACGACAAGGGATTCGGGTTCATCACGCCCGACGACCAGTCCAAGGATCTGTTCGTCCATCACAGCGGCATCGCCGGCGACGGCTATCGCTCACTCGCCGAGGGAGCGAAGGTCACCTACGACGCCGAAGCTGGCGACAAGGGACCGAAGGCCGTCAACGTACAGCTGGCGTAGGTAAAGGTCTGCGGAGGCGGCGCTTCAGCGCCGCCTGTCGCGACAGCATCGGCCTGTCCGCCTGCAGCGGCCGTCGAGCTCGCTGGGCAAGCTCCGGCCGGCAACAACTAAACGTCCCGTCCGGAGCTAAACGTCCCGTCCGGCGATGTCATTGACGTGACGGCGAGGACCAGCGCGCCGCCTCACGCCGTGCGGCTGGCGCGTACGCGAGCCCACTGACAAGCGCGATCGTCGCCGCGAGCAGGAGCGGCAGAAAGAGACTCGTGCGCAATAGCAGCGCACCCGCCAGCGCGCCTGTGAGCATCGTCAGTACAGCGGCGACCCTGCGCGTGGAGCCCGCGCCCGAACCTCCCGCCACGGGCGACTCCGCCGCAAGGCCGGTCAGCGTCATGGTGAGCACGGTCGTCGTCAGGTCCGCCACGCCGATCCGCCGCACCGTAGCGTTGCGCACCCCCATCGCAAGCGCCAGCAACGCGATGATCGCATACCCCGAGAGCGAGCCGGCGCGCACATCGAGCGCCGCCGCCACGACCGCCGCGGCCCCGACCAGCGATGCCTCGATCATGAGCGCGCCGCTCAGATGACGCGGGTGGCGTGCCTTCATCATGGATCCAAACACTCCACCCGCGGCGGCGCCCACCAGAAAGGCTGCGAGCGACACAAGTGGCGCCAGCACCGGCAGACCTCCGGCGCCGGCGATGCCGAAGCCGAGCAGCACGATGTTGCCGGTCATGTTCGCCGTGAAAACATGGCCGAGACCCAGGTAGCTGACAGCGTCGACCAGGCCGGTGGTGAATGTCAGGGCCAGCAGCGTTTGGGCAAGCGGATGCCGAATACTGCGAGCCGCGCGCTTGCTCAGGGGCTCGATGTTGGATGTCGCCGGCCCTGGGGGCACCAGACTTTCACTCATCAAAGACCTCCATAGGACTCGAAAGGCGTGCGTGCGAAAGCATGACCGTCCCTATGAGGATCGCGCCCCGGTCGGCGGTACCCGCAAAGCTGGAATGATGCGGCCGTGCCGGCGTCACTGGAGCCCTGAACCATGCCCGCCGTCGTCCAGCTCGCCCCGGGCACGTTCTTTGCGATCATCGCCACGTCGGCGATCGCCGCCACCCTCGCCGCGATGGCGAGCGGGCGCGGAGTGGTGGTGCCCGTGGTGGTGGTCGAGCTGCTGCTTGGAGTCGTGCTGGGACCGCAGGTGCTTGGCCTGCATGTCAACCAGTTCATCCAGTTCTTCTCCGACCTTGGCCTGGGACTCCTGTTCTTCTTCGCCGGCTACGAGATCGACATGCACCGCATCATGGGTGAGCCCCTGCGGTTGGGCCTGATCGGCTGGGCCATATCGCTCGCACTCGCCTACACGATCGGCGGGGTGCTCGCCTACGCCGGTGTTGTGCTGTCGCTTCTATACACAGGATCGGCGCTCGCGACGACGGCGATCGGCACGCTGATCCCGATCCTCTCCGACGCCGGGGAGCTGCGCACCCGCTTCGGCACCTACCTGCTCGCGGGCGGAGCGGTCGGCGAGTTCGGGCCGATCCTATTGCTCACGCTGATCCTCTCCACGCAGAGCACCGAGCACAACGCACTGATCCTGATCGCATTCGTGGCCCTCGCGGTGGCGGTGGCGATCTTTGCGGTGCGCTCCTCAGAGCGAACGCTGCCGCTATTCGAGCAGACACTGGAGACCAGCTCGCAACTTGTGGTGCGCTGGATTCTGATGCTGGTGTTTGCGCTCGCGCTGCTTGCCTACGACCTGGGACTGGACCTATTGCTCGGGGGCTTCGCGGCGGGGATCATAATCCGTCAGGTACTCAAAACACGCGAGTTGCCGGCGTTTGACTCCAAGCTCACAGCGGTGGCATTTGGCGTGTTCGTACCGTTCTTCTTCATTGTCAGCGGGATGAAGCTGGACGTGCACGCGCTATTTGCAAGCGTCTCGGGCGTGCTGAAGATGGGTCTCTTCTTCGTACTGTTCTTGGTGGTGCGTGGCACACCCGCACTAGTGCTCTATCGCGGCGTGTTCGGCGCGCGCGACCGGGCGGCACTCGCGCTGATGACCTCCACACAGCTGCCGCTCGTGCTGGCCATCACGGCGCTGGCCACCGCCAGCGGGCACATGCTCCCATCGACCGCCGCCGCGCTCGTCGGTGCGGCCGTTCTCTCAACGCTTGTTTTCCCCTTTCTCGGGTTGCGCCTACGTGGCGACATGCCTGCGGCCGCGGTTAAAGGACCTTGACAGTCGAGCGGACGCACGACACCATAAGCGCTCTGCCTACCTCAACCGAGAGGGACGAAGCGCGCAGTGACAGGCATCTTGTACGGGTTGGCGAAGTACTGCGTACGGCATCGGTTCGTCACGATTGGCGTGTGGCTGCTCGTCACGGTCGTGCTCGTCGGCGCGTCGCACAGGTTGGGTGAAAACACCAACGACAACCTTTCGCTGCCCGGGACAGACAGCCAGCACGCCACCGACACGCTCACCCGCTCGTTCCCAGACCAGGCCAACGGCACCAGCCCGATCGTGCTGCACGCCTCCAAAGGCAAGCTGACCGAATCCAAGTACGCGAGCGCCGTCAACGAGGCCGCGGCCGAGGTGGCAAAGGCCCCACACGTCGCATCCGTGGTCAATCCGCTCACACCCCAGGGCGCCGGGGCACTGAGCAAGGGCGAGATGACCGGCTACCTGTCGGTGACATTGGCTGTCTCACCCGGCGAACTGTCCGTCTCGGAAGCGCAGACGATCATCGACGCAGCCAACCCGGCCAAGGCGGTCGGCCTGGAGGTGGAGACCGGGGGCCAGCTGGGCCAGAAGGTCTCCAAAACCTCGACCGAGTCCAGCGAGCTGATCGGGATCATCGCGGCGATGGTGATCCTGACATTCACTTTCGGCACGGTCGTCTCGATGCTGCTGCCGATCCTCAATGCCGTGCTCGCGCTGCTCTCGACGCTCGCGATCATCCGCCTGCTCGGGCATGTGATCAGCGTGCCGACCGTGGCCCCGACACTCGCCACGATGATCGGGCTGGGTGTCGGCATCGACTACGCGCTGTTCATCGTCACGCGCCACCTGCGCGGCCTGGGCGAAGGGCACGACGTCCACGAGTCGATCGCGCGCGCCGCCGCGACCTCCGGCGGCGCGGTTTTCTTCGCGGGTTGCACCGTGACGATCGCGCTCGTATCGCTGGCGGTTGCCAAAATTCCGTTGGTCACCACGATGGGCCTGATGGCGGGCATCGCGGTGGTGGTCGCCGTGCTCGCAGCGCTTACGCTGATGCCGGCCCTGGTCGCGACCGCCGGACCACACATCAACTCGCTGCGTGTGCGCCAGCCACCCTCAGACGCCGGGTCCAAGCAGGGCGCGTGGGCCAAGTGGGCTGCCGACATCGCCAAGCATCCCGCAATCGCCGGCTTGGCGGCACTTGCGATCCTGCTGCCGCTGACGATCCCGCTGCTGTCGCTGAGTCTCGGTCAGGAAGACGTGGCCGCTCTGTCCACTTCAACGACCGCACGGCGCGCATATGACCTGATATCCGCGAACTTCGGGCCCGGCGTCAACGGGCCGCTGATCGTGGCCGTCACGCTGGGCTCGCCTGCGCAGAGCGCCACCGATCCGCGCCTGGCGACGTTGCAGAAAGATGTGTCCTCCACAAGGGGGGTCGCCGCGATCACTCCGATCCAGATCGACAAGGCGGGGACCGCCGCTTACTTCAATGCGATCGCCACCACTGGGCCGGCCGAAAAAGCGACGCAGGAACTGGTCGAACACCTGCGCTCAAGCGTCATCCCAGGCGCTGAAAAAGGCACCAACATGCACGCCGACGTCGGCGGCAGCACGGCCGGCAACATCGACTTGGCAACGCAGATATCGGACAAGCTGCCGCTGCAGATCCTGGTCGTGATCGCACTCAGCTTCGTGCTGCTGATCCTTGCCTTCCGCACCGTCGTGGTGCCACCGCAGGCGGCGCTCATGAACCTACTGTCGATCGGTGCCTCCTACGGCGTGCTGACGGCCGTCTTCCAATACGGCTGGTTGAGTGGGCTGATCGGCCTCGGGGGACCGGTGCCGATCGTCTCCTATGTGCCGCTGTTCATGTTCGCGATCCTGTTCGGTCTGTCGATGGACTATGAGGTGTTCCTCGTCAGCCAGATCGAGGAGCATATGCATGCCGGCGAGGACAACCGCGGGTCGGTGGTCTCAGGTCTGGTCACGAGCGCGCGCGTGATCACCGCCGCGGCGATGATCATGGTGTTCGTGTTCGGCAGCTTCGTCCTCAACGGCTCGCCCACGATCAAGCAGTTCGGCGTCGGACTGGCCGTCGCGGTGATCCTCGACTCGACCGTCGTACGCTGCCTGCTGGTGCCCGCACTGATGATCCTGATGGGCAAGTTCAACTGGTACATGCCGGGCTGGCTGGATCGCGTCACGCCGCACCTGAACATCGAGGGCGCCGAGTTCTTTCAGAAGCGCGAGGAAGAGCTACCGGTCGAGGCTGGGCCGATGACAGGCGCTTGAGCCGGGCGCCCGAGCACCGCACCCCTGATCTCGGATAGGGGAAATCCCTAGGGCTGGCTGCCTAGCCAAACCATGCTACGCGCGCTACGCTCAAGGCCCCCAAGACACGCCTAGCGAGACGAACAGGAACGGAGCCCCACCGTGAACAGCATCCTGGAGAACCGTCACATCAAGCGTCAACTTCCCCCCGGACCCAAAGTGCCCGCCAGCCTGCAGATGGCCGGCTCCTGGCTGCGCCCGACAACCGTGATACTGCGCGCCCGCGAGCGTTACGGCAAGCGCTTCTCGGTACGGCTGCTTGGTCAACCGCCGTTCGTGATCCTTTCCGACCCGGAGGACATCAAGCAGGTGTTTCAGGCGCCCCCGGAGGTGCTGCACCCCGGCGAGGGAGCACGCATCCTCGAGCCGATCGTCGGCCCCAATTCGGTGATCCTGCTCGACGAGAAGCCGCACCTGCAGCAGCGCAAGCTGATGCTGCCGGCCTTCCATGGCGACTCGATGCAAAGCCTGGCGGAGCTGATGACCGAACTGACCGAGCGCGAGATCGCCACCTGGCCGCACGAGCAGCCAGTCGCGCTGCATCCACGCCTGCAACAGCTGACGCTGGAGATTGTGCTGCGCGCCGTCTTCGGGCTGGAGCAGGGGGCACAGCTCGACCGCTTGCGCGAACTGCTCACGCAGGTGCTCGAGTTCGCCGAGAACCCGATCTCGTTGCTGCCGTTTGCACAGCGCGCACTTGCCGGTCGCGGGCCGATGGGCCGCCTGGAACGGCTCGGCGAGGAGACCGACCGGCTGATCTTCGAGCTGATCGACGAGCGTCGTCGCGAAGACGCCCATGGCCCAGACGTGCTCACGCTGCTGCTCTCAGCACGCCACGAGGACGACTCGCCGATGAGCCCAGCCGAGCTGCGCGACGAGCTGGTCACGGCCCTCGTCGCCGGACACGAGACGACCGCCTCGCAGCTCGCGTGGGGCTTTGAGTTGCTCTCGCGCCAACCAGACGTGACAGCGCGCCTGGCGCGCGAGCTGGACGAGGACCCCGACAGCGCATACCTGACCGCCACGATCCACGAGATCATGCGCCTGCGCCCGGTGCTGATGAATGCCGAGCCGCGCTTGGTCAAGCAGCAGGTGGAGATCGGCGGTGTCAGCTATCCGCCCGGCGCTGTGCTGATCGCAAGCGCCTACCTGGTTCACCACGATCCGGACATCTACCCGCAGCCGAACGCGTTCCGTCCCGAGCGCTTCCTGGAGAGCGAGGGTGGCAAAGCCCCGGGGACCTACACGTGGCTGCCGTTCGGCGGCGGCCGTCGCCGCTGTCTCGGTGCGAGCTTTGCGATGCTGGAGATGAAGATTGTATTGCGCGAGGTGATCCGACATAACCTGCTTGTCGCGGTGGGAGAGACGCCCGAGCGAGCGCGCAGGCGCAGCATCACCATCAGCCCCTCGCGCGGATGTGAACTGATCCTGCGCGAGCGCCCGAGCGCGGAGCGCAGGCACCAAACCGACGAACGGCTCGCCGCCGTCGCCTGAGGCGAGCGTCGAGCGGGGAGACCGTCGAGCGAGAGCCGCGGTCTCCCACCGACGAGCCTCGCACTCTTGACAGCAACCCAATTCGTTTGACAACAAGCCTCCGCGGGTACGTCTTACGAGACGTACAGGCGGGGTTCATTGGGGGTCGCCTGGCAAGCCAATAGCAGCAGGGAGGCAGAAAATGGCCAGCCGGCTCCGGTTTTATTTGCGTCCGCTTACGGGCATTGTTCCGCTTACGGGCATCGCGATTTGCGCGACAGTGCTTGCCACCATGTGGCTGGCATCTTCAGCCATCGCAGGCGGACCATCGCACGGAGGACGGACCCACGGCGGGTCTGGGTCCCATGGCGGCACGTCTCAGTCGGCGCCTCAACACGGTCGGCAGGGTCGAAACGGCAGACAGGGACAGAAAGGTCAGGGCGGCGGACCTGGCCAGAAAGGTCCTGGCCAGAAAGGTCCCGGGACCCCAAGCCCGCAAATCAGCTATCTGGCACTAGGCGACTCACTCGCATTCGGCTACTCAGAGGCAAAGTTCGACGAACTCTACCCCGAAGAGAATCCAGCCGACTATGACACTGGCTACGTGGACGACTTTGCCCACGTGTTGAAGCTGGGAGACCCCAATCTGCAGGTCATCAACGACGGCTGCCCGGGCGAGACCACCGAATCGTTCATCAACGGGCCGTGCGCCTACCAACTGGAATTTACACTGCACCATCCCTACGTGGGTGGCCGATCCTCGTCACAGCTCTCTGATGCGCTTACCTACCTGAACGCACATCCCGGAACCGTCAACCCGATCACGATCGACATCGGCGCCAACGACGCGCTCGGCGTGATCGAGGGCACCTGCAAACGCGAAGTGGCGTGCGTGGTCAAGGAAGCCCCCACACTGTTTGCGCACATCGGCGCCAACCTCGGGGCGATCCTGGCCGACCTGCGCGGCGCGGCGCCGCACGCGAGGATCATCGTGCTCGGGCTCTACAACCCGTTTGGCGAAAAGCTCGCCGGAGGCAACACCTTGACGGCCGAGCTCAACGAAGTGATGAGCGAGGTTGCCGCGAGCGTGGGCGCGCGCTTTGCCGACCCACTGCCATTGTTCAACCCGCCAGGCGCGCTCGAAGAACCCACGATCTGCCTGCTGACGAACATGTGCACGCCGCTGGAAGACATCCACCCCACCAACCTGGGCTACGCGGTACTGGCAGGGTTGATCGCCAAGCAGTATTTCTTCTAGAAATCGACGTGTGCCGGGCCGCCGTGCTCAGAGCGGCGGCCCGGGCGCGGGGGAGCCCTGATGGCGGACACGGTCGCGCACGTCGGCGTAGCGTGTGACCTCGTAGGCAATTAGCAGACTCAACACCGCCGCGAGGATCGCAAGCGTCTCGAGCGATGACGTCTTCAATGCCAGCGTGATCGGCACGAGCGCCAGCAGCACGAGCGCACACACCAGCCGACGGCCGCTGAGCGACTGGACGTTGCGCAGGCGAAAGGCGACGTGCGCGAGCAGATAAGCGGCGGCGCCGCCCAGCAGAGCGACCGTGGGCACGAGCTTCAGTGGATCATCACCGTCATGCTCGATCGTCACCTTCAAGCCGACGGCGAGCAGTGCGATGCCAGCGACCATCGGGAAGTGCAGATAGGAGTAGGAGTCGCGCGCCAGCTCGTTGCGCTCGCGCCCTTCGGCGGCATTGGACAGGCGCCGCTCGGCGACAAGCGCGGTCACGTCGAAGTACACCCACCACAGCGTCGCCGCGACGATCACGCCAAGCATCGCGGCGAGCACAACGCCGGCGTCGATCACAGCACGGGCACCCACACCGAGGGCGACGATCGACTCGCCCAACGCGATCAACACGATCAGACCGTGGCGCTCGGCGAAGTGTCCAGGCACGAGCTTCCAGCCGTCGGCACCGAACAGGAAGGGTCCGCCCATGTCGAGCACCAGCGCGAGCCCCCACAGGCCGACCTGCAGCGCGCCGCTGGTGGCGGCTGCGACAAACAGCAGTCCCGCGCCGATCGCGGTGCTGTAGGCAAGGCCGGCCACGGAGTGGCGCAGCGCCGGGTCCTCGCGACTTGCGATCGTGAACAGCGCGATGTGCGCGGCGCGCACGACCGCATAGGCGCAGGCAAACAGCAGTGCCTCGCTGCCAAACGCACCCGGCACACAGAGAGCCGCCACGAGCATCGCCGCCATCGCCGTGAAGATCACGAGGCGCACGCTGCCCTCCTCGGGGTCGACGACGCTCGTCAGCCAGGCGTAGCCCGTCCAAGCCCACCACAGCATGCCCAGCGCAAGCACCCCTTTGAGCAGCCCGACCCAGGTGGGCGAGCGTGCCATCAGCGTCGTGCACTGCGTGAGTGCGAGCACGAACACCAGGTCGAAGAACAGCTCCAGCGGCGTGACGCGCTCGCCTTCGCGCATGACCGCGGTCAGCCGGGTGGTGCGCTCATCTGAGGCGATGCTCACCCATGCATCTTCGCAAGGTGCGCAGCAGGCTCTTGCTCAAGCGAGTTGCGCGAACTGCCTCTCCACGCCGTCGAGCAGCTCCCAATTGCCCTGCAGCGCGGCCTGAGCACACGCCACCATGCGATCGGCCTGCTCGCGCGCCTCGTCTTCGCCCTCGCCGATCAGTTCGCTTATCAGCTCGCGGGCCTGGCGCGCGTGCTCGACGTCGAGCGTGGCGTGCAGTTGGAAATACTCGACGGCGGGTCCTTCGGGACTGTAGCCATAGTGCTCCACAAGCCCGTCGAGCTTTGTCTGCGCGATCGCGGGCTGGCTTGCCTCGATCGCATACAGCACGGCAAGATGCTCGAGCGCGCTCTCGCCCACGGTCCACGACCGTACGCATTGCTCGGTCTCGACCAGCGGCTCACGCTGTGAGCCACCCTGGCCCGCGGCCGTCGCGAACTCGTTCCACAGTGCGATGTGAGAGCGCTCCTCGGCCGCATGGCGCTCCAGGCCCGCACGGCGCTCGGAGTCCGCCTTGGCCGCAACGCTGTCGGACGCCTGCGCCAGCGCAACAACAGCGTGGCGGTACTCGCCGGCGTAGAACCCCAGCTCCTCGACACTCAGCTCGCCGGCGCTCCAGCGCTGGTAGAACGGGTGCTCGAGCACGTTGTACTCACGCCGCGCCTGGTCGATCCTGGCAAGTACATCCATTTGGGGTCCCTTCTCGCGTGGTGGTTGGGTGCAGCCTAGAGCTTTGCGAGGCGGCTCGCCAGATATGCTTCGCGCCGATGACCGATGCGGTGCGTACCCCGGACGAGCTGCTCGAAGGCCTACCCGACTTTCCGTTCGAGGCGCACTATCGCGAGCACGATGGCCTGCGACTCGCTCATATCGACGAGGGCGAGGGTGCTCCGGTGTTGTTCATGCACGGCGAGCCCACCTGGTCGTTTCTTTGGCGCAAGGTGATCGCGCCCGTGCGCGATAAGGGCTTTCGCTGCATCGCCCCGGATCTGCCGGGATTTGGGCGCTCGGACAAGCCGATCGACATCGACTGGTACTCCTACGACCGTCACGTGGCGGCAATCGCACCGCTCATCGAGCAGCTCGACCTGCGCGGCGCGACGATCGTGGTGCACGATTGGGGCGGCCCGATCGGACTGCGTCTCGCGGTGGAGCACCCCGAGCGCTTCGACCGTCTCGTGATACTCGATACCGGCCTGTTCACCGGTCACCAGAAGATGACCGATGCGTGGACGGCGTTCAGAGACTTCGTCGAGCGCACCGAAGACCTGCCTGTCGGGATGCTCGTGCGGGAGCATGCAAGAACGACCCTGGCGAGGATGTGATCGACGCTTACGAAGCGCCCTATCCGAGCGTTGCCTCGAAGGCCGGTGCACGCGCTTTCCCGCTGATGATCCCACGCGACCCCGACGCGCCCGGGGCGGCCGCGGGCCTGCGCGTGCTCGACGCGCTCAAAGACGACAAACGTCCCACGTTGATGCTGTGGGCCGACTCAGACCCAGTTTTGCCGCTCGCCACCGGTGAGCGCTTCGCCGCTGCGATCGGCCGTGAGAGACCGCGCGTGATCGAGGATGCCTCGCACTTCCTGCAGGAGGATGCCGGTCCGGAGATTGGTCGCCAGATCGCGGAGTGGCTAACCGCCGGCTGAGCCGTCGGTGAGCTGCGGCTTCTCTGGCGCCGGCTCGAGGCTCGGGTCCGAATGCGAGGCGCGCAGCTCATAGCCCCGGCGCACACTTGCATCGGCACCAGCCAACACGCGGTCGGCCTTTAGCGCGCGCGCCAAACCCTCTGACAGTCTGCGGGGCAGCAGCACCCCAAGGGCGTTAGTGCGCTTGGCAGACTTCGGCACCCACACTTCCACGCGACCGCTCTGCAGCGCCTCCACGATCGCCTCGGCGACATCGGTCGGCTCGAGGCTCTTCAGTCCGCGCGCCTCGCCGAGCCCCGAGCCCAGCTCGGTGTTGACGACGAACGGCATCACGTAGCTGACGTCGATGTTCGCCTTCATCAACCGCAGCTCACCGCGCACCGCCTCGGTGAGGCCGACCACGGCGTGCTTGGTGGCCGAATAGGTGGCGCCCCCCGGCGAGCCGAACTTGCCGGCCTGGGAGGAGATGTTGACGATGTGGCCGCGGTCGCGTGGCACCATACGCTCCAGCGCAAGCTTGGTGCCGAGGATCACACCGTGAAGGTTGATGTCGATCATCCTCCGAGCGGTCAGATCGTCCTCGTCGATGAAGCGGCCGATCTGCATGATGCCGGCGTTGTTGACGAGCACGTCCAGCGGGCCCAGCTGTTCTTCGGTCGAGTCCAGGAACGCCGTGAACGATCCGCGATCGGTCACATCGAGCGGCAAGGCCACGGTGCTCGCGCCAAGCTCGGAGGCGCTCTCGCGTGCCGCACCAAGGTCCAGGTCGCCGATCGCGACCTTCATACCCTGGCGAACAAGAGCCTGCGCCGTCGCCTTGCCGATCCCGCGCGCGGCGCCGGTGATCGCCGCTGTTTGCCCGGCGATGATTTGAGGCTGCTTGGCCATGTCTGTCCCTCCTGAAAAATTGGTTGTGCAGCCAAAGCTAGCGCTCCTCGCCATACCGCGCACCGCTGAGCCCGGCCGATCGGGAGTGCGCCTGCCATGCCCCACACAGCTGGCTCCAGTTGCGCGGACTTGACCGCATCTTCGGCCCCTCCCACGGTTTGTATATGCAGGTCATCTGTTAGCCCGTACGGATGATCTCCGGAGAGGGGGCCGGGCCCGGACGATCCACGGCTTCGTCCGGGCCCGCGTGTCGCTGGTGTGAACGACAGGCGGGCAGAACGGCCGGCGGCGCTCGGGGGGCTGTACGCTTGAATGGTGGCGTCGTTTATGTTCAACGACCAGCGCATTACCTACACCGACTTCGGCGGCGGACCGGCAGCGCTCGCCAGCGACGGTACGCGCACCAAGACCTCCCGCCGCGCAAGTGCCGCCAAGCGGCCAGTAATCCTCGTACACGGCCTGCTGCTCTCCCAGAAGATGCACCGACCGCTCGCCGAAGACCTCGCCGCGCGCGGCAACCGCGTGATCACGGTCGACTTGCTCGGCCACGGCGAGTCGGATCGTCCACGCGACATGTGGCGCTACTCGATGAGCCAGTTCGGCGAGCAGCTGATCGCGCTGATGGATCATCTCGAGATTCCCGAGGCGGTCGTGATGGGCACCTCGCTTGGCGCCAACGCATCGCTCGAGATCGCCTCGGTGGCTCCCGAGCGTTTGCGCGGGATGATCATCGAGATGCCCGTGCTCGACAACGCACTGCTGTCCTCCGCGCTTACGTTCACGCCGATCCTCGTGGCGCTCACGTTTGGCGAGCCGATCATGAAGCGCATCGCAGGCGTCGCCAAAGCAGTGCCGCGGCGCCTACTGCCCTACTACGGCAACGTGCTGCTCGACCTCATCCGCCAGGATCCCGGTCCCGGCGGCGCGGTCCTGCAGGGGCTGTTCTTCGGTCGTATCGCACCGCACCGCAGCGAGCGACGCACGTTTACGACACCTGCACTCGTGCTCGGTCACCGGCGCGATCCGGTCCACCCGTTCTCCGACGCGGGCATGCTCGCCGAAGAGCTCCCCAACGCCCGCCTGATCGAAGCGAATTCGCTGGTCGAGCTACGCCTGCAGCCCGAGCGTCTCACGGACGAGATCGCCGCATTCCTCGACCAAGCGTGGGCCCCTCGTAAGCGCGCCGCCAAGAAGCGCTCAGCCTGACGGTCGATGGGCGGCGCCATACTGCGTCCTCCCTCCCTTATGTGCGGGGTGCACACCGCGGTCGGTGCGTCCTTGTCTGGCTTGCCCCTCGACCGTCAGGGGCTATGAGGGAGGGAACAATTCGAGTTCGTTGATCGACACGCTGCCGGGATTGGCGGCGGTCGAGCTGGGCGGGGCCTTGGCGAGCCACAACAGTACGTAGCGATAGCTCTTGCCTTTGGTCTTCAGCTTCAATTGTGTGGTTTTCTTCTTGAGCACTTTCAAGCCCGCCAGTCGCGTCCATGCGGGTGTGTTGATCGTGGTGGGCAGCGTGCTGCCGTTGGCGCCGTAGATTTCCACGGTCACCCCGACGCTGGTCGTCTTGACCGTCGCGCTGCCAAGTTTTTGGGGACTTTTGAGGTCGAGCACGAGACCCTCAGCCATCTGCGGCGCAACGCTCGTCTGCACCTGGGCGGTCCACGCGGTGCTCACTTCGCCGTCGATCGCCAGGCTCGGTTCGCCAAATAGGGAGGCCGGGAAGGAGTAGGGGTTGTAGACGCTCGCGGCGTTGGTGTCGAGCAGCATCGCGCTCGGCGCTTCTTCGCCGGTTTTTGTTTCAGAACCTTCCGAGCCGCTGGGTTCGGTCGAGCTTTTTTTCGATTCTTCGGTCGTTTTGGTGGGCGTCGTCGTTTTGGGCGTGGGCGTTGTTTTGGTTTCCGGCGGAAACAGACCTTCGCTTTCACCGGATGACGATTTTGGGGTTGCCGTTTGCAGCGGAATCTTCGGTGCCGCTTTGACCGTGGTCGGGGTACCCGGCGTTGGTGTTGGAGTGGGCGTGGTGGGCGTGGTGGGCGTGGTGGACGTCTTCACGACAAGCGCAACAACGGCCGGCTTGGGCTTGGTCTTGTTGAGCGCCGCATACGCCGCGACCGCCGCGCCACCCACAAGCACCGCGGTGGCGCCGAGGATCGCCACACCTGTGCGCCAGCCGGGGCCGCCGCCAAAGCCCTGCGGCTTGCCGGTGCCGCACTGGAGGCACCAGTCCTGCCCCTCCTGCATCGGAGAGCCGCATTTAGCGCACTCGGTCATGGCTGCTCATTCTGACATCTCGGCGGCGGGAGTCCACCGGCTGTTATGTCGTTGCCGGTCGGACGCATCCGCCGATCGAGCTCCAGCTGCCAGTAATAGCGCGTGAACGTGACGTCCCGCCGGTACTCGCCGAGGTGTGGCTCGATTGACTCGCCGGCCGCCAGCCGCACGATCAGCTCGGGGTAGGAGCGACTTGGCTGAGCCGCCAGGGCCGGTCCTGGAAAGGCGCCGCCGAAGCGCGTGTTGACATCGGTGATGCGCACGCCCAGCTCGGGGTCGCGGAACACCTGGATCGTGGCGGGTCCGCGCACGCCAAGCGCCTCCATCGCGGTGCGCCCGAGCACGACCAGCTCAGGATCATCGATCACGGTGCCCTTGATCGACTCGCCCCCACGCGACTCGAGCATCGTGCGCGGGATCGCGTTCAGGCAGCGCGCCTGCGTGTCGCCCAAGCAGTCGATCGATAGCTCCGGCCCGTTCATCGCGCGCTGCACCATCGTCGGCTCATTCACATAGTCCACGAAGAAGCGCGCCTGAGCGGGGCTGTGGGCGAGATGGATCGAGCGCGCCCCCGAGCCCTGACGCGGCTTGACCATTACCGGATAGTGCAGCGCATCGAGGTCCACGTCTGGGAGCACCGTCGGCGGCGAGGGCAATCCCAGGCGCTCGAGCAGCAGGTGGGCCTCGTACTTGTCGTAGGTCGCTCGCGCAACCTCTGAGGAGGGGACAAGCGCCGGCAGTCCACCACGCTCGCGGGCGAGTGCGAGCACCTCGATGTCGAGGTCGGTGAGCGGCAGCACCGCGCCCACGCCGTGGGTCTCGCACAGCCGCTGAAGCGCCGGCACATAGCCGGGATCCTCGATCGCGGGAGCACCGGCGCGGACCTGCGCCGCATACTGCGCGGGGGCGAGCGGATTGGGGTCGACCGCCACGACCGTCGTGAGCGCAGCAAAGCACGACACGATGTCATAGCGCTTGCCGACACCTGTCAGCATGATGGCGGGGGCGCCCTGGCAACCACCGGAACGCACAGCAAATCCCCCCAATCCAGCGGGCGTGCGGTCCGGACGAAGCTCATCCATCCTGCCAACCTCCCGTTTGACCCTTGTAGAGGCCGGCGCCGCCGAAGACCATCGTCACGGTGCGCGCCAGGATACGCAGATCGAGCGCGAGCGAGCGGTGCTCGATGTAGTAGAGGTCGAGCTCGATGCGCTCGCTCCAGGGCAGCGAGGCGCGCCCGTTGACCTGTGCCCAGCCGGTGATACCCGGCTTGACCGCAAGCCGGCCGCGCTGACGCTCGGTGTATTGCGCGACCTGCACCGGGATTGTGGGTCGCGGGCCGACGAACGACAGCTGGCCGCGCACCACGTTGAGGAGATTGGGAAGCTCATCCAGCGAGGTTCTGCGCAATAGGGTGCCTACGCGCGTGACGCGCGGGTCGTTCTCGTTGATCGCAAGGCCTGCTCCGATGCGCTCGGCGCCCGCAACCATCGTGCGCAGCTTGAGCAGATCGAACGGCACGCCGTCCTTGCCCACACGGCGTTGACGGTAGATCGGGTGCCCACGCGACTCAAGCCTGATCGCCACCATGGCCACCGCAATCACCGGCGCTGCGACGATCAGCGCGAGCGTGCCGAGGACGATGTCGATCGCGCGACGGATCACCTCGTGCCTTCCGCAGCTTCCCAAGACGCCGCGGTACCGTGGCGCAGCCAGTCCCATAGACCGGCGGCGGGCGAGGCCGTGGTCAGCACGTAGTAGCGCGCGATCAACAGCACGCGTGCGCGCAGCACTCCACCGAGACCGGCGGCGGCGAGCAGCGCGATCTGCATGGCAAGCGTGAACCTGTACAGCGTCGGCGCACCCGTGGCCACGAGCGCGACGTTGGCAGCCAGCGCGAGCGTGTGTAGGAACGGGGTGCTGTAGCGCAGCAGGCGGTGGGAGAGGATCATCAGCGCATAGCCCGGCGTGTAGCCGCGCGGGGACAGCATCCCACCGCGTAGCACGATCGGCCATGTGTGGCTCATCATGCGTCGCTTGCGAGCCAGCTCGCCCTCGATCGAGGGCACCATCTTCTCAGTGGCACATGCGCTCGGCACGTACACCGCTCGCCAGCCGCGCTTGACCATGTTGAACGGAAATGAGAGATCGTGTCCCATGATCGGATCGACCACTATGTAGGATCCGCGGCGAGTGGCGTAGATCGCACCGTTGCCGGCCGTGATCGACGACAGCCGCGACTCGCCTTCGCGCACCCCCATCTCGTAGCGCCAGTACAGACCCTCCTGGTTGGTGGCCTGCTTGTCCCCCGCGATGGGGGGCCTGCCTCCTGAAATGGGCGGCCCACCCGCCGTGCCGTCTGAGCCATGCACGAAACGGACCTGCCCGCACGCGTAGCCGACCTGAGGGTCGTCAAACGCGGCCACAAGCTCGCGCAGGGCGCCGGGCTCCCACAGCGCGTTGGCGTCAGAGAACGCCACGATCTCGCCGTTTGCTCGCTCCACGGCGGTGTCTTGGGCGACGATCTTGCCGCCACGCGGAAGTTCGAGCACAAGGTCGGCGCCCGCCTCACGCGCACTGGCGGCGGTCTGGTCCGTGCAACCGTCGCACGTGACGATCACCTGCAGCAACTCGCGCGGATATTCGAGCGCGAGCGCATTGGCAACCTTGGCGCTGATCACGGTCTGCTCGTCATGCGCGGCGACGATCAACGACACCGACATGTTCTCCCCTTCCCTTTCCTTTGGAGGAGAGGCTCCGGCCCTGACGGGCCTGCGCCGACGGCGTTCCCTACTCGCCCCGGCGGCCTGTGGCGCTGGCGCGAGTAGGCGTGCCAGCGCAGCGACGAACAGCGCATAGCCGATCTGCGTCCACACGATCAGGCCGACGGCAAGCCAAAACACGATCTCGAGAGCGACATGCATCTGCGCGCATTGTGTCCGAGTGAGCCGCTCACCGCCGTGGCACGTCCTGCAGGAGCTGCTCATACAGCTCGATATGAGCTTGCGCTATGGCCTGCCAGGAGTAACGTCCTTGGGTGGCTGCCCTGGCCCTCACGCACATTTCGGTCAGGGTGGCCCTGTCTGAAAGCAGCTCTCGCAGCGCATGGCCGAGAGCGCCGGCGTCGCCCGCCGGCACGATCCGCGCGGCACCCGTGTCGGCCATCTCCGGAAAACCTCCCACGTCGCTGAGCAGCAACGGCTTGCCAAATGCCAGGGCGGTGAACAGCACTCCCGACTGGTCGGCCTGCAGGTAGGGCAGCACGACGAGGTCGGCACGCTCGAAGTAGGCGAACAGCTCGTTGTCGTTGATGAAGCGCGGGTCGAACCTGACGCCAACCGGAGCACTCGCGCGCAGAGCCGAGACGTCCATCTTTGGCATCCCGGCGATCCACAACTCGGCGTCCTCGATCGGCGCCTGCCCGTCGGCTCCGCGCCACGCGTCCAGCAGCACATCGATCCCCTTGTAGGGACGCATCAGGCCAAACATCAGCACAACGGGCTTGTCCGTCTCAAACGGAGGCCGCGGTGGAGCCTCGCTCGCGGGTCGTTTGGCCAGGTGCGCGAACACGCCGTGCGGGATCACGTGCAAGCGGTCGGGATCGGCCCCGAGCTCGTCGATCAAGCGCGTGCGGCCATGCCTGGAGTGCACGACGATCGCGTCGAAGCGCCCGTACAGACGCCGCTGCGCCGCGAGCTGGCCCCTGCGAGGCTCACGCGGGAGCAGATCGTGGGCGGTGAGCACCAGCGCCGGCCCCTTCCCTGCACTCGGCGAGCGTCCGGCCGCCCCTCGTCTGCGACCTCCAGCGGGCAGCAGGTGGGCATCGAGATGCTGAACTGCCAGCCACTGAAAGTGCACGACGTCAGCGGCGCGCGCAACGCGACGGTAGCGCAGCATGTCGGGCACGTGCTCGGCGAGCTTGCTCGCCATCCGCAGGCGACCCCCCGGAGCGCCACGCGCGAGTCGGTAGAACAGCTCGCGTCGCACATACCGATCGGACCCCACGACAGGGCCATAGGCAAAACGGCTGGTGATCAGCTCGACATCAGCGCCAGCCACCCCCAACGCACGACAGAGCGCATGGTCGTAGGGTGGTGTGTAGGAGGAGGGGTCGACTACTTGGACGCGCACCGAAGCAAGACAATACGGCTGGCTACGCACAATCGCGTGGCACTGGCGACAACCTTTGCACGCGCGGCATGCAACTACTGGCTCACCGTGTTCCCACGCGTGTGCGTTCATATTGCCCGCTGGCGGCGGCAGGCAAAGCTCATACCCGATCCCGAACTGCGGCAGTTAGCGCTCGCCGCGCTTGACAAGCGCGGCAATATCGAGGGCGCCGCGGCGTTTGCGGCGTTCGTGCCTCGCGGGCAGCGCGCACGAGTGACCGCCGCTACGAGCGCGTTTCAGGCCGCCTACAACCTGCTTGACATGCTTGGCGAGCAACCGAGCCCCGATCCGATTCGCGACGGCAGACGCTTGCACGAAGCGCTCGTGTACGCGCTCGGCTGTCCGCACACCGCGGAGGAGTGTGCCCACGAGGCGGGTGCGCTCGTTACGCCGCTCGACTGGTACGAGCACCATCCCCGGCGCGAGGACGGCGGCTATCTCAGCCGTCTGGTCGAGCAGTGCCGCACGGCGTTTGCGAGCCTGCCCTCACACGCACTGGTGGGATCGCGAGCACGCGCGGGCGCCGCGCGAATCGTCGCATTCCAGAGCCTCAACCTGAGCGAATCGCAGGGAGATCACACGGGCCTCGAACGCTGGGCAAGCGATGCCACGCCGGAGGGAGCCGAGCTGCGCTGGTGGGAGACCGCCGCCGCGGCTGGCTCCTCACTCGGCGTGCACGCGCTGATCGCCGCAGCAGCCGAGGCGCGGCTTGACAGACACGAGGTTGCCGCGATCGACCGCGCCTACTTCCCCTGGATCGGAGGTCTTCACTCGCTGCTTGACAACCTGATCGACAAACGCGAGGACGAGGCCGCGGGCCACCGCAGCCTCGTCGAGTACTACGGCCCGCAGCGAGCGGCACAGCGGATGAACTGGCTGGCCGAACGAGCAGAGCGAGCGGCACGCGAGCTCCCGCACGGTCGCCGCCACACCGTGATCCTTGCCGCGATGATCGCCAACTATCTGTCAACCACCGAAGCGCAGAGCGCCCAGCTGGCACCCGTGAGCAGGGCCGTACTCGCCACGACCGGCCCATTGGCTGCTCCCACGCTGCTCGTATTCAGGCTGCGTCATCTGGGCAGTGCCGTCAGGCTGGCGCCGTGGCGCAAACCGAGCTCTGAGAGCGTTGAAATCGGCGAGCTCGAGCATGTCGCCAACCCAAAGCCGGACGGCACAGCCGTCCCACAGCCCGAGGACGCCACCGTCCAACAGCCCGGTGGCGGCGATGGCCGCGAGCCGCAGGCGCCAAAGCTGGACAATCTCAGATAGGGTTTCTTCTCAGGTCAAGCGGAGGGACGGCGGGTAGCATGGTCACTACCAGCCAGCCGCAAGGGAGGAGGGGTTGGGGATGCTGGAGCTGCGTGATCTCGTAAAGCACTACCAGACCGCCGGTGAGGAGACGGTGCGCGCGGTCGATGGTGTGTCGATGTCGGTTGCGGCCGGAGAGATGGTCGCACTGTACGGACCGAGCGGGTCCGGCAAGACGACGCTGCTGTTGATGGTCGCGGCACTGCTTGCGCCCACCAGCGGCAAAGTACTCGTCAACGACCGCGACATCTCCTCGCTCTCAGAGCGCGAGGCGTCGCACTTCCGCCTCGCGGAGATGGGATTCGTGCGCCAGAACTTCGACCTGCTGCCGGGCGTCACGGCGATCGACAACACCGTTCTGAAGCTACTCAAGAACACGCCGTGGAAAGAGGCCCACGAACGCGTGCAACCATTGCTCGAGCGCCTTGGGCTCGGCGGGCGCCTTACCCACCGCTCGGAGACGCTCTCGATGGGAGAGCGCCAGCGCGTGATGATCGCCAGGGCATTGTCGACTGAGCCAAAGCTGCTGCTGGCAGACGAGCCCACCGGCAGCCTCGACACGCAGCGAGGACGGGAGGTGCTCGAGCTGCTCACCGAACTTTGCCGAGAGCGCGGCGTGGCGATCGTGCTCGTCAGCCACGACCCGCAGGCCGCGGGGTACGCCGACCGGGTGCTCGCACTGCGAGACGGCAAACTCGTGGACTACGACCCGAATCAGGGGTTCGCCCCTGTCGGCGCGAGGTGAGCGGCCGATGAAGTTCGCAAACGTGCTGCACCTCTACCGTGTGCGCCTGCGCGCGCGCGCACTGCAGGAGTGCTTTGCGGTCGTCGGGATCGCCGCCGGGGTGGCGCTGCTGTTTGCTTCGCAGATCGCCAGCGCGAGCCTGTCCAGCTCGGTGGGACAGCTCAACAGCGGGATCGTGGGCTCCGCGCAGCTACAGCTCACCGCGCGCAATGCACAGGGCTTCTCGGAAAAGCTCGTTGGCGAAGTGCGTCATCTTGCCGGCGTGCGCGTGGCCGCGCCACTGCTGGAAGTCAGCGCGAACATACGCGGCCCGAAGGGCAGTGAATCGGTCGAGCTGGTCGGGGCCGACGGGTCGCTGCTGAAGCTCAAGGGTGCGCTCGTCCACAAAGTTGGTCTCAACCCGTTTGGAGGCGTCAGCGCGATCGTGTTGCCCACGCCCGTGGCCGGCAAAGTCGGTGTACACAAGTTTGGCAGCATCGTTTCGGTCGAAGCACTCGGGCACGTGAGCGAAGCGGGTCTCTACCAGCGCCTCACCGAAAAGCAGATCGGTGCGCTGATCTCCAGCCCGATCGCGGTTGGTCCGCTCGAATATGCGCAGGAAGCCAGTGGTCTTACGGGCCGCGTGAGTCGCATCCTGGTCGAGGCGGCGCCGGGGCAGACGGCAAACGTGCGCATGGGCCTGCAGCGCATCGCGGGCGGACGTTTGGGAGTGGAGTCGGCCAGCTATGACGAAGTGCTGTTTGCCAAGGCGGCGGCCGCCACCAATCAGTCGACGCAGCTGTTCGCGGTGATCAGCGCGCTTGTCGGCTTCCTGTTTGCGTTCAACGCGATGCTGCTGACTGTGCCCCAGCGGCGGCGCTTGATCGCCGATCTGCGTCGCGACGGCTACACCCCAAAGGCCGTGATCGCGGTGCTGATGTTCGATGCGGTCGTGCTCGGCGTGATCGCGTGCGCGATCGGGTTGCTGCTTGGCGACGAGCTCTCGATCCACCTGTTTCACTCAAATCCCGGCTACCTGTCCTCAGCGTTTGCGGTTGGCTCTGAGCGAGTCGTGAGCTGGCAGAGCATCGCGATCTCGGTGATCGGCGGCATGGGCGCCGCCAGCGTGGCGGTGTTGAGCCCGTTCAAGGACATCGTCTCGCGCGACCCGCTCGCCGCGATCGCCACGAAGGAGGGGACCGGCGGTTCGATCTCCTGGCCGCTGACACTGGGAGGGCTCGTGTGCCTTGCAGCGACGCTCGCGATCCTGCTGGCGGCACCGCAGGACGCGATCGTGGGAATGGTGACGTTGATCGCGGCGTTGCTCGCGTTGCTCGCGTTGCCGCTCGCCGCGACGCTCGCGATCGTGCGCAAGCTGGCCCCGACGATCGTCAGCGCCGTTCCGCACATCGCGGTGATGGAGTTGCGCTCGGGGCGCTCGCGTGCGCTCGCGATTGCGGCCACGGGCGCGATTGCCGTGTTTGGCAGCGTCGCGATTCAGGGCGCTCATAGCGACCTGTTGAAGGGGCTCGACAATGCTGCAACGGACATGAACGCCGCAACCGACGTTTGGGTGTCGCCATCGGGCTCCTCCGATCTGCTGATGACCACGCCCTTTACCCCGAGTGCGCTCTCCAGGCTGCAGGCACTGCCCGGAGTGAGCACGGTGCGACTGTATCGCGGTGGGCTGCTCAATTACAACGACCGGCGCATCTGGGTGATCGCTCCACCGGGCGAAGCCTCTCCGCTGGTCCCGCCAAGCCAGCTCGTGGAAGGCAATGTCGAGCAGGCCGATGCGCGCGTGCGCGAAGGCGGCTGGGCGGTCGTGTCGCTAGCGCTTGCCAAAGAACATCACCTGAAAATTGGTCAGTCCTTCACGCTGCCATCGCCTGTGCCCACAACGTTCAGGGTGGCTGCCGTCAGCACCAATATCGGTTGGGCCCCGGGCGCGGTGATCGTGAGCGCAAACGACTACGCAAGCGCGTGGGACAGCGCGGACGCGAGCGCCTACAACGTGCTGATGAAGCCTGGAGTGAGCCCATCGCGGGGTGTCAGCGAAGTGCGCTCCGTGCTCGGCTCGCAGTCGGGCCTGTCCGTGCAGACTGCGCGCCAGCACGAAGACAAGCTGCGCACGATCACCCGCCAGGGGCTGACAAGGCTCTCGCAGATCGCGACGCTGATTCTCGTGGCGGCGGTTATGGCGATGGCGGCCGCGATGGGCGCCATGATCTGGCAGCGTCGCCCGCGCCTTGCGAAGCTCAAGCTGGAGGGCTTCCCACCCAACGAACTTTGGTACACGATCCTGCTGGAGAGCCTGATGCTGCTCGGCGTCGGCTGCTTCAGCGGCGCAGTGTTCGGGCTGTTTGGCCAGCAGCTGCTCGACCGTGCGCTGAACATCGTGATCAACTATCCCGTTGTCAGCTCGGTCGGCGTGATCGTGGCGCTGTCGAGCCTCGCGCTGGTCACCGCTGCCGCCGTGCTGATGGTGGCGATCCCCGGCTACTTCGCGGCGCGCGTGCCGGCCAGCCTGGCACTGCAGGACTAGAAGCCGAATTCACCGGCCACAGGCAGGACTAGAGAGCCGCCCTCACGGGTCGGGGCACTCGCACCCCTTGGCAGCCGACGCTGCCTCCTAGGAAGGAACGGCGACCCCTGTATCCATGCGGGATTGAGGGGTTGCGTTCGGGCGCATACCTCACCTCTGGGGTGATCCTACCCCACGGGCGACGCGATTTCGCAATGGGCGGAACTGTCCCGCTCGCGCCGTTCTAGGCGGCTGTGGCGCTAGGTTGCATCGCCTCGCGCAGGGCGAGCGCTTCGATCGCGTCGCGGGCGTTCTGGGGGGTGTCCTTGATCTTGCCTTCGCGCCAGGCGGCGGCGAAGTCAGCGATTGTGCGGCTGGTGCGTGCTTGGAACTCGCGCGCGCGAGCATCCAGGTCGCGGGGCTGCTCGCTGGGCGCCGCGAAGCCGTCCAGGATGCGCTTGACCTCCTCAGTAGGGATCCGCAGCGCGGTCTTGCCGATGCGGATCGCCCGGATCTCGCCGCGTTCGATCTGGTTGTAGACCGTGCTGCGGTCCAGGCTGAAGTGGTCGGCGAACTCCTTGATCTTCCAGTACTGCTTGTCGAAATCCGTCATCGTGAACCCCCAAGCTGCTTGGCTGACGAAATAGAGCCTAGCATGAGTATCGACAAAATCGACGAAATCAACATAGGCGGTCGCTACTTCCCGAACCTTGTCTGGTAGAACCGCGCGGTGTCGCACATCAGCACGTTCGTCTCCCGCCGGTTTGAGGAGCTGCATGCGCTGCTGAATGCTCGCGGCTACCTGCTGGACTTCAGCGGCCGGGAACTCCCGCGCTGGGAAGACGATCCGCCGCTCGGGCTCGTCCACATGCGCGCGGTCTTGCTGCCCGGCGCCGACGAGGATGAGGACGCCGACCCCGACGAGCGAATCAGCTTCACGCTCACCGAGCGCTGGTCAGAGCACTGCGCCGGCGAAGCGCAGGAGCGCGAGGGGCTGTATCTGACCACCTACTCCTATCACGGGCAAGCCGGCGCCGTCCGGGTGCGCTATGAGTTCGATCCCGACGGCCACCCCGAGGTCCCATATCACCGCCATCCGCCGGGAGAGCCCGATCACGTTCGTCAGCCAGCCGGACTGGCCGTGCCTGAGACCGTGCTCGGCGAGCTCGAAGACCTGATCGCGACGGAGCGTGCCGCTGGTCGCCTGTAAGACATTCGCCGGCCGAAGTTGCGCGAAGCGTAAGCTGTCCTATATGGTCCGATCATCGGGATAGTTAGATAGAGAGAGGCCTTTGATGATCAGCGGGAGAGTACGGCGGGCGAGGCGAGGCGTTCAACTCGCCTCGGTCGCGATCACCGTCATCGCTGGTTCCCTTTGCTCTGCCTCGCATGCGGCCGCACTCACTGCGTGCGAAGCGATCAAACCCACGATCGAACATGTGGGGCTGGTGGAAGTTACCCCAGCGGGCGCCGTCCTAGAAGCGCAGATCAATCCGCAGAACAGCGCAACGACCTATGAATTCGTGATCGTCCAGCAGGTGCGCAATCCATCGGAAAGCGGCGAACGAACGCCCGAAGGCCCTCGGACGCTCGGTGGGCCGATCCCCGCGGGTGCCGGCGAGGTGACGGTGAGCGGCCTAGTGCAGGGCCTCCAGCCTGGCTACACGTACTGGTATGAGGTCATCGCGTCGAATCTCGCCGGCGAGACGAGATCCGGCGGCGACAACACCTTCAGCTACTACTACACCGGCGGATACCCCGACGGAATCGGTGGAGCGCCATACGAAGCTACGCCACCGTCCGGGTGCGACCTCGAAATACTCCAGCAAGAAGCTCATCGATACACCGTGGAAGCGGAAGCTAAGCGCCACCAGGTCGCACGCGAACACGAAGAACAGCAAGCCAAAGAAGCAGCCGCTAGATACGCCTCAGAAGCAGCCGCGCTCAAACAGCGTGAGGAAGAAGAGGCGAATGCTGAAGCTGCATCACCCCTCCCGTCCTGCGTCGTGCCGGCCCTCAAAGGGGACACGTTGAGGGCCGCACGACGAGCGATCGAGATGGCTCACTGCCGGGTGGGCGAGGTCCGAGAGCCCCACCGTCATCGAGGGACACTCGTGGTTGTAAGCCAGAGTAACCGACATGGTCAGAAGCTGGCGGGTGGAACAGCCATCGCCGTGACAATGGGAGCGGCTAGGCCCACACATCGCAGAGCAGCAGGCTAAACATGCTCCAGCGCAAGTAACGCGGTCCCGACCCCCGGCTCTCTCCACTATCGCTCGATGGCCGCGATCGCTTGCTCGTTGATGGTAATGACGGCTTCGACGCCGGTTCGCTGCCGTAAGCGCAGGAGGTCGATGCGTGACCCCAGGCTCACCCGCTCGGCTACGGCTTGCGGTCATCTCCGTCTGCCGCAGCCTTGGTGAGCACCTCGGCCCAGTTCGCGACGCTGATAGCCGTCCCGGCCGCAATCGCATCGATGACAATGGACGAGCCGTCCTCATCGTGCATGAGAGCCATCAACGCCGAGGCGTCCAGAACAGACGCCGGCTCAGCGTTTGGCAACGGCGGGCCGTCCGGCCTCGGCTTGCTCTTCGGTCCGCGCTTCGACGCGCCGCTGCGTGATCAACTCGTCCGCGTAGGATCTACTGGATCGTGACCGAGCATGCCCCGCATGCGCTCAGCCGCCGCTCGACGCCGCTGCGCCTGGAGCCCAGCCTGGGACTCGACGGTTTTGAGTGCTTGGACTCCGCTCCGCCGGATAGGACTCCGCCGCGATAAGAAACCCACGGCCGCAGATCTTCGCCGCCGCCAACTACGCGGCGATAGCCGATCCTCCAGGACTGGGAGACCCAGCCCTGGAGGACGCCATCAGTCCCTGCCAGGGACTATTTCTTCTTCTTATGATGCGTCGGCGGCGGACAGGGCACGGTGCTCTTCGCGACGACCGTGCTGCCATCGAGGAACCCGAATTCCCCGGAGAACGGGAAGCCACCACGGGGACACGATTCCGGCACGTCCACGCCCTGCGGGTGATAGCCCACCAGTTTGCCGTGAACGCGCTTGTAGTAGGTGAGATGGTTGGGCCCGATCGTCGAATTGACGTTGATGATCGACACGGGAGGCCCGTTGGTCACGCTCGGGATCAGCGGGATCGGGGCGTTCAGGCTTTCGCCAAATCCGCCGCCAGCCGATACAAGTTCGCCTTGGAAGACGATCTGAGCGTAGACCGGGGCGAGCCCATTGGCGTAGAACAGCACCACGACGTTGCCATCGTGGGGCGGTCCCATCAGCGCCTCGATATTCGGGATCTCGCGACCTGAGGTTTCACCGAACGGCACTTCGACGAAGGCACTTCCATAGCCGAGCTGCGAGTTCGCCGGACAGCCGGCGAGACCCTTTGCTATGAGCTGTGCGGGTTCGCACGTGGCGAGACCGAGCGAGCTTGTTATGTAGTTCATGTTCTGCGGCATGCGCAGATCAAGGTGCGTCAGCGGCGAGGGCAACCCGCCGGTCGTGCTCGAGATCGTAAAACCGAACCCGATCGTGGTCGACGCGCCCAACTTGTCGGGCGTGAACGAGCTCTGCAGGGAAACCGCCTCCGATGCCTGCGCTACCGAGACGCCGAAGGGCATCGCGGCAAGCAGGCATCCACAGATAAGCAGCTCAAGCGCGAGGGCGTGGGCCCTCGTGATGGCCGTCCGACGGACCCGAGGTTTCAGCGCGCTGGACAATGTCTCTCCTCGCTAATACGACATGTTGCCGCTCACACGCACCGAGACAGAGTCGCCCGGACGGTGCACGGTACCGCTGAAGCTCAGGCCTGAGCCTTTCGCTTTGGAGTAGCGGCCACTGCCGCCGGTGATGTTCAGCTTACCCGAGAAAGAAGCCGTTGAGGAGCTATCAACGCGGTAGCTGCCGCTCGCGCTCGCCTTTAGCGAGCCGCCGCTCGGATACACCTGGATGCTGGCTGTCACCGAGCGTTCTGAGGCGACCTTCAGCTGGATGTAGATCGTTCCCGGCAGCGAGCCCGAAGCTTTGCCCGACTCTTTGAGTTCGAAGCCTTTCTTGTTGCTCAGATTCAGGTTGGCGCTGTCGTTCAGGTTGAGCGTGCGCGCCGCGTGGGCGCTCGGTGCGGCACCGGCTGCGCCACTGCCAACCGCGGCTGCGGCTACAAGCGCGCCAAGCGCCAGCGCTGCCGTTGAGACCTGCGTCCGTGCGGACAGACGCCTGCGTTC
Organism: uncultured Solirubrobacterales bacterium; assembly: GCA_963715765.1. Lineage (GTDB taxonomy): Bacteria > Actinomycetota > Thermoleophilia > Solirubrobacterales > Solirubrobacteraceae > Palsa-744. The sequence continues at coordinate 1,721,178 of OY970270.1, forward strand.
TGACTTATTCCCCATCAGACCCTCCATATGGCTGTTGATGTCGCGTCCCATAATAAGAACGACCCCTCTCCTCGTGCGACTCGCTGCGCCCATCCTAGTCCACATAGCGGAAAGGCCGGACAGCTAGACAATTCTAGTGCATATCGTCCTATGAAGTTCAACCGTTTGGGAGCCGCGGAGTTGCGGGACTCCCACAACCAACCCACCCGCAGGCGGCGCCTGCTGGCACGAAAGGGCGCTCTGACGCTCGCGGCGTCGTGCGCGAGCGCCCCCCGGATGTAGGGTGCTCGCGTGACCGACATCGAGCTGAGCTACTGCGTTGTGAACACCTCCCAGCGCGAGCTGCTGCTGCGGGGGCTCGACGCGATCGCGCGCGATCGCGACGAGCTGCCGTTTGTCAGCGAGGTGCTCGTGCTCGACAACGGCTCGCGCGATGGGTCCGCCAGCGCGGCACGCGGCCACCGGTCGCTCGGCGAGACGGCCACTGGACAGGTCCGCGGCGAGGTGATCGCACTCTCACAGCGACGCGGCAAGGCCCTCAACGACTCCGAGCTGTTGCGCCGCGCACGTGGACGCTATGCGCTGCTGCTCAACGAGGATTCCGAGCTACAGCCTGGCGCCACGCTTGCATTGCACGACGCGCTCGAGCAAACTCCGCGCGCCGCCTGCGCGGGCGCGAAGCTGCTGCGTCCCAATGTGGCAGGCGCGAGAGGCGACGCTCAGGCCTGTGCCTGGCGTTTTCCGACTCCGCTGACGGCACTCGCCGGCGCTCTCTTCCTGCACCGGCTCTACACCGTGCAGAGCAAGGGCAAGCGCACTCGCCTGTGCGACTGGTGCCAATCCTCGGCGCTGCTCGTTAGACGCGAGGCGGCCGCACAAGTCAACTACCTCGACCCCGATTTCTTCGTGTACTCCGACGAGGTCGACTTCGCACGGCGTCTGCGCGACGCTGGCTGGCGCAGTCTGTATGTGCCCGATGCGCTTGCGATCCATCACGAGCAGCTATCGACCGGCGCGGTGCCCGAGCGGCGCATCGTCGAGCTGGCGCGCAACCGCGACCTCTACATGCGCAAGCACCATTCGCGTGCGGCGGCGCTCGCGGTGCGCTGGCTGACAGCCTGGTCCTACGCGCTACGCGCCCTGGCCGCGCTGGCATTGCCGGGACATTCCCCCAAGCGCTACTGGCGCCACGTCACCGCGACGTTGTGGCCATCGCGCGGAGAGGGCCTGCGTGAGGCCGCCGCGGCCTACAACCTCGAAGCTACGAGCTGAGCTCCTCCAGCAAGACCGCGACCACACCCTCATCCAACTGTGAGCCGCACGCGCGCAACAGCTCCTCGCGCGCCTGCGGGGGCGTGCGCGCGGCGCGATAGGGCCTGTCGGTGACGATCGCGTCATAGGTATCGCACGCCGCCACGATGCGAGCCGCCAGCGGAATCCGCTCGCCCGCCAAGCCATCGGGATAGCCCATGCCGTCGATGCGCTCATGGCTGGAGCGGATCGCCGGTGCCAGGTGGGCAAACGCGTCGATGCGCTCGACCAGTTCGGCGCCGACGACCGTGTGGCTGCGCATCACGACCCACTCGTCCTCGGTCAACGGCCCTTCCTTGCATAGGATCTCGCTTGGCACGGCGATCTTGCCGACGTCGTGGAGCATTGCCGCGTAGTGCACCTCGCGCGCCTGCTTGAGGCTCAGCCCCATGCGCAGCGCCACACGTTCGGCCAGCTCGGCGACGTCGCTACCGTGACACGCGGTGTAGTCGTCCTTGGCCTCCACCGTGCTCGTGACGACCGCGAGCGTGGTCGTGAACGAGCGCTCGATGTCGGCGATCAGCTCGACCCTGTGCAGAGCCGAGCCGAGGCTCGCGGCGATCGCCTCGACGAGCACCGCCTCCGCCTCGCCCAGCGCGCCCGCCTCGACCGCCTCGATGTTGAGCACTCCCCACACCGCGCCGTCCACCACGATCGCGACGCTCAGCTCCGAGCGGGGATCCGTCTCCGGGTCACGTGAGATGTAGTCCAGATCCTTGCGCGTGTCCGGCACGAGCGCCGTCACGCCGGAGCGGGCCACGCGTCCGTTGACTCCCTCCTCCACGGACTGCTCCACCAGCAGAAACTCGGTCATCACCTCCGCCAGCGGCCCGCGCGCGGCGATCAAGCGCAGCAGACCGTCGTCGTCGAGGCGCTGCACCGCCGCGAGATAGAAGGCAAATGTCTCGTGCAGCTCGTCGACCACGAGCCGCGCCATCTCCTCGACCTCGCGCGTGGCCGCCAGGCGTGCCGTCAGCCGCGCGGCGGAGCGCAGCTGGGAACGTAGATAGGCAAGCTCGCCAGCGGCCGCAATACTCTGCACGCGCTCATCGGCGCGATAGCGGCGCAATGCTTCGGCGCGACGCGCAAGCTCGCGCCGACCGGCCGGTCGTTGGGGGTTGACGGAATGTTCACGCACGGTCGCCTCATCGGTCGAAAAAGCCCGCAACTTGAGGGTTTATGGACGCTTGCTTTGGATCAGTCGAACGATCCCTCAAAATCAGATGTCCTTCAGGGGATCATCGGCGTACGCCTCAACGTCGCCGTGGCCGGCGCGAAACGCCGCCACGCGACGACGCGCGTCGATCGCGAGCGCTCGTGCCTGCTCGCGCTCGTGGGGCGCGAAGAAGCGGGTGAGCAGCAGCAACGCCGGGATCAGCGCGAGCCATGCGACTCGCAGTGCCAGGCCTCCAAAACCAACCGTTGGCAGCAGCAGCTCGCCGGAGAGGGCCACGCCCGCAAGGATCGCCGTGAGCTGGGCCAGGCGGCGCCACTCGAAGTCCACGGCAAACACGTTGCGGGTGAGCAGGTGCATGATCGCCACCATCGCAACGTAGGCACCGCACAGAGCGATCCCCGCGCCCGCCAGGCCGAGGTCAAGGCCGCCTTTTGGCACCAACACGAGTAGTAGTAGTACGTTGACCGCCAGGCCGGCGCTGGCGGCGGGAATGTTGCGCTGCATCACGCGTGCCCTGCCGGTGATCACGATCATCACCTGATAGAGCCCGTACAGCGTCCAGCCGAGCGCCAGCCACGGCAGCGCCCTGTGGGCGCCGAAGTATTCGGGGTGGGCGAGCAGCCGCACGAGCCAGCGGCCGAGCAGCGCCACCGCGGCGACCACCACGCCGGTCGCCAGTACGAAATAGGTGGTCACGAGCGAGTACAGCCGCGACGCCTCCACGTCGCTGTCGATCGAATACGCAAGCGGAGGCCACGCGTACTGGAAGCCGCGCACGAACACGAACACGACCGTCGCGAGCTGCACCGCGATCGCGTATTCGCCGGCGGCTTCGTGACTGACGACGCGAAAAAGGTAATAGCGATCGATCACCTGCAGCGCATACACGCTCGCGTCCGCAGGCACCGTCGGCAGACCGAACACGAGCATCGCGCGCAGGTCTCCGCCGCGGACGCGCAACGAGAAGCGCTTGCGCAGAGTCCACCACAGCCCGAGCACCACGAGCGCGCTCGCGCCGAAGTTGCCGAGCAACAGGCCGCGCGCGCCCTGATCGGCGAACACGACCAGCGCGATCGTGAATGCCACAGTCATCGCCACGTTGGCACCCGAGGCGATCATGTAGGCGCGCGCGCGCTCGTCTACGCGCAGCTGCGCGTAGACCATCTCGATGTTCGTAAACGCCCACAACCCGAGAATCGCGCAGTCCATCAGCAGCGGATCCTCAGAGCCGAGCACGAGCCTCGACAGCGGGCCCGCCAGCGCCACGCAGATCAGCGACACCACCGTCGTCGCCCACGCCACCGTGGCGGTCACGGTGCGCGCAATGCGTGCACGGCGCTCCTGGTCCGCGTCGGTGAAATAGAAGCGCACGAACGCCTCCCCCAGGCCAAGGCGCAGCACGATGCTCGATAGGATCACCGTCGTCAACAGCAGGTTGTACGCGCCGTAGGCGGCCGTCGACGCGTGCGCGGTGTACAGCGGCAGCGTCAACACCGCGATGCCCTTGGCCACGATTTCCGCGGCCTGATAGGCCGCGCCCGTCTTCACGAGTCGCTTCAGGTAGCCGAGCACTCCTCAGAACCTAACGGGCGCACCGGGCCTCTATCGTCCCGGCGCGGCGCGTCACCCCGGCGCAGCGACCGGCGAAGAGGGCGAGCCTTCGGATGCCCTCGCGAGATTGTCTTCCGCAAAAATCCCGTTGCGGGCCCTCGCAAGCGCCACGCCGATTCCCAGCAGCGTCCAGGTCAGGGGGTCCTCCAGGAAGTCCGCATACACCCACGTGTGCAGCACGAGCGCCGCAAAGCAGGCGGCGATCGCGATCCGCGGAGGCGAGCGCCCGGCACCGGAGAACAGCGTTATGAACGCGACCACAAGCAATGCCGCGTATAGGAGGAATCCGACGATCCCCTGCTCGGCTGCGATCGTCACGGGGATCGTGTGGGAGGCCGAGGTCGCGTTCGCCGCGGTTGCGTTGCCGTGGCGCTTGTACTCGGTTTCAAACGAGCCCGACCCATAGCCGGTCAGCGGTTTTTGCGCGAACAGTTCAAGGCCACCGGAGATCAGTTTGGTGCGTCCGTTGGTGGCGTTGTTGGCCGAACCGCCGGACCCGTTCAGGCCGAAGTGCAGATTCGACGGCGCCACGAGCACCACGACCGCACCGATTGCTGCAAGCGAGAGCGACACATACACGGTGGCGCGCACATCCCAGCGCCATGCCGCCAGCACCGCCAATCCCAATAGCAGCGCCGCGATGCTCGACTGCGAGAAGCTCGTGATCAGCCCGCCCATCAGCCATACGAGCACAAGTGCGCCCAGCAGCTGCGTGCGGCGCTCGCGACCCCACAGCACCGCCGTGGTCACCGCGATCATCACCAGCGCCAGGAAGCGCCCGTAGATGCTTGGATCGAAGAACAGTGAATTAACGCGAAAGTAGTTGCCGTATTCGTTGGACGCCACCACCTTCGGGTTGAGAAACAGCGCTTTGCGGTAATACTCGACGAAGCCAACACCCGCGAAAACGACGGCCAGCGCAACCGCTGCGGCGACACAGGTGAAGAGCAGCCGCCGCGTCCACGGAGCCTCGCGCAGCAGCACATACAACAATCCAAACGGCACATAGAAGAACGCAATGTTCTCCGCCGCCTTCTCGATGTCGCTCGAGTAGCTGGCCTGCAGCGCATACAACACGACCGCCGCCAGCAGCAGCCAGTCCAACAGCATCGCAGGACGGGCGGGAGGGGCTGAATCATAACCTCCCTGGCGTTTCAGCAGGCGCGGCAGCAGATGCGCAAGCACGCCCGCGGCCACCACCGCATACAGTGGCAGCAATAGGTTCACCGTGCGCCCGTCGCTCGAAATCGGTAGGCGAAATGGCAGCGCGATCACGGCGATCACAGGAAACGCGCGCGGGTCGCGGCGCATTGCCAGCGTTAGCACGGCGATCGACACGGCGGCGGCGATCGCTATCGCGAGCAGCACGCCCGCGCCAGGCAGCGTGGTGGCAATCACGGCTTCACCAGGGTGAAGTTCCTTGGCAGGTAAAGCGAGCGGTTCTGTTTGCGCAGGCTCAGCCGCACGCGATATTCCCCCGCGGGGGCCAACCGACCGTGGTTGGCTGGCAGCAGTGTCGTGTACCCGGTGGCGCGCCTCAGAATCCTGTAGCTACGTGCCGCTCCCTCGCGACCGTTCCAGCGCAACGACAGGATTTTGTAGCGCGCCACCGGCAGCTCGCGCACGAGCGTCGCGACACTGTTCCCCCCAACGCTTTCGATCGTCACGGTCACATCGTCGGCATCGGCCAGCTTGAAGGCGATGTGCTCTTCTTTGATTTCGCCACTCGACGCGGGCGCGATCACGGGGGTCAGCTTGGGTTCCTGCACAAGCGTGGGCGTGTGCTTGAGCCGCTGGGTGATGAGCAGCGCGGCGAAGCAACCGGCAACAAGCAACACAAACACGATACGCGCGACGCGTTCGTCGGCAGGGCCACGCCCGCTCACACCGATGCGGGATGGTTGGACTCCTGCCGGCCCCGCTCCCCCTGCGCTGCCCGGCAACGGGTCACCGGCAGGGGGCGAGGCGCTCAAGCGCCGCCGTCCCGGGCGAAGCGCTCAACCGTGTCAGAGCGCAGTCCCAATCGCAGCGTCTCCAGCGACAGCACATCCTCAGGCACGATGTTGCCGAGATTGCACTCGCAGTCAAAGCGATGCAACAACCACACCTGCTGCTCACGTCGCGGCGCCTCGAAAATCAGCTTGTCAGCGTCGATCGCGTGCACGATCTCGTCGATCAGGCCTGTGCGGACCTCGCCGTCGGCTCTGTAGATCCCAGCGGTCCCCGACTCGCGTGCCTCGGTGATCACCTTCCACGCACCGGCCTCCAGGTCACGTTCGATCTGCTCCACCCAAACATACGGCGCCATGATGAAATCGGTGTCCTTGCTGCCAACCTCTGAGAGCACCGTGAACTGGCCTGCGAGTGTGCGAATCAGGTGAGCCTTCACCTCGGGCTCCAGTGCGATCGTGCCATCGGATATCTCAACGTGACGCAGTCCCAGCTCGCGTAGCCAAGCTACCAGTCCCTCCACGCGACCCTGCTTGATCGCAAGCTCTGTGAGCGTTCCACCGAGCACCACCGGGATCCCGTGCTCAGCGTAGAGCTCTAGCTTGGGCTTCAGGTTGGCGGTCACCAGCGCCGTGCCCCAGCCGAGCTTGACGATGTCCACGCTGTCTCCCGCGGTTTCCATCAGACCATCCACCGCGGCCAACGACAGGCCGCGATCGATCACGTGCGTGATACCTCGCTCGCGCGGCTTGGGCGAGCGCGTGGGGATGTCGAGAAAGTCGCTTATCGGACCCTCAACCGGTGCCGGCTTCCGCGGCGCCTGTCGGAGCTTCCGCGGACCCCACGGCAGGCGTTTCGCCGCCGCCGGGCGCGTTGCCACCGGCCGCTTCGGCTCCAGCCGCGGGTTCGCCGTTGCTCTGCGAGGCGGGCACGAACAGGGCCGCCTGGTCGGCGCCCGCCACCACCACCACCACAGCCGAGCCGGCGAGCGCGGAGATGGCCCCTTCGATCGGTTGCACGTCCGTCACTTTCAGCGCCCTGGCCACCGACTGCCCGTCAGCGCGGTGACCCGAGGTGTACTGGACCACGGTGTTCGCATGGGCACCCCCCGGCGGCACTGTGGACGATGCTTCCGCGCGCGCGTATCCACTCTGCTGCAGGGCGCTCGCGAGATGGTGTGCGAGGCCGTTGGTTTCGGTCCCGTTGAGCACCATCACCGCCAATTCGGCTGGGTTGGCGACCGTCGACTGCACCGCGGCGGGCTGTGATCTCACCGGCTGTGTGTTGTGTGTGGCGGTCGGGGAGGAACCACCGCCTTTCAGAACCGAGAACGCGACCACGACCACCAGCACGAGTGCGATCACGCCTCCGACGATCATCGCGGTCGCACGCACGGGCGAGCGCTCCGTCTTGAAGTACTTCGGTCCGTCCTCGCCGGCCGGCAATGCGGAGGCACCGGCCGCCGTAGCCGCGCGTGGCGGTGTCGGCGAGCGCGGTGGAGTGCCGGCGGCCGAGGCGCCGACGGCGCGCGATGGAGTGCGCTGTGCCGACGCCGCCACAGCAGGGACGGGGGCCGCAGGAGCAGGCGGGCGCGACGCGGACGGCGGTGGGGTCCTCACGGGCGCGACGCCGTCGCGTGGCGCGGACGAAGATGGCACAGGCGAGGATGGCACAGGCGAGGATGGTGCGGCACCTGCCGGAGAGTCAAGCGTGGCCGCAGGCACAGCGGGAGCACCCGGAGGCGCCGGAGCCGAGGGAGACGGCGGCAACGAGGGACGCGCGGCAACGTCGGCGGCGCGGGCCGCAGCGGTTGCCGGGGGGGGCGCCATTATTCCGGGTTGCTCAACAGCGGGCTGCGCCCCTTGGCCGTCCCCGAGGGGCTGTGGATTATCGGGCGTCGGCGCGGTGTCGGGCGTCGGCGCGGGCTGACCTCCCAGTGGGGAGACACCCGACGGCGCCTGTGTGGACGCGGACATCGGCGGCGCTGCGGTCTCGCCGGTCGTGGGGCTCGACGCCACCACGGGCACGGGAGTCGCACCGGCGGTCGCGGGCACGGCGGCAGCAGTACCTACGACGACACCGGTGGGAACCGCCGACGGCGAAGGAGCACCTGCGATCGGTGGGTTCGCCGACACGGCGGTGGCGGCGGTGGCGTGCACCGCCGTGGACACGGGCGCGCTAACAAGCGGTGTCTTGCGCGGAATGACCCTCACGGGCGAGACAGCGCCCCCGGACGGCGCGGCAGCACCCGCGCCGGGGGAGCGCGTGGGCACCGGAACGCCTGCGCGTTGCTCGAGCTCGGCGGCGCGCTCGGGGGCACGTCCCGCCCACTCGCGCAGGCGCTTGATCTCGCGTGCTTGCGTGAAGGCGAGCAGCGAGATGATCGCGATGCCCAGCAGCGCCGCGAACGCAGCGATCGCACCAGCCTTGGTAAACGAATTCGACAGCGAGAGCGCTAGCGGCAGCACAGTCATGAATCTGGGGAGTCTATGAGGGCAGCAGGCGCATCCGCGCCGCGTCCCGACACCGACTCCGATAGCTCAGCGCGCACGGCGGACAGCTGCGACACCTTCGCGGCGAGCCCGGCCGCGTCGCCCTCGTTTACGAGCAACACGATCTCGTTGAACATTGCCTCTACCGTCTCGGGCGCCAACGGCTCGCGTTCGGCCAGCATGATCTTCTCAGCCGAGGTGTGGCGCGGCTGCTCGTAGCGGTTGAATAGCTCCTCGCTCAACTTCTCGCCTGCGCGCCTGCCAACGATCTCGACCTCGACATCGCGCTCGGGATCGAGGCCCGAGAGCTCGATCATCGCGCGTGCGAGATCGACGATCCTGACGGGCTCGCCCATGTCGAGCACGAATACGTCCGCCCCGCGATCGCCGTCGGAGGCGAGCGAGCCAGAGCGGATGATCAGCTGCACGGCCTCGGGGATCGTCATGAAATAGCGCGTCATGCGCTCGTCGGTAACGGTCACCGGCCCGCCGCGCTCGATCTGGCGCTGGAAGATCGGCACGACGCTGCCTGAGGAGCCGAGCACGTTGCCAAAGCGCACCGCCGCGTAACGAGTGCCGGCAAAACGCGCGGTGGCAGCCTCCAGCGCAAACTCGGCGAGCGCCTTGGAGGCACCCATCACGGTTGCGGGCGCGACCGCCTTGTCGGTCGACACGAGCACGAAGCGCCCGACACCCATGTCGCCCGATACATGCGCCACCACGCGTGTGGCGATCGCGTTGTTGCGGACCGCCTCAACCGGATTGGACTCCATCAACCCCACGTGCTTGTAGGCCGCGGCATGGAACACAACGCTCGGATGGTGCTCTGCGAACACCTCGCGCATGCGCTCCTCCTCCTTGCAATCGGCCAACACCGCGGCCAGCACGGAGGGCTGAACATGACGCTCGTCGTGCAGCTCGCGCTGGATCTGAAAGAGGTTGTCCTCGGCGTGGTCGAGCAGCACGATTCGCCGCGGGCCCACGCGCGCGATCTGGCGGCACAGCTCCGCGCCGATCGAGCCACCGGCGCCGGTCACGAGCACCGTCTCGCCGGCAAGATAGGCGCCGACGCTGTCGAGCGCCATCGACACCGGCTCACGGCCGAGCACGTCCTCCACACGCACCTCGCGCACCTGGCGGGAGATCGAGCCGGGGGCAGGCGAGGTCTGATCCTGCAGCAGCTCGAACACGGTCGGCAGCGTGCGCACCGGCACCGAGCGCTTGCGACACTCGCGCACCACGCGCGCACGGGTGGAGCCGGGGGCCGAGGGGATCGCGATGATCACTTCGTCGGGCTCCGTCTCCTCGAGGATGCGCGGCAGGTCGCCCTCGGTGTTGCCGCGCACGGTCACGCCGTCCATGCGCAATCCGCGCTTGCGCGGATCGTCATCGGCAAATCCAACGGGTCGCAGGCCAAGCTCGCGGTTGCGCAGGATCTCGCGCAACACGAGTCGCCCACCGTCGCCGGCCCCGACGATCAGCACGTTGCGCTCGCGCCGCCCAGCCGCGTGGAAACCACCCAGCGGCCGGCGCTCGTGCAGGCTGCGGGCGACCACACGCACCCCGATCAAAAACAGCAACGACAACAGGAAGAACAACGCGATCACGCCGTTTGGCAACCCCACAGCGGTCGTGCCGCCCGCCGCGAGCGCACCGTGCTGGGCGATCTGGTGGGGAATCTGCACCGGGCGCAGGACCGCGACCGCGACCACGGTGAGCAGCACGATCGCCACAACCGCGCGCGCCACCGCCTCGTAGTCACGCTGGCCCGAGTAGCGCCAGCGGCGTTGATACACGCGCGCTAGGACAAGCACGACGAGACTGCCGCCGAGCACCCACCAGATCGTACGGTCGAGGAGCGTGTCGTAGCGAAGCTTCTCGTCGTGGCTGGTTGGCCCACTGTCGAAGCGCAGCTGAAACGCAAGATAGTAGGCGAGAGCTACCAGCGCGCCATCGAGCGCCAGCCTCGGAAACGAGTGCCGGTGCAGGGACAGAGCCGGCGCGGTGATCCGTCGGCGCATTGCCTTCGATTCTAGGGCCTAATGGGCAGCAGCGGAGAGAGCAGCAGCTGCACGAGCTCGCGCGGGTCACGTCGCGTGCGCGTCGCGTCAGCGGAGCGATTGCGCTTGGACAGATCCAGCTGCTCCACGCCGGCCAGCTTGCGTAGGCGCCGTTCGGCGATCAGGCGCTCGTCGACGGCGCCGAGACGCCCCTCAAACGTGGTGTAGACCGGCGTGCCAAGCGCCACTGCCTCGCGATTCATCGTGCCGCCGGCGGAGATCACCAAATCGGCGAGAGCGATCAGCGACTGCGCGTCGATCGCGCGCTCGGGCACCGTGAAGCCCGGTACCCCGCGCAGTTCGGCGCGTTGGGAGTCGGTACGGGGAAGCACAACCGACTGCACCGCTCCCGGTGGCGCCTCGCCGCATACGGCGGCTGCGTCGCGCAGGCGTGCAAGCACGCTTGCGAACAGGTCGTTTTCGAAGCGGTGATACAGCGACACCTCGGGCGGGGTCCTGACGACCACGATCGGGCGCTTGCGATCGAGCCTCAGCTCCTCGATCACAGCGGGATCGGGCTCGAAGTCGGCGAGATAGTACTCCTCCTTCAATCCCTCATAGGCGCGCACCTTTCCCCTGGCTCCATAGCGATCCAGACGCTCGGGCGGGATCGCGTCGGGTACCACCACCGCGCGCGCCAGCCGGCAGTTGACATGGTGCTGGACGGCCGCCCACTCGTAGTCGAACATCGTCGAGCAGGGAATCCCCAACAATCGCGAGGCCACGCTCACATCATTTGAGCCATGGCCGAGCGCGATGTCAAAGGGGCGCTCCTGGGTTGCGGATTCGCGCCGGGCCCAGCGCACGAGCGCGGCCGAGCGGCTTGCCAGACCGACCGCCTTATCGGCCAGACGTTCGCCGCGATGGCGACCGATCGCCGTGTGCTCGATCGCGAAGCGATCGAGCAGTTGCAGGGTCTGGGCGAAGTCGCGTGCGGTCACCCGCACCTCGTGAGCGTCCTCGCGCAGCAGTTCGATCACGGGTCGCATCACGAGCACATGCGGGCTGTTGGTCAGGTCGATCCACACGCGCATTGGACGCGCACGCTAGCGCCGATCGGGGCGGAGGGGACATCGTCGTCTCGGTTCTGGTGACAAACGCCTCGCGGGCGACAGGTATCGTTGCGCACACATGACCCACGTACTCGTCTTCGCGTCGATCTCAGAATCGCTGGTCAACTCGATCTCGCACTTCGTGCGCGACGCCGGGCTACCGGGGATCTTCGCGTTGATGGCACTATCCAGCGCCTGCATCCCGATCCCCTCCGAGGTGGTGATGTTGTTTGCGGGCTTCGCCGTGGCAGATCCCTCACAGAGCGGCGCCCATCACCACCTGACGATGACGGGCGTCGTGCTGAGCGGGCTGATCGGCACGATGGTCGGATCGTGGATCGCCTACGCGGTCGGGCGCGGAGGCCGTCTGGAGCTGTTCGAACGCCATGGGACATGGCTACACATGGGTCCTTCCCAGATCGAGCGGGCCGATCGTTTCTTTCAGCGCTACGGCGAGCAGACGGTGCTGTTTGGCCGCATGATCCCACTGGTGCGCGCGTTCGTTTCGCTGCCGGCCGGGGTCTCCAGAATGCCGCTCGGACGCTTCACCGTGTTCTCCCTGATCGGCACGATCCCGTGGGTGCTCGCGCTGGCACTGGCGGGTCACGCGCTCGGCAGCGACTGGACAAGCGTGCGCAAGGGCTTTGAGTACGTCGATTACGCGATCGTTGTGCTCCTAGTCGCGGGGATCCTCTACGCGGTCGTGCGCCGTCGCGCTCGCCAGTCGAGCGTGACCCCCGAGGACAAGCCCACCGTCGACGTGAGCTGACGCAAGCGCGATGGCCGGCGCGCATGGGCTCCCGCTCCGCCACGCGCTGGCGCTCGGCCTGTTGCAGGGTCCCACCGAGCTCCTGCCGGTGTCCTCCTCCTCCCACACCACGCTGGTACCGTGGCTCGCGGGCTGGCCCTACTGCGAGCTCGATCCGCGGCTTCGCAAGTCCTTCGAGGTGTCGCTGCACGCCGGTACCGCCGCCGCGCTGCTGCTGCGGGCGCCATGGGACAAACTCGACGGCCTGCCTGGCGGGAGGCGCACGGGCACTGCGGCCCCCACGGGGAGTGCGAGTGCGAAGCTCGTATGTGTGGCGGCTGCCGCGCTTGCGCCCGCACTCGTCGGCTACACGCTCGGCCGGCAGATCGAGCACCGGCTTGGCACACCTGCCACGATCGCCGCCGGCCTGCTTGCCGGCTCTACCGCGATGATCGCCGGCGAGTACCGCGCACGATCGACGTGCGCGCACGATCGACGCGACGGCTCCACGGTGGAGTACGCGAATTCGATGGACCCCAAGCCACGCCGTCCTACCAACGCGGGCATGCGCGACGGACTCGCGCTCGGACTCGCACTGGGTTTTGCGCAAGCGCTCGCGCTGATCCCAGGCGTGTCGCGCAGCGGTGCTACGTTCGCGACTGGGCGCGCGAGGGGCCTTTCGCGCCGGGAGGCCGATCGGCTGTCGTGGCAGGTTGGCCTGCCGGTGATCGCGGGCGCCACGGGGCTGCAGGGGACGCGGCTCGCGCGCGAGGGTGTGTCGCGTGAGATAGGACCTGCGTTGGCGGTCGGCGCTGCGAGCGCATTTGCCTCCACGCTCGCCAGCACAACAGTGCTGGGTCCAAGACGTCGCGCGGCGCTGTTGCCTGCCTGCACCGTGTATCGCGCAGCGCTTGCGCTAGTTGTGGTCCGACGAACGCGCAATAGCACCAACCGGCACGCCCCGCAAATCCAAAAAAAATAAAGACCTCATCGCCATCTCCCGCCGCGCGGGGCATACTCAGGCATTCGAGGCCCAATCGTGAACAACGTCATCCTCGGCACCACACTCGGCGGTCGCTACCGCCTCGACGCGCGCATCGGCCACGGTGGCATGAGCACCGTGTATCGCGCGTTTGACACCGTGCTCGAACGGGAGGTCGCGATCAAGCTCATGCATCGGGAGATCGCCTCCCACTCCGACCAGCTCGAGCGCTTCCGTCGCGAGGCGAGGGCTGTGGCCCAGCTCAATCACCCCCACATCGTGACCGTGATCGACGCGGGCGAGTGGGAGCCTCTGCATGGTCCCGACGGCGTTCGCGGCGGCGGCGCTGACGGAGCACCGTACATGGTGCTCGAGTACGTCGCGGGGGAAACCTTGAAGGAGCTGATCCGTCGCGACGCGCCGCTCGAAGTGCCCACCGTACTCGCCTACGGGATCGAGATTGCGCGGGCGCTCGGCGCCGCGCACGGGCACGGGATAGTCCATCGCGACGTCAAGCCGCAGAACATCCTGCTCAGCGGCGAGGGCGGTGCGAAGATCACCGACTTTGGGATCGCGCGCACGCTCTCAGAGGAGGGACTCACGATGGACGGCCGCGTGCTCGGCACCACCGACTATGTTTCTCCCGAGCAGGCCCTTGGACAGCCCGTCACAGGCCAGTCGGATGTGTATTCGTTGGGCGTGGTGCTGTATGAGATGCTCACCGGCAAGGTCCCATTCAATGGTCCCTCGCCAGTTGCTGTGGCGATGATGCACGTGCGCGAGGAAGTCCCTGACGTGCAGCTCGCGCGCCCGGAGGTGTCTGCGGCGACCGCCGCCGTGGTCGAACGCGCGACGGCCAAGGATCTCGATCGGCGCTATCCCGACATGGCGAGCATGGTGGCCGAGATGGAGCAGGCCCTGGCGATCGAGACGGCCCGCTCGGGACAGGCCACCGGCGAGGTGACCGCCGTCTTGCGCACGCTGCCCGCGCCCGCAAGACGCCTGCTGCCGTGGCGCACGCGTCATCCGATCCGCTGGGCAATCTCGCTACTGCTGCTGGTCGCGATCGTGGCTGTGGCGATCGTTGCCGTGTTGAACCACACCCACAGCGGCACCGGCGTGGCGCCAGACGTTCATTCGGCGGCGGGCACAACCCCAGTGGTGTTGAGACAAACTGCCGCCAGCTCATATAACCCTTTTGGCACGGGCGCCGAACATGCCTCGGCCGTCGCCAGCACCGTCGATGGCGACCTCAACACGTCGTGGAGTACCGAGCACTACCTGAACGACGACCTCGACAAGGCGGGGCTCGGTATCGCGCTCGACGCGAGCCCTGGCGTCGTTGCGCGAGCGATCGAGATCCAAACGCCCACCCCTGCCTTCATTGCTGCGATATATGGCTCCACCGGCTACTCCACCAATTCCAGCGCCGGCTCATCTGGCACAAGCTCCGCCAGCACGGGCGCTTCGGCTGACACGGGCGCCGCTTCGCCTGACGGCGGCGCCAAGGCACTCAGCGCGCTTGGCTGGACGCAGCTTGCGCCTAGCAAAACCATCTATTCCCGCACGACAATCGCAATCAACGGGCAGGGCTTGCGCTACCGCTACTACCTTGTGTGGATAACCAAACTTCCGTCAAACAGCGAAACCGCACAGATCTCCGAAATCACGCTGTTCAAGTAGCACACCGCGTATTGCCGCAGCACATTGGGAGACGGCGGAGGGATGAGAGCCAAATGTGACGCACAACCGCACCTACGGCGTGGCCGGGGGTGTGCCCGGCGCGGGCGCAGGAGTGGCCGCTGCTGGCGTTGATGTCGTTGGCGTTGATGTGGTTGGCGTGGTCGTGGTCTGCTGGCCAACAGCGCCAACAGCGATCGTCACGCTGCCGCCCTTGGCGAGCATGTGTCCCGCCACGGGACTCTGCTGCACGACGATGCCGACCTTGGACGGTTCGGTGACGGTGCGGGTTACCGTTGTCGAGGTGAAGCCGGCGGCGGTGAGCATCGCGACGGCCTGCACTTCGCTTTGACCTACCACCGAGGGCACTGCGGTCTGCTTAGGCGCTTGTGCCACGACAATCGTCACCTGCCCACCCACACTCAGCGAGGAGCCGGCGCTCGGCGATTGGGAGATGACCGTGCCGGGCGAGGGTTCGGAGACTTCGCGCTTGACGACGGTTACCTTCAGTCCAGCGGCCGCGAGCGTCGCGGTAGCCGCGGCCTGCGATTCGTTTGTTACTTCCGGCACGCTCACTTCCTGAGGTCCGCTCGACACGAGCACGGTGACTGGACTGCCAACCTGCACCTCTGTGCCGGCGGTCGGGTCGGTTGAGATCACAAGACCCTTGCCGACGGTGCTATTTGACTGGCTCTGCGTGGTCGGCTGAAAGCCCTTTTCGCGCAGTATCTTCGTCGCTTCGGCACCACCCTTGTGGTTCACGTCTGGCAGCGCAAGAATCCCGGGACCGGAGGACACGACGACGTTTATGCGTGTGCCCTTCTTGACGGCGGTGGCGCCCGGCGGCGTGGTGCCGACCACCAGGCCGCTTGCCACCCGCGCGTTGGCGGCAAGCGAGACGACCGGCACGAGACCTTCTCGCTGCAACGAGGTGAGCGCGACCGACTGGGTCTCGCCAGTGACGTTGGGCACCGTCACCTCTCCCGTTTTGGATCCAAGCGCAAACAGAGCGATCGCGGCGGCTGCGATCGCCAGCACCGCCAAGCCTGCGGCTATCCAAAGCGCGCGTCGCCGTCGCGCGTCGCCGGTGGGAGGCCGCGCCTCATCCTCTGGCAGCGGTGGCACGAGCAGCGCGGCGGCGGTGTCGTACGCTGTGGGCGGGGAGCCGTTGATCGCGGTCATCGGCGCCGGCGCGATCCCCTCGCGCGCCTGCTGGAGCGCGGCGATGAACTCGTCCGCACTGGCAAAGCGCTGGGCCGGCTCCTTTGCCAGCGAGCGCATCACGACCGCGTCCAGCGCGGGGCTCACCTCCGGGTTGCGCTGGCTCGGTGGCGTGGGCTCGACCGAGACCTGCTTGAGCGCGACCGTCACCGCCGATTCTCCCTCGAACGGCACACCGCCGGTCAGCAACTCATACAGCACCACGCCGACCGCATACAGATCAGAGCTCTCGCTGACCGCATGGCCCTGGGCCTGCTCAGGCGAGAGATATTGCGCGGTGCCCATGATCGATCCGGTGAGCGTCATGTCCGAGGCGCCCGCGCGTGCGATGCCGAAATCGGTGACCTTTGCGCGACCCTCCTCGTCGAGGATCACGTTGTGGGGCTTGATGTCGCGGTGGATGATCCCGCGCCTGTGGGCAAAACGCGTGGCGAGCAATATCTGCACGACGATGTCGATCGCGTCGCCGGGCAACAGCGGCCCGTGCTCGCGCACCACAGCCTTCAGCGAGCGACCCGGGAGATACTCCATAGCGATGTAATAGGTGCCGTCCCACTCGCCCCTGTCAAACACCGCCACGACGTTCGGGTGGGAAAGGCCCGCGGCACTGGAGGCCTCGCGACGGAAGCGCTCGACAAACTCCTGATCCTCTGAGAAGCGATGGTGCAGCAGCTTGAGCGCAACCTGGCGTCCGAGCAGTGTGTCGTGCGCGAGATACACATCGGCCATGCCACCCGAGCCCAGACGCGCGGACACGCGGTAGCGCCCATCGATGAGTGTGCCGGCCTCAACCATGTAGCAGCGCTTCCATGACCTGCCTGGCCACCGGTGCCGCAAACGTGGCGCCCTGGCCCGGGACCCCCTTCAGCGTCACAGCCACCGCGACGGTCGGGTTCTGGGCGGGCGCAAACGCGATGAACCACACATTGTTGAGCGCCGTGCCGAACTGTGTTTCGGCAGTTCCGGTCTTGCCCGCCACTCGCACCCCGGGAATCTGCGCGCTTGCGCCCGTACCCCCCGGACTGTAGACCACGGCTTCCATCATGCCGGTGACGGCTGTCGCGGTCGAGGGCTTCATCACGACCGACTGCACTTTGGGGGAGATGCGTTGCACCACATGTCCGTCGGGTTCCACGATCGCGCTGGTCAGATGGGGGGTCATCAGGGTGCCATGGTTAGCTACTGCCGCGGCCACCTCAGCCATCTGCAGCGGTGTGACCGCAAGCTTGTCCTGGCCGATGCCCATGCGTCCGACATCGGCATCGGGGCTCCTTGGCGAGATCAGCCGTCCGTCCGGTAGGTACTCGCCACTGGCGGACATTTCTTCGGCCGGGTAGTCCAGGCGCGGCTTGCGGTCGAAGCCAAAGCGGCGCATATAGCGCGCCATCGTGCGCTTGCCAAGCTGCTCGGCCACCTGCGCGTAGACAGTGTTGACCGAGTGTGCGAGCGCTTCGGTGAGCGTTATCTGCCCGAAGCTCTCGTTGTCGTCGTTTTTCAGTGGAAGCCCCGAGATCACCACTCCGTTGCGGCCACTGACGGTCGATTCCGGTGTGAATTGACCCGAGTCGATCGCCGCGGTGGCGGTCACCACCTTGAACGTCGAGCCGGGCGCGTAGCCATATTGCACGGTGCGATTGACCAGTGGCGCACCGGGCTCCCTTGTGATCCGTTCGTAGGCGCTTTGCGAGGTGAGCGCGCCTGCGTCGAAGCTCGGCGAGGAGGCCATCACCTCAACCGCCCCGGTCTGGGGGCGCAGTGCCACCACCGCGCCTTCGTGTTCGCCGAGCGCGGAGATCGCAACACGCTGAGCGTTTGGCTGTAGCGTGGTCAACACCGTGTTTCCCTGTGGCTTGCGACCTTGGATCTCATTGAGCACGCTCTGCACGCTCGTGCCGGTTTCGCCGTTGAGCGCAGCGCTGCGATAGCGCTCCAGGCCAGTTTGAGCAAGCAGGCCGATGCTGGAGTAGCCGATCGCGGGTGTAAACAGGGCGCCCGTGGGATAGATGCGCGTGTAGAAGCCTTCGGAGTCCCGCACGCTGCGCGCCAGCACCTCGCCACCCGCGGCGAGGATCTCGCCTCGGTCGATCCGCTCCTGATCGAGCAGGCCGCGCTCGTTGAGCGTGTTGGTGCGCAGCGAGGACGCCTGGAAGATCGTCCAGCGCGAGGTAAACGCGACAAGCACGGCAAACAACACGACCACGAGGCCATAGAGGCGCACGATCGGACGGTTCACGGCGCACTCAGCTGCCCAAGTTCGAGCTGGCGTATGAGTTCGGCGGCGTCGCTTTCCGAGCGCAGCGAATGATCGAGCAGCGCCTGGCGGCGGGCTGGAGTGAGCGTCGAAGCGCTGACTCCCGACACGTATTCGACGTTGTAGAGCTTGACTTTGCCAGGCAATTCGTAGGGCAGGCCATTGAAGATCGTCACGAGGCCGCGCTGGTTGGTGCCGATGAAGTACACCGATTGAAAAGCCAAATAGGCGGCCGACGTGAGCACTCCAAGGACAACCAGCACGACCACGAGGCCGCGCCAGCGGCGCATGCGCGCACGGACGCCGCGCGAGCGCACGGACGAGGGCGTGGCGAGGCGTGGCTGGCGCGGAATCACCGGCGCGCCCGCCACCTCCACCTCATCGGCCAGAGCGAGGTTTAGATCGGCTTGTTGGGTGGGATGATCGGGTCGTTCCAGCGACGCCAGGGCGGCCATTGGCGCTGGTGCGAGATTGGTGATGGTGGTGTGCCCGTCGGCGTCGCGATCAGCGTCGCTCGGCACTTCCTCCAGACGAAACAACACGACAGTGATGTTGTCCTTGCCGCCCGCTGCGTTGGCGGCCGCGATCAACGCCTCGCCGCCGTCGCGCAGCGACTCGTGAGCGAGCAGCATGTCAAGCAGCTCCATCTCGCTCAGCATCGTGGTGAGCCCGTCGCTGCAGATCAGATACACATCCTCTGCGCGACCCCCGAAGGAGCGCACGTCAACCTCGACCGTTGTCTCGGGACCCAGCGCCCGGGTGATCACCGAGCGCTGGGGGTGCTCCTCGGCTTCCTCAGGGGTGAGCTTTCCCTCCCGGATCAGCTCGTCGACAAGCGAATGGTCGTCGGTGAGACGCAACAGCTCATGCTCGCGCAGACAGTAGGCACGCGAGTCGCCGACGTGGGCGATCGACACTTCCTGCTCGCCAACGTATACGGCGGTGATCGTGGTGCCCATACCGGCATGCTCGGCGCGACGGTGAGAGAGCTCGTTGATGTGCGAGTTGGCCTCTTCGACCTGTGCGACGAGGCTGCGCTCAGCGTTTGAGCGATCGCGCAGTCCGTCGTGAAATGTTTCCACCGCGACGCGTGAAGCGACCTCGCCGGCTTGCGCTCCGCCCATACCGTCCGCGACAACGAACAGGGGCGAGCGAACAAGCAGCGAGTCCTCGTTGGCGCGACGCTGCAAGCCGGTGTCCGTGCCACACCAATGCTCGGCCACACGCAGCATCAGTTGAAGCCTCGACGAGGCACCGAGTGGTTGACCGCGCGCGGCGGCAACTGTACCCCCCGAGCCAGCTGAGAATCCGGCGCATCCATTCTCAATCGACCTCGAAGGCGAATTCGGAGTCGCCGATCCGCACTCGGTCGCCGGGGTGAAGCGGCCGCGGGCCGTCGAGCAGCTCCTCATTTAGATAGGTGCCGTTGGTGGAGCCGAGATCCTCGATCACGAGAATATGTCCCTGTTCGTACACGCGTGCATGGCGCGAGGAGGCAAACGGGTCGTTCAAGCGTATCTCGGCGCTGTCGCCGCGGCCGAACACCAGGTCGCCGTCAAGGTCGTAGATCATTCCGGGCTCGTGTCCGGGCGCACGCTCCACCACAAAACGCGGGGCACGACCGGTCAGATCGGCGGGGCCAAACGTGGAGGCCGAGTGTAGCCCGGTAGCGTCGGCCGGCACAATCGCGGGGTGCGTGGAAGCACGATCGGAGCCCGAGGTCTGCGCGCCGTTGCCGCGTAGATCTCGCAGCGCGCTGCGAGATACCCACAACAGGAACAGGTAGAGAACGGCGAGGAAGCCAAACTTCAACATGACTGAAACTGGCTCGAGATTGTTCATGGCGCGATCTCGAAGAGAATCTCAGTGGAGCCCATCTCGATGCGGTCCCCCGACTGCAACTGGTGGGTTCCG
Source organism: uncultured Solirubrobacterales bacterium (assembly GCA_963715765.1). Taxonomy (GTDB): domain Bacteria; phylum Actinomycetota; class Thermoleophilia; order Solirubrobacterales; family Solirubrobacteraceae; genus Palsa-744. Next base: position 1,741,627 of record OY970270.1, read on the forward strand.
TGGATCGCGAGACCGTTTACACGCACTCCGTTGGTCGAACCGAGATCTTCGATCCTCCAGCTCGTTCCTTCGAGGCGCAGCTCGGCGTGGCGACGCGAGACACCCGAATCCTCGATAACGAAGTCGCATTCACGGCTACGTCCGATTGTCGCACCGCGCGGGGCCACGATCGTGCGCCGGCCGGCCACGATCAACAGCGCCTTGGAGCGTCGCCTGGCACCGGCACCCTCGACCGCATCGCGAACCCGTTTGGAATTGCTGAAGATCATCGTGTTGCCGACCCTCCCGGCATCCCTGGATGGCACCCCGCCCGCGGCTGCTCCGACGCCAGCCACACCTCCTGCACCTGACTCCGCGCGGGGGCGACGGGCCGGATCGGGGGGGCGCCCGCCGGGTGGAGCTGCAGATGCGCCGGGGGAAGCATGCTCGCGCCGGGGACCGGCGCTGTCCTCCACCCTGACCGTGCGCGCTTCGATCCCAAATTCGCCGAGGGCGAGGCGCTCGTCGGTGTGGAACTTGATACTCGGACGCGAGGCAAGCGCAAGATCCTCACCGCGTGCGTGCTCGAGCAGATAGGCGCACAGCTCGTCGATCACCTCATCCTCCACGCCCTCATAACGCGCGCGATCCTTGGTGGAAAGCCATATCGCGTACTCGTTTGGCGCATACACGCGCGACACCGACACCGTCGTGTTCTCATCCATCTCGCGCGCGAGCTTGCGCGCGAGCTCCATTGGGCGGACCTCGGTCTTGAACACGCGCCCGAACGTGCCTTCGACAAGACCGGCGATCATGTTCTCCAGTGTTCTAAGCGGATTCATCATGGGACACCCGACTCGTGCCGGCGTGAGCATCCACTCTAAGGGCCGCGTGCGACGAGGATGCGCAGACAGCGTGTGCCGAGGAGTCAAATGGGGCCGCGCAGCGCTCGCGCGCAGACCGCCAGCACACAGCCTACCCCCGCTCCGAGCAGCGCTCCATGCGGACTTTGCTGACCTGCATGGGCGAGCAGGGCGCGATCCAACAGGGGTGTGGCGGCAAGCAGAGTTGTCGTCCAAACGAGCGCCGTGATCACGTCGAGCGCCGCGCTGTGCCCACGCACGAGCCACGGCAATATCATCGCGGCAAGCGCCCACACGGCCGCGCCGATCAGCAGCTCGGGCGTGAACGTGACGCCGACCACATGCGTGGCAGCCTTGCCAAAGGAGCCCTCCCACACCGCGCGCGGCGGCAGCCCACTCGGCGGGCCGAGCCACAGCCGCCGGTCGAGCAGCGACTCAGCCAACGCCAGCCACCAGAAGCCGAGCGCAGCCAGTCCGGCGCGCGCGCGCCAGCCCGAGCATTGGGCGGCCAGCGCCGGAAACGCGCCAGCGAGGCCGGCGAGGCCGAGCGCGGGCGCCAGCGCGGCGGTGAGCCAGCCCGGGCTAGAACGCCGTGGCATCACCAATAGCGGTGCACCAGCGGCAAGCAGTAGCAACGACACCCCCGCTCGCCCGCTCGCGGCTTGCCAGATCGCGAGCGCGAGCAGGCAGCCAATCCAGATCAACCGCGGTAGCGGGACTCGCTGCTGGCCCGAGCTCCATTCAGGGACGTCGAGAACCGTGCGCCTCGTAGCCGGCCGGCGCGCGAAGGGCCGGCTCTTCATGCCTCCCTGCAGCGCGTCCTCGAGCGCTTCATCAAGGTCGGCAAGCGTACCTCGACGGGCGGGATCGGCATCCAGTGCGGTGTCGAGTGCACGGGTCAGCTCACGCGGAAGATCGCGGCGTCTACGTCGCAGTGGCTCGATCGGCTCGCCGATGCGCCGGGCTGTCGCCGCGGGTGTGCGCCCGCGTACGGGATTGACGCCGGTGAGCGCCTCGTACATGACCAGCGCAAGCGAGTAGAGGTCAGCGGCGCCACCAACCTCGTGACCCTCGCTCTGCTCAGGGGCCATATAGGCGAGAGTGCCGAGCACGTCTCCGGTGCGTGTCAGCGCGTCGTCACCGGTCAACCGGGCACCACCGAAGTCGGCGAGCTTCGCGGTCATCGAAGGTGCAGCGCGCGAAGGCGTGTGGTGTGTCCTTTCGCTTGGCACAAGCACGTTGTGGGGCTTTACGTCCCGATGGATTACTCCGCGCGCGTGGGCGTGCTGGAGTGCCGCGCACAGTGCGAGGCCGATTTCCAGCAGTTGCTCATCAGAGAGCCAATCGTCGGCGATCAACTGAGCAAGGGTGTCGCCCTCGACCAGCTCTGAGATCAGATAGAAAGCGTCTTCGTCGGCACTTGCCTCGTACAACGACACGATCGCCGGATGGGACAGGCGCGCAGTTGCATGCGCCTCGCGCGTGGCTCGCTCACGGTCCTCATTGGAGGGCAGCGGTATGCGCTTTAGCGCAACGGTGCGATCGAGCAGCTCGTCATGGGCGCGCCATACGGTGCCAAATCCGCCCGCGCCGAGTCGCTCCAGTAGCCGGTAGCGCCCCAGCAGCGGCTGGCCGCGGCGCAGCGAACGCTCGTCGGCGACGCGTATGGGGCCCTCAACGAGGGTCTGGGAGGAATCCATCGCGTCCCGCGTTCGCCGCGGGCAGAGCCTTTCCCTGCCGGACAAGCGCGCCAGCCGGGCATGGTCGAGAAGTTGCAATCCGCATTCCGGGTGACGGTGGGGTCATACTGATGAGCTTCACGACCCCTGCAAGGAGCGATCTTTGTCGTTCTTCGATGACGAGGACGATGAGCCGCCGACAACGGTCCGTCCGGCTCACACCCAACAGCAACCGCGACCTCAGCCGCGACGGCCCCAACGGGCGGGCGCAGGAGGCGGTGGGGCTCATTCGATCGACCACCACACGATGCTGGTCCGACGACGGATTGCCGCGGGCATCGGCGTGGTGCTGCTGATCGCGATCGTGCTAATCGTGAATGGTTGTCTGAAGCGCGGCAAACAGCAGGGCCTGGAAAACTACAACCAGAACGTCAACCAGATCGCTCAGGCTTCGGAAACGCAGGTGGCCAAGCCGCTGTTCGCAATGCTCGCAGGCGCCGGCGGCAAGTCGGCGCTGGAAGTCGAGACGCAGGTCGATCACCTGCGCCTGGAAGCACACGAACTCGCCGAACGCGCGAAGGGGCTGAGCGTACCCGGCGAAATGGCGGCGGCGCAGCAGAACCTGCTGCTGGCGCTCGACCTGCGTGTGGAAGGACTCACGAAGGTGGCGGCGTTGACCAGCGAAGCACTCGGCGGTCATGCACAGACGGCGAGCACCAAGATCGCCGGTGCCATGGAGATATTCCTGGCCTCAGATGTGATCTACTCGCAACGAGTCGTGCCGTTGATAGAAGAGGCGCTCACCGCTGGCGGAGTCAGCGGCCAGAGCACCGATTCCAGTCATTTTCTGCCGAACCTCGGCTGGCTGACCGCCTCCACCGTGCAGTCGAACATAACCGGCCAGGCAGCGAGCTCGAGCGGCGCCGTGACGCCCGGTACCCACGGGAGCGCACTGAAGAGCGTGAGCGTGGGAACCAATGCGCTCGAACCCTCGCCAACGCTCAACCACATCAACGTCGGCTCAAATCCTACCTTTACGGCCATGGTCGAAGACTCTGGCTCAAACCCCCAGACAAACGTGAAGGTGGAAGTGTCGGTCACCGCCGAAGGCAAGGCGTTCAAGGCCTCGCACGTGATCCCCAAGACCGAACCGGGACAGACCTACAGCGTTGATATTCCCGTGAACGGCGTCACGCTCGAAGCAGCCTCGCGGGTGACCGTCAACGTGCTGCCGGTGCCGGGCGAGACAGATGTCGAAAACAACAAGGAAACGTATCTGGTGATCTTCGGGAAGTAGCACGCAGAGAGGGTGTCGTGCGCGCTACTGCCTGAAGGGATGCCTCGCTTGCCTGTGCTTCCTGACCGTGCGAGCGGCTAACTTGTTTTCGATGACCGCCACGTCGCTGACCGACACGCAGGGAATCCTCGCGCTTGGGGCGCTTGGGGCGGCGCTGCTCGCGCTGCTCGCGTGCGCCCTGCTGGCGCGTAGTGTGCGGCGCCTGCGCGGAGCGCAGAAGCTGGTGCTCGGCGACAGTACCGAGCAGGACGTTATAGCCCACAGCGCGTCGCTACAGGAGGCCTTCAAGGCACTCCAAGAATATGTCGGGGATGTGGCCTCACGACTGGATAGTCGTCTCGATGGTGTCGAGGTTGCGCTCACCGGAGTCATCTCCCATTACGCGCTGATCCGCTATGACGCCTATAACGAGCTTTCCGGGCAGCAGTCGGTGTCGATCGCGCTGCTGGACGATCGGCGCTCGGGGGTCGTGCTCACCTGCATTCACCATCGCGACCAAGCGCGCGTGTATGCGAAGCAGATACACGACGGACAAGGCGAGCTCGAGCTCTCGCCAGAGGAGGCCGAGGCTGTTCGGGTGGCGCTCGGTGATCGTGTAGCCGCTCCCAGCCAGCCGCCCCCACCAGGCAGGCGCGCCGTAGTGCCGACGGACACCGCCGATGCCACCGGCGTCTAGCGTTTACGGACGGGGCGCCGAGGAGATCGCGCGCGCCGGCTATCTCGGTCCGGAGGGCACCTTCAGCGAGGAGGCACTGCTCAGCAGCATCGACAGCACTTCGGTGACGCCCGTGGGGATGGAGACGATTCGCGACGCCGTGATGGCCGTGCAGAGCGAAGACGTCGAGTGGGCGCTGGTGCCGATCGAGAACTCGATCGAGGGGTCAGTGTCAGTGACGCTAGATACGCTCGCCGGCGATGCACGAGAGGTGGCGATCATCGGCGAGGTGGTGCTACCCGTACGCCACTGTCTGATTGCCGGCGCCCCGATGCCGCTCGAGCAGATCCAGACAATTGTCTCTCACCCGCATGTGCCTGGCCAATGCGCGCGTTTCCTGCATGGCGAGCTCCCGCGGGCGCGCGTTGTTGCGGCCACTTCAACGGCTGAGGCAGTTCGACTCGTGAGCCAGCGCGAGGACGATTCGTGGGCGGCGATCGGAACGCGGTTGGCGGCCGAGCTGTATGAATGCACGGTGATCGCGGAGGGAATCCAGGATCGTGAGGACAACGAGACGCGCTTTGTGTGGCTCGCGCGCACGAACTCTCCCTTGGGAGCACCACCGCTGCGAGCGCCAGCCGGAGGAGGGAGCAAGACTTCGCTTGTATTCTGGGGCGCGGGCGCCGATCGCGCGGGATGGTTGGTGCTGTGTTTGGGTGAGTTTGCCGGGCGCGAGATCAACCTCACAAAGATCGAGTCGCGCCCGATGCGCGAGCGACTTGGCCATTACATGTTCTTCGTCGACCTGGAGGGCTCCTCAGCCGAAAAAGTCGTCTCCGAAGCACTCGCAGGCCTGCGAGCCAGATGCGAGCAGGTTCGCGTGTTTGGCTCCTATCCGGTCCCCTGACCGGACTCGTCAACCGCATCGCCTGACCAGATCGAGAGCGGGCGGGCGAACGGATCGCTACACTGCGGCGCTGAAGATGGAAAGCACGGCACCCACAGAGCCAGTGGGGTCCGTGCCGCCCTCAGAGCACCAGCGGCACGGACCGAACCCATCGTCGAGCTCGACGATGGGTGGCCGGGTGCTCGTCCTCAACGCGACCTTTGAGCCAATCAACGTGTGCTCAATACGCCGCGCGGTGGTGCTTCTGCTGAAGGAGAAGGCTGAGCTGATCGAGCGCGGGTTGTGGGAGCTGCACTCCGAGAGCTCCACGCTCGCTCGCCCCGTGGTGATCCGGCTCGTGAGCTATGTGCATGTTCCGCGTGATACCCATCGTCGTAAGATCACACGCCGCGCTGTGTTTGCGCGCGACGGTTGGATGTGCCAGTACTGCGGATCGCGCTCAAACCTGACGGTCGATCACGTGATCCCGCGTTCGAAGGGCGGAACCTCCAGCTGGGACAACATCGTTGCTTCCTGCGCCCCTTGCAACCGGCGCAAGGGGGACATGTTGCCGCGCCAGGCCGGAATGCATCCTCGCCATCAGCCTCGCACCCCGCGTGCCGAGATCTTCATCCGCGTTGCCAGCCCCACCATCCCGGCGGCGTGGCGACAGTATCTACCTGCAGCCGCCTAAACCGAGCAGAGCCCAGGTCGGTTAAACACAGGGGGCGCCCTCGACTAGGCGCCCCCCGCTTCAACTGTGCTGGACACGATCGCGCAGATTTGGCATTGCCAAGCACACAGACTGGTGCGCTTGCGACACTGCCAGCCGGAGGGACAAATCCGGCGACCTACGCGATGGTGGCCCGGGTTGGAATCCGCTAGGCGGGTCCAGCCGAGTGCTTCGGCCTAACGGCCGGCCACCTCCAGAGTCCCGCAAATACTGTCAGCCAACGTAGGACCACCTCCTTTCTCTGGTCCCTCAAATGTAGCGGACGGAGATGACGATGTGGGCAGCTCAGTCCTCGGGCTCGGCAGACTCCGCCTCCAGGGGATCCGTTGGATCTGCCGGCAGCGAGTCGGCATCGAACGGCAAACCCTCCTGGGCGAGCGCGGCGTCATCCTCACCGCTGTCGACCACAAGCGCCACAGCGCTGACGACGTCGTCGTCCTTGAGATTCATTGCGCGTACGCCGGTTGCCGAGCGACCCTGTTGGGATATTCCACCAGCCGAGGTTCGCTGGACCATCCCTCCGACGCTGATAAACACGAGCTCGTGGTGCTCTCGCACCACGAGCGCGCCAGCGAGCGCGCCCTTCTGCTCGGTGAGGCCGATCGTCTTGACACCCTTTGCCCCCCGATTGGTCTTGCGGTACTGGCTGATCTGGGTGCGCTTGCCATAGCCGTTCTCGGTTACCACCAGCAGATCCATGTCGTCGCGGGCAACATCCATGGCAATCACCTCGCCCTTTGCGCCCACGTCCATCCCACGTACGCCCGTTGTGTCGCGTCCCATACCGCGGGCATCGGACTCCGCAAAGCGCACAGTGAGACCAGCACGGGAGACCATGATGACCTCATCGCCGGATTCAATCCCGCGCACGGCCAGTAGCTCATCGTCGTCGCGGATATTTATCGCGATGATTCCGTCGGCCTTGATGGGCGTGTTGTAGGCGATCAGCTCGGTCTTCTTGACTGTGCCGTTGCGCGTAGCGAACACGAGGTACTTGGTCTCGGTGAAATCGCGCGTGGAGAGTACCGCCTGCACGCGCTCGCCCTCACGCAGCGGGAGCACGTTCACAAGCGCACGACCCTTGGCCGTGCGCGAGGCCTCGGGCAGCTCGTACACCTTTGAGCGATACACCTTGCCGCGGTTGGTGAAGAACAGCAGGTAATCGTGGGTCGAGCAGATGAACAGGTGCTCGATGAAGTCGCCGTCCTTCATGTCCATCCCGGTAATCCCGCGGCCCCCCCGCTGCTGCTGGCGGTAGGTGGCAAGTGGCAGCGACTTGATGTAGCCCGTGTTGGTGATCGTGATCACCATCTGCTGATCGGCGATCAAATCCTCGATGTCGATCTCGTCCTCAGAGTGGCTGAGCTCGGTACGCCGCTCATCGCCAAAGCGCTCTGAGATCTCCCCCAGCTCCTCCTTGATCACCGCGAGCACCCGGCCCTCGTCCCCAAGGATCGCGCGCAACTCGGCGATCCTCTCGGTCACGTCCGCGTGCTCCTGCTTGATCGAGTCTGCCTCCAGCGCCGTGAGCTGAGAAAGGCGCAGGTCGAGGATCGCGGTCGCCTGGATAGGACTCAGCTGGAATCGCTCGACGAGCTGTTCGCGGGCAGCTTCACGGTCGCGCGAAGCGCGGATCAGCTCGATGATTGCGTCGAGGTTCTCAAGGGCAATCAGCAGCCCTTGCAGAATGTGCGCGCGGGCCTCCTTCTCGCTCAGCTCGTGCTTGGTGCGTCTGACGATCACCTCGCGCTGGTGGGCCACATAGTTGTGAATCACCGATCTGAGGTTCAGTGTTCTTGGCACGTTGTCCACGAGCGCCACCATGTTCACGCCGAAAGTGGTCTGCATCGAGGTGTGCTTGTAGAGCTTGTTGAGCACCACCTTCGGGATCGCATCGCGCTTGAGCTCGATCACCAGACGCATCCCGCGCTTGTCGGACTCGTCGCGCAGGTCTGAGATCTCGGGGATCTTCTTCTCGTGTACGAGATCAGCGATCTTCTGGATGAGGCCGCCGTCGCCGCCCTTCTTGACCATGAACGGCAGCTCGGTGACGACAATCGCCTCCTTGCCCTGCTTCAAAGGCTCGATGTGAGCTCTGGCCTGCACGCGCACTCGTCCACGGCCGGTCTCATAAGCATCACGGATGCCGGCGCGCCCGAGGATCACGCCGCCGGTCGGGAAGTCCGGACCCTTGACATGCGCCATCAATCCCTCGACGTCGATCTCTGGATCGTCGATGTAGGCGACCGTCGCGGCGATCACCTCGCGTAGGTTGTGCGGTGGGATGTTGGTGGCCATTCCCACGGCGATCCCCGAGGAGCCATTGACGAGCAGGTTCGGGAAGCGTGCGGGCAGCACCAGCGGTTCCTGGCGGGAGCCGTCGTAGTTGGGCGCGAAATCGACCGTGTCCATATCGAGATCGCGCAACATCTCGGTGGCGATGCGGGCCAGGCGAGCCTCGGTGTAGCGCATGGCGGCAGCCGGGTCGTCGTCGACCGAGCCGAAGTTGCCCTGACCGTCGACCAGCTCGTAGCGCATCGAGAAATCCTGGGCCATGCGCACGAGCGTGTCGTAGATCGCGGAGTCGCCGTGCGGGTGATAGTTACCCATCACCTCACCGACGATCTTGGCGCACTTTGCATAAGAGCGGGTGGGGCCGAGGCCAAGCTCGTTCATCGCATAGAGCACCCGACGGTGGACCGGCTTCAGTCCGTCGCGCACGTCGGGCAATGCGCGACCAACGATCACCGACATCGCATAGTCGAGATACGCGGTGCGCATCTCGTCCTCGAGGGCGCGCGGCTCTACGTTGCCGCCACTAAGTGTCTCGGGCGTTGCCATCTTTGATCACCCCCTCTAGACGTCTAGGTTCACGACGGCGCGGGCGTTATCTTCGATGAACAGGCGTCGCGGCTCGACCTGGTCGCCCATCAGCATCGAGAATGTGCGGTCGGCGGCAGCCGCGTCCTCAAGCGTGACCTGGGCGAGCGTGCGACTCGCGGGATCCATCGTGGTTTCGGCGAGTTGTTCGGCGTTCATCTCGCCGAGACCCTTGAAGCGTTGGAGCTTGACGCCCTTCTGAGCCACTGTCATCACCGCCGTGCGCAGAGCCTCAAAGGAAGGTGCGCTCTCGTGCGCCTCGCCAAGACGCACCTCGAAGGCGGGCGTGCCGGCCATCTCGATCAGCTGGCGATGCACGGAGGCGAGCTGGCGATACTCCTGCGAGTCAAACAGAGCACGCTTGATGCGGTGCGTGCGTGCGAAGCCGGTGCGCGTCTCGGTCGCCTTTACCCGCAACTCCAGTGGATCCTGCTCGAGCAGCTCGGTGGCGTGCGTCTCGCCCTCCAAGCCCTGACGCGAGAGCAGCTGGATCGCGTCCTCGGCGCTCTTGACTTGATCGCCAAGCAAGGAGGACTCCTCGAGGAACTGGACCATCTCGTGGCCATGGACGGCGCGTAGCGAGGACGACCAACCCTCGTATTGCTTGAGCAGCCTGATGAAGCGCTGCCAGCGTGTGTCGGTGAGCTTGAACTGACTGGCATGACGATCGAAAATCGAGAGCTTCTCCCACTTGTCGGCGAGCAAGGTGTCCTCCAGCTCGTGCTCCTTCTCGATGTAGCGCTCGCGGCTGCCCTGCTTGATCTTGTAGAGCGGAGGCTTGGCAATGTAGACATAGCCAGCTTCGATCAGATCCTGCATCTCACGGAACAGCAGGGTGAGCACGAGCGTCCTGATGTGCGCCCCGTCGACATCGGCGTCGGTCATCAGGATGACCTTGTGATAGCGCGCGTTCTCCAGATTGAACTCGTCGCGCACACCGGTACCGATCGCGGTGATGAGCGCCTGGACCTCGGTGTTCTGCAGCACCTTGTCGATTCGGCTCTTCTCGACGTTGAGGATCTTCCCGCGCAGGGGCAGTACGGCCTGGGTGTTGCGATCGCGGCCCTGCTTGGCCGAACCACCGGCCGAGTCGCCCTCGACCACGAACAGCTCGGCGAGACTCGGGTCCTTGACTGAGCAGTCGGCAAGCTTGCCGGGCAGCGTCGAGTTCTCGAGCGCTGACTTGCGCCGTGTCAGATCGCGAGCCTTGCGCGCAGCGTCGCGGGCCCGCTGTGCTTGAACGGCCTTCATGATCACCGCACGGGCCTCGCTGGGATTCTCCTCCAAGAACTCTCCAAGACCCGAATTGACGATCGACTCCACGAATCCCGCCATACCGGGGTTACCGAGCTTGGTCTTGGTCTGGCCCTCGAACTGGGGGTCGCGCAACTTGACCGAGATCACCGCCGTCAAACCCTCACGGACATCCTCCCCTGAGAGGTTGTCCTCCTTCTCCTTGAGCAGGCCGTGATCGCGGGCATACTTGTTGAGCGTGCGTGTCAGCGCCGAGCGGAAGCCCGACATGTGCGAGCCGCCCTCGCGCGTGTTGATGTTGTTCGCAAATGAGTGGATCGACTCCTGGTAGGAGGAATTCCACTGCATCGCCACCTCGACCGCCCCCTCCTCGCTCTCCCCCGAGAAGAACACGACCTTGCGGTGCACGGTGTCCTTGTTTTCGTTGAGATAGGCGACGAAATCCTCGATTCCGCCCTCGTACTGGAACTCGGACGAGTGACCCTCCGCGCGCTCATCGACGATCGATATCTTCAGCCCACGCGTGAGAAACGCGGTCTCGCGTAGACGCTCCTCGAGCGTGTGGAAGTCGAAATCGAGCGACTCGAAGATGTCGGCATCGGCCAGAAACGTGACGGTCGTGCCCGTCGAGCTGCCGGCGAGGAGCTTCTCGCCGCGCTTTAGCTCCTCCTGCGGGGTACCACGCGCGTACTCCTGAGAGAACGTGTGCCCGTCGCGGCGGATCTCCACGAGCAGGCGCTCGGACAGCGCGTTGACGACCGACACGCCGACCCCGTGCAGACCACCGGAGACCTTGTAGCCACCTCCATCGCCGAACTTTCCACCTGAGTGAAGGACAGTGAGCACCACCTCCACGGCTGGGCGGCCCTCCTTCTCGTGCATCGCCACTGGAATGCCTCGGCCGTTGTCGACGACGGTGATCGAGTTGTCTGGGTGGATCCTGACGGACACCTCTGTGCAGAAACCGGCCAGGGCCTCGTCGACCGAGTTGTCCACAACCTCGTACACAAGGTGGTGCAGGCCCATGATCCCGGTCGAGCCGATGTACATGCCCGGGCGCTTGCGAACTGCCTCCAGGCCCTCGAGCACGGTGATGTCTTGCGCGTCGTAGCTCGCGTCGCCTCCCATCGATGGGTTGTTTACTCCACTTGTGCTGGCAGGCTTGGTTTGCGAGCGTGATATGTCGGTCGCCAAAAGTCCTCCGATGACGCGAGAACGCCCCGGCGTCCGGGTGTTTTAGACCTCGGTCCGGGGCGTGGATAGTGTTGTGAGAATGATAGCACAGCAACCCTCTGGACATACCCCCGATGAGGCGCTGAAATCCCTGCAAATGAGCCAAAATCGTGGTACTTAGTCAAGCCTGAGAACAGGCTTGTCAAAGGCTCTGCGAGACCGGCTTCTCACGCACTCGACGGAGATCAGCCGGCGCGACAGCGGAGCCTGTGGATCAACTCCTCGCCAAGCGCCTGGTTGAGGCTATCCACGAGTTGGGAGCCCATCAGATCGAGCTCCGACGCCCACACGGCATCGGCACAGGTGACCGTAAGCATGCCGTTGCGCTCGGCCGTGGGTAGACCTGCCTGCGCGATCACTCCTCCGACTGTCTGCTCCCACACCTGCTGGACGCGGGCCAGCGTCGTGGCGGGAGCCAGCGTCGCCGTCAGGCAGCCGAGCGCGAGTGAGAGGGGGCGGGGTGCCAGACGACTCATGCGGCCATCGCCTCCTGGAGGACCATTCCGGGTGAGATTCGCAGGCGTGTGACATCCGTGTCCCCTGATCCGGGTACATGAGCGAGGTCGGTGGTGGCCACCACGCTCTGTCCGCCGCCACACAGCTCGTGCGAGAGCAGTTCACGACGCCCCAGGTCGAGCTCGCTCATGACGTCATCCAGCAGCATCAGCGGCACGTGATCGCGCTCGCTCGCCAACACTGAGCGCTCAGCAAGCAACAGAGCCAATAGTGCCAGGCGCTGCTCCCCTTGGGATCCATATGAGCGCAGCTCGCGGTCGTCGCGCAAAACCGCCAACTCGTCGCGGTGTGGGCCATGCGTCGAGAAACCCCTTTCCAGGTCGCTCGACAGGCGCTGCTCGAGCTCGGCGACGAACTCCTCGACGCTGGCGGCCTGCGAGCGCGGCCGATACTCGAGCCGTGGCTCGCCACTCAAACCTAGTTGGCGGGCACGATCGGCGAACGGACCGGCCAGCAACGAGATGACCGCAGCCCGGTCGTCGCGCAGCACCAGTGCGTGGCGGGCCAGCTCTAGATCCCACGTCGGAAGCGTGGCACGGGTGGCGCGAGAGGCGCGAATGCCGGCGATCAGGGCGTTTCGCTGGGCCAACGCGCGTGAGTAGTCGCGACGTGTCGCGGCTCTTGGTGGCCAGAGTGCGCTCACGAGTCGATCGAGATGGGCACGGCGCAACGTGGGGGCGCCCTTGAGCAAATCCAGGCGGTCTGGAGAGAACACGCTTACAAGCGGTCTCTGCTCAACCTCGGTCAGGTGCTCGACCAGGACGCCGTCGGCCGTCATGTGCTTCGGGGAGCCGGGCTGGAATCCGACGGCAAGTTCGTGGGGGCGCCCATTGTTTGAGAGGCGCACAGCCACTCGGGCCGCCTGAGCGCCAAAGCGCAGCAACTCGCGCTCAGAACGTGTGCGCTGGGAATGCCCGGTGCAACCGAAGTAGAGCGCCTCCAACAGGTTCGACTTCCCGACGCCGTTGGCGCCGTGAACTACAGTCAGTCTCTCGCCAAAGTGAGCTTCAGCGCGCGTGTATGTGCGAAAGTCGCGCAGTTGCACACTGAGAACCAGCACCTCAGGTTCCCTGCAGCGAGCCCGTCACATGATGGACAAGTAGGTCCAGGACGCACCGACTGCAGTCTGCTGAGCACATAAGGGAGCGAGGACGCAGAGATGCGCCGGCCATCACGTCACGCGTTGAGTCTGATTGGCATGATCAGGTATACGAAGCCGCCACCGTCGGGGGACTCGATCAAGCCGGGGCGCAACGGACTAATCAGCTTCAGTACAAGCTCCTCTGATTCGACGCTCTCCAAGCCGTCGCGCAGGAACTCAGGATTGAAACCGATGTCGAAAGGATCGCCGGAGAATGGGACCGGCAGTGTCTCACTCGCCTCTCCGACATCGGGAGTTTGGGCGGACACAGTCAATTGGCCCTCGCTGAAGCCAAGTCTCAACGGGGCGTTCTTCTGAGCAAGCAGGCTAACGCGCCGAACGACATCTGCGATCTCTGAGCTGGATACCCGCAGCTCATGCTCCACAGACTCTGGGAGCAGCTGACGGTAGTTAGGAAACTGACCATCTATCAGCCTGGACGAGAGCACTATCTGGCCGATCTGAAACACGACCTGGTTCTGGCCGAGACTGATCCTCAACTCGGGTTCCTCGATCGACTGGACAATGCGAGCCAGCTCTTGGAGGGCTCGAGCAGGCACATTGGCCTCGATTGTCTCGGGCAGCGCAGACTCCAGTGTTGCGTGCTTGACGCTTAGCCTATAGGAGTCGGTCGCAACCATCGTAAGTTCCTGCCCGCCGGCGGAGATCAGTACACCTGTGAGAACTGGACGCGTCTCGTCCCTGGAGACCGAGCGAGATACCTGCAAAGCGGTCTCCACGAACGCTTGCGCCGGGAGCGTCATGCCGGTCTTTGGATCTGGGACCGGAAGCTCTGGGAAGTCCTCGGCGCGCAACGTGCGCAGATGAAACTTGGCTGGACCAGAGATCAACTCGACATCCTGCTCGTGAGAGCGAAGCTCCAGCGTAACGTTCTCCCCCGGGAGCGAGCGTACGACTTCGAGCAGTAGACGAGCAGGTAGCACAGCCACACCCGGCTGGACGATCTCTCCAGTGAGGGGAACTCGTAGGCCAACCTCCGTGTCGGTGGCAAGCAGCATTGGTCGATCTCCCGCTACAGAGATCATCACTCCGGAGAGGGCTTGCACTGAGGCCCGTGAGGATGCGACCCGCGTCGCCGTTTGTAGCTGGGTCAACAACTCATCAGTTGATAGGGAGAGCTTCACGTATGCACCTTGATAGGTCTATAGGTTTAGTAGAGCTTGTGGAGATGTGGAGATCGTTGTGGTTGCTGGCAAATAATGGGCGGCCCCTGTGGGAATGCTGTGGGCGTTTGAAGTGTCTCAAGCCGATCGGTCAGTAGTGGGTCTCAGTGAGGCGTGTGCGTAGCTCTTCTACCACGGCGCGAGAGGTTGGGTTGGTGGCGATTCGCTCTGTGGTACGTCGCCAGGCATGCAATACGGTCGTGTGATCACGACCGCCAAATTCACGCCCGATAGCCGGCAGGGACTCGTGGGTGAGCTCGCGTGAGAGATACATCGCGACCTGTCTGGGCCAGGCGATACGGGCGGTGCGCGTGGAGGAGAGAAGCTCCTGCGGAGACAGTCCGAATTGCTCGCAGGCAGCTGTCTTGATCTCGGAGATGGAGCGAGCGGGTGGGTCTGGGCTCGGGTAGAGGCCGTCCAGTACCTCGGTGGTCAACTCTGCGCTCAACTGCCGTCCTGTCAGTGAGCTGAATGCGACGACGCGGATCAAGGCTCCCTCGAGCGCCCGTACGTTGATCGTGATTCGCTTTGCGATGACCTCTAGCGCGTTTGGATCGGAAAGCTCGATGCTGTCCTGGTGCGCCCTCTTGCGAAGGATCGCAAGCCGCGTGGAGAGGTCGGGGGGGCGAATGTCGGCCACCAGCCCAGATTGAAAGCGCTCACGTAGCCTGTCTTCGAGGGCCTGTAGGTCGCTTGGGGGACGGTCTGATGTCAGGACTATCTGGCTCCCGGCGTCGTAGAGCGCATTGAAGGTGTGGAAGAACTCCTCCTCGGTCTTGGTCTTGCGCTCCAGAAACTGGACGTCGTCGATCAACAGCACGTCGACGTGACGGAAGGCGGCCTTGAATGCATCCAGGCGCCCAGACCCGAGCGCGCCCAGGAAGTCGTTGGTGAACGACTCGCCGGTGGTGCTGCGTACATGTAGTCCGGGGTTGTGGGCGGCCATGAACGTGGCGATCGAGCGCAGGAGATGTGTCTTGCCCACACCGGGGGGTCCACAGATGAACAGGGGGTTATAGGCGTGGGCCGGGAGCTCGCTGACGGTTAGAGCCGCGGCGTGAGCGAGCCGGTTGGAGTCGCCGATCACGAACTGATCGAAAGTGAGCTTTGGATTGCCGCAGGCGACTGGTGGTGGTTGTGGAGTGGTTATGGAGCGATTTGTGGATGGCGCATGGCGGTGCGTTGGATCGAGCATATTGTTCGACTGCGGCCCGACTATGTCGACTGTGACATTTGGTCCCAATACTGCTGCTACGCACGTTTGCAGGGCGCGTCCAAAGCGCTCTCTGATCCATCCACATGTTTGCGTGGGAGCTTCGACCACGAGGCTGTTCGTCGTTAGGTCTATTGCTCGAAGCGGATCTAGCCAGATCCGATAGACGGGATCGTCGATGGTCTGCGAGAGCTCGGCTCGTACTTCGCTCCAGATGTGCTCGAGCTGTGTGCTCACGGCAGCGATAACCTTCTCCTTGTGGGGAGGAAGTGGGTGGAAATCATTCGTGTGGGACCCGCGAAGAGCCCGGTCATGCGAATATATCCGAGCTCGCTCGCTCGCGCTGGCGCGGGCGCCTCGCTCATCGCAAATGGCGAGAAATTCCGCTTCTGGGCTCCGCGCGAAAGCATGGACGGGCACCAAGCGACCTTGTGGTTGGGTCTCTATACTTGACCGCTCGGCGGAAGCCGGTCTGCCGCGACCGCCGTCATCGCCACGGTTACGGCAGGAAAACGAGCGCGCCGGAGAACATCGATCATGAAGCGCACCTACCAGCCTAAGAAACGCAAGCGAGCCCGTACGCACGGGTTTCGTGCCCGTATGCGCACTCGCGCGGGACGGCTCACGCTCAAGCGGCGGCGCAGCAAGGGACGCAAGCGCCTGTCGACATAGACGCGGTTGCGAGATGATGGGCAGACCGCCCCGTCGTGCCCGACGTCTGTCGCGTAGCGTGGAGTTCGAGCGCGTGTACCGTCAGGGTCGGTCTGTGTCCAACCGCCATCTTGTGCTCTACGCGTTTCCCAACGAGTCCGTCGATCTACCCCGGCTCGGGCTATCGGTTTCGCGCAAGGTGGGCGGTGCGGTCGAGCGCAACCATGTAAAGCGTCTGCTGCGCGAAGCTTTTGAGGGTGTGCAGGCCGAGTTGAGCGAAGGTCATGATGTCGTCGTGGTCGCGCGGCCCGAGGCTCGAGAGTTGGCCGAGCGTGAGGGTCTGACGGGGATCGACAGCGCGCTCGGAGAGCTGCTCGGGCGGGCGGGCTTGCGCAATGAGGGAGCGGCGGCTCGTGAGAATTGAACGCACGGTCCAAACGGTTCTGCTGGCTCCGGTTATGGCTTACCAACGTGTGATCTCGCCAGCGCTGCCACGACGTTGCAAGTACGAGCCGACGTGCTCACGCTATGCGGTACAGGCTGTGCGCGAGTACGGCATACTGAGGGGCATTGTGCTCGCGTCGTGGCGGTTGCTGAGGTGCAATCCATGGAGCCACGGCGGGTACGATCCGGTTGAGGCCCAACTCCTGTTTGGGGTTGGCTCTGACAATTCTGGACGAGGGCCGGGGACATCCACAGGCCCAGCTCCACGTGATCGATAGCTCGTAAGGCAGCTCCCAGAATGTTCATCTTCGCCAACGTCATCCAGGAAGCCTTCTCGCCGCTGATCAGCGTGTTTCAGTCGCTGCTGGTGTTTATCCACAACGATCTGGTGGGCGGCAGCTGGGGTCTTGCGATCGTCTGCATGACGGTGCTCATCCGCGCGGTGATGGTGCCGCTGACGCTCAGGCAGTTCCGCTCTATGTCAGAACTCCAGCGTCTCGCGCCGGCACTAAAGGAACTGCAGGAGAAGTACAAAGACGACAAGCAGCGCCAGCAGCAGGAGGTCATGAACTTCTACAAGGAGCACAAAGTCAACCCGTTTGCCTCGTGCTTGCCACTGCTGCTGCAACTACCCGTCTTCATCTCGCTGTTCTACATGCTGCGCACCGACCTAAAGAAGCACATCTGCGGGCTTCCGCTGGTCTCCCACTACAACGCTCTACACCACACAACCATCCTGACATTCGCCGGTCTGCCCACGAAGTACGTAGAACAGACAGGTTGCCAGACAGTCGCTCCGGGTTCTGCCAGGTTCTTGTTCATACCTGACATCACAGCCAAGGCCACCGGTGTCGCGCTGATCGTGCTGTTGGTGCTCTATGTCGGCTCTCAGCTTGCCTCCACGATGGTGATGTCGGCCACCGCTGACCCGACTCAGCGGCGTCTGATGATGGCCCTACCGCTGTTCTTCGTGATCATCCTCTACAAATATCCCGCCGGGCTGCTCGTTTACTGGGTCACCACCAACCTCTGGACGGTCGGTCAGGGCTACTTCGTGCGCCGCAGCATCGGCCCGCCACCGACTGTGTCTGTCGGCAAGGGGTCGGCTACGCCCGACGGCGGCAGCTTGACGAACGGTAGGGCAAAGACGACCGGTGTGGCCAAGGGGGAACCGGCGCTGGCAGGTGCTGGCGGGGGCAGCACTCCGCCGCCTCCGCCACGCAAGAAGAAGAAGCGCTCAGGCAGACGGCGATGAGCCAGGCTGAGGAGCTTCAGGAGGAGCGTGAGGATCCCGCGACCTTGCTGCAGGAGCTGCTGGAGGAGATCGTCGACAGCCTTGGACTCGACGTGGAAGTGCGCGTCGAGGAATCCGACGGGATGCTCACGGGATCGGTGGAAGGCGAGGATGTCGGTTTGCTGATCGGTCGCCGTGGGCAGACGATCGATGCCATCCAGCATCTTGCGCAGCGGATCGTGTTCCGTGGGGGCTCGCCAGATGCACGTGTGGTGATCGACGCCGACGGCTATCGACAGCGTCGCGCCGATGCATTGCGGTCGATAGCGCTCGATGCCGCCGAGGAGTCGCTGCGCACGGGAGAGGCAGTCGAGCTTGAGCCGATGCCGGCGTCCGAGCGGCGCATCGTCCACGAATACGTGCGCGAGCGCGACGATGTGCAGACCCACAGCGAGGGTGAGGAGCCCGAGCGGTATCTCGTTGTGGAGCCGGTCGAGGACTGATCTCCCGAGTGTTTCACGGGAAACACTCGGGAGATGAGCTGGTGGTTGAGGTGTCCACCCAGGGTGTGGCCATTTCACGTGAAACACTCCGAACATCAGCCAGCAGGGGCTCTCTGTTGGCGGGTATCGAGGTTTCGCGTGAAAGGTGAGGCGCCGGCCAGGCTGACCCAGCTTGCTGCGCGGTTTGGCCTCGACGAAGGTCAGTGTGAGCAGTTGGTTGTTTTGCTTGCTTGTCTGCAGACAGATGAGCTTGCACCGACGACTGTGCGTGAGTCATTTCGTGCTGTGGATGTGCATCTCGCCGATTCGCTGGTCGCGCTCGAATTGGGGTTTGTGCGTGATGCCGTCCGCATGGCGGATATCGGTGCAGGAGCGGGCTTCCCCGGGCTTCCACTGGCGATTGCGCTCCCAAGCAGCGAGGTCAAGCTCGTGGAGAGCCAGGCGCGTAAGTGCGCGTTTATCGAGCGTGCAGTGGCTGCCGCCGGAGTCGAGAACGCCGAAGCGGTGTGCGCACGTGTGGAGAATTGGCACGAGGGGATCGGAGCCCAGGATGTTGTGCTGGCGCGCGCGGTTGGACCGCAGCCGGTTGTGCTCGAGTACGCGGCGCCGCTGCTGCGAGCCGGAGGGGTGCTCGTGGACTGGCGCGGTCAGCGCAACCAGGAGGAGGAGCGCGCCGCGGCGAAGGCGGCCGGACTACTTGGGCTGGAGCGTGAGTCGATCCAGCGCGTGGAGCCATTTGACGGGGTGCGCGACCATCATCTGCACGTGTATCTGAAGCTGCGAAAGACTCCGGATCGCTTTCCGCGCCGAGTCGGGGTGGCACGCAAGAAGCCACTTGCGACGTGAGCTCCGGGTCGTGCGTGCGGCGGGCTCCCCGCGTGCTCGTGTGTCTGCTCGACAGCCGTCCTATCTGGCCAGGCGACCTTCGCCGGCGATCGGCGCTAGCGTGCCGGCGACGATGGGAAAGGTTTACGCGATCACCAACCAGAAGGGAGGCGTGGGCAAGACGACGACGGCTGTGAACGTGGCCGCGTGTATCGCCGAGGCGGGATACGGGACGCTCTTGATTGACGTGGACCCGCAAGCGAACGCGACCGTTGGACTGGGCTTGCCACGCTCGCAAGCGCCCGGGCTGTATGAGGTGCTGGCCGGGGAGAGCACGCCAGTGGAGGCGATCGTGGACAGCTCGATTGAGAACCTCAGCCTGCTTCCAGCGAGCCCGGAGCTGGCCGGGGCCAACATTGAGCTGCCCCGCATCGATGCGTTTGAGCAGCGACTGCGGGAGGCGATCGAGCCGATCAGAGATGAGTTCGAGTACATCGTGCTCGACTGCCCGCCGTCGCTCGGTCCGTTGACCGTCAGCGCGCTGGTGGCGGCCGACCGGGTGATCGTGCCTGTGCAAACCGAGTACTTCGCGCTCGAGGGCCTCGCGGGTCTTCTGGAGACGCTCTCACTGGTGCAGCGCGAGCTCAACCCACGCTTGACCGTAGCGGGAATGCTGCTGACGATGCACGACAATAGGACAAGGCTTGCCCGCGACGTAGAGCGCGAGGTGCGCGAGCATTTCGCCGAGCTCGTGTTCGACACGGTGATCCCGCGCAACGTGAGGGTGGGAGAGGCGCCGAGTTACGGGCTGCCTGTGACCCATCACGATCCTCACAGCGCCGGCGCTGAGGCTTACTTCGAGCTGGCCAAGGAGGTGGCGGCCCGTGGCTAAGCCAAAGCGCGGCATGGGTCGTGGACTCGAGGCGATCCTGAGCGTGTCGGGTGAGAGCCATACGACTGATGAGCTGCGTGAGCTGCCAGTGGAGCTGATCGTCGCGAATCCGAACCAGCCACGCCGGAACTTCGACGAGGAGGCGCTGAACGCGCTGGCCGGCTCGCTCGGCGAGCGGGGGGTGCTGCAACCCGTGTTGGTGCGGCCCAAGCCCGGTGGAACCTATGAGCTCGTGGCGGGCGAGCGCCGCTGGCGTGCCGCACAGATCGCGGGTCTTGCGGAGATCCCGGCGCTCGTGCGTGCGCGCGACGATGCGGCGACGCTCGAACTGGCGCTAATCGAGAACATGGCGCGTGAGGACCTCAACCCGATCGAGGAGGCCCGCGCGTGCGCCGCGCTTGTTGAGGAGCTGGGGCTCACCCGCGAGGAGGTCGGGCTCCGCGTGGGGCGCAGTCGCGTGGCGGTGTCGAACTTGTTGCGGCTACTGGATCTGCCCGACGAGACGATCGAGATGCTCGAACGCGAGCAGCTCAGCGAGGGCCACGGACGCGCGCTGCTATTGGCTGAGGACCACGGCGCTCGACGCCGCCTTGCGCGTGACGCCTTGCGCGAGGGCTGGTCGGTGCGCGTGGTCGAAGCTCGTGCGCGGGAGGTCAACAAGGCCGATGGGGTGAAGCCGAACAAGCCGGCTGCGCGCGCGAAGCGTGGCATCCATCCAGATCAGCAGGAGGCCGCCGCGACGATTGCCGCCACCCTCGAAGAGGCGCTCGGCGCCGAGGTGAGGGTGCGCGTTGATAAGGGCGGATACCGCGCAGAGCTGTCGTTTGCGGGCCCCGAGGAAGCGCTTGAGCTAGCGCAGAGTCTGCGGCCGGCCGGCGGCGTGTGACGGTCTGCGACAGCCGTGCTTGAACGCTAGAATCGGCGACCGCGGGCGATTAGCTCAGTTGGTTAGAGCGCTTCTCTGATAAGGAAGAGGTCCCAGGTTCGAATCCTGGATCGCCCATACCGGGAATCCTCCGTAGCGGGGCTGGTTTCGGCGAACCAGCAGTCCAGCCTCTCGTCGATTGCGCGGGTAGCTCAGTCGTCGGTCTGCCAATTTCTGCCGTTTCGCGGAGTTGGCAGAAGGGGTCGTCCGTGTAGAAGCAGCGGATCCGACAGTCAGAGGGAGCTGCCAGCGTTTGGTGATATGATTCGTATCATGTCGTCTCATTCCTCTCTTTTGAGGGCGCGTTGCCTCCTTGATGGACTTCTGACGGATCTCGACGCCGGCAAGCCTGAGGCCGAGATCGCCGCTGAGATCGCCGCTGTCCCACGGAGCGACCTACTTCGTGTACGGAGACTCATTGACCAGAACCTGACGCCGAATGTTTCGCCCATTCCGATCGAAGTGGTTCGGGGTGGGCAACCATTTCGCGAATGGCTGACAGACAAGGTCGATTTGGACCACCAACGAGCGAGTCGCCTGCTGGTGTTTATCGATGAGTACGGCGCTTCGGCAGCTAGTCGAGGCATCAGGCCGACGATTCCCCAGCTTGCTACGGATACAGAGCAATCAGTGGCGACCGTCAACCGTCGTCTCTCGGAGTTCCGCCAGGAGTTTCCTGGGGAGCGCGACCCATTGCGCGTAGCTCGCGCGTTGCGGCGAGGACTGGACCAGTCGTCTTTGTGGGACAGCATCCATGAAAGTATCGAGGCGACGATCGGGGATGTCCCCGTCGTGCAGACCCTAAGCGAATCAAACTACCTTAGTCGTCAAAATAAACCTGACGATACGGTTAGCTAGCTTTAAATGATCCGTTCCAGAAGTAGCTCTTCTTTTTCGTTCTAAACAACAATTCCCTGGGACGTAATTGTTAAGTTCTTGTCTACGCTAATTAGAAGGTTGATAGCATCATTTCTACGGATCGATAATTGATGCTTTGAAAACTCTGTTATTATTCGCTTTAGCAGCAACTGGAAAAGATGGCGGAGGCTGACCTGGGTACGGTACCCCATCACCGGGGAGAGTGGAAGCCTCTCCCCGGTGGGCAGCTCGGCGAACGCCGGAGAGGCGCCACCTCCTGCAGATCAGACTCCAGTGACAGCCTAGCAGGTAAAACCGTTACAGGTAAAATTCGGTAAATGTCCCCGGTCGGGCCGCTGTCCGAAGGTACATGCTACTGCGCTAACGGGTCATTGACGCGGTGCTACTGAGGTTAACCGTCCACAAGCACCCGTAGGGAAGCCTTGTCGCCCTCGCCCCTCCGCATTGCCTGTCGGTAAACGCTTAGCGCGAGGCCGGGATCGGTATGGCCCATCTCGTCCATGACGACTCCTGGGTCCTCGCCGATGGCGTAAAGGATGCTGGCGAACGTTCGGCGGAGTGAGTGCGGCGTGATCCGCTCGGGCAACGGCGGCAGCTCCCGTGTCGTGAGATTTGCGTTCGCTCTCTCTATGGTGGCCCGCAACACGCGCGGACGGAAGTTGTCGGGGCGCAGGCGTCCTCCGCGAGCAGTCGCAAACACGAAGTCGTCAGGGTGGATATCGGGATGGCGTGTGCTCACGTCCGCCAGCTCTCGCCTCAATGCACCACGCAGCTTGACGCGGCGCTGACCGGCGTCGGTCTTGGATTCCCGGACATGTAGCCAGTTGGCGTCAAGGTCCACGTCTCGCCATCGCAGTGCGCATAGCTCGCTGATCCGCAGGCCCGCGAAGACAAGGGTGGTGAGCATGGCTCGGCGCTCCAAGTGCTGTCGGTCTGCGCGCGCCTCCCGATCCAGTTCGCCCGCCGCGTCCAGCAAGGCCGAGATTTGCGAGGCCGTCTCCAGGTAGCTTCGGCGTGGCGCTCGCTCCCGAACCCGCCGCTTGCGTCCTCTCGCGGGATTGCGTGGAATGAGTTCGCGCTCGACGGCGCCCTCCAGGATCGCCGCGAGCAACGTCACGGTCATGTTGATCGAGACCGGGGACAAAGGTTTGCTCTCGGCCAGCTTTGCCGCGATGTAGCGCTCAACCGTGTCGAACGTGATCTGATCGAGGCGCAGGCCGGCGAAGTGAGGCAGGAGATGCGACTCCAGACGCCAGCGATAGTTAGCCAGCGTTGAGACGGCAATCTGCTTTTCGGTTCGTATCCACCACTCCTCGGCGTACTCGTGGAAGGTTGGGACGGGATCTGGCTCGCTGGGCGGCGAGGCGGCTTGTGCTGGCTGCCAGGTGCCGCGCTCAACGTCGGCGAGGACGTGGCGTAGCTCTCGCTCGGCGTCGGTCGCGGTGACCGGGCCGAGCGAGAGATATCGACGCTTGCCGTAGGCGGTGAAGCGTAGCGCCCGATATGTGAGCCCGTCGGCGCCCTGATGTTCGATCACTCTGCCGGTAGCGCGACGTGCCATCGGCTCAGTCGTCCGCGAGCCTGGTCTTTAGTTCGGCTAGGAATCGGCACAGCGTGAGCACGCGCGCCGTGGCCGCATTCCGTGCGTCCCTCGCGGCATGTTCGCGGTCGAGTTCCTGCTTGACGTTTCGCTCTACGCGAAGCTGGCTCGCCAGTGCGGCCAGTAGCTCATCCCGGTAAGCATCGAAATCGACCTCGAGGTTCTGATCGGGCTCTCGTGTTTTCCAGCCGGCGAGCTGCAGGAGCGCCCTGATCGCGTCGAAGCGGTCAAACAACTCAACGAACCACTCCGGGTGCGCCTGGCGTTCGCTTCTGTCGGTCGCCTCGGAGATCGCTTGCGATACGTCGCCCAGCTCGATATGTAGGCCCGACCGCAGAAAATCAACCATCTCGGCGGGCACGACCAGCGCGTTGCTCATCTTCGGTACCTCCCTTGTCGTTGGAGGCGCCGGGAGGTAGGTCTGGCAGACGGGCCGCGCGAGTCTGGCTGTTGGTAGCGTGGTCTGCGTGCCGGGAGCCATGAACTCTCGGTGCCATGCGGGCGGCCGTCTCACCGGTGCGCCCGCACTATTTTTGTTCGAGCAAGTCTAGCGCAACTTGGCAGATTCGCCAATAGGGCTTTCAGCTCATAAATGTCCACCAACCGCCCAAAACAATCCGACCCGGACGAAGACCGGCGCATCTTTGGCCAGGCGCTTCGCCAACTGCGCAACCGTGCCGGTCTCACGCAACAGCAGCTTGCCGAACGTGCGGCGACCGATAACACGTACATCAGCCATGCGGAGGCGGGTCGCTTCGGTGTCGGATGGGACTCCGTGATGCGCCTTCTCAGGGCTGTGAACGCCACGCCGAGCGAGCTTGCCGCCGAGATCGAGCGGCAAGAAAGGCAAACAGAGGACTGAGGTCGCGTCCCGCGAGTCACTTGGTCTCCCTTGAGCGCACGGAGAGCACCGCTCCGGCCGGAGGCGAGTTGCCGCGCAGAGAGCGCCGCCGTCGCGGAAGCTTTCAGGTCGGTCGCGGGGGGTTCGGAAGCGGTGCGTGTCGAAGACCACGCGCGAAGAATCTGGCGTGCGACTTGTACGTCGAACCGGAGTCGAGCCTTCGAGCCGGTGCCGAGTCGCACAGGGGCAAGTTGGTCGCGGTGTTCGTAAACCCATGACCGCTTCACGCCGAGTTCGGCGGCGAGGGTCGCCGCATCGACAAGCCGACGAGAGGCCGGGGGACGGACATCTTCATGGATCAGCTCGACTACACGGCGCGCCATGGCCTCAAGGTCCAAGCGGTCGAGCGCGACCGTGGGATTCGGCGTAGTGGGATCGTTGGGCCGTAGTTGCTCTGGGTCTCCCATCACTACTAATGACCGCGAAAGTCCCGAACCGGCCAACGACTTTTCCGGCAGGCCCTTCCGGCAACGCTGATCCGCTTCCTCGCAGACTGGCACAACGGGTCGAGACCGGCCCGCGTCATCGCGACATCGACCGCTACGGCTACCTGGCCGCTTCGCCGCTCGCTGCGCTCGAACTGCAACGACAGACCAGATACACGCGCATCCGGCGAGCATCCGGCGAATTTCTGAATTCGTTGGCCGGTTTGCCGGGTTCGAGGTCATTAGGTGTAGTGATGAGCGCATCGAGCATCCCGGCAGACCGCGCTGGCGGCTATGCCCGCTACCTGGACGGAAAGACCGTCGCACCGGAGCGCGGGGACTACTACCTCTCTCCTGACGGCGAGCTGACAGAGGCACCGGGACGATGGCTGGCCGACCCTGAGACTCTTCAACGGCTTGGCATCCAGGGGGATGCTCCGGCGTCGGGCGAGGACTTTGTGGCGCTCATGGAGGGACGCGACCCCCAGACCGGATCATGGTTGCGACCAGAGGGTGCGGGCGGCGGTCGTGGTGGTGGGATCGACGCGACGTTCAGCGCGCCGAAGTCCGTATCGGTCGTGTGGGCGCTCGCGGATTCCTGGCAGCGCGAGCAGATCGAACAGGCCCACGCGAACGCTGTCGAACAAGCCGTCGGCTATTTGCGGGAGCGGGTACCCGTGGTGCGCCGTCGCTATAGCGGCCAGGTCGTGGAGGAGCTTGCCAAGGACGTGATCGCCGTCGAGTACCGCCACACCACCGCCCGCGGCGTATCCGGCGCTACTGCTCCCGACCCGCAGCTACACAGCCACGTCGTCATCACAGGCGTGGTACGTGAGGACGACCGGATCGCAGCGACCTGGTCGCGGCCCGTGTTCCGGGCGGCTGGTGAGGTTGGCGCGTTCTACCGCTCCGCGCTCGCCCAAGAACTTGCAAACGCCGGCTACCCAATCGAACAGGGAACGGGGAAGAACGGCAAGTATTTCGAGATCGCCGGAGTACCCGTGGAGCTGCGTGAGGCGTTCTCGGGTCGCTCCCGTGAGGTCGCGCAAGCCGCTGAGCGTTTCCGTGCTCGCTATGGTCGCGCACCTGTGCGTGGCGAGTTGCGGGACCTCGCGCTCGAGAACAGACGGTCAAAGAAACTCACCACCCGCCACGACCTCGAAAACGCATGGCACGAGACAGGTGATCGACATGCGTTCGGGCCGGACGAGGCCCTGCGACTTCTTGGCGAGTCCCGACCACGGACGAACTCGCGGCCGGTGGAGGATCGGATCGAGGAACGCCTGACCGAACGTCACGCCGTATTCGAGGCGCGCGACCTTTACACCGTCGCGTTGGAGCAGACGGCAGGCGAGCTATCGCCGCGAGAAGCACTCGAAATCGCCCGAGAAATGGTTCGAGATCGGCGGGTACTCACGTTGGAGGGTGGGCGGATGACGACCCTTGCGGTTCGCGCCCAAGAGCAAGCCATCGAACGCCGCGCAGTGAACCTCGCCAAACCCGCAGGGCGGGACGTTGGGGATGCGGCGAGAGCGACCGCAATGCGTGAAGTCGCAGAGCGCATCGGTAGTCCCCTCACCGATGAGCAAGAGATGGCTCTACTCGTCCTCACAGGCCCAGAGCGCATGAGCGTGCTCGTCGGACCCGCAGGCACCGGCAAGGGCGTCGTGATCGATGCTGCCGCCAGGGCCGAGCAGTTGGCGGGGCGCGAGACGCTCGGGATCGCCGTCTCGGGATCAACCGCCGAGAGATTGGGCACCGACAGTCCCGCGCTTGCGGGAAGCACGCTGACGCTCGACGCTCTCATCGCACGCGCCAAGACCGGCGCGGTCCATGTCGGCCCCGACACGACCGTCATCATCGACGAGGCCGGGATGGCCGACCACAAGCGCCTCGACATGCTCACAAACCTGATAGAGCGCTCGGGCGCGGAACTGATCGGCGTTGGCGACGAAAAGCAACTCCCCTCGATAGGTCCCGGTGGCATGTTCGACAGGCTCACCCAGCACGCGCCGACCGTCGAACTACAAGACATCCACAGAACGACAGACCCGGATGAGCGGCGGGCGTGGCAGGCACTACGCGCCGGAGAACCCGAGCGGGCGATGGCGCACTACCAAGCCAAAGGCAACCTGCATCTCGCGGACACCCGCGACCAGGCAGCCGAGAACGCCGTCCAAACATGGGCACGCCTCACCCAAGAACACGATCTCCGCCAGGTCGCGTTGATCGCGGACACCTCGAACAAGGATATCGACAGGCTCAACGCCCGCGCCCAACATCTACGCGCCGAGCGCGGCGAACTCGGCACCCGCGAGATCTACCTCACCGAGACCCACTACCCCATCCGCGAAGGCGACCACGTCGCATTCATCGCCCAACACCGCCCACCACGACAACCACGCGTCGAGAACGGCAGTCGAGCTGAAGTGACCCGCATCGGCCGGGACGGGACCGTCACGCTCATCCTCGATGGATCAGAACGCGAGGTCAGGCTCGCGGGCAAGGACATCGACTCGCTGCGTCTTGCCTATGCCCAACACGTCTACCGACAACAAGGCGCGACTGTTGAGCGCTCAGTCGTGCTCACCGGCGGATGGCAAACGAGCAAGGAGAGCGCCTACGTTCAAGCCACCCGTGCCCGCCACGGCACCGACTGGCACCTCGCCCGCGACCAACTCGGCGAAGAAGGACAAGACCCCGACAGGATCACACGCCTCACCGAACGCATGAGCGAGAGCCGAGCACACTCACCATCCATCGCCTACCGAGAAACCAGCGACCCTGAATGGGACCCAACGCTCGACCCCCTCCGTACCAGCGATCGCGTTCCGCAACTCGCTCAACACGACCAGCGGCAGGACCCGGACCTCTCCGACCCCGAAATAGATCTTTGGCGCTGACCGGATTGGACCAGGGTCGATTCCGTCAACGACGCTACCGCGAGTACTCCGGGCCAATGGCGTCGAACGTGATCGAGAACAGCTTGTGCGTTACGGCCTCGGCATTAGTACCTCTCGCCGTCATGGCCTCGGTTGTTATCGCGGAGAGTTCGTCTGCGACCGATTCAAGAACCTCGACGGCGACGTCCGGTGCTTGAGCAAACTGGTTGCGGAGGGTTACCCACCATCCGGACTGCAGCCACAAGGCGACCTCCTTGTCGTGACCCCGACGCGTTTGGTCGGGCGCACCTACGACGACCTGGATGTTGTTGCCCCCCAGCCTGCGTCCACCGTATGTCACGGTCATGTCGAAACGCAGCAGCCGATAGTCCGGTGAGTGAGCGTCCGGATGGGTAGTCCAGCCGCCGCTCTTTGGGCGCAGTGTGTAATTAGACACGCCAAGAGGCTACCTCCCTCTGGTGGCACCCAAGGACATATCTAGATTCTGATGGTGGGCGTGAGGGCGGGGCGTGACGGAAGCCCGCTTCTCGATCGAGCCCGGCTAATCATTGACGGCGTACGGGCCTCCTCCGTCAGTTGACCGCGCCTCAGAGTCCCTGAAGAGGAACCCATGCCAGAATCCGCTGTGTGTTGGCGGCCCTAAAGGCGGGCGAATGGATCGGGATCGGCGGGATTGCAGCTACCGTCCTCATCGGGGTCGGGATCGCCCTGTGGCAAGCCCGTGGCGCTGGGCGTAAGGCCGACGCTGCGAAGGCCACTGCAGAGGCAGCGCAGCGTCAGATCGCCGGTGCGACGCTGCTGGTGCGTACTGCTGATCTCGAACAGCTCGAACGTCGCCTCCGCGGAGCTGCGGACCAGGGGCGTCGAACTCAGGCCAGGGACGCAGTGCTCGATTGGCGTCGTGGCGCTGAGGAATATTCCGCGACGCTCCTTGCTGCGAGCGTGACCGACGACAGTCTTAATCATCACCTCACCTTGGCGATGGGGGTCGTCGACATCGCACTCGAAGGTCTCACGGACCGCGAGATCACACCAGAGCAAGCCTGTCGCAAGCTGCTCCAGCACGCGGGCCGTGCAAGCGGCGCGAGCCGTAGAGCCGCTACTGCGATGATATTGACGCCAACTGGAGGCAACCAAGCATGAGCAATGATCCCCTTTACGAACTCATTCAAGCGTTGCGGCGCGGGACGCGCGACGACGCGATCGACTGGGAGACTGCTGACGCCAATGGCAATGACTTCATCGCGCGACGTGAGAGCGGAACCGTCACGTTGCGGGGCCGTCGCCTCGGCAATCCGCTTGCTCCAGAGCCTGCAGTGACGTTGGTCGTCAAGGACGCTGCCGGGAAAAACATAGAAACCTATGACGCCGCCGCGCCCCTAAGTGGCCTGCTCGGGGCGGGGGCTTCCCTTAGCACCTTCGGTAGCCCTGACGCGGACCTTCGGGCGCTCTATTGGGACGTAAAGGAGCAGGTCACTAAGGCGCGTAGCACGATGAACGCTCTTGCAAAGGAGTTTCAGCAGAAGCCCGCGCCAAAGGATTCAGACAGTGTTGATTAGCTGCGCTGGCGACGGCTGACACGAGTGGTTTGCCGTTGATAGTTTCGCTTGCGGTACCTTCAGCCTATGGTGACTACTGAGATCATCGAGCGCGCGGGTCAATTGCTCGCCCAAGCAGCGCCGCCACAGTCGAGGGTGCTCCTGTTTGGATCGCATGGCCGTGGCGATGCCGGCACCGATAGCGACTTCGATTTCCTTGTGATCGAGCCATCGGTCGCGAGCAAGGCCGGAGAGATGGTGCGGTTGCGGGGCGTTCTGGATCCTCTACGCGTTGCTGCCGACGTTGTGGTCGTATCGCAGGATTACGCCGAGGAGTGGGGCGATGTTCCCGGCACGATGCTTCACGACGCGTTGACGGAGGGGCGTGTCCTCGCCGAAACATGATCTGCGTGACGTAGCCGCCCGGTTTGCGCGCAAGGCTCGTAGCGACGAGATTACGCTCGACAAGCTGGCGGACGATCCCGATGTCCCGGATGATGTCATCGGCTTCCACACTCAGCAGGCCGTCGAGAAGCTGCTGAAGGCTGCCCTCGCGTGTGCGGGAGTGACGCCGCCTCGCATCCACGATCTTGGGGAGTTGATCGCGTTGCTCGGGGACGCGGACCTATCGCCACCGGCTTCGGCGAACGAGGCGCGCGCTCTTGTCCCCTGGGCAGTCGAGTTTCGCTACGACGACATCCTCAACGAACGACTCGATCGTGTCGCCGCGCGCGAGGCTGTGGCGCGCTTGCGCTCATGGCTTGACGGACTTCTCCCCCCAACGGACGTTCTACCGACGGATAAGCCACCGCCGACTTTGCCTGCGGCTGCCCCCAACATGGTGGCGGCCGTGGCGCGCCCGGGCTACGTCGTCCGGGTGATGTTCGCCGACGGTGCGATCCGCGACGTGGACATCACCCCGTTGTTGGATACGGAGGTGTTCGCGCCCCTCCGAGACGCGGCGCTGTTCGCGCGGGTCAGTGTGGACGAAGGGCTGGGGACGATCACATGGCCAAACGGCGCCGACCTTGATCCGGATGTGATCTATGCCGCGCTTGACCGTGGTCCGCGCAAAGCCCGGATCAGAATAGTCGCGCCCGGCGACGTCGCCTGACATCGTCTGAGTTCCAACGCTCGCCCAAGAGGCGCGAGGCTTCAGCGGCCGCCACCCAAATGGCAGCCCTGCCAATATTGCCCGAAATCGACCGCAAAGCGCGGACTTTTGAGCTGTCGGCTTATCGGCCGTCCAACTGCGAATCCCCAGTACCCATGCGGCATTCCGGCCTATCTACCGCACAAACCGCCCGTCCCTGATAAGGAAGAGGTCCCAGGTTCGAATCCTGGATCGCCCATAGATTTCATCGCCTGCAGGGACGGCTCGGCTGCACGTGACACGCGAGCCGCTACAGCCGCGCCGCGACCAGACCTGCGGCCAGCAGCACCATTCCCAGGGCGCACGCCTTTAGCGCGTCCTCCATCGGCGCGGCGATTCCAGCCGCGTCGAGCTCTACCGTGGTGCCGTCGGTGAGATGCTGTTCGCCGCTCACCCATGAGGTACGCCGGCGCAGCCCGCGTACGGGTGTGCTCAAGCGCCGCTGCGCGAGGCTCAACGCAAAGCACGCTCCAGCCACCAGGAACGCGTCGGGTCGCAGCTCGGTCGAGCAGACCCAATATCCCGTCAGAGCCGGAAACGCTCCCCAGCCGATCGCAAACCATATGTCCGAGTGCATGCGGCCAGCGAACAGCTCCAGGTTGTAGGCGAGCGCCAGCACGACGCCCGCGACCACAAACGCCAGCAGCCATAGCGAGATCGTCAGCGCGCCGACGACACCGATGGTGGCCGCGCCGGCAAGGGAAACCACGGCGAGAGCCACCAGCACGCGACTGGACAGGTGTGTCCCCAGCGGCCTGCCGTGCAGCTCGTCCAGGGCGTGCGCCGCCACGCCGACGCCGAGCAGGAACGCAACAAGCGCCCACGCCAGCCGCTGTCCGTAGAAGTGTGGCGCTACAGCCGCGCCGATCGCCGCGTAGCTCAGGTGCCAAGCGGTATAGGGCGGGTGCAGCAGCGTCAGGGCGTCGCGCCAGCCACCTGGGCGCAGCGCGTAGAACGCGGGGCGCTCAAGCCGGTTCGGCGCCGCCATCGGAGTCCGCCTTACTCGCTTGCTTGGCTCCCCACATCACAACACCCCCACCCAAGCTCATCGGATGTGCGTGGACGTCCACGATGCCTGCTGCTTCCCACAGCTCCACGACACGGTCGATCGGATAGCGTTCGTAGAAGCTGGGGATGCTGCTGGCGAGAAACCTGCCCGTTTGCGCCCACTCGCGCGACACGGCACGCCCAAGCGTCGGCAGTCCCACGCGCGTGTAGAGGCGCCACAACCAGCGCCATATGGGGTTGCCCGGCACGGCGAACTCGAGCGAGGCGATCCGCCCGCCCGGCTTTACGACACGAGCCAGCTCAGTCATCGTGGCGCCCGGATCGTCCACGTAGCGCATCAGATAGGTGAACGTGAGGTGATCGAACTCACCATCCCTAAACGGCAGTCGCTCCGCTTCGCCTCGCACCAGCGAGACCTGTTGCGCCAGTCGCTCGTCGCCCGCAATCCGTGCCCCCGCGCCCGCGAGCATCTGCGGGCTCTGGTCGAGTCCCACCACCTCGCATTCGTAGCGCTTCACGAGCTCCTGAGCCACTAGGCCGGTGCCGGTTGCCACGTCCAGCACCCGGTCGGTGGCCGAGGCGTCGACGGCCGCCACCATCGCGCGCCGCCAGCGCGGGTCTTGGCCAAAGCTCAGAACCGCGGCCACGCGGTCGTAGTGGCGCGGCAGGGGCGCAAACAGCTCCAGCGCCGCGCGCTTGAGCTCGGTTGCTGGGCTCACCTTCAGCTCGCTCACCGGGGGCCCTCGTGGTTGTTCATCCACACCAGCATGCCCGCTTTGCGGCTCGTGTGCAAGGACTGTTGCTCCGCCGCCGCCGCCGTATGCGTGGCGACGACCGGCCAAGCAACGTAAGTGGCCACCGCAAGCCGAGCCGCAAGAGCTAAGGTAACCGACGTCGCTTGCCGATGATGGGCTCGTGATGCTCTTGTCCCGCACCATTTCGCTGTCGGTCGGTCTCCGCATGCTTGTTCTGCCCCGGCTGATGCTTGCGCTCACCGCGGCGACCGCACTATGGTCCGTTGCATCTCTTGCGATCACAGCGCCCGCGAGTGCAATGGTGAGCAAAGTGCCCACAGGCGTGGGCTCGGAAGAAGTGGCGGTGGGCCTACAGCCGCGCAGCACGCTGCTTCTCAAAAGCCCGATCGCCGGTCATCCCCTCGACCCGTACGAATTCGCGAACTCTAGCGGCAACCCCGTGGTTGCTGCCAACAAGACCTACGCGATCTACTGGGACCCCACCGACCATTATCACGGTGACTGGCAGCACGTGATCGACACATTTTTCCAGAGCATGGGGGCTGCTAGCGGATCCTTCGACAGCGCGTTTACCGTCGATACCCAGTACACGGACAAGGCCAACCAGCATGCTCTCTTCAAGTCAACATTCCAAGGCGCCTACACCGACACCAACCCGTACCCAACGTCGGACTGTGAAGACCCGAATCCGCTTGAACCGGTGGACTTGATCGGACCAGAAGATAAAGGTGAACACACGCCGGTCTGCCTTACCGACAAGCAGATCCAGGTGGAGCTTGAACTGTTCATCGGCCAGCACTCTCTTCCTAAGGGCATGGGGACCGTCTTTTACCTACTGACACCGCCTGGCGTCGCGGTATGCCTCGACGGAGGTGGGATTAACGGCCATTGCTCTGACTTCGCTGGCTCAGTCTCCGAAATGGAAGCCGACGAAGACGCGAGGAAGATGGCTGAAGAAAGCAAAAAAACATATCCTGAATCCGCTAACTACAAGAGCTACAAAGATAGCTTTTGTAGCTATCACTCAGATATCAGCCCGACGAATCCGACGAGCGGTGACGACAACACGATCCTCTACGGAGTGATCCCCTGGACCGCAGGCGGTCTCGGCGATTACGATCTCACGATAGGCGATGAAAAAACTCCTGCTTATGACTGTCAAGATGGTGGCTACGATTCCAGCAGCAAACCAGTTGAGGAACATGAGAAAAAGAAGGAAAAGACTATTCAGGAAGTCGCGGAAATTGAAAAGATGACTGCTGCGGAAAAGGAGAAGGTAAAAGAAGCAGAAGAACACGAAGGCCCGCATCAGCAGGAGCCAAATCAGGTGAAATGCCCGAGCCCGGACGGTGGTTGCGACACGGGGCTGGCGGATCTCATCATCAACCAGATAGCGGTGGAGCAGCAGAACATCGTCACAGATCCGCTGCTAAACGCCTGGCAGGATCCGTACGGAAATGAGGCGACCGACGAGTGTCGTGATTGGTATGCGCCCATCGTGGGCGGCAATGTCACGGCACAAGAAAAGACCTGGGCTGGAGCGCTCTACAATCAGACATACGACGGAAACAGTTATTACCTTAACGACGCCTTTAATCTCGCCGCGCTCAAGCTTAGCTATCCAGGAGTTGGCTGTATCTCGGGAATTCATCTTGAACCCCAGTTCACCGTGCCAAATACGGTCAACGCAAACGAACTGGTCGGCTTCGATGGCATGGAGTCCGACATCACCCTGAACGCCGGCACCATCTACACCTACTACGGACACCCGCAGCCCTACTATGCCACCTACTCATGGAACTTCGGCGACGACTCGCCCGTGGTCACCGGCCAAGCCCCCGGCGCACCATCGGTGAACTCTCCCGGCGTTACGCCCTGCGCGCAGCCTTGGGAAGCGCCCTGCGCGGCAAGCGTGTATCACTCCTATCAGTACGGCGGTACCTACAACGTGACGCTGACTGTCACCGACGCTGGTGGCAACACGGCAAGCATCACCGAGCCGATCACGGTCGACGGCCCACCGGCGCCCTCGCCTGAACCGACACCGACGCCCACACCGTCAAGCACGACTTCCGGCGGCTCCTCCGGCTCTGGCTCCTCGGGCTCGGGCGGCGGCTCCTCGCAGGGTCAAACAGGCACAACCTCCTCAGTGCCGGCGCCAGTGGTCACCGCCTCGATCGCCTCCACATCCCTGGAGAAGGTCAAGACCAGCGGTATCGCCGTGCACTACACCGTCAACGAGCAGGTTGCCGGCAGTGTGCAGGTGCTGATCGAAAGCTCCGTGGCCAAGCGCCTCGGCATCAAGGGCCCCGCTGCCACCGGTCTCGCCAAGGGCA
This sequence comes from uncultured Solirubrobacterales bacterium, assembly GCA_963715765.1. Classification (GTDB taxonomy): domain Bacteria; phylum Actinomycetota; class Thermoleophilia; order Solirubrobacterales; family Solirubrobacteraceae; genus Palsa-744. The sequence continues at coordinate 1,776,112 of OY970270.1, forward strand.
CGCCCAGCGAGATCGTGATCGGCACCGCCGTGATCGTCACGACCAAGGCCGGTACCGGCACCGTGCACATCAAGTTCGCCTCAAAGACGGCTGCGCGCTTGGCACGCAGCCACAAACTGAAGCTGATGCTTCGGCTCGTGGCTCGCAACGCATCCCACACACACCCGCTGACGACGACCACGCTGAGCACCGTCGTACTCAGCGGCTGACCTTCGGGACTCCTGTTGTGGGCGGCCGAGCCGGCTAGAGCCCCGGCGGGTGGCGCACCGCGTAGCCTTCGAGCGACGGCTGCGACACCAGCCAGCGCGACGCGTATGGCCCGCTGCGCCCCGCGGTGTCAAACCACCATCCGTCCACATCCATGAATGTGTGGCCGGCGTTTGCGTAGATCGTGATCCAGCGGCCCGGGCCCGGTTCTCCCCAGTTCGCCAGGTCGCCCGACACGAGCGGTGCGCTGAGCAGGCCACCGGCGGCAAGCGCGTAGCTGACCGAGCCCGAACAGTCGTAGCCGTTGGCCACAAACGAGGCGTGTCCTCCGCCCCAGATGTAGGGGAAGTCGGCGATCGCGTTGCCGCCCGCGATCACCCGCTGCACCGTTTCGGGAACGTCGGTGGGGATTGGGATCGTGCCGTTGCCGCCAACTGAGAAACCACCTGCCACCGGCGTGAGCACATGCTGCTGGGCGGCCCGTTCTTCGGCCTTGGCGCGTTCCTCCTCGCCGAGCTCCTTGCGGATTTCCGCGTCAGACGCGGCGCCGGGGGCCACCGCCGCTTCGGCCGCGACGCTCGGCGTGGAAGCTGCGCGGTGACGTGTCGAGGCGGGCAGCGGAAAGCTCTTGGATTCTTCGGGGTCGCGCACCTCGGCGACTACCGCCGACTTGCCTGAACCGGCGCTTGCTGCGCCGCCGGTTGCACTCGCGCCGCTGTTTTTGCGCGTCGTGTCGGAGCCGGTCGCGCTTGTGCCCGTGACACCGATCGCGCCTGTGCTCGTCACGCCGGTTGCGCCAGCGCCCGTGGCACCCGCTGCCCGTCGGCTGCCCGCGGCGCTTGGCCCACCCACCCGTTTGCCGGATGCCACGGCGCTCTGCGATACGCCCGCGCCCTCACCAGCCACGCTCGCCGCACCAGCCTTCGCCGGATGCCCACTCCCGTGCAGCAGCAGTGCTGCGATGCCGAGGAGAATCGCGACCGTCACAGCGCCCGCAAGCACGTGGCGCGACCGCAGCGGACCTCCGCGCGAGTCCGGTTGGACCGTTGTGTTTGACCCGATGCTCACCCTCCAACAGGCTAGCGCTGCTTGCCCTGACCTCGCTCCGCTCGCAAGATCAGCGCCAAGCAGGGTCGCTCCGGGTGCTGCTTAGGTACTCTGGGCGTATGCCCGCCCAGGAAACTGCCGTGGACGTACGTCCCGGCAGCGCCGCCCAGCGTACCCACCCGCGTCCGCACATGCGGCTGCTGCACGGCATGCGTCGCCCCGCCAACTGGCTGCAGCTGATCCGCTTCGGGATGGTCGGCGGCCTCGGGTTCGTCGTCAACCTCGCGGTCTACGCGCTGTTTGTGCACGCGCTGAGCACGCCGTACCAAATCGCGGCCGTGCTGGCGTGGCTGGTTGCGGTGCTCAACAACTTCGTGATCAACCGTCACTGGACGTTCGATGCGTCGGCGGGCCGAGTCCACTTCCAGGCGCTTCGCTTCTTCGTTGTCAGCCTTGCCGCGTTTGCGCTTGTCAATCTGGTGCTGCTGACGCTGTTGGTGGAGGATGCTGGCATGGCGAAGGTGCCAGCCCAGGCACTGGCCGTGGCGGCGGCGACACCGTTCAACTTCCTGGGCAACAAGCTGTGGAGCTTTCGGATGCACCACTAGCGCGGCTCCGCTCGCCGCCCGGCGGGGCCGGCGAGCGAGGTTGGGCACCTATACTCTGGATTTCCCCCTGTGGAGGAATGTCGTGCAGGAAATGGTCATCTACGGCGTCAGCTTCGACATGGTCGGCAAGCAGCCGATAGTGCTGCTGAAGACGGTCGATGGCAATAAGTTCCTGCCGATCTGGATCGGTCACCCCGAGGCCGCGTCGATCCTGATGAAGCTACAGGGCGCCAGCACCCCGCGCCCGATGACCCACGACCTGCTGTGCGACATGCTGGGAGAGCTCGACGTCAAGTGCACACAGGTGTCTGTCACCGAGCTGCGCGAGAACACGTTCTTCGCCTCGATCACTCTGAGCGTGGGAGGGCGTGAGCTGGAGATCGATTCGCGACCGAGCGATGCGATCGCGCTGGCGGTGCGCGCGGGCGCTCCGATCTTCGCCGCCGAGGAGGTGATCGCCGAGTCGGCGATCGAGTTCGAGCACAACGTTGAGGAGTCCGAGGACGTGGTTGAGCGCTTCAAGGAGTTCCTCGACGAGGTAACGCCGGAGGATTTCGCGGCTGGTGACTCCTAGCTGGTATGCCGCTTCGCGCGACGGCTCTCGCGCTGTGGCAGCTCCACGATCTGAGCCATCTCCGGATCGGTCTTCGGGATGGGCGACTCGGCGATGGCGGGCTCGGTGCCGGTGAGCGTGCCAAACAGGCCCACCTGCTCGCGCACGACCTTGCCGATGCGCCGGATGCCCTCGCGGATGTTCTCCTCGGGCACGCCCGCGAAGTTGAGACGCATCGAGGATGCCCCGCGACCGTCCAGATAGGCGGCGCGACCCGGCACAAATGCGACGCCCTCGCTCTCCAGGGCGCGCGCGAGCAGGTCGGTGGTGTCGATGTAGTCGGGCAGTGTGGCCCAGATGAAAAGCCCGCCCTGCGGCTTGGTCCAGCTCGCGGCCGACCCGAAGTGCTCACCGAGCGCCTCGAGCATCACGTCGCGACGTTTGCGGTAGAGCGTCTTCAACGACTCCAGGTGCGCCAGCCACAGCGGCTCACCATCGCCGAGTGTGTCGCTGTGCTCGCTGGCGCCGCCGCTGCGCCCACGCCCACGCCCACGCCGCGTGCCGCCGCGGGCGCGTTCGGCGAAGTAGGCCGCCACAAACAGCTGCGTAACAGGTGAGCTGCACAGGTCCGCACCCTGCTTGCAGAGGTTGAGCTTCTCGAGCACCGGCCGCGGCGCCACAGCCCATCCAAGGCGCACGCCCGGAGAGAGGATCTTCGAGAAGGTGCCGAGATAGACGACGAAATCCGACGCGCCACCGCGCCCCGCGGCAAGCGCGTCGATTGAGTGCAGCGTCGGGAGTGGGTCGCCCTCGTAGCGGAGCAGTCCGTAGGGGTTATCCTCGAGCACCAGCAGCTCACGCTCGCGCGCCACCTCCACCAGGCGACGCCTGCGTGGCAGCGACATCGTCACGCCGCCAGGATTCTGGAAGTTGGGGATCGTGTAGATGAACTTCGGACTGCGCCCCTGTGCTTGCAGCCGGTCGAGTGTGGCCTCCAGCTCGTCGATCGGCATGCCATCGGAGTCCATCTCGATCTGCACGACGTCTGCCTGGTAGGCGTCAAACGTGGGTACCGCGCCAGGATAGGTGGGCGCCTCCGCGACGATCGTGTCGCCCGGGTCGATCAGCGACTTGCACATCAGGTCGATCACCTGCTGGCCGCCGGTCGTAACCAGCACCTCGTCGGGATCCACCGATGTGCCTTCGGCGGCCATCACCTCGACGATGCACTCCACGGTGCACGCCATGCCCTCGGTGGGGCCGTACTGGAGTGCTCTGGCGGTCGACTCCGCGGCCACCTGCGACATCAGCTTCGCGTACAGCTCGGGCGGGAACGTGCCCGTCTCCGGCAGCCCGCCGGCGAGGGAGATCACCTCGGGACGTTCGGTCAGCGACATCATGTCGCGCATCGCCGAGCTACGCATGCCGCTCGTGCGCTGCGCAAACAGGGCCTCGTAGCGCTGCAGTTCGTGGGCCGTGGGGCGCGCCCGCTTCCCACCGCTGGACGGGTCGTCTATCGTCATGACCCGTCTCAAGGTAGCGCACGCCTCAAACGTTCACGTCTCCTGCAACGATCACCCCTGCCCCATGAACGGTCTCGTCTTCTACATCGGCCTCGGTCTGGGTCTCGCCGCCGCCTGCGGACTGCGACCGTTTCTGCCGCTGCTGCTGGCCGGCGCACTTGCCACGAGCAACGCGCTGGGGGTTAGCTTCAGTCCGGGCTCCTTCAGTTTTCTGCAGGCCGATTGGTGGCTGTTGCTCGTCGCCGTCGGGCTGGCGCTTGCCTACGCGCTGCAGATGCTGCTTGGACTTGCGCCCACGCTCGACCCGAGCGAGCGCTCTGCCCGACCGGACCCGCTCGCCGCTTCGCTGGCCGGTCTGGGGGTGGGTGCCGGCGCGCTCTTGTTTGCCGGCACGCTCGCCGCCCACGGCGACGCCTCCTGGCCCGGGATCGTCGGTGGCTTCCTGGCGGCCGCCCTGGCACAGCGCGCGAGCGGCCCGATCATCGTGCGCGCCCGCACGCGCCTGCCCGACCGCGCCGCGCGCGAAGCGCTCACGCTGTATCTCGACTCCGCCGCGCTGCTGCTGGCCGCCGCGGTGGCGCTGCTGCACCCGCTCGGCTACGTAGCGATCGCGCTGCTCGCGTGGTTCGTGTGGCGGATGCGCTCACGCGCCGAGGAGAAGTACGCAGGCCTGCGAATCCTGCGTCGCTGATCGCCGGCGTGCGCTCCTCTGGACCGATCGTCGTGAGCTGAGATGGCAGACCGGGGCGCTCATCCGGCAAAGCTCGTGCTGTGCGTGATCGACGCGATGGCGCCAGCCATGCTGGAGCGAGCGGTCGCGGCCGGCGAGGCGCCCACGTTGGCGGCGCTGATGCGGCGTGGCACCTACGTGCCAGGCTGTGTGGCGGCCTTTCCATCGGTCACTCCGGTGTGTGCCGCGTCGATCGTAACGGGGGTGTGGCAGGACCACCACGAGATCCCCGGTATGTGCTGGTATCACACCGGCGAGCAGCGCTATGTCGAGTACGGCTCCAGCTTCCGTGCCTCCCAGCGCGTGGGCCTCACGCGCCAGCTGACCGACACCGTCTACAACATGAACGGCGCGCATCTCTCGCGCTCCACCCCAACCGTGTTCGAGCGCCTCGACGACGCCGACATTCGCACGGCCGGCACCACCTACCTGATGTATCGCGGCCGCCACCGGCACGAGCCGCGACGCGACAGCGCGCTCACGCGGATCGCCTCGACCGTGTTGCGCCACTCAGTGATGGGCCCGCGCGAGCTGTTCTACGCCGACATCTTCGCGAGTCGCCAGACCGGCTGCCGCTCGAACCTCGGGATGCCGGGCGTGCGCGACCAACATTCCGGTTGTGTGGGCGCGTATCTGCTCGAGCACGACCTGTGCGATTTCATGCTGCTGTCGCTGCCCGACAACGACTGGCACTCTCATCGCGCAGGGCCCGAGGGCCAGACGAGGTCGCTCGCGCTGGCCGACATTCAGCTTGCGCGCGTCATCAACGCAGCCGGGGGGATCGAGCAGTTCCTAAACGAGCACGCGGTCATCGTCATGGCAGACCACTCTCAGGCGCCGATCAGCGAAGGGGTCGCGCTGAACGACGGCCTCGCCGAACTCGAGGTGTTGGCTCCAGGTGCGCGCGCCAATGCGCTGGCTCGGCGCGCGGCCTCCGGCGTGGGGGAGCGAACGCGAGCTATCGCCGTGTGTCCGTCTCAGCGGGCGGCGATGGTGTACTTGCTCGACGAGGATCGACGCGAGCGTCTGCGCTCCGATGTGGTTCGCCACTCGCTCGGCATCGATGGCGTGGAGCTCGTGATGTGGCTGGAGGACGAACCCAACGGAGCCGGGGTGGAGGCGGTGATCGCGCGCCCAGGATGTGGCGAGATGCGGTTCTGTCCGGGCGGCGATATCTTGGATTTGCGTGGTCGTGCTTGGAGCGTTGAAGGCACTCTCGCTGTACTCGACGGACAGCTTCACGACGGTCGGCTAAACGCCCCCGATTACCCCGATGCGCTCGACCGAGTGTGGTCGGCGCTCACCTGCGCCACCTCCGGCGAGGTGCTGCTCTCGGCGGCCCCCGGCAGGGAGTTCGCCGACCTGGGCGGACAGGTGCACGTCGGCGGCGGCTCGCACGGGTCGCTGCGCGCGGAAGACTCGCTTGGTGCTCTGATCCTGTGCGGCGTGGAGATCCCACACGTGCCCGAGCAATGGGCGATCCGCGACGTGCCCGCGCTGGTCGAGCGTCACTTTGGCCTGGACCCCTGCTGAGTCGCCCACTGGCAGCGCACCGTGCTCAGCACGAGCCCAGGTTGAGCGCTGACGGCACTCGCGAGCAGGACCCGCGCTGAAGCGCTCGGTCCGGCTGTACCCTCGCAAGATGCGCGCCCGACTCCCGCTCGCTACCAGTCTTGCCGTATCCGTGCTTCTGTTCGGCACACAGACCTGCCTGGCTGCCGGCAGCGCTCTCTCCAGAGCGCCCGCGAAGGCCACCGTGAAGAGCGTATCCGCCTCCTCACACCGCGGGCACGCCCCACAAATCCATACCCATGCCTCCACAACGGAATCGACGGCGACCGTCGTTTTCAAAGAATCGCTGTCCGTAACGAAATCAAGCACGAGCACCACGGTCGCCGCCGAACCGGAAGCGCCGGTTCCGGTCGCCGCCTCCAATATGCCTCCGATCGGGCGCCATCTGTCCTCTGACGAGGTGCTTGAAATCGCCAACAGGCTGTCAAAGATGCGTGCCGTGCGAGCGCAGTATCGCGGCTCCTTCGGCGATGCCTACCTGAAGGGCGCAACGCGCTGGCAGGTCAGCTATTTCTCAAAGCAGGGCAAGGAGATCGGGCTGGTGTACATCGCCGACCACAACGGCAAAGTGCTCGAACAGTGGACCGGCTTTCAGATCGCGTGGTCGATGGCACGCGGTTATCCGGGTGCGTTCGGCAGGCATGTGAACGCGCTCTACATCTGGATCCCGCTGTGCGTCCTGTTCTTCGTGCCGTTCTTCGACTGGCGCAAACCGCTGCGTCTGCTGCATCTCGACCTGCTCGTACTGCTGTCGTTCTCGGTGTCGCTGGCGTTCTTTAACCACGCTCACATCTACGCCTCCACCCCGCTCGTGTATCCGCCGCTGGTGTACCTGCTTGTGCGAATGTTCATGATCGCCCGCGTCGGCCGTCGCCCGCGCACGGCTGATGAGCAGCCCAAGCCAACATTGCGCCTGCTCGTGCCGATCCCCTACCTCGCCGTCGGCGTTGTGTTTCTGCTCGGCTTTCGGATCGCGCTCAACGTGACCGACTCCAACGTGATCGACGTGGGCTACGCCGGCGTGATCGGCGCCGAGAGGATCGCCGCGGGCCAGCCCCTGTATGGCGGCTGGCAGGCCAACAACGAACACGGCGACACCTACGGTCCCATCAACTACCTGGCCTATGTCCCCTTCCAGCAGGTTTTCGGCGGAGGCCCCGTTTGGAACGAACTGCCGACTGCCCACGGCGCCGCGATCCTGTTCGATCTGCTGTGCGTCGGCCTGCTATTCCTGCTCGGTCGCCGGGTGCGCGGACCGGGCCTTGGGATCGTGCTCGCCTACGCGTGGGTGTCCTATCCGTTCACGCTGTATGCGCTGGAGAGCAACTCCAACGACTCGCTTGTCGCGGCGCTCGTGCTCGCCGCCGTGCTGGTGGCCACCTCGCCCGCGGTGCGCGGGCACACGGTCTCCAAGGACGGACTCCGAAGGGCCGGGTCGGGGATGTTTGCGGCACTTGCGGGTCTCACGAAGTTCGCTCCTCTGGCGCTGGCTCCGCTGCTCTGCACCCACGGCCTCGGCGGACTCTCGCGGGGGCGACAGGTGCGCGCGGTGGCGCTGTTCGCGTTTGCGTTCGTGGCGAGCGCCGCGGTCGTGTCGATCCCAGCGCTTGCGCACGACTCGCTGCACACCATCTACGAGCGCACGATCGCCTATCAGGACAGTCGCGAATCGCCGTTCTCGCTGTGGGGCCTGTATGGACGCCCACCCGGCATCGAATATGCGCAGGCGGCCGTGCAGGGGGCGACGCTCGCACTCGCCTTGGCGGTCGCCTTCCTACCGCGCCGAGCCGATCTCATCGGCCTGGCCGCAACCGCGGCCGCCGTGCTGATCGCGGTGCAACTCGGCATCAACCACTGGTTCTACCTCTACATACCGTGGTTCTTCGGGCTTGCGATCTTTGCCCTGTTCGGACAGTTCAGCTACGCAGGCTCGCCGAGTCGGGGCGCGCCATCAGAATCTGCTCGATCGAGTCAGCTCGCAGCCGTGTAGAGCAACGCACCAGCACGCCCATCAGCCATGGGTCCTCGGTGGAGGTCTCAAAGCGCACCGGCATCTGCGTCACAAGCGACTGCACCGCCTGCTCGCGCTTGACGCCGATCACACCGCCGCGCGGACCGGTCATGCCCACATCGGTGATGTACGCGGTCCCTTTCGGCAACACGCGCGCGTCGGCGGTTGGCACATGCGTGTGGGTACCCACCACGGCACTCACGCGTCCGTCCAGCAACCAGCCCATCGCGACCTTCTCGCTGGTCGCCTCGGCGTGCATGTCCACGAGAATGTGATCCACGCCGTCGAGCTTCTCCAGCGCCATCTCGATCGCACTGAACGCCGAGGAGCCAGCCTTCAAGAACAGGTTGCCGCTGAGGTTCACCACGCCGAGCTCCAGTCCATTCTTCTCGACGACGCACACGCCGTGTCCCGGCTGCCTCGGCAGGTAGTTGAACGGCCTCACGATCTGCTCCTTGGTGTCCAGGTAGGAGTAGATCTCGCGACGGTGATATGCATGATTGCCGAGCGTGATCGCGTCGACCTCGTTGCGAAACAGCTCCTCGGCCGCCTTCGGCGTGATCCCAAGACCTCCGGCCACGTTCTCGCCGTTGACCACCACGAACGTCGGCGCGTAGCGCTCGCGCAGGATTGGCAGGCACTCGATCAGCGTGTGGCGTCCGAGGCTGCCCACCAGATCGCCCACGAACAGGATGCTCGCCGCGCCAACGCCCGGCTCCGGACCCGCCTCTTGCTCAGCCATACTCCACCCATCGGTGGAGGGTCGATGACAACCACAGTTGGAGCACAGGCTCCGGTGCCGCGATGAGCGAGCAGGCGGATACTCCACTCGCGGCCGCGAGCGGCGCTGAGGGCGGTGCGCCAGAGCCGAGCGCAGCCCACGCGCAGCCGCCCACAGCCGGCGAGCGCGAACTCGTGGACGCCCCGGCGAGCGCCGCCGAGACCAGCGTTCCCGCCGAGCCGCCGCGTGTGGTCGTGCCGCGCTGGGTGCAGCTCGTGCTGCTACCGATCTCGCTGCTCGCACTGTGGGTGCTCGCGCGCGCGGCGGGCAAGGTCCTGTTGGTGTTTGTCGTAGCCGCCGTCATCGCGCTGATCCTGAACCCACCGGTCGCGTTCCTCCAGCACCGTACGCGCTTGCCGCGTGGGCTGGCGGTGCTGGCCGTATACGTCGCATTCTTCCTGACGCTCACCGGAGTGGGCTTCCTGCTTGCCAACCCGATCGCCAACCAGGTTCGCACGTTCACGCACAACCTTCCTCACATCGTCGACGAAGCCAACAGTCAGATCGTGAGCTTTCAGGGCGAACTGAACAAACACGGCGTACACGTAAAACTCGTCGCGCAGGGCAAGACCGCGCTGCAAACGATCGAGGACAAGCTCTCAAAGAGCGCTTCCAAGTTCGTCTCCTTCGGCGGCGCGCTGCTATCCGAAGTGGCCAGCGCGCTGGTCGATCTCGTGCTCGTGTTCGTGCTGTCGATCTACATGCTCGTCTACGGCCAGTCGATCGGCAAGCTCGCGCGTGCCTCGATGCCCCCCGGTGATGGCACGCGCGCGGATGACTACCCCATGCTGGTCCAACACGCCGTGTCGCGCTATGTCGGCGGCCAGTTGCTGTTCAGCATCGTGATGGGCACCTCCACGGGTCTCGCGCTGTATCTATTCGGGGTGCTTGGGATCTTCCCCGACGGTCGCAGCTATGCGCTCGCGTTCGCCGTGTTCTACGGCGTGATGGAGCTTGTCCCCTACATCGGCCCGATCCTGGGTGCGATCCCGCCGGTGCTGCTGGCCCTGTTCACCGATCCGATCAGCGCGCTGTGGGTGGCGCTGCTGTTCGTCGGCCTGCAGCAGCTCGAGGGTCATGTCGTGGCGCCCCAGATCTTCAGTCACTCGCTGCGCATCAATCCGCTGCTGGTGATCTTCGCGCTGCTGCTCGGCTTGCACCTATATGGGATCGTCGGTGCGCTGATCGCGTTGCCGATTCTCTCCGTGCTGAGGGAGACGGCTGTCTACCTTCACCGTCATCTCAAGCTCGAACCGTGGGAGCGTTCCCCCGGCCGGCTTTTGTGAGTGAGTCGCGCGATGTGTCCGAGCGTGCTCGTGGAACTGTCGTGAGCCCCCCTGAGCTCGCCGGGGTCGAGACCGTGCTGCACGTGGAGGGTCTGGGTAAGCGCTATGGCTCACGCGAGGCGTTGCGTAACGTCAGCTTCACCGCCAACGCCGGCGAGCTACTGGCCGTGATCGGTCCCAACGGTGCCGGCAAGACAACGCTGCTATCGATCCTCGCCGGCGTGCAGGCGGCGAGCAGCGGCAGCGTGAGCCACGCGGCGGGGGATATCGGTTGGGTGCCGCAACAACCTGCGCTCTATTCGAAGCTCTCGGTGGCCGAGAACCTGCGCCTGTTCGCTCGCCTGGAGAAGGTCGCCGAGGTGGATGCGGTGGTTGCGCGGATGCTCGAGCAGACCGGCCTGGCAGAGCGCGCGCAAGAGCGCATCGACCGTCTCTCCGGTGGCAATCGTCAGCGCGTCAACGTCGCGCTCGGCCTACTCTCAGGTCCGCCCGTGATCCTGCTCGACGAGCCGTCCTCTGCGCTCGATCCAGCTCAGCGCGAGCGCCTTTGGGGATTCATAACCACGCTTGCCGCCGCCGGCACGAGTGTGGTGTTCTCCACCCACGTGGTCGCCGAGGCGGCGCGCTACGCACGGCGCGTCCTGGTGCTTGACCAGGGCAACCTCCTGTTCGACGGCTCCCCCGAGGAGCTGGCGCGCGAGGGTGTGGGCGACGGTCTGCGCGAGGGCGATTTTGAGCAGGCGTTTGTGGGTTTCCTACGTAGGAGGGCGCGCGCGTGAGGTGGCTGCTGGGCAAGGATCTCTTGATCCTGCGACGCTCGCGTCTGCTGGTGGTGCTGTTGATTTTCTATCCGGTGGTGATCGCGCTCCTGATCGGCTTCGCGATCTCCCGCGGCCCCTCCAAGCCGCGAGTGGCGATCGTCGACGAAACGCCCCCCGGGGAGACGATCGTGCTCGGCGGCACACGCGTGAGTCTTGACCAATACACCAACGAGCTGTTCGGCCAGGTTCAGGTGGTGCGCGCTCCAACACGCGCAGTCGCCGCCCAGAAGGTCGCCTCCGGCGAAGTGCTCGCGGCGATTGTGATCCCCTCGGACATCGTCTCGAAGATCTCTTCGGGGGTGAGCCAGGCACAGGTTGAAGTGATCTACAACGGCGACGCATTGGAGCAGTCGTTCGTGCGCTCCACAATCGACTCCACGCTCGCGCAAGCGAACCTCGCCCTCTCCGAGCAGATCAAGAGCGTCGCCGTGCACGATCTCAACCTGCTGCTGGCAGGCGGGCAGGTCGGGGTGCTCGGCACACACGAAATCATCGGCCTGCGCCGACTGCCGGGAACTCTCGGTGCGATCGCGCAACGCCTGCCTCCCGGCAGCGACCGTGCGACGCTCATGCGCATCGCCGGCTTCGCCGGGCTTGCCGCCAATAACCTCGGGATCGCCGCCGATGTGCTCACCACCGTCAGCCAGCCGATCACGGTCCACAGCACGCTGCTGCACGGCAAACGCACGCCACTCGACACCTACGCGGTGGTCGTGGCGGTCAGCATCTCGCTGATGTTCATCTGCGTGTTGCTCGCCGCCGGCGGGATCGCGCTCGAGCGTGAAGAGCACGCGATCGGTCGGCTCGTACGTGGCCTGATCTCGCGTGAGGGCCTGCTTGCCGAGAAGGCGCTACTCGCGGCCGGCTGCGCGTTCGTGGTGGCCTTCGCGATGCTGCTCGGCGTGAGCGCGTTTGTGTCGCTCGATCTCTCACGCGTTGGGCTGTGGGCGCTCGCACTGGCTTTCGCGGCGCTCGGGTTCGCGTCGCTGGGGATCGCGATCGGTGCGCTCGCGCGCGAGGTACGTGCGGCATCGCTGCTTGCGTTCCTGCTGTCGTTGCCGCTCGCCTTCCTGGCATTGGTGCCCGCCGGGTCTGTGGCCACGGGGCTCTATGACGTGATCGGGGCGGTTTCGTTCGTGTTCCCCTACAAGGCCGCGTTGCAGGCGCTCGACGCCGCCGTCAATGGTGCCTCCCCGGGGATCGGCGTCTCGATCGTGCACCTGGCGGGTCTGACGCTGCTGTTTGGCGCACTTGCCCGGCTCGGGCTGCGCCGCGCCGAATAGTCTCCCTCGCCCGCGCGCTGAGGAGATCCGGCCGTGGAGGGCGAGTATCCTCGAACACGATGGCCTTTCCCATAACGCGCATGCGCAGGCTGCGCGCCTCGCCGGCCCTACGCGGGCTGGTGCGCGAGACCGAGCTGCGCGCCGATCGACTCGTGCTACCGCTGTTCGTCTCGGAGACCGCCTCCGCGCGCGAGCCGATCGAGGGAATGCCGGGCATCGAGCGGTTGCCGTTGGATGCAGCGGTCGAGGAGGCCCGTGAGGCGGCAGCGCTCGGGCTGGCGGCGGTGCTGCTGTTCGGGATTCCCGCCGAGAAGGACTCCGAGGGCTCTGGAGCGTGGGATGAGCAGGGGATCGTGCAGCTTGCCACCAGCGCGATCAAGCAGGCGCTGCCGCAGCTGCTGGTGATCACCGACGTGTGCTTGTGCGAGTACACCGAGCATGGCCACTGTGGAGTACTCGACATGCACTCCCACGGGGAGAATGGGGACCCGATCATCGACAACGACGCCACGCTCGAGCTGCTGGCTCGTACAGCCGTCAGTCACGCGCGCGCTGGCGCCGACATCGTGGCCCCCTCGGACATGATGGACGGACGGGTTGGCGCGATCCGCTCAGAGCTCGATGCAGAGGGCTTCTCCGACACTCCGATCCTCGCCTACTCCGCCAAGTTCGCCTCCGCCTTCTACGGGCCCTTCCGCGAGGCGGCGGGCTCAGAGCCCGCGTTTGGCGACCGTCGCGCCTACCAGATGGACCCGGCCAACGGCCGTGAAGCGGTGCGCGAGGCGCGGCTCGACGCGGAGGAGGGCGCCGACATGGTGATGGTCAAGCCGGCGCTCGCCTATGGCGACCTGATCAGAGCGGTCAAGCAGGCGACACGGTTGCCGGTGGCGGCGTATAACGTGAGTGGGGAGTACGCGATGGTCAAGGCCGCTGCCGCCGCTGGATATCTGGACGAGCGCGCCGCGGTCGCAGAGATCCTGACTTCGTTGCACCGCGCCGGCGCGGATATCGTAATTTCCTACCACTCCAAGGACGCCGCCCGATGGCTGTCCGAGGCCGATTGAGAGCAACCGACGCCAAGGACGAGTGATATGACCACAGACGGCATAACAAAGACAGCCACGGGGCGGGCGGGACTGAAGACCAGAAGCCGCAAGTACGGCGCGGCGATCCCGCTCGAGGACCTCGACAAGCGCCTGCTCAACCTGATGCAGGGCAGCTTCCCGATCGAGCCGCGTCCTTACCTGCGAGTTGCCGAGCTGGCCGAGATAAACCAGGAGGAAGTGCTCGCCCGAGTGCAATACCTGCTCGACGAGCGCATTATCCGCCAGGTCACGCCGATCTTCGACACGCGTGCTCTCGGCTACTCCTCGATGCTGGTTGCCGCGAAGGTCGATCCGGAGAACCCGCAGCGCGCCGCGCAGGTGATCAACGCTCATCCAGGTGTGTCCCACAATTACCTGCGCAACCACGAATTCAACCTGTGGTTCACGATTGCGACCGAGCCCGACTCGCCGCTGGGCCTAGACGGCACGCTCCAGGCGCTTGCCGCGGAGGCCGGTGCCGAGTCGGTGCGCCAGCTGCCGACGCTCAAGCTGTTCAAGATCAGGATGGACCTGGAGATGGAGGGCGACACCAAGGCGCTTTCCTCCTCCGCCGTGGCAACCGAGCCGATCGAGCTGGAGGCTCAGCCTTACGACGAGGCCGACATCGCGGTGATCAAGGCGTTGCAGGGCGACATGCCGGTCGTGCCGGAACCATACGCACCGGCCGCCGCCGCTCTGGGACTGGACCAAAGCAGCTTTCTCGATCATCTGGCCGGCATGCAGAAGCGCGGACTGCTGCGGCGGGTGGCCGCAATCCTCTATCACCGCCGTGCGGGCTTCTCCGCGAACGGGATGGGCGTGTGGAAGGTACCCGACGAGCAGATCCACGAGATCGGACGTCAGATGGCGGCCGTACGCGGGATCTCCCACTGCTACCAGCGTCCCACCTACGCCGACTGGCCCTATTCGGTGTTCACGATGGCCCACGGCCGCTCCAAGGAGGAGTGCGATGCGGTTCTCGACGCGATCGCCGAGATGACCGGCATTGAGGAGCGCGCCACGCTGTACTCCTCGACCGAGTACAAGAAGATCCGTCTGCTCTACTTCACCGACGAATTCAAGAGCTGGGAACGCGAGCACGCAGGCGTCTAGCCTGCGGCGCCCCAACCGGCGATTGGCCGACTTGGTGACACGGCGTCCGCTCAGCTGAGAACGATCCGATGCCGGCATCCCTAACAGACACGCGCTCGGCCGAGCTGTATCGCCGCGCGCTGACGCTGCTTCCGGGTGGCGTCAACTCGCCCGTTCGCGCGATGCGTGCGATCGGGCGCGATCCGATCTTCATCGAACGTGGCGCGGGTGCGGAGCTGTGCGATGTGGATGGCAACCGCTACGTCGACTATGTGTGCTCATGGGGGCCGTTGATCCACGGTCACGCCCACCCGCGGGTGCTCGAGGCTGTGGGCGACGCCGCGAGACGTGGCACGAGCTTTGGGGCGCCAACTGTGGGGGAGCTCGACCTTGCCGCCGAGGTAGCGCAGCGGATCGACTCGGTCGACATGTTGCGCATGACCTCGTCTGGTACCGAGGCCACGATGACCGCCCTGCGACTAGCGCGCGCCGCAACCGGTCGCGAGCGGATCGTCAAGTTCGCGGGTGCCTACCACGGCCACCTCGACGGACTGCTCGCGCAGGCCGGCTCGGGCCTTGCCACGCAGGGCCTGCCTGCCAGTCCGGGAGTGCCGGCGTCCGCTGCCGCAGCGACCACGATCGTGCCGTGGAACGACGTCGAAGCGCTGCTGGCAGCCACGGGCGGCGGCGAGCCTCCCGCGGCGATCATCGTCGAGCCGCTGCCCGCCAACATGGGTCTCGTGCCCGCGCGTGAGGGCTTTCTCCAGCTGTTGCGCGAGCGCGCCGACGCGATCGGAGCGCTGCTGATCTTCGACGAGGTCATCAGCGGCTTCCGTGTGGCGATCGGCGGCATGCAGGAACTGGCGGGAGTCGAGCCGGACCTCACGATCATGGGCAAGATCATCGGCGGCGGGCTACCGGCGGCCGCGCTCGGCGGCCGCGTCGAGTTGATGGGAATGCTGGCGCCCGCCGGCGAGGTCTACCAGGCGGGCACACTCTCAGGCAACCCGCTGGCGGTGGCAGCGGGTCTCGCGACGCTTGGGATGCTCGACGACAGCACCTATCTGCGATTGACATCGTTTACCGGGGAGCTTGCCGCCGGCCTGCGCGAGGCTGCCGGCGCATATGGGAAGGGCGCCGACTCCATCCAGATCGCAAGCGCCCCGGGCCTCTTGACGGTGTTCTTCAGCGATGCTCCCGTAGTCGATCTCGAGGGCGCCAGGGGATGTGACCACGAGGCGTATGCCTCATGGTGCCGCGAGCTGCTGTCGCGGGGCGTGTATGCGCCGGCCTCGCAATACGAGGCGTGGTTTCCCTCGCTCGCCCACACCACCGAGCAGCTCGAGCTGACAGTGTCAGCAGCAGCCGCGGCCTTTGCGGAGCTGAAGTGAGCGCGCCGGTTCTCGAGGATTCCTCGCTGGAGCGGCTGCGAGCCATGCTGCTGGAGGAGGGTGGACTGATGGCGAGCCTGGTGGATGTCGCTGGACCGGACGACTCGCCTGTGAGTGCACTGGCCGAAGGCCCTGCACAGCTGGCCGCGTCGGGACCACGCGTGAACGGCCGTGCCGCTGACTATGAGCTCTTGATCGATACGATCTACGAGGGCTATCTGCTGCACTACCGCGCGCCGCGTGTCGTGCGCCCGTCCGAAGCCGATCTTGGCCTACTCGCCGGAGACCGTCTATACGCGCTCGGCCTCGCGAAGCTGGTCAATCTCGGCGACGTGGAGGCAGTGGCCGAGTTGGCCGACGTGATCACGCTCAGTGCGCTCGCCCATGGAGCCGGCAAGCCCGAGCTCGCCGAAGCGGTTTGGAGTGCCGGAGCGCGTGCGGTGGGCTGGGGCGCGAGCGCGCAGCACGACCGTGCCAAGGCCCTCGCCCGCGCCGGTTCGCCCGCGGCTTTGGAGGCGATGCGCGCCCTCGCCGCGGGTTGAGGCTCCGTCAGGACACCGTCTGAGTGCGCTAGCGTGAATCTGACCAGCCGCGCCGTGGCCGACCTGAGTCACCGACCGCGCGCTCACTCGATATTGTTCCGCCCGTGTCCGACAAGCACAGCCAGCACAAGTCCCGCTACACAATCGATCGACAGATCCCCGGAGCCTTCGAGGGCGAGACGGTCACACGCCGGCGGTTCATGACGATCGGCTCTCAGGCAGCCGGTGGAATCGCAGCCGCGTCCTTTGCGCTACCGGCGCTCGGCTTCGCGATCGGGCCGATCTTCAAGGAGCAGCCGCACACCTGGGAGAGCGTCGGTCCGACCGGCACGTTTCCCGACAACAACTACATTCCGACCGTGATCACGCTCACGCCGGGTATCGGTGAGGCCGGCAAGGGCACCGTGTATGTGCGCAAACGCAACCCGGCGATCGACACCGACAGGGCGGACCTGCACACCCAGTTCATCGCGATCACCTCTCGCTGCGCGCACCTCGGTTGCCCAGTGCGCTGGGTGGATGCTGCCGAGCGCTTCATCTGTCCTTGCCACGGTGGCGTCTACGACCTGCTGGGTCGCCGCGTGGGAGGGCCGCCGGTACGGCCGCTGGATCGCTTCTACACACGTGTCGTTGACGGCCTCGTGCAGATCGGCGCGCGCTTCAGCGTCAACAGCGAGCTCGAACGCTTCTCGCCGCGCGATCCCGGTGAGACGGTCGATGGCCTTGGCCAGTACCTGTACCCGTCTCGTCCCTCGGAGAGGAAGTAGTAGACGATGGCCAGGCGTCCCAAGCTCCCGGCTCCCCCCATGCCCTCCGCGCTGCAGGCACCGCCGCCACGACCGGGCGACGGCAACGGTGCCGCTCCGCTCGACCATGCAGCGGAAGCCGGCAAGAGCGTTGTCGACTGGGTCGACGAGCGCACATCGCTGAGCGGAGCGGCACGTTGGATGATGTTCCGCAAGGTGCCCAAGGGCACCAACTGGTTCTACACGCTTGGCTCGGCCACGATGTTCGCGTTCCTCTCGCAGGCCGTCACGGGCGTGTTCCTGGCTATGTACTACCGCCCCGACCCCTCCGGTGGGGCCTACGAATCGATTCGCCACGTCACCAACGAAGTGTTCCTCGGGCAGTTCGTGCGTGGTATGCACAAGTGGGGATCGAGCGTGATGGTGATCCTCGTGTTCCTGCACATGGGCCGCACCTTCTTCTTCGGCGCCTACAAGTATCCGCGCGAGCTCAACTGGGTGATCGGCGTGGTGCTGTTGATCCTCACGATGACGATGTCATTCACCGGCTACCTGCTGCCGTTCGACCAGCGCGCCTACTGGGCCACGATCGTGGGCGTCAACATCAACGGCACCGGCCCTTTGATCGGCCCCTATCTGAGCGACTTCCTGCGCGGTGGCGGCGAATTCGGGGCGACGACCCTGTCGCGCTTCTACGCGATCCACATGCTGCTCGTGCCCGGTCTGCTGGCGGCGCTGATCGGCGCCCACCTGTACCTCGTGGCAAAGCTGGGCACGACCGCGCCGCCGTGGATCAAAGTCGAGAAGAACCCTGAGCTGCGCAAGGCCGACGCATGAGTGCTGCTGAGCGGGGCAGGTCGCGACGCGGCGCGCAAGGTGGGTCGCGGCGATGAACAAGCAACAGAAGGAGGAGTACCTCCGCGAGTACGCGATCCTGAAGAGCCAGGGCAAGCCGTTCTTCCCCTACGCGGTCATGAAGGACTCGGTGATGGCGTGTGTGGTGATGGCCGTCATCATCGGAATGTCGCTGCTGTTCGGCGCTGAGCTCGGCTCGAAGGCCAACCCCACGACCACCACCTATGTACCGCGCCCTGAGTGGTACTTCTTCTTCCTGTTCGAGGTCCTGCGCGTGATCAAGCCGCCCAGTCTCGTGCCGCTCGCCACGATCGGCATCCCCACGCTCGGGATGATCCTGCTGTTCCTGCTGCCGTTCTACGATCGCGGTCCCGAGCGTCGTCCCGAGCGTCGCCCGGTCGCAACCGTGACCGCACTTTTCGTGATCGGCGCGATGGCGCTGCTCACCTACCAGGGCGCCAACGCCGGTTCCCCGACAGCGATCGAAATGCCAACGCCCGTCGCGGTCAAGCAGGCCGGCGGTCATGAGTTGGCCGAATACGAAGCCGGTCGGAAGGTCGTCGCCCAATCCGGGTGTCTGGCGTGCCACAAAATCGGCGACAATGGCAATCCCGGTCCCGGTCCGGACCTGACCCACATCGCCTCTCGTCTTCCCGGTCCCGGTATCGCCCGCACGCTTGTCAACCCGACCGCGCCGATGCCCTCCTTCAAGAACCTCCCTCCCAAGAAGTTCGCGGCTGCCGTCTACTTCCTCTCGCAGCTGAAGTAGCACGACAGGCGATGCCCGCTCAGCGACGAGCCGACCCGGAGGTGAGCACCGGACGGCTGGAGGCGAGCCAGGTACGGGCGATGTTCGACCGCATCGCGGGCGTGTATGACCCGCTCAACACGGTGATGACTGCCGGCCTGCACCACCGTTGGCGCAGCCGCGCCGTTGACCTGGCCCGGGTGGGTCCCGGCAGTCACGTGCTCGATATCGCCACCGGAACAGGCGACCTGGCAATAGAGCTCGCGCGGCGCGTGTCTCCGGATGGGGAAGTGATCGGGAGCGATTTCTCAGAGGGCATGCTCGCTCGCGCGCGTGTCAAGGCAGCCAAGGAGACGTTTACCGCCGCCGCGCTCGACCGATCCGAAACAGCGTCCAACGGGTCGCCCCACACGCATAACGGCTCCTTTGGCTCGGTTCCTGCTACCGGCGGTCGTGCTGCTCTGCGTTTCGAGTGGGGCGACGGACTGGAGCTTCCATACGCCGATGGCTCATTCGACGCGGCCACCAATGGCTTCGGCTTGCGCAACTTCTCCGACGTGCAGAGGGGTCTGCGGGAGATGGCCCGCGTGGTGCGCCCTGGGGGGCGGGTGGTGGTGCTCGAGCTGACCACGCCGACCCGACCACCGTTGTCGCTGTTCTACCGAGTGTGGTTCGATCGCGTCGTTCCGGCGATCGGCAAGCTCATGTCCCCCCTGGCTGGGTTGGTGGGGAGCGGGTCGCAATCGGGGCCCTCTTCAGAGCAGGCCTCGATCGCGCACGCCTACACCTACCTGCCGAACTCGGTCAAGCGCTTTCATTCGCCGCTCGCGCTGGCAGCAGAGATGGAGCGCGCTGGACTGCGTGAGATCGGATATGTGCTGATGGCGGGCGGCATCATCGCCGTCCACGGCGCTACCGTCTCTGGGTGAGCGCTTTGTACGCTGGCAACAACACAGCGGCGGATGTCGAGGCTGTGGAGGAGATCATGCGCCGCGGCGGCCCGGCGTTGCGTGAGCGTATGGTCGCGATGGAGGTCTATCTGGAGAGAGTCACAGCCGAGGCGGGCGTTCCGCTGGCCTCGCATGCGACGGCGACGGTTCTCGCGGGCGGCAAGCGGCTACGCCCATTGCTTGTGTTGCTCGCCGCCGAATCAGCGGGCACCCTGAACAGCACGGTACCGAGTGGACGCAACGCGGAGGCGGGAGGATCCGACCAGGAGTCAGAGCGCGATCAGAGCCTCGTGCGTGCGGCCGTGGCCATCGAGCTGGTGCACTCCGCCACGCTCGTCCACGACGATTTGATCGACGGCGCGCACTTACGGCGTGGGCACCCGACGGTGGCCGCCGTCGCGGGAAGGCGCGCGGCGATCGCCACTGGCGACCTGCTGTTCTCGCGCGCCTTCGCCGAGTTGGCCCGCAATCACGATCCCGAGCAGCTGCGCGCTCTCTCAGACGCAAGCTCTGCGCTGGCCGCCGGTGAGCTGCTGCAACGCGAGGACGCCTATGCGCCGATCATCGCGGTCGATCGGTACCTGGAGCGCTGTCGCCTGAAGACGGCGGCTCTGTTTGAGGCCGCCTGCAGGCTCGGTGCGCTCGTGGCGGTGCAGGGCACGACCACACTCGCGCTCGCGCTCGGCGAATTCGCCAGCCGGATCGGGCTGGCGTTTCAGCTGCTCGACGACGTGCTTGACGTATCCGGTCCAGCACAGAGGACCGGCAAGGCGCGCGGCACCGATCTGCTCGATGGCACCGTCACGCTGCCATTGATCCTTGCGCGCGAACGCGACAAGCGGATAGCCGAGGTCAACCTAGCCGCGCTGGAAGGCCCCGAGCAGGCGGAGGCACTGTGCGAGCAGATCGCGTCCACCGGGGTGCTCGAGGAGGCGCGTGAGCGAGCTCTGGCGATTGTCGCGGAAGCAAAGGCAGCGTTGCCCGCTTCGCTACCAGACGGACGCCATGAGCTACTCGATCTCGTCGCCGACGCGGTCGTCGAGCGCTATTGCTGAGTTGTCTCGACCGCACGGGTGGTGCTCGTGCTCGTGCGATTCAGGAGCTATGAGCAGGCACGAGAGCGGCTGTTAGAAGTCGTTAGGGCCGATCAGGTCCAGCTCGAGCGCACGCGCGAACAGCTCGATCTCTTCGGTCATGTTTGCGTGCGTGAGCTGCTTGAGGTCGCTGAGTATGGCTCCTGTCGCCTTGTCCAGCTCCTCGTCGAGCCGTTCCACAAGCGCCTGCCCGAACACGTCCTCGCGCAGCAAGCTGCAGTCTGGGCAGCGCATCGAGATGCGCCAGCGGCCCGGTGACTCCTCGGCCCAGTCGAGCGGGTGCACAAGCCCTCCATCACAACGTGGACACACGTGCAGCTGCTCGCCAGGCGAGGCGGGCGGGTACGGTGGTTGCGGGCGCTCTCCGAGGCGGTGGCCGGTGCTGTCGAGGTACACGACCTCGATCTGCCTGCCGCTCGGAAGTTGCACGTGGTGACGTGTGGGATGGTCGGGATCGCTTTTCATTGTCTCTCTCTCGCTTCATCGACCCTCGGGCGGCGGGCCTTTAGCGGGAATATTCGTTGGCCAGTACGTGTTTCGTACGCTGTTGTGCGCTTCCCGAGCGCGGGGAGTCCGGCCCGCTTCTCGACGGAGCGGTGATAGCTTCAAATGGTCATGGCAACAGCCATCCGCACCGTTGGCCACGAAGATCGACTGAGCATCGTGGATCATCTCGAAGAGCTGCGCACCCGCTTGATCGTGAGTGCCGTAGCGTTCGCGGTCGTGTTTGGCGTGTGCTTTTGGCAGAACCACGCGCTGCTCGGCTTTATCAACAGGCCGCTTCACAAGCAGACCGAGCAGCAGGTCCTGCGCGGGGAAGGACCGGCGGGAGCGACCTGGCTGGCTCAGAAGGGAGTGCTCGAAGTCGCCAAAGATACGCAAAGGGCGTTGGGCTCTCTCAGCGCGCCTGCCAGCGGCCTGCCTGCCGCGACAAGGGCGCAGCTTGCAGGCACGATCTCCAAGCTGCAGGCGAATGTCGCAAAGATTCCTCGCAGCCCGAGCGGGCTCGACCCAACCACACTCGGACCGGGCGAACCGCTGACCGCGACGCTGACGGTCGCGCTCTATTTCTCGCTTGTGATAGCGCTGCCGCTGATTCTGTTCGAGCTCTACGGATTCGTGCTCCCCGCATTCAGCCCCAGCGAGCGACGCGTGGTGATGCCGCTGTTGATCTCCGTGCCGTTTCTGTTTGCCGCAGGCGCCGCCTTCGGTTATCTGGTCGTGCTCCCCACGGCTGTGCACTTCCTACAGAACTTCAATGCCAGCCAGTTCAACGTGATGGTGCAGGCCAACCAGTACTACAAGTTCGCCGCAACGGTGCTGCTGGCGATGGGACTCTCCTTCCAGGCGCCTGTCGTGATCCTTGGTGCCGTGCGTGCAGGTCTGGTCACTCCGCGCCAGCTACGACGCCACCGCCGCTATGCGCTGTTGGTGTGCGCGGCGATCGCAGCGGTGCTGCCTGGAGACGCCTTCACGCTTGTGCTCGAGACGGTCCCACTGTATTTGCTCTACGAGGCGAGTATCCTGATTGCGTCGGTGCTCGCCAGAGGCGAGACGGCGCAGGCGACGGCTGCAGGGGACGGGCGCCCTCCGGAGGATCCTCCGGGCGCATCGGGAATGTCTGGTCCCTCACCGCCATCGTCGGGCGGCGGTCCAGGCGGCGCTCAGGCGCTCGCGGTGACACCGGCGGGAGCGCCAAAGACCACCGCCGCAGAGATGATCGACCACATAGACCCCAATCTGTCCAACTGATGCTGTTCGATCTCAGAGCACGCGGCAGGCGACGCACCGTACAGGTCGTCTATCTCGGGCTGGTCGCACTGTTTCTGGTCGGCTTCGTCGGCTTTGGCGTCGGCGTCGGGGGCGGTGGCGGTGGCAGCCCGATCGAAGCCATCTTCGGCAACAAAGAAGGAACGGCTGCCGCCGGGTACACCAAACAGGTCTCCGAAGCCGAAAAGCGCACCCGCAAGTATCCGGGCGAAGCGGCCGCGTGGGCGCAGCTCGCCGAAGCCCGCTTCCATCAAGCCAGCGGAAGCGAATACTACGACGAAGAAAAGCAGCAGTTCACGTCGAAGGGCAAGGAAAAGCTCGCAAAGGTGGTTGACGCGTGGAACAGCTATGTGGCACTCAAACCGAGCAAACCTACGCTGACGATCGCAGACGACATGGTCAGGGTGTTCGGCGAAGAAGGTCTCAGCGAGCCGGCTGAAGCAGTCGCCGTTCTGCAGCTCGTGATTCCCACAAGGCCGGCAAGCGCTGCGCTGTATGGCGATCTCGCTAAGTACGCCTACCAGGCAAAAAACGTGAGCGTGGGCGACCTTGCCTCGCAGAAGACGATCAGTCTCACGCCGGCCGCGGACCGCAAGAAGGTCGAAGCCGAGCTCGCCGAAATCAAGGCCAACCCGTCCGGCAACCCCTCCAACGAAACCTATACGAGCACCACCAACGGCAAGGTCTACACCGTCAAAGTGAACTCCAAAGGGCAGGGCACGATCATAAAAACCAGCGCGGCGCCGCCTGCTCCTGCGAAGAAGAAATAGCGGGTCGGGAGCGATGGCGTGGCGGGAGCAGGGGAGATACCGCCTTACACGGCACGCCTGCTGATCGACTGCGCCGACCAGCCCGGAATCGTCGCGGCTGTCTCGGGGTTCCTGTTCGAACGGGGAGCCAACATCGTCTCCTCCCAGCAGTACTCCTCCGACCCGACCGGGGGACGCTTCTATCTGCGCACCGAGTTCTTTCTGGAGGATCCAGTCGAGGGCCGAGAGGACTTCCGGCGCGGCTTCGAGGCCGAGGTGGCACAGCGCTTTGCGATGGAGTGGGCGATTCGCTACTGGGGAGAGCACCAGCGCGTTGCGATCCTGGTCTCTCGTCATGACCATTGCCTTGTGGACATGCTCTGGCGCTGGCGTCGCGGCGAGCTCGACGCGGAGCTGATCGGCGTTATCTCAAACCATCCCGATCTATCCGAAGAGGTCGCCGCGGCCGGCGTCGCCTTCCATCACGTGCCGGTGAGCAAGCGCGACAAGCGCCAAGCGGAGGGCCGGATGCTCGATCTCTTGTGCGGCAGGGTCGACCTGGTGGTGCTCGCGCGCTACATGCAGATCCTCAGCGGCGAGTTCCTCACGCGGCTTGGTGCGCCGGTTATCAACATCCACCACTCGTTTCTGCCCGCATTCGCGGGCGCCGATCCATACAGGCGAGCGCGCGAGCACGGCGTCAAGCTGATCGGTGCGACCGCCCACTACGCGACCGCCGAGCTCGACGGAGGGCCGATCATCGAGCAGGACGTGGCACGCGTCAACCATCGCCAGAACGTGCGCGAGCTCGAACGCGTGGGTCGTGACATCGAGCGAGTGGTGCTTGCACGTGCCGTGTCGTTGCACCTGGAAGATCGCGTGATCGCCGACAGCGGTCGCACGATTGTGCTGTGAGGGCCGCCGCTGAGCGAGCCTCCGGTCGAGCAGGCCGCGAGTGTCGCGGATCTCCCAAGCGCGTCGCCCTTCAAGCGCGGCGGACCTGGGCTAGAATCCTGCCCACACCGGCCCGCCGTGGGCCGGCGCCCCTCGCGGGCCGTTAGCTCAATTGGCAGAGCAGGGGCCTCTTAAGCCCAAGGTTGTTGGTTCGATTCCAACACGGCCCATTCGTGACCCTGGCCTGGATTGACCGGCAGAAACGGTCGCCGGGCGTTCGTTTGTTTGAGGCTGG
The DNA here is from genome assembly GCA_963715765.1 of uncultured Solirubrobacterales bacterium. GTDB lineage: Bacteria > Actinomycetota > Thermoleophilia > Solirubrobacterales > Solirubrobacteraceae > Palsa-744. Next base: position 1,800,745 of record OY970270.1, read on the forward strand.
TTATACGGCGGCCGACGCGCTCGCGCCGGGGCCGATGATCGACTCGCGCCCCGCGTCGGTCCACACGACCTGATCGCGGCCAGGCCCGACGCCGATCAGCGTCACGGGCGCGCCGATCTGCTCTTCGATGAACTGCAAATACTCACGGGCGCCGTCGGGGAGATCGGAGAGTGTGCGGCACTCGCCGAGGTCCTCCTTCCAGCCACGCAGCTCAGTCAACTCGGCGGTCGTGTGGTGCAGCACCGTCTGGTGGTAGGGAAAGTCGTCGAACTGCGCTCCCTCCGCGCCGCGGTAGCTCGTGCACACCTGGACGCGATCGAGCCCGGACAGCACGTCGAGCTTCGTCAGCACGAGCGCCGTGAGCGTGTTCAGCCGCGCCGCGTAGCGAAGCGCAACCAGATCCAGCCAGCCGGTGCGGCGTGGGCGACCGGTGGTCGTACCGAACTCGCCTCCGCGCTGGCGGATCGTCTCCCCCATCTCGTCGTGCAGCTCGCTCGGAAATGGTCCTGCGCCCACGCGTGTCGTGTAGGCCTTTGAGATGCCCCAAACTTCGTCTATGTCCTTTGGACCCACGCCGGTTCCCACACACGCCGCACCCGACAGAGGGTTGGAGGAGGTCACGAACGGGTAGGTGCCGTGGTCGATGTCGAGCATCGCGCCCTGCGCGCCCTCGAAGATCACCTTCTTGTCTTCGTCGAGCAGCTCCCACATCAACCTGGACGTATCGGCGATGTGCTGCTCCAGGCGATGGCCGTAGGTGAGGTACTCCTCGGTCATCGTGTGCAGATCGAGCGTCGGATCCTTCTCAAACGGTCGCAGCGACAGACGCTTTGGCTCCATCGCCGCGACGATCTTCTTCTTGAGGATCTTCTCGTCGAGCAGGTCCTGCACGCGGATTCCCAAACGGGCCGCCTTGTCGGCATAGCACGGGCCGATTCCGCGCCGCGTGGTGCCGATCTGCAGGCTTCCGAGCTTCGCCTCGCCGGCCGAGTCGAGCAACAGGTGGTAGGGCATGATCAGGTGCGCGTTGGCGGAGATCCGCAGCCCGCTCACGTCCACGCGTCGTGCCCGCAGCGCGTCGAGCTCCTCGATCAGCACCTTTGGATCGATGACAACCCCGTTGCCGATCACGCAGCGCTTGCCCGGATACAGGATCCCGGAGGGGATCAAATGCAACTTCCACTCCTCGCTGCCGCGCACGATCGTGTGCCCAGCGTTATTGCCTCCCTGGAAGCGCACCACCGCGTCGCCGTGTTCGGCGAGCAGGTCGGTGATCTTCCCCTTCCCCTCGTCGCCCCACTGGGCGCCAACTATGACTATGCCTGGCATCGCGTCATCAGTCTACGCAGGTGTCGCGCGCTCAGGCGGACTGCGTGTGAACGTCGCTATCGTGCCGCTTGGGTCGATACTCGCTTCGCTCGTCGCGACCGAACAACGGCAGTGGCTCGCCGCATATCGCAAGCAGGCGCGACAGTGTTCGCTCGCCGAACTGTTCTCTGAGGTCGGCGATTCCGAGGTTGGTTGTCAAGATCATCGCCCGCTCGTCCTCGTAGCGGGTGTTGATGATCGAGTACAGCTGCTCCAGCACCCAATCCGTCTTGTTCTCGACTCCGAGGTCGTCTATGTGCAGGAGATCGACCGAGGTGAGGCGATCCAAGAAGCTCATCATGCCCCCCTCGGCTTCGATGGCACTACGAATGAGGTTCAGCAGCCTTGGCAGGGAATAGATCGCAACCGTGCGTCCGGCGTCTAGAGCGGCCTTCGAGGCCAGCATCGCAAGCGTCGTCTTGCCAGTGCCGATATCTCCGACAAGCCACATTCCTCGTCCTTCGTCAAGACGGGCATCTATGTTGCGCACGTAGCTACGTACCGCGGAGACGACTGGCTCGGGCATTTCCAGAACGGGCGGTCGGTCGAACGATACGCCCTGGTAGCGCTTGGGCAGGCGTGCCTCAAGGCCGCTGGCCCTGCGTTTGGCGATATGCCCGGCGCGGCAACGGCAGTCGGAAGCCGTGTTTGTGGCCTCATCCACCACGAATCCGCCGCCGTCGCACAGGCCGAGCGGACAGCCGCTCCGATTACGTGAGGTCAGCACGGCGAGCGGGTCGGCACTCATGCCGCGTAGCGGCTCTCGCCCGCGTAGTTCATGAACTTCGGGTATTCCTTTTGGAAGGTGAGCGTCACCTTGCCAACCGCGCCGTTGCGATGCTTGGCGATGATCAGATCCGCCTCGCCGGGGCGCTCGGAGTCCTCGTTGTAGTACTCGTCGCGGTAGATGAACATCACCAGGTCGGAGTCCTGCTCGAGGTTTCCACTCTCGCGCAGGTCCGATAGCTGCGGACGCTTGTCCGGGCGTGTCTCGACCGCGCGACTGAGCTGCGACAGCGCGATCACCGGCACTCCCAGCTCGCGCGCCAGGATCTTCAGTCCACGGCTGAGCTCGCCCACCGCGGTAACGCGCGAGTCATAGCGGCTGTCGGTGCGCATCAGCTGTAGGTAATCGATGATGATCAGGCCGAGGCCATTCTCGCACTGGCTGTGCAGGCGACGCGCCTTGGCCCTGATCTCGAGCATGCCGACGTCGCTCGAGTCATCCACCCACAGTGGCGCGTCGGCCAGGCGCTGGGAGGCCTTCAGGATCTTTGGCCAGCGTTCTTCCTTGACCCGTCCCTTGCGCAGCTCCTCGCCCTTGATGCGCGCCTGTGAGGCGACGAATCGCTGAGCCAGCTCCGCCTCGGCCATCTCCAGGCTGAACAGTGCCACGGGTCGACCATGTTCAACCGCCGCGTTCTCGGCGATGTTGCACACGAGCGCGCTCTTGCCCATCGCCGGGCGCGCGGCGATGATGATCAGGTTGCCGGGCTGAAAGCCGCCGGTGATCTCGTCAAGATCCTTGAAACCCGACGGAGCGCCCGTCAGCGATGTTCCTTCGATCGAGAGGCGGTGCAGCTTGTCGAGCTCCTCGTGCAGCACCTCCTCGATCGAGCGGAAGTCCTGCTGACGATCGTCGCGGGCAACCTCGAGCATCGTCTTCTCGGCCTGCTCGACGAGCTCGCGTGGAGCGCTCTGGCGCTCGAGCACGCTTGACTGGATGTCATAGGAGGCCGCCAGCAAGCGCCGCAGCAATGCATTCTCGCGGACGATCTGCGCGTAGCGACGCGCGTGTCCCGCCGCCGGCACGACCCCCGTCAGCTCGTCGACGGCCGCCGATCCCCCGACGGTCTCGAGCTTGGCGGTCTGGCGCAGACGGTCGGTCACGGTCAGCACATCCACCGGCTCTGACTCGTTATAGAGCGCCAGCATCGCCTCGTAGATCAATCCGTGGCGGTCGCGGTAGAAATCCTCGGAGCGCAATCCCTCTTCGATGACGAGCGCATACAGCGAGCGGTCGGACAGCAGAATCGCGCCGAGCACCGACTGCTCTGCATCGAGATTGTGGGGTGGGGCGATCACGCCGATAGGGGTGCTGGAGCCGTTGGATATCGAGGTGGGGCTCATGTCAGCGCGAGTCTAAGCCCGAAAGCCCACGGGCTCGCGGTAGGTTCCCGCAACTCGCAGAGAAATAATCATCGCCGATGGCACGAACAGATGTTCGCAGCTGCGGCGGATCTACTTCTGCGCGACGACCATGGTCTTGACCGTGGCCGTCACTCCCTCGACGACGTCGACCACAACCATGTAGGTGCCGACGTTCTTGATCGGCTCAGGCAGGTGCACGTTGTTCTTGTCGGTGCGCAGCCCACGCGCGTCGCGGATCGCGCTTGCAATGTCCTGGGCGCTCACCGACCCGAACAGGCGTCCGTCTGCGCCCGCCTGCTGGGTGATCGTGAGCACCGTCTTGTTTAGCAGCGCCGCGTTGTCGTTGGCTTTCTCTACATATTCACGCGCGGCTCGCTCTGCCGCCTGCTGGCGCTGGCGGATCACTTCGATCGCGCCGCGGGTCGCGGGCTGGGCGAGCTTGCGGGGGATCAGGTAGTTGCGCAGATATCCCTTGGACACATCCACGACGTTTCCCTGCTCGCCAAGCGTGTCAACGTCCTTGAGGAGTATGGCTTCGGGCATATTCGATCTGTGGTCCTGGGTCTCGTGGAGGTGGAGGGGGGCCGATTCGGTGTGGCTCTGTCTGGTCCTTGCGGTCAGGTTCTAGCGTTCGCGGTCTCGGTCGCCGCGTTCGCGTCGCGGATGGTCGTCGCGTCCGCCCTCGTTCACGTAGGGCAGCAGCGCGAGCTCACGGGCCCGCTTGACCGCGCGAGCGATCTGCCCCTGGTGGCGCCGGCACGCGCCGGTGATCCTGCGGGAGCGGATCTTGCCCTTCTCGGAGATAAACTTCCGCAGCGACACGACGTCCTTGTAGTCGACCTGCTCGACCTTGTCGCGGCAGTGCTGGCAAGGCTTGCGCCTTCCGATACCGGACCCACTCTTCTTATCTCGGCGCCGGACTGGCTTGCCGCGACCGCGCTTTGCCACTGGGATTCCTTGCTGTTGAACTAGAACGGAATATCGTCGTCTCCGGCTTGACCGGAGACCGGTGCGGGCTGGAAGTCGCCGTTGTCGACCGGCACGTCACTGCCCTGAGATGCCTCGTTGCGCGCAAACCCTCCGCCTCCGGAGGGATCCTCGCGCGAGCCGAGGAACTGCACCGAGTCGGCAATGATATCGACTGCGCTGCGTTTTGTGCCGTCCTGTGCCTCCCACTCGTGCCACTCGAGCCGTCCGTCGATCGCCACGGGGCGACCCTTGGCGAGATAACGGGCCGCATTCTCGCCCTGCGCGCCCCACACCGTCACGTTGAAATAATTGGGCTTGTCCTCCCACTCGCCGGTGCTGCCGTTCTTGCGGCGCGTGTTGCAGGCCAGACGCAGCTTGCACACTGAGGAGCCGCTCGGCAGCGAGCGCAGCTCGGGGTCTGCGGTCAGGTTCCCGGTCATTACGACCCGGTTGATGTTGCTGGCGGCCACGGCTATTCCTTTCGCCTAGTCTTGGTGTCTGCAGCAGGACGCTACCGGGAACTGTCCTCGCGCGCACGGGGCGATGTGCGGAACACCTCGTCCCAGTAGGGCGCGCTGATCCCAAAGCCCCGCGTGTCGTCCTGGAAGTGGTGGCGCATATGGCGTTCGCGCAGCATTCTTCCGATGCGTGAGCGGGGACGGAAGTGGTGGACGTAGTAGTGGAGCATGTCATAGGCCAGATACCCCGCGAAGAAGCCTGCTCCCACCCCGGGGGCATAGCTTTTGCCGAGCACTAGATACAGCACGCCAAACACGAGCACGCCGAGCGGGATGCTCACGGCCGGGGGCATCACCAAGCGCAGAGGATCGTTTGGATGCTCGTGGTGAATGCCATGGATGATCCAGTGCATGCGCGCCCCAAGCCCATGATCGGGCTCAAAATGGAACACAAGGCGGTGCAGCCAGTACTCGAACAGTGTCCACAGCGCGTACCCGCCCGCAAACAGTCCGAGCGTCTCCAGTGCACCGACAAACGAGAGCTGCCATGCCGCCAGTGCGACGATCACCGGCGTGAATATCAGGATCGGCACGGATGGATGCACGCGCGAGAATGCGTCGAGCACGCGCGATTCGAACATCGGCGGCGACGCCCGCAACACATCGGTCCTCCGTACCGCCGGGCCGTCACCAATCGACTGCTCGCTCATCGGTGGGCGCTCCGAGACGCACCGCGTGGGCTTGCGTCGGTCCGCGACACACACCCCCCAATAGTCGTTGTCCTCAGCGGCTGCACGCCCCTGAGTGTATTACGCGACCGCGTGCTCCTCGGCTGCCGTCTGCTCATGCTCGATCCCATCGCGAGCATGCGATGCTTCCTCACGGATGGGTGTGGCGCCGGGACGCATGTCTGGCGCGGCGGGTGTCCCTGGCTTTAGCTTGTTTATGCGAAAGCGGATCACCCCGTCGGTGATATGGAGCGTTCGGTTCAGCTCCGCGATCAGCTCGTCAGTGGACACATGAAACTGCAGCAGATGGTACTCGGCGGTGGCCTTGTGGTCGATCGGATACGCAAGCGCCCGCTCGCCCCACTCGTCGTGACGCTCGAGCTGGCCCTTTGCTTCGATCGCCTCGCTTACGTCCGTAACGATCTTTGCGCGCACCGGCTCCTCGACCTGCGGGTCGAGCATCAGCACAAGGTCATATGTGGTGGCAGGCAGTGTCATCGCAAAGGCGCATACGGCGCGGCGGCGGATCATAACAGCGCTCAGCTGGCTGCACCACGACAGCGCTCAGCCACCCGCGTGGCGTTGCGCTTGACTGTCTGCGCAGCAACAGCGCTCAGCCGACTACGAGGGGTGCGCTTGGCACGGCAGTTTGGGCGGGCCGATAGCCACACGCGCGGCTTGGGCAAGAGCGTCTACGCGGCGGCGCGCTTGGCACGGATGTCGGCCAGCTGCTCGTCGATCCAATCGCCCGGATCGCGCGAGGTCACGATCTCCACCAGCCCGCGCGCTCGCCGCGCGCGCTCGCCGGCGGGCATGTCGAGCGCGGCGTGGATCGAGTCCGCGAGCTCCTGGATGTCAAACGGGTTGACCGACAGCGCATACTCGCCGAGCTCCTCGTGGGCACCGGTGTTCTCGGAGAGGATCGACACGCCCGCGCGTTCGTTGACGATCGGACCCTCCTTCGCCACCAGGTTCATCCCGTCGAACATGGCGTTGACGAGCAGCACGTCGTAATGCTTGTATGCCGCCATCGCCTCCTCCAGGTCGTCGCGCAGCTTCAGCTGGATCGGCATCCAGTCGGGTGTGCCGTGGCGATGGTTGACCACTGCCACGAGCGCCTCGATCCGTTCCAGGTACTCCGCATACTCCGGTACGTCTGTGCGCGAGGGCATCAGCTGCGCCACAAACGTCACGCGCTCGCGAAACTCCGGATGCTGCTCGAGAAACAGGTCGAACGCAGAGAACCCCCGCAGCACATTCTTTGAGAGGTCCGCTCGATCCACGCGCAGAATGAGATGGTCGCGGCGACGGCGCAAGAGCTCGCGCTCGAACTCCCCCACGCGCTCGCCCATGGCCACCTGGCGCGCCGCGACGTGGTCGATCGGCAGCGGATACGCCCGCACCCATACCTCGCGCTCGCCAAAACGCACCAGTCCGCGGTCGAAGTCCACCTCCAGGTCCATCAAATCGCGGCAGCACTGCAGGAAGTTGCGCCGATATGAACGTGTGTGGAAACCGATGATGTCGTTGGCCAGCAGACCCGCGTAGATCTCTTGGCGGATCCGCGACGGCAGCACCCGCCACGAGTCTGACTGCGTCCAGGGAATGTGCACGAAGTGGTGCAAGAACACGTCCGGGCGAGCCCGTCTGACGAGATCGGGCAGCGTGTATAGGTGATAGTCGTGGACCATCACGACCGGTTCCTCCAGGTCCGCGACCTCCTCGACGACGGCTCGCGCGAGATCCTCGTTGACCGCGTTGTAGCCGAACTCGAATGCCTCGATCTCATGACGGCGGATGTCAGGTGCGTTGGAGAGATCCCATAGGTAGTGCTGGATGAACCACAGCATTGGGTTGGCAAACACGTTGTAGAAGCGGTCGTAGGCGTCCGGATCGGATGCCACGAGACGCACCAGATACTCACCGCCGGCGGGCGAGCGGACCGGAAATGCTCGCCCTGCGTGCTCGCGCGAGACGCGCGCGTCGTGCTCGTTCATCGCCGATGCCACCCAAACGGCATCACGATGCGATGCCAGGCCCGTCAGTGCCGTGACCAGCCCACCCGATCCGCGCTGCACCTCTCCGTCGGGACCAAATGTCACCGGTCCCCGATTACTCACCAGCACGAGCGGCGATCGCTGTGCCGGCCCGTCGCTCATGACAATTGCCGTCCCTGTATGCATGGAGGGTTCACGATTCTTCGAACTCCCCAAAGATACGCAGATAGTCGCGCAGGTAGCGCGGCGTGAGGAAATGGCTGCGCACATGCTCCTTGCCCCGGCGCCCCAGCGTCTTGCCGAGCGCCGGGTCGCCCAGCAGCTCCAGCGAGCGCTGCGCGCACTGCTCGACGGTCTCCACGAGAAAGCCGGTGACCTCGTCCTCCACCTGCAACGGGATCCCGCCCACGTTGCCGCCGATGAACGGCCGCGCCTTCCAGATCGCCTCGGACACCGTCAGCCCAAAGCCCTCGCGAATCGACTTCTGTACGACCACGTCCGCATGGGACTGAAACGCGTTGACCTCGATTGCCCCAACGTTGTTGAAGTTGTTGAGAATGTGCACGTCGGGGTCGCCGTCGGCGTGAGCGATCGTGGCGTTGAAGAAGTCCCAGCCCTCCGGGTCGTCGCTTGCCATCGAGCCGACAAGCGCCAGCTGCACGTCGGGTATCTGCTGCTTGACGACCCGGTAGGCGTCAATCACGCCCAACGGATCCTTCCAGGGATCAAAGCGCGACACCTGGCAGATCAGCGGCCGGTCGACATCGATCCCAAACTGCTCGCACACGTAGGAGGCATCCTCCGGGGAGAGCGCCATGTTCTTGGGCATCAGTGGATCGATCGCCGGCGGCACGATATTCACGTTGCCGCCCATTCCGGTGGGAACGTAACTGGCCATATGGAATAGCGACTGTGGGTACTCGGCGATGTAGGGCAGCAGACGTTCGATCGTGGCCGGATTGGGGGTCGACAGATCGATGTGACAGCGCCATACCCAACCCCTGGCCTTCTCCGGCACCAGCTGATACAGGCCGGCCGGTTGCGGGTCGTGTACCAGGCACACGTCCCAACCCTCTGAGAGCTCGCGCGCGTTCATCTCGTTGTACTGCTCCCAGGTGCCCCACTGCTCCTCATCGAGGTCCTGTGGATTGCCCTGCAGCGCGTTGTGCATCAGCTTGGTCGCGTTGAAGAACTCCTCACGCCCATAGATCACCTGCCACTCGCAGTCCAGTCCGACATCGCGCATCAGCGGCACGAGCGTGTACAGGATCTCTGAGACGCCCCCACCGAACGCGGTGGCCGATATGTGCACCACACGCTTGCCCTTCAGCGGCTCGGCGAGCTCGCGGATTTCCTCGATCAGCTCGCGCCCACATATGTGGGTGTAGTCGGCGAGCGACTTGTGTCCTGTGGCAACGGGCTGGAGCACGGGCGGACCGCACGATACCTAGGCTTGTCACGGAAGCCCGCCGCGGGGGCTATGGTCTGCATCGATGTTCGACGGCCGCATCTACCGCGCGGCGTTCGTGCCGCTGTTGTTTGTCCTGGTGATCGTGGGGTTCTCGCTCACGGGTCGCCCTGCACCGCTCAGCTCGACGCTCGCGCCCGAAGCGTTTGACGGCGCTCGTGCGTTTGCGGATCTGCAGTCGCTGGCAAAGCGCTTTCCCGACCGTCAGCCCGGCAGCGCCGGCGATGACCAGCTCGCCGCCGAAATCGCCGGCACGTTGCGGGGCTCCGGCGGTTCCTCCGGACCGGCCGCCGCCGGTGGCGGCTTCCAGGTCTCCACGCGCGTGATCCGCGCTCAAACGATCGCCGGCGCACGCACGCTGACAACCGTAATTGCGCAGCGTCCCGGCTCCAGCAACGAAAGCCCGATAGTGATCGTCGCTCACCGCGACGCCGCTGGGCGCGGCTCTGCCGCTGAACTGTCGGGCACCGCAGCGCTGCTGGAGCTCGCGCACGTGTTCTCCCATAGCGAGACGCGCCGCACGATCGTGTTGGTGTCGACGAGCGGCGGCAGTGGCGGCTATGCCGGGGCGCTCGATTTTGCGCAGCACAGCGCCCGCCCGCTCGATGCGGCGATCGTGCTTGGCGACCTCGCCGGAACCGTTGTGCACAAGCCGTTTGTGCTCCCCTATTCGAGCGTCGCCGGCGTTGCCCCCGAAAGTTTGCAGCTCACACTCGCCGATGCCATCTCCCAAGAGGTTGGCGTGGCCTCCGGCGCTCCGGGGGTCGTCGCCCAGCTCGCGCACCTGGCGCTGCCGCTTGCCACCGGTGAACAGGCGCCGCTGAACGCGGCCGGAATACCATCGGTGCTCGTTCAGCTCAGCGGCGAACGCGGACCCTCACCCGGCGAGGGGGTAAGTGAAGCTCATCTGCAGAACTTTGGCAGGTCGGTACTCGGCGCCGTGTACGCGCTCGACGAAGGTCCCAATATTCCCGCGCCGTCAAGCCCGCATTTGCTGCTCGGGCGCCGCGCGCTCCCCAACTGGGCGGTCAGGCTGCTTGTGCTCGCGCTGCTACTGCCACCATTGCTCGTGTGCGTCGATGCACTCGCACGCCTGCGTCGTCGCCGCGAGCGGGTCTCGCGCTGGGTGCTGTGGACACTTGCCGCGGCGCTGCCCTTTTTCGCGGCTGCGCTTTTCTCTGTCCTGCTCGGAGGACTCGCGATCGTCGCGGCTCCGGGCGGTCAGCCGCCAGCCCGATCTCTGTCGGCGGATGGTTCGGGTGTCGCGGCTGTACTTGCCACAGCGCTCGTGCTGGTATTGGCGCTTGCCGCGTGGCCTGCATTTGTGAGGCGTGCGGCGCTACCGTTGCGACCCTCCACCGACGGTGCTGGCCTCGCGGTCCTGCTCGTGCTGCTCGCTGTTGCCCTGCTCACATGGGTGTTCAACCCGTTTGCATGCCTGCTGCTCGTGCCGGCGCTGCACCTATGGCTGCTTGCCGTCTCGCCCGCTCTTCGAGTCCGAGCGCGCGGCCGGGCGCTCGGACTCGGCGCGGTCCTCATCGGTCTGCTCCCGCCTGCGCTGCTGCTGATCGTCTATGCGCACGAGCTTGGTCTGGGTCTGGGAGGCCTGGCCGAGAGTGTTGTCCTGGCGCTCGCCGGTGGGCAGGTGGGCCTGTTTGGGGCGCTCCTGTGGAGTGTGGCGTTCGGCTGCCTGCTAGCTGTAGCTCTGCGCGTCCTGGCAGCCGCGCCCGCGGGCTCGATGGACAGCCATGAGTGGGCGGAGGTCTCCACTCGCGGTCCTGTGTCCTACGCTGGACCTGGGTCGTTGGGCGGCACCGAGTCCGCGCTGCGACGCTAACACCATGTCCCCGCCCCCAAGCAAACAGACTGACAGCGATGCGCTGTCGCTGTCGCGCCCGCCTGTCGTGCAGGGTGACGGAGACTCGCTTGGGGTGTACACCACGTCGTCGTGGTCAAGCGACCACGCAACGTCATCGCCATCGCGTTCGCGTCGCCTTCGACTGCCAACGGTGCTTGCATCGCTGCTGATTGCCGCTGGGGTGCTGCTGCTCGTCGACGCCGGTGTCACGCTCCTCTGGCAAGAGCCGATCACCGCGCTATATGCATATTTCAAGCAGGAAAGCCTGCGCGGCGATCTGCATGCGCTGGAACACGCCGATCCCACGGCCGCCGCGCAACGGGAGCTTGCGCGTTTGCACGAGCAGCGCCGACGGATCGAGTATCTGGCGGCCAGTTTGCAGCACCATGCCAAGAACGGGTCGGCCGTCGGGTTCATCCACATTCCCACGATCGGCGCCAATTACGTTGTCGTAAAGGGCACCGGTACCTCCGAACTGGAGAGCGGTCCGGGTATCTACCCCGAAACGAATTTCCCCGGCATCCCCGGCACGACCGCGATCGCCGGCCATCGCACCACCTGGTTGGCGCCATTTCGCAGCCTCGGCGGGTTGCGCAGAGGAGCGCCGGTCGTGCTCGACATGCCATACGCACGCTTCACCTACCGGGTGATCGGCTCGCGCGTGGTACTTCCCACCGATGTGTCGGTGATCGACCCGGCGGGCTACTCGCGGTTGGTGCTGTCGGCCTGCACCCCGCCTTTCAGCGCATCGCATCGACTGATCGTGTTCGCTCGCCTGATTTCCACGGCGCCGCTCGGCGCCGCCCGCGCGCGGCACACGAGCGTGTCGCCGGGGGAGGCATTCAGCGAAGAACGCGCGCTCGAGCGGTCTGGGCTACCACCGGTGCTCAAATCCCATCAGCGCCTGCTTGCGCCCCTCGTGTCGTAGCACCAGGTCCGGCTCCCCCTCGCTGACGTGCCCGACCCATGTGAGCTTCGCGCCGACGCGCTCGCACGCCTGACTGACGCGCTCGGCTCGCTTGCGCGGCACACACACACACAGCTCGTAGTCTTCGCCAGCGCTCGCCGCCGCCTGCCACGCGGGTATTCCAAGCCGCTCGGCGGTTCTCTGCGTCTGCTCGTCGGTCGGCAGTCGCTCGAGATCGATCTCGAGCACGACGCCACTGCTGCGCGCTATATGGCGCGCGTCGCTCGCCAGACCGTCGGACAGGTCGATCATCGCATGGGCTCCCGCGGGCGCGATCGCTCGCCCCTCGCGTAGGCGTGGCAGCGGGCGTCGCGACCTGCCTCCGAGTGTGCCGGTCACACCGACCAGGTCGCCCGCTCGCGCTCCGTCGCGCCCCAGCAGCTTTTGGTCGCGCTCGGCCCATCCCACGATGCTCACGGTTGCAAACAACACCGGAGCGCTCACAACGTCGCCGCCGAGGATCGCCGTGTCGGTCAGCTCCGCCAGCTCCCGAGCGCCGGCCATCAGCTCGAGTGCCTGGCTCTCACTCACATGCGAGGGTATCCCGAGCGCCATATATGCCTCGCCGGTTTGCGCTCCCATCGCCGCGATGTCCGACAGTGCGCACGCCAGCGCACGCCAGCCGATGTCCTGGAAGCTCAGCTCAGGATCGTCAAGGCGGAAGTGCACTCCCTCGACGATCGAGTCGATCGAGCTTACGCACAACTTCAGGGCTTTCACGACCGACGCGTCGTCGCCGATTCCGCGCACGACACGGCCGCCGCGCGTCTGCAGCGTGGCCGTGATCGAGTCGATCAGCGAGAGCTCGGGGCTCACGCCCTCAACGATGCCTGTAGACGATTCGGGCGCGGTCGAGGTCGTAGGGCGAGAGCTCGCAGCGGACGCGGTCTCCCGGCAGGATGCGAATCCGAAAGCGGCGCATCTTGCCTGCCACGTGCCCAAGCACCACGTGATCGTTGTCGAGCTTTACGCGAAACATCGCATTCGGCAGGGCCTCGATCACCTCGCCCTCGAATTCGACCTTGTCTTCCTTAGCCACGAGTTGTATCCCGTCCGGGTCCTGTGTCCCATTGGCGCAGGCCCTGTGTTGAAGTGTGCACCGTCAAACTACCAGCGTTGGCACATCGAGGTGTGCTTCGACGCGCTGGCATCCACCGCTTGACCCGGATCACACACGTTCGCATCTTGTGGCTTGCCGCGGCGCCGCGGCAAGGAATGCGCTTGCTCAGCGCTGCGGTTCAGCACCACCGGTGCCACCGACGGGTGCTTCGGGGGCTTTTGAGGAAGGGGTGGGCGTCGGTTGCGCCGGTTCGTGCGCCACCGGTCCGGGTGCATTCTGACCGGGTTCGCTTTCGCCGATGCGTTTTTCGTTTCCGTCGGCAGGGCCGGTATTTGGCTGGCCGGTCGCAGGGAGCTGGTGTTCGCCGGGTGTGTTGGTCTTCTTTTGCGCCCCGTTCTTGGGGCTGGTGTTCTGTTCGCCTTCCAGGGGCGTCTTGACCGACGTCTCTCCGGTGGTCGCATATTTGCCGAAGAATGGCTGATAGGAGATCGGTTCGGTCGGGGTGGGGAATTGGGTGCAGGGCTGGCCTTCGGTAACGGCGGCCATGTAGGTGTGCCAGATTTCTGCCGCCAGGTAGCCGCCCTGCTGGGCCTCTCCGTGCACGTCGGTCATCGGTATGGCCTTGTTTGGGTAGCCCATCCACACAGATGTCGAGTAGTTGGGCATATAGCCGTCCAGCCAGGCGTCGGTGAATTCGCTCGTGGTACCGGTCTTGGCAGCTGTCGGGCAGTCGATTGCCGAACGGGTCGCGGTGCCGCTCTCCACGTTCTCATGCAGGATTTCGGTCTCCTCGGCGGTCACGCCGTTGGAGAGCACCTTCACACGATGCGGTGTTCCCCAATTCGTGTCGGTGTAGCCGTCTGGAAACACAACCTTCGTGATTGCGATCGGCGTGTTGCGGTACCCCCCATCGGCGAGCGTCGCATATACGTTGGCCATTTCAAGTGGGCTCACGCCCACCGTCAAACCGCCAAGCGCCTCCGCGGGGTAGCTGTCCAGGTGCTCTTTCACGCCCATCTTGTAAGCCATCTGGGTGACGGTTTGCTCACCGAGATCGGCGGCCAGCTGGGCATAGACGGTGTTGTCTGAGGTGAGCGTCGCCTGCACCAGGTCGATTGACTTGTCCAGCGAGGTGTTCTCGAAGGTTTTGACTTCGTAGGCGGGATATGCGGGCAGCCAGCCGGGGGCGAGCGTGTGTGAGAGGTAGTAGGTGCTATTGGGATCCACCCCACGCGAGAGGGCGTCGGCGAGCACGATTGCCTTGAACGTCGAGCCGGCCTGACGGTGGCCTTCGGAAGCGAGGTTGTACTGAGACTGGTCGTAGCTCTCAGACTCCGCCATCGCCTCGATATCGCCATTGTGCGGGTCGATCGTGACGACCGCCGATGCCGGATCGCCCGGCTCGTCGAGTATTTCGGCGATCGCGTTGCGGGCCTCGCGCTGCATGTCTAGATCGATCGTCGTGTACACCTTCAGGCCACCCTTCTCGACCTGGTTCAGGCCGTAGCGTTCGACCAGTTGGCGGCGCACGAATTCAAAGAAGAAGCCTTCCTGGCGTTGGGTGTAGTAATTGCCGTGTTCCACTTCCAGCGGTGCGCGCTCGGCCACGGCGGCCTGGGGCCGGGAGATGTAGTGCAGTTCGGCCATCTTGGCGAGTACCTCGTTACGACGCGTGCGTGCCGCCGCCGGGTACAGAAACGGGTTGTATTGGGAGGGCGCCTGCGGTAGGCCCGCGAGCAGCGCGGACTGCTGGAGGTCCAGCTTTGAGGCGCTCTTGTTGAAGAAGATCCGCGAGGCCGCCTGTACCCCGAGCGCGGTCTGCCCGCCGACGGTGCCGTAGGCGACGCTGTTGAGATAATCGGTCAGGATCGACCGCTTGCTGTGATGTTTGGTGTATTCGATCGCGAGCTTCGCCTCGTCGATCTTCTGCTTGAAGGAATGCGTGTCGCTCCCCAGATACAGGTTGCGCATCAGCTGCATCGTGATCGTGGAGGCGCCCTGCAGCGTTTCGCCGTGCAGAAGGTCCTTGACCGCCGAGCGAAAGATGCCGGTCAGGTCGACGCCGTTGTTTTTGTAGAAGCGCTGATCCTCGATCGCGACCGTCGCGTTGCGCAGGTCGCTTGGCATCTGGGCAGTCGTGATCGGTGTGCGCAGTTCGTCGGATTGGATGAAGCCGAGAGGCTTGCCATCGGCGGCAAACACCTGCGAGGAAGCGCCTGAGATGCTCGCTTTGAGCGATCCGAGGCTGGGCGCGGACTGGGCGACCGACAGCACGTAGCCCACCGCGACGATCGTGCCGACCACGATCGCACCAGCGAAGCCGCTGAGGCCGATGAATACCAAGCGCGAAGCCCCTGAGCGGTTGCGGCGCCTGCGGCGCTGTCGTGCTTGTCTTGACATCTCTCTTGCGCCCCCGACTGTGACTGTACCGTCTCGTGGTGTGATTTCCTGCCTGTAGCGTGGGCACGACGCACGCCTTGCGCAACCTTCAGATGAGCTCCGACACCGCAGAGACGGCTATCGCAGACCACGCAAGTGACCTTGCCGCACAGGCACGCCCAGTCGTGCCGCAGGGCGCGGCGAGGATAGGCGAACGCATTGGTGCCGAGCGGGTCGTCGCGGTGCGGGAGGTGTGGCGCGCGCTGTGGACATCGCGATTGCTCGTATGGCTCGCAGGCGTCGGAGCGGTCGCAACGCTCGGCTCGGGGCCGGTACGCCACGCGTTCGATCCGCCTGGGATCACGAGCGGCTTCGGATGGCTTGGCGACGTTTTGGCGGCGCCCGCGGCGCGCTGGGATGCGGATTGGTATCTCGTGATCGCCCACTATGGCTATCGCCCCGAGCTCGGCGCGCTGACCGCCTCGCGCACCGCCTTCTTCCCGCTCTACCCGCTGGGATTGCGGGCGCTCTCAGATATTGGTCTTACGCCGGTGATTGCGGGCATATTGCTGTCGCTCGCGGCACTGGCCGCCGGGCTCTATTGCCTGCACAGGCTGACGACGCTCGAAGTCATGCGCCTGCGCCGCCATGTGCGCACGCCAGCCGCGAGCCCCGATACGAGCGCGCTCGGACGTGGCGCGTCGCTTGCCAGGCTCGATGCTCGCGAGGTCGCGCGCTTGGTCGTGTTGTTGACGGCGTTTGCGCCGATGGCGTTTTTCTTCTCGGCTGTCTACAGCGAGTCGCTGTACCTGGCGTTGTCGGTCGGCGTGTTTCTATGCGCGCGCCGCGGCCACTTCGCGAGTGCCGCAATGCTCGCGGGGCTCGCGAGCGCGACCCGTAGCACTGGGATCGTGCTGGTGCTGCCGATCGCGATGTTCTATCTCTACGGACCACGGGAGGACCGCCTCGCCGATTTCCCACTGGCCCGTGCCATGCGTCCGCGCTACCGGCTGCGTCGCGACGCCCTGTGGATCGTGCTGGCGCCGGTCGGCCTCGGTCTGTACATGGCCCATCTTGCGCTTGCCGGTGGAGACGCGCTCGCGCCCTTTCACGCGGAGGCAGTGTGGAGCCGGCACTTCGCGGGGCCGTTCGGCGGTGTGTGGGATGGAGCCAAGGCCGCGTTTGAGGGCTCGCGCCAGTTGCTCTCCTTCCAACGTCGCCACGTCTACTACCCGGCCGCCGGCGGTAGCCCGTTCATCGACGCCGGACACAACCTGTTGCTGTTCGCGTTTTTGCTTGCCGCTATCCCGGCCACGATTGGGGTGCTGCGACTACTGCCGCCTGCCTACGGTGTGTATGTGCTCGCTGCGCTAGTCCTGCCACTCTCCTACCCGGTGGCGCCCCAGCCCCTCATGTCGCTGCCACGTTTCCTGCTGGTGCTGTTTCCGCTGAGTATGTGGCTCGCCGTATTTCTCTCATCGCGTCCGCTCGCACTCAGGTGGGCTGTGCTGGCCGGCTCGGGTCTGGCAATGGCGTTTTTCGTGGGTGAGTTCGCGACCTGGCACTGGGTGGCTTGAGCGTGGGCGAGCAGCTCGACGGTCTCACCGCGTCGCCCGATCTCGCGCCGGGCGCGCTTGCGGTAGACGGACCTCAGCGGATGTTCGCCAGCGGCTCCTGGGTGGGACTACCGGCAAACGACTGGCCCGCTTGGACGGGCTTTGCGGCGCTTGCGGCAGCACTCGTGCTGGCGGCGTTCGGCGGTTTGATCGTGGATATTCCGGCGATCGCACTCGGGGTAAAAATAAGCTCCGAACACACTCCCCCGGGGATTGAGTTGGCAGACACGGTGGTGCAGGACGTCGTGTTTGTGCTGACCGTCATCCTGTTCGCGCAGCTTGGCGGGCGGACGGTGCGCTCGTGGCAACTTGGCTTCCGGCCCACAGCGGCGCGGCGCGCGGCTGGACTCGTGGTGCTTGCCCTGCTTGCGTTTCTGCTCTTTAGCGAGCTGTGGGCGGTGGTTCTAAACGAAAGCGCGAAAGAGAAACTGCTCGAACAACTCGGGACCAACGAAACGACGTTGCTGCTCACGCTGAGTGCGCTGTTGACGACGGTGATCGCACCGATCTGCGAGGAGACGTTGTTTCGAGGCTATATCTTCCCGGCGCTCTCCAAATGGAGAGGGTGGCTACCGGGGGCGCTCATGACGGGGGTGCTATTCGGCGGCGTGCACTTCGGCTCGGCGCCGGTTATCGATCTAGTGCCGCTTGGCATGCTCGGGTTCTTGCTGTGCACGCTCTATCGTCGCACGGGCTCGCTGTATCCGGGGATCGCCGCGCATTCGCTGAACAACTCGATTGCGTTTGGGGCGCTCGAGGGCTGGTCGGTTGGGCAGAGTGCTCTGCTGATGGCCGCTGCACTGCTGGTCATCGGTGTGTTTGCGCTGCTGTTCCGCGCGCTCGGCGTGATCTCCGAGCCACCGAGGAGTGTCAACGTCGTATCGAGCGCGTACGATCGTCTGTGATGAGCTCTGCTCGCCCCGCATCGTTGACTGTGCTCATCCTCACTGCCGTCTGTGCGATCTGTCTGTATGGCGGCGGCGCAGGTGTTGCTCAGGCAGCGCGAAAGCGGCCGACTCCGCCCCCGCCGGCCCCGCACACGCTGGCCTATCGCGTGCTCCATATGCGTGGAAGTTTGCGTCAGGGCGCTCATGGAGCCGCCGTGCGATTGCTCCAAGACGAGCTCGCACGTCGGCGCTATGAGGTGCCTGTCAACGGTTATTTCGACGAAGCCACCGGCCGCGCGGTGTTGGCCTTCCGCAAGATGACGGACCTGCAGCGCATCGAAACCGCAAACGCTGGCGTGTTTCAGCTGCTGCGCGACGGAGCGGGTTACTACCGCGTACGCCACTCCCGCGACGGCAATCACATCGAGGCCAACCTGACCAAGCAGGTGCTCGTCGAGGTGCAACGCGGGGGACGCGTGCGGCGTATCTACACGATGAGCTCCGGCAAGTCCTCGACGCCCACAGTGCTCGGGCGCTTTCAGGTGTATCTAAAGACGCCCGGCACCAACTCCGAGGGGATGGTCGATTCCAACTACTTCATCCGCGGCTATGCGATCCATGGATACGCCGAAGTACCGGTGTATGCGGCCAGTCACGGATGTCTGCGCATCCCGATCCCAAACGCCGCGGAAGTGTATGCATGGGTACAGGTCGGCGACCGGGTTGATGTTTACACCGAAGGCGCAGTCTTCTAGCCGTATTCCACGCGAGCTCACCGTGGCCGCCCCTAGTCGGGCGATGCCAGCGCGAGCCGAGCAAGCTCAGGGGCCAAGGCGCAGCAGCCGTGCGAGGAATGCCAGGCCGAACCCGTATACGAACAGTACGAGCAGCGTGTCGACCAGGTGGATGGTCCATTCGCTGGAGCCAGACGTCAGGCTCGAGAAGGGCGAGGACAGCTTCGCGAACACTTCGTCGAGCGCTTTGTGTACAGAGCCCTCGTTCTTGACTTCGGACGTGCTGGTTTTGAGCGCGGCCGATCCAGGCGCCGCGTTGATCTCGGTCGTTTGATGGTTCGAGGCGCTGCTGGTCTGATTCACCGCGAATGTGAGAAACCATGCGACCGCGATCAAGCAGATCGCCATCGATGCAAGACGCAACACTCGGGCAAACAGGGTGAACAGCACAGCCGCAGGTTAACCCCCGCACTGGACGGGGTGGACGGATGTCGGAGCGCCATACCGTCTAGATTGCGCAGGATGCCCGAACCGCAGCCGATCACCGGAGTGCTTGAAAGCTTCCGCGCTCAACTCGTTGCTGAGTTGCGCGCCCATGCGCTCGTGATCGGCGAGGTCACGCTCACCAGTGGCGCCACCGCCTCCTACTACGTTGACGCCAAGCGCGCGATCCTGCGACCCGAGGGATTCCGTGCGCTGGCCACGCTCCTCGCGGCTCACGTTAACGAGTGGAACGCCACGGCAGTCGGTGGGATGACGATGGGCGCGGACCCCGTCGCGTGTGCGGCACTCGCCGGCGGTGCCCAGGCAAAGGCATTCTTTGTGCGCAAGGAAACCAAGGCCCACGGGCTACAGCGGCGTATCGAGGGTCCTCCGCTCACTCCTGCCGATCGCTGCGTCGTGGTCGAGGACGTGGTCACCACCGGCGGCTCAACGCTGGCGGCGATCGCCGCCCTACAGGAGGCCGGGCACGCGATCTGCGGCGTGGTGTCGGTGCTCGACCGTCTCGCCGGGGGCGGCCCCGCGATCGAAGCGGCCGCCGCCGCGCCATATGTCGCGCTCACCACGATCGACGACGTATATCCGGAGCGCACGGGGCGCTAGCCTTCGCCGCGAGCCCTCGTAGTCCAATGGATAAGACGACCGCCTCCTAAGCGGTAAATCCAGGTTCGACTCCTGGCGGGGGCACTACTGAGAAAGCCCTGTGTTCAAGCGGCTTTCCGCAGTTGCGGCTCGATCGGCGCGAACGCTGCTACGTCTGCGTTTGGTGCGCCAGTGCCCAATGGTGCCCAATCAGCGCCATCCACGAGGCGACGTATGCATGTCCCTGATCGCCGTCGCGATGCACCTGATAGACGCTGCCTGCTGAGTGGCTGTCCTTGCGTCAGGGGTTCCGTGCAGCCTGAGTCTGCTCTCGCAGCGCTCGTTCCAGTTGCCCGAGCCGCGCCGAAATCTCGCGCACCTGGACAAGCATGTCGTCCTCGGCGACCTCGACGTGTTCGACGCTCGGTGCGAGAAAGCGCTGCGCGACCGCCCCGATGAGGAGTGTGGCCGTTCCAATGCCAACCAACATGACGAGGACGGCGATGACCTTACCCTCGGTTGTCTTTGGAGTGATGTCGCCGTAGCCAACGGTCGTCATCGTGGTAACTGCCCAATAGACGCCGTTGCCGAACGAAATACCTTCCTCGGCGGCGAACCCAGCGCCGCCCACCATAGCCGTGAGGAGCGCAAGCCCGGCCGTCGCCTTGACGCCTTCCATGGAGAACACGACACGAGTCAGGGGAGCCAGCCGCAACAGCCGGAAGACCCGAAGCAGGCGCAACACGCGGATGCTCTGCACGCCACTTTTGAGGAATGGCGGAGTGAGCACGACGATCGCAAGATCGATCGGGTTCGTAAGCAGATAGCGGGCTCGATTGGGTGTGAGCCAGATCATGGCTACCAACTCAGCCAAGAAGGCCAACCAGATCAGCCAGTTGAGCGCTTCCCCAAGTGTGTGTAGCGACTCACTTACGTTGGTGAACTGCAAGATTGTCGTTGGGATGCTCAGGACCGCTGCCGCTAGGAGCGGCTTCTCGAAGTAGCGATGGACCCTCTCGATCTCCCCATCTCTAGTTGCGGCGTCCATCGACCTCTACTTTCCACGCCATGCGATCG
Organism: uncultured Solirubrobacterales bacterium; assembly: GCA_963715765.1. Taxonomy (GTDB): domain Bacteria; phylum Actinomycetota; class Thermoleophilia; order Solirubrobacterales; family Solirubrobacteraceae; genus Palsa-744. The sequence continues at coordinate 1,821,545 of OY970270.1, forward strand.
GGCCCTACCGCGTACTGCGCGGATTCGGAGGCTTGGGACAGTGTGGGCTTGCGCACAGCAAGCCGCCTGTGCCTTCGCTCGTCTCGGACAGGTCGTCGGCCCGGTACCGCCGACGAGTGCCCGCAGGCGCTCCTTGTAGCGCCTTTGCGACGCGTCTCGCGGGGGGCATGGCGCTCCCGCATGTCGACCGAGGTCAGCGGCGTCCGATTGTGCGAACATGGGCAGCGTGCAGATCAGTGCTCGGCGGGGACAATCGCTGGTAGCGACCGCGCTTGTGGCCGCTGCGATCCTCGTCGCGGCGGCGCCAACCGTCTCGGCACGGACGATCGCAGTACCTGCCACAACCTGTACGCGGGACACGCCGGCCGTGATTCATGGTGAACATAAGTGCCTTGGTGCAGGCGAGTACTGCAAAGGTGCTTACAAACGCGAATACCTCCGCTACGGCTACGAATGCGTAGGATCGCCGCCGCGGCTCAGGCGCCGCCGGCAGTAGCTGGCCTGGAGAGCGCTGGCAAGCAGGCGCAGTAGTCGCGCGCCCGGGAGCCCCTACCCGCCTTCGGTTGTAGGTGGCTCATCGGTGCCGCTGACGAGTGCTCGCAGGCGCTCCATCGCCGCGAGGTCGCGGCGCATCCCGTGGCGGTAGACCCGCAGGGTGAAGCCTGGATCGGTGTGCCCGAGTTGATCCATGACGCTGCCAGGATCAACTCCGAGGGCTACGAGAATCGACGCAAACGTATGGCGCAGCTTGTGAGGCGTCAGCCCATCCGGCAGCGTCACATCACCGGCCTCGATCAGGTTGTGGTTCGCGTGTTCCACTGCCCTGTCGAGCACGCGTTGGCGGATGTTGCTCTGCTTTGGTTCGGTGCCGTAGGCCGTCGCGAATACGAAGTCGCTGGGGGCCATTAGCGGCGCTTGCGCCTTGTGTGCGCGCAGCTCGTCGCGGAGCGCCGGCAGGAGGTCGATCTGCCGGATGCCCGCGTCGGTCTTTGACGCGCGCACCGTGATGCGGTTGTCGGTGAGGTCGATGTCGCGCCACTGGAGCGCCGTCAGCTCCCCGATTCGCAGGCCCGCGAACACCAGTGTTGCCAAGAGTGCGCGCCGGTAGACAGGGCCGCCCTTCTGATCGTGGCCTCCCTTCACCTGCGCGCGTCGGTCGAGTTCGCTGGCTGCGTCGAGCAGCGCCTCGATGTGGTCAGGTCGATCCAGCCATATCGGGATTACCTTCTGCGTCTTCAGCCGCCGCCGTCGGCCCTTCGCGGGGTTCGCCTCGATCAGTCCGTACTCCACTGCAACCTCGAGAATCTGCCCCAATCGGGTGATGGTCTTGTTGATGCTTGTGGCAGACAGGGGGCGTCGGGGTCGTCGGCGCTTGCAGCCACGTTTGTCCACGTACTCGTCGATGAGCGGCTTGCCACGAGCGACGGCGGCCCGTATCGCTTGACCTTCCGCCACCTTTCCCTGCCGGTAGCGGTCAATCTCTCGGACAGTGATCTGACTCAACGTGTGATGGTGGAAGAACGGAAGCAGGTGGTGGGCGAGCTGCCATTCGTAGTCGAGCCTCGTCTTCGCTCGCCACTCGCCCTTCGTCGCCTCGAACCACTCCGACGCGAATCGGTGGAAGCCCGGATCGGGATTGACATCCGCCACGGGCTCCGGGCTTGGCGGGCGCCAGGCGCCGCGCTCTACGTCGGCCATCACATGTCGCAGCGCCTGCTCGGCCTTCATCTGACTCCAACCTTCCTCTGCTGTGCCGAGCGTCTGGTATTGCCGTGTGCCGTAAGCCCGGAATCGGAGCGCCCACGTCCCATTCGTACGGAGGACCACCTGCCCTGTCGCTGGACGTGGCATCAGTCCGCCTCCGAAGCGCTGGTCGTGTCATCCCAGAGGCGGGTGTTGCGTCGGCCGGCACGTCGGCTGCGCAGGAGTGCCTGCTCGGACGTGCCGAGTCGATCGTCGCCCGCCTCGCGGTGGTTATCGATGTCTGCGGATGCGTCGTTGGGCTCGACCCACTCGCCCGCGCAATAGGTGGCTGAGCCGAGCCGCCAGACTGCTCGTCGAATATGCTCGCCAAGCTCGAACCACGCATCGGAGCCGGCTGGAGGTTCGGCGCTCAGCAGTCGGGCGCCCTCGTCCAGGGCCTCTCGGAGACTGGCTCGGAACCTGTCCAGCTCCTGAGCCCCAGCAGTCCGCGCGTTGCGCCAGGCACGATGCTGCGGCGACTCTGGGAGCTGCGCGACGGTGCCGGCGCGAAGCGACCGCTGGAGACGGCGTCGGCCGATTGGCGTGAGCGCCCACACCTGCACTCCGTGGCGGCGCGAGCGCGTAAGTGATCCGGCAAGCTCTAGAGCGCCGATCTGAGAGCGCACACGACGGGCTATCGCTGAGCGTCGCGGAATGTCCAGGTGTTCGAGGATTGTCCAGATGGGTATGTCGCTGTGGCCTCTGGCGCGGTGTCGCTCGGCCCTCTCCATCGCGGCCAGCACCAGCACGTCGGAGATGACGTCGGCAGGGGTGTTCATCGTCGGTTCCTCCTTGGGTTGGAGGCTCCGGGAGACTGCTCTGGGCGAGGGAGGCACCCTCCGTCTCGATAGGGTGCCTATGCGCCGGGAGTTCGTGCTCTCGGTGCCACGGCGCCCGGCGGTCCTACCCGCGCGGGCGCCACTTGTAAGGTGCCGCTGACGATAGCGCAACCTAACCAGAGTTACAATGCCAGCCCCAGAGTCCGACGACACAGAAGACCATCGCGCCTTCGGACGAGCGCTGCGTAAGCTCCGGCTGAGAGCAGGACTCACGCAGGAGGAGTTGTCGGCTCGGGTCGGCATCGGAGTCGCATACCTGTCCCGCCTCGAAAACGGCCACCGTGGCGCTCGCTGGCACACGGTCATGCGGCTGTTGCGCGCGCTCGACACGACGCTTGCAGATCTCGGAGACGCGATCGACCGACAGACCCCATCACCGGAGGACTGACGGCGGGTCACGGTTGCCCCTCGTCGCCATCGAGGGTGATCGCTGAACCTCGAATGGGCAGCAACTCAGAGGTGCTGCCAGTTCGCCGCCGTCGGCCTCGTCGTGAACTTCCTGCGGGCACGGACGATTTCGGCTCGCGCAGATCCCTCGTGCCGTGACCGGCAAGTACCTCCCTGGCTGCCTCCGGGTCGAAGCGTAGTCTCGGCTTTGAGCCGGCACCTAGCCTGACGGCGCCCAGCTCGTCGCGGTGTGCGTACACCCAGGAGCGATCGACGCCCAGCTCGGCGGCGAGTGTCGCGGCATCCACCAGTCGGCGGTGGTTGGGCGCTGAGTCGTCGCGAATGAGCGCGACTACGCGCAGTGCGACGGCCTCGACCCAGGAGGCATCGATTTGGGTCGCCGCGTCTAGCGGTGGTGAACGGCGTGCCTGTCCTTGGTGCACACCCTTAATGACCCTCAACCGGCCAAAACGGCCAGCGAGTTTCGCGATCCGTGCTGGCGTCAGCACCACGCTGCCTCGCGGCCCTGCACTGGATCGGCCAAGCCCTCTTCTCTCCGGCTTTGAGGTGCGCGTTTCGCCTCTGGCGATTCGCCGTCGCGTCCTTCGCTCCAACTGCCAGTACAGACGAGATGCACGGGTGTGCGCTGGGTGGCGAGCGCTGTGCAATTCGTTGGCCGTTTTGGCCCGCTCAGGGTCATCACTTATGTGATGACTGCTTCGAGCATCCCTGCGGCTGGAGGTGGCGGCTACGCGCGCTACTTGGAGAGCAAGACGGTCGCGCCAGAGCGAGGCGATTACTACTTGACCCCGGACGGGGAGATGACGCAGGCCCCTGGCCGTTGGCTCGCGGACCCCGAGACGCTGGCTCGGCTGGGAGTGCGGGCCGGTGAGCCGGTCGAGGGTGCGGACTTCATCGCGCTGATGGATGGTCGCCATCCAGGCACGGGCAGGTGGCTGCGGCCGGAGGGCGCAGGCGGCGGCAGGGGCGGCGGGATCGATGTGACGTTCAGCGCCCCGAAGTCCGTCTCGACGGTTTGGGCGCTCGGTGATCCGTGGCAGCGCGAGCAGATCGAGGCCGCGCACGCCAGAGCCGTCGAGAACACCGTGCGGTATCTGCGCGAACAGGTCCCGGTCGTGCGTCGCCGCTATGACGGCCAGGTCGTGGAAGAGCACGCCATGGACGTAATCGCCGCCGAGTACCGACACACCACCGCGCGAGGGGTCAGCGGGGCGCGGGCACCCGACCCTCAGATGCACAGTCACGTCGTCATCAGCGGCGCGGTAAGGGAGGACGAACGGATCGTCGCGGTCGCGTCGCGGCCGATCTTCCGGTCAGCCCGCGAGCTGGGCGCGTTCTACCGCTCCGCGCTCGCTGAGGAGCTGGCCGGCGAGGGCTATGAGATCGAGCGGGGCACCGGCAAGGACGGCCGCTACTTCGAGATCGCCGGCGTGCCACGAACACTGATCGAGGAGTTCTCTGGCCGTTCGCGTGAGGTCGCCAGGGCGGCCGAGCGGTTTCGTGCCCGCTACGGCCGTGCGCCGGAACGCGGGGAGCTGCGCAACCTCGCGCTCGAGAACCGCCGGGCGAAGGAGCTGACCACACGCGGCGACCTGCAACGTGTGTGGAGCGAGACGGGCCGGCGTCACGACTTCGGCCCCGACCAGGCCGTGCGCTTGATCGGCGCGCCCGAGCGGCCGAATGTTGAGCAGCCGATCGAGGACCGCATCGAGGCGTGGCTCACAGAGCAGCACGCCGTGTTCCACGCACGCGATCTGCACGCCGTCGCGCTGGAGCAGACTGCGGGAGAGATGGCGCCCGATCAGGCGCTCACCGTCGCGAGAGAGATGATCCGCGACCGGCGAGTCCTCACCTTGGAGGGTGGGCGGATGACCACGCTGGCCGTGCGCGCTCAGGAGCAGGCGATCGAACGCCGCACCGAGCTGCTCGCCCAGCGAGCCGGCCGAGACATCGGCGAGCGAACACGCGCCGACGCAACGCGCGAAGTCGCCGAGCGCATCGGTGCACCATTGAGCACCGAGCAAATCGCCGCTGTGGAGTTGCTCACGGGACCGGAGCGCCTCGCCGTCCTCGTCGGCCCTGCCGGGACTGGGAAGGGCGTCGTGATCGACGCCGCCGCTCGCGCCGAGCAGCAGGCCGGCCATCGCACGATCGGCGTCGCTGTGTCCGGGTCTACGGCCGAGCGCCTTGGAGCGGACAGCCCGGCCCTCACTGGACAAACGCTCACGCTCGACGCGCTCGTCGCCCGCGCAAACACGGGGATAGTCGAGATCGACCGGGATACGACGATCGTCTTGGACGAGGCCGGGATGGTCGATCACGCCCGCCTCGACGCCCTGACCGAGCTCGTCGAGCGCTCAGGGGCGAAGCTGATTGCGGTCGGTGACGGCAAGCAGCTCCCCTCGATCGGTCCTGGAGGCATGTTCGACCGGCTCACCAGCCACGCACCGACCGCCGAACTCGCGGATATCCACCGCACCAACGATGCCGGCGAGCAGAAAGCCTGGAGAGCGCTACGCGCCGGCGAACCCGAGCGCGCGATGGCGCACTACCACTCCCTTGGACGGCTGCACCTCGCGGACACCCGCGACCAAGCAGCCGAGACCGCCGTCCAAGCATGGGGGCAGCTCACCAACGAACACGACGACATCCGTTCGGTGGCGCTGATCGCGGACGCCTCGAACCAGGAGATCGACCGCCTCAACGCCCGCGCTCAACATCTACGAGCCGAACGCGGCGAACTCGGCCACCAAGAGATCACGCTCCCCAACGTCCACTACGGCCTGCGCGACGGCGACCTCATCGCGTTCAACGCCCAGCACCGGCCACACGGACAGCCCCGAATCGAGAACGGCACACGCGGCCAAGTCAGCCATGTCCACGAACACGGCGTGACGATCACGCTCGACGGATCAGGGCGACGAGTTCAGCTCGCCAGAGAGCAGCTCGACTCACTACGGCTGGCCTACGCCCAGCACGTCTATCGCCAGCAGGGCGCGACCGTCGAGCGCTTCATCGTCCTCACCGGCGGCTGGCAAGCCAGCAAAGAGACGGCCTACGTCGAGGCCACACGCGCCCGCCACGGCACCGACTGGTACATCGCCCGCGACCAACTCGGCAACGACGGACAAGACCCCGACCGAATCAAACGACTCGCCCAAAACATGAGCCACAGCCGCAGACAAACACCATCACTCGACTACCGAGAGGACACCGACCTCGGCTGGCAACCCAGCCGAAACCCACTACGACTGCGACACATACTGCGGCCCGGCCACTGGCTCACCCGACAGCTATCCCGCGATACGCCCGACCGCAGCTCCGGACGCGGACGGTGACCAGACCCAAGACCACAGCGTCACCCACAGCGCCAGCAGACTTACGCCTGCTCACCGCAGACCCGAACCAGCTCGACATGTCCTCGCCAGCGCTCGGCGAAGGACTGAAGGCGGTCCGCCAAGGCGTTCAGGCGCTCGTCGCTCGCCGTGACCAGAAACAGACGGCACGACCCCCTACGCGCGATGATCGCGCCGACCGGCACCTGTCCGACAGCGCGAGCGATCCGACCAAGCTGGGCCTTCGCTTGAACCTCAGCTTTCGCCGACCGATCGGCGTGGTGATAGACGACGAGGCTCTGCCCACGCGCCGCGTAGTCGGCAAGCTCTCCCGTGAGCACATGCTTGATCGTCGGTCTACCGGATGCCGAGGCCAGCCCGTTATCGGGGTCGACAAACACGGTGTCGGCGCTCACGAGCGCAGCCAGGGCACGCTCATGCCACGCCTGCCGATCCACGGAGCGATCTAGAACCTCGCCGAAGGTCAACGCGCTGGCACGTAGCGCACCCGAATCCTCAAGTGCTTGCACGCTGCGCGAGCCCGCGACCACCCGACTGAGTCGTTCCATGAGATCGGGGTCGCACGCCTTCAGGCTCGCGTGCTGGCGGTTGCCAGGCTCGACGTAGGCCACATGCTTACCGTCGGCGTTGTGCGCCTCATCGGGCGTGAGATACCAGTTGACGCCGAACGACAAATCGGCAGCCGCCAAGTGGCGAATGAGCCCCAGCTTGATGAAGTCGCCCACATCGCCGGCATAGCGGTTCTGCATCTAGCCGAGGCCCTGCCCGCCGGGAGACGCCAGAACGTCGATCAGCCCCTTTGCGATCTCTTGCATCTGCTCTCTGGAGAGATAGCCACGCTTGGCCGCGAAGATAACCGCCTGCGGGAGCGCGACGATGGGCACCTCGCCGCCCCGAGCCCGCTTGCCGTTCTTATCGGGCCACGCGTACTTCAGAGATTTGTCGGCTCCCCCGTGCCACGACGACTTTCCCAGCACCAACGTGTCCGTCGGCCAATGCTCGACATCCTCTTCAAACTCGGCGTCCATCCCGCTCTCCTGTCTGTCCGGGGTTAGCGTTACCGCGCATTGGCTTGTGCGCAGATCCGATGAGTTCTGGCAGCGCGCATTATCCTCGCTGCACACGAGTTAGTCGTCGGGCACAGAGCGCATCCTCTCGCGAGAAGATCACGATGGATAAGTCCCGGCCCACCTCACCCTCCGCTGAGCAACTCGCGAGCGCCCCACCCGTGCTTCGGTTCCTCTCGGAGATCTACCCTGACGAGTTCCCTTACCACCCTAACTGGAAGGCCGGGCAGGTCCATCCCGCCTACCTGCTCGTTTCCACAAGCCTCGATCACATCCACCCTGGCGGTCGCGGTGGCGACTGGCTCGACCATGACAATCTTGTCACCGCCTGCTGGCCATGCAACACCGGGAAGGCCGACCTACGGCTTGAAGAGGTTGGATGGAGGCTTCTCAATGAGGCGGAAGTACGCAGCGACTGGGACGGACTCACCAGCGCTACAAACGCGCTCTGGGAGCGTGCCGCCCGCCCCGATATCTGCCGCGACTGGCGCCGCGCGCTCTTGTCGCCACCGTGACTTCTTCGCCGGCTGTCTCTGCGTTCGGACGTTCTGCACCACCCCGGCGGATGAGTCGTGGCGCCTGAAGTACGCCGGGGTGACGGAGGTCAAGGTATTCTTCCGATCCGTGATTCAAGTCGAAGGACCGGACACCGTTGCGGCCATCAAGAGAGCGCGTGACCATACGCCCGGCACCGTTCCCCTCTTGCTTGAGGTCGCCGTGTCGATGTTGCTTGGATGCCCTCTGGCACGCGATGAGAATGTCCACGTGCTCAAGCAAAGTCGCCCCGGTGCCGAAAGCTATTCGCTTCGGCTATCAGACGGTCGCCAGTTTCATTTCCGCCCGCATCCTCCAGGGCACGACGCCACGTCGATCAGCGTCTACGACCGCTATCGGAACGGCAAAGAGATCACACTGCTGGCATCGAATCAGGACGTGTGGCAGTTCTTCGGCGGCCTCGCTGTATCGCCTTGAACGGATAGTGCTCGCCACATAGCGGGATGCCGCTGTACCTGGATCGCGGCGCTTGGCGTCTATTCAAACGACCACGACCAGCCCGGCATGGGCCCCCGAAATCGGTGATCAAGCGCGAGCAGTTCCTCCAGCAATGCCGCCTGGGGATCGTAGAGTTCGAGCGTGCCGTCAGCGGCGATACCGAAGTAGGCGGCAACATCATCGGCTGCGAGTTCGAGCGCTTCGACGACTTGTAGATGGTGTGGCCCACCCCAGCTCAACGTGCGCCACGCCTCAAGCTGGGGTTGTCGATCGTGGGCACGGACGAGCAGGCCCTTGCCTATCGTGTCGGCGCTCCAGCCGGCACGAACGTGCGCGGTAATCGTGACCCTCTCATGCGTCGGCATCTCCATAGAAGTTCTCAGGAGCACGCGTTGCTCGGCGGTCAGTTGCCAGGGATGGGGAACCCCTGCTCAGCTGCGTAGTAGTAGTCGGTGAGCGGCCGGTCCCATTCGGTTTTTCCGCTGCCGTCGAGTGGTGTGTAGACGCCGTTGGGTGCGCGCATGATGCGGCCAGCCCTCCACGCGTCCCATAGGTTTGTCCCGAGCACGGCCGCGTCCTTGGGGGTCTCCATGCCTTGCTCTTTCATGAACTTGTAGAGAGAGGTCGGGCCGACTGCGGTTCCGCCGAGCGCGCTTGCGGCCTGTTCGAGCGCACGGACGGCGCGGTCCTGCGCCGGTGCTGCGCGGCGTCGGCGCGGCGGCTCGGGCTGTTTTCCGCGCGTTTGCTCGTTCGTTTGGATGACCCCACGCGAGATACCAGACGCATGACCGACGAGCCGTCGTAGTAGCTCCACCTGTTGGTTGAGCGCCTTTTGTTCGTGGAGCTTTTCCTCATAGAGGGCTAGAAGCTGGGGCATCTTTGCTGCCACCTCCTCGGCGTTGGAGAGATCAACCTTGAGATCCATAACTCGATATTAACTCTAGCATATCGGGTTAATCTCGGGGGAGCACTCATCCTAAACGTCGACACCCCTCGTAGTAGCCTCCGTTCAGTGGGCATGATCCAAGAGCTTGCTACTGATCTCGCCGTCGAGGAGCACACGTTGCGCCGCGCCGCCTCTCAGGGCGCGTTCCGCACCGTCCGGAGTGGATCGCACCGTCTTGAGTTGGTATCCGGCGAGCGCGAGTACCTCCGCGCACATTGGCCGCTTCTCTCTGAGCTTCGTGAGGCGCTGCGGACAGATTATGGCGTTCGCCTGGCCGTGCTTTACGGATCGCTGGCGAGAGGCGATGAGGACGAGGGCTCGGATCTCGACCTGTTGGTTGCGCTCGCCCACGATCAAGTCTCGGCGGGGTTCGAGCTGGCCGCTCGCCTGCAAGGCGTGAGCGGTCGCCGCATCGACATTGCCCACTTGGTACGCGTAGAGGCCCAGGCGCCGCTTCTGCTGGACCGCGTGCTCGATGAGGGGCGTGTCGTGATCGACCGTGACGGACAGTGGGACGAGCTATGCGGGCGACGCCCCGCGATCCGTGCCCGTGCCCGCCGCGCCCACCGTCGCCAGATGGCCGGTGCAGCCCACGCGATCAAGGAGCTGACTGCGTGAGCGACCCCCAGCCCGCGAAGATCAGCCGCAATGCTCTTGCGGCAGAGCAGGCGCGACTCGCTCGCTTCTTTCAGACCATCAACAAGCACCGCAAGGCACTCGACCTGGCAATCGAGGAGAACTTCGGCGGTACGCTCGACCCAGCCGAATGGAGGATCGCCTTCGAGTCTGTCGAGCCGCGCGACGCCAACCGCACGATGGTCGTCACCGGCGATCACTCTGCTGTGCTCAATGCCTATGTCGAGATTCTCAAGGCGAGCGCCGGATCACGTTTGGTCGGCCTGCTCCCGCACCGCCGCCCGCACGCCGAGCAGGTCTTCGAGGCGCTCCTGGCCGACGACGGACTGACCAAAGATCAAGTAGCCCTGCTGAACGAACTCTACGTTCTCGAGGGGCGACTTGAGCACGCCTCGCCGGATGTCGATGCGGGAGAGGTTCGCGATGGTGTCGAACGGCTACGCGAGGCGCTCCCCGGGTTGATCGAGGGTGCCCGTGTCTGGCTGGGTCGCCACGGCGTCGAGCTTGGGTGAGGATTCGTTTGGGCACTGACCCCGTTCTAGTGCCCAAACCCCATCAAATCGCCCTCAATCCCGTCGCATCGAGCGGGCGTCAGGAACCAAAAATCCGTTGCTACGCCTGCGATTTCGGCCATTTTGGCCGCTCATGCTCCCGCCTCCTAAGCGGTAAATCCAGGTTCGACTCCTGGCGGGGGCACTTGAGCGGATCGCTTGTGTTGGTGGGGCTTTCTGAAGGTCGGGCGCTTGGGGTGCGGGAGTGTCGTCGAGGCCTTGCGCCTGACTACCGCCTTTCCCCGCCTAAACGTGGCGCTTGAGCCACGGCTTGACCGCATAGAAGTGTCAGGCCGCCACGTGTCGTGGGGAGGGCACTTTGCGCGCGAGGCGAGCCGCGCTCAGCTTGAGCCAGGCTTGCTGTTCGTTCGGAGGAGCTGTGCGCGGCGCTCGCTAATCCTCATCGTCATGTAGGTGCTGTTTGGACTATGGCGATAGTCGCTGAATGGCTCGCACGGTGCAAATCCCGCGCTCATGTAGAGCGAGCGAGCTGGCTCGAATGCTTCCATGGAGCCAGTCTCCAGGCTCACGTGTTCGAAGCCGCGCTCGCGGGCGACAGCGAGGAGATGGTCAAGCATCGCGCGGCCAATGCCCAGGCCGCGGACATGCTCAGCCGTATGCATCGTCTTCAGCTCCGCGTGCTGATCGTCAAGTCGCTTGAGCGCGCCGATCGCGACCAGCTCCCCGCGGCGGCGGATACTGAAGAGGGTGACGGCAGGATCGAGCAGGCCATCGACCTCGAGCGCGTGTGCATCCTGTGGCGGGCTGTGCAAACGTCCGAACTTCAGATGATGCTCGATGAGCTGTCGTACATCATCGAGCCTTGGATCAGCGATCGCGATGTCGAGCTCATCCATCGACACGCGATACTAACGCCGAGATTCCGCTGCTGTCGACGCGAGCACCTTGCACCCGCGAGCGCCAGACTCGGGTTTATTTGGACTCGTCGAGGGAACCCACGTGGATGCACGCGATCAGATCGCGCCGACCTTCAATCGTGGTCGGGAGATACGCGTGAGCGGAAACTACCGTGGCCCTTCCAGGTGGGCGCTCGTGGCCAGCGCTGCCGTGGCGCTCGGCGAGCGTTCTCGATACCTTGAGCATATGGATACTTCGGATATCGCGATGGACCACGAGGTCGTGGTGATCGGTGCCGGCTTCTCGGGTATCGGGGCGGCGATCAAGCTCGACCAGGCCGGCTTCCGCGACTTCGTCGTGCTCGAGGCCGGGGACGGTGTGGGGGGCGCCTGGCATTGGAACACCTACCCGGGGATAGCGGTCGACATCCCGTCCTTTAGCTACCAGTTCTCCTTTGAGAAGCGCAGCGACTGGTCGCGCGTGTACGCGCCGGGGACGGAGCTCAAGGCCTACGCGGAGCACTGCGTGGACAACTACGGGGTTCGCGATCGCATCCAGCTGAACACCAAGGTGGTCGGGGCGAGGTTCAACGAGGACGCCCACGCGTGGCACATCCAGACCGCGAACGGCGAGCAGATCATCGCGCGATACGTGGTCGGCGCGACAGGCGTGTTCAGCCAGCCCAAACCGCCGGAGATCGAGGGCCTCGACTCCTTCGCTGGCACAACCATGCACACGGCGCGCTGGGATCACTCGGTCGACCTGCGCGGCAAGCGCGTCGGGGTGATCGGCACGGGTGCCTCGGCGATCCAGCTCATCCCCGCGATCGCCCCTGAAGTCGAGCAGGTCACCGTCTTCCAGCGCACTCCCATTTGGTGCCTACCCAAGCTCGACGCGCCGATGAGCCCGCGCGTGCGCCGGGCACTGCGCTCGGTGCCCGGCGCCGAGCTCGCCACACGCTGGGCCAGTCAGGCCTTTGTGGAGCTCACCTTCGTGCTCGCCGCCCACTTCGCCGGCCAGTTCCCGAGCCTCACCGCCCGCGGCGAAGCCACCGCTCGCAAGATGCTCCGTGAGGTCAAGGATCCCGTCGTGCGCGAGAAGCTCACGCCAAAGTACTCCCTCGGGTGCAAGCGCCCGAGCTTTTCCAATGAGTACATCCCCGTCTTCAACCGGGAGAACGTGCTGCTCGAAACCACCTCCATTGAGGCGATCACCGAGACGGGCGTTCGCACGAGCGATGGGGTCGAGCATCCTCTTGACGTGCTCGTCCTTGCAACCGGGTTCAAGGTGTTCGACTCCGGGAATTTGCCGGCATTCGAGATGCTGGGCGTGGCTGGTGTTGACCTCGAGGAGTGGTGGGATGCCAACCGCTTGCAGGCCTATGAGGGCGTGAGCGTCCCAGGCTTTCCGAACTCGTTCTCGATCCTCGGTCCCTACGGGTTCAACGGCCAGTCCTACTTCGGTCTGATCGAGACCCAGATGCGCCACATCGTGCGCTGCCTGAAGCGAGCGCGCAGCGAAGGCGCCACGCGCGTGGAGATCACGCCCGAGGCCAACCGTCGCTACTTCGAGTCGATGCTCGGGCGCCGCCACAACCAGGTCTTCTTCCGGGGCGCCTGCTCGAACGCGAACAGCTACTACTTCGACAAACACGGCGACGCGCCGTTCCGGGCAAGCCTCTCGCTCGAGGCGGCCTGGCGCAGCGCCCGCTTCGACCTCGACGACTACGCGTTCGTACGATGACCGAGCCTGACCTTCCCGGGTCGGGTTGGGTCGAGCTGTTGCGCATGCTCGCCGGATCAGCCGTCGCGGGTGTCCGATGAAGGCCGTGAACTGTAAAGAAGCCCAGTTGACGGTCGTCGATCTGCCGACGCCGACTCCTGAGGAGGGGCAGGTATTGATCGATGTCCTTCGCTGTGGCATCTGCGGATCAGACCTTCATGCTCGCCATCACTGCAACGAGATGGCAGACGTGGCTCTGGAGACCGGCTATGCGGACTTCATGCGCTCCGACCAGGACGTTGTGATGGGGCACGAGTTCTGCGGTGAGATCGTCGAACACGGCCCCTCCTGCCGGCGATCGGCGCCGACGGGGACGACGGTGGTCTCATTGCCTCTACTGCGTGTCGGGAAGGACGTCCACGCCACCGGTTTGTCGGTGGCGGCTCCCGGCGCCTACGCGGAGCAGATGCTCGTGCAGGAGTCCCTTACCGTTCCCGTGCCCAATGGCCTCGCGCCCGGAGTCGCCGTGCTGACCGAGCCGATGGCTGTCGGCTGGCACGCTGTACGCCGAGGTGAGGTCAAGAAGCGCACCGTCGCGGTCGTCATCGGCTGCGGGCCGATCGGCCTGTCGGTGATCTGCATGCTCAAGGCACACGGTGTGCGCACCGTGATCGCGAGCGACTTCTCCGCGGGGCGTCGCGCATTGGCGAGGGCGTGCGGCGCTGATGTCGTCGTCGACCCAGCACACGAATCGCCCCACGCCTCAGCCGAGAAGCACGGGCACCTCACCGCGGTTCCCGCCGCCCTCGACCTCGCAATTGACGGTATGGGCAAGATGCAGCGGCTGCCGATTCCCTGGCATCACACCTGGCGCGCGGCCGAAGCGCTCGGCCTGGCGAAGCTCAAGAGCCCCGTGATCTTTGAATGCGTGGGCGTGCCTGGGGTGCTCGACCAGGTGATCGCGAGTGCGCCTCTGTTCTCCCGCGTGGTCGTCGTGGGCGTGTGTATGGGTACGGACAAGATCAGGCCGGCAATGGCGATCAACAAGGAAATCGAGCTGCGCTTCGTCCTCGGTTACACCCCCCTCGAGTTCCGCGACACGCTTCACATGCTCGCCGAGGGAAAGGTGAACCCCGGTCCTCTCCTCACCGGCACCGTGGGACTCGACGGCGTCGACGGGGCCTTCGAGGCGCTCGGAGATCCCGAGACACACGCGAAGATCTTGGTCGACCCAAAGAGCACCGCCACCGTGCCTTAGCGCAAAAGCGAGCGCGTCAATCGACCGCTCCGACACTCGTGCAACGGACGAAGCTCGGATGTCTCGTTGGCTGGCGAGCTGGCGCCTGCTGTCAGCGCGAAGCGGAATCCGCTCTCTCTGCTCCCTGGTGAGCTCGCTGGATTGATCAAGGTGGCAGTAGCCGACGAACGGCTTTGGACTACGCCGATAGTGCGTATGGAGATCCTGTACTCCGCTCGAAGCACCTCCGAGTAAACCGCGCTCGAGACAGAGCTCGACGCGTTGCGGATCCTACGCAATGATTGCGCCGTCGCTGACGCCGCGATGAGCGAGCTTCCGGGGTCCTGACCCGCTGTAAATAGGTGAGGCCGAGCACTTCCGTATCTCTCGCGCGAGCGGGTGTGTGCTGATCCTCAGTTGGCGTGCTCGGACTTCGTCGTGGGTGTCGCGCAAAGTTGCTGCGGGTGATGGGTGAACGCCGGCGGCGGTGACGGTGGTGTCTGTAGGGGTCGGGTTCTGTGGGCCTGGTCGGGTGTCGGTGCTGCCGGGTGCCGTTTTAGGCGGCCTGGGCGGCCAGGTGGTGTTTGTGGAGCTTCATCAGGTTGTGCGTGGCGGTAATTAGGCGCCATTCGGAGCGTGCGGCGGATCTGCCTCGCCTGTGGAACTGGTTGATGCGGCGGTTGTGCTTGGTTTGTGCGAACACGGGCTCGACCATCGCCTTGCGTTTTCGGTAGAGCCCACCGCCGTAGTCGCCGGCGAGCACGTTGCGCATGAACGCGTAACGCCCGCCATCCCAGCCGGGGCGGGGTGTGTCTCGCTTGCCGGCGTCGGGCGGGATTAGTACCTGGATGCCGTCGCTCACGACGTTATCGATCTGCTCCTCGTTCCAGTAGCCGCTGTCAGCAACCGTCACCCCGGGCGTCTCGGTGACACCAATCGCGTCGAGTTCCTTCTTCGTCGCTTGGACCATTGGCTGTAGGTGACCGAAGTCCGGGGAACTGGCGGTCACCTCGGCGGCGAGCACGATCTGATGCTCGTTCACCGCTGCCTGCGTGTTGTAGCCCTGGGTGTAGCTGCGCGGGGTCTTCACGTTCCGTGAATCGAGATCGGTCGTGTTGATCTTCCCCGCCGGGATCTCCGGCGGCTCGTATGGCTTTGGTGGGCGACTGAGCCGTCGGCCTTGCGTGTCGCGCCCGTGCGCCCGGTAGTGCTCATATGCCTCGTTCGCTTCGCGCTCCACCGCGAGGTTCTGCTGTAACCGTCGCTCTGCCTCCAACAGCCGCCCGGCACGCGAGCGGACGATCGGCATGGCCTCACGCCGGCGATGCTCATCGAGCTGGCGGCGAGCCTCAAGCAACCATCCATCGCGACCCTGAACCCGCGCGACGATCACCCCAGCATCAAGCTCGATCTCCACCCCGGAAGAGCCCGTCTGCGCGGCCACCTCGGTCTTCGCGCTCCCATTCTTAGCGCGGTCGCGCTCGAGCCTTTGCTTTGCCTCTCGCAACGCCGCACGACGCCCCTCACGGGTCTGCAAGTGCTCGGGCAGCTCATCGCCACGCGCATCCCCGTAAAGCTCGTCCTCGGCCGCGTCGATGTCCTCGGCCTCTTTGAGGATCTCCCGCGCGAGCTGCTCGTAATCAACGTTGCAATGATGTGACGCGTTGGCGTGGACCTTCGTGCCGTCGATCGCGATCAGCCCGACCTTCACCAACCCCGCCTCCTTGCACAGCGAGAGCACCTCCGTGAACAAAGCGGCCAGCGACTCCTCGTGGCGGACACGGAAACGCGCGATCGTCGCGTGATCCGGGGTCTGCTGGCAAGCGATCACCCGGTAGGCAACATCCTCCACACACCGGCGCTCGATCCCCCTCGAAGAGCGCTCACCCCGCGCGTAGGCGTAAAGCAGCAACGCGACCATCATGCTCGGCTCAAACGCCGCCCGACCCCACCCATCCAGCCGATAAGACGCATAGAACGCCGACAAATCCATCTCCCCGACCGACTCCAACACAAACCACGCCAAATGACCCTCCGGCAGCCAATCCCGCGGGTCCGGCGGCAACAAGAACACCTGCTCACGATCACACTCAAGAAAGTTCTGGGGCATACCCAGATTGTCTTAACGACGCCGGACAGACCCGAGGTTTGCGCGACACCCACAGCCGAAAGCGGAAGCCGCGCGACCTGCTCCATGGAGCTACCCGCAGCTACGATGCAAGGAAGCGTTCGATGTCCGCAGTCTCGCGGGCGAGCGCCGGAGCGGGCGTGGGCCGCGCGAACCACGCCGGCTCGGGACGGCCCTTCTTGATGGACCAAGTACCCGTTGCTGCTCCGCGATTGAGTACGACGGGTTTGAGCATCCCACCGCCCCTCAGGATGTGATGGTCGTCCTCGGCGGCCACGAATGGCTCGCGAGTGCGGTAGCCGAGCATGAGCGTGTCGAAGGCGGCGAGCAGCAGACAGGGCGGTGTGTCATCGGTGGGCAACAGGTCAACGTCGCTCGGCGGTCCGGCGGCTTCGAGCGCCCGGCGCGCCTGTGTGATGGGCAGTGAGGACCACTTCGCGAGGTCGGTTGCGTCGCAGGGGCCGTAGCCTGCGCGGTAGCGGGCGCCAAGGATCGCGAGTGCCTCGTCGAGGTCGACCGCCGGGGGCGGATCGGCCGCGTGCAGCAGGCCCGCGGTGTCGGTGACGATGAGCCCCTGCGTCGAGAGCCACGGAACGAATGTGTTGATCGGACCCTGCTCGAGCGACGGGTGGCCGCGCTCGACCAGCGCGCGCAGCAGCGACGGCCGGTCGCGGGGACGCTCGCCGCAGAGCTGGGCGACGTCCCCGCGCATGGCGTTTATCTCCTCCACGATGCCGAAGCGCACGAAGCGCGCGCCGAACACGCGGGCATTTCGCCTGGCGAATAGCGCGTGCAGCCAGGGGCGATCGGACGCCGCAATCAGGTGCACCGTGCCGCGGGCTGTCCACGTGCGCAGGAGCGGCGCGGCGCGGACGGCGCTTCGGGTGAGGCCGGGCACGCGCGAGCGCAGTGCAAGAGCCGCGGCGCGCAGATCCTGAGCCTGGACGCCGATTACAGCCAACGCCGCTTCCTCGGCGCTCTTGCACGCCGTTGCCGGCGTCAGCCGCTGCGCCGCCAGACGGCCAGCACGCAATTGCTCGTCAGCGTCCATCCAACAATCCTCGCATTCAGCCGCGGATCACCGCCGCAAGCCCACTCTCTGAAGGAGGGTCGGATTGATTCTGCACGACGGACGCGGAATACCTGTGGGCGCAACTCCAGGAACCGTCCGTGGTTTGGACAGGAGTGAAAGCGGGTCTCACAGGGGGATCGAGTAGATCTCGCGCCAGACAGCTCAGAGTCAGCGGGCTCGTGACCCTGCTGACTGGCGCTCTAGCTGCCGGCGTGCTCTCTCCTGGGCCGGCGTTTGCGACGGGCGCCATCACCGGCCCGAACCCATATTTGGAGGATGTCTCGTGCTCCTCGAACTCGCTGTGCGTCGCGGTCGGAAACCAGGAGCGAGTCGTGACCTCGACCAACCCCACCCTAGTGACCCCCACGTGGATCGCTGAGGACATCGACGCTGACGGGCCCGGCTTCATGACCGCTGTCTCGTGCGTCTCCACGGCGCTTTGCGTCGCTGTTGACCTCAACAGCCGCATCCCGATCTCCACCGACCCCGCTGATGCAACTCCCACTTGGAGCGCTCCAGCCTACATCGGCGAACTCGGTCTCATCGAGACTATCTCCTGTCCCTCAACCTCCTTGTGCGTAGCTGTAGACAACTACGGTCGGGCCGTGATCTCCACAGATCCGACAGCCGCCCTCCCCACCTGGAGCGTGACGGACATCGATAGCGTCTCCCCTCAACCTTTCACCGCGCACCCCTACGAGGTCTCATGCTCCTCGGCGTCGCTGTGCGTCGCTGTCAACAATCGCGGCCACGCCGTGATTTCAACCGATCCGGCCGCAGTGACACCTACATGGAGAGCCCCAGCTACCGTCGATAACACGGCCCTCACCGACATCGCGTGTCCCTCGACCTCGCTGTGCGTCGGAATCGACGAAGCGGGCCGTGCCGTGATCTCAACAGACCCAACAGTCCCTATGCCGACATGGAGTGCCCCCACCACCGTCGACAATTCGGCGCTCATCGGCATCTCGTGTCCCACCACGTCGCTGTGCGTCGCCCTCGACAAGGCCGACCGAACCGTGATCTCAACAAACCCGACCTCCGCGACACCGAAGTGGCACGTTGTCACAACGCCGGCCTCCGTCAAACCCGGCAGGGAAGGATTCGAAGAACTACCGCAGAGAATCTCCTGCGCCTCGACTTCACTATGCGTGATCACCGGTTCTGGAACCGCCATGATCTCGACTGACCTGGGATCGGCGGCACCGACGTGGAGCGCACCGACGGACATCGACCCTCGAGGAGCCGGTGCGACTAGTGGACGTGTCCGGAAGTTTTGCGGTTCATGCGGCGAGGGTGAGGGGCTGGGGTTCGTGACGGGTGATCTTCTCGATCACGTTGTTGAGCTTGGCGCGGGTGAAGGTCCACTCGAATGGTCGCGCGAGTGTGCGGTAGTGCTGGGCGAAGTCCATCAGGTGTCTGGCGAGCTCGGGCAGTGTCGCGTAGTCGTTGGGTGTCAGGGCCTTGCGCTGCACGATCGAGAAGTAGATCTCGATCTGGCGGCATGGCCCAATCGGTGCGCAAGTCTCGACAGAGCCGGCCACACCATTTGGCTGACGCGACGCGGTCCGAGGGTCGGCACTACATTCGATTCGGCGAGGGCGGATCGGGTTCGACTGACGGACAAAAAAAGTGGATCTGCGGCGCTGCGACTCGCGCGTCGTCGGCGTAAGACCGTCTCAGGCGGCAATCGACACGCGGTCGCGCCCGGCGGACTTGGCCGCATATAGGGCGTTGTCGACACGCGTCATCAGCGCGTCGGATGGTTGATCCAGTTCCTGGATCACCACTCCCGCCGAACAGGTTTGCGCGTAGGGCACGCGCCCGCGCAGGCGATCGACGACCATCAGCGCGTCCGCGGCGGTGCATTTGGGAAGTAGCAGGGCGAACTCCTCGCCGCCGATACGCGCCAGGAAGTCGCCGCTGCGCAGCTCCTCGCGCCACGCCGCCGCTGTCTCCTTGAGCAGGCGATCACCTGCAGGGTGCCCGCGGGTGTCGTTGAAGTCCTTGAAGTGATCGAAGTCGAGCATCGCCAGGACGAACGGCTCTCCGTCGAGCAGTGCGCGATTGAGGTTCGTCTCCCAGGCACGCCGGTTGGGTAGCCCGGTGAGCGCGTCGGTGCTGGCCATGTCTGTCAGTTGAGAGAGCATGTCGGCACGTTTGATCGCCGCGGCCACCTCGTGCGCCAGCAGCGTGATCAGCGTGGCCCTGGTGCCGCCGGCGCGGATCTTCTGTGGCCAACCGACAACGAGCACCCCGACGGGTTGCTCCTCGCTGAACACCGGCTCGAATAGCAGCGAGGCGGGACATCCGACTGTTTCCCACATCCCTTGGTCAAACGCCCCCGAGGGATCGCCTTCGCTCCACAGGAACGAGCGACGCGACGCGAACGCCTCGCTTGCGGCCGAGCTTGTTCCAACAACGATCTCTAAGGGCGCCACGTCGATTCCAGCCATCGCGGTCGTGCGCAAAGCGCCGACCTTGTCGGTTGTCTCGTACAGCAGCGCGATGCTCGCATTGCTGATCGACATGGCCGCCTCACACACCTCGACTCGTGCATGGGGACTGCTTGACAGTCCGCGCATCACGGCTGCGACCCGCTCCAGCGCGCGCTCGCGGTGCTCGGCTTCACTGGCCTGGAAGCGAACCTCTGCGACCAACCACTGGGTGGTGAAGCCGATGATTGCGCTCACCGCGAGGAACAGCACGCCAGCGCGATATTGGCTGGTGGGGTATGCGGCGCCCCCAACAAACACAAGCGGAGCAAGGAAGAAGACGGCTACGGCTGCCGTGACCACGCACAGCTGGCGGCGGTCGCCGTAGAGGGCTGTCCAGAACACCGGGAGTAGGGCGACCACCGCGACGCCCGAGCTCGATCCGCCGGCCGAGCTGCGCAGAAACGTGACCGCCGCAAGAAAGATCAGCGAGGGCGGTATCTCTCTCGTTCGTGCGCCGGCGCCCTTCAACCGGATCAGTCGCACCAATCCGGCAAGGACTCCCAAGCCCACCGCCGCCGCGTAGTCGATCCAGTTGACGGTCGATCCGACGATCGCCACGGCCGCCGCAAGTCCCGCTGCGGCGGCGAATGGCGCGAGGTTGAGCGCGACGTGATCTCTCTCCACGGCCTTCTCGCCCAGCGTTCGTCGATCCCTCATGCTCGAGTAGTCGGCAGGCTCTCTACGTTGCTTTACCGCTGCCACCGATTCTGTCCTTGAGGGCATCGGACGGCCTGGTCAGTGCTTGATCGGTCCAAACCGCGCTAAAACTGCCGGGGATCGATGCCGATGAAGTCTGCGCGTCGCTGTACGACGCACCCCACGATGCCTTCGATATCCACCCAACGACCGCTTGGAAAGCTCACGCGTCCGTTCAAGCCGACGCTTGTTCTGGCGGTGATCGCCGTCGCTGTCATCTGCGCTCCGCTCGCGCTCGCCTCGCATCTGCGCCGTGGTGCCTACGCGCATGCGGCAATCATCGGCGGCACTCCTGCGCAAGTTGGCACGTTCCCCTCACTTGCATACGTGGTCGACTTTCAGGGTGCGGTTGCCTATCAGTGCACGGGAACCGTGATCGCTCCGAGCTTGATTCTGACGGCCGGGCATTGCGCCGAGAACATGCAGACCGGGGTTCCGTTCAGTCCCTCGGGCTACAGGGTCGTGATTGGCGCGGTCGAACCGTTGGTGCCCGGATTGTCTGTCTCAACGGTCCTGGGGGTGATCGTGTATCCGAGGTTTGCTCGCAAGGTCGACGATGGCGATGCGGCGCTACTGGTCCTCTCAACGCCGACCACGGCGCCACCGGTCACGCTGGCTGGCGCTTCGATTACCAAGCACCTCGCCGCTGGTGCGCCGGCGACGATCGTCGGCTGGGGCAGGACCGCATACGAACAGAACGCTCTGACAGAACATCTACAGTCCGCCGGCACCGCTGTGCAGCCTGGCAAATGGTGCAGGCGCAACGCGCCGCCATTCTTTGCGCGCAGCGAGATCTGCACGATCTCGCCGCCGAGCTACAGCACCGGAGCATGCAACGGAGACAGCGGTGGGCCGCTGCTGATGGCGGGACCGACCGGGGAGCCGGTCGAGGTTGGTGTCGCTGACCACGTGTACGAGAAGTGCTCCACACGGCGTCCCTCGGTGTTCGCGAGCGTGGGTGCGATCTCATCCTGGATCCAGACCTGGGTTGCGGCCTACAAGCTTGCCCCGACGCCGCCGAATCCCTCCCCCCCGACGACCCTGCCGCCAGGGACCTCACCTCAGCCGGCACCTTCCTGACAACGTCCTTCAGGTCGCGGCCAGGGTCGAGTTGGTGCCTGTCAATCCCGTGAGAACACGTTCTGAGCCGCCGCCCGTCAATCCCTGGGACACGTCTGAGCCGTCGCCTCGCCGCATGCCCTCCCAGACAGCAGGCAGACTGCATGGTGTGAGCCAATCGTCCGCGCTGCCCGCCTCGGCCCCCGAGCTGCCACGTCGCCGCCGCCGGCTGGTACTTGCGATCTGCTGTATGAGCCTGCTGATCGTTGGATTGGACAACACGATCGTCAACGTTGCGCTGCCGTCGATCGGGCGGGAACTGCACGCGTCGGTGTCGGAGCTGCAGTGGACGGTGGACGCCTACACGCTGGTGCTTGCCAGTCTGCTGATGTTCAGCGGCTCGATGGGCGACAGGCTCGGTCGCCGCCGCGTGTTTCAAACGGGGTTGATCCTGTTTACGCTCGGATCGCTGCTGTGCAGCGCGGCCCCAGGTCTGGGGTGGCTGATCGCCTTCCGCATGTTGCAAGCGGTCGGTGGCTCGATGCTAAACCCGGTCGCGATGTCGATCATTCGCAACGTGTTCACAGATGCACGCGAGCGTGCGCAGGCGATCGGCATGTGGGGTGCAACGGTCGGCATCAGCCTTGCTCTCGGGCCAGTGTTGGGTGGGGCACTCGTGCAGGGTGTGGACTGGCGCGCGATCTTCTGGATCAATATTCCCGTCGGGCTGCTTGCACTGGGTCTCACGATGCGCTTTGTCCCGGAGTCCCGTGCTCCGCGTCCGCGGCGTCTTGACCCCGTCGGCCAGGTGCTTGTGGTCGTGCTGCTCGCCTCGCTGACCTACGCGATCATCGAGGCGCCCTCGGTTGGTTGGTTCTCCGCTCAGACGATCGGTCTGTTTGTGCTCTGCGTCGCGGCTGTGGGTGCCCTGGTGCCATATGAGGCGCGTCGCTCCGAACCGCTGATCGACCCGCGCTTCTTCCGCAGCGTCCCCTTCTCGGGCGCGAGCGTGATCGCAGTATGCGCATTTGCCGCGCTTGGCGCGTTTCTGTTCATCAACACGCTCTACCTGCAGGAGGTCCGAGTTCCCCACCTGTCGGCCCTGACGGCCGGGCTCTGCACGCTGCCGATCGCGGCGATGACACTGTTTTTCGCGCCCCTCTCCGGTCGCATCGTGGGCCGCCGCGGGCCGCGCCTGGCCCTACTGACCGGCGGGCTGGGCATCATGCTCGGCGGTCTACTGCTGACGAGGATCGAGACGACCACGCCGCTGGCCTCATTGCTACCGGCGTATTTCGTGTTTGGGATCGGCTTTGGCATGGTCAACCCGCCGATCACCAACACCGCGGTGCTCGGCATGCCTGAGGCGCAGGCAGGGGTGGCGGCTGCCGTGGCCTCCACCTCACGCCAGGTCGGCCAAACACTTGGCGTCGCGGTGGCCGGCGCGATTGCGGCTGCCGGCGCCTTCGCGGTCGGTCCGGGCTTTGTCCAATCCAGCCACCTCGTCTGGTGGCTGGTCGTTGGCTGTGGCGCTGCGATCGTGCTGCTCGGGCTGCTCAGCACCACGGCTCGGGCAAACGCCAGTGCGAGGCGGGCACTCAGTCCTGCGGCTCATCCCCCTCATACAGCGACTCGCACGCAAGCTCCTGTGCTTTCCAACCCCAAAGCTTGATCTCCAGCAGGTCGTGACGGTAGTCGTCCGGCGCGATCAGCGTGAAGCGCTGCTCGATCAGTTCGCACTGGTCAACCGTTGCGCGACCGAGCTCGGCGGTGACCACCCGTCCACCGCCCACCAGCGGTCGTCCCCATACGAGCGTCATCGCGGCAACCGCTCCTTCCAGTCCACGCCAGGAGCCGATCACCTCGTCGCACACGTCGAGCTTCCAGTCGGGGTTGCGCTCGGCTGTCTCCTCGGTGAAGTCGCCGCTGGCCGACAGCTCGGTCGGTTCGCCCCCGTCGCTGCTGACCACGAACCGCACATACCCAAACAGCTCATAGCCGGCCGAGGTGATCGATGTCGCTGGTACATAGCGGCGTCCGTGCCAGCTGCGATCCGGATACCACACGATCTCCCCCGGCTCGCCGAGATCCTGCCCCTCGGTGTCAAGTCCCGCCCACGCGGCGCGCAGCTCCTGCTCCAGGCGCTCGGCCCAGCGGCCATAGGGCAATCCCTCCTGGGGTGGTTCGGCAGCAAAGCTGGGAACGATGCGTTCGACGGGCGGCACCCGCGCAGCCTATCTTTACGCCTCGCGCAACACCGCCGCCGCGTGCTCGGGCGAGACGATGTTGAGGTTCACACCCGTGGAGAGCTCGAGCCCCGCAAGGTGGGTCAGCCGCGGTGCCACGTCGATGCGCCAGCAGAAGTGCTCAGCCCCCCGTGGGGCGGTTCTGACCCACATGTTCAACGGTGGGCTCGAGCCAAAGTGGCGTGCCAGGCGGCAAAGACCGTCGTGCAGCAGCTCCGCACCGAGCGGACCGTCGTCCTCGAAGCGCATACGTGGTACGCGCGGTGCGAGCATCAGTTGGAAGGGCACCCGCGAGCCGTAGGGCGCGAGCAGCACCGCGTGATCGTCGATCGCCACGATGCGCTCGCCGCGTCGTACCTCTTCGGCGAGCAGGTCCTCGAGTAGGCTCCTGCCCATTGTGCGGGTTGCATATGCGCCATAGCGCTCCCGCTCGCGGGCGATCTCGCTGGGCACGAAGTCAAGCGCGTAGAGCTGTGCATGGGTGTGCTCCAGCGAGGCTCCCGCCTCGCGCCGCTCGTTGACGATCAGCTGTACGTATGCGCTGTCGGCGTGTGTGCGCATCCGCTCGCGCCACGCCTCTATCGCGCCCTCGACGCGCTCGAGGGGGAGCTCTGCCAGCGAGGTCACCGGCTCGGGCGCGTTGACGATCACCTCATGCGCGCCGTTTGCCGCCGTCGCTCCAAACAGGTCCGGCTGCGCGTCGCGCGGCGGCTCGGGGCTGTCGAGCGCGAGCGCCGGATACAGGTTCGGAACGACCCGCACGGTCCACCCCGGCGAGTCCGCCCTCCCGCCCCCAGGACGCACCGCATACAGCTCCGGCGGGGTGCGGTCCTCGTGGCCCTCGGCGAACGGGTCTTTCTCGACGTCGATCGGCTGGGCCGCTGGACAGCGGGGCTCGCCACCGGGTCGCAGCGAGCGCTCGCCTGCAACGATCACCCTGTGTCCACTCAGCGGGTCGACTCTGATCTCGGGCATGTGGCGCACACGGTACGAAGTATTGGCTCGACTGCACAGCCAGCCCCGGCATTTGCCTTTGCTTATGCGTGCAGCGCGTACCGTTCGACGTCCTCGCGCAACTTCTGGGCGGTGGGAAACTGACCCTGCCAGATGAACCGGTGCCCGTCGCGCGCGATGAACACCGTCGCGGGCGTGGAGGAGGAGTCGGTGATCTGCTCGCCGAGCTCCCCGCTCTGGTCGTAGTAGCTCGGGTAGCTCACCGGGAAGGATCTCAGGAAGGCCGCTGCTTCGCCACGGCTCGTGTCCTCCGAGTCGATGCCGAGGAAGGCCACGCGCCGCCCGTACTCGGCCGATACCTGCTGGAAGGCGCCGAACTCTTCGCGGCAGGGGCCGCACCATGAGGCCCACTTGTTGATCACGACCGGATAGCCACGTAGGGCGGTGAGACGTGCGTGCAGCGCGCTCGAGCCCCCTTTGAGCAGAAGGTTTGCCTGTGCATGCAGACTCGCCAGCGGCGCGGGCGAGTCACCCAGCAGCGCGCTGAGCTGGGCCGGGGTCAAGCGCGCGCCGCCGGGAGTGTCGGCGCCTGAGCCGCCCGGCAGCTGGGCTATCCCGACGGCGATCAAAGCGGTTGCGGCCAGGTATGCGAGCGTCACGATCAGGCGGCGAGGAGTCATCCAGGAGAAGGGTGCCAGATGGCGGTTGGAGCGCGGGCCTTCAATTCCTCCGGGTTGTGTTGTATCCTGGGGTGGCAAGGGAATGGGGATCTACCGGTTCCCATGCATTGCCTGAAGCCTCGCCGGCGTAAGCGCCGGTATCACGAGTCACGCGGAGCTGCTTTCGCGACGGCTCCATCTCGAAGCCCAGAGCCTCACATGGCCGAGTCCACCGCAGTGGCCCACGCGGCCGCGTCCATTCCGACATCCGCCGAAATCGCTCGCGCGGAGAAGCTCGTGCGCGAGCGTTTCCTGCACGAGGGCGAGGATCCGGCCGTCGCGCTTGCCGCCGGTTCCCCTCGCCGTCGCGCTCTCGATCAGGCGCTGCTCGAGCTGGGGGAGGGAGCCAAGCATCCTTCGACGGCGTGGCGACGTGAGTTCTCGCTGCTGCTTGGTCTCGAACGGGTGCTCTCCGACGACGAGCCGAAGCTGGCCGACGGCACCGTGCTGTCGGCCCACCAGGTCGATGCGCTGTCGGGCACGCTGACCGCGCTGCTGGCCGAGGCGCAGCGCACCGCCGCAAACGGAAACGGGCGCTCCGCAGCGGCCGCCTCGCCGGAGCTGTTGGCTTCTGCCGCGATCCTCGGTTCCGACGGCGATGCTCTAAGTGATGCCCCCAATAAGCGCTCCGACGGGCGTACCCAGTCGGGCACAAGCAAGCAGGCAGGCAAGTCGTCCGGGACGGACACCAATGGCGCGGCGAGTACGCGGATGACACGCGGCGAAGACGAGGACGAGGACGACGCCGCCGAGGACGAGGAGGATCTGGAGGACGAGGACGAGGACGACGAGGATCTCGGCCCTGTCCAGCGCGCCGCGCCCGATGAGGATGAGGATGAGGACGACTTCGATGATGAGCTGGAGGAGATCGAGCCGGAACCGGAGGCCGAGGTCGAGGAGGAGTCAGAGGAGGAGCCGCGCGATTGGGTTGAGGAGGAGGACGAGGAGGACGTCTCTGACCAGCCTGAGGATCCCAACGCCGCCAAGCGCTTCTGGTTCGAGCACGCCACCGGTGCGGGTAAGACGGTTGCCGCGCTGGGCTTCGTCGAGGCCTCGCAGACCGGTGGCATCCTGATCCTCACCCACCGGCGCAATCTCGTCGACCAATTCCACGGGGAGCTGCGCCAGCGCGGTTATCAGAAGCGCATCTCGCGTCCCCTCTATGTCGGTGAGGATTCCCCCAAGGGCCCCGTCACGGTCGAGACATATCAGTGGTTCGTGCGCAACGCGGGCAGGATCTCGAGCGCCTACACGATCGTGATTTGCGACGAGGCTCATACCGCGCTCGGCGAGAAGACAAGCGGCGCGATCCGCGCGTGGACGGGCCCGATCTTCATTGGCATGACAGCCACCGGCGCGCTGATCGCTAGGCATGTCACCGACCTGTTTCCGACGCAGACCTCGCGCTTCGATCTGGCCCAGGCGGCCAGACGCGGGGTGATCGCGCCCCTGCGCTGCGTGCGTATCTCCCCTGGCGTGGGCGTGCGTACGATTGCCAACGTGCCGTTGCGCCGCGGTGAGGTGGACACCGAGTTCGACCAGGAGGAGCTGGCCGGGCTGCTCGACCAACAGCCGTTTAACATGGCTGCCGCCAACCTCTACAAGACGCGCTTCAACGGAGTACCGGGCGTCGTCTACGCAGCTGGCGTCAAACACGCCTATAACCTCGCCGAAGCGTTCAGGGCCGAAGACATCAAGGCGATGGGCGTCTCCGGTGAGACCCCCAAGCGCGAGCTGGCCAACATCCTCGCGCGCTACGAGCGCGGCGACATTGACGTGCTGATCAACGCGCAGCTGCTCGCCGAGGGCTGGAATAGCCCGCGCGCGACTGTGTGCGTGCACCTTGCCCCCACGGCCTCCAAGCGCATCTACCAGCAACGAGTGGGACGTGTGACGCGTCGCCATCCCGGCAAGGAGGCCGGCCTGGTCGTCGACTTCGTGCACCCGGCCACCAAGAACGACGATCCGGTGGTGACGCTGCACTCCCTGCTCGATCGCGACGTTTATCGCGGCGGAGCGATCGTGGTCGGCCCCGTGCGCCGCGGTCGTGGTCGGCGTATGCGCGTGGAGCGGCGCGTGCTGCCGGTGTGCGCCGAGGAGGAGCGGCGCTTTGAAGTGTTCGAGCGCGAGCTGTGGCGGATCGCAGTCGAGCATCTCGACTACGGCGAGCAGCACGTGTGGGCGGCGCTCGCCGGCGCGCGCGTCACCCCCAACGGTTGGCGCAGGGCCCGCGCGATGCTGCACTTCGACCGCACCGGTGAGCTGAAGGCGCGCTTTCTGATAACCACTGTGCAGCGCAACAAGAACTCGCAACTGCGCCTGAAGGCGCTGTCGGAGATCGCCGCGCTGCGCGACCCCGATGCGTTCGACACGGCGATCGACATCGCCGGCTCCTGGCCGCGTGACGAGCGCCGCGAGGCCGCCAAGATCATGCTACGGGCGCTGGTGGAGCGGCGCATCGGACGTCGCGACCAGGCCAACGCTTGGATTTGGCGTTTGGCCGAATACACGCGCGACGTGCACGAGGAGTATGCGGTGCAGCGCTGGCCGGAGACCAAGCGTTTGCTCGGGCTGCTCGTCAACTCGGCCGGAGGCGCCCATGCGCGCAACGCGCGCCGGCTGGTGCATGCATCGCGCAAGCAGGATCGTCGCCTTGCCGCGGCGCTGCTGGCCGCCGCGCTCGCCCACACGCCCGAGGCCGAGGAGGTCCTGCGCGGCGCACGCACGCGCATGGCCCGCAAGCCGCCGGCGCTCGCTCGCGAGCTGCTTCGCAACTTCCCCAAGCGCCGCGCGCGCGGCACGCGCCGCCGGCGCAATAACCGGCGACCCGCGAGGAACTCAAACCGGCCCGAGATGAACCTCCCCGGCGTCGAGCGTCGTGACGGCGCCGCCGGGGAGTCCGACGATCAGGCGGCCCGCATCGTCGACACCGTGCGCGAGTCCCTGTCCTCGAGCCCAGGAGACCTCACGGCCGGCTAGCGCATCGAGTCCGCGCCATGCGTCGAGCACGGTCTCCGTGGAGTCGGCCAGGCGCCGCTCGAGGGCCTCGATCAAACGCTTCAGCGTCGGCTCGATCGCGCTGCGTGGAAGTTCGAGACTCGCGGCGTGCTTGCGCAGATCCGCCGGCAACTCGTCGATCGACACGGCCACGTTGATCCCGATCCCGAGCACAGCCCAGCTCTCCTGGGGGCGGCCCTCGACGAGGATGCCCGCGAGCTTGGCCAGGTCACGTCCCATCACGATGTCGTTTGGCCACTTCAGGCGGGTCTGATGCTCGACCGCCTCACAAACTGCCACACCTGCGATCAACGACAGCAGTGGTGGTGACCGATCGAAGATCGGGGGCACACAGCCCGACCCAGCCCCCAGGGCTGTGTGCCCGCTGGGTCGCAACACCAGCGAGCACAGCAGTGCGCTGCCCGGCGGGGCGACCCAGCTTCGTCCCTGCCGCCCGCGTCCGGCCGTTTGCTCGGCGGCCGTAACCAGTGTTCCATGGGGCGCTCCCGCGATCGCCAGTGCTCGCGCTCGCTCGTTGGTCGAGTCAGTCTGGCGAAAGTGCAGACGTGGGTGGCCCAACGCGCCGATCGCCGGGGCGCCGCTCAAGCTCTCAGCGCTCACGGCACTCAGTCCCCGCGCGAGCTCGCATCGGCCAACAGTGCGTCAAGCAACCCGTCGATGTCGTGCTGTTGTGCCTCGACATGTGGCTCCAGGTCGTGCTCTCTGAGCGTGGCGCTCGTGGCAGGCCCGATCGAGACGATGCGAGCGCTGCGCGGAGGCGAACCGGCCGCTTGCAGAAAGTGACGCACCGTCGAGGAGGAGGTGAAGGTGATGTAGTCCGCCGCGCGCGCCTGTGTCAGCACCCGTTCCGACAGCGGCTCTGCGACCGTTTCATATAGCGCGAGCACGTCCACCTCGACGCCACGCTCGCGCAGCGCATCCGGCAGCACCTCGCGCGCTTGGCTTGCACGCGCCACGAGCGCACGGCTCACTTCCAAGTCCGCCAGCGCTTCCAGGAGCGACTCGGCGACGAAGCGCTCGGGCACGATGTCGGCCATCACTCCGTGCTCGGACAGCGCATGCGCCGTGCTCGGGCCGATCGCCGCGATGCGCACGCCCGCGAGCGAGCGAGCGTCGCCGGGCGGATGGGCTCCGTCGTCCAGTCGCCCAAACAGGGCGTGTGCGGCGATGGGACTTGCGAGGCAGATCAGGTCATAGGGCGTCGGATCGATCGGCGGGCCATCCAGCATTTGCGTGCGGATCGTGGGCGCTTGCACGACGCTTGCACCCAGATCCTGTAGGCGTCGTGCCAGTTCGCTGGCCTGCGCGCGCGCGCGCGTGACCGCCACCGTGCGTCCTGTCAGCGGGCGCGGCGGCAGCCAGTCCAAGCTGCCGGCCAGCCCGGCGACCGCGCCGACGATAGCGATCGCTGGTGCTTTGACCTGCTCGCGCTGCGCCACCACGGCGATCCTCTGAAGCGTGCCCGTGACGGTGCGCTGCTCGGGTAGCGTGCCACGTTCCACCAGCGCCACCGGCTGCGTGGCATCGCGCCCCGCGGCGATCAGTTGTGTGGCGATATGCGGCAGCTGGCGCACGCCCATGTAGAACACGAGCGTCCCCGGAAACGCCGCAAGCGCCTGCCAGTCGAGCTCTGCGACCGTCTCCTCGTCCTCACCTGTTTGCCCACCGCTGCGCGCCTCGCTGCCGGGCGCATTTGAGTCGGCCGCGGATGCGCTTTCACGAGTGTGCCCGGTGATCAGCGCAACCCCGGTCGACAGACCTCGGTGTGTGACCGGAATGCCCGCGTACGCTGCGGCGGCCACACCCGCGGTGACGCCGGGTACGATCTCATATGGGATGTCGGCCTCGCGCAGCGCCAGCGCCTCCTCGCCGCCGCGGCCGAACACAAACGGGTCGCCGCCCTTCAAGCGCACGACCTCGTCCCCCCCCCGCGCGCGTTCGATCATGAGTGCCTGCGTGTGCTCCTGGGGCACCGACTCGCCCCCACCCTGCTTGCCGACGAATAGCAGCTCGGCGTCCTCGCGCGCACCCTCGAGCGCCGCTGGGGGAATCAGACGGTCATACAGGATCGTGTCGGCGCGGGCGATCGTCTCGAGCGCCCGCGCCGTAAGCAGCCCCGGGTCGCCCGGTCCGGCGCCGACGAGATACACACGGCCAGTCCGCCGAGTGCCCTGCGGACGCGCTTGCCGTGGCCGCTCAGTGGCGCTCAACGGCCATCTCCTCCGCGCGCTCCAGCAGCTCGACCGAGCCGGCCGCCTGCAGCCGCTCCGCCATGCGCCGGCCCAGCTCGGCAGGATCGTAGAAGCCGCCCAGCAGCTCGTCCATCAGCCACTGCGAGCCATCCGGCAGCCCAACCCATGCGCGCAGGTGCAGGCAACCGCAGCCGGCCGGGGCCGCGTGTGCCCCCAGTGGGGTATTGCAGCCGGCGCCCAGCGAGCGTGCCACGGCGCGCTCGGCCGTCAAGCATGCGGAGGCGTCACGGTCGAGGATTGCCTCCACGGTTGCTCTAACGCGCCCGTCCTCGCCCCGGCTCTGCAGAGCGAGCAGGCCCTGGCCGGGGGCGGGCACGAAGTGCGCGAGGTCCAGAGCGCAGCCGATGTCGCTCTCGCGGCCGAGCCGGCGCAGCCCAGCGCTCGCGAGCACGATCGCGTGTAGCGAGGAGGCGCCCTCGCCGCTGCTCCCACCCGTCTCGGTGACCTCCTCGGCGAGCTTGCGCAGGCGCGTGTCCACGTTGCCGCGCAAGCTCACAATCTCCAGGTCTGCTCGTGCGGCCCGCAGTTGCGCTGCCCTGCGCACACTGCTCGTGCCGACGCGCCCGCCCGCGGGCAGCTCTCCTAGCGAGCGCACCCCGATCAGGGCGTCCTCGGCGCTGGCGCGCGCCGGCGCTCCGAGTAGCTCCAACCCCTCGACAGGCTCGCCGGGTAGGTCCTTGGCCGAGTGCACAGCCAGGTCGATGCTTCCCGCCAGCAGTGCCTGCTCGAGCTTGGCGACCCAACGCGACTTGTCGCTTCGAGTGACCTTCGCTGCCACGCCGCCATTTCCAGTATGCGAGTGGGCGTCTTCCGACTGTGTGTCACCGCTCGTGCGCACCACCACGATCTCCGGCTCGCCGACGTCCGGGTGAGCCTCCGCAATCAGTCCGGCGACAAGTCGCGCCTGGGTGAGCGCGAGCAGGCTGCCGCGCGTCCCGATCCTCATTCTGTCCTACGGGCCCACCCGGGGAATTTTCCCCGGGGGGGTGGATTGATCATTGGCCCTTGCGCGCGCTCTGGATCGAGCGCACCTCGGCGAGCTTTGCCTCCTCGCCGTCGGGGAGCACCTCGCCATGCGCGGGCGAGTCGCTTGCCTGCGCCCCGCTATGGGGTGTGCCCCCTTGTGGGGTATCGAGCCCAAACAGCTCGCGCACCAGCTGCAGGCTGGCGTGTCCTCTTTCCTCGGAGAAGCTGCGCAGGCGGATCGTTGGCTCATGCAGCAGGCGGCCCATCACGGCGCGCGCGACGGCGTCCACACGCATCAGGTCGCGCTCTGAGGCCGACTCCCAGCGGCCTGCGTTCTCGGACAGGATCTGCTCGACGATGCGGTTGCCGTGCTCGCGCAGCGCGCTCACGGTCGGCAGCGTCTCGGCCTGGCCGAGCCAGCGCGCGAAGCGATGGATCTCCTCCTCGACGATCTCCTCGGCCTGAGGCACGATCTCTTTGCGCGCGCCAAGGTTGCGCTGCACGACGGCCTGCAGGTCGTCGATATCGTACAGCGTCACGCCATCCAGGTCTCCGCAGCGCGAGTCGATGTCGCGTGGCACCGCGATGTCGATCAAAAGTAGGGGAACCCGCCCACCCCGCCCCGCACGCTGGGCCATCACGATCTCGAGCTCCTCGCTGCCGACGATCGGGTGCGGCGATGAGGTGGAGGACACCACGATGTCGGCCTCGGCGAGCTGTTCGGGCAGCCCGTCGAGTCCCACGACCGAGCCGCCGAAGCGCTGCGCGAGGCTGAGCGCGCGGTCGGCGTGGCGGTTGGCTACGAAGATCGTGCCGACCCCCTGCTCGGCGAGCGCACGCGCGGTCAGCTCGCTTGTCTCGCCCGCGCCGAGGATTACCACGTGGCGATCCTCCAGTCCCCCGAGCACATCCTGGGCGAGGTCCACCGCTACGGAAGGCACGCTCACCCGCGAGGAGCCGATACCGGTCTCCGAGCGCACGCGCTTGCCGGTCGTGAGCGCCGCCGCGAACAGGCGGTTGGACAATGGCCCTGTGACTCCCGCCCGCATCGCGGACTCGAAGGCGCGCTTGACCTGCCCCTGGATCTCGGCCTCGCCGAGGATCATCGACTCCAGGCCCGAGGTGACGCGATACAGCTGGCGCGCCGCCTCGCAGTTGCGCGGCGAGTAGATCGCCCCGGCCAGCTCGGTGGGTCGGATCGACGCGCGCCGGGCGAGCATCCCGAGCACGTCGGCCTCGGCTTTGACGAGAGCCCCACCCGCCCCGCCCACCACCAGGTAGAGCTCGGTGCGGTTGCAGGTGGAGATGACCACAGCCTCCTGCACGTCGGGAGTGTCGATGATCTGCTTGGCGAGCGCCACGGACTGCGACTCGGTGAACGCGAGTCGCTCGCGCAGCGCCACGGGCGCTGTCTTGTGGGAGATACCGAGCGCCAGCAGCTCGACAGCCTGCCTGCTTGTGCCCTTCAGGGTGCTCATACCTTCTCGTGCTTCTGCTGCATGCCCTCTGAGTGCTCGCGCTCCTGGGCGCTCAGCTCGCGCACCTTGCGCTCCACGCGGCCGAGGCGCACGGCCATGATCGCCACATAGATCAGGACGATCGCGAAGAACACGATGTAGGCGGCGGCGACGTAGCCGTCGTTTGAGTGTTCGGGCAGGGTTGTGGCGAGCAGGGTCACGATTGGTAGCCGAGGATTCTGGAACGGGCTTTGAGTAGGATGCGGGTGCGCTTGGCGGCCAGCTCGTATGAGCAGAGCGTCACGAACAGCAGCGACATCGCCACGAGCGAGACCAGGAACGTGAGTGCCATCGGCGCCGGCAGGTTCGAGGAGCTGCCGAGCACGCGCGGGTGCAGGTAGGAGGCCGACAGGCGCACCGCGAGGAAGTTCATCGGCACGAACGCCCCGGCGGTGATCGCGAACACCGAGGCGTAGCGCGCCTGGCGCTCAGGGTCCTCGATCGCGAAGCGCAGCGGCTGATAGGTGGCGTATAGCAGCATGATGATCAGAAACGATACGAGCGTGGGCTCGCTCCAAACCCACCAGTGCCCCCACGAGCCGCGCGCCCAGATCGAGCCGGTGATGAGCACCGCCACGCCGAAGATCAGGCTCATGTGGATCGTCACGTAGGAGCGCAGGTCCCAGCGCGCGTCGCGCGTACGCAGGTGCGCGATCGCCATCAGGCCGCCGAGCACGAGGCCGCAAAGGGTCACGATCGCCAGCGGCACGTGTAGGTAGAAGATCTTCTGCAGAAAGCCTTCTTCGGCTTCGATCGGAGCGTAGAAGAACACCAGGCTGAGCGACACGCAGAACGCGAGCGCGGTGGCGATTGAGAGAGCGCGGAGTGAAGGGCTGCGCATGATGTGCGTTTGGGTCCGCCGCGGGCGGGCGGGGGGCCGGTGGGGCTTAATCCTCCAAGAGGAAGTCGAACACGGCGTAGGCGATGAGGCCGAACACAAGATCATAGAGCGCGAGCGTGCCAAGCCAGCGCAGTGGCAAACCGCCCGCGTGCGTCAGCTCGAACAACGGCGCCGTGGCACGCGCGCAGCCGATCACGATCGGCACCAGCAGCGGCAGCGCCAGTAGCGGCCCCAGGAGGTCGCGCGCGCGGGTGCGCACCGCCAGCGCGGCCACCAGCGTGCCGATTGCCGCGACGCCGAGGTCGCCGAGGGCGAGCGGCGCGAGCAGGCCCGGCAGCGCCTGGCCGAGCGGCGCGGCGAGCAGCAGCAGGGCAAACGCGGGCACTGCCACCAGCTCCAGCACGAGCAGGTAGGCAAGCAGCGCGAGCGCCTTTGCGATCAATAGCGCGGTGCGGTCCACGGGTGCGATCAGGAATCCGTCGAACCCGCCCTGGTCGGCGTCGGCGACGAACAGGCGGTTGACGCCGAGCATTGCGGCGAACAGCAAGCTCACCCACAGGATGCCGGCTGCCTCCTGGCCGCTGACGCTGTTTTGGTTGAGCGCGAAGTGGAACACCACGAACGTGGTGACGGCGAACAGCGACATGCCGGGAACGGACTCCAGTGTGCGCAGCTCGACCAACAGCTCCTTGCGCAGCAGGGCTAGGACCACCTTTGCTGTTCGGACCTGTACATGTACAGGTCCGTCGGGACGTGCATGCACGTCCCGAGACAGGGCCGCATGCGGCCCTGTCGTCCCCGGTGCGCTCACCGGTACAACTCCGCTACCGCGTCGAGGCTCACGCCCGCGGCATCCGTCAGCATGGACACGCGCCCGCCGCGCAGTCCGAGCACGAGATCCGCTTCGGCCAGTCCGCGTCCGGGATCGTGGCTCGAGACGACCCTCGTACATTCCGACGCGGCTCCGATCAGCGGCTCGACCAGCTCGATCGCCGCCGGGTCGAGGTTGGCGTAGGGCTCGTCGAGCAACAACAGCTCGGGGTCGTGTAGCGTTGCGCGGGCCACGGCCACGCGTTGGACCATTCCTCGCGACAGAGTTCTCACAGGCTCATCCGCGCGTGCGGTCATTGCCACGGCGGCCAGTTGTTCCTCGACGCGCTCCTGCGCGACGTTGTGCAGGCGCGCGTGGTAACGCAGGTTCTCGCGCGCGCTCAGCTCCCTATAGAGCAGCGGCTCGTGGCCGAGCAGGCCGATCCGTCCGCGCACCCGCCACGCGTCGTCCGGCAGCTTCGTGTCGAGCACCGTGACGCTGCCCGAATGTGGGCGCAACAGCGTCGCCAGCACGCGCAACAGGGTGGTCTTGCCGGCTCCGTTGGGGCCGAACACGACCAGCGTCCGGCCGGCGCCCAGGGTGAGCGTCACGCCGTCCAGTGCCGCGCGCTCGCCATAGTTGCGCGTCAGCCCGTCGAGCGCGAGGGCTGCCGGTACGTCCTCAATGGCCGTTGTGCCCGTCGCCTGGACTTCGAGGTCCTCCACGCGCAGGCTCAGACTGTGGAGAGACGCTGCTCTTGCTCGGCCTGGGCGCTCGCGATCAGCTCGCGCACATCCTGCTCGCGCCCCTCGCGCAGCAGATCGACCGGATCGGGATCGCCGTTCACGATCCCCTCGAAGAACTGCTTGCGGTCCTGGTAGGTGGGCAGCGTGCCCTTGGCCCAACCGCGCACCTCGTTGAGCAGGACCGCCAGTTGCGCGTAGGGCTCGCCGAACTGCTCGGCGATCTCGCGCTTGATGCGCTTGGCCAGAGCCGGCGAGGCGCCTGCCGTGGAGATCGCGATCGCGAGCGGGCCCGTGCGCACGATTGCCGGCAGGATGAAGTTGCACAGCGGCGGCACGTCCACGACGTTGACGAGCATCGCACGTTGCTCCGCGTCCTCGTATACGGCAATGTTCACGTCGGTGTCGTTCGTCGCCGCGATCGCCATGAACACGCCCTCCAGGTCCGCTGGGCCTGCGTAGGCGCGCTGCTCCCAGCGGATCGAGCCCTCGGCCGCGTAATCGACGAGCGCCGGCTCGGCATCGGGTGCGATCAGCGTCACCTCGCCATCGCAAGCAAGCAGTCCCTCGACCTTCTCCAAACCAATCTCGCCGCCGCCGACCACCAGGCTGCGGCGGCCTTTCAGCTTCAGACAGGCGATGTAAAATGGCGTGGACAGCATGTCCGCGACGCAGCTCTGGTCGCAGATCCCCTTGCGCAGTTGGCAGACGCACTCCTTGCCTGCATAGGCCTGGGCTGGCATTCCTACAGGTTACGACCTACGCCTCAGCGCGCGGAGCCCAACTCGCGCCAGCGCCACGCCACCCTGGCGCCAGACCTCCTCACGGTCGGACTCGCGCGTGGAGCGCAGCTTGGCGGCGGCACGCGCCGCGCTCGCCGACAGCTCGTCGTACGGGCCCCACCATAGGCCGCGCACGCCCGAGGGGTCCCAGGTGATCAGCTTTTCCTGGGCGCAGGCACGTAGCCCGGCCTCGCCGAGCGTGCGCCCCAGGCCGCTGCCGGCGGCGGCGCCCCACGGGCCGCGCGACACGGCCGGACTCGGCAGGTGGTCGTTGAGCCACACCATCCCGGCTTCGAGCTCGTGTGCGATCCGCAGCCCGCGATAGCGGTCGGCGGTCCACACCGAGGCGCCGAGCCCATACGGGCTGTCGTTGGCCAACTCGATCGCCTTCGATACCGAGTCGACGGTCATCACCGCGAGCACCGGACCGCCGATCGGCTCGCGCATCAGTCGCATCTCGTGGGTCACGCCGGTGAGCACCGCGGGCGCGTAGAAGGCACTGGTCCCCAGAGCCGCGCCGTATGTCTCTGTGCCCTGCGATCCCGCATTTTCCGATCGGGCACCCTCCGATTTCGCGTGTGCGGTGCTCAGCGGTGTGAGCGGCCCGCCGCAATGAAGCGTGGCGCCGCTCGCAACAGCATCCTGCACCAGCTCGTGCACGTGCTCGACACGGCGGGCGGAGGCGAGCGGGCCCATCTGCACGCTCGGATCGCTCGGGTCACCGACGCTGATCGCGCGCGCCCCCGCCACAAGTCTTGCCACCAGCCGCTCGGCGACCTCCGGAGCGACATAGATGCGCTCGACTGCGCCGCGTGCCTGTCCCGCGCCGGCGCAACCCGCCCATAGGGCGCCGGAGCTCGCGCGAGCGATGTGAGCGTCTGAGAGCACAAGCATCGCATCCTTGCCACCTAGCTCGACGGTGACCTCCTTCTCGTGCGAAACGCATTCACGCGCGACCGCTCGCCCGGTGGCCGGTGAGCCCGTGAACAGCAGCTTGTCCACGGGTGCGCGCGCCAGCTCCAGGCCGACATCGGCGCCACCGTGCACGACGCGTACCAGACCCTCGGGCAGTCCGGCACGCGCGAGCACGCGCGCAATCCGCTCGCCGGCCAGAGACGCACGCGAGGCCGGCTTGAACACGACGCCGTTACCGGCCAGCAGCGCGCCGGCGATCTGTCCGAGCGGCTGCGCAAACGGCGCACTGCCGGCCCCGATCACGCCGACCACGCCGTATGGCTCGTATGCGATACGGGCGCGCTTCGTCAAGAACAGCGAGCGGTGCACCCCGACGCGTCGTCCTCCGAGCACGCTCGCCCCCTCCTGGGCCACCCACTTCAGCGCGTCGATCGCCGCCAGCAGCTCCAGTGTCGCGACCTCTGTGCGCGGGCGGCCCTGCTCGCGGGCGATCGTCTCGCGCAGCTCGTCAAACTCGTCGACGATCGCCTGGGCCATCCGCCGCATGTAGCGCGCACGGTCCTCGAGGCGCAGCAACGCCCACAGCGGCTGGACCTTCACGACCTGCGCGACGATCTCAGCCACCTCGGAGGCGGAGATCGTCGGCACGCTGGCGAGCAACTCGCCGGTCGCGGGGTCGAGCACAGCGTTGACTTGCGAGGCGGGGAGCTTCGCGAGGCCGTCCGAAGCGGCTGTTCCTATGGCGTCCAGGCTCATTTGAATACTTCAAGTTTCGCGAAAGGGTGCCGACAAGGGATGTCGAACCATGTACTTAGTGGCACACATTACGAGACTCGCTGGGTCGCGGGGAAAGGGGCACTCGTGTACTGGTTCGCTTGGAGGGGAAAGTCACCCATGAAGGGGGGCGGACAGGTGCATAGGTTGCGTACGGTGCCGCTCGGTGTATTGCGCGCGTTTATCTGCATATCGCTCGTGCTCGCCCTGGCGGGAGGGTTGGCGGCATGCGGAAGCTCGTCGACGAGCGGCGGCACGGCCACCGTCCTGATGGGCACGCCGCCCGATTCGCTTGACCCAGGACTGGGAGCGACCACACAGTCCTACGAGGCGACGTGGATCACCTACACCGGCCTGGTCACCTACGCGCACGCCGAAGGCGAAGCCGGCACGAAGTTGATCCCGGGCCTGGCCCAGACTCTCCCGACCGTCACCAACGGCGGTAAGACCTACACGTTCACCCTGCGCAAGGGGCTCGTCTACTCAAACGGCACGCCGGTGAGGGCATCGGACTTCACCCACGCGATCGAGCGCGCGATCAAGCTAGGCTGGACCGACAAGAGCTTTCTCACCGAAAACATTGTCGGCGCGGAAGCGTTCGACGCCGGCAAGGCATCCTCGATCTCGGGTATCCATACCGACGATGGCACAGGCGCGATCACGATCCAGCTGGTGGCGCCCTACGGACCGTTTCTGAACGTGCTCGCCTTCCCGGCGGCTGGACTGGTGCCGAGCGCCACGCCGATGAAAAGCCTCTCAAACGAACCGCCCCCCGGCGTCGGACCGTATGAGATCGAGAAGATCGTGCCCAACAGGTCGTTTGAGATGGTGCGCAACCCCAACTGGTCCAAGGATGCGATTCCCGGAATCCCCGCGGGTCACGTCAACGTGGACGTGAAGATCGTCTCCAACAACCAGACCGAGGCCGAGCAGGTGCTCGACAACGGTGCCGACGTGTTCGACTACAACGACACGATCCCGCCGACGCTGCTCTCGCAAGTCGAAAGCCAGGCAAAGGGACGGTTCGCGAAGGAGCCGACCGTCTCAGGCGAGTACTTCTTCCTGAACGTCAAAGAAGCGCCGTTCAGCAATCCGCTCGCTCGCGAGGCCGTCAATTACGCGCTCAACCGCCAGGCGCTCGAGCGCCTGGACAGCGGGATGCTCGATCCCGCCTGCTTCTTCTTGCCGGCGGGGATGCCCGGCCACCCCTCGGGCCCCTGCCCCTATGGCGAACCGAGTGCCCAACCCAACATCGCCAAGGCCAAGGAACTGGTGCGCCAAGCGGGCCTGCAGGGCACGCCCGTGACCGTGTGGGGCGGCTCGCGCGCGCCGCACAAGGAATTCGTCGACTACTACACGAGCATGCTGGGGGAAATCGGGTTCAAAGCAACCGAGAAGATCGTCGCCGACGCGCAGTACTACGAGACCGTCGGCAACCTCGCCACCAAGGCCCAGACCGGCTGGCTGTCCTACAGCCAGGACTTCCCCAACCCGCTCGACTTCTACCAGCTGCTCGATGCGAAGTCGATCCTGCCGCAGGAAAACCACAACCTCAGTCAGGTCGACGACCCGCATATTCAAAGCGAACTGGGCGCGCTCGGACCCGTGCCCTCCTCGCAGCTGGGCTCGGTCGTCGGCCGCTGGCAGGCGCTTGACGAATACACCGCCAAGAAGGCCTACATGGCGGTGTTCGGCTACGACGAGGCGCCCAAGTTCCTCTCCAGCCGCATCAACTTCAAGGCGGCGATTTTCCATCCGGTGTACGGCAACGACTGGAGCTCGCTCGAACTCAAGTAGGGGCCGAGCGCCATATGTTGCAGGCGCGACGGTGCTGCCACGGCTAAAGCGCCTACCAGCGTGCTGGCGATGATGATCTCATGAAGGTGCTCGCGCGCAACAAGGTCGCGACCGCGTTTGGTGCCCTGTTTGGGGTGATCGTCGTGCTGTGCCTGCTCGCGCCGGTGTACGCCAAAGACATCGCCCACACGGGCCCCGACGACAATCACATCACCGAAACCGTGAGCGTTGGCGGCAAACAGGTCGATGTCGTCTCCCCGCAGGGCGTGCCGATCGGGCCGACCTGGAAAGCGCGCTTCTTCCTTGGCGCCGACTCCAACGGCCGCGACGTGGCCGTGCGGTTGCTGTACGGAGGGCGCAACTCGCTCGAAGATCGCGGCGATCGCCACGCTGATCACGATGGTGCTCGCGATCGCGCTCGGCACGCTCGCGGGCTATTCGCGCGGTTTCACCGACGGCGTGCTCTCGCGCCTGTTCGATCTGGTGTGGGCCTACCCCGCTGTGCTGCTGGGTGTCGCGCTCGGAGTGGCGCTTGCGGTCGGCGGGCTGGATCTCGGCCTGTTCACCCTGCGCAGCGGCTCGCTTTTGCTGCCGGCGTTCGTGATCGGGGTCGTGTGCTTCCCCTATGTGGCCAAGCCGCTGCGCGCGCAGGCGCTGTCTTTGCGCGAGCGCGAGTTCGTCGACGCCGCCCGCGTGCAGGGACTGTCGTCGCTGCGGATCATGGTGAGCGAGATCCTCCCCAACCTCGCCTCCACGATCCTCGTGTTCGTCCCCCTGGTGATCGCGAACGCAATTCTGTTGGAGGCGGCCCTTTCGTATCTGGGCGCCGGTGTGCAGGCGCCCAATCCCTCATGGGGCACGATGCTCGCCGACGGCATCCGCCTGATCCCCGGAGCGATCCACCTCGTGCTCGTGCCCGGGATCATGCTCGTGCTCACGGTGCTCTCGGTGAACGTGTGCGCCGACGCGGTGCGCGACGCGCTCGACCCCAAGAGCGCTGTGCGGGGACGGTTGTGATGGCCCGTTTCATCGCGCGTCGCCTGGGCTCGCTCGTCGCCGTGCTGTTCGCGATCACGGTGCTCACGTTCCTGATCTTCCAGGCGATCCCCGACGGCAATCCCGCGCTGCGGATGGCCGGACGCCTCGCGAGCCCGCAGGACGTGCACGACATCAGCAAGCAGTGGGGCTTTGAAAAGCCGATCTATGTGCAATACGTGAAGACGATGGAGAAGGTGCTCGACGGCAGCGTGATCTCCTACACCCAGCAGGTCAACGTCGAGCAGGAAATCGTCAGGGACCTGCCGCCGACGATCTCGCTCGCCGTCGGTGCGGGCGTGATCTGGCTGGTGCTGGGCGTGCTGTTCGGCCTGCTAAGCGCGGTCTACGCTGGGCGCCTGCTCGACCGCGTGCTCACCGTGCTCGCACTCACCGGTATCTCGATGCCGGTGTTCTTCCTCGGCGCGATCATGCTCTACTGGCTTGGCTATGAGTGGCATCTATTGCCGCTGGAAGGCTACGTGCCGCTCACGAGCGATCCGTGGGGCTGGTTCACGCACATGTTGATGCCGTGGATCGCGCTGTCGATCGTCTCGGTCGGCGTGTACTCGCGCGTGCTGCGTGCAAACGTGCTCGACGTGATGGGCGAGGACTACGTGCGCACCGCGCGCGCGAAGGGGCTCTCCGAGCGCCGTGTGCTGATCCACCACGTGCTGCGCAACTCGCTGATGGGAATCGTCACGCTGTGGGGCCTGGATTTCGCGTGGGTGATCGGCGGCGGGGCGATTCTCGTGGAGTCGGTGTTCAACCTTGGCGGGGTCGGCGAGTACGCGGCGCAGTCGATCGGCCGCCTCGACGTGCCTCCGGTGATGGTCATCACGATGCTGGTGGCGTGTGCGGTGGTGGTGCTGTCCGCGCTCGTGGACGTCGCCTACGCCGTGCTCGACCCGCGGGTGAGGTTGTCGTGACAGT
Source organism: uncultured Solirubrobacterales bacterium (assembly GCA_963715765.1). GTDB lineage: Bacteria > Actinomycetota > Thermoleophilia > Solirubrobacterales > Solirubrobacteraceae > Palsa-744. The sequence continues at coordinate 1,863,657 of OY970270.1, forward strand.
CAGTGACGGCGACCGCGGGCGTCCGCATACGCATCGCCACGTCCATGAGCCGGACCCCGGCGCGAGGGTCGTGTCGACCGGCGACGATCGGGCCGAGGAGGTGCAGAGCTTGCTCGACGTGCGCGACTTGAACGTGTCCTTCGCCACCCGCGAAGGCGACGTGCACGCGGTCGTGGGGGTGTCCTTCCAGCTGCGCCCGGCCGAGGTGCTGGCGATCGTGGGGGAGTCCGGCTCGGGCAAGTCGGTGTGCGCGATGACCCTGATGGGGCTCACCCGCGGGCCGAACGCGACGATCGCCGGCAGCGCTCGCCTCGAGGACAGGGAGCTGATCGGTGCGTCGGAGTCACAGTTGCAGCGAATCAGGGGCGCGCGCCTGGCGATGATCTTCCAGGACCCGCAGTCCTCGCTGAACCCCGTGCACCGCGTGGGCGATCAGATCGCCGAGCAGATTCGCGCGCACAAACCGCTGGTGTCAAGGGAGCAGGCGCTCGATCGTGCCGGTGAGCTGATGGAACGGGTGGGTATTCCGCTGGCGCGTGAGCGCGTGCGCGCCTACCCGCACGAGCTCTCAGGCGGTATGCGCCAGCGCGTGATGATCGCGATGGCGCTGTCGCTGGGCGCGAAGGTGCTGTTGGCAGACGAGCCCACGACCGCGCTCGACGTGACGGTGCAGGCGCAGATCCTCGCGCAGCTCAAGCAGCTGCGCGAGCAGGAGCAGCTCAGCATCGTGCTCATCACCCACGACTTTGGCATCGTGGCCGATATCGCCGACCGGATCGCGGTGATGCAGGCCGGCAGGATCGTCGAGCAGGGAGGCGCCGAGGAGATCCTGTATGAGCCCAAGCACCCCTACACGCGCGAGCTGCTGCGTGCGCTCGTGCCGCCCACCGCTCACCGCCCACGGCTCGGGCGTGCGGAGCAGCACCCTGAAGGGCACCCCCCATCTCGGGGGGCCCCCCATCTCGGGGGGCAAGCAGGCAGGCTGCTCGAAATCGAGGACCTGCATGTCCAGTACCGTCTCCCCACTCGCCACGGTCGTCGCGCGTCGCGCGTGCAGGCGATCGACGGTGTATCGCTCACCGTGGACGCGGGCGAAACGCTCGCGATCGTCGGTGAGTCTGGCTGTGGCAAGACCACGATGCTGCGCTCGATCGCGCGTCTGGTGGAGCCCACGGGCGGTGCGATCCGCCTGCAGGGTCACGATCTCTCTCGCACACGCCGTGGCGAGCTCGCGTCGTTGCGCCGCGAGCTCGGGATGGTCTTTCAGGATCCGCAGGCGTCGCTGAACCCCCGCAGGCGGGTGGGCGCGACGCTCGAGATGGCGCTGCGCGCCCGCGGGTTGGGGGACTCCGAGGCAAGGACGGGGGCAGGCGAGCTGCTGGAGCGCGTCGGTCTGAGCACCGCTCATCGAGCGCGCTACCCGCACGAGCTCTCCGGCGGGCAGCGCCAGCGCGTCGGCATCGCCCGTGCGCTGGCGGGGGAGCCGCGGCTGGTGCTGCTCGACGAGCCGGTGTCCTCGCTGGACGCCTCGATCCGCCGCGGCGTGATCGAGCTGCTGGGCGAGCTGCAGGCGCAGATCGGTTGCGCCTACGTGCTCGTGTCGCACGACCTTATGACCGTCGAAGCGGTGGCCGACCGGATCGCGGTTATGCACGGCGGCAAGATCGTCGAGCTCGCCGATGCGCGCGAGCTGCTCGAGCATCCCACTCACCCCTACACGCAGACGCTGCTGGCTGCCTGTCCCCGCTTGCCCAGTGGCGTACGATCCGCGGAATGGATGGAGCGGGAGACCAGGCAACAAGGCTCCTTCAGCGCCTGATTCGCTTCGACACGGTCAACCCGCCCGGCAACGAGCGCGCTGCGATCGAGCATCTACAGCAGATTCTCACCGACGCCGGCTTTCGGTGCGAGCTGCTCGGTGCGAGCCCCGAGCGCCCGAATCTCGTGGCGCGTTTGAGCGGAGCTTCGACCCAAGCCGATTCGACCGATTCCAAGCGAGGCGGACCGACCCTCTGCTATCTCGGCCACGTCGACACGGTGCTCGCGGATGCGAGCGAGTGGAGGCACGACCCCTGGTCGGGCGATCTTGCCGATGGCTTCGTGTGGGGGCGCGGCTCGCTGGACATGAAGTCGCAGCTCGCCGCCGAGGTCGCGGCCGTGGCCGGGCTCGCGCGTGAAGGGTGGCGTCCAGCGCGCGGCGAGCTGCTGGTCGTGGCCGTCGTGGACGAGGAGACCGGCGGCAAGCTGGGCGCGAAGTGGCTGTGCGAGAACCACCCGGAGAAGGTGCGTTGCGACATGCTGCTCAACGAGGGCGGAGGACCTCATTTCGAGCTCGACGGCCGACGCTACTACGGGGTGTGCTGCGCCGAGAAGGGCGTGTTTCGCTTCACGGTCACGACCGCCGGCGCGGCGGGTCACGCGTCGATGCCAAAGCTGGGCGAGAACGCGCTCTTGAAGATGGCGCCCGTGCTGGAGCGCTTCGCCTCGCGCCAGGCGGAGCTCACGCCGACGACCGAGCCGCTCGCGTTCCTGTGCGGGGTGGGCGAGAACGAGCTCGATCTGGCGGGCGCGCTCGTGCGTATGGGCGAGCAGGACCAGCGTCTGCTGAGGATGTTCGAGCCGATGTTTGGCGTGACGTTCGCGCCGACCAGGATCTCAGCGTCGGAGAAGATCAACGTGATCCCCTCCAGCGCTGAGCTGCGCGTGGATTGCCGCGTGCCCCCGGGCCTGGGCGAGCAGGACGCCAGGAGGGCGATCGAGCAGGTGCTCGGCGGGATCGACGGCCTGGCGATCGAGTTCGACGGGTCGGGCGGTGTGGGAGCGAGCGATGCGCTGCGCATCGATTTCACCGAGCGTGTGAGCGGCAATCGCTCTTCGATCGACTCGCCCCTGATGGACGTGATCGAGGAGTGGGTGGCAAAGCACGATCCGGGCGCAAAGACGGTGCCGACGGTCATGCCGGGCTTCACCGACTCGCACCGCTTCCGCGCGGCGTTCCCCGAGTGCGTCGCCTACGGCTTCTTCCCCCAGCGCCACCAATCGCTGCTGGAGACCCAGGCACTGATGCACGCCGCCGACGAGCGCATCGATGTGCGCGACCTGACCTACGCGTGCGAGTTCTATCGAGACATCGCCGTTCGCGTGCTCTCACTCTGACCCGCTGGCGCGCCCGAGGGGCAGGTTTGTCGAGGCGCCCCCGGACGCGTTCGTTTGCGGGATCGATTCGATCATGGCGCACCCGATGCGGCGCGTCGTGCATAATGTTGGAGTGGAGCCAAGGACGGTGACGCTAGCTACATCCCTCGTGACGGACATCCAGAACTGGTCCTACCAGTGGTCCAGCGTTGTGATGATCCTGTTCTTCGCGGTGATCATCTTCGTGATGATCCGCATGCTGAAAGTGATGCCGCGGGTCAAGCCGCAGCAGATCAAGCCGTCCTCCAGTCAGTCGGTGGCCTGGAATGACATCGCCGGCGTGGATGAGGCCAAGGCCGAGCTACAGGAGATCGTCGAGTTTCTGCGCGATCCCAAGCAGTTCGAGGCGCTTGGCGCGAAAGTGCCCAAGGGCATCCTCCTGCATGGTCCGCCCGGCACCGGCAAGACGCTACTGGCGAAGGCCGTCGCGCACGAGTCGGGTGCCCAGTTCTTTGCGCAGTCGGCGGCCGCGTTCGTGGAGATGTTCGCGGGTCTCGGTGCGGCTCGCATCAGGCGACTGTTCGCGATCGCGCGCAAGCACGAGCCGGCGATCATCTTCATCGACGAGCTCGACGCCGTCGGCGGTCGCCGCGGCGCGGACTTCTCCGGAGAGAAGGACCAGACGCTCAACCAGCTGCTGGTCGAGATGGACGGCTTTGCCACGAGCGGACGGCTCGTCGTGATCGCCGCGTCGAACCTCTTGGAGAAGCTCGACCCGGCGCTCCTGCGCCCAGGCCGCTTCGATCGCCAGATCTTCGTGACCCCTCCCGATGTGAAGGGTCGGACGGGCGTGCTCGGCGTGCACACGCGCGACAAGCCACTACAGGACGTGGACCTCGGCCTCGTGGCCCAGCAGACCAGCGGGCTGACGGGCGCGGATCTCGCGAACATCTGCAACGAGGCGGCGATCTTCGCGGCGCGGCGCAAGGCGCGCACGATCACCGGCGCCGACTTCGACAGCGCGCTGGAGCGCGTGATCGCGGGAGTGCAGTCCCATCGGGTGCTCAACGCCCACGAGAAGCGGGTCGTGGCCCATCACGAGGCCGGCCACGCGCTGTGCGGCGAGCTGCTGCCCTCGGTCGATCGTGTGCACCGCATCTCGATCGTGCCGCGCGGCCGCGCGCTTGGCTACACGCTCAACCTGCCGGCGGAGGATCGCTACCTGAAGACGCGCGAGGAGCTGCTGGACTACATGACGGTGTTGCTCGGCGGCCGTGTGGCCGAGCAGGTCGTGTTCGGCGCAATCACGACCGGCGCCACCGACGATCTCAAGCGCGTGGCCGACATCGCCCACTCGATGGTGCACGATTATGCGATGGGCAGCGCCGGCGTGGGCCGCTCGCCCGACGGCGACGTGCGACTGTCGGAGACCACGCTGCGCTTGCGCGACGAGGAGCGCCGCGAGCTGATCGACGAGGCCCGCCGGGCGGCACGCCGGATGATCCTCGCGCACCGTCCGCTGCTGGATGCGATCGCGAACGAGCTACTCGAGAACGAGGTGCTCGACCGCGAGGCGATAGAGCGGATCATGGAGGGCGTGCCGCGCCTGGAACGGCGCCCCGGCGTCGGATTGCGCGTGGTGGCCGCCGCGAGTGCGATCGAGCCGGCGCCTTCCGCGGGACAGTAGTACCCGGCGTTGGGCCGGGCGTCGTGGTGGGCGCGGTCGAAGTAGACGTCGTGTGTCGAGCGGGAGCCGCCGGGGCACTCGCGCGCCGCGAGATCGACGCGCCGCCAATACACTGACGCCAGCCATGTTCAACCGCATCGACCACATCGGCGTGGCCGTCGAGGAGATCGACGCCTCGCTTGCGCTGTATCGCGACTCCTTCAAGATGGCGGTGGCCCACCGCGAGATCGTCGAGGAGCAGGGTGTCGAGGCGGTGCTGCTGGATGTCGGTGAGAACCACATCGAGCTGCTCGCCCCGCTCGGCCCCGACACTCCCGTGGGCAAGTTTCTGGCCAAGCGCGGCCCCGGCCTGCACCACGTGGCCTACCAGGTGTCCGACATCGAGGCCACCCTGGCCGCCCTGAAAGAGGCGGGACAGCCCCTGATCGACAAGCGCCCACGTGTGGGTATCCGCGGAGCGCTCGTCGCGTTCCTGGAGCCGAAAGGCACCGAGCGGGTGCTCACCGAGCTGGTGCAACCCGTGGAGGTCCACTGATGCCCAAGAGTCACAGACGTGTGAGCGTCGGTTTTCAAGGCGGCCAGGTGCTCGCGCTGCGCGTCACCGACGAGCAGTTGGAGACGCTTCATCGCGCGCTCGGAGCCGGCGGCTGGCACGAGCTTGAAACCGAGGAAGGGCCCGTGCGGCTCGACCTCGGGCAGGTCGTATATGTCCGCAGCGAGGACAGCGATCGCGGCGTCGGCTTCTCCGCCTAGGCGGCCGACGACGACGTCCGTTGTCCGTCTAGGCAGATCGTGATCCTCATATGAGCACGCGCATCGGCATCGTGGGGTTGCCCAACGCCGGCAAGTCCTCGCTGTTCAACGCGCTCACCAAGGCGGGCGCGGAGGCGGCCAACTATCCCTTCACCACGATCGAGCCAAACGTGGCGGTCGTGCCCGTGCTCGACGAGCGACTCGTCGAGGTGTCCCAGACCGTAAGGGCGTCGGAGATCGTGTGGGACACGATCGACTTTCACGACATCGCGGGCCTTGTCGCCGGCGCCCACAAAGGCGAGGGCCTTGGCAACCGCTTTCTGGCGAACATCCGCGAGACCGACGCGATCGTGCACGTCGTGCGCGCGCATACCGACGAGAACGTGATCCACCCTGAGGGCCGCGTCGATCCGCTCGCCGACATCGAAACGATCGAGACCGAGCTGGTGCTGGCTGATCTCGAGCAGGCTGAGCGCCGCGTCGATCGCGTCGCCAAGCAGGCAAAGGGAGGAGACCGCGTGGTGATTGCCGAGGAGGCGTGGCTGCGCGAGGTGATCGGCGAGCTGCAGGCCGGCCGACCCGCGCGCTCGGTCGCCCCGCCCGACGATGCGCCCCACGCGCTACGCGACCTGGGCGCGCTCACCGCCAAGCCCGTGTTGTTCGTCGTCAACGTGGACGAGGGCTCCGAGGAGGTGCCGGCCGCGTTGGCCGAGCACGCCGCGGCGCAGGGCGCAGGCGTGGTGGCCGTCAGCTCGCGGATCGAGGCCGAGCTGGCAGAGCTGGAGGAGGAGGAAGCGGCGCTCATGCGAGCTGAGCTCGGCGTCAGCGAATCCAGCTTGCAGAGGATCGTGCGCGGCGCCTTCTCGCTGCTTCGCCTGATCGCGTTCTTCACCGCCGGCGAGGCCAAGCCCGCCCAGTCCTGGCACCTGCGCGACGGGCTCACCGCCTGGCACGCCGCCGGGCAGATCCACTCGGACATCCAAAAGGGCTTCGTGCGCGCCGAGGTCGTCGGCTGGCGCGAGCTTGTGGACGCCGCCGGCTACTCGGGCGCGCGCGAGCGCGGCACTTTGCGTTTGGAGGGCCGCGACTACGTCATGCAGGACGGCGATGTCATCACGGTCAAGTTCACGCCCTAGCAAGCTGCTCCAACCGCTCTGCCAAGCGCTTCATGCCGATCTCCCTGGCTGCCGCCGCGCCGGCCGCGAAGTCGGTCGGCTTGTCGGGCGGGCGCTTCACGTCGATGTCCACGAGCGTCGCTACCCGCTTGAACGTGTGCAGTAGCTCGGCGTTTTCGTTCAGTGTCGCCGCGACCCGTGGGCGCAGTGGGCGCTCACCGGGATCGCTCGCGCCGGTCTCCGCGTTCGCGCTCTGCCGCTCGGCCTGCTCCAGCAGCGCCTCGAGCGTGCCGTATGCCTGAAGTAGCTGCGCCGCCGTCTTTGCGCCGATCCCCGGTGCGCCGGGCAACCCGTCGGAGGGGTCGCCTCGCAACGCGATGAAATCGGGCACCTGCTCCGGCGCGATGCCGTATCGCTCCTGCACGTCGAGCGGTCCCAACGCTATGCACGCCCCACCCTTCCCCAAATCCAAAACCGCGACCTGCTCGCCGACCGCCTGGTAAAGATCGCGATCCGCGGTCAGCAGCAGGGCACGCCCTCCCGCTTGCGCCTCAACGCGCGCAAACGATCCCATCGCGTCGTCGGCCTCCAGCTCCTGTGCGTTTGCGATCGTCCAACCAAGGCTTGCAAGCAACGCGGGAGCGCGCTGCCACTGCTCGGCCAGCTCGGCTGGCATCGGGTCACGATGGGCGTGATAGGGGGGATACGCCTCAACGCGATAGTGCGCCTGCTCTGCCCCAAAGCACGCGACCACCGCGCGCGGCGGATCCGACTCGGCTGCCAGCAACAGTGCGTTGACGGTGCCTAGCAGCGCATTCACCGGTTGCCCATCCGCGCCCCTGATCGATTTCGGCAGTGAAAAATACGCGCGATACAGCAGCCACGGCACGTCGGCGATCAGCAGCGGCCTGTCCATCGCCCATAAGGGTATGGCTAACGGGCGCTCACACCACCGGTGCCGCTCACGCGTGCCGGCTGTGCCACCGGCGTTGAGGACGCACCGCCTGAACCGCCCACCGGAGTCGGTGCCGATGCGGGGGGCGCCGCCGGGCCGCTCGCGTCTGGCTCTGCCTGCACACCCTTTACGTTCTTCACGCTGAAATAGGCCCAGCTAGAGTACAGGCCGAGGCGCGCCTCGAGTTCCGGGCCGCTCAACGGCGTGTGGCCCTTGGAGCCCAGCACCTCCGCCTGCACGATCCGCGGCGAGACGCCGCGCTCCAGCACCTCGATGCCCTCAAACGAGCCATCCACCAGTCCGCTCAGCCGTGACGCGGCCGAGGCAAAGCTCATCGTGATCGTCCAGCGATGCAGGGGTCCCTCGTCGTATGGGTCGTCCACGCCGACCAGCCACGGCTCCGCCGCCGCTCCCGGAAACCCATACTGGACGCTTTCGGTGTGACCGCCCGAGCTGGCGAAGAAGTATGTGATCGCAGGTTGTCCGCCGTAGGTGACCACCTGTCCCGCGGTATCCGCCACCGCCGCGTTCGAGCGCGAGGTTTCCGCCGCCTTGCCGCGATACACCTGCGAGCGATCGTCGGCATACACGTCAAACTTCGAGCCGCCCGCGTCGGAGGTGATCGCATACGTGCGGCTGGCCACCGCCTGCGCCTCCAGCGCCGCCAGCGGCCAGCTGGAGGGCATCTCCGCCGCCACCACCCCCCGCACATATTCTTCGAGTGGCACGTCCCTGACCTTCGAGCCCACCAGCACCTTCACGATCGTGTTGGCCGGCGCCTGCCCAAGCGCGGTGCCGGTGTAGTAATGGCCAAGGATGGCCGCATAGGACCAGCCGTGTTCGGCGTACCCCAGTGCGCCATCCTGACTCATGCCCACGCCATGGCCGTCACCCGCACCGTCGATCACAAGCTCCGACGCGCTCGCCCCGCCGGCCCGTGCCAACGCTGGCGCCTGCACCCACACGGCTGCGCCTGCCAGTGCCGCTGTCGCCGCCGCGATTGACACGCGCCTGAGCAGGGCGTGCAAGCGCTGATAAGTTGATCTCGTCAGGAGCATCCGTGCTCGTGGCTACGTACCCGGTCAGCCGATCGCGATCTCGAAACGGCCAGTCAGCAAGAGGAATTGCATGAACTCTGGTTCGGATAGACCCAACGCATGCTTGAGCGCCGCACGGTGACTGGCACCGGCACCCCGTCGGGCGCGGGCGAGCGAGCGGCGCTGGATCGTGTGCCGACGCAGCTCTACATAGGCGGCCAGTGGCTCGCGGCCAGTGGCGGCGGCACGCTCGCGGTTGAGGATCCCAGCACCGCCCAGCCGTTGATCGAGGTGGCCGATGCCACTCCCGAGGATGCGCTGGCCGCGCTCGGAGCCGCCGCCGACGCGCAGGTCAGCTGGGCCGCCACCGCTCCGCGCGAGCGCGGGGAGATATTGCACCGCGCCTACGAGCTACTGATCGAGCGCGCCGATGAGCTGGCGCTCGTGATGACCCTGGAGATGGGCAAGGCGCTCGGCGAATCGCGCGCGGAGATCTCCTACGCCGCCGAGTTCCTGCGCTGGTTCTCCGAGGAGGCTGTGCGCATCCACGGGCGCTACATGACCAACACGACAGGCGTCGGTCGGATCCTCACGATGCGCCAGCCGGTCGGTCCGTGCGTGTTCGTCACGCCCTGGAACTTCCCCACGGCGATGGGCACGCGCAAGATCGCCCCCGCGATCGCCGCCGGTTGCACGATGGTCGTCAAGCCCGCCCAGCAAACGCCGCTGTCGATGCTCGCGCTTGCCCGCGTACTGGAGGATGCCGGTTTGCCGGGGGGTGTGCTGAACGTGATCACCGCGCGCCACTCGGGCGCGGTGATCGAGCCGCTGCTGCGCGACCCGCGCACGCGCAAGCTGTCGTTCACCGGCTCCACCGAGGTCGGTCGCACGCTGATCGCCCAGTCGGCCGAGCAGGTCCTGCGCGTATCGATGGAGCTTGGCGGCAACGCACCGTTCCTGGTGTTCGAGGACGCCGACCTCGACGCCGCCGTGGAGGGCGCGCTCCTCGCAAAGCTCCGCAACGTCGGCGAGGCCTGCACGGCCGCCAACCGCTTCCACGTGCACGAGTCGATCGCCGCGGAGTTCTCCGCGCGCCTGTCCCAGCGGATGGCCACCTTGAAGATCGGTCGTGGCACCGAGCCGGGCGTGGATATTGGGCCGCTGATCGACGAGCGCCAGCGTGCCATCGTCGCCGAGCTTGTACAGGACGCCGTCGGCAGCGGCGCCAAGCTGCTGACCGGCGGTCAGCCCTTGTCGGGTCCCGCCCACCCCGGCTACTTCTTCGAGCCAACCGTGCTCGCCGAGGTGCCCGCCGGCGCGCGCATACTGCGCGAGGAGGTGTTCGGCCCCGTCGCACCGATCAGCGCGTTCTCCACCGAGGAGCAGGCGGTAAACGCAGCCAACGCCACCGAGTACGGGCTCGTGGCCTATCTCTACACGCGTGAGTTGGCCCGCACGCTGCGGGTCGCGGAGGCGATCGAGGCCGGCATGGTCGGCGTCAACCAGGGCATCGTCTCAAACCCGGCCGCGCCCTTCGGCGGGGTCAAGCAGTCTGGCTTCGGACGCGAGGGCGGCTTTGAGGGCATCGCCGAGTACCTGGAGACGAAGTATGTCGCGCTGGCGGTTTGAGACACGTTCCAAGCGGTGCGTTTGAAGTACCGCTCAGGGGGTAGCGGGCAGTCTGCCGTGCTTGCCAAGGGCAAATTTCAGAGCCCAAAGATAGGAGCCGGTTCGCGTAGCTCGTCTCCGTCGACTCAAGCGGAACGTGATTGCGGTCGAATAGACGACTAGCCGTAAGAACGGAGTGCTTTTCGTGCGTGAAGTCACAAAGGTGGGCTTTCAACGGACCACCCCCAGCGGGGTGGCGCTGACGCACGGCCTCGCCACGCGCGATCCGTCCTTGCCGCAGGACGCCGAGCCGAGCGCTCAGTCCCGCAAGCTGCGGGCATTGCTCGGCGGCGCAAGCGGCGAGCAGTCCGCGCGCGTCGACGGTCCCACCCCCAACTTCTCGATACCCGAGGGACGCCATCCCGGCCGCCGCCCCTCGCGCCGCAGGACTCCGCTGTTGGCGCTGCCCGCGCTTGGCGCGATCGTCGCGCTGGTGGCAGGAGGACCCGTCCTGACAGCGCTCGGCACGCTCATGCTCGCGCTCGTTGCCGCTGTCGCCGGCTGGCTGCTCGGGGATGATCGCCGCCGCGCACTGCAGAGCGAGGTCGACGAGCGCAACGACGACCTGCGTCGCGCTCTGTCAGAGCTCGAGATCGCGCAGGCTGAGACGGTCCGTCGCCTCTCGATGGCAGTCGAGTTTCGCGACGAGGACACCGGCGCTCATATCGAGCGCATCGGGCGCTTCTCCACGCTGCTGGCCGAAGCGGTCGGAATGAGTGTGGAGTTCTGTCGACGCATCAGCCACGCCGCGCCGCTGCACGACGTCGGCAAGGTTGCGATTCCCGACACTATCCTGCTGAAGCCCGGTTCGCTTACCCCCGAGGAGCGCGCAATCGTGGAGACCCACGCCGAGGAGGGCCACCGGCTGCTGCGCGGCTCCTCCTCCTCGATCCTCGACATGGGCGCAACGATCGCGCTCAGCCACCATGAGCGCTGGGACGGCGGCGGCTACCCCCGAGGCCTGGAGCGGGAGAACATCCCGATCGAGGGGCGGATAGTGGCGATCGCCGACGTGTTCGACGCGCTCACCAGCCACCGTGTCTATCGCAAGGCGTTCCCGGTCGAGAAGGCTGTGGAAATGATGCTCGAGCAGTCCGACCGCCATTTCGACCCTGTCCTGCTGCAAGCGTTCATGGAGGTGCTCGACAGCACCGGCACAGACGCTCGCACGCGCGAGCGCTCAGACCCGCGTTCGCTGATCGCGGGCGCCCTGGAGATCTACACCGACGCGATGCGCCTCGGCGACGCTGAGCTCGCCGAGGAGGCGATCGCCTCCACCCTGGAGGACGGGATCGACCCGGCCACACTGCAGGACGAGGTGGTTGCGCCTGCGATGCGTCGCATCGAGGAGTTGCACCAGAGCGGGGAGATTGACCCCGACACCGCACAGCGCGCCAGCGCCATCACGCGACGGGTGATGGCCACGATGAATCGCTATTTGCTCGCGCGCGGGTAATCTTCCGCGAATGTCACAACGCTCGATCGTCACCGGCGGCGCCGGCTTCATCGGCTCGCACCTCGCCGACGCTCTGCTCCTAGCCGGCCACGAGGTGACGGTGATCGACGACCTGTCCTCCGGCAGCGCCGCCAAGGTGCCCGAGGGAGCGCGGCTGTGCGAGCTCGACATCGTCGACCGCGATGCGCTCAGCAAGGCGTTCGAGGAGGTGCGGCCGAGCGCTGTGTTCCATCTCGCCGCGCAGGCGTCGGTCACAGCGTCGGTGGCCGACCCCGGCCGCGACTGTGCCGTCAACGTGCTCGGCACGCTGAATGTGGTCGACGCCGCCACCAGGCTCGGCGCGTCGGTGTCGTTCACCTCGACGGGTGGCGCCCTGTATGGCGACGACGCGCCGCTGCCCACCTCCGAGCAGCGCATCCCCGCCCCGCTCGCGCCCTACGGCGCCTCGAAGTGGGCGGCTGAGGCATATCTGAACACGTGGTCGCTGTCATCAGGCGTGCCACACGCGGTGTGTCGTCTGGGCAACGTCTACGGCCCCCGCCAGAGTCCCCACGGCGAGGCCGGTGTGGTGGCGATCTTCTCCGATCATCTCCACACGGGCCGTGTTCCGAAGATGTTCGGCCACGGCAAGCCCACGCGTGACTACGTCTACGTCGGCGACGTCGTTGCGGCGCTGATTGCCGCCAACGGCACGCGCGGCACGTTCAACATCGCCACCGGCGTGGAGACCGACGTGGCGATGCTGTGGAGCGTGCTCAAGCAAGCCGCCGGGTCGGACATCGAGCCCGAGCTTGCGGATCTGCGCGTGGGCGAGCTGCAGCGCAGTTGTCTGGACACGAGCTTCGCGGAGCGCGAGCTTGGATGGCGGGCCAAGGTTGAGATCGGCGATGGATTGCGGCGTACCTACAGGGCGCTGGTGGAGGAATTCGAGAGCGTCGCAACGTCCGGCTAAACGTGGCTGCTCATCCGGCGACGCGCGATCGCAGTATCACCCGCGCGCCGCGCCCGGGGATCATGGTGACATTACGATGGTGCGCGTGCTCGGGCTCGGGCCGGTCGGCATCCAGGTCCAGGCGGCGGACCATGGCCTCGAGCACCACACGCTGCTCGGCCATCGCCAGCGCCGCACCGAGGCAGCGACGGGTGCCGCCGCCGAAAGGCAGCCACTCATATGTGCCCGGACTATGATCCAGCCAGCGCTCGGGGCGATAGGTGAATGGGTCGGGGTAGAGGTCCTCGCGATGATGAACAAGCAGGATGCTGATGCTGACACCCTGTCCCGCTGGTACCACGTACTCTCCGAGTCGCCAAGGCACGGCGACTCGGCGTCCGATGATCGGGATCACGGGACGTGAGCGCATACCCTCGATGATGGCCGCCTCCACATGCTCCGCGGCCCCAGTGTCTGAGCGCACCGCGTCGCGCAAGCGCTCATACGCTGCCGGGGTGCGGACCAGGCGCTCCCAGGTCCAGGCCAGCGAGTTGGCAGTCGTCTCAAAGCCGGCGAGTACGAGTGTGAGCAGCTCATCGCGCAGCTCGTGGTCGGTCATCCGCTCGCCGTCCTCGCTCGTGGCGCGCAACAGCAGCGAGAGGATGTCTCCCCGCTCATCAAGGTCGGCCGCGCGACGACGCTCTTCGATCACGGGGTAGGTCGCGCGATCCAACAGGGCCACCGCGCCTCGCGTGAGACCGACGGGCTGCTCGCGTCCTAGGTTCGAGAGTTCACCAAACAGCGCCAGCGGAGAAGTCGAGGCCGCCGCCAGCTGCTTGATCGCGGCTCTCAGCCGATGCTCGGTGGTCCCCCGTGCGGGAGCACCCTCGATGCCGAAGATGCCCGACATGATCACGTCGAGGGTGATGGCCTGCATCTTTGGGGCAAGAGCGAACGGTCGGCCAACGGGCCAGCGGTCCAGTTCTCGTTCGGTGACGTCGCGAATCATCTGCGCGTAACCCTCGATCGCCTCACCGTGGAATGCAGGCAGGAGCAGCTTGCGCTGGCGCAGATGACTTGGTCCGTTCGCGGTCAATACCGAGTTTGGCCCCACGATCGGGCGCAGCGGCGACTCAGCGGTCAGCGAGGGCACCAGCTCGGGTTTTGCGGTAAACAGGGAGCGAACGTGGTCGGGGTGACTTGTTACGACGACCCCGCCGGGGATCACCACGAAGCGAACCTCGAATACCTCACCGAGCTCGCGTCGCGCGGCGAACACGAACTGGATCTGTCGCTTGGTGAAGCGCAGAGTCTGCAGGGCCCGAGGCAGCGGGACGCCCGGCGGTGCGTGCAGTGGCTCCGTGTCCTCTACGGGCCCGGCTGGTGATGCTGGTGCCTGCCCAGTGTAGGAAGAGTAGTCGAGCGGCGCGTCGACGGAACGATCTATGACTGAGGAGGGCTCCATCACAGGATACGCTAGCGCACTGATGCTGCGCGGCTCCCGGCGAGCATCCTCGGCGTTCGGGTCAGCTCTGCGCCTTCGACCACTCGGCCTCATGCGCGCGCTTGGCTGCTTGATGGTCGATGAGCACCTGCGGGTAGTCGACGTCTCCGAGCGACGGATGGGCCGCCTCTCAATTCGCGTATGGCCGCGCAGGTCGGGCTCCGTCCGCCTTGCCAGCCCGCTCTTCGCCCAGCGGCTACTCGAACTCCGGCGCGCTCCAACCGGGCATGATGTCGGGCAACCCGTCGCTGACACGGTCGGGGAAGCTCGCGGGGCGCTTCTCGAGGAACGCGGTGATGCCCTCGACGGCGTCCGCGGATTGGCCGCGTGCGACCATCCCCCGCGAGTCGGCGCGGTGGGCGAGCATGGGATGCTCGGCGCCGAGCATCCTCCACATGAGTCGGCGGGCGAGTGCAACGGAGACGGAGGCACTGTTCTCGGCGATCTCGCGTGCGAGCGCGTGGGCGGCGTCGAGCAACTCGTCCTTGGGGTGAAGGCTGCGCACGAGCCCGCCCTCCAGCGCCTCCTGTGCGGAGAACACGCGCCCGGTCGCAACCCATTCCATCGCGCGACTGATGCCGACAATGCGCGGCAAAAACCAGCTTGAGCACGCCTCGGGAATGATGCCGCGCCGCGCGAACACGAAGCCCATGCGAGCGTTCTCGGACGCGAGACGCACATCCATCGGCAGCGTCATCGTCGCACCGACGCCCACGGCGGCCCCGTTGATCGCCGCGATCACCGGCTTGGTCGATTCGAAGACCCGCAGCGTGAACTCGCCGCCGTTGTCGCGCGCTTGGCCGGCGCTTTCGTGCTTTCGGTAGTCGAAGGTGTCACCACCGCTCGCGAGGTCTGCCCCCGCGCAGAAGCCACGGCCGGCGCCGGTGACGATGATCGCGCGCACCTCGTCATCGTCATCTGCGCGGTCGAAGGCGCTCCGCAGCTCCCTGCCCATCTGCGCCGTCCACGCGTTCAACCGCTCGGGACGGTTGAGCGTGATCGTGAGCACGCCGTCGCTTATTTCGGTAGCGATCTGTTCGTAGTCCATAGCCATAGGCGGCTATTCTAGGTCTCACGGCCGGACGCGAATAATGGAGCGTCTCGTGGCTGACGAGATTGAGGCACTTCGTGATCGCACAGCGAAACTGCAAAGATCAGGATGCCCATACCGCTACCAAGTGCCTCTATGTGTACAGCACGCGCCCGCGGGCCAGCGCTTTGCGTGAGATCCAGGCGTGTCGGCATCGCCCAGCCTCGCTCCTGCCCAGGATGAGAACGACGAGCCACGCCGCTTGGTGCTTGGGCGGAGGAGGGGGATTGGCATGTCGAGCGACGCAGGTTGCCGTCGTCGGCTTCATCGACGAGCGTCGCTGAGCTCGACCATGTGGCGTGCCGGGACGCTCGCTTGCGCCGGGATAGTGGAAGTGCTTGGTCCGCCGCGCTTCATGCTCGGGGCTGGTGCAGTGCCATGCGTGTTCCCAACGGTGATCGTGTAGAAGATGTCACCGCGCGAGGCTGTGCGGCCCGGTCGGGATCAGCCCAGCAGCGCTGAACACTCCGATTGACGGCAGCGCAGCGAGGACTAGCATCGGGTCGTGTCCTTGCACGAACTCTCAATCCGAGTTCACCGAGCAGACCCCCGCCGCGAAGAGTACAAAGGGTCGTGTGTGTGTCAGTTCAGTCGGCGCCGCGCCTTTTGCACCGACGGTAGTGCACTCTTGGCCTTGGTCAGCGCCCGTGCGCGGAGATCCACGGATGCGGGTTTCGCGGCGATCGTGATCTCCTCGCCAGTCGCAGGGTTGCGTCCTTTACGTGCCTTGGAGGCGGGCTTTACGCGCACCGTCAGTTGCACGAGCCCGCCGATCTTTATCTTCTCGGCGTTGGCGATCTCCTCGAGTACCACATCCTCGAGGGCGTCGAGCACGCGCTTGGCCTCGGCCCTGGTGATCTCGGCGCGATCGGCGACAGCACCGGCGAGTTGCGTCTGAGTCAATGGCACGACAATCTCCTCCTTGTGGGGTCCAGAGCTGCGCAGAGTAGTCATCCACCCGGCGTGACCTGGTCGCCCTGGGACGCCCCGACCGATTCCGGCCTGTTTTGTGAAGAGCTCGCGGAGATCTACACCTGCATGCTCTCGATGTACCCGGTCGCATCGTCTGCAGACTCGCCTGCACCGTCAGCCTCAGCCGGGAGGAGATCATCGCGATCGCGATACAAGACGCCGAATGCCTTCTGTTCAACCCGAGCCGATCGCGTAAGGGCTCTGGGTGACGCAATGAGGGGCTACTGAGCCTCGCGACGTTCGGCGCGCCTCGACGCGGGTCTCTGGCTCGTTAAACGATGTCGCCAGATCGGCTGGGCTCTGCGTCGCGGCGGTGATCTCCGTGCGCGCGGGGTGCTGCCGCCGATTTCTCAGTCGGGCGAGGATCAGCTCGTCAAGTTCGTCGTCACTCATCTGGCCGGCGCCACTGTAGAGGACCGACGGCTATCGCCCCCGCGCTGCCGGACCCGCCAGAACGACCGCCGAGCGGCGTCCGACCCCCCAGCGCGCACCCTGTCGGGTCCCCCAACCCTCGGAGAAACGTTAGGATCGAGGGGTTGCGGCGAGATAGCTCAGCTGGTAGAGCACTCGACTGAAAATCGAGGTGTCGGCGGTTCGAGTCCGCCTCTCGCCATTTCCCGTTTTGCCTGTAATCACTAGGTTTTTGGTGCGCTTGCGGCCAGCTTATTGGGCATGTTTGAGGCCATTTTCGTGCCCGTGGTCCAATTCGTGGTCCAAAACCGCGCCTTGTGTGGTGCTGCCGGCTAGTTCTAGGCAGCAGGCGACATGTCGCGAGGACTCGGGAATTGGCTTGGTTGTGCGGTTTCTTCCGTGTCTCCCCGTCTAGAGATGTGGGGACCATACCCGCGAATCGTGGTGTCCTCAGTTCGATCTACTACGCGTGTTTGACAGAGTTTTACAGGGTTTACGCGATCTCGATAAACCTCCCAAACCCCCGTCTCTGATCGACACGGATTAGACTTTGCTAAGCGCGGTATGAGCGTTCGCGACTCGCCCGGCGAGCGCGAGTCGCAGGCAGGGAGCAAGCCGGCCCCAGGGCTCGGGGGTCTGCCGATCTCGTGGTTCCGGCGCCGATCATACGTCGATGGCTGAGTGCTGGCGGAGGTACTCGCGTAGGTAGGGTAGAGCGAAGTCGACGTAGCCGCGGCGGGTGGGATAGATCAGCTCGGCTGCGATGAGCCGTAGGCGGTACTGGCTGGCGTAGTTCACGTCGACACCGAGGCGCTGTTGGATGTCCGCCATCTTGGACGGACCGTCGTCCTGGGCCATCGCGAGCAGGAATGACTTGCCGATGTCTGATGCGGCGCTCAGCGCCGGCTCGTGGATGAGCGCGCCGAGTCGGCGACGCGCTCGGGCGACCCCACGGGTAGCGTCTTCGGCGGTGATCTCCGGCGCGCTGGGGTTCATCCGCCACACCTGGGCGCCGACCAGCTGGAGCAGGAAGGGGTAGCCGCGGGCCCCGTCGACCATGATCTGTAGGGCCTCGTCGCCGATGTCGCGGCCGGCTTTCTGGATCGGTTCACGCAGGGCGCGTTCAACGTCGGGGCTGACTACTGAGCCGAGGGTGTGCCGTTCAGCTCGGCGCAGGAAGGTGAGAACGTCGTCGTTGACAACGTCGCTGACGCTTGCGGCGAGGCCGGCACCGGCAAACGCAAGCTCGCGATTCTCGCGGAACGTGTGCTGCACGACGGTGGCGAGCTCGCGCAGCTCTTCGATTTGGTTTTGGTGGATCTCGTCAAGGGTTATCAGGACGCCGGTGCTTTGCTCCGCCAGCAGGTCGGTGAGCATCTTGAGCTGGTTACGCAGACCTGCTCGGACGACGTGCGCCTCGATCGTGCTCCAGGTGAGAGAGCCAATATGCAGCGGAGCGCTCACACTGCTTATGCGGCGCTGCACCGCCTTGGGGTCGAAGTCGCGCAGCAGTCGTGGGAGGTGCTGCTGGGTTATCCGCGAGACGAAGCCGGGGTTCGCGGTCTCGCTGACGATGAGCCAGCCTTGCTCGCGAGCGCGGTCCTCGACAGCGTTGAGCATGACCGTCTTGCCGGCACCGCGAGCGCCGGTGTAGAGGGTCGCACGGCCCGCCGATCCGGGGCCATCCTCCAGTCCCTCGGCGAATTCATCGAGGAGGTCGTCGCGGCCGACCAGCAGCGGCGGGCTGACACCGAAGCTGGCGTGGAAGGGGTTTTGCATACTGTCCACCATAACCGACCCTATTAGAGAGCGTTAGAGTTCTTAGAGTCTGTTAGAGACGCCGTCGCGGCCACGGGACGGTGGCGATCCGCGGCTCGGGTAGGTCGCTCGGGGGGCGTGGACTGAACGATGGCCTGCCCACTCTGCGCCCCAAGCGACCCCAAAGGCTGCCCTGCCGCTCGTGCGCGATCGCGGCGGTCATCTCGCCTCCAACCGCGAGGACTCTCTCGCGGACGGCGAGGTGCTGGCAGTATTGCTGCGGTGCGTGGCTTTGAGGCCGGTCCGTATGGGATTTGGGTGCCGTTGGGATCACGCGATGTCCCCGGCGAGCACATCGATTTGTCGTGGCCTGGGCCTGTACCGCCGAGGGATCGGTACGAAGTAAAGATCGCTAGCTGGGAGGCGTTGCTCGGGGAAACGTTGAGCTTCGACACGGTGCTCGAGCGCATCGCGCAGCTGCCGTTTGAGGCGACGATGCTCTCGTTGTCGGCTCTCGCTGGCGCTCTCTATCACGCGCGGTATGACACGGATCTGCATTGGCGGCTCGCTTGCGATGTCTTGATCGATGGGCCGGTGCTGGAGGCTGTCCGCAGGTTCCTCACCGGCGGGCCGGGGCGAATCGTGTTTGATCCGCGTTACCTCACCGTCTTCCAGCGGCTACTGGTCGAACACTCTGCCTCAGACGGCGACTCGCTAGAGGACGAACAGGCGCGGATCGTGATCGCGTGCCTGCTCGCGCTCCCGGACGCGCTGCCGAAAACCTCGGCGTCTGACAGCAACAAAATCATGCACGCGGCGGCACAAGCAGTGCGGCTCGGCTCCTACCACTTCCTGCCGTTTCTGCCCGACAGCGTCGTGCACGCCTCAACGATGTTCGTCGAGCTCGCGTCCACCCCCGGAATCGGCGATCCCAGCAACTATTGTCCTCTAGAGGACTGGTCTCTCGATGCTTACGAGACCACGCTTGCCGATCAGATCCTCTACGGGTTCGTCCTCCTACATACTGCTCGGGCACTAGACCCGGATGCCACCCTTCAGCAGCGCGCGGTGCGCATACCGGCCAGGTATCTGGACAGCGTGGTTCCGGCGGAGCTCGCGGACCGGCTCGCACGCTCGATCTCGGCGACCCGGGAGGAGTATCGTCGGGCGTTCTCGGCATCGGGACAGACGGCGGCGCGCATCGGATGGGATCACACGCCGTTTGAGCTGCAGCCATTTCTACGCGGCGAGAACGGTTCATTGCTGTTGCTCTCGCCGCGAGCGTTGCAGGCGTGGATGACCCGCGGCATCTACTTCAGGATGATGGAGGCCGCCCGGGGCCGAGAGGACGCCGGGAGCACCGAGGACAGCCGGGTTGAACGCTTCACACGGTTCTGTGGCCCGCTCGCGGAGCACTACGTGCTCAATCTCGCCAAACGCTCGTACGAGGTGCACGAGTCGGACCCACCCGCCCGCGTCTCCGGCGAGCAGCCCTATCTACTCAATAAATCTCGAGCCTGGAGTCCCGACATCTCGATCTCGCAACCGCCGGACCTCGTCCTGATCGAGGTCTATTCGGGGCGCATACGCCGCGAGGCGCGCGTCGATCCGACCCCGCACGAAGTGCACGAGACACTCACGAAGCTTCTGACCGGGAAGCTGGAGAAACTCCAAAAACGTATCGACGAGCTGCTCGAAGGACTGTTTACGCCGCCAGGCGTGTGTGACGTGGAAACCGTCAAGGTCTGGCCGGTGTTGCTGCTCGCTGGGGAAGGGATCGCGTTGACGCCAATTCTGTGGCGTTGGGCCGAAATGTTCCTCCCGGAGGGCTCGTTCAGCGACCCGCGAGTCGGGCCGCCCACGGTTTGTAGCCTCGATGAGTTCGAGCGGCTGTTGGTGCTCATCGAGAGCGGAGAGTCACTGCCCAAGCTGCTGGCTTCGTTTCACGCCAGCGGCTACTCGCGCCTCCCGATCCTCAACTGGATCGCCGACACCTACACCATCGAGGCTGACGAGATCGCTACCTATGTCGAGGAGCAATACATGGCGATCACCAGCCGGTGGCGCGAATCCCTCGACGCGCTCGGCGCCCCAGCGCCGCGTAGTCCAAGCCATCCGGGCAGTTGACGCGATCGGCCAGACGCTCAGCGGCCGTTCGTCACGAGTCCGGGTCTCGTATTCGCGTGCGTAGCGTGCAGGGCAGTAGGCGACCATCGCTTCCCACTGGCCGGAGTTGACGAAGCTCGCGAGCAGGATGTCGAGGTCGTATAGCTGGCGGGGTATCGCATCGCTGCGGCGTGCTTCATCGATCCGACCGGAGAGGCCGCCAGGGTCATCAGCTTCAGCACGAATTGGTAGGGCAGCTCGGGCATCCGAGCACGGACCGTGCGTTGAGTGGGGCCGATGTTCCCGCCGACTGTCTCGGCCGGTGGCAGGTTGGACTCGAAGTAAAACTCGACCTAGACCGTGTTATTCGTCGCCATGCCGTGGTCCAATAGCAGGGCGACAGGGACGAGGTAGGTGATCATGTTCAGCTCGCTCGTCGGATTTTGGGGTTCATATGCCTCGGGCTTGAACAGAGGATGAAGCGCCTTGAAGCGCTCGGCGAAGGCGTCCATGAGCCGTCCGATGTCGGCGTGGCTCGCGGTCGTGAGGTAGTCGTTGTCGCGAGAGCCGCGCTGATCGATCCCCGCCTCGTTTAGCGCGTTGCGTTGATCGGTCTTTGTCTGCGGTCGTGCTGACGGTGGCCAGCCGCCTTTCAGGGATCCGCGAGATACATCGGCTGCGCCACCGCGCGCACGAGCGTGGTGAAGGAAGGCACCGCGTCGCTGATGGACGAAGTCGAGGACGACGACGCGGAAAGGGCCAAAGCCGAAAGCGTCGATGGCGCTATGATCGGCTCTGTGCCTGAGTCGTCTCTGCCTCTAACCGGCGGCTGTAACTGTGGCGCGGTGCGCTTTGAGCTCACCGAGCCGCCGCCCCGCGCCGGATACTGCCACTGCACCCGCTGTCAACGACGAACGGGCACCGCCGCCTCGCCATCGGCGATCGCCAACGCCGGGACTTTTCGAATCGTCAGTGGCGAGGACCATATCCGGCGCTGGAACGCGGGTGACGGAGCCGACAAGGCATTCTGCGGCACCTGCGGCTCAGCGCTGTTCGGACAGCATCCGGAGAACCCGGAGTTCATCAACGTTCGCATGGGATCCTTCGACAGCGACCCCGGGGTACGGCCGATGGGTCGCCTGCATGTTGCCAGCGCCGCCGTTTGGGAGCCAATTCCCGACGACGGCCTGCCCCGCCTTCCCGGTCCTCTCGAAGCGTAACTCCACGGACCTGAGATGGCGGTAAAGATGCCGGTTGCAGAGCTCGACGCTGGGTTCAGTAGTCGGGGGGCGCCCCCGACAGGTTGGGCGGAGTGCCGACGGCACATCGATGAGGCGGAGGTGTTCTGGATCTCGACGGTGCGTCCCGATGGACGCCCGCACGTCACGCCGCTGTTGGGTGTGTGGCACGACGACGCGATGTACTTTTGCACGGGTCCAGAGGAGCGTAAGGCAAAGAACCTCCGGCGGAACCCACAGTGCATTCTCACCACGGGCCAGAACGGTCTCGACGGTCTCGATGTCGTGGTCGAAGGACAGGCCGTCGAGGTTGGCGATGCAGCGGAGCTCGAACAGGTCGCCAACGCCTACGAGTCGAAGTACGGGGCGCACTTCACGGCACCCGAGGGCACGTGGTTTGGTCTCAGCGACGCGATCCGCGCCGGTAAGGCGCTCGTCTATCGGGTCGCGCCCACGACGATTCTCGGCTTTGGCAAGGGTGAGCAGTTCAGCCAGACGCGGTGGCGCTTTGCTTGAATGGCCGAGGACGGAGCGGCCGCGTACCGCGCACTCGACATCGCTGATGTCGTTGTCCACACCACAACCTAGACCCACGGGCCTCCCGCTGCGTATCGCCGCCCTGGGGTTTGTGCCGCCGACCCCCACATCGCGGCACAAGCCCGCCGGAATCCGCACGTATCCGGCGGTATCTCGGCCTGGAGCCCGGTGATCTAGTGGCGCTGGGCGCCTCACAAAATGCCCGCAAACGCGCAGCTGGCACAGACTTGCGGCGCAAGACTTGAGCCCGCACCGTGCACGCCTCATCGGGAGGCGACGTTGTATCTCGACGGATGAGGGCAGGGCACAGTGGCAGCAGCGGTGGCATGGTTGCCGTCTTCGAAGGTAAACGAGGCCGCGAATGGGAAGCCGCCGTGTGGGCATGAGTCGGGCAGGAGCACTCCCCTGGGGTGATAGCGCAGCGTCTTGCCGTGGACCCGTTCGTAATAGAAGATCCTTTTTGCCGGACCGACGGTCATGTGCAGCTTGACCACGGCGACATTGGGCCCGCCCGGTAGGCTCGGAACGAGGGGGACGTTGATATCGATGCGCCCGCCAAACGGAGGCGATGCCGAGAGCAGCAGTCCGGGGAATACGAGTTCGGCGCTGACCGGGCTGGCGGCATCGACGTGGAAGAGCAGGCCGATCTGTCCCGCTTGCGCGGGTGCGCGGAAGATTGTGACCTTTGCGGTCTCGCTGAAGAGGGCTGGACCGATCGGGATCTCGGCGGTGGCCGCTCCATAGCCCATGAGCGAGTCTGGCGGGCATCCCTGCTGTCCTGCAGTTTCGAGGCTAGCCTGCGAGCAGCTCGCGAAGCCCAGACCGCTGAGCGCGATCCCGAGCTGAGCCGGATAGCGCATTTCGACGTTGGTGAGCGGAGAGGGCAGACGGCTGCCGTGAGCGACGACCTGGAAACCGAATCCAATTGTTGTTTCCTGGCCGAGATGCTCTGGCGTTAGGGTCGCGTCGAGTCGCACGGATTGCGCTGCGTGGGCGGCCGTGGGCAAGCAGCCGCAGAGGATGATTATCGCCAGCAGGTTGTGAAGTCGATGCAAGGCTGGCGGTCGCTCTGCCGTGCCAGTCAGTAAGAGAGCCGGCCGGTTGTCTGCACGGTGAGCCCGTAGGTGCGGCGGTCGAATACACCGTAGAGTCCAGCGTGTCCGCGAGCGTGCGCATAGCGCCCGCTACCACCGGTCACGGTCAGCGTACCGGCAAAGCTTTCGTATACGCCGGACCCATGGGCCTTGGCTGTGCCGCGTCCGTCGATCGCTCCCGCGCCGCGAACAAAGATGGTGAAGCTGGCTGTCAGGGTGGGACCTACTTCGCAATGCACCTGCATCTTGCCGGGGATGGTCCCCGAGGCCGAGCCTTCCTCGAAGAGCAGCGATCCCGAGCTGCTCATGTAATGCAGATGAGCCGTGTCGATGGCATTTAGCGCGCGCGCCGCGAGCGCTGCCACTGGAGGCTTCGGGCTTTGTGCGACGGCGGATCGGGCTGCCAGTCCAAGGGCCGCCGTCGCGAGGAGCGCGATCGACGTCATCCTCAGGGCCGTTAGCGCCGCCGATGCCCCGGTTGCGGTGTCTCGTCCCCTATCAGCTATAGATACATTGATCATTGTAATCTCAACTGTCTGCCGCTACCAGTTTCTTTCAAATCATTTTATAGAACAGCATACGTCGATCGCTTGGCCGCGATCTCGCCTTCGGGCTCGTATCGGAGTCGGCCGACATCGGTTGGGCCTCGCCGCCGAGTGCAATATTCGCCGAGCGATTGTTCGAGCGAGGCTCGCGTGAAGTCCGGCCACAGCTCGTCGCGGAATACGAGCTCGGCATCGGCTGCCTGCCATAGCAGGAAGTTCGACAGCCGCTTCTCGTTGCCAGTCCGGATGATGAGCTGCGGGTCGTGCATGTCGCGCGCGTACAGGCAGTGGCGAAACTCCTCCTCGCCGCCGCCGCGAAAGCGCCTGGCGGCGTCCAGGATCTCCGCGCGCCCCCCATAATTGAGGGCGATGAACAGGACCAGGCGTCGGTTGCCCGCGGTCAACGCTTCAGAGGAGCGCATCTGCTCGACGAGCGCATCGGGAGCGTGATCGCGGCGCCCCACAAAACGCATCCGGATTCCCGCTCGGTTCAACTGCGGGGCCTCCTCGGCGATGCGTCGCGTGAGCATCGCGATCAAGCCCCACACCTCCTCAACAGGACGCGTCCAGTTCTCGGTTGAGAACGAGAACACGGTCAGCTCCTCTATGCCGAGCTCGATCGCGTCGCCTAGGCGTGCTCTGAGGGTGTCAGCCCCCGCCTCGTGGCCGTCGTTGACCGGCAGTCCACGCGATTGCGCCCAACGACCGTTGCCGTCGGCGATGATCGCGACGTGGCGCGCTGCCTGGCTATGCGGCTCATCGACTGCTACGGCGAACCACATTAGATGAGCGATCGGTCACCTCCGAGGTCAGACGGCGGACACGCTTTGCCAGTCGCCAGGCACGCATGACCGCAAGCGTTGGTGTGATCAGGGGCCTGAGCTCTCGACATACACTCAGGGTCACAGGTCGGGCAAATTCGCCGCGAGCTGTCGGTGCCGATGCGTAATAGGCGGCGACGCCCACCAAGGTCATGATGTGGTGCCCGCCGCTGGGCAGTGGCGCGGCGTGAACCACCGCGCGGCGTGCTGCATTGGCAAGATCGCGCGCTAGAACGTCGTGCTGCTCGTAGTAGCGGATGTATCCGGCCTGACCTGCCTGTATGTCTCGGTCATAGTCGACGAGGCTGTCAAGCATGGTGCTCAAGGTACAAATCGATAGGTAAACCGTGTCAATCTCGTCGGCTTCATCGGCTGTCGTCTGCGCATTGGCACCCGCAACGATCAGCGCGTGAACAGCCAGTACGGAGGACGCCGCGCCTGCCAGGAACTCCTGCCACCCAAGCGGAGTGCCGGCAGCTTCGCTGGATGCCCATTGTTCAAGCTGTGCGGTTCCCAGCAGTGAAGCCGCATGAGCACGGATTTGCGCCTCGGCACACCTCCCCGCTGCGCGCCGGCAGGCCACAGAGATCGTGGTCGTGGAAGGTAGTTGCTCGAGCGCACCGCGTATGACCCGGACCAGTTCCTCCAGGTAGCCACCATCATCCGATTGCGGATGAAAAGCGTAGTAGTCACCGGCAGGTTCGACGTCCATGGCAATCGCCTCAACAAACGCTCGGTACAGTTCGTGTCCATTGCGTAGAGGGTCGGCCGCTGGCTGCTCTGTCAGCCCGTCGAGATAGTCATACATGACCTCGTAGGCCACGACGGCTTCCACTACGCGTTTGCGATGCTTGCGCGGAGCAAGCGTCACGAGAGTGGCGGCGACCTCGGCATTGAATCGCTCATCGTGCAGCTTCTGGAGCGCGAGCGTCTGGAGCACGGGGTCATTGATCGCGAGTGCGCGTCGCTCCCATCTCTTGAGCTGTACGCCAACGAGCGGAGCCACGGTTGGCCAGAAACGGATGTTCGCAAATACCAGGGCAATGCCGGCTCGTGTCACGAGCCTACGATCACCGAATGCGGACACGCTCGACTCGGAACACTAGTGGGCCATTCCCGGTAGACCCGTCGGCTGTCAGTGGGTCGCTTGGTCGAACAGCGCTCTGCATGGAGTAGCTGTGTACTGCTCTCTACTCATTCAAGGCGAGCGCCGCGGGAACACGCGAAGCAAACCAGCCGGGGAGCGAGACGATCAAGAGAACAGTGACGATGACCAGCGCGAATATCTCGATCGGGCGCTGTCCTGCGGCGGCCCCGGCGACCGGGAAGCCGGTCACGCGCCTGAGATAGCCATCGATCACCACCTGGCCATAGACGCCGGCCACCGCGCCGGTCAAGCACCCTGCGCTGAGCATCAGCGTCGATTCTACGAGCAGCACGAGCTGGAGTTGACGGCGCGGAGCGCCTTCGAGGCGCAGTTCGGCGATCGATTGTCGTCGCTGCCAGATGCTTGAGCCGAGTGCCGCGGCCATAGCGAGGATCGCGGCCAATACCAGCAGCGTTGATATCTCTCCCAGCTGCCCGAGCCCTTCGCTGGCTGAAGTGTCGATCGCGGCCTCTCGCTCGTTTGCAGTCAATACTTCAAGGCCACTGGTCGGACCGAACACCCGCGCGATCGCATTTCGTACGGAGGCTGCGTTCGTGCGCGGCTTGAGACTGACGCCGAGCGCTGAGGGGGCCAAGGACGCCCATGCTCGGGTGTAGTCGACGGTGCTCATAAGGATCGCGCCAGGGCTCCATCCGAAGTTCGTGGTCGTCGCGGCGACACGGAGCCTAACCGTCCCCGTTGGACTCGGCAGAGCCAACATGTCCCCGACCTCGAGGTGCTGTTCGCCTGCGATCTGTTCAGACACGGTTACCGAGCCGCCTTTGCGCAGACTTGCCACGGCACTCGCCATATCTCCGTGGATAATCTGGTTGCCCAGTAGTTCGGCTCGCGCGTTCGGTGGCCACGCGATCACCCATACCCGTCGATCGCCGAGATCGAGAAAGCTCCCCTGGAAGGTCTTTACGTCCGCAACGCCCCGAACGCGGGCAATCCGTGCCGCATCCTCCGCAGGAGCAAAATCGTCAATCGCCTGATTGTCACCGGGGTTGACCAGCCAGATGTCGGCGCTTCCGACGTAATGGGCGGTGTATCCGTCGATGCCGCGCAACAGATCGTCGCGGGACGCTCCAAGTGCGACACTGCCAAAGAGCGCGACGGCGCCCGTCGCCGCAAGCGCGAGCGAGCGCAGCGTTGTGGCCTTCAATGAGAACAGGGCCAGTGGCAAGACCGTGAAGGTTGGGTATCTCATCGCCAGCGCCCCGGCAGCGCGCAATATTGCCGTGAGCACCAAGGGAACCGCGAGCATCGTTGCCAGAGCGAGCACGACGCACGCGAGGATCGCTGCGGCAGGTACGAACGCGAACAGCCCGCTGGCGAGAACGATCAGCCCAGCTGTGATCGCGATCAGCCATCGCTGCACGCTCCCGGGCATTCTTCCAGTGACGTCGCTCTGAGAGAAGACGGCATCCAATGGGCGTCCGCCACGTAGATCTTGCAGGGGAACGAGTGAGGCGAGGCAGGTCGCAAGGATTCCGCCCCCGAGCGCCAGAAGGACGGGCTGTGCCCCGATCTTGGTGCTCGTTCCCAGCGTGAAAGCCTTCGTGAGATACCCCGGAGACTGGTGGAAGAATCCCAATGACAGCGCATACCCGCCGAGCAGGCCCACCAGCGACGCCGCGATACCCAGGCACAGCGCTTGGAAAAGCACCATCTGCACGATTGCGATGCGCTGGGTGCCGTCAAGACGTAGATCGGCGATCGCTTCACGCCGCTCGGGGACGGTGAGCAGCATCGCGTTGAACGCAAACAGGAAGCCCAGCAGCGCGCTCAACCCGGCAAACAGCTCGCTTGCCTGGTTACTTGGACGCAACGCCTGATGCAGCAGGGAGACGTCCTGCTCGGCGGGCGCGACGGTGAGCCGTCCCCCGGCCAGAGCTTGCAGCTCGCCGCGGACGGTCGCATGGTGTCCGGGCTTGCTCTGGACCAGAATACGGGTGACACGGCCTTTGAGACCGGCCAGCTGCTGTAGCCGTGCAAGTGGCATGACTGCCACCTGGGCCTGGGCGAGCGCTCCGGCCGTTTCGTGACCCAACACAGCGGACACCATCAACGGGATGGCATGTCCGCGTAGATCCAACGTCACATGGATCGGGCCAGCAGGATCATGACCGGGCAGTCCCAGCGCGTTGGCGCTCGCTTGGCTCAGGCCGATACCGCCCGGTGACAGTGCTCCAAGTGGCAGTGTGTGCGCCAGTCCGTCAAGGACAGCGAGGTCGACATCTGTACCTGCGACATTGACAGTCCTCTGGCGACCGTTGGAGGCACGGACGGTCGCGGTCTGTTCCAATAGCGGCGCGGCCTGCTTGACTCCTGGAAGTCGTTCGACTTGAGTGAGCAGGTGTTCGTCAAAGCCATCGGGGCCACGAGCTTGAAGTTGGAGATCAGCGGGACCGACCACGGCATGCACGACGTCGCTTGCCGAGCTGGTGATGCTGCCGTTGGCGACGGTGACCGCGAAAACCAGAGCCACGGCGATGGCGACGCCTACGCCGGCAAACAGCTCCTGCGTTGTGTGTACCCGTAGTCGCCTGCTGTAGAAGTAGACGAGCGTGCGCGTGCGCATCAAGCCATGCCAGCCCGACCGCGCGGAGCGTCCCACCGCCCGTTACCTCTGCGCGGGCGTCGACTGAGCCCGCGAGTGGAATCGGTCATCCGCGTCGCTGTCGGCGCCTCCCTCGGTGAGCTTGCCGTCGCGCAGCGTGCAACAGCGGTCGGCGACAGACGCTGCCTCTCGATCGTGGGTGACGAGCAATACACACGCGCCGCGCTCGTGGGCGATCGACCCCAGCAGGCGCACGATCTCTTCGCTGCGGACGCTGTCTAGGTTGCCGGTCGGCTCGTCGGCGAGGATCAGGCTCGGCTCACCTGCCAGTGCACGGGCGAGCGCGACGCGCTGGCGCTCTCCCCCGGAGAGAGTCTCGGGTGTGCGATCGAGGCGATCGGTGAGACCGACTCGCTCAAGCCAGGGGATCGCACTAATCTGGGCCTCGCGCATCCCCACACCGCGGATCATCAGCTTGCGGGCGGCGTTCTCGACAGCGCTCACACGAGGCATGAGATGGAAGTTCTGAAAGATGAACCCGACGTCATGCAGCAGGTATTCGCTTGCCTGGCTCTCCGATAGCGAAGACAGTTCGCGCCCCGCGTAGCGGATCGCGCCCTCATCCGGTTTGAGCAGCGCGGCGATCAGCAACAGCAAGGTCGTCTTGCCGGAGCCGCTCGGCCCAAGCAGAGCGAGCATTTCGCCGGAGGCGATCGTAAGACTCACGCCGTCAACGGCGCGCACCTTCTCACCGGCACCGTGGTAGTGCTTCACCACGCCTTCGAGCTCGAGCAACGATCTCCCTCGCTATGCCTCTACCCGCGCGCTCGCCGCCGGTGACCGAGGTCGCTAACCGAGGCGAGGTCAGGTGTCAACTCGCCGTTCAGTTTGCCTTTGCTGAGCGAAAGTACACGGTCAGCGCCCAGCAGTCCGGTGCCTTCTCCGGTGCTCGCCAGGATCGCGATGCCGTCATTGGCAAGCGAGCTCAGCAATTTTAGGATGTCGTCTCGCTTGAGCAGGTCAACGCCGATGGTGGGCTCGTCGATGACGAGCAGACGCGGGTCGGAAGTCAGCGCACGAGCGAGAGCCACGCGCACGATTTCCTCGGTCTTTAGCTCGCTCGCCGCGAGCGCGGCGCACCAGCTTGCCCCCACGCGCTCCAAAGCTTTCCACGCGTTGGTCAGCGCAATCGATTGTGGGATCCTGCGGGCGAACTGACTGGACATCAGCTGGTCGAGGACGGTTGGTCCTCGCTCTGCGCGGAACTCCCTGCGGCAGTAGCCGATCCCACCGGCACCCAGTTCGTTGCCGCGGCCGGCGAGGTTGTGCCCGCCGAAGCGCACCGCGCCCTTCTCCGGTATCTCGATCCCGGCTGCAATCCGCAACAGGGTGGAGCGTCCGGACTGGCGCTCGCCCCACACGACGACCATTTCGCCGGCGTCGATCGCAAGCGACACTTCCTCCAACGCGATGCGGGCGCCACGACTGTAGCTCTTGCCTATGCGCTCCAGCTCAAGTAGGGTCATCGCGAGCGACGTTCCCGGCGAGGGCTTCGAATCTTGCTTTTGCGTGTCCGAGCCAGGAGAGCATTCCTCCGACCGTGATGCGTTGCTGCTCGGCGACGAGCGTGTCGATCAGCTCGCCGCGCGAGCCGCTTGCCGAGCCCTTCGGTAGGTGTCCTGTCTGACCCGCTTCCTTCAGATACTGGCGTTCATAGCGCTCCAGCACGCCAAGTGCCGTTCCGGGATCGTGGGCAAAGATCGCGAGTTGGCGCACCCACAGCTCCTGCTGGCGACTGTGAGCGTCGATCTGCTCCACGAGCCACTCCTCGTGGCTGTGGATTCCCTGCTGAGTTGCCTTGTAATGCGGCTTGGGCTGGCGGCCGACTCCAATCCCAGGAATGGTCTCGATCAGCCCGCGCTGTTCGAGTGAGTCAAGGCCGGTGTATACGTGCGACTCTCCACTGAGGTGTAGCACGTCGCCATACACGCGCTGGAAGCGGTTGTAGAGCTCCCAGCCGTAGCTTGGACGCTCGATCACGAGACCGAGAAGTGCCCAGTAGACCGGCGAGGTCATCGTCCGACCGGGCACCCTCTTTGCCGTCGTGGCAGCCATTGAACGGTCAGCATAGTGGATATTTACGTCCACAGAAAGGTCCTGTTCGCAACTTTGGCAGGCTACTCAAAACTTTGAGCCCTAAAGGTATGCCTACCCAAAACGTCGCCAAGCGCTCATCATGCGCACCATGGGATCGAGGGACGCATGGCACGGGGGGCAGAACGACCGACAGAGCGAGTACCGACCTCCACGACGCTCGCAGAGCCCAGGCGAAGCGTGTGGGGTTCGAAGGCTCTGTCGGCCAGGCCGTGCGCACCGGGGGCGTTGGGGATCGATGGCGGCTCCCAGCGCCCCCATCGATGCCGGGGGTGATCGCGATGCCCAATGACGGCACGCGCGGTCAGGGTGCGAAGGATCCGGTCCGGAGTGCCAAGAATCCTGTCCGCAATACGGGTTTGCATGGGACTCTGGTTAGCTCGTGGGCACCGCGAGTCAGGACCGCACCCGATCCACGCCAGTCGCGTTCGCTTGAATATGGCGTTGCGATCCTCGAGTGCTTCTCGCGCGAGCGTCATCTGCTCGGGATTGCGGAACTCGCAGACATCCTTGGGATCAGTCGCTCCACCACTCACCGCTACGCGGTAACGCTTGTGGCGCTCGGTTACCTGGAGCAGGACTCCAAGCGCAAGTACCGCCTGTCGAGCAACGCCAGCGGATCGGGAAGTGCCGCGATCATGGCGATACGCTGTCAGGTGCCGGCTCGTGCGACGCTCGAAGAGCTTCGCGACGATACTGGACACACGGTCAGCATGGGAGTCCTCGATGGGCCGCGTGTGATTTATGTGTATCGCCTGCTGGGACACCGGCTGGGGCAACATGCGGTCGACCAGGATCTCGGGGTGGGGGTCAACGTTCCTGTGCATTGCACAGCGCTTGGCAAGGTGCTGCTGGCAAGCGTCTCCGATGCCGAGCGCCGCGAGCTGCTCACGGGCCTGGCACTCACTCGCCACGGCCCCAATGTAATCACCAGCAAGCGCAAGCTCGTTGCCGAGCTCGACAGCATCCTGGCGCGGGATGCGGTGGTCAGCGACGAAGAGCTCATCAGCGGCGCTCGTTCGATCGCCGCGCTCGTTCCCCGTCCCCACGGCGAGCGTCCGCTCGCGATAGAGGTCACCGTCCCCTCCGACGCCTACACGGTGGATCGTCTTGTCAAGGAGATCGGTCCTCGCCTGAAGCGCGCAGCGCGTCTGATCTCTGGCGAGTAAGGAGTCCGGGACCCATTGGGTTGGACGTGTTGGGCGTGCCGGAGTCACTGGCGAGAACCGGCACACCGCGTTCGCGCTCAGGTCCCGGCAAGCGCCTTCAGCGGGGTCATTCGCGTGACTCGCCACGCTGGATAGATACCGCCGAGCACGCCAATCGCCACGCCCACGAGCAGCGCGCGTCCGAGTCCCCAGGCGGTCACCGAAGGCGACACGTATGCATTCACGCCGAGCGCGTGTACCAGCAGGCCGCCGCCGATCACCCCGATCAAGAGACCGAGTGCGGCGCCGAGCATGCTGACGGCGATCCCTTCGCCGAAGATAAGCGACGCGACGCGCAGCGGGGACCATCCGACGGTGCTCAAGAGCGCCAGCTCGCCCTGGCGCTCCATGATCGACATTGCCATTGTGTTGGCAACGCTGATCGCGCCCACGATCAGCGCGATCACGACGATTACGAGGATCGCGTTCGAGATGAGCGTGCCGTCAGCGCCGACCCGCAGCGCCTGCTGGGGGTCGCTGATCACCTGGGTGCCGGGAAGGCTGCGTTCGATCGCGCTGCCTGTGATCGACGCGCGTGCACCGGGTGCCAGCTGCACCACCACGTCGGTCTCCTCCCCGGAGCGCCCGCTCAGCGCGCGGGCCTGGTCGATCGCCAGCACCGCGCCCGAGTCCTCGAACAACACGCCCGAGTGATATACGCCCGCCACACGCAGGACGTGGCCACCCACATGCAGGACCCTGCCGGGAGCCAGGTGCAGCTGTTCGGCGAGACGATCGCCGATCAGGATTTCGTGTGTCCTCGAGCGTGGGCGGGTGCCGGCGACCAGTACCAGATTGCGGGTGAAGAAGCCATCGGGATCGGCCCCGAACACGACCGCGGCAGGATCGGATTTGATCGTTTCGACCATCAACAGCAGCGGTGTGGCGCGGGCGACATCCGAGCGCGCGGCTATCCGCCCGACGAGCGAGGCGGGCAGGATCGAGGCGGTCGGGTCGGACACGTTGGCCTGGAAGACCCCCAGCTCCGAGCCGCCGAGGTGCACGAATTCATCGGCGGTGTCGCGCAACCCCTGGGTGAACGAAAGCAGTGCAACGATTGTGGCCACGCCAACGGCGATGCCCCCGGCGGTAAAGACCGTGCGTGCCCGGCTTCGCAGCAGATTTACAGCGATAATTGCGAACATGGACTCGATCCGTCGCTCAGTGCGCGCATAGCGCCGGCTCCCCCGGAGTCTGAGTCTGCCCGTCGATCAGGCTGACGCTGCGGTCCGCGCGAGCCCCGACCGCGCGGTCGTAGCTGACCACGATCATCGTCATTCCAAGTGCGTCGCGCAGGCTAAACAGTAGATCCAGCACACGTTCGGAGGTTTGCGAATCGAGCGCTCCCGTGGGCTCGTCGGCCAACAGCAGGCGCGGGCGGTTGGCAAGCGCACGAGCCACGGCCACCCGCTGGCGCTCGCCGCCGGAGAGCTCATGCGGGAGGTGATCGGCGCGATCGGCCAGTCCAACCTCGCCCAGTAGCTCCAGTGCGCGAGTGTGGCGCTCGCCGCGATGCACGCCGGCGCCGATCAGCGGCACTTCCACATTCGCGCGCGCCGTGAGCGTGGCAAGCAGCAGGTGGCGTTGGAAGATGAAGCCGACCAGCTCTCGCCGCGCGTGCGCGGGATGGCGCTTGGTCCAGATTGCCTGCCCGTCGATCAGGACTCGCCCGCGATCGGGTTGCGCAAGGCCGCCGATCAGGCTCAGCAACGTGCTCTTGCCAGACCCCGAGCGCCCGGCGATCGCGACCGCCTCGCCCGGCCCCACCTTTAGCGACACCTTGCGCAGCGCGATGACGCGCCCGAAGCTCTTGGCGGCCCCGTCGACGAGCACCGACGCACCCGCCGCTTGGCTCATCCAGTTACCCGCACGGGATAGTCGAGGTTGATCGTGGCGCCTTCGGAGGTAATTACCGCGCGGAAGGTGAGCGGGTAGCCCACGGCTGTGGAGGGCCATCGAAACACATCTGAGAAATGGCCCGTGAAAGTGTAGTGTGAACGATGGGCGACCACCTGCCCGCCGAACAGATACTCATACTCCACGGTGGCTTTCACCAGGGCTCCGCCGCGGGTGATAGTGAAGTGAAGCGGCCATGGGCGATCGACCGTGGGGGTGTGCGTGCTTGCATGCAGCGTCGCCGTGACGCCCCCCACGGAGCCGCTGACGACGAGCGCACCGGGTGTCGCGGGTGCGACGGTGATCGTCGCTGTGGCGGATTTGGAAGTGGTCGACGGCTGTGTGGTGGAAGCGCTCGATGTCGTCTTTGCGGGCTGACCGGTCGAGGAGCCGGTGGACGTGGCGGTCGAGGATTTTCCGCAGCCGGCCGGCAGAAGCGCTACAACCGCCAGGCCGACCGGTAGGAACACCGCTCGATTGCTCATGTTGTCAGTGTCGCCCCGATCGATGTGTCGATCATCGTTGCAAGCTGCTACGCGAACTCCGTAGTCTCTACTGAAGGTCACTATAGGGCCGGCAGGCATGATCTACCGATGCGGGCAATACAGATAGTGCGTCCGGGTGTGCTGCATCCAACCGAGCTGCAACGGCCCGACCCGGGGCCCGGTCAGATCCTCGTGAAGGTGCATGCGTGCGGCGTGTGTCGCACCGACCTGCACCTGCTCGACGGGGAGGTCGAGATTCCCCATCCGCCGATCGTACCGGGCCATCAGATTGTGGGGACCGTCGTCGCGCGTAGTGAGCGTGCCGGCGCGGGTGAGCCGCTGCGCGGCGCGGCGCCCGCGGCGAGCCCAACGGGTCGTGCGGAGCGAGATGCCGCAAGCGAGCCGTTGCAAGCCGGCGCGCGCGTTGGGATCCCGTGGCTGGGCTGGACTTGCGGGCGCTGCCGCTACTGCCTCGACGGACGTGAGAACCTGTGCGAGCTGGCGCGCTTCACCGGACGCGACATCGACGGGGGTTTTGCCGAGTTTGCCGTTGCCGACGAGCGCTTCTGCTTTGCGCTGCCCGACGGTTTCTCAGACCTGCAGGCCGCGCCGCTGCTGTGTGCCGGGCTGATCGGCTACCGGGCGCTTGGGATGGCTGGCGACGCTGAGCGGATTGGCCTGTATGGGTTTGGCTCCTCGGCTCACATAATCGCCCAGGTGGCGCGCTTTCAGGGCCGGCGGGTGTTTGCCTTTACGCGTCCCGGCGACGATGCGACGCAGGTGTTTGCCCGCGAGCTCGGCGCCGAGTGGGCGGGCGACTCGCAGGCCACCCCGCCCGAGCAGCTGGACGCGGCGATCGTGTTTGCCTCCGCCGGTGAGCTCGTGCCACTGGCGCTGCGCGCGATGGCCAAGGGCGGCACCGTCGTGTGCGCCGGGATTCACATGTCGGATATCCCGAGTTTTCCATATGAGATCCTGTGGGGCGAGCGAGCGGTGCGCTCCGTTGCCAACCTCACACGCCAGGACGCGCGCGAGTTTCTGGCACTCGCGCCGCGCGTGCCGGTGCGCACCGACGTTCACCGCTATGCGCTGGAGGATGCTGGCCGTGCCCTGGAGGATCTGCGCGCCGGGCGGTTTGAGGGTAGTGCGGTGATCGAGCTCGCCGGCGCGGAACCCTGAGTGGCGCCCCCACGATCAATTCTTGACCGGCCTCGACAGCCTGTACCTGGTCTGTAGAACTGGTTTATCTTCCACGGCTATGAATCACGATCTCTGGACCGCCATCGATGGTTATATCGTCGAACACCTGCTCCCGCCGGACCCTGTGCTCGACCGCGCCGTTGCCGCCGGCGAAGCTGCTGGTTTGCCGGCGATCGCGATCACGTCCAACCAGGGCAAGCTGCTGGAACTGCTCGTCCGCATCCACGGTGCGCACAGCATTCTCGAGTTGGGGAGCCTCGGCGGATACAGCACGATCTGGCTCGCCCGCGCACTGCCAGAGGACGGACGCCTGATTACGCTCGAGCGCGAGCCTCGCTACGCCGAGGTTGCCAGCGCGAACATTTCAAGCGCAGGCTTTGCGGAGACGGTGCAGGTCCGTGTGGGTCCGGCGCTACAGACCCTGCCCGAGTTGTACGACGAAGGCGCCGGCCCGTTCGATCTGATCTTCATTGACGCCGACAAGCAGAACTA
Source organism: uncultured Solirubrobacterales bacterium (assembly GCA_963715765.1). Classification (GTDB taxonomy): domain Bacteria; phylum Actinomycetota; class Thermoleophilia; order Solirubrobacterales; family Solirubrobacteraceae; genus Palsa-744. The sequence continues at coordinate 1,899,615 of OY970270.1, forward strand.
CCCGGGCTATTTGGAGTGGTCGCTGAAGCTCTCGCGCGTGGGCACGCTGATTATCGGCGACAACGTGGTGCGCAGTGGTGCGATCCTCGACCCCGAGGCGGAGGATCCCGGCTTCGGGGATGGGGGCATCGCGGCCGGTGTGCGGCGCTTCTATGAGCTGCTTGCCGCCGAGCCGCGCGTGAGTGCGACTGCGATCCAGACGGTCGGGACCAAGGGCCACGACGGCTTTGCTCTGGCGCTCGTAACCGCGATATGAGCACTACGCGAGCAACCGCCCAGATCTGGTGTGAGCGCCTGTGCCGCGACCGGATCAGGCGTCGACTCCGAGCATGCTGGCATGACCAACGGTGAGATCGCCGCAGAGCTGATCGTGGTCGATGGAGCCAACCGAAGTTGCTGCGATTGCCGGTCGCGTCAACTGGGTAGAGGCGGGTCTGATGCGTCTTGTGATCAGGCCGGGAATAAAGTTGGGAGCGGGCATTCTCGCGATCGGTCTGCTCGTGATCCTCATGGCGCTGACGGCGCCGGCAGCGGGCGCGGCGGTACCGCCCGAGGAGGATCCCTTCTACTCCTACGAAGGCTCCACGCCTCTGGCGAACATCGCGCCAGGCACTGTGCTGAAGACACGGACGCTCTCCTACCATGTGGCGGGCGTGTCGCTGCCGATCAAAGCGGTGCAACTGCTCTATCGATCGACGGGTGAGACGGGAGCGCCGACGGTCAACGTGACCTCGGTGCTGCAGCCGCCACTGCGCCTCGGCGCTCCCACGGTCGTCTCCTATCAGTCCTTCTATGACTCGCTCAATCCCGAAGACGAGCCTTCTTATGCCATCTCCGGCGGGGTCACGCTGGGCGGTCTGATCCCGACTGCGGAGTCGGGCTTGATCGCGCCCGCGCTACTCGCGGGAGAGACCGTCGTCGTGCCAGACACCGAGGGCGAGACGGCAGATTTCTCGGCGGGCCCGGAGTACGGGATGAACACGCTCGATTCGCTGCGTGCGGTGCTCGGCTCGCCCGCCAGCGGAGCGGCGGGAGCAGAGAAGATCGGCCTGATCGGCTATTCCGGTGGTGCGATCGCGACCGGGTGGGCCGCCGAGCTCGCGTCTTCCTACGCGCCCGACATCAGCTCGCGCATTGTCGGCGCGGCGATGGGCGGAGTGCTCGTCGATCCCGCGCACAACCTGCGCTACGTCGAAGGCAGCACCGTCTGGGCCGGGGTGATTCCGATGGGGGTGATCGGAATCTCGCGAGCCTTCCACGTCGACCTCACGCCGTACCTGAACGAATACGGGCTACAGCTCTACAACAAGCTCCAGCGCGCCTCGATCGAGACCGTGCTCGGCGAGTACCCGGGTCTCACCTGGGCGCAGATGGCGAAGCCCGAATACCCGACACCCGAAAGCGTGCCCGTCTACGTCGAAGTGGCGAACCAGCTGATTATGGGTAGTCGTGGCACGCCCAGCATGCCGATGTTCATTGGTCAGGGCAATGGCGGCGAACTCGAAGGAACCTCCGGCGACAAGGAAGGCATCGGTCCCGGCGACGGCGTGATGATCGCGGGGGATGTGCGCGGCCTTGCGCGCGAATACTGCAGCCGCGGCGTCTCCGTGCAGTACGAGGAATACGAACATCTCAGTCACGTCCCGAGCGCCGCGGTGTGGCTAGGAGAAGCCAACGCCTGGCTCGCCGCACGTTTCGCCGGACTGCCGGCGCCGCAGAACTGCTCGAGCATCGCGCCGGGCAACTCGCTGGCGCCGATCGCTGCGCCATGAGCGAATAGGGTGCCCAAACGCTGCGCTACTGGAGCCAGTGGATGAAACTCGGGTATGGTGCCCCGGCTTCGATGAAGTTCGCTAGAGCGGTGACGAGCGATCCGATGGACGCGGCGCCCTGCGGGAAGCGTCGCGGGTGCAGGATCACGATGCCGTGGTGCTCTTGCTGGCGGCTTCGATATTCGCGATCCAATGCGAGGAAGTCCTCGCGATTGTAGGTCACGATCGCGCGCTCCTGTTCCTGCGCCTGGCCGAACAGCTCCGGGTCGGGCAGACCTCGCAGCTCTGGGGTCTTATCGACGGCGAGGGCGTCGTGACCGCGACTCGGTATCTGCTCGGCGATCTCAGCCGAGAGCATCTCGTCGAGCAGTAGCTTCACGCGAGCGCGTGTTGCTCACGGCGCCACTGTTGCTCGGCCGCGTCGGCCTCCTCGACGTTGCGTGTGATGCGCTCGTCGATCTCCTGCTGGTACTCCGCGTAGTAGTGCACCGCTGCTCTTACCTGGGCGAGCGAAAGGCTGCCCCACTCCGCTGCTGCCGCGAGTGCGTTCTCACCGTCGAGTCCACTCCTGCGGACAGCGGCGATCACCTCCCAGACGTCGGGGCCGCCGGAGAGCGCGGCGCGACGGCCAGCCGGGCCATCGCGGAAGACGACGCCCGGATGGTCCTCCGTGCGGAGTCCCTCATCGATATAGCGCTCGGCGAGCCGCGACTTGTTCAGGCCCGCGCGTGCCCCGCGCCGCTCCAAACGATCCACAATCGAAGCGTTTAGACGAGCCGAGAACTGACGTGCGGGAGCCATGTAGGACAGTGTAACGCAGGAGGTGCGGCGTGGGCTACAGGTTGCGGACGCGGCGACCGATCTCGTGATCCTGCGGATACCCCGCAGACTCCCAGAATGCCGCGGCCACCTCGTCCTCGTACCCGACGAGGGCGGTGATCCGGCGAGCGCCCTGGCGATGTAGGTTCTCCTCGCTGGTTCGCACGAGCGCCAGGCCGATACCTCGACGGCGCTGCTCGGAGCGCACGGCCAGCCGATACAGGTTTCCGCGCCAGCCGTCCCAGGCGGCGATCAATGCGCCGAGGATCGCGCCGTCGCTGTCAGCGACGAGCAGGCTCCCGGGTGTCTCACCAAGCAGCCGTCGCACATCCTCGAGGCGGTCGGGAGTGGTCGCGTGCTCGCTGCGAGCTTGCTGCCATAGCTCGAGGATGGCCGACGCCTCCTGTGGCCTGCCCGCACGCACAACGAAATCCCGGTCGGTCAAGTGGGGAAACATAGCCCATGAGGTATCGCGAACGCAGCTGTAAACCGTACGCTGCGCGGGTGCTGATCGAAACCGGACGGTTGGTCTTGCGTCGGCTTGCGATGGGCGACCTTGACGAGTTCGTTGTGCTGCATCGTGATCCCGAGGTCGTTCGCTTCGTGGGGGCGCTTGATCGTGTGCAGGCCAAGGAGCGGCTGCAGGCCAGCGAGCGGGAATGGGGAGCGCGTGGTCATGGTTTGTTGGCGGTTCTTGACCGGTCAAGTGACCGGTTGCTAGTGGACGTGTCCGGAAGTTTTGCGGTTCATGCGGCGAGGGTGAGGGGCTGGGGTTCGTGACGGGTGATCTTCTCGATCACGTTGTTGAGCTTGGCGCGGGTGAAGGTCCACTCGAATGGTCGCGCGAGTGTGCGGTAGTGCTGGGCGAAGTCCATCAGGTGTCTGGCGAGCTCGGGCAGTGTCGCGTAGTCGTTGGGTGTCAGGGCCTTGCGCTGCACGATCGAGAAGTAGATCTCGATCTGGTTCAGCCAGGAGGCGTGGACGGGGAGGTGGATCAGTCTCGCGTTCGGGTATGCCTCGGTGATCCGTTTGACGGAGGCTTTGCCGGCGTGGCTGGAGCCGTTGTCCACGACCCAGTAGACCGTGCGGGCAGACCGGTAGGGCTCGACCTTCATGACTTGGTCCACGAGCCGAGCGAACGGGACGATCCCGGTCGTCTGCTCGACGCGGTCAAACAGGTTGGCGTGATGCACGTCCCACGCGGCGAGGTAGGCGAGCGTCCCGCCGCGCAGATACTCGAACTCGAGGAGCCCGGGGCGTCCCGGCCCCGGCGCGACGGTCTCATGGTGGCGGCCGAGCGCTTGCAACTGCGTCTTCTCATCGGCGCTGATCACATACTCGTCGGGTCGCAGCCGATTGCCCTCGAAGGTGCGGGTGTAGAGGTCCAGCACCCGGCCGGCCTTCTCGGCGAACTCCGGGTCGCGCGGGAAGATCCAGGAACGCGTCTGCCACGGCTTGATCGCGTCTTCGTGCAACCAGCGCCAGATCGTCGAGGCCGACGCCTCCGTGACACCGCGCTCGATCACCAGGCGGTGCAGCTCAACCCGGGAGAAGCGCGAGAGCGGCAACTCGTGGGTACGCGGCAGCTCGCACGCGATCGCCTTGACCTCGGCGACCTGCTCCGGGGGGAAAACGACGCGGGCGACCCGACCGCGCTTGATCCTCAAGCCCATCCAAACGCTCACAGCAAAACCGCGATCTTCGCCGGGCAACACTGTCAGGCGAACAATCCAACCGGGCGGCGATATCGATGTCCTGCATCCCCTCGGACGCATACAGAATCATCCTCGCCCGCTGCACCACACGGAATGGCAACGTGACCGTGCTCGCCCGCCGCTCCAGCTCACCACGCTCCTCCCCAGAGAGCTCAATCACGTGCTGGCTGGTCCGCGGCACAACACATAATTCTGCGCACCGCCCGCTACCCCTTCCGATACCCCGCAAAACTTGCGGACACGTCCACTAGGTCGGGTTGGTTTGAGGTACTGGCCACAGTTCCAGGAGACCGAGACGACCGTGTTCCCGGGTATGTGCGAGCTTCTCGATGGGCTCTCAGGTCGCCTTGCGCTTGTCGTCGCTACGTCCAAGCCACGCGCGCTGGCCGAACCGCTCCTTGAGTCCCTCAATCTGCGCAGCTTCTTCGTCGCTGTGATCGGTCCCGAGCTCGACTGCGAGAACGAGCAGAAGGCTGTGACCCTCGGGCGCGCAATGCGCGAGTTCGCACCCGAAGCCAACCCAGTCATGGTCGGCGATCGAAAGCACGACATCGCAGCCGCTCAAGAGCACGACATCCGCTCCATCGGTGTCCTTTGGGGCATCGGTTCAGAGGAGGAGCTGCGCGCCGCCGGAGCCGATGCGCTCGCCCACACCCCCGCCGAACTCGCGACGCTCCTCACCCCGTCGCTATAGCGCCGCCGTGGCAGGTAAGCAGCCCAGCTCTCAGGCGCTTATGACGAGGTTGAAATGCTCGACCGCCGGAAAGGGGTCGTAATAGTGGTGCAGGAGTCGACGCCACTCCTCGTACTCAGGTGACCGCCGGAATCCCTCCGTGTGATCCTCAAGACGCCGCCACACCACGAGCAACAAGTAGCGGTTCGACAGCTCTATACACCGATGCAACTGAAGCGACTCGAATCCAGGCATCGAAGCGATAAGCGCCTTCGCCCCAGCGAAGGCCCTCTCGAAGTCGCGCTCTTGGCCCGGCTTTACGTCAAGTACCGCCTGCTCGGTGATCACGCTCGCCATTCTCCCACGCGCGCGCGACCGTGATTGGCTCCTCGGCATCGAGCACGACATAGCTCGGACGCGCACCCGGGCCGTCCGAAAGTGCTGACTACTGGTGGATCGCCGCAGTCATTGGAGGAGCCTCGGAGCCAGGTCATTCAACAATCCCGTACGATTCGCGCCCGTGACCAGCTACAGCGATAACTAAGGATTATCAGTGGCTTCAAGGTCTTCCCGGGCCATGCAGCTCGTCTCCACGAAGTTGAGAGGCGGTTCGCGGAGAGGGCCAGCGAGGTGGCGGTCTTCCTCATCTACGACCGCCCCGACCGCATAAATGAGCGCCCCGAGCTCGCGCGTAGCTTCTTCGCCGAGCGCTGTGTCTCGGATGAGCAGCTCGATCAGATGATCGACGCGTATCGGTCAGTTGGTGCCTACGTCGAGCTCTTCGAGGGCGACAAGCCTTTTATAGAGGCACTCGCGAATGGTCGCCTCGCCTCAATCCCCCGGCCCATAAAGTTGGCCTACGACGGCTCCGAGGGCGGGGTAGTCGCCGGGGTGGCCCGACCCCGTGAGTTCGGTCCGCTGCGTGTGAGAGTTCTACCGGTCCTGCAGAATGGGCTAGAGGAGGACACTCATGAAGAGGCGACGACATACACCGGAGCAGATTGTTCGCAAGCTACGGGAGGCCGACAGGATGCTCGCCGAGGGGATCGAGGTTCCCGAGGTCGCCAAGGCGTTGGAGGTCTCAGAGCCGACGTATCACCGGTGGCGTGCGCAATATGGCGGGATGAAGGTCGACGACGCCAAGCGTTTGAAGGAGCTCGAGCGCGAGAACACGACGCTGAAGCAGATCGTGGCCGACAAGGAGTTGGAGAACGTGGCGTTGCGGGAGATAGCGAAGGGAAACTTCTGAGCCCGTCGCGCCGCAGAGCCGCGGTCCTGATGCTCCAGGACCGTCTAGGGCTCTCGGAGCGTCGGGCGTGCCAGATCACCGGTCAGCACCGCTCAACCCAACGCCACGAACCCCGCCGTGCCTTCGATGACGGCGCGTTGCGCGGTCGCCTTCGGGAGCTCTCCAGGGAACGTCCAAGATGGGGTTACCGACGTGCTCATGCCACGCTCCGCGGCGAAGGCTGGGAGATCAACCGCAAGCGCGTGCAGCGCCTATGGCGCGAGGAGGGCCTGCGCGTGCCTCAGAGGCGCAGAAAGCGCCGCCGCTTGGGCGAGTCCACCGTTCCTGCCTCTCGGCTCTCCGCGCAAAGGCCTGACCACGTGTGGGCGCTTGACTACCAGTTCGATCAGACCGCCGACGGGCGGATCCTAAAGCTCTTGCACGTCGTCGACGAGTTCACCCGCGAGGCGCTGGTCATCGAGTGTCGCCGACGGATCGACGCGGACGCAACCGTCGCCGTCCTCGATCGACTCATCGCCGCTCGTGGCCGTGCACCCGAGCACATTCGCTGTGACAACGGTCCCGAGTTCACCGCCAACGCGCTCAGGGACTGGTGTCGCTTCCAACGCGCCGGCAGCAGCTACATCGAGCCGGGCTCACCCTGGCAGAACGCCTACGTCGAGTCCTTCGGCTCCCGGATCCGCGACGAGCTGCTCGGCGTCGAGCTGTTCTCCTGTCTCACCGAGGCACAAGTCATGATCGAGGACTGGCGCGAGGACTACAACCACCACCGACCTCATTCCTCGCTCGGTATGACAGCCCCCGCCCGTTTCGCACAAGCATGGAGAACACGACAGAACACACTCGTTGCCAGCGCTACGCTGACACCCAACACCCACCACCAACTCTCACAAACGGTGGACCAATGAACGGGGTCCGGTCAGGGGGGTTCAAGCCCGGAAGGAAGTCGCTGATTCCCGCTGTCGCGGATGCCTACGGCGTGATCTGTGCGAACTCAAATGCGTACGCATGTGCCATCGGGCGACACAAGTTTCACTACGCAACATTGCTGCGTGCCCTAGGTATCAGGTGCCCGAGCATGTGCGGCGTCACTTTGACTCGCAGGCCGGCATCGCGCGCCGCCTTTGCCAAGCGTGATCGCATCGCCGCCGGAGTTAGAGGTTCATAGCGAGAATTGAAAAGCAGCTGAGCGTGCTCAAGGCCGAGCGTTGTCCGTGTCCTGAGGTAACCGCAGGTGAGATCCGTGATCCAATCGTTTGTGAGGAATACATGTCGCTCTCGCCGGCCCTTACCTACGATCCGTAGACTTCGACCAGGAAGGTCGATGTCTTGACATCTGATGCTCACCATCTCGTTGACGCGTACGCCTGTGGTCACCATGAGAGCGACAGCGAGCAGTGTCGTGCACTCATGCGGTCGCGCAACACCGTCGTCTGGGTTACTTGCGGCGTCAACGGCGGCTACCGTCTGGAGAGAAACGAAGAGACGGTCAAGTTCATGTGAAGGGACTATTCGCGGAAGTTTCCTCTGTCGTCCAGCCGAGAGTGGAGTGGACCCGGTTTCGTGGACAGTTCTGGGCTATGTGGCTAGTTGTTGATCGTTGTTGTGGTTGATTGGTTCTCGTATTCCTCTGGGGAGAGGTAGTCGAGGGTTGAGTGTCGCCGCTGACGGTTGTAGAAAGCCTCGATGTACTCGAAGATGGCGGAGCTTAGCTCGCGTCTGGTGGGCCATGGCTGACGGTGTACGAGCTCCTTCTTGATCGTTGCAAAGAAGCTCTCGGCGACAGCGTTATCGTAACAATCACCGCGTGATCCCATCGAGACTGCTACTCCTGCGTCGCGTGCCTTTTGCCCGAAGGCAAGACTCACATATTGGGCGGATTCAACTGGTCCTCGCAACACCTTGATCGTGGAGGTGTTTATGGGCAGGCCAGCTGGGTGGATGGGGGAGTTGACGGGCAGGGGCCCGATGAAGTCGCCGGGGGCGCCATCGCTGCGTCGCGACGTGGAGCGGCTGTTCTGGCGTGAGATCGCTAGGGGCTTGAGCAGTGAGGACGCTGCGCTGGCGGTCGGGGCGTCGCAGGCGGCTGGCAGCCGGTGGTTCAGGGAACGTGGCGGGATGCCAACGTTCATGCTTGACCCAATCTCAGGCCGGTACTTGTCGTTTGAGGAGCGCGAGGAGATCGCGATGTTGAAGGCGCAAGGCGCTGGGGTTCGGGAGATCGCGCGCCGGTTGGGGCGGTCCCCATCGACGATTTCGCGGGAGTTGCGTCGTAATGCGGCTACTCGCGGCGGGAAGCTCGAGTATCGCGCGTCGGTCGCGCAGTGGAAGGCAGAGCTGATGGCGCGCCGTCCGAAGACTGCGAAGCTCGCCGCGAATGAGCAGTTGCGGGAGTACGTGCAGGAGCGGCTCTCCGGGGAGGTTCGCCGGTCTGACGGCACAGCGGTGCCAGGGCCCGCGACGGCGCCGTGGAGGGGTCGTAACAAGCCGCATCGCCAGGATCGCCGGTGGGCTACGGCGTGGAGCCCAGAGCAGATCTCCAACCGGCTGAAGGTTGATTTCCCCCATGATGAGTCGATGCGGGTCTCGCACGAGGCGATCTACCAAGCGCTTTACGTGCAGGGTCGCGGCGCGCTGCGCAGGGAGCTCACCGCTTGTTTGCGTAGTGGCAGGGCGCTGCGGGTTCCCAGAGCCCGCGTCCGTGGGCGTGGCAAGAGCTTCGTCTGCGAGCAGATCATGATCAGCGAGCGTCCCGCAGAGGCCGAGGACCGAGCCATACCTGGCCACTGGGAGGGCGACCTCATCCTCGGCGCAAAGCAGACGGCGATCGGGACGCTCGTGGAGCGCAGTACCCGGTTCACAATGCTGCTTCACCTACCACCGATGCCCGGCCACGGCGGCCCGAGAGTTAAGAACGGGCCACCGCTCGCTGGTCGCGGCGCCGAAGCGGTGCGTGACGCCATCACAGAGCAGATCACCACGCTGCCCGAGCAGCTTCGCCGATCGCTCACTTGGGACCAAGGCGCTGAGATGACACAACACGCACAGCTCACAATCGACAGTGGACTTCCAGTGTATTTCTGTGACCCTCAAAGCCCATGGCAGCGAGGGACGAACGAGAACACCAACGGCCTGCTGCGACAGTACTTCCCGAAGGGCACAAACCTCGCAAGACACACTGCCGAGGACCTCGCCGCGGTCGCTGCCACGCTTAACGGCCGGCCTCGCAAGACGCTCGGCTGGAGAACCCCCGCCGAGGCGCTCGAGGAGTACCTTTGCTCGACAGCATCAGCGCTACCTTCACCGCCGAGCTGATCCGCAGGCCGCGTCCACAGCAGCACGAACTCGCGCACCCAGCCGGCTCACGTCCGACCAACACACCACGACACCGCGAACGCGAAGAGCGCACAAGCGTTACCGGTCCTTCAGGGTACGGCCCCTTCGGGGTCGTCTCTGCCTCTCAAAAGGAGGACAACCACACCATCTAATCAAAACTGTTATGAATCACTGAAACCATGGCTGTTGCGAGGACCGGTTGAGCCCAAGTTGCGATCCCTGGTCTGAGTGGTGAATCAGGCCTGGGTCTGGACAGCGACGCGCTAGCGCCATCTGCAGCGCGTCAGTCACCAGCTCTGAGCGCATATGCTCAGCCATCGCCCAGCCCACGATCATCCGAGAGAACGCGTCTTGGACCGCCGCGAGATACAGCCATCCCTCCCAGGTCCGCAGATACGTTAGATCGGCGACCCACAGCACGTTCGCGGCTTTGGGCCGGAACTGTCGGTCAACAAGATCATCAGCAGCACGCACTCCCGGGACCCTGATCGTCGTCTTGCCGCGCTTGACCTTGACGAGCCCCGCGACACCGGCCTGACGCATAAGGCGCTGCACACGCTTACGCGAAACCTCGACGCCGTGACCAAGGCGCAACTCGGCCTGCACACGACGAGACCCATAGACACCACGAGCCTGCTCGTGGATCTCCCTGATCTTCTCTATAAGCCAAGCATCAGCAAGAGCCCTGTCACTCGGAGCGCGACGCTCCCACGCGTGAAAACCAGAGCGACTGACACCAAGCACCTCACACATCACAGAGACTGGGAAGCTGGCCTTCTCCGCCGAGATGATCCGGTAGACACTCACCGGGTCTCGGTCTCCGCTGCGAAGAAGACCGCGGCTCGCTTGAGAATTTCACGCTCCTGCTTCAACCGAGCGTTCTCCCGTCGCAGCCGCCGGAGCTCTTCGCGCTCCCCCGACGTCACACCATCCCGCTCCCCAATATCCACCTCGGCCTGCTTGACCCAGATCCGCAACGATTGATCACTACACCCCAAACTCTCAGCGACATCCCTCAACGACCGGCCCTGAAGAACCGGGCCCACCGCCTCACGCTTGAACTCCTCTGGATACCGACGCACAGATCCCGACATAAACACCATCCTTTTGCATCTAAACCACGAAAGCAATCAGATGTCCTTCAAACCGGGTCCACTCCAGTGTCAGCGCAGACTTGGGTGACGACAGGCGATTATCGCGGGTTCAGGCACTCCTGGCGATGAGTGCCTGAACGACGGAGCGCCGTTTCCTTCGCGCGCTCCGAGGTTGTGGCTGCCACCGACACGAGGAGCGACGTTCGTTTACCGCCTGGTACGAAGTGCTTCTGATATTCTGGGCTCGTCAGAACTTCAGACTCCACACGAGGATTGTGATGACGGGCGATCAGCAGCAAGCAAGCGTGGGGAGTGAGGATGCTCGCGACCCCTACGTCTATAGGTTTGCCGTTGCGGGAATCAGCCTCGCTCTTGTCGCATTTCTCATCGGCGGCGGCATCATTGGCGCCTCTGGACACGCCAAAGAAATGGTCTCGGAATACTGGGCGATCGGAGCTGCGCTAGTAGGTGCGCTTGTTGGCATTCTCGCGCCGTCTCCAAAAGAGAAGCGGGTAGAGCAGCGCACGTACTTTGAACACGACAACAATCCGAAAACCGGTGCCACATCGCGTCGGGTGTTCTTCGCCCCGTTCTACCAGCCGGTAGTGCTCATAGTCGCGCTAGCGGTTTCGTTGTGGCTCGCATCGGAAGTAGATGCAGCTAGCGCTGCGGTCCTTCGTACTCTTGCAGCTGGGAGCGCAGGCGGCCTACTCGGTTTGCTTGTACCGAACCCCGCTCAAAAATGAGCGGGTTGCTCGGAAGGCGACGATCACGGGCGACGATTTAACGTCTGCAGAATGCGCTTATAATCGGCGATTGGGCATTCCACGAGGCGAGTGTCCAAACGCTGCGCTACGACTTCGAAGCTCGGGGATCCGTGCTGAGAGCATCTCGTCAGGCAGCAGCTTCACGCGAGCGTGTGCTGCTCACGACGTCACTCCTGCTCGGCCACGTCGGCCTCCTCGACGTTGCGCGTGATGCATTCCTCGATCTCCTGGGTTGAGTGCTGCGACTTCGGTGCGCATGAGTACGTCGCCGGCATCCTCGACCTCGATTAGAACCTCTATGACGTCTTCTTCGAGCAGACGATGAAAGACGAGCCCGAGGTGATCACGAATCCGCGCGAAGGCGCTTTGTAGAAAACGATCGGTGTCTGCCTCGGCGGTAGGGAATCCCTTCACACGGTCCCAGCGGACGATCGTTCCGGCCCTCGAACGCGGTAGTCCCCAGTCGTGGTCGAGCTGTTCTGCGGCGAAGTGCGGTGCGACGATCGCGCAGCTAAAATCCTGCTTGGCCTGCTCAAATTCCCATTGTCGCTCCACAGCTACGCTTCGGGTGGCACGGGATACGACTGTCACGCTCAGAGCCTGGCTAAATGACACAGCCTTGAGACCTAGCCCGAAGCGGCTGATCTCGCCACCGGCGTAGTCACGGCTCCCGCCGATGGTCATAGCTACGTCAATGCGATCGTCGTCCATTCCACGTCCGTCATCGATCACCAACAGCCGGATGAGACGCTTGTCGTCACGAATGACGCGGACATGGACGTGGCGTGCCTTGGCGTCGATCGCGTTGTCGACGAGCTCCGCCAGCGCGGCCTCAAGTGTGTGATTGCGTCCGAGCACCTCCAACATCGAGCTCATCAGGGTCTCCTTTCCCTACGGTCAGGACACCGAGAAGACCCTGCTCAAGCGCACACGAGAACGCCCGACGGGATACCGTTATCCGCGGCGCCGAACTTGATCTTCGGTGTCCCAGACGGCTGGTCTGGCCGCGACGGACGACAGTCCTTGGACCGGGCGCCAGACAGCCGAAACACGGCCCCACCACAGCCTTGGGCCCCGTTTGGGCACTGGTGCCCAAACGCGACGCAATCCACGGGCCTCCACCACAATCCGCCGGCCACGAAAACCAGCCAACGTCCAGGGATCTTTAGAAATGGGCGAAACTGCTCGGCGCGCAAACCATGTGCTGATGACGCCACCACCGGTTGGAGTCGGCTGACGGTGCCTATTTCTTCCAGGGATTTACGAGGCGGATGCCGAGACCCTCGAAGTGGCGCACGTTGCGTGTCGCGAGAGTCGCCTTGCGGCTGCTCACAACACCGGCGATTTGAACGTCGCGGATCTCCACGGTACGGCCGGCACGCTGCCGTGATGCTGCGATCGTGCCGGCGGCGTCAGCGGCCGCGCGGTCAAAGAGCTGCACGCGGCCGTCGAGATCCTCGATGAGCAGCCTGTCGAACTCCTGCTCCAACTGGCTGCGGCGACGGCCCTTCGCAAGCAGCTCCAACCCCATCCGCACCTCGAAGACGGTAATAGCAGTCGTCCAGACCGTCTCCGAGGGCTGCTCGTTCAGCCACGCCACTACGGTCTGGTCTGGCTCACGCTGCATCAACGCTGAGAGCACATTCGTGTCCAGCAAGATCAAGGCGCACACCGATTGGGGTGCTCGCTATGCCGCTCGGCGCTCACTTACTCCAAGCGTGCCGGACGTGCCGGCTGCCCGCGCAGTTCGGGAAGCTCTGTCTCGAGTCCGACGCCCGTAAAGCGCGCTGCGATCTTCGAGCCTAGTCTGGCGCGGACATGCTCACCGCTCTGTACTGCGCTCCGCAAGATCTCGCGTGCCTCCTGCTCGGTGCTGTGACCATGCTGACGTGCGCGAAGCTGCAGAGCTGCCTTCACGTCGTCATCGAGCCGTCTGATCAAGATCTGCGCCACGACAGAAATGATAGCACGCTATCACGGCATGTTGGCCAGGCGAATCCGGTCTGGCAGCCCTAGAACTGGTCTGCTTGCCGACCAGAAAATGACGGAGCTAGCCGAAGTCAATGCGAACCGGTTTGCGGGGCTTCTCGGCGGGTGGATGTCGCTGGATGACGCGGAGTAGCTCCGGCGAGTCGCCAATCCCGCTTGTGGCCAGCGGAAGACCAAGTGAGTGGCGATGCGCCGCCAGATGATGTGCGCCTCGCACGGTCGATCTCTGCGCCGTACTCGAAGGTCGCGGATGCCCAGGCCAGCCCCAATGGGCCGAGGTTGATCTGACGGGACTGGGAATGTTTGGCCGTCGAACGGCTTCTCGTCCGAACTGCACCCGAACTGGCCCTCGACCACCAGCGGCTGATGCGCGGTCGTAGCGACGCCGAAACCTTTCCCATCTATGTCGATCACAACTACTGGATGCTGCGCGCTTTGACTAGCATTTGGATTAGCAGGCCGGCGTAGAGCGTGATCGCGGCAGCGGTGGCAAGTAGCTGCAGCGCCACGGCAAGCTGCGCCCCATCGGTAGTGGCGTAAACGTCTCCCGCCCCGATTGTCGCGCCAGTCGTGATCGCGAAGTAGGTCGCAAGCCAGAGGTCTAGGTGATGGCCGTGGAATGCGTTGGGACCTTCTGATGCGGAGAGGGTGTAGTAGAGGATGGAGAAGCCCACGATAAAGCCGGTCGCCTCGCCGATCAGCACGGTCGCAGGACTAGCAGCGTTTTTCGCCACCCGGGAGCGATCCGTCGCGCGAGTCACGTGAAAGCCGGCGACCGCGAGGATCGCCTCAGAGTCGAAGCCCGGGAGCGCAATCGCGAGCGTGACCGTCAGGACAGGACCCATAGCGACTGCAACGCAAGTAGCAGCCGCGATGACAGCGGAGAGGCCATGCCGATGGGACGTAACGATCGCGAGTGCACCGCCGGTCACAACTACCAAGATCGGAGCGCGCCAAAGGAGTCCCAAACCGACCAATGTGACCCTCTGAAACCGATGTTTGGCCGGTTCAGCGTTTGACGGTTCCAGGTGCCTCTGGAGTCGTTCAAAGACGTAAGACTCCGGCACCGCAGGTATAAGTTCGGGGTCGCCGTCGCTGCCGGGCCACCAACGCACTGCCAGCGACCGCTGGATCATCCTAACGTAGAGCGTCGCCGAGTCGAGCAGCTTCGCGAGACAAAATGTGATGACGAGGATCGCGACGATCATCGGCCTTGCCGATCCCGGGCGCAGATTTGACTGCAACTGACTTCTGAGCCGGGGATCCTGGGGTGAGAGGTACGGGCTCCAGGCCGGCCCGCGCGAGCGCTCCCTCCCAGCTTCCGAGTCGGAGCTGCACAACATGGGAGGGAAGTTCTGGAGTCTAGTACCACCAGTCGGTGATTTTAGGGCTGCGGCCGTGGGCCGTTGGTCATGTCGGAGCGCGACGAGTATCACGTCGGTTGTCCAATCGCGATGCAGCAGTCTCCGGCCCGGCTCGGCGCGTAGCGCACATGATCGCCTTCCCAACCGTGCCTCGACCGGGCGGTCGGGGTACCCGTTTTCACGCTGTTAGCCACGATCATGGTCGAGTTCCCCGTGCATCGGTACGGCCGCCCGATAGAACGCGCCAGTGTAGGACCGCTTGGGTCGGCATCATGTCGGGCATGAACGACGAGATGGAACTTGCAGCGAAGACCTCCGGCGAGGTAATCGCCGCGCTAGCCGAGAAGTCCGGAGCATTGGCCGTCCCTCAAGAGTACGCCAGCTATATCGCCGCACGCATCCACCTACGCCACTATCCGACACTCATAGAGCGAGCGATGACGGTCGCCGTGAAGCTCCAGGCAATGGGACTGCCACGGCGGGCCTTCTCAGCGCTCGACGAACCACTACTCACGGCCATCCTCGAGGGCATGGCCGAAGAGACAAACCCCGACCTGCAGGAGGCATGGGAGAACCTACTAGCCAACACACTCGCCGAGGGGTCAGCTGATGTGCGGCGCGGGTTCCCGGACATACTGCGACGACTCGATCCAAAAGATGCCCACGTGCTCGATCACTGGACAAGAGACGCGACAGCAGAAAAAGTCTACGTGGAACTCCACACGACGATGCCAAGTGAACGTGACGGGCCAGGGCTTGGGAACCTAACCGCGCTCGGACTGATTCAGCCACAACGTCAGCTACCGACCACACTAGGCAGCATCCATGACGATGGCGCGAGCACGATCATTGGGTATTCGGTTAGCGAGCTAGGTTGGGCGTTCGTGCAAGCGTGTCGGATGCCACGCAACTCGCCGACTATGACAACTGTCTGAGTGGGCGAAGCTGCTCGGCGCGCAAACCACACGCTCTTTGAGGTGCCGGCAATCCGGCTTGCCTACTAGCGAGTCGTGCGGGACCTGGCAACGTGCTGCTCGATCGCGAGCGCCAGACTCAGGCCCCTGGCACGACGGCTACCTGCTAGCCGGCGGTCTGCCCCCGCCCCGGATCTCGGTTTCCGCCGGTGGTGCGGGCGGCGGTTCCTGCGGTGGCTGCGGTGCGGGTCTCTCGTGAAGGCGCATCAGCTTCATCGTACTCCGATGCTTACGAGCCACAGAACCGTGTCGGCGATCAGCGCCAGGCACGCGAGCCGGAACCATAGGTAGCGCCATCGGAGTCTCTTGGCGTTCGCCTTCCGGTGCTCAGCGCGACCCCGCGCCATCGACCGACATGCTTCTGTAGCGTCTACCTGCTTCTTGAAATAGGTGTCGTCCAGGGTCTGGGCGTTGTACGCGAATGTCCACTTGGTTCCGGGCCAGAGGACCAGGAGGCAGAACCCGACGACGATCCCAAACGCGATCAGAGCGGACAGGTTCGCCCAGTAGGTGACGTGATGCCTCGTGAGCGCAGATGCGCCCAAGAGCGCGGCGGCCACTGTCGCTGCCGCGATCAGGACGCCGGTGCGGCTGCGGATCTCGTCCAGCGATTGGCTCTGCATGTCGAGCCCTCGCACGGATTCGTCGTAGACCAGCTTTGCCAAGGGATCGATGTCGGGCATCCGCGCATCAGTCTCGCGGCAGTGGCGGATGTTCGCCGGAGCGCCGCGATGCCATCGTCCAAGATCCGCCTCACAGCCCGCACTATCCGTGATCTCGGGTCGGTGTGCGAACTACGCGCGGCAGAACGCTGTTCCGGGGCCGATCACGACATCAAAACAGAGCACCCATGACCATCAGGCTGATGCTGCCCTCAAGGGCTTGCGCCACTACGCGGGTTGCGGGTCACCATAGTCGGACCATTGGCCGTAGCGGCTCTTTACGGCTGGGCAGTGCTCGCCAACCACTGTGTAAGCGGTTGCGACGTGAACTCGATGTTCGCCTCGAAGCGGAAGGGAAGTGCGAGGGCGACCGGAAGCTCTTTCGCAATCCGTTCCCGGAGTGGGTGCTCGTCCGGCGACTGTGGCAAGTACGTTACGGCGACCCGCGACAACTCGATGTTCTCACGGAGCGCTTTGAGAAGCGCGGCATCGTGCAGTGAGTGCCCGAGGACCAGGACGCGCTTCGCCCGGGAAAGTGCAGCCACGAACTCTCGCCACAGCGACGCTATGGTCGGGTCGCCCTCGTAGGACTTTTCCAAGTCGGGGAGCATCACGACGGGCGTGCCGAATTGAGGGTCGTACCTTTCTACCGGCGTCGAACGCAAACCCATCCCGGGCCGGCGGAACCATTCTACCCGGCCATGTAGGTGGAGCACGGGCACATAGCGGGGCATCCCGCCGAGCAGTCCGTCGACGCGGATCGGCCGTTCCGAGTGGCCTGGCGGCATTTGTACCTCTCCGACATCCGGCAGACCGTCGAGGGCTGCGATTGCGGCCTCGCCGATCGTGTCGTAGTTTGTCGTTGCGTACACCCATCGCGACCCAACCCCTATCCCGAGCGTCGTGAGCAGCGAGCCATAAGCCTGCTGGACGAGGCCGGGATCGAACTTAGGTGCTCCAAACATTTCGTACAGTGATTTGTGGATCACCGCCACAATCTGATCGAGTTGGAAGGACAGAGCCTCGTGCCAATGACGCCAGTCGGCGTCGTTCGCTTGAGGTCGCAGGTTACTGTCGATAGCCGTGATAGGTCCAAGCAGAGGGTCGATGCTCTTGAAGGCATCGACCGATCGTAGGAAGTCGCCAAGGCGTCGCTCAAACTGTTCGGCCTGCATTCCGTCGGCGAGCCCAGTTGCGGCTAGGTAGCCCATCGGCGCTTCGCGGAGCTTGCGAACCAAGTGGTCGGACCACGTAGCCATTAGGGGAAGCGAGGTTCCATTGACGCCAAACGCGCAGCTTGCTCCTGCGCCGGTCACGAGAACAAGGTCAATGTCACGTTCGTCTGCCATATCCGGAGAGCTTAAACGCGCACGGACCTTCGGGGTTCGCGGGGGCGCATATCAGGCGGCCGCAGGCTAGGGATGGTGCAACGCACTACCAATAGAGAGCTATGACCTCTGTCTCCAGATACCAGCCGTTTTTCATCTCGGGCTCTAGGTGCGGCGCGGCTGGTGCCACATTGCGCGCAGGTGCCGGAGGAAGTCCGTATTCGACGATCACGTCGCTACGGTGGCGAGCGATCTGCGTGTCATCGATGCCCGTATCACCGACACGATCACGGAGTAGATCGACCACCAAAGCGAAGGCCCTTCGGGTCTGCTCCAAGGTGCCATCGATGATCTTCGCGTTGTCCGAGGGACGCCAGTCGGCAAGCAACTTACGCAGCTCATCAATCGTGACGGGGGTAGTCATGATTCTCGTACCGAAATCGATCAGCGCATCGTGCAAAGTTGAGTCCTGAGCAGGCTGCTCAGCTGAATGTGCTGATGCTCGAATGGCGGTTCCAAATCCACGGCCAGCCTCATCGAGTTGGTCCGCCAGTTCGGGCAGGAATGATCTCAGTACCTCTGCCAACTTCACCGGCGACCATTGTGTTTGGATATCGCTAACGGCGAGTCGACCAGTCAGCACATAGCGATGGCGGCCAAACAACACGGTTCGCAGATCCTTCCAGAAGAGATCCTGCTGGGTAAATCCCACTATGTACAGCGGCTCCACGACCTCAGACGCAGCATCAGGGAGACTGTTGACGGTTGATCGCTGAATAATCCGCGGAGTGCCGTCATGCTGCACAACTCCGTAATCAACAGCTTTTGCCCTAATAGGAACCAGGCCGACCAAAAGCCGCTCAAGGATACGGTTGAACGCCAGAACTTGGTCGACCTCCGCACGATCTACGAATGCGTTAAACTGGGCGGCGTTTTGCGTCAGGATCTCGACTAGTGACGCGATCGTGGTACTAATCTGGAAGGTCTCATCGGCGTCCAGCTCGACTTGCATCTCGAACAAGTTCCCACGCTGTATCGCAGCCTGGTTGTAGGTGACAGATGCTTCAGGGGCCGCGGAAAAGACGAAATCGTTCTGCTCTGCCTCCAAGAATTGCTTGAAGCGCGCCTGCGCGCTCGACTTGCGAACTATCTGCGAGCTGCTGCTAGTCGCAGTCTCCGCCAAAGATGGTCTTCGGCGAGGAACATCGTGCCGTCCCCTATCAACCAAAGCGATCCGACCTCGATGTCGAGTTCTGATGGTCGAGTGAACCAGCCAGTCTCGCCGCTGCGATACTCAACGGTCACGCGGTCGTGCTCTGGATCGATATCTCTGATTACTGCTAGGCGCCCCCGCGTCTCATCGGCCACATGCATCACGTCTAGCTTAGGGCGCGCCCGAACGGACGGGAGCACCGTCGCTGCCAGTCAAGGACGACGCGGGGCTCGTTGACCATCGAACGGTCCGCGAAAAGATGGTCTTGAGTTCTGACCCGGGTTCTGCTCTGCTCTGCGCGCGAATCGACAATTGAAGCGGCCGGGCGAGCGTTAATGGCGCCCGCCCGGCCTTTAGCACCGAAGGGCGTGCCTTCGATGCCACGGAAACCGTAGCTGTCTGCGGCTGGCGGGTCGTGGTCGCGTGCGCGCTCCTCGGGATACCCGAAAGGAGCAGGGAAATGCCCAGCACAGATGGAGGCAAGCGGGGAGCCGGCGTGCGGTCCTCACGAGTCCGAGGTGGTCATGGGGAGTTGCGGCGGTTCGAGGCGGTGTCCGATGACGTGGTACTCGCGGCTGTGGGGCGTGCGGAACGCCATCGTGAGCGGGAGGGCAAGGGCGTGATGATGAGCGACATCGCGGAGCATTTGGGATTCATTCATGGCTCGTGGACGACACGGCGGCTGCGACCGCAGATCGAAGCGCTCATCGCTGCCGGACTGCTCGTGCGTTCGCGCCGACATGGAGTCGTGATCTGGGGATTGACGAGCAGTGGTCGTAGGCGCGTCGAGCGTGTAGGCGGGTCGGTGGTGTTGCCGACGTCTCCGCAGCATCGTGTGTGGCGGCGCGCCCAGACGATGGCCGTCGAGCGGATCGACGGGCTCCGGGTGCAGGTGCGCGGCGTACTGGAGGAGACGGCCGTGGCGCTCAACGCCGGTGGGGTGCGTTCGGATGCGTGGTTCGAGCTGGCTGAGCGTTTGCAGTGGACATGCTGGCAGCTCGGGTCGGCCACCTACTGCCTGTTGGAGTGGGCGGAGCCCGACGACACGCGGGCGGACGTTGACGACCGGACGGACCCGGGTGACGAGCAGGTCGATCCTGATGAGCTGGGTAGGGTGCGCTACAGACGTGGAGGACGTCGCAACGTGTGGAAATGGGCCGACGCCTGACCTCCCGGCGCGCCACAGGGCGTTTTGTGTCGGCGTAACGGCTCTGCTGCTGTGGTGCTGCTGACACGGAGCTGACACAACATAAAAATTGGTGCGGGCTGTTACCCAAAGGCCCCGAAATCGACCTTCGTTGTTTAGAGCCCATCATCGGGTGGAGGCCAAATGGCTTGTTGTCCGTGGGTTCTGGCTTGGCGGCGTGTTGCCGTCGTAAGGGTCTTTCACCGGCACCAGAAAATATGGATGACTACATTCGTGCCGCTCGTCCTCGCGTGCAGCGGCTATCACCTGAGCTGGAACTCGAAGCGATCCGGCTGCTCGCCGAACTGCTTGCCAATGCCGCGAAAGAGCGCCGGGACGTTTTGCCCGGCGCTTTCAAGCGCCGAATGCGCGGCCCTATGCCCGGCGCCGAACCCACCGCCGGTACGTCGGATTCCCCGCATGGGGCTGCAAAACGCCGGGGCGCTCAGAGCGCGATAAAGGGAGGTAAGTAAATGCCTGATGCCATGTCTGTGCGACCGGCGCGTATAGGGAGCGCGTTCGCGTGGGAGGTCGCGAAGCACACGACAGAGCGTGACCGGGAGATCGCCTGGTTGTTGTATCGCCAGAAGATCCTGACGACCGACCAGATACGGCTGCTGTTCTTCGGCTCGCTGCGTCGCTGCCAGGATCGTCTGTTGTGGCTGTATCGCCATCGCGTAATCGACCGGTTCTATCCCGCAGGGCCGTTCTCGCTGGGTAAGCCACACGCGCATTGGCTGCTTGATGAGGTCGGAGCACATCTAGAGGCTTGATGCGGGTTGGGGTCGTGGGCAGGAATCGTGGTGTTGGAATAAGAAGAGGGCCTCCAGCTTTGTCAACTCGTGATTGGAGCACGAGATGGACGCTTCGCTGGAGACCCTCGTTGTCGCAGCCTACGTATTCGCTTGCTCGCTGTCGATTCCTCGCCCCGGCCCGCCCGGGAAGGTCACCGATCAGGAGCTGATCGCGTTGGCGGTCGCTCAGGCTGTGACAGGGACCTGTTCAGACCGCCAGTTTTTGGGGGTGATCGGTCGGCTGCTTCCAGGGTTCTTTCCCGAGCTGCCCGGCCAGTCCCAGTACAACCGCAGACTCAGACGGCTCACACCGCAGATAACCACGGTGCAGATGATGGTCGCCGAGCTGATCGCCGACGGACAGGTGCGGCTAGTGGACGGGACGCTGATCGCGTGCGCCAACTATCCAGGCTGCCGCTCGCTCAGCGAGTTCGCTGGGCACGCCAGCTACGGCTATTGCCCATCGAAGAGCCTGTTCGTGTGGGGCATGCGCCTGGTGCTCATCTCAGACGCGAAGGGCGTCCCGGTCGGCTACGACCTCACGGGCCCCAAGACCGGGCAAGAGCGCGAATGCGCCTTGGAGCTCGCCGCGGCTCACGCCGGCAGCACGCTGTTCGCTGATAAGGGCTTCTGGGGCAAGGAGTACCAAGAGTGCATGGAGCTGATCGACATCCAGCTCATCACGCCCGAGCGCCACCGCCCAGGTCCGCGTCCCCCGGGCGAGGTCGCAAAGGCACGCATCCGCCTGGTAATCGAGAGCGTCTTCGCCAACCTCAAGCGCCAGATGCGCCTGGAAGACCACCTCGCCAAGACACTCGCCGGGCTCGTGCAGCGCATCGCCCAACGACTCCTTGCCCTCACACTCGGCATGCACATCAACCTCCTCACCGGACGCCCACCACGCGCCCTCGCCGCCTACGACGGACGATAAACCCACATCAAGCCTCTAGTCGCCGCGAGGCTCGGCCGAGAGCGCAAGAGTCTCGCCTGGGATCGACAGCAAGACTTCCACGAGCACGCCCAGCTCGCGCACCGGCTGGAGTGCAACAGATTTGTCTGTAGCGTCATCGCCGCGACCCGCGACACGCAGGACGTGTGGGTTGGCGTGTGGAAGCCGGGTTGGGGTGCGATCAAGCCACATTGGTCGATTCCCCCGTATGAGAGTGCGCGCCCGGATGCCAGCTTCACGCTCAGCACACCGCTCGGGCTCGTGGCGGTTGCTGTGGAGTGGGATCGCGCGACCGAGCCAATGGCGACCGTCGTCGGGAAGATCAGCCGCTACCAGTTGACGCTGGAGCGCTCGCAGTGCTGGCATAACGTGTGCTTCGTCGTGCCCGGCGAGCACCGGGCACAGCGCCTCCGCCAAGAGGGCCGGCAGGACGCGCGACGGGCGCCCAGCGCGCGCTTCTGGGTCACGACCACAGACGACCTCGAAGCGCGCGGGCCACTCGGCGATGTCTGGCGGTGCCTCGACCACGATGGCTGGGCCTACAGCATGGCCGACTTCGAGACACTGAACGGCGCGACGACCACGCCGCGAGAGCAGGCTCTCGGCCGGCGCTGGCAGGCGCCGATGCCCGAGCGCTGGGCGGCCCTCTCGCCGCTCCGAGCACCCGCCCGCCCGAAGAACGCGCCGACTAGGACTGGCGGCGAGGGCTTGAGATCCGGCGTGGGTTCTGGTCTCCTCGATCCCCAGCTAGACCACGAGCAGGAGGAGCCCTGGCGATGACACGCGTATGCCTCTACACCCGCATATCGACCGATGAGGAAAACCAGCCGACCTCGCTCGCTTCCCAACATGAACGGCTGGAGGCTTTCTGCAAAGTGCAGGAGGACTGGAGGATCATCGCCCACCACGAAGACCGCGCGACCGGCACAAAGCTCGACCGACCCGGCCTCCAAGCCGCGCTCGACCTCGCACGCCAAGGACGGATCGACCAGCTCCTCGTCTACCGCATCGACCGCCTATCGCGGAAGGTGCGCCAGCTCGCCAGCATCGCCGAGGAGCTAGACACCCTCAACGTGATCCTGCGCTCGGCAACCGAGCCCTTCGACACCGGTTCAGCAGCCGGCCGCATGATGCTGCAAATGCTCGGCGTGTTCGCCGAGTTCGAGCACGCCACCATCGTCGACCGCGTCACCAGCGGCATCGAGCGCCGCGCCCGAGAAGGACGCTGGCCCAACGGACGCATCCCATTCGGCTACGCACGCAACGAGCAAAAGCAACTCATCCCCGACGAACGCACAGCACCCGTCATCCGACGCATCTTCACCCGGTACGCCGCCGGGCGGCTCGGTGCCGCTGCTATCGCACGGCGCCTCGTCGCAGAACACGCTCCCGCTCCGTCGCGTGGCTGGCAGCCCAACATCGTGCTCTGGGTGCTGAGTAACGAGGCATACGTCGGGCGCGTTCACTGGCGCGACCAGACCTTTCCCGGTCTGCACGAGCCGCTGATCGATCAAGACACCTTCGACCGCGCCCAAGCACTACTGAAACAGCGCGGAGAGGATCTCGCGATGCGTGCCGCAAGCCGCGCTGAGTTCCTACTCACCGGCCTCGTACGCTGCGGGCGCTGCCGTCGCGCATACGTCGGGATGTCCGCCAAAGGCAACGGCGGCACCTACCACTACTACGCCTGCTCCGGCAGACAAAAGCTCGGACGTAAAAGCTGCGACGGCGAGCGCATCCCCCGCGAGAAGCTAGAGGCCGCGATCCTCACACAGCTCACCAGCATCTACCGCGACGGCGGGCTCATCCGTGACGCCATCGAGCAAGCCGCCGCGAGCGATGACACCGACCGCACCGCGCTCACAGAACAGCGCGCATCGGTCGCCAAGGAGATCGCCCGCTCCGAACGCGCGATCGACCGCTACCAAGACGCATTCGAGGCCGGCGATCTCAACCCCGCGCACTTCAACGAGCGCCTAACCACGCTCAAGGCACGCCTAGACGCACTCCACGACCAAGACCAAGCACTCGCCCACGACCTAGTACTGCTTTGTTAGGTTGTTGGTAGGGTTCGTTGGCTTTGCCGCGAATCTTCTTTGCGTTGATCCGTTCGACGCGAGGAGCAAGATGATGGCGGTGATTGAGGTTGCTAGGACCGTTTCTGCGGGGAGCGTCAAGGAGCGCTTGGAGCAGTTTGGTCGTGAGGTGCTCGCTGAGGCGATGAACCGGCCGGCGCAGATGATGAATGGTGGCCTGTATCTGCGTGGGCTGGTCGAGGGGGGCAGGCGTAAGTCGCTTGAGCCGATGGTCGAACGGTTGGGCGGTGAGGCCGACTACCAGTCGATGCAGCAGTTCCTCACCGACAGCCCGTGGGATCCGGTCGAGGTGGTGCGGGCTGTCGCTGAGCGGGTCGCGGCGGTGATTGACGTGGAGGCGTGGGTGCTCGATGACACCGGTTTTCCCAAGCAGGGCAAGCGCTCTCCCGGTGTCAAGCGCCAGTATTCGGGGACGCTGGGCAAGATCGGTAACTGCCAGATAGGGGTCTCGGTGCACGCGGTCGGGGCGAGCGGGACGGTGCCGTTGGGGTGGGCGCTGTATCTGCCGGAGGAGTGGTGTCAGGACTCGGCTCGGCGAGCACAGGCGAAGATCCCCGAGGAAGTCGAGTTCAAGACGAAGCTTCAGCTCGGCCGAGAGCTGATCGAACGCGCTGGGGGCTGGAATATCAAGCGGGCGCCGGTGCTTGGTGATGAGGCATATGGCAAGAACACCCAGCTTCGCCAGGATCTCGAGGGGGCTGGTTTCCAATATATGTTCTCGGTCGATAAGAAGGCGAGCGTGTTTGCGCCCGACACAGTGTTCTCGCTGCCCGAGCGCGCGGGTGAGAGCGGCCGGTCAAGGACACGGTTGCGTCCTGATCGCAAACCCGAGCCCGCGCAGAAGCTCATCGAGCGTCTCGCCCGCGAGCACCTGCAGACCGTGACCTTCAGGGACGCACCCGAGGATGGTGAGCCCCTCACCTCACGGTTCCTCTTCGCCCGAGTGAAGGCGCTCAAGCGCTGGGAAAACGGAGCAGAGCAGGAGCCGCGCGAGGAGTGGCTGATCGCCGAGTGGCCCGAAGATCAAGAGGGGCCGACCGACTATTGGATCTCAAACCTCCCCGCCGACACCCCACCCGAGCAACTCGCGCGGCTGGCACGAATGCGCTGGAAGATCGAGCTCGACTACAAGCAACTCAAGGGCGAGCTCGGACTCGACCACTACGAGGGCCGCTCATACCTCGGGTGGCACCACCACACCGCATTGGTCACCGCCGCGCACGGCTTCCTCACCCTGGAGCGACTCCACCCTTTTCACCAGCGGCCGGCCTGACACTGCCCCAAGCGGTGCTCGCCCTGCAACCAGTCTTCAAGTGCTGGACCGGCCGCTGCCAAACTTGCCGGCAACCAGTCAACCTCGACCAGCTACTCGCTCGACACCACCAACAAAACAAAGAAACCTAACAAAGCAGTATTAGCCACAGACACACCGACCACGCCTGATGCAGCGGCACTCCGCGCCGTCGCTGACCAGCTCGATCACGTCATCGAACACGGCGAGCCCGAGCAAGCAAAGGCACTCCTCGCCATCCTCATCGCCGAGCTACGCGTCAACAGCCGCACCGAGATCCTGCCCACCTACCGCGTCGGCGCACCCGTGGTTTGCGCGCCGAACAGTTCAGTGGAGCTAGCCGGACTCGAACCGGCGACCTCCTGGGTGCGATCCAGGCGCTCTCCCAACTGAGCTATAGCCCCGCGAACTCGCCTGCGTACACAGGCGAGTGACTGTCGGTACAAGTGTAGTCGTAGAGCGGGTTCAAGGTCATCGACGATCAGTGATCGACAGCCAACCGTGCGAGCACCACCGCAAGCGAGCGCAGTATGGTTTGTCAGCGCAATGGGATTGCTTGATGACGCTATTCGTGATCACTTGGAGCTCAGGCGCCTCAGGGGAGCCGATCCGGGCGACGTGGCCCGGGCGGAGCAGGATGCGCTGGGGGCGGTACGTGGCGAAAGCGGATCCGAGCTTAGAGTGCAGGCGGATAGTCAAGCGGATAGCTCGCCACGCACTGGCGGGTCGTTTCCCGCGGAGTCGGAGCAGATCTTGGACACCGGTACCTCAGTCTCCAGTCACAGCAGCCAGGAGACCGTCGAGATCAACATGGAGGCCGAGCTCGAGCGCGACATCGAGGTGGAGCATGCGATGGACGCTCCACATCAGGTACGCACAACTCCTGTCGCACATCCGGCCTACACGCAAGAAGATGCAAAGGAGTCGATGACATGGGAGACGGCAAGTGGCCGGTCCGATAAGCACGAAGAGACCGCTATACCGGAGAGCGGCGCCGACTCTCAGATTGATAGCGACTCTGATGGATCCCAACGTGTCGATGGGGTGCTCGAGACACGGGATTTTCCGCGAGAAGCATCCGAGCAGGAGCGACTCTGGTTTGAACAGCACCCGGCGCGCGGCGTTGACTTCAAGGAGTAGTACACCCTGATCTCGCTGCCGCTGCCGAGACGAGAGTTCCTCGGCGGTCCGGGCCGCGGTTGTTGCCCTAAACTCAGATACGAGGGGCCATAGCTCAGCTGGGAGAGCGCCTGCTTTGCAAGCAGGAGGTCGCCGGTTCGATCCCGGCTGGCTCCACTGACGAATTGCCTGCAAATAAGCTATTTTCTGCAGATGGTCGAGACTGGCGCAGCGGAAGATGTTCCCTAGCCATGTTCCCTGGCTCCCGGTGATCGTCCCGGTTGGCAGTCACGATGGCGTTGGTGGCCTTGACGAGGTTCGCGACGAGCTGGGGGCGGGATTGGTTGTGTTTTGCCCTCCTGACGACAAGGTAGGTTGTTCCGATGCGGGCAAATGTCTACGTTGACGGCTTCAACCTCTACTACAGCGCGCTCCGGCGTCGCTTCCCGGACTGTAAGTGGCTCGATGTCCGGGCGCTCGCTGAGACGCTGTTTCCACATGACGAGATCGCGCGTGTCCTCTACTTCTCCGCGCGAGTCGTTGCGCGTGCCGACGACCCGCAGGAGGCCACACGACAGCAGATGTACTTTCGCGCACTGGAAAGCAGGGAGGTAGAGATCTTCCTCGGCCAGTTCCGCAGCGGCACACGCTGGATGCGCCGTGCCGAGCCATGTCCACGCGGCGCTGACTGTCCCGTCAGCGAGGACAACGTCCGCGTGTTGTCTACGGAGGAGAAGGGCTCCGATGTCAACCTCGCCTCACACCTGCTCATCGACGCATTCCGGCACGACTGCGAAATGGCGATTGTGCTCACCAACGACACCGATCTCGTCGAGCCTATTCGCATAGCGCGTGACGAACTTGGGTTCCACCTCGCGCTACTCAGTCCGAGCGACAGTCCTGCACGGAGCCTCCGCGGCACCGTCGATGTCGTTAAGAAGCTTCGCCATGGCCCGCTGCAAGCGAGCCAGCTACCCGATCTGCTCCGGGATGACCGCGGCGAGATACACCAGCCGCGCGCGTGGCGATCCCTTAAACGCTGAGGCCCGACCGAAGCCGGGCCTCGCACCCAGTCGCCGAAGCAACTGGGGGGATCATGCACTCAGTATAGAGCGGATCGGCGATAGATCATCGAACCGTTCTCAAAGCCGCTACTCGACGCGGACGATGGTCAGCCCGGCACGATGGAGCCGTGCGCGATGTTCTGATCGTCGCAGTCGCCCTTGGATTTTCTCGGCGGTGTGTGGATTCGTGCCGGGACTGCGTCCCGGATTTGGAATCCGCTGGAGCGGATGAACCCTCCAGCCCTTTCGGGCTGGTTCGGGTTTTGACCGTCGCGGACCGCGTGAGCATGTGATTAATGGGGGGTTGGTGGGGTGGTCCACGACGGTCAAAACCCGACCAGATGAGTCCTAGTTGAGGGACGGGACGGGGTTGGTGTTGCCTGCCATTGTCGTGGTGGCGTGATGGTTGTGGTTAGGGTGTCAGGCCCTGTCCCGGCGCAGCAGTGATTTCAACTTCGATTGTGATCCCTGGTAGTCAATGAGAGACGAAACTGCAGCACCTAGGGGTGCATGATTTGGAGCGTGGTTGGAAGTCTCTGATGCCTAGTTGGGGCGATACCATAAGGACTATGACTGCCTCAGCGACAACAACTGTCGAGATCGCCTCTGGGTTGCTTGAGCGGTTGCGTAAGCGGCACCCTGCAAAGAGCGACCGCGAGTTGTTGGAGAGCGTTGCGCGCATTCAGCTCGGACGCGAGGCGAGCGAGCGCTTCCGAGGTGTGTCGTCCGAGGAAATCGAGCGCGAAGCGTTGAACGCTGTGCGCGAGGTCCGAAGCGAGCGAGCCTCGGACTAATGCTCAGTCGCTAAGAGAGGCGTTTGTGACTCGTATAGCGTCCGCAGTCGAGGGTGCGAATGCGCTGGCCAGCAGCGCTGCGTCGTCCGCTTGGCTCTTGGCGTGTAGGTAGCGAGCGGTCGTCTGGATATGTGCATGGCCCATCCACGATTGAACCTGCACGAGTGTGGCGCGGTTGACGGCCATCGAGCCGAAGTAGTGGCGCAGCGAGTGGAACGGCAGCGGGCGCAGCTCTGCGTGTCTGACGGCGTTTGCATACCGGCGCCGAAGAGCGCTCGCGTCCATGTGCTGGCCGACCTGCCCGACGAACACGGGGTCTTCCTCGCCGACAAAGAACTCGCGTTGGCTGAGCCGGGCAAGCGCCTGGGCGACCTCGGAAACCATCGGGACACTTCTGACCTTGCCGCTCTTCGGCGTCACGAGTTCGCCATGGGAATAATTGGCGCGCACGCGGATCGCCTGTCCGGGAAAGTCGATGTCGTGCCAGCGCAACGCGACTAGCTCGCCGCGGCGTAGGCCCGTCATGGCAGCCGTCGCGTACACGGCCGCGTCCTGCTCGCTCGCTGCGGCGCGCACAAGTGCGTCGACCTCCTCGCGGCTGTAAAAGTCGTAATCGCCGCTATAGCGCACCTGCTGGCGCTCGAGGGTGGCACACGGGTCCGCTTCGATCCACCCACGCCCACGCGCGTGGGTGAGGATTGCTCTTACGATCATCAACAGCTTCTCTGTTGTGCGCCCGTAGGGCAGATCGTCGTACCACGCCTTGAGCTGCTTCGAGTCCAAATCGCGCAGCGGCGTGAGCGCAAAGGACGCTCGCCCGGATCGCGTCTCACTCGACTTGGAGTCCTCTGGGGCTGGGAGCAGGTAAGTATCGAGCGCTTGCCTGTAGTCGCGCAGCGTGGAGCGCTTTAGGTTGCGCTTGCGCTCGCCGTGAAGAAGCCATGCCTCGGCTGCATCGGCAAACGTCACGAACCCGCCTTGAGGCGTGCGCGGCGTGGGGGCCCTGGCCGCATCGTGCTCCAGCAACCGGCGCAACTCCGCCTCTGCCTCCTTCGGCGTCAGGTACGAGGAATCTGGCTTTGATCCGTCCGCTGAATGCCAGATCGTCGCGCCCCGTGCTGTGCGCCGACCCGAACTCTGCACCCACGCCCTGCCGAGCACCCGCGAATGCTTCCCATCGGCGTCCCACCAGAACGCACGCCAGCGCCGGTTGCCGCGTCCTCCTATGACCTGGACATGACCGTTCGGCGCGAGCTCGGGATTGACAGCGGACATGGCCACATCCTAGTGGACGTGTCCGCAAGTTTTGCGGGGTATCGGAAGGGGTAGCGGGCGGTGCGCAGAATTATGTGTTGTGCCGCGGACCAGCCAGCACGTGATTGAGCTCTCTGGGGAGGAGCGTGGTGAGCTGGAGCGGCGGGCGAGCACGGTCACGTTGCCATTCCGTGTGGTGCAGCGGGCGAGGATGATTCTGTATGCGTCCGAGGGGATGCAGGACATCGATATCGCCGCCCGGTTGGATTGTTCGCCTGACAGTGTTGCCCGGCGAAGATCGCGGTTTTGCTGTGAGCGTTTGGATGGGCTTGAGGATCAAGCGCGGTCGGGTCGCCCGCGTCGTTTTCCCCCCGGAGCAGGTCGCCGAGGTCAAGGCGATCGCGTGCGAGCTGCCGCGTACCCACGAGTTGCCGCTCTCGCGCTTCTCCCGGGTTGAGCTGCACCGCCTGGTGATCGAGCGCGGTGTCACGGAGGCGTCGGCCTCGACGATCTGGCGCTGGTTGCACGAAGACGCGATCAAGCCGTGGCAGACGCGCTCCTGGATCTTCCCGCGCGACCCGGAGTTCGCCGAGAAGGCCGGCCGGGTGCTGGACCTCTACACCCGCACCTTCGAGGGCAATCGGCTGCGACCCGACGAGTATGTGATCAGCGCCGATGAGAAGACGCAGTTGCAAGCGCTCGGCCGCCACCATGAGACCGTCGCGCCGGGGCCGGGACGCCCCGGGCTCCTCGAGTTCGAGTATCTGCGCGGCGGGACGCTCGCCTACCTCGCCGCGTGGGACGTGCATCACGCCAACCTGTTTGACCGCGTCGAGCAGACGACCGGGATCGTCCCGTTCGCTCGGCTCGTGGACCAAGTCATGAAGGTCGAGCCCTACCGGTCTGCCCGCACGGTCTACTGGGTCGTGGACAACGGCTCCAGCCACGCCGGCAAAGCCTCCGTCAAACGGATCACCGAGGCATACCCGAACGCGAGACTGATCCACCTCCCCGTCCACGCCTCCTGGCTGAACCAGATCGAGATCTACTTCTCGATCGTGCAGCGCAAGGCCCTGACACCCAACGACTACGCGACACTGCCCGAGCTCGCCAGACACCTGATGGACTTCGCCCAGCACTACCGCACACTCGCGCGACCATTCGAGTGGACCTTCACCCGCGCCAAGCTCAACAACGTGATCGAGAAGATCACCCGTCACGAACCCCAGCCCCTCACCCTCGCCGCATGAACCGCAAAACTTCCGGACACGTCCACTAGCTCCGCATCCGGAGCGTGTTCCCCAGCGTGTTCCCCAGACGGTCGATACAGCCGAATCTAACCCCATCTAAGAAACGCAAAAGCCCTTATTTTATGGGGATTTGGCCCAAAAGTGAGTGCTTTGCAAGCAGGAGGTCACCGGTTCGATCCCGGCTGGCTCCACTGAACTTGTCTGTGCGCAAACCACGGGTGCGCCTACGCGGTAGGTGGGCAGGATCTCGTTGCGGCTGTTGATTTGTAGTTTGGCGATGAGGATGGCGAGGAGTGCTTTGGCTTGCTCGGGCTTCCCGTGTGCGATGACGTGGTCGAGCCGGTCAGCGACGGCGTGCAGTGCTTGCGTGTCGGGAGATGTGGGGGCCTCTGCCGTTAGTTGGCTGGCTAGTGTTTCGTCTTGCTGTTGTAGGGCTTCGAGGCGTGTGTCGAGGGCGGTGATGCGTTGCTTGAAACGTGCGGGGTTGAGGTTGCCGTCCTCAAACGCGTCTTGGTAGCGCTCGATCGCGCGTTCGGTGCGGCTGATCTCCT
The DNA here is from genome assembly GCA_963715765.1 of uncultured Solirubrobacterales bacterium. Lineage (GTDB taxonomy): Bacteria > Actinomycetota > Thermoleophilia > Solirubrobacterales > Solirubrobacteraceae > Palsa-744. The sequence continues at coordinate 1,930,918 of OY970270.1, forward strand.
TGGAGAGCGAGCCGCGCTGTTCACTGATCCCGGCGCGGTCTGTGTCGCTGCTGGCGGCAGCCTGCTCGATCGCGTCGCGGATGAGCCCGCCATCACGGTAGATTGTCGTGAGCTGGGAGAGGATCGCGGCCTCTAGCTTGTCCTTTGGTAGCCGCTCCCCGTCGCAGCCTTTGCGACCGAGCTTCTGCCGTCCCGAGCAGGCGTAGTAGTGGTAGGTGCCGCCGTTGCCTTTCGCGGACATGCCGACATAAGCGCGGCGGCAGCGCCCACAACGCAACAGGCCAGAGAGTAGGAACTCGGCGCGTGCCGCGCGGTGTGTCCAGTCCGCGCCGCGTTCCTTCAACAGAGCTTGCGCAGAGTCGAACGTGGTCTGGTCGATTAGTGGCTCGTGTAGTCCTGGGAATGTCTCCTTGTGCCAGTGGACGCGCCCGACATAGGCCTCGTTGGCGAGTATCCAAAGCACGACCGCTGGCTGCCAGCCACGGGCAGGCGCAGGGGCTTGCTCGGTGTCGAGTCGTCGTGCGATGGCGGCTGCTCCGAGTCGCCCCGCGGCGTAGGACTTGAAGATGCGTCGGATGACGGGCGCGGTACGTTCGTCGGGGACTAGCTCCTTGTTTTCGTTGCGGGTGTATCCGAACGGGACGCGGCCGTTGGGCCAGCGTCCTTCCCGTGCTCGCCGCTCGATGCCGGAGGTCACGCGGTCAACAATGGTGGCGTGCTCGAACTCGGCGAACACCCCGAGCATTTGCAGCATCATCCGGCCAGCTGCTGAGCTGGTGTCGAATGGCTCGGTCGCTGAGCGCAGCGTCACCTGGAGCTTGTCTAGCTCCTCAGCGATGCTCGCAAGCTGACGGACCTTCCGCGATAGACGGTCGATGCGATAGACAAGCAGCTGATCAATACGGCCCTGTCTTGCGAGGTCGAGCGCTGCTTGCAGGCCAGGCCGATCGAGCTTAGTGCCGGTAGCGCGGTCTTCGTGGTGGGCAATGATCCGCCAGTCCTCCTGCACCTTGCAGAACGCCTCCAACCGTTCTTGCTGCGAGGCCAAGGACGTGGGCTGGTTCTCCTCATCGGTGGAGATGCGGGTGTAGAGACATACGCGGGTCATCGCCAAGGCTCCTCTCGCTCGTCGGTGTATGGCGGGTGCTCTACGAGATCAGACCCGCCAACGGATCTCAAGCCCCCAGCAGCCTGTTGTGCTTCGGCATGTTCTTGGGCGCGGCGACGCTCCCATTCGCGGACAAGCTCGTCGTCCTGCGTCGTCACGGCAGCCGGTGTGTGCTGGGTCCGGCTCCGCACGCCAAGTGGCGAAAGCGCCGCCCAGCGCTCGGGCATGGGCCGCTGCCAGCGCTGACCGAGCGCATCCCTGCGCGCGTCGCACACGACTCCTTGAAGCGCCTCGAACTCCACCATCCGATAGCGACGGTCCTCGTGGTCGAGACAGCACCAGATGTTCCCGAGGGGCCCGTGGTGTTCGAGTTGGGTTGTGCTCGTGACCCAGAACCGTGCCTCGGGCACCTGCTTAGCCGGCTGTTCGCCCTCATGCAGTAGCCGCTGTGCGCGATACTCGTCGGGCACGATGAAGCAGACGTTGTTCATGCGCGGCGCGTGGGCCTGCTGCATTGTCTGCCCGTAGCGGCTGATCTTGTCGGTGAGTGTGGCGATGGGCTCGGTGGCGCGGTCCCACTCCACCGCGATCAGCGCCGCCCCGCCGTCGGGAGCACCAAGTCCGAGGCTGGCATCCGGTAGCGCGGGGCTTTGCGCGTCCCAGCGAAAGCACCCAAGGCGCCGCCACTGCTGATCAATGGCATCCCAGCCAAGCTCCCACGAACCGACCCACACGTCATCGACCTCGAGGGTCGCTGCGATCACATTGCACACGAACCCGTTGCACTCCAGCCGATGCGCGAGATGCGCGTGAGCGTGGAAGTCCCGCTGACGGTCCCAGGCGAGGCTCTTGCGGTCCCGGCCGAGCCTGGCAGCGACGAGGTGCGCTCCGACCTCATCGAGCAGCCAGTGAGCTTGGGGCTTACCCAGCTTGAACGGGCCTGCCGGGTAGAACCGGTCAATCACACGATGGCGAAACAACCACAGCAAACGATCCTGGCAACGCCGACGCGAACTGAAGAACAACAGCCGAAGCTGATCTGTCGTGAGGATCTTCTGCCGGTAGAGAACCCAGGCGATCTCTCGATCACGCTCAGTCGTCCGCTTCGCTACCTCCCAAGCGACAGAGGCTCCGACTCGCTCACGTCTCCCAGACGCAGACAAACTAATCACCCACCTTTGTCACGGATCGGGAGCACTGGCGTTTTGCTGAGCCACGCGAGGATCCAGGCTTCTTCGCCGGAGGTCTCGCGTCGGGCATAGGGCCGCGCTTAACGCGCACGAAAGTGCTGGGGAAAACGACGCGCTTCTTTACGGCATCCGCGAGCAACCCAGCAAGCAGCATGGTCGCTTCACGTTCCATCTCGACAGAAAGCCGCTGCACCCGAGGGCGAGCAACACACACAAAATCTTTATCCATATTTTCCTGTGCCGATGAGAGACCCATAGCGACGGCAAAATGCCGTCAAACAAGAAGGTCCAGAAAGCATCCCTTTTGGTACAGCCAGCCCAGAAAGCCAGCATCCCGAACGGAACGCTCTACCCGGTAAGAGGTCTCTCCACCAGCTTCGCGGTACACCAGCCCACCACTGCCATTAGCGTCAATCCGGCGTCGTGCTCGTGCTACTCAGGCCGCGCGTCAGACATAGTCCATCTTCACAACTTCCTCGGGCTACGCCGAGAGCAGCTTGGCGGCGTGTCTCACCGGCCCACCAAAGTGGGCAATCAAGTCATCGCTCGAGCACGAGCCCGTGGGAACCGTGATCTGCACGGCAAGGATGGGCCTGTCGAGTCTGCGCATGACTGGTGCCGCAACTGACCGCGCTCTCGGCTCGTGTTCGTCGCCAAACGCAATCCCTTCGCGTCTGACTCGCTCTATCTCGTCGGCCAACAATGTTGCCGTGTCCGGCTCAGTGCTTGGGCACATGGTTGGGAGCAGGCTGCGGAACTCGCTCTCGATGAGGCTCGCGAGCAGCGCCTTACCAATGGTGGTGCTGTGCGCGGGAACGTAGGCGCCGGCTCTGAGGTTGCCGTCCGCTTCGTATTGGCCGGCACGGTGCCCGTGGAGTCGGTAGACGTAGAGCACCTGTGCCCTGTCGAGCAATCCCATGCTGGCGGTGTGTCCGGTTTGTTCGCGTAGGTCTTCGAGGATCGCGCGAGCGCGGCTTTCCAAGCGCACCGTGTTGATGATTGTCATTCCCACGCTTGCGGAGTGTCCGGCGAGCACATATCGACGGTTGCCGTCCTGCTTCAGGTGTCCGAGGTCAACAAGGGTCTTGAGATAGCGGTTGGCGGTGGCACGGCTGACGCCGATGATGCTTGCTATCTCGCTGTTGCGCAATGCGGGGTGCTCTGAACTGAAGGATTCAAGGATCGCAACGCCGTATTCGAGGGACCTGGAGAACCGTGGCTCCGCGCTGGGTAAGACTCGCGTGCTCATCGGGTATGCCACCGATTGCGTGAGCTACGTCGGTTGCTGCGCACTTGCGCGCGTGCTGCTCGGTCATCGGGGGTTGCGGCCGTAGCGATGACCTCCTCGATCGCGACTGAGGAGAGACCGAACTTCTCCGCGAGGGCGCGAGTGTCATGGCCGGTGCACCATGCTGCGATCAGCTCGCCTTGGTGAGTTTGTGCTGCTGCGAGGTCTTCTGCCCGTCGCTTCGCCGTGGCGGCGCGCTTATGCTCTTGTGTGGCTGGCGGTCTACCTTTTAGACCGAATGAGGCGGCCAGTATTTGACGCACACGCTCGCTCTGGACGCCGACTCGTTCTCCTATTGCCTCCAAAGTCAGTCCCTCTACGACGCGTAGACGGAATATCTCAAGCTCTCGGTCTTTCGCAAGGTGGCGCTGGCGGTGTGTTGGTAGCGAGAGCCCGCGACGATTCAGGGCGCGCACGATCTCGTAAAGCTCGGTGCCCTTGCTGAACTCGGGGAGCTTGATTAGATCATCAGCGGAGCCGAGCTGGCCGACCTCGTGAATGTCGGCTGCCTGAAGGCAATCGAGAGTGTCCAAACTCAAGCCAAGCTCCACGACGCTCGTTGTCGGGTCCACGGGGTAAGGCCCGCCGGGAGTCCAGTGGCGCGAGCGAAGCTCAAAATCCATATCAAGAGTGTTGACAATCGACAGCACAACTTGGAACTGCGCCGTGTCGTCGCGTGCCCTCTCAAGCCGTCCCACGACGGCACGCTCTACCCCCGCTGCTTCGGCGACCTCTTGCTGGGTCAGTTTGAGGTTTTTGCGTTGGATACCAATGGCGATGCCGACCGTCTCTGCCGACTTGACGGTCGTCGGTTGGGCTCTCACTAGGGGCCGCATTAGAGGGCTCCTTCGTAAAGTTCGTCCAAGCGCCGTGCGGCGCGCGTCGGGAACACAAACCTCTCGAACCGATGCACGAGCCTGTCCGCTGCGAGCCGGGCGACGCTATCGACCGCATCATCCTGATCTCCCATCTCGCGGCCAATCTCCTCGATAGTCCACGGGAAAGGGTCTTGGAACAGGTTGATCAGGACCGCTTTGTCGCCGTGCCGGTCGATGTGCTCGCCGGGTGTGTCCCCGTCGCTGCTACTGCCTGTTTCGGCCATTTGGTGCTCCTCTCGGTCTTGGCACCGAAGGAGCGCGCGAGCGAGCACGACCTCACCGTGGCTAGGGAGCTACGGTTTCGTCCGGGCATCGAAGGCTGTTTCTTCGGTGTCCACAGGTCGGGCGGGTGCGCAAACACCCGCCCGACCGCATGATTTGTCGAATGGCGCGAGAGCAGAGCAGAACTCGCGCGGGATCTCAAGGCCAACCCCGAGCGACCTTTCATCCGGTAGTTACGAGATGTGGTCAGCTCGTGCTGGTTATTGGCCTTCGCTGCCGTCGCGAGTCGCGCCTACCCACTGCGAGCCTAGCGTTCCTAGAGGAGCCTGGTTGGACCAGGAAGTCCAGCAACGCTTCAGCGTGACGTACTATCCGTCCGACGTGGAGACGAACATATGTTCGCTCTCGCGCAGGAGGTACGCTTCGGAGCACGAAGGAGTCATCGCCTTGGCCGATAACAGCGCAATCGAGTGGACGAACGCGACTTGGAACCCCGTTACGGGCTGCGACAAGGTTTCGCCGGGCTGCGCCCACTGCTACGCGGAGACATTTGCGGAGCGTTGGCGGAATATCCCCGGTCATCCCTACCAACAGGGTTTCGATCTGCGCCTGTGGCCAAACCGGCTTGACCAGCCGTTGCGTTGGAAGCGTCCACGGATGATCTTCGTGAACTCGATGAGCGATCTTTTCCATGAGCGCATTCCCGAGTCGTTCATACGGCAAGTGTTCGAGGTCATGGAGGAGGCGAGCCAGCACACCTTCCAGATTTTGACCAAGCGCCACGAGCGACTAGCGGAGCTGGCATCGACCTTGCCCTGGGCTCCGAATGTTTGGATGGGAGTCACCATCGAGAACCGGCGCTTCGTACACCGAGCGGACTATCTACGCGAAGTCGATGCAGCGGTGCGATTCATCTCCGCTGAGCCCCTGCTGGGTCCACTCGAAGGCCTCGACCTCAGCGGAATCGACTGGCTGATCGCGGGTGGCGAGTCTGGGGCGAAGCATCGACGCTGCGACGCCGCCTGGATACGCGACCTGCGCGCCCGCTGCGCAAAGGAGGACGTGGCGTTCTTCTTCAAGCAGTGGGGAGGCCGCACGTCGAAGGCGGGAGGCCGGTTGCTCGATGACCGGACTTACGACGCTATGCCGTCGCCTTCCGACCGTCGGTACCGCGAGCTAGCTCTCGCCGCCGTTTAGCCGACGCTTGCGCGGACCGCTCTCCATGTCAAAGAGTGTTGTCTGCCCAAGCTCCTCCTGAACTCGCAGGCGCACGCGGTTGAACACCCAATCCATGATTCGCTCGCCGGCGTCGTTGTCGGTAGCAAAGATCAGGAAGTACATAGGTTGGCCGTTGGACTTCGTGATCTGCCGGTCGAGTACCGTCGCGTATCCCAAGCGCTTGATGCCCTCCGCGTACATACGCACATACTCGCTGCGGGCTTCCTCGGCGCTAATCCGTCCAGACTCGCGTCGGGCGTAGATAGATTTCCAGCCGTCGTGCCCGTAGATTCGGGTCACAAGCTCTGGATGGTCGGGCGCGAGCCGCACGAATCCCATATCGGTTGGGAACAAGATGAGTTGCTCGATCTTGTTAGGGCTGTGCCCGCGCTTATGCTCAGCGATCGCCTCAACGGTCGGCCACTCAAGCTCCGACCCCTCGGGATCGAGGAACGCAAACGCCGGAGCTCGTCGAGGAATGAGGCCCAACATAGACGCAACGATCTTGTTGGCGTCCTCGTTGAAGCTCTCCACCCGATCGCCATAGCGCTCGGTGCGATGCACCAGTGCATCGAAGGCGCCAGCGTGGCTCTCAGCGACCGCAACCTTGATCGCCTCAGGCGATCGTGCCTCCAAAGCGATTAGCGCAGATCCATTGATTTCCCGGTCGCGGGTCGTGGACCAGTTCAACCCAGTTCCCGCGAACAGGTCCAAGGCGTACCACCCGCCGGTCGTCTTGCACGCCTTCGCAAAAGAATTGAGATAGGCGTCGAGGATCATTAGCTTCTCCTCTGTCCATGACGCAGCATCTCGCGCCGGATAGCTATCTGCCGCTTTGTGAAACGTCGCCCTTGCCATACGGCCCGCGACTTTAGACGGCGCTTCGGAGGTTCTGCTTAAACGCCAAGTCCCAGATAGCGAACATAACGGGACGAGGCAGTCGCGCCCTCAGCAGCGATGACAGACGAAGCCGGCACGCCTGATCGCCATCGGTACCGCGTTAGCCGACGCCAACCGCTGGCGCGGCCACCTGCGCATGGTTTGCGCACAGCCAAATTTCGCCCATAAAGTGCCTGCAAATCGGCAGTTTTTGGGGATTGGTCTGGGGGCGTTTTTCGTGTCGTGGGCGTTTTGTCCATCCCCTGCCCGTTGCGCGAAACCCCAGCAAATACGGGCCTCTTTCAACTGCTAGTGGACGTGTCCGGAAGTTTTGCGGTTCATGCGGCGAGGGTGAGGGGCTGGGGTTCGTGACGGGTGATCTTCTCGATCACGTTGTTGAGCTTGGCGCGGGTGAAGGTCCACTCGAATGGTCGCGCGAGTGTGCGGTAGTGCTGGGCGAAGTCCATCAGGTGTCTGGCGAGCTCGGGCAGTGTCGCGTAGTCGTTGGGTGTCAGGGCCTTGCGCTGCACGATCGAGAAGTAGATCTCGATCTGGTTCAGCCAGGAGGCGTGGACGGGGAGGTGGATCAGTCTCGCGTTCGGGTATGCCTCGGTGATCCGTTTGACGGAGGCTTTGCCGGCGTGGCTGGAGCCGTTGTCCACGACCCAGTAGACCGTGCGGGCAGACCGGTAGGGCTCGACCTTCATGACTTGGTCCACGAGCCGAGCGAACGGGACGATCCCGGTCGTCTGCTCGACGCGGTCAAACAGGTTGGCGTGATGCACGTCCCACGCGGCGAGGTAGGCGAGCGTCCCGCCGCGCAGATACTCGAACTCGAGGAGCCCGGGGCGTCCCGGCCCCGGCGCGACGGTCTCATGGTGGCGGCCGAGCGCTTGCAACTGCGTCTTCTCATCGGCGCTGATCACATACTCGTCGGGTCGCAGCCGATTGCCCTCGAAGGTGCGGGTGTAGAGGTCCAGCACCCGGCCGGCCTTCTCGGCGAACTCCGGGTCGCGCGGGAAGATCCAGGAGCGCGTCTGCCACGGCTTGATCGCGTCTTCGTGCAACCAGCGCCAGATCGTCGAGGCCGACGCCTCCGTGACACCGCGCTCGATCACCAGGCGGTGCAGCTCAACCCGGGAGAAGCGCGAGAGCGGCAACTCGTGGGTACGCGGCAGCTCGCACGCGATCGCCTTGACCTCGGCGACCTGCTCCGGGGGGAAAACGACGCGGGCGACCCGACCGCGCTTGATCCTCAAGCCCATCCAAACGCTCACAGCAAAACCGCGATCTTCGCCGGGCAACACTGTCAGGCGAACAATCCAACCGGGCGGCGATATCGATGTCCTGCATCCCCTCGGACGCATACAGAATCATCCTCGCCCGCTGCACCACACGGAATGGCAACGTGACCGTGCTCGCCCGCCGCTCCAGCTCACCACGCTCCTCCCCAGAGAGCTCAATCACGTGCTGGCTGGTCCGCGGCACAACACATAATTCTGCGCACCGCCCGCTACCCCTTCCGATACCCCGCAAAACTTGCGGACACGTCCACTAGCCACGCTTCCCTCGGAACAGGCGCTCTCATAGTTGATATACGGGCGTTTCGCCGATGAAGTGCCTGCAATTCGGAGGACTTCTGGACTTCTACGGGGAAGTATTCTCGTCGCGGCGTCGCCTTCATCGCGCGGAAAGCGCCTATTTTGCAGGGGAAAGCGTTTCGGCACTCGTTTTGGCACTTCCTTGTGCGCGTCAGGAAGCGACCGGCGGACAGCGGTCGACCTCGCCACCGGATGAAACCCTACTCATATAGGGCTCCAGTGTGTAGACTTTCATCCGATGAGGTCGGACCGCATGCTCGAGATCGTAAGGCGCGCCGGTGGCACCGTCACCTCGGCTGAGCTGATTGCCGGCGGAGCACGGTGGGAGGATCTGTACCGGCTGCGTGACCTCGGAGTCCTAGTGGAGATCTCCCGCGGCGTGTATCGCATTGCCGATGCTCCAGCGACTGCGCACCTTGATCTCGTGGCGGTGTGCCGACGGGCCCCGGGCGCGATGGTCTGCGTGAACTCGGCCGCCAGCTTCTGGGATCTGACCGACGAGATGCCCGACGTCGTGCATCTCGCCGTGCCGCGCGGCGCACATCGCCCGCGCGTCGCCTACCCGCCGACAAGGGTGCACATCTTCGCGGCCGCCACCTTCTCGCTCGGCCGTATTAAACAGGAGGTGGAGTCAGGGGAGACGATCGCTATCAGCTCCCGTGAGCGGACGGTCGTCGACCTCATGAGGTTGCGCTCACGTGTGGGGCGCGATCAAGCATTCGCTGTGCTGCGGGCCTATCTGGACGGCCGGGACGCTCGGCCCGGCGAGCTCTTGGCGTTGGCTCGCGAGCTGCGCACAGGAAAGGCTATGGCGGACGCACTGGAGACGATGCTGGCGTGAGCACACACAGCCCAGAGGATGCCTACAGGGCTTTGCAGCGGCTCGCGCGCGCCGACGGACGGACCACACAGCAGGCGTTCGAGTTGTACGTGCACGAGCGCTTCCTCGCGCGCCTGGCAAACTCGCGCTTTGCGGAGCAGTTCGTGCTGAAGGGCGGCATGCTGCTGGCGGCGCTCGATGCACGGCGCGCCACCCGCGACGCTGACATGCTCGCCCGGGGGATCGACAACGACATGGAGAACCTGCGCGATGTCGTTAGCGAGATCGCAGCGATCGAGCTCACCGATGGGGTCGTTTTCGACATCGAACGCATCTCGCTGGTCACAATCCGCGAGGACGCCAAATACGAGGGCATCCGAGTTGTCGTGCCCGCGACTCTCGGTGGTGCGGTCTTGAAGCTGCGACTCGATCTGTCATTCGGTGATCCAGTCGATCCTCAACGCATCGACTACCCAACACTGCTTGACGATGCGGTCATTTCGTTGCTTGGTTACTCCTTGGAGAACGTGATCGCAGAGAAGGCGGAGACGATGATGGCCCTCGGTGACGCAAACACGCGCGACCGCGACTACGGCGATGTCTACCTCCTTTCGGGCACCTACGTCCTCGAGGGAGAGTCCCTATGGAACGCCCTGCAGGCGACCGCCAAGCATCGCGGCCGCGAGACCCGGCCGCTGGGACCGTTGCTTGTGACACTACGGGAAAGCCGCCAGCAGCCATGGGCTGCATATCGTGCTCGTGTTGGCCTACCGGGATTGCCCGAGCGCTACGCCGACGTCGTCGACTCGGTGGTGGACTTCCTCGATGGCCTCTACGCGAATCGCGGCGCTCACTGGGAGCCCACCAAACGGCGCTGGGAGTAGCAAGCCTGGCGGTCGGCTTGGTCACACGTCGATTGTTGGACGGCCCAGCCGGCCCCAGCTCCCGCGTCCGATGCGCCAGTATACGGCGGCGTGGCTAGCAACCGCCAACATCGACGCGCAAACGGTAGCTCGAAGAGTTCGTCCATGTGGTCGCTGAACCCGACGTAGAGGAAACGAATCGTCGCCCGGCTCGTTGTCGCCAGTGCATGCGAGATAGCGCGCGGTCGCCATGTCGCCGGGGAGGGCGCACTCGGCCTGTCCCGGTTGTTCGTGATCGCCGGCGCGGCGAGTGTCTGCGCGAGCCTGCGGCAGATTCCGGATGACGCGAGCTCAGAACTTGATACAGCGTGTGCGTGAGGGCATCGCCCGTGGTGAGCCGCCGGCGGCCGCGCCTCGCAATGCCCAACTCGCGCTTCGACGCTCCACCTTCGCGCACCCCGTCAACTGGGCCGGCTTCATGCTTATCGGCTGGGGCGAAAACCACCCACCCCGGGGTTCGCGACTGGCGTGCACTACCGAAGAGAGGCGCCTCCGTGCCAACCCATCGAATCCAGTGCGGCGCCCATCGTTTCTAGGAACCGACGCTGCTGGCCGCTACCCGGGAACGGGACGCGTTGATCGATCACGTCGAGGCCCGCAGCGCACAGCGGCTTCTGGGTCAAATCGCACACGTTGGCCTTGATCGTGATCAGGTGGGGTGGCCGAAGTGATATCGCCCGGGTGACCAGGTCGGGAACGTACGCCTCCAGCGTCTCGCCCGGAAGCTTAGGTTCAGGCTTCAAATCGATCAAAAACACGCCCCGATCGGCCAGACTCCGCAGCTGATCGCTCTTTGCGGACCGCGAGGGCTCGATGGCGAGGACTGCGCGAACGACGTGCCGGAACAGGCTGTCTTGGTCGGGCACGTGCTCGAAATAGAAATAGCGGTCAAGTGCCGCCGGGGGTGCCTCGGCGACGAGCAGCAGCTCGACCTTTTGGGGCTTGTACCGTGCAGCCGCGGCATCGCGGCGACGGCGCGCCTGCCTATCTTCGCGCGAGGACGCCATCGGAAGACCAGGGGTGTCAGCTCGCGTAGTCGGGAAGGCCGATGATCCCTTGGCCGCGGGCGGTGATGTTGCAGCGACCGCCTCCGGTCGCCTCGACAAACCCGCTGTCGGTCGCCCAGCGGATCCACTCCTCGATCTGCTCCGGTCCGATCTGGTCAACATCGCTGAGCGCCCGCTCGAGCTGACCGGCGGTCTGTGCCCCCTCGCTCTGTAGGTGGCGAAGCAGATCGTGCGTATTGGCGAAAATCTCAGGTTGGTTATCACTCATCGTGGTCCTCCATTTCGAGTCGGGTCGGGCGTAGCGAGCGTGCACATCATCCAGTCGCGTTCGGACTCTTGCGGGCAGCTCTTACGACGTGACGGTCTCCGCGATGCTTCTTCCGTCCTCGGTGTTAACCGTGACACGCAGATCGCAGTGCTCCATAAAGTCGTCAAAGTGCGAGACGATGAGGATCTGCGCAAAGTCCTGGTCAAGCTCTCGCAGCGCCTCGGTGAGCGCACGGCGGCGATCTGCGTCCTGACTGCCGAAGACCTCGTCGAGGATCACGAAGCGGGCCTCCATGCCGTTGCGGCGTGCGAGCAGCTTTGACAGCGCGAGGCGCATACAGAGGTTGGCAAGGTCCTGCTCTCCACCGGAAAACCGCTCGAGATCGTAGGTGGTGCCCATGTCGCTGATGCGCAGGTCGCCGTCTGGGGTGATTTCGACGTCGGAGTAGCGGCCGCGTGTAGTTCGCCGGAGAAGCTCGGCGGTCTCCTGCTCAAGGCTCGGCACTGCCTCCTGTTGAACGGCGGTCCTGTAGTTCTTGAGTGTCTGCGCGACGACGCGCCGCATTGAGAGCTCCTCGGTCTGCTTGTCGATCTGGCCCTTAAGGCGCTGGGCTGTGTCGAGGTCGGCCCGCGCCTGGGCGACGGCGTTGCTCTCGGTGAGTGCCTGCTGCTCCGCATCATGGACTGCCGTGTCAGTCTCGCGGTAAGTGCGATCGGCCTCGTCCCAGGCCTGTTCGGCTTCCTGCGGTGCGTCCTTGTCGCGCGCGCGTTGCGCGGCGGCCGCGGCAAGATCGTCGTGTGCTGTGCGCGCATCGGAGGTGAGCTGCTCCTCCCGCGCGAGCCTGGCCTGGAGTAGATCGATCTGAGCTGCTTGCGCGCGGAGCTCAGTGCTTTGCGTCTCCGCAGCAGTCGCTTCGGCAAGTGCTTGACGCACCTGCTCGTGAGCCTCGCGGTCATAGCCGTTGACCGACAGTTCGGCGAGCTGTTTTTCGAAGAGCTCAAGTTCGCGCTCGGCTTGGTGCTTACGCGCAGACAGGTCGGCGCGCGCTGCCGCTTGTGTTTGTAGTTCGGTTAGTTCGCGCTCGATCGTGGTGATGGAGTCCGCGAGCTCACCACGTTTCGCCTGCAGCGCGTTGTAGTTCTCGGCGCGTTCGCGCTGGGCATTTGCGGTTCGCTGTGCGGCCTCCTCGAGCGCCATGAGATTCGTTCCGACCTCGCCGAGGCCACGCCTTTCGGCCTCGAGATTCGCGAGCTGCTCGAGCTTGGTCGCGTCGGCTTTGCGCTCCTCGTACAGCCGCTTGAGCTCGGCGCTGATCTCGCTGTCGCGTGTCGTGCATTGGGCGAGCGTCTGCTCGAACTCCTCAATGATCGCCTCCCAGCGGTCGCCGTATGGAGCCTTGCATCGCGGACAGGTCGCGTCCCGGCCGTCACGCTTCACATGGTTGTAGTGCTCGCGCTCCTCCGCGACGCTCGCTGAGAGCCCAGCAGCCTCCGCCTCGAGTGCCGCGATCTCGGACGCGCGTCGATCCACCGCGGCGCGGACGTCACCGAGCTCGGCAATCTGCGCGTCGAGGGCGCGGGCGCGTTGCGCATCCGCGAGCGCCTTCGCCGCTTCGGCTGCAGCCGCACGCACGTCCTCCTGTTGCGAGGAGAGCTCGAGGATGTCGCTGGTTACTCGCTCGTGCTCGGCGCGCGTGGTCGCCAGCTTGCCTGCCACTACGGCGAGGCGTTCCGCTGGGTCCGCGCTTGCGGCAAGGTCGTCAGCGGCTGTGACTGCAGCGAGCTGCGCGGCGTGGCGCTTCTCGCGCACAGCATCTGCCTGAGCCGCGGCATGCGCCTCGAGTTCGAGCGCGCGGTCGCGTGCTCGCAGCTCGTTGGCTTTCGCGGCCACGGGTGAGAGCTCCGCAACCCTCCCAGCAGCAGTGTGTGCCGAGGCGAGCGCCGCGCGTGTTGTCTGCTCGCGCTCGACTGCCGCGGCATGTTCGCTTGCTGCGACTGCGGCCTTGCCCTCGAGCGCCAGTGCGGTCGAGGCGCGTTCGCGTGCCTCGGTGAGCGCGGCGCGCGCTTTCTCGCGGGCCTCTGCGGCTTTCTCGCGGGCCTCGCGTGCGAGATCGACCGACGGTGTCCGCTGCCGTGCTTCCTCCTCTGCTTGGCGCAAGCGCGCTTCGACATCCACGATCGACGGTAGCTCTGTCTGCAGCGCGCGCACGACCTTCTCCTGACTGGTTTGCGCCTCGTGCGCGAGGTCGCACGCGTTCTTGATCCGGTCGAGCCCGAGCAGCGTCTCGAGCTGGTCCTTGCGCTTCTCGCCAGCGCGCAGCGCCTGTAGCTCGCGTTGGCGCGCGTAGAACGTCATCGCAAAGTTCGCCTTGCCGATGCCGAGGAGCTCGGTCACTGCCGTTGTGAGTTCGCTCTGGCCATTCGAGACCCAGACCTTGCTGTCGACGATGAGTTTGGCCTTGTTTCGCCCCCGGACCACCGTGCATGCACGCTCATCGAGCATGAACTCGAGTTCGACCTCGCACTTCGAGCGAGCGGGCATGCCGTCGCGCTCGGGCTTCTGCTCGCGCGAGCCGGTGCCGCGGCCGAAGAGCGCGTAGTTGATCGCGGCGAGGAGTGTGCTCTTGCCGGCACCATTCGGCCCGGAAACGCCGATTAGTCCTTCGCGCTGGAGGTCGAGGCCGCAGCGCTCAAACGAGCGGAAGTTCTCGAGTCGCAACGAGACGAGCTTCATGCGTTTAGCCCCGACTCTGCCTGGGCGAGAAACTCCTCGCTTCGACGCAGTACCTCGTCCGTGTCCATGCCCTTCGGTGTGGCGGCCATGACGTAGGCTCGAAGGTCGTCGGCCGAGCGCGGCCGCGCTTTGGCTGACCCGATGAACTGCGGCTTGAGCTCAAAATGCAGACATGGTCTGGTCTTCTCGGTGATCGCTCTCATATCGAGTCGGCGATAGGCCTCTTGGGTCACGCTCCGGATCGGGCAGCGCAGCACCGCGCCCTCGAGTTCGATCCCATCGAGTGCGGCAATAACGTCAGAGGTGAGGTCGTCGCTAGCGAGTCCGTCCAGCTCGCGGAGGGTGTGCACGAGCCGCGTTGGGACCGGGTGGCGCGTGATCCAGGCTGAGTCCTGTGGCCCAGCGGCGAGGTCAACCTCGAGGATGACCTTCTCCTTCGAGCGATCGTTGAAGCTCAGTCGCTCGAGCGACCCCGAATAGCAGGCGTTGACACGCAACGGCTTGTACTCGTGGAAGTGGCCGAAAGCGATGTAGTCGAAGTCGCGCAGCTCCTCGATCAGTGCTGGGGCTAGATGAACAGTTCCGGCCTCGCCAGCACCTACGCGTGGCAAGATCTCAAGTCCAGCGTGCAGAACGAGGACGTTGTACTTTGCGCCCGATTGCGGCCTCGCAGCACGGACGGCGGCCTCGAGCGCCTCCTCGTCGTGCTGGTGCGGCACGGCGGTGATCGCGAGTTCCCCAAGCTGGATCACTTCGGGCTGACGCCAGATGGCGTGCGTGCAACCGTAGCGCTCGAGTAGCGAGAAGACATGCTTGGTTGCGCGGAAGCGCGGCGTCGAGTGGTTGCCCGATGCGATCACGACCGGGATCTCTGCCTCGCGCAGCCGCGTAAAGCCGTCGAGAGCAACTGACATCGCCTCGGTCGAAGGGTGGAATGACTCGAAGAGATCCCCTGCGTGGACGACTGCGTTGGGACGGAGTTCCACGATCCGCTCGATCGCGGCGGCAAAGGCTGCGTAGACGTCCTGCTCACGGACGTTGCGGCCATCCTTGTCGACCTTCGAGAGGAAACGGTGTCCGAGGTGGGTGTCGGCGAGGTGCACGATCCGCACGGCCTCAGCTCCGCATCCATGACGGCAAGAGATCCAGCCGGATCAGGCGAAGCTCGAGCGCGCGCACCGAGACGTCGAAATGCCCAGCGAGCAACGCGAGGTTGAACCCGAGTTCGGGGGCGAGCGTTGAGATGATCGCCTTGGGCATGATCAACTCGTTCGCGAATTCGTTCGCCTCACGCTCGCGCTCGTGTGCCCCGCCGTCCTCACGGATGTCGTCGGGTGCGCATGCGCACTCGTAGGTCTTGGCGGCGCCACGCCGGGCGTGCAGATCCCAGTGCCCGATCTCATGGGCGACCGTGAAGCGCTTGCGCTGGGGCGAGCGCTGCGCCTCGCGCCGGTCGACCCAGATCGTCTGGTCTGCGGTCGTCAGAAGGCCGGACAGCGGTCCGCAGTTTGCCGGCGCGCCTGGCAGGGCGCGGATCTCGTCCTCCTCCACGATGTCAAGCATCAGCAGGGATTCGGCGATGTCGGTGACCGGAACCGGCGGGATGTCACCGAGACCGTACGTCTCGTCGTACTCGGTAAGCAGCTGCCGGGCAGCGAGCGCCGGGTCAGCCATCCGCACCGCCGCGGAAAAGGTCATCGACGAGGCGTTCAGACGCGTCGCGCGGGGGCTCCACGCTATGCATGCCGCGGATCGGCTCAACCTCGCCAGCCCCGCGCCCGAAAGCGCGCGCCGGCCGTGTAGCGGCTGGGACTACGCGCAAAGCCGCAGCTGCGAGATCTTCAGGGTCGACGTGCAGGATCTGTCCGAGCGCATCCAGCAGGCGGCGGCTGAGACCCCGGCCCGACAACTGTCCGGTCTCGAGCTCGTGGTACGAGCGGCGCAGCCGCTCGCGGCTAGTGCCCTTCACGCCGAAACGCTCCGCGATGGCGCCCACGACATCGTCGCGGCGTAGGCGGCGCGTGCGGCGCAGCTCGGCGAGCGCGGCCGGCAGGTTGCCCGCCGGTCCAGTCGTGCTCAGGCGGTCGAGCACACCGAGTGCGCGCTCGTAGCGCTCAGGATCGACGCGCTCGGGGCCTGCTGCGACCGCGTCGCGCATGAAGAAAATCGACAGGAGTTCGGCAAGCTCGGCGCGCTCCGAGCGCGGCACCAGCCCGAGATAGTCGGGCATTGTCCGCGGCCGGCCGGCCTTGATGTCATCGAGCGCCTCGGCGAGGACAGCTTCGACCTCAGCCATCGTGCTGCCCTCCGCGGTGCCCATTCGAGCGGGCGCGAGAGAAAAGACTGCTGTCGACGACGTACAGCGTGGGACGCACCGGCCTAGCCTTCGGCGCGGGCGCTGGTTGGCGAGAGGGATCCTCGGCGCACTCGCGCGCGATCTCGTAAGCGAGGGCGCGGATACTCGGGAGCGGTAGGCCTCGACCGAGCCGCAGTACGAGCTTTGTCAGGGCTTCGTCTTCAATGAGGCGCTGGTCAGAAGGGCCGAGACCGCCCGGCTCGCCGAACTCGCGCACGGTGCGCTCGACCACCGGCACCGCCCGCAGCACGAGCTGGCGCACGAGCGGTTCAAGCGCGTCGGCGTCGTTCTCGCGCGTAGCGGTCTCGAACAGCACCATCAATGCCGATTCGTCGAGCGCGGCGTACTGCGCGTCGAGCTTGTGGAGAGGATTGTTCATGCCCCTATACCGGCGGCCGGCCGCGATTGGTTACACCAGCTTCGTGCAGCTGCGTCCGCACCTTGCTGAGGGCGCGGCAGAGCGCGGTCTTGGCGGCACCCTCGCTCATCCCGAGTTCGGCCGCGATCTCCATGTGCGGACGCCCGCCACGGATGACGCCGTCGATGATCGCTTGCTCACGCTCGGACAGCCTGGCAATCACGGCATCGACCGCCGCAAGGACGTCCGGCACGTCGTCCCCAGCACGGGATGGATCATTCGGATCGACGGCGAGCGGTTCGGCCGCAAGCTGGTCGCGGCCCCTGGCCGCGCGGTGCTCATCGGTGCATGCCCAGCCGGCGTTTTGCATCGCGACCGCGCCGAACGGCCCGTTGAAGCTCGTCTGCTTGGCAAGCGCCTTCACCATCCGCACCCCCCAGCCACCGACGACATCGCCCACCTGGTAGGGCTCAAGCCCTCGGAAGCGTGCGAGGCTCTCCACGCGAGGGATCCATCCGGCCAACAGCCGACCCGTTATCGCTCGCTCGGCCTCGCTGTCGCCGCGCGCACGCGCCTGCGCGAGCTCCTCGAGCAGCTCGGTGTCGCGGGGGGCCTGGTTCGGGGGCGGAGGAGGATTGATCGTCACCGTTCTCATCTGTACCGGCAGACCGGGGGGAATCGTTACGGCGACGAGTGGGAGCACGCTCTTTGCGGGCTTTTCCAGCGATCGCTGGTTGTCGAAGCAGCGAGGTAATCCAGGTGCCTCGTCATCGGACACGATCGGGCTTGTGGGATCTCGTGCTTTGGTAGACGAGGTGCTCCACATCGCGATCACGATCTAATGTTCTGCGAATGCGCGCGCAAGAGGGGACGTTCCGCGGGTTGATGACTCAGGACCGGCAGTTTCGGGTGCCGTTGTATCAGCGCCATTACAGGTGGCGCACCGAGCAGCAGGACGATCTGTGGCAGGACATCCTTGAGCAGTACAACGCGATCGCCCAGGCGGGCAGCGATGTTCCGCGCCACTTCATCGGCAGCGTTGTGGCGGTCGAGCGCGATCCGGACCCGCTGCACGACTTCCGCGACTTTCGGATCGTCGACGGCCAGCAGCGGCTGACTACGCTGTCGGTGGCGATTGCGGCGCTGCGCGATGTCGCCGCCCGCGATGATCCTGAGCAGCTCGATCGGTTCAACGCCAAGTATCTGGTCAACACGACCGAGCCGCGGGGCTCGGAGCGCTGGGCGAGGCTCGTGCCCGGGGAGGAGGACGCCTCTGCGTACTGGACGGTGCTGACCGACCCCGCCAACGCATCGGGACACACTCCCATTGGCAACGCCTACCGGTTTTTCCTGAAGCGCGTCAGCGCTATGCACGACGCGGGCGAGCTACAGGTCGAGCGGCTGGCGACCACGATCGGGGACCGGCTCTCGCTGGTGTTCGTGACCGTCGACGAAGGCGAGCGTCCGCACAAGATCTTCGAGTCGATCAACGCGACGGGCGTAGGCCTCAGCCAGTCCGATCTGCTGCGCAACTACTTGTTCATGGCGCTCGCCGAGCGCTCGAACAGTGTCTACACCCAGCACTGGCGTCCGCTGGAGCGTGCGCTCGGCACCGACGGCCTCGAGGGTCTGGTCCGCGATGATCTGCAGTCGGCGGGGGAATTCGTCCGCCAAGACCACGTGTATCGCACCGCGCGCGGACAGCTGGAGTCACAAGCAGGCGACCTCGATGTGCTCGAACGGCACGTCCAGCGCCTCGCCCGGCGCGGCGCGTATTACGCGCTGTTCCTGCAACCCTCAGATCCTCACGACAGTGCCTCGTCACTCGGGCTCAGCAGGCGTGCGCTTCGCCACTTGGCGTTTCTTCGTACCTGGGGTGCCAGCACCACCTATCCGCTGCTGCTTCACGTCTACGGTGAGCTCGATGCTGGCCGCGTGACCCACGAGCAGGCCGAGTCCTGTCTTGAGGCGCTCGAATCGTTCATCGTCCGCCGGTACCTGGCGGCGGTCCCGACCAATGTGCTCAACCGGCTGTTCATTCAGCTGATCACGGCGCTGCCCGCCGGCGAGCCGATCAACGTCGCGCTACGCCGCGAGCTCTCGCGCGACGGGCGCTGGCCAGATGACGAGCTGGTGCGCGAGGGGATCGCGACGGTCTCGTACTACTCGCACGGACGCGCTCATCAGCAGCGCCTCGTCTTGCAGCGGCTTGAGTCCCACCTGCGGGCAGAGGTTGACGTCGACTTCGATAGCGCCGACCTCTCGATCGAGCACATCATGCCCCAGACGCTGAGCGCCGAGTGGAAGGCCGAGCTGTCCGACAACGGGCACGATCCGCAGGAGATCTTCGATCGACTCGGGCACACGCTGGGCAACCTGACGCTCACCGCCTGGAACTCCAGGCTCTCCAATCAGCTGTTCGAACGCAAGCAGGAGATCCTCAGCGACTCCGAGCTCAAGCTCAACGAGCCCCTCGCCACGGCCACGAGCTGGGGCGTGCAGGAGATCAAAGCACGCGCCGCCGCTCTGGCCGCCGCCGCCAACGCACTGTGGTCGGCCCCGATCCCCGGGGTGGTAACGCCACATGCTGGCTTTGACTGGAGCCGGGTCGACCAGGCCGTCGGTGCACTACCCGCCGGCAGCTGGACCTCCTATGGCGATCTGGCCGAGCTCGCCGGCACTGCCGCGCAGCCGACCGCCAACCACGTTGCCCGTGACCCGTCGATCAAGTACGCCTACCGCGTGCTCAGCGGCGACGGCACGGTCAGCTACAACTTCCAGTGGCACGACGAGTCCGACACCCGCGACCCTTCGGAGGTGCTGATCGGGGAGGGCGTCGAGTTCGACGAGCACGGTCGAGCCAGCCAAACCCAGCGGTTTGGGCCAGCAGAACTCGAGGCCTTGCTCGAGGCCGAGCCGACAGTCGGTTAGCGCACCTACCAGACCTCGGAACCCCTGTGGCTTCCGTCCATACTTTCCGTCGATGGCGGTCTCCCGGGACACGATGATCGGCGCCGGCGTGGCCCTCGTGGTCGCGGTAGCTACGGCAAACCGGGGCCGCCTGGCAGTTCAAAAGCGTTTGGGTTGGAGGGGTTGATCCCCAAGCCGCAGATTCGATGTCATCGGAACATACAGGTCTGCTGCACGCCGGGTCGGAGGCGTCCTTCGACGAGGGCTTGTAGGCGGGCGGGCTCTCCGTCTCGTTGGTTCATCTGGCGTGCGTAGATTTCGAGGGTGAGGGCCGGGGTTGCGTGCCCGAGCTGGTTGATGACGTAGGGCGGTGACTCCCCGATCGCGAATAGCAGCGAGGCGAACGTACGGCGCAGCGCGTGTGGAGTGATCCCGTCGGGTAGCGGGGCTTCGTCTCGCCGTTCGAGTGTTTCGTTGGCGCGGGCTATCGCTGGCTGCAGAATCCGTTTGCGGACGTTGGTGGCGGTGACGGCTCGCCCAGTGCTGGTAGCGAACACCAGCTGGTTGGCTGTGTGCTCACCGCGAGCCTTGTGCTCGCGGAGCTCATCGCGAAGGACCGGCAGGAGGTTGATCGTGCGGACCCCGGCGTCTGTCTTTGCTTGATCGATGCGTAGTGTGCCGCGGGTGAGATCGATCTCGCCCCGGCGCAGAGCGAGTGCCTCGCTGATGCGTAGCCCGGCGAACACGAGTGTTGCGAGCAACACGCGGCGATGGCCGCGCCTTGGCTGGGCTTCTCGATCGAGCTCGCCGGCAGCATCGAGCAGGGCGACGATGTGATCGGCGCGATCGAGCCACGCGCGACGGGGCTTGCTCACGGGCAGGCGCCTACGGCGGCCATGCGTGGGATTTTGCGCGACCAGCCCGTACTCGATGGCCAACTCGAAGATCGCTCCGAGCGTCAGCACTGTCTTGTTGATCGAGCCGGCGGACAGGCTGCCTTCGCCGAGCTTGGTCTGGCGGTAGCGATCGACGTCCATGACTGTGATCTCGTCGAGTCGGGCGGAAGCGAAGAAGCGCAGCAGGTGCCCGAGGCGCCATTGCAGGCTGGCGTAGCCGGCGGGCGCCAGACCAGTCCCGCGCCGTCCTCCCTGGACCTTCTCGCCCGCGAGCCAGTCCTCCGCGAAGTCGGCCAACTTCGGTGGACGGGGCCCCGGGGCGTGTCGACGGTGCTTCCGCGGCGGCTCCCAAATCCCCCGACGAACCCTGAACATCAACAGAGCCATCTCCCGGACCGCCTCCTCGCGCGATTCCGCTTCGAGTGTCAAGTACCTTCGCTGCCCCTCGTAGCGAAAGCGCGCACCCCAGGACGTGACCTCTCCCGTGACACGCGAGCGGTTCTCGCACAACTGTCCTGTCGCACGCCTCATCAGCACGTGATTGTCGCTCCCTCCTCTGGCGGCAGACATCCCCCAGATGCTGGAGCGCGCGTCGCGTCTGCTGCGACGACTGACGATGGCCCGGTGCGAGCGCAGCGCGCGCTGGGCCAGGGATGGCGGAAATGATTGAGCCGACCGGGTCGAACTGGTGACGTTCCCGCGCGCCTCTCGGCTCAGAGCAGCCTTGGAGTTGACACCGAGCGCCGAAGTGGTGCGGCGGCCGGGTTTTGGCACTCAGTGTCAAAACGCCCGTGCAGATCCTGGAAAATGCGGGTATATTCTGGCAGTCATCCTGGGCACCCCGGTGCCGAGTTTAGGAAGAAAATCCCTGTAAACGCGAGGATTTCTGGTCCGCTCTCAGGTATTCCGCGGCATCCTTTGCAAGCAGGAGGTCGCCGGTTCGATCACGGCTGGCTCCATTCAGACAATTGTCTGTGCTGAGGTTTGGCGCAGATGAGGGGGAACGGCAGCTTGCTTTCCCCGCTAGCGTTTAGTGTCTGCATACGGTGATCGCATCTGCATAGCCGCTCAAGTCATAGCGTCCGTTGGGCCCCCAGGAATCAAGCTGGCGCTCTACCTGCAGTCCGCACTCGACCGCGAGGGCCGCGAACAGACGACGGGACATCGGCGAACGCCAGCCGTGGCTGGATGGTAGTTGACCACGATTACGTCCGTCAGAGTGATGCACAACCGCGACACCACCGGGTGTGAGCACACGCGCAATTTCCTCAAGATAGGCCGCTTGATCACGTGGCGCCACGTGTACGAATACATCGAATGACCACACAGCGTCTATCGAGCCATCCTCTACACCAGGCAGATCGCTCCCCGACGAGAGGATGTACTGGATGCGTGTATCACCGCTGAAACGTTCCCGGCACAACTCAAACGGGCGCTCACTTACATCTACGAGCACCAGGTGCGAGGCGCGCGCCGCGAGAGCCTGTGACCAACGTCCGGCACCAGGCCCGATCTCCAACGCAGCGGCGCCCTCTGGAATCCAGCGGACAAGCACGTCCTCGATAAGTGCCTGCTTCCACGCAGGTGAGGCGTTCCACTCCTCGCCGTGCCCGCTCCAGTCATAGTCCGACCACCGTCGGCGGTTATCGAGCGGCGAGTTCCCGCGCCACCGCAAGTGCGCTGGCCCGAGCACACCGCGCTGCTGCTCGGACATCAACCGGCGGTCCTCAATCGTAGAATGCACCTGGCGCACTGTGTGACGTACGACGCGCAAAAACGATCTTCTCATCATCTCCCCCTTAGCTTTGCCGCGAGCGGCAAGTCCCGGCTGCTCCGGTGACAGTCGTTCCAACACACAGAATAATTGTTCGTTGCGGCGACGACGCTTCGGCAGGGAGCTACGTTCAGCGGCAGACACACAGCCAACAGCTATTCGGGTTCATCAAGCGAGACCCAACCAGCCGCGAGTCGTACCGACCGGGCGCTGATCCTTCCTCAGGCCACTGTGATCGCCGCGGCCGGGGAATCTAAGTATTTCTAACGCTACTTGCGCTCAAAGCGTGGACCGGGTCCGAGCGTTAGGATCTTTGAAGAGCGAACGTGCGGGCCAGAGTTCAGAACAGGGCTATCGTGCTGACTACGTGTCGGCTTCAGATCACGCCGCCCATCGTGACGTTCTTGCTGGCGGCACTACTCGCGTTCTCCTGCGCTCCGACCGTAGCCCACGCTGGGAACTCAACCGCACCGACGCGCACCACCGAGACGATCGTCAAGCGCCAAAAGGCGGGGGGGTCGGAACGCACCGCCACAACAACCAGCATCACGACAGGCGCGGCCCCACGGATAGCCGCGTGTGGACTAGCCGCGTTGGGACTAGCCCGGTCGCAGCCTTTCCAAAGATTCATATACACGACACGATTGGTTGATGATCGATGCTGGCGAACACATGACGTCTGGCGGCAATGGCAAGAACGATGACGGCCAACCGTCGCTCATCGATGGTGGCCCATCGGGACAACAGTCGTCTTCGTTGAAGCAAAGTGTAGGGCTTCTCTCGGTGTTCTCTGAGGAGATGCAACTGCTTGGCATCTCTGGGTTGGCGGAGCTAACCGGCCTCAGCCGTACCACCACGCACCGCTACGCAAACACGCTCGTTCAACGTGACTACCTGGAGCAAGGCTCAGCGCGTAAGTATCGGCTCGCGCCGCCAGCCGTCGATCCCGGCGCGGAGATCATCAGAGAGATTCTTCACATGCTGCAAGTACGCACCGTGCTCAAAGATCTGAGCGACCAGTTCGGCCACACTCAGCTTGGGTCTGCTCGACAGAACGCGCGTCCTCTATGTACACCGCTTCTTTGGCCATCGACGTTATCAGCACCTGATCGACCGCGAACTGCACATGGACACACACATCCCCGCGTACTGTACGGCACTTGGAAAGGTGATACTCGCGAACCTTCCAGAGATCGAGCGCCGCAAACGGTGGCCGAGTGGGTCATCAACTAGACCACTTCAGATTATTCACGACGACTCTGACAACAGGCTGATTTGGACCCTATTAGATTGGAGTTTTTAATGGACCACCTAACCAGAGGAGCGTACATGAGGTTCTTTTGTTGCGACTGTAGGCGTTGTGGTTGTTAGTGTATCGGCGATGCTGCTGTCACCAGCGGCAGCTTTGGCTTGCAAACCTCGAGATGAACCAAACGAACACTGCTACGGCATAGCGGAATGGAATGTCGAAGGAAAAAGCGGATCGGGCTTCAAGGGCCTTGACGCGATCCTGGGGGTCAACAGCGAGGCGCTTTACACCTGGATTCAGGAAGGCGAAGAGAACCACATTACCGATGAGGAGTGGCTTGGATTCGGCGAAGGGAATTACTGGAACGAGTCCGGTGAGATTTTGGGCTGTGCGCTGCTGCTTCCCTGCACGCCCGAGCACGAAGATCGATGGTTCTGGTATGGGGAAACCGAGGAATACGGCGAAGTTGGCGGCAAGTCCCCCGAAGGAGGTGGAGCCGAAGAATGGGAGGTTACTGACGAGTACGAGCCATCAATCAACGGCTGGTACGTAAAGTCAAAGAACTGGACGGCCGACATCTACGGGCAACCCTCGTATGGGACAAGTCTCATTGTGGGCGTTGAGACCACAACCAATTATGCACTGAATAGCGCTGGCGCGCAGAACCTGGACTGGGAGGATCTACAAGGGAAATGGCACTACAGCGACTGGGCCAGCGGCAGCGGCCACGCGAAGACTGAATGCCAATCGCCGGCAAAAGCGTCATGGATCACAAAGTACACGACCTTTGGGTATGGCGTCAACATAGAATTCCCCTGTACCACTGAACCCGATGCCCTTATGTCCGAACCGAGCACCGGAGAACCAGAACCCAGTACACATAAGCCTCCAGCGCTCCGCTCGCCGACCGTATCCTCGGCCTCGGCTGCCACATCGCCCAATTTGAACGCCACGGGTCCGATGAGCATGGCAGAACTTAAGACACGAGTAACAGCACTCGCTACAACCGTAGGCGAACCCGACCCGTCGTCGATCGAAGTCGCGAAGGCTCCGCGAGCACAAGCAATAGCCGCAGTGACACCTGCGATATCTTTCGGCGAAACTGGCAAACAGAAGGAATGGCTGAGCGAATCAACATACGCTGTTGTCCTTCACGGACACTTTGAACCCACGGCAGTTCCAGGCGGCGGCCGGCCGAAGGGCGAACCGACCAAGCCGTATACGACCCTCAGCCTCGTGCTCGACGCTAAGACGGGCGCAGTGAGCACCTTCGATCTCACTAAGGCGAGCCAACAGCAGCCAGTGATCTCCGAGCTCGGAGACGTTAGCTCACTCCAATAAGACCAAAAGTGTGGATATTGTTGGGCACCCGGACTCCGGGTGCCCAACATATGCCACAGCTAGTATTGTGATAGACCTAATAAATGGAACAATTTCAAAGAGGTGCCAATATGATGAGCGGCATGAGGTTGAGGATTGCGAGCATTGCGATAGCCACGGTTATTGTGGTTGCAGTCTTGGCCGGCACAGTTGCAGCCCGGTCACGATCAGCGAATGGACCAGCAGTCGTATCGGGCCGTGTATTTCTCTATGGGGGCCCACCGGGACCAATGAAAAATGGACTTCACCCCCGTAGCGGCACCGTAATCGTACGCACGGACGACGGCAGTTTGGTAGCCCGTGCTCACGCGACCGCAAAGGACGGCTTCCGACTGCGCCTCGCGCCGGGACGCTACGAGTTGAATGCCATCGTCATTGTAATGAGGATGGGCCGTCCTACGCAGAAGCGCGACTGTCCGGGCGAGACGAAGGTCAGCCTCCATGCTGGCGTAAATCCGCAGGTACGGCTCCTCGTAGGATGCGAAACTCCCTGAGCACGCTATATCTGGAGTGAAACGCGGTTCTGCGGACTATCCGTCAAGCCGCCTCCACTCGGCCCCTTTATTGATCGCACGCCCGAAATAGACAGGCTTTCCCCGACGAGGATCAGGCACACGCGCACATACAGGAGCAGCACCCGTGACGGTAGAGATGACATCCGATACCGGCTGGGTCGTGCGGGATCTCGCGGTGATGCTGGATCAATGGGTCGGGTCTTGACATCCCGTCCGGTACATGATCCGGGGGCGCCGCATCGCCGCTTTCGACCCCCGCAGCCGTCAGCGAGAGCGCACTTCCTACTCCCCGTCTGTAAGCGACGTCCACCCGCAGGGAAGGCGCGCAAAGTGGTTCGCGTTGACTTCGGCTGGCTCTCTCCATAACCGTTTGTCAACGCGAACCGCTGGTACGCGGAAAGTGGTTCGATGTTGTCGCGGCGTCTCCGCGAATGTCCGCGATCATGGTTGCAGGAGGCTCTTGGCGCGTGCGGGTCATGTCTTTGAGCGCGGCCCGTAGGGCGCTGCGGAGTGCCGAGTTTCGCGGGGTGTTCTCTCGGGCTGGCCGTCGTTTTCGGCCGCGTTGAGAGGAAGGATCCATAGGCTGGATAATGCACGCAACGGCGGCCACAGCGTAGGACCGCCGTCTGCCGATCCGGTCTAGCATCCATGGATGACCGTGCTACGCAACTTCGCACTTTGGCTCAGGCCGGCGGGGTGGCCGCTTCTGCCCGCTGCGGCGCGTCCTCGGACGTTGGCGCTGGCATGGGCTGCGATCCTTGCGCAGGTCGTGTTCCTCGGCGGGTGGGTGCTAGCCGGCGCCCTGGAACCCCATTACTCAGCTGTTCGCCAGTACATCAGCGAACTTGGCCGAGAGGGCGCCGCGAATCCCTGGATCTTCATGACTTTCATGGCGATCTGGGGATTGGGCTGGATTGCGGTCGCGGTCGCGGTCGTGTCGTCGCTGCGTACACGGCCTTGGCCGCTGGCGATGCCACTGTTCTTCGTGTTCGCCGGCGTGTGCGCGATCCTGGTCGGGCCATTGCGTATGGACTGCTCGACGATCCTGAGCGCGGCGTGCAGGTCACGAGAAGCCACGAGCGGAAGGTCGTGGCATTACGAAGCGCATGTGTGGCTGAGCCTCGGCATCAAGGTCGCGCTGCTGCTGACGGGCTTCGCCTTCGCTCGCTCGGCGTGGCCGAGTCGCCTTGGACGGCTCGTATTGAGCGGCGCTCTCGTGCTCCTCGTCGCGGGGATCGTCACGTTCATCCTGCACGACTCGTTCACCGGCTACAAGGGACTCGAAGAGCGACTGTGGGCACTCTTCGCACAACTCTGGGCCCTCATTTGCGCGACGGTGCTGATCCTCGAGGCCACGCTGCAACCGAGGCAACTGCAGGCACACGAGGCTTCTCTGCAGCGGGAAGTACTACGGGAGCACGCCACCGTAAACATCGACCTAGCGTAGTCCGCGCGGTCGACCCAGATTCCCGCGCGTCAGGATCGGGAGAACGGCATCATACTGTTTGAGTCAGACCCGCACTTGATAGGCGAAATCGCTGAAGCTCTGGTCAGTCTTCTGCCTGCCGGCGTGGGAATGCTTGCTGGTCTTGAGCTTGGTGGAGTGCCGCTCGCTGTCGTTCTTTCCCAGGTGTCTGGGCTGCCGACCGTCTTCGTTCGCAAGACCGCCAAGACCTATGGAACCTGTCGTTTGGCCGAGGGTGGCGAGGTCTCCGGACGGCGGATCGCAGTCATCGAGGATGTCGTGACCTCGGGCGGCCAAGTGATCGAGTCCTGCCGCGAGCTGCGCGACCGAGACGCCGACATCGCCACGGTACTGTGCGTAATCGACCGCGAAGCCGGAGGCCGCGACAACCTCGCCGCTGAGGGTCTTGACCTGCGCTCGCTGTTCAGGATGAGCGAGCTTCAACAGAGTCGAGCGATCAATCCCGCTCGCTCGTGATTGCAGCGCATCGCAAGCACGCCCTGATCCCCTTTGGGATCGCCTACATGGTCTCCTACAGCCTGTTCTTCGCGCTCGCCGGCTTCGCAGTCCGTGACATAGCGCGAGCGCGCCTGCTGCAACCGACCCGATCCGCTTAGGTCATCACGATCTGATCGACGTGCAGCGACCGCGGAGAAACATCGAGCTGAAGGCCAGCGACCCGGACCCATCCGCGTCGCTTGAGGTGTGTCGGGCACTGGGGGCTGAGGACCGCGGCGTGATAGTACAGCGCGATACCTACTTCGCGGTCACGCACGGCGGGTTGAAGCTCCGTGAGGAGCGGCCCGGTCGTCCACATCTGATCCAGTTCGAGCGCGCCAGCGAATCGCAACAGCGCGAGAGCCGATACAGGATCATCGAGGTCAGCGATGCCGAGGCGCTGTGTGCGGCGCTCGCCGCCGCGATCGGTAAACGCGGGGTAGTCATCAAGCGCCGTCGTCTGCTGCTGTGGCAGAGCGTGCGCATCCATCTCGACGAGGTCGAGCAGCTTGGGACGTTCATCGAGCTTGAGGCCGTCGCTCCGCCAGACTCCGACCTCACCCACGAGCACCAGCTCATCGACGAGCTACGCGACGCACTCAAGATCACCGACGAACGCCTCGTCGCTCTCGGCTACGCTGAGCAGCTACTTCAGGCACACGGTGACCCCGACGCAGCGTGAATGACGGACCGCAATCCAAGCCCGGAAAGCGGACCCGTCGAGCACTACGCAGCCTCATCAAGCGAGCCGCTACTCACGCAAAACGGTTCGCGTTGACTTCGGCTGGCTACATCTAGCCGACTCAATGCGAACCGCCGGCACAGGGAAGGTCGGTTCGATCTGATCGCGTGCATCCATGAGGATTCCGTCGATCATGGCTTGGAGTACGCTCTTGACGCGCTTGGGATTGCTGTCGTTGAGTGCGGCGCGTAGGTGGCCGCGTAGCGCGTCGAGGTTGTAGGCGCTGGTGCGCTCGGGCCGCTCGTCATCGTCCTGCTGGGTGGCGAGTCGCTGACCCTGGCTTTGCGTGCTTGGTAGACTACCTCTTGGTACATTTTGTTCCCAGGTGCACGATGTATCCCTAACAAAGCGACCGCGTCGCTTTACGCGCGAGCAGCAGCGTCGCCAAACGCGGGAGCGGTTGCTGAGCTCGGCGCTCGAAGTCCTCGAAGCTCGTGGTTATGCTGAGAGCTCGCTGGAGGAGATCTCGGAGCGAGCCGGCTACATACGCAAGGCCGTCCATTCGAATTTCACGGGCAAGAGTGAGCTTCTGCTCGAGATAGTGGAACAGCGGTTTCAGTCGCATATCGACCGTATCGAGGCGCTCCTCGAAAAGAGGCTTCGACCGAGCGCAGACGCTCGACGTCGGCTCTATGTTCGCCGCCTACTTGAGCCAAGCGAGCGTGGGGGAAGCTGTTTCATGAATTCTGCTCGGTTGCATCGCGAGACGAGGAGATCGGCTCTCGCTTTCGCGCTTGCTTTCGAGCCCGCAAAAAGGCTCTCGTCCACATGCTCGAGAACGAGGCTAGAAGCAGGGGAATTGAGTTGACAGTCTCGGCCGAGCGTCTGGTCATGGGAATCCGTGCCCTTTTCACCGGGCCATCTCTTGAAAGATCATCGACCCGGTCGGGGTTGACGAGGCCCTGTTCGGGGAGATGCTCGCGCTGGTAGCCGTAATCGCAGTGGTGCCCAAGGCGTGAAGCGAAGCTAGAAGGAGAATTATGTCCCTGCTCGGAAAGCTCACATCCTCAAGCTCACAGTTCATCAACAAGCACGGCGTGTACGCTGGACGCCGCTCGACGAAAATCCATGTGGCCCTCTATCGGAGGACCGGCGGAAGGGTC
This sequence comes from uncultured Solirubrobacterales bacterium, assembly GCA_963715765.1. Classification (GTDB taxonomy): domain Bacteria; phylum Actinomycetota; class Thermoleophilia; order Solirubrobacterales; family Solirubrobacteraceae; genus Palsa-744. The sequence continues at coordinate 1,960,299 of OY970270.1, forward strand.
GGCGGCGCTCTCCCAGGCTGGCCTCACGCCAGAATAGCCCTGGTTGACCACACGGGCGCGAAGAGTGGGATCAAAAGGACATCTCCCGTCATGTATCACGACTACGGTGATGCGATTGTCGTGGCAGGCTCAAAGGGCGGCCAGCCAACGCACCCCGCCTGGTTCCACAACCTCATGGCAAACCCCGACACCACGATCCAGATCGGCCCTGAGATTCACAAGGTCCACGCCCGCCTGGCCATCGACGAGGAGCGCAACGGCCTCTGGGAGGAACTGGTCGCGATGTTCCCCGGATATGACTTCTATCAGCGTAACGCCAAAGGACGGAGGATCCCCATCGTGATCCTCGACCCCCGTTAGCTCAAGCGGCATCTACTACTCGGGGACAACGCGGCGCGTTCGACACTGCATGTGGTCGCCTGGCAACCGCCCTTCCCGGTGAGGACGTAACGACACCTGCTGTCGCTGCTGCTGCAGCGCGCCAATGAGCACGTCTAGCCGGCCCGATCTCGATCAAGCTGCGGTTCCCGCGATAAAGCGGTGAGCATCGTGTTGGTCCGCGTGCGGAGGACGCATGTCCATAGAAGTTCTGCACGACGTGCTGGTGGCCGTGATCACGCAAGGCAAGCTGCGCAACGACATCGCCGCTGTGTTGCGCCGCGCTGAACAAAGTGAGCGCTTCACGGCGACCATGGCAGGACGTGCTGTCGCGGAACTCGGTCCACTGCCAGGCGCGCACACGCTCGCAGCACCAGAGCGTCTGGCGGCCATCCTCGCCGAGACCCCGCCCGACCCCGGTTTCGCCGACGATCTGCGCCGGATGCGCCAGGAGGACCGCGAAGCAGCGCCCAACCCATGGGCAGCTTAATCGACACCAGCGTCCTGGCAGGCGCACGCAACATCGGAGAGCTCACCGAGGATTGGGCCTAGCCTTGCTAGCGATCCACGATGAGGTTTGATGTATCGCGCAGTCTGTAGGAGTATTACTCGTTTTCTCAACGGAAGGGTGGTTATTGATGGCCAGCGTTCTCGCAGGGATCACCACGTCGATCGATGGGTACATCACCGGACCCGACGACGGCCCAGGAAAAGGCCTCGGCGAGGGCGGCGAGCGCCTGCACTACTGGGTCTTCGGTGGTCCGTGGACCTACGCCGACCAAGAGCGCCGCGAGCCGGCTGGCGAGGACGCGGCCTGGTTGACCGACACCATGTCCAGGATCGGAGCGATCGTCGGTGGACGCGGGACGTATGAGGCAGCTCGACACTGGGGGGATGAGAACCCCTGGGGACTGCCGTTCTTCATCGTCACGCACCGCCCGGATGAGCAGCCGGCGGGCGGGGCGTTCGCGTTTGTCTCAGGTGTCGAGGTGGCCATAGAGCGCGCCCTGCAGGCGGCGTCCGGCAAGGACATCCACGTAATGGGCGGAGCCGAGATCATCCGTCAAGCCCTCGCAGCCCGGCTCATCGACGAGTTGACGATCATCATCGCGCCGGTCGTGATGGGCGGGGGTAAGCGGCTGTTCGACGGGTTCTCGCAGTCGCTCGATCTCGAGCACCTCGGTGTGCGACAGTCGCCCCACGCGACCTTTATCCAGTACCGCGTGCAACGATCATGACGACTGAGCTTGCTTCGCCACTACGGCTGAGGGGTGTTCGTGCCGAGATTCGTGACCATCGGATATGGAGATCGCTCAGGGTACGATAGGACTGACCCTGCAATCCGCGATGCGGCCCATGAACACGATGAGAGCCTGCGCGCGGAGGGAGCGTTGATGGGTATCGCTGGTGAGCCCGTGCAAGTTCGCAATCACGACGGGGCGGGCGTGGACACCAAAGGAGGACCGTTCCTGCGCTCGGATCTTCCAATCGCCGGGTTTGCGGTCATCGAGGCCGCCACTCTCCAAGAGGCAGTCAGCCTGGTCTCCAAGACCCCCTGTGCGGTCGCACACGGTGTGGTTGAGGTATGGCCACTGGAATCGACGCCGTAGGGTTCCGCGCTCGCCGGCCGAAACGAGGCGTTGCGCCCTAGCGCGATGACCAGACCATCGCGAGGCGATCTTGATTGGGTGTAATCCTCGGGTGCTTCCCGGCCATAAGGTGGGTATGAGCAGCGATGAGGTCGACTCGATGGCGCGGCTGTATGAGGCGCATGCCGATGCGGTCCATGTGTACGCGCTACGGCGATCGGACCGTGAGACCGCCGATGAGGTCACCGCGCGCGTCTTCCTCGTCGCCTGGCGACGCAGAGACAGCGTGCCAACGGAGCCACTGCCGTGGCTGTATGGCGTGGCGCGCAGGGTGCTGGCTGAGGAGCGCCGCAGCGCTGCGCGCAGGGGCGCTCTGCGCGAGCTGATCTCAAGCTCCGATGCCCACCGGCCATCAGCGCCGCCGGACGTCCCCGACCTCGAGCTCGCCGCAGCCCTTGGCCGACTGAGGCGAAGGGACCGCGAAGCGCTGCTGCTGCGCTACTGGGAGGAGCTCTCGCCCGAACAGGTTGCAGTCGCGCTCGGATGTTCACGAGCAACCGTCGCGGTGCGCCTGCACAGAGCGAGGGCCCGTCTTCGGCGCGCCCTCGCTGACGGCGAGAGAAACGACGATCCGTGCACTGCGGGAGCGGAGTCCTGATGAGCGTCGAGCGTGAGATAGCAGACCGCCTGCGAGCCGTCCGCCCACGTGTGGAGCTCGGAGCGCCGCCGTTCGCGGATGTGCTCGCCCGCATCGAGCATGGCGGTGCGGGCACCAAGCGCGCTTGGTGCCCCCGGCGACTCGCGGTGCTTGTATTGCTAGGAGCGCTCACGATTGCCGGCTGCGCGTGGGGCGCCAGCCGACTGCTGACGGGTGGCATTGTGGTCACCGGCTTCCCTCCCGTCAGCCCGAACACCGGGGTCGGCGCGCCGCTGCCCTCGAGCTCCGCCATTCTGGGATTGCGAGTCCCGGACCCCGTGGGGGGCCTGCCCTGGGGGATGCGGATCGTGCGCACGACACGCGGCGAGGCCTGTCTGCAGGTCGGGCGGGTTCTTGACGGCAAAGTCGGCGTCGTCGGCACCGGCTACGCGTTCCATGACGACGGGCGCTTCCACATGCTCTCGCCAGAAGACGCCGTCGGGCTTCACTGTGTGCACGTCGATGCGTACGGCCACGTAATCGACGTGCAGGGACCGATAACCGTAAGCGCCGACGGGCTCTCGCTCACGGAAAGCATGACCGACCGCGTGCACTGCGATCTGCCCGGACAGCACGATTGGGGTGTCCGCTGCCCGGCATCACAGCTGCGGCTGATGGCGTTTGGGGCGCTCGGCCCAGACGCCACGAGCCTGCATGTGCACTTCCAAGGACGCTCCTTCAACGTCAAGCCCTACGGTCCCGACGGCGTCTACCTGCTCGTCTTCAATGCACCTGTTGGAACGAACTCCGGGGCGTACTTCGGATCGCAGGCACCGGGCCCGCCCACGATGACCGTGACCTTCGCCAACGGGTCAAGCTGCCCGTTGCCAAGCATGAGCGACCCGCTCATCTGCAAACCGGAGGGAATCGACTATTCGGCCGGTCCCAGGATCACAGCTACCGACGTGGCGAGCGCGATCCACGCGAACTACAGTGTCGATGTGCGCGGAGGCGAATCACCGTTCGTCGTCACCGGGCCGGGTTCCGCCGCGAGGGCTCCTCTGAGAGACGGGCCAGGCCCTGGGCTCGTGATCGCATTCACGGCCCGCGTAGGCATCCGCGGTCCCCTGAGTACATACGGCGTCGAAATCCACCGTCCCGTGGTCCCAGAATGTTTCGGCGAGGGCACCCTGCAGAACAACCAGACCAGCCCAACTCTCTCTCCCGGAGAGACGACGCGGTTCGTCATTCGTCTTCAGGCTGCCTGCCATGGACGCTATACCGGCCGCGTCTTCTATTTCTCGATCAAACCCAGCTCCGAACCAGCCGACGAGGAGAACCTGATCAACAAAATGTCCGACAGGCTCGTAAAGACAGCCCTCCATCTCCCCCCGCCAGGGATCACCGTCGGATACTTCACCGTCAACATCCCGGACACCGGCGCGCACGACAACGCCTCCGAAATCTCCCCGCGATTCACGTCACGGAGCGGACAGTTGACTTCCCAACGCGTGCGAGAGCTCCATGCCGCCATTGTCAAATAGCGAGGTCCGTGAGCACTCCTGGCAGATTGATCTTGCAGGTCGGTGCGCTACGTCGCAGTCGGCGGTCCGAACCAGGTCGTCAGTGCTTCAGGGAGTCCGAGATTGGTTCGGTCTCTGACCCAGGCAACGTATCCGTCGGGCCGGATCAACACGGCAGCGGGGGCGGTGACCGCGCCGAGTACTGGAAGCTCCCACAGCCCGTCATATTCAGCGTCGATCAGCTGGACGCGGTCTGCCCATGGAGTGATGTCAAAGCTGCCGGGCTCACCGAGGTTGAGCAGCACCGGCTTGGCGTCGTGCAGCAACTCGAAGACTCGGAGCGGGCCGTTGGCGGTCAGGAGGTCGAGATCGGGCATGCGGCGTCCGAGCAGGGGGTGGCCCTCGCCGAGGTCGTAGTGAATGTCCAGCCCGGAGATGAGCCCGGCGATTCGCTTGCGAGGCTCGTCCATGTTCACCAGTTCCGACACGACATCGACCAGGGCCTTCATGCGCTCGTCCCGGCGCTGGAGCGCGGCCTGAGCCATCGTGTGCTGAAGTGCGCGGGCAGCGACTGGGTGGCGCTCGTCCTGATAGGTATCCAGGAGGGTCTTCGGGGAGGCTCCCTTGACCACCTGAGCCAGCTTCCAGCCCAGATTCACCGCATCCTGTACCCCGAGGCTAAGGCCCTGTCCCCCCGCCGGGTAGTGCACGTGGGCCGAGTCGCCGGCGAGTAGGACTCGCTCTGCACGGTAGGCCGCAGCCTGACGTGTCATGTCGGTGAACCTGGATATCCACGTGGGATTGTGGATCCCGAAGTCGGTGCCGTAGACGGCGATCAGCGCCTGACTCAGATCGTGCAGGGTGGGCTCGCTGCTGGGTCCGAGCCGCTGCTCGGTCACGATGACCCGCACCGTCCTCCCGTCCTCCATCATGTGGAGGGCGTGAACGCCGGTGGCGTCGTGGCGGATGCCTCGCGGCGGTTCCTCGGTCAGCTCTACCTCGGCGATCAGGTTGCTCCTCGTCGGATCCCACCCCGGGAACTCGATGCCGGCTGATTTACGGATGACGCTGCGTCCTCCGTCGCACCCGACGAGATACTGTGCCCGCAGCGACTGGCCGTCGGACAGCTCGACGTCGACGCCGGTGTCGTCCTGGTCGAAGCCCGTCACCTCACATCCGTAATAGATCCGCACCGGCAATTCGGCGATCCAGACAGCCATGATCCGCTCGATCTGGTTCTGCCAGATCCCGAGCGAATACGGATGACGCGTAGGGAAGTCGCTCATGTCCAACACGGTCGTGGCCAACATCGCGGCCTGAGCCACCCGACCCTCCGCGAGGAATCGATCAGCGACCCCACGCTGATCCAGCACCTCGATCGTGCGCGAGTGAAAACCGCCGGCCCGTGAGCCGACAAGCACGTGATCCGGACGCCGCTCGAGCACCGCGACGTCGACTTTCGCCAACGCCAACTCAGCCGCCAGCATCATCCCCGTCGGACCGCCGCCGGCGATCACTACCGCATGCTCGCTCATAGCCACACTCCTGTCAGATACATCGAGAACAACACACGCATTTCGCGACTCCCATCTCAATAGGTTCTGATCTCGCCCAGCGGTTTTACAGCACAACCCGTGGCTTCATGAAGGCTCCGTGCGTGGTATAAATTGGAGGTGGAGAGGAGCAGGTAACCGCCTTTCTACTGTCGTCAGCTAGCGTGGCTGCTTATCCTTGGGTCAGACGGCGGGATGGCTATTACGCGCTCGACCAGTCTCCGCAGTACGACATTTTCGTACGGACTGGACTCGGCGCTTCCAAGAAATACCCCCCCGAGGCGTCCGGTGCACTTGGCCACCACAGCAGTTCTGGGCCGCAATCGCGAACGATCATCAAGGGCCGAACTGCATGAGCTGGTTGACCGCCTCCCCGATGAGGGGGTTGATGGTGCAGCCATCCTGGGTGAGATCAGTGGTGGGCGGATGGGCGGATCGACCCGAGCGGGTATGGTTCTTGGCGCAGGAGTGGCCGGCCAGGGAGCGCGAGGCAGACGATGACACGGCGATTCGACAGCTCCAACTGCTGCGCGATACTGTTTCGATAGATGGGCGCGCTCGTTATGTTGTCATCCCTGCCGGCGGGTGGGCCGGTCTCCTACAGCGTGAAGCGGCGCATATATGACCCTGCTCCGGCCCTTGGGCAACCGCCATCGCGCGTGTAAGCTCGCTGCGAATACCGTAGCTCACCGGCCTCGAACTCCTGTTAGTGCTAAAGGCCTCGAGACCGCGGCGGAATCGGCAACGTTCACATAACGGCTACGGGCGCACCTATGCTCCGGTCAGACGATGGAGCGTCCACACCCAATCAAGCCTCAAGCGACATCCGTCCGCCGGATAGCCGTGCAGACGAGTTCGCGTTGACTTCGGTTGGCTCCATAGACCAGACTCAATGCGAACCGTGGGTAAAGCGGGAGGTCGGTTCGACTACGATCCCGGAGGGTAGGCGCTGTGTCTGCGACTGTTCTTGAGACGTTGATGTGCCCGCGGTCCAAGCGGCCGTCTATTGAGGAGGCGTGGTGAGCAAGCTCAGGTGTCATATCGCGATCTCGGCAGACGGTTTCGTCGCCGGCCCGAACCAGAGCGAGGAGAACCCGCTCGGCGAGGGTGGCGAGCGGCTCCATGGTTGGATGGTTTCGCTGGCCGCCTGGCGCGAGTCCCACGGCCACCAGGGCGGCGAGGTGAACCAGAGCACGCGGATCATGGAGGAGACACGCGAGAACGTCGGCGCTGGCGTGATGGGCCGCAACATGTTCGGGCCCGTGGGCGGCGGGGACTGGGGGGATGAGCAGTGGAAGGGTTGGTGGGGAGAGGACCCGCCGTACCACCACGATGTGTTCATCCTCACTCATCATCCGCGCGAGTCGGTCGAGATGGAGGGGGGCACGACGTTCCACTTCGTCACCGACGGGATCGAGCAGGCACTGGAGCGGGCGAAGGAGTCTGCGGACGGTCAGGACGTCCGGCTCTGGGGCGGCGCCCAGGTCATTCAGCAATACCTGGCAGTGGGCCTGTTGGACGAGCTCGAGCTCCACATCGTTCCGGTGCTGCTCGGCGACGGCGCTCGCCTCCTCGACAACCTCGGGGGCACCGAAATCCAGCTCGAGCAGGTCCGCGCGATCCAGGCGCCCGGCGTCACGCACCTCAAGTACAAGGTGACGACATGAACCGGGCCGCCAACCTAGGAGCTGTTCGCAACCGACGGCTTGCTCACGGGCCGGCACGCGAGGCTCGCGGGTCCAAGCTTTGAGGAATGGCTGGACGGGAACTCGAGATCCGGGCCGGGCCAACAACGGCCTGGATCGGCGCGAGGGGGCTTCCTAGGGCGCGGCGCGCGCGGCGCAGCGGAAGGTCATGTCGTTTCAGGTACGGGATCGATAGATGTGCAGGGTCGCGCCGGTGCGGTGTGTCTGATCCTCGCCTCCACCGAGACACGCCTGGATGGATCGAGCGCGCGCGCTCTCGGTGGATGACACGGCCGCAGGTCCGCGGATCAGCTCTACGACCACACGAAAAGACGAGATCGACATGGGCAAGACGATCATGGGCGCCGTAGTCTCTCTGGACGGGTTCATCGCCGATGACAACGACCGCGTGGGGCCGCTGTTCGACTGGTACCGCAATGGTGAGATCGCTTGGAGCTTCCCGGGCGGCGATGACGAGTTCAACACCACCCGAGCCTCAGCCGAGTTCACGCATAGCTACTACCGCGACGTAGCGGCGGTGGTCATCGGACGGCGGCTGTTCGACCTGACCAACGGCTGGAACTTCGCATTGACTTCGCCTGGCTCCATGAGACCGACTCAATGCGAACCGCGGGTATGCGGAAGACTAGTTCGATCTGATTGCCGCCTCGCGCTCGATCTGTCGCATCGCCGCGGGGTAGACGATCAGATACCGGAAGGGTCTGATCGCGGCCATATAGATGGTTCCGAGGAGCCCATTTGGCTTGACCAAGACGGCCATCTGGCCGCGGTAAGCACCCGTCCCATCGGCAACCCAGCTGAGGTGCATGACTCCATGCATGGTGCGGTTGGCTATCTCCGCGGCGAACTCGTCCTCAATCAGGTACAGCGAGGTGAATGGGAGCGTGTCGAAGTCGGGGCCTGGTGCGTCCAGCAGGTCTTCCGGCAGACGTTGGCGCAGCGTCGGCACTCTCTCTCCAAGCCCGGTCTCCGCCTGATCCCACCCGAGCAGCCCGCCGACTTTCCAGCGGATCGTCCACAGCGCGCGCGCAAGCCAGGAGCCCTGCGAGGGATCGCCGGCGGCGAAACCCTGCACCAGCGCGGGGAAGTCGCTCTCCTCACCATGCGCGGGCAGCGCCCACACGTCCTCGAGCCGAAAGTCGGCGGTGATCTCATGGATGCGCCAAGGACGAGAGGCGTGCGCGCTGTTCGGAAGTCTCGCTTGTCGCTTCATGATGCTGGGTCTTTTGATCACTGCGCTCGTATCGCGCTGCGTACCAGGGCGAGCGCCGCTTGACGGTGGATGAGGGACACCGGCGGCCAGACGAATGCTGCGAGCCGTCGGTCATAGCGGATGAATGACGCAAACGATATTCGCCCTTCATCGACGTGCATGACTACGTGACCGGTCAAGAACCACGAGGCAGCCTCAATCCTGATCCAGTTCTCGCCGCGACCTGAGATCTTCCACCCGAGCAGGCGGTCCGGTGAAGGTCGCAGCGGCCCAGGGACGCGCGCGCGTCCCCAAGAGCTGTCCTGTGTCGCGGCCAGCTCGGATTGATCTTGGAAGTCGGTGCGCTATGCCGCGGTCGACGGTCCGAACAGGTGGTCAGCGCTTCCGGAGCCCAAGGTGGGTTCGGTCTCTGATCCAGGCAACCTCACTCATCTAAGCCCGGCTACTTGGGTGGATCCGACGGACACCTGTGGGAGGTCATCTGGAATCGCCGAGCCGAGCCGTAACCAAGCAGGTGACGATGCTCGAGCGGATCGGTCGCCCAAGCTGCTCGTACAGGGTCCGATTGGCGCTCTCGATGGCCTTGCGTTGCTCAGGCGAGATTCGGGGCCAGAACGACATCGTGCCAAGCAGGGCGCCCAGCTCGGCGGCGGTGTGTTCCATCAACGTCGGCTCCGCGGCGATCTGCGCGTCATCGAACAGATGGGCCGCGTACTCGCGTGCCATCTCGTAGCCGCCAAGCCAGGCCCAGGCCTCTGAGATGTTCTCGCGGCGCTCGCAAACGCCCGCGAGAGTGGTCTCGAGATCCCGATAGTGCGGCCAGCTCGCTGCGATCTCGGGCGCGATCGCAGTCATCGTGCTCAAAAGCGCCTGCTGGTCATCGGCGCTACGCGGCTCGTGCAGTCCGAAGTACTGGATGAGTGCAAGCGTCCCGCCGGGCACGAGTGCATCCGCTGCGCGCTGCCAGCCGACATCGGGATCGACCCAATGGATCGCAGAGGCCGAGAAGACGGCCCGGAAATGCTCGCGGGGGAGTCGTGCGTCCTCGAATCGGGAGTTCACGAGCTCCAGCTCGCCCGTGCCTCCAAGGCGCTGCTGGGCGAGCTCCGCCAGTTGAGCGCCCGGCTCGATCGCCGTGACGCGCAAACCCCGAGCCAGGAGGCTGCGGGTCAGCTGTCCGGTCCCACAACCGATCTCAAGCACCTCCTCGCCGCCCTCGAGACCGGCGAGGAGGCAGGCGAGATCGACCAGCTGCTCGGGGTAGGTTGGACGGTGCCGGTCGTACTCGGCCGCCACCTGATCGAAGACCTTGCTGTAGCTGCGCTGCAGTGTTCCGTCCGGCACGCTCACAAGGTAGGCGATGCGGTCGACGGAGCGCTCCTGGACTCAGCATCCGTGTGGCGCTTCACGGTTTCGTTTCAATGATCTACGCGGCTTGGCGATCATGGCTCGGGGTACGATGCGCCCAGCTGGATGAAGTCAACCGGGACAGTCGATCCAGCGGTACATGAGCCCGTCACGAACTTCGTGGTATGAGGGAGGAGCGGGCGGTGGATCGTTGGAGAGCCGCGCGATCACCTCGTCGGTGCCCTGCAGATGCTCCTCCACCGCTGTGGTCCAGTGAATATCGGGATGGAGCAGTCGCTGCAGGCGCGCCCAGTTGCGATGCTCGATCGCATCGAGCACGTCGCATACTGCCGGGACCTGCTCCGCCATGTGCAGAACGGTAGAGCACGAGTAAAAACATCCCGACCCAACGAGGGCGCCTCGGTCACAAACTGAGGATTCTGCGCGTATACATCTCTAGATGCACGGCGAGTCAAGCGATGAGCAGTTGCTGGTCAGCGGAGGTGCCGAGGGGTTTGGGCTCCTGTATGAGCGCCGCCACGTGCTGATTCGGGGATACCTGCGCCGCCAGCTCGGACCGCGTCCCGAGCTGGTGCTCGATCTCCTCGCCGAGACATTCGCGCGCGCGCTGGAGCGCCGCGAGCAGTTCGATCCGCAGCGAGGCTCGGCCGTCGCGTGGCTGTTGGCAATCGCCCGCCATCAGCTGGTGGATGCGACCCGTCGCGGTTGCGTGGCCGACGAGTCACGCCGTCGCTTGGGTATGGAGCGCATCCTCGTCGAGGATGCGCAGCTCGAGCTGATCGAGCGCGACAGCGAGTCAGAGCTCGGGCGCGCTCTGTGGGCACTGCCGGTCGAGCAGCGACAGGCAGTCGAAGGTCGGGTCCTGCAGGAGGAGCCCTACGCGGCGATAGCGATGCGAATCGGATGCTCGGAGCAGGTGGTTCGCAAGCGCGTGTCACGCGGACTGGCGGCTCTCAAACGAAGCATCAAGGAGAACGCATGAGAGACCCCTACAAGACCCTGGGCAAGACGCTGACAGCCGCGGCTCACAGGCAGGAGACCCGCGGCCGCACGGCATGGAGCGTGCGCGCGTGGCTGTCACGTCGGCTGAACGCGGCAGTGGTGACCTTGGTGCTCGTTCTGGGCGGCGGGGCGATAGCCGTGGCCGCGACGGGCCTGCTGAACGGCAGTCCGGTGCCGGAGGTGGGGGAAAAGCCAACCCCCGACGTCGGCAACGGTGTGCCCGCGCCCGGCGGCTCGCACCTGCTGGCACTGCGGGTGGCCGATCCCGAAGGCGGCCTGCCATGGGGGATGCGGGTCGTGCACACCACGCGCGGGTCGACGTGTGTGCAGATGGGCCGCGTGCAAGGCGGCCAGCTCGGCCAGCTTGGGATCGACGGCGCGTATCACGACGACGGCCGCTTCCATCCACTCTCTCCGGACATTCTTCCAATCGACGATGGCTACGCAAACATCAGCTGCATCCTGGCGGGGCAGACGCTGATGAGCAGATCGCCCACCCAGGATCGCAGCGCGGAATGGATGGTGGAACCCCGGAAAGTCAAGCCGATGGCGCGGGAGCTGCGGTCGATCTCATACGGGCTGCTTGGCCCACACGCGGTGAGCATCGCCTATCGCACGCCCGCGGGCACGCAGACCCGCCCCGTGAGCCCCGGCACCGGCGCCTACATGATCGTCGAGCCCGTCAGCCTGCCCATGCCCAGAATCGGAATCGGGGGGAACGTCATTGGCTGGGTCTCCGGGCACCAGGTGAGCCCCGACATTCCCGACCTCGAACGCTTCACCGGGCTGAGAACGGTCACCTATCGCTTCGGCTCCCTCGTGTGCGCTATCGGCAGCCTGCCGCGGGGGATCAAACGCTGTCCCGCGCCCGCACCGACACCGCAGAGCACCTATCGACCGACGCGCAGCTTGAACGAGCCGGTGCGCCTCACCGCGGTGCCACAGTCACACAAGAGCTGCAGCGCCGCTTTCCTGCTCGATCCCTGCTACCGGGCGAGGGTGGAATTCAAGGCCCCCTACGCGGTCACGAGCGCGGCCGGCGAATATGAGGTCGAAGTCGAATCGACCTGCCACAAAGCCCGCCCCAGCGGGTGGGCGGTCATCAACAACATCAAACAGGGTGAGGAGGTGCGCACGCTGTCCAGCGGATACTTCAACTGCGTCTCCACCGACGAATTCGAAGTCCGCTATCTCAACCGCGAGCTGGGGGGACCCTCGGCGCAGGCCCCGCACAAATCGGTGATCGTGGGGGTGGGCTTCCTGGGCAAGCCGCCGCCCGCTGGCGCCGCCCCCCTGATTCACCACGTGTGGCGCGTTCGTCGAGTCGCACGTTCATAGACAAAGAGCGCCCGCTGAACCGCACGTTCACAGACACAGAGCGCCCGCTGAACCGCACGCGCCACGGGAGCTTGCGCCGCCCGAAAGGCGACCGCGCGTGGCTCGGCTAGGCTGTGTGTCGCCAATGCTCCTCAACCGCCTTGCATTCACATGGCTGTTCAACACGGTCGCCCTCTTCGCGGCGACGTGGCTGCTCTCCGGTTTGAGCTACGGCAGCGACTGGTGGGCGCTGCTGATTGCTGGTCTGGTGTTCACGCTCGTGAACTTCTTCCTCAAGCCGGTCCTCGCGATTCTCTCGATCCCGTTCATCATCGTCACACTTGGGATCTTCTACCTGTTGATCAACGTGCTGATGTTGTACCTCACACATTGGATCGTCGGGCAGTTCACGATCGCCGGCTTCTGGTGGGCGGTGCTCGCGTCGATTATCATCAGCGCCGTCAACGGGATCCTGCACATGTTCTTCGGGCATCCACGGGAGCTGACCGAAGATCGACGGGCCCCGATCGGTTAATATTCGCTGTTCCGGCCGGCACATGTGCCGGCCGGCCGGGACGTGCATGCACGTCCCGGGACAGGGCCGCATGCGGCCCTGTCTTCCTGAATATATGAATGGCATGACCGAGGCACGTGCGGTCCCAGTCGCTGCTGTGGGATCCTCGAAGCTCGATGGTGAGTCTGCGACCCAGCCAACTTGCCCTACCGGAGCGGATCGGCCGTCTGGTTCGCGCGATCCAGGACGACGACGAGGCGATGGTCGAGCAGATCGTGCGCCTGAGTCGCTCGCGCCGCCTGTTTGCCCCGCTCGCCTTCACGGTGGGGGCGTTTGCGATGCTGATCGACGGGTTGCGGCTGCTGCTGTCCAACTGGCGGCTGACGCTGATCCAGATCCTTCCGGCAATGTGGATCTGGCTGGCGATGTTCGACCTGCGCGCGCGCGTCCTGCACGGCAAGTCCTTCCCGTCGCTGCGCGGACCGGTCCTGGTCCCGATCGGGCTCGCGATCGTGGCGATCACGATGGCCTGCTTCTTCCTCAACGCCGTGTTCGCGTTCGCGATCGCGGGCTGGCGCCCTCCGAAGATCCGTCCGGCCTTCGCGCAGGCACGGTTGCGCGCGGTGGCGATCCTGGCGTGGGGCGCAGCCGTGGGGGCGCCGCTGGCGGTGGCGGTGATCATCGCGCCGCGCTGGGGCAAACCATGGTTTGCGCTATGCCTGGGCGCGGTGGTCGGCGTGATGATGGTCTGCTACATCGCGGTGCCCTCGCGTTTGATCGGGGTCAAACCCAACTACTCGCGCCGCGACAAGCTCACGGCGAGCGCGCTCGGGGCGGCGCTCGGTACGACCGTGTGCACGCCCCCCTACATCCTCGGACGCATCGGGATCCTGATGCTCGGCTCGAAGATCCTGCTCGTGCCGGGGATCGTCGTGCTCACCGTCGGCGTGACCTTGCAGGCGGGCGCCACGGGCGCGGTGCGCGCGGTCAAGATGAGCGCGCGGCTCGCGGCAGACACATCCCGCAAAGACCCGGTCTAGGATCACCTCTCGATATGACCAACGCGGATGACATGCTGGCCGTGGCCCGCTCGCGCGCCGAGCGGCTCGCGGCGCCCGGGCTCAGTCCCAAGCCGCGTCTTGGGGTGGCGGTGCTGTCCTGCATGGACACGCGCATCGACCTGTTCGCGATGCTGGGACTGGAGCGCGGCGACGCGCACATCATCCGCAACGCCGGCGGACTGGTCACCGACGATGCGATTCGCTCCCTGAGCGTATCCCAGCGCAAGCTCGGCACGCGCGAGATCGTGGTGGTGATGCACGACGGCTGCGGTCTGCACGGCGCCTCCGAGGACGAGTTCGCGCAGGCCCTGGCCGACGATGGCGTGCTGCCCACGTGGCGGCTCGGGGCGTTCGACGACGTCGAGGCAACCCTGCGCGCCAGCCTCTCGCGGTTGCGCTCCAGCCCGGAGCTGCCGGCTCGCGATCGCATCCGCGGCTTCGTGTTCAATCCCGAGACTGGCGCACTGCGCGAGATCGATAGGGAGGAGTTGCAATCGTGAGCGACCGACCCGTACACCTGATCGTCAGCGACGACATGCGGCGCTCGCGCGCGAGCGTGTTCTTCCGCCTGCTGCTCGCGATCCCGCACCTGATCTGGCTGAGCCTGTGGGGGATCGTCGCGTCCGTGGCGGTCGTCGTGAACTGGTTTGCCACGCTGATCGCCGGCAGATCTCCCGATCGACTGCACGGCTTCCTCGCGGCCTACGTTCGCTACGCGATCCACGTGGGCGCCTACGTGCTGCTGGCGGCCGAGCCGTTTCCCGACTTTCTCGGCGAGCCCGGCTATCCGGTCGACGTGACGATCGCTCCCTCCCAGCCGCAGAACCGCTGGAAGGTCGGCTTTCGCATCGTGCTCGCGATCCCCGCCGCGCTGATCGGCGGTGCGCTCGTGTCTGGCAGCGCGCGCAGCTACGGCCTCAACTACGGCTACGGCCTGGCCGCGGTGGCGGCGTTCCTGGGCTGGTTCGCCGTGCTCGCGCAGGCCCGCCTGCCGCGTGGTCTGCGCGATGTGGTCGCATATGCGTTGTCCTACTCGGCCCAGCTCGATGCCTACCTGTTTGTGCTCACCGATGTCTACCCCGACAGCAACCCGCTCACAGCGCTCGCCGGGCTGCCCGCGCGCCAGGATCCGATCGAACTCGAGGTTCGCGACGAGCTGACGCGCTCGCGCCTGAGCGTGTTCTTTCGCCTGCTGCTCGCGATCCCACACCTGATCTGGCTGGGCCTGTGGGGCATCGCCGTGGTCGTGGCGGTCGTCGTGAACTGGTTTGCCACGCTGATCGCGGGCGCCTCGCCGCCCGCGCTACACCGCTTCCTGGCAGCCTACGTGCGCTACCAGAACCACGTTTACGCCTACCTGTTTCTGATCGCCGACCCGTTTCCGGGCTTCACCGGGCAGGCGGGCAGCTATCCCGTCGATCCGCGCATCGACGGCCCGCGCACGCAGAATCGCTGGAAGGTGCTGTTCCGTGTGTTCCTCGCCATCCCTGCGGCACTGCTCGACGGCGCCTACGGCAGCCTGCTGCTCGCGGTGGCCCTGCTCGGCTGGTTTGCGTGTCTTGCCACCGGCAGCATGCCGCTCGGCCTGCGCAACGTCGGGGCGCTCGCCCTGCGCTACGCGGCTCAAACCCACGGCTATCTGCTGTTGTTGACAGACGCCTACCCCTACAGCGGGCCGCTCGCGCCGCCCCCCACGTAGTAGCATCGTGAGCCGCGCGCGCCCGTAGCTCAGTGGTCAACGGTTCTCTTCGGGGAGCCAAAGAGCAGCGGTCTTTCAAACCGCAGGCCGCGGGTTCGATTCCCGCCGGGCGCATTTGCCAAAATCCGCTTAGATAGGCGGGTTTCGTGCTTTCGGTGGTCTGCCAAGGAGGCCATCTTATGTCGATGGGTACCAGACGTGGGTACCCTGGCCCATGATCTCCCGCACCCTCGCCTCAGCACGCAACCCCTCCACACCCGCAGTCCATCAGGGCACAGCAGGGCGAGGATGAACTGGTCCAGCTGGTGTACTAGGCTCGCAGCGAGCAGCTCGGCGATGGCGTGGACCCTTCTTGACAAGAGGGAAACTTTGTGTATAAGATGTGTCTGTCTCGGCACCCGCTTTGGGTGACGGGGGACATAAGGTCGGGTAGGGGTCGGTCCTCGTGGTCGACACCAAGCCGGTTTTTGACGGGGACCTTGGGAGAGGGACCGGGTCGCAACAAGGGAAAGAGTTGTGCTTCGCGTGTTTTCATTGGGGATCAGCGCAGTTGAGAGTCCGTGTGCCGCCGGGGCGTCCGTTATAGGACGCGTCAGCGTCGCTGACGCGTCTCTCTCTCTCTCTCTCTCTCTGGGACAGCTGCCTTCTAGGGCATAGCTCCCTTCGTCGCGCCTGGAGGGCGCGGCTAGCCGGACAACAGGCTCGGCTTGGTTTCTTGCGCGCAGTACGCGCGCTCTATGACTTGTCGTGTTCTCCCACACGCGGGACGCTCGGTCGCGCTGGGACTGGCGTCCCGGCATATCCGGGCTTGCTCCTGGGGGCTTTCTCTCTCGGCGCCCAGGGGTCCGCCCGACCGGTGAAAGGAGCGTGTTGAGAATGGCCGCCATCAGGCGTCCGCCTCAATCTCTGCGTGCCACGAGAGCGCGCTCGGGGCGGGAAGGCAACGGCTTCGGTCATGTTCAGGTCGCGCAGATCCAACGGGCGCGGATTCTCGCGGCGATGTTCGACGTCGCGAGCGAGCAGGGGGCCGCGAGAGTAAGCGTCGCGGATGTGGTGGAGCGCTCTGGTGTCTCGCGGCGCACGTTCTATGAGACGTTCAGCGATCGCGAGGATTGTTTCCTCGCGGCGTTCGAGGACGCGCTCGAGTTCGCCTCCCAGTACGTACTGCCCGCTTATCAGGCGCAGCGCAGGTGGCGCGATCGGATCAGAGCGGGTGTTATCGCGTTCTTGTCGTTCCTGGATGAGGAGCCGGTGATCGGACGCCTGTTGATCGTGGAGTCGCTGACAGGCGGTGGCCCCAGGGTATTTGAGCGCCGCGAGCAGATCATCGCGCGCCTCGCGGCCGCGATCGACGAGGGCCGCGAGCAATCGGCGAGCGCCACGGACTTGCCGGTGCTGACCGTCGAGGGTCTGCTCGGTGGGGCGTTGTGGTTGATCCACGCCCGCATCGCGCGTCCCGAGCACGAGCCATTGCTCGATCTGGCAAACCAACTGTTGAGCATGATCATGCTCCCCTACCTTGGTCCTAGGGCGGCTCGCAAGGAGCTGGAGCATCCCGTCGAGCCACGCGTGAGCGATCGTCGCGACGCAAGACTGCTGGAGGATCCCTTCAAAGGCGCGGGGATGCGCTTGACCTATCGCACTGTGTGCGTCCTGCTGGCCGTGGCCGAACGCTCTGGCGCGTCGAACCGCCAGATCGGCGAGATGGCCGGGATCGCAGACCAGGGCCAGATCTCAAAGCTGCTCGGCCGCCTGCGACGCCTCGGCTTGGTCTCCAACACCGGTCTCGGTCCCGGTCAAGGCGCCCCCAACGCATGGACATTGACCCCGACGGGCTGCCAACTCACCAAAAGCGTCCGTACACACACTGAAGAGCAGAGCCGCGGACCCGGCGAGCGATGAGCCATCACCCACGCATCCTCGCCGCCACGGCTGCCGCGACCCCACAAAGCTTTGCATCGGCAAGTAACACATCTCCAAGTAAGGAGGTCAGGGCGGTTGACGGAAAAGGGCTACGCGATGCAAAAAATTACAGAGGCGTCCCACGGGCGCATGGGGCTATGAAACGACAGGGAGGTGGCGCGATGCGCCCGAGGGGATCGAATCTGGTGGCGTATCTGCTTGCGCTTGCGGCGGTTGTGGGGGTGGGGGCGCTGCTCGGTGCGGCGCCGGCGCTGGCGCTGCCCGAAGGGCGCCATTACGAGATGGTCAGCCCGCCGTACAAGGCGGGATACGGCGTCTCGGCGATCGGCGCGGGAGCGATCGAAGCGGTGGCACCGAGTGGGGAAGCCGTCGCCTTCGGCTCGATCGGAGCGTTTGCCGGGGCGCCTGCGCAGCACTTGTTCAACGCGTATCTAGCCCGGCGCGATCCGGCCAAGGGCTGGCAGACCGTCTCCCTGGACACTCCCGCGTCGAAGTGGCCCACGGCATACGACGGTGTGCTCGACTTCTCCTCAACGCTTGAATCCTCGCTTACGTTTGGCAAGCAGGCCGCCAACCGCGGTGCGGGCGAATTCGACAGCAGCGAAAGCGAACTGCTTCTGCACTCCTCGAATGCACCGGACACGCAAGAAGGCTTTGAAGTGGTAGGCGAAGCCCTGGTGACGCCGTCGCCACAAATCGCCATCAACTATGAAGGTGCGAGCCCCGACCTGTCGCATCTGATCCTGAAACCGACGCCGCCCGTGCCACTGACCCCCGAAGGTGTTGGTGTGACAGCGCCCCAATCTCCATATGAGCTTGTGAATCACGGCGGCGGAGCACAGTCGTTGCACCTGATCGGCGTGAACAACGAAGCCGAACCGAAATCGATCGCGCCGAGCTGCAACGTCGACATCGGCACGGAATTCGGCAAAAAAAGCAGGTTCGGCGCGGTCGCGTCTGACGGGCAGGAGGTCTTCTTTACGGTGTTCACGATTTCAGCGGTCGAACAGTGCTTCGAACAATTGTTCGTGCGCCTCAACGACGAAAGGACCGTCGAAATCTCCAGGCCGCTCGGTCCGGGCCCGTTCGGCGGCTGTGGCGATGGGGGGAAGCCCGGTGAAATGCCGGGCGAAGTTCCCTGTCCGGGAGCGGCATCGCGTCCTAGCGCCGAATTCGTCGGAGCCTCGGAAAACGGCTCGCAGGTGTTCTTCACGACGACAGCGCCGCTCGAACCGGCAACCGACAAAGACACGGGCAACGACCTGTACATGGCGAGGATCGGTTGCCCGCAGGCGCAAGCCGAATGTCCGATGAGCGAACGGGAAGTGACCTCGCTCGTGCAGGTCTCACACGATTCAAACGCAGACGAAGCGGCCGAAGTACAGGGCGTTGTTGCGGTCAGCCCCGATGGCGCGCACGTGTATGTCGTTGCCCGCGGCGTGCTCAGCGCCGGTTTGAACGCGGAAGGTCGAGCGCCTGTGAAGGGAGCCGACAACCTGTACGTGTATGACACCTCCGCAGAAGATCCTCCCGCGCCGGCTTTCATCGCCGACCTCTGCTCGGGCCCGGGGCTCTCAGGCGAAGCAAAGGATATCCGCTGTCCGACCGATCTGGAAAACGAAAGTGAAATAAGAGAGAACGAAGTCAATGATAAGCCACTGTGGACGTCCGTCGGTCCGGAAGCCCAGACGACAGCCACGGGCGCATTCCTGGTGTTCTCGAGCTATGGCCAGCTGTTGGCCAATGACACCGACAACGCCAAGGACGTCTACCGTTACGACGTTGCGACGGGGACCCTGGAGCGGGTCTCGATGGGCGAAGGTGGATATGACGCAAATGGCAATTGCAACGACGCTGTGAACGACTGCGACGCCGCGATCGCCCCCAAAGACCTAGGATCTCGCGCGTCCATCCAGGCGGAGCTGGAATCGCGGGCGATCAGCGAAGACGGCTCGCGGATCGTGTTCACGAGCGCGGCGCCGCTGTCCGCTGCTGTCACGAATGGCCTGGTCAATGCCTATGAATGGCACGACGGCCACGTCTCGCCGGTGTCGAGCGGCAGTGACGAAGAAGCCGTCAAGGACGTCGTAATCACACCGAGTGGACAGGACGTGTTCTTCGTGACGGTGCAGGGGCTGTTGCCGAAGGACACCGACGGCGCCGCGGATGTCTACGACGCGCGGTTGGGCGCCGGCTTCCCGGCTGTCCCCACGAAAGAAGAAGAATGTGCGGCCGACGCGTGCCGCGGCCCGCTGACGAACCCTGCGCCATTGCTGGTGCCCGGGAGCGTTTCGCAGGCCGCAGGTGAAAACGCGTCTGCCCCGCCGAAAGCCAAGGCAAAGTCAACGCCCAAGCCAAAACCCAAGAAGAAGAGAAAGCCATCGAAGAAGCACCGACCGGCAAAGAGGTCGTCCAGGAGGAGCAAGTCATGAGAGCCCTATCGATGCGCACGCTTGCGAAAGCAAGGACGAGCTTTTCCGTGATGGCATGCGTTGTGCTCATGCTGGTGGCCGCGCAGAGCGCCGGCGCGAGCAGCGGCGCACCGTTGAAGATCACAAAATTCACCTTGCAGACGACGAGGTCGAGCAGGGTGGCCGGTCCACTCAATCATGAAAACTGGGGGTTCGTCAACGAAGCTGTGCCCTACACGCAGGCCGACGGGCACCCCAACGGCCAGGACGGGGGTGCGGACGCGCTGACATACATAGGCGAATTCGAAAGCGAAGCCGTGGAAACCGGCGAGGGCCCGGCTCCGGTGCCCGCACGCGATCCGAAGGATATCGCCACCGCGCTGCCGCCGGGGCTGCTGGGCAATCCGACGTCCGTGCCGCGCTGTCCGCTTAAGCGGGTTTTGGCAAACGAGACATGTCCCGCCGCGACACAGATTGGAGAGTCGGTGCTGTATATCTCCCACGGGGAAGGGATCGTCGGGCCGATCGTGAACGTGACGCCGGAAGCGGGGCAGTCGGCGGAGTTCGCGCTGGAGAACAGTCACAAAATCAGCTTCTTGTTGACAGCTCATGTCGTGCGCACCCCGGAAGGGTACGGGATCGTGGTGGCCGACAACGGCATCCCGATGGTCGAACTCTACAAGGCGGAATTGACGTTCTGGGGGGTGCCGGCGGCAAAGATCCACGACCCGGAGCGCGGGCTGTTCTGTAGTCGCGGGGTAGGAGGAGGCCCATGGGGATGTGGGGTCTTTGACTTCAGCACCAATGAAGAGGTCGGATTGGGCGGCGAAAAAAGCGGAGATACCGAAGAAACACCGTTTCTGACGATGGGAACCGATTGTGTTGCCGGTCCCCAGAAAGCAAGCATGAAGGCCGATTCGTGGGAGGAACCCGGGCGTGTCGGCGTAGGTGGGCATTACGAAGGCTACGTCGAAGCGCAAACGGCGCTACCGGGCGTGACCGGCTGCAACCTGTTGCAGTTCGAACCGGGGATCGAAGCGAACCCGGACACGCTGCTGGCCGATGCGCCGGTGGGGTTGGATGTGAACGTGAAGGTGCCGCAGTACGAGGAACCGCAGCGGCTGGCGACGCCGGAGCTGCACAGCGCGGTCGTGACGCTGCCGGCGGGCATGTCGATCAACCCGGGGATCGTGGATGGGATCCAAGCCTGCGACGAATCCGGCCCCGAAGGGATCGACTTCACCGGCCCCGAATCCGAAGAACCGGGCTTGAACGGCGAATTGCAGCTGGCGGCGGGACACTGCCCGGCGGCGTCGGTCGTCGGCACCGCCAAGGCTTACACGCCGCTGCTGAACGAACCGGTCGAAGGCCACGTGTACCTGGCGCGGCCGGGTTGCGGTGGCGCCGGTCAGGCGGCGTGCACCGAAGAGGACGCGCTCGACGGCAACCTGTACAAGCTGTATTTGGAACTGGGCGGCAAGGGACCGCTCGCGGACACAGGCGTGAACCTGAAGTTTCCAGGTGAGACGCAGGCGAACATCGCCACCGGTCAGCTGACGACGCGCTTCGAAGGCGTGGCGCTGGGCAACCCGCCGCGCTTCGAGGGCGACCCGCAGTTTCCCTTCAGCAAGCTCGAAGTGCGCTTGGAAGGCGGCGTGCGCGCGGCGATCGCCAACCCGGCGGTGTGCGGGGCGGCGGTGACGAACAGCCAGTTCACGCCGTGGAGCTCGCCCGGGACGACGCCTGAAGGTCTGTTCATGAGCGGCACCGCGGCAGCGTCGCCGTCGTCGTACTTCGAAGTGCAGGGTTGCGGCAACCCGCCGGGACTAGCACCGGGCTTCGTCGCCGGCACGGTGACGCCGAACGCAGCAAAGTTCAGCGCGTTCACGCTCAACATCTCGCGCAAAGACCGCGAACAGTACGTCAAGGGCGTGCAGGTGCACACACCACCCGGGTTGCTCGGGATCCTCGCAAACGTGCCGCTGTGCGCGGAAGCGCAAGCAGATGATGGCCACTGCCCGGAAGCCTCGAAGATCGGCACCACGCGCGTCGCGACCGGCGCGGGCTCTCATCCCTTTGAAATCGAAGGCTCGATCTACCTGACCGGCCCGTACGAGGATTCGCCGTTCGGGCTGTCGATCGTGACGAACGCGGTGGCGGGCCCCTTCAACCTGGGCCTGGTGATCGTGCGAGCACGCATAAACGTCGACCCGGAAAACTCGACGCTGACGGTCACAACCGACGAAACCGGGCCGTACGCGCTGCCGCAGATCGTCTTCGGCGTGCCGCTGCGTCTGCAGCGGATCACGGTCAACATAAATCGGCCGGACTTCATGTTCAACCCGACGAACTGCTCCCAGCAGCAGGTCACGGCGGCGATCTCCGGCAGTCAGAACGCGACCGCCACCGTGTCCAGCCCGTTCGCGGTCGGCAACTGTCAGAGCCTCGCCTTCAAACCGACGTTCGCAGTCTCGACCAGCGGCGCCACGAGCCGCGCGAAGGGGGCGAGCTTGGACGCGAAGCTGTCCTATCCGAAGGGCGCGCTTGGCGCCGATGCGAACATCGCCCGCGTCAAGGTCGATCTGCCCAAGCAGCTGCCCTCGCGGCTGACGACGCTGCAGAAGGCCTGTACCGCCCGGCAGTTCGACAGCAACCCTGCCGGCTGTCCGACGGCGTCGATCGTCGGTATCGCCAAGGCAACTACGCCGCTGCTGCCGGTGGGATTGTCCGGTCCGGTGTACTTCGTCAGCCACGGCGGCGAAGCCTTCCCCAGCCTGATCGTCGTGTTGCAAGGCGACAACGTGCGCGTCGACCTGACCGGCTCGACGTTCATCAGCAAAGCCGGGATCACGAGCAGCACGTTCAGGACCGTCCCCGACGTGCCCGTCAACACGTTCGAGCTGTACCTGCCCGAGGGCAAGTACTCGGCGCTGGCGGCTAACGGCAAGCTCTGCGCAGAGCAGTCCAAGCTGAAGATGCCGACCGAATTCGTCGCACAGAACGGGATGGTCGTCAAACAATCCACGCAGATAAAAGTCACAGGCTGCGCCAAGCCGAGGAAAAAGGCAAGCAAACAGAGAGCCAAGGCCAAGAGCGGGAGGACGGGCAAATGATCGCCACCACGAGAAAGATCCTGCTCGCGAGCGCTGCTACGGCTCTCGTCATGCTCGCCAGCGTGAGTGCGGCGCAGGCAGAACCGCCAGTCAAGCTGGTGTTGGAAAGCCAGTTCGGGGCGAAAGTAAACCTCAACGAAAGCAATTTCTGCCTGCTCAGCGAATGCAAGGCGACTGGCGGGGAAGTCAGCGCGCTTCCCGGCGGCTTTGGGGAAAGAGATCCAGCGGGAGTCGCCGTAAACAATCATGCGGGTCCCAGCTTCGGGAACATCTACGCGGTCGCTCGAGCCGACGCGCGCGTGCAGGAGGTCACGCCGTCGGGTGAATTCGTGTTGATGTTCGGCAAGGACGTCAACGAAACGACCGGCGCGGATATTTGCACGGAGGAAGAAGTCAAAGCGACAGATGTAAAATGCAAGGCAGGAGTGACGGGCGCCGAAGCAGGCGCATTTGGAGAAGCCGAAGGCGTGACCGTCGATCCGGTTAACGGGAACGTGTTTGTGAGCGATTCGGAAAATAATCGTGTGGACGAGTACACGGAAAACGGGCAGTTCGTGCTGATGATCGGCAAGGAAGTCAACGAAGCAGAGGACGCCACGCCCGGCGCGGACGAAGCCGAAAAGAACCTGTGTGTAGGGGGGGAAGCGTGTAAGGCGGGTGTTCGAGCCTCGCTCGACAGCAGTGAACATGGCGCGTTTACTCTGAGTGGATTCAGTTCGATACTTGCAGCGGGCGGCCCCGGCGACCTGTTGTATGTGGGTAGCAAACGCCGTGTGCAGGAGTTCACGCCCGACGGCACATGGGTGCACGACCTTTCGCTGACACAGCTCTCCCCGGTGGAAGGAATCCCCGTGGATGCTCTCGCGCTCGACCAGACCAGCGGCGACCTGTACCTCGAGTACTACGGAGCATCGGAAGGGGGAGCACTCGGCGGCTCGACACGGACGATCTTCAAGTTCGACGCGTCCGACAGGCAGATCGGTGAATTCGTATTGAGCCCCAGAGAAGCAAACGAGCAGCTTTACATCGAAGCGATCGCGCTCGACTCCTCAGGACGCTTGGCCGTCACCCTGCACGAAGAAAACCCGGTTACGGGCAGAAATGAATGGTTCGGCTCTCTCTTGAACGGCGAAACGGGCAAGGCGATCACGGGCTTCACTGTTCTCCCTCACAGGCTGTACTACCACAACGCGCCGAGTATCGCCTTCAACGCAAACTCCGTTGGCGCTGACGAGACGATGTACGCCGCGTTCGGGCCGCTTCACGAGCTCGCCGGCTATACGCCAAAGGTGGTCGGCGAAGGGCTCACGGGTGCGGCTGGGTGCAAAGAAGAAGGCGAACAGGAAACGTCGGTGGCGCTCGAATGTGAACTCGCAGGCCAGATTAATCCGGAGGGCGTCGAAGGCACGGAAACGTCGTTCCTGTGGAGCGGCAGCGAAGAAACATTGAGCGGCGCCGGCACGCAGGAAACGCCCAAGCAGAAAATCGCGACCGGCGGTACGCTGGTGACGGCACCGGCGACGACAGTCGCTGGATTGTTGCCAAACCAGACGCTCTATTACGAGCTGGCCGCCTACGATCGGTTCGTCGAGCCGCCGGAACGCTTGACCGGCGAAGAGGTGAAGGTCGAGACGCCGATCGTGGCGCCAAGGTTGCTGGGTGAAGGGCAGACGCTGTTCACCAGTTCCTCCTCAGCGGTTCTGTTCGGCGAACTGAACCCGGAGAACGCGCCGACCGAATACTTCTTCGAATACGGCACGCCGCAGGCGCTCGCGAGCTGCCCGGCCGGCATGCGCATGGAAGTGTGCGCAGGCGTGGCGACCACCCCGTCCCAGGAAAGCAACATCTACGGGCGCACCGGTGCGACGCTCGAAGCGACGGGGTTGCAGGCCGCCACCGAATACGCCTGCCGGCCCTCGGCTGAGAGCCAGAACGGCGGCAGGAGCGAAAAGCGCACGAGCGTCGGTCAGGTCGCTAGTTTCACGACCGCGCCCGCGCCGGCGCCGCAGGCGAGCACCGGCGCCCATGGCGCCGTGACGGCTACGACCGCGGTCGTCTCCGGCACGGTGAATCCGGCGGGCGAGCCGGCGACGTATGCGTTCGAACTGGGCGTCTACAACGGTGCGCTGACGCGCTACGGGGTCGTGTCCTCGGGCGTGACCGGAGCGAGCGACACGCCTGTGCAGGAGGAACTGGCGCTCTCCGGCCTGCAGCCGGGGACAACGTACGCGTACAGGATCAGAGTCGAAAGCGGCTATGGCGAAGCGACCGGCCAGGCGGGGACGTTCACGACCGCGGGCGTGCCGGCGGTGCTGATCGTGCCGCCCGTGCTCGCACAGCTGGCGCTGCCGCCGATCGTGTTCCCCAAGGAAGAAGTCGCTCCCGGCAAAGCGAAAGCGACACTCAAAGCCAAGAAGAAGAAAGCCAAGAAGCGCAAGCTGCGCAAGTCAAAGCCTCGTAGGGGCAAGAAATGAGAGGAACACCGATGTTCTCCAGGGTACGCAGACGGATCACATACACGAACGTCGCGATGACGCTCGCGCTCGTGTTCGCGATGAGCAGTGGCGCCTACGCCGCCGGGAAATACCTGATCACCTCGACTAAGCAGATCAAGCCGAGTGTGCTCGCGCAGCTGAAGGGCAAGAGCGGCAAGAATGGAGCGGCGGGCGCCACCGGCCCCGCGGGGCCCGCCGGACCGGCCGGTGCGACGGGGGCGAAGGGCGAAACCGGGACCGCGGGGCCGGAAGGCAAAGAAGGCAAAGCCGGCGTGAGCGTGACGAGCAAGGAACTGACGAGCAAAGACACCGCTTGCAAAAAAGAAGGCGGCTCGGAATTTACCTCCTCCAGCGGCAGTACCGTCGCCTGCAACGGGTCGCCGTGGGCGGCCGGTGGGACGTTGCCCGTGGGCTCGTCGGAGACGGGGGAGTGGTCAATCGTGCATACTACCCACGGAGTTGAAATAACGGGGTCGGCTATCTCCTTCGTGATCCCGTTGGCCAAAGCGCTCGACTTGGCGCACGTCCATTTCATAAAGCAGGAAGAAGGCGCGGGTGAAGCGAAAGAAAACCTTCCTGTCGGGTGTAGTGGCAATTGGCTAAAGCCAGTAGCTGCAAGTGGAAACCTCTGTGTCTTTGCAAAGGCCATGGTAGATGCTGAAACAGGTGGCTTCGCCGGGGAACCTGTCGTGGGTCTGGAAGAAAACGTGGGCGCGGACAGGTGGGGAGCCCAACTTCGTGTCCTATCGCCCGCAGAAGGTCTCGTCGGTGCGCTGGGAACGTGGGTCGTGACCGGCTAGCCGTTTCCTGTCAATCGCAGTACGTGCGTGCCGAGATGGCCGGATGTGGTGGGCGGCCTGTGTCGCCCACCACGTTTGAGAATACGGGCGAGGTCAATAACGATCATGCCGGCACGCGCGGACGTTTGGATCGAATCCAGCATGCACGTCCTCGAGGCGATGGTGACAAGTATGAGGTCATTTCAGGCATATTCCGAGGCCGTAAATGTCTTAGGTAAGCCAAAGCACGGGGTCCTGGACCAATTTACCGCGTTTCGACCACAGCCTGCCCCGCGATCTCCGCCCCTGCAAACGGGGTGATCGCGATGTACATCACGTAATCGATCAGCTCCGTCAAGCGCAGGGTGCGTCCCTGCAGGATGTGGTCGTGCAGCAGCTCGAAGATGCCGCCCACCGACGCTTCGCGCATCACAGGGGCCGGCATGTTTGGGTAGGTGTCTCCCGGGCCGATGTCAAGCAGCTCGATGTAGGAGAAGTTGGCCTCGTTCACGCGTCCCGCGATGTGTGGGTAGGCGATCAGGATGTCCACGCATGCCAGCCGTGCGATCGATGGCTCGGAGGACAGGAACTCCAGTAGCGCGGTCAGGCCGCGTCGCACGTTCTGTGCCCAGCTGAGTCGCAAGTCGAGCGAGCGGTTGATCGCCGAGGTCGCCTTCGCGTGGCCCATCTCAAATGTGGCGAGAAACGCCTCCTCCTTGTTGTCGAAGTGCTCGTAGAAGGTTTGCAGCGAGATTGCCGCCTCGGCCACGATCTCCTCGAGGCTGAGCGCCGGATAGCCCTTCGCTGCCGTCAGGTTGGCGACCGCGTCGAAGATCCTCTCGCGCTGGTTGTGGGCCACGAAGCCTCTGGGCAGGCTGTGCTCGCCGCGCGGCAGGCCGCGCGGCGCCCAGCGCGGGGAGGGCGAGAGTGTGCCCGGTGCCCGTCCTCCCTGAAGGTGTCCGTGGCGCTTTGGCCGTGGCCGGTCGGGGATGCCAGCTGGTGTGGGATAGAACCCGACGATCCACGTCACAACATCGGGCGTCAGCTTCTGCAGCTCTGTCTTCAAGGACCTGCTCGACCGTTCGCGGCGCACCCGTGAGTAGAGGATCGTGCGCAGTCCCCCCACGATCGCCCTCGCCACCGGCTCCGGGACCGCCTCTGGACCGGGCGCCTGCTTGAACACATACATGAAGAAGTGGGCGAGGCGCTCGGCATCTCGCGCCCAGCGCTCGATTCCCACCGGTCCCGCGGCGCCCATCTCCACGGATATCAGTCGCGCCGCGTCGGGGCGGTCGCTGGAGGCGTCGAACAGCGCTCGCACGATCGACTCGATCTGGCCGGTCCACTCCTCGGTCGGGTCATACGCCTGCGCGATCCGCGCCGTCAGTCGCTCGATCAGTACGTCATAGGTGGCGAGCAGGCACTCCTCCTTGTTCTCGAAGTGCTCGTAGAAGCTGCGCCGCGACACGCCTGCGTTTGCCACCAGGTCGGAGATCGTGGTCGCCACGAACCCACGTTCGTCGACCGACTTGATCGTCGCCTCATACAGGCGCTCGCGCTGATCGGCGGCGACCTGCTCCCGCGGGAGCGCCTGGGGTCCGCGTGGCAGGCCCCGCTCACGTGAGTTGTGTGCTCGGGTTCTCTCAGCCATCCCTATACCTTAGCTCTTGACAAGCTGCGTAAAGAATGATTTATTTGTTCTCATCGTAGGATGTCCACAAGTCACTGGGAGGTCACTGACGTGGGCGACATAATGCTCCTGTATCCGCTGAAAACGGCAGTTCAAGCATGTGGTCAAGTCCGATTCTGCGTCCGTGAGGATGTCGACAGGGAACGTCATCGCAGACGCCTTGCTGGGCTGAATTCTGTAAGCACCGTACTATTAGTTGTGCGTTATGGCAAATACCCGCTAGACGGGTTGGACGACTTGTCACATCGCCAAGGGCCTCGAACCGACACTGAGGCCGCATATCGAGCCGACATGGAGGTTGGATTGACATGAGAGGACTAGTCTGCGAGCGGGCGCTGCTGGTTCGCGCACTGCACCCCCGCTGGCCATATCGCCGCTCCCATTGCCGCCACGACCTGCACTGGCTTGTGCGCGTTCGCGCCCGTCGACGCTGGTGCTCGCACGGGCGGCGCCACTCGACAGCCGGCTTTCCACCACGACAACGACGCCCATCCGTTCGTTGAGAGCTCACACCAGCACTGCGGCATGGACGCTGCGATCATGCCGACCCGCGGACTGAGAGAGGCAGCCCGCGGGTCGCAGGTGCTCGGGCAAAACCGCCTCGTGGCGCACACCGCTAGGATCGCAGGCAATGGCTGTAGTCCCAAAGTCGCATGGCAGTACCCAAGCCTTGACGCTCCCAACCGATGAGCGTGAGGTTCGCGAGCTTTCGATCGACACGATCCGCGGCCTGGCGATGGACGCGGTGCAGAAGGCCAACGCCGGTCACCCCGGCACAGCGATGGCGCTTGCGCCGCTCGGCTACACGCTATACCGGCATGTGCTGCGGCTCAACCCCGCCGATACCGCCTGGCGCGACCGCGATCGCTTCGTGCTGTCCGCCGGGCACGCGTGCGTGCTGCAATACGCACTCACGCATCTGTGCGGCTTCGACCTCACGCTCGAGGACCTGCAGAGCTTCCGCCAGTGGGGCTCGCGCACACCCGGCCACCCAGAGCGCGGTCACGTCCCCGGCGTCGAGGTCACCACCGGACCGCTCGGTCAAGGTATCGCCAACGCCGTCGGCATGGCGATGGCCGAGCGTTTCCTCGCCGAGCAGTTCAACCGGCCCGGCTACGAGCCGGTGGACCACCACACCTACGCGATCTGCTCCGACGGCGACATGATGGAGGGCGTCAGCCAGGAAGCGGCCTCGATCGCTGGCCACTTCGGTCTCGGCAAGCTGATCGTCTGCTACGACGACAATCGCATCACCATCGACGGCACCACATCGATCTCCTTCGACACCGAGAATCACCTCGCGCGCATGCACGCCGACGGCTGGCACGTGCAGCGCGTCGAGGACTCCGAGGACGTTGATGCTCTGTACGGCGCGCTGCTCCTCGCACGCGCGGAAACCGAGCGGCCCTCGTTCATCCAGGTGCGCTCGCACATCGCCTATCCCGCACCCAATGCAACGGACACCGCCAAAGCGCATGGCGCCCCCTTGGGCGAGGACGAGGTACGCGCCACCAAGCAGACGATGGGTTTCGATCCCGAGTTGAAGTTCCACGTCGAGCAGCGTGTGTACGAGCACATGAGCCTGCGCGAGTCCGGTGCCGCTGCCCAGCAGGAGTCAGAGCAGCGCGAGCAGGCTTGGCGCGAGCGCTACCCGCAGCTCCTGGAGGAATGGGAGCAAGCCTGGTCGGGCCGTCTGCGCGCGGGTTGGCAGCAAGCGCTGCCGAGCTTCACCGCCGGCGAGCAAGTCGCCACCCGCTCGGCCGGGCAGAAGACGATGGCCGCGTTCGGCTCATACGCACCCACGATGGCCGGTGGCGCGGCCGACCTGGTCGAGTCCACCAAGACCGTGTTCGACGGCGCCGGCGAGTTCTCGCGCGTGCACGTCGGGCGCAACATCCCATTCGGCATCCGCGAGCACGCGATGGGCGCAGTCGTCAATGGGCTCGCCGCCCACGGCGGGATGGTCAAGCCCTACGGCTCCACGTTCCTGATCTTCTCCGACTACATGCGCGCGAGCGTGCGCCTCTCGGCGCTGATGGGGCTACCGGTCGTGTGGGTGTGGACGCACGACTCCGTGGGACTCGGGGAGGACGGGCCCACCCACCAGCCCGTCGAGCACTTCGCCGCGCTGCGTGCGATCCCCCACCTATGGGTAATGCGCCCCGCCGACGCGAATGAGACCGTGCTCGCCTGGAAGCTCGCGCTGGAGCGCGAGGACGGCCCCGTCGCGCTGTTGCTCTCACGCCAGAATCTGCCGGTGCTCGATCGCTCAGAGGTGGGCGCCGTCGAGGGTCTTCAACGGGGGGCGTATGTGCTGTGGGAATCTTCCCCCGATGGCTCTGTGGATGGTGCCGGCGGGCCCGTGGGCGCCCAGGGCGAGGGCGCGAGCGGCAAAGCCAATCCCCAGATCGTCCTGATCGCGACCGGCAGCGAGGTGGCACCGACGCTAGAGGCGGGTCGCGATCTCGCGGCGCAGGGCACGCAGGTGCGGGTCGTATCGATGCCCTGCATGGAGCTATTCGAAGCCCAGTCTCGCGACTACCGCGACAACGTGATCCCGCGCGATGTGCCCCGCCTGGCGGTCGAGGCCGGCGTCACCATGAGCTGGTGGAAGTGGGTCGGGGACTCCGGCGAGGTGATCGGGATCGATCGTTTTGGCGCATCGGCTCCTGGCACCACCGTGCTAGAGAAGCTCGGCTTCACCGCCGAGTCGATCGCGTCGCGTGCACGCGCCCTGCTCGAGCAGGGAGGCTGATGGTGCGGCGCGCTCTGCTTTACCTCAGAACGAACAGCAGTCCAAAAAAATACTCGTCGAGAAACTGAGCACAACTCGCTTGTCAGGAGCCAAGATGTCCTCTCCCACATTCTCTCCCCTGCACAGCCTCTCCGCCCTCGGCCAAAGCGTGTGGATCGACTTTCTCTCGCGCGAGGCGATCCGGGGCGGGCACATGCAGCAGCTGATCGACCAGGACGCGGTGGTGGGCGCCACCTCCAACCCGACGATCTTCCAGAAAGCGATGAGCTCCGGTGACGCCTACGACGAGCAGCTGCGAGAGCTCGGCACGAATGACGTCGAGCAGGCATTCTGGGCGCTTGCCGAGCAGGACATCCGCGAGGCCTGCGATCTGTTCAGACCAATCTGGGAGCAGGGGCTGGCACGCGACGGCTATGTCTCGCTGGAGGTCGATCCGCGGCTGGCCTACGACTCGCTGGGCACCTTCCGCGAGGCGATCCGTCTGCACGAGGCGGTCGACCGTCCCAACCTGCTCGTCAAGATCCCGGCGACCAAGCCAGGGCTCGCCGCGATCGAGGACGTGATCTCCAAGGGTCGCTCGATCAACGTCACGCTGATCTTTTCCTTGCAGCGCTACGCCGAGGTCGCCGAGTCCTATATTCGCGGGCTGGAGCGGCTGGTCGCCGAGGGCGGCGACCCCGGCAAGGTCGCCTCGGTCGCCAGCTTCTTCGTCTCGCGCATCGACACCGAGGGCGACCGCCTATTGGGTGAATTGAGTCCCACCCACCCCGCGCACGACGAGCTCAAGGGTCGCCTGGCGGTGGCCAACGCCAAGCTCGCCTATCGTCACTACCAGCGCACCTTCCAGGGCCCGCGCTGGGACTACCTGGCCGGCAAGGGCGCCACGCCCCAACGTGTTCTGTGGGCGTCCACCTCGACCAAGAATCCCGCCTACCACGACACGCTCTACGTGGACGAGCTGATTGGGCCCGACACGGTCAACACGATGCCCGAGGAGACGGTCCGGGCATTTCAGGACCACGGCAGCCCGCGCCCGACCCTGCACGAAGGACTCGCCGACGCGCAGGACCTGCTCGACGAGCTTGCCGCCGCCGATGTCTCCTACGAGGAGATCACCGACACCGTCGAGCGCGAGGGCGTCGAAAAGTTCGAAGCCAGCTTCAACGAGCTGCTCGAGTCGCTCGACGCCAAGTTGGGCTCGCTCACAGGCGCACGGGCCTAGCGGCTCGCCCTAACATTCACGCATGGACGAGCACAGGGCGCAGCTTCCCGCGCCCCCATCAGAACGAGCCGCGTGGGTCACCGCGCTCGCACTCGGTGTGCTGGGCGTCGCCGTGCTCACGCTCGTACTGAGCGGCGTCGTCGGCGGCTCGCGGTCGGGCTCCGCCTCGCCACCTCCGGTGATCGCGGTCACGCCCACGCCCGTGCCCGGCGCCACGCTGCCCGCCAGCGACGTCCGTGTCGCCGGAGTCAAATCTGAGCTTGCCGGCAAACATGCGCGTGGCTCCGTCTCGCGTTCGCGCGCCCGTGCGCACGCGATCGTGGGCGATCCAACGCCCACGCAGGCCAGTCGCGATCTCGCGATCTATGAAGATCCCGTTGGCACCCACATCTCCGAGCACTGGATGGAAGGCTTCTATCCGATCTACGCCGTCGCCCAGAAGGCATTCGGCGTCAACTGGCTCCTGATCGCCTCGATCCACAAGCAGGAGACCGACTTCTCCACCGCGCCAACCACCTACCACGGGCTCAACTTCGCCGGCTGCTGCGGAGGGCCGATGCAGTTCAACGTCAAGAATGGGGACCCCGCCCGCCCGCCCGGGGAATCCGACTCCACCTGGGCGCTTGTCAGCAACTCCTACATCTACGGTCAGCGGCCCGCCGCCTATGACCACGTGACCGCCACGCACCCTTCGATCTACGACGACTTCGACTCGATCATGGCCGCCGCCCATCTGCTGTCCGCCGACGGCGCTGAAATCGAACTGGGCGCCGCAGCCTGGGACGCGGCGTACGACTACTACGGCCACGACCTCACCGGCGTGACCTACGCCGACCAGGTGCTCGCGCGTGCGATCACCTGGTCCCAACACGGCTTCTGCATCAACTGCGGCCTGGAACCAGCGATGGTGCAAGCGGTCTACGCCGCCTACGGCGCTCCGGTGGCGGCCACCTACGAAACCGAAGCCGCCACCACCGCCCGCGCCAAGCCTAAGCGGCGTCGGCCTGTGCAATCAGCTCCCCGGCGACACGGTCGGTAGCCGCGCCGGTCCCACCGAGCAGGCGCCGCGACAGCTGCGCGCGGCGGAAGTACAGCGGCGCGTCGTGCTCCCACGTAGCGCCGATCCCACCGTGCACCGAGATCATCGTGCGCGCTCCGTGGTCGAGCGCGCGGCCGGCAACCGACCGGGCCGCGCTTGCCGCGAGCGGGAACTCCGCGGGTGCCCCATGGCGCGACCAGCCCGCGTAATACAGCAGCGAGCGGCCGTTCTCCAGTTGGCGCAGCATCTCTGTGAGCGCGTGCTTCACCGCCTGGTAGGAGCCGATCGCACGCCCGAAGGTGTGGCGCTCCTTGGCGTAGGCCACCGACATCTCCAGCGCCGTCTCGACGCTGCCGAGCGACTCGGCCGCGATCAACGCCTGCGCCAGGTGCCAGGCGCCCGCGAGCGCCTGGACCGGTGCGTCCAGCACCGTTGCGGTGGCGTCGGTCAGCGTTACGTGCGCGAGCGAGCGCGTCGCGTCGTAGCGACGCACCGGCTCGATCTGCACGCCGTCGGCGTTGGCCATGATCGCCACGCCGGCCGGCTCGCCGCCTGTGCCCCGATCAGGGGTATCGATCAGCGCTACGCCGATCAGCGCGTCGGCGCCGGGAGCGTCCGGCACGAACCCGTAGCGGCCACTCAGCTTCACCTCGGCGTTTGCGTTGGGCGCCGATCCACTCGGCAGCGGTGTCCGTTCCATCCCGCTCGCCGGGTCCGCGGTCCAGTGCGCATCGACATCGGTGGGCGGCTGCGAGGGCAGATAGGCCGCTCGCCGCTCGCCGCTCGCCAGCGCCGGCAGGTACTCGGCCACCCGCGGCGCATCGGCGAGGATGGCGGTGGCCGGCAGGTGACCGAGCAGCGGCACGCCCGCCAGCACGCGCCCACACTCGCCCATCACCAGCATCGCATCGAAGGCGTCGAGCCCCGCACCACCGTGGGCTTCGTCGATCAACAGCCCTGGCCAGCCCGCCTCGCAGGCGGTCGGCCACAGGTCGGGAAGCTCGCCGTCGCCGTCGAGCGCCTTGCGGGCGTCCTGGAGCGTCTTGAAGCGCGAGAGCGCTCCACGGGCGGCCTCGCGCAGGAACACCTGCTCGTCTGAGAGTGCGAGATTCATGCTGGCGCTCCTTCCTTGGAGCGCAGCTCCGAGAACGGGATTCCCTTGTCCAAGCGTGGCTCCGGGGGCAACCCAAGCACGCGCTCGCCGATCGTGTTGCGCAGGATCTCTTCGGTGCCGCCCGCCGACTTCAGGCCGGGCAGGAAGGAGATCATGTAGGCCCACTCGCTGTTCTCGTCAAGCGCGTCTGGGCCGACCACGTCGGCGATCAAGTCGCCGGCTTTGATCGCGCCGTTGACGATCGTCACCTTCGCAAGACCCGCCTCCGGCCCTGGAATCTGACCTTTCTGAAGCGCGGTCAGCGTGCGATAGCCCGTGAAGCGCACCGCCAGCAATTCGCTTGCAATCTCGCCGAGCTGCTTGCGCACCTCCGGGTCGCGCCGGCCGTGCTCGTCGCTCGCAATGCCCTTGGCAAAGCGCACCGAGTTGTATCCGAGCCCCTCGCCGCCGAGCCCGATCGTGACGCGCTCGAACATCAGCGTCGTCAGCGCCGTGCCCCAACCGTTGCCCACGCCGCCCACGACCGCGTCCTCATCGAGCTTCACGTCGTCGAGGAACACCTCGTTGAACTCGGCCTCACCGGAGATCTGACGCAGGCCTCTGACCGTCACTCCGGGCGCGTCCATCGGGATGATGAACATCGTCAGCCCCTTGTGCTTGTGCTGCTCGGGGTCGGTGCGCGCGAGCAACAGGCCATAGGAGGAGAACTGCGCGTTGGTGGTCCACACCTTCTGGCCGCTCAGGCGCCAGCTTCCGTCATCCTCTTGGCGCGCACGCGTCTGCACCGCCGCGAGGTCCGAGCCAGCCGCGGGCTCTGAGAACAGCTGACACCACACCTCGTCGCCGTGCAGCAGCGGGGGGAGATAGCGCCCCTTCTGCTCCTCCGAGCCGTGCGCGATGATCGTCGGGCCGAGCATCCCCACACCGATCGCGTCGAGGATCCCGGGCACGCCGGCCTTCGCGATCTCCTGGTTGCACACCACCTGCTCGATCGGGCCGAGGCCCTGGCCGCCGTACTCCTTCGGCCACGTCACCCCGGCGAGTCCCGCCTCGGCGAGCTTGCCCTGCCATGCGCGTCTGGCGGAGACGATCTCCGCCTCGTCTGTCAGCGCGTCCGGGTGGGTGGGGTTCGGGTGGGTGGCGTTTCCTATAACAGGCGCCTCTCCCTTGTGCTGCTCGAGCCAAGCGCGCACCTTCACGCGGTGTGCTGCCTGCTCGGGCGTATCGTCAAGATCCATTGCTCTCCCTTGGCTGACTGGCCAGTCAATATTTGGCTTCTAAGGCTACTCCGTCAGCGGCCGGGCGGCACCATCGACGAGGCGATCAGTCGCTGGTGGTATACGTCGGCAAAGCCCGCATTGAGCAGATACTCAGCCTGCTGGCCCATGTCGGGGGAGTGCAACAGCACCACACCAAGGCTCACGCCGTCGCGCTCGGCGCTCGCCACCAGGCAGTCGCCCGCCAGTTCGGTATAGCCGGTCTTCATCCCCGTCGTACCCGGATATCCGTACACGAGCAGCGGATTGTTGTTGGAGAGATATAGCTTGCCCCCCTTGATCGGAAACGGTAGCGCCGCTTCGGCCGTTCCCACGATCTGCGCGATGCGCGGCTGGTGGATGTCCACGGACGCCAACTCGGCGAGATCCGCAGCGCAGGTGTAGTTGCGTGCGTCGTAGTAGCCCGAAGGGGAGCTGTAGTGCGTACAGCCCAGCCCGAGTCGCGCCGCTTCAGAGTTCATCCCTTCCACGAACGCGCTCACACTGCCGGACACGTGCTGGGCGAGTGCCACCGCGGCGTCGTTGCCGGAGGGCAGCAGTAGCCCATACAACAGCGTCTCCGCGGACACATGCTTGCCGAGCGGCAGCAGGCCGACTTTCGAGCCTGGCATGTCAACGGCCTCGCGCGTGATCAGCACCGGCGTGTTCGCCGGCGTGGTGCGCACCACCCGCAGCGCGGTCATCAGCTTCGTGAGGCTCGCCATGTGCAGACGCTGCAGCGGATCGAGCTGCCACAGCACGCGGCCGGTGTTCAGGTCGAGCAGCAACCCGGCCCGCGGCTGCTGCTGGAAGGAGGCCTGCACCGGATCGTCCGTTCCACTCAGGTCCAGGTGCAACGGTGGCGAGCCGAGCGGCAGCCCGGCGGGCGAGCGAGCGGCCACCGCGACCGTGATGTGGTGGGTATGCGCGCCGCGCACGGTGGAGCTCGAGGCCGAGCTGTGTGTCGTATCCGGGTGCACGAACCCGAGCAGGATCGCGAGCGCCGCCGCGATCGCGAGCAGCGCAACACCGACCAGCGCTCGGTGGCGTCTGCGCCTGCGCCGCGCGAGCGCGCGAGCGCGTCGCGAGCTGGAGCCCTGGGTGAGGAAGGGCGACCTGCTCACGAGGCAGCCTCTCGTGCGTGCTGAGCGATGCTCATGAGAGCGCTCTCATCAACGTGGAGGATTGCGCAAAGCCCCGAAGATTCCAACCGCCATCAGCACCAGCACGAACACCGAGATCACGCCCTCGGCGCTGAAGCCGTATTCCTCGATCCCGCCGATCGTCAGAAAGGCGAAGCCGAGGATGAACGCCAGCGCGACGGCAAGCACTGCGACACGGGTCATCTGGATGGGATCTCGCAGGCGCTGATCGGGCGAGACTATCCGCTTGTGAGGGTGGCCTGACGCACCCTCACAGCAACCACCGACCGGGTGTTGTCCTACGCGCTCGCGGCCAGCGGCCCCACACCGGGGCGCGGTTGGGGCACGTGCTGGTCTGCGTGATAGGAGGAGCGCACGAGCGGACCGGCGGCGACATGATCGAAGCCGAGCGCATACGCGGCCTCCTCCAGGGCGGCGAACTCGTCCGGGTGCCAGTAGCGCACGATCGGCAGATGGCGCTCGGATGGGCGCAGGTACTGCCCGACGGTCAGCACCTGCACATCGTGTTCGCGCAGCGCCTCAAACGTGGCAACCATCTCCTCGTGGGTCTCGCCGAGGCCCACCATCAAGCCGGACTTCGTCACGATCTCGCCTTCGCCCATCTCCGCGGCGCTGCGCAGCACGCGACAGGAGCGCAGGAACTCGGAGCCGCGGCGCGCGATCGGGTACAGCCTTGGCACCACCTCGACGTTGTGGTTGAACACATCAGGGCGCTCGGCGATCACCTTCGCCAGTGGCATCTCCTGGCCCTGGAAGTCGGGAGTGAGCACCTCGATCTGGCAGTCCGGGGCCTGCGCGCGCACCTGGCGGATTACGCCCACGAACGCGGAGGCGCCCTTATCGGGCAGGTCGTCGCGGTCCACCGATGTGACCACCGCGTGGCGCAGGCCCATGCGCGCGATCGAGCGCGCTACACGGGCTGGCTCCAGCGGATCGTTCCACGTGGGCTTGCCGGTCCTCACGTTGCAAAAGCCGCAGCGGCGCGTGCACGTGTCGCCGAGGATCATGAACGTTGCGGTGCCTCGCTCCCAGCACTCGCCCACATTCGGGCACGCGGCCTCCTGGCAGACGGTGTGCAGGTTCTCCTCTTTGATCAGCGCCGACAGCTCGCGGTAGCGTTGCCCGCCCGCGGCCGGCACTTTGAACCACGGCGGCTTGCGCTCGCGCAGCGGGCGCACGTCTGTGCCGAGCACCTTCAAGACGTCCATGCCGCCGGGGTTGGCGCGGGAGCGGGTGGAGTGCTCGCGGTCTTGGGTGGCGCTGGGAGTGCTCATGCGCTCACCAGCGTATGGGCCGCGGATGTTGCGATGCCCATGCCCATGTCCTCGGGCGCGACCGTGAGTGGCCGGCGACCGTGAGCCTCGCAAAAGCAATGAGCGATGCGTTCGGCGAACGCATCGAAGCCGCCGTCCGGCGCATGGCCCAGCTCGTACTCGAGCGAGGTCATCCTCACGTCGGGAAGCCCGCATGGCACGATCCACGTGAACGGCTCCAGGTCGTTGGTCACGTTGACGGCAAAGCCATGCGTAGAAACCCCGCGCGATATGTGCACGCCGATCGAGGCGATCTTGCGGTCCGCCACCCACACGCCGGTGTAGTCGATCCCCTCATCGCAGCGCGAGCGTGCCTCGATGCCGTACTCGGCAAGGGCCGCGACGATCGCAGCCTCCATCGTGCGTAGGTGAAAGCCGATGTCGCTCACGCGCATGATCGGATAGCCGACCAGCTGGCCGGGACCGTGGTAGGTCACACGCCCGCCCCGGTCGGTGGGCACGATCTCGATGCCATGGCCGCGATAGAAGTCCTCGCCGAGGGTCAGCTCGTTGTCGGCCGCTCGGCGTCCGCGCGTGTACACGGGCGGATGCTCCAACAGGAGCAGGGTGTCTGGGATCTCCTCGGCCTGACGTCGAGCTTGAAGGTCGGCCTGGATAGCGAAGGCTTCGGCATAGGGCAGGCGCCCGAGCTTGCACATCCGCAGATCGCTCATGTTCGCGGCAAGCATTGCGCCTACAGGATAGAGCGCTCGCATGTGTTCCGGCGCTTGTCTACCGCAGTTCTCGATGTGAAGCTCTGGGCTCTGAGCTCTGGCGCGGTGGGCAAAGAGACAAACTCTCTTGATAGTTCCTATTACCCATACAGTTCGTATAAACTCACGACGATTGTGGGGGACGAGCGCGAGCACCGAAGGCTGACCGATCAGCACTTGAAGCTGGGGATCATCATGCTCCGGTTGATGAATGACGGGCGTTGGGTGCATCGTCGTATAGACAAAGCGGTGCACAACGATCCTGTCGCTATATCGCGGACAAAGAGCGTCGACTTCACGCTGCCGGGCGACTATGTCTCGCCGCTACGGAGCCCGGACGGCAGGCGCTTGGACTACGCGTTGCTTGCGATCCTGACCAAGTGGCGAATAGTCAACGTCGACCTCAGGGATGAGCGCGGAGCTGCCCTGCCTTTGATCGACAGGCGGGAGTACACGCCGATCGGCGTGGCGATGCTGGTGACGCTCGCGCATCTCGTGGCCTGGCGTCCGATCGCTACGTCCCCCGATGAGATCTTGGTTCCGCAGTCCATTCAAACCGAGTTTTCGGAAATAGTTGGACGTCGCGAAGAGATCGCGCTGGGCGTGTGTGAGGCTTTGATAGGAAGGCGCTCAGGCGATGACCAGCGTGACTACGCGTGGCGCGTTTTACTCGCCACCAGCTACGTTTTCATGAGCCTCGCCTGGACCTTGGCGCGCGGCTTCATGTTCCTCGTACCTCTCTACGACTCGATCGGCGAAAGGCGGGTCATCAAGTTCAGTTACGATGCCTACCGCTATCGTGCAAAAACTCACTGGCGTCTGCCGGTTCGGGCCCGATACGCTCTGACCAAGGCGATCCATCCAGGTAGTTGTTCTCCGTTGCTGGGAACCTTCGATCCACTGGCATACAGGGTGCAGGCGCCGCCGCCCCCCGCCACTGCGGGGACCGGCAGATTGCTGCTCGGGATCGAGTGGTTAACCGGTCGCTCGACCACGCGCCCTGAGCCGGCGGCAACGCCGGTGGCATTATTCACCCTTGTGGGCCCGGATGGTGGCACTCACACGATCGTCGTGGTGGGCAACGAGACGATTCAGACTCTGCCTGTCGGGGAATGGAGGGTTAGTCCTCCTGAGATCGATGGGTACGAACGGAAAGAGGACGTAAGCCCGAGAACGTTTGTCATAAACAATTCCCGCACTACCGACCTCTCGTTTGCTTACAGGGAGAAGGAGAAGCGCGTCGTCTCGTCACGGCCACCGATCGACTCGCCTTTCGATTCGCGACTGCTCTGGCTTCTGGAGGAAGTTGGCATCACCTCTAGGCGAGTTATGTTTAGCCTCACTCTGTACAAGCATGGTTCTGCCCATTTCCAGTTTCAGGCGCCCGACGGCTTCGTCATCACAAGGATTAAGCTCTCGGTGGCCGGCAGTAAGGGGCGGATCATGGACATGTCGGCGCGTAGCTCCCAGCGTGCTGATGTCTACGCCTTCAACGCTAACCTCCCGACACGGGCGATTGTGCTCGCAAACGTCAGGCCCCGCTCGGACACAATCGTGGACCTGTCTTGGGTCACTGCGGTCATCACTGCTTTGATCGTCTATGCATATGCCATATGGCACGCTGTGAGTGGCAGTGCGCCGTCCGGCGTGATAACGCTGCTACTTGCGTCCCCTGGTGCGCTCGCGGCCTTCGCGGCACAGTCGCCGCGCGAGGTAATCGTCAGCCGGATGACTGCCGGACTGCGCTATTTCTCTCTCTTGCCGGGCTTCATCGCCTTTGCCGCGGCGGGCACGGCGGCTGCCTGGCCGCGCGCTACGGCAGGTAAGGTAGTCGAGCTGATATTGGCGAATCTGGCGGTTTGGGTGGCGATGCTCGCCTGGCTTGCTCACAGGTGGACGCTGCGTCCAAGGGAGCGCTACTCCTGGCAAGGGCCCAATCGCAGTGACGGTAAAGCTGACGACTCGAGCAGCATGGAAATCGATCCCGCGCACGATCGGCACGTTGAGGATCGGCTACACGAAATAGAGAGTGAAATATCGCGCAAGTGTGAAGGTGACGTGTTGTGGGCCGCATATGACATTCGCGAGCGGCTTCGCTCGGAATCGCAGGCGATGCCGAGCGACCTGCGCGACGAGTATCTAATTGAACGCTTCGGCGGCCTCAAGGCGTCAAGGCCGCCCAGCATCTTCGTGGACAGTGGCGAGGTTGCACCGACATTCATCGGCCTGTGTGCGTTGCAGAGGCATGAATTGCGTAAGGCTCTCGCAAAGGGATTTACTTCGGATCGGACTGTCGCGAACGCTGCCTACAGCGTCAGCGCCGCAGGCTCCTCCAGCAGCTCGCGGATACGGGCCAGGAACAGGGCGGCGTCGGCCCCGTAGAGGATGCGGTGATCGCACGCGAGCGTGACGCTCATCGTTTGCCGCGCCGCGAGCTTCTTCTTGCGAACGACCGCCCGCGGGGCAACCGCGCCAACTGCGAGGATCGCCGCCTGCGGCGGGTTGACGATCGCCGTGAAGCTCGCGATGCCATACATCCCCAGGTTCGACACGGTGAACGTGCCGCCGCTCAGCTCCGGTGGCGTGATCGACCCGTCGCGCACCCGCTCGGCCAGCGTGCGCGTCTCCCGTGCGATCTCGCCGAGCGCCTTCGTGTCGGCGTCGAACACGGTGGGGACGACGAGCGCACCGCCCGTTGGGTTCCCGCCGCCCGCCGCCACCGCCACCGCCACGCCGACGTTCACGCGTGTATGCAACTCGAAGCGACCGTCGCGGTAGCTGCCGTTGGCGCGGGGGTGGTCGCGCAAGGCCAGCGCGCACGCCTTTACGATCATGTCGTTGTAGGTGGGCGCATCGTCATCGTCGTGCGAGAGCCGCTTCAGCTCGGCGCGCAGTGCAACGCAGCGCTCCATGTCGATGTCGGCCGTGAGCGTGAAGTCGGGGATCGTCGCCTTGGACTCGGCCATGCGTCGCGCGATCGTGCGCTGTGTTCGCGACGGCTCGACGGTGGTTGTCTCGCCCTTGGCGCTCGACACCTCCTCCACCGACGGCTCCGCCGCGGGGGTGTCCGCTACGGCGATAGCGGGGGCGGGATTCGAACCCGCGACCTTCTCCACGTCGGCCTTGACGATGCGTCCGCCGGGGCCACTGCCGCTGAGCGTACCCAGATCAACGCCGTTCTCGCGCGCCACGCGGCGGGCAACGGGAGACGCCTTCGCCCGCTCCTGCTCGGGTGGACTGCTCGTCGCCTCGCCGATCCGTGCGATCGGCGCTCCCACGGCCAGCGTGTCGCCCTCGTGCGCGACGATCTCGAGCGTCCCCTCGCTGTCGGATTCGTAGGTCATAGCGGCCTTGTCGGTCTCGATCTCGACCAGCTCCTCGCCGCGCGCAACATGCTCCCCCTCGTGCTTGAGCCAGCGCAGGATCGTGCCCTCCTCCATCGTGTCTGATAGGCGTGGCATCACGATCTCGCTCATCGCTTGGTCTCCAGTGTCTCCGCCTGATCGCCGGCAGTCAGGCCGTTCGTGTTTGAGGGGTTCTGGGTGTCTGTGGTCTTTGTCGCGTTCACGCCCGAGCGTCCCATCGTGCTGAGTGCGGCCTGCACGATCTGCGGCTCGTGCGGGAACGCGCTCTGCTCCAGTGGCTTGGAGTAGGGCATCGGCACGTCCGCGCCGCTGACGCGCATCACGGGTGCGTCGAGATCGTCGAAGGCCTGTTCTGAGATCAGCGCCGCGAGGTTGGCGCCGACGCCGCCGTGTGGCCAGCCCTCCTCGACGACGACGCAGCGGTTGGTCTTGGCGACCGACTCGAGGATCGTGTCGAGGTCGAGTGGGCGCAGCGTGCGCGGGTCGATCACTTCTGCCTCGACGCCGTGCTCGCCCGCCAGCTGCTCGGCCGCACGCTCGGCGGTGAGCGCCATCCGCGAGACGCCCACGATCGTGACGTCCCCACCCGTGCGCACGATGCGCGCGCGACCGAACCCGAGTGGTCGCTCGTCCTGCTCGTCCACCTCGCCGCGCACCCCGTACAGCGACTCGTGCTCGATGAAGATCACCGGGTTCTCGTCGCGGATCGCGGTCTTCAAAAGGCCGCGTGCGTCGGCGGGGGTCGAGGGTACCGCGACAAGCAGGCCCGGCACTTGCAAGAACAGCGCCTCGAAGCTGTGCGAGTGGGTTGGGCCGAGCTGGTGGCCTGCGCCCTGGGGCATCCGCACAACGAGCGGCACGCGTGCCTGCCCGCCGAACATGTAGTGGATGTGGGCCGCGTGGTTGACGATCTGGTCGAACGCGAGCAGCGCGAAGTTGACCGTCATCAGCTCCACGACCGGGCGCAGCCCGACCATCGCGGCTCCCACGCCCATTCCGACGATCGTGTTCTCGGAGATCGGGGTGTCGCGCACGCGCCGCTCGCCGAACTCCTCGAGCAGGCCGCTGGTCACCTTGAAGGCGCCGCCGAACACGCCGATGTCCTCGCCGAGCAGCATCACGTTCTGATCGCGGCGCATCTCCTCGCGCAGCGCCAGTTTCAAAGCGTCGCGATAGCGCATCTCGTTCATCGGACCACCCGCGGGGACCAGTGGTATTGGCCGTGCGCCTGCTCGTCGCTCGTCGCTCTCCCGTCATCCGAGTCTCCCTGCGATGGGGGTAGCACGTACACGTCTTCATAGAGCATCTCCGGGTCGGGGAACGGGGAGCGCTCGGCGAACTCCACCGCCTCATCGACGCGCGTCATCGCGTCTTGCTCGATCTGCTCGCGCTGCTCCACTGTGAGCATCCCCTCGCGTTCCAGTAGGTCGCCGAACGCGGGGATCGGGTCGCGCTCGCGCCACTCCGCGACCTCCTCCTTGGAGCGGTAGTCCTCGGGGTCTGCCATCGAGTGGCCGCGGAAGCGGTAGGTGACGGCCTCGATCAGCAGCGGCCGGCGCTCCTCGCGCACGCGCGCGAGCGCCTCGGAGACGACGCGGTGGGTGTCGAGGATGTCCATCCCGTCGCAGCGCAGGCCCGGAACGCCAAGCGACTCGCCCTTGCGCTGCAGGTCGGTGACCGCCGAGTGACGGCTGAGCGACGTGCCCATGCCGAACTGGTTGTTGACGACCATGAACACGACCGGCAGACGCCACAGCGCGGCGAGGTTGAGCGTCTCGCCGAACGTGCCCTGGTTGGAGGCGCCGTCACCGAACGTGCAGAGCGTGACCTCGTC
Source organism: uncultured Solirubrobacterales bacterium (assembly GCA_963715765.1). Lineage (GTDB taxonomy): Bacteria > Actinomycetota > Thermoleophilia > Solirubrobacterales > Solirubrobacteraceae > Palsa-744. The sequence goes on from OY970270.1 coordinate 2,004,044, forward strand.
GGTGTTGTGTTGATCGCACGCCAGCGCGATCCCCGCCGCGATCGGCAGGTTGCCGCCGACGATCCCATAGCCGCCCATGAAGCGCCGCTGTGCATCGAACATGTGCATCGAGCCTCCATGCCCTTTTGAGCAGCCGTCGCGCTTGCCAAACAGCTCGGCCATCACCTTCTCGGGCGGTGTGCCACGTGCCAGGGCATCGCCATGGGAGCGGTAGGTGGAGACCAGGTAGTCCGTGTTGCGCAGCGCTCGCTCGCTGCCGACGATCGTGGCCTCCTCGCCGATCGACAGGTGCAGGAAGCCGCCGATCTTGGCTCGCGCGTACATCTCGCCCGCGCGCTCCTCAAAACGGCGTATGAGCGTCATCGCGCTGAGCCACTCGCGTGCCATATCCGGCTCGGGCAAGGGAGAAGTCATTGGTCTTCCACGGTACTCCAGCGCGCGAGGAAGTCCTCGCGATCCATCTGCGCCAGGTCGGTGCGCAATTCGCGGGCGCGGCGTGAGGCGATCTGGGGCGGGCAGTCCCAGAAGAACACGACCTCGCCACCGCCGATCTCGACCACCTCGATGTGATCGACACGGTCGGGGCTTGCCAGGAATGCCGGGGCCAGCCCTCCGCGACGCACGATCAGGCGGAAGCAGCGATTGGCCCTCATCGGGTCGGTGCCCCCGCGTAAGCGGCGGCTTGCTCGATGCTGCGCTCTCCGACGAATACTTGCGCTCCGACGCGCACCGCCGGCACGTCCTCGACGCCGAACGCGGCCGCGGCCGACGTGGTGGCCGACAGTTGCTCCTGCACCGAGCGCAATTCGGCGCCCTTGAGCACGGCGGATGGATGCATCTCACACGCGGCTGCCGCGATCAGCACGTTGTCGGCCACGTCGAGTGGTCGTCCTCCCGCGAACGCTTGACGGAACGCTGCTTGCGCAAAGGCGACGATCCGGCCGATCGACTTGGCATAGGTGGCCGCGCGCATCGCAAAGGCGCTGTCGAACGGAAACGGGTCGGGCCAGCGCAGCTGCTGGAGGCCCAGCTCGGCAGCGCGCCGCTCCAGCTCAAGGCGAAAGATGTCCTCGTCATCGCGACAGCGAAACGCCTCAAACGACTCAGCGGCCGGCAGCTCGTGCGCAAGCACCGGCTGCCACTCGGTGGCGACGGGCATCGTGTGCAGCACGCGCTCGGAAGCCAGATAGGCGAGCGGGCTGGCGAGGTCGAAATAGAAAGCGGCGTCCGGTGCGGACATCCCTTCGAGGTTAACCGTGAATCAGCCAGCCGTCGGCTGCTCGGCCCGCCTCCATCACGGCCTCCGACAGTGTGGGGTGGCCGTGGACGATGCGGGCGACCTCGGCGAAGCCGCCCTCCAGGGCACGCACGTTGACGAGCTCCTGGATCAGCTCGGTGGCGCGTGAACCGACGATGTGCCCGCCGAGCAGCTCGCCGTACTTGGACTCGCCGACGAGCTTCACAAGGCCGGTGCGGTCTCCGTATACGGTGCCGCCGCCGACCGCGCCGTAGGGAACCTTGCCGACCACAACGTCATAGCCCTGCTCGCGGGCCTGCTCCTCGGTCAGCCCGAACGAGCCGACGTTCGGCGTGCAGAACGTTGCGCGTGGGATGTCGACATAGGAGAGCGGGTGAGTGGGGAGACCGGCGGAGTCCTCGGCGGCGATGATGCCCTCATCCGATGCCTTGTGGGCGAGCGCCGGGCCGTGCACGAGGTCGCCGATCGCATAGATGCCGGCGGTCGTGGTTCGCTGCGCGCCGTCGACGCGCACGAGGCCGCGCTCGTCCAATTCGACGCCCGCATCCTTCAGGCCAAGTGCGTCCACGTCGGGCCCGCGCCCCGCACAGATCACGAGATAGTCGACCTCGGCCGTCTCCGAGCCATAGCCGAAGCGCACTCCGCCCTCACCGACGCTGACGCCCTCGACGGGAGTGCCGGTGTGGACCTCGATGCCCTGGCGCTTGAGGCCGCGCTCGACCAGGCGCGAGATGTCGGCGTCCTCTGTTGGGAGCAGGCGGTCCATGACCTCGAACAGCTTCACCTCGCTGCCCAGGCGCGCGAAGCCCGAAGCGATCTCCGCGCCCGAGGCGCCGGCGCCGACGACCGTCAGGCGTGCCGGCAGGTCGGCCAGGGCCCAGGCCTCCTCGGTACCGATCACGCCGCCGCCGAACTCGACGCCGGGGATCGAGCGCTTGACCGAGCCGGTGGCGAGGATCGCCGTCGTCGCAACCAGCTCCTGCTCGCCGACATGCACGCGGACGCCGTCGCCCGTGTTGCCGTTGCCGGCGCCGCTCTGGCGGGCAAGCGAGGCCTCGCCCTCGATCAGATCGATCGAGCTCTTCTTGAACAGACCTCCCACCCCGCCGGTGAGCGTGCTCACGACCTTCTCGCGGCGTGCTTGCACGGCCGGGTAGTCGACCTCGACGCCGCTCACGTTCAAGCCATAGTCGCCGGCCTCGCGAATCTCTGAGAGCAGGTCGGCGGAGCGCAGCACCGCCTTGGCGGGGATGCAGGCGTAGTTGAGACAGCGCCCGCCGACCCTGTCCTTCTCGATCACCGCGGTCTTCTTGCCGAGCTGAGCTGCACGAATCGCGGCAACATAGCCGCCCGGACCGGAGCCGATCACGATTACGTCGTATGAGCGCTCAGCCATTGCAGCGCGAGCCTATCGCACTGCTTCGTCTGTGCCGCCCGTGGCGCTCTCGATTGGCCGCTCTCCTGCCTGTATGCGTCCCATCACGCGCACCAACTTCCAGAAGAGCCACCCGGCGAGCCCGATGCTGAGGACGCATAGTCCAGCCGCGAGCCACGTCTCGGCGACGATCAGCGCGAGCGAGGTGACGATGATCTGGAATGCGAGTAGCGCCTCAAAGCCCAGTACCGCGCCGTAGCGTCGTTTGTACATCCCCCATGCGAGCCCGAGAAATACAGCCGCGAGCAAGATGCCGCCCGGCGGCGAGCCGCCGTGCTTTGCGAGATCGTGGACGGTAGCCACGCTCGTCAGCGTCGCCAGCGCCACGACGACGGCGACGGCCACCGCGACGAGTAGCGGCGTAGGGCGCTCCTCGGGGCCTAGCGGTCGCAGAGCAAGGCGCGCCGAGTCATCGCGCCCGGGTCGCTCGTCCTCGCCAAGCGGGGCGTGTACGGGTTCGCTGTAGTTGATCGGCTGCTCGTGGACGCCTTGATCGGCGCTTGTGTCGATGCGGTTGGTGGACACCGATCTAGCATAACGGCGGTGCCGCGTCCTCAGGGGGAGCTCGCTTTTTACTGCTTCATGTCGAACGTCAGGGCTAGTGTGTGTGCGTCCATTGAGTGGAATTTGGCGTTGGAGGTGAGACGCTTGGCGACGATGTGCACGGTGTGGCCACCTGTCACGGACACTTGGATGCCCGCAACCGCAAGAGGATGGGTTCCCGGACGTTTCTTCTCTGTGAGAACGCCTGAGCCACGGCACCGCTGTGACGTCGTTCCGAGGCACCGGATCGTGACAATTAGCCGCCCGTGTCGCCACGTCGCGCCCAGCAGGGCAACGCGCGGCGAAATTGACTGGGGTTCCGTATTCGTGGACCCCGGCGTTTTAGGGGTTTGCGCAGGTGGGGGTACAGACCCGGTTGCGGGTTCACCGGTGGCACCGCCAACCGGGGTGTATGTGGGTTCCGAGGCGAGTGTCGTGAATTGTCCATCGTTACCGTAATACGCGATGCCGTTCTGCGTTACGGCTAGGCGGAAGTAATAGGTGGTTTCGCGCGAGAGACCTCGGAATTGTCCGTATACGGTGAGAGGTCCATCGGTCGGAATCGTTACGTCTTCCGGTTCAGAGGTGAGACCGTATGCCGTTGAAAGCCCGTATTCGAAGTCAGCCGTCGCCTGGCCCGGACCACCTTCAACCGTACCCTTGACCGAGGCGAAAAACTCAGCGTTGAAGAATAGTTCATCTGACGTGACCGTTGGGGTTGTGCCCGTCGGTCCGCTCATGGATGTCGCTGATGTTTGTTGGCTGCTTGCGGCGCTGGCTGAATCGTTGCTCTGCAAGATCGCAAGCATTATCCCGAATATCGCTGTCAGCACTATCAGAGACATTGACAGCCGCACGCGAATCATCTCACCCACGCCTCTCCGTTTCATCGAACCGTGTTTCATGTGCAGCCCGAGGTTATCCTTCCAGTGCATGACTATCCTTCCAACACATACAGGTTGTGAATGCTCAAGATCGCAAAGATCTGCTGCTCGATGCTAAGCGTGTCTGCCCCTCCGCATTTCGGTTCCGACCCAACAGCGAGCATCGTACCGGTTATTGCGCCGGGATAAGTTGAGTCTGAGACGGTGCCGCCACTGTCTCCAGGGGCTCCATACATGCAGATCCGATCCGTGTTCTTTATCCAGTAGGAGTTGCCATTGGAATATGGTCCGATATGGCTTTCGACGTCAGCGACCTGGACAACTCCACACGCATATAGGCTCGTAATGCCTCGATGGCAGACTACCTCACCCTTGGCAGCATTTACCGCGCCCTGCTGTGGGATGTTAGTGCCGAACTCCCAATCATGAATGTATGGGGTCATCCCACCACAGGTGCCGGTGGAAGCCGGCTCGATCGCGATGTCATAACCGATCCAGGGAGCGTCCACGCTAACCGTTGAGTTGCCGACGTTACATTTAGATAGGCCAGGCCATGTCAGAGACGTAAAGGGTTGATCGGGGATACTGTCCCCGTCGATCGCGCAATGGCCCGCCACCGCCATATATGTATTCCCGTAGTAGTCTGACAGTATGGGGCCGGCGGTGCATTCATCGACATCTGTTACCCTGACTCCGCCCTCGACGGGACTACAGTACTCGTCGGCCGACGTGTCGCAACCAGCTGGGGTGGCCGTACCCGTAAACGGCGTCTGTTGAAACGGTCGCGATTCGAAGACGACGCGGTCTGCTACGGAAGCTGGCGCTGTAGCCGGAGATGGCTGGCCGTAGACATGGAGGGTTGCGTCCGCGTTGTCGTATTCGACGTCGTCCCCACTCTGCTGCAGTGCTTGCACGTAACCAAGCGCATCATGCTGCAGTGCGAGATCGGCGGACGCCTGCTGCGTCGAGACGCCCATGAGTTCAGCCGCATAGCCCGTCTCGATCACACCCGCTGGGCTCTCCAGTGCGCCACTTGACGCCGCATACGCTTCGCTCGTTACGCTAACCGCGATAGGTACCACCATGGTTAGAGACAAAAATAGCAGCCGCCTCACTCGATCCGCTCTTCTAGATAGTCGAAAGCTCCGAATGTCGGCGTGCACTTTAGTCTGGCCGACTGCCGACATAATACCATAATGTAGAACTTATAGAGTGTGCCGGGCGGTGTATAGCGCTAAGCGGGAGCTCTGTTCTTTACCTATCGCCGTTCCACAAGGGCCGCAGCTCCAGCGCCGCGCGCAAGGTCAGCGCGGCGCGCTCAGGATCGGGGGTGTCGCAGATCGCGCGCAGCACGCACACTCGCGAGGCGCCCGCGTCGAGCACCATCAGGATGTTCTCGCTGTCGATGCCGCCGATCGCAAAGAACGGTACGTGGGCGTGCGCCGAGGCGTAGCTGACGAGCTCTGGGCCAACCGGCGGGCGCCCGAGCTTGGTGGGGGTTGCGTGCACGGGACCGACACCGATGTAGTCCACGTATGGCGTGCCGTCGGGGGCGGTGGGAAGCGCATCGTCGATCTCGCTCGGGGCGTGAGTGGAGAGGCCCACGAGCATGTCGGGACCGACGATCTCCCGCGCCTCGCCGACCGGCATGTCGTCCTGCCCGACGTGCACCCCGTCGGCGCGTACCGCCGCGGCGATGTCGGGGCGGTCGTTGAGGATGAACAGCGCCCCGTGGGCATCGCACAGGTCCGCCGCCACCCCGGCTGCTTCGGTCAGGAAGTCGTCGTCGAGTTTCTTCTCGCGCAGCTGCACGACGTCGACCCCGCCGGCGATCGCGGCGGGCAGCACCTCCTCCAGGCCGCGGCCGCCGGGCATGCAGTCGCACACCAGATACAGGCGCGCGGCGGCCAAGCGCGCGCGGCGCTGCTCACCGGTGGGGTCGGGCACGGGCCGCAGGTGGGCCATCGCACGCAAGTCTGACAGCAGCGAGCGCGATCATCGGCGCATCTCATGGTCGGGCCGCTGGACAACGGGTAGAGGAGCCGCAGGCCGGATGGCGTCTAGCATCAATGCCATGGGCACAACCGGCGAATCCAAGGTCGATCTGGCGATCCTCGGCGGCGGGATCGTGGGCCTGTCGGTGGCATGGCGGGCACGCGCCCAGGGCATGTCGGTCGTGGTGCTGGAGCGCGAGCAGCTCGGCGGAGGTGCGACGCATGTGGCGGCCGGAATGCTCGCTCCCGTGGCGGAGGTGGAGTTCGGGCAGGCGGGGCGGCGGGTGCTCGAGCTGGGTATGCGCTCGGCGCGGATGTGGCCCGATTTCGCCGCGGAGCTGCAGCGGGATTCGGGCATCGACGTGGGTCTGCGTCGTACGGGCACGCTGGTGGTGGCGCGCGACGAGGACGAGGCGCGCGAGCTGGAGCGCCAGCTCGCTTTCCGTGAGTCGCTTGGCCTGCGCGCGATCCGTATGCGCGCGAGCGAGGCGCGCGAGCATGAGCCGGCGCTGGCCGCCACGGTGCGCCTGGCGCTGCACGCGCCCGACGATCACAGCGTGGATCCGCGCAGTGTGGCGGCGGCGCTGCGCAGCGCGTGCGAGCAAGCCGGGGTCGACTTGCGCGAACGCACTCCTGCCCTTGCCGTGGAGCTCGACGCAAGCCAGACGCGGGTCGTGGGGGTACGGTTCGCGCGCGAGAAAGCGTCGCTGATGGATGTCAAGGATGCCGGTGCCCACAGAGGGGATTTTTTTGGGGATGGCTGGGCGTGCGAAGTGGTGCACGCCCGCGAGGTGGTCGTGGCGATGGGCGCGTGGAGTGGCGGGCTGGCCGGCCTGCCCGATGGCGCCGGCGTGGCGGTGCGTCCGGTGAAGGGTCAGATCATGCGTTTGCACGACCCCGCCGGCCCCGGCCTGCTGGAGGGGGTGGTGCGCTTCGAGGGCGGCTATCTGGTGCCGCGCGAGGATGGGCGCTACGTGCTCGGGGCGACGATGGAGGAGCGCGGGTTCGAGCCGGGCGCGACGGCCGGTGGGGTGTATGAGCTGTTGCGCGACGCCCACGAGCTGGTGCCGGGCGTGAGCGAGCTGCACATTGACGAGCTGGGCGTGGGCTATCGGCCGGGCACGCCAGACAACACACCGGTGATCGGGCGCGGCGTGCTCGACGGTTTGACGTGGGCGACCGGTCATCACCGCAACGGAATCCTGCTGGCGCCGTTGACGGCCGAGCTGGTGGTGGCGTCGTTGCGGGGTGAGACTGTCCAGCACGACCCCGTCCCCTCAAAATGATCTACCTCAACGGCAATCCGCACGACGATGGCGCCGAGCAGACGGTGGCGGGCGTGTTGCTGGCTCTGGATCTCGCCCCCGATGCGCGCGGGGTGGCGGTGGCGGTCGATGGCGAGGTGGTGCCGCGGGCCGGCTGGAGCACGTTTGAGATCCCCGACGGCGCGCATGTGGAGGTCCTGACCGCGATGCAGGGAGGATGATCTGAGCATGGGCGATCCCGCCAGGACACGACCAACCGCAGAGTCACAGCGTCAGGCCGTTGCCGCTGAGAACGGACACGCTGCGGTCGTGGCTACCGATCCGCTCACGATCGCCGGTCGCACGCTGCACTCGCGGTTGCTGCTTGGCACCGGCGGATTCCCATCGCTGACGCTGCTTGCCGAGGCGATCCGCGCCAGCGGCTCGGAGCTCGTTACGGTCGCGCTGCGGAGAATCGAGGTGGGCGGGGGTCGGGTCGCTGGGAATCGGGCCGGTGGGAATGCGGCGGGTGGGAGTGTCGATCGCAGGGGATCGTTGATCGACGTGCTCGAGCGCGAGGGCGTCGAGCTCTTGCCCAACACCGCCGGCTGCTTCACCGCGCGCGACGCGGTGCTGACCGCACAGCTGGCCCGCGAGGCGTTTCAGACCGACTGGGTGAAGCTCGAGGTGATCGGCGACGAGGACACGCTCTTGCCCGACGCGCCCGAGCTGCTGAAGGCGGCGGAGCGGCTGGTGGACGACGGTTTCGTGGTGCTGCCCTACACGACCGACGATCCGGTGCTCGCACGCCGTCTGGTTGACGTGGGCTGTGCGGCGGTGATGCCGCTCGGCGCCCCGATCGGCAGCGGCATGGGCATTCGCAACCCCTACAACATCTCCCTCATCCGCGAAGCGGTGCAGGTCCCTGTGGTGCTGGATGCGGGCGTGGGCACCGCCTCCGATGCGACGCTCGCGATGGAGCTTGGCTGCGACGCGGTGATGGTGGCAAGCGCCGTCTCGCGCGCACAAGACCCGGTGGCGATGGCGCGCGCGATGCGCGCCGCCGTGGAGGCTGGAAGGCTGGCTCGTGGCGCCGGACGCATCCCGCGGCGAACCTATGCGCGGGCTTCCACTTCCAACGAGGGTCTGGCGGACTTCAGCTGAGGACTTCGATCGTGCCGTTCATCGTGGTCGGGTAGGACGTGCACTCGTAGTGGATCGTGCCCGGCTTCTCCAGCTTCAGTTCGAAGCTGGCTCCTTCGCCGAAGTCCTTGGAGGCGAACTTGTACGGCCCTCCCTCGCTCGTCACGTTGCACGTCTGGGGTCCGTTGTTGATCCACCTGATCGTGCTTCCCACCTTCGCCTTGACGGTGTCCGGTTCGATCGCGAATTCGTGGTAGATGATCTTCACCAGCCCGCTCTGCACGGGAGCATTCGCCGTCGGGCTCGCATAGTTGATTTTGCCGTTTGGGACGATGCCTTCCTTGACGGTCGCGGTCGCGCTCGTCTTCGTGGTGGTGCTCGTCGATTTGCTCGACCCGCAGCCGGCCACGATCAGCGCGGCGGCGCAGGCCAGCGCGACGGGCCACGTAGACTGGCGGACTGTGCCTCCCCACTTCCTCACAGGCGCCGAGCTTAGCGCGCCCGAGCTCGGCGCGTTGCTCGATCGCGCGATCGAGCTGAAGGCTGCGCCGCTGTCCTCCCACGCGCTCGCCGGACGCGGGGTGGCGCTGATCTTCGAGAGGCCCTCCACGCGCACGCGCGTGTCCTTTGAGATGGGGGTGCACGAGCTCGGCGGCCACGCCGTCGTGCTGCGCTCGGGCGAGATGCAGCTCTCGCGCGGCGAGTCCCCGCGCGACACTGCGCTCGTATTGTCGCGGCAGGTGGCGGCGATCGCGATCCGCACGGGACCGGACGCGCTGCTGCAGGAGCTGGCCGAGCATTCCTCCGTGCCGGTCATCAACATGCTCACCGCGCTGCACCACCCGTGCCAGGCGCTTGCCGACCTGATGACGATGCGCGAGAGCTTTGGCGGGCTCGCCGGCCTGCGCCTGGCCTATGTCGGCGACGGCACCAACGTGGCTCGCTCGCTCGCGATCCTCGGCACACTCGCCGGCATGGACATTGCGATCGCCTCGCCGCCCGGCTATACGCTCGAGGACGACCTGTCGTTGCCGCCCGGCGCCGCGGGCACGCTGACGCTCTACCAGGACCCTCATGAGGCCGCCGCCGGCGCGCACGCGCTCTACACCGACGTGTGGGTGAGCATGGGCGAGGAGAGCAGCATCGATCGGCAATCGGAGGAATCGCCGATCGGCCAGCGGCGCCGCGCGGCACTTGCGCCCTACCGGATCGACGATGCCCTGCTCGACGCGGCCGCGCCCGAGGCGATCGCTTTGCACTGCCTGCCTGCCCACGCGGGCGAGGAGATCACCGCCGAGGTGCTCTACGGCTCGCGCCAGCGCATCTGGGATCAGGCGGAGAACCGTCGCCACGCGCAGAAGGCGCTGCTGGAGCTGTTGGTCGAGCCCGCACGCTCATGAGCGCGCCCACGGACACGGGCGCGAAGCTCGCCACCAACGGGCTCGACGGAGCGCCTTCGGAGGCTCCCGACCAGAACGCGCTACCGAAGCGCCCCGAGCGCGGACAGCAGATCGAGCTCCAGATCGACTCGCTGGCGCACGGCGGCGAGGGCGTTGGGCGCCTCGGCGATGGGGGTTACGTCGTGTTCGTCTCAGGTGCTGTCCCCGGAGATCGCGTGCGCGCCGAGGTGGTCAAGCGCAAGCGCAGCTACGCACACGCTCGCGTGGTGGAGATCTTGCAGCCGAGCCCCGAGCGAATAGCGCCTGTGGCGAAACATCCGGGGGTGCCGTGGCAGGTGCTGACCTACGAGCGCCAGTTGCAGATCAAGCACGAGCAGGTTGAGGATGCCCTGCGGCGGATCGGCAAGCTCGACGGCTTCGAGCTGCAGGAGATCGTGCCAGCGCTGCAGCAGTGGCGCTATCGCAACAAGCTGGAGTATTCCTTTGGGCAGTCCCCGGACGGGAACCCGTCCGGGGACGGTGGGGGAATGGGAGAGCGCGCCGCTGCCGGCGGGCTGGTGTGTGGGTTCCACGCGCCGTCGGGATGGAACATGGTCGAGCCGATGGACGACTGTCTGCTCGCCTCCGAGCGCGGCAACCGTGCACGCGAGGCCGCATTGCGCTGGTGTCGCGAGCAGGGTTTGCTCGCGTGGAGTCGCGGCGGCCGTCCGGGCGGCGGGCGCGCCCGCGACGAGGAGCGCGAGCGGCAGGCCGACGCGCCTGCTCAGGGCAATACGCGTCGCTCACGCGAGCAGCGCACCGGCCCAGCGCCCGACGGGCGCCCGTTCCTGCGCAACCTCGTGGTACGCGAAGGACGCCACAGCGGCAAGCTTCAGGTCCGCCTCGTCAGCACCGACGGCGAGCTGGAGGCGGGCGCGTTTGCCGCGGCGCTCGTCGCCGAGCTTGGCGAGGACATGCTCAGTGGTGTCCTGTGGACGCGCTCTGCCGCGCTCGCGGAGACCACCGCCGGCGGGGAGACCGAGCTCGTATGGGGCGAGGCGGAGTTGCCCGAGCGCCTCGGCGAGCTCGACCTGCGCATCTCCTCGGAGGCGTTCTTTCAGACCAACACCGAGATGGCGGAGGTCCTGTACGGGATTGTCGCCGACTACGCGGCCCTGGAGGGCTGGGAGCGCGTGTATGACCTGTATTGCGGGATCGGCACGATCGCGCTCACACTGGCTCCGCGCGCCGGTGAGCTGTGGGGGGTGGAGATCGTCGAACAGGCCGTCGCCGATGCGATCGCGGGTGCGAAGCGCAACGAGGTGAGAAGCGCACGCTTCTTCGCCGGCGACGCCCGCCTCGCGCTGCCCGAGCTGATCGAACGCGCCGGCAAGCCAGACGTGGTGGTCGTCGATCCGCCGCGCGCCGGGCTCTCCCAGAAGGTCGTGCGCCGCATCGTCGACGCCTCGCCCAGGCGCATCGTGTACGTGTCGTGCAACCCCACCACGCTCGCGCCAAACGCCGCTCAGCTAGTCGAGGCGGGCTGGCGGCTCGTGAAGGTGCGGCCCGTGGACATGTTCCCGCAGACGCCGCACGTCGAGTGCGTGGCGTTGTTGGAGCGTACATAGGCTGGAGTAGGGTTCCCGCACATGCATACCGATCTCGGGTTGCGCCCAGCGACTGAGCAGGACGTCCAACGCCTGAAGACGATGCTCGCGGAGGCTTTCTTCGACGACCCGGTCTTCAGCTGGTTGATGCCCGAGGACGGCAGGCGCCGGGCGCGCTTGCGTCGCTACTTTGGGATCGATCTGCGCCACTACGTGTTGGCGCACGGGCGTGTGTGGACGACTGGCGATCTCACCGGCGCCGCGCTGACCTTGCCGCCGGGCGCGTGGCGCGTGCCACCGCCTACGACGCTGTTGCAGGGCAGCGCTTTCGGCATCCATCTGTCCAGGGCGGCGAGGATCGGGTTCGCGATGGAGTGGCGCCACGCGCATGAGCTTCGCGAGCCTCACTACTACGTTCGGGACATCGGCGTGCACCCGGACATGCAGGGCAGGGGTCTTGGTAGTGCGCTGATGGCCCCGACGCTCGAGCGCTGCGACCGAGAGGGCTTGCCCGCCTATATCGAGGCCTCCAGCGAGCGCAGCGCGGCGCTGTATGAGCGCCTCGGCTTCGAGCACGTCAAAGAGCTGCGCGTCGGTGGCAGCCCGCCGCTGTGGCTCATGATTCGTCCTGCGCGCGCGGCGCGGTAGGGTTCCCGCCACCGTGCGTGCCGCAACGATCCGCGATGGGGAGGTACTGATCGAGGAGCATCCCGACCCCGTGCCTGGGGACGGCGAGGTGCTTGTGCGCGTGCGCGCGGCCGGTCTCAACGGCGCCGACATGATGCAGCGGCGCGGGCTCTATCCGGCGCCACCAGGCTCGCCGCAGGACATTCCTGGGATGGAGTTTGCGGGCGAGGTGCAGGCGCTTGGGCGGAGCGCCGAGCGCTTCGCGCTCGGTGAGCGCGTGATGGCGATCGTCGGCGGTGGTGCGCAGGCCGAGCTGGTCGTCGTGCACGAGCGCCAGTTGATGGCGGTTCCTACGGTGCTCGACTGGCCCGAGGCCGGTGGCCTGCCGGAGGTGTTCACCACCGCTCACGACGCGGTCTTCACGCAAGCAGAACTGCGCAGCGGCGAGCGCCTGCTCGTGCACGGCGGGGCGGGGGGAGTCGGCACCGCTGCGATTCAACTCGCGAAAGCGGCCGGCGCGCGCGTGACCGCGACGGTGCGCCGCGAACAGTCACGCGCGGAGGTCGCTGCGCTTGGTGCTGAGGTCATCGCGCCAGAGGGATTTGCCGAGTACGGGCCGTTCGATGTGATCCTCGAGCTGGTGGGCGCCCCGAACCTGGCCGACGACCTGAATGCGCTCGGCATCGGCGGGCGCATTTGCGTGATCGGCGTCTCGGCGGGCGTCAAGGCCGAGCTGAACCTGCTCGCGCTGATGGGCAAGCGCGCCCGCATCCACGGCTCGACGCTGCGTGCGCGTCCGTTGGAGGAGAAGGCGCTTGCCGCGCGTCGTCTTGAGCACGAGGTGTTGCCGCTGTTTGATACCGGCCAGCTGCGGGTTCCTGTTGCCGAGACGTTCGCGCTGGAGCAGGCGGCGGCGGCCTACGACCATTTCGCCGCCGGCGGCAAGCTCGGCAAGATCGTGATCGCGATCTGATCGAAAGCGGCGCATCGCCGCGCACGGTCGCGGTTGGCTGCGCGACCCGCTGCTCTCGCGGCCGCCGGCTCAGTAAGGCGGCTGTGCGGCGTGCCACTCGCCGAGCGTGCGAAACGCGGCCCAAAACGCGCGCTTGGAGTCCTGCTCGTCGAGTGACTCGTCGATGTCCGGCACATACAGCGCGTCGACGGTGGGTGTCAGCTGTTGGATCTCTCCCAGCTTCGGCTCGAGCTTACGAGCCAGTGGGATCTCCAGGTCGTTGAGCGTCGTCAGGGCGCTCGCACCCATCACAACCACGATCCGTGGCTGCACGATCGCGATCTCGTGTGCCACGCGGGCCACGCACTCCGGATCTGCCATCGAGGGGTCGCCAAGCGGGCACTTCACGCACAGCGTGCCGTACACGGTCAGCGGATCGATCGACAGGCGCTTGAACGACTTCATCAGCGCGCCGCCGGAGCGCCCGTAGAAGGCCACCCCCTCCTCGACCTCGGAGGGCAACGGTGCGTGCTTGAGCAGCATGATGTCGGCCTGGGGGTGTCCCGAGCCGAGCACCGGCATCAGCTGGCCGCGCGGGCAGTGCGGGCAGCTCTGCAGCTCGCGCGTGAGCGAGTTGAGCTCCCTGATCGCCCGCTCGAGGTACTTCTCGCGGATCTCGTCATCTGTGGCGGGCATCGACGCGGAAGGATTTGACGGCAGCTGCCGTTGTCCTTGCTCCTGCATCACTACTTGCGCCATCGGCCGCCGGGCACGCCCCCCGGATCGCCGCTCATGTCGTGCCTCCGCCGCGGGTTGCGCGCCGCACGCGCCGCTCGCGCGAGGCGCGGCGCGCGGCCGCGGGGGTCGCCTTCGTTTGCAGGAACTTGAGTGCCTGCACGTATATGAGGCTCGACGGCCTGGTCATGATTTCCGCGTCGCGCAACGACTGCAGAAACTCCTGCGGACCGTCGAAGTCGCGCATGCGGATGCGCACCGAGCCGAGACCCTGCGCGACGTGCGAATCCGAGCCCGCGCCCGCCACGATCCGGTACTTGGCGGCGAAGCGCACGGCCTCCTCGTTGAACGCGCCGATCGCCACGCGCGGGTTGAACACCTCGATCGCGTCGATGTCCTGGAGGATCGCCGGCAGGTGCTCGTAGTCGGGTACCGCGTGCATGCGGTCGAACGGATGCGGCACATACACCAGCCCGCCCTGGCGCTTGATCTCAGCGACGGTCTCGGCCATGCTCAGGCCGCGTGGGATCTTCTGCTCGATGAACAAGCCGATCACCTCGCCCTGCTCGGCGGTCTTGACCTCCTCGCCGACGATTACCTTGATCCGGTCCCGCCCGCCCCGGGCACTGGATTCAGCGGCCTTCTCGCGTGCCTCCAGTGCCCCGGAGATCTCGTTGTGGTCGGTTACCGCGATCGCTCCGAGCCCCGCTTCTTTGGCGGCCGCCAGCAGCACCTCCACCGGCGTTTCGCAGTCGTGGGAGTGGTCGGTGTGCATGTGCAGATCGACGTCGATCAGCGGGCGGCGCTGCAGGCGCCGGCGCAGCGTGTCGTCTCCGCGCGTGTCGTGTCGCCGCGCGACCAGCTCCCGGTAGACACGTTCGATCTCCGCTGTATCCGCTCCGCTTGGAATCCGTGCGTCCAGGCGTGTGAGGAAGCTCTCGGTGAAGCGACGTGTCAGCGTCGTCGCGGGCAGCCGCTCCTCGGGCATGTGGAAGGAGCCCACGTTCAGCGCGCGCGAGTGGCGCAGCGCTGCGCTCGAGGTTCCAAGTCCCGCCCATCCCGCGAACGGCTCGTGCACGTGCACGATGTCAAGCGGCGTTTGGCTCAACAACTCCTCGAGCATGCGCGCGCCCGCGACGGGCAGCGCGCGCGGGCGACGCGCGGATGAGCTGGGAACGTCGAGCACCTCGCAGATGGCGAGCACGCGCGGCTGACCGCCGTCGGTGCCCTCCAATAGCGATCCGAGTCCGGAGGGGTCGCTGTTCCTGGCTGCGCGCAATTCCTGTCGAGACTCGCGCACGCGCTCGGGCGAGCGCGATGGGGCGAGGATCAGAACGCGGTGGCCCTGGCGCGACTGCTCGCCGGCGAGCCGCGCGATGTACGTGTTGACCTCGTTCTCCTGTGCCTCCCACGGATAGGGGGAGACATGCGCTATCGAGAATCGGGGTGCGCCGCTCACCCAGTCATTATCGCGCGCCTCGGCCGCGGCTCGTCTCGCCTATTTCGCGACCCGCCCTCGGGCGGACGTCGGCGCGGCCTTGGCCGGGGCGACGGTCTTGCGTGGAGCGGTGCGTCCCTTGGGCCGCATTGCGCTGGTGCGCGTGTGCTTGGCGATGAACTTCTCGGTCTCCTCGCGCGCGAGGTTGTCCGGACGCTGATTGTGGGGCGACTTCATCAAATAGGAGGACGGTCCGTCGAGCTGGCCGCCGACGCCGTTGTTGAGCGCCAGCTTGCAGCAGCGGACCGCGTCGATCACGATGCCGGCCGAGTTGGGCGAGTCCCATACCTCGAGCTTCATCTCCACGTTCAGGGGCACGTCGCCGAAGGCCTGGCCCTCGACACGGATGTGGGCCCACTTGCGGTCGGTCAGCCACGGCACGTAGTCCGATGGGCCGATGTAGACGTCCTCGGCGGGCAGCTGCTCGTCCATGATCGAGGTGACCGCGTTGGTCTTTGAGATCTTCTTGGACTCCAGGCGCTCGCGCTCGAGCATGTTGTAGAAGTCCATGTTGCCACCCACGTTCAGCTGTGAGGTACGCAGCATCTTCACGCCGCGGTCGGCAAACAGGCGCGCGAGCGTACGGTGCACGATCGTCGCCCCCACCTGCGACTTAATGTCATCGCCGACGATCGGCAGCCCCGCCTTCTTGAAGCGTTTGTCCCAGTAGTCCTCGCGCGCGATGAACACAGGGATGCAGTTGACGAAGCCGCAGCCGGCCTCGAGGATCTGCTCGACATACCACTTGGTGGCATCCTCGCTGCCGACCGGCAGATAGGAGACGACCACGTCGGTATGGGTCTCCTTGAGGATGCTCACGATGTCGGCGGTCTCGCCGGGGGCCTTTTTGATCTTCTGCTTGAGGTACTTGCCGAGGCCGTCGTGGGTCATGCCGCGGTGCACTGGCACGCCGAGCTTCTTCGGCACCTTGGCGAACTTGATCGTGTTGTTCTGCCCCGCCCAGATCGCCTGCCCAAGATCCTTGCCGACCTTGGTCGCGTCGATGTCGAATGCGGCGGTGAACTCGATGTCGCGCACGTGATAGCCGCCAAGGTCGACGTGCATCAGGCCCGGCACGAGCTCGTTGGGGTTGGCGTCGCGGTAGTAGTGCACGCCCTGCACGAACGCCGAGGCGCAGTTGCCGACGCCGATGATCGCGACGCGGACCTTGTCCTGCTGATAGCGCGCCCTGCCGTTGGAGGAGGCGGCGATGCCGTTGCTGTGTTGAATCTTCATCTGGTGCGGTTTCCTTTGTGGAGGTCGGGGGAGATTACCCCGCCACTGCGGTTAGGTGACAGACAGCGCGCGCTTCACGTGCCAGATGCGCTGGGCCACCGTCACCACGCTGAGCGCGGCCAGTACGTATACCGCCGGCGCCAGCAGGCTGAAGTGCCCCAGCGAGGCGCCCTTGGCGAAGATCAGGCCGATCGAGAGGATCACCACGCGCACCGGCCGGGTGGCGATTCCGACCTTGCACTCCACGCCCAGTGCCTCCGCGCGGGCGCGGGTGTAGGACACCATCAGCGAGGCGAGCACCGCCACGACCACCGCGGCGGCCGCGCCGGAGCGTCCTTCGCGGGCGAAGTCGGCGGCGACCGCGGTCAGCACGATCCCCTCCTCGATGCGGTCGAGCGTCGAGTCCAGGAACGCTCCGAACGGGGTGCCCTTGCCCGACATGCGCGAGTAGCGCCCGTCGAGCGTGTCCATCACCGAGCCGACGATGAACGCGATCCCCCCGAGGAAGTACAGGCGTTCCCACACCAGCACCGCCGCGACCAGGTTCAGCGCAAGCCCCGTCAGCGAGATCGTGTTGGGAGTAAGGCGCGACTCGATCAGCCGGTTGCGCACGATCTCGCGGCGCTCGGCGCCTGCAAGGAATACCCGCCCGCCCACACGCCCGTTGCGTCGTGCGCGTCCCGAGGCACTGCGCGCGCCACGCCCCGCACCCTTGCGGGCCCGTCCGGCGGGCTGTCTATGCGATGGAGGGGATGGTGGCATCGAGCGCGATCAGCGTCCCGGATCGGGAACGCCAGGACCAGAGCCTACCCGGCTCCGGCGGGAGTGGGGCCGAAGCGCCACACGGCCGGACGCATCCGCGCCAACCGCTGTGCGCCGAGCGCCGACACGCCGGCCGTCAATGCGCCCAGCACGGCGTCGATGATGAAGTGGTTGGCGGTGGCGATGATCACGAACGCGATCAGCAGCGGATACAGCCGCCACAGCACGCTTGCGACCCTCGTGCGCGACAGCGTGGCCAGGGGCCAGCCGATCATCACCGCAAAGGCCACATGCATCGAGGGCACGGCGGCGTAGGGGTTGAACAGCGCGTTCATCGAGGCGCTCGCATGCGAGACGTGCACGCCGGTGAAGTCCGACACGGAGTCGATGAAGCCCCACTCCGGCAGAAAGCGCGGTGGCGCCGTTGGGAACACCGCGTATCCCACGAGCGCGATCAGCATGGCGATCGCGAACATGTTGCGCACGAAGTAGAACGAGCGGTTGTGGCGCAGATACAGGTATATGAGCGCCGTGAGCGTGATCGACGTCTGCGCGTTGACGTAGAGCCAGCTGGAGAAGTCCATCAGCAGATGGCTGCTCGACGCCCACGCCTGGATGCTCGGCTCGACGAACACGTGCAGCGAGCGCTCGATCTGGATCAGGTCGCTGGCATGTGCGAAAGCGGCTCGACCATCTCCACCGACGAGCCCGCGCACGAGGCTGTAGGCGCCGTAGGCAAGGCCCACCAGCGCGATCTGGCGCAGCACGTCGAGCCATCCGTGCGGCAGCGCACGTGCCTGCAGGAGGCGGAGCCGAGCGAGCATCGAGAAATCCTAGCCCATCGGCGGGTGCGCGCACAGGGGCTCTGGCATCGTGTCCGCGCGTTTGAGGCTGGCAGGCGTGCCCGATGTGAGACCTTTATGAACAGGGGATTGACAAGCTGCCAGGGGTCATGTATGTTGGTGGGCGTTCCATGTTCCCAACTGGGTGTGTGGGGCATACATAAGGTCGGGTTTGGGTCGGTCCCTGTGGTCGACTATCAAACGTTTTGACGGGGCCCTTGGGAGAGGGACCGGGTCGTTACTGAGAGGGAGTTGTTGTTCGCGTGGTTTCTTTGGGGAATAACGTGCTTGAGAGTCCGTGTGTTCACGGTGCTGGCGTAATAAGACGCGTCAGCGACGCTGACGCGTCTCTCTCTCTCTCTCTCTCTCTGGGATTGCCGGCGCCTAGGCGCTAGGTCCCTTCGCCGCGGCGTAAGCTCGCGGCCTGCCGGCCACAGCGGTCGGCTTGATTGCTCGCGTGCCCCTCACCATGGAGGGTGCACAAAAGAGTGCTTGCGCGTTGTAGGTGCTCATCGTGCTTCTTGTTCTTCTGCCGTCGTGGGCCTGGTGCCTGCGGCGGTCTTCTGCTGCCCATGGGTGGGTCGGCGTTGTGTTCGTTCTCTTGAGGAGGGGATGGTTTGATGGTTGCTCGCCGGCTTGTGCTTGGTGTCATGGCATCCATGTGTTGGTTGGCATCGGTGCTCGCCGTTAGCCCAGTGTCCGTTTCGGCGGCCACCAGGTTCGGGAGTTATGGGAACGAAGCTGAACAACTTCATGCACCGATAGGCGTGGCAGTGGACGCCACTGGAGACGTGTACGTAGGCGATTCGGAAAACGATCGAGTCGACAAGTTCGACAGCGCCGGGAACTGGTTGTTGGCCTGGGGTACGGGCGTGTCAACCGACGAAGGTGAAATCGATGGAGAAGGAGAAATCCAGACTTGTACGACTGACTGCCGCAACGGCTCTCAAGGCGACCGGGACTCGTTCGAGGTCAACACAGGCGTCGCAGTGGACGATGATCCCCTCAGCAGCTCCTACGGCGACGTATATGTAGTCGATCAGGGTCTCCAAAAGATTGAGAAGTTGGATCCATCCGGAAATTTTATTCTAATGTTCGGTGGCCACGTCAATGAAGAAGCCAGTCCACAAAATCCCGATGTCTGTGTGGCTGGAGAAAAATGCAAAGTCTATGCGACGACGGGTACCGCCAACGGCGAATTCGAATTGTGGCCCCCCTATTGCAGCATCATCGCCGTTGGTCCGCTTGGCGACGTGTACGTGGGCGACGAGGGACGGATTGAGGTCTTCGAATCCTCAGGGGCATGGAAGGAAAACATCACACTGGCAGGACTGTCGAGCACGGGACGGCCAACCGCCCTCGCCGTCGACTCGACAGGAGACATTTTCATTAAGGACGAAGGCATCGCCGGTGTCCACGAGCTCGAACCAAACGGGACCGAAAAGACCACGGAGTTCGACGCCACGAGCACGACCGTCACGTCACTCGCATTGGGCACCTCGGGCAGAGTCTATGTCGGCGACTCGAACGGTGGCTTCCATGTCTTGGAGTACGACTCCTCAGGAAAAGAGCTGGCGAGCTTCGGTATGAACACCGTAACGGGCACCAACGGTGGGCTGGCGTTCTCGAGCACCACCGAAATGCTCTACGCGGCCGAAGCCCACACGAACTACGGCGAAGCGCCACAATCGAGCATCTGGGTTCTGGCTCCGCCCGTCGCAGGCCCTTTGATCGATAGCGAGTCGGCGACTCCTGAACTACGTGGCGCCGCCGGCATCAAAGCGCTGGTCAATCCTGAGGGTAATGAAACCACCTATCGCTTTGAATATGTCGACGATGCCCATTTCCAAGTCAGTGGCTATGCAGGTGCGGCGAGTACCGCACCTGTTTCGATCGGCTCGAGCTTCGACGACCAGGAAGCCAGCACCAGCTTTACCCCAGGCTCCCTGACTCCGGGCGTGGTCTATCACTACCGTGTAAGGGCAACAGATTCACTGGGCCACACCAGCGTAGGATCAGATCAGAGCTTTCAAGAGATTCCACCCGCGATCATCGGAGCACCGTGGGTAACCAACGTAGCCGGCACGAGCGCGACGATCGAAGCGATGATTAACCCGCTTGGCGCAAGGACGTCCTATCGTATCGAATACGGCGCAACGACGGCATATGGTCACACGGTATATGGCGATATAGGTGAAGGAAGCGAGTTTGTGCCGATTGCTAATCACGTCCAGGAACTGGAACCGGTTACTACCTATCACTACAAGGTGGTTACGACCAACGAAGTCGGGACGTGGGAAAGTGCAGACCTCACATTCACGACGCAGACTGCGACGGGGCAGCTGACACTACTCGATAACCGTTCATGGGAACTTGTCTCTCCGGTGAACAAACACGGGGCGCTAATCGAACCCGAACCCGTCGGAGTCGTGCAGGCAGCAAGCGATGGTAGTGGACTTGCCTATGGTGCCTCATTTCCAGTGACCGCGAATGCGCCGGCGCGCCCAAATTTCCTAAGTGTCCAAGTGCTTGCACGGCGAGGCCCCAGTGGATGGAGTTCTGATGAACTCGGCACAACCGAAGCACTCTCGGAAAAAGAAGACGAAAAATTCCAGCCTCGTGCGGAAGCGATATTTCCCACTTTCTTCTCGAGCGATCTTTCGTCAACGATGATGGAACCGGGATTTAACGCCGCGAAGTCGCTTTCCCCCGAAGCAAGTGAACGCACACTCTATATACGAGACAATGCGAACGGCGAGTACACGCCGTTGGTGAGGCCTGCCAATGTGCCGGCCGGCACGAAATATGGCGGAGAAGGAATCGGCACTTATAAAGGATCCGAACAGGAGATGCGCTTCCTCATGGCGAGCCCGGATTTGAGTCATGTCGTCCTGGAGTCACCGATTCGTCTCACTCCGGAAGCCCTCGAAGAATCGCAAGTTCCGGAATGCCGGCCTCAGGTGACGAACAGCTGCCCACAAAACCTGTACGAGTGGAGTAATGGGCAGCTGGCGCTTGTAAACATCTTGCCCAATGGTGAACCTCAGCGCGAAGCGTTTCTCGGTCGCGGTAGTGAGGATGTGATTCATGCTATCTCCAACGACGGCCGGCGGATTGTCTGGGCAGCAGGCTCTCTATACAAAAATCATCTTAATACCATGTATGTGCGTGACATGGCCCAGGGAAGGACACTGCAATTCGGCGGTCCCACGGCGCGTTTCGAGACGATGAGTGGCGACGGCTCGCGAGTCTTCTACTGGGAAAGATCGGAACTATACGCTTTCGTTTTCGCTACCGACACGACAACCGATCTGACTGCGACCTATGCCGCGGGTGAACACAATGCCGGCGTAAAGGATGGGTTCATCCTGACTGCCAGCGAAGACGGAACGTATGTCTACTACGTCGCCACTGGGGTGTTGGCGCCGGGTGCAGTCAATGGTGAAGATAATCTCTATGTATCTCACTACGATGGAACGCGTTGGACGAATACGCTGATCGCGACGCTTTCGAAATCGGATGAGTTTGTCAAGGAGGTCGATCCATCGTCGCCGCTTCTCTTTTGGCAGTTCATGGACGCAGAGACGTCGTCGAATGGACGCTATTTGGCATTTATGTCGAACGGTTCTTTGACAGGCTATGACAATCACGACGCCGTCAGCGGACAACCCGACGAGGAGGTATACCTCTATGACGCAGTCGATCACAGTCTGGTTTGCGCTTCGTGCAATCCAAGCGGTGCTCGTCCTCTGGGGATCGATATAGGACCTGGAGAGGGACCGCTTGTAGATCGGGGGGGCGGCAATTGGATGGAGCATTGGATCGCTGCGAATCTTCCGAATGGAGGCATCAACGAAGGTCCCCTGCAGGTCCCGCCCAACCCTGCCCTGAGTCAGCGACATTATCTTTCGAATAGCGGTCGGTTGTTCTTCGACAGCTCCGATTCTCTGGTACCCCAGGATACAAACGGTCTGAACGATGTTTATGAGTATGAGCCGGCTGGTGTAGGCAGTTGCTCCGGTTCCGATACAACCTTCAGCAGGCTTTCTGGGGGTTGTGTGGACCTGATCTCAGCGGGCACTTCAGCTGGCGAATCGGCATTTATGGACGCCAGCGAAAATGGTGATGACGTGTTCTTTGTTACGGCCAGCAAATTGGTTGAAGAAGACGTCGATTCAGAGAACGACGTGTACGACGCGCACGTGTGCAGCGAACAGGTTCCGTGTCGGTCGACGCCAGTATTGCCACCGCCATGCACCAGTGGCGACTCGTGCAAGGCAGCCCCCGCCCCACAGCCGGAGATCTTTGGTCCGGCCCCCAGTGCGACTTTCTCTGGCACGGGCAATGTTGCGGCGCTGCCTGGCGCAGGCGGTATAGCACCGAGATCGCTGACCCAGGCACAGAAGCTCGCAAAAGCCTTGAGAGCGTGTGGCAGGCTCAGGACCAAGAAGAAGCGAGTTGCATGCGAACGGCTGGCGAGGAAACGCTATCCGGCGAAGCAACGTCGTAAGGCCAATGCGAGCAAGAAGGGCAAAGGGTGATCGCGATGAGCTCGATCAAGCGAAACGTTCTGGCCATGGTCGCCCTTGCGGTTGTGATGGCGTTGGCGATCATGGTCCAAGACGCTGCGGCCACGCCGTGGTGGAAGGTGCGAACGATGTCCGCCCACGCGACCAAGCCCGGCAACAAAGCTTCAATCATCATCGAAGTATCGAACCTCGGGGATACAGTCGCGAACAAGGCCGTCGCGCCATTTGTGTTCGAACCGGTGACCGTGGCAGACAAGCTGCCTGCAGGAGTAACGCCAACGGCGATCTACGCGGAAGGTGGCGGTGGCTCGATTGGCCTGAACGTTCAGGCAGGGCTGGCAAGTTGCTCGCTTTCCACAACTACCTGTACGTTCAACGCGCCCGTGATGCCGTATGAACGTCTGCTCGTCAAGATCAACGTGATGGCCGCGTCAGGGGCTGGGACGGGTCAAAGTGAAGTCAGCGTTTCCGGTGGTGCGGCCGACCCTGTGGTGTCGTACGATGCTCTGTCGCTTGAACCGCTGGCGACAAACGGGGAAGCAGCATCTCAGTACGGCGTCGAAAGCTTTGAAATGAATCCCGAAGAAGAAGGGGGTGGTCCGACGACTCAGGCAGGGTCACACCCATTTCAGTTGACGACGAGCTTTAGCCTGGATCTCCGGGCGATGCCGACGAAATATGGGAACGTATCGCTGGAAGAGCAACCGTATGCCATGACCAGGGATTTGCGCTTTACCTTGCCACCGGGACTGATCGGCAATCCGACGCCACTGCCGAAGTGCAGTTCGTTCGTCTTTACGCAGCAGGCGGCTGGTACGCCGGGGTTCGTTTGCCCAAGCAACACCGTTGTAGGCGTGGCCGTCACGGCGAATCAGGAGGGGCTCAGCACCGAACAGATGCCGATCGAGTTTGCGGAGCCGCTGTACAGTCTCGAACCTTCGCACGGTGAGCCGGCCAGGTTTGGCTTCCTCGTGCTCGGCAAAATCCCAGTTATTCTCGATACATCGGTGCGCACCGGTAGTGACTACGGTGTCGTTGTAACAGTTCCCGACGTCCCCTCCGGGGTGCCGTTGCTGGCAAGCCAGGTCACGTTCTGGGGGAGCCCGTCGGACCCACGTCACGATACTACTCGAGGAGAATGTCTCGCGGGGGAAAACGGCTTTACGTACATCGTGACCGAAAAGGAAGCTGCGTGTCCTATCACGGAAGAGCAGCCATTCCTGGTAATGCCGACGTCGTGCATCGGTCCATTGCACGCGACGATGGAAGCCGATTCTTGGGCGCGCCCCGGTCAGTTTGCATCGAACGAATATACATTTACCGACCGCGAAGGCGCGCAGTACGGACTGGACGGATGCAATCGATTGAGCTTCGAACCGCAGATCAAGGTTGCTCCCGACGGTCAGCAGGCGAGCACTCCAACCGGGTTGACCGTCGCGGTGCACGTTCCACAGGATGCGAGCCTGAACCCCAGGGGCGTTACCGAGTCGACGGTGAAGGACACCACCGTTACGTTGCCTGCTGGTGTGGCGCTCAATCCTGCCGGTGCGGATGGGTTGGAGGCGTGTGGACTGGGCGAAGTGGGTTTGGAAAGCCCCGCCGAACAATCGTGCCCTGAATCCTCGAAGGTTGGGACGGTTGAAATCAAGTCGCCGTTGTTGCCGAACCCATTGGTTGGAGCGGCGTATTTGGCGCAGCAGGGCGCGAACCCGTTTGGGAGTCTGGTCGCGTTGTATATCGTGGTGAAGGATCCGGTGTCGGGCGTGATCGTAAAGCTGGCGGGCGAAGTGAAACCTGATCCTGTTACGGGTCAGTTGGTGTCGACGTTTGATAATACGCCGCAGTTGCCTTTCGAAGATTTGAGCTTGCATTTCTTTGGTGGTTCGAGGGCGCCGTTGGGTACTCCGGCGTTGTGTGGTGGGTATACGACGACTGCCTCTATTGCGCCGTGGTCCGGTAATCCCCCTGTCGATTCGTCTTCGGAATTCGAGATCACTTCGGGGCCGAACGGGAGTCCGTGCAGCAATCCGTTGCCGTTTGATCCGTCGTTGACGACGGGGAGCTTGAATATTCAGGCTGGGGCGTTTACGCCGTTCACGATGACGATGTCAAGAGAAGACGGCAACCAGAATCTGGATGCGATCCAGTTGAAGATGCCTTCGGGCTTGTTGGGGACGCTCTCGAACGTGAAGCTGTGTGGGGAAGCAGAAGGTGATGCTGGGACGTGTGGTCCGGAAAGCCTGATTGGCGAAACGACTGTCAGTGTGGGCTTGGGAGGCAATCCGTATACGGTCAAGGGCGGTAGGGTCTATATCACGGGTCCGTATAAGGGTGCACCGTATGGGTTGTCGATCGTGAATCCGGCGAAGGCCGGTCCGTTTGATCTGGGACAGGTCGTGGTGCGGGCGAAGATCGAAGTGAACCCTGAAAACGCTGCGCTGACGATCGCGAGCGATAGTACGGGTCCGTATGCGATCCCACAGATATTGGATGGGATCCCCTTGCAGATCAAGCACGTGAACGTGTCGATCAACAGACCCGATTTCACGTTCAACCCAACGAACTGCAGCCCACAGGAAATCGGGGGAGCGCTCACGAGCAGTCAAGGAACTGTCTCAACGCTGCATGTTCCGTTCCAGGTCACGAATTGTGCGGTGTTGAAGTTCAATCCGATCTTCAGCATCTCTACGAACGGCAAAACATCGCGGGCTAACGGGGCTAGTCTGAACGTGAAGCTCACCTATCCGAAAGCAGCGTTTGGTACCCAGGCGAACATTGGGAAGGTCAAGGTTGACCTACCAAAGCAACTCCCGTCACGCTTGACGACGTTGCAGAAGGCGTGTCCGGCAGCGACGTTCGCAGCGAACCCAGCCTCGTGTCCCCCAGATTCGAGGATCGGTTCGGCTACGGCAACAACACCGGTGCTACCGGTCCATTTGGAAGGCCCCGCGTACTTCGTCTCGCATGGTGGTCAGAAGTTCCCCGAACTGATCGTCGCGCTATCTGGTGAGGGTGTGACCGTGTATTTGCATGGCGAAACGTTTATCAGTCCTGCGGGGATCACGAGCAGCACGTTCCGGACGATCCCTGATGTTCCGATCGGCGTATTCGAACTGAAACTACCCCAAGGCCCCGACAGTGCCCTGGCAGCCAACGGGAACCTCTGCGCCTCGAAACTCACGATGCCCACGATCTTCGTCGGCGCGAACGGTGTGAGCCTCAAACAATCAACACCGATCACGACCACCGGCTGTCCAAAGCACAAGACCAAGAAAACGAAGACCAACAAGAAGAGCAAACACAAGAAGAAGAAGTGACATGGCAACGAAGGCAAAGGCGTCGTCTGAGCCGGTGGCGCTCAAACCCCGCCGCCGGGCAGCTGGGCTGACACCGGGACGCGAAGACGCTCGCATGCGCAGGGTCGCGTCCAACGGCGTGGCGGGCGCGAGCGGATCGCGCCGCGAGGGCGGTCATGTCGCGGAGATGCAGCGTCGTCGCCTGCTGCTCGCGTTCACCGAAGTCCTCGCCGAGAACGGTCTGGAGGACGCCGGCGTGGGACGCGTGTGCAAGCGCGCGGGTGTTTCGCGGCGCACGTTCTATGACCTGTTCGACGATCGCGAAGCATGCTTTGCCGCGGTGCTCGATAACGCGGTGCAGCGTATCTCCCCACTCGTGCTTGGCGCATATGAGCAGAAGGGAGAGGTCCGAGGGGCGCGCAGGTGGCGCGAACGGACTCGCGGTGCGCTCGCCGTCCTGCTGGACTTCTTCGACGAGGATCCCGCGCTCGCGCGTGTGTTGCTGGTCGAGACGTTGAAGGCTGGACCCGCGGTGTCAGAGCGACGCCGGCGTGTGCTCGACGCGCTCGCGAGTGCCGTGGACGAAGGCCGTTCTGAGGCGAGGACCGGTACTGAGCCTCCTCCACTGACGGCGCAGAGTACCGTTGGCGGGACGGTCTCGGTCATCCACGCGCGCCTGTGCGAAGAGAGCGCTCGACCGCTCACAGACTTGTTGAATCCGCTGATGAGCATGATCGTCCACCCCTATCTCGGTCCGGCCGTGGCACGCCGAGAGCTGGAGCACCGTCTCCCACCACCGAAAACCACAGGCAACGGGCATGCCCCCAAGCCACCATCGGACCCCTTCAAAGACCTCCCGATCCGCCTCACATTCCGCACCGCGCGCGTGCTCGCGGCGATCGGCTCCCAACCCGGCGCCAGCAACCGCCAGATCGCCGACACCGCCGGCATCGCAGACCAAGGACAAATCTCACGATTGCTCAACCGCCTCGAAACCGTCCAACTAATCCAAAACCACGGCGAAGGCCACACCAAAGGCGAACCCAACGCCTGGACACTCACCCCACGAGGACAGGCAGTACAAGACGCCATCGGCGAATAACAGTAGGTGTAGCACCAGTGCTACACTATGCGTGTGGCACGTGTAATAACTCAGCGGCAGCTGCGCAACGACAGCGGCGAGATCATGCGGGAGTTGGATCGCGGCGAATCGTTCATCGTGACTCGCAACGGCACGCCGGTGGGGGAGCTCAGGCCGACACAGCGCCGTCGGTTCGTGCCAAAGGCCGTGGTCACGGCGGCGCTCGCCGGCGTCGGCCACGTCAACTTCGACCGGTTCCGAGCCGACGTCGACCGGTTCGTGGACCAGGGCGCGGAGCCGCGTGCCTGACGGCGCTCGACACGCCCGGGGATTGCTCGACACGTCGGTCGTAATCGCCCTCGCCGAGATCGATCTGGACCTGTTGCCGGATGAACCAGCGGTCTGTGCCGTGACGCTCGCCGAGCTTGCCGCAGGCCCGCACGCCACCACTGATCGGGGGGAGCGGGCTCGTCGTCAGGAGCAGCTCCAGCGAATCGAGGCGATATTCGATCCCCTACCGTTCGACGGGAACGCCGCTCGCGCTTACGGCCGTGTCTACGCCGCTATAGCCGCGGCCGGTCGCAAGGCCAGGGGTCGCAGAGCGCTCGACCTGCTGATCGCCGCCACGGCTCTCTCGAATAGGCTTGCTCTCTATACATGCAACCCGGACGACTTTGTCGGGCTTGTGGAGGTCCTCGAGATCGTCGACGCGCGACCAGCCGGCTAGCGGATCTCAATTGCTCAACCGCCTTGAAGCCGTCCACCCCCTCGGGCTCTACGGCGAGCCCACGACTCGGTACAGACGCCAGTGTGCTGAGTGCCACAGCTCGCGTAGATAGGGCAGTCCCCGTGCGATGAGCTCTCCCTCCAAGCGCCCGGCTTGATCGAGGCGCACGTCTGCCAGCGCGACGTACACGACCCTGTTTTCTGAAAGCCACGCACGGTAGGCGGCCGCGCTGAGCGTCTTGCGATAGAAGATAGCGGCGTAGCGTGTGTCGAGCTGACGCTCCCAGCCGCGCGCGAGCTCGATGCCATCGTGACCGGCGAGGTATGCCGATTCCCAATGGGCGGCGGTCATCGGCACCTCCACGATCGTCGGCCGCTCGTGGCGCAGGCGCTGCAGCTCGGCGAGCACGGGCGCGTAGTAGGAGGCGTTGACCGACGGATCGCCCGCGATCGAGCTGTAGTCGCGGATCGGGGTCGCCAGCTGCCAGTAGAGCAGCACCGGGGCGAGCGCCAGCAACAATGCGCGGTGGCGCTCCCACAGCACTCCGGCCAGCAGCGGTGCGGCGATCAGAGGTCCGAGCCGGGCGGCGTTGCCACCGACGGGCGTGTGGATCGCGTACGCGCCGATCAGCGCCAGCGCGTACAACGCGGCGCCGATCCGCAGCACGCGTCGGCCTCGTTGTGTGAGCGGGCCCTGCGGCAGCAGCAGTGCGATCAGCAGCACTCCCGCAAGCGCCGGCCAGAAGGCCGAGGAGGCAAACGGCTCGTAGCCGCCGTCGGGGTAGGCGAGGCCGAGTGCCGCGATCGGGATCAGCGCGGCTGCGCACAATGCCGCGCTGCGCCGTGAGTGCTCGCCCGGCGGAAGCTCGGCCAGTGCGATGGTCAAGCCCGCGAGTCCAAGGAACGCGCCGGCCACCGGCGAGGCGACGCTCGTGAGCACCGCCAGGCCGAGCGCGAGCGGCAGCGTACCGCACAGCAGCGCGAGCACCGAGGCCAGGCCGATCGCAAAGCCGAGGTCGTAGGGCACGCGTCCGGACAGCAGCCCCACGCAGGAGCCGAGTGCGAACCAGGCGGCGGCGAGGCGCGCGGCGGCCGCTCCGAACACCCGCTCGGCGATCGACGCGAACAGCGCGGAGGCCGCGATCGCCGACAGCGCAAGCAGCACGCGCACCCCCAGCAGCGCCCCCAGGGCGGGTGAAAGCAGCGAGTAGCCGGGCAGCCAGTAGCCGTGGGCGGCATACCAGCCCGTGTCCCAGGTTGTGAAGCCCACGCGCGCGAACAGGTCGCTGCGGTAGGTGGCCGCCGCCAAATCTCCGGCTGGGGGCGCCACGATCAGGTAGAGCACTGCGAGCGGGACCGCGACGGCGAGCGCAAGCGCCCACGGTCTTTGGAGGCAACCGCGGGCGAGAGGCATCGCGCGCCCAAGGATATAGGGAGGGCGCGCGCGGGTATGCGCCGGTTGGCATGGTGTCCGCGCGTTTCTGAGCGGCCGGCAGGCGTGCACGATGTGAGACCTTTATGAACAGTGGCTTGACAAGCTGCCAGGGGTCATGTATGTTGGTGGGCGTTCCATGTACCCAACCGGGTGTGGGGCGCATACATAAGGTCGGGTTTGGGTCGGTCCCTGTGGTCGACTGCCAAACGTTTTGACGGGGCCCTTGGGAGAGGGACTGGGTCGTTACTGAGAGGGAGTTGTTGTTCGCGTGGTTTCTTTGGGGAATAACGTGTTTGAGAGTCGTTGTGCTACTGGCGGGTCCGTAATAGGACGCGTCAGCGTCGCTGACGCGTCTCTCTCTCTCTCTCTCTCTCTGGGATTGCCGGCGCCTAGGCGCTAGGCTCTTCCGCCGCGGCGAAAGTCTGCGGCAAGTCGAGCAGAACGCTCGGCCTGATTACTTGCGTGCCCGCTATGGCGGAGGGCGCCCGGAGCGCCGCCGACATGCTGTAGGCGCGCATAAAGCTTCTCGCTCTTCTGCCGTCGTGGGCCCGGTGCCTGCGGCGGTTTTTGCTTGCCCCCCGCATGGGGGGTGCTGTACGGGTGTGAGTTGGTGCCGCGTCGATTTTCTCCAGGAGGGGATGTTTCTATGAGTGTCGCAGCTCGTCGTCTGCTGTCGGTCGCATCTGCACTAGTGTTGTTGGTGGGTGTGAGTGCGTTGGCTGGCGCGTCCGCCTCCGCAAAGGTCGTTCACGAATTTAGATTTAGCGTCGATGGGGAAACAACACCGACCGGTACTCGTGGCTTTAATTACTTGGGTGCGGTTGCGATCGAACAGGCCAGTGGCGACGTTTGGATCGCGGAATGGGAAACCGGCGTGGTCTATAAGCTCAATGCGGCGGGCGACTATACCGGCGTGGAGATCACCGGTGCGTCGGTACCGCAGGCATCTCTGGGACTGTTCAAAGGCGAATCTGGAGTATCCGGGATCGCGGTGGATAATTCCGGTGGTCCTAACAATGGCGACTTGTACGTAGCAAGCCCGGAAAACGGCTTGGTGTATAAGTTCGACGCGTCAGGGAAACTTCTCGCCGAAATAAATGGTTCCGCGACTCTCGCTGGGTTTTTCCAACCCCATGGTGTAGCAGTCGATTCCAGCGGGAATCTATATGTGGCGGACGCGCTGAAAGACCTCGTCTACAAGTTCGAAGCGTCGGGCAAACTGAGCTCGGAAATCTCTAGCCCCGAGATCACCGATCCCGCGACGATCGCGGTCGATTCGACTGGCGACGTGTACTTGACGAACTTCTATGGAACCACGGTCAAGCTCGAAGCGGGCGGCGGCTCGTCGGTTTTGGACGCCGGCGCAACGACCGCCGTCGCCGTCAATCCCGAAAACGACCACGTGTACGTAGCGGAATCCAGCCGGATCGCGGAATACGACGCCGCTGGAAACCGTCTCGGTGAATTCGGCGAAGAACAACTCGGGCGGGCGGTTGGCATCGTCATCCGTCGCTCCACTGGCGAAGTGTACGTCTCCGACTACTACCACAATCTTCTTCGCGTCTACGGCCCTGCACTCGTGATCGCAGACACGACGACCGAACTCGCCTCGAACGTGCAGACGACCAACGCAACGCTCAACGGAACAGTGAATCCTGACGGAGTACAGGTGAGTTCCTGCAAGTTTGAATACGGAACGACCACTGCCTACGGGCAAGTCGCGGCGTGCGTTCCAGCATCGGTGGGCGCAGGAACGAGTCCAGTGCCAGTCAGCGTGAGTATCACCGGACTTCAACCCGATACCACTTATCACTTCCGTGTCCTCGCCACGAACGCCAACGGCACCAACTACGGGGCAGATACCACGCTGACGACGACCGGCCCCCCGAGGATCGACGGCGTTTGGGCCGTCAATGTCGCCTCGACAAGCGCGACTCTGGAAGCAGACGTCAATCCGCTCTGGCCCATCCCCGCGGAATACCGTCTGGAATACGGGACGACCAG
The DNA here is from genome assembly GCA_963715765.1 of uncultured Solirubrobacterales bacterium. Classification (GTDB taxonomy): domain Bacteria; phylum Actinomycetota; class Thermoleophilia; order Solirubrobacterales; family Solirubrobacteraceae; genus Palsa-744. Next base: position 2,035,254 of record OY970270.1, read on the forward strand.
CTCTTATGGGACGACTTTGAGCGGTACCTTGGGGAGCGGCTCAAACGATGTGCTGATCAGCTATCACCGCCAGGAACTGCAACCTAACACTACCTATCATTACAAGCTCACGGTAAGCAACGCTTACGGTTCTGTTGAAAGCACGGATCATACGTTTGTGACTCAGCCTGCGGGTGGGAATGAGTTGGCGTTGCCCAATGGGCGAGTGTGGGAATTGGTTTCTCCGCCAAATAAACAGTTTGGTTTGATCAGGCTTACGTCGCAGAGCGAGGAGTTGGCCTCGAGTGACGGTGGCGCTGTGGAGTTTTACGTGGAAGGCGCGCTGGGGGAAGATCCCGTAGGATATAAAGGCGAAGAATCGGAGGCGCTTTCGGTCCGTGGTCCGGATGGGTGGCAGACACAGAATATTTCGCTGCCGCAGGCTCGCCCAAAGGACGGGTCTGAACTCGTCGAGAAAGGCGGATCGTATAACATTTTTTCACAGGATTTGTCGCGAGCTATTGCTACTGCCGGGATAGACACCGTGCTGGCGTCCGGAGGGGTCCCAGGGACACCGTATTTGCGTAACAATGAAACTAGTAGCTTTACTCCACTACTGACACCCGCGAACGTCCCCTCCGGCTCAAATTTTGCGCCGAAGGGGAACTCTACTGGGCTACAGATAATGGGCGCGACTCCTGATCTCAGCCATATGCTGTTCACTTCGGGTTTGGCGCTGACACCCGAAGCTGTTCTTGGCTCTGAAAATTCCCAGATAAATCTCTATGAGTTGGGGCTGTCTGAAGGGGAACTACAACTGGTAAATATTCTCCCGAATGGTAGCACTACAGGGTCTGAAGTTATATATCTAGCCGGTCAGACAACTTATGGGAAGAGTGAACGCGCTATTTCAGATGACGGACGTTTCGTAGCGTGGACGTGGGGATCGCCATATACCATGACCGCGGGGGAATGCGCATCTCCTAATTACTACAAGGGCTTGTATGTTCGTGACATGTTTGCAAAAGAAACATTCAAGATTGGTGGGGGATGCGCGTTTTTCCGAACGATGAGCAGTAACGGTGAAAGAATCTTCTATACTGAAGACAGTGAATTGTATGAATATAATACTGGTACGCATGCGTCGACCGATCTGACAGTCGATCACGGCGCGGGCGAGGCGAACGCCGGCGTGCAACCGGGCGCGTCGGATATAAGCGAAGACGGCTCCTATGTTTACTTCGTTGCCAAGGGAGTCTTGGCGAATGGTGCGGTGAACGGAGAAGATAATATGTACCTGTTGCATCACAGTGCCGGCGAATGGTCGACTAGCTATATTGCGACACTGTCGGACGAAGACGAAAAAACGTGGTACGCACAAGAGGACTCGATTTTGCCTCAGGCGGATCTGACGCAAGTCGCGTCTCGGGTGTCGCCAGACGGCCGCTATTTCGCTTTCATGTCAGAAAGATCGTTGACGGGCTACGACAACATCGATGCTGTTAGTGGTAAGCCTGATGAGGAGGTGTATCTGTACGATGCTCCGGAGCATCGTACGGTATGCGCTTCATGTGATCCGACGGGCGCTCGTCCTATAGGGATAAGCGATAATCCTGCGCCATTGGTCGATCCGGGAAGTATTTGGACTGAAACCGATGAGAAACGTCCTGCGCATTGGTTGGCCGGCAATCTGCCTACGTGGCGCCTTGGTCCGTATCAGCCGCGGTATCTGTCAAATAATGGTCGTTTGTTTTTCGACAGTCACGAGGCGTTGGTGCCGCAGGATACGAATGGGCTTGAGGATCCGTATGAGTATGAGCCTGTCGGTGTGGGGGATTGCACGAGCGGGAACGTGACTTTCAGCGAACGCTCGGACGGTTGCGTGAACCTGATCTCATCTGGAACGTCGAGCTCGGAATCGGTTTTCCTGGACGCAAGCGAAAATGGTGATGACGCGTTCTTCATCACCGCCGGTCGGTTGACGAGCAGCGATTACGACACAGCGTATGACATATATGACGCGCACGTGTGCTCAGAAGCGGTACCGTGCGTTAGTAACCCTGTGCCGTCGCCGCCGTGCACGTCGGGGGATTCGTGTAAGGCCGCACCGTCGCCGCAACCCGAAATCTTTGGTCCGACGCCGAGCGCGACGTTCTCTGGCATAGGGAACGTGATCGAAGAAGCAAAACCCACCGTGGCACCCAAGTCGTTGACGGGAGCACAAAAGCTGGCACGCGCCCTTGACGCGTGCCATAAAGACAAAGATAAGAGCAGACGTGATGCTTGCGAACGGCGGGCCCGCAAGCGATATCCGGTAAAGCACCCCAAGGTCCAGGCGAGCAAGAAGGGCGGGTCACGATGAACGCGACAGATCTCAAGCGCAGAGTACCGGTCGCGATCGTCGCGATCGTATTGGCGATGTTCGCGGGGACCGGCAGCGCGTCGGCTGCGATACCGTGGTGGCACGTGAATACTACCTCAGCGCCTGCCGGCTCGCCAGGTGGCGATGCGCGCATGGTCGTCGAAGTCAGCAACCTGGGTGATGCGATGGCCAACGCGGTCGAAGATCCCGTGACGATCCTCGACAAACTACCGGCTGGTGTGACGGCCGACGCGGTGTACGGCGAAAGTGGTGACGGCTCCAGCATCGTCCCAGGCTACTTGCGGGAATCCATTACCTGTTCGATCACGGGACAAACCGTAAAATGCACAGTCGCCGGTTTTCCCGTACTCGCATATGAACGTCTCATGATCGCGATTACCGTAAAAGTGGCCCCAGGGACAGGTGACGGTGTCAATGAAGTAAACGTTACCGGAGGTGGAGCGTCTCCGGTGGTGGCGCGTCGTGCGCTCTCTCTGAACCGTACAGGCTCTACGTATGGCATCGAAAACTATGAACTGACACCAGAAGAAGAAGGGGGTGCCCTGGACACCCAAGCAGGCTCTCATCCATTCCAACTGACGACTACGTTCATGCTGAACACGAGCGCGGTTCCAGCCTACAACGGATTCCTCGAAGAAGTGCTGCCGGAAGTGCAGCCGCCGGCCTTCTCGAAGGATCTGAGGTTTAACCTGCCGCCCGGACTCGCAGGTAACCCCACTCCGCTACCGAAGTGCAGCATGTATGTTTTCGATAAGGAATTCAACAATTGCCCGGCGGACACAGTGATAGGTGTAGCGATGCCGATCGCGACAAATCCTGACAGCGATACGCACGTGCCATATGCCGGTACTGAGCCACTATTTAGTCTAGAACCGGCCGTGGGCGAACCTGCACGATTCGGCTTCCAGTCTTGGGGCGGCCCTGTTGTTCTCGATACCTCGGTGCGCACTGGGGGTGACTACGGCGTGGTGGTTACCGTACCGGACATCACCGACGCGGCCGAGTTCATCGGCAGCCAGGTCACCTTCTGGGGTGTGCCGGGCGACCCACGCCACGACACGACGCGAGGATTGTCGTGCCTTGACGTATTGAGCTATCCCACCGAACCGTCGTGTCCCGTGCCAGGAAAGCCACAGCCGTTGATCATCATGCCGACATCTTGCAACGGTCCATGGCACACCAGTATGGAAGCAGACACATGGGTAGAAGCCGGTGCGTTCACTTCGCCCAAGGAATACACACTATCCAACGCTCAAGAAGAACCGGTCAGCCCGGACGGCTGCAACCGGTTGAACTTCGAACCGTCGATCACGGTCGCTCCGGATGGACAACAGGCGAGCACCCCCACCGGACTGACTGTCGATGTGCACGTTGACCAAGGCGCGAGTTTGAACCCGACCGGACTTACCGAGTCTACGGTAAAGAACACGACGGTCACGCTTCCCCCGGGCGTCGCACTGAACCCCGCGGGAGCAGACGGACTCTCCGCGTGCGGGATGAGCGAAGTGAGCCTGGAAACACCCGGCGAACAAACGTGCCCCGAATCGTCGAAGGTCGGGACCGTGGAAATCAAGACGCCACTGTTGCCGAACCCGTTGACCGGAGCCGCGTATCTCGCGACCCAGAACGCCAATCCCTTCGGTAGCCTGATCGCCCTCTATATAGTTGTTTACGATCCCGTATCGGGAGTTCGCGTGAAGCTCGCCGGTCAGGTGACGCCCAACCCCGTCACGGGCCAATTGGTCTCGACATTCAAGGAAACGCCACAACTCCCATTCGAAGACTTGACATTGCACTTCTTCGGTGGATCGCGAGCGCCGCTCGGGACTCCCGCTCTGTGCGGGTCCTATGCGACGAACGCGTCGATCGAACCGTGGTCCGGCAACGCACCAGTGAACAGCTCATCGGAATTCCAAATCACGAGCGGCCCAAACGGCGCGCCGTGCTCGAAACCGTTGCCGTTTGATCCGTCGTTGACGACGGGGAGCTTGAATATTCAGGCTGGTGCGTTCACGCCCTTTACGATGACGATGTCGCGCGAAGATGGTAACCAGAATTTGGATGCGATCCAGTTGAAGATGCCTTCGGGCTTGCTTGGCGAGCTATCGAAAGTCAAGTTGTGCGAAGAAGCACAAGCCAATACTGGAACGTGCGGTCCAGAAAGCCTGATCGGCGAAACAACCGTCAGCGTAGGACTGGGTGGTAACCCCTATACGGTCAAGGGTGGCAAGGTGTATATCACCGGTCCGTATGACGGTGCACCGTATGGATTGTCGATCGTGAATCCTGCGAAGGCTGGACCGTTCGACCTGGGGCAGGTGATCGTTCGGGCGAAGATCGAAGTCAATCCTGAAAATGCTGCGATTACGATCACGAGCAATAGCACGGGCCCGTATGCGATCCCGCAGATCATCGACGGGATCCCTCTGCAGATCAAGCACGTGAACGTGAGCATCAACAGGCCAGATTTCACGTTCAACCCAACCAACTGTAGTCCTCAAGAAATCGGGGGATCGCTGACAAGCAGTCAGGGTTCGGTCTCGACCTTGCATGTTCCCTTCCAGGTCACGAATTGTGCGGTGTTGAAGTTCAAACCGATCTTCAGCATCTCTACGAACGGGAAAACATCGCGGGCTAACGGGGCCAGCCTAAACGTGAAGCTGACCTATCCCAAAGCCTCGTTTGGATCCCAGGCGAACATTGGGAAGGTCAAGGTGGACCTACCAAAGCAGCTCCCGTCAAGGCTCACTACATTGCAGAAGGCGTGTCCGGCAGCGACGTTTGCGGCGAACCCGGCATCCTGTCCCCCGGATTCAAGGATTGGTAGCGCTACCGCGACAACACCAGTTCTACCGGTGCACCTGGAAGGCCCCGCGTACTTCGTCAGTCACGGTGGACAGAAGTTCCCCGAACTGATCGTCGCCCTATCGGGTCAGGGCGTGACCGTCTATTTGCATGGGGAAACGTTCATCAGTCCAGCGGGGATCACCAGCAGCACGTTCAGAACGATCCCTGATGTTCCGATCGGCGTGTTCGAACTGAAACTACCCCAAGGTCCCGACAGTGCTCTCGCGGCCAACGGGAACCTCTGCACTTCGAAACTCGCGATGCCAACGATCTTCGTCGGTGCCAACGGTGTGAGCCTCAAACAATCAACCCCCATCACGACCACCGGCTGCGCCAAGAAAAAGGCAGTCAAGAAGAAGGCCAAGAAAACAAGCAAACACAACAAGAAGAAATGACATGACGATCAAGACAGAGGTGCCGTCACGGGGAGCGACACCTAGTCCTCATCAGGGAGCACGCAGACTGACGCCGCGCGCGCGGGCCCGATCCGGCGGTGTTTCGTCTGATGGACTGACAACGGAGAAGGGTCGCGGCCGTGAGGGTGGTCATGTTGCGGAGATGCAACGTCGCCGCTTGCTGCTGGCGTTTACTGAAGTGCTCGCCGAGTATGGCTTGGAGGACGCGGGTGTGGGCCGTGTATGCAAGCGCGCGGGTGTTTCGCGCCGTACGTTCTATGATCTGTTCGAGGATCGCGAAGCGTGCTTTCTGGCTGTGCTGGATAGTGCGATCGGACATATCTGCAAGAGCGTCCTTCCTGTCTACGCGCGCGAAGCTCGTACACAGAGAGCACGCAGGTGGCGTGAGCGGACTCGTGGGGCTTTGGCTGTGCTGCTCGAGCTCTTTGATGAGGACCCGGCGCTCGCTCGCGTCTGCCTGGTCGAGGCACTCAAGGCAGGCTCTGCGGTCTCCGAGTTTCGCCGGCGAGCGCTGGACGCGCTGGCGAGTGCCGTCGACGAAGGACGCCAGGAAGCAAAGGTCAGCGTCGAACCCTCTCCGTTGACAGCCCAGAGCACGGTGGGTGGTGCCATCTCTGTGCTCCACTCGCGAATCCTCGAAGGGCATCCCGCACCGCTTACCGACTTGTTGAACCCATTGATGAGCATGATCGTTCACCCCTACCTCGGTCCTGCAGCGGCGCGCCGCGAGCTCGACCGACCGGCGCTACGCGCGAAACCCGTGCGCGACGGTCACAAACCCAAGTCCACGCGTGATCCCTTCAAGGACCTCCCGATCCGCCTTACATTCCGCACCGCACGCGTGCTTGCCGCGATTGGTGCGCAACCAGGCGCCAGCAACCGCCAGATCGCCGACACCGCCGGCATCGCAGACCAAGGACAAATATCACGGTTGCTCAACCGCCTTGAAGGCTTCAACTTGATCGAAAACCACGGCCAAGGCCACACCAAAGGCGAACCAAACGCCTGGACACTCACAACACGAGGGCAAGGAATACACGACGCGATCGAGGCTCCGCAACCTTGAGGGCGCTGCGGGCGAGGCGATAGCGTGGGGCTGTGCCCTACGCCTGGAAGCGTCCGACCCGTGCGCGTGTGCTGCGTATCCGCGACCGCTTGCGCGAGGTATACGGAACCCCGCGTATGGCCCCCCACGAACGGCCGCTCGACGAGCTGATCCTGACGGTGCTTTCGCAGAGCACGAACGACCGCAATCGGGATGTTGCGTTCTTGCGCTTGCGCGAGCGTTTTGCGCCGCCCGCCCAGCCGATCGACTATTGGGCGGTTCTGGCCGCGCCCGTATCGGCTGTCGAGGAGGCGATCCGTCCGGGTGGTATCTCCAGGGTCAAGTCGGCGCGTATACAGGCGATCCTTGCCGCGATTGTCGACTCCGCGGGCGAAGCGCAAGTCGCGCGTGGGATCGACCCCGCGCGTGAGGCGGACGCGACGCGCGACGCCGACTCCGCACCCGAGGCCAAGGACTCTCTGTCGCTGGAGTGGATGCGCGATGCTCCGGTCGAGCGCAGTCGGGCCTACCTATGTGCACTGCCAGGAGTGGGCCGCAAGACAGCCGCGTGCGTGCTGTTGTTTTCCTACGGGCTGCCCGATATTCCGGTCGACACGCACGTTTCGCGCGTGGGCACGCGACTGGGCCTGTTCCGGCCCGGTGCGCCCTTCGAGGAACTGCACGACCAGATGCTCGCACTGACGCCAGCGGGCCACGAGCTCGAGTTCCACGTGAACCTGCTGCGCCACGGGCGGCGCACCTGTCACGCGCGCAACCCGGCGTGCGATCAGTGTGCCCTGGCGCGGATGTGCCCCAGCCGTCAACCGTGAGGCAGCACGGCGAAGGCGATCACCGCGTACTGCAGTCCCGCCGCCGCGATCACGAGCGCGTGGAAGATCTCGTGGTAGCCGAACACCTTCGGCCACGGGTTCGGCCGTCCGCTGGCGTACACGATCGCTCCGAGTACATACAGCAGCCCCCCGGTAGCCAGTCCGGCCACCCCAAGCCAGCCGATCGCGCTGGGCAGCTCGCCGAAGACCGCGGCTGAGACCAAGCCGAGTGCCACATACACGCCGGCGAACAGCCACTTCGGCGCGTCGATCCACAGCAGCTTGAACACGGCGCCGCCGAGCGCCCCGGCCCATAGCACGATCAGGATTGTGGTTGCCAGCGATCCTTTCAGCGCGAGCAGGGCCACCGGTGTGTAGGTGCCGGCGATCAGCACGAAGATCATCGAGTGGTCCAAGCGCCGCATCCAGCGTCGCGCCGCGGGACGCCATGTGACCCGGTGATAGAGCGCGCTTGTGCCCAGCAGTGCCGACACGGCCGCCGCGTAGATGCTTGCGGCAAGTCGCGCGCGCCCGTCGGACGCGGCCAGAATCAGCGCGACGCCGCAGGCAAGCGACACAAAGAACGCGTACTGGTGGGAGACCCCGCGCAGCTTCGGCTTGACAGGCGCCCCCGTGGCGGTGGGCAGGCTGGCCGGCAGCGAGAGCTGGGGCCTGGAGACGGTCATGGATAAAAGCTACCGCTTGCGGGCGCGGCTGTGTGGGTAAGCAGCCTCTGGAGGTCGACTGTTGTGGGGATCGCCCCTGAGCGGAGATCGGGTCGGTTTGGGCCCGTTGAGCGCCGCAGATAATCTGCTACAGTCTGACTCAGATTTTGAAATTCAACCCAAGGAGCATCACCCCATGGGCAAGACCATAGGCATCGACCTCGGCACCACCAACTCGTGCATGGCCGTGCTCGAGGGTGGCGAGCCCACCGTCATCGAGAACGCCGAGGGCGGCCGCACCACTCCCTCCGTAGTCGCCTTCACCGCATCCGGTGAGCGTCTCGTCGGCACTGTGGCCAAGCGCCAGGCCGTCACCAACCCTCAGAACACCGTCTTTTCGATCAAGCGCTTCATGGGCCGCAAGGAGGCCGAGGTCCGCGAGGAGGAGTCGATCGTCCCCTACAAGGTCGTCTCCGGTCCCAACGGCGACGCGCGTGTGGAAGTAAAGGCCCCACCCTCCTCCCCCGGTGAGCAGTACTCGCCGCCGGAGATCTCGGCGATGATCCTGCAAAAGCTCAAGACCGACGCCGAAGCCTATCTCGGCGAAACGGTCGACTCGGCCGTGATCACCGTCCCGGCCTACTTCAACGACGACCAGCGCCAGGCCACCAAGGACGCCGGCAAGATCGCCAACCTCGAGGTCAAGCGCATCATCAACGAGCCGACCGCCGCATCTTTGGCGTACGGACTCGACAAGGAATCCGATCAGACGATCCTCGTGTTCGACCTCGGCGGCGGCACCTTCGACGTGTCCGTGCTCGAGATCGGGGATGGCGTGTTCGAGGTCAAGTCCACCGCCGGCGACAATCACCTGGGCGGCGATAACTTCGACAAGGCGATCGTCGACTGGCTCGTGGCTGACTTCAAGCGCGATCAGGGCATCGACCTGAGCGCAGACCCGATGGCTCTGCAGCGCCTGTATGAGGCCGCCGAGAAGGCCAAGATCGAGCTGTCCACCACGCAGGAGACGCAGATCAACCTGCCGTTTATCACGGCTGACTCCTCCGGGCCCAAGCATCTGGACACGCGCCTCACGCGTGCCAAGCTCGCCGAGCTGACATCGGCGCTGCTGGACCGCGTCGTGGCGCCCGTGCGCCAGGCGATCGACGACGCCAAGGACAAGGGCGTCAAGGAGATCGACCACATCGTGCTCGTCGGCGGCATGACGCGTATGCCCGCCGTGCAGGAGAAGGTCAAGGAGCTCACCGGCAAGGATCCTCACCGCGGCGTGAATCCCGACGAGGTGGTCGCCGTCGGCGCCGCCATCCAGGCGGGCGTGCTGGCCGGCGATGTGAAGGACGTGCTCTTGCTCGACGTCACACCCCTGACGCTCGGGATCGAGACCAAGGGCGGCGTCATGACCAAGCTGATCGAGCGCAATACCACGATCCCGACACGCAAGGGCGAGGTGTTCTCCACAGCCGAGGACAACCAGCCTTCGGTTGAGATTCACGTGCTGCAGGGCGAGCGCGAGATGGCCCAGTACAACAAGTCGCTGGGCAAGTTCCAGCTCACCGGCATCCCGCCGGCACCGCGCGGCATCCCGCAGATCGAAGTCGCCTTTGACATCGACGCCAACGGCATCCTCAACGTGTCCGCCAAGGACCTGGGCACCGGCAAGGAGCAGAAGATCGAGATCAAGGCCGGCTCGGGTCTCAGCGAGGATGAGATCAAGCGGATGGTCACCGACGCCGAGTCACACGCCGAGGAGGACCGCAAGGCGCGTGATCTCGCCGAGGCGCGGAACAATGGCGAGAACGCGGCCTATCAGGCCGAGCGCCAACTGGCAGATCTCGGAGACCAGGTCGACGCCGACTCCAAGGAGCGCATCGAGGCGGCCATCAAGGAGGTGCGCGACTCGCTGGAGGCCGAGGACCCGGCGGCGATCAACGCTCGCACCGAGGCCCTGCAGAGCGCATTCCACGCGGTCTCCGAGGCGATGTACCAGAAGGCGCAGGCCGACGCGGCCGCTTCAGCCGATGGCGCCGCCGGTGAGGCGACGGACAATGACGCCGCGGCCGAGGAGGACGTCGTCGACGCCGAGGTGGTCGACGAGGGCAAGAGCTGATGGAGGAGGTGGAGCAGGAGATCGAGGAGGTCGAGGCCGAGCAGATAGTTGAAGTTGACGACGAAGCTGTCGAGATCGAGGGCGACCTCGATGAGCTCGTCAAGACTGCTGCCGAGCGCGACCAGTACCTGGCGCTCGCTCAGCGCACGCAGGCCGACTTCGAGAACTACCGCAAGCGCGTGGCACGCGATGCCGCCGCCGCGCAGGAGCGGGGTGTGGCCAAACTGGCCAAGGAGCTGCTGCCGGCGCTCGACAATCTCGACCGCGCAATTGAGGCGGCCGAGGCCGAGGATCCGCTGCTCGCGGGCGTGCGGCTCGTGCGCTTGGAGCTGGGCGCGGCGCTGGCGCGGCTCGGCATAGAGGCGTTTGCGCCGCTTGGCGAGCCATTCGATCCAAATCTCCACGAGGCGGTCGCCCAGCAGCCGGTTGAGGGTGCCGTCAGCGGCGAGGTCGCTGAGGTCTTCCAGAACGGCTATCGCATGGGCGAGACGATCATTCGACCGGCCCGCGTGCTCGTGGCCGCCTAGAGGGACCTACATGGCAACCCGTCCCGACTACTACAAGACGCTCGGTGTGGACAAAAAGGCGAGCGCCGATGACATCAAGAAGGCCTATCGCAATCTCGCGCGCAAGTACCACCCCGATCGCAACCCCGACGACAAGCACGCCGAGGAGCGCTTCAAGGAGATCTCCCAGGCCCATGACGTGCTCGGAGATCCCGAGAAGCGCAAGCAGTACGACAGCGGCACCGGTCCGTTTGCCGGTGGCGCGTCGGGAGGTCCGGGCTTTGGCGGCTTTGGCAACTTCGACTTCGACGCCTCCTCGATGGGCGACATCCTCTCCAACCTGTTCAGTGGGTCAGGGCCCGCCCGCCCCGGCGGTGGCGGCGGTGGCGCCGGCAGCCGGCGCGCCCGCTCGCGCCCGCAGCGCGGACGCGACCTGGAGACCGAGGTACGGATCTCCTTCGACCAGTCGATCTCCGGCGCGCAGATCCCGCTGTCGGTGCCGACCAGCAGCGTGTGCTCCACCTGCCACGGCACCGGCGCCAAGCCCGGCACGACCCCGAAGGTATGCCCGCGCTGTGAAGGGCGCGGGATCGAGAGCGAGGGCCAGGGCATGTTCTCGATCACCCAGCCCTGCTCGCTGTGCGGCGGTTCCGGCACCGTCATAGAGGATCCCTGTCCCACATGCCACGGCTCGGGCGCGGTGCGGACCGTCAAGAAGTTCCGCGTCAACATCCCCGCGGGCGTCAAGGAGGGATCGCGCATCCGCGTGCCCGGCAAGGGCGAGGCGGGAGCGCGCGGAGGGCCCGCCGGCGACCTGTATGTCGTCACACACGTTGATCCCTCCTCTGCGTTCAAGCGCAAGGGGGAGAACCTCGAGGTCGAGGTTCCGCTCACGATCCCCGAGGCGCTGCTCGGCGCCGAGGTGCGCGTGCCGACGCTCGACGGATCGAAGACGCTGCGCGTGAAGCCCGGTACCCACCACGGCGAGCTCCAGCGCCTGCGCGGCGAGGGTCCACCCAAGCTGGGCAGCAAGAGTCGCGGCGACATCCACTATCGCTTCACGCTCGACGTCCCCGCCGAGCTCAGCGACGAGCAGCGCGCCGCCGTGGACGAGCTCTCGAAGGTTATGAACGGCAATCCCCGCGCCAAGCTGTTCTCCGAGGTGTCGTCATGAGGGTCAACCCACGGACCGGATTCCGCACGGAGGCATGCTCGTGACCGGCAAGCGCGTTACCCGTGTCGAGGTCGAGACCGACCGCGGTGTGTTCATGATCTCGATCGCCGCCGAGCTGGCCGACATGCACCCGCAGACGCTGCGCATGTATGAGTCGCGCGGACTGGTGGAGCCCAAGCGCTCCCCCAAGGGCACGCGCCTGTACTCCCAGAGCGATGTCGAGAAGCTGCGCCGCATCCACGAGATGACAGGCGAGCTGGGACTCAACCTCGCCGGGGTCCAGCGCGTGCTCGACCTCGAGTCCGAGGTGCACCAGATGCACGAGCGCATCGAGGAGCTCGAGCTGCAGGCGCTGCGCGCACAGGTCGAGCTGGCCGAGGAGCTCGAGCGGGTGCGTCGCTCCCTCCGCGCCGAGCTCGTTCCGTTTCCGAATTCCCGCCCACCAGGAACGGATCTCGTGCGCGCCGCCGATGCTCGCTCACCCTTTCGGGTGCCGATGAGGCGGGCAAGGCGAGCTGAAGCGGACAAGCGATGAGTCGAAGGGGTCGGCGATGACGCCACCAGACGGACAGATGCCGCGTGGCCCCGCGATGCAAGCCCCGCCCGAGGATCAGCAAAAGCCGCTGGAGCGCTTTGGCAAGGACCTTACAGAGCTGGCCGAGCAGGGCAAGCTCGATCCGGTGATCGGGCGCGACGAGGAGATCCGCCGCGTGATCCAGGTGCTCTCGCGTCGTACCAAGAACAACCCCGTGCTGATCGGCGAGCCCGGCGTCGGCAAGACCGCGATCGTCGAGGGACTGGCTCAGCGCGTCGTCTCAGGCGACGTGCCCGAGTCGCTGCGCGAGCGGCGCGTGATCGCCCTGGACATGGGCGCCCTGGTCGCGGGCGCCGTCTATCGCGGCGAGTTCGAGGAGCGTCTGAAGGGTGTGCTCGCGGAAGTCTCAGAGGCGCAGGGCACGGTCATTCTGTTCCTCGATGAGCTGCACACGATCGTCGGCGCGGGTGCGGCGCAGGGGGCGGTCGACGCCGCCAATCTGCTCAAGCCGATGCTCGCCCGTGGTGAGCTGCGCTGCGTGGGCGCCACGACGCTCGACGAGTACCGCAAGTACATCGAGAAGGACGCGGCCCTCGAGCGGCGTTTCCAGCCAGTGATGGTTGGCGAGCCGAGCGTGCAGGACACGATCGCGATTCTGCGCGGACTGAAGGAGCGCTATGAGACCCACCACGGCGTGCGCATCCAGGACAGCGCGCTGATCGCCGCCGCCACGCTGTCGCACCGCTATATCGCCGATCGCTTCCTACCCGATAAGGCGATCGACCTGATCGACGAGGCCGCCTCGCGGTTGCGCATCGAGATCGACTCGGTGCCGACCGAGATTGACGAGGTCGACCGCCGCGTGATGCAGCTCGAGATCGAGCTCACGTCGCTTCGCAAGGAGAAGGACGAGGCCTCGCAGGAGCGTCGCGAGGCGATCGAGTCCGAGCTGGGCGAGTTGCGTGCGCTCTCCAGCGAGATGCGCGCGCAGTGGGAGAAGGAGAAGCAGGCGATCCAGGGCGTGCGCGAGACCAAGGAACGTCTGGAGCAGGCGCGCGTGGAGGCTGAGCGTGCCGAGCGCGAAGCAAACCTGCAGCGCGCCGCCGAGCTGCGCTACGGCGAGATCCCCGAGCTAGAGCGCCAGCTGGCCGAGCATGAAGCCGCAGAGCGTGCAAAGGGGGATGGTGAGGCTGGGGTGGATGGGGGCGCGCCAGAGGCCCCGCAATTCCTCAAGGAGGAGGTCGACGCCGAGGATATCGCCGAGGTCGTCGCGCGCTGGACGGGCATCCCGGTCTCGCGCCTCTTGGAGGGCGAGGTGGAGAAGCTGATCCACATGGAGGAGCGCCTGCACGAACGCGTCGTCGGCCAGGATGAGGCGGTCGAGGCGGTTGCCACCGCGCTGCGCCGTTCGCGTGCAGGGTTGCAGGACCCAAATCGCCCAATCGGAACTTTCCTGTTTCTTGGACCGACCGGTGTCGGTAAGACCGAGCTGGCGCGCGCACTGGCGGAGTTCATGTTCGACTCTCAGGACGCAATGGTGCGAATTGACATGAGCGAGTACATGGAGAAGCACTCCGTTTCACGTCTGGTCGGTGCGCCCCCCGGATATGTCGGCTACGAAGAGGGCGGCCAGCTGACCGAGGCGGTGCGCCGTCGCCCCTACAGCGTTGTGCTGCTGGATGAGATCGAGAAGGCGCATCCAGACGTGTTCAACACGCTCCTGCAGGTGATGGACGACGGGCGCCTCACCGATGGACAGGGCCGCACCGTGGACTTCAAGAACACCGTCTTGATCATGACATCCAATATTCCGGTGTCGGCAACTGGCGATGACATGCGCTCGGAGCTGACCCAGCACTTCAAGCCCGAGTTCATCAACCGGCTCGATGACATAGTGCGCTTTGACCCGCTCTCGCGCGAGCAGATCGGCGAGATAGTGGATCTGCAGCTGGCGCAGGTTACCGAGCGCGTGTCAGAGCGCGGGGTGCAGCTGGAGATCACGCCAGCCGCGCGCGAGCTGCTGGGGAACATGGGCTATGACCCCACGTATGGTGCACGGCCGCTGCGACGGGTGATTCAGAAGCAGCTGGTGGACAAGCTCGCGCTCGCGCTGCTCGAGGGACGCTTCCATTCCGGGGAGAGCGTTGTCGCCGATGCTGTCGACGGGGAGATTTTGCTAGACCCGGCAGGAGTTCCTGCAGCCTGAACCGATACGATCCGCACGCACCCGACTTCAGGAGACGAGACTCGATGCGGTATATAGGCAAGCGCGGCGGTTCAACGCGCATAGGTGTACGTGGAGCGATGCTGGTCACGATCGCACTGTTCAGCATGATGCTGATGCCCACGCTGGCTTCGGCCATCGAGGAGGTGACGCCGACCACAAAAGCGGCGCTCGCGCCAGTCAACACCACAGCTCCCACACTCGCGGGTACCCCCGCGCTCGGGCAGACGCTCAGCTGCTCGAGCGGCACCTGGGCCAACAACCCGACAAGCTTCTCCTACACCTGGCTGCGCAGCGGCGTCCCGATTGCAGGCCAGGCCGGCAACACGTACGTCGTGCAGGCCGCCGACCAGGGCCACGCGATCTCCTGCCAGGTGACCGCCGGAAACGGGGGCGGGACCTACACGATCTCGGGTTTGGCGAGCGGTTCGTACAAGGTCGGATTCTACGCCGAGGACGAAGGCTTCAACTATCTGTATCAGTACTACAACGGCAAGTCCACAGAAACTGAAGGAACTCCTGTGTCGGTCACGGTGCCGGCTACTACCGAGGGTGTCAACGCCGAACTTCATGCTGGCGGGCAGATCAGTGGACGGGTGACGGCGGCAGCGACGCACGCGCCGGTTGCGAGCATTGAGGTGTGTGCCGAGGACCAATCAGCCAAATATGGGAACTGCTCGCCCACAAACACCAACGGCGAATACACGATCTCCGAGCTACAGGGCGGCTCCTATACGGTCGAATTCTCCTCGGATTTTGATGAATCTGGCTATCTGACGCAGTACTTCAACGGCAAGTCCTCCCTGGGCCAGGCCGAAGAGGTCGGCGTGACTGCCGGAACGACGGTCGCTGGCATCAATGCGGAACTGCAGTCCGCAAACCAAGGTGGGCAAATCAAGGGAGTCGTTACCAATGCGAGCGCGGCCAGACTCGAGGGCATCGAGGTGTGCGCCTACGACACGACTGAAGAAGTGTTCTTCGATAACTGCACGGAAACTAACTCGAACGGCGAATACACCTTCTCTGGTCTACCCGAAGGCTCATTCGAGGTCTGGTTCTCGGGCGAGAACTGCCAGACCACGCCATGCATGACGCAGGATTACATATTCCAGTACTACAACGACGCGGCCACTTACGAGGAAGCCACGAAGGTACCCGTGCTGGCGAATACGACCACGCCTGGAATCGACGCAAAAATGATTGAAGGCGGTGAGATCGAAGGGCGTGTCACCAGTGCGGCCTCGGGTGAACCACCGCTAGCAGATGTCGAGGCATGTGCTGGCGAAAGCGGCACTGACGAGGGTTGCACGGAAACCAACGGCAACGGTGAATACAAAATCGAGGGTCTGCCAAGCGGATCTTCTTACACGGTTAACTTCTACGCGTATTCAGATAATTTCCTGGATAGCTCAGCTGAAAACGTGTCGGTCAAAGCGGGTGTGACCACGCACGGTGTCGACGCAAAACTGCTCGTCGGTGGGCAGATCACCGGTAGGGTGACAGACGCCTCTACGCATGCAGGGATCGGAGACGTTCAGGTGTGCGCCGAGGCATCCGGCGAAGAATATGGTCGCTGCGACGACACCAATTCCAGTGGCGAATATACGATCTCCTCGCTTCCAAGCAACTCCTATGGATTGACGTTCTACCCGGAGGAAGAAGGCCCTTATCTGCCCCAGTCCGAGAGCGGTATATCGGTGACCGCAGGCGGTGCACCCTCGACCGCGAACGCCGAATTGCATACCGGGGGACAGATAAGCGGACTGGTGACTGATGCTGTCACGCGCGCCGGGATAGCAAAGATCGAGGTGTGCGCCGAGTCGGTGGTCGCAGATGGCGGCGGAAAATGTGCCGTGACGACCACCGGCGCCGCCTCCGCCAACGCCACCAGCAACACCCTGACGATCCCCGGCGGCAACTTCACCCAGGCCAAGTCCCCGTCATTTGACTCCAAAACCGACGACATCGACTTCTTCTTCACGTTCCCAACCGCGGGCACGTTGAAGTGGACCCTGTTCTTCAAGAACGCCGACGTCGGTTTCGCGGACTCGCTCGGAATCTCACTCGGCGCCAACGAACCGGCGCTGGCCGAAGTGGCCAGGAAGAAAGGCAAAGCCAAGCCCAAGAAGTGCCAGAAGACCGAAATCAAGCACAGGGGCAGGTGCGTGGCCACGCTGGTGTTGTTTGCCAGCGGCTCGCAGAGCGTCTCGGCCGGCACTGTCGAGGTCAAGGTGCACGCCGACTCCAAGGCGTTGAAGGCGCTGAAGGCCGGTCACACGCTGCACGTGAGCGGCACGTTCACGTTCCAGTCGGCGCTGGGTGGGCCTCCGGTCGCACACACGGTCTCCACGGTCGTGCACTTGAGCAAAAAAGCCGCCAAACGCAAGAAACACGGTAAAGGCAAAAAGCACTAGCGGACGTTCTGGGGGCGTCGGCGGCAGAAGTCGACGTCCCCACCCGCGCTCCCGCAGTGCGCGACATGCGTGCGCGGTGAGCCCGACCGTTTTTGGGGGCCGGTCCCGTTTGGGGGAGGGCCCGACCGCTTTATTGACGGCTATGCGGCAAGAATCTGCGCGGCTAGGATCGCCGCGTTGCGTGCGTTGTCAAGCCCAACGCAAGCCACCGGCACGCCCGGCGGCATCTGCACGATCGAGAGGATCGCGTCGAGCCCGCCCGCGGCCGTCAATCGCCCGGACAGCGGCACGCCGATCACGGGCAGGTCGGTGTGCGCGGCCACCGCGCCCGGGAGCGCCGCGGAGATGCCGGCGCCCGCGATGATGACCCGCAGGCCGCGCGACTTGGCGTCCTTGGCGTACTCGGCCACCACATCCGCTTCGCGATGGGCGGACATGACCTGCACCTCGTGGGGGATGCCGCGCTCGCGCAGCTCCTTGGCGGCCTTGTCCATCGCGTCCATGTCGCTGGCGGAACCCATCACGATCCCGATCAGCGGCCCGGCGACGTCGAACTCCTCCAGCTTGGCCTGCTCCTCGGCCTCGGCGAGATGGATCGGTGTGGGGGCAGCGTCGCTCATGGTGCGCTTGGAATCCTCTCACGTTCGGCCTCGGCGGCGATGTCGCGTCGCAGTTGCATGCCCTCGAAGGAGATCTTCTCGGCGGCGCCGTACGCGGTCGCTCGGGCCGTCATCGCGCTCGGGCCGAGCGCGGTGACGTTGAGCACGCGCCCGCCGGCCGTGACGAGCGCATCCTCGCCCTGAGCCGTGCCCGCGTGTGTCACCTCGACGTCGGCGGGTACGTGCTCAAGCCCATGGATCTCATCGCCGCTGGAGGACGAAGCGGGATAGCCCGCGCTTGCAAGCACCAGCGCCACCGCCCACTCGCTCGTCCACGCCAGCTCGACGCCCTTCAGGCCACCAGGGTGAGTGGCTGCCAGCAGCAGCTCCAGCAGATCCGAGCGCAGGCGCGGGAGCACAGCCTGCGTCTCGGGATCGCCGAAGCGCACGTTGAACTCCAGCACGCGCGGACCGTCTGAGGTCAGCATCAGGCCCGCGTAGAGCACGCCGTGAAACGGCGTGCCGCGCTCGCGCATGAGGTCCACGATCGGCTGGTGCACGGCGGTGGCCAGCTCGCGCACGCCCGCAGGGTCGAAACCGGCCACCGGCGAGTAGGAGCCCATCCCGCCCGTGTTCGGTCCCTGGTCGCCGTCGAAGATGCGCTTGAAGTCGCGTGCCGGGGCCATCGGGACGGCGCGTATCCCGTCGCACAGCGCGAGCAATGACAGCTCCTCGCCCACCAGCAGCTCCTCCACGATCGCCCGCCGGCCCCCTGCCGTGGAAGGCACCCCAGGCCCACCGGAGCCACCCTCGCCGCCATGTGCCCCGGATGGGGTGAAACGACCCTCGACGAAGATCTCGCTCAACGCGGCCTGCGCCTGGGCCACGTTCTCGGCGACGGTCACCCCCTTGCCCGCGGCGAGCCCGTCGGCCTTCACGACGACGCCGGGGTTGGACAGCTCCTGCACCGCCTCGATCCCCTGCGCAAGCGAGTCCACCCCTCGCCAGCGCGCGGTCGGCACGCCGGCCTGCTCCATCGCGTCCTTCGCAAACGCCTTGGAGCCCTCCAGCCGCGCGGCAGCGGCGCTCGGACCGAACGCTGCGTGGCCGCGCCCGGCGAGCGCGTCCACCAGCCCGGCCACGAGCGGGACCTCCGGTCCCACCACGGTCAGCTCGACGCCCTCGCGCTCCACGGCCGCCACGAGCCCCTCGATGTCCTCGACCGCCACATCCAGCAGGCGCGCGTCCCCCGCGATGCCCGCGTTGCCGGGCGCGCACAGCAGCTCGGGCCTCTGCGGCGAGCGCGCCAGCGCCCGCACGAGCGCGTGCTCACGACCGCCGGCTCCGACGACGAGAGCCTTCACAGGGAGGCGATGAACTCATCTACCGGGATGGCGGCCAGCGTCTCATAGCGGCCCGTCCCGCGCGAGCCCAGCTCCAAGGACACGCGTGCCATCGTCTTCTCGTCGGGAGCCTCCACGACCGAGACGAAGTCCACGGCGCCAAGCGTCGCCCACTGCGCCTTGACGGTCGCGCCGAGCTGCTCGACCTCCTTGTTGACCTCGCGAATCCGCTGCGGGTTGTTCTTGACGGTTTGCACCCCCTCGGGGGTCAACGTCGAGAGCATGATGTAAGTGGGCATAGCTCTTCCGCCTTTCGCGAGTTGGTTCGCGCCGCCTGTGCGCTCACTCCCGTTGTACAGGATCGCGGGGCGTAACGGCGATCGGAGCGCTCTGCCGGCGGGTCGGCGAGCGCCGCGCCGCGTACCGTCCCAAGCGACAGGGATAATCCCTGGGGTGATATCCCGCTATACACGCCCTGAGCTGGGTGCCATATGGACCGACGAAGCGCGCATGGAGGCATGGCGGCGCGTGGAGGTGGCTGCCTGCGAGGAGTTGCCGGCGCTGCTCTCAGGCGGCGAGCGCCCGAGCGCCGCGGAGCTGGCGGCGATTCGCGCGGCGAGGTTCACCGTGGAGGCTGTCAACGAGCGCGAGCGCACGACCGACCACGACGTGGCTGCGTTCGTGGACGTGCTGTCTGCAAGCGCCGGCGAGGCCGGACGCTGGATCCACTTCGGATTGACCTCCTCCGACGTGCTCGACACGGCGCTTGCGCTGCAGCTGCGCGCTGCCGGCGAGGCGATCGTGCCGGGAGCGCAGGCGCTCGTGCAGGCGCTCGCGGCGCGCGCGCGCGAGCACGTGGACACGCTGTGCGTGGGGCGCACGCACGGGGTGCACGCCGAGCCGACGACGTTTGGCGTCAAGCTCGCCGGATTTGCCTTCGAGGCGCACCGCAACGCGCTGCGCCTCCAGCGCTCCTTCGAGCAGGCGGCGGTGGGGGCGATCTCCGGGGCGGTCGGAACCTACGCGGCGACCAGCCCCGAGTTCGAGCGGCGTGTGCTGGAGCGGCTTGGGCTGGCGCGCGAGGACGTCTCCACGCAGGTTGTCGCGCGCGATCGTCATGCCGAGCTGTTGCAGACGATCGCGCTGGCGGGCGCCGGCCTGGAGCGACTGGCGATCGAGATCCGCCATCTGCAGCGCACGGAGGTGCGCGAGGCTCAGGAGCCGTTCAGAGCCGGGCAGAAGGGCAGCTCGGCGATGCCTCACAAGCGCAACCCGATCAAGAGCGAGCAGATCTCGGGGCTGGCGCGCGTGCTGCGCGCCAATGCGCAGGCCGCCCTGGAGAACGTCGCGCTATGGCACGAGCGCGACATCTCCCACTCCTCGGTGGAGCGCGTGATCCTGCCCGACTCGACGATCCTGATCGACCACATGCAGCACAGCGCCGTCAGGCTGGTGCAGGGGTTGGTCGTCGACGAGCACCGGATGCGCGAGAACCTCGAGAAGACGTGGGGAGCCCTCTTCTCCCAGCGTGTGCTGCTGGCACTGGTGGAGGGGGATGCCGAGCGTGGTCGCCCGCCGATGGTGCGCGATGACGCCTACAGGATCACCCAGGAGCTGGCCCAGCGTGCATGGGACGAGGGAATCCCACTGAGTGGCCTGCTCGGGGCAGACGATCGAACCGCGGACCTCGACGTGAGCGCCATCTTCGATTACGAGCATTTCACCCGCTACGCCGGGCAGATCGTGGCCAGGCTCGATGAGATCGCGTGAGCTGTGAGCACTCTGAGGGCCGCAGCGCGCCGCCGTCCGGTCCTCGGGCATTGCTAGCATCGCGAAAAGTGACCGCTCTGGCCGATCTGCCCCTAATCGCAAGCGGCAAGGTGCGCGAGCTGTATGACCTTGACGACCGCCTCTTGATGGTCGCCAGCGATCGCATCTCCACCTACGACGCGGTCCACCCTACGCCGATCCCCGACAAGGGCAAGGTTCTGACGGGGCTGTCGGCGTTCTGGTTTGAGCAGACCAGGCAGATCGTCGCCAACCACATGATCTCCGCAACCGATGGTGTGCCGGGCGAGGCACGCGGTAGGGCGCTGGTGGTGCGCAAGCTGAAGATGCTGCCGGTGGAGTGCGTGGTGCGCGGTTACATCACGGGCTCGGCCTGGAAGGACTATCAGGCGAGCGGCAGGGTGTCGGGGATCGAGCTGCCGGCGGGCCTGCGCGAGTCAGAGCAGCTGCCCGAGCCGATCTTCACGCCCAGCACGAAGGCCGAGGTCGGCCATGACGAGGCGATCGACTTCGAGCGCGCCGCCGAGCTGGTTGGCGACCGCGCTCTGATGGAACGCGTCAGGGACATTTCGATTGACCTCTACTCCTATGCGGCGGCGCACGCGCGCGAGCGCGGCGTGATCCTCGCCGACACGAAGTTCGAGCTGGGGCTCGACGAAGACGGCGAGCTGGTGGTGGGCGACGAGGTGCTGACGCCCGACTCCTCGCGCTACTGGCCGGTCGAGGGGTTTGAGCTCGGCAAAGGCCAGCCGAGCTTTGACAAGCAGTATGTGCGCGACTGGGCGGCGGGCAGCGGCTGGGACAAGAAGCCGCCGGCGCCGGCGATCCCCGACGATGTCGTCGCGGGCACCCGCGCGCGCTATGTCGAGGCGTATGAGCTGATCGTGGGCGAGCCGTTCGACGCGTGGCTGCAGCGCACCGGCGCCTCCTCTGACGGCGAGTCCTCTTAGATGGGACGGTGCGGTCTGGCACGGGCCTGGTGCGATCGCGACGCCGTAAGTCGCGGGGCATAGATGCGCGCTCGCGTACTGATCCGTCCGAAGGCGGGCATCCTCGACCCGCAGGGCGAGGCGGTGCAGCGCGCGTTGCCCGCGCTCGGGTTCGAGGGCGTCGCGAACGTTCACATCGGCCGGCTCGTGGAGCTCGACGTGGAGGACGCCAGCCAGCTCGAGCCGATGTGCGAGAAGCTGCTCGCGAACCCGCTCGTCGAGGATTACGAGGTCATTCTCGAATGAGAACCAAACGTACACATGTGTATGTTCATGCTACTGTGTGCATATGCCTTCTCTGACACGCCGCACCCAACTGCTGCTCGACGACGATCTGCACCGCCGGCTACGCGAAACCGCCGCGCAACGCGGTATCTCGCTTGGGGCCCTGATTCGCGAGGCGATCGACGAAAAGCTTTCGCGCGTCCATGGGGATCGGGCGAGAGCGATCGACGAACTGCTTGCGGCTGAGCCGACGCCCGTCGAGGACTGGTCGGTGATGAAGAAGCAGATGCTCGAAGACCGGTACGCCAGCGTTATGAAGGCATACGACGAATCCCACAGCGAAGACTGACCGGCGAGTGCGTCGCTTCCTCCTCGACACGAGCGTGTTCATCTATGCGCTCGGCGGCGAGCACCGTTATCGCGAGCCATGTCGAGCGATCCTGATCGAGATGAGAGATGGGCGCCTGGCCGCAGAGATGAGCATCGAGTTGGTACACGAGTTCGCGTACGTGCGGTGCAGGCATGGCATAGCTCGCTCGCGCGCCGCCGAATCCTCGCGCGACATCGCCGGCGTGTGTCCATTGCACACGGTCGAGCGGAGCGACATCGAGCGTGCCCTGGATCTTTGGTGTGCGCACGAGCGACTGGACATGCGCGATGCGATCTTTGCCGCGCAAGCGCTCAATCGCGAAATCGACGCGATCGTAAGCTCGGACCGAGGGTTTGACGGGATCGGCGGGCTGGAGCGCATCGACCCGGCCGATGCCGATGCGGTGGCGACGCTCCAGTGAAGTTCGGCGTCCTTCGGTTCCCCGGCTCCTGCGACGAGCTGGATGCGCTGGATGCGGCGCGGCGCGTGGGCGACGCCGAGCTGTTGTGGCATGGCGAACGCGATCTGAAGGGCGCAGACGCGATTGTCGTGCCAGGCGGCTTCTCCTATGGGGATTATTTGCGCGCCGGTGCGATTGCGCGCTTCTCGCCGGTGATGGAGTCGGTGATCTCCTTCGCCAACGATGGCGGCCTGGTGCTCGGCATCTGCAACGGCTTCCAGGTTCTGTGCGAGGCGCACCTCTTGCCTGGGGCGCTGTTGCCAAACGCGAACCTGCGCTTCACCTTCAGGCAGGTGCGGCTGGACGTGGTGGAATCCGACGGCGCGTTCACCTGCGCGTGCGGGGAGGACCGAGACCTGCCGGCGGACGGGCACACGAGCGTGAGCGCAGGCTCGACCGCCGCCGGGCGCTTGACGCTGAGCATCCCCGCCAAGCACTCGTGGGGCCGCTACTACGCCGACGAGCCGACGCTCGCCTCGATGCACGAGCATGGTCAGGTCGTGCTGCGCTACGCGCCAGGGGAGAACTTCAACGGCTCGCTGAACGACATTGCCGGCGTGCGCAACGAGCAGGGCAACGTGTTTGGCCTAATGCCCCATCCCGAGCACGCCGTCGACGAGCTGACGGGTTCCACGGACGGGCTGTGCATCTTTGCCTCGATGCGGATGACAGTGGAGGGCACCCATGCGGGCATACCCTCCGGGGCACACCCTGAAGGGCATACCCAAGGAGCACACGGCACCCAAAGGGCACGCGGCAAGCAGGCAGACGCCCATGTCTGAGGCGGCGACCCTGCCCGGCTTGCGGGACGCGCTCGCGCTTGGACTGACCGAGGCCGAGTACGAGCTGATCTGCGAGATTCACGCCCAACCCCCCCGCGCTCCAAACCAGGTTGAGCTGGCGATGTACTCGCTGCTGTGGAGCGAGCACTGCGCATACAAGCACTCCAAGAAGCTGTTGCGCACGCTGCCGACGGAAGGACCGAGCGTGGTGATGGGCCCCGGTGAGAACGCCGGCGCCGTGGATGTCGGCGACGGCCTCGTGTGTGCGTTTAAGGTCGAGTCCCACAACCACCCCAGCGCGGTTGAGCCCTTCCAGGGCGCGGCCACCGGTGTGGGGGGCATATTGCGCGACATCTTCGCGATCGGCGCGCGCCCGATCGCCGTGCTCGATTCGTTGAGATTCGGCGAGCCTCATCTCAAATCCCACCGCGGGGGTGGAACCGGAGGGGATGGTGCACGCTCGCGCTATCTGCTCGATCGTGCCGTGGCCGGTATCGGCCATTACGGCAACTCGATCGGCGTGCCGACGGTCGGCGGCGAGGTGTACTTCGAGGGCCCCTACGAGCAGAACTGTCTGGTCAACGCGATGGCGCTCGGCTTGGCCCGCCGCGAGCAGCTCGTGACCAGTGCCGCCGTGGGGATCGGCAACGTGGTGCTCTTGTTCGGCGCCTCCACCGGCCGCGACGGCATCGGTGGTGCCTCCGTGCTGGCGTCCGCCGAGTTGGGCGAGGATGACGACAAGCGCCCGACCGTGCAGGTGGGCGATCCATTCGAGGAGAAGAAGCTGATGGAGTGCTCGCTGGAGTTGCTGGCGCGCGGGCTGCTCGTCTCCCTACAGGACCTCGGCGCGGCCGGCCTCACCTCCTCGGCCTCGGAGATGGCCTCCAAGGGCGAGGTCGGGATCGACATCGACGTGGCGGGCGTGCCCCTGCGCGAGGCCGACATGGAGCCGTTTGAGATCATGGTGAGCGAGTCCCAGGAGCGCATGCTGTGCGTGGTGGAGCCGGGCAACGTGGGAGCGGTGCTCGAACTGTGCGAGAAGTGGGAGGTCGGCGGCGCACCGATCGGCACGGTCACCGACACGGGCCAGATGCGTGTGTTCAAGGCCGGCGAGCTGGTCGGAGAGATGCCGGTGCGGGCGCTGGTGGACGATTGCCCGCTGTATGACCTCGACCCCGTTAGGCCGACCCGCACGCCCTACCCAGCGCCGGAGGCGCTGCTCCCCCAAAAAATCACGCCGGCGGAGACACTGCTCGCGTTGCTGTCCTCGGCGAATATCGCCTCACGCAGGCCCCTGTTCGAGCAGTACGACGCGGTTGTGCAATCGCGTACGGTGCGCCGCCCCGAGCAGGCCGACGCGGCGGTGCTGCGGCTTCCCGATGGCGGCGCACTGGGGGTTTCGATCGACTGCAACGGCAGGCGCGTGGCGGCCGATCCATACACGGGCACGGTCGCGGCGGTGCTCGAGTGCGCGTCGAATCTCGCATGCGTAGGAGCGAGCCCGCTCGGCACGACCAACAACCTCAACTTTGGCAACCCGGAGAAGTCGCACATCGCGTGGCAGCTGACCGAGGCGGTGCGCGGCCTCGGCGACGCGTGCCGCGCCCTGCGGGCGCCGATCGTGGGCGGCAACGTGTCGCTCTATAACGAGAGCCCACCCCCCCGCGGGCCGATCTACCCGACACCGGTGATCGGCATGGTCGGCAAGCTGCCCGACGTGCGCCGCGCGGGCCGTCTCGGCTTCGCACGCGCGGGCGATGCGATCGCGCTCGTCGGCCCCTTCGCGCCGTCGCTCGATGCGAGCGAGCTGGCGAAGCTGTGGGGCTGGGAGCTGCCCGACGGGCTGCCCGCGATCGACGTCGACGCGGTCACGGCCGCGCAGGAGGCGGTCCGCGAGGCGGTGCGCGCCGGCGCGCTCTTCGAGCGCCCACGACATCGCCGAGGGCGGCCTGGCCGTCGCGTTGGCGGAGTGCTGCCTGGCCGGCAACCTCGGGGCGCGGGTGTCGTTTGGGAAGGAGTTTTTTGGGGCTGAGCCGGCCGCTGCGACGGGACGCGAGGCGGACTGGAGCGGCATCTCGGCCGCGGCCGCGACCACGCACTTTGGAGAGTGCTCGGGTGGCTTCGTGGTGAGCGGTGACGAGCAGGCGCTGCGGATCGTCTCTGAGCAGACGACCGTCAGCATTATCGGAGTCGTCGAAGGTCAGTCGCTGAGAATGGGTAGTCAGATAGATCTAACTCTGCCTGAGCTCGTCGACGCGCACGGTGCATTGGCTGAGTTGTTCGCATGAGTGCTAGCGTGAGCTAAACGATGCTCTGCGACGCTTGTCCGGAGGACCGCGACGGACCGCGCGACGAGTGCGGTGTGTTTGGCATATACGCGCCCGGACACGAGGTCTCGCGCCTGTCGTACTTCGCGCTATACGCGCTGCAGCACCGCGGTCAGGAGTCGGCGGGGATCGCGGCGGCCGACCGCGGCGGCAACATCATGACCCGCCGCGAGCTTGGTCTCGTCAGCCAGGTGTTCGGCGAGAACGACCTGCGCACGCTCGCGGGCGAGCTCGCGATCGGCCACGTGCGCTACTCCACGACCGGCTCCAACGCCTGGGAGAACTCCCAGCCGGTGCACCGCTCGGAGGGCACCAACGGCTCCAGCCGTGAGTTGGCGCTGGCCCACAACGGCAACCTGATCAACGCCGTCGAGCTGCACGACGAGCTGGCAGAGCGCGGCGTCACGTTCAGCTCGACCTCCGATTCGGAGATCGTGGCGGCGCTGATCGCCACCCACCCGGCCGAGCAGATCGAGGATGCGATCGCCGACATCCTGCCGCGCCTGCACGGCGCGTTCTCGATCGTCGTGATGACCAAGGACCGCGTCGTGGCCTTCCGCGACCCGCACGGCCTGCGACCGCTCGCGCTCGGTGTGATCGAGGGCTCGGACGGGGAGCCTCCGCGCTACTGCGTCGCGTCGGAGTCGTGCGCGTTTGACATCATCGGCGCCAAGCTGCTGCGCGACGTTGAGCCCGGCGAGATCGTCACCTTCGGCGAGCACGGTCTCGAAAGCCGTCGTGTGCTGCCCGACTCGCGCAAGTCGTTTTGCGTTTTCGAGTACATCTACTTCGCGCGCCCTGACTCGCGCATGAACGGTCAGGTACTGCAGGTCGCGCGCGGGCGCATGGGCGAGATCCTCGCGCGCGAGTCCCCGGCGGATGCCGATCTCGTGATCCCCGTGCCCGACTCGGGCAACGCCGCGGCCCGCGGCTTCGCGCGCGCCAGTGGCCTGCCCCAGGACGACGGCTTTGTCAAGAACCGCTACGTCGCTCGCACGTTCATCCAGCCCGGCCAGGAGCTGCGCAAGCATGGGCTGCGTCTCAAGTTCAACCCGCTGCCCGAGATTGTCGGCGGCAAGCGCCTGGTGGTCGTCGATGACTCGATCGTGCGTGGCAACACCACGCGCCAGATCGTGCAGATGCTCAGGGACGCGGGCGCCACCGAGGTGCACATGCGCATCAGCGCGCCGCCGATCAAGCATCCCTGCCACTACGGCATCGACATGTCCACGCGCGAGGAGATGATCGCCCACGAGCGCAGCGTGCCGGAGATCGCCGCCGAGCTCGGGTGCGATTCGCTTGCCTACCTCTCGCTGGAGGGCGTGTACGAGGCCGTGGGCGCCACGCGCACAACGCACTGTGACGCATGCTTCACCGGCGAGTACCCGGTGAAGGGCAGCGACGGCGCCCAGGGCAAGTACGCCCTGGAGGTCGCCGCAAGCTAGCCGCCCCGCTTTCGCCTCGGTCGGGCGCACTGCGTTCACCCCGATCGGGGTCAATGCGAGCAGGCGCTCAGGTTGCGAGGTCCGCGAGCAGCACGGCGACATCGAGATCCTCAACGCCGTCGAGCGGCGAGGGCACAACGCTTCTCTGCCGATAGATCTCGCAATGCCCGTAGCCATCGGCGCCTGGCTGTGTGCGTACCTCCACGGCCCTTCCGGGCACGTCCACGACCCAATAGGTCGGCACCAGTGCACGCGCATAGAGCTTGGCCTTCACGCCCCGGTCGGTTTGGTGGGAGCTGACGGCGACCTCGACCACGAGCAGCGCGGTGCGCAGATGCCGCCCTCGTGGCGGCTTGCGCAAGGCCAACGCAAGGTCCGGTTCCGGCTCGCAGTCCGATGCGACCTCGATCGGATCCTGCACTTGCATCCACAGCGGGGGCGCGGTCGCGAAATGACGCATCAGCCGATTCAAGACGACGACGTGGTCGGGTGACTTTGGGCTCATCTCGACGATCAGCCCTTCCAACAGCTCGACTCGCTGGCCCTCGAGCGCCCCGGACGCGACCATCCGGTTGTAGGTGTCCACGTCGAATCTATGCATCGGCAGCTCGGTTGCGATGGTCGTGGCCATAAAGCCATCCTACCGGCGATATGTCGATACAGCCGGGAGCATCATCTCCCTCCATCCGACCGAAACCGTGAAGCGGGGCGTGTTGTGATGCGCTATCATGATGCCTATGGCACGCACCACCGTTGATGTCGATCCGCGCGCCCTGGCAGCTGCGCGGATCGAGCTGGGCACGGAGGGTTTGACAGCCACCGTCAACGCGGCGCTTCGCGATGTCGCGCGGCGTCGCGCGTTGGGCGGTTTCGATGTGATGACGGATATCGACGGAACGCCCGCTGAAGTCGATCGCAACCGGCGGGAGCGGGTCGCTGAGCACGAAGGCTGAGGTCGAGCCGATCGCGCTCGACGGTCCTGCCCTGTTCGACACGGGCGCGTGGACCTGGGTGAGGGACCGCCGCTTCCCCAAGCTCGCCTCGTGGTTCAATGCACAGGTGCGGGCGGGACGGGTGCTCGTGTGCGATCTGGTGATCCTGGAGCTTGTGCGTCTAACGCCCAACGAGTCGCGAGCACGCGAGGTCGCGGACCGTCTGGAGGCGTTCGAGTCGGTGCCGATGCCGGCAACGCTGTGGGGTCGTGCGCGTTCTCTCCAGCTCCAACTAGCGGTCGCAGGCGACCATCGCCGCGTCCCGCCGGTCGATCTGCTGATCGGCGCCGCGGCCGAGACCGCCGGTGTGCCCGTAGTTCACTACGACCGCGACTACGAACGCCTTGCCCGAGTCAGTTCGCTGGACGCGCGCTGGCTGATGCCCGACGGCGCGCTTGCCCTCGCGGGCCAGAATGCCGGCGCCTGAAATGAGTAGGCCGTGACGCCAACGTCGACGTCGACACCGACACCGCTGCCGATCGCCGTGCTCGTGTCGGGCACGGGCACCAACCTGCAGGCGCTGCTCGACACCGTGCACGACAGCGAGGCCGAGATCGTGGCGGTTGCATCGGGAGCGCCCGGCGCCCTCGCCCTGGAGCGAGCCGCGGCGCACGGTGTGCCGACCGCGGTGTTCCAGCGCTCCGCCCATGCCGACCGCCAGGCCCGCGATCTGGCGATGGCCGACTGGCTGGCCGAGCACGGCGTGCGCCTGGTGGTGCTCGCCGGCTACATGGAGCTCTTGAGCGCCGCCTTTCTAGAGCGCTTCCCCGAGGCCGTCGTCAATGTGCACCCCTCGCTGCTGCCGGCGTTCCCCGGCCTGCACGCGATCGAGCAGGCATTGGCGTACGGGGTGAAGGTATTTGGCGTGACCGTGCACTTCGTCGACGCGGGCGTGGACAGCGGTGCCGTGATCCTGCAGCGCGCGGTCGAATTGCCGGACGCGCGCGAGCCAGAAGAGGTGCTCGCGGCCCTGCGCCCGCTGGAGCACGCGCTGCTGCCGGAGGCGGTGCGCCTGATCGCCCGCGGCGTGCTCCACGTCGATCCCGGCAACCCGCGCCGAATAACCCACGAGCTGTGACAGGCGCGCTCTGGGGCTCCCACTCCCGAACGTGGAGTTGGGGATCGAGGGGAAGAGATTTAAGAACGCCGACTTGACAAGCAGCCACCGGTCGTGTATCTTGCCGTTCGTTCCTGCATATCATGTGGGCGCATACATAAGGTCGGGTTTTGGGTTGGCCCCTGTGGTCGACGCTAACCGGTAGAGCAGGGCCCTTGGGAGAGGGACCGGGTCGTTACTGAGAGGGAGTTGCATTCAGCGTGGTTTCTTTGGGGAATAGCGTTTTTGAGAGTCCGTGTGCTCGCGACGCTGACGTAATAGGACGCGTCAGCGTCGCTGACGCGTCTCTCTCTCTCTCTCTCTCTCTGGGATTGCCGGCGTCTAGGCGCTAGGCCCCTCCGCCGCGGAGATCCTCCGCGGCCTGCTGGCCACAACGGCCGGCCTGCTGGCCACAACGGCCGGCTTGATCGCTCGCGCGCACTGACGCGTGCTTCTAGTCGTTGTTCTTCTGCCGTCGCAGGCTGTGTACCTGTGGCGATTTTGTGCTGCCCGGGTGCGGGTGGGTCATGTGTGGATTGCTCTTGGGAGGGGATGGTTTGATGATCGCTCGTAGGCTCACCTTGGCGACCCTGACGTTGCTGTGTGTGCTGGTTCTCGCACTGGCCGCAGGTGCAGCCTCGGCTGGTGCCGTGACGCAGTTCGGCAGCGAAGGCAGCAATCCCGGGGAATTCAGGTATCCGCTTGGCGTGGCGGTCGATCAGGCTTCCGGCGATGATGTGCTCGTCGCCGATCGGCTTGGAAACCGGGTGGACAAGTTCGACGGGGCAGGCGATTTCCTGTCGTCGTGGGGCTCTGCGGGGGTCGGCGCCGGTGAGTTCGCCAAAGAAGAAGCAGCTTCCGGTATCGCTGTCGATAACGATCCGTTGAGTCCTTCCTATGGGGATGTGTATGTGGTCGACTTTGGTAATTTTCGCGTGGAGAAGTTCGGTCCGTCCGGGGAATTCCTCCTGATGTTCGGTGGGGGCGTGAATGAAAAAACGGGTGGGGATGTGTGTGTCGCGGGCGAAGCTTGCACGAAGGGCACTAGCGGCACGGCTGGCGGTCAGTTCGAATGGTCCTATGAAGGCAGTTATATCGCTGTGGGTCCCGGTGGACGCGTGTATGTGGGCGATAAGGCTCGTGTGCAGGTGTTCGAATCTTCGGGTGCGTGGCGGGAAAGCGTTTCGTTGGCTGACTTGTCGGCTACGGGCAAGGTCACGGCGCTTGCGGTGGACCCGTCGGGAGACATGTTTGTGAAGGACAGCGAAGCGGCTGGTGTGCGTGAGCTCGAACCAAACGGTAGTGAAGAGGCCACTCAGTTCGACGCCGGCAGCACAACCGTTCAAGCGCTCACCCTCGATGGGTCGGGCGACCTGTTCGTGGGCGACTCGAGTGGTGGCTTCCATCTTCTGGAGTATGACTCGACCGGCAAAGAGCTCGAGAGCTTCGGTTCGAAAACCCTGCTCCAGGCCTACGGTATGGCGCTTGCGGAAACATCAGGCGAGCTGTATGTATCCGGCTATCGGGAAATTCAAGGAGAATTTGGGCTCAAACCAGATCCCAAAGTATGGATATTTCCCCTGCCAACCCCCGGTCCATTGGTGGAGCCGGGTAGTGTGTCGGCCACCCCCGAACTGCGGGGTCACGCCATGCTCGACGCGACTGTCAACCCGGAGGGTAACGAAACCACCTATCATTATGAATACGTCGATGACGCACATTTCCAAGCAAGTGGATATACGAGCGCATTGAGCACACTTGCCGTTTCGATCGGCTCTAGTTTCGAAGATCAGGACGCAAGCGCTTCGTTGACCAGCTTGGTCCCAGGTGTTACCTATGATTACCGTATCGTCGCGAGCAACTCAAAGGGCACAGTCGTGGGCCCCGATCAGAGCTTTGAAGCGACACCATCCGCGTTGGTCGATGGTCCGTGGACGACGAATGTGGCCTCGACGAGCGCGACGTTCGCCGCGAGCATCAATCCCCTGGGGGCGAGCACGGAATATCGTTTGGAATACGGGACCAGCACGTCATATGGACACACGTTCAGCGGTAGCGTCGGGGAAGGGATGGGTTATGTGCCGATCAGTTTTCACGTGCAGGGTCTCGAAGCGCACGCGGCATATCACTATCGACTTGTGACGGTCAACGAAGTCGGGACGATTGAAGGCACCGATCGCACCTTCACCACGCAGCAGGCGAGCGGTGAGTTCATGTTGCCGGACGGCCGGGTCTGGGAACTGGTGTCGCCACCGGACAAAAAAGGCGCAGTCATCGAACCCTTTAATGTCGTCAACGACGTCATCCAGGCTGCGGACGATGGGAGCGGGATCACCTATCCTACGGAGGGTCCGGCCGTCGGGGAAAATCCTGAAAGTAGGTCGGTGGAGTCAACCGTCCTTTCACAACGTGGTCCTGGTGGGTGGAGATCGACCGATATCGATATCCCACGCCGTAATGTCAATGAAGGCGAATCGACGTTCAGTCTCGATGTGGGTGGGCTTGGCGAATATGGTCTCTTCTCAGAAAACCTGTCGTCGGCGGTCGCTGAACCCACAGGCACTGCGACCCCACCACTGTCCCCCGAAGCGACTGAACGTACGTTGTATGTGCGTGACAATGCGAACGGGTCGTTCCTGCCGCTTGTGACCCCGGCAAATGTACCGTCAGGTACGAAGTTCGGCGGGGAAGCAAGCATCGTCAACTCGGGCAATCTCTTCCAGCGGTTTGTCACCGCCACCCCCGATCTAAGTCATGTCGTGTTCGAGTCGCCGCTGGCACTGACTCCGGGAGCTGCCATCGTACTCGGCTGCCTTGGGAGCAGCGTGTGCGGCTTCCAGAACCTGTACGAGTGGGGTGGGGGGCGGTTGCAGCTTGTAAATGTGCTACCGAATGGCAAGGCGACGACGCAAGAAGCGGGAGATTTTCTCAACGCAAACGTTGCCGGCGAAGGAGCCTACGAGACCGGATTGGCCGATCGTCCTGTGTCGGTCGACGGTCGTTGGGTCGTATGGACATGGGGGAGCCCGTATGGCATCGAATCCACGAGCTACTCGGGTCTATATGTTCGTGACATGGTTGCGGAGAAGACCGTAAAGGTGGGCGGACCGCATGCGCTGTATCAGGCGATGAGCAGCGACGGCTCGCGGATCTTCTTCCTGGAAAACGGTGACCTGTACGAGTTCGATACCGCGACTGGTGGGCAGAGCGACCTAACGACGGATCATGGTGGTGAAGCCAACGCCGGTGTGCAGGAATCGGTGTCGGACGTCAGCGAAGATGGTTCGTACGTGTACTTCGTGGCGACGGGAGTGCTGGCTCGAGGCGGTGTGAGCGGTGCCGACAACCTCTATCTGATGCAAGACAGCGGAAGTGAATGGACAACGTCGTACATCGCTACACTCTCCCACGAAGACGAAAATAGCTGGTACGAAAAGGAGGGTGTCGGGAAGGCGCCGGTGCTCGCGGGAGTGAGCTCGCGGGTCTCGCCCAATGGACGTTATCTGGCATTTATGTCGAACAGGTCGTTGACGGGCTACGACAATCTCGACGCGAACAGCGGTCAGCCGGATGAGGAGGTTTACCTGTACGACGCTGTAGCAGACCGGTTGGTGTGCGCATCGTGTAATCCGACTGGCGCTAGGCCCGTCGGTGTGCTCGACTCAAATACGAGCAGGCTCTTGGTCGATAACCAGGAATTTTGGGGAAAACAGCAGCGGTCCCATTGGTTGGCGGGAAGCATTCCAGGTTGGACTTATCGTAATAATGGCCAGGCGCTGTATCAGCCGCGTTATCTGTCTGATAGCGGTCGCTTGTTCTTCAACAGCGCGGATGCGCTTGTGCCGCAAGACACAAACGGGCGCGAGGACGTGTATGAGTACGAGTCGCCTGCAAATTCCGAAACGGCTGGAAGCGACAATTGCACGACGGCGAGTCCGACGTTCAATGCACGCTCGGGTGGTTGTGTAAACCTGATCTCATCGGGTACATCGAGCTCTGAATCGGTGTTTTATGACGCGAGCGAAAGTGGCGATGACGTGTTCTTCATCACCACGAGCCGTTTGACGGCGGCGGACTACGACAATACCTACGACGTATATGACGCTCATGCTTGCTCTGCGTCGGTGCCGTGTGCTGTTGCTCCCGTGTCCCCGCCCCCGTGTACGTCGGGTGATTCGTGCAAGGCTGCGCCCTCGCCGCAGCCGGAGATCTTTGGCCCCGCACCGAGTGCGACGTTCTCCGGGACCGGCAATGTGGTTGAAGAAGCAAAGAAGAGCGTGGTCAAGCCCAAGACCAAGCCAAAGCACAAGCCCAAGTCAAAGAAGCACGCTAAGCACAAGAAGCGCAAAACGAAGAAGTCGCGTACCCGTGGGGCGAGCAGGAAGGGCGGCAAGTGATGATCGCAAGCACCCTCAAGAGAAGCATCCTGGTGAGCTTCATCGCAGCGATCTCGGTGGCAGCGGTTGGTGTCGGAGAGGCCTCGGCAACGATGCCGTGGTGGCACGTGAATACTATTTCGGCGCCCGCGAACAAAGCCGGAGACGAAGGAAGGATCGTGCTTGAAGTAAGCGATCTCGGCGATGCTCCGGTGAATGGCATCGAACATCCTGTGACGATCGTCGATAAGCTCCCGACCGGCGTGACTCCGAACGCGGTCTATCCGGAAGCTGCAGGCCAATTTTTTTCGCCAGTGTCGGGCCTTGACAGTGAATTGACACAATGCTCAATCGCTGGGCAGACGGTCACTTGTGCCTTTGGCGGCCTGTTGCTCGAGTATGAACACTTGTCGATCTCGGTCGACGTGAGCGTGGCCGCGGGGGCGGGCGATGGAGTGAGCGAAGTGAATGTGTCGGGCGGTGCTGCTTCGGCGGTCGTGATAAAGCACCCGCTGCGGTTGGATAACTCACCGCCACCGTATGGCGTGGAAAGCTATGAATTGACACCCGAAGAAGAGGGCGGCGGCCTGGACACTCAGGCTGGCTCTCACCCGTTCCAGTTGACCGCGACGTTCACGTTTAGCACGAAGTCAGAAACGGTATTCAGACCCTTTTTCTACGGAAGCGAAGGGGGTACGACCTTGCCTGAAGTGCAACCGGTCGGGCTGGCGAAGGACCTTCGCTTCAACCTTCCGCCTGGCTTGGTGGGTAATCCGACGCCGTTGCCGAAGTGCAGTATGCAACTGTTCCTCCAGGAAGCGGCTGGCGAGCAGGGCGCGTGTCCGCGTAACACGGTTGTGGGTGTCGTGACACCGGTCGTCACCTCCTTGAGCGCGGGCACTCAGACGCCTATGGCGTTTACAAAGCCATTGGACAGTCTCGAACCGGCGGTCGGCGAGCCGGCGAGGTTCGGGTTCACGATACCGGGTGGCGGTATGGTGATCCTGGATACCTCGGTGCGTACGGGTGGTGACTACGGTGTCGTGGTGACGGTGCCCGATGTCCCTGAGACGTTGAGTTTCATCGGTAGCCAGGTGACGTTCTGGGGTGTGCCGGCAGACCCACGGCACGACACGGCACGCCAGTCGTGCCTGTTGGACGTAGGCACGCTCTTCGGAGAATCGTGTCCGGTTAGTGAAAAAGCGCAACCTTTCTTGATTATGCCAACATCATGTGCCGGTTCCCTGCGGACCAGTCTAGAAACGGACTCCTGGGAGCATGTCGGGCAGTTCACCGTTCCTCATGAATACACTTTCCAGAACGTGGCAGGCGAATCCTACGGACTCGACGGATGCAACCAACTGAGTTTTGAACCGACGATCAGTGTCGCGCCTGACGGCCAGCAGGCGAGCACACCGACGGGTTTGACGGTCGGTGTGCATGTTCCCCAGGAATCGAGTTTGAATCCGACGGGACTCGCGGATTCCACGGTGAAGAATACGACGGTGACTTTGCCAGCGGGTGTCGGTTTGAATCCCGCTGGCGCGGACGGCCTGTCATCTTGTAGTACCGAACAGATCGCTTTGGAAAGCCCCGCCGAACAAGCATGTCCTGAATCATCAAAGGTCGGGACGGTCGAAATAAAGACACCGCTGCTGCCGAACCCGCTGGTTGGTGCAGCATACTTGGCACAACAGGACGCCAACCCATTTGGGAGCCTTGTCGCACTCTATATCGTCGTGTATGACCCGGTGTCGGGTGTGCGTGTGAAGCTCGCGGGCGAAGTCAAACCCGATCCCACAACAGGCCAGCTGGTCTCCACGTTCAAGGAAACACCACAACTACCCTTTGAAGAACTGAGCCTGCACTTCTTTGGCGGATCCCGAGCACCACTCGGTACCCCGGCATTGTGTGGTGGGTATACGACCACAGCATCGATCGCACCATGGTCAGGGAACACTCCCGTCGATTCCTCCTCGGAATTCAATATCACCAGTGGTCCGAACGGGAGCGCGTGCGCTAACCCACTACCGTTCGATCCGAGCCTCACGACGGGGAGCTTGAATATTCAGGCTGGTGCGTTTACGCCGTTCACGATGACGATGTCCAGGGAAGACGGCAATCAGAACCTGGATGCGATCCAACTGAAGATGCCCCCGGGGCTGCTCGGCACGCTTTCCAGCGTCAAGTTGTGTGGGGAAGCGGAAGGCAACGCGGGTACGTGTGGTCCTGAAAGCCTGATCGGGGAAACGACCGTGAGCGTGGGACTGGGAGGCAACCCCTACACCGTCAAGGGTGGGAAGGTCTATATCACCGGTCCGTATAAGGGTGCGCCTTATGGGTTGTCGATCGTGAATCCCGCGAAGGCCGGCCCCTTCAACCTGGGTCAGGTTGTTGTCCGGGCGAAGATCGAAGTCAACCCGACCAATGCGGCGCTAACGATCACCTCCGATAGCACGGGCCCGTATGCGATCCCGCAACTGATCGACGGTATCCCCCTGCAGATCAAGCACGTGAACGTGTCGATCAACAGGCCAGAATTCACGTTCAACCCAACCAACTGTGCTCCCCAGGAAATCGGGGGATCGCTCACCAGCAGTCAGGGCAGCGTATCGACCCTGCATGTCCCGTTCCAGGTGACCAACTGTGCGGTATTGAAGTTCAAACCGATCTTCTCGGTCTCCACGGACGGGAAAACATCCAGGGCTAACGGTGCGAGCCTGAACGTGAAGTTGACCTATCCCAAAGCAGCGTTTGGTACCCAGGCGAACATTGGGAAGGTCAAGGTGGACCTACCAAAGCAGCTCCCGTCACGGTTGACGACACTCCAGAAGGCGTGTCCGGCAGCGACGTTCGCGGCGAACCCGGCTTCGTGTCCGCCGGATTCGAGGATCGGTAGCGCGACAGCTACCACGCCGGTCCTGCCGGTTCATTTGGAAGGTCCTGCGTATTTCGTATCTCATGGTGGACAGAAGTTTCCCGAACTGATCGTCGCGCTAACTGGCGAGGGCGTGACCGTCTATTTGCATGGGGAAACGTTCATCAGCCCAGCAGGGATCACGAGCAGCACGTTCAGAACGATCCCAGACGTTCCGATCGGCGTGTTCGAACTCAAACTACCCCAAGGACCTGACAGTGTCCTGGCAGCGAACGGGAACCTCTGCACCTCGAAACTCACGATGCCAACGATCTTCGTCGGTGCCAACGGCGTGAGCCTCAAACAGTCAACACCGATCACGGCCACCGGGTGTCCGAAGCACAAGACCAAGAAGACCAAGGTCAAGAAAACCATGAAAACGAGCAAGCACAAGAAGAAATGACATGAGCGTCGTACCCAAGAACGCAGTCGGTGGGGCCCGTGAGGGTGGGAATGTGACGGAGATGCAGCGTCGTCGGCTGTTGCTTGCGATCGGCGAAGTGGTCGTCGATCGTGGTTTGGATGGTGCGAGTGTCGGTGCGGTCTGTCAGCGCGCGGGAATGTCGCGTCGTACGTTCTATGAGCTGTTCGAGGATCGCGAAGCGTGTTTTCTCGCGGCGTTCGAGCTCGCGATCGACCGTGTCGCCCATGTTGTGGTCGGGGCGTATGAACAGGATCCTCGCGCCGCGGGGGCGCACGGTCCTCGCGCCGCGGGGGTACGGGGTTGGCGTGAGCGGGTGAGGGCGGCGCTCACCGTATTGCTTGAATGCTTCGATGCGGAGCCGGGGTTGGCTCGGCTGTGTGTGGTGGAGACGCTCAGGGCCGGTCCGGCTGTGTTGGAGCGTCGCCGGCAGATACTTGAGCTGCTCGCCGCAGCCGTGGATGAGGGGCGTCGTGAATCCAAGCGTGGGAGTGGTCCTGTGTCGTTGGCGGCGGAGGCTGTGGTGGGCGGTGCGCTGTCGGTGATCCATGCGCGTCTGCTCGCGTACCCGCCGCCGACGGTGGGTGCTCGCGGCATCGGGCAAGACGCTCGCCGGTCGCTGCTCGAGTTGCGCAATCCGCTGATGAGCATGATCGTCCACCCTTACCTGGGCGCTGCTGCCGCCGAGCGCGAGCTCAGCCAGCCGCTCCCCGATCGCAGTCGCGAGAGCGTCAAGCGAGCCGGGAGTAACGGCACAGGCCCCGACCCGTTCAAGGATCTACCTATTCGTTTCACCTATCGCACGGCTCGGGTGCTCTCAACGATCGCCTCAGAACCGGGGATCAGCAACCGCGAGGTCGGCAACAGTGCGGGTGTCCAGGATCAGGGACAAATGTCCAAGCTGTTGCATCGCCTGCAGCGCAACGGACTGATCGACAATCAACGCTCCGAACATGCCAAGGGTGAGCCCAACGCCTGGCGACTCACCCCGCGCGGCGAAGCCGTACAGACGACCCTCGGCGTACACGCCACCACGAACTGACACGGACCGACGCATATCCCCATGTCCGAACGCGCCCGGCGTGCTCCACGCTGATCTCGGCGACCCGCGTCGGATAGCCTACGAGCCGTGACAGGCGCGCTCTGGCGCTCCCACTCCCGAACGCGGGGCTCGGGAGCAGCGAGGGGAAGAGATTTAAGAACGCCGACTTGACAAGCAGCCACCGGTCGTGTATCTTGCCGTTCGTTCCTGCATATCATGTGGGCGCATACATAAGGTCGGGTTTGGGTCGGTCCCTGTGGTCGACTGCCAAACGTTTTGACGGGGCCCTTGGGAGAGGGACCGGGTCGCTACTGAGAGGGAGTTGCATTCAGCGTGGTTTCTTTGGGGAATAGCGTTTTTGAGAGTCCGTGTGCTCACGGTGCTGGCGTAATAGGACGCGTCAGCGTCGCTGACGCGTCTCTCTCTCTCTCTCTCTCTCTGGGCCAGCCGGCGCCTAGGCGCTAGGCCCCTCCGCCGCGGCGAAAGCCCGCGGCCTGCTGGCCATAACGGTCGGCTTGATTGCCAGTGCCCAAAAGGGTGCTCGCGCGCTATCGGCGCGTCTATGGATTCTTGCTCTTTCATTGCCGCGGGCACAGTGTCCGCGGCAGCTTTGTGCTGCCCGGGCTCCTCGGGCGGTCGTTTTGTCGATCTTTCGAGGAGGGGATGGGTGTGATGGTTGCTCGCAGGCTTGGTTTGATCGGGTGGGTGTCTGCTTGCGTGCTTGCATGCTGTCTTTCGGTTGGTGCGGTTGGGGCTGGCGCCGCGACGCGGATCGGTAGCCAGGGTGTCGCAGCGGGACAGCTCTACCTTCCAGTTGGTGTGGCATCGAACAATGTTTTGCTGAGTTCGTCCTACGGCGATGTCTACGTTGGGGACGCCGACAATGACCGAGTCGATGAGTTTGAAGCGTCTGGGAGTTTCGTGAGGGCGTGGGGGTGGGGTGTGGCCAATGGTGCCGAAGAATTCCAGGTTTGTACGAACTCGTGCCAAGGGGGGATTAACACTGGCGCGGGTGCAGGTCAGTTTAGCGAGCCTGGTGGGGTCGCGGTCGACAATGAACCACTGAGCCCTTCCGTTGGGGACGTATATGTGCTGGATAATAGCCATAAACGTGTAGAGAAGTTTGGTCCGGCTGGGGAATTTCTTTTGATGTTCGGTGGGGGCGTCAACGAAGCAAAGGATAAGGTCCTCGGCGCTACTGAAGCTGAACGCGATGTGTGCGTGGCGGGCGAAGCGTGTACCAGGGGTACGGAAGGGTCTGCTGACGGGGAGTTTGAAGGGCAGCCGCTCGCCGACAGTTTCATAGCGGTTGGTCCTGGTGGTGCAGTGTATGTGGGTGATCGAGCGCGTGTCCAGGTTTTTGATCCTTCGGGGGCGTGGCGGGAAAACATCTCTCTGGCTGGTTTGTCGGCTACGGGTGCGCCTACCGCGCTTGCTGTCGATTCTTCGGGCAACGTGTTTGTCGCGGATGAAGGTGTGACGGGAGTCCACGAGTTTGGGACGAATGGTGTGGAAAAGGCCACCGTTTTCGACGAAGGCAGCTCGACGGTCGACGATCTGGCGGTCGATGGCAGCGGCAATCTGTTCGTGGGCGACGACGCTGGTGAATTTCATGTTCTGAAGTACGATGCCGCCGGCAAAGAGATCGATAGCTTCGGTTCGAATACTGTGATCGGTAGAGCCGGTTCTCGTGGAATGGCGTTCTCTGAAGAGGACAACGCGCTGTTCGCGTCGGACACTGAAGATACAGCAACAATATCGTACGAACCAGGTACTGGCGAAGACAGCAGTCTGTGGTCGCTCCCGAACCCGGGGGAAGGCCCGTTCGTCGAAAGCGAGTCAGCGGCGCCGGAACCGAAAGCGACGGTCAGCTTTGGGGGAATAGTCGACACGGAGGGCGGTGAAACCTCATACCATTTTGAATATGTGAGTGAAGCGCAGTACAAGGCAAATGGGTTCGACGGCGCGGTGGATACAGCGAGTGCTTCGCTTAAAGCCGGTTTTGAACCGAGGCCCGCGAGTGCGCAGGCGACGAAACTGGCGTCGAATACGACCTATAGCTACCGACTTGTGGCGTCGAATTCGAACGGGACGTCTGATGGGCCGGCGCAGACGTTCACGACGTTGCCCGCCGCCGATATCGAAGGTCCGTGGGTGACGAGTGTCACGACGACAAGTGCGACGTTCGCGGCGAACGTCAATCCGCTGGGTTCCAGCAGCGAATACCGACTGGAGTACGGTCCAAGCGAATCATATGGTGAAACCCTGACGGGGAGTGTTGGCGAAGGCACGGCTAACGTGCTGGTCAGTTACCACCGCCAGGATCTACAGCCTGGTACCACTTACCATTACCGGATCGTGGTGAGCAATGCCCTGGGTGTCGTCGAAAGCTCCGATCGTACGTTTACGACCCAGGCGTTGGGTCGCAGCGAAGTCACCTTGCCGGATGGGCGGGCGTGGGAATTGGTCTCGCCGCCAGATAAAAAAGGCGCCCTGTTCCTGCTCAACAATCAATCGCAGATGATTCAAGCCGCAAGCAATGGGAACGGCATCGCTTACATCGCTACAGAATCCGTCGGCGAAGGCGAAGTTGGACACTCCGAGGCTTTCGAGCCGATCCTCTCGCGGCGTGCCCCAAGCGGTGGCTGGAAGTCGCAGGATATCGAGATAAAGCAGGCTCCGCCAAATGAAGGTGAATCGTATTATCGGTTTCTTGAAAACGGCGGCGGTAGCTATCACCTCTTCTCTCAAGATTTGTCCGCGGGGGTTGTGGAACAGCGCAACCAGACGCTGCAGTCGCCAGAAGCGGCAAAGCGCACGCTGTATATCCGCAACAACACGGACGGAACATATCTGCCATTGGTTACTACGGCGAACGTCCCACCAGGCACGAACTACGGGAATGAACCATCTCCTATGCGCTTCGAAACTGCCACCCCCGATCTAAGCCACGTGGTCTTTGGATCGTCGGCAGTGCTGACAGCCGGTGTGAAAGAAGAAAAACAAGAAGGCGGCCGTCCCGTTGACAACCTGTATGAGTGGAGCGGTGGACAGCTGCAGCCCGTAAACATCTTCCCGGAAGGTGAAAGTCATCCGACTGTTCAGTCCTTCGTGGAATATACGGTTGGAAGTGTGGAAGGTGACCAAGGCATGACTGCTCGCGCAATCTCCAACGACGGACGCTGGATAGTCTGGAAAATCGGAGAAAGCAACGGCGACGCGCCAGAAGTCGCTCTTTATGTTCGTGACATGGTCGACAAAAAGA
Source organism: uncultured Solirubrobacterales bacterium (assembly GCA_963715765.1). Classification (GTDB taxonomy): domain Bacteria; phylum Actinomycetota; class Thermoleophilia; order Solirubrobacterales; family Solirubrobacteraceae; genus Palsa-744. Next base: position 2,076,837 of record OY970270.1, read on the forward strand.
CGCTGCGGATAGGCGGGAAATACGCAAGATTCGAAACGATGAGCGCCGATGGTTCAAAGATATTCTTCGTCGAACCAAAGAGCGAACGCACAAAGGCAGCTACTGGCGTACTAGGCACCGTTGGCGGCGACCTGTACGTCTTCGACACCGAAAACGACACCGAAACAGACCTCACCGCCGAGCACGGCTCAAAGGAAGCTGCGGCCGGTGTCAGGGATGCCGTAATAGGTGCGAGCGAAGACGGTTCGTACGTGTACTTCGTCGCGACGGGCGTGCTTGCCGATGGAGCGACCAGCGGCGCGGATAACCTGTACATGTTGCACGACGACGGCAACAGTTGGACCACGACCTATATAACAACGCTTTCCAGTGAAGACCTGAAAAGTTGGGGAGGACCTGGAGACGACGACGCCAGGTCCGAGACTGCCGCGAACTTTGCCGCGGTCAGCTCGCGCGTATCGCCCAACGGACGTTATCTCGCGTTCATGTCCAGCCGATCGCTGACGGGCTATGACAATACCGATGCGCTCAGCGGTCAGCCCGACGAGGAGGTTTACCTCTACGACGCGACGACTGGGCGTTTGGCGTGCACATCTTGTAACCCGAGCGGTGCGCGGCCGGTTGGCGTCGACGACACCTCGTCGGCTGGAGGCAAGCACATACCGTTGTTGGTGGACCCCGAAAACATATGGAACAGTGATAGCGACTTTAGTGGTAACCACTGGTTGGCCGGGAATCTCCCCGGCTGGCGCGGGGTGGATAGCGGCACTGAAGAGTTGAGCTCGTATCAGCCGCGCTTCCTGTCGAATAGCGGCCGGTTGTTCTTCGACAGTCCTGAAGCCTTGGTGGCGCAGGACACAAACGGTCTGGAGGACGTGTATGAGTATGAGCCTCCAGGGGTGGGCGATTGCACCGCTGGAAGCGCAACGTTCGGTGAACGATCGGGTGGCTGCGTGGACCTGATTTCGTCGGGTACGTCTTCAAGTGAATCCGCGTTTATCGACGCGAGTGAAAATGGGAACGACGTGTTTTTCCTGACGCAGGGTAAGTTGACAGAGGAAGATTACGATACGAGCTTTGACGTGTATGACGCGCATGTGTGCTCTACCGAAGTGCCGTGTCGTACCGAACCGGTGTCCTCGCCGCCTTGCACAAGTGGCGATTCCTGCAAGGCGGCGCCTTCGCCGCAACCGGAAATCTTCGGTGCGACCCCGAGCGCGACGTTCTCAGGAGTGGGCAACGTCGTCGAAGAAGCGAAGAAGCCCGTCAACAAGAGCAAGGCCAAAGCAAAGAAAAGATCAAAGCGCCACGCGAAACACAAGAAACGCAAGGGCAAGAAGGCCGCGAGGTCCAACAAGGGCAAGGCGACGGGAAGAGGTAAGGGGCGATGACGAGGCTCACTAGAAATCGTGTTCTGGGCGCTGGTATGGCGGTCATGTTGCTGGTGCTGCTGGGTTCCGCCGGCCAGGCCGTCGCCGCTGAGCCTTGGTGGCATATCGTTACTCTGTCCTCACCGGCGACGCCAAAAGCCAACGGTGAAGCGCGGATCGACGTGGTTGTCAGCAACCTCGGCGATGTGCGCTCGGAAGGCAGTGCGCTCGAATCGTTGATTTCTGAAAAGAACCCGATCACGTTGGTCGACAAGCTGCCGGCGGGCGTGACCGCAAGCGATGTGCAGGTCGAAGGCGGGGGTTTGGGGGCTGGTCAAGGCTTGAGCCTTGCGAAAATCATCCCGTCGCTGGCGCCGTGCTCGATTGTCGGTCAGGTCGTTACATGCGATTATGGTGTGCCGGTGCGGCCATATGAACAGATCTTCATTGCGCTCACGGTAAAAGTCGCGCCGGGATCCGGGACAGGTATAAATGAATTCCACATATCTGGTGGAGGTGCGCCACCGCTTTCCTCGCGCCGCGCGCTGGCGGTTGAAGGGCCGGTCCCATCTTATGGTGTCGAAGACTACGAAATGACCGCCGAAGAAGAGGGTGGGGCCCCCGCCACACAGGCTGGCTCCCATCCTTTTCAGCTGACGACGACGCTGCTGTTGAATACTCAGACGGAACCGGTTCTAAACGAATATGCCGGGGTGGGAGGGGAGGAACTGGAGGTACAGCCGGTCGCATTTACAAAGGATCTGCACTTCAATCTTCCAGCCGGCCTCGTGGGCAATCCGACACCGTTGCCCAAGTGCAGCATGGTGGAATTCACGCGGATCGGAGATGGTGGAGAATGTCCTGCCGACACGGTTGTCGGGGTAGCGATACCGATAGTCACCAAAACGAGCCGGGAATCGTCGGTACCGTTCACCTTTTCCTCGCCTCTGTTCAGTCTTGAACCGTCTGTGGGCGAACCCGCAAGGTTCGGTTTCCAAACGGTGGCTGGTCCCGTGCTCCTTGACACCTCGGTGCGTACCGGCGGCGACTACGGCGTCGTGGTGACCGTCCCCAATCTCGTCCAGGCAGTCGGGTTCATGGGTAACGAGGTCACGTTCTGGGGAGTACCGGGCGATCCACGGCACGATACGGCACGCACCCGCGAATGCGTGGAAAATCAAAGCGTCCTGCTGGAGGGCGGTCCGGAACCGTCGTGTCCGGCGCAGGAGGAAAAACCACAACCGCTATTGATCATGCCGACGTCGTGTAGCGGTGTCCCGAGTACGAGCGTCGAAATGGACTCGTGGGCCGAAATAGGCAAGTTCACCGCGCCCAAGCAATACACGTTCCAGGACAACGAAGGAAACCCGTTGGCATTTGACGGGTGCAACCGCTTGAACTTCGAACCATCTATCAGCGTCGCACCCGATGGACAGCAGGCAAGCACTCCCACGGGACTGACGGTCGGTGTGCACGTTCCCCAGGAAGCGAGCCTGAACCCGACGGGTCTTTCGGAGTCCTCCGTTAAGGATACGACCGTCACACTGCCGGCGGGAGTGGGCCTAAACCCGGCGGGAGCTGATGGTCTGCTTGCCTGCTCGGAAGAACAGATAGGGCTCGATAGCGCCAGCGAACAAACATGTCCGGAAGCGGCGAAGGTCGCGACCGTGGAAATAAAGACGCCGCTACTACCGAACCCGCTGACCGGTGCGGCATATCTTGCGACACAGGACGCCAATCCGTTCGGGAGCCTTGTGGCGCTTTACATCGATGTATACGACCCCGTGTCCGGGGTGCGCGTCAAGCTGGCTGGTCAAGTCACGCCAAGCCCGGTGACCGGCCAGCTGGTTTCGACGTTCGACAACACGCCACAGCTGCCCTTCGAAAACCTGAATATCCACTTCTTTGGAGGATCCAGGGCGCCCTTGGGTACGCCAGCGCTATGCGGCGGCTACACGACGACAGCATCGATTGGACCGTGGTCAGGGAACGCTCCCGTAGAATCCTCTTCGGAATTCCGAGTCACGAGCGGCCCAAATGGCACGCCATGCTCAAATCCGTTGCCGTTCGATCCGTCGTTGACCACGGGCAGCCTGAACATTCAGGCTGGTGCGTTTACACCGTTTACGATGACGATGTCAAGGGAAGACGGCAACCAGAATCTCGATGCGATCCAACTGAAGATGCCTCCAGGGTTGCTTGGTGAGCTATCGAAAACCAAATTGTGCGAAGAAGCACAAGCCAACGCCGGGACGTGTGGTCCTGAAAGCCTGATCGGGGAAACAACCGTCAGCGTGGGACTGGGAGGCAACCCGTATACGGTCAAGGGTGGCAAGGTGTACATCACCGGACCGTATGACGGTGCACCCTACGGCCTGTCGATCGTAAATCCGGCGAAGGCGGGACCGTTCGACCTGGGTCAGGTGATCGTGCGGGCGAAGATCGAAGTCAATCCTGAAAACGCTGCGATCACGATCACGAGCAACAGCACTGGTCCGTATGCGATCCCGCAGATCATCGACGGGATCCCCTTGCAGATCAAGCACGTGAACGTGTCGATCAACAGACCGGAATTCACGTTCAACCCAACCAACTGTGCTCCCCAGGAAATCGGGGGATCGCTCACCAGCAGTCAGGGCAGCGTATCGACCCTGCATGTCCCATTCCAGGTGACCAATTGTGCGGTGTTGAAGTTCAAACCGATCTTCAGCATTTCTACGAACGGGAAAACATCTCGGGCTAACGGGGCGAGCCTCAGTGTGAAGTTGACTTATCCCAAAGCACCGTTTGGATCCCAGGCGAACATTGGGAAGGTCAAGGTGGACCTACCAAAGCAGCTCCCGTCACGGTTGACGACACTCCAGAAGGCGTGTCCGGCAGCGACGTTCGCGGCGAACCCGGCTTCGTGTCCGCCGGATTCGAGGATCGGTAGCGCGACAGCTACCACGCCGGTCCTGCCGGTTCATTTGGAAGGTCCTGCGTATTTCGTATCTCATGGTGGACAGAAGTTTCCCGAACTGATCGTCGCGCTAACTGGCGAGGGCGTGACCGTCTATTTGCATGGGGAAACGTTCATCAGCCCAGCAGGGATCACGAGCAGCACGTTCAGAACGATCCCAGACGTTCCGATCGGCGTGTTCGAACTCAAACTACCCCAAGGACCTGACAGTGTCCTGGCAGCGAACGGGAACCTCTGCACCTCGAAACTCACGATGCCAACGATCTTCGTCGGTGCCAACGGCGTGAGCCTCAAACAGTCAACACCGATCACGGCCACCGGGTGTCCGAAGCACAAGACCAAGAAGACCAAGGTCAAGAAAACCATGAAAACGAGCAAGCACAAGAAGAAATGACATGAGCGTCGTACCCAAGAACGCAGTCGGTGGGGCCCGTGAGGGTGGGAATGTGACGGAGATGCAGCGTCGTCGGCTGTTGCTTGCGATCGGCGAAGTGGTCGTCGATCGTGGTTTGGATGGTGCGAGTGTCGGTGCGGTCTGTCAGCGCGCGGGAATGTCGCGTCGTACGTTCTATGAGCTGTTCGAGGATCGCGAAGCGTGTTTTCTCGCGGCGTTCGAGCTCGCGATCGACCGTGTCGCCCATGTTGTGGTCGGGGCGTATGAACAGGATCCTCGCGCCGCGGGGGCGCACGGTCCTCGCGCCGCGGGGGTACGGGGTTGGCGTGAGCGGGTGAGGGCGGCGCTCACCGTATTGCTTGAATGCTTCGATGCGGAGCCGGGGTTGGCTCGGCTGTGTGTGGTGGAGACGCTCAGGGCCGGTCCGGCTGTGTTGGAGCGTCGCCGGCAGATACTTGAGCTGCTCGCCGCAGCCGTGGATGAGGGGCGTCGTGAATCCAAGCGTGGGAGTGGTCCTGTGTCGTTGGCGGCGGAGGCTGTGGTGGGCGGTGCGCTGTCGGTGATCCATGCGCGTCTGCTCGCGTACCCGCCGCCGACGGTGGGTGCTCGCGGCATCGGGCAAGACGCTCGCCGGTCGCTGCTTGAGTTGCGCAATCCGCTGATGAGCATGATCGTCCACCCTTACCTGGGCGCTGCTGCCGCCGAGCGCGAGCTCAGCCAGCCGCTCCCCGATCGCAGTCGCGAGAGCGTCAAGCGAGCCGGGAGTAACGGCACAGGCCCCGACCCGTTCAAGGATCTACCTATTCGTTTCACCTATCGCACGGCTCGGGTGCTCTCAACGATCGCCTCAGAACCGGGGATCAGCAACCGCGAGGTCGGCAACAGTGCGGGTGTCCAGGATCAGGGACAAATGTCCAAGCTGTTGCATCGCCTGCAGCGCAACGGACTGATCGACAATCAACGCTCCGAACATGCCAAGGGTGAGCCCAACGCCTGGCGACTCACCCCGCGCGGCGAAGCCGTACAGACGACCCTCGGCGTACACGCCACCACGAACTGACACGGACCGACGCATATCCCCATGTCCGAACGCGCCCGGCGTGCTCCACGCTGATCTCGGCGACCCGCGTCGGATAGCCTACGAGCCGTGACAGGCGCGCTCTGGCGCTCCCACTCCCGAACGCGGGGCTCGGGAGCAGCGAGGGGAAGAGATTTAAGAACGCCGACTTGACAAGCAGCCACCGGTCGTGTATCTTGCCGTTCGTTCCTGCATATCATGTGGGCGCATACATAAGGTCGGGTTTGGGTCGGTCCCTGTGGTCGACTGCCAAACGTTTTGACGGGGCCCTTGGGAGAGGGACCGGGTCGCAACTGAGAGGGAGTTGTTGTTCGCGTGGTTTCTTTGGGGAATAACGTGCTTGAGAGTCCATGTGCTTCTCACACGAGCGTAATAGGACGCGTCAGCGTCGCTGACGCGTCTCTCTCTCTCTCTCTCTCTCTCTGGGATTGCCGGCGCCTAGGCGCTAGGCCCACTCGCCGCGGCGAAAGCCCGCGGCCTGCTGGCCATAACGGTCGGCTTGATTACCAGTGCCCGAAAGGGTGCTCGCGCGCTATCGGCGCGTCTAAAGCTTCTTGTTCTTCTGCCGCCGCGGGTTGTGTGCCCACGACGGTTTTCTGCTGCCCGGCCGCGGGTGGGTCATTCGTGGATTGCTCTCAGGAGGAGATGGTGTGATGATCGCTCGTAGGCCGGTCTTGGTGATATTGGGTTTGTTGTGCGTGCTGGTCTGTGTGCTGGCGGCTGGCGTGGCCTCTGCTGGGGCCGCTGTGCCTGAGTTCGGCAGTGGACCCGGCAGCAATCCCGGGGAATTCCGGTATCCCCGGGGCGTCGCGATCGATCGGGCTTCGGGTGACGTGTATGTAGCTGATTTTCTCAAAAATGTAGTCGAGAAGTTCGACGCAGCCGGTGGGTTTCTGTCGGCGTGGGGTTCCGCGGGCGAAGGCGCCGGTGAGTTCGCTGATGAAGCAGGAGCTTCCGGTGTCGCGATCGACAACGAACTGGGCAGTCTCTCCTATGGGGATGTGTATGTAGTGGACTGGCAAAATTTTCGTGTGGAGAAGTTCGATTCGGAAGGCAAATTCCTGCTGATGTTCGGTGGGGGCGTGAATGAAAAATCACCGGGCGGGGATGTTTGTGTCGCGGGCGAAGCGTGCAAGAAGGGCTCGGAAGGCTCGGCTGACGGGCAGTTCGAATGGTCTTATGGAGGCAGTAATTATATCGCCGTAGGTCCGGATGGAAGGGTGTACGTCGGCGACAAGGCGCGTGTGCAGGTGTTCGAACCGTCAGGCGCGTGGCGGGAAAACATTTCGCTGGCGGGATTGTCGAGTACCGCAAAGGTATACGCGTTGGCAGTCGACTCGTCTGGCGACGTGTTCGTCAAGGACGAAGGTGTCACCGGGGTACGTGAGTTCGAACCGGATGGGAGTGAAGTGGCTACGCAGTTCGATGCGGGTAGCACGACTGTTCAATCTCTTGCAGTGAATGGGTCGGGTGACCTGTTTGTCGGTGATTCCAATGGTGGTTTCCATCTTTTGGAGTTCGATCCGGCGGGCGGCGAGCTCGAGAGTTTTGGGTCAAAAACGCTGGAAAACTCGTATGGAATGGCGTTTGCGGAAACATCAGGCGAACTTTACGTCTCAGGTCTCCGTGAAGTCAGTGGACCCTATGGACCTATAGACGAACCCAAAGTGTGGGTATTTACTCCGCCTCCTCCGGGCCCGTTCGTGGAAGCGGGTAGCGTGTCGGTGACGGCGGGTCTGCGGGGGCATGCCGCGTTTGACGCGCTCGTGAATCCGGAGGGCAGCGATACAACGTATCGTTATGAATACGTGGATCAGGCTCAGTTCGAAGTCAATGGGTATGCGAGCGCCGCGAGCACGTCTGGAGTGTCAATCGGTTCAGGCTTTGAAGGTCAGCAGGCGCATGCTTCGGTGGAAGGTTTGATCCCAGGCGACACTTATCATTATCGTCTCCTCGCAAGCAATGCGAATGGTACGGTGACAGGCGCCGATCAGGTTTTTGAAGAGATCCCGCCCGCGCTTGTCGACGGTCCGTGGGCGGTGGATGTGACCTCGTCGAGCGCCACACTTGCCGCAAGCATCGATCCTTTGGGGGCGAGCACCGCCTACCGTCTGGAATGGGGCGCCAGCGCATCCTACGGTCATCTCTTGAGTGGGAATGTCGGTGAAGGGATGACTCAAATCCAGTCCAGTTTTCAGCTGCAGGAACTGGTGCCAGGCACGACTTATCACTACCGGCTTGTGACGGTCAACGAAGTTGGGACGATTGAAGGCGTCGATCGTACGTTTACTACGCAGACCGCAGGCGGGGAGCATACGTTGCCCGATGGTCGTGCGTGGGAACTGGTCTCGCCGCCGGACAAAAAAGGCGCTGAGATTGGGCCGTTTGACAGCTTGAACGAAGGGCGGCAGAATAATGTGGTTCAGGCGGCTAACGATGGCAGTGGGATCGCGTATCCGACGGAGGGCCCGGCTGTGGGGGAAAACCCGGCGAGCAGGTCGGAGGAGTCGTTTGTTCTCTCGCGGCGCGGCGCGGGAGGTTGGAGTTCGACTGATATCGATATGCCTCGTCGTAATGTAAAGGAAGGAGAATCGGCGTACAGCATCCTCAAGTCTAGTCCCGGTGAACTGCCTTTCTTCTCACCCGATCTGTCTTCGGTTATCGCTGAACCATCGGGTAACGTGACGCCGCTGCTATCGCCGGAAGCGACCGAACGGACACTGTATGTGCGCGACAATACGACCGGTTCCTACCTACCGCTTGTAACACCTGCTGATGTGCCGCCTGGCACGAGGTTCGGTGGGGAAGAAAGTGTTATCGACACAATAGCTGGATCTTCGGAAAACCTCACTATGCAGTTTCTTGCCGCGACACCAGATCTCGGTCACGTCGTGTTCGAGTCTCCACTAGCCTTGACCTCTAACGCCGTCGCCGCCAACCCGTTGGGAAGCCGGTGCGAAGTTAACGGTAAAACTGTGTGTGGTCTGCCGAACCTTTACGAGTGGGGCGGGGGACGGTTGCAGCTGGTGAGCATCTTGCCTGATGGTGCGCAGGTGACTGAAGAACCGCCGAGGCCAATGCTCGCCGGTGAAGGAGCCTACCTAAAGGAAGGTTTGGCTGAGCGTCCTGTGTCGGCTGATGGGCGTTGGGTCGCGTGGAGTTGGGGGACACCATACGGGCCCGAAGGCACGCACTATAGGGGTCTGTATGTGCGTGACATGGTTGACGAGAAGACATTTCAGGTGGGTGGACCGGATGCGCTTTATCAGTCGATGAGTAGTGACGGGGCGCACGTCTTCTTCTTGGAACACGGTGAATTGTATGAATACAACACTACGACTCAGACGCAGCTCGATCTCACTTCGCAACACGGCGCTGGTGAAGCGAACGCGGGTGTGCAGGAATCGGTCTCCGATATCAGTGAAAGCGGTTCATACGTCTATTTCGTCGCCAAGGGGGTTTTGGCCAGGGGTGGTGTGAGCGGTGAAGACAATCTCTATCTGTTGCACGAGAATGACGGCGGTTGGGCGACGACGTATATCGCGACGCTCTCTCGTGAAGACGAAAAAAGCTGGCGTCAGGAAACAACGCTCGGCGGCGCGCCGGACCTTGCGGAAGTGAGCTCCCGGGTGTCGCCCGATGGGCGTTATCTGGCCTTCATGTCAGATAGATCTTTGACGGGCTATGACAATCTTGATGCCAATAGCGGTCAGCCCGACGAGGAGGTGTACTTGTATGACGCTGTCGAGGATCGTTTGGTGTGCGCGTCGTGTGATCCGAGCGGAGCGCGACCCGTCGGCGTACTCGACGCTACTTCTACGTTTGAGGCACCCATATTGACCGTGGATCCGCTCAAGTCGTGGGGCTCTGGTTCTGGTCATTGGTTGGCGGGGAGCCTCCCCGGATGGGATACTGTGAATGGGCCGCGAGCGTTGTATCAGCCGCGTTATCTGTCCGATGGTGGTCGTTTGCTCTTCGATAGCGCCGATGCGCTTGTGCCGAAGGACACGAATGGGCTCGAGGATGTGTATGAGTACGAGCCGCCCTCGAGTAGTGAAACTCTTACAAGCGATAGTTGCACGACGTCGAGTCCGGCGTTCAGCTCTCGCTCGAGTGGTTGTGTGAACCTGATCTCTTCGGGCACGTCGGGCTCTGAATCGGTGTTCTATGACGCGAGCGAAAGTGGCGATGACGTGTTCTTCATCTCGACGAGTCGCTTGGTGTCCTCGGATTACGATGATGCTTACGATGTGTACGACGCGCATGTGTGCTCCGCGCAAGCGCCGTGTGTGGCTGAACCGGTGTCCTCGCCTCCGTGCACGTCGGGGGATTCGTGTAAGGCTGCGCCCTCTCCGCAACCGGAAATCTTCGGTCCCGCGCCGAGCGCGACGTTCTCTGGGATCGGCAACGTGATCGAAGAAACAAAACCGAGCGTTGTAAAGCACAAGCGAAAGGCCAAAGCGAAGCCCAGAAAGCGGACCAAGCAAAAGAAACATAAGGCCTCCAGGAAGGCCAGGAAGACACGTGCCGGTGGGGCGAGCGGCAGGAGGGGCAAGTGATGATCGGGACCATTCTCAAGAAGGGCGTCCTTGCGATAGCGATCGCTGTTGTGTCGATTGCGACGGTTGGTGTTAGTGGGGCCAGTGCAGTGATGCCGTGGTGGCACGTGAGCAGTCTCTCAGCGCCCGCCAGCAAGACTGGTGATGAAAGCGCGATCGTGCTTGAAGTAAACGATCTCGGCGATGAGCCGGTCAATGCGTTTGCAGATCCCGCGACGATCAGCGACAAGCTACCGGCCGGGGTCACCCCGACCGCCGTCCACCCAGAAATCGCAGAGACAGAAACATACTCCCAGCTAGCGGTGTTGGACGAAGAGTTGACGTCTTGTTCGATCGCGGGACAGACGGTGACGTGCACGTTCGGCGGTCTGCTGTTCGAGTATGAACCTTTGTCGATCGCGATCGAAGTAAAAGTAGCCCCGGGTGCAGGGAATGGTGTCAGCGAAGTGAGCGTATCCGGTGCCGAAACGCCATCGGTGACCGTCAAACGCACGCTCGCATTGGACGATTCGTCCCCGTCGTACGGTGTGGAAAACTATGAAGTGACACCCGAAGAAGAAGGAGGCGCAAGCGATACACAGGCGGGGTCGCACCCCTTTCAATTGACTACGACGTTCGCGTTCAACACAAAGGCAGAAACGGTCACCAAGCCGCCGCACGCCGCCAGCGGCAACCTCGTTTATGCCGAAGCGCAACCGCTCCGCCTTGTGAAGGATCTTCACTTCAACCTCCCGCCGGGGTTGATCGGCAATCCCACGCCGCTGCCGAAGTGCAGCATGCGACTGTTCATAGCCCAGGAAAATGAACTGGGAAGAGAAAATGGATCGCCTGAGTGTCCGCGTAACACGGCAATTGGTGTTGTGACCTCGCTCGTTACCAATCCCTACAACGGCACTCATGCGCCGGATACGCTCACGAGACCTGTGTATAGCCTGGAACCGGCTGTTGGTGAGCCCGCGAGGTTCGGTTTCAGGGTACCCTTCGGGTCCGTGGTCCTCGATACGTCGGTACGCACCGGCGGCGATTACGGTGTTGTTGTGAGCGTGCCCGATATTCCCGAGACGGAGGGTTTCATCGGTAGCCAATTGACGCTCTGGGGCGTACCGACCGATCCACGACACGACACGGCGCGCCCGCCGTGTTTGTCGGAAATCGGGACGTTCGAAGGGGAGTCCTGTCCAGTGAACGAAAAACCGCAACCGTTTTTGATCATGCCGACGTCGTGTGCGGGCCGGTTGCAGACGAGCATGGAAGCGGATTCGTGGGAGGAACCGGGACAGTTTACGGCACCCAAGCAATACACTTTCCAGAATCTTGCGGGCGAACCATTTGATCTTGACGGTTGTAACCGGTTGAGCTTCGAACCGTCGGTCACGGTCGCCCCAGACGGGCAACAGGCAAGCACCCCAACCGGTCTGACGGTCGGCGTGCACGTCCCTCAGGAAGGTTCTTTGAACCCGACGGGGCTGGCTGACTCGACGGTGAAGAATACGACGGTTACATTGCCTGCGGGTGTCGGGTTGAACCCTGCCGGCGCGGATGGTCTGTCGGCGTGCGGGATGAGCGAAGTGGCGTTGGAAAGCCCCGCCGAACAGACCTGTCCAGAATCGGCGAAGGTCGGGACCGTGGAAATCAAAACACCGTTGCTACCGAACCCCTTGGTCGGTGCGGCGTATCTAGCGACACAGGACGCGAACCCGTTCGGGAGTCTGGTGGCCTTGTATATCGTGGTGTATGACCCGGTGTCGGGTGTGCGTGTGAAGCTCGCGGGCGAAGTCAAACCCGATCCTGTGACGGGACAATTGGTATCGACGTTCGATAACACGCCGCAACTGCCCTTTGAAGACCTGAGCTTGCATTTCTTCGGTGGGTCCAGGGCACCATTGGGGACTCCCGCATTGTGTGGTGGGTATACCAGCACAGCCTCGATAGCGCCGTGGTCGGGGAACGAACCGGTCGATTCTTCCTCGGAATTCAGGATCACGAGCGGTCCGAACGGGAGTCCGTGCTCGAATCCGTTGCCGTTCGATCCGTCGTTGACGACGGGGAGCTTGAACATTCAGGCTGGTGCGTTCACGCCGTTTACGATGACAATGAGCCGCGAAGACGGCAATCAGAATTTGGATGCGATCCAGTTGAAGATGCCCTCAGGCTTGTTGGGGACGCTGTCGGACGTAAAGTTGTGCGGGGAAGCCGAAGGCAACGCGGGGACGTGTGGTCCTGAAAGCCTGATCGGGGAAACGACAGTGAGCGTCGGGTTGGGAGGTAACCCGTACACGGTCAAGGGTGGCAAGGTGTACATCACCGGCCCGTATAAGGGTGCACCGTATGGGTTGTCGATCGTGAATCCCGCGAAGGCGGGCCCATTCAACCTCGGCCAGGTGATCGTGCGGGCGAAGATCGAAGTCAACCCCGAAAACGCTGCGCTGACGATCACAAGCGATAGTACGGGCCCGTATGCGATCCCGCAACTGATCGACGGTATTCCCTTGCAGATCAAGCATGTGAACGTATCGATCAACCGGTCGGACTTCACGTTCAATCCAACGAATTGTGCTCCCCAGGAAATCGGGGGATCGCTCACAAGCAGCCAGGGGACCGTATCGACGCTGCATGTCCCGTTCCAGGTGACTAATTGTGCGGTGTTGAAGTTCAAACCGATATTTAGCATCTCTACGAACGGGAAAACATCGCGGGCTAACGGCGCTAGCTTGAACGTGAAGCTAACCTATCCCAAAGCAGCGTTTGGTACTCAGGCGAACATTGGGAAGGTCAAGGTGGATCTACCGAAGCAGCTACCGTCACGATTGACGACATTGCAGAAGGCGTGTCCTGCAGCGACGTTCGCGGCGAACCCGGCGTCGTGTCCCCCGGATTCGAGGATTGGTAGCGCTACTGCGACCACTCCGGTCCTCCCGGTTCATTTGGAAGGACCCGCGTATTTCGTATCGCATGGCGGCCAGAAGTTCCCCGAACTGATCGTCGCCCTGTCCGGTGAGGGCGTCACCGTGTATTTGCACGGCGAAACGTTCATTAGTCAAGCGGGGATCACGAGCAGTACGTTCAGGACGATCCCTGATGTTCCGATCGGGGTTTTCGAATTGAAACTACCCCAGGGCCCCGACTCAGCGTTGGCAGCGAACGGGAACCTCTGCACCTCGAAGCTCGCGATGCCAACGATTTTCGTCGGTGCCAACGGTGTGAGCCTCAAACAATCAACACCGATCACGACCACGGGGTGTCCGAAGCACAAGACCAAGAAGAGCAAAGTCAAGAAGACCAAGAAAACGAACAAGAAGAAATGACATGAGCGTCGTACCCAGGAGTGCTGTCGGCGGAGCCCGCGAGGGTGGGAACGTGATGGGGATGCAGCGTCGTCGGCTGCTGTTGGCGATCGGCGAAGTGGTTGCCGATCGTGGCTTGGAGGGTGCGAGCGTTGGCGCGGTCTGTCAGCGCGCGGGGATGTCGCGTCGTACGTTCTATGAGTTGTTCGAGGATCGCGAAGCGTGTTTTCTCGCGGCGTTTGAACTCGCGATCGACCGTGTCGCCCATGTTGTGGTGGGGGCGTATGAGCGGGATCCTCGCGCCGCGGGTATGCACGGTCGTCGCGGCGTGGGTGTGCAGGGTTGGCGTGAGCGGATCAGGGCGGCGCTCACGGCGTTGCTTGAATGCTTCGATGCGGAGCCGGGGTTGGCGCGCCTGTGTGTGGTGGAGACGCTGAAGGCCGGTCCGGCCGTGTTGGAGCGCCGTCGGCAGGGGCTTGAGCTGTTGGGCGCTGCCGTGGACGAGGGGCGTCGCGAATCAAAGCGTGACAGCAGTCCCGTGCCGTTGGCGGCGGAGGCTGTGGTGGGCGGTGTGCTGTCGGTGATCCACGCACGTCTGCTCGCATACCCAGCTCCGGTGGTGGGTGGTCACGATATGGGGAAAGACGCTCGCTGGTCGCTGCTCGACACCGCTCGGGAAGACGCTCGTCGGCCACCGCTCGACTGCGCGCGGGACGATGCTTGCCGGTCGCTGCTCGAGTTGCGCAATCCGTTGATGAGCATGATCGTCCACCCCTATCTGGGTGCGGCTGCTGCCGAGCGTGAGCTCGACCAGCCGTTGCCGCAGGGCAGCAGGGAGAGCGTCGAGCGAGCCGTGGGCAATGGTGTGCGCTCCGACCCGTTCAGGGACTTGTCGATCCGCTTCACCTATCGCACGGCTCGGGTGCTCTCAACGATCGCCTCAGAACCAGGGATCAGCAACCGCGAGGTCGGCGACAGTGCCGGTGTCCATGACCAAGGGCAAATGTCCAAGCTGCTGCATCGCCTGCAGCGCAACGGACTGATCGACAATCAACGCTCCGAGCACGCCAAGGGCGAGCCCAACGCCTGGCGGCTCACTCCTCGTGGCGAAGCCGTACAGACGACCCTCGGCGTACAAGCCACCACGAGCTGACACTGATCGACGCACATCCCCATGCCCGAACGGTCATGGGAGTCCCCGTCGGTGGGTGGCGATGAGGCGGGTGGCGATAATCTGCGGAGCCGATGGGTGCTGAGCACAAGCAGACGGGCATCGAGCGCGCCGAGCCGGGCGCGGTGCGCGTGCGTCGAGCGTTGCTGTCGGTCTCCGAGAAGGCCGGGATCGTCGACTTCGCAGGTGGGCTGGTGGAGCTGGGCGTGGAGATCGTCTCGACCGGTGGCACCGCGCGCGCGCTTGCCGACGCCGGTGTGGCGGTGAGGGCGATCGAGGACTTCACCGGTTTCCCAGAGATGATGGACGGACGCGTGAAGACATTGCACCCGCGGCTGTATGCGGGGCTATTGGCGGTGCGCAACGACGACGAGCACCTGCGGGCCGCCGCCGCGCATGAGATCGAGCCGGTGGATCTCGTGTGCGTGAACCTGTACCCGTTCGAGCAAACGGTCGCGCGCGGCGACGCGACGCCGGACGAGGTCGTCGAGAACATCGACATCGGCGGCCCCACGATGATTCGCGCGGCGGCGAAGAACAGTGCGTTCGCGGCGGTGGTTGTGGACCCCGATGACTACGAGGGCGTGCTCGCCGAGCTGCGAGAGTCCGATGGGCGGCTGTCGCTGCCCACCCGCCGGCGGCTTGCGACGGTCGCGTTTGCCACCACCGCACGCTACGACGCCGCCATCTCGAACTGGTTTGAGGCGCGCACCTATGAGGGGTTCCCTCCGAGCAGGGCAAGCAGCTACGAGAAGGTGATGGAGCTCCGCTACGGCGAGAACCCTCACCAGCAGGCTGCTTTCTACGCCGAGATCGGTGCTCCTACGCACCTCCTGGAGGGCGTCGAGCAGCTGCACGGCAAGGAACTGTCGTTCAACAACCTGCTTGACCTCAGCTCCGCGCGCGAACTGGTCGAAGATTTCTCAGAGCCCGCGTGCGCGATCCTCAAGCACAACAACCCGTGTGGCTGTGCGCTCGGGGAGACGATCGCGGTGGCGTATGAGCGCGCTTTCACGTGTGACCCCATGAGCGCCTACGGGGGTGTGATCGCGGTGAACCGCCGCGTGGATCTCGCCTGTGCGCAGGCGCTCTCCAAGCAGTTTGTCGAGGTACTGCTTGCGCCCGGCTATGACTCCGATGCGCTCGAGCTGCTGAAGGAGAAGAAGAACGTGCGCCTGCTGGAGCTCGCCAACTGGCCTGAGCACCGCGAGGGTGTGGAGCGAAAGCCGGTGATCGGCGGTGTGCTCGTCCAGGATCGCGACATCGTGGCGGAGGGGCGCGAGCAGATCACTGTGATGGGCGCAATCGCACCGCAAGAGCAACAGTGGGATGACTTGCTGTTCGCGTGGAAGGTGTGTCGCCACGTGCGCTCCAATGCGATTGTGATCGCCTCTGGCAGGGCCACGATCGGGATCGGGGCGGGGCAGATGAGCCGCGTGGACGCGGTGAGCATCGCGATCGAGAAGGCCCGCGCCTTCCAGCCGGACCTGCTCGCCGGCTCCTCGCTTGCCTCAGACGCCTACTTCCCGTTCGCCGACGGCCCCCAGCTCGCGATCGACGCGGGCGTCACCGCGATCGTCCAGCCGGGCGGCTCGGTGCGCGACGCGGAGGTTGTCGCCGCCACCGATGCGGGGAACGTGGCGATGGTCGCCACGGGCGTGCGCCACTTTCGCCACTGAGGACACCTTCACACCTTCTTGTCGAGGAGTGACTGTGGTCAGCTCGCCACTTTCGCAAGCAGCGCCGCGACGTCCAGGTCGTCCACGCCAGCGAGTGGTGATGGCACGAGCCTGCCCTCGCGGTAGGTCTCGCACTGTTCATAGCCATGCCGGCCGGGTTGCGTGCGCACCTCGACGGCTCTGTCTGGCACGTCGACGAGCCAGTAGTTGGGGATGTCAGCGGCGGCGTACAGCTGGGCCTTCTTGCCTCGATCGACCCGGAGCGAGCTGACGGCTACCTCGATGACAAGCGGCGGGCAACGCAGTAGCTGCTTGCCGAAGGGCTCGTGCTCGTCGATGACCAGATCGGGCTCCGGCTCCGAGTCGAACGCCGCTTCGATCGGGTCTTGGACCTGCACCCACAAGGCAGGCGAGGCCACGAAATGCCTCATCAGGCGGTTTACGACGAGGATGTGGCCGACCGACTTCGGGCTCATCTCGACCAGTAGCCCTTCGAGCAGCTCGATGCGCTTGCCGTCAAGCGCCCCGGAGGCGACCATGCGGTGGTAGGTGCCGACGTCGATTCGGTGGATCGGGCTCTCGCGGGAGCTGTCCTTGTCGATGAGCAAACCTTCGAACAGCTCGACGTCCATGCCGTCCAGCGCGCCTGTCTCTGCCAACCGGTGGTAGGTGTCCACCTCGAGCCGGTAGAGCGGGAGGTCTGTGCTCGCAACCGCAGCCATAGGCTCACCCTAACGGCGCTGTGGCGATAACACAAATGGGGGCATACCCCTTTATCCGTCGGGGAGCGCTAGGCGGGACGATCTTTCCGTGGACGTGGGCGAGATTCAGCTCCGGTGGGCTGGCGCCCGTAGCGGGGCTCACTCAGCCATACAAAGAAGCACTTGACAATCACCTAATAACGATATATCGTGAGCTTACTTTGATAGATCACGATAGGAGTTAGATATGTTCGCTCACGCGATATATGCAACAGATGAGGGAGGCTGTGCGCACGACGACCCACGTTGTCTGCACGGCGCCCACCGACATGAGCTGAAGGAATTTCTGCGCGCGATGAGCGGGCGCGGTGGCGGTGGACCCTCCGGTGGCGGGCCCCGTCACGGTCACCACCGCGGAGGAGGACCGAGCGAGTTCGGGCGCGGCGGCTTCGAGGGGTTTGGCTTCGGCGGGGTCGGTGGGCCACGAGGAGGACGTTTCGGTCGCGGGCGCAAGGCGCGGCGCGGTGACATCCGCACCGCCGCGTTGCTACTGCTCGCCGAGGAGCCCCGCAACGGCTACCAGATCATGCAGGAGGTGCAGGAGCGCAGCGACGGCGTCTGGCGTCCCTCGCCCGGCTCTGTCTACCCGGCGCTCCAGCAACTCGAGGACGAGGGTCTGATCCGCTCGAGCGAGGGCTCCGGCGGCACCGGCAAGGTGTTCGAGCTCACCGACGCCGGGCGCGCCCACGTGGAGCAGCGCGACAGCGACGCCCCCGCTCCCTGGGAGCAGATGAGCGGCAACGTCTCAGACCAGGCGCACGAGCTCGGGCGCACGATGCGCGAGGTCGCCTCCGCCTTCACGCAGGTGATTCGCACCGGCAGCGAGAGTCAAATCACGCAGGCCGGCAAGGTGCTGGCGGCGACCCGACGCGACCTCTACCGTATCCTCGCTGAGGGAGATAACTACACCCCCACTGAGGACTAGCGAGTGAGTCAAGCCAATCGATCGATCCTCGACGGCGTCACCCCGGCCGGGCCCGGCGTCGTCACGGCGTCCAATGGCAGTGCCACCGCCATCTCGGTGACAGGGCTGACCAAGACCTACGGCGAGATCGAAGCCGTGCGCGGGATCGACTTCGAGGTCGCGCGCGGGGAAACGTTTGGCTTTCTCGGCCCCAACGGCGCCGGCAAGTCGACCACGATCTCGATGCTCTGCACGCTGGCTCGTCCCACCGGCGGCTCCGCACGGGTCGCCGGCATGGACGTGGTCTCAGAACGCGACAGCGTACGGCGCAACATCGGGCTCGTGTTCCAGGACACAACGCTCGACAACTACCTCTCGGCCGAGCAGAACCTGCGCCTGCACGCAGAGCTGTACGGGATGCCGCGCGAGCGGATCGAGCCGCGTATGCGAACTGTGCTCGAGATGCTGCAATTGTGGGAGCGGCGCGAGAGTCTCGTGGGCACGTTCTCCGGTGGGATGAAGCGGCGTCTGGAGATCGCGCGTGGGCTATTGCACTCCCCGCGCGTGCTGTTCCTCGACGAGCCCACAATCGGCCTGGACCCGCAAACGCGCAGCTCAATCTGGTCGTACATAACGAAACTCGAAGACGAGCAGGACGTGACGATCTTCCTCACCACCCACTACATGGACGAGGCCGAGTACTGCGATCGCATCGCGATCATCGACCGCGGCAAGATCGTCGCACTCGATACGCCCGAGGCGCTGAAGGCAAGCGTCGGCAAGGATCGCGTGCAGATCACCACCGACGACGACGAGGCCGCGATCGCCGCGCTTGGCGAGCGTTTTGGGATCGAGGCGCAGATCGCCGAAGGCGAGATTACGTTCGGTGTCGCCTCCGGCGAGCAGTTCCTGCCGAGGCTGTTCGATGAATGGGATCCCGCCCACCCGCCGATCCGCTCGGTCAGCGTCGCGCGCCCCTCGCTGGATGACGTGTTCATGTCCTACACCGGCACCACGATTCGCGACGCCGAGGCGGGCTCCAACGACATGATGCGCAACGTGGCAAGGATGATGAGTCGCTGATGGCGGTCGAGACATCCACACCCACTCGCGCCGGGCAGGGCTCCGCGCATGAGCTCGCGGTTCAGCACGTGCCCGCCCGCAGCCTGGGCTCAGAGCTGCGCGCGATCCGCGCGGTTTGGCGGCGCGAGCTGATTCGCTTCAGCCGCGATCGCCTGCGCATCCTCACCTCGCTGATCCAGCCGTTCCTGTTTTTGTTCGTGCTCGGCACCGGGCTCTCCTCGCTCGTCTCGGCCAGCACGCACGGGGTCAACTTCCGCACGTTCATCTATCCGGGCGTGCTGTGCATGGCGGTGATGTTCACCGCCATGTTCAGCGCCGCCTCGATCGTGTGGGACCGCGAGTTCGGCTTCCTGCGCGAGATGATGGTCGCGCCCGTCAGGCGCTCGTCGATCGTGCTCGGCAAGTGCGCCGGCGGCGCCACCGTGGCGGCCTTTCAGGGCGTGATCGTGATGGCGATCGGTCCGCTCGTGGGCGTCCACTACACGCTCGGGCTGGCGCTCGAGGTGTTCGCGCTGCAGCTATTGCTCGCGTTCTCGATCACCGCCTTCGGGATGATGGCCGCCGCGCGCGTCACTCAGATGCAGTCGTTCATGGCGCTCATGCAGATGGCGATCATGCCGATGTTCTTCCTCTCCGGCGCGATGTTCCCGGTCAACAAACTGCCGACCTGGCTGGCGGTGCTCAATCGCCTGGACCCGCTCACCTATGCGGTGGACCCGATGCGCCGGGCGGTGTTCGCCCATCTGGACATCTCCCCGTTGGTGCGCCACGCGCTGGCGCCAGGGGTCACCTGGTGGGGCTGGCATGTGCCGGGCCTATTGGAGGCCGCGATGGTCGCGATCATCGGCCTCGTGATGCTCGCGATCGCGATTGCCGAGTTCTCAAGCGTCGAGTAGGCGCGCGCGCCAGGACACGTCGCTGTGCACGAGTCGCTGTGCGCGTATTGCGGTCTAGGCGAGGGCTAGTGGCGGTCGGACACGGCCTGCATCGCCACGCCAAGCAGTGGGTCCTGCTTCGCGGTCTCTTGCGAGGCTTCAGAGGCACGGATGCTCTCGCTCAGGCCGTCGGGATCGCTGAGTAGGCGGCGTTCGGTGAGTGGCTGGATCAGCCCGCGCAGCGCGATCATCGGACCCACCCAGCGCGGTGCCCACAGGCGTGCCGAGCGCCGTTCGATCCCCCGCTCGATCGCGTCGATCGCCTTCGACACGGGCGCGGGCTTGGTGAGAAAGCCGGGGCTGTTGCTACGTACCCCCTGCGTCGAGGGCTGTGCGAAGCTCGCGCGCACCAGGTCGGTGTCGATGAAGCCGAAGTAGGCGCAGCCGACGCGCGCGCCGGTTGGTGCGGTCTCCATGCGCAGCGCGTCGGTCAGTGCCTCCACCCCCGCCTTGGCTGAGGTGTAAGGGGCCATCAGCGGTGCGTGCGCGACGGCCGACAGCGAGGAGATGTTGAGCAGATAGCCCTTGCGCTCGACGATCTGGCCGATCAGCGCGCGGTCGGTGCGCCACACGCCGAGGAAGTTGACGGCGAGCGTGCGCTCGACCTGCTCGATCGGGGCGGTCGCGAGCGGGCCGGTGAAGGCGATGCCGGCGTTGGCGATGCCCACGTCGATCGCGCCAAAGCGCTCCACGGTGGCGCTGACCGCGCGCTGCAGCGCGTCGTAGTCGCTCACGTCGGCCTCGAACGCGGCGGCGCGATCGCCAAGCTGGGCGGCGAGCGCTTGCAGGCGCTCGGGCTCCAGGCCGACGAGTGCTACGTTGGCGCCCTTGGCGTGCAGGCGCCGGGCGGCCTCCGCGCCGATGCCGCGCGCGGCGCCGGTGATGAACACGGTGCGTCCGCCTACGTCATACGGTGTCGAGTTGCGGCTCATGAGACCGCTACTTTACGCGCTCGCGCTCGATGCCGGCGCGGTCGCGGCTTTGGCGGGCTGACGGTGAGGAGCGCGGCGCTGTCTGGGGCCAGTTCGAGCGAGACGACCTCCGAGCTTGCCGTGACGCTTTCGGTCTGTGCGGGCTCGTGCCAGGAGCCGTCGCTTGCCACGCCGCTACCGGCCAGTTGCACGCCGCCGGTAGCGCTCGGCGCGGGTGCGATGAGGCGTTGGACCTGCGCGGTGCCCATGCCGGGGCCCACCTCCAGGCGCAGCGCCAGTGGCGCCGTGCCCGGCGGTTCGTCGTTGGCCAGCGCGAACTTCAGGGAGTGCCTTGGCCCCGAGAACGCCGCCGCCACGAGATTGGGCGAGCCAACCGCTGAGATCGTCGTGGGCAGCGGACGCTCGCCGATCAGCGACTTGGTCAGCAGCAGCGCATACCACTCCGGCTCAGCGCTCAGCGCTCCTTCGGTGGCGGCGGCCGGATCCGGTGCGCACAGTGGCGTGTAGCCGGCACAGTTGGTGGGGTTGCCCTGCAGGTTGACGCCCGCCGCGCCCGCCGCCATCGCCTGCGTGATGTAGCCGGTCGCCCACAGCGCCGAGGCGAACGTGTCGCTGATCCCTTCCACCCCGCCGCAGGAGACCGTGTTGGTCTCGTCGATTCGCATCGGGATTCCGTATAAGCCGGCCACCTTCAGGTAGGTGCTCAGCGAGTTCGCCGCGGCTCCGCGGACGGCGGCGCTCAACAGCGTTTCGATCGACGGTGCCGGCGTTTGCGCGCACCCGAGCGGATAGTGGTGGCCGGTCAGCATCACGGGTTTCTGTGCCAGCGCCTCCTCGTCGCCCCATTCCCCAAACGCGCCCGAGCCCGACACGTCGGGGCCGGCGATCGGCACGCCGGGAGTCAGCGCTTCGATCGCTTCGCGATAGTCGCTGACCTGTTCCTGATAGCCCTGAGCGAGCCAGGGGAGTTCGCGGAAGCCGTGGTTTCCGTAGGCATCCGGCTCGTTGCCGATCTCAACGGCTGCGAGATACGGTCCGAGCGCACCGTGAGCGGCGGCCACCTCACGCGCGGCGCTTGCCGGTTCGTAGTGGGCCAATCCAACCGTCAGCAGCACCTGCCAGCCGCTGCGACGGGCGAGCACGCCGAGCGCGCTCATCTGCGCCGGGCCGATCGTGCTCGACGCCCACGCCGGCCGTGGAGTGTAGGCGTCGGTCCAGGCAACGTTCTCATCCGCGGTGATGCCGCCAAAGCGCAGGATCCCGGGTCCCAGCGAGCGCAGCAATCTCACCAGGTCGCCCCGATAGGCGTCCTGTCCGAGCTGACCAAGCGCGGCCACCTCGAAGGACAGCCCGAGGAACCGCTGTGGCACCGGCGCGCCGGGGGCGAGCGGGTCGATTGCGATGGTGACCGGAGGTCCGGGCGGCGCGCCCGCTTCAGCCGCGTGCGCGCTCGCGGGAATCGGTGGCTGAGAGCGTGTCGTGTGGACGCTGGCCGCAAACGTCGGGGTACACAGAGCGAGAGTCAGCCCCGCTGCGGCGAGCACCGCGAGCTTTGCTCGTGTGGATCGGCGCCGGTGCGTCCCCGCCATCGCTGAGTCGGTGGACCGCATCAACCCGGCTGTTCCTGGCCTGTCTGCGCCTGCTCTTCCCAAAAGGAGATCGTCTCGCGGTGGTGTCTGATGCCCAGCTTGAGCGCCTCCCACGGGCCGCGCGGGCCGGTGCCGGGGTCGTGCACGGCTATCGCTTCGTGTTCGGCGAGCTTTTGGCGGTGGATGGCGATCTGGCCCTTGGCCAGCTCCTGTCCGTTGGCGCCGAAGAACAGCTTCAGCAGCGCGAGATCGCGCAGAACGTAGGGTTCGGGGGTGAACACGTGCAGCCACTGATCGAGTGCTTCGCGTCCCGTGTCGGTGAGGCTGTAGAGCTTGCGCCGACGACCTTGGCGCTCGCGCGTCTCTGTGAGGTAGCCGCCACGGGCCAGGCGTGCTGGCTCGGAGTAGAGCTGGGCGTGGGGCAGCGTCCAGAACTGTCCCACCGAGACCGCGACCATGCGCTTGAGGTCATACGGGCTCGCCGCGCCGACGTGCATGGAGAGCATTCCGAGCACCACGTAGGAGGTGGGCGTCAGCTGGATCTCGTCGGTCATGCGCGCAAGCCTTGACTTTCGTATGTCGCGGATGGTATGTTGCGTACTATGCGGCGGACTGGATCACAGAGGGCAACGGGGTCACCACAGCAGCACAGGGGAGTCTCGCCGATGCGCCGGGCATTCGTCGCCACGACCTCGGCGCTGCTCGCGTCGCTTGCCTTGGCGAGCGGCGCGAGTGCGGCCCCGGCGGTCACGCTGAAGGTCAAAGCGCTCCCGATCGCCGGCTTTCCCGGGACGGGCAACGTGCTCGGCGCCGGCGCCGAGGTGGAAGTGCAGTCCACGATCAGCGGGACCGAATACGGTGGCTATCCCTCGCCATTGACGGGGATCAACCTGTATTCGCCGGCCGGGTCAGAGATCGCCCCGGCCGGGTTCGTGACGTGCGCGAACTCGGTGCTCGAAACGGATGGGGGGAAAGGCTGCCCGCAGCATTCGCGTGCCGGGCCGGTGGGCGTCGGGCTGGGCGTCGTCACCTTCGGCGGCGTGCCCGTCCCTGAGAAAGTCTCGATCGAATCGTTCTTCGCTCCCGGCGGCGGACTGACGTTCCTCGTGGAAGGCACCACCCCCTCCTACTTTCAGGTCCTCGAAAAAGCGCACTGGGTCGATGCCATTCCCCCCTACGGGCAGGAGGTGATCGTCGAAGTGCCCCTGGTCGAAACCGACCCTGGAGGCAACGACGCGTCGGTCACCTCCTTCACAGTCAAGGTCGGCGCCGCCTACCGGCACGGCAAGCGGACCGTCTCCTATTTCACGCAACCGAAGAAGTGCCCGAAGGGCGGGTTCCCCGCGAAGATGGAAATGAAATTCCTCAGCGGCGAAACGGTCACCGTCTCTGAGAAGGTGCCCTGCCCACCGAGGTAGTGAGCGCGCGAGGGCGCGCGGACAGCGCCTGTCGTAGCCGACCGTGAGCATGCGGCTCACCAACGCTGCCAGCGGATCAGGTCGTCGAGCTGCTTGCGGCGCACGTCGCCGAAGTGCCCGGTTGGGTAGCCGACGGGGATCAGCGCGAACGTGCGAGTGCGGGAGGGGATGTCGAGCGCGAGCTTGAACTCGCGCTCGGCGGCGAGGTGCAGGGTTGTCAGGGTGGCGCCCAGGCCGAGTGCCCGCGCGCAACCGCGCGTTCAGCCGGCGCATCGCGCGCATCGTGCTCATGAGGTCCCATAGCCCGGCGTCGGTGCCGAAGGCAAGCTCTCGAGTTTGGGAGGAGCGCTCGACGCTCACGGCAGCGCGGGCGCGAGTGCCCGCGCCAAGGTGTCAAGCTCCTCGCCGCTGATAGCGCGCTCGGGGTCCAGCAGCCACTGGATCAGCAGCCCGTCGAAGACGGCCAGGATCAGCGATGCATTCATGCGCGCGCTGGAGTCCTCGGCTTGCGAGCCGGACAGCAGTCCCACAAGGAGGTCTCGCCCACGCTCGTAGGCTTCGTTGAGCCCGTCGCGCACTTCCTCGGAGTGCTCGGCCTGGGCCACCGCCTCCACCCACGCCCGCACCAATGGCCGGTTGCGCTTGAACGTCTGCGGCAGCGCCCGCGCCATCACGACAAGCGGCTGCTCGTCGCTCGTGGCCTGCGCCAGCGCATTTACAAGCTCGTCAAAGAGGCGTTCATATCCCAACAGCAGCGCCTTGTTGAGCAGCCGCTCGGTCGAGCCGTAGTGATAGCCGATCGCGCCGAGGTTCGTGCCGGAGGCGGCCACGATGTCGCGTGCGGTCGTGTGCGCGAAGCCATGCTCCTGCAGGCAGAGGAGCGCACCCTCCAGCAGCGCCTCGCGGTTGCCCCGAGTCGCCACCTTTGGTGTCTCAGGGAGTTTCGCGCGCATGGGACGTTTGTATGATACATATGTACCATGCACTCGGTCAAGCTGTCCGCGGGAACGATCGAATATCAAGACACGGGCGGCACGGGCCCGGTGGTCGTGCTCGTGCACGGTCTGTTGATGGACGGCCGCCAATGGCGCAAGCTGGTGCCCGCGCTCTCGCGCGAGCACCGCTGCGTGCTGCCGACGCTGCCGATGGGCGCCCACCGCGAGCCGATGAGCGCCGACGCCGATCTCACGCTGCCGGGCATGGTGGCGATCCTCGCCGAGTTCCTGGAGCGGCTGGACCTGCGCGATGTCACGCTCTGCTTTAACGACTGGTGCGGCGCCCCCGTGATGATCGCCCAGGGCCTGATGGAGCACGTCGAGAGGCTGGTGCTCGTCTCCTGCGAGGCCTTCGAGAACTACCCTCCGGGCCTTGCGGGCCGCGCCGCCTGGATGGCCGCGAAACTGCCGGGCGGCGTGCCGCTGATGCGCCGCACGCTGCTCGTTCGCAGGCTGCGCGAACTGCCGCTGGTCTTCGGTCAAATGGCCAAGCACGGCATCCCCGACGAGCTGATGGCCGACTGGATGACCCCGCTGGCGCGTAAAGAGATACGTCGCGACTATCGCAAGTACGCGGGCGACGCGATGAAAGGCAAACGCCACCTGCTCGCCGCAAGCGACTCGCTCGCGTCCTTCACGGGCCCGGTGCTGGTCGTCTGGGACAGCGAGGGTCCGATGATGCCAAACGCGCATGGGCCACGGCTTGCCCAGGCGTTTCCAAACGGCCGGCTGGTGGAGCTGGCGGACTGCTACACGCTCATCCCAGAGGACCAGCCGCAGGCGCTGGGGGATTGCATGCTCGAGTTTCTGCGGGAATAGCCGGGGGAGGATCCAATTCACCATCGAGGCAGCACGGTGGCCCCGCGCCCGGCACGAGGGGCGATTGCGCTCGGGGTCCTCTCCGGAGGGCTTGGCGCCGGCTTCGGCGCGGCCCTGGCGCCCGCCCGCCGGCTCGACCTGGGCGCGGTCGAACTGGGCTTCATCGCCGGCGCCTACCCAGCGATGGCTCTCCGCGAAGAGCGCTCGAGCGCGATCGCGCTCGAGTTCGCGGCCAGCGCGATCTTCGTCGGCCTCGCCGCGCTCTCGCTGCGCCGCCGCTCGCGCCTGCTGGTGTCCGCGGGGTTGCTCGCCCACGCCGCCTGGGACGTCGCACACCAGCTCGGTACGCCCGGCACCGAGCCACCCGAATGGTTTCCAGCGTTCTGCTGCGCGGCCGACATCGCGCTTGCGATCCAGTTCGTCCGAGGCGGTTGATGACTGTCGAGAACCGCTTGGTTGTTCGGGATTGAAGGTGCGCCGTGCGGGACTCGAACCCGCCCCGCCGGATTAAAAGTCCGGAGCTCTACCCGATGAGCTAACGGCGCGCGAGCTAGTCAGTGTGCCAGATGGGTGGGCGGCCGGGGTTGCCGCGTCGGTGTCTGCTCGCGGAGCGCGCGTGCTCGGGATTTCAGCGCAGCCCGAGCGTGTCCAGCGGCTCGGCGTCGGGGCTCTCGCCGGCGGCCACCCGCAATAGCTCCTCGATGCGCGTTAGCTTCACGCGCGGGCGGCCGTGGGGCTCGCCGAGAGACTGCTCGTGGCGGTCGATCTCAGACCAGCCCTCGTAGGTGACGAGCGCCGGCACACGCTCGGCCAGTAGGCGCTCGATCGACTCCGGGTCGGGGTCGCGGGGCCGCAGGTGGGTGTCCGCCGCCAGGTCCTCAAGCAGCGCGTCCACCGTTTGCTGGGCGTCCTTCTTGTTGGTGCCGATCACGCCCGAGGGCCCACGCTTGATCCAGCCGACCGCGTACTCGCCGGGAAGCACTCGGGAGGGGACGGGCTCCTGGGTGCCCGCGGGCGCGCCCCCGGTGCCGCCAATCACGCGCCCTCCGTCGTTGGGGATCGTGGCGCTGCGCTCATCGAACGGCACGCCGGGCAGCGCGATGCCGCGGTAGCCGATCGCGCGCATCACCAGGCCCGCCTCGATGCTCTCCGTCTCACCAGTGGGCTCGGCGCGCAGCCGGCCGTTCTCGCCGGCCTGTAGTGCATTGCGCGCCAGCACGACGCTATGCACGCCCCTCCCATCCCCAATCAATTCCGTCGGGGACAGCAGAAAGCGTAGGACCACGCGCTTGCGCTTTCCCCTGGAGGCACGCCCTGCGTAATCGCGAAGCACGGCCACGTTGCGATCGGAGGTCGGGTCGGTGCCTGGGTCGGGCACGGCCAGCGCGCGCTCGAGCTCCTCGGGGTCCACGATCACATCCGCGTCGGCCAGCTCGCCCAGCTCCAAGAGCTCGGGGTTGGTGAACGCCGCCTGCGCCGGTCCGCGGCGCCCGACGACCACGATCTCGCGCACGTTGCTCGCGTCGAGCACCTCCAGCGCGTGGTCGGCGATGTCGGTGACAGCCAGCTCGTCGTGGGTCAGCGTCAGCATGCGCGCCACGTCGAGCGCCACGTTGCCGTTGCCGATCACCACCGCGCGCGTGGCCGACAGATCGAAGTCGTGCTCGCGATAGTCGGGATGGCCGTTGTACCAGCCGACGAAATCGGTTGCCGGATGGCTGCCCGGCAGCTCCTCGCCGGGGATGCCCAGCGGACGATCGGCCGGCGAGCCGGTGGCGTACACGATCGCGTGATAGTGCTCGGCGAGCTCATCGCGCGAGATGTCGCGGCCCAGCTCGACGTTGCCGAAGAAGCGGAAGCGCGGGTGCGCGGCGGTCTTCTCATACACGCGCGTGACCGACTTGATCTTCGGATGATCCGGCGCAACCCCCGAGCGCACCAGCCCCCAGGGGGTGGGCAGCCGCTCGATCATGTCGACCTCGAGATCGATGGAGTGCCCGCCCGCCCCGTCCTTGAGTAGGTGCGCGGCGGTGTAGAAGCCCGCGGGGCCCGAGCCGATGACTGCTATGCGGTTCATATGGGCGCGGCCCGACTCGAACGGGCGACCCCCTCGGTGTAAACGAGGTGCTCTGGCCAGCTGAGCTACGCGCCCCTGTGTGGCCCCTGTGCGCGGGGTCTCACGGGTTCTCTTAACACTAGGGACTTCCTGCGTGCGAAGCTATGGGCATGAAGCCTGGGGTGCAGCGACGTCGAGTGGGTCTCCTCGCGTCGTGCGTGGTGGCGCTCCTGGCGCTGCTCGTCGTGCTCGCGCAGGTGTTCCTGCCCTCGCTTGCCGCCCAGCGCGTGCGCGACCGTGTGGCGCGCTATGGCACCGTGCGCAGCGTCAGCGTGAGCGCGTTTCCGGCGGTCGAGCTCTTGTGGGGCAAAGCCGACTCGGTGAACGTTGCGGCGGGCAGGCTCTCCGTGCCCTCCGGCCGGCTCGCGTCGCTGCTGTGGGAATCGCACACCGTCACCGATCTCACCACGAGCGCGGAAGCGGCCACCATCACTGCCATCCCGAGTTTTCGCCAGGGGCTCACATTGAGCGACATGCGCGCCGAAAAGCGCGGCTCGACGATCAGCTCGAGCGCGACGCTGACCCAGCAGCAGCTCGACGAAGCGCTGCCCAGCGGCTTTCGCATCGAACCGCTGGCAAGCGGCGGCGGCCAGGTCGAAGCGCGCGCCTCGGGCGGCCTGTTCGGCGTGCAAGCGTCGATCACGGCTCTCGTAAAGCCGCTCGAAGGGCGTTTGGTGGCTGAACCGCAGGGCTTTCCGCTGGCGAGCCTCGCCACCGTCACGCTGTTTTCCGATCCCCATCTGAGGGTCGAGTCAGTCGGTGTGCGAGTGCTGCGCAGCCAACCGCTCACCTATGGGCTGTCGATCAGGGCCAGTCTGCACTGATCGCTCGCCCGAGCGCTCGCGCACGATCATCGGCAGTCCCCGCTTGGGGCTGATCGTGGGCATCTGACGGATCTCCATCGTAAAGTCGCTGGGCAGCTCGAGCGCGAAGCGGGCAAGGATCATGGTCGCGATCGTGCGTACCTCCAGCTGGCCGAAGCGCATCCCGATGCACGTGCGCGAACCTCCTCCGAAGGGAATGTAGGCACCCTTGGGAATGCTCGCCCTGGCATCGGGGGCAAAGCGCTCGGGGCTGAACCGCTCGGGGTCGGCGAACACGTCGGGGAGGTGATGCGAGGCCCACGAGCTGTAGTTGACATACGCGTTGGCCGGCACCTTGTGGCCTTCGAACTCAAACGCCTCCACCGACTTGCGTGGGCCGATCCACGCGGGCGGATACTTGCGCAGCGTCTCTTCCAGCGTCATCTCCAGCTGGCTCAGCTCGCCGCTCATCATCTGTGCGGCGCTGGGGGTGGCGCCGACCGCGTGCGCGTGTTGCTCGACCACGATCGCATCGGCGATCCACGGGTGGCGTGCGAGCTCGTAGAACATGAACGACACGGTCGACGTGGTGGTGTCGTGGCCGGCAAACAGCAGCGTCATCATCTCGTCGCGGATCTGCGTGTCGGTGAGCGTGCCGCCGTGCTCGTCCTGCGCGTCGAGGAGCAGGCTCAGCACGTCCTCGCCGCGCTCGCCGCTGCCTCGTCGCCGGGCGATCTCGGCATACAGCAGTTTGTTGAGCTTTTTGGAGGCCTCCTGAAGGCGCGCCCACGGCGTGCCGCTGGTGCGCAGGAAGCGATGCTGGTAGCTGGATGCATAGAACGCCAGCGCCTGCTCAAACAACGCGGCCGCGTCGATCGAGCGGGCCGCCCCGCCATCGGGATCGAGGCCAAACAGCGCGCGCATCGCCACCCGCGTGGCGAGATGGCGCGTCCACGCATACAGGTCAATCCTCGCGCCCGGCGTCAGCTGCTCCAGGGCGCGCGCGGTCTCCGAGGTCATCACATCGATCGACGCCGCAATCCGCTCGCGGTGAAACGCCGGCAGCATGATCTGCCGCGAACGCTTGTGGTAGGGATCGTCGGTCGTCAGCAGCCCGTCGCCCAAGAGCGCGATCAGATCGCGGAAGTGCGACTCGCGCCACTGGAAATTGGATGCGTGGGAGACGGTGATGTAATGGTTGGCCGCCGGTCCCAGCATGAACACCACGTTGCTGTGCAGGACCCGCATCGTGAAGATCGGGCCATAGCGCTCGTACCCGTCGAGCAGCAACGGCAGCGGGTCGTCGATAAAGCGCTTCGTGCGCGCCAGCGAGAAATGGGTGTCCCCCGGCGGATATGGCACCCTCGCCGCGCGCTCGTCGACGATGTCCTGCGTGAGGATGCGAAACGGGTTTTCGTGGCGCAGCGGCGGTGGCTCGAGGGTGGGCATGGCGTAAGCGTAGAGCACACGCGGGCGGTTTGGCTGGCTGGCCAGTTTGAGAGGGTTGGCAGCCGAGCAGGAGCAGGCACAACCTGGCTCAGGGAGCCCGAACGCGGCCTTTGTCCAGGTCGGCACCGCCCGCCACCGCTCCGGTGCCCTCGCGCGTCCCGCGGCCTGCACCCACCCTGCGATACTCTGCGCTACGCACGTAGCTGTATCCCGTGCGCTTGCACGGGGGCGTAGCTCAGTTGGTTAGAGCGCTGCCCTGTCACGGCAGAGGTCGCGGGTTCGAGTCCCGTCGCTCCCGTCATTTACCCCCGCCGTTTCGTGGCGCTGTTGCTGGAAGAACGCCAGGAACGAGGGCTTGGGCTGGACCGCCACCACGCGGTCCTGGTCGAGCCACACGCCGCCGAAGATGAGGCTGAGGAACTGGCGCTTGGCGGCGGGGTCGGTCTCGGTGGCCCAGAACACCGCGAAGTCCTCCAGCACCTTGCTGGCCTGGTCGAGGTTCGCGGTTGGCTCGGGCGCCAGTGCGTCGAGCTCGGCGTGGATCGCGTCGCGGCGCGCGATGTACTCGGGGCGGTCGAGGTCGCCCAGCTCGTACAGGTCGCGGGCGCGAGCGAGGCGTTGTTCCAGCGCGGCGCGGCGTGCGGCGGTGTCGCTGCTCTCGGGTGTGTTGGTGGACAGGCGGGTGAGGATCTCCTTGCGGATCGCGGGGTTGGGGGCGAAGTCGGTGAGGAACGCGGCGAGCTGTTGCTCGACCTGCTCGGCGGGGATGATCGGCTGGTCGCAGGAATGGTTGGCGCGGCGGCTGGCGCAGTAGTAGCGTGGCTTGTTGGCGCGCACGCCGGTGCTGCCCTGCATGCCGCGCGTTGCAGCGCCGGCAGCGCGCGAGCCCGCGCAACAGGTAGTTGGGTGAGGGGCGTCCGGGGTTCAGTGTGCGGGCGCGCTGGCGGCGCATCAGCTGCACCCGGTCATACAGGGCCTCCTCCACGATCGGCTCGTGCAGGCCCTTGATCGTCTGCTCTTGTCGCGACGGCCGGAGACGTAGCCCGCGTAGGCGGCGTTGCAGAGCATCTCGCGGACGGTGTCGATGCCAAACGCACGGTCGCGCGCGGTGCGCTGCCCGCTTACGTTCAGCCATGCCGTGAGCGTGCGGTCGGTGTGATGCCCGGTGGCGTACATCTCGAATAGTTGTCTCACGAACGCCGCCTTCACGGGATCGGGTATCGCGATGCCGTCCTCGCCCTTCACGTAGCCCCACGGCAGCGAGCCGGTGAGCAGCCCTTGGCGTGCCTTCTCGCGCAGCCCCATCTTCGTCCAGAAGGAGAGCGACACGGAGTAGTACTCATCGAAGATCTCGTGCACAGACTCCGAGAGGAACGCGGCGGGATCGTCGGTGTCCGCGCCGAGTGGCTGGGTGACGGAGATCACGTCGATCCCAAGCTCTGAGCGCAGGAGCTTCTTGTAGCGCTTTGCCTCCACGGTGTTGCGCGCGAACCGCGAGGTGTGGAACACGAGCACGACGTCGAAGCGGCGCTCCATCGCGTCCTCGATCAATCGCTGGAAGCCAGGGCGCTTGTCGGCTTCGCGGCCGGTCTCGAAGTCGAGGTACTCCTCGGTGAGCTGCATCCCGTGGTCGGTCGCATAGCGCGCGATCGCCTGGCGCTGCCCATCGGGTGAGTAGCCACGGCCCTGCTCCTCGGTGGACTCGCGGACGTAGGCGACGGCGCGCTTGATCTGCTCAGATTGCTCAGGCATTCGGGCTGGCCTCCTTGGTGGCGGATTGATCGGCGAACAGGTCTGAGCCACGGCGACGCCAGTAGGCGACGAACCACTCCACGAACGCCTCGTGATCGGGGTCAGGGAGACGGCGGCGCTGTGGGCACGCGCTTCTCACTTGGCGCTGTAGTTGTCTGGGCCGGTGCGTGCTGCCTGGCCGCTGTCTGCCGGACGACGGACAGCTACGTGCGGGCCGCCTGCCGGGATCACTGTGTCGGTCACTCATACTGCGCCCCCATTTTGTTGGTCTTGTTTTGGTCATAGGGCGTGAGTCGCTCCCGTTTGCGGCAGTAATGGCAGGGCGTGGGCATTTGGTCCGTTGAGTTCTTGCCGGCCGCTGGGAACACGATCTCCCGGCAGGCGCCGCAAACGTGCAGGCGTTCGCGGTCGAGCTGCGGAAAGAACTCCTCGCGCGAGCGTGTGAGTCGGCCGAGCGCGCCGCTGTTGCGGACCACCTGTCGCGCCGCCGCGTCGCGCCATTCGAGGTAGGCGAGCCGCAGGCGATGCTGCTCATCGCGGGCGTCCGCGTCGCTCTTTGCCGCACCGGGCAGCCGCTCTACTTTGAGGCGGTCGAGCAGCTCGCCGTCGCGGAGTGTCTCCCGCGCATGGCGGAGGCTGGGTCCGTCGCTATAGCGCGCTCCAAGTTCGTCGACCATCCGCTGCTGACGCTCGCGGTAAACGTCCGCGAGCAGAGCCGTCTCCCGCATGGTGTCAGCGCTCGGGGGCGGGGGCCGAAGGAAGCCGGGTTGGACGAGCACCTCCTCCAGGTCGTTCACGAGCGCCTGGAGGGCCGCTTGCTCTCGCGGCAGCGGGATGTCGGTCGATGCGATCAGGATCTCTGTCGCCCGCTGGGCGGCGGGTCCGAGTTCTTCCAGGTATGAGTCGCGCGAGTCCTGGAAACGGCGAAGTGCCTCACGCGCGGCTGTCGGGTTCGTATGCAGCTTGGCGCGCTTGCGATCCAGTGTTTCCTGGCGCTTCTGGTTGGCGCGCTGTATCTGCTCGTATGGCGCGCGGGCCGCCTCGAGCACGTCCTGCAGGGTCAGCAGCTCCTCGCCGTCGAACTCGACCAGGCATGCCGAATCCAGCAACGGGCTTGGCTGGAGGGCGAGCGCGCCTGCGCCGGCCACGAGCTTGTGGTGGTTATAGCTCCGACGGTTATCGGACAGTGCGCTTTGGAGCGCAGACAGGAAGCGCTGTGCTCGGGTGTCGGTGGTGGTTAGGAAAAGGAGCGACGGCAGGAACAGGTGCCGGTCCTGCCACACGTTCGCGGCAGTGTAGGCCGCGTACAGCTCGGCCTTCTGGCGCAGTCGAGCGTGGACATCGTGCCGAGGTCAAGCTCGACGAACACGCCGAGCTTGCGTTCTTGCTCGTCGGTGAGGATCACCAGCGCGTCCGGTGCGAGCGCACGCTCCTTACGGAGGTGGGTGAACGACTCGCGCGCGTCTCCCTCCCGCCGGTAGTCGAACAACGAGAGACCGACGCTTGGGCCTCCGATGGCGAGCGTGACGTACAGCTCGGTGAGCGCGGCTGCGTGCGCAAGGAACAATGGGTTGGGCTGGGCGCGCTCACCGCCACGCGGGATCGGGTCGCCATTCATCACACAGTCCGCTCGGCGCGTGGGCCAGTGGTGATTTGGCGCTGAGCCCAGCTCGCGATACGGGCGGCTGCGCCCAACCAAGCCGAGATCGTGCAGGCGGCGCGTGCGGTAGCGCAGCGTGCGCGACGGGATATCGGGGAACAGGCGCTGAAGCTGGTCCTGGCGCACCACACGGTGCTCGCACAGGACAGCGAGAACGCGACGGTCGACATCGGCCAGCGCGGCGCAATTGGGATCGGGACGACGACGACGCCGGACGACACGAGCCCGGTCAGCAGAAGCAGGACGAGAAGACGAACTCAAGAGAAGACCTCCCGGTAGAGAGACAACAATGAGCACAGCTCAAGCAACATAGGTGTAGAGAGTCGGCCGCGCGCGAATATTCCGAATCCCCCGCTATCAAGCCGTAAACCCCGGCATCCGTCTTGCCGTTCGGGAACGACCGGATGGCAAACCAACGACGACGAAAACCAGGCGAGTAGGGCTCAGTGTGGGTGTCGGATAGAGACGAGAGCATCGAGCGGGTTGGACGGTGTAGCTCCATCTCGCGGTGAAGTCCAGTCCACGTTCGGGTCCTTAACGCGATGGACACACTTCTCCGAGCGGCACTCGGGCGACAGGCGCTGCGCCCGCGCTACACCGAGAGCAGTTTCGCGGCATGCTTTACCGGCTGACCGAAACGAGCGATCAATTCCTCCGCAGTGCCGGCGCCGGCAGGCACGGTGAGCCCCACGGCAAGGATCGGCTTGTCGAGCCAGCGCGTGAGAGGGGCCGCGATCGAGCGCGCACCGTTCGCGGGCTGCTCATCGCTTGTGGCGATTCCCTCCTGCCTGACGCGCTCGATCTCCCCGGTAAATGACGGCCATGCTTCAGGCTCGCCGTCCGGCAAACCGAAATAGGGGAGCAGGCCGCGAAGCTCGCTGTCGAGCAGGCATGAGAGCAGCGCCTTGCCGACCGCCGTTCGGTGAGCCGGGACATGCGCGCCGACCCCCAGGTCCCCGTCGGCCTGAAACTGCTCGGCGCCATGAGCATGAAGCCGGTGAACGTAGACGGCTCGCGCCTCGTCGAGCAGACCCATGCTGACGGTGTGCCCAGTCTTGTCGCGCAGCTCTTCGAGGATTGCGCGAGACGGGTACTCCCGCCGTACCGTCTCAATGAGCGCGATTCCCGGTCCGGCGGCGTGGCGCGTGAGACGGTACCGGCGCTTGCTGTCCTGCTCGAGGTGGCCGAGAGCGACGAGCGTGCTGGCATAGCGGTGGGTCGTGGAGCGGCTGATTCCGACCATGTCTGCCAGCTCGCTGATGCGCAGCGCGGGTCGCTCTGCCGTGAAGGACTTGAGGATCGCGACGCCGTATTCCAACGACTGCGAGCGTTTTGGGTCTGGGGTGGGCGCGATGCGTGGTTCGGAGCTGCTCATGCGATCTCCCCCCGAAGGATGTGGCGACGGCCGGTACGCAGCGAGCGCCGACGTTGTCGCTTCTCGGGGTTGAGGCTGTCGTCCCGTGGGTCGCTGTAGTCGTCTGTGTCCGGCTGCGCGTCGTCCGGCTCGGGCCACTCCGTCAGGCAGTAGATCGCCGCACCGATACTCGTAGCCGGAGCCGCCAGGCGATTGGCGAGGCAGAACCACAGGTCGGAGTGCGTTCGTGTGCCCGCGGCGAGCAGAGCGTCGGCCTCGTCGAGCAATGCGCGCAGCTCTTCGCGATATCCCTCGATCCGCTCGGCGGCCTTCGCGCGTGAATGGCGCCACTTACGGTGCTGCGGGGACTCCGGTAGCGCCACCGCGTTGCCCTTGCCTCGGGCTTGCTCAAGGACTCGGCGTCCGGCGCTCGTCAGCACCCACAGTCGCACACTGTTTCGGCGGGCGTGCTCCAGCAGACAGGCTTCCATGAGCCCGTCGAGCCGAGGGCGTAGCTGGCGCGTCGCCGCGGCGTTGTAGAGGAAGCCCATGTGCTCGAAGACCTCGCGAGGCATGACTCCTGGCTCGCTCCTGGCCTGATGGCATTCGGCGCGCTCGGTCGCCGCGAGCACCAGCGCGTCGGTGACCGAGCGCGCGAACGGGCGCAGCTCGCTTGGTGGCGGGCCGCTGCTGTCGGGTTCGCACTGACTGGGTTTTGGCGCTTGCTTTCTGCCTGCTGAGGGCATCGCGTCTCTCCTTTCGGGCACCGAAAGACGCACGCACAGCGAGCACGGGTGGGCCGTCTCCGTAGATAGATACGGTGATCCGGTGGCATCGAAGGCTCCGTCTTCGGTGCTGCAGGTCGGGCGGGTGTTGACGCACCCGTCCGACCACTATTTGGTTTTGGACGACCGAACGTCTAGCTCGAAACGATGCGTAAAGCAAGTCGAGCGGGAATCAGCACCGTGGAGGCGCCGCTTGGTAATGCGATTGCGCGGTTGCGCCTTGGCATCGCATCGCGCTACCGTGAGCGCGTGATTGACGAGGCGACAATCGATGAGGCAGGACGACGGCTGGCCGGCGCATCGCCGCCGGGGACGCGCGTCATCCTCTTTGGCTCGCATGCGAGGGGCGGGGCGGGCAGGCACAGCGACTTCGACTTCTTGGTGATCGAGCCAGAGGTGGAGAACGCCGCCGAGGAGTCCGTGCGCCTTCGAAGGACGCTGCGCGGGTTGCTGTTCGCAGCTGACGTGATTGTCGCGAGCGAGCAGAGGGTCCGCGACTGGCGCGACGTCAAAGGGAGCCTGATTCACGCGGCGCTTACCGAGGGCCGAGAGCTAGCTGCCTGATGGCGACCATAGACGACACCTATAAGGCACTCGAGGATCAGGTTGC
Organism: uncultured Solirubrobacterales bacterium; assembly: GCA_963715765.1. Taxonomy (GTDB): domain Bacteria; phylum Actinomycetota; class Thermoleophilia; order Solirubrobacterales; family Solirubrobacteraceae; genus Palsa-744. The sequence continues at coordinate 2,113,296 of OY970270.1, forward strand.
GTTTGCCCTCTTCGGGAATCGTACGCTGTCGACGGCTCTCCTCGCGTGGTTCATAGAGAACGTCATGCGCGAGGACCCAGACCGAGTTGAGGATGCGATCTGCGACGGCGGCGGGGACAAGGGCATCGATGCAATCGTGTTCGACGAGGAATCAAACGAGCTCTTTGTCCTACAGTCCAAGCATCGAAAGTCCGCAACAGCTACGCAGGGCGATGCTGACCTGAAGGCCTTCGTGGGCGTAGGCGCGTACTTCGGCAGTCCCGAGGGCATCGACCGGCTGCTTGCCTCTAAGCCAAACGAAGAGCTGACCAACCTCATCGGTAGGCTCAACCTGCGGGCCAAGTTCGAGGAGGCTGAGCCGAGCGTTCGTCTTGTCCTCGTCACGAACGCCGAGCGAGACGAGGCTGCCCGAGACTACCTAAAGGCCATTGAGACCCATCGGCCGACTATTGACCTTTGGGACCGCGAGCGCCTTGTGGACGTGGCGCAGCGCACTGCGCGCGCGGGTCTGCTCGACGAGGACATCACCTTCCACCCGGTTAGCGACGTGATCACGACCCATCTTGCTGATGACGCTCGTATGGCGCTTGCGCTGGTGCCGGCTGCGGAGCTCGTTCGTCTGCCCGGCATCGAGAACCTCACTGTCTTCGACCTTAACGTCAGGCTCGGCTTGGGCAACACGAAGATCAACCGTGAGCTGCGCAGCACGATCCAGCGACCTGACGAACACCAGTCGTTCCCGGCCTACCACAACGGCCTCACTCTCCTGACCAATCGGCTCGGTGTCGACGAGGAGGGCTTGTCGCTGGAGGGTGTCGGTGTCGTAAACGGCTGCCAGTCGCTGCTCTCGCTTTGGCGGGAGCGCGGTTCCATTACGCCGCAGCTCAACTTGATGGTGAAGGTCGTTGAGACTGGCGGTCGCGCGGCACTGGCTGACCGCATCACCTACCGCAGCAACAACCAGAATCCAGTCAATACGCGGGACCTGCGCGCCAACGACCGGGTGCAGCGCGATCTCCAGAGTGAGGTCAAAGAGCGCTACGGCGACGAGCTGTTCTACGACATTCGGCGGGGTCAGCCAAGTGATGGGGCACATGCGGTGCTGGACAACCAGCTAGCGGCCCAAATGCTGCTCGCCACATGGCTTGGAGAGCCGTGGGCCGCAGTCAGAAAGCTCAAGCTCTTCGACCAGGATTATCACCGGATCTTCCGGCGTGCAACTGCCGACAAGCTCTTCCTTGCCTATCTGCTCAACAAGGAGATCGAGGCGGCCCGGTCCAAGCTCCGCCCCGAGTTGCAGACGAGCTTCGCGTCGGTGCGCTACACGCTGGCGTATCTCGTGGCCCAGGTGCTTAGGCTGAGCGACCTCGGCGAGAAGCTACTCGAAGACCCGAGCGCTTGGCTACCGGCTCAGCGCGACGACATCGCCAAGCAGCTCGAAACCTACGTCGACTTCGTCGTGGATGAGACGAACTATTTCGTCTCCGATCGCGAGGAGCAGCGCCAACAGAATCCCGATGCCGAGCCATTCGACCCCAAGACGATCTTTAAGGCGAGTACGGGAGTTCGCCCATTGGAGCGCCAGGTGATCCAGGCCGTGAAGGCGCTTGCCCGGCGGGCCGATAGCGAGATTCTGTTCGACTTAGAGCCAGGGCGTCCGGCCAGTCGTCAATCCGGGCGTTGAGCTTGGCTTGAACAGAACCGTCGCAACCTGTCTGTAGGCTCGCTGCATGGCGTACGCCCAACAAGATTTGCTCGCCCGCGAAGCACACGCGGCTTCGCTGGTGGCCTCAGCGGAGGAGGAGCACGACTATGGCGCTGTGTTCACGCGGCGCTGGGTCGTGGAGCTGATCCTCGACCTCGTCGGCTACTCATCCACGGCCGATCTGGCTGTTCAGAGAGCGATCGAGCCCGCATGTGGGGCGGGAGCGTTTCTCGGGCCGATGGTCGAGCGGTTGTCGCGCTCGTGCCAGCTCCACGATAGGCCAATCTCGCATGCTGCAGACGCGATACGTGCCTGCGATCTGCAGTCGGGACACGTCTCGGAGAGCCGTCGTATAGCCGAAGAGCGTTTGGTTGCGGACGGATGGGATCGAGTGGATGCTTGCACGCTTGCCGAGAGGTGGGTCACGCATGACGATTTTCTCCTTGGTCGGCATGAGATCGCAAGCGCGGATTATGTGATCGGCAACCCCCCGTATATCCGACTTGAGGCTGTATCGGAGGCGCGTAGCGCCGGGTACAGACGGGCCTGCGCGACGATGGGCGGTCGAGCGGACGTGTATGTCGGCTTCTTCGAGGTAGGTCTGAACTCGCTTCGTTCCGGGGGCAAGCTTGGATTCATCTGCGCGGATCGCTGGATGCGCAACCAGTACGGTCAGCGGCTGCGCAACATGGTTACCGAGGGCTTCTCGGTGGAGACAGTGATCGAGATGCACGACGTCGACGCGTTTGAGGATGAAGTCAGCGCGTATCCATCGATCACCGTGATTAGTCGTGCCTCGCAAGGTTCAGCGATAGTGGCGACAGCCAAGCGCGGTTTTGATGAAGACAGCGCTCGCCGCGTTCGCATCTGGGCTAGTAGGAAGAGCGGTGTCAAGCTGAGCGATCCAACCTGCGAGGCGGCGCGCCTGCCGACCTGGTTTGGGGACGTCGCATCGTGGCCGAGCGGTTCGCCCGAGAGGCTCGCGCTGGTCGCTCGGCTTGAGCGCGACCTACCGGCGCTTGAGGATGGTGCAACCGGGACCCGCGTCGGGATAGGCGTGGCGACCGGCGCCGACCGTGTGTTCGTGACGACCGACAGGAAGCTTGTTGAGGAGGGTCGTCTTATGCCGCTCGCGATGGGACGCGACACCGTTAGCGGCGAGCTGCGCTGGTCAGGCCACCATCTCGTCAATCCGTGGGAAGGCGACACAGGGGCTCTCGTTTCGCTCGACGATTATCCGAGGCTAAAGGCGTACATGGAAGAGAACGCCCCGGCGCTGCGGAAGCGGAACGTGGCGGGCCGCCGGCCACAACAGTGGTATCGAACTATCGATCGGGTGGCACATTCGCTCACGACCAAGCCGAAGCTGTTGATCCCGGACATCAAGGCGGCGATCCATCCAGTGCTCGACACCGGGGAGTTCTATCCACACCACAACCTCTATTGGGTCACAAGCGAGCTATGGGACCCGCAGGTGCTTGGCGGACTGTTGCTATCGAGCGTCGCCCAGATGTTCGTCGAGTGCTATGCGGTCAAGATGCGCGGAGGTTACCTGCGCTTCCAGGCGCAGTATCTGCGCCGGATTCGAGTACCGCGACACGACCTGGTTCCCTCACGCGCATCGCGAGAGCTGGCGCGTGCATTCGAGGCCCGTGATCTTGAGCGAGCGACTGTGGCGGCGCTCGATGCTTACGGTCTTGAAGAGCTCCCAGAGTAGGAGCCAAGGCGGCGGGGGCGAACTTAGTCTCCATAATGGACCAGGAGGCCTTCGAAGCCGCCGTGCGGCGCTATTGGGTTGTGCGCGAGGGGCAGGCGCAACGACAGCGCGACTCGGGCAAGCTGGACGCTGGCCTGCGAGGAGCCGTAACTGGCGGCGCGCACATGGATGCGATGGCCGAACTGATGGAGTCGATCTTTATCGATGCCGGCTTTCCGCCCTCCAGTATCCGCCGCAGTTCGGCGGTGGAGCTACCCGGATACTTCCGGCCGGAGAAGAAGTGGGACCTCGTCGTCGTGCACGGCGACGCGCTTGCGGCGGCGATTGAGTTCAAGAGCCAGGTCGGCCCATCGTTTGGGAACAACTACAACAATCGCAGTGAGGAGGCGATCGGGAACGCGATCGACATCTGGACGGCATACCGCGAAGGCCGGTTTGGGACGGTCCGTCCATGGCTGGGATATCTGTTCCTGCTCGAGGAGGCTCCCGGTTCGATCAAGCCCGTGCGAGTCAAGCAGCCCTTCTTCGAGGTAGACCCCGTCTTCATCGACGCCTCCTACAAGAAGCGGTATGAGATCCTCTGCCGTCGCCTCGTTCTGGAGCGGCTCTACGACGCCGCATGTTTCGTCACTGCCTCCGTCGATCCGTTGTCGCCGATCCACGAGCCTGCACCCGACCTGAACTTCACTGCCTTTTCCAAGGCTATCCGCTCACGAGCGATCGGCCTGCTCGCATGGGAGTAGATGGACCACTAATTAACCTGCGGCATCGCCTGCCAAATCTCGATCTCTGGGGGTAAGCTGTGGACCCGACCCCGAATGGACCCTCGACCCCGGTCCCTCGGCCAGCTTACGAACCGGCCTTTGGCGGAGCGGCCATCCGGATCTCGATCCCACGATGTGCCAACACCGGACCAAACTCCCGTCGCTCCGGCTTTTGTAACCCCGCCGATGAGGGTCCTACGGTCGATTACCATGCGACTGGGGCGATCTCAGGACGACCGTGCAGCTGACGGTGATCGGCTTGGTGCCATTGCGACGCATTGTCGAGACAATCGTCGCGTGAATGCGCCCGAGACTGTGCAGCAGAGCCGTGCCGGTGGCATCGAGCTTGAATTTCAGCCGCTCGACCTCCCCAGCTGGAACACTGAGCCGCGCGGAGGCGACCAGCTGCTTCCTCTCGCTGGTCTTTGCGATCACTTTCAAGTCGATCTGACACGGGGATGTCCCCGGGGGACAGCGCACGAGCTCGCCGCTGTCCACGAAGGTCCCGCCCCGCACACCGCTGTATGTGTAGGCCGCGCTGCTGGAGGAGATCGACGCCGCGAGAGCCGCCTGATTGGTCGTGTCGACGTTCGGGTCGGGTGTAGTTGGGCTGCCCGCGGTGGGTGTAGTTGGGCTCCCTGTCGTAGATGGTGCGCCAATCGAGGTCGGCGGCAAAGCCGGTTGCACGGGCGCCGCGGGCAGTATGGGAGGTGTCGGCGGCGTGACGCCACGTGGGGATTCTTCCGACGCCCCGACCTCGATGACGTCGCTGTAGGCAACAATCACGCCGGCCGGGTTCTGGGCGGTGACGTCGCACTGGAGCGTCGCTCCAGCGTCCTGAGGCATAACGCGATAGGTGCTGCCGCTACCCACATCGCGTCCCGCCTCGACCCAGGCGTATGTGTAGGTAGGTGTGGGGTTTCCCGTCCACATGCCGCTCGAGCATTCGAGCAGTTCGCCGACGGCGCCCTTGCCGGAGATTGTAGGCGGCACCAGATTGCTCGGAGGTTGATCTGCCGTGGGCTGAAGGACCGCGTCGATACCTTCAGAGGTGGCGCCGACCGAGACGACCACGGGCTGTGCCTGCGAACTCAGCTCTACGTCGTCGTAGTACTGCCACTTGTACCCATTAGCTTCGAAGATCACTGGGTACTTCCCGGAGTCGAGCCCTTGGATCGCGTACCGGCCGCCGCCGTGCGTCCAAACGCACGCACCTACCTCACCGAACCCGGGTGGCAGCGCGCATACTAGCGCACCTTCAATGCCCTTTCCACCGCGAGCGTTGGTGACATCTCCAGTTATGCTCCCGCCGCCGGTCATCTGGGCGTCGATGCCGGTGGTCAGATCGCCTGTTTTTATGTCTATGTAAGGCGAGTCGAATCGGGATGCGAAGCCACCATAGAACTGCGTGGCGTAGTTGAGGCCACTTTCGGATGGGGACGCGAACAGGACCCTGTATTCCCCGGACGCCAGCGGCGGTGTCTCATATTCGCCTTTTTCGTTGGTGAGTTCGCATCCCACCAGATATTCCGCGAAGTCGTAGTAGCAGACGTCGATGCCCTTCAGTGGCTTGCCCGATTCCGCACTGGTCACCTCACCCGATGCATCGCCGGCCTTTTCGAGAGAGCCTTCGATGCTGGGGGTGTATTTGCCTTCGGTGACCGTGACTGGTTCGGCGTATAGGGGGCTCGGCTTCTTGTCGTAGTATTGGGTCGCGTATTCGAGCTGCGGACCGGGCGAGGAGAATTCGACTACGTACTTGCCGGCAGACAGACCTCGCAGTTCGTACCAACCCGCCGAGTTGCTTGTTGTGCATTCGCCGAATAGTTCTTCCTGTTCGAGGTCGTACGCGCAGACATCGATGTTGGGAATCGGTTTGGCCCAGATGGCTTCGTCAACTGAGCCCATGATGGTTCCCTTGACCACGGGTTCCATCGCGACGTCGATGCCGGCGGCAGTGTCCCCGAGGGTCACAGCAATCGGCCCGGTGTAGTTCATCGAGTAGTAATTGTCCAAGTTCGAGTAGAACTGCACGATGTAACTGCCTGTCGGCAGCCGCGGGATGTCGTAGCTGCCGTCAGCGGCGGTGGTGGCGCATCGCGTTTCCCAGCTTGAGGTGTTGCTTGCACAGGCGGAGATGCCTGCTAGCACCCTCTTGGTTTGCGCATCCGTGACGACGCCAGCTATCTGCCCGCCTTCCTCGAGAGCGGCATCGATACTGCTCACGCTGCCTCCAAGAGGCACAGCGACGGTATTCGCCTGCGTGGAGGATTCCTTTTGGTCGTACCACTGCTGAAAGTAGTTCAGTTCGCTGCCCAGCTGCAAGCCGAATTCGACGGAGTATTCGCCACGGGGGTCGTGCATGCCCGTGACGGTGTATTCGCCGTTGGCGTCGGTAATGGCACGCCCGCCGCTGGACATCCCGTTCTCCGAGCCGGCGGCTCTGACTTCGATGCCGACGATAGGCTCTCCCGTCGATGCGCTGGTGACTCGCCCGCTTAGCCTTGCGTATTCCTTCAGTTCGTCGTCGATTCCGCTGACGGTGTGGCCTGCGAGGACCGACACTCGGTTGGCTTCCGAGATCGAGTTGAGAAAATAGAGGTTGTCGTAATACTCGGGCGCAAAGTAGTGTTCCCCGGCCGAGCCGCTGAAGCTGAATTGGACCGTGTATTCGCCGGTTGCCAGGCCCGATATCTCGTATTCGCCAGTAGAGTTCGTAATAGTGCATGGAGCGGGCGATTCCCTCGCGCAGACTTCGACGCCTTCGACGGGTTGCTTGCTGGATGCGCTGGTAACCTTGCCGAGGATTTGTCCACCTTCCTGCAATTGGAGGTCCACGCCGGTCGTAACGCTCCCCGACGCGATCGTGAGCACGCTCGCTTCCGATTTGGAGTACTTCCCACCGTAGAAGGTGAGTGCGACGTAGGGGCTGTGCAGAGGTACGGTGAACTCGACAACGAAGTGACCCGCTTCGGCCACCGTCATCTTGTAGAGACCACTCGCGTCTGTGTGCACACAATCCCACGGTTCGGCTTCGTCCGTGTTCACCGCGCACGCCTTCACGCCGCCGATCGGCTGGCCGTTTGCGGCGTCGGTCACGTGCCCTTCGATCGTCCCGCCACGCGGAGGTCCTTCGCGCGGCGGGTTGATAAAGAAGCTGTCGACGCTGGATTCGGTCGTGGTTCCTTCGCTGTCCGTCGCCGACACTACGCACGAGAGCCAGTGACCTTCGTCGGCGGTCGTGATCTGATGCGTTGGTCCGGAGCTCAGCGCGACGCCATCGCGCTGCCACTCATACGCATACGTGACTCCCGAGCCTTCCCAGGCGCCGGGATAGCACGAGAGGGTTTCGCCAGCTTCGGCCTGTCCGGCCGTTTCCAAGTACGGTTGTTCGAGGTTGCGCGGTCCGTTTGCGGCGGCGCTGGCGGGAGCCGAAAGAAGGGTTATGCAGGCGAGCGCCCCGAGCAAAGTCAAGGATCGCCGTGGGCGTCGAGGCGGATCTCCTTGTCGGCGTAAAGTTAACTGTCTGATCGTAGACATCCTATTCCCCGGGTCTCGCCAACCTCGACGTCATCGGCTCCGAGCGCGGCAGAGTGTACGCGACCAAGGTGGAATATGTTGCGACCATCATATTGGCAATATTCGACAGAATCGATCTTTAGTTCTGGGAATCTTGGCACATGTACCACGAGGATCGTGGGAGCGCGAGCGGATCGGGCAGTAGTTCAGGCCCCTGATCGCAAAGGCGTCTGGCGTGGCGGCCCAGCTTCCACCTACGGGTGTAACGGCCTCCCGGCGGCCGTGCGGGGAAGGCGTTTGCGCGAGATCAGGAGCGGACGGTCGCCCTGATCGCTTGGAGTGGCACCATTAGCGTGTCCGGTGCGAGGTGGGATGGCTCGAACCCGAACTTCCCATAGAACGTGGCGGCGTCATCGCTGAGTACGTCCACCGTGACCGCTCGTATGGCCAGCTCATGGGAGGCGCGCAGCACGCGCTCGAGCGCATCGAGCAGCAAGCTGCGCCCAAGGCCGATCCCCTGATATTGGGCTGCGACGGCGAGACGCGCGAGTAGCGCCACGGGGATCGGGAAGTGCTTAGAGAGCCCACGGCGAACGTCTGTTGTCGCTAGCTCGTGCTCGACCTGCGCCGCGACGAGCGTGTAGTAGCCGGCGATGCGGTCCTTGCGATCTGTCGTCACGAACGTGCGGGCCGCATCGCGTCGTTGGCTCTGCCCCGCGTAGGCGTGCAGCCGGCGGTCCAATGTCTCCTCACCGCAACTGAACTCATCGACGCGGTGTGCGTGGCGGTCGAACGGCACCGTCGCGCTGAACTGTGACGTCACGCTGGGCGCAGGACGCTCGGCTTTGCGGTCAGCTCGCGTAGTCCCATCTCAGCGGGGGCGGAGGGCTTATCCAGGGCGGCCAGAAATCGCCGTGCGGCCTCGTCATCGATGAGATACCGCGTGCGCTCGGCAAGCGTTCGCTCGGCCTCACGGCGGGCTGCGCGGCGAACGAACTCGCTCAGGGTCTCTCCGCTGGCCGCCGCCGCAGCCTGCTCGAGATCGCGCTCCTCCTCCGTGATCCTGATCTCAATCCTGCGAGTCTTGATGGTTGTCGTCGGTGCCATAGTGGTAGTGTACGGCATCTGTCCGGACAGTATGCTCTTTGGTCGGATGTCAAATCAACCTTGTCTTGTTCTGTGTGTGTTTGGGGGGCGTCCCTTCGCCTTGGTCGAGGTCAACGTCCGTCTCGCCTGCCGTTTACTTCCGCGTTCGGTGGCTCCGTCCAAACCTCGATGTCGTACTCGTCCGGGGGCCAGCTCCGGACCAGACCCCCGTCGCTCCCGCTTTTGTCACCCCGCTTTTCCGGTCTGCTTTGGGGTGTTTGGTGCGGGCCTCATTCGCCGCGACGAAGTACTTCGCGAAGCCTGCTTGTGGCTTGACGGCGACGATCGAGCCGTCCTTCTGCCAGACGTGCTCGAACAGGGTGGCGATCAGCTTGCGTCGCTCGGCCGGGTCGGGCTCGGCTTCCCAGAAGCGGGCGAAGTCTTCGAGGAGCGCTTGGGCGCGGTCGAGGTCGGGTGTCGCGGGAGGCGCGGTGCGCTGGAGTTCTTCCTCATTGCCTGGCGGCGCATGACGTACTGGGCCTTGGTGTAGTCGCCCATCAGAAAGAGGTCGCGCAAACGCCCTAGCTGGATCAGCAGCTCGGCGCGGCGAGTCGGGTCCTTGGGCTGGCCGTCCGGCTCGGCGCGGAGGGTGTCGAGCATCAGCTTGCGCAGTTGCTCGTCGGGTTGGAAGGTGTACACCCAGTCGATGAGTTGTGCCTCCAGGGCTTGCGCCTTGACCATTGTTTGCTCGCACTCGCCGTGGTAGCGACGGGTGGAGCATTGGTAGCGGCGGATGCCAGCACGCGATCCGCTGGTGCCGTGCATCCGTGCGCCGCAGCGCTCGCAGCGCAGGAGCTTGCGCAGCAGGTAATCCTCGGATGGGCGGCCGGGCTTGACGACGCGCGTGCGCCATCCGCGAACTTCCTGAACGCGGTCGAACAGCTCATCGCTGACGATCGCCTCGTGCAATCCCTTGATCGTACGGGTCTTGTCGCGAAGGCCGCTCACGTATCCGGCGTAGGCGGCGTTGCACAGCATCTCCCGCACGGTGTCCTTGCCGAACTCGCGATTGCGTGCGGTTCGCGCGCCGGTTGCGTTCAGCCAAGCGGCGCGCGAGCGGTCGGACTCCTGGCCTGTGGCGTAGCGCTCGAACAATGCGAGGACGAGCGGGGCGCGCTCTGGGTCGGGAGTCGCGAGCTTGGTGGCGGGGTCGCGGACGTAGCCCCACGGGAGGCTGCCGACCAGATGACCTTGGCGGGCCTTCTCGCGTAGACCGCTGCGCGTCCAGAAGGACAGCGACACCGAGTAGTACTCATCGAACATCTCATGGATCGACTCCGCCAGGAACGCGGACGGGTCGGATGGGTCTTCGCCCATCGGCTGGGTGACTGACACGACGCGAATGCCCAGCCGCTCGCGTAGGAGTTGCTTGTAGCGACGCGCCTCGACCTGATTTCTGGCGAATCGCGACGTGTGGTAGACGAGCACCACGTCGAACATGCCCTCGGCGGCGTCGGCCATCAGGCGCTGGAACTCGGGACGGGCCTCAGACTTGCGCCAGTCGGAGTGGAAGTCGCAGTACTCGCCGACGAGTTCGAGATTGTTCTCGGGTGCGAAGCGGCGGATGCCCTCGCGTTGGGCGTCGGGCGAGAATCCCTGGCCCTGCTCCTCGGTGGACTCACGCACGTAGGCGACCGCACGCTGCTTGACCGTTGTGTTCGCCGGACTATCCATCTCCTCACCTGTTGTTTTGGGCGCCGATGAGGTCGCGGCCGCGTCGCAGCCACCAGTCCGCGAACCAATGTGCGAACGCTTGTAGTTCGGTGTGGGGGTCGCCGGTTGGCTGGGCATCGCTGTCTCCTCTGTAGTCGGGTGGGTGCTGGCAAACATCTCTCGATCGACTTCGTGCTGATCGCAAAACTGAATCGGGGCGGCGCCTGCTTCGGGCGCCGCAGTGTTGGTTGGCTGGATCGGGTGGGCTCATGGTTGCGATGGCCACCTTTCGTTCTCGTGGTCGGGCATGGACTGGTCGCTGTAGTCGGAAAACTGATCGCTTGCGCCGCAGTAGTGGCAGGGCGAGGACTGGCGGCCGTATACGTCTCTGTGCTCGCGGGCGGAGGGATAGACAGCCTCCTCGCAGCGCTTGCAGACCTTCAGGTGCTCGCTATCGAGCTGCGGGTAGAAGCTCGCCGTTGGGTGAGTGAGGCGCCCGAGGCCACCGGCCTGGCGGGCGAGCTTGCGGGCGTTGTGCTCTCGCCACTCCAGATAGGCGAGTCGCCGTTGGCTTTGGGTCTCGCGTGCCGTGATGTCGCGCTCTGCGTCTGCTGGCAGTTGGTCCCAGGTGCGTCGTTCGAGGAGCTTGCCCTCCCGCAAGGTCAATCGCGCCCGGCGCAGGGATGGCCCCTCCGGCCCGTGGCCGGTCAGCGACTCGATGAGCTTGCGCTGCGAGCTGCGATAGCGGTCTGTGAGCAGCGCCACGTCTGAAGTAACCGCAGCGCCCGGAAGGGTGGTGCTGTTGCTCCCTGGTTCCAATAGGTCGAGGAGGTCGCGGGCAATCGACGCGAGCACCGCTCGCTCGTCCACGTTTGCTGGTGCGATCCCGCTGAGCAGTAGTCGCACTGTCTCCTCGCCTGCTGTGCCGAGCGCTTGCAGGTAGGGCCGTAGCGAGGATTCGTGGCGGCGCATGTGCTGACGCATCGCCTCCGGTTCCTCCCGCAGCCGCTTGCACTCGCGATCTGCGGCTTCCTGCCGTTCCCGCGTGGATTGGAGCGCGCGCTCATAGGGTGCCCGCGCTGCGCTCAGGACATCGGCGAGCGCCAGACCATCGCTCCCGGCGGCGTCCGCGAGGCATTCCTCGTCAAGCAACAGGCCCAGCTGGAACGCGACGCCGGCGGCTGCGGCGATGAAGCTGGCGGGGTTCCAACCACGGCGCTTACCCGTGAGTGTGCCGCGGAGTGTTGTGAGGAACTTGGCGGCGCGCGCTTGGGCGCTCGTGAGGAACAGCAGGGCGGGCAAGAAGGGGTGGCGCTCACGCCATGCCCCTGCCGTGACGTAAGCGGCGTACAGCTCTGCCTTGGCACGCAGGCGAGGTGGGACATCGTGCCGAGGTCAAGCTCCACGAACGCCCGTAGCTCACGACCGTGCTCGTCGTGGAGCACGAGCAGCGCATCGGGCGCCAATGCACGCTGCTTGCCCATCGCCTCGAATGGCTCGCGGGCATCGCCCTCTCGCTGGAAGCGCTGGAGGGATAGCCCGGCCTGCTCGGCCTGAGTGACGAGCGTGACGTACAGCTCGCTGAGTAGCGCGGCGTGCGTGAGGAAGACAGGGTTGGGTTGCTTGCGCTCGCCGCCGCGTGGCGACGGGGCGCCACTGATGAGAGCGTCGGCTCGCCGGGTGGGCCAGTGATGGTTGGGCGCTGAGCCGCGTTCGCGGTAGGGACGGGTGCGGCCCGCGTAGCCGAGGTTGCGCAGGCGCCTGGTGCGGTAGCGCAGGGTGCGCTCGGGAACGTCGGGGAACAGGCGGGCAAGCTGATCCTGGGTCATCACGCGGTGCTCGCACAGCAGCTCCAGCACGCGACGGTCGAGCCCGGCAAGTGCCACGCCGCCGGGATCGACAGACGAACGACGAGGCCGCACGACACGACGCCGGTCCACCGGAAGACAAGGATTCAAAGAGGGCGTCTCGCTCAAGAAGTCACCGGACGGAGCAGAGATAAAAGTCGGGCGCGGGCCGACCGCCCGGAAACCGCATGGGCACGCCGGATCGGGTTGCCAGGGCCTTGCCGATCGCAAACGACCGAACGGCAAGGCCCGCAGCAGCCTGGGCACGCCTTCTCGTGCTCTGATCGATTGGTCCCACACCCGTTAAGCACCGCCCGGCCCGGAAGCGGGTCAGCGAATATTGGGCGGGCAGCCTGAGCGCCCGCTCAGGCGGCTATCTGGTCGAAGTGCAGTGCGGCCCGCGTGGGGAATACGAGGTCGTCTGCGGTGCGATGGATCAAGCCGACCCCGTGTAGTCGTCTGATCGCTTCGGTCGTGTCCCCGCGACTGACGTGACTGTCTGTGCGGTCGCGGATCATCTCCTCGACAGACCACGGCCGCTGGTCGTCTGGGTCAATGAGTCGGATCATCACGCCCCAGTCGTGCATGTTGTCCGCCTCCACTGCTGGGTTAGGCTGTTGCTGCATCAGGACTCACCTCCTGGTGTCGCGGCCCCCGGCAGACCACAATCTGCGCGGGGGCCAACTTTGTATGTAGTGCGACTTATAGTGTATAGACTCATAGCAGTCAAGACGCCAGTCTTGCGGAGTGCCCGCGATCTCCCCCATCCACGCCGCGTTTGGCAACGCCCTACGCGAACTGCGCGCCGAGCGCGGCATGTCCCAGGAAGCCGTCGCGCTGGAGGCCGGCCTGAATCGCGGCTACTACAGCGGGGTCGAGCGCGGGGTGCGGAACGTGTCGTTGGCCAATATCGTCAAGATCGCCGGGGCGCTTGGTTGCCCGGCTTCGGAGGTGCTTGGGCGGGCGGAGGCGGTGCAAGGGCGCAGGCGGTAGCGGACTTGAACGGCGCGCCGTAGTCGCCAGCTAAGACGGCGAACGCGACGGAGGCTGGCCGTGGATGCGCTGATGCGCGAGCTGGTAGACGGTCGGACGACGCGAATCCTTTGGTGGGTGACGCACCCCGAAGGCGAGATAGGCCATATGCAGGCGTCCGTCGATCTTGATGGCCCTGAACACCATGCCGAAGCGCCCCGCCGGTTGAGGCAGGTAGACCTTCGCGCAGTCCGGTAGCACGGTGCCGTCACGTCCTTCGCCCTCGACTCTGCGCAGATGATCGAAGGGAATCCCATCCTGTTCGTAGGTTCGCCGGGCAGCCTCGGCGGCCTCACGCCCAGCCGTCGTTGTTCGCGCGAGGTCTTCCTCCCATCCGTCGGGATCGAAATGCGCGGGGAACCCGCGCGCCGCTGAGTCGGCCACTTCCTACGGCTCGTCGTCAGGTGGGAGCATAAGCGGCGCATACTCGCGCTGGAACTCGGCGGACTCCTCCGGCGTCAGCTCCCGGCCACCCGAGCGCTCCACGATCGCCGACCAAGAGGTGTCAGGCGCGAGCGTCAACTCGCCGCTGGGCCGTCGCTCAGTGACGACATAGCGGCCGTTGATGTCGCCACTTAGCTGGACGTGCGCTTGCTCGGGCATGAGTCAATGATGGCAGGTGGGCTGGCGTGCCACCACACTGCTCGGATTCGCCGAGTTAGGTCTGGGGCTTACCCATGTGTCGTCCGAGACGGAGAGGGCTACGCTTAGGTTCGTATGAGTGCTTCGATGCCACTAGAACGAATTGAGAGGCCGGCCCATGAGCTTGTGGGCCGGACCATTGACGGCGGCTGGACGCTCACAAGCAAGATCGAACGGCCACCGACCTCAACCGGCGGCAACTTCTCGGTAGGGTATCTGGTTGAGGGTCCTAACGGTTCCAAAGCGTTTCTAAAGGCTCTCGACTATTCGTTCGCCCTACCACGGTCGGATGTGGCCGAGCTGATGCTGGCTATGACCGCCGGCTACCAGTTCGAGCGCAGCGTTCTGGACGAGTGCGAGCGACGCCAAATGAACCGCATAGCCCGAGTGTTGGGGGCTGGAACGATCACCGATCCAACCTTTATGCACGCCGTGAATTATCTGATCTTTGAGCCGGCTGATGGTGATGTGCGCGGCGCGCTGGACGCCATGAAAGATTTTGACACGACATGGGCTCTGTCCATATGTCACCATGCCGCCGTGGCTGTGCAGCAGCTTCATCTTGGGGGCCTGGCTCACCAGGATGTCAAGCCATCTAATCTCCTGACGTTCGGTGCGAGGCTAGCCAAGCTTGGTGACCTCGGACGGGTATCGAAGAGGGGCACCGCAGCTCCCCATGATGAACTCGCGGTTCGTGGTGATCCTTCGTACGCGCCGCCTGAGTTGCTCTACGGCCAAGTGGACCCTGATTGGACGGTTCGCTGTCAAGCGTGCGATCTGTACTTGCTTGGAAGCCTCATTCTGTTTGTGTTTACTCGTACGCAAACAACTGCGGAGATCGTGCGTCGCCTCCCCACACCGCTTCGGCCCGGCATTTACGCCGATTCCTACAGTCGCGCGCTTCCGTATGTCGTCAATGCTTTCGATGAAGTTGCGGATGAGTTCGAGAGTCAGTTGGCCGGGCAACGAGCCGCCGAGTTGGTCGAGCATTTTCGGATGCTGTGCCATCCCGATCCGGCACAACGCGGTGATCAAATCCAGCGACGGCGCGGCCAGAATCCATTTGATGTGCGCCGGACTATTTCCCGACTGGATGTCTTGATGCGAGAGGCCCGCGGTGGCTATCTGCGTAAGGAAACGTCGTGAGTGCCGCAAATCGCGAATCCGAGCGTCAGGTCATTCCGCGATGGCGTGATCTAAGGGCCACCGTTCGCCATCGCGAGGTAGGGACCTCAGGCGCCTCTTCGTATGCGCCTTTGCCCACGGCTCATGATCTAGAGAGTCTCTCGGTACGCGCGGAAGAGTTTCGTGAGCACGGATCGCTCTCGTACGCAGCGGATCTGTTGAGTGCCTCGGTCGTTATGGGGGCGACACATGACACTCGTATGGCTGCCGAGCTCGTCTTAAAGAGCAAAGCAAGTCCGGTGATGCTCATGCAGACGGCGGATTGGATTCTTCGACAGGAGTGCTCCGATGGCGGAGAGACCGACAGTCCTACCGTTAATCCTGAGCATCAGCGACATCGAGAAATTGCACAACTTCGGCAAGGTCTACGTGCTAACCCGAGAAATGCTGTGCGCTGGGCAGAACTGGCACGTCATTATGTTAACGAGGGGCACCAGCGCAAGGCCGAAACAGCAATCCGGATAGCAATCAATTCAGCCCCCTACGATCGCTACATACTGCGATGCGCCGTGCGACTATGGGTACATTTCTCTAAGCCAAAGCAGGCGGTTCGTACTCTACAACATGCTCAAAATGTGGTTCTCGCTGATCCCTGGCTGCTTGCCACCGAGATAGCGTCGTCGGCTGAAACGAAGACACCGTCGCGAAACATTAGGCGCGGGCGAGAAATGGTCGAGAGGGCATTTCACACGCCCATTGCGCTTAGCGAGCTGGGTAGCGCGTTGGCCACGATCGAAATGCAAGCTGGTGCCGATAGGAGAGCCCGGAAACTGTTTCAAGGCGCGTTGGCTGATCCGAACGAGAACAGTGTCGCTCAAGCAGAGTGGGCTTCGAGTCGGCTCTCCGGATTTGAGCTGGGTGACGATCAGAGGGCTCTTTCCGCCGAGGCGCGAGCACGACGGTTTGCAGACCAGGATGATATCGACGCTACTTTGGCAGCCACGCGAGAGTGGCTAGTAGATCAGCCCTTTTCGTCAGAACCTGCTGGTTTTGGTTCTTATCACGCCTCGATGTATGGACGTTTTCAAGACGCAATCCGATTTGCGAGAGCGGGACTGCGACCTAATCCCAGGAGTGCTCTACTTCTAAATAATCTAGCCTTCTCTCAAGCAAACGCCGGAGAACTAGAGGCGGCAAGGGAGACACTTGAAGAAATTTCAAGCGAAGATGAAGGCACGATGAGCCCAACGCTCACCGCAACACGCGGCTTTGTTGCATTTCGGTTAGGTGATCACCAAGCGGGACGAGAACTGTATCGACAGGCCATTGAGATTATGCCCAATGATATACAGAGATTGAGGGCCGAACTCATGCTCGCCTCCGAGGAGGCGAGGATTGGGACGCCGGAAGGAGGAGAGGCGGTCGCTGCCGTACTCGATGCGATCGCGCGGGCAAGCGATCGGCAGTTGAGAATCTGGGCTCGATACATGACATCGGTTGCACGCGCGCCTCACCTTGCGCCAAGGAAGTAAGCCTTTAGAACGGCGCACTGGCTCCCGTGCGCACCCAGCGTGACTGTCCATTCGTGCCTACAGTCGTATCTCAATCTGCGGGGTGACAATCGCGGGTTCGAGTCCCGTCGCTCCCGTCATTTACCCCCGCCGTTTCGTGGCGCTGTTGCTGGAAGAACGCCAGGAACGAGGGCTTGGGCTGGACCGCCACCACGCGGTCCTGGTCGAGCCACACGCCGCCGAAGATGAGGCTGAGGAACTGGCGCTTGGCGGCGGGGTCGGTCTCGGTGGCCCAGAACACCGCGAAGTCCTCCAGCACCTTGCTGGCCTGGTCGAGGTTCGCGGTTGGCTCGGGCGCCAGTGCGTCGAGCTCGGCGTGGATCGCGTCGCGGCGCGCGATGTACTCGGGGCGGTCGAGGTCGCCCAGCTCGTACAGGTCGCGGGCGCGAGCGAGGCGTTGTTCCAGCGCGGCGCGGCGTGCGGCGGTGTCGCTGCTCTCGGGTGTGTTGGTGGACAGGCGGGTGAGGATCTCCTTGCGGATCGCGGGGTTGGGGGCGAAGTCGGTGAGGAACGCGGCGAGCTGTTGCTCGACCTGCTCGGCGGGGATGATCGGCTGGTCGCAGGAATGGTTGGCGCGGCGGCTGGCGCAGTAGTAGCGTGGCTTGTTGGCGCGCACGCCGGTGCTGCCCTGCATGCCGCGCGTTGCAGCGCCGGCAGCGCGCGAGCCCGCGCAACAGGTAGTTGGGTGAGGGGCGTCCGGGGTTCAGTGTGCGGGCGCGCTGGCGGCGCATCAGCTGCACCCGGTCATACAGGGCCTCCTCCACGATCGGCTCGTGCAGGCCCTTGATCGTCTGCTCTTGTCGCGACGGCCGGAGACGTAGCCCGCGTAGGCGGCGTTGCAGAGCATCTCGCGGACGGTGTCGATGCCAAACGCACGGTCGCGCGCGGTGCGCTGCCCGCTTACGTTCAGCCATGCCGTGAGCGTGCGGTCGGTGTGATGCCCGGTGGCGTACATCTCGAATAGTTGTCTCACGAACGCCGCCTTCACGGGATCGGGTATCGCGATGCCGTCCTCGCCCTTCACGTAGCCCCACGGCAGCGAGCCGGTGAGCAGCCCTTGGCGTGCCTTCTCGCGCAGCCCCATCTTCGTCCAGAAGGAGAGCGACACGGAGTAGTACTCATCGAAGATCTCGTGCACAGACTCCGAGAGGAACGCGGCGGGATCGTCGGTGTCCGCGCCGAGTGGCTGGGTGACGGAGATCACGTCGATCCCAAGCTCTGAGCGCAGGAGCTTCTTGTAGCGCTTTGCCTCCACGGTGTTGCGCGCGAACCGCGAGGTGTGGAACACGAGCACGACGTCGAAGCGGCGCTCCATCGCGTCCTCGATCAATCGCTGGAAGCCAGGGCGCTTGTCGGCTTCGCGGCCGGTCTCGAAGTCGAGGTACTCCTCGGTGAGCTGCATCCCGTGGTCGGTCGCATAGCGCGCGATCGCCTGGCGCTGCCCATCGGGTGAGTAGCCACGGCCCTGCTCCTCGGTGGACTCGCGGACGTAGGCGACGGCGCGCTTGATCTGCTCAGATTGCTCAGGCATTCGGGCTGGCCTCCTTGGTGGCGGATTGATCGGCGAACAGGTCTGAGCCACGGCGACGCCAGTAGGCGACGAACCACTCCACGAACGCCTCGTGATCGGGGTCAGGGAGACGGCGGCGCTGTGGGCACGCGCTTCTCACTTGGCGCTGTAGTTGTCTGGGCCGGTGCGTGCTGCCTGGCCGCTGTCTGCCGGATGTCGGACAGCGGCGTGCGGGCGGCGGGCGTGCTCAAGCAGGCCGGCTTCCATGAGCCCGTCGAGCCGAAGGCGTAGCTGGCGAGTTGCCGCCGCGTTGTAGAGGAAGCCCATGTGCTCGAAGGCCTCGCGCGGCATGACTCCCGGCTCGCTCCTGGCCTGATGGCATTCGGCGCGCTCGGTCGCCGCGAGCACCAGCGCGTCGGTGACCGGGTGCGCGAACGGACGCAGCTCGCTTGGTGACGGGCCGCTGCTGTCGGGCTCGCGCTTGCCGGGTTTTGCCGCTTGCTTGCTGCCTGCTGAGGGCATGGCGTCTCTCCTTTCGGGCACCGAAAGACGCGCGCACAGCGACCACGGATGGACCGTCTCCGTAGATAGATACGGTGATCCGGTGGCATCGAAGGCGTGTTCTTCGGTGCTGCAGGTCGGGCGGGTGTTGACGCACCCGTCCGACCACGATGATTTGTTGGTCGTCTACACGTCTAGCTCGATCCGCGACGGATCTCAAGTCGATACGAGGGCAGCGTCATGGAGCGGGTCGTTGCCGGCAAGTGTTCTCTAGCTTTGAGGCGCAGCATGGTTCCTTCGAAACTCCAACGGTCGATTCGATGAGCAAGCGCGAGAAGGGCTCCGGCGGCGCTCAACGACGCCAGGCTGCACTGGGAAGCTCCTGGTCGGTCCGCTATCACCCGAAGGCCCGAGCGGAGGCCGATGCCGTTCCGGCGCAGGAGCGTAAGGCGGTCGACAACGCCGTCGACAAGCTCGCCTCGCTCGGTCCGCAGCTTCCCTTCCCGCACTCCAGCAAGGTCATGGGCGACCCCGGCGGCTCGCTGCGCGAGCTGCGCCCGCGTGCTGGTCGCAGTCCCTGGCGCTGCATCTACCAGCGCATCGGGGACGTGTTCGTCATCGGCGCCATCGCACCCGAGGCCCAGAAGGACAAGGCTGGGTTTGATCGCGCCGTCAGCGCCGCGAAGAGCCGGCTCGCCGAGATCGAGCCATGACTCCTCTGTATCACAAGTTTGGTATAGTGGCTGAGACGAGGAGCCAACGATGAAGCTGTCCGATCTTCCCACTCACGAGGAGGTGCTCGCCGAGCACCTCGACGCCGACCCCGAGCACCGCCGGGAATGGGAGCGCGCTGCCCTCGCCCGCGCGGTCGCGGTGAAGGTCATTGCCTACCGCGCTGAGCACAGTCTCAGCCAGACCGCCCTCGCAGGGCGCCTGAAGATGAGCCAGCCGGCGGTGGCGCGGCTAGAGAGCGGCGAGCACAACCCCACGTTTCCGACGCTTCTGCGCCTTTCCGATGCCCTGGGCATCGAGCTGGCGATCGATATCGCGCCCACCGGCCAAGAGCCGCAGCTGATCGGCAAGCGCGCACGGCGCAATGCGCTGGAGTCCTTTGAGGGCAGTGGCTGCGCGGTCGTCGTCGCTGCAGCCTGACGTTCTCTGCAGGGACTACGCTGCGTCCGCAGGAAGCCACCCCAACATCGGGGTCCGTAAACAAAGCTCCGGCTCCGTCGCACCATCAGGCGGCACAATATGTAGATGGATGATCCGCAGGAGCCAGCAAGTTCTACTGAGACGGCTTGGAGGTCGATGGAAATCGACGGTCGGCTCGCGGTTCCGGCACCAGGAGTTGATGAGCTGACCGCGCTGCGCGCGCAGCTGATTTGCGAGCATCTCAGGACCGATCCTGCCAGCGTCGCTGATCCGCTCACGCCGGTCGCGGCCCTCCGCGAGATTTGTGCTGTCTGTGAGTCGATCGAAGCGGGCCGCCAGGCTCCAGGGTCTGGGGATCGTTCCTCTCTCAAGGTGGACGTCTGCCAATCGCTCGCAAGTCTCGGACCTGAATTGAAGGCTCAGCTGCAGCCTGCCTTGAAGGATTACCGTGTCGCAGAGCTTGCCAAGCTTCCTCTTCTTCTGGACGAGGCGCCGGGTGTGGTTCAGTTGCATGCCGCGACGCGGTCGCTACTTGACCGGCTGAAACGGGCTGCCTGTGCCCAGGCAGCGTGGCGTGATCTCGTTCGCGGCGTGTCAAAAGGCATCGAGCCTCAGCATCGCACGATGTTTGCTCTCCAGCTGAGAGAGATTGACGAAGCCCTCGGGCATGAGTGGCAAGGTCGAGAGCAGCGCCTGCGTGAACTTGCCAGAGTTGGCCACTTCGATGAATGCGAGGAGCTGCTTTCCTATGCGTGCGAGGGCCGCAGTTTGCGCGCTTGCAAACCCCGGCGGGAGCGGGTCGTGAGCGGTTTGGAGCGGGGGTCGTGAGTGCCGCGGCACCGGCGATACCGTTGACGTATGGCCATACGACGACAGCCGCGCGACACCGAGGGCATCGGCACGCTGAAGCTGCTGTCGGCCCACGATCTGCCCACAGTTGCTCAGCAGGATGCGGGTCAGGCCGATAGTGTCGACGAGCTGGTCCGCCGGCTGGGCAGCGGCGCACGCGCCTCGCTTGACAACCCGAGCCGGCTGCACGGTCTGCGCGCCGAGGCGATGTTTCGTGCCGTGCTCGTGACTCTGGGAAGCTTTCAAGTCTTGGTCGAGGAGGACGAGGGCCAGCTCTACTACGAGGATGCTCAGGGTCCCGTCAAGCTGCCGGACTACCGCGTCGTCGACGCCGATGGCCGCCAGCTGCTGGTCGAGGTCAAGACGGTTCCGCCCAGCCAGCGCCAGCTTCGCCACCGCATGCCTGTCACCGAGGTTGACGGACTGCGTCGCTACGGTGAGCTTACCGGCGCGACGGTAGCTATAGCCCACTACTGGTCAGTCGCCAACGTGTGGACACTGGTCGACCTCGAACGTATGCAGCGGCGCGATGGACATTATGAACTCGAACTGACCGAGGCTATGAAATTCAACCAAATGGCCCGCTTCGGCGATCGCATGGTCGGGACGGTGCCACCGCTGGAGCTGCGCCTAGAGGTCGAGGAGCTCGGTGAGCGCGTCCGCCGGACACGGCTCATATCGTCATTAGGAACACGCAGCTGCTCGCTGCGGGACAGCCGCTTGCCGACGAGGTCGAGCAGCGAATCGCTTTCCTGCTGTTTCGCTACGGTCACTGGGACGTCGAAACGCCGGCCGAGGTCGACTCGATCGGGCGGATCACCTCCTTCGCCTTGACGGCGGCTCCACCGGACGATGGACACGAGGTCGTTGCTCGGCAGGGCTTCGCCATCGTCGGCACGCTCAGCTCGATGTACTCGGCCATGTTCAATGAGATCACGCTTGACAACAACGGTACAGTGCGACGCCTCGATCATCACTCCGAGCTCGGCGAGTTAGGCTCATTGATCCCCGCCGACTACTTCGAGCGGTCGGACCGCCAGCTGAAACTGTGGGTGTTGCACCAGCAGCCGGCCGATGGGGACGACGACGCTGAGAAGTGAGCGCGATTGCCCACTCTGTGTCTCGCGCTCGCGTGATCCCACGGCTGCGACTCCGTGAGCCGCGCCGCTACTGCTTCGGAGAGAAGCGGGAGCGTGAAGCTCCGGGGCACAGCGTGCTACGAGCCCGGAGTCTTTGGTGGTGCGGTGGACCAAACCTCCATGACGCAGTTGCCGGGGTGAGACCCGAACCAAGCCCATTCGGAGTCTCGACCTGCGGTCGTAGTGGCAATCGCCTGAGCGCGTACCTCCTTACACCGAAGCGGATGACTGGGGATGCCGCGCGATCCGGACTTCCCATTCGCTTATTCGTTCATCGGGGCGAGGGAGGTGATATGCGAGTTGCCTCCAGGCGGCGAACTCCGTTCGTGCGAGATCCCATAGCTCGCGATTAGAGAGTGACTGCAGGAGCATGGCGAAGGCATTTGATCGTGTGATGGGCGACGCGTTCGCCTCGTGTGCGATGGTCACCAGGAGCTCGCCTGCTCGCTCTCGTTGGTCGGCCTTTTCCAACGCCGTTGCTGCGAGGAGTCGTCCGGAGGCGTCGGGCCCGAAGCGCAGGAACTTCTCGGCTGCCGCGATCAGGGCGGCCGGTGCACCGCTGGGTCCGATCACGCGGAGTTGGAGCTCGGCTGCCCACATGGTGTCGGGCAGCTCCGCCGCAAGTGCCTGCGCTTGGTCTGGATCACCGGTTGGTGCGAGGTTGTATATGCGTAGTGATGGAACGAATCGTTCAGCGCCCACGCCCTTGACGACCTGTGCGACATCGTCATCCCACGGCGCAATGACCGGAGGTAGGTCATGCGGGTACTCGCCTAAGGGGCGACTGAAGGCCGCCGTGCGGCGCCTCGCCTAAGGGGCGACTGAAGGCCGCCGTGCGGCGCTATTGGGTTGCGCGCGAGGGGCAGGTGCACGTGGCACGGATGTTCGGTCCCTACGGGTGCCAGTCTCAATCGTAGGCTGCGCGGATGCGCACCAAAACACGCCCCCACATGCGCGGGGCGGGTAAGGTGAGAGGACCGACGATGGACGGGACGGTCGATTCGCCGCCCGGCCCGGTCCCGCACGGATCCAAGCGCGAGGAAGGCAAAGCCATGACCACCAAGCCAATCAAGCAACCCGGACCGAACCACCCGATCACGATCGAGTCGAACCCGGCGCGGATCGTCGTTTCGATCGCAGGACGAGTTCTCGCCGACACGCACAACGCGCTCACGCTGCGTGAGGCCGACTACCCGCCGGTCCAGTACATCCCACTCGACGACGTCGACCGGTCGCTGATCCAAGAGACCGACCACGCGAGCTACTGCCCATTCAAGGGGGACGCCAGCTACTACAGCATCTCGGTTGGGGGCGAGCGCTCGATCAACGCCATCTGGACATATCGAGACCCCCACGCAGCGGTCGCAGAGATCAAGGACCACCTCGCCTTCTACCCCGACCGCGTCGACGCGATCAGCGAACAGCCGTAGATTGGCCGAGAGCCGGCAACGGCATAAGCGCTCGAGTCAAGCGGAGCTTCAAGCTCGCGCAGTTGTTCGCGCGGAGCAGGACAGTTCAGTCTCTCAGACTTGCTGCCGATGATCGAAATGTGCTGCTCAGTCGTCGGCAACGCCGTGTTCTAGAGCGCGAGCTATGCGACCTCGCGTTTCGTGGGTGTTGCGTCGCTGGGGGCTTTCTGGGCCTCTCGTGGGCGCTGAAGGAGCATCGCGCCCATCCTGAACGAGTTCATACGGCCTGCCATGCTCCCCAGTTCGCGCACTGTGTGAGCAGTGGTCTGTCGGCAGCGATCATGTCGTGGCTGCTCCCGGTACTCGTCGGGCTGATCGTCGGGGCGCTTCTCGGCTGCTTGGTCGTCTCGATCATCCGCTTTGGACAGAGATCGAGCGGAGCCTCTTCCGCGGGTCGCAGTCGTTGGATACGGGCACGCTATTTTGGCAAATGTCAGCGGTGTGGCTGCTCGGTGATGCCCGGCGATCGCATCCGTCACAGCCCCGGGCACGTTCTGTGTGCCAGCTGCGGGGAGCACTGAGACGCCCCAGCTCTACCGCGCACCCGCACCGGCGTCGAGCACCTACGAGACGTCTGCTCTGTCGAGCAGCAGCCCGACGGGGAGCGCCAAGCAGTTCCTCAGATTTCATTTAGGTTAGCTAAGTGTATACTTAGTAGCCGCACGAGAGGGAATCTTGTCTTGCATGGCTCGCGAGGAGGCCCGGGCATGGCGGGAAGGTCGACGGAGAGCAGTGCTGTGCCGCAAGTGTCTGAGATGTTGCTTTTGTCTGGCTCTGCATGTCGTGTCGTTCGCTGGGTGCTCGTCACAATCTTGTGCGGGTGCTTGTGTGCGGGGTTTGTGGGGATCGCTTGGGCGGGGGACACCCTGATCGTCAAAGAGGCGTTCGCCCCCGACAGGCTCGGCTCGGCGACGAACCTGTCGATCACGGCCGCCTTCGCGTCGAGTGCGGATGTACCGCCGGCGCCTGTCACCAGGCTCACGCTGTACGCGCCCGCCGGGCTTCAGATACAGGCTCAGGGTGCCGGGAGGTGCACAGAAGTCGTACTCGAACGGCGCGGCCCGGCCGGTTGCCCGGCCGATTCGAGAGTGGGCTTCGGTGGGGGTGTCGCTGTGCTCGCGCTTCCCGACGAACTCGTGCACGAGCCGTTCACGCTTGACTTCTTCTTCGCTCCCCCAGAGCAGGGGCGTCTGAGGTTGCTGGCGTACGCGAGCGGTGTCTCGCCGATTGGGGTATCGCTCGTGATTGTGGCCAGGGAGGTCCCCGCACCCAAGCCATATGGACTTGGGTTCAGTGTTCAGGTCCCGCAGGTCTCGACGATCCCTGGCGCCGCATACGCCTCCGTCGAAAGTGCGTTCGCGACACTTGGTGCTGCCAACGTCGCCTATTTCAAGACCGTTCATGGGCGCCGCACACTTGCTCACCTCAAGGGTCTGGTCGTCCCGCGTGTGTGCCCCGCCGGGGGCTTTCCCACACGTGGCAGCGTCGAGTTTGCCGACGGCGCCACGTTCACCGTCAACCCGACCATCCCGTGCCCGCGCGGTTGACCTGTCGCGTTTGGTCGACCGCGCGCACGCTGGTGTTTAGTGCGCTGCTGCTCACACCAACGGGCGTGATGCTCGCATGTTCCTCCCCGACTCGTGCGGCGCTTGCAAGCGGCTCGCAAACCCAGGCAACGATCGCGGCGTCGTTTCGGCCCGACAGGCTCGGTGCGATGGGCGCGCTCACAGTCACGATCGATCTCGCGGGAGACGAACTGGGCGCTGCGCCGTCGCTGCGCCATTTCGTCTTGCGGCTACCGGCTGGGTTGGGTGTCGAAATCCCGCACCTGCGCAGCTGTGAGCCCGACCGCTTGCGACTCCTGGGCGCGCGTGGCTGCTCGGCGCAGTCGCGGCTCGGGGTCGGGCAAGCGCTCGTTCGGGCACAGCTCGGATCCCAGCTACTGGGGGAGAACATTTCGCTGTGGGTGTTTCTCGGGCCGCTTCGGAACCTGCAGCCCACATTCGAGATCCTCGCGCAGGGCTACACGCCGTTCGACGAGCGCCTGGTGTTCAGCGGCACTGTGCTGCCCGACCACCCGCCCTACGGGGAAGATCTCGTGCTGTCGGTCCCCGCGGTCGCAACGCTGCCGCTCGAGCGGGGCGCGTCGATCGCCTCTATGTCCCTGACCATCGGATCGAGTCGGCACATTGCGAGCGAGCCGAACACGACTGTCGAGCCGGCGCGCTGCCCACCCGGCGGTTTCCCGTTCGCCGCCGAGCTCACATTTGCGGACTCCTCGACGCAGAACGTTTCCACAGCCGTCTCCTGTCCACGATGAACGACCAGAAAGCAGGTACCACAATGCGACATGACAGTCATCGAGCGCGCGACACCATGCGCTTGCTCACAGTCGCGACGACCGTGTCGCTCGCGGCGAGCTGGGCATCCGCGACCCTCGCCGCAAGCGCCTCGCCGGCTCGCGCCGCCGTTGCAAGCGGCGCGAGAGTCATATCCCTGAACGAGAACGGCAATCTTCAGCTGACGAGCAAGAATGGCTTCACGCTCAACGAGCGGGGTCTTGCGTCGGGCACGGTGCGCGGCACGATCTACGTTCATCTGAGCATCGTCTCCAGCAGCCACGTTACAGCCGAACTGAATATCTACCCGCACGGCGGGTCGCTCACAGCTCAGGGCAGTGCGAGCTACCACAAGGAATCCGCGCTCGCGCGCTTCTCGGGCACCATGTCGATCGAGCGAGGCAGCGGTAGCTACGCGCAGGCGCATGGGTCGAACCTGAGCTTCAGCGGCACCATCCAGCGCTCCAACGATGCTGTGACAGTGCATGTGGCGGGCCGGGCCGTTGACTGAGCCACACTCGCATGAGTCGTGCAACCACGAGCCGCACGACCGCGCGGCGGCGATGCTCGAGCTGCGCGATCTGGTCAAGCACTACCCGACCCTCGACGGTGAGCCGGTGCGCGCCGTCGACGGCGTGTCGCTCACCGTGCGGGCCGGTGAGATGATCGCGCTATACGGGCCGAGCGGTTCGGGCAAGACGACGCTGCTGTTGATGATCGCCACTTTGCTCGAGCCGACTTCGGGAACGGTGCTGATCGGTGGGCGCGACACGTCGTTGATGTCAGAGCGAGCGGCATCAGAGTTCAGGCTCACAGAGCTCGGCTTCATTCGCCAGAGCTTCGATCTGCTGCCGGGCGTCAGCACTATCGACAACGCGATCCTCAAGCTCCTGGGTGCTATGCGCTGGCGCCAAGCACAGCGTGAGATTGAGCCGCTGCTCGTTCGTCTCGGGCTCGGCGAGCGCCTGCGTCATCGCTCTGAGACTCTTTCCATGGGCGAGCGTCAGCGCGTGATGATCGCACGCGCCCTCTCCACCAACCCTCGCCTGCTGCTCGCCGACGAGCCGACTGGGAGTCTCGACACCCAACGCGGTCGCGAAGTGCTGGAACTGCTGCGCGAGCTGTGCCGCGAGCGTGGAGTGGCGGTTGTGCTCGTCAGCCACGACCCGATGGCAGCCCGCTATGCCGATCGCGCCCTCGCATTGCGCGATGGGCGACTCGGTGACTACAACGCAACCCACGACGCTGGCGAAAAGCTCGACGGTTCCATCAACAGCTCGGCGGTCGAGCATACCGGCACGAGTGCCACGACGTTCACAGCCGCAAGTGCCGTGGGGGACACGGAGAGTCCGCCCGCGAGCGTCGGGCCGTGAAGCCGTCGAATGTCATCTCGCTCTATCGGGTGCGACTGCGCGCACGAGCGGCACAGGAGTGCCTTGCAATCCTGGGCATAGCCGCGGGCGTCGCGCTCCTGTTCGCTTCACAGATCTCGAGCTCGAGTCTGCAGGGCTCCGTCAACGGGCTCGAGCACGGCATCGTCGGCAATGCGACGCTGCAGCTCGCCGCGCGCGACCCGCACGGCCTGAGGCAGAGCATGGTGGGGCGTGTGCGCCGGCTGGCCGGCGTGCGCTTCGCGGCGCCCTTGCTTGAAGCGAGTGCGCAGGCAAACGGCCCGCACGGCAGCGAGTCGGTGCAGCTCGTGGGCGCCGATGAAAGTCTGTCGGCCTTGGGCGGCAGGTTCGTGCCGCACGGCGAACTGTCCCCGTTCGGGGGGATCGGCGCGGTTGTGATCGCGGCCCCGCTCGCGCGTGCGCTGGGAGTCACTCGCTTCGGCCAGGAGGTCACGCTGCGGCTCGCCGGGCAAACCGTGCGGGCGCCGCTCTACGCGCAGCTCGGCGAACGCCAGATCGGTCAGCTTGCACAAAGCCCTGTCGTGATCGCACCGCTCTCCTACCTCCAGGAAATGGCGGGGCTACCGGGACGCGTGAGCCGCGTCCTCATACAACCCACACCCGGCGCGCAAGCACGAGTGCAGGCGGAGCTCGCGACGCTCGCAGTGGGCCACTTGAACGTGGAGTCGAGCTTGCACGAAGCTACGCTGTTTGCAAACGCCGCGACCGCCAGCAGCCAGTCGAGCTCACTGTTCTCGGCGATCAGCGCGCTCGTGGGGTTCCTGTTTGCGTTCAACGCCACGCTGCTCACAGCTTCGGCGCGTCGCCGGCTGATCGTCGAGCTGCGTCGCGACGGCTACACCCCGCGGACGGTGATCGCGGTGCTCTGCCTCGACGCGCTCGTGCTTGGCGCGGTCGCCTCCTCGCTCGGGCTCGCGCTCGGCGACGTGCTCTCCACACGCCTGCTGCGCTCAGACCCTGCGTTCTTCTCGCTCGCGTTCACCGTTGGCTCCGAGCAATCGATCAGCTTCAAGGACGCGGCGATAGCCGTGGCAGGTGGGATGCTCGCTGCGTTCGCGGCGGTGCTAAGTCCGCTGCGCGCGGTTCGCTCGCGCGATCCACTCGCCGCGACCAGCATGCACGAGCGACCGCGCGGCGCGCTCGCTCGCATGGCGCTGAGCGGGCTTGCCTGCCTCGTGGCGGCGAGCGCGCTGCTGGCGGTGGAACCCGACGCGGCGATTCCTGGCATGGTGCTCGTGATTGCGGCACTGCTCTGCCTGTTGCCGCTCGCGCTCGCAGCCACGCTCGCACTCACCGGGCGGTTTGCCCGCCTATTCGTGAGTCCTGTGTCGCACCTCGCGCGAATGGAGCTGAGCGCCGGGCACGCACGTGCGATGGCGATCGCCGCAACCGGCGCGATGGCCGTCTTTGGAAGCGTGGCGATCCAGGGGGCACGACGCGACCTGCTCGCGGGCCTGCGTGCGGCCGCGCGCGAAACGAGTGCCACCGCGCAGGTCTGGGTTGCGCCCACCGGCTCCTACAACCTGCTTACGATTACGCCGTTTGCTCCGCTCGCACAGACACGCCTGCGCCATGTTCCCGGTGTGCGTGCCGTCGGGCTCTACCGCGGTGGACTGCTCGACTACGGGCAGCGGCGCTTGCTCGTCATCGCCCCGCCCCTCAGCGCAGGCACGATGTTGCCATTGGGACAGCTGTCGGGAACAGGTGTTCGGCAGGCCGAAAGGCGAGTCCGCGGTGGCGGCTGGCTTGTGATGTCACGTGGTATCGCCGAAGAACACCACCTGCGAGTCGGGCAGGTCGTGACTATGCCTACGCCCGACCCCACGCCAATGCGCATCGCGGCGCTGTCCACCAACATCGGCTGGGAGCCCGGCTCGATCGTGATGAGTTCACCCAGCTACGCGCACGCATGGGGGAGTACAGACGCAAGCGCATACGCGATCCAGCTCGCCCCCGGCGTCACGCCCGGCGATGGCGCGCGCAAGTTGCGCCAGGCTTTGGCCGACAGTGGGCAAACCGCGCTCTCGGTGCAGACAGCTGAGCAGCGCAGCGTGAGCCAGGAAACGCTCGACGAGCGCGCGCTCGCGCACCTCACGCAGATCGCGACGCTCATCCCGATCTTCGCGGTGCTCGCGATGGCGGCCGCCATTGGCGCGATGGTGTGGCAACGTCGCCCGCGCCTTGCCAAGCTCAAGCTCGAGGGCATCGCGCGGGTGCAACTGTGGCGCACGATTCTGTTCGAGAATCTGCTCCTGCTCGGCACCGGATGTGCGACCGGCATGATTTTCGGTCTCTACGCCCAGCGCCTCGCCGACCGCGCGCTTGCGCACACGATCGACTTCCCCATCGCCAACTCGCTCGACCTACCGCCCGCGCTCGCGAACCTCGGGCTGGTGATCGCCACGGCGCTCGCGATCCTCGCGCTCCCCGGATACTTGGCGACGGGTGTGCCGGCGAGTGTCGCGCTGCAGGAGTAATCCGAATCCCACCCGCCTCAGCCCAGGCCCGTCAATCAGGCATGGTTGCTCGCTGTTCGGTGATCCTCGAAGAACGCGTCATTGAGCTTACCCATCGCGGTCAGTGGAGCCGCGCCCTCGAAGAACTCCGCCGCCATCGATCCCCAGTCGTTGGTGGCGTGTAGCTCGGCCATCAAAGACGCCGTGCTCATTTCGATCCGGCCCATGGTCGTGTACTCCGGCGGGGCGGTGAAGTGTCGAAAAGCGTTGGCCGAGGGGCCTATCGGCGAGTACTTGTGCTCGATCCACCTGGCCGCACACTCAGGTGTGACCGTGAACGGCTGCTCTGCCCAAAACAGTTCCCAGGAGTCGCGCCAGAACGCATAGACTTCCTCGGGAGTCACCGGGTCGGTGGATCTGTAGAACCCACACTCCACGCATGCCCGCCAGGTCCCCAACACATCGCCGCGCAGACATGCGCGCCCAACGGCGACCATCGCCTCGACCCGCTCGCGCCCGAGCCGCTTCACGCAGCCGAAGTCCAGGAAGCTCACCCTTCCATCGTCGTGAAACAGATAGTTGCCGGGGTGCGGATCGGCGTTGAACATAAAGAAGCGCCGATTGGTGCCAAAGGTGAAGCGGTAGATCGCCTCCGCCCAGCCGTCGCGCAACTTCTGCTCGCAGGTGAGTGCCTCGCTCCAGGACTTGCCCTGCACGAGCTCTTGGGTCAGAACACGATCGGTGCACAGCTCACCGATCACCTCTGGGACATGGATGAATGGGTGCCCGCGGTAGATTTCGGCAAACTCAGCTTGATTGGCGGCCTCGAGCCTGTAGTCGAGCTCCTCGGTGATGCGAACGCTTATCTCCCGTGCCGTGCCGCGAATATCGAGGCTCCCCTTCTTGGGGGAGAGGCCGAACATCAAGCCGAGAAACGTTGCCAGCAACTCGTTGTTCTTCAGGTCAGCCCTGATCGCGTCCGCCACTCCGGGGTACTGGATCTTCACCGCAACGGCCCGACCGTCATGCAGCCGAGCGGCGTGGACCTGGCCGATCGATGCCGCCGCTAGGGGTTCCCAGTCGAACTGTGCAAATGCGCTCTCGGTCCGCTGCTCGAGCTCGCCCTCGAGTACGGCGCGCGTGAGCTCGTGCGCCATCGGTGGCGCGCAATCGCGCAACCGTGTCAGTGCCGCTTGGTAGACCGGCTGGAATTCCTCCGGTACGGCCGGTACGGCCGCAACGAATGAGAGCATCTGTCCGGCCTTCATCAACGCACCCTTGGAGTGACCAAGCAGCTCGGCGTAGCGCTCCGCCGTGCGAATGTGGAACTCCGAGCTGTCTGCGCCGGTCAGCTTGCTTCGCAATCCAACCACGACCGCCTCGCCCGCGGTACGGGCGCTCAGAGCCGCCAGTGGGGCAGTCCGCCGCAACCGCCCACGGCTAATGCCATCACCCTTCGCTCGCGCGTCATCTGCATTTGGGGTAGACCCGGCAAACGACACAAACACATCTCCCTCTCGATACTGGCTTCAGCTAAGTGTATCCTTAGTAGCGACCTATAGATGTCAAGCACGACCCCGACCCGTGAGCGCATCCTCGATGAAGCGATGCGCCTGTTCAGCGAGCACGGCTATGCCGCCACCAGCATCGCCAAGATCGAGGCGGCTGCCGGGCTGACCCCCGGAGCGGGCGGGCTCTACCACCACTTCGCGAGCAAGGAAGCGGTCCTTGCTGCCGGCATCGAGCGTCAGCTCTCGAGGCTCGCCGCGCTCCGTGAGATACGACAAGTACTCGGATCGCTGGGAGACCTCAAAGCCGAACTGACGCTGACGGCTCGCTACATCCTCGCCGAGCTCGACAGTGAGTCCGAGTTGCTGCGCATCCTCGCCTCTGACGCACGTAATCGTCCACAGCTGCTGAAGACCGCCGTCGAGCAGCTCGTAAGCTCCATGTTCACGGGCTTTGCCACGTGGATCAGCGAGCGCGCCGAACGCGCCATACCTGCCGAGGAAGCGACAACGATTGCCTCCTTTGGACTCGGGTCGCTGCTCTCCTCGCGTCTCCTACGAGATGTACTCGACATCCCAACCCAGGTCGACGACCCAACGCTGGTCGACACGTGGGTGCAGATGATGGCCACAGCCCTGGCCGATCCTGCGCACGCGTGACAGGGCCGCTCGCTCAGCCGCGTGCGCAACAGGTGCGGGTTATCGGCGAAGCAGGCGACCGAAGCAGGCGACCAAACCGATCAGGAATCAAGAAACGCCGGTCCCGAGTCGTGGCTAGAGTGACCGCCATGAGCACCGGGTCGATGTGATCACGACTCCGATGATCCACGACTCCAACTCACAGATGGAGAGACGATAATCATGGCCACGAGGACGAACAAGCGGTCGCCTGCGCCGCACGCCGCCGACAGCCACGAGGCGATCCGCGTGCACGGCGCCCGCGTCAACAATCTCAAGGACATCAGCGTCGAGATCCCCAAGCGCCGGCTGACGGCGTTCACCGGCGTCTCCGGATCGGGCAAGAGCTCGCTGGTGTTCGGCACGATCGCAGCGGAGTCACAGCGGCTGATCAACGAGACCTATAGTGCCTTCGTGCAGGGCTTCATGCCGACGCTGGCGCGGCCCGAGGTTGATGTGCTCGACGGGCTGACGACCGCGATCATCGTCGATCAGGAGCGGATGGGCGCCGACGCTCGCTCCACGGTCGGCACCGCCACCGACGCAGGCGCGATGCTGCGCATTCTCTTCAGTCGCCTGGGCAAGCCGCACATCGGCTCGCCCCAGGCGTTCTCCTTCAACGTCGCCTCGATCTCGGGTGCCGGCGCGGTCACGTTCGAGCGTGCCGGTCGCACGACAAAAGAGAAGCGGAGCTTCAGCGTCCTCGGCGGCATGTGCCCGCGCTGTGAGGGCCGCGGCTCGGTGAACGACATCGACCTCACTCAGCTCTACGACGACAGCAAGTCGCTCAGGGATGGCGCGCTCACGATCCCCGGCTACAGCATGGATGGCTGGTACGGGCGGATCTTCCTGGGCTGCGGCTTCTTCGACCCGGACAAGCCGATCAAGAAGTTCACCAAGAAGGAACTGGGCGATCTGCTCCACAAGGAGCCGACCAAGATCAAGGTCGACGGCGTCAACCTGACCTATGAGGGACTGATCCCGCGGATCCAGAAGTCGATGCTCTCCAAGGACGTCGACTCGCTGCAGCCGCACGTCCGTGCCTTCGTGGAGCTGGCGGTCACTTTCAGCACCTGTCCCGAGTGCGACGGCACCCGGCTCAGCGCGGAGGCGCGCTCGTCGAAGATCCAGGGGATCAACATCGCCGACGCCTGTGCGATGCAGATCAGTGACCTCGCCGCGTGGGTGGGCAAACTCGAGAACAAGTCGGTCGCGCCGCTGCTCGAGGCATTGGGAGCAACCCTCGACTCGTTCGTGGACATTGGGCTCGGCTATCTCTCGCTCGAGCGCGCGTCGGGCACGCTCTCGGGCGGAGAGGCTCAACGCGTCAAGATGATTCGCCAGCTCGGGTCCTCGCTCACCGACGTCACCTACGTCTTCGACGAGCCGACCATCGGGCTGCACCCGCACGACATCGAGCGGATGAACGAGCTGCTGCTGCAGCTGCGCGATAAGGGCAACACCGTGCTCGTCGTGGAGCACAAGCCGGAGACGATCGCGATCGCCGACCATGTCGTCGATCTCGGCCCGGCGGCCGGGACCGAGGGCGGCCAGGTGATGTTCGAGGGGACCGTCGAAGGGCTGAGAGAAAGCGACACGATCACCGGTCGTCACCTCGACGATCGGGCCACTCTCAAGGAGGCGGTGCGGACGTCGGACGGCACACTGGAGATCCGCGGCGCCAGCACCCACAACCTGAGGGACGTGGATGTCGACATTCCGCTCGGCGTCCTGGTCGTCATCACCGGCGTGGCGGGCTCGGGCAAGAGCTCGCTGATCGAGGGCTCGGTTGTCAAGTCCCGCCCGCCCCACGACGGAGTCGTCTCGATCGATCAGGCAGCGATCAGGGGCTCGCGACGCAGTAACCCGGCGACATACACCGGACTGCTCGACCCTATCCGCAAGGTCTTCGCGAAGGAGAACGGCGTGAAGCCGGCGCTGTTCAGCGCCAACTCCGAGGGCGCTTGCCCGAACTGCAACGGCGCCGGCGTGATCTACACCGACCTGGCGATGATGGCCGGTGTCGCCGCTCCCTGCGAGGTGTGCGAGGGGAAGCGCTTTCAGGCCGAGGTGCTCGAGTACAAGCTCGGCGGCAGGGACATCAGCGAGGTGCTCGCGATGTCGGTGGTCGAGGCCGAGAAGTTCTTCGGCGCCGGCAAGGCGCAGACGCCGCCGGCGCACAAGATCCTCGAGCGGCTCGCCGACGTCGGGCTCGGCTATCTCAAGCTCGGCCAACCCCTCCCCACGCTGTCTGGTGGCGAGCGCCAGCGGCTCAAGCTGGCCACGCGGATGGTTGATAGAGGGTCCCACCCATCCGATATCTACGTCCTCGACGAGCCCACGACCGGGCTGCATCTCGCGGACGTCGAGCAGCTGCTCGGCCTGCTCGACCGGCTCGTCGACTCCGGTAAGTCGGTGATCGTCATCGAGCACCACCAGGCGGTCATGGCACATGCCGACTGGATCATCGACCTTGGCCCCGGCGCCGGCCACGACGGCGGCCGGATCGTCTTCGAGGGCACGCCTGCCGAGCTCGTCCTCGAGCGATCCACGCTCACCGGCGAGCATCTCGCCGCCTATGTCGGTACCAGCTAGCTCGGCGTACGCTCGTACCGCGTGACACCCTCGAAGTGAGGCGCCCACGGTTGCGCTGAGCGCGTCCAGATCTCGGCGCTCGGCTCAAACCAAGACGTATCGTCGATTGTCCCTGCCTTCAGGAAGGCGACTTGCGGCATCGACTCGATTGTGCTGAAGATCGGCGACCCGCAGGCCGAGCAGAACCGCCGCTCGGTTGTGCTCTGGTAGTCCTCGCTGGCTGTCTTGAACGAGGCGAGTGTGTCGCCCTCGACCGTGAGTGCCTGGCTCGGTACGCCGACGATGATCGAGAACGCCGTGGCGGTCTGGCGCTGGCAGTTCGAGCAATAGCAAACTCCTTGCCACACTGGCTCGGCGTCGACGCTATAGGTCACGCCACCGCACAGGCAGCGGCCTGTAATGGGTCTGGGTATATCGGCCACGCACCCAAGACCCTACTAACAGCTGTGCTCGCGGGGAGCAATCCGTCCGGTCGGGGCCCCCTGCGGCTGTCGCGGCCGGCTCTCGGAGAGCCGGCGCAAACAGATCAGAGAGTCGGCGCAAACTATTCGTTGCAGCACGGGCCCACCGGTGCAAACATCTCTCAATAGGCCATCGCCGGCCGGCGATGCATTAGCCGACAACGAGAGGAGCACCGCATGAGCGCTTCCAGTCATCCCCTCACCACCGAGGAGCGCACGCTTTCGCATCTTCCACCGCTCGGAGCCCACGAGCGCAAGGAGACCGGACAGCAGCTGCAGGACACACTCGTCGAACTGGTCGACCTGTCCCTGGTTGGCAAGCAACTTCACTGGAACGTCGTGGGTCCGCTGTTTCGCCCACTGCACCTGCAGCTCGACGAGCTGATCGACTCCTGGCGCGAGCTGGCCGACACGGTCGCCGAGCGTGCCGTCGCGATCGGCTTTGCGCCTGACGGTCGGGCTCGGACGGTCACATCGGACTCTGAGCTGGAAGGAGTTGAGCGCGGTGCCATCGAGGACCACGCTGTCGTGGCAACCCTCACCCGTCTGCTCGCCCAGGCCGCTGAGCGTATCCGCGCGCGGATGGAACGACTCGGTGAGCTGGACGCCGCCTCCGAAGACGTTCTCGTCGAAGTCCTCCGCGCCGTCGAGCAGCAGCTGTGGATGGTTCGCGCCCAAAGTCCCATAAAGGGATCAAGCTGATCGCAGGACCAACGAGCGCGAGGGCGCTGTCGGCACTCTTCGAGCCCGGCGTGGCCGGCTGGCCTGAGCATGGCTGCTATGGCTGCTCGTTCGGGGCCGATCAGGGCCCCAACCATACGCGTGGCTTGCTTAGCCGCGCGCGGGGCCTGATCTCCGACGTGCGCGGGTTTCAAACCCTCAGGTCTGGTTTGGGATGCAGCACAGCTGCGCAGAGCCCGTCGCCAGCAATCTGCCCTCGGCATCCCAAACCCTGCCCCCGACACCCATGAGGCCACCGTCGGCAACTGCGCATTCGCTGTCGATCAGCAGCCATTCGCATCCGGGACTGAAATTATGAAACCACGCGCTCGTGTCGAGGTTTGGCGCAAGGTACTCCCAGCTCCGGTGATGGCGGTGCGCCGCCGGAAAGCCAAAAGTGTCCAGCAGTATCAGGGAGCGCGCGGCGTCGAGGAATGGGTCCTCAAAGCAAGCCGTGGGGCGAAAGCGCGCCCACTCGCGAATGGTCGGCGCTGTTGGCCGATCACTGATGCTCTGGTCCACGGGCCGGCGCTCGACGTTGCTCCAGAAGCTAAAGCTGGGACGCTTGTCGGTCGGGACCTTGGTTGTGGGGCGCAGCTCCTCTGAGCTCATAAGCGCCTCAGGCAGTGGGACCGCGGGAGCTCTGGGGTGTTGGTGGCTGTAACCGGGTGCCTCGGCGGCGGTCCTCACCAGTGCGTGAAGCACCGGCTTGCCCTGCTGGGTCATCTCCACGGCGAGCGATTCGGCGCGACGGCCTTGCTTGAGGACACTCACATCGAGCTCGACCGCTGCGAAGCTGGGGGAGCTGAGGAAGTGGCAGTAGAAGCTGGCGGGCCTCTTGATCTGGGCAACCATGCCGGCGGCGCGTAGCGCGATTGTGGCGAGATAGCCGCCGTTTGGACCCCAGATTCCCCAGTCCTCGGACAGGTGCGCACGGTAGCTGCCGTCCTCGGCCGCGATGCGCGTTGCACGGTCGAGGTTCGGGGTGCTCCGTGTCATCGCCAGTAGCCGATGGTACGCCGCCGGGTGGGTGCCTGTCGGTAGGTCGCGTGCGCTGCTCGGAGCTATTGTGAGCTCAGGAGCTTGCCACCCATCTGTCAAAGGAGACCCTATGTCCCGTTACGCCACCGTGAATCTGTTGGAGATCGAGGACTCTGTCGGCGAGCGGGCTCCGGGCATCGAGGGCCGCTTCGGGCGCAAACACCTGGACTCGCGCGATCTTGGTGTGAGTCTCTTCCGCTATGCGGCAGACCTGCGCAGCCCGATGGCTCACAGCCATCGCGAGCAGGAGGAGGCCTACGTCGTCGTCGCCGGTTCCGGACGGGTATTGCTCGACGACGAGCTTGTGGAGCTGCGCCAGTGGGACGTGGTACGCGTGGCGCCCGAGGTGGTGCGCGCGTTCGAGGCCGGCCCGGATGGGTTGGACATCGTGGCGATCGGCGGTCCCAAGCCTGAGGACGGCGACGGCGTGATGGGTAGCGCGAACTGGCCTGACGCGGAGTAGCGCCGGATCAGCCGGCGGCGCCCTCCGCCGCGGGGGCGCCGGCGGTCGCCTCTTCGTGGGTGAAGTTCTCTCCCGTCCGTGCGCCCAGTTGCTTGGGGACGAGAAAGCCCGCCAACAGGCAGACGAGCAGGAAGCCAGTTGCCATCAGGAAGGTGTCGGTGAAGCCGGTCACCGTCGGCAGCCCGTTGGCCGCGTTGGCGGCGATGAAGGTCGCGGACAGCTGGCCGCCGAGCGCGCCGCCGAGCGTGCGCATGACGGTGTTCATGCCGCTGGCCACACCGGTCTGCTCGGGTGAGACGGCTTGCACGATCAGGTTGCCGAGTGCCGCGAAGGCAAGGCCCACTCCGACCCCGAGCAGGCCGGAGGCGATCAGCAGGTCGTAGGGATGGTTGTGGGCGACCGCGAGCAGGGCAAAGGACGCGGTGGTGAAAGCGGTGCCGACAAGCAGGGCGCTACGCGAGCCGAAGCGGCCAGAGATGCGCCCGGCCGAGAGGCCGAGGATCGTCATCCCGATCGTCGTCGGCAATAGGTACAGCCCCGAGACGACCACCGAGGCGCCGAAGCCGAACCCCGTGCTCTTTGGCAACTGGGCGATCTGCGGGATCACGATGAACGAGGCGTACATCCCGGCGCCAAGCAAGAAAGCGGAGGCATTGGTCGTCCACACGCCCCGGATGCGCATCATCGTCATGTCGATCAAGGGATTCTCGCTGCGCACCTCCACGGCGATCCAAGCCATCGAGACGGCTATGCCGACGGCGAGCAGACTGAGTGTCTTGGGTGATCCCCAGCCCCAGCTCGTGGTCTGGCTGATCGAGATCAGCACGATCGACATGCCGATCGTCATCAGGGTCGCGGCAAGCCAGTTCACCCGTCCGGGCACTCGTACCGGGGACTCCGGTATGAAGCGCCACGTCGCGATCGCGGCGAAGACGGTCGGGATCAGGGGAAGCCAGAACAGCCAGTGGTAGTTCAGGTGCTCGATGATCACCCCGGCGAGCACGATCCCCGCGCCACCGCCGACGCCAAGGATTGCCGACAACAGGCCGATGCTCCCGGCCACCTTCTCGCGTGGGAACTCGTCGCGAACGATTCCGAAGGCGAGCGGGAAGATCCCGCCGGCGGCACCCTGGATGAACCTGCCCACGACGATCACCGCCAGCGAGCTCGACACGGCGGACAAGAGCGTCCCGGCCGCGAGGATCACGAGCGTCCACAGGAGCATCTTCTCCTTGCCGTACATGTCGCCCAGTCGGCCCAGGATCGCGGTGCCAACCGATGCGGCCAGCAGATAGGCGGTCAAAAGCCAGGTGACGCCGGTCACGCTCGTGTGCAGTGCGTGCTGGAAGGTCGGCAGCGCCGGCAGCACCGCTGAGCTGAGCATCGCGTAGGCCAAACCGCCAAGCGCGAGCACGGCCAGGATCAGGTTGGGGTGTGTGCGCTCCCTCGTGGTCTCATCCCAGCCGGCCATGCGCCTCACCATAGCTTCGTCTGGTCGTTGGCTCTGAGAACCATGCGTTAGGGGCGGCGAGCGCGGGTGTCGGCGGTCGAGCGCGGGTGTCGGCGGTCGAGCGTGAGTGTCGTCGGGGCGAGGTCTGGCTAAGCGTGAGGCGAGATGGCGCTCGAGCCCGCCCCCGGCGTGGGCAGCGTCTGCGGTAGCTCCTTGACGAAGCCCTTGCTGAGCACGCTGAGGACGAGCAGCGATCCGAACAGGGCCACGGCGTCGATGCTCTCACGGCCCTGCTTTGCCCAGTAGAGGTCTTCGAGGTTGAGCCACAATGCGAACTCGTCGAGCGTGAGCGCCGCGCCGATGCCGTACGCGGCCGCGGTGATGCGCGAGGAGCGGCGTTCCTCAGAGATCCCGATCTCGAGCATCCACAGGTAGCCGACCGTCAGCAGTCCCGCGATCCCAAAGGTCATGTGGTGGATGTGGCGTCCTCCGGGAGTGATGTTCTTGAACGGGCCTCGTTCGGCGCGGATCGCGTGTGTGATTCCGCGAACGCCTGCGAACGTCAGGAAGAAGGAGCCGGTCGCAAACAGCTGGCGCTCCTTGCGGCGGTCTCCGAAATGCTTGTAGTAGAGCGCGCGAACGTCGCGCGCTGGAGCCGGCCACGAGCGCGATCGTGAGCGCTGGCTCTGTGCGGATGGCGCGTCCTGCTCGGTCATGATTGATCCCACCCTAACGTGGTCGCCACCCGTACGCCATGATTGCGCGATGCCCTCGCCCGTCGAGCTGGAGGTCAGCGCTCCGTTTGCCGGGGTGGTGGTGTCGATCGAGCATGCCCCCGGAGCGTCGGTGCGTGCCGGAGCGGTGCTGGTTGTGCTGGAGGCGATGAAGATGGAGCACGAGGTTGTCGCCGAGAGTGATGGGGTCGTGCAGAGGGTGGAGGTGCTCACGGGAGATGCGATCGAGGCGGGAGAGCTGCTCCTGGTCCTCACAGCCGAGGACCAGGTATTGGGTTCGCCGCACGACGGAGCGGCGCCCGAGAGGGGAGAGTCCGACACCGCTCAGGTGGAGGGCAGGTCGAACAACGCCAATGCGGAGGATGAGTCGATTGCGGCCAAGGCGGACGGCGAGCCGAGCGCGGTTCGCTCGGACGGTGAGCCCGAACGGGTCCGTGCCGACCTCGCCGCGGTGCGGGCACGCCACCAGCTCGGCCTGGACGCCGCGCGTCCCGACGCGGTGGAGCGCCGCCGCGCGCGTCACCGGCGTACCGCACGCGAGAACCTGGCCGACCTCGTGGACGAGGGCAGCTATGTCGAGTACGGTCCGCTGCTGTTCGCCGCCCAGGAGCGCCGTCGAGCAAAGGACGAGCTGATCGCGAGCACGCCCGCCGACGGTCTCCTAGCGGGCGTCGCTGAGGTAGATGGCAACCCGTGCGTGGCGATGTCCTATGACTACACGGTGCTCGCGGGCACCCAGGGGATGCGCGGGCACTTCAAGAAGGACCGCCTGTTCGAGCTGGCCGAGCGGCGGCGCCTGCCGGTCGTGCTGTTTGCCGAGGGCGGGGGAGGCCGTCCCGGCGATGTGGACTTCCCGATCGTGGCCGGACTCGACTGCCGCGCGTTTCACCTGTTTGGCCGCCTTAGCGGCCTGGTGCCGCTGGTGGGGATCGCCTCGGGCTACTGCTTCGCGGGGAACGCTGCGCTGCTCGGTTGCTGTGACGTGGTGATCGCCACCGAGGACTCGAGCATTGGGATGGGTGGTCCCGCGATGATCGAGGGCGGTGGCCTGGGCGTCTACGAGCCCGGCGAAGTCGGCCCGATCGATGTGCAGGACGCGAACGGTGTCGTCGATCTGCGCGTCGCCGACGACCAGGCGGCGGTGGCGGCGGCCAAGCGCTACCTCTCCTATTTCCACGGCCCGATCGAGCAGTTCACCGCACCCGACCAACGGTTGCTGTGCGAGATCGTGCCCGAGCAGCGCAAGCGCGCTTATGAGGTGCGCAAGGTCCTGCACGGTCTCTGCGACCAAGGCTCGGTGCTCGAGCTGCGTGACGGCTTCGGTGCCGGCATGGTCACGGCGCTTGCACGCGTCGATGGTAATCCGTTGGGGATCCTCGCAAACGATCCCTCGCACCTCGGCGGCGCGATCGACGCCGACGCGGCCGACAAGGCGGCGCGCTTTCTACAGCTGTGCGACGCGTTTGGGCTGCCTGTCCTGTTTCTCTGCGACACGCCTGGCTTCATGGTCGGTCCGTCCGCCGAGCAGACAGCGACCGTACGCCACTTCTCGCGCCTGTTCGTGATCGGCGCCAACCTGGAGATTCCCTTCGGCACGATCGTGCTGCGCAAGGGCTATGGGCTTGGCGCCCAGGCAATGGCGGGTGGCTCGTTCAAGGCGCCGCTGTTCACCGTTGGCTGGCCGACGTCTGAGTTCGGGGGCATGGGGCTGGAGGGGGCCGTGCGCCTCGGCATGCGCCGCGAGCTCGATGCGATCGAGGATCCGCAGGAGCGTGAGCGCATCTTCCAGGCCACGGTTGCCGCGGCCTACGAGCACGGCGAGGGGCTCAACATGGCCGCCTACGGCGAGATCGACGACGTGATCGACCCGGCCGACTCGCGACGCTGGATCGCGACGCTGTTCGATCCGCAGCCCGTCGATTGGCGTAAACGGGCCGGCAAGCGGCGTCCTAATATCGACACCTGGTAAGGGCCGAGCCATGGTCCATATCGCCTACGAGCAGCTCGAGGCGGCAGGCTTGGTTGTCAGGGTGAGATCGCAGCCGCTGGCGGCGTGGGCGGTGGCGCCGGTGGCGATGTAGTCGGCTCTGCCGGCGCCTGCACACGCGCGCGGAACACGTGAAACGACCAGCCCTGGTACAGCAGCACAAGCGGGAAGAAGATCACCGCCACCACCGTCATCACGACGAGCGCGTAATGACCGGAGGCCGAATTGTTGACAGTCAGGTTGTAGGCGGCGTTGGTGCTCGAGACCATCACGTTGGGATACAGGTCGATAAAGATCGAGCCTACGGTTGCGGCCATCGCGACCGCCGAAGAAGCGAACGAGAGGCCGTCGTGGTCGGTCATCGCAAGCCGCGCGGCGAAGCCCACCGCGATCACCGCGAGGATCTCCACGGGCTGAGGTACATCGGGGCCGCCCGCCACGCTGCGCGTCCAGATCACCCAGCCGATCACCAGTGCGATCGAGGTCCAACCCAGCGGCCGCGCGAGTGCGCGGGCACGCTCACGCACCTCATCCGTAGTTCTGAGCTTGAGAAATGTCGCTCCGTGCAACAGGCACAGCGCGACCAACGTCACGCCCGTCCACAGGCCATAGGGCGTGAGCAGGTCGAAGAAGTTGCCCGTGAAATTGTGGCTCGAGTCGATCGGCAGGCCGTTCAGCAGGTCGCCGAGTCCCACTCCGAGCAGCAGGGGAATCAGCAGGCAGCCGATCGTCATCGCCCAGCGCCACGTCGTTCGCCAGCGGGGACTCTCGCTCTTGTCCTTGAACTCGAACGAGACGCCGCGCGCCATCAGTGCGAGCAACACGAGCAGCAGAGCCAGATAGAGCGCCGAGAACATCGTTGCGTACCAGCCGGGGAATGCCGCGAACGTGCCGGCGCCGGCGACGATCAGCCATACCTCGTTGCCGTCCCACCAGGGGCCGATCGTGCTCAGCGCGCGTTTGCGCTGCTCGTCTGTGCGCCCGACGATCGTGTGCAACATGCCGACACCGAAGTCAAAGCCCTCGAGCACGAAAAAGCCGACCCAGAAGATCGCGAGGATGACGAACCAGATCGTGTGAAGTTGCATCAGTAGCTCATGGCCAGGGTCGGGGCTTGTGTAGGCGAGTCATCAGTAGCTCATGACCGGGGTGGGGGTCTGCGTGGCCGAGCCTGTTCCCTCGGGGTCGTCGTCGGGATCGAGGCCCTTGCGCGAATAGCGCAGCATCAGGGTCAGGTCGGCCGCGCCGAGTGCGATGTAGACCAGCACGAACGCGATCAGGCTGATCCAGATGTCGAGCGAGCTGACCGAGGGAGAATTGGCATTAACCGTCTTCATCAATCCCTGCACGATCCAGGGCTGGCGTCCGCTCTCGGTCAACAGCCAGCCGGCGGTATTCATCACAAACGGGCTCACCACAGCCACCAGGCCCGCGCGCAAGAACCACTTGGAGCGGTCGAGTCTGCCCTTGTGAATCAGCCAAGTTCCCCACAGCGCCAGCAGCGCGATCAACGAGCCGAGATAGGCCATCACGCGCATCGACCAGTACTGGATGAACACGTCGGGGATGTAGTTGCCGGGGCCGTAGGAGGCGACGTCTTCCTTCTGGATCTGGTTGAGCCCCTCG
Source organism: uncultured Solirubrobacterales bacterium (assembly GCA_963715765.1). Taxonomy (GTDB): domain Bacteria; phylum Actinomycetota; class Thermoleophilia; order Solirubrobacterales; family Solirubrobacteraceae; genus Palsa-744. The sequence continues at coordinate 2,156,107 of OY970270.1, forward strand.
ACTGCGCCGCCCCAGGTCCCGGTCGCGAGGATCGAGAGCAGGTGCGGGATCGCGATCACCTGGGTTGGGGTCTGGTCGTTGTTGCCGCCGCCGACCTGAAAGGCCGAGAATGAGCACGGCTGGCAGTTGCTCCACTGCGCCTCGGCCGCCGCGATCTTGGCCGGTTGATAGGTGGCCTCGATCTCTCCCAGCTTGTTGCCCACAAACATCTGCAAGAGGATCGCCGGCAGCAGCACCAGCACCGATAGTCGTGCGGTGTGATGGAAGGCCTCGGCTTCGCGTCCCTTGCGCAGATACCAGGCCGAGATTGCGAGCATCACAAGCGATCCCGTCACCAATGAGGCCAGGATCACATGGACGTATCCCCATAGGAAAGTTGGATTGGTGAACAGCGCCCATACGTTGTTCAGCACCGGCTGGCCGTGACTGTTCAGGACGTAACCCACCGGGTGTTGCATCCACGAGTTGGCGACCAAGATGAACATCGCCGAGAGCATCGAGCCCGCGACCACAAGCCAGATGCACGCGAGGTGTATGCGCTTGGGCAGTCGATCCCAGCCGAAGAGCCACAAACCCAGGAAAGTGGACTCTAGGAAGAACGCCGCCAGGCCCTCCATCGCCAGCGGGCCGCCAAACACGTCGCCCACGAAGCGCGAGTAGCTCGACCAGTTCATCCCGAACTCGAACTCCTGCACCAGGCCGGTGACCACGCCGACGGCGACGTTGATCAAGAGCAGGGTGCCGAAGAAGCGTGTTATGCGCTTGTACTCTGGCTTCTCGTTGCGGTGCCACGCCGTTTGCAGAAGCGCCACCAGGAAGGCAAGCCCAATCGTGACCGGCACGAACAGGAAGTGGTAGATGCTCGTCGTGGCGAACTGCCAGCGCGCCAGGTCATTGGTCATCCTCCATCACCATTACCCATGGCGCGGCGGAACCATGCTGAGTGGCCGCGTGCCGCCAACTGCGCGTGCGTGCCCCGTTCGACGATTCTGCCCTGCTCGATCACGAGTATCTCGTCAACCTGCTCAAGGCCGACGAGGCGATGTGTGATCAGCAGCGTCGTTCGTGCGCGCGTCACGTCGAGCAGGTCGGCCACGAGCGCGTCGGCGGTGGCCGTGTCGAGGTGCTCGCCCGGCTCGTCGAGGATCAGGATCGGGAAATCGGCAAGCAGCGCGCGAGCCAGCGCCAGGCGTTGGCGCTGGCCGCCGGACATGCGCGCGCCGCGCTCGCCGACCTCGGTTGCCAGTCGGAGGGGTAGCGAGTCCACCCAGTCGAGCAGTTGCGCTCGCGCCAGCGCGTCGCGCAACTCGTCCTCGCTTGCGTCGCGCTTAGCCAGGCGCAGGTTCTCCTCGAGCGTGCTGTCGAATATGTGCACGTCCTGGCTGACCAGCCCCACGACACGCCGGACCGCGTCACCGTCGAGCGTGTCGATCTCCATGCCGTCCAGCGTTACCGAGCCTTCATAGGCGAGGAAGCGCAACGGCACGGCGGCAAGCGTCGACTTTCCGGCGCCGCTTGGGCCGACGAGCGCGACGCGCTTGCCAGGGCTCAGGTCGAGGTCGATCTGCTCGAGCGCCGGGCGGCTTGCCCCCGGATATGAGCAGCTGAGGTTACGTGCCGTGAGGGTAGCCCGCACGGGGAGCGCCTGTGGATGTTCTGGCTCCAGTACAGGCGGCGGCGTCTCAAGCAGCTCCTGTACCCGCGCTGCGGCACGACGCACGCGCTGCAGGGTTTGCGTCGCCGCCGGAAGGCCGCTCACCAGCTCGAACGCCACCAGTGGGATCAGGGCGATGCCGGCCAGCAGCACGCCGTCCATGCGGCCCGTGCGCACGGCGCCGACGCCGACGAGCAGCGCGCCCCACATCGCCAGGCCCGAGCACAAGCTGGTCAGGCCCTGGCCGATGCCCGCGGTGCGCGCGCCGGCGCGAGCGATGCGGGTCAGCTCTGCGTCGGCCGCCAGCGTGCGTTGTAGTTGCTCTTGCGCGGCGCCATAAGCCACAAGCTCCGGTGCGCCCTCGATCAGGTCGACGACCGCGGCGCTCAGCTCGCCGCGCGCCTGGGCTTGCAATGCCTCGCCGTACGCGGCGAGCGTGCCGGTGAGCCATGGCACGAGCACGCCGGCGAGCAGCAGAGCCACCAGCAGGATCAGGGCGGCAGCGGGCAACATCCACCACACGAGCGCCACCGTGCCCGCGCCGACGAGCAGCGCGATCGCAAACGGTGGCACCACACGAAGCAGTAGGTCCTGCAGCGAATCGACGTCCTGCACGAGCCTTGAGAGCAGTTCGCCGGAGCGAAACGCGGGCAGGCCGAGCGGCGCCAGGCGCTCGAGGCGTTCGTAGACATTCACCCGCAGGCTCGACAGCACGCGGAAGGCTGCGTCGTGGCCGAGGAGACGCTCGAAGTAGCGGCACAGCCCTCTGGAGAGCGCAAAGAACTGCACCCCGACGATCGCCACCGCGACCGCCGACTCCGGCGGGCGCTGCGAGGAGCGTGAGATCAGCCAGGCCGAGGTGGCGATCAGTCCGATCGCGGCGGCCACCGAGCCCGCGCCTAGCAACGTGGCGAGCGCCAGGCGTCCAGCGGCGGGACGCGCGATTGCGAGTGTTTGCAGGAGCGGCGCCTCGGATGGGCGCTTGGCGGCAGGCGGCGCGCTGGTGGCCGGCGAGACGAGCGGGGCCGCTTGGGCGTTCATGCGGGCACCTCGACTGTGTCAAGGACGGGCACTGTCGGGCTTGCCCGCTTCCTATCGAGGTTGATCACGCGGTCGGCCATGCCCAGCAGTGCGGGCCGGTGGGCGACGAGGATCACGGTGCGCCCCCCTGAGAGGCGTTGCACTGCTTCAAGCACCTGCTGCTCGGTCTGCCCGTCGAGGTTGGCAGTCGGCTCGTCGAGCAGCAATAGTGGCGCGTCGCGCAGGAACGCACGGGCCAGAGCGACGCGCTGGCGCTCGCCGGCCGACAGCCCGGCGCCGCGCTCGCCGAGGACGGTGTCTAGGCCGTCGGGCAGGTCGGCCACCACGTCGGTCAGGCCGGCGGCGGCTGTGGCGGCTGCCAGCTCGGCATCGGAGGCGCCGCGATGGCCGAGCCGTACGTTCTCGGCGATCGAGCTTGCAAACAGGTGTGGTCGTTGCGGCACCCAGGCGAGCTGCGCGCGCCAAGCGTCTGCGTCGAGCTCGGCGAGGTCGATACCGCCAACGCGCACCGCTCCACGCTCGGCCACGACGAAGCCAAGCAGCACTCCGAGCAGCGTCGACTTGCCACAGCCGCTGGGACCGGCGAGCGCCACGATCTCGCCCGCCCCGACGTGCAGAGAGAGACCGTCGAGGGCCGGCTGCGGGCGACCCGGATAGGAGACGGTCAGCCCTTCGACGGTTATATCCGCTGCCGTCATGTTGGGTACCCCTCGGCGGCCGTCGCGAGGGGTGCAGGGCGTTTCAAAAACCTTGTTTCCGAATCTCCCAGTATTTTCGTGCACCCCGTTATCGGGAAGCACAGCAAACACCTGCTCGGCAGCCGCCATCCCCTCGGCGCTGGCGTGGTAGTTGGCGCCCAGTTGGCGCAACGGCATATAGGCCTCGGGCGCCAGCACCAAGGCAAACAGCCCGGCGCGCAGGGACATATCGCCGCCCATCAGGCGCAACCCGATCGCCACCGCTACAAGCGCCACCGAGATCGTGGCGAGGAGCTCGAGGATCAGGGAGGACAAAAACGTCACACGCAGGTTCGAGAGCGCGGTCTCGCGGTAGCGCTCGGAGATCGAGCGAATGCTTGTGGCCTGGGCCTTGGCACGGCCGAACACCTTCAGGGTCGGCAAGCCCGCCACCACGTCGAGGAAGTGCCCGGCAAGTCGTTGCAGGGTGCGCATCTGGCGATCCATCTTCTCGCGCGTCGCAGCGCCGACAAGCGCCATGAACAACGGGATCAGGGGAATCGTGAAGGCGATTATCGCGGCTGAGATCCAGTCTTGCGAGACGACGGCCACGAGGACGACCAGCGGCACGATCGCGGCCAGTAGAAGCTGTGGCAAGTACAGGGAGAAGTAACCGTCGAGCGCGTCCAGCCCGCGTGTGGCGAGCACCGTCAGCTCGCCGGTGCTCTGCGTGCGCGAGCTGTCCAGGCCGAGCACGGAGACGCGCTCCAACAGCGCCCGCCGCAATTGCGACTTCGCCTGAGCGGAGCTGCGCCCAGCCGCCAGCTCAGCTGCCCAAGCGACCAGCGCACGCGCTATGACCACGAACAATAGGGCGATCAGTGCCCCCTTCAGTTGCGCGAGATCCATTCCGTGCGAAAACGCTCCGACGACGACATCCACGAGCAGCCAAGCCTGCGCCACGATCAGCAGCGCGCGCAGGCTGCCCAAGGCGACCGAAAGAAAAAGAAAGGTGCGTGTAGCGCGCGCGTACCGCAGCAATCGAGGATCGAGCGCTCTCATGCTCCTATAGTCGGGCGTCGCGAGGCAAACGTTCGATGGAGTCCAGATCGCTGTTGATCACAGGATTCTGCGGCTTTCCCATGCGCGCGCTGATCCAGTCGAGCAACACCTTCAAGCGCCGCCCCTGGCCGCCGCCGCTGAGGTAGTACATGTGCACCGTCAGATACATGAAGAACGCGGCGCGCCCGGAGAGCTCCAGACCACGGATCTCACACACCGCCTTGCCGCGTCCCACAACTGCAAGCGCCCCCTTGTCGAGATAGCGAAACGGTGTGCTTGCGCCCGTGGCTCCCTCGCCGATCCCCTTCGCCACGTGGCGCGCCTGCTGGATCGCCACGGTCGCGAGTCCCGGCAGCGGCCGATCGCCGGGGCCGGCGAGCGAGGTTATGTCGCCGATCGCCGAGATCTCGGGATGGCCGGGCACGGTCAGGTCGTCTTCGATCTGGATGCGTCCCGCCCGGTCGGTGGGCGCGCCGGTCGCCTCGGCGAGCGCTCCCGCGAACGACACGGGCTGCACTCCCGCGGCCCAGATCACGGTTCTCGACTCAAAGCGAGTGTCGGCACCCGCGATCGAGGCCGTAACTCCCTGCGCGTCGATGCCGGTCACGCGTGCCCCCACGTGCACGCTCACACCCAGCGACGCCAGCTCCTTTGCGACCTTGCCCGAGAGCTTCTTGCTGAACGACGCCGCCACACGCTCGCCTGCGTCGAGCAGGATCACCCGTGCGTCGCTCGGTTGGATGCGCGCGAACTCGCGCTTCATCGTGTGTGCGGCGATGATCGACAGCTCCCCGGCGATCTCCACCCCCGTGGGCCCGCCGCCGATCACCACGAACGTCATCCACTGCGCTCGCTCGGCCGGGTCCTCGCAGCGCTCGGCCTCCTCAAATGCGCCGTAGATGCGGTTGCGCAGCTCGATCGCATCTGACAATGTCTTCATCCCGTAGGAGCTCTGCTGCCAGTCGTCTTTGCCGAAGTAGGAGGTCTCCGCGCCGCACGCCACGATCAGGCTGTCGTAGTCGAGCCGCTCGCCGCGGTCGAGCATGAGCTGGCGACGCTCTACGTCGATACCCGTCGCCTCCGCCATCAGCACGGTCGCGTTGGAGCTGTGTCTGAGACCCGCCCGGATCGGCGATGCGCACTCGCCTGTGGAGAGAGAGCCGCATGCCACCTGGTAGAGCAGCGGCTGGAACAGGTGATGGTGCATCTTGTCGACGAGCGTCACATCCACGCCTGAGCCGCGCAGCTTGCGCGCTGCCGTGAGCCCGCCAAAGCCGCCGCCAACGATCACCACGCGCCGGCGGGAGTGCTCATGTCGGGGCGCGCCATTCGCAGGCGCGTGGACTGCTGGGGCGACGTCCTGATCAGGCGCCATTGGCGCCCAGGCGCTGCAACAGGTGGTCGCCCACGCGCAGCGCGTTGGCCATCGCCGTGAGTGCGGGGTTGACCGCAGAGATGCTCGGAAAGAAGCTCGTGTCGACCACGTACAGGTTGTCGAGCTCGTGCGCCCTGCAGTTGGTGTCGAGCGCCGAGGACGCTGGATCCACGCCGAAGCGGCAGGTGCCCGCCTGGTGTGCCACGCCCGCCACGGGGATCTTGTTCTCAAGGTATGCCCAGCGCGGAATCAGATGGTGCTCGTGCATCCCCAGGTGGCCGAGCAGCGAGCGCAGCTGCTCGAACAGGCGATCGCGCGCGGTGTCGTTGCCGGCGCGATAGCGCAATGTCAGCTTGCCCTCGCGGTCGACGCTCACGCGGTTCTCGGCCTGAGGGATGTCCTCGGTGGAGAGCCAGAAGTCCACGGCGTGCTCGGCCACGTCCGCCAGCGAGAAGGTCGGCGCAAGGCGGGTCATCAGCGGCTTCTCGCCGCGGTACATGTCCGCCACGGACTTGCCCACCATCTGGATGTTCCCCATCGGGAACTCCCATGCGTCGCCGGCGAAGTAGTAGTCGTTGACGCCGAGCGTCTTCTGGAAGACGGTGGGGTTGGGCTCCTTGGAGATCGCGAGCACCGCCTGGCTGTTGTGGAACATGTAGTTGCGTCCCACCTGATCGGAGCCGTTGGCGAGCCCGTTCGGGTGCCTGTCGGTGGCGGAGCGCAGCAGCAGCTTGGCGGTGTTGGCCGCGCCGCAGGACACCACCACGATGTCGGCTGTATAGGTCTCGCGCGCGCCCTTGCCGTTGCCCCCACCCGTGCCGACGCTCTCGCTCTCGCCCGTGTCACCGTCCTCGCCTGCACGCTCAACCACGACTTCGGCGATCGTGGTGCCCGCAGGATTGGTGTTCAGCGCCACCGCCTCGGCGCCGGTCAGCAACGTCACATTGTCGTGCTCGAGCGCCGGTCTCACGCCCAGCACCTCGGCGTCTGACTTGGCGTGCACCAAACACGGGAAGCCGTCGCACGTGGAGCAGCGCACACACTTGCTGTAGGGCATGTTGCCCTCGTTCAGCATCACCCCGCAGGGTGCGTGGAAGGGGTGCAGCCCGGCCGCGGCGAACGCATCCGCGAGCGCTGCGATACGCGGCTCGTGGGAGACCGGCGGATGTGGATACGGAGCCGATGCGAACGGTTCGGTGGGGTCCTCGCCACGGGCGCCGTGCACTTCATACAGCTGCTCGGCCTTCGTGTAATAGGGCTCCATCGCCTCATAGGCGATCGGCCACGCGGGGGAGATGCCGCCGTGATGGCGCAGCTCGCCAAAGTCCTCCGCGCGCATCCGGTACAGCGCGGCGCCATACATCTTGGTGGCGCCGCCCACGCAGTAGTGCACCTGCGGCTGGAAGGGCTTGCCCTCGCCGTCGTACCACGTGTCGGGGGAGACGTAGCGATTGTCGACGAACACGTCCGCGGCCGACCAGTTCTGTGGCTCACGCGTCAGCCAGTCGCCGCGCTCGAGCAGCAGGATGCGCTTGCCCGAGGGGGCCAGATGGCGCGCAAGCGTGCCCCCGCCCGCGCCGCTGCCGATGATGATCACGTCGTAGTGGTCCACCACACACCCCCTGTTGCGTGTCTCACGGTTTGGTTGCGGTCGAGCTCGGGGACGCAGGTCCCCTGCGTGGGAACGACGCCGCGGACTAGGTCGACGTCGTGAGCGCCCATCACGAGATCTCCGCAATGCGCTCGGCGAGGATGATCCGGGCCGCCGCCTCGATTAGCGCGAGATGGGAGAAGGCTTGGGGGAAGTTCCCCAGGTGGCGCCCAGTGGAGGTGTCGAACTCCTCGGCGTACAGCCCGAGCGGCGAGGCGACGCTCAGTAGCTTTTCCATCAGGTCGCGGGCACGCTGGTGCTCGCCCACCACCGCGAGTCCCGACACCAGCCAGAAGGAGCAGATCAGGAAGCTCCCCTCCTTGCCTGACATGCCGTCGTCGGTTTCATCGGTGCGGTAGCGCAGCGCGAAGCCGTTCTCGGTCAGATCGTCGGCGATGGCAAGCACACTGGCGCGCAGGCGCTCGTCGTCGCCGGGCAGGAAGCCGAAGATCGCGGCCAGCAGGTTGGAGGCGTCGAGTGCGTCGGTGTCGTAGTGCTGGCGCAGGATGCCGTCCTTGGTGAGCCCGTTGGCGAGGATGTCCGCCCTGATCTCCTCGGCGGTGGCGTGCCATGTGGCCTGCCGCTTGCTGTCGCCGCGCATGGCGGCGAGCTTGGCCGCGCGGTCCATCGCCACCCAGCACATCAGCTTGGAGGACACATAGTGCTGGGGCTTGCCGCGTGCCTCCCAGACGCCTTGGTCGGGCTGGCGCCAGACTTTGGTGGCGCACTCGGCCTGGGCCTGCACGATCGGCCACAGCCTGCGCGGCAGCCGTTCTGAGCGGCGCGTGTGCAGCAGGATCGAGTCGAGCGCCGCGCCGAACACATCGTTCTGGCGCTGGTCGAAGGCGCCGTTGCCGACCCGCACGGGCGCCGCCCCCGCATAGCCGGAGAGATCGTCGCGCGTTGTCTCGGTCAGGTCGCGCCGCCCGTCGATCCCGTACATGATCTGCAGCGCCCCGTCGCCGTTGGGCTCCAGGTCGGCGACGAACTGCATGAACTCCTCCGCCTCCCAGTCGAGGTTCAGGTAGTGCAGCGCCTGCAGCGTGAAGGTCGAATCGCGCAGCCACGTGTAGCGGTAGTCCCAGTTGCGCTCACCCCCTGGCGTCTCGGGCAGCGAGGTCGTAAGCGCCGCGACCGTTGCACCGGTCGGCATGTAGGTGAGGCCCTTGATCGCCAGCGCCGAGCGCTGGATCGGGTCGCGCCAGCGGTGGTCGGGGATGCGCGCGCGGCTCAGCCAGCCGCGCCAGAAGCTGGCGGTGCAGGACAGCCGTGCGTTGGCGTCGTCGATGTGCTCGGGCGCGGCCAGCTCCTCGGCCCAGGAGAGCGAGCAGTAGATCTGCTCGCCCTGCTTGAGCACGTGGCGGGCCCTCACCCAATCGCCCTCGACGCCGACGGCCATGTCCGTCTGCAGCCTGATCGTCTGCTCCGCGCCGCTCGCATCGGCCCTGTGCCCGTCGTCGCTGACGTTCCACTGCGCCGTTTCGCGCCCGTAGTCGAAGACCGGTTCGCATGTGAGTTCCATCTCGACCTCGCCGTCCAGGCACATCGCGAGGCGCACGAGCACGTGGTCGGCGTCCTGGTCGGCGGGAGGGCGGGTGTGCGGCGTGACGAGATCCACGCCGCGACGCGGTCCCAGGATCAGCGCCTCGCGCACGATCGCCCAGCCGCTCGTGGTCTTCCAGGTCGTGAGCAGGATGTTGGTCCCGGGCTCGTAGCTGCGTGCGGTCGGGACGTTGATTCCGAACGGGCCGAAGCGGAAGCCGCCCGCCTGACGGTCCAGCAGCGAGCCGAACACGCTGGGGGCATCGAAGCGCGGCACGCACAGCCAGTCGATCGTCCCGTCGGGGGCGACCAGCGCGCCGGTGTGACAGTCCGACAGGAAGGCGTAGTCGGCGATCGGCGGGAACGGCGAGGGCATCGCCGCGCTCTGGGGCATCGTGTCCGCCTCGACCCGGCTGTTGGCTTTGCCGTCGGCGCTCGCGGTAGTGCCGGCGCTTGCCTTGCCCTTCTGGGCCGCGCCCGTCCTGGCCTTGCCTGACTTGGCGGGACTCACGACACCACCCACGGGCCGTGCCAGCCGCCGTAATGAGCCACCAGCTTGTCCGCCTCCGGTGGACCCCACGTTCCCGGCGCGTAGGGATGCACGGGCGGGGGGTCTTTGAGCAGCGGTTCGAAGATGCGCCAGGTCTGCTCGACGCTGTCCTGGCGGGTGAAGCGCACGCTGTCGCCGCGCATCGCGTCCAGCAGCAGCACCTCATACGGGGTAGGGGCCTCGCCGCCCTCCTGCGCGAACTCCATGTCGAGTGAGATCGCCTGCGGCCCGCCTTCGTCGGCGCGGTGGGCGTCGAGGATCATCTGCACACCCGTGGCGGGATCGAGCTTGACCACGAGCTGGTTGGGCTCCGGCCGGCGACGCCCGTGCTCCATGAAGCCAAGGCGCGGGGGATTGCGGAAGACGATGCGCAGCTCGGTCTGGGTGATCGGCAGATCCTTGCCGGTGCGGATGAACCACGGCACGCCCGACCAGCGCCAGTTGTCGATGTCAAGGCGCAGAGCGGCATAGGTCTCGGTGGTCGATTCTTTGGCGACGCCGTCGATGTTCAAGTAGCCGTCGTATTGGCCGCGCACGTAGTGCTTAGGGTCGGCTGCGGCGGTGGAGCGGAACACGGCGAACTTGGCGTCCTTCAGCGTTTCGGCGTCCTCGCCGGCGGGCGCCTCCATTGCGGCAACGGCCACCAGCTGCATCAGGTGGTTGACGACCACGTCGCGCACCGCGCCCACGGGATCGTAGAAGTGCCCGCGGTCCTCCACGCCGAAGCTCTCGGCCATCGTGATCTGCACGCAGGCGATGTGATTGCGGTTCCACACCGGCTCGAGCATCGTGTTGGCGAAGCGCAGGTACAGGAACTCGTCGATCCCCATCTTGCCGAGGAAGTGGTCGATCCGGTAGAGCTGGGGCTCCTGGATGTACTGGTGGACTTCCGCGGCGAGCGCACGTGCGGACTGTAGGTCGTGGCCAAAGGGCTTCTCGACAACCACACGTGCGTTTTTGGTGACGCCGCTTATGGCGAGGCCTTTGATCACAGTGCCGAACAGGAACGGCGGGATCTCCAGGTAGAAGACGGGAGACTTGGCATCGCCGAGCGCGTCGGCCACGCGCGCGTAGGTGCCTTCGTCGGCGAAGTCTCCGGATACATAGCTCAGCCGTTCGACAAAGCGCTTGAACACGCGCTCGTCGATCTTCTCGCCGCACGCTTCGATCGAGCTGTGCGCTCGCTTGCGTAGATCTTCGATGGTCCAATCGTCAGCGGCGACGCCCACGATCGGGCAGTCGAGCAATTCGCGTTGCTCCAGCCGGTAGAGCGAGTGGAAGGTCATCACCTTGGCGAGATCCCCGCTGATGCCGAACACGACCAGCACGTCGGCCGGGTCGGTGTAGGCGGTCGAGGCGGGCGTGCTTGCAGGCCGGGAGTGTGCCGCTGTGCTCATGGATGCCTTTCGTGTGGAGGACCGGTCTGCGGGAAGTGTGCAGATGCTCTCATGCTCACGCGCCGACGCACATCATCCGATGCGGATGACCCACGTATGCACGGCGGGCGGATCGCGCGAGGATGTCCCGTACCGTCGAACACGTGCATCGTGGATACCCGAAAGGGTCGCTCACGACGCGGGTAGAGCTTTTTTGGATTTGGGGTCGTTCGGGGTGGAAGTCGAGGGCGCCTCGCCGTCAGCGAGGTTGCCCGGCGTTATTGCACGTATCGTGCCGATCTGTGTAGTACGATCCGACTGTGAGCAACCCAGGGCAACGGCTGAATGTCACGCTCGATCCCGAGCACGCCGCCCGGTTGGCGCGTCTCGCCGAGCGCATGCATGTGCAGGAGGGAACGCTTGCACGGTCGTTGCTGTCGACGGCGATAGAAGAAGCTGATCCGGACACACGCAACATAACGGCCCTTCTGGATGGGATACCGGGAGCGCATGAGCGTGCGATGCAGGGTCTCGAGAGCGCTCGGCAAGGCAGAACGATCCCGCTTGACGAGTTGTAAAACGGCCAGTGACCGAGGTTCGACTGAGCCCCGAGGCGGTCGAGGATCTCGACCGCCTGATCCTCACGCATAGCCTTCCGCCGGACACCAAGATTCGCGTGAAGCGCTCGCTTCGCGTGCTCGAGCGCTTTCCTCGTATCGGCCGCGAGCTCGAAGGGAGCTGGCAGCCGTTTCGTTTCATCCTCGGTCCGTGGCGATGGTTGTTGACCCTCTACGTGTATGACGAGCACGGGGATGTTGTCCTGGTTCTGACGATGCAAGACGCGCGATCGTCCACCGCGGCGACCTCAGGCTGAGCGTTCTTCGGCGCGAGGCGTGCGCTCAGTCACTGCGACCACGCGCCCGACGGATCTCCTCCAGTCGTGCCGCAAGCTCCGACTCAGCCTCGTCAGGCGTGTAGAAGCGTGCGCCCACCGCTTCTTTGGGCGCCAGCTCCTGACGGGCGACATGTCCGGGATGCGAGTGGGGATTGTCATAGCCCTGCCCGCGTCCCCCGGAGCGCAACTGAACCGGCGGGGGCGCCGCGCCGTGCTCGCGCACGAACTCTCGTGCGGCTCCGATCGCGCGCTTGGCGGCGTCCGACTTCGGAGCGAGTGAGAGGTAGATCGCCGCTTGCGCGAGCGCGAACTGGCACTCGGGCAATCCAGCGTGCTCGACGGCCGCGGCTGCCCCGGTTGCGACGGTGAGTGCGCTCGGGTCGGCGTTGCCGATGTCCTCGCTTGAGAGGATCACCATTCGCCGCGCGATGAAGCGAGGATCCTCGCCGCCCTCGAGCATCACTGCGAGGTAGTAGAGCGAGGCGTCGGGGTCGGAGCCGCGCGTCGCCTTGATCCAGGCGGAGATCGTGTCGTAGTGGCTGTCGGCCGCCTTGTCGTAGTGCACGATCCGACGTTGCAGCGCGTCTTCGGCGTGCTCGACCGTCACGCTGTCGGTGGCCGTCTCGCAGGCGAGCTCCAGTGCGCTGAGCGCCGTGCGCGCGTCGCCGCCGGCACGCGCGGCCAGCATTTCGAGCGCCTCGGGGGCGACCTGTGTCTCGCTGAGCTGGTCGTGCTCGAGCGCACGGCGCAGAAGTGTCAGCACGTTCTCCTCGGTGAGCTCTGAGAGCTCGTACAGGCGCGTGCGCGAAAGCAGCGCGCGGTTGACCTCGAAGGAGGGGTTCTCGGTCGTCGCCCCGATCAGCGTCACGAGCCCTTCCTCCACTGCGGGCAGCAGTGCGTCCTGCTGAGCCTTGTTGAAACGATGAATCTCATCGAGGAAGAAGATCGTCTCGCGCTCGCCGAGCCGGCGTTCGCGCGCCCTCGCGAGTACCGCCCGCACCTCGGCACGACCGGCCTCCACGGCGCTCAGCTCCTCAAACGCCGCACTGGCGCTCGCGGCGATGATCCGTGCGAGCGTGGTCTTGCCGCTGCCTGGTGGGCCGTGCAGGATCATCGAGTGGGGCCTGCCCTGCTCGATCGCGGTGCGCAGCGCCGAGCCCGTCCCCAGCAGGTGCTCCTGGCCCACGAACTGCTCGAGTGAGGACGGTCGCATCCGTGCCGCCAGCGGTGCCGCGTCGGAGACGTGAGGTGTGTTGTCCTCGGTCTCGGCGGGATCGAACAGCGAGTCCATCGCTCACAGTGTGCCTCACATGCGAGCTCGCTACGCTCGTTTGGTGCGTCGCACGCCCACAGCCCCACTTGCCGCCGCGTCGCTGATTGTCGGCTACGCAGTCGCCGCGTACACAGGCTCACGTCCGCTCGGGGGAGTCGTGCTCGCGATCGGTGGGCTGTGGTGCATCCAGGTGTGGGCGCGGCGGCATGGGACCCGCACGGCGGTGACGCTCGGGTGCGTTGGTCTCGCAGCGCTGGTGTTCTCACACGTTCTGGCGCTGGCAGTCGGAGCGTGGCCGTCGGTGCTACTCGTCGCGGCTGTGACGGCGTTCGTTGTCTGGACACGCGCCGACCGGCACATCCTCTCGCCTGTCGGTTGACGCCGCCAAGGACTCGAGCATTTCGACCACGACGCGTTCTGCGGTGCGGCGCTCTAGTTGCATGTCGCGACGCAGGAGCTTCCACGCGAGCAGGTCGGTCGCGACCACGATCGCCGCTAGGCGCTGCTTGCGTGGGCCGGCTCGCAGGTTGTGCAGGATCGGCTCGAACGTGCGTGCCGCCCACTCGCGGTGATAGGCACGCCCCGCGTCGGTCATCTGGCGGATGGCAGGGATGCGCTCCTGCTGGGAGAGCAGTCTCAGGACCGCGTCCCCCTGTGTCTCGTAGCGGTCGAAGAGTACGTGGACGGCCTTGCTGACATTTCCCACGGGCGCCTCATTGCGTCGCAGCATCTCCCGCTGGCCGAACCACATGAAGGCGGCGATGAAGAGCTGATCCTTGGAGCCGCAGCGTAGGTGCAGCGTCTGCGCGCTCACCTGCGCCTCGGCAGCAACGTCGCGCAAGCGCACCTCCTCGTAGGGGCGCGTCGCGAAGTGCTTCCAGGCCGCGACGAGCAGGCGCTCGCGGGTCTCCTCCGCGGCGTCGGCCCGCGCTGACATCCGGTATGGGCGTTTTCGTGCGGATGGCTTTGACATCCCCGTGGTGGAGCTCGACAAATTCATTTGATATCAGCTAAAGTCAAATTATACCGTGCGCGTCTTCCAGACACTCCTGGGGTTCAGCGGCAGTGCGCCGCCGCAGCTTGCCGTCACCTGCGGGCTGGTAGAGCGCGGACATGAGGTGCGGGTGCTCGCTCACCGCGCGGCGCGCGAGCGCATCGAGCGCACAGGGGCGGAGTTCGTCGCCTTCGAGCGGACGCTTCCCGATATCGATCTGACACGACCGGAGACCGACCCCCTGCGTGACTGGGACGCGCGCACCAAGCTCGGCGCCGGCGGGCGGACCCTCAAGAATTTCCTGTTCGCCTTCGTGGACGATATGAGTCGCGAGTGCGTGGATCTCCTGGCGAGGCGCCCGGCGGATGTCGTGGTGCTGGACTGGATGATGGTCGGCGGCGCGGTCGCCGCGGAGGCCGTCGGTCTGCCCGCCGTCGCGCTGCTGCATTGCCCATATCCGTTTCCCCTCGATGGCGTTCCGCCGATGTTCGCCGGCTTGAAGCCCAAGGATGGTCGCCTCGGCGCTGCACGCGACCAGATCCTTGGACGTATCGCCACCCGTATCTTCAACACTGGACTCCCCGCTTTGAACAAGACTCGTGCCAAGCACGGGCTCGAGCCATTGAGCAATTGGGCCGACCAGTTGCTTGGCGTGGAGGCGATCTACTCGATGACCGCTCCCGAGCTCGACTTCTCGAGTCGCGGCGCGCTTCCCCCCACCGTCCACTATGTGGGCCCTGCATTTGAGCCCGATACGCGCCAGTGGATCTCGCCGTGGCCCGAGACGAACGCCGATCCGCTCGTGGTGATCAGCTTCAGCACCAGTTACATGAACCAGCGGGCCTCGGTTCAACGCGTCTTGGATGCGGTGGCCGGACTGCCCGTCCGGGCGCTGCTCACGACCGGGCCTGCTCTCGATTCGCGAGAGCTACGCCTGCCTGCCAACGCGCGTGCCGTCGACTTCGTGCCTCATCGCGCGGTGTTCCCACATGCGGCGCTTGTCGTGACCCATGCCGGCTGGCAGACGGTGAACGCGGCTCTCGCCGACGGTGTTCCGCTGGTCTGTGTCCCCGCGGGGCGCGATCAACCCGACAACGCGGCGCGCGTCGTCGTGGCCGGTGCGGGTGTTCGTGTTCGTCCGAACGCCTCGTCGCGCAAGATTCGCGAGGCGATCGCGGGCGCACTCGAGAACTCGTCGCTGAAGCGCGGCGCCGCTGAGATGGCCGGCGCGCTCGCACGCAGCGATGGCGCGCTTGCGGTCCCCGAAGGGATCGAGCGGCTGATCGGCGGATCGTCTGCCCACAGCCCCGCCCTGCTCCGATGACCCGCTACATCGCCCTGCTTCGCGGTATCAACGTTGGCCCGCACCGGCGCGTGGCGATGGCCGACCTGCGCGCCCTGATGGGCAAGCTCGGCTACGGCGAAGTGCAAACCCTGCTGCAGAGTGGCAATGCTGTGTTTGGCGCCGACTGCTCCCCCGAGCAGGTGACGCAAGAGCTGGAAGAGGAGATCGCGACCGAGCTGGGCGTGAAGGTCGAGGTTGTGGTGCGCACAGGCGATGAGCTCACTGGTGTGGTGGAGCGCGATCCGCTGGGCGATGTGGCGATCGACCCCAAGCGCTATCAGGTGAGCTTTCTCTCGGCGCAGCTGGACCCAGGGGTGGAGCGCGAGCTCGCGACGCTTGACTTTGGCCCCGAGCGGTTCGTGTTCAGCGGACGCGAGATCTACGCCTGGCACCCGGACGGCATCCACAGCTCCAAGCTCGCCAAGCTGCTGTCGGGTCCGCGTCTGGGTGTGAGCGCGACGGCGCGCAACTGGAACACCGTCGTAAAGCTGCTGGCGATGCTCGACGGCAGCTGACGCCTGCCTGCCAGGCTCACGCGACGTTGCGACCGGCAGGGCGGAGCTCGATCCTGGGAGCGGTTGCCAGCTGCCCGCGAGAGCCGCCGCCTATGAGTGCCGAGAGCCGCCGCCTATGAGTGCCGAGAGCCGCCGCCTATGAGTGCCCCACGGCCGGGGCGCTGTCCAGTGTGTGGTACTCCTCGAGCAGCTCTTGCTCGCGCTGGCGCTTGGGGAACATGAAGAACACAAGCGTCGCGCCGAGTGCGATCGCCACGATGCCTGCCGTGTAGGCCCACTGGTCGCCTTTGACAAACGATTCCCTGGCGCCTGCGGCGATTGCTTTGGCGTAGGAGGGATAGCGCGAGGCGGTGTCGGCGGCGCTTGAGAACGACTTCTCCAGTTCCCCTTCCACGGTGGCTGTTACGCGCGCCCTGTTGGGCGAGCTTGCGATCGCGGTGGCGACGGCGGCCGCATAGCCCGCGGTGAGCAAAGCCCCGAAGATCGACTGCATGATCGCGCCGCCGAGGTCGCGCTGCAGGTCGGCTGTGCCGGAGGCCATGCCGGCGCGCGAAACTGGCACCGAGCCGGTTAGCGAGTGCGAGGCGGGAGTGCCAGCGAAGCCTACGCCGGCGCCGATGAACGCGTAGCCGAGCCCCACCTTCCAGTAGGAGATGCCCTGCTTCCACAGCAGCAACATCGTGAGGAAACCGAGCATGCAGCAGCCGTAGCCGACCAACAGGGTGAAGCGTGCACCACGCGCCTCCACGAGCTTCGCCGAGCGCGGCGCGATCAGCACCATGAACACGGCCGCCGGCAGGATCGACAGGCCCGCGTCGAGCGTCGAGTAGTCGAGCACGTTCTGCAGGAACTGCTGACCGATGAACATCGCCCCCACGAGCGAGCCGAACACGATGATCCCGGCGAGCGCGGCGACCCAAAAGACCCGTCGGCCTGCCACTTTCAGGTCATACAGGGGGGCCTGGGCGCGGCGCTGGCGCAGTACGAATGCCACCGCCGCGATCGCCGCCACGATCGACGTGGCGAGGATCATCGTTTTCTCGCCGGGCACCGGCGCGAAATTGATCGCCAGGATCAGAGCTGCGATGGCGATCACCGAGAGCACCCCACCGAGGTTGTCCACCGGGCCGGTCGTCTCGTTGATGTGCGCGGGGACATAGCGCCATGCCCCGTAGAGGGCCACGAACGCAAGCGGCAGCGTGATGAAGAACACCGAGCCCCAGTGAAACTGCGTGAGCAATGCGCCCGCGAGCAGCGGGCCCAGCGCCGAGATCGCCCCGCCGAGGCCGGACCACAGGGCGATCGAACGCGTGCGTGCGGGGCCCGACCACAGTGCCGTGATCAGAGCGAGCGTGGTCGGGAAGGCCATGCCCGCCGCCAGGCCGCCCAGCAGGCGCGCGAAGAACAGAACCGTGATCGACGGCGCCAGCGCCGCCAACAGCGCCGCGGGGATCGCGAGCGTGGTGCCGAGCATCAGCATCAGCTTGCGCCCGTAGCGGTCCCCGAGCGCGCCAAGGTAGAGCACCGAGGCGGCCAGCCCGAGCGAGAAGCCCACGGCGATCAGGTCGAGCCCGGTCTGCGACGCGTCGAACGCCTTGCCGATGTCGGGCAATGCGACGTTGGCCACCGCCAGGTTGAGGTTCGCCACGGCCGCCACGGCGATCAGCGCGGCCAGCACCGCACGTGGATGCTCGGGGGCGCTGGCGGGCTCGGAGTCCGCTCCGCTCGCGCTCGCGACAAGGCTCGCTTCTGGGGGAGCCGGTTCTATCGGGCTCCCCTGCGCCATCAGCGCCCAGCCTGCTCAGGGGTCATCAAACGTCCGCTCCCGGCGGCCTCGCCACTGGGGTCTCTACCGCCCGGGCCGCGCAGAATGTAGGCGATGCCCACCGCGATCAGCGAGCCTGCGAGCGGGCCGACGATATAGACCCAGTAGTGCTTGAAGTCGCCGAGCACGAGGTCCGGCCCGAACGAACGCGCCGGGTTCATCGAGGCGCCGCTGATCGGGCTCGACCACAGGCCGGCGAGCACGATGTAGCCGCCGACCCCCAGCGCCGAGAACGTGCCTACGTTCTGTGCGCTGGAGGAGGTCCCGAGGATCGTGCTGACCAGTCCGGCGGTGAGCACAAGCTCGATCAGCATCGCCTGCCAGTCGGCGATGCCCGGTCCGGGCACGGTGGCGCCGAGCTGGCCGACCTTGCCGAACACAGCCCACAGAAACACGCAGGCGAGCGTCGCGCCGATCAGCTGCACGACGATGTAGCCGAACGCGCGCTTCCACGGAAAGTCGCGGCGCAGTCCGAAGGCAAGGGTGACGACCGGGTTCAGGTGGGCGCCGGAGATCGCGCCCATGAACAGGATGATCGCCATCACGGTCAGCCCAGGGGCGGTGACCGCGGCGGTGCGGCTGATCTGACCGTGGCTCACGGCGCCGACGACGCCGCCTCCGGCGCCCGCCATCACCAGCAGGAATGTGCCAAACATCTCCGAGAACAGCCGTCGCCACTCGAGGCTCGGATCGTCCATGTCGACGCGGTCGGGGCTCTCCAGTGTGAGCAGCGCGTCTCGCAGGCGGGCTATCTCAGTGCGTCTGAGTCGCTCCTCCCCCAGGGAGGGCGGCTGGGATGCCCGCTCGTTCGGCTCCGATGGGGGCGACTCAGCTATGAAGACCACTTCCCCTTGCCATAGCGCGCCAGCTCCAGGCGTGCCACCACGCCGCGATGAACCTCGTCGGGGCCGTCGGCCAGGCGCAGCGCGCGCGCGGCGGTCCAGGCGCCGGCGAGCGGCACCTCGTTGGATAGGCCTGCGCCCCCGTGCAGCTGCATCGACATGTCGATTACCCGCTGGGCCATGTTTGGAGTCGCAACCTTGATCTGCGACACCGCGCCGATCGCCTCGGGCGCTTTGCGGTCCACCAGCCACGCGGCATGCAGCACGTGCAGGCGGGCCTGGTCGATCGCGATGCGCGCGTCGGCGATCCGTTCGCGATTTCCGCCGAGGTTGGCCAGTGGCTTGCCAAACGCGACGCGCTCGGTGGCACGCGCGCACGCCAATTCCAGCGCCAGCTCGGCGAGCCCGATCAGCCGCATGCAGTGGTGAATGCGCCCCGGTCCCAGTCGCGCCTGGGCGATCGCAAACGCCTGTCCCGGACCGCCGATGATGGCTGAAGCGGGTAGCCGCACGTCTGTGAACGACACTTCGCCGTGCCCGCCCGGTGCGTCGAGGAAGCCCATCGCCTGCAGCATCCGCTCGACCTTCACGCCGGGCGTGTCGATCGGGACGAGCACCATCGAATGCTGGTGGTAGCGATCCGCGCTCGGGTCCGTGAGGCCCATGAAGATGATCGCCCTGCAGTTGGGGTGCCCCACGCCGGTGCTCCACCACTTGCGCCCGTTGACCACGACCTCCTCGCCGTCGAGCGTCGCGGTCGCCTGCATGTTGGTGGCGTCCGAGGAGGCCACCTCGGGCTCGGTCATGCAGAAGGCCGAGCGGATGCGCCCGTCAAGCAGTGGCTCCAGCCAGCGCTGCTTCTGCTGATCGGAGCCAAAGTGCCAAAGCACCTCCATGTTGCCCGTGTCCGGAGCGTTGCAGTTGCACACCTCGGCGGTGATCAGCGAGCGGCCCATGCGCTCGGCCAGCGGCGCGTACTCGACGTTTGAGAGGCCGGCGCCATGCTGCTCGTCAGGTAGAAACAGGTTCCACAGCCCCTCTTGCTTGGCGATCGCCTTGAGCTCCTCGATCGCCGGCAGCACCACCCACGGATCTGCGCGCGCCAGCAGCTCGCGCATGTAGGGCTCCTCGCGCGGTGAGACCTGCTGCTCCTGAAAGGCGGTCAGGCGCTGGAGAAGCTCGGTGGCTCGCGGGGAGTGCTCGAAGTCCATGGGTGTCTCCTTGCTGATGGCGGTAGCGCGGTGTCGAGGGGAGCACGACCCTATCCCCAAAGCTCTTCCAGAAGCAGTTTGCTATCGCCCCGTGCGAATCGTGCGTGGCCTGACACACTGACTACACATAAAGCCGAAGCGAGGAGACCAGCAATGGATGCCGTCAATCATCAGTTCCGTCTCGCTGCGCGCCCCCAGGGCATGGTTGGGCGCGAGCACTTCGACTATGTCGAGGAGCCCCTCCCCACGCTGGGGGAGGGGCAGTCGCTTGTGGAGATCCTCTACATCTCCCTCGATCCCGCGATGCGCGGCTGGATGGCCGAGGGTCGCTCCTACATACCGCCGGTTGAGATCGGCGAAGTCATGCGCGCGGGGACGGTCGGGCGGGTGCTCGAGACCAAAGGGCAGAGCTTTGCCGTGGGCGACCACGTGTCGGGCTGGCTCGGCGTGCAGCGCTACGCGGTGTGCGATGACAACGCGGTGTTCAAGATCGACACCGAGAAGGTTGCGCTGCCGACCTACCTGGGCGCGCTCGGAATGCCGGGCATGACCGCCTACTTCGGCCTGCTGGAGGTGGGCGCGCCAAAAGAGGGCGAGACGGTTGTCGTGTCCGGCGCGGCCGGTGCCGTCGGCAGCGTGGTCGGACAGATCGCCAAACTGAAGGGCTGTCGCGTGGTGGGCATCGCCGGTGGGCCGGAGAAGTGCGGATGGCTGGTCGAGGAGCTTGGCTTCGATGCCGCCATCGACTACAAGAGCGAGGATGTTGCCGCCGCCCTGCGTGAGCAGTGCCCGGAGGGCATCGATGTGTACTTCGACAATGTCGGCGGCGAGATTCTCGACGCGGCGCTTGCACGCTTGGCGCGCGGCGCGCGCGTGGCGCTGTGCGGGGCGATCTCCCAGTACAACAACCTCGAGGCAGTGAAGGGCCCGTCCAACTACATGTCCCTGCTCGTCAACCGCGCGCGCATGGAGGGCTTCGTGGTGATCGACTACATGAGCCGCGCCCCCGAGGCCATGAGTGAGATGGCGGGCTGGATCGCTGAGGGCAAGCTCGTCGCACGCGAGGACGTCGTCGAGGGTCTCGAGAGCTTTCCCGACGCGTTGGGAAAGCTGTTCCGAGGGGAGAACGTCGGCAAGCTGGTGCTGAAGGTTGCCGAGGACGACTGACGCCTTGGTGGCAGTGGCGAGTCGGCGACACCCCGCGTGGGTGGTGGTTCGCCACGGTGCTTTACAAATATGCTAACCTTGTAAAGTATCTGTCCATCAGCTCTTTGTATGTCAGGGAGGTGGCATTGAAGATGAGCACGGTTGAGGTTCCCCGCTCGCCCACAGGGGCGCGGGCAACGACAGGGTGGCGCGATCGCAAGCGCTATGCGTGGCTGCTTGGCCTGATCGTGCCGCTGTTGCCATTCATCTGCTGGGGCCTGGTCCAAGCCACCGGCCTCGGCGTGTTCTGGTTCTTTGGGCCCCTGCTGATCTTTGGCATGTTTCCGCTGCTTGACCTGTTCATCGGACTCGACGCCTCAAACCCGCCCGACAGCGTGATCAAGTGGCTCGAGCAGGATCGCTACTACCGCTGGTGCACGTACGCCTTCCTTCCGCTGCAGTACGCGGGGCTGATCTTCGCTTGCTGGATGTGGTCGCACGGGGGGCTTTCCACGCTCGAATCGGTGGGTCTCGCGTTGACGGTGGCGATGGTCGCGGGCGTGGCGATCAACACCGCGCATGAGCTCGGTCACAAGCGCGCGAGCTCCGAGCGCTGGCTGAGCAAGGTGGCACTTGCGCAGACCGGCTACGGGCACTTCTTCGTCGAGCACAACCGCGGCCACCACGTGCGCGTGGCCACGCCGGAGGATCCTGCCAGCTCGCGCCTGGGCGAGAGCTTCTACGAGTTTCTGCCGCGCACCGTAGTCGGCAGCCTGCGTTCGGCGCTCGAGATCGAACGCGAGCACCTGGCACGCGATGGGCATCGCTTCTGGGGCCTACGCAACGACATCCTCAATGCGTGGTTGATGTCGCTTGCGCTGTTTGGCGGCCTGGCGATCGTCTTTGGACCGGTCGTGCTGCCCTACCTGTTGATACAGGCGGTGATCGGCTTCTCGCTGCTGGAGGTTGTCAACTACCTCGAGCACTACGGCCTGTTGCGTCAGACGCGCGAGGATGGGCGCTACGAGCGCACGGCTCCCGAGCACAGCTGGAACAGCAACAGCGTGGCCTCCAACGTGCTGCTCTACCACCTGCAGCGCCACTCCGACCACCATGCAAATCCGCTGCGTCGCTACCAGTCGCTGCGCCATTTCGACGAGGCTCCGCAGCTGCCCACAGGCTATGCCGGGATGATCGTGGCCGCGGCGATCCCACCGTTGTGGCGGCGGATCATGGACCGGCGCCTGATCGAGCACTACGAGGGCGACCTGTCGAAGATGAACATCCATCCGCGCACGCGCCGGCGCGTGCTGGCGCGCTATGGGTCGCCGGCCGTGAGCTCTTGACGGCGCGGACGCTGACGGCAGAGGTGCTCTCCCGTGCAGGCGGCGGCGCGGGGGGAGAACGGCGAAGCGCGGGGGGAGCTCGGCTCGGCTCGCCACTCGGCACAATCCCTGGTGTGCCGGAAACCTCTGAAGTCACGACGCCGTATCGTGTCGCCGCGCGTCGGCTGCTGCGCGACTCGCTGCTGGACGCCGCGCGCGGCCTGCTCGGTGATCGCCCGTGGGCGCAGATCACGATGTCCGAGGTCGCGCGTGCCGCCGGTGTCAGCCGCCAGACGCTCTACAAGGAGTTCGGCTCGCGCGACGAGTTCGCGCAGCAGTTCGTGATCCGCGAGGGTGCGCGCTTCCTCGAGGAGGTCGAGGGCGCGATCCTCGCGAACGTCGAGGATCCCGGCGCCGCGGTGCGCGCCGGCCTGGAGGTGTTTCTCACCGCCGCCGCCGAGGATCCGCTCGTGCGGCTGCTGCTGTCTGACGACGGCACCGGCGGGATGCTGCCACTGATCACCACGCAGAGCCAACCCGTGCTCGAATGGGCCTCGGCGCGGCTCTGCGAAGCGATGCGCTCGGGCTGGCCCGTGGTCAGCGAGGATGACGCTCAGCTGCTCGCCGACACGCTTGTGAGGCTCGCGCTCAGCTACATAGCGATGCCGCGCCGCTCGCCGCACGAGACCGCCGTCGCCGCCGCGACGCTGCTCGCGCCCGCGATCGAACGCGCGCTCAGCTTGTAAACAAGAGGTGCGCGATGGTGAACGGGGATCTTCCGGTGGGTCGCTGGCAATGCACGGCCTGTGGCTATATCTACGACGAGCACGAAGGCGATCCCTACGGGGGCCTTCCCGCAGGCACCCCGTTCGCGGAGATCCCCGATGCCTGGCTCTGTCCCGACTGCGGGCTGAGCCAGAAGTCGAGCTTCGAGCCGATCGGTCGAGTCGACACCCATGTCAGCCGGGGTCCGCACGACCGCCTTTAGGGAGACCTACCCCTTGATCGACGGTGAGGTCGAGAGCACTTCGCCCCCCGCGCCCAGAGCCTGCACGGCCACGTAGGCCGGTTTGCCGGCGATCGAGATCGACGTCTCAAAGCCCGACCTGGAACTGCTCCCGGCGGGTGTCATTGCGGTCGAGCTTGCGCCCGCCAGCACCTGCCAGCTGGCGACCGTCGTGGCGCCGTTCCAGCTTGCATACACAGTTGTGTTGCCACCTGCCGCCGCTGCGACGGCCACCGCGGGGGTGTTCGTCGGTGTGCCCGTCCACTGGAAACGATAGCTGCGGTAGGACTCGGTTTTGGCGGGCAGGTGGGCGTTGTAGAGGACCGTCCCATTGGAGGCGTATTCGGTCACGTACGGTTCGGCGCCCCAGCCGATGAACACGTGGCCGCCTTCGAGCATTTGCACGCCACCCTGACTCCCGGCCGCCAGCGGCTGGGAGTGCTCGTACTCGGCCACCAGCGTGTCGGTCTTGGCGGCCGCGTTGACCGCGATTACGATCCCGCGCGACTGTGGGTGCACCTTGGGCACGCCGCCGTTGTCGAACACGCTGATCTCGCCGCTCGGCAGCACCTGCGCGTCGTGCTGGTAGGCGGTAGCCGTGCCCGCACCCAGTTTGACGGTGCTGTGCTTGCCGCCGATCTGTGCTGTCACCTGGCCACTGCTTTCGCTCAGCTCATACAGCGCGGAGGTGTTGCGCGAGGAGATCAGGATCGAGCCGTTTGACTGGGGGTCGATCGAGTTGATGTGGAAGTAATCGAATGGCCATTCCCCGGCGGAGTTGATCGGGGAGGAGTAGGAGCTCGAGAGGGCGATGTGGTCGAGCGGCGCCCATTCGCGCCTGACCAGGTGCGTCTTGAGGTCGATTTCCTGAAAGACGCTGTTGGTCACCGCACCGTTGCTTGGGCCGCCCACCGAGCTGAGATTGCAGCGGATCGGGTTGAACGAGGTCAGCAGCGCCGTGTCGTTGGGCATGATGCGGAATTCGTGCAGGTCGGCCGGTAGGCCGTTGCCGGCCGGGAATTTGGCGATCTGCTGGTAGGAGGAGCTCTCGATCACCTCTTCGCCCTGGCCAAAGCCCTGCGGTGGGATGTAGCCCTGCCACCAGGTCAGCACCGGCTTGCCTTCGTAGGACTGCACCTGCAGGTTGGTCGACTCGGTGTTGGCCGGCAGTGGGTCGAACCACACGAGGTTGCCGGAGCTTTCGAAGATCATCGGTCCGTCCTGGCCCACACCGGAGTAGGGCGCGACGAAGATGTCGCCGGGGCTCTGCTGAGATGAGTCGGCGCCGACGGTTATGACGGGAACATGAAGTTCCGGGCGTGAGTGAAACACGTCCAGTTCGCCCTGCTTGGCGGGCGGATTGGGCGCGGAGGCCGGGCGTGCGAGCGGGTTCTCAACGGCGGTCGTGAAATGGAACGCGAACGGCACGGTCCTGCCGTTGCGGGTCACCTTGCCGCGTACGGTCACCGTCTCGCCCTGGGTGAACGGCTTGCTCGGCACGAAGCTCGCGCCATCGCCCTGCGAGTAGGTCTCCAGGCGCCCGGGGTGGTTGCCGGTGCGTGAGCCGTTCACCGAGATGTCCGACAGTGCGGTGCTCGGCATCCCGAGCAGGCTGATCTGAGTCTCATAGGGTGCGTCGAGTGAGTCCGGTAGCGGGGAGACCTCGAGGCTCGTGCCCGGCAGGATGTCTGAGCGGTTCAGCTGCGATGGCGCGCATTGGGGTGCGCTCGGTCCGCTGTAGGCGGCGTCCTCTGCGGCGATCCGCTTGGCTGCGAAGGCAAGCGAGGTGACCGTGCTCAGCACGATGCTCACCGCCAGCAACGCCACGGCCCTGCGCAGCAGGCTCAGTTTGAGCGTGTGGTTGGCGAGTGGGTCGCGTGGCATACGTTGCGGTTGTGCTCCGGCGGACTGCGGGTCTGACCCCTTGGCTGGGATGGCCTCGAGCGTGCGTGCCTGGGGTCTCACTGAACTTCTACGACCCTACCGCCGCAAACCCTGGGCAAACCTAAGAAGTTGCGAGGAAAGTGTGTAAGAACTTATGAAAGCAGGCGGTCAGAAGACTGGCGACTCGGTGTAGCGTCCAAAGACCTGCTGGAGGGACTCGATGATCTCGCCCTCGCTGGCGCGTGCGCGCGCGCACTCGATCAGGGGGTCCATCAGATTGACCTGGCCCGCCGCGGCGGCGCGCAGCTCGGCCAGCGTGCGCTCCACCTCTGCGCCCTCGCGCGCGGCGCGCGAGGATTGCAGGCGGTCGATCTGCTTGCGTTCCAGGGCCGGGTCGATGCGCAGGATCTCCGGCTCTCGCTCGTCGCCCTCGCAGAAGCGGTTGACTCCAACCACCACCCGCTCGCCGGCGTCGATGTCCTGTTGCAGCGTGAAAGCGGCGTCGGCGATCTCCCGCTGGGGATAGTTGCGCTTGACCGCCTCGACCATCCCGCCGAGCTCGTCGATCTTGGCGAAGTACTCGTAGCAGCGCGCCTCCATCTCGTCGGTCAGCGCCTCCACGAAGTAGGAGCCGCCGAGCGGATCGGCGGTGTTGGCGACGCCCGACTCGTGCGCGATCACCTGCTGGGTGCGCAGCGCGATGCGCACGGCCTCCTCGGTCGGCAACGCCAAGGCCTCGTCGTAGCTGTTGGTGTGCAGCGACTGGGTGCCGCCGAGCACGCCGGCGAGCGCCTCGATCGTGGTGCGCACGATGTTGTTGAGCGGTTGCTGGGCTGTCAGCGACACGCCGGCGGTCTGCGTGTGAAAGCGCATCAGCCACGAGCGCTCGCTCTTGGCGGCGAAGGTATGGCGCAGCTCGCGCGCCCAGATGCGCCGCGCGGCGCGGTACTTGGCGATCTCCTCGAAGAAGTCGATTTGGGCGTTGAAGAAGAACGACAGGCGCGGGGCGAAATCGTCGACGTCAAGGCCGCGCTGGACGGCCTGCTCCACATAGGTGAGCCCGTCCTTCAGCGTGAAGGCGAGCTCCTGCTGGGCGGTCGAGCCGGCCTCGCGTATGTGGTAGCCGGAGATCGAGATCGGATGCCAGCGCGGCATGTGGCGGGTGCACCACTCGATCATGTCGCCGCACAGACGCATGGCGGGGTCGATCGGAAAGCACCACTCCTTCTGGGCGATGTACTCCTTGAGGATGTCCGCCTGGATCGTGCCCGAGAGATGCTCCGGCGCAACCGCGTGGGTGGGATGGGGTCCGAATCCAGGGTGGGTGGGGTCCGGTTCTTCGGCGGCCACGACGAAATAGGCGAGCATGATCGCGGCGGGAGCGTTGATCGTCATCGAGACGGAGACCTGACCGAGGTCGATGCCGGCGAACAGCGTGCGCATGTCATCCAGCGTGTCGATCGCCACGCCCTCGCGGCCGACCTCTCCGAACGCGCGCGCGTGGTCTGAGTCGTGGCCCATCAGGCTCGGCATGTCAAATGCCGTCGACAGGCCCGTTTGACCATGCTCGAGCAGGTAGTGGAAACGCTCGTTGGTCTCCTCGCTGGTGCCAAAGCCCGCGAACTGGCGCATCGTCCACAGCCGTCCGCGATACATCGACTCATACACGCCGCGCGTGAATGGGTAGGAGCCGGGTGCTCCGATCGGGTCGCCCTCGGGATCGCCGATGCCGGCCGGCAGGTCGGCGGGCGTGTAGAGCTCGCGGACCGGCTCGCCCGATAGCGTGCGGGCCTGCTGCCCCGCCGCCGGTTGTCCCGAGAGACGCGTTGAGGAGGATCCCTTCAAGTGATTGGAAGATACCGTCTACCCAGACGAGCGCTCGCGCCGCTGATGGCGCTTGCCACTGTGTGTGCCCTCGCTGGGTGCGGCTCCTCGACGGGCTCGACGGGCTCGACGAGCTCAGATGCGGCGAGCGTCGCGGTCGGAGGGCTTGCGCCCGCGCCGCTGGCGCACCCCACGAAGGCGACGATGATCCTGGACTTCACACCCAACGCGGTGCATGCAGGCATCTATAGAGCGCTCGCGGCGGGCTACTACAAGCGCGAGCACATCGACCTGCGTGTGGTGGAACCGACCTCGACGCAGGAAACCCTGAAGCTGATCGATGCCGGCCGAGCACAGTTCGGGTTGGCCGACGGCAGCGACGTGGCGGGGCTGATCGACGCCGGTGGTGACGCGCAGGCTGTGATGGCGCTCGTGCAGCGTCCGCTCGGCGGGCTGATCGCGCTGGCCTCCGAGCACCTGCGCTCGCCCGCCGGCCTTGCCGGGGAGACGGTTGGGATCACAGGTGTGCCGTCGGATCTGGCGGTGCTCGACACCGAGCTGCGCGACTCCGGCGTGAGCCCGAGCCGCGTGCATGTTGTGACGGTCGGCTTCAACGGCCCCCAGGCGCTCCTGGCGGGCCGGATCGCCGCGTTTACGGGCTTCATTCCCGACGAAGGCGTGACGCTTCAGGCGAGTGGGCATCCGATCACCGCGTTTGGGCTCGACCGCTACGGTGGCCCTGCGTATCCGGGGCTGGTCGCGTTTACCACGCGTCATCTGATCGCCTCCGATCCGCAGCTTGTGCGTGATTTCGTGGCGGCCACAGTGCATGGGTATGAAGACACGGTGAGGGACCCCGCGCGGAGCCTGAGGGAGCTGCTGGCGGCCAATCCGGCGCTGCCGGGCAAACTGACGCAGGCATCGCTACAGGTGTATCTACCGCTGTTCGCCGACGACGATCAGGTCCCGTTCGGGACACTTCAATCGGCCAATGTGGCAGCGATGTCGAAGTGGATGTTGGGCGCCGGCTTGATCCACACCTCGATCGCGCCCGCCAGGTACGGGACGAACGCGTTCCTGCCCTAGCCCGTGGCGGTGAGCATGCGCGCGTCGCGAACTGTCATATGGACGCGCGCCGTGGTGGCCGGCGCGTTGCGGGAAAAGACTGAATCTCTCGAAAATGGCTCGCGCGCAGGCGATTACGATGCTACCTTTTATTGACTGCAAGGAGACGGGGCGTATCGTGCGGGTGCTGGTTACGGGAGTGAGCGGTCTGATCGGGTCCAATGTGGCGGCCGTGGCGGCGCAGCAGAGCTGGGATGTGCTCGGTTGCTGGTGTGAGGAACCGGTTGAGCTCGAGGGGGTGCGGACCGTCGGGTTTGACATGGCCGAGCGCAAAGCGTGCGTGAACGCGGCGATGGAGTTTGAGCCCGACGTCGTCGTTCATGCTGCCGGTGGGGTGCAGCTGAGTCGCTTTGAGCATGAGCCGTATATCGCCCAGCTCGACTACGTCGGCGCCGAGCACACGCTCGCGGCCGCACGCGCCGTGCGCGCACACTATGTGCTTGTGTCCTGCGACTGGGTCTACAGCGGCTATCGGCCCGCCGGACTGCGCTTTGGCGAGAGCGATCTGCCGGATCCCGTCAACGCTTACGGTCGCTCGAAGCTCGCCTGCGAGGAAGCGACGATGCGCTCGAACGTTGCTTGGCTGATCACGCGACCGGGGGAGGTCTATGGCGTGAACGTGTCGCGCCCGGCGCACAACGGGCGCCGGGCGCGTGAACCGTGGGAGCGCTCGGGGCTGGCGCTGTGGCTGATCGAGCGCCTGCGCGCGCGCACGCCGTTGCAGGCACCGGCGGGCGTGTGGCGCTGCCCGACCTATGCGTGGGATTACGCCCAGCGCATGTGCGAGCTGATTGCTCAGGGTTGTGAAGGTGTTTACAACACCGCGGGCCCGGTGGCGCTCGGGCGACGCGACTGGCTGGAGCTGTTGGCGGACGCGTGCGGATGCCCGCGTGAGCTCGTGGGCGAGGGCACCACGGCTGCCTATCTGCACGCCTGCGGTGAGGATTTGCGCGTGAAATTGCCGTCCAATACAGCTCTCACCGATGAGAAGGCACGCGCCGCCATCGGCCTTTCGGCGGTCGCCCCGGAGCGGGGGCTGGGGTTGATGCGCGAGCAGCTGCGCCACATGCGCGTGCCTGCCGGGTCCCAGGCACGCTAGTCTCCGCCACTGCCTGTTACACAATCGAAAGGGAGCACTCCATGAACAAGAGTCAGCTTGTCGAGGCGCTTGCCGCCGACAGCGGTCTCTCCAAGGCGGATGCCGGGCGCGCGGTCGAGTCGTTTGTGACCACGGTCGGCAAGACGCTGAAGAAGGGCGATGAGGTCGTGATCACCGGTTTCGGCAAGTTCTCGGTGGTCAAGCGCGCAGCGCGTCAGGGCGTCAACCCGCGCACGGGCGAGAAGGTCAAGATCAAGGCGTCGAAGGCCCCGAAGTTCACACCCGGAGCGAGCCTCAAGCAGACGGTGCATCCGAAGAAGTAGTTCCCAGCCAAATGGCGCTCGTCGGAGAGTTGGAGCTTCAGAGCTTCGATTACACCGACCCCGAGCTGAGGGGGGAGCGCTTTCACACGGCCATGCGCGAGCTGGCAGCCGAGGGGTGGCTGGCGGCTGGGCCGTACGGGTATGTGGTGCTCGACCGCGAGGCGGGCGAGTTCTTTCTGCGGACACGCTCGGCGATCTTCCCCGGTATGAAGATCGCCGAGCTGTTCGACGTCAAGGACGGCCCGCTGTGGGAGGAGATGCGGCGCAACATCCTGCATGTGAACGGTGCCGACCACACCCGTTTGCGTGCCCTCGTCAATCCGGCGCTCACGCCAAGAGCGGTCGAGCGGTGGCGCCCGGCGATGCGCGATTTTTTGGATCAGCTGTTCGTGCCCGTGGCGCAAGCGGGGCGCTGCGAGTTCGTGGGAGCGTTTGCCAAGCCCTATCCCTCGCAGACGATTGCCACGGTGATGGGCGCGCCGATCACCGATGCGCCGCGACTGCACCACTGGTCCAACTGGATCCAGCGCCAGTTCGACGCTGCCTCGATGATGAACGAGCGCGCCGGCATCGAGCGGGCGGTGGAGGAGTTCTATGAGTACGCGCGCGCGCTCTTGGCGGTGCGGCGCGAGGATCAGGCCCACCCACCCGACGATTTGATCTCGACGCTGCTGGCGGCCACCTACGACGATCCAGATGCAGGCGCGCCCGAGGGTGCGGCTCGCCAACCCGACAGGCTCAGCGAGGAGGAGTGCGTGAACCTCATGCTGAACGTGCTGATCGGCGGCGTCGACACGACTCAGAGCCAGCTGGCCCACGCGATCCGTTTGCTGGCCGAACACCCCGAGCAGTGGGCTGCGCTGGTGGAGGATCCCTCGCTTGCGCCGCGTGCGGTCGAGGAGGCGTTGCGCTATGAGCCGATCACGCCGTTCACCGCGCGGATCACAGTGCAGGAGCTGACCTATCGCGACGTCACGTTTCCGCCGGACACGATCGTGATGGTGTGTGCGTTTACGGGCAATCGCGACGGTGTGGGTGCCGAGCCGGAGCGGTTCGACATCACCGTGGAGCGTCCGAAGGCGCGCGCGCTGACGTTTGGCGCGGGCGTGCACTACTGCCTGGGCGCCAACCTCGCACGGCTGGAGCTCGAGGAGGGCCTGGCGTTCCTGGCGCGCAACATGCCGCGCCTGGAGCTCGACGGCGAGCCGGTGTTCGAGAGCATTCTCGGCATCTACGGCCTTGCCGAGCTGCCGATTCGCTTCGGGTCCTAGCGTTTCGCGTCCCGTGTCGCGCGACGCTTCGCGCCGGAGCTCGGCGTCAGTGGCGGGTGAGTAGAACCAGGCCGAACATCCGTCGATTTTGAGGATCCGAAGATTCCGTGTCCCTAGCATGGTGGCCGCTAAGCAGACGTGACGGTAGCCAATTGACAGGGGGGTGATGTGTGGCCCGTCAACGACATGCATGTCGAGGGCGGCTCTGCCGCCGGCCCAATCGGAAAGGAATCTGAGGTATGTTCAGAATGAAGCACTCCAACGTCGCGCCTACCTTTGCGGCTACGACCCCTGTCGGTCTCGCACCTGCGGTTGCGATCGCCACGCTTGCCACGCTGTTTGTGCTGACGTCCGCCGTGAGCGCGTGGGCGGGGAAGTATCACGTGTATAGCTGCCGGATGCCGGACGGGGAAGTGGCGCCTACGGATGGGTGGAGCGGAACGGTGTCAGGGGCGTCTGTCTATGCCGAAGACAAGTGCGCGAAAGACGGAGCGCTTGTCGCAGCACTTGGAGACGGAGTGAGCCATGTCGCCGGGACTGACATCGCGACGTGGGCATTCAGTACCCCCGCTGAAGAGCACTTGACTGCCGCAACTGTCTGGCGCGCGGGAGATGCTGAAGGTGGGTCGGCCGCGAATGCGACTTATCAATTCTGGTTGGCTGGTCCTACTGAGCCAGAAGCGTTTGGCGAATGTGTCTACGTGTCGGGGTGCATGAAAACGGTGGGCGAACCGGCCGAACCGATCTCGGCCGCCAATCTTGTGGCGGTTCCAGCCGCGAATCTTGGAGAACGCCTGTATCTCAACGTGTCTTGTGGGGGCATCTCGACATACAAATGCCCAAGCGGCAAAGGTGACCCCAACGGCTACGCCGCGGTCGTCTACCTCTACGCGGCCGATCTCGTGCTCGAACAAACCTCCCAGCCCACGGTTTCCGACGTCGAAGGCGAACTGGCCAGCGCCGCCACGCTCAGCGGCACAGCCGATCTCTCACTCCACGCCGAAGACAGCGGCTCGGGCGTCTACCAGGCGGTGTTCACCGTCGACGGCGTCAACAGCGGCTCGGTGCTGCTCGACGAAAACGGCGGGCACTGCCGCAACGTCGGGCAAACCACCGATGGGTTGCCCGCGTTCCTATACCTGCAGCCGTGTCTCGCATCGCTCACGGCCGACATCCCGTTCAACACGACTGCGCTCAGCGACGGCACCCATCATCTCGTCGTCACGGTCACGGATGCGGCCGGCAATTCCACGGTTGCGCTCGACCGCAAGATCACCGTCTCAAACGATCCGCAGGTCTCCGCGCCGTCGAAAGAATCGCCGACGTCAAATGAACCACCCGCGTCCAAAGAACCCCAAGCATCCAAAGAACCTCAAGCGTCCAAAGAACCCCCAACGCAGTCAAGCAATGGCGACTCACCCGCAGCCACCAGCGCGAACAACCAGCTATCCCAAAACAACTCCGCCCCGCAGAGCCAGAGCGACAATGGCACAAACGCATCGGCTGGGGCCACGCTGCACGTGCGCTGGAGCACCACCGCCCACACGGCGCTTGCCGGGGCCTTTGGTCACGTCAACACGGCGGTCGGGCAGCTCACCGCGCCCAGCGGCGCGCCGGTCGGCGGCGCTACGGTGCAGGTGCTTGAGACGCCCAGCTATGAGGGCGCGCGCACGCTCTCCCTGACTCCCGTGCGCACCGCCTCCGACGGCAGCTTCCGCGTGCGCCTGCCTGCCAGTACCCCGTCGAGCCGCATCACGCTCGCCTACAGCGCCAGCGCGGCCAGTGTGGTGCCGAACGTGACCGCCGCGCTCACGCTCACGGTGCCCGCGAGCCTCGCTCTGCGCGTCACCCCACACACCTCCCACGCCGGCGGCACGATCGCGTTCGCCGGCACGCTCCACGGCACGCACCTGCCGCCCGGCGGCAAGACGCTCGTGCTCGAGGCCCGCGCTGGGGGGGCGGGTTCCCATTCCCCGTGGCGCCAGTTCCAGGTGCTCGCCACGCGCACCGGCGGGCGCTACCGCGCCAGCTACCGCTTCCGCCTGCCCGGCCCGATCGTCTACCAGTTCCGCGCCGTATCGCCCGCCGAGGCGGACTTCCCCTACGCGGCCGGCGTGTCGAACGTGGTGAGGGTGGTTGAGAGGTGAGTGGGCAAAAACGGGAGCGAGCGGCGGTCCAGAACGTCATTGAATGCTGGTCCAAAACGCTTACAAATAGTGGTCTAAAGCATAACCATTATGCGGTCTAAAACGCTAATGAAAGGTGGTCCAAAGTGATATTATGGCTCTGTGCCTGGCTCCAGCTACACCACTCGGCTGATCGACGAATCGCTGCGCGAGCTCTTTGATGAACTACCCGCACTCCTGATAACCGGTCCCCGCGCTGCCGGGAAGACGACCACGGCTCGACGGTTGGCCGCGACCGTTGTGCGCCTCGACCAGCAGGCGGAAGCAGAGCCGTTTCGTGACGATCCAGACGCCGCGCTGCGCTCGCTGCCAGAGCCCGTGCTACTCGATGAGTGGCAAGCGGTCCCACAGGTGCTCGGTGCGGTCAAGCGGGCCGTCGACCAAGGATCGGGGGCAGGGCGCTTTCTCGTCACCGGCAGCGTCCATGGTCGCCTCGACGCTCCCACCTGGCCCGGAACCGGGAGGCTCGTGCACCTGAAGATGTGGGGACTCACCGCGCGCGAGATACTCGGCTCGCCTCTCAAGCCGCCGTTCCTGCAGACTCTATCTCGCGCCGATCTGACCGCGTTTCACACGCCAGCCGACGCTCCCGATCTACTCGGCTACGTTGAACTTGCGCTTCGCGGCGGCTACCCCGAACCCGTTCTGCGCCTGCGGGACGGTGCACGCGAACGGTGGCTGGAGAGCTATCTGGGCGAGCTGTTCACCCGTGACGCGGAGAATCTCGATGGCCCTCGCGATCCTGAGCTGCTGCGAGGCTACTTCGAGGCGCTAGCCATCAACACCGCCGGGATCGCGGCCGAGAAGACCGTCTACGACGCGGCCGCGATCAGTCGATCGACCGCCGTCGCTTACGAGCGACTGTTGGCCAACATGTTCGTGCTCGACTCTCTCCCTGCCTGGAGTACGAATAGGCTTTCGCGTCTGGTCAAGGCCCCCAAGCGCTACTTGACGGATACCTCGCTACTTGCAGCCGCCCTACACCTGGACGAGCTTGCCGTGATGCGCGATGGAAATCTGTTGGGGCGTTTGATCGAGACCTACGTTCTGGCCCAGATCAGACCGGAGCTCGAGCTGGCAGGCTTCAGGCCTCGCCTGTATCACCTGCGCGAGAAGAATGGACGTCACGAGATCGACCTGATCGCCGAGCTGTCGGCCGGCAATGTCGTTGCGGTTGAGATCAAGTCCTCCGCGGCGCCCACGCGCGGCGATGCTCGCCACCTCGAGTGGCTGCGCGAGCGGCTCGGGGAGCGCTTCCTCGCCGGAGCGGTGCTCCACACCGGCCCACGCCCGTTCAGGCTCTCCGAGCGCATCTTTGCGCTGCCGATCTGTTCGTTGTGGGGATGACCGAGCCTGACGCGTGAGCACCCGACCCGCTCGCTACCCTGCACCCGTGAAGGCGATGATCCTGGCTGGGGGGTTCGGCTCGCGGCTCAGCGAGGAGACGGCCGTGCGTCCCAAGCCGATGGTCGAGATCGGCGGCAAGCCGATGTTGTGGCACATCATGAAGATCTACGCCGCCCACGGCATCAGGGACTTCGTCATCTGTCTCGGCTACAAGGGCTACCTCATCAAGGAGTACTTCGCCAACTACTACCTGCACACGTGCGACGTGTCCTTTGACCTGGCCAGCGGCAGTATGGAAGTGCACCGCTCGGCCACCGAGCCCTGGCGGGTCACGCTGGTCGACACAGGCGAGGCCACGATGACCGGTGGGCGCCTGCGGCGTGCCCTGTCCTACGTCGAGGACGACGATTTCTGCTTCACCTATGGCGACGGTCTCGCCGACATCGACATATCCGCGCTGGTGGCCTTCCACCGCGAGCAGGGCACGCTTGCCACCGTCACCGCGGTGCAGCCGCCCGGTCGCTTCGGGGCGCTCGAGGTCAGCGGCGAGCGCGTGCGCCAGTTCGAGGAGAAGCCGCGCGGCGACGGTGCCTGGACGAACGGGGGGTTCTTCGTGCTCTCCCCAGGGATCGCCGCCTACCTGCAGGACGACAGCACTGTCTGGGAGCAACAGCCGATGCGCTCGCTGGCGCACGACGGGCAGATGTCCTCATACCGCCACGAGGGCTTCTGGCAGGCGATGGACACGCTGCGCGACCGTAACCATCTGGAGCAGCTGTGGGCATCGGGCCAGGCGCCATGGCGTGTGTGGAAGTGAGCCGGTGAGGGACACGCAAAGCGCGTCAGCCGCGCCGTCTGGCACCACGTCGAGTACTCCGGCTCAAGCCAGTATGGGCGCCGTCGACGCGGCGTTCTGGAATGGCCGTCGCGTGCTGCTCACGGGCCACACCGGCTTTAAGGGTGCGTGGATGGCGCTATGGCTGCAGTCGCTCGGTGCGAGGCTCACGGGCCTCTCAAACGGCATACCCACCGAGCCATCGCTATATGAGCTGGCGCGTGTCGAGGAGGGCATGCGCAGCATCGGCACCGATATCCGCGACCCCGAAGCGCTTGCAAGCGCGGTCGGCGAGTGCCAGCCGGAGATCGTGATCCACATGGCTGCCCAGTCGCTCGTGCGGCGCTCCTTCGCGGAGCCGCGCGAAACCTATGAGACAAACGTGATGGGCACCGTAAACCTGCTCGACGCCGTGCGCCGCAACGCCGAGGGCGTGCGCGCGATCGTCAACGTCACCTCTGATAAGTGCTATGAGAACCGCGAGTGGGAGTGGGGCTATCGCGAGTCCGAGCCGATGGGCGGCCACGATCCATATTCCAACTCCAAGGGCTGCGCCGAGCTCGTCACCGACGCTTATCGCCGCTCGTTCTTCAGCGATCCAGACGGTCCGCGCGTGGCATCCGCGCGTGCCGGGAACGTGATCGGCGGCGGCGACTGGGCCGCCGAGCGCCTGCTGCCGGACATCGTGCGCGCAGCGCTTGCCGGTGAGACGCTGCACATACGCAATCCCCACGCGATTCGTCCCTGGCAGCACGTGCTCAACCCGCTCAGCGGCTACCTGGTGCTCGCCCAAGCGTTGTGGGAGAGCTCCGAGCGCGCCACCGGATGGAACTTCGGCCCCGCCGAGGACGACGCTCGTCCGGTCGGCTGGATCGTGCAGCGCATGTCCGAGCTATGGCCGGGAGAGCTGCGCTGGGTCCACGACGACGGTCCTCATCCCCACGAGGCGCGCTACCTGAAGCTCGACTCCTCGCGCGCGCGCGCCGAGCTCGGCTGGCGGCCCCGATGGTGCCTGGCGGAGGGCCTGGACGCACTGGTCGGCTGGTACCGCGAGATGCAGGCGGGCAGCGACCCGCGCGCGGTGACGCTAGAGCAGATCGAGGCTTTCCAATACGCTGCGGGGCCCTCATGAGCGCTCCCACGCCCTGTCGATTCTGCGGTGCCCCGGTCGAGGCCGTGTTCGCCGACCTCGGCATGTCGCCGCTTGCCAACTCCTACCTGCCGCCCGAGCGCGCCAACTCGATGGAGCCGTTCTACCCGCTGCGAGCACTGGTGTGCGGCAAGTGCTTTCTCGTGCAGCTGGAGGAGTTCGAGACCCCCGAGCAGATCTTCTCCGACTACGCCTACTTCTCCTCATACTCATCCAGCTGGCTCGAGCACAGCCGTCGCTACTCCGAGCTGATGATCGAGCGCCTCGGCCTGGACGAATCGAGTCATGTGGTCGAGCTTGCCTCCAACGACGGCTACCTGTTGCAGTACTTCCGCGAGCGCCAGATCCCGGTGCTCGGCATCGAGCCGGCCGCCAACGTGGCCAAGGTGGCCCTGCAAAAGGGCATCCCCACGCTCGTCGAGTTCTTCGGAGTGCAAACAGCTCAGTCGCTGGCCGGCGAGTCCTCGGCCGACCTATTGCTCGGCAACAACGTGCTCGCCCATGTTCCCGACATCAACGACTTCGTCGCCGGCATGAAGATCCTGCTGAAGCCCGGCGGCGTGATCACGATGGAGTTCCCCCACCTGATGAGCCTGATCGAGCAAAACCAGTGGGACACGATCTATCACGAGCACTTCTCCTATCTCTCCTTCCTGACGGTCAGTCGCGTGTTCGAGGCGCACGGCCTGCGCCTGTTCGACGTGGATGAGCTGCCCACCCACGGCGGGTCGCTGCGCATCTATGGCTGCCATGTCGAGGACACCGAGAAGACCGACAGCAACAACGCGCGCGAGCTGCGCGAGCGCGAGCGCGAGCGCGGCTACGAGCTGATCGACACCTACCTGGACTACA
The DNA here is from genome assembly GCA_963715765.1 of uncultured Solirubrobacterales bacterium. Taxonomy (GTDB): domain Bacteria; phylum Actinomycetota; class Thermoleophilia; order Solirubrobacterales; family Solirubrobacteraceae; genus Palsa-744. The sequence goes on from OY970270.1 coordinate 2,193,308, forward strand.
GCGCCCGCGTCGAGCGCGACAAGCGCCAGATCCTGAGCTTTCTGATCGATCTCAAGCAGCAGGGCCTGCGGGTCGTCGGCTACGGCGCCCCCGCCAAGGGCAACACGCTGCTCAACTACTGCGGCCTGCGAGGAGATTTCATCGACTACACGTGTGACCTGAACCCCCACAAGCAGGGTCATTTCCTGCCTGGCAGCCACATTCCGATCCGCTCTCCCGATGCGATCCGCGAGGACCGGCCAGACGTAGTGCTGATCCTGCCCTGGAACCTCAAGGACGAGATCGTGGGGCAGCTGAGCTTCATCCGCGAGTGGGGGGGCCGCTTCGCGGCACGCACACCGGAGCTGACACTGCTCTCGTGAGCGCTCCGAGGCCGCGCTCACCGACGGTCCCCAGGGGGAGCCATTCGATGAGAGATGGGAAGGTTCGGCAATGAGGTGCGGCACAGCATGAGGTTCACCCAAACACCGCTTCGGGGAGCATGGCTGATCGAGCCTGAGCTGCTCGGCGACGAGCGCGGGTGGTTCGCTCGTACGTTCGACGCCGAGCAATTTCGCGCGCGCGGCATGAACCCCGAGATCGTGCAATGCAATGCCTCCTTCAACGCCCGCCGCGACACGCTGCGAGGTCTGCACTACCAGGCCGAGCCCCACGGCGAGTCAAAGCTCGTGCGCTGTGTGCGCGGAGCGATCTTCGACGTGGCGGTCGATCTGCGCCCCGACTCGCCCACCTATCGCGCCTGGCACGCCGTCGAGCTGAGCGCCGAGAGTCGCCTTGCGTTCTACATGCCCGCGGGGCTTGCCCATGGCTTTCAAACGCTCACCAACAACTGCGAAGTGCTCTACCAGATGGGCCACGTCCACGTGCCCGAGGCGGCCCGCGGCGTGCGCTTCGACGATCCGGCGTTTGCGATCAAGTGGCCCTCCTGCGAAGAGCGCACGATCTCCGAGCGCGACCTCGCCCACCCCGACTTCCAAGCATGAGCTGCAAGACCCAAGCATGAGCGCCAAGATCCGAGCATGAGCCGCGTAATGCTCACGGGTGCGACGGGTCTTGTGGGACGCAATGCGCTCACCGCGCTGGCCGGCGCCGGACACGAGGTCCACGCCGTGGCACGCCGCCGCGGTCCCAGCGTTCCCGGTGTCAGCTGGCACGAGGCCGACCTGCTCGCCGGCGCCGAGATCGTTACCAGCGTGCGCCCGCAGGTGCTGGTCCATCTCGCCTGGTATGCCGAGCACTCGAGCTTTTGGACTTCGATCGAGAACGTGCGCTGGGTCGAGGCCTCGCTCGAGCTGTTGCGCGCGTTCTCCGCCGCCGACGGCACGCGCGCGGTGCTCGCTGGCAGCTGCGCGGAGTACGAGTGGTCGCGCGAGGTCTTCCGCGAGGACGCCCCGCAGCGGCCCGCCACGCTCTATGGCGCCTGCAAGCATGGCCTGCACACGATCGCAACGGCGTTTGCCGATCAGGTCGGTCTGTCGCTGGCGTGGGGGCGCCTGTTCTTCCTATACGGCCCTCACGAGGCGCCGGCGCGCTTTGTGCCCTCGCTCGTGCGAGCCCTGCTCGCCGGCGAGCGAGCGCCGATGACCGCAGGCACCCAGCGCCGCGACTTCATGCACGTGGCCGATGCCGGAGCCGCCTTTGCGGCGCTCGCCGACTCCTCGCTAAGCGGTGCGATCAACATCGCCTCAGGCGAGGGCGTCGAGCTGCGCGAGCTGGCTTCGCGGATCGCCGCACACACCGGCGGCGAGCAGCTGCTGGCGCCCGGCGAGCTGCCGATGCGCGAGGGCGATCCGCCATCGCTTGTGGCCGACGTTGGCCGGCTGCGCAGCGAGCTCGGCTTTCAAGCGTCGATGACCCTCGATGCCGGCCTGCGGGACACCATCTCCTGGTGGCGCGCGCAGTGAGCGAGGAGACAAGCCAAACGGGCAAGGCGCACGGGGCGCTCGAGGAGCCCGACGTCGACGTGCTCGCCACCAGCGAGGCCGGCCCCAAGGCCGTGCGAGGCGGTGGCATTCGCGTGATCTCCTACGGCGTCGGAGCGCTGATCAGCGCCGGCGGGGCTGCGCTGCTGTTCCGCCAGCTCGGGCTCGTCAACACCGGGCACTACGTCACAGCCGTGACGGTGGTGGGGATCGTCGGCGGGGTCTCCGATCTCGGCATCAGCGCCGTCGGGTTGCGCGAGAGCGCGACCCTCGACCAGAGCAAACGCTCGGAGCTGTTCGCCGACCTGCTCGGACTGCGCCTGCTGCTGACCTCCGTGGGCGTCGCGATCGCGGTGGCCCTGACCTCGCTCGGCTACCCAAGCGAGATAGCGATCGGCGTGCTCCTGGCCGGCGTCGGGCTGATGCTGCAAACGATCGCCGACAACCTCTCCCTGCAGCTGCAGGTGACTCTTCGGATCGGCACGATCGCGTTTTTGGAAGTGCTTCGCCAGGCGCTCACCGTGCTCGGCATGCTGCTGCTGGTGCTCGTCGGCGGCCAGCTGCTGGGCTTCCTGTCGCTTTCGATCCCGGTCGGCGTGGTGCTGCTCGTGATCACCGCCCGCCTGGTGCGACACCAGCGCTCGCTGCGCCCGCGCTTCAGCTGGCGGCGCTGGCGGCCGATCCTGATGCGGATCCTGCCCTATTCCGCCGCGGTCGCCGCCTCCGTCCTCTACTTTCGGGTCGCTGTGCTGATGGTCTCCCAGCTGTCAAACAACCATCAGGAAGGTCTGTTCAACGTCTCCTACCGGATCATCGACGTGCTCACGCTGGTGCCGGCGCTGCTCGCGGGAACGGCTCTGCCGATCTTCTCGCACGCCGCCTCCGAGGACCACGAGCGCTTGGTCTACGGCCTGGGCAAGGTGTTCGAAGTGGCGCTGATCGCCGGCGTCGGCGCCGCGCTTGCGATCGGCATCGGATCGCCGTTCATCCTGCTGGTGCTCGGCGGCGCGCAGTATGTCCCGGCCGCCAGTGTGCTCACCATTCAGGGCATCGGGCTGGGTGCCACGTTCGTCGGGATCGTGTGGGCAAACGGTCTGCTCAGCCTCGCGCTGTATCGCCATATCCTGGCGCTCAACGTGGCCGGTCTGGTGGGAATCGTCGTGCTGCTGGCGCTGATCGTGCCCGACCACGGCGCCCAGGGGGCGGCCGTGGCCACCGCCAGCGGGGAGACGTTCGCGGCCCTGGCCGGCGGCGCCGTGCTGATTCGTCGCCATCCCGGCCTTGCCCGTTCGCTGCGTGTGATCCCGCGGGTCGCGCTCGCGGCGGGCGTCGGTGTGGCCTCGCTTGCGATTCCGGATCTCACGTCGCTCGAGCGCACGGTGGTGGCCGGTGTGCTCTATGTGCTGGCGCTGCTGGCGTTGCGCGCGTTCCCACCGGAGCTGGGGGCGCTGCTGCCCGAGCGACTCGGGCGCTCGCTGGGGCTCGTGCGTTGATGGGCGAGCATCCCCGCCCGGTCGATTCGGGGCTCGTTCGCTGATGGGCGAGCGCCTTGGCGTGATCTATCTGGCGTGGGGACCGCTCGGCCCGCAACCGCTCGCCAGCTTCCTGCATGCGTATCGGACACGCACGGCCGGCGCACCACACGAGCTGGTCGTGGTCTTCAACGGGGTCGCACGCGAGGGCGACCCCGGCGTCGGCGCCGAGACCCGCGCGGCGCTGCTGGGCGAGCTCGACGGTGTCGAGCACCGCCTGCTCGAGCTCCAGCGTCCGGTGCTGGATCTGGCGGCCTACTTCCAGGTTGCCGGTCTGCTCGAGCACGAGCAGCTGTGCTTTTTGAACTCCTACTCCGAGCCGTTGCTCGACAGCTGGCTGGCGTTGCTGCTCAACGCCGCGAGCGCCCCGCGGGTCGGGATGGTTGGCGCCACGGCCTCCTGGGCCAGCCAGTCCTCGCACGTGCGCTATCTGATCGGCCTCGGCGGTCCCTACTCGGGGGTGTATGGGGATCGTGAGCGCATCAAGCGAGTGTTTGCACCGCCGAGCACCCCGGCGGCTGTCTCTGGCGAGCAAGGCGAGCGCCGGGTGTCCACCCGCGCGGTTCCAGGCGCGGTGGGTCATCGCATGCGGGCCGCGCGCCTGCTTGTGCGCCAGCTGCGCGGGTTCCCGCCGTTTCCGGCGCCGCATCTGCGATCGAACGCGTTTCTGCTCGACCGCGAGTTGATGGCGCGCATCAAGACCGGCCCGCTGAACGACAAGACCGACACCTATCTGCTGGAGAGCGGACGGCGCAGTCTCACGCGCCAGATCGAACGCATGGGCCTTGAGGTGCTTGTCGTCGGGCGAGACGGGGTCGGCTATCGCCCGCGAGAATGGGCGCGCAGCCACACCTTCTGGCAGGGCTCCCAGCAGAACCTGATCGTGGCCGACAACCAGACCCGCTCCTATGAGCACGGCGACTCGAGCGTGCGCCGTGTCCTCTCGGCTCACGCCTGGGCTGAGCTGGCCGAGCCCGCCGAGTCCGATCCAGGCTCCGGCGCACAGACGCTCAGCAGCTACGGAGGTCCGGCCCCTCAGGGCGAATGACGCTCGCCCCTCAGGCCGTATGGCGGGCCTGGCGCCAGCGCTCCAGCAGCGGTCGCGTGAACCGCTCGATGCGCGGGTGCATCACCAACGGTCCGAAGGTGTCCCACACGACGTCCAGCGGGTGGCCGGCGAGGACCGCCCCGGCGCCGGCGATGCCGAGCAGGAAGCGCTGGATCGGACCGAGGCGCGCGTAGGCGGCGGATGAGAACGCGATGTCGCGGAACTGGTTGAACGCGATCGCCGCATGGGGATGGCGCGCCGCGCGCGCCGAGAGCCCCGACACTTCGGCGATGCGCTGAAAGCTCGCGCTGGCCCCGCCCTGCTCGCGGTTGAGGTTGGTCGTGTCGGTGGTAACGGCGTGGCCCGCAAACACGACCGCGGCGATGAAGATCCAGTCGGCGCCCATCACGTTTGAGATTGGCAACGCCGGACGCACCGCGCTGGTGCGCAGCAGACCGTAGAACGCGGTGCTCGACCAGCGTCCCTTCAGGTAGCGCAACACGCGCAGCGACGGCGAGGACTCGGTCAGGTCGAGGTTGCGGGCCAGGTGGTGGCGCGAGTCGTCCTCGGCGTAGTGGTTGACACCTGTGACGATCGCAAGCGTCGGATCGCGGTCCATCACCGCCAGGCAGCACTCGATGTAGTCGGGGGCAAGCCAATCGTCGTCGGCAACCATCAACACGAACTCCGTGTCGGCGTGTGAGAGCAGCCAGCTGAAGTTGGGGACGGGCGTGATGTTGAGCGCCTGGCGCACATAGCTGACGCGCGGATCGGCGCGCGCATAGCTTTCGCACACCGCGGCCGTGTCATCGGGTGAGGCGTTGTCTGAGATCAGCACCCGCAGGTTGCCGTGGGTCTGGGCGAGCACCGAGTCCAGTGCCCGGCGCAGCAGCTCGGCGCGGTTGTAGGTGGGCACCAGCACGGTGACGCGGGGCGCGGGGCTGCTCACGCGCGCAGCATAGTCGCCGAGTCGATGGACGCCGTGCCGAGCGCTCACAGCAGGCCGCTAAGCTAGCGCGCGTGCGGGTCGGGCTCAACCTCGCTTACCTGGTCGAGGACTCCGGCGGCTCCGGCACCTATGCGCGCATGCTGGTGCCCAACATGCTCGAGGCCGACCCCACCCTGGAGCTGAGCGCGTGGATCGGCACGACCGCGCCGGACTGGCTGATGCGCGAGCCCTGGGCGGAGCGGGTGCGTTGGATCAGGTTGCCCGTGCGTGGCATCGGCAGTCCGTGGCACATCTGGCATGAGCTGGTCGGCATCGGGTTGGATGCGCGACGGCGGGGGATCGAGGTCGTGCACGGGCTGGCCAACCTGGCGCCGGTGGTGCATCCAGGTGTGGCGACGGTGACGACGATCCTGGATGTCATCTGGGTTCATCACCCGGAGGCTGTGACGCTGCTCTTCCGCACGATGGGGCGCACCTTGACGCCGTCGGTGGGTCGCTCCTCCTCTCGCATCATCGCGATCTCAGAGGCCGCGCGAGACGACATCGCCGCGACGCTGCATCTGGATGTGGAGAAGTTCGACGTGACCCCGCTCGGGGTCCTCCCGCCACCGGCAAGCCCGCGAGTGCCCGACCCTCGTGCGGTGCGCGAGCGGCTTGGTCTCGGTCCCGAGCCGATCGTGCTGTGCGTGGCGGCGAAGCGCGCCCACAAGAATCTCCATGGGCTGATCCGCGCGATCGCGCTGTTGGGAGACACGCCGCTACAGCTGGTGTTGCCGGGTTCTCACAACGACTACGAGCGCGAGCTGCGAGCGCTCGCGCTCGAGCTTGAAGTGCAGGAGCGTGTGCGCTTTCCCGGCTGGACCTCCGTGGCGGACTTGGAGGATCTCTATCGCGTGGCGGCATGCTTCGTGCTTCCATCCTTTCAGGAGGGCTTTGGCTTGCCGGTGCTCGAGGCGATGGCGCGCGGTGTGCCGGTGGCGTGTTCGGATAACTCCTCGCTGCCGGAGGTGTCGGGCGAGGCGGCGCTGTATTTCGATCCGCACGAGCAGTCCCAGATCGCGGCGCAGATCGCACGTCTGCTCTCAGACGAGCAGCTTGCGAGGACGCTTGTCGAGCGGGGACGTAGGCGCTGCGAGCTGTTCACCTGGAGGCGCACGGCAGAGCTGACGCTCGACAGCTACCGGCGTGCGCTGGCGCCGGCAGGCGCGATCTCCGCGTAGGGTTACCTCCCCAACGCAAAGACCGGCTCGCCCAACGGCCATTCACGCTCTTGAGCGCGATCGGCTTGCAGGTCAGGCTGCGCGATCCACGTACTCGCGGAGAGCTGTGCGCGCTACCTCGCTGACCGAACGGTGCTCCTTGCGAGCACACGCTCGCAATGCCTTGTCGAGGTCTGGATCGACGCGCAACTGCACGCGAGGAGAGCTGCCGCCATCGCCAAGCGCGGGACGCCCCATGCGGACCCGCTTGGCCTTAGTCAGGTCGTAGCCGCGCTCGGCCTCCTCGACCAGGGTGTCGATGACTTTCTTGGTCAGCTTGGTTCCGCTGCGAGTTCTCAGAGTTGCCATCTCTTAGCCTCCTCGTACTGGTCTGTGTACTTCTTGCGTAGCGCCATCGCGTGAATCACGATCAGTTCATCTTTCGAGCCTTCGACTGCTATGACCTCGATTGCCTGGCCGTCGGGGTCGTCGCCGAGGCAGACGAGCCTGGCATCGAGTACATCTGCGTCCGATGTGGGGGCTTGCTCCTCAAAAGCGAGACCGCAGTGGGCGATGACATACCGGATGCGCTCCTTGGATATGCGGTGCTTGGTTGCTGAGCGCGCAAACCGCACACGCTTTTGGGATACGTTAGCACTTCTGTCAGACATAAGTGTCTCCGAATAAGGTTTGTTGTGACGTTGCGACGGTCCATGATCCCCAGCGCTTGGGACGGTTCTCGGCGTGTGTGGTGTATGCGCCGACGCACCCTCCGCTAGCCTGCCCCCGGCGATGCACATCGGCCTGAACCTGATCTTCCTCGTGCCGGGCGAGACCGGCGGGATGGAGGTGGCGGCGCGCGAGCTGATCCCCGCTTTGATCAAGGCGGCCCCCGACGTGCACTTCACGGCGTTCATAAACCGCGAGGCGGCCGCCGCCAAAGACGGCCCGTGGGGCGAGTTGCTGCCGGCGGTGACCGTGCCGGTGAACGCGCGCAAGCGCGTGCAGTGGGTGGCCGGTGAGCAGACGTTGCTGCCGCGGTTGGCAAGGCGTGAGGGCGTTGAGCTGGTGCACAGCCTCGCCAGCACCGCTCCGGCCTGGGGGCGCTTCCGGCGTGTGGTGACCGTGCACGACCTGATCTACGCCCGCTTTCCCGACGCGCACGCGGGCATTCGCGACCGCGGGATGCGCAGGCTCGTGCCGCTGGCGGTGCGCCGCTCCGACCGCGTGATCGCGATCTCTCAGAGCACGCGCGAGGATCTCATGCAACTGCTCGGTACGCCCAGCGAGAAGATCGATGTGGTGCCACAGGGCTTGAGGGTGCCCGCCGGCGCGAGCGCGCCAGCACCGACCGCAGAGACCCGCGCGCGGTTTGACCTCGGCGAGCGGCGGTTGCTGCTGAGCCTGTCGGCCAAGCGCCCCCACAAGAACCTGCCAGCGCTGATCGGCGCGCTCGCGCGCATGCCCTCAGAGCGCCGTCCGCTGCTGGTGTTGCCGGGCTATCGCACCTGGCACGAGTCAGAGCTGCGCGAGCGTGCCGAGGCGCTTGGAGTGCAGGACGACGTCCGCTTTCCGGGCTGGCTCTCCGATGAGGAGATCGAGGCGCTGTGGGGGGTGGCCGATGCGTTTGTCTATCCCTCGCTGTATGAGGGCTTTGGGCTGCCGGTGCTCGAGGCGATGGCCCGCGGAGTGCCGGTGGCGTGCTCCAACGCCTCCTCGCTGTCGGAGGTGGCGGGCGACGCGGCGCTGCTGTTCGACCCCACCGACGAGGCTGCCATCGCCACCGCGATCGAGCGGCTGCTCTCAGACGGGATCGAGGCTGAGCGCTTGCGCGCACGCGGGCTGACGCGCGCGCGTCAGTTCACCTGGGAGCGCACGGCGCGGTTGACGCTCGCGAGCTATCGGCGCGCGTTGGGCAGCTGAGGTCGCACCGAGAAGACCACCTTCAGGAGCTCATACGCTGATTCAGCGGATTTTCCCAGTGAACTTCAGGAAAACGGGCAAAATCGCCGTCAGTAGTGCACACGGTCAGGCCGTGCTCGATCGAAAGTGCGGCGAGGTGAGCGTCCGCGGCGAGGTCGGGTCTTGACTCTTCCTCTAGGAGTCGGCTGATAATCGTGAGATGACGGTCGGTCGGGAGGGGTATCCAGGTTTTCGGCAATGCAAGCCATTCCCTTGCGCGAGCCCACGACTGGTTGAGCGGAATGGGTTCGCTCACGACGCTCGGATTCCCCATCAGGCGTGCGAACGCGAGCAATGTTGGCCACGGCAAGCCGACCTTGGCCGAGCTGTTGAGAGCATCCTCCAGCCATGCGCTCGCCACCTCGCGCCGCGGCGACTCGGGTGTGTGCGCGTATACGAGAAGGTTCGCGTCGAGCAGGATCAACGTCGCCAGGGTCCCTCACCGACATCGAGCGCCGCGCTCACGTCGTCGATGGGGATCAGCAGTTCACCGACTGGCAGCGGCTCCACGCGAAACCGGGGAGTCTTCGGCTGCTCCTGCTCTTCGTGCATCAGGCCCGCCCGAAGGAGGTCATTGACCTCTCGCTTGAGGGAGTGGCGAAGCGCTCGGCGACGATGCTCAATCGCCGCGGCGACATCGTCGTCAAGGGTGAGAGTGGTACGCATGCATCAAAGCATAACATGTCTGATGTCAGAGGCATCATCAGCTCGTCCTTAGATTCTCTCACCGACGTAGCTCGCCAGCACCACCTTCAGCGAGGACTCAAGCGACAGCCGCTCGCTGTTCTGCGCAAACCAGCGGGCGGTGCTCTCGCGCATCGCCATCCCGGCCTCGTGCACGCGCACGATCGCATCGGCGATCGCCTCAGCGTCGGCGTCGGCTGCGATCGTGCCGTTGACACCCTCTGCGATCAGCTCGACCGCGGCGTTGTCGGGCGCTGCCACAACGACCGCGGGGACGGCGTGGGCGCTGGCCTCCACGACGACCATGCCATAGCCCTCGCGCTGGGATGGCAGCAACATGCACAGCGCGCCCGTGAGCGCCGTGTCGAGATGCTCGGCGTCGACGAAGCCTGGCGCTGAGATGCTCTCACCGGCGTCGTGCTCGGAGATCGCGTCGAGCACCGCTTGGCGTTGTGGGCCGTCGCCGAAGAAGATCCCGCGCAGCCCGGGAATGCGTCGGGCGGCGGCAGCCACGCCGGCGACGCCGAGCGGGGCGCGCTTCTCGGGGATCATGCGACCGGCGAACACCACCAACGGCTCGGCGGGGACCGCCGTGGGGGGCTCCAGCGACCCGGCGTACTCGCCCTCGAGCACGGTCACCTCGCCGCGCAGGCCCTCCTCTACCAAACGCCCGGCGTGCAATCGCGAGAAGCAGAATGCGCGCTGAGGAAGGCGCGCGCAGAGCAGCTGCACCGCGTAGCCGATGCGACCGCCGAGCCGGCCGAGATACTCGAGCCAGTAGTCGCGGCTCCAAACCTCGTGCCAGTCGACCACCAGGCCGAAGCGCCCGAGCGGCCGCGCGAGGCCGGCCGCGAGCAACGAGAAGTAGGGGAACGACGCGGTGTGCACCACGTCGTAGCGGCGGCCGTGGCGCAACAGGTGCCACAGCACGCCCGCGCCGAACACGAGCGGTGGCAGCACACGCCGTCGCGGGGCGGGCGGGACCGTATACAGCGCCATCCGCGGTCCGGCGCAGAGCACGCGCACGCGCGGGTCGAGGTCCAGGCGCTCGCCGCGCTCCCACTGGCGCAGCGTCAGATAGGTGACCTCGTGGCCCTCGGCCACCAGGCGTTCGGCGAGGTTGCGATACCAGCGCTCGGCGCCGCCCACCGTGTAGGGGAACAGGCAGTCGTAGATCAGGCAGATGCGCATCCCGGGAGACTGTCAGACCTTGGCTGCTGACCGGGGTCTGCACCGCGAGCACGTTTGGGATACTGCGGCGATGCTCGGTGGGCGATCGCCCGGTTTTGTGTTGCGGCAAGCCGTGGAACCAGAGAACTACCGGGCTCTGTTGCGGATGCGCAAGACCGTGCTGCACCCCCTCGATTTCGCCGGACGCTATTTCTTCGGTCGAGGCGACTACCCGGCTCGCTGTCAGCTGCGCACCCCGGCCGGGATGATCGCGCCAACCGTCTACAGCCATCACGACGTCTTTACGGTCAATGAGATCTTCTGCCGGCTGGACTATCGACTGCCCGTCGATGCCCGTACGGTCGTGGACATCGGCTCGAATATCGGGATCAGCGCTTTGTACTTTCTGACTCGCTCGCCCTCGGTCCATTGCCATCTATTCGAGCCCGATCCACGCAACGTCGAGCGACTGCGTGGCAATCTCGATGCCTACCAGGGACGTTTCACTCTCACCGAGGCCGCGGTTGCCGATCATGGCGGCAGGGTGAGCTTTGGGCGCGAGTCCAGCGGTCGCTATGGGGGTGTGGGACTGCGCCATGCGGATGAGATCGAGGTCGACTGCCTTGACATCAACGATGTCCTGCGCGGGGTGCTCGAGCTGGAGGGCCGCGTTGACATGCTCAAGATCGACACCGAGGGGCTTGAGAACCAGACCGTCCAAGCGATCGAGCCGGATTTGCTTGCTCGGGTGGCGCTGGTCTGCTTTGAGACCACTCAGCCGATCAATCCGGCGCCGCAGCGCTTTGAGCTTCGCTACGCGACCGACACCGCGCGCTTGATCAATCGGGATTGCTCGGGAGCGGATTGACGAGCGGGTGCTGAGACTGGGAGTCTCGGTCGCGCCTAGAGGTCTTCGCCGCCCTGTCCGCTAGCATCTGGGACCGGAAAGCGTGCTGTTTAACGACTCGGTGCGCCACTTTTGGGCCCGCTAGGGGTTTGTCTCCACGGGGCCGAACCTGCAGCGAGCGGGCGCGGGACCGACAAAGACCATGAGCACCGCACAGAAGAGCAGGCCCACAATCGCCGAGAGCGCCGAGCAGGCGGGATCGACACTCGTGTCGGTCGTGATCCCTTGCCTGAACGAGGCGGAGAACATCGAGGAGTGCGTGCGCACCGCCCTGGAGGTGCTGGAGCGCACGAATATCGACGGGGAAGTGCTGGTGGTGGACAACGCCTCCGAGGACGATTCGGCGGCGCTTGCGAGGGCGGCGGGCGCGCGCGTGATATCCGAACCGAGACGCGGCTATGGCAGCGCCTACCTGGCCGGCTTCGCGGCGGCGCACGGGCGCTACATCGTGATGGCCGACGCCGATTTGACCTACGACTTCAACGAGATCCCGCGCTTCGTGGCCGAGCTGGACGGCGGCGCGGAGCTGGTGATGGGCGACCGCATGGACAACATCCAGCCCGGAGCGATGCCGTGGCTTCACCGCTATGTCGGCAATCCGATCCTCACGGGTCTGCTGAACCTGTTCTTTCGCACCGGCGTGAAGGACGCCCATTGCGGGATGCGGGCGCTGCGCACCGACGTGCTGCCGCGCCTGGACCTGCGCACGACCGGCATGGAGTTTGCCTCCGAGATGGTGATCCGTGCCTCCAAGGAGAAACTGCGGATCGCGGAGTTCCCGATCGAATATCACCCGCGCGGCGGCGAGTCGAAGCTGTCGAGCTTCCGCGACGGCTGGCGTCATTTGCGCTTCCTGCTCGTGCACAGCCCGACCCACCTGTTCGTAGTGCCGGGCACGCTTTTGGCCGGCATCGGCACTTTGATCGTGGCGCTCGTGGGTGGGGGTTTGGATTTTTTTGGGCGTTCCTGGGGTATTCATGCGCTGATCGGGGGAGCGCTGCTGATGGTGGTCGGCACGCAGGTGCTCGCGCTTGGACTGTGTGCGCACGCCTACGGCACCTACTTCATGGGCGAGCGCGACCCCTGGTTTGACAAGATGCGCGCGCGCTTTCGTCTCGAGCACGGGCTGCTGCTGGGGGGCATGTTTGTGCTCCTCGGTGTCGTGCTGGGCGGGATCATCATCGGCACATGGATCTCCCACGGCTTCGGCTCGCTTGCCGACGAACACATGGCGGTGGTGGCTGCGACGCTTTTGATCGTGGGCATCCAGATCTTCTTCTCCTCGTTCTTGTTGAGCATTCTCGGGTTGCGTCGTAACGCTTAGGTAGGTCAGCAGCACGTGCGCTACCTGATGGCCGTCGTTGGGGCGCCCCTGGTCATGTGGGTGGTGTGCTTGGGCTGCGGACTTGCGCTGGAGCGCGCGCTGCGCGTGCGTATCTCAAACGCGCTGCTGCTGCCGCTGGGGCTGTGTGTGGCGCTCGTGCTGATCTTCCCCGGCTATGCGGCCGGCGCGGGCGACGCGCTTGCGATCGTGCTGCTCCTCGGCGTTGCTCTTGCGGGGCTGGTGCTTGCCAGGGACGGACTGCGCGCGCGCATCAACCCCGGATGGCCGGGGGTCGCGGGGCTGGCGGTCTATGTGCTGTACATGCTGCCCGTGATCGCCTACGGGCACTGGACGTGGTCGGGCTATGACTTTGTCAACGACACGGCCTTTGAGATGCTGTTTGCCAGTCACATCAAGGGCTATGGACTGACGCTCGGCAGCATCCCCGAGTCGACCGAGCGCGAAGTCCTGGCGGTCTATCTGGGCACCGCCTATCCGCTCGGCACGCAGTCGCTGCTGGGCACGCTCAGTGCCCTCACACACACCGAAGCGGCGGTGCTCTATCAGGGCTTCATCTCGAGTCTTGCGGCACTTGCTGCGGTTGCGCTTGCGACGGTTGCGCGCGGGCTGCTGAGCGCGCGCGGCGCGGCACTCGCCGGTTTCGCCGCAATCGCGGCAAACCTTACCTACCAGTACGCGCTGCAGGGTGGCATCAAGGAGATCGGCCTGCTGGCGACGCTTTGCGCGGGGCTCGCGCTCGGACGTGAGGCGCTCTCGCTTGCGCGCCCCTACGTGGGCGCGGTGCTGGTGGCGGTGGCGGCCGCGGCCGCGATGGCCACATACAACGCGGTGACGTTGCCATTCATGGGAGCACTCGTGCTGTTGCTTGGGTTTGGCGTGATGCTCGTCTACGGCAGGTTTCCGAGCCGGCGCTGGGTGGGACCGCTGCTTGTGGGCGTGTGTCTGGCGGCGGTGCTTGCGATTCCCTCGCTGATCTCGTTTCGGACGTTCTTCGAAGTGGCTCGCGCCGGGCAGGGCTCGACCGGGGTGGGCGCCACGCAGTTCGGTCAGCTATTGCGCGTGCTGCCGCTCAGCCAGATAAGCGGTGTTTGGCTTTCCGGTGAATATCGCCTGGCGATAGCCTCTCACCACGCTGGACTGCTGACCGCGCTCGCAAGCGCGGTGATCCTGCTTGCGATCGTGCCCGCGGTCGCGTGGGCGCTGTGGACTCGCAAGCCGGCGGTGCCGATCGCGGTCGGGATCGCGGGGCTTGTGCTGTTGATCATCTTTCCGCGCGTCAGCCCCTATTCGCAGGGCAAGCTGCTTGCGATGTTGAGTCCGCTGGTCGTGCTCGGCGGCATGGTGGGTTTGCTGAGCTTGCGTGGCCTGGTCGGCAAGCTCCCTGTGGGGCGGGGAGGACGGCGAGCTGTGGGTGTGCTTGGTGGGCTCGCCGCCGCCGCGCTGACGCTTGCGATCCTCTCCTCGGACATACTGGCCTACAGTCACGACACGGTCGCGCCCACCGCGCAGATCGAAGCGATTCGCCAGACCGGCGAGCATTTCGCCGGGCAGGGCCCTGTGTTGTGGAACGAGTTCGAGGAGTACGCCAAGTACTTCGCGCGTCCCGCCAAGGTCTATGCGCCATTTGAGGCGATCACGCCGGTGCAGGTGCAACTGCGTGTCCCGACATACTTCTATGGACACTACTTCGACCTCGACCAGGAGCAGTTGTCGTTTGTGGAGGGCTATCCGATCGTGGTGATGCGTCGCTCGCCGGCGGCCAGCCGCCCGCCCGCCAACTACAGGCTTGTGTATGAAAACGCCTACTACCAGGGTTGGCGGCGCGAGGTCAAGCCCGAAGTGCTCGAACACCTGCCGTTGCAGCAGCTCTACAGCCCCTCCGAGTCGATCCAGTGCAGTGCGCTTGCGCCAATCGTGGCCAAGGCTCCACGTGGCTCGGAGCTGGTCGTGGCGGTGGCGCCCGAAATCAGCTGGTTCGAACCGGCATCGGACCCGCAGCGCTCCGGCGGTTGGCCTCCCGATCCCGCCCAGGCCGGCTCGGTCGAAACGATCACCGCGGGCCACGCCGAGGGTGTGCTCAGGGCCAAGCATGAAGGTCTCTACGGCGTGTGGGTGCAGGGCGACTTTCCCCGTCCGGTGCAGGTGTCCGTCGATGGACGCACGGTCGGGTCGGTGTCTGGCAAGAACACGCCCGGGCAGTGGCTGCGCGCGGCGACGCTTCGCTTGAAAGCTGGCAAGTATCGGGTACGCGTCGTGAAGGCCGCCGGTCATCGACATTTCGGGCCGGGGGAATGGGGGCTCGGCACGATCGGCGCGGTGGCCTTTCAGCGCCAGGTGCCAGAGCGCATGCGCACATTGGCGCTGTCGCGCTGGCGCACGCTGTGCGGTACCGAAGCCGATTGGGTGGAGGTGGTACGCCCGTGAGGATCCACAATGGCGCCCAACCGCCGTGGGTCTTGCGATGAGACGTCCTGTGTCAACCCTGTTGTGTGAGGAGTTTGTTAAGGGCTTGGTGTTGGGTGGGGTCGTAGGGGGTGTGGTTTTGCCAGCAGGCCCAGAGGATGCGTGTCCAGGCGCGTCCGAGTATGCGGATGGCGTGGGGGTGGTCTGCGCCGCGGGCGCGGGCGCGTTGGTAGACGTCGTGGGCCCAGGGGTGCCAGTGGCGGGTGCTGTCGGCGAGCACGTTGACGTGGGTCCTCAGGCGCTTGTCGCAGGCCCAGCGGAAGGTGGCGTTGGTGCGCTTGCCGGATTGGATGGTGACTGGGCTTTGTCCTGCGTCTGCGGCGAGCGAGTCGTTGGTGGGGTAGCGGGCGCGGTTGTCGCCGATCTCGGCGAGCAGCCCGGCTGCGGTGATGACGCTTTTGGGGTCGCGGAAGAAGGACAGGAAGATCGGCCCGTCGGGGTGGGATCGGACCTGGCCGGCGATCTGGCTCGTGAGCTGGCTGACCTGCTCGACGATTGGTCGCAGCGCGGCGATGAGTCCGAGTACGGCTGCGCGGCGGGCGTCCGTCTCGGACTCTCCCACGATCGCTTGGGGTGCGTTCCTGAGCTTCTCCAGCAGTTGGGTGGGTGTGCGCCTGCCGCAGTAGGCGTGGTGCGCGAGGAAGCTCTGCAGGCGCTTCTCGCCGAGACCACGCGCGTCGCCGGGACTGGGATAGCGCTCAAGGAACGCGAGGCCGATCGGACTGTCGATATCGGAGAAGATGCGCTCCGCGCCGGGCCAGAACGCTTGAAGGTGAGCGCGCAACTGGTTGGCGAGCATGACACGCGCGTGCACGAGGTCTTCTCTGGTGCGCAGGAGCGTTCTGAGCGCGAGCGTCTCGTCTTCGCATGGTGTCAGGGCCGGGAAACGGTGGCGGTCGGTGCGGGCCAGCTCGCACAAGACCATCGCGTCGAAACGGTCATCCTTGCCAGCCGCAGCACGGAAACGGTCGCGAGCTGCCTTGACTTGATTGGGGTGGATAGCCAGCACACAGATACCGCCAGCCAGCAGTCGTCCGACCAAGAGCCCATCGGGTCGCTCGATCGCGCAAGCCTGCACGTCATGCTCGAGCAACAGCTCGATCAGGCTGTTGATGCCAGCCTCGTCATGGCTGAACCGCTCGGCCGCGAGCGGGACTCCTTGTTCGTCAGCGATATGAACGTCATGCCAGTCGCTGGCCCAGTCGATCCCGCTGATTGCGCGCACAGATCCTCCTCCCCGTCAGGGGTTCGCTTGAAAAACGCTGACCAGGAGGTACCGTGGCGGGTGCTCATAGACAGGCCCTCGGTGGGGCAACGTCCTGTTGCCGCTCTGGGTGCCTCGCACCACCGGGAGGCGCTTGTCTCATCGTGGCCGTCAAAGCGGCTAGCGCGACCGGCGCTCTCCCGGTGGTGGTCAGCTATATGTGCTGAGCAGTCTCAGGCCCCGACAGACCGATCGTCACACCGGATCGCCCTCTCTCGGAAAGAAAAAGAGAGCAGCCCCACCACTCAACAACCACAGGTTGTCCTATGAGCGCGACGATCACGGTGGCGATCCCGGTGCGCGACGGCGGAGCGCTGCTCGCCGGCACGCTTGCGGCGCTTGCTCGCCAGAGCGTCACACACGAGCTGCTCGTGTGTGACTCGGGCTCGCGCGACGGCTCTGTTGCGCTTGCGCGCTCGCACGGCGCGCGCGTGCTCGAGATCGCACCCGAGCGCTTCAGCCACGGCGGCACGCGCAACCTGCTGCTCGGGGAGGCGCGCGGCGAGCACGTCGCGCTGCTCACCCAGGATGCCGAGCCGGCGGACGAGCGCTGGCTCGAGCGGCTGCTCGGCGGCTTTGAGCTGGCCACGGATGTGGGCATCGTGTACGGGCCATACCGTCCGCGCCCCGATGCACCCACGGCGGTGCGGATCGAACTGGAGCGCTGGTTTCGCTCGCTCTCCCCCGACGGGCTCGCGCGAGTGGAGCGGCTGGGCTCCTCGCGGGCGGGTGAGCCGGGCGCGGATGGCGCTGCAGGTGGGGCGCCACCCTCGCTGCCGGCCGCGGAGCTCCTCGGCAGGCGCGGCTTCTTCACCGACGCCAACGCCTGCATCGCGCGCGGCGCCTGGGAGCGTGTGCCTTTCCGCGAGGTCCCCTACGCTGAGGACAGAGTGCTTGCGATCGACATGCTGCGCGCCGGCTACGCGAAGGCGTTCGTGCCGCAGGCAGCGGTGCTGCACTCCCACCGCTACAGCTCCCGCGAGCAGCTGCGCCGCTCCTTTGACGAGGGGCGCGGGCTGCGCGAGGTGTATGGCTGGCGCGAGCCCGCCTCGCCGGTGCGCATGGCGCGCAACCTGCGCGGCGAGCTGGGCGCGACGCGACGCGAGCTGCTCGCTGCCGGCGTGCCGTCGGTGCGCCGGCAAGCGACGATCCTGGGAGCGACCCGTCACCATGTGCTGCGTTTGGCTGGTGCACTGCTCGGCTCACGCGCCGGCGTGCTACCCATCTGGGCGCGACGGTGGCTGTCGCTCGAGGGCCGCACCAGCTTCCTGCCGCTGGATCTGGATCTACAGGACAACCGCACGTGAACGACCACGACACCAAGCAAAGGCGCGCGTCGATCGCCCCCTCGCAGAAGATCGCCGCCGATGCCCTGGAGGGCGAATTCAAAGGGCCGCTCGCGGGCTTGCGCAGACGCATCTACTTGACCTACCGTTACCTGGGCTGGCGCACGCTGCTGTATCGCGTGCTCACCTTCCCCCTGCGCTTTACGCCGCTGCGCCACCGCCTGAGCTTGCGCTCGCGCACCGGCGAGGACAGCTACCGGCGCGCACTCGCCTGGTATGGCACGCACGGGCGGCCCGTGTGCATCGTGATTCCCAGCTATCGCGACGCCGAGCGGGTGGCGACGCTCGTGGCGAGCATCCAGCGCACCGTGCCGGCGGGATTGGCGCGCATCATCGTGGCCGACGACTCGAGCGGTCCCGAGCATGTGGCCGCGTTGCGTGCGATCGATGGCATCGAGGTTGTGCAGGGGCAGTCCAACAGCGGCTTCGCGGCAAACGTGAATCGGGGTCTGCGCGCCGCCGATCAGGAGCTCGACGTGGTCATGCTCAACTCCGACATGGAGGCGCGCCCGGGCTGGCTTGCCTGCCTGCAGTTCGCCGCCTCCCAAGAGGACGACGTGGCGATCGTGGGGGCGAGGCTGCTGTATCCCGACGGGCGCATCCAGTTCGCCGGCACCGCACGCAACCTCGGTGCGCCTGAGTGGTTCGACCATCGCTACCGCTTCAAGCCGGCCGATTGGGGCCCGGCCGCGATCCCCGGAGCGGTGCTCGCGGTGACAGGCGCCTGCATGTATGTGCGCCGCGTGGCAATCGAGCGGATCGGGCTGCTCGACGAGCGCTACCCGATGGCCTATGAGGACGTGGACTGGTGCCTGCGCGCGTGGCAGGCGGGGATGCGCGTCATGTACTTCCCCGGCGCGTCGCTCTACCACTATGAGTCGCAAACGCGTGGCACCGATGTCGGTGAGCGCGAGCGCGAGTCACAGCGCGTGTTCTGGGAGCGCTGGGGCGAGTTCTTCGACGCGCGTGAGGTGCACACGCCCGCGGGCAAGCTGCGCGTCGTGTACGTCACCGAGGGCACCGGCGTCGGCGGTGGGCACCGCGACATCTTCGAGCACCTCAATCGCCTGGCCGAGCGCGGTCACGAGGTGGCGCTCTACACGCTCGGGGAGCAGCCCGACTGGTTCGATCTGCGCGTGCCGGTGCACAGCTTCGAGTTCTATGACGAACTGGTCGAGGAGCTCGCGCTCCTGGACGCGATCAAGGTCGCCACCTGGTGGAACACGGCGATGCCCGTGTGGTATGCGAGTGTGCTGCGCGGCATCCCCGTGTATTTCGTGCAGGACATCGAGACCAGCTACTACCCCGACGACGAGCCGGTGCGCCACGCGGTGCTCGACTCCTATCGCCCCGAGTTTCGCTTCATGACGATCTCCGGCTGGAACCGCGAGCGCCTGCAGGAGCTGGGCCTCGAGGCGCAGCTGATCCCACCGGGGATCGACCTGGACACGTTCGGTCCCCGCCCCGAGGTCGAGCGTCGCAAGGACATGGTGCTTGCGCTTGGTCGCACCAACCCGCTGAAGAATCTGCCGCTGACCGTCGATGCGTGGCGCGCCCTCCCGGAGCCGCGCCCGGAGCTGTGCATGTTCGGGATCGAGCCCGAGCTGGCCGGCGAGGACGGTATGCGCTACGTGGTTTCCCCCAGCGACGATGAGGTCGGGGAGCTGTTCAGCCAGGCGACCGTGTTCATCCAGACCTCCACGCACGAGGGCTTCTGCCTGCCGGCGCTGGAGTCGATGGCCACCGGTGGGGCGGTCGTGTGCACCGACGCGCACGGCAACCGCGACTTCTGCGTAGACGGCGAGAACTGCCTGATGCCCGAGGCCAGTCTCGAGGCGGTCAGCGCGGCGCTGGCGCGGCTCCTGGGGGATGCTGAGCTGCGCGCGCGTGTAGGGGAGGCTGGGATCGAGACGGCCGCGGAGTACGCGTGGGAACGACGCATCGACGCGCTGGAGGCGTTCTTGACCGACGTCGCTCGGCCGCGCGAGACGGTGGTCTCAAGCGAGGTTGTGCCCGGACAATCCTAAGCTGGTCGATGCCCAAGGCGCCCGGTCCTGCCGCTATTCAAGCTGTTTGCTACTTGCGTAAGTACCGTGCCGGGAAGAACAGCGCAAATAACGAAGCCGCAAAATGGGCCCCGCCTTTGGGAGCGTTATTTACACGGATACTATATTTTGTAAATAAGACCCTTGTTCTGAGGGTTATCCCTGACCCGGACTTTTTCGTGGGTATGTACGTGAGGCGAGAGTCCGTGCTGAGCTCTCGGATCGAAGGCATACAAAGCGCGCTGGAGGACCTGCTTGAAGTCGAATTGGAGCCGGACATTCGAGGGCGTCACGGCGACGTAGGCGACCGATACAGCCGAGCGCATCTTCGAGCTCCGAGAGCAAAACCGCTCTCTTGTGATGAGCGATACTGGCCTCAATGGCCTGAGGTTGTTGTCGATGCTCTTCATGCGGCCACTCGTCAACGTCAACGCCGTTGGCCGTGACCTCGGTGTCTCGTTCCCAACCGCTTCAGGCTCTTTCGCTACGAGCCATACCTGCGACTCTTTGACGAGCCCCTATCTGTGGAGGACTTTCAGGTGCCGACAGAGGCAACCGGAGCGTCGACGCCGAAAGAATCCGAGCTATAAAGGTGCACCCAGCCGCCACCTGGCCGACTGGGACAAGTCCGACTGAAAGGTATGTCCGTGAAGCTCGAGTTTGCCCGCGATTTGCGCTGTCCAGCCTGTCTTCGCGACGGGGTGCTCGAACTGCATGCGCACGAGAGCGACGATCGCGAGGTGCGCGAGGGGACGCTGCGCTGCACTGTATGTGGCACGGAGTTCCCTGTGCACAAGGGTGTGATGGAGCTGCTGCACGAGCCACCGAGCTACGTCGTGGCCGAGGCCGCGGGCCTGGAGCGCTTTGCCGAGCAGATGCGCGCGGAGGGCTGGGACCGCGAGAAGGTGCGCCGGCTGCCCGACATCGAGCACGGCTACTGGTACGCCCAATCGCGCTCGATGCACCAGCTGATGACGACGATCCCGTTCAAGGCCGGGCAGAGCATTCTCGACGTCGGCTCGAACACGTGCTGGGCGGTCAACCGCTTTGCCCGGCGCGGCCTGAAGGCGATTGCGCTGGACATCGCCACGACAGAGCTGCAGGGTCTCTACACCGCCGAGTACTTCATCGACGAAGGCGAGGTCTTCTTCGAGCGTGTGCTGGGCTCGATGGCAGCGATCCCGCTGGCCTCGGGCAGTCTCGACTACGTGTACTGCTGCGAGGTGCTCCACCACAACGATCCACCGGGCTTGCGCCACACCTTCCAGGAGATCTTCAGAGTGCTGCGCCCCGGCGGTCGGCTGTTGATGGTCAACGAGACGCTGAAGACGCTGAGCGACACCAACGGCGTGCACGTCGAGGGGGTGGAGCAGTTCGAGGGCTACGAGCACGCGCACTGGGCGCTTTCCTACCGCTGGGAGGCGACGCGCGCCGGTTTCATGACCGAGGTCACAGAGCCTCACTACCGTCCCTTCTTCGGAGACCCGGCGCCCTCGCCGCGAGGCGCCAAAGCACCGCTACTGGGGCCCGTGGTGCGCCGAGGAGCGCGGGTGCTTCAGTCCAGCGCCCTCGCGCGGCACACCTATCTTTCCTGGCTGAACCACGTTCAGGGAGGAGTGCAGATGAACATGATCGCCACCAAGCCAGTGCGCTACGTGGGCACGGATGAGGCGATCGGGCCGCTGCGCCGCCTGCCGCGCACGCTCGCGGCGGCCAGCCGCCTACGCACCGACCGGCGCGAAGGCAGGATCGCGGCCAAACCACCGCGCACGCCCGAGCAGGTCGCCGCGGGGATGAGGAGGTCCGGCTCGAGCGAGGTTTCCGCGCTGGAGGCCGCGGTGGCTGACGCTCCAGTGGAGACGAGCGCGACTATCGCGGAGGCGCGCTCGCTTTAGAGGTTCTCGGCAACAAACGGCGCCGAGCGCGCCTCCCCTTCTGCCCCCATTGGCCCCATTGACCTGTGCGGAGGTGGGCTCCTTTGTCTCGGGGTCTTCAGCCTCTCCGGTAGCTATGTCCACGATCAGCTTCCCAAGCTGGTTCGGATCGCGTGGACGCTTGCCTGAGCGGTCTTGCATAGAAGATAGATAGCGCCCACTGCCGATCGAGCTAACAAATCAGCCTATAAAGCCGATAGACTGTCCTATATGGCGACTGTCGAACGGCTGCCGCCCGCTCTGAAGGACAAGTCGGCTGGCGCAACCATAATCAAGGATGTGCGGCTGGATGTACGGGAGGATTCTTCCGACCGGCTAGCCTTGTTTATCGTTCTTGTTTTGTCCGATCCTCCGAACGGGCTAGAGACCTGGCCGGTCGATGATCTATGGGCACTTAGACGCGAGGTTCGCAAGGCAGTTGCTGAGAAGATTCCAGATCTAGAAATGCCTTGGTTTATTGTCTTTGAACCGGAGCACCCGGACCTGCTTGACGAAGACGACGAATCACTTGACGTCGAGGACTAGTCCGACAGCCGTTCCCATCGACCCAACGAGACTCGTTGAGGCCGCCCGGGAGTTCGCTAGACCAAACAATCGGGGCCGCCCAAGATCAACTTGGTTGCGCCGGGCCGTATCGTCGGCCTATTACGCCCTATTCCACTGCTTGTGCTTAGAAGCATCCAAGCACCTTCTGCCGAAGGGCACTAGTCAGCAACAGTTTCGACTCTCCAGAGCGTTCGGCCATCGAGAGATGAAGGGAGCGTGTGCCTGGATAGCCGGAAGGCAGGGAGGGGTACACCCGTACGTCAAGCCGCTCGTCGATGTTCTAAAGCCAACGCCGATCGCAGATGTCGCGTCTTCGTTTTGCGATCTACAAGAGGCCCGACACAAGGCAGACTATGACCATCTGGCCGTGCTATCCAAGCCTGCAGCGATTGCTCATATCGACGATGCCGAGAAGGCGATTCAGGCGCTTGCTGCCGCTGAGCCGGCGCAGCGGGAAGCTTTCTTTTCGCTGCTAGCTATCTGTGCGCGTCTTCCGTCGAGTTGATTAAATGCATGACGCCTAGATTGTTTGCGACGTGGCACTTTGCAGTCCAAGCGGAGCTGCTCCGCAGCGAGGGTATAGATGCTGCCTGGCCGGGGTTTGACGAGCTCCCAGCAGGCGATACGCAGAATCCCCAGTAGAGTCGTCGATCAGCGACTCTCTGTTTACTGTTTTTAGTCTTCGCCCGCTTGCGTCCGCTGAACTCCGTCTAGAGGTTCTCGGCAACAAACGGCGCCGAGCGATTGAACACCCAGAAGCCGAGCGCGAAGGTCGCGACGGCCACTCCCACGGGCTCGAGCAGTCCGGCCCAGCTGCCGAGCGCCTGCCCGGCGCTGATCGTGGCGTGGGTGACGATCGCGTGGCGGAACTGCTGGAAGACGGTGACGAGCGGGTTAAGCATGTAGATGTGGTAGAGGAGATGGCCGTGTTCGTGCAGGAACAGGTCAAAGCTCGTCTCGTGCTTGGGCGCTTTGGGGTAGAGCAGCGCTTCGCGCACCTTCGACAGCGGGATGATCACCGGTGAGCCGTAGAAGACGATCTGACTGACGACTTCCCAGATCGGGGAGATGTCGCGGAAGCGCACGAACAGTGCCGCGAGCAGCATTGCAAGGCCGGTGGAGAAGATGATCAGCAGCGTGAGGATCAGCGGCAGCTCCAGCCAGCTGAGCATCGGTCGCACGCCGGAGATCAGCGCGAAGATGAATACGACGATCAGGTTGAGCAGCAGGTTGAAGAACGACAGCAGCACGATCGCAAGCGGTATCACCATGCGCGGGAACTGGATCTTGCGCACCAGGTTCTCGCGGTCAAAGACGCTGCGCACAGCTCCGCTGGTGGCTTCGCCGAAGAACGTGAACAGAATGATCGAGCCGAGCAGCTGGACGCCGTAGAACTGTTCGCTGGGCTGTCCGCCACCACCAACTTTGGCGATCAGCACGAAGAACACATACAGCACGCCGAACAGCAGCAGCGGGCGCATCACCTGCCAGATGTAGCCGAGCACCGAGCCGAAGAACTTCAGCTTGAATTCGTTGCGCGCGATGTTGTAGGTGAGGTGCCAGAAGCGCCGCCAGTCGTCGTTGAGCGCGCGCGGGCCCTTGATCGGGCGACCGAGACCCTCGTAGGGGGGCGGCTCGATGCCCGGTGGCTGTGGGGGGCTCAGGGTCTCGGTGCTCACAACACGATCTCCCGGCTCGAGCCGGCCCCGGTGCGGCTCATCGCCACATCGACCGGCAGATCGACTGCGCCACCCAGCGCTTCGGGGCCGGTGACGACGAAGGAGAAGGCGCCCTCGTAGCGGTCGATCAGGTCCATGCCGGTGCCGCGATGGGCGAGCGTGAACAGCGGGTTGTAGCGGCCGGGCGCGAGCACGTTCTCGAAGGCAAACGAGCAAAGCACTTCCTCCCCTGCGCTGAAGCGTCCGCTGCGCTCATCCGCGCGGACGCTGCTCGCCACGACGATCGCGAGGTGATCTTCGTTGAGCACATACAGGCTCGCAACGGGATCCTCGACCTCGACCTCAAAGCGCACGAGCGCCTTCAGCACGATCCGCTGTCCCTGGGGCAGCGAGGCGGGTCGCTGGCCGTGCTGGTCCTCGATCCACGCCTCCAGCACGCGCGCCTCCCCGTCGCCGCCGCGACCGTCGGCCACCCCGCCGCTGGCCTCCGCCTCGCGACCGAAGTTGATCTCCAGGTAGCGGTCGGCGACCTCGTGGGGCTCGCCGAGGTGCACGGTCTCGCCGCGCTCGAGCAATAGCGCGCGGTGGCAGAAGCGGTTGAGCGAGCCCATGTCGTGGGTTACGAACACGATCGTGCGCTGCTCGTCGCGCATTCGGTAGAAGACGTCGAAGCACTTCTGCTGGAAGGCGGCGTCGCCGACGGCGAGCACCTCGTCGACGAGCAGGATGTCGGCGTCGACCTGGATCGCCACCGAGAAGGCGAGGCGGACGTGCATGCCCGAGGAGTAGTTCTTGAGCTTGAGCTCCTCGAACTCGCGCAGTTCGGCGAAGTCGATCACCTCATCCACGCGCCTGCGCGCCTCGCGCGGGGTGAGGCCCATCATGATGCCGTTGAGCACCACGTTGTCGCGCGCGGCGAGGTCCTGGTTGAAGCCGACGCCCAGCTCGATGAACGTGGAGAGGCGCCCGTCCATCCAGATCTGGCCTCGGTCCACCCCGTAGATGCCGGCGAGGCACTTCAGGAGCGTGCTCTTGCCGCTGCCGTTGCGCCCTGCGATCCCGAAGAATTCGCCGCGGTTGACCTCGAAGGAGATGTCCTTCAGCGCCGAGAAAGTCTCGTGGCGTGTGCGGCGCAGGGGATGCAGCGCGGTCTCCTTGAGCGTGTGCGTGCGCTCCTCGGGGACGCGAAAGGTCTTACTCAGCGAGCGGGCGACGATCGGCGGGGTGCTGTGGCTGGCCAGTTGCGGCATGGGGGAAGGGTATCCGTTGGCCCCGGCGGTCAGGGCGCCATCGCGGTGGAAGTCGATGGTTCCCCGTCGTCCAACGCCTTTAGGCTGTCGTGGTGGCCAAGTCTGTCGCTGAACCCAAGTCTGTAGCTGACCTCTTGGCAGAGCGCGAGGGAACCCGGCTGGACTTCAAGCGAGATCTATCGAGCATGAAGCGGGTCTTGGCAACTGTCTGCTCGTTTCTGAACACGGCCGGCGGGACCCTGATCGTGGGTGTGGAGGATCAGACGAGAACTGTTCTCGGACTCGGCGATGTGGAGAAAGAGGAGGAGAAGCTGGCGAATGCCGTGGCGAATGCAATCGACCCCCAGCCAACCGTCCAGCTTGAGATAGTGACCTACCAGGAACACGACCTGCTTCTTCTGCGCGCTTCCTACGCGGCGGGACCCTTCTTCATCAAGGACAGGGGCAAGGACAAGGGCACGTTCGTTCGCATCGGTAGTAACTCGCTCCCCGCCAGTCCGGAGAAGGTCGCTGAGCTTGAAAGGGCCCGGCAAACTGGCGCGTGGGACCAGCAGCCGCTGTTGGGACTGATACGCGACGATCTCGACCAGGAGATGATCAGGCGGTGGTTGGGGCATTCGACTGACGCCAAGTTGCGAGGTCTTGGTGTTCTGGGCGAATATGGTGGCCAACTGGTTCCCACCCGCGCGGGAATCATCCTGTTTGGACGAGAGCATTTCATCCATTTTCCGGACGCCCAGATCCGTTGTGCTCGGTTTCGAGGAAGTGACAAGAGCAAGCCGGCCGTAAAGGGTGAGGAGAGTGATGGAACCGTGCTCGACGGGATCGAGGCGGCGGTGCGGTTCATTGAGCGCAATACCGACCATGTCGTGCAGATCACGGGGCGTACACGCAGAGAAGAGCTGGATCTGTTTCCGGGCGTTGCGGTTCGCGAGATCCTCAACAATGCCGTGTCTCACGCGGATTACGCGATCGAGGGAGCCACGATCTTTGTTGCTCTGTACTCCGACCGCCTCGAGATCTCCAGCCCCGGAACATGGCCTCCGGGTTTCTCCAGGGAGGACTTCGAATCGGGCGTGAGTCTTCGTCGCAATAAGGCCATATCGCGAGTGCTGATGCGACTGGGCATCATCGAGGGTTACGGGAGCGGATACGATCGCATCGCCGCTGCGTGTCGCGATGGGGGATATCCAGAGCCAGAATGGATTGAGAACGGACCTCAGATTAAGGTTGTCCTGCGGCCGCATCCGAGTAGCGGCCTGTCTCCAATGGTGGTTAGCGACGATCCGCGTCGAGTCAAGCGGCCGTCACATGCGCGGCTCACCCCAGAGCACCGATACGATGTCGTGCTGCAAGCAATCGATGAGCTCGAGCGACCGAATACAGGCGATATCGAGCGGCACACGGGAATTCCCACGAGGAGCTTGGGGCGCGAGATTCGTCGTCTTCGCGAGGGTGGCGTCATCGAGTTTGTTGGCTCCAGGCAGAAGGGGTTTTACCGCCGTAAGTAAGACATTCTGCCACATTCTGCCACATTCTGCCACATTCTGCCACATTCTGCCACGCGGCGGTTTTGGCGCCGTCGGCTCACTCAGTTTGTGTGGCTGCGGCGCTATCCAATTGCACCGAACAAATCGTCCTGGTTGGCGCCTTGGCGAACTCTGGGTCACCGGTGGGCAGGCCGTCGTCGCCATAGGCCATCAGCGCGACATCCTCGGCTGCCTCGGGCTCAGTTTCGACGATGCGTTGTAGAGCTGCACGCGCGGCCGGCTCCTGCTCGTAGGAGTCGATCATGTTGCCACCGCTTGGCGGATAACGCAGTCGGGCAAGCCGCGTGGGCTCTTCGCTGCCCTCTGGTGGTGCGATATCGTCCTGTTCTCGCGGCGACAGGGACCGTCCGCCGTCGCGAGGCGATCAATGCTTGAGCGAGTCTGCCATCACCACCGAGACCTGCGATCCGCCAACAGGACAAGGGCGTGAGCTTACGACGCCGTGCAGCGGCGCCACGGCTGATTGAGTGGACTGGCGAGCGGTGTGTTCCGTGGGCTCCGGACGTGCAGGTCGTCTACGAGCACTTCCACCGCTACATGTGGGCCGCACACATCGTCAGCGGACGTAAGGTGCTCGACCTCGGTAGCGGCGAGGGATTCGGCGCCGCCATCCTCTCCGAGTCGGCCGAGCAGGTGGTGGGTGTGGATGTGGACGAGCGGACCGTCGAGCACAGCAAGCTCAACTATGGGGGAGCGAACCTCCGGTTCCGTGTGGGCACGGCACTCGACCTCTCTGACTTCGAGCCTGGCTCCTTTGGCGCCGTGGTCGCGTTTGAGATCATCGAGCACGTGCAGGACCAGGAGCGGGTGCTCACGGAGATCGCGCGAGTTCTGTCAGATGACGGCGTGCTTGTGATCTCGACCCCGGATCGGCGGCTCTACAGCGAGGCCACCGGTCAGCGCAACCCATTTCACGAGCATGAGCTGACACTCGAGGAGTTCCAAGAGCTGCTGACTGAGCATTTCCCACACGTCGCCGCTTGGGGTCAGCGGACGATCACCGGTTCCCACCTGCACGCCATCGATGCTCCCCAGCGCGAGCGTGCTATCGCCGACCAGCCCGATTTCTACCTCGAGCGAGCAGGGGACGAGTGGCGTGTGGCAGGGGATCCTGCCGCGCTCTACGTCGTCGCACTCGCATCGAAGGCGCCACTGCCCGAGATGGCGGATACCTCGACGCTCGCCGATTGTGGCATCGAGCTGGTTCGAACAAAGGAATTGGACACTGCGCACGCCTTGGCCGAGCGAGATGCGACGCTCAGTCTCAAGGACGATTGGGTGGCCGCGCTCGAGCGCGAGCGAGCGGCACATGAGCATGAGCGGGCGGCGCACGAGCATGAGCGGGTGGTGGATCGTGGCAAGCTGCGTGAGCGAGAGGCGCAGCTGAATGAAGAGCTCAAGCAGCGCGACCAGGACATTGCGGTCGGGCGGGAGCGCATCGTGGGATTGCGTGCGGAGATCGCATCGCGCGATGGCGAGCTTGCCGCTCGCAACGCTGAGCTTGCCGATGCCAGGAATCTCAGCCGTCGCACCGAGGAGTCGGTGACGTGGCAGGCGTTCCAGCGTGCAAGGGGTCAGCTCTACGGCGCGATTGGCGAGACATCTCTATTTGCTCGTGCGTTGCGTCTTTCACTGCGGCTGGCGGGCAGAATCCTGATTAAACGGCCCAAGCCGGCGGTTTCCTCCTCCGAGCCGGCCGAGGGCGACGGCGTTGGAGCGAGCGTGGTGGCCAGCTCCGAAGTGATCTCGCTGCCGGAGTATGAGAGCCCGAAGGTCTCGCTGATCATCCCACTGTATGCGCACGCGGAGCTCACACGGGCCTGCCTGAGCTCGATTCGCGACAACACCACTCGTGTGAGCTATGAGGTGATTCTCGTGGACGATGCTGCCGACGAGGCGACCAAGCGCCTGCTCGACGGGGTGCGCGGGGCGAGGATCGTTCGCAACGAGCAGAACCTGGGGTATCTGCGCAGCGTGAATCGCGGGGCGAGCTTTGCGCGCGGTCGCTGGCTGGTGATCTTCAACAACGACACAGAGGTGAGGACCGGATGGCTGTCGGCGATGCTCGATTGCGCCGAATCGGCCGAGGACGTGGGCGTTGTGACTCCCAAGTTCCTATACCCGGATGGCAGCCTCAACGAGGCGGGCGGGATTGTCTGGCGCGATGGCACCGGTGTGAACTACGGCCGCGGCGATCGGCCCGACCATTTCCAGTATGAGTACAGGCGCGAGACCGACTACGGCTCGGCGGCGGCGCTGATGGTCAGCGCAGAGCTCTGGAGAGCGACGGGAGGGTTCGACGAGCGCTACCTGCCGATGTACTACGAGGACACGGATCTGTGCTTCGAGGCGCGCGAGCGGGGGCTGCGTGTCCTGTATGAGCCTGAGGCTGTGGTTGTCCACATTGAGGGCGCTACCGCGGGCAACGATCCGGAGTCCGGCTACAAGCGCTACCAGGAGCAGAACCGCTCGAAGTTCGTTGCCAAGTGGCGTCATCGGCTCGAGTCCGAGCAGTTGCGTTCGGCACCGACGAACCTGCGTGTGGCGGCCAACCGACACCGCGGGCCGCATGTGCTCGTGATCGACCATCGAATTCCCATGTGGGATCGCGACGCAGGATCGCTACGGATGCTGCGCATCATGCAGGCGTTGCTTGCATCTGGCGCCCGTGTAACCTTCATGCCCGACAATCTCACCCCGACGGAACCGTACACCCGCCAACTTCAGCGGATGGGCATCGAGGTGCTCTACGGTCAGCTGCATGTTAATGCCGAGCTGGACACGATCGGCCCAAAACTCGACTTGGTGATTCTTAGCCGTCCCCATACGACGAGTCGCTGGCTCGACATCGTGCGAGAGTTCGCTCCGTCGGCGACGGTGGCGTACGACACCGTCGATCTCCACTGGCTGCGTGAGGCTCGACGGGGCACTATTGGCTCCTCGACGGGTCTGATTGAGGCGAGTAATGGCAATCTTGGGCCTATCGCGCCAAAGGCCGAAGCGCTGCGTCATCTGGAGCTGGCAATGATTCGCGCTACCGACGCGACCATCGTTGTCAGTAACTGTGAGCGCGCGCAGGTCGAACAGGACGTGCCGGGATCGCGAGTGATTGTCATTCCAACTGTCCATAACGTCGAGCCATACGTACAGCCGCCGGCTGATCGCTCTGGGATCCTGTTCGTGGGTGGTTTTGAGCACACTCCCAACGTTGACGCTGCGATCCGCTTGGTGAGAGACGTGATGCCAGTGGTCTGGCGCGACCTTGGCGACGTTCAGGTCACCATCGTAGGTTCGGCTCCACCCCCAGAAGTAAAGGCGCTTGCGTCGCCGCTCGTGGATGTCACAGGTTGGGTGGAGGACCTTCAGCCACTGCTCGACCAGTCTCGGCTGATGGTGGCTCCACTTCGCTATGGCGCTGGAATAAAGGGCAAGATCACTCAGTCTCTGGCAGTCGGTCTGCCTGTGGTGACGACTTCGATCGGCGCAGAGGGCTTGGAGGATCAGGAGGAGCAATGCATGCTGATCGGCGAGGACCCGCAGGAGCTTGCAGCACATGCGATACGCCTATACGAGGACGACCAGCTCTGGCAAAAGCTCTCTCGCTCTGGCCAGTCGCTCATCGCCAAGCAGTGCTCGACCGAGATGCTTGCTGAGCGGCTCGGCTTGCTGCTCGATGGCAGCTCGGCGTCGGTCATCGAGACAGCACGTTCCACTAGCTGACGCGGCTGCGCCGGATAGGCTACCCAGTGGATCGGATCGTCGTTGTCGGCAACTGCCAGGCCAAGGCTCTGGAGATGATGTTGAGTACCAACGGGGAGTTCGCAAGACGGTTTGAGTTTGTGAGCTTCCCCGCCGTTCATGAGATCCCCTTAGAGATGGTGCCTGAGCTCCACGCGGCCGTCGCCGATGCTCCCGTGGTGATTCTCCAGCGAGTTGACGACGGTTACCGGAACGGAGTAGGCCTTGGCACCGAGACGCTCGCGCAAATCGCTGGGACGGCCACGGTGGTGCGCTGGCCGAGCGTGTATTGGGCTGGATATTTCCCGGATCTCTTCTATCTGCGCAACGCAGAGGGGCAGCCGGTCGTCGACGGCCCGTTCGATTATCACGACCGGTCGATCCTGCAGGCATACGCGTCTGGTCTCGATGTGGCTGGCACGTGCCGCTTGATGGAAGACTCAGAGCTCCCATCAGACGCAAGGGAGTGGGCCGCAAAATCGACGGCCGAGTTGGATATCCGCGGTGAGGGTTGCGACGTGCGCGTGACCACGTTCATCGACTCCACCTTTCAGGACGAGCTCCTGTTCTTCACGATGAACCATCCCACGAATCGAATCCTTGCCTTCATCGCGCAGCAGATCACGGAGCTCATGGGCATCCCAGGCAGCGTCGACCAGCGGCAAATGCCAGACGAGGTTCTTGGTTGGACCTTCTACCCTCTCCACCCCAACCACGTGCGCTCGTTGGAACTTGAGTTCGGAGAGGACCTCATGGTGGGGAGTGCGCCATTCAAGATCCGCGGGGTGATGTACGAACCGTTGGAGGCGGTGCAGGCATTCTTCGACTACTACACAGCGCACCCCGAGTTGGTCGCGCTCAACGTCGAGTCGCCTGTGGCATGAGGGTCTGCAGCATTCTACAAGTATGGTTTGCGGCATCAAATGCCTGACTTGACCTCCAGAGCACGCATCGTGGGTCGCCGACTGCGGCGTCACCGATGGCTGCGGCTGCCTGATGGCCGAGCGACAGGCCATGCCGTCAAGCCCGTGCCATATCTAGCTATTTATGAACAACTTCTCGCACCGTTGCGGAGACGTGCATTTACGCTGCTTGAGCTGGGTGTGTGGGGTGGCCATTCGCTAGAGATGTGGCGTGATGCCTTCCCGCGGGCCACAATTGTAGGCGTGGATCTAGTGCCGCCCGATCTGGATCTTGGTAGCAGAGTGCATATCATTCGTGGCGATCAAACGGATGCCGCGCTCCTGCAAGACATACGTAAGAAGTATGCACCGGAGGGCTTCGATGTCGTCATCGATGACGCCTCGCACGTAGGTATCACAACTGCCCGCACGCTCCAGATTATGTACATGACACACCTACGCCCGGGAGGTTTGTATTGTATTGAGGACTGGGGAACTGGATATCTACCCGACTGGCATGATGGCGGTCCCCTTGCCGTGCCGCTTGATAGTCAATTTCTCGACAGCGCCACTACTCCAATGGATGCAGAAGTAGCCAAATCGGTCGTCATGCCGAGCCACGATTCTGGAGTCGTTGGTCTAATTAAGCGTTTGATCGACCATACGGCCAGTGGGACTATTGGGTTTGCGCAATCAGATGCTGTTGGCGATGCTTTGGGGATCGAGTCTATGACCGTGTGGGATGGCGTTGTTGCCCTGCGTAAGCCCGGCTCATGAGGGTATGCTGGCGAGCTACGTAGAGCGGTTTCTCGATAAGGCGCAGTTTGCACCACTCTCGTATCGTGGGGCGGCGGCTAGGCATTTGCGCTTGCTAAGAGTCACGCTTCGATGACGTGGCCCCCTGACTGCCGATTAGCGCAGCTCCGGTCTATTTTGTGATTCCTGTCATGTCTGTCCAGCGACAGGACCCGCAATTTTAAACGCGAGAGGCAATTTCGTCGCGCCACGATAGGCAGTAGGTAACTGATGGTGGCTAGTGGATTGAGAATACACGTACGCCAATGGAACCACCCAGATTGGAAGGAAAGCCTGCTGTGCGTGTAGCGCCATAGTAAAGATAGAGGCGGCCGCCTTGTATGAGTGGCGATGGATCTATCGAGCTTGCAGTTCCCCAGCGGGCAGTGTTCGGGATAACGGGGTCATCGTTGCAAATGCTCCAGACGGATTTTGATTCTCGGGCCATGCCTATACTCCGGGTCAGGTCGTCCCGGGCGAGCCCGACAAAGAGAAGGTAATGTTGACCCGCTGCGTAAAACGTCGCAGGCTCCCCAAGATCCGCGCTAGACCAATTCATGTGAGTGACTGATTTGATGTTGAGAATAATGTGGAAAGGGGACCAATGACCGTCCGAGTAGGACGCAAATCCGAGGGAGCGTCCTAGACCGCCGCTTGGTGGAACGGCGAGCATGTAGACGTCAAGGCGTGAGCCCTCGGGTTCCAAGAAAAAATCCGCGCCGTGATAGGTGACGCCATCGACCGTAAAGCCCGGAAGAAATGCCTGGTGGTTCCAGCGAATACCATCGCTGGAGCTGGCTAGCTCCCCCAGGATATCGGTGGTATCGACGGGGTTGTCCTCAACGATGTGCCACAGGCGCCCGTTCCATACAGTGGTGCCACCATTGAGATAATTGCCAACCAGATCTTTTTGGACGCGAAACGGGCCCATTGGAGATCGAGATATCGCCAGCCCGGTTCGCCAGTTACCTTCCGCGGCGTGGCGATCGTTCCCTGAAAAATACAGAAAATATTGCCCGTGGAAAGCGACCATATCTGGATTGAGTACGTCGACCGAATAGAAGGTTCCAGGTCGAGGGGCGATGAGTTGTCGTTCTTCCCTCGTCGGCGTCCCTAGCAAACATCGCTGTTGAGTTTGGTCTACGAGGGTGGTCGTCGAGGATCCGCAGCCCACAAGGACGCAAGAAAGCGCTACAGCAGCTGTACATGTCCATCTGTATGAAAGCATCATCCACAACGTCCTCCCCGTGAAAAAGGACTTCTCAGCTATCGCTGTGAGCTGCGGCATGTTTCTCCCGATGGTCTCGCTTCTACGCAGAAATGTCATCTATGGGCTATGTCCTTGTAGTATAAGATAAAGCTGGCGCAAAATGGTAGCTATCGGCGCACCTGCGCTCAACGCATTGGTCGAAGTCGTGTGCGCATAAGTACATACACTGCTCGGAGGCCGTCTCTCCAGGTGATGTTCTTGCCCTCGGCGTATGTGCGACCGTAATAGGCGATTGGTATCTCATATATACGCAGCCCCAGACGACAGATCTCTCCGGTGATCTCGGGCTCGATTCCGAAATGATTCTCAGTGAGATGCAGTTGCTTGAGTACGTCACCGCGGAATGCCTTGTACCCGGTCTCCATATCTGTGATCGTGGTGTTGAACAGAATTCCCGTGAGCAAGGACAGGAATCGATTACCGACCAGATGCCAGAACATGTAGGCGCGTTGAGGGCGCCCTCCCGAGAGACGCGAACCGTAAACGACGTCAGCCGCCTCGCGCTTGATGGGCTCGATCAGGGCTGGGACGTCGACCGGGTCGTACTCCATGTCTGCATCTTGGATCACGACGATATCGCCCTGGCAGTGTGGGATTCCGTGGCGCAGCGCTGAGCCCTTGCCGCCGTTGGTCTTTGCGAACAGGTGCACATGCCCGTTCGTCTCCGCGTACGAAGCCACGACATCGGCCGTTGCGTCCGTGGATCCGTCATCGACCACGATGGCCTCGAAGTCGAGATCGAGCGCCGAGATGCGATCAAGCACTTCTCCGATTGTGCGGGCCTCGTTGTATGCGGGGATGAGAAACGTGATTTCCATACGGCGGGTATCCTAATGGCTGAAGGGGCGGATGGCGTCGAGACCTTAGCCGGCGGGCGCGGGACCGGTGCGTGGCCGTCGTCGCCACAGTTGAGCGGTGATCTCGGCGAGCCATACGCTTGCAAGCACTGTGAGCAATGTCGCGGGACCAGCCATGAAACGAGTTCCCTGGTAGAAGTAGACTCCGAAAACGAGCAGCGAGAGGAACGTAACCAGCAATGTGTATCGCCCAATCGCCTCTCGCCGATGTCGCCACGCGTATACAAGGCCCAGGAGCGGGATAAGCGGTGGTGAGAACACCCAGAAACCGCCTGCCAGAAGTGTCGGGTAGAACGTCAGATTCGGCATCGATGCTTGTGGGCCGCCGAGCTGACACGGGCAGATCCAGCTGAGAAGTTTTCCGTTTAGCAGGTCCGGGAAAATGAACGGACCCTCACGCACAGAGCTACCTGTTAGGTAGCTGAGCGCGAAGTTGTGATTCGCCACTCCCCAGTATGTGTAGCCGGTCTCCAGTGGGTTCCCGAATAGGGCCCACTGCAGTAGGGCGAGGATGATGAGCGACGGCAACGCAAACAGCAGGGCAGACTTGAGAAAGCGAGGCGGCAAGGAAGCCAGCAGCGCAATTAGATTGATGCCTCCCGTAATACGAGCGAGCGTCGAAAGTCCGCTGGCGGCGCCGGCGAGCCGAGCACCGGGACGATTCATGTATCTAAGCAGTGGCAACATGAGCACGGCGAGAGTAGCGGTGAAGGTATCGGACAGGACGAGGCCGGCCGCGTCTTTGGCAAACGGCGATATCCCGATGAACAGGGCTGCGAGTATCGCTGCAACTGGACCGCCGAGCACCCATGCCGCAATTATTGCCACGAGCACGTACGCCATCGCCCAGAACTTTGCGCCGCGCTGGACATTGCGCGGATAGGATCCGATCGCAGCGAACGGAGCGAGTGCCATCGGATAGCCCGGGGGATAACGGGGGGGTTGTTGCCAGTTGTACGTGACTGAGGAGGAGCTGTAGAAGCCTCGGTCATTAGCAAGCGATTGCGCCGAGCTTGCGTATTCGACGGAATCGGGGATAGGTTGTAGCGCCAGCGGGCGCTCCGGTGCACGCTCGACGGTTACCAACACCGTGATACACGCTAGCGCCGCCATGAGCGCTCCGACACGCCTATGCATCGTTGCGCACCTCTCGGATGTACATAGTCGCGAGCAAAGCTAGGACTGCGGTAAAACCAAAAGGAAGCAGTTGGAGCAGTCGGTTCTCGACTGGAGAGGTCATGGCGGGTGCTTGCGGTAGGCCAACGACTTCGAGGGATGCGGTTTTATCTACCCGAAGGCGTGCCAGCAGCCGGCGTCGAGGTGCTATCGAGTAGAGCCGGAACACATACGCCTGATTGGCCGACAGCCACGGTGCCGAAGAGGATCCTTCTGTGCCCCATGCGAAAAAGGTTTCTTTAGGCCCACCTGAGTTGACGGTCACGATTCCAGGAGATCCGTTTCCAGTGGACCAGGTCACCTGAGGTGTTCCCGTAGATGGATTCGCGGCTGTCGGAAGTGGTGTGACGGACAGCAGGATCCCCAAGTGAGTATCTGGCTGCGCGAGGCAGGTGTCCGGCGCTATATACATACACATACAGCAGCAACATATGGCCGCGTAAAGCGACAGCGTGGTCTTGCGGCTCACGGTCCGCAAGATTAGCGATACACCGTGGTCTAACATAGCGCGGTCATGTAGCGATGGGGGCCGATGGAGCAAGTCGTCTTGGATGGCGCGAGTTGTAGTGCAGCGTCAACACGCCGATGACTATGTACGGCACAAAGTTGACGAGATGCAGAACCACGGCGTAGGAGAGCGCGGATGCGTGCGGGACGCCGTAGGCCGTTAGCGCTATCAGTGCGGCTGCCTCGAAGACGCCGACGGCGGCTGGCGGGGATGGGATGATCATGGCCAGTCCGATGGCGACGGCGACGAGCACCCCACAAGCCAACGGCAGATGCAGATGGAATGCGACGCCCACGAAGTAGGCACATAGGGCTGTAGATAGCCATGCGGCAAGTGTCCATAGAGATGCCTCGAGCGCCAGGCGCGGGTGGCGCAATCCGCTAAGGCCGTATGTCAGCTCGTCGATCGTCCGCTCAAAGCGCTCGCCCGAGAACAGCGAAAATCGATGTAGCGGGCGCAGCAACCAGCGCAGGGGGCGGTCGCCGTAGATAGACAAGGCCGCCGCGGCAGCGACGATGAGCGTTGCCAGCACGATTGCGACCACCGCCGCCGTTCCGAACCAGCTCACATGCGGTAGCCACGACTCGGCGGCAAAGAAGATCACGAGGATCGCGATCACGTCATACAGGCGCTCGAGCACGACGGTGCCGACGACTTCGGTAGCGGGAGCCGAGCTACGCCGCGTGAGTACCACGACGCGGGCGGCTTCGCCGGCGCGCGCGGGCATGATGTTGTTGTAGAGGTATCCCACCATCATTGCGTTCCACGCCACGCCGACAGGCGGGCGACGACCTCGGGCAAAGAGCGAGCGCCAGCGGAAGGCGCGCGTCACGTTGCCGATTCCAAACGCAACGAGCGATGCGGCTATCCACCAGTAGTTGCTCGTGCGCAACGCGCGCCAGGCCAGCGAGAGGTTGATGGTGCTCAGAGCTATGTAGGAGAAAGCGAGCGTGATCGCGATGATTGCGACATTCAGCACTAGTCGCGAGCGCCGGGGAGTACTCGACAGATGGGGCGACGGGCTCTGCTGCCGCAATATCGTGGTGGTGCTGCGGCTTTGGGGCTCTTGGTTCACGACGGTGATCGGATCAACTTATTACACGCGCCCGACCCCATCTAGCCTCCAAATGACGCTCTGGCGATCTGTGTACGGCGGATTGGACAAGCACAGTACACCGTAGGCCCTTGAACTGCCGGGGCCGAATACCGGTGATCTTGCCGGTGCGTCTCGCAGTGGGCAGCTCAGTCAGGGCAGAGGTCTCGGGGCGTGGCTGCTCGCCGACGCGATGCGCCGCTCGGTGGGCGTTGCCGAACAAGTGGGCATCCGATCACTGGTCGTGCATTCGATAAGCAAGCAGGCGAGCGCGTTCTACAAAAGATACGGTCTGAGCCTCGCCCCCAGCGACGCCCAACACCTGATGATCATCGTCAAGGACATCCGCGCAGCACTGGAGCAGCTTCATGCATGACAAAGAAGGTCTTCAGCACTTAGACATATTTGCGGCAGCGGCCAAAGCGCGCCTTTCTGAGTGTGAGCAAGCACCGCGTTACCTGTGCCGTCGAGGCGAACGTTGGGGCGTGTGGAATATCGGCCTTGACGAATAGTCACCGATCTTGTTGACTGTCCGCCTCAATGGCGACTGGCCGACATATTTCGAACAGCCAGACTGTAGCCGGTCAGGTCTCGTTCGTGCTCGTCTTGAGTCTGCTGCAGGGGCTCTGAGGGTTGGCGACCGACGAGCGCATGGCTTCGTCACGGAGCCGCGGACAACTGGACGAGGAGGTTCAGGCTATGCAGCGTCGCGACGTGCTCGACGCGATGGCGCGGGTTGTCGCCGAGCGGGGTCTGCGTAGCACGACGATCGGGCTCGTGACCGAACGTGCGACTGTGTCGCCGTCCGTGTTCCGCAAGCTCTTCCCAAGCCTTGAGGACTGCTTTCTGGAGCTGCTGGAGCAGGCGATGGCACGCCTCACAGGGCTGACGATCGAAGCGTTTGAAGCCGAGACGTCTTGGCTGGACGGCGTGCTGGCCGGTATTGAGGCGCTGCTTGTCTTCCTTGACCGTGAGCCGGAGCTAGCGAGGGTGTGTCTGGTGGAGTCGCTAGCGGGTCCACCAGCGACGCTCAAGCGCCGTCTTGACCTTCTGGCGCCGCTGAAGCCGCTGGTGGATGGTGCGCGGGAGCAATTGCCGAGTGACGAGCAGCCCATCCCACTGGTCGCGGAGGCGACGATCGCCTCGCTCGCGGGAATACTTCACGCACGGCTTGTCGCCGGCGAGGCTCCGGCTTTCATAGGGCTACTCGGGGAACTTGCTGGGATCGTGGTGGCTCCGTATCTCGGTGTGTACACCGCCAACATGGAGATGGAGCGGGGCAACGCTCGCGCTCAGGTGCTCGTGCAGGAGATGAGTGCAGGTTCAAGGCCGGATCCCGTATCGATCCCCAAGGAGCTGCGTCACGGCAGCGCGCAACGCCGACGCTTATGTCTGGCCTACGTGGCTGAGCATCCAGGCGCGAGCAACCAGGCTATCGCCGCCGGGATCGATCTGTCGCATCTGGGTCAGACCTCCACGGCGCTATCGCGTTTGAACGAGGCGGGCCTACTCATCAAGAGGGCCGGGCTTCCAGGACGCCCCAACGCATGGTCGCTCTCGCCGTATGGTGAGCAAGTCGCACGGCTATTCGACTACTGCTGAACCGCTCGTGTTGGCCGCCAGGGCGCGACGTGGACCTCGTTGTGTGCGTTGCTGGCCGCCGCTCGGTAGCTCCTGAGTTCCAGCCTGCGAGCAGCTTTCTTCCTGTGCACTCAATCCGTCATCGATCTTATTTTGTCTGACTCACTAGCTGCATAAGTTCAAATCTTTTCCATGACATCTTGTATTCGCCACATCGGGACGTATAAAGTCGGTTTCACGTAGCTGAGTCCCGCAAAAGTGGGGGCTCGGGTAACGGGTGTCTTTCTGACCAGCTTGATTTATGTGACAGGGGATGACGGTGAACTCGATTCGTGGTGAGGCGCAGTGGACAGGTTGGCGTAAGGTGGATGGTCTATCTGGAATAGGGAGAACCGCTGGCCGTCAACTGGCGGTCTCCTGTCTGCTGTTTCTCGCGTTCGTGCTGTGTGAGACGAGTGTTGCCTTCGCCGATGTGGGTACGGTGGGTAGCCTAGAAAGAATATCACCTGGACTAAGGCCTTCCCTGAGCGAAGTAGAGCCGCTTACGACATCGGCAAACGGAGATTACAAGTGCTCTTCTAAATATAAGGATTCGGATGTCCAAAATGGGCCGTTTGGCTTTGTGTTGGGTAACTGCGCGGCTGGCACGGAGATAGAAGTAGTCTCATACTCAAGTGAAAACAGTCATGGCGAACATGCGTATGGCGGATATGTCAACGGGGCCTTTCAGGGATGTGGCTGGATCGAAGATAAGTTTAGCTTGGAAAAGCAAAACAGCAACAAAAACAGCAAGTGTGGCGAAGGCTCAACTGGTGCATTCTTGATACCCGAAGCAGAATTCATGTACGGTGATAAAGCTAACAAAGGAGAATCAGACGGCAGTTATGTGGTCAATCCACAAGCATGTCCTGAGTACGCGAACTACCGGCCGTGGAGTGAAAAAAATGTAGAGCAAGAACCGGTCAGGACCGCACCAGCATATGCCGCACAAGAACCAGGCTCCAATGCCCCGGCACTTAAAGTGGCGTTATATCACTAAGTATGAAAGTACGGATGGCACAGGGCGGTATGTAATGGTGAGAGATGATCGCTACCAGCCCGGCGAAGCTAACTGGGTTTTTGTTCCTCGCTCTTGCCTGCCAGCGACCCTACCCGAAAACGAAAACGAAAGACTGCCCAGTCCGCCGGCGGTGACCACCACCGCAGCATCAAGTATCACTACAACCCAGGCGACCCTGAATGGAAGCGTAAATCCCAACGGCATTGAAGCCACATATTATTTTGAATACGGCACTAGCACATCCTACGGATCCTCAACATATCCGGGTGATGCCGGCACGGGCAAAATAACCGAGCCGGAGAGCTACCCAATTAGCGGACTGCAATCGGGCACAACCTATCATTACCGCATCGTTGCGTACAGCGATACGGGGACTAGCGACGGTGGGGATCATACATTTACAACTGACGGTCCGGTTGAAGCTGTTACAGGTATTGCAGAAAACATCCAACTAACGGGTGTTACGCTGACTGGTACCGTGAACCCACGTGGTTATGATGCTAAGTATTATTTCCAGTACGGAGAAAGTACTTCTTACGGTTTATCGACATCAGAAGGAGATGCTGGTACGGGCACGAGCCCCGTACCTGAGAGCGCTTCGATTAGCGGTCTTTTGCCAGTCAGTATTTATCATTATCGAATCGTGGCGACCAGCGGTGGTATTACAAGTTACGGTGATGATAAAACCGTTACTACACAGACCGTAAATCATAGTCCAAGTGTTGTTTATACACCTGAAGGTGGGGCGTTTACGGACGCATTTTACACAGGTAATAACGGAATCCTCTCGTACTGGTATTGGGATACGACGTCGGGTTGGGTAAATGGAACTCTGGGTAGTGAAATTGCGCCTGGGACTAGCCCAAGCGTTGCGCGTGAAGCGAGCAGCGGCTATGCGTTTATCTCTTATATTAATAAGAATAGTGGGGTATCGTATTGGCTTTGGGATGCGGAATCTGGTTGGGTCAATGGCACTCTCGGTGGTGAAGTGGCACCCGGCACAAGCCCGAGCATGGTACGTCAGGGTAACTATACGTTTATCTCTTATGTTAACAAGAATCATGGGGTATCGTATTGGCTTTGGGATGCGGAATCTGGTTGGGTCAATGGCACTCTCGGTGGTGAAGTGGCACCCGGCACAAGCCCGAGTTTGGTACGTGAAGCGAGCAGCGGCTATGCGTTTATCTCTTATATTAATAAGAATAGTGGGGTATCGTATTGGCTTTGGGATGCGGAATCTGGTTGGGTCAATGGCACTCTCGGTGGTGAAGTGGCACCCGGCACAAGCCCGAGCATGGTACGTCAGGGTAACTATACGTTTATCTCTTATATTAATAAGAATAGTGGGGTATCGTATTGGCTTTGGGATGCGGAATCTGGTTGGGTCAATGGCACTCTCGGTGGTGAAGTGGCACCCGGCACAAGCCCGAGTTTGGTACGCGAAGCGAGCAATGGATATACGTTTATCGCCTATGTCAACAAGAGCAGTGGAATTTCGTACTGGTACTGGAGTGGGAAACCTCAATGGGAAAATGGGATTCTTGGCGGATCGGTGAATTCGTATAGTAGTCCGAGTCTTGTGCGCGAAGGAGCATACGTTGCGATTTATTATATGAACAGCGGTGGTGGTGGGATTTCGTACTGGTACTGGGAGACATCGACGGGCTGGGTAAACGGTGCTCTTACCCCGTGAACAGCTAAGATTGCATCCGCCGCGTGTACTATACGCAAGGCAAAACAACAACAGCCACCCGTCGCTTTCGTGGGTGTGGGCATACATCTGGGGCCACATTCTGCTTGGCGCCGCCTGCACACGGATTTGCGTTGTCGGCGCACCACATAGCGCTGTGTACCGTCTCGTGCGGGACCGGACGTAACCCGCGCCCGAACATGGTCGCGTGGTATATTCGTGCGGTGGGGGTGGCCCACGCGCTCTGGTTGACCGCGTGCGTTCGGCTCGCCCAACCAACTATCCATCCAGCCGTGCTCTTACCGGCAGCTGTATCTCAATTGCCGCACCCGCTCGCAACTCGCGCTGGTCGCCGTTGCGGCGTAGGTGAGGTGTACCCCGCGTGATGTGATGACGCGTGGTGCTCGTGGGGTGAGGGGCGGAGTCTGAGCGCCGGTGTGGATTGGCCACGAGGCTCCTTCAACCATACACCCGAGCGCGCAGCCACCCCAGGAGCTGAGAGAGGAACAGTCAGATGTGCAATGACACCGGCGCTCCACATCGCCCCGGAGGGCCCAGACAGTGCTCGCACGACGTCCGACGTCCTGGATCCAAGCATGCGTTGCTAAATCGTGAGCGGTGGAGGCGCAACCCCGCGGCTGTACTGATGGTGCTCCAGGTGACCGCGATCTTCGTGCTGGGCGCGGTCACGGTCGCGCGCTTTCACATCTTCGCCGAAGTGGACGAGCGCGCGCATCTCGCCTACGTCCAAGAAGTCGCCGAACACGGCCGCATACCCTGGGTGGGGCGCGACTACGTCTCGTGGCAGGAGCTGTCGATCGAACAGGGCACCTATCCCAGGCCGAGCGGCCTGGACCCGCGTCTGCTCGGTCTGCGCGGCAGCAGCTATGAGGGATGGCAGCCGCCGTTGTACTACGTGATGGCGGCGCCCGCCTATCTGATTCCCAGTAACTACCGCGATAAGGTCCTGGCGGTACGCGCGTTCGACCTGTTGCTGCTGATGGCGGCCGTGGCGCTGTTGGTGTTGCTGGCGCGAGCCGTGTTCGAGAAGCATTGGCAAATACCGTCTTGCCTGGCGCTCTCGACGCTGCTGTGGCCCGGCGTGATCGTACGTGCGATCACGGTCTCAAACGCCTCGCTCGAGCTCCCCCTCGTGCTGCTCTACGCGCTCGTCCTGTGGAGCGCGACAGCAAAACCACGCGCAGCCTCCTTGGTGGTCGCCGGCGGACTGCTGGCTCTGTGCGTGCTGACCCAGATCACTCTCGCGTGTCTGGCCGTCCTGCTGCTCGTCCCGGTCCTCGCGCTGTTTCGCGAGCGCGGTGGTCGGATGGCATTTGGTGCGACAGCGCTCGCGCTCGCTCTGCCGGTCGCCCTGATCG
This sequence comes from uncultured Solirubrobacterales bacterium, assembly GCA_963715765.1. Taxonomy (GTDB): domain Bacteria; phylum Actinomycetota; class Thermoleophilia; order Solirubrobacterales; family Solirubrobacteraceae; genus Palsa-744. Next base: position 2,236,152 of record OY970270.1, read on the forward strand.
CCCCCTGGCTGGCGATGAACGAGAGTCGCTACGGAGCGCTGACAGCGAACTCGCTTGTGGAGCGCCTCACGGCTCCCTACTCGCCCAAGGGCTCAGGTCTCAGCGCCCTTGCCTCTGGATTGGCGCGCTTTGCGCACGCCGCCCTGCCGCAAGAGTGGTGGGCGGAGTATCACGGGACTTTGGGTGCGATCGCGCTCGCCTTGCCGGCAGTGCTGCTGCTGGGCGCCGCGCTGCCCGCGATAGGGAGTCCGCTGCTGTTGCGCTCGCGGCCCGCGGCGCTACTGGGGGCTCCACTCGTGCTCGGCCTGGTCACATATATGCCATCACTGTATAAGTCGCCTATCGCCTTGTCGTCCCAAACTACGGATCTTTGGATGGCGCGCACATGAACAGCGTTCCAGGGATTCGTGCTGCAATAAACCGGCTGCGCTATCGTCGTCGGCCGTTTAGAGGGCGCAAGCTCCGCGAACTTGAACTCGCGCTCTCGCGCGCGATGGAAGCAGATATTGATGAGGGTGGCGACGAGACCAATGGAACCCGATGGCCTATAGAGAGCCTTACGGGGGACGCCGCCTCATAGTCGATACGTCGGCTTGGACTGCAATCCGCCGGTCCAAGGATCTCGGTAATACGCCACAGGACTGGACCAATGCACTGGTGCGGGGCCAACTTCTGATGAGCCCCATAGTGCGCCTTGAGCTGCTGCACTCCGCAACGTCTAGGGCCGCTTTTCGCGCGTGGGATGACTTGTATGACTTTCCCACCGAAGTGCCCTTGAAGAAGGGGACGATTACCACGGCACTCAAGGCCGTGAGGGACCTCGCAGAGAAGGGCGGTGGTGGCTATCACCGCGTTGGTCTCGGGGATGTGCTGATCGCCGCGTCGGCGCAGGAAGCCAATGTAGGCGTACTCCAGTACAACCCAAAGGATTTCGAAAAGCTGGCCGGGGTGCTTACGTTCGACAGTGTGCAGCTCGCCCCGATGGGAACGTTCGAGCGCTAGCCTGGGGTGATGGCAGACAAGGACGTGGAACCGACCCAGACGATCCCGGCGAAGGATGGGGATATCGAGGTTCCGATCCCATCCCGCGAGGACTTCCTGAAGACGGTTAGGAAGGTCGCTGACCCAGGGCTTCGTAAACAGCCTGACGAGAAAGACCGGCCTCCTGAGCAATCCGAGTCGGACTGACGCCCGCCGCATGAGCGTCCTGTACGCGCTTGCGTAGTTCGGCTGACGCGGCGTGCCGCTCGTCTTCTGCGGCTTTGCGGCGTTCGGCTGCCGCGTGTAGCGCTTCGATGGTCTTCGCTTCGCTCATTTCGAGCACGCCTTCTCGACTAGTTCAGCGAACATCGAGGGGTTGCGTTGGTAGCGCAGGTTGTAGCGCCACGTGAACTCGTTCAGGTAGCCCTGTAGCCACTTGTGGGACACCTTGCGATAGGTGCCCTTGATCGACGGCTTCAGATGGCCAAAGAAGCCCTCGATCGTGTTCGTGTGCGTGTCGCCCTGCACGTAGATTCCGGCGGAGTGGTTGATCCGGCTATGGTCGATGAAGTGCTCGTCTAGGCCGTTGTACGCGGACCACTCGTCGGTGATGATGATCGATTCGGGCTCGACCCACTCGATCACTTGGCGCTTGAGCCGTGGCCCACGCCGCGACGGCAGAACCGTCGCCTTGATCCGACCGCCGCGTTCCACGGCAGCGAACACCGTTGCTCTACTACGTTCGCGGAGCTTCGCGGCTTCAGAGCGGCGCGTCGGCGACGATGCAAGATAGCGGTGCTGTCCCTGCGGCTTGCGTGGCCTGCCATCCACGGACGCCTCATCGACCTCCACGTCCCCCCTCAAGGGCTCGCCGTCCTCGACCATGACCTCGTTGCGGATCTTGTTCAGCATCCGCCACGCCGTCTTGTAGGTCACGCCCAGCGAGCGCTCTAGCTGCTTGGCGGAGATCCCACACCGAGTGCTAGTCACGAGATACATCGCGTAGAACCACAAGTGCAGCGACGTCGAGGACTTCTCGAAGATCGTCCCCGCCGTCGGATGGACATGATGGCCGCAGCCGGTACAGGTCCACGACTGGCGACCCTGCGCCGTCGCATACCGGCGAAAGACGCGCTCCTGCTCGCACTTTGGACACATCGCGTGTTCGCCGTCCGACGCATAGTGCGAGCGCCACAGGTGCTCAAGGCACGCGGCATCGTTGGGGAACTCGCGCATGAACTCCATGAGCGAGTACGTGGACCCGGACGAGTCGGCTCGACGTGGTGCATTGCGGTCTACCGGAGGCATACTGTAAGGTTACCTGACGCACAGACGTTTGTCAAGGGGCCTTACGAAGGCATCTGTCCGGTCCGAGCGTTACTTTGATCCCGTAACGCATTGACCAATTTCTATGGCCTATATTGGACCAAAGTGGCGCGAGGCAGACCTACAAGAGAGCATGTTCTAGCACGGTACGACCGATCCCTAGAGGATCTATGGGCCGTCGGTGGCCTACCGCTACCCGTCGAAGCAGAGGGCATATGGGAGGACATCTGGCACGAAGAGACACATCACTCAACGGCCATGGAGGGGAACACGCTTGTTCTGCGTCAAGTGAAGGCACTCCTCGCCGAGGGCCGTGCGGTCGGCAATAAGGATTTGCGCGAGTATCTGGAGATTGAGGGCTATGGAGATGCCGCTAAGTGGGTCTATGCGCGCGCGATGCGACCTGTCCATGGTCCGGCCCAAGGTCCTCGCATCATGGTTACTGAGTTGAGGGAGATACACAAGCTAGTCATGGAGCCAGTCTGGAGCCGATTCCCCGACGAGCACGCAAAACCCCAAGAGGGACCCGGTGGCTTCCGTGAGTGCGAAATACAACAGCTTCGTCCGGGCCTTGAGGTTGCTCCATGGGTTGATATTCATCCGCGCCTTGACGACTGGCTAAGCATTGCTAATAAGGGTCCCGCTGACGGCGAGCACTTCCTTGCATACCTCGCCCGCCTTCATTCGGCGTTCGAGCAGATCCACCCGTTCCGAGACGGTAATGGGCGTGTCGGCCGCCTCGTCACAAACCTGCTTCTTGTTCGGAACAGCGCCCCTCCCGCGATCATCGATAAGCGTGCGCGAGCCAAGTACCTTCGTGCGCTTGCCCGTGCTGATGATGGCGATCCCGGCCCCCTCTCGGAGGTGTTTGCGCGTGCGGTCCGGACAAGTGTGGACCGGCACATGCTCCCAGCCCTTGCTGGACCTATGCGCTTGGTGCCCCTTAGCTCACTAGAGACACCCGCGCTATCTCGGGCCGCCTTGTTGAGCGCTGCCAAGCGCCAGCGCCTCCAAGCCGTGCGTTTGCACGAGCAGTATTACTCGTGTCAACGTTGGACACAGGAATATGCGGCAAGCCGTCATCAGGGACGAAAGGCGGCCTAGTCGGAACGCCGCGCCTGCGCCCTCGTCCGTGATTGGGTCCCTATATCTCGATAGCGTCCGCCGCGAGCGCAGCTCGTGTAGCCCAAACGAACTCGCCGCAACGATGCACGAGGCCCGCACCGTGCAAGCGTGCGAGAGCGTCCTCTACGTCGATGGGACTGCCAAGCTCCAATGCCAGCTCGCGGACTGACCAGGGTCGTTGCTCGTCCGGCAGGATCAAAAGACCGTAGACCGCCGAGTCGCTGACGCGCAGGACATCCGCCGGGTCCATAGAAGGGTCGTCTTGCATGGGAGTTCACGCTCCTTTGCCACGGCCCCCGGCAGTTCGTCGCTGCGCGGGGGCCAACTAATGGGATGCCCAGGACCGTAGGGCTATCCAAGGACGGAAGACGCGCCAGAATCCGGCTTATACACAGAAGGGATATATGTGACGATCGTCCTGTCGAGGCCGTGGGCCACCTGCTCTCGCTCGGCCTGACGCAGCTTTCCATCCAGGTCACGCTCTCGACGAGCTTGACCGCGAGCGCACTCGGGCTCGCGGCGCTTGCCACCGCGCTCACCAGCACCATCCTCACCGTTCAAACGGCGATCGCTCCGCACTGGCAGTGGGCGCTGCTGCCCTCGGTCGCGGCGACGATCACTGGATTGCTCGCCACGGCCGCAACGGGCGCCGAGGACATTGGCAAGGAAGAGGTCTACGTGGCGTACGACACGGCGGCGCGCTTACCCGAGGATGTCGGCGTCACGGTGCTCCGGGTGGTTTGGAGCTCGTCCTTGGCTAATGACAGGGTCTTGAGCTTTAAGAAACGTCTGACAGCGATCACGTTCGCGCTGCTCTTCTCGAGCATGCTCCTGATCGGTGCTCTGAACCTGACATGTGCTACGCTCCATTGATGATGTGGCGCAAAAAACACAGTGAGCCGGAGATAAGCGAACTGATGATCAAGGTCGGCGACAAGGAAATCGGCCTCCCCTACAAGTCGGGGGAAATGATTACGGGCGTGAGCGGAATACCCGTAGTCCCAAAATGGATACTGAAGCTACTGCATCTCGCTTGAGCAGCGAGCCGTGCGTCCCGGCGCGCCACGCAGCGCGGGTCATCGTCGGGCGCGGGTCCTGACGTAACCCCCGCGCCCGAACACGGTCGCGAGATACGGTCCGTGCGCCTGGGGCGGTCCTGGGCTCTGGCTAATTCTGTGCGTTTGGCTCGCCCGACCTATTCAGTTGGGGTTGATGTGACGTGCGGTGGGGGCTTCGCACCGAGTACCGTCCCAAGCGCGGGCTAGACAATATGGATTGGTTGTCTGTCCGGTTCGCGTTGTAGAAGTGGCCGGCTCCCCCATGTCGTTTGTGGGGTGTTGTTCAGCCGTGCGGCTGTAACCCGCGCGGCGGTCCACAATCGAATAGGAGGAACCAGCCATGGCGAAGGCTAGATCCCTCGTCGGCCTTGATGTGCACGCGGCGAAGATCGTCGCGGTGGTGCTAGACGCCGAGACGGGGCAGTTGCAGACGTTTGCGATGGGCGGCGAGAGCGCGCAGGCGGCCGGCTTCTGCGCCGGGTTGCCGCGGCCGGTCTGCGCGACGTATGAGGCCGGCCCGAACCGGGTACGGCCTAGCGCGCGAGCTGGCCAAGCGCGGCGTGGAGTGTGTGGTTGCGGCGCCGAGCAAGATCCCCAGGGCGGCGGGGGACCGTGTGAAGACCGATCGGCGTGACGCGGAGCTGCTCGCGCGGTTGCTGCTCGCCGGCAAGCTGCACCCCGTTCGGGTTCCGGGCGATGAGGAGGAGGCGCTCAGGGACCTGGTCCGCGCTCGCGAGGCGGTCCGGGTTGACCTGATGCGTGCTCGTCACCGGCTCTCCAAGCTGCTGCTACGCCACGACATCCGGTTCGACGACGGCAAGGCGTGGACCCAACGCCATCGCGACTGGCTGGCCGCGGTCACACTGGACTGGCCGGCGGCACAAGCCACGCTGCTCGACGCCAGGGGCGCGATCGACGCGCTGTCGCACCGCCGCGACGCGCTGGAGCGCGAGATCGTGGGGATGCTCCCCACCTCACCATGGACGATGCAAGTCGGCCGGCTGCGCGCTGCCTGCGCGGTATCGACACGCTGACCGCGGTCGGGCTGTGCGCCGAGATCGGCGACTTCGAGCGCTTCGCCCGGCCGGGGCAGCTCATGAGCTACGTCGGGCTCGTCCCTTCGGAGAACACCACCGGCCAGCAACGCCGGCTCGGCTCGATCACCAAGACCGGCTCCGGCCACGCCCGCCGCTTGCTGGTCGAGGCCGCCTGGCACTACCGCGCCCGCCCGAACATCGGCCGTGCGCTGAGCGAGCGCCAAGCCAGCCAGCCACCCGAGGCGATCGCGACCGCGTGGAGCGCGCAGCGACGCTTGCACCGCACCTGGGCCAGACTGGAAGCACGCGCCAAGCGCCGCACGATCATCGCCGTTGCCGCCGCGCGCGAGCTCACCGGCTTCGCCTGGGCGATCACCCAAATCGAGTGAAACCAACCATCCACAAGAACCCGAACCCGACGACTGGGCCGGTGGCGGCCCGGCACGCGCGGGGAACCCGCGACCAAGCTATGAGCAACCTGCCCCACACGGCAGGCCACGCCCGATCCTAGACAGCGGCTCCCCACGACGAACCATGGTCCTGCGGCACACCAAACCCGCGTATATCAGCCTGACCGCGCGTCGCGCACAGCACGCCGGACCGCCACCCGCCCAGTCCCCCACACCCACAACCCACCCAACCGCGAATGCGAAAAACCGACAACCCCCACTTGACAAACCACCCTCCATATCAGCTTTGGGGCAATGCCGACTCCCGTCCCCGGCAGCCGCGATCAGTCAGCGTCTCTACTTGACGCCGCGCTGTCGCTTGCCCAAACGCAGATAGTTGGGCAGCTTGCGGAGGAGACGAGCGTTGACGGGCGCACGATGGGCACGCTCGGGTTCAGCGGGGCGCTGCTAGCAGCCGTCCTGGCCGTCAAGGAAACGCTCGGCGCGTTCTGGTGGATGCCTTTGGTCGTTTTTGCCGCGGCCACGCTCTGTTGTCTGAGTCCCAGGCGAAGGAGCGCGCCCTGTACACCGCCGTGGGCATCCTTGCCGCGGGTCTCATGCTCTCCGTCCTCGCGATAGCTTTCTCTTGACCAGCTAGGATCATCAGAGACATGAGCGCCACCAACACTCCCATATCACCATACCGTGAGACCTTGCCACCGTCGCCCACGACATTGCCGGCACCGTCGTCTGTTCCTCACGTTGGTCCCACCGGGATCATCAAGGAGCGTGACGAGCACGAGCGGCGCTGGTTCTGGCGCCGGCGCAAGCCTCGCGATTAGCGCTGTCCTGCGTCATCGGCGCACCACGTCGCGCTGTGTACCGTTTCGTGTGGGTCCTGACGTAACCCGCGTCCGAACACGGTCGCGAGATACGGTCCGTGCGTTTGGGGCGGTCGTGGGCTCTGGCTAATCCGGTGCGTTCGGCTCGCCCGACCTATTCAGTTGGGGTTGATGTGACGTGCGGTGGGGGCTTCGCGCCGAGTACCGTCCCAAGCGCGACGTAGCGTGTTTACGATGTCGATTTCTGTCCGTGACGATCGTCCTGTCGAGGCCGTGGGCCACCTGCTCTCGCTCGGCCTGACGCAGCTTTCCATCCAGGTCACGCTCTCCACGAGCCTGACCGCGAGTGCACTCGGGCTCGCGGCGCTTGCCACCGCGCTCACCAGCACCATCCTCACGTTCCAAGAAGCAATCGCACCATACTGGCAGTGGACACTGCTGCCCTCGGTTGCAGCCGTCATCACTGGGTTGCTCGCCACGGCTGCAGCGGGCGCCAGGTATCTTGGCGCCGACGATGTCATCGCGGCTTATGAAACTGCCGCAAACTATCCAGAGGATGTAGGCACTACGGTGCTTGGCATCGTCCGGAATGCGTTCTTCACGAACGACAAAGCACTGAAAGTCAAGGATCGCTTGACCGCTATCACGCTCACATGGCTCCTGTTGAGCGTGCTGCTCATAGGTCTCCTGAACCTCGCCTGTGCTACGCTCCATTTCATGATGTGGCGAAAGAACCACAATTCCCCCGAAGTTCGGTACGACCCAACAGTCATAAAGGTCGGCGACAAGCAGGTCAGCATTCCCTATCGACCGGACCAGTCCAATACTGTGTCCAGCGGCATATCCGTCGTCCCGCGGTGGCTCCTGAAGCTGCTTCACCTAGAATAAATACACGGGCCTGCGTCCCGGCGCGCCACGCAGCGCGGGCCATCGTCACGCGCGGGTCCTGACGTAACCCGCGCCCGTACACGGTCGCGTGGTTGAGGGCTCCGTGCCGAGTACCGTCCCAAGCGCGGGCTAGCTTGGTTGCGATGTCGATGGCTGTGGCCCACACCCGCGATTCGCCAGTGCCTTCGGGGCTCTGGCTAGCGTGCCGATAATGAGAGTCGGTGTGTATATCGATGGCTTCAACCTTTACTTCGGTGCGCGCGAACAGTGTGGGCACGGAACTGCTGGCTGGCGCTGGCTGGATGTGCGCGGGCTCGTCGCCGATGCGCTGCCGTCTGCGTGGCGCGAGGACGGTGCCGCGATTGAACGGGTCGTGTACTGCACTGCTCGGGTCAGCGGCATAGACGATGCCAGTACCCCGCGCGACCAGAACGTCTACCTTCGGGCGCTGCGGACGAGTGGCAGTGTCGATCACATCGAGTTCGGGAACTTTGTGCGGCGCGTCAAGTCTGCTCCGCTCGCTACGCGCACCGACAATGGTAAGCCTGAGTTGGTGCGGTCTCGCTGGCCGGTCATGGTGCAGGACAAGTCGGGTGGGCAGGTGCGGGATGCGCGCTTCCTGGTGTCGGTGCTCAATTGGGAGGAGAAGGGCTCCGACGTCAATGTTGCGACGCATCTCTTGCTCGATGTTTTATGCGGTGCTGTAGACGCCGTCGTCGTTCTTTCCAACGACAGCGACTTGGAGTTGCCGCTGCGCTATATGCGCGACCGGGTGCCGGTCGGGCTCATCAACCCGAGCGCTAATCAGCTCGCCGGCAAGCTGAGGGGTAGGCCATCTGACGGCGTTGAAGGTCACTGGTGGGGGAATCTGGTGGCGAGTGCGTATATGGATCACCAGCTCCCAGACCCCATAACCAAACTGCGTAAGCCCCATGATTGGTAGCTGCGAATGTCGGCCATCATGTCGCCGAACGTGCTACATTCCAGTTACCCACCCGGCCCCATCGAGGGCCGGGTTTCTTTTAAGCGCAAACTGTCGATTCACGAAACCGCTCAGGGCCCGCTAATCGCAACCAGAGGTGTGTAGCACACGATCGCTTCTTAGCCGACTGGTGGCGACGAGAGCTTGCCTGCGTTCCCGGCCTACCACATGGCGCTGTTCGATGGGGCCGAGCTGATCGACTCGGCCACGGGCGGGTAGGGGGCCGCGCTCGGGCTCGCGGCGCTTGCCACTGCGTTGACCAGCACCATCCTCACCGTTCAAACGGCGATCGCTCCGCATTGGCAATGGGCGCTGCTGCCCTCGGTCGCGGCGACGATCACCGGACTGCTCGCCACGGCCTCATGCACCTCGATCGGGGATTGCGAATCCGGTGTCGAGTACGTGTGATCCATGCCCTGCTCGCGCTTGCCTGGCTCGAGAGGCATCGCGGCCGGCCTCCCAGGCACAGGCCGCGGCACGGTCGAGTAGCAACTGACGCTCGCGGCTGTTGCCGGCAAGCGATACGGCGCGCTGTAGCTCACACTGTGCTTCCTCAAAGCGGCCGAGCCTCGCCAGCAGGTCGCCTCTGACGCTCGGCAGCAGATGGTAGCTCTGGAGCGAGGGCTCCTCGAGCAGCGGATCGAGCGCTTGCAGACCCGCTGCCGGGCCGAAGGCGCTCGCCAGGGCGACCGCGCGGTTCAGCTCGACGATTGGCGATGGTGAAAGCTGGGCCAGTGCCTCATACAGCGCGGCGACGCGCACCCAGTCAGTGTCCTGCGGCTCAGAGGCACGCGCGTGACAGGCGGCGATCGCGGCCTGCAGCGCGTACGGCCCGAGGGCGCCTCCGATTTGCTCGGCCCGCTCCAGCGCGGCCAGACCACGCGCGATCAGGAGACGATCCCAACGGGCACGGTCCTGGTCGCCCAGCAGGATCGGCTCACCCTCGGCGCCGACGCGCGCCCCGAGGCGCGACGCCTGGATCTCCATCAAAGCGACCAGGCCATGCACCTCCGGCTCTTGCGGCATCAGCTCGGCGAGGATGCGCCCCAGGCGCAGTGCCTCCTCACAGAGCTCGGCGCGTATCCAGTCCTCGCCCCCGCTTGCCGCATAGCCCTCGTTGAAGATCAGGTACAAGACCGCCAACACCGAGGAGAGTCGCCCGCCCAGCTCCTCCACCTCGGGCAACGCGAACGGCACCTTCGCCTCGGCCAGTGTGCGCTTGGCCCGCACGATCCGCTGTGCCACCGTGGACTCCGGCACGAGGAACGCTCGCGCGATCTCCTCTGTCTTCAGACCGCCGAGCAGACGCAGTGTCAGCGCCACTTGCGCAAGCTCTGAGAGGACCGGGTGGCAGCACATGAAGATCAGGCAGAGCAGGTCATCGCCTACCCGCTCCTCGATCGAGGCTTCAAGCTGCGCTTCGACCGAGTCACCCTGAAGCTCGAGCTCGCCGGTCAGCTGCTCATGCTTTTGGCGCAGTCGTTTGTCACGGCGCAGCAGGTCGATCGCGCGGTGCTTGGCGGTGGCCATGAGCCAGGCGCCCGGGTTCTCCGGAACGCCTGCCTCTGGCCACCGCTCGAGCGCGATCACGAGCGCGTCCTGAGCCAGATCCTCCGCCATGCCGACGTCACGCACGATCCTTGTCAGACCGGCGATCAAGGCCGGCGACTCGATCCGCCAGACGGCTTCGATCGACAGCTTCTCTCCGGCGGCGCTCACCATTCGCTCGAACGCGCCGACCGAACGTGGCACCGCTCGGACATGCCCTAGCTCGCCGCCGCCGCTTGGACCTCCGGCGGGAAGTCCGACATCTCAAAGACCTGGCGAACCTCGATCACGTCGCCCTCGGCCGCCGGGCAGCGCGAGGCCCACTCGACCGCCTCCTGCTTGGATTTCGCCTGGATCAGCCAGTAGCCGCCGATCAGCTCCTTGGCCTCGGTGAACGGGCCGTCGGTGACGTTCGCCTTGCCGCCGGAAAAAGACACACGGGCACCCTTGCCCGCCGGGTGCAAGCCGTCGAGGCTCAGCAGGATCCCGGCTTTGGCAAGCTCCTCGTTGTAGCGGCTCATCGCCGACACGGCCTCCGCGCTCGGAGTCCAGTCTGCTTCGTCGGAGATATTGGGAATCATGATCATCATGAAGCGCATCTCTGTTGCTCCTCTCTAGTGGGTTACGCCGTGGCGCGGGCCGTTCTCGACAGCTTCGCACCTTGGCTCTACCTATACGTCGAACGAGCAACGCCAGAATCGACACGCCTTCGCCGGAGATCGAGCTCGGCTGTGCGTCTCGAATCTCCCAGATCCAGATCAAGGGGCGATCGCCCCGCACTGGCAGTGGGCGCTGTTGCCCTCGGTCGCGGCGACGATCGCTGCCGGAGGCGCCAACGACAGTCAGTGTGGGATCGGATCCCTCGCCTGCCGGTGCCGGCCGCCGCGCCCATTGGTCGAGACGTCCGCTATCGACCCCGGCGAGAGGCCGTTAGCCGCAGTGTCTTGTCAATCACGAGGGTGGCGCCCGCGTTGCCTTGCACCGTGAGCGAGAGCTTGCGAGCAACGCGCAGTAGCGCGCGTGCAGCCGCGTCTAGTGAGATCTTGAGCGAGCGCTCTTTCGCACTGGTGAGCGTGACGGTCTTCGCCTGAACTACCCCGGACGTCCGTATGGAGCGGGCGGCGTCACCAGAACTTGCGCGTGTGCCCTGGCCGGCCCCTGGGACGGCGGTGATGGTCAACCTCACCCCGCAGGACGCGCAGGCACCTTCAAGGGTGAGCAGCAGCACATCGCCGTGCAGGCGTGCGCTTATTAGCCGAACCAGTGGCCCGCTCCTCTTCCGCGCAGACGACACCTGGGCAACGGGTTCGTAGGTGAAGGAGTCCGCGGGCTCGAGGGCGCTGATCCCGTAGCGGGTCGTGACCGTCACGCCCACCATGCCCGTCCCCGGTGGGGAGAGCGCGGTGATCGTTTCATCGGAATTGACGGTGTAGCTCGCGGCGCTCTGCGTCCCGAACTGCACGGCCGTCGCACCCGCGAGGTTCTTGCCGGTGATCGTGACGGTTGTGCCGCCCATCTGGCTGCCGCTGACCGGGCTCAAGCCGGATACTTCGGGCCCAGCCTCGCCCAGCACCCCGTAGGCGAAGCTCCGGTCTTCGCCGGCCGCGATCTCGCTCACTTCGATCAGCCCGGGCACGGGGACCGGCGTGTCGGTGCTGACTGTGGTGCCGGTCCCGAGCTGTCCGTCCCAGTTCTCACCCCAGGCCATCACTTCTCCGTCGCTCAAAAGCGTCAGGTTGTGTGAGTTGCCTGCGGCGATCGCTCTGGCGCCCTTCAGTTCGCTGACCGGGACGGGTGTGGGGCTGCAGAAGTTCAGCGGGAAGCATTCCGTCGGGCCGGTCTGTGTGCCGTCGCCCAGCTGTCCCGAGATGTTGCTGCCCCAAGCCATGACCGTCCCGTCGTCGCGCAGCGCGAGACTGGCTCCACCAACGGCGATGGCGCTGACGCCGCTCAGTCCGCTCACCGCGACGGGCACATCGCTCTGAGTGAGCGTGCCATCGCCGAGCTGCCCGCGTTCATTGTCCCCCCAAGCCATCACCGTCCCGTTGCTCAGCAGCGCCAAGCTGTGCTGAGCACCGGCTGCGATCGCGACGACGCCGCTCAATCCACTCACCGGGATCGGCGTCGTGCTGCACCCGACCGTGTAGCCTGCCGCAGCCTCATATGCCGCGTGGCAGGTTTCCGGACCTGTGTGAGTGCCGTCACATATATGCCATCACTGTATAAGTCGCCTATCGCCTTGTCGTCCCAAACTACGGATCTTTGGATGGCGCGCACATGAACAGCGTTCCAGGGATTCGTGCTGCAATAAACCGGCTGCGCTATCGTCGTCGGCCGTTTAGAGGGCGCAAGCTCCGCGAACTTGAACTCGCGCTCTCGCGCGCGATGGAAGCAGATATTGATGAGGGTGGCGACGAGACCAATGGAACCCGATGGCCTATAGAGAGCCTTACGGGGGACGCCGCCTCATAGTCGATACGTCGGCTTGGACTGCAATCCGCCGGTCCAAGGATCTCGGTAATACGCCACAGGACTGGACCAATGCACTGGTGCGGGGCCAACTTCTGATGAGCCCCATAGTGCGCCTTGAGCTGCTGCACTCCGCAACGTCTAGGGCCGCTTTTCGCGCGTGGGATGACTTGTATGACTTTCCCACCGAAGTGCCCTTGAAGAAGGGGACGATTACCACGGCACTCAAGGCCGTGAGGGACCTCGCAGAGAAGGGCGGTGGTGGCTATCACCGCGTTGGTCTCGGGGATGTGCTGATCGCCGCGTCGGCGCAGGAAGCCAATGTAGGCGTACTCCAGTACAACCCAAAGGATTTCGAAAAGCTGGCCGGGGTGCTTACGTTCGACAGTGTGCAGCTCGCCCCGATGGGAACGTTCGAGCGCTAGCCTGGGGTGATGGCAGACAAGGACGTGGAACCGACCCAGACGATCCCGGCGAAGGATGGGGATATCGAGGTTCCGATCCCATCCCGCGAGGACTTCCTGAAGACGGTTAGGAAGGTCGCTGACCCAGGGCTTCGTAAACAGCCTGACGAGAAAGACCGGCCTCCTGAGCAATCCGAGTCGGACTGACGCCCGCCGCATGAGCGTCCTGTACGCGCTTGCGTAGTTCGGCTGACGCGGCGTGCCGCTCGTCTTCTGCGGCTTTGCGGCGTTCGGCTGCCGCGTGTAGCGCTTCGATGGTCTTCGCTTCGCTCATTTCGAGCACGCCTTCTCGACTAGTTCAGCGAACATCGAGGGGTTGCGTTGGTAGCGCAGGTTGTAGCGCCACGTGAACTCGTTCAGGTAGCCCTGTAGCCACTTGTGGGACACCTTGCGATAGGTGCCCTTGATCGACGGCTTCAGATGGCCAAAGAAGCCCTCGATCGTGTTCGTGTGCGTGTCGCCCTGCACGTAGATTCCGGCGGAGTGGTTGATCCGGCTATGGTCGATGAAGTGCTCGTCTAGGCCGTTGTACGCGGACCACTCGTCGGTGATGATGATCGATTCGGGCTCGACCCACTCGATCACTTGGCGCTTGAGCCGTGGCCCACGCCGCGACGGCAGAACCGTCGCCTTGATCCGACCGCCGCGTTCCACGGCAGCGAACACCGTTGCTCTACTACGTTCGCGGAGCTTCGCGGCTTCAGAGCGGCGCGTCGGCGACGATGCAAGATAGCGGTGCTGTCCCTGCGGCTTGCGTGGCCTGCCATCCACGGACGCCTCATCGACCTCCACGTCCCCCCTCAAGGGCTCGCCGTCCTCGACCATGACCTCGTTGCGGATCTTGTTCAGCATCCGCCACGCCGTCTTGTAGGTCACGCCCAGCGAGCGCTCTAGCTGCTTGGCGGAGATCCCACACCGAGTGCTAGTCACGAGATACATCGCGTAGAACCACAAGTGCAGCGACGTCGAGGACTTCTCGAAGATCGTCCCCGCCGTCGGATGGACATGATGGCCGCAGCCGGTACAGGTCCACGACTGGCGACCCTGCGCCGTCGCATACCGGCGAAAGACGCGCTCCTGCTCGCACTTTGGACACATCGCGTGTTCGCCGTCCGACGCATAGTGCGAGCGCCACAGGTGCTCAAGGCACGCGGCATCGTTGGGGAACTCGCGCATGAACTCCATGAGCGAGTACGTGGACCCGGACGAGTCGGCTCGACGTGGTGCATTGCGGTCTACCGGAGGCATACTGTAAGGTTACCTGACGCACAGACGTTTGTCAAGGGGCCTTACGAAGGCATCTGTCCGGTCCGAGCGTTACTTTGATCCCGTAACGCATTGACCAATTTCTATGGCCTATATTGGACCAAAGTGGCGCGAGGCAGACCTACAAGAGAGCATGTTCTAGCACGGTACGACCGATCCCTAGAGGATCTATGGGCCGTCGGTGGCCTACCGCTACCCGTCGAAGCAGAGGGCATATGGGAGGACATCTGGCACGAAGAGACACATCACTCAACGGCCATGGAGGGGAACACGCTTGTTCTGCGTCAAGTGAAGGCACTCCTCGCCGAGGGCCGTGCGGTCGGCAATAAGGATTTGCGCGAGTATCTGGAGATTGAGGGCTATGGAGATGCCGCTAAGTGGGTCTATGCGCGCGCGATGCGACCTGTCCATGGTCCGGCCCAAGGTCCTCGCATCATGGTTACTGAGTTGAGGGAGATACACAAGCTAGTCATGGAGCCAGTCTGGAGCCGATTCCCCGACGAGCACGCAAAACCCCAAGAGGGACCCGGTGGCTTCCGTGAGTGCGAAATACAACAGCTTCGTCCGGGCCTTGAGGTTGCTCCATGGGTTGATATTCATCCGCGCCTTGACGACTGGCTAAGCATTGCTAATAAGGGTCCCGCTGACGGCGAGCACTTCCTTGCATACCTCGCCCGCCTTCATTCGGCGTTCGAGCAGATCCACCCGTTCCGAGACGGTAATGGGCGTGTCGGCCGCCTCGTCACAAACCTGCTTCTTGTTCGGAACAGCGCCCCTCCCGCGATCATCGATAAGCGTGCGCGAGCCAAGTACCTTCGTGCGCTTGCCCGTGCTGATGATGGCGATCCCGGCCCCCTCTCGGAGGTGTTTGCGCGTGCGGTCCGGACAAGTGTGGACCGGCACATGCTCCCAGCCCTTGCTGGACCTATGCGCTTGGTGCCCCTTAGCTCACTAGAGACACCCGCGCTATCTCGGGCCGCCTTGTTGAGCGCTGCCAAGCGCCAGCGCCTCCAAGCCGTGCGTTTGCACGAGCAGTATTACTCGTGTCAACGTTGGACACAGGAATATGCGGCAAGCCGTCATCAGGGACGAAAGGCGGCCTAGTCGGAACGCCGCGCCTGCGCCCTCGTCCGTGATTGGGTCCCTATATCTCGATAGCGTCCGCCGCGAGCGCAGCTCGTGTAGCCCAAACGAACTCGCCGCAACGATGCACGAGGCCCGCACCGTGCAAGCGTGCGAGAGCGTCCTCTACGTCGATGGGACTGCCAAGCTCCAATGCCAGCTCGCGGACTGACCAGGGTCGTTGCTCGTCCGGCAGGATCAAAAGACCGTAGACCGCCGAGTCGCTGACGCGCAGGACATCCGCCGGGTCCATAGAAGGGTCGTCTTGCATGGGAGTTCACGCTCCTTTGCCACGGCCCCCGGCAGTTCGTCGCTGCGCGGGGGCCAACTAATGGGATGCCCAGGACCGTAGGGCTATCCAAGGACGGAAGACGCGCCAGAATCCGGCTTATACACAGAAGGGATATATGTGACGATCGTCCTGTCGAGGTCGTGGGCCACCTGCTCTCGCTCGGCCTGACGCAGCTTTCCATACAGGTCACGCTCTCCACGAGCCTGACCGCTAGTGCACTCGGGCTCGCGGCGCTTGCCACCGCGCTCACCAGCACCATCCTCACGTTCCAAGAAGCAATAGCACCATACTGGCAGTGGACACTGCTGCCCTCGGTTGCAGCCGTCATCACTGGGTTGCTCGCGACGGCTGTTGCGGGCGCCAGGTATCTTGGCGCCGACGATGTCATCGCGGCTTATGATACCGCCGCAAACTATCCGAGGTTGTCCCGTTCGCCGTGGAAGTTCGTGGTGGCGGCCGGGGTGTAATGGTTTTACACGGTGATGGGGGTGGGCGCTTCCTCGTGGGTTGAGGTGTGGAGGGGCGCGCGTCGGGTGGCGAGGTCGTGTTCGACTGCGTGCGCGAGTTTCGCGAGGTCTGAGTAGCCGACGATCTTTCGGAATTGGGTCTCGGCCTCGAGCATCCCTGCGGCGGTCCATCTGAGGCACATGTCGCCGTTTTGCCAGCGCTTCACGTTGCGTGATGTGCGGCGGATGATCTCGATCATCGACTCGATCGGGTTCGTCGAGGACAGGGTCTTCTTCAGCCGTCCGCGGATCCCGAGGCGTGTGAGGGTGAGAGTCTCCTCCAGGCCCTCGTTCAGGGACGCAGCCGCCCCGGGATGGGAGTGCTCCAGCTCGCCGGCGAGCGCCCGCAGGCCGTCCAGCGCGAGCTCGTGGTTATCACTGGCCCACGCTCGCCGCAAGCGCGTCTTCACCGTTGGGCGGTCGCGCTCGGGGAGATGCTCAAGGATGTTGCGTTCCTTGTGCCGGATGCAGCGCTGCACCGGTACCGGGCCGAAGACCTCATCGACGGCCGCGCGCAGTGCCTTTGATCCATCGAGGACGACGAGGACGCCCTGCTCGACATCCAGGCCCCGAGCGACCAAATCGGCGAGGAGGTGAGCGGTGACGGTCTTGTTCTCCGTGGACCCGTCCCACAATCCCAGCGGGAGCTTCACCCCGTCGGTGCTGACACCCAGCGCGACGATGCAACAGCGGCCCTTCAGCTCGATCCCGTCGACCATCAACGCCGCCAAGCGAACGTCCGCAAGGTCACGGCTCATCAGGGCGTCGAGGTGCTCGCGGGTGCGGCCGATGAACTCGCGGCTGACCGCGGACTTCGACACCGACCGCTCCCTCACGGTCACTTTCTCACCGACGGGCTCACGAGTCCGTGCGAAGCGGCGCGTGCTGACACCAGCGAGCATCTGCTCCAAAACGACCCGTGTCAACGGGTCACGGTCAGCGAAATACTCATACGTCTCAAGCGCCACCTCCTGCTCCCCATCGGCGGTCCTGGCGCGGGGTCGCTTCACCGCGACCCGACGGCCCCCGAGGGTAACTTCGCCGTCTTCGTGGCCGTGACGGACCGCGGTGCGCTCCCTGTTCTTCGCGTGCTTCGGGCCGACGACCTCATCGAGCTCGGCCTCCATCATCTCGCCCAGCACGCCCAGCCCCAAACCGACGCTGAGCGCCAACAAACCATCCTTCGCCGCGCCGGCCAACTCCCCCAACGCGTCCAGCACACCAGCCGGCAATCCCAGCGCAGCGCTCACGACCTGCTCCTGCTCTACGGTCTTCATGGCGGTCCCTTCGTCTCGGTGGATGATTTCGCACTCGCCACAGTCCCAACGGGACCGGACGAGGCGGAAGGACCGCCACCTACAAACTTCTACGAACTACGGGACAACCTCAACTATCCAGAGGATGTAGGCACTACGGTGCTTGGCATCGTCCGGAACGCGTTCTTCACGAACGACAAAGCACTGAAAGTCAAGGATCGCTTGACCGCTATCACGCTCGCATGGCTCCTGTTGAGCGTGCTGCTCATAGGTCTCCTGAACCTCGCCTGTGCTACGCTCCATTCATGATGTGGCGAAAGAAGCACAATTCCCCCGAAGTTCGGTACGACCCAACAGTCATAAAGGTCGGCGACAAGCAGGTCAGCATTCCCTATCGACCGGATCAGTCCAATACTGTGTCCAGCGGCATACCCGTCGTCCCACGTTGGCTCCTGAAGCTGCTTCACCTAGAATAAATACATGGGCTTGCGTCCCGGCGCGCCACGCAGCGCGGGTCATTGTCACGCGCGGGTCCTGACGTAACCCGCGCCCGAACACGGTCGCGTGGTATATCCGTGCGCTCGGGGCGGCCGACGCGCTCTGGCAAACCCTGTGCGTTCGGCTCGCCCAACCTATTCAGTTGGGGTTAATGTGACGTGCGGTGGGGGCTTCGCGCCGAGTACCGTCCCAAGCGCGATCGAGCATGTGGAGGTTCCCCGCACCCGCGAGAAGGGATGGAATCCCGACGGTGGACATAACTATTGCGTTGTCGCTATAGTTATGGCATAACTGTCGTCTCGTTCCCTTCTCTTCCTGTAAGCGAGGCAGCTCAACGTCTCGGCGTCAGCGAGCAACGGGTGCGTGCGATGATCTCTGCTGGCTCGATTGAGGCGGAGAAGGTCGCTGGAGCATGGTGGATTCCAGCCGCGTCGTTCGCCATGCTGGCGGTGTCCCATCGACAAGGTGGGCGCCCACTGAGCGCGACGAGTGCGTGGGCTCTGCTGTTGCTTGCTTCTGACGAACCAGTGGAATGGGCTTCGTCGAAGGTGCGCTCGCGTACTGCGGCAACGCTCGACGATCACGGCCTGAGCGGAGCGTTTGGCAAGCTGGGCCGTCGCGCCACGCGCCACGTCTACGAGGTGCATGTTGCCGAGCTGTCTCGTCTCGCCGGCAGCGCCGATCTGATGCTGGGCGGTGTGAGCGCCGCTAGTGCCTACAAGCTGGGTCTCCAGGGAGGCGATGAATTGGAGGCTTACGTCGCGGGCAGCACTATCGAGGGAGTTGCAAGGCGGCATGGACTGGTTGCAGGCGGCGAGCCCAACGTTGTGCTGAGGGTGGTGCCCGACGAAATCTGGCCGATTGTCCATCGTCAGGTTGCGCCCATCGCTGTTGTGCTCGCCGACTTGGCAGAGCACTCGGACGCACGGGCGCGCCGGGTCGCTTACGACCGGGCTGATCGTCTCGACTGCGAGCGTGCCGGTGGTTGAGAAGCGTCCGGTCAGGATCGCGCCGAGCGATCTGGAGACGGCTGGCCTGTGGGATGACCTGGACGCCCAGCGCGCCGACCTCGTCCTGCTCCTCTCGTTGATAGAGGACGCGGGCGTTTGGCGGCGGCGATGCGCCGAGAGCCATCGCATCTGACCAGTACGCTCGGGAACCTCATGTCTGATCTTCCCTCCGCGTCCTCCACCGGTACCCCGGAGTCTCCGAGCCCGAGCTACGAGGAGTTCCTTGAGGACATCAAGGGACGCATCCGCAGCGCACAAGCGCGCGCCGCAAGAGCGATAAGCGCGGAGCTGATCGCGGTGTACTGGCAGATCGGTCGAGAGATCGTTCGCCGCCAGGCCGAGTGTCGGTGCCGGTGAGAAACTGACCCCTCTTTGCCGGTTGAGAATTGACCCCTTTTGGCGGTGGCGGAGGCGTCCGGGGTCGCGTGAAGCCTGGTCTGGTCCTTGTTGTCGAGACCGGGGAGAAGGGTCGTGTTGGACGTGGCGGCCCAAAGGTCATCGAGCGGCTATCGGCTGACCTACGCGCGGCCTTTCCAGGTGCCCGCGGCTACTCGGTTAGCAGCTTGCGCTACATGCGCGCTTTCGCTACGGCATGGCCCGAGCGGGAATGCTCCAAAGCGGTGTTGGAGCATTGCCGTGGGGCGACATCGTTCTACTGCTCGACCGGCTTGCAGATCGCTCGACTCGGGACTGGTATGCCGCACGAGCGAGTTCCTGGTCGCGAGTCCAGCTTGAGACGGCGATTATGAGCCACCTACACGAACGTGAGGGGGCGGCGGTCACCAACTTCGAGCGGACTCTGGAGGCTGGCGACGCCGAGGCCGTGCAGAGGATCGCACGGGATCCGGTGGTTTTGGACTTCGTGCAGCTCACAGACGGAGCTAAGGAGCGTGACCTGGAAGCGGCTCTTCTGGTTGACATCGAGCGTTTCATGCTGGCACTCGGCGAAGGTTTCTACTTCGCGGGACGTCAGAAGTCGCTGGAGATCGGTGGCGAGGAGTTCATCCTCGATCTTCTCTTCTACCACCATCCGACCCGTCGCTTTGTTGTCATCGACCTCAAGATAGGTCGCTTCCAGGCGGAGTTCGCGGGCAAGATGAACCTCTACGTCAACGCGGTCAACGATCTTGTCCAAAACATGAAGGCATGGCAAGCTCGTCCTCCACAGATCCGTACTGAGGTCCCAGACGTTGACGACAGCGGTCCCCCCTCGCCTCCGGATCTCCTGCCTCTCACTCCCGCTGACAGGATGCTGCCTCGTCTTACAGGCGGCGACGCGTCCGATGGCGATACCGCCGACCGGTTCGCCACCAGACCATCAGAAGAGACCTCGCTCCAAGGTTCCATTCAAGGTTCCGTTTTGAGCAAAACTGACCCCGTGGAGCCCGACCCAATCCCAGCAACCATGGGCAATCCCACGGTACCCCCTTGGGCGACCTCATAATCCGAAGGTCGCAGGTTCGAATCCTGCCTGAGATTCGAGACCGTGACAGGGGACGAGCGGAGAGATTCGCGTCGCATCCCAGCGGGCGACCTAGCGCTATCGCAACCCGTCCACTCAGGCGTCTCGTTGGCTACGCATGGGCCCCTGCTTTCCGCGGTGGGTGTCGCGCAAAGTTGCTGCGGGTGATGGGTGAACGCCGGCGGCGGTGACGGTGGTGTCTGTAGGGGTCGGGTTCTGTGGGCCTGGTCGGGTGTCGGTGCTGCCGGGTGCCGTTTTAGGCGGCCTGGGCGGCCAGGTGGTGTTTGTGGAGCTTCATCAGGTTGTGCGTGGCGGTAATTAGGCGCCATTCGGAGCGTGCGGCGGATCTGCCTCGCCTGTGGAACTGGTTGATGCGGCGGTTGTGCTTGGTTTGTGCGAACACGGGCTCGACCATCGCCTTGCGTTTTCGGTAGAGCCCACCGCCGTAGTCGCCGGCGAGCACGGTGCGCATGAACGCGTAACGCCCGCCATCCCAGCCGGGGCGGGGTGTGTCTCGCTTGCCGGCGTCGGGCGGGATTAGTACCTGGATGCCGTCGCTCACGACGTTATCGATCTGCTCCTCGTTCCAGTAGCCGCTGTCAGCAACCGTCACCCCGGGCGTCTCGGTGACACCAATCGCGTCGAGTTCCTTCTTCGTCGCTTGGACCATTGGCTGTAGGTGACCGAAGTCCGGGGAACTGGCGGTCACCTCGGCGGCGAGCACGATCTGATGCTCGTTCACCGCTGCCTGCGTGTTGTAGCCCTGGGTGTAGCTGCGCGGGGTCTTCACGTTCCGCGAATCGAGATCGGTCGTGTTGATCTTCCCCGCCGGGATCTCCGGCGGCTCGTATGGCTTTGGTGGGCGACTGAGCCGTCGGCCTTGCGTGTCGCGCCCGTGCGCCCGGTAGTGCTCATATGCCTCGTTCGCTTCGCGCTCCACCGCGAGGTTCTGCTGTAACCGTCGCTCTGCCTCCAACAGCCGCCCGGCACGCGAGCGGACGATCGGCATGGCCTCACGCCGGCGATGCTCATCGAGCTGGCGGCGAGCCTCAAGCAACCATCCATCGCGACCCTGAACCCGCGCGACGATCACCCCAGCATCAAGCTCGATCTCCACCCCGGAAGAGCCCGTCTGCGCGGCCACCTCGGTCTTCGCGCTCCCATTCTTAGCGCGGTCGCGCTCGAGCCTTTGCTTTGCCTCTCGCAACGCCGCACGACGCCCCTCACGGGTCTGCAAGTGCTCGGGCAGCTCATCGCCACGCGCATCCCCGTAAAGCTCGTCCTCGGCCGCGTCGATGTCCTCGGCCTCTTTGAGGATCTCCCGCGCGAGCTGCTCGTAATCAACGTTGCAATGATGTGACGCGTTGGCGTGGACCTTCGTGCCGTCGATCGCGATCAGCCCGACCTTCACCAACCCCGCCTCCTTGCACAGCGAGAGCACCTCCGTGAACAAAGCGGCCAACGACTCCTCGTGGCGGACACGGAAACGCGCGATCGTCGCGTGATCCGGGGTCTGCTGGCAAGCGATCACCCGGTAGGCAACATCCTCCACACACCGGCGCTCGATCCCCCTCGAAGAGCGCTCACCCCGCGCGTAGGCGTAAAGCAGCAACGCGACCATCATGCTCGGCTCAAACGCCGCCCGACCCCACCCATCCAGCCGATAAGACGCATAGAACGCCGACAAATCCATCTCCCCGACCGACTCCAACACAAACCACGCCAAATGACCCTCCGGCAGCCAATCCCGCGGGTCCGGCGGCAACAAGAACACCTGCTCACGATCACACTCAAGAAAGTTCTGGGGCATACCCAGATTGTCTTAACGACGCCGGACAGACCCGAGGTTTGCGCGACACCCACAGCGCAAAGGGGGTCGCCCACCTATCACGCGGTCGTGGTGCCGTTGCGCTTGTTGTCGTGGGTCACCGTGCTCGCCCGACCGGGCTTGATCGGCAGCGACGGCTGAGTGCGGTCCAACGCTTGGATCTGGCTCTTCTCGTCCATGCACAGCACGATCGCGTTCTCCGGCGGGTTGAGGTACAGGCCGACGACATCGACCAAGCTTCTCCTCGAAGTCCGGACTATTGGAGAGCTTGAACGTCTCGACCCTGTGCGGCTACAGACCGCGGGCGGACCAGATCCGCTGCACCGTCGAGGAGGACACGCGCGCCCTGGCGGCCATCGTCCGGCACGACCAGTACGTCTCCCCAGGCGGGGTCTCGGGCAGCGTCAGGCGCACGATCTCCTCAAGGGTTGCCTGCGGGATAGACAGCTTGCGGCCTCGACCGGCCCGGACCGCCGAGAAGTCCTTCAAGCCCGTCTGCTCGAACCGCTGACGCCACGACCCGACGGTCGCGGGCGAGAGGTGTACCTCGGCCGCGATCCGCGTGTTCCCGAACCTCTCGGCGGCCATCGACAGCACACGCGCGCGCTGCACATCACGGTGCGGCGCGCTGCCCGAACGAATCAGCTTCTCCAACGCCGATCGCTGCTCATCGGTGACGGGAAGCGCAGGGGTAGCAGTGCGCATACCCCATCCAACCAATCACCACCTAATTACGGGACAGGGCACGCAGTGCACGCCGGGATCTGCGCGGGGGGCCGCTGGCAACAACGGTCCCTACCGCGATCCAAGAAGGGGGGCACCCCCGACCTAGCACCGTATAACTCAACAATTCGGTTCCTTGACTTCCAATTTGGTTTTCGCTAGGCTCCAGACGTCCACAAGAGCAGCTGCCGAGTGCGAGGAGGCCAAGATGCCCCGTATCTGGTTCGCGCCAGCGTTGATTTTGTCTTCTCTGTCGTTTCTGTGCGTGTCTGTCCAGTCGGCAAGTGCTGTCGAAGCGCCTTTCTACAAGATCGAAGGCGCGCGCCTGGGGGCAGGAGAAGAGTCAGGGGGGCACCTGTTGGAAGAATTCTCCAGCAATCAAGTATTCGAAGCCGAAGCTTCGAAAATCACAATCACGTGCGCTAACGTGGAAAACGTTAGCTCGTCCCTTCTGCTTGGAAGTGTCGTCGGGGAACCGGGGACAAGCAAGATCTACCTCTGGTACAAGGGATGTGCTGTGAGTGGAAACGGCGAAGGCTGCGAAGTCACAGACGGGGCGTTCTTCGCCGAAGAGCTCAAGGGTGAACTAGCCTACGCACGCGACGAAGAACCGGTCAAAAAGGGCGCCAAACTTGTAGATTTCCTGGAACCAGTGAACGGAGAAAAAGTCATCGCGCGGGTGGAATTCACGGGGAGCAAATGCAAAAATGCCAGCGCAGCGATCACCGGCTCGCTGAACTTCGAAATCACAAACTCCACGCGTACACCGGTCGCGGTCGGCGAAAACGAACAGGAAGAAGCGTTTGGGTACATAAAGGCAACCAACGGCGAAGCTTGCAAGGTCAAAGCAAGCAAATTCACTGAATGCAAGAAACCGAGTCTTACGATCTTTGGCTCCGGGGGGAGCTATCACGGCGAAATGAAGTCCCTAGACGCGCTCCTGGGCGTTGGCTACAATTCTGGCGTTTTTACAGGTCCGATGTCGTCTTCTCCGACGAAAGCCGAAGTGGTCTTCCCAAACCCCGGCGCCCCCGCCCTCCAATCGTGTTATGTCGGGAAATCGGTGAACTGTGCCTCTGGCAACGAGACTGAGCAACAAACCGATATTTCAATAGGCGGGCGTGGTCCGGGATTGCACATCGTACGATCTTACGAGGCTGTTAACGCCGCCGCCGCGAAAGAACCTGGCCCATGGGGCTATGGCTGGACGGGATCCTATGAT
Source organism: uncultured Solirubrobacterales bacterium (assembly GCA_963715765.1). Lineage (GTDB taxonomy): Bacteria > Actinomycetota > Thermoleophilia > Solirubrobacterales > Solirubrobacteraceae > Palsa-744. Next base: position 2,260,446 of record OY970270.1, read on the forward strand.
GCAAGCCTGGAAGTCAAGACGGAAACCGCCACCGTGCATCAGGATGACGGCAGCGCAGTCATCTTCTATAAGTCAGGCGCCGAATACACAGAGGCCGGCTGGGACCAAGCGCGGTTGACCAAGTCGGGAGAAGACTACATCTATACGCTTCCCACGCAAACCAAGCTCGAATTCAATAGCGAAGGACGCCTCGTCAAGGAAAGCGAACGCAACGGCAACGCCAACACGTTCACATACAACGCAAGCCATCAGCTAGAAAAGGTAACTGATGGAGACGGCCGCACGTTGACGTTCAAATACAACGGCGAAGGGCTGGTCGAAAGCGTCAAAGACCCGATGGGGCATGTGGTCAGCTATGCGTACTCCGAAAAGCAGTTGGCGTCGGTCACGATCGAAGGCAAAGTACGCTGGAAATTTGAATATGAATCGCCGCATTTGCTCAAGAAGATAACGGATGGGCGTGGGCACGCTACAACCATCAAATATGAAGCTACGACGCACCGTGTGACCGAAGAGGAAGTTGGTGGGCACATCCGGAAATGGAAATACGGCACGAACGAAACGACGCTGACCGAACCAAATGGGTCTGAAACCGTTGAGAGGTTCAATGCCGCTGGAGAGCCGACAAAGATCACACGCGCCAAGGGCAAAAGCGAAGAAACGACGACGGAATACGAATACGAAACACCAGCCTACACGCTGGTGAAGATGATCAACGGCGATAAACACGAATGGAAATATGGGTATGAAGCAGAAGGGAACAAGATCAGCGAAACGGATCCAAACGGCGATGAATGGAAATGGGAATACGATGCCCACCACGATGTTGTCAAGGAAACAACGCCCGATGGCGAGACGACGACGATCAAACGCAACGGTAAAGGCACTCCTGAAGTCATCGAACGACCGGTAGGCACAGAAACTCAAAAGACGGAATACAAGTACGACGAAAAAGGCGATGTCACCGAAATCATCGAACCGCTCAGTCACACGACCAAGTTTACCTACGACGCCGCCGGTGACAAGGAAATAGAAACCCGCGCTCGTGGCGAAGAATACAAGTGGGAATACAATAAAGACTCACAAGTGACAGAAGAAATAGACGCAAATGGATATGCGACTAAAATCGAACGCAACGAACAGGGATTCCCGGTCAAGATCACCGACCCGTTGGGACATGCGACAGAATACAAATATGACGGTGATGGCAATGTCGAAAGCGCAACGGACCCAAACAAACACACCACGAAATACACCTACAACGAAGAAAATCTCCCGACCAAGGTAGAAGAACCCAACAAAGACACGATCGAAACGGAATACGACAGCGACGGCGAGATGACCGCCCACAAGGACGGCAATGGCCACAAGTGGGAATACAAACGCAACGCTCTCGAGCAGGTCACAGAAGAAAAGAACCCACTCGGCAAGACCTGGAAGAGGACTTACGAAAAGGCCGGGAATCTCGAAAAGCTGGAAGACCCCGAAAAACACACCACCGAATACAGCTACGACGAATCCAACCGGCTCAAGAAAATCAAATATGCTACCGGGAAACCATCCGAAGTAACCTACGAATACAACAAAGACAGCAAGGTCACTAAGATGACCGACGAGACCGGGACCACCGAAAACACATACGACAAACTCGACCGGCTCACCGAATATAAAAATGGGGCAGGCAAGACCATCAAGTACGAATACGACCTGGCAAACCTACCCACGAAGATCACCTACCCAAACGGCGAATACGTCACCCGCGAGTACCGCCAGAACTACAGGCTTGGGGAGGTCATGGACTCGAAAGGCAACGCCACGACGTTCGAGTACTACGAGGACGGTGGCCTTGAACAAATCCACTATCCCTCGCCCTCGGGGACCGAAGACTGCACCCTCTACTCCCGCGACGAGGACGAACAGGTTACCGCCCAGGAATTTAGGGAAAAAGAATGCACAACACTCGTCGCCGAAATAGACTATGAACGCGGCAACGACGGTGAAATCAAGAAAACCACCACTCATGGTCTTCCGGGTCCCGAAGTCAACGAAGACATCTACGATGAAAGCAACCGACTCGTCGAAGCCAACAAAAAGGCCTATGAATACGACAAAGCCAACAACCCAACCAAGATAGAAGGCACCTCGGGGTACACCTACAATGAAGCTGACGAGCTGGAAAAAGGCGGCGGGAACAGCTACACCTACAATGAAGACGGACAACGCACGGAAACCAAACCCGCCAGCGGGCCAGTCACGACCTACAGCTACGACCAGGCTGGCAACCTCACCGCCGTCAAACGTCCCAAAGAAGGCGAAACGAGCGAAATCAACGACACCTACACCTACGACGGCAACAACCTCCGCGAGACACAAACCATCAATGGCACCAAAACCAACCTCACGTGGGACACTGCCGAACCGATCCCGGTCCTCCTCGAAGACGAAACCAACAGCTACATCTACGGGCCAGAAAACATTCCCATCGAGCAAATCAGCAAAACGGGCACCATCCTCTACCTCCACCCCGACGCCCAAGGCTCAACCCGCCTCATCACGAACACCAAAGGAGAAACCGAGGGTGCATACACTTACAGTCCATACGGCAAGGTCGAAGCTAGCACTGGCACAGCTACCACGCCCCTGCAGTACGACGGCCAATACACTAGCTCCGACACCGGGCTCATCTATCTGCATGCGCGCACGTATGATCCGCAGACAGCCCAGTTCTTGTCGGTGGACCCGGCGCTCGCAGTCAGCAGCGAACCGTACACGTACACTAGCGACAATCCGCTAACCTACGTAGACCCAAGCGGCGCTGACGACTGGTGGAACCCTTTTACGTGGAGTGGGTCGACGTGGAAGAGGGTAGGCTCGACAGTGCTGATTGGCGCTACCGTTGCGGGGGCAGCAGCAGCGGTACTCCCATTTGCCGGCGTTATCGTGGCGGGCGGGACAACCGCAATCGCACTAGGTTATGTCGCATCCTACGGCGCGGTCGTCGGCGGCATCATCTATACCGGTGTAGGCGTGGCAGAGATCCGAGAAGGTAAGACGCGGCAAGGGTTCGAAGACGTCGCAAACGGCCTTGCGTCCGTTGGCCTGGGTTCGATCGGCATAGGGATTCTAAATAACGACAACCTGCAGTTGGCGGTTGGCATATATTCGGTTGGAGGGGCTGTCGTCTTTCAGGGCTTGAGCTTCCACCCTTGTGTAAATCAAGAGTAACCGTGTGATCCATGCCCTGCTCGCGCTTGCCTGGCTCGAGAGGCATCGCGGCCGGCCTCCCAGGCACAGGCCGCGGCACGGTCGAGTAGCAACTGACGCTCGCGGCTGTTGCCGGCAAGCGATACGGCGCGCTGTAGCTCACACTGTGCTTCCTCAAAGCGGCCGAGCCTCGCCAGCAGGTCGCCTCTGACGCTCGGCAGCAGATGGTAGCTCTGGAGCGAGGGCTCCTCCAGCAGCGGATCGAGCGCTTGCAGACCCGCTGCCGGGCCGAAGGCGCTCGCCAGGGCGACCGCGCGGTTCAGCTCGACGATTGGCGATGGTGAAAGCTGGGCCAGTGCCTCATACAGCGCGGCGACGCGCACCCAGTCAGTGTCCTGCGGCTCAGAGGCACGCGCGTGACAGGCGGCGATCGCGGCCTGCAGCGCGTACGGCCCGAGGGCGCCTCCGATTTGCTCGGCCCGCTCCAGCGCGGCCAGACCACGCGCGATCAGGAGACGATCCCAACGGGCACGGTCCTGGTCGCCCAGCAGGATCGGCTCACCCTCGGCGCCGACGCGCGCCCCGAGGCGCGACGCCTGGATCTCCATCAAAGCGACCAGGCCATGCACCTCCGGCTCTTGCGGCATCAGCTCGGCGAGGATGCGCCCCAGGCGCAGTGCCTCCTCACAGAGCTCGGCGCGTATCCAGTCCTCGCCCCCGCTTGCCGCGTAGCCCTCGTTGAAGATCAGGTACAAGACCGCCAACACCGAGGAGAGTCGCCCGCCCAGCTCCTCCACCTCGGGCAACGCGAACGGCACCTTCGCCTCGGCCAGTGTGCGCTTGGCCCGCACGATCCGCTGTGCCACCGTGGACTCCGGGACGAGGAACGCCCGCGCGATCTCCTCTGTCTTCAGACCGCCCAGCAGGCGCAGTGTCAGCGCCACTTGCGCAAGCTCTGAGAGGACCGGGTGGCAGCACATGAAGATCAGGCAGAGCAGGTCATCGCCTACCCGCTCCTCGATCGAGGCTTCAAGCTGCGCTTCGACCGAGTCACCCTGAAGCTCGAGCTCGCCGGCCAGCTGCTCATGCTTTTGGCGCAGCCGTTTGTCACGGCGCAGCAGGTCGATCGCGCGGTGCTTGGCGGTGGCCATGAGCCAGGCGCCCGGGTTCTCCGGAACGCCTGCCTCTGGCCACCGCTCGAGCGCGATCACGAGCGCGTCCTGAGCCAGATCCTCCGCCATGCCGACGTCACGCACGATCCTTGTCAGACCGGCGATCAAGGCCGGCGACTCGATCCGCCAGACGGCTTCGATCGACAGCTTCTCTCCGGCGGCGCTCACCATTCGCTCGAACGCGCCGACCGAACGTGGCACCGCTCGGACATGCCCTAGCTCGCCGCCGCCGCTTGGACCTCTGGCGGGAAGTCCGACATCTCAAAGACCTGGCGAACCTCGATCACGTCGCCCTCGGCCGCCGGGCAGCGCGAGGCCCACTCGACCGCCTCCTGCTTGGATTTCGCCTGGATCAGCCAGTAGCCGCCGATCAGCTCCTTGGCCTCGGTGAACGGGCCGTCGGTGACGTTCGCCTTGCCGCCGGAGAAAGACACACGGGCACCCTTGCCCGCCGGGTGCAAGCCGTCGAGGCTCAGCAGGATCCCGGCTTTGGCAAGCTCCTCGTTGTAGCGGCTCATCGCCGACACGGCCTCCGCGCTCGGAGTCCAGTCTGCTTCGTCGGAGATATTGGGAATCATGATCATCATGAAGCGCATCTCTGTTGCTCCTCTCTAGTTGTCCTGCCTACGTAGGTTGTGAACGCGGCTGGTGGGTGGCTGGTTGCCGATCCCGCTGTGTGGCCTGCGCGTGTTGTAGTGCTCGAGCCAGTGTGGCAGAGCTGTGTTGCGGTGGCGGTGTGAGCGGTAGCTCATGCCGTATGCCCACTCGCGTCCCATCGTCTGGTGGAAGCGCTCGACCTTCCCATTTGTCTGTGGGCGGTAGGGCCTTGTGGTGATGTGCTTGATCTCTCGAGCGGCCAGGAGTTCGCGTAGGGAGCGATTGTGCGTGTAACTCCAAGCGTTGTCCGTCATCAGGCGCTTGGCCTCGATCCCGTGATGATCGAACCAGATTAGAGCGCGTTCCACGAATGCCGTGATCGTCGGGGCGCGCTCGTCGGTGTGCAGCTCGACGTAGGCGAGCCTTGAGTGATCGTCGACGATCGCGTGAGCAAAGTCGTAGCCGACGAGGGTGTCAACCTTGCGGCCTCTCAGGCGCTGTGAGCGATCGCCGGTGACACGATGCCCAGGGCGCTCGAAGCGTGCGTAGCGGGCAGTGTCCATGTGCAGCAGGTCGCCAGGACACGGCCACTCATAGCGCCGAGCGGCGTCACGGGGCTGGCGCGGGCGCCGCGAGAGTCCATGGCGGTGCAGCACCTTCCAGACCGTTGAGTGCGAGTGGCCGGTTCTTCCAGCCACCAGACGCGGCCCCCAGCCGGTGTGCCGACGAACCTCACAGATCTGCTCCTGCTCTCCAGCGTCCAGAAGCCTCGGCGAGCGATGAGGACGGCTGGAACGATCGGCCGCCCACGCCAATGAGTGTCGCTCTGCTAGCAAAGCATCGGCATATCGATGCCACCACCGATGTGCCGTCGCGGGAGAGACGTTTAGGCAAGCCGCTGCCTGCCTGAACGTCATCCCGCCCTCGATCGCCTCGCACAGCGCCAAGCGCCCCGCTGGTCCGAGCTTCGCTCTACCGTGGATCTGCATCCGGGTCCTCCTAGGTCGTGAGCCTTCGCAGACCCACAGCCTGGGATGAGGCCCGGATGCCTCCTCAACCGTTCACAACGTATGTAGGCACGTCATCTAGTGGGTTACGCCGTGGCGCGGGCCGTTCTCGACAGCTTCGCACCTTGGCTCTACCTATACGTCGAACGAGCAACGCCAGAATCGACACGCCTTTGTCGGAATCGAGCTCTGCCCGGTGGCGATAGCTTCGCGCCGGCTCAGGCGAGCACACCGCGGCTTGGGATCATCGACGGCGCCAAGTTGATCGACTTGGCCACTGAGCTTGATGCGCTGCGCTGGGGGCGGATCGACTTCGACCGGCATCGGATCGTCGTGGCCGAGGTATGCCATCACAGGAGAGCTTGTTCTGAAGTCTCGATCTTTGATTATGTCTGACACAATTGCTAAACTGGATGGTCCCAACGTGCGGTTCCAATGGCCAGGAGCTCGAGGTGATGGCAGTCGAGCTTGAGAGCGGTGATCTATACGTCATCCACGCGATGCCGCTACGCAAGAAGTACAGGACCAGATACGAGGAAGGACGATGACCAAGATAAGGACCGTCGGAGGCGACGAACTCTCAGAGCAGGACATTGAGGCGCTGGCCGACGAGGCCGAACGCGGCTACGACTTGGACAAGGCGATCAAGGTCACGGTCGGGCGACCGCCGCTCGGCACAAAGGGGGCCTCTCCGCGCGTGCAGATTCGTGTCGACCCCGATCTCGCCAAGGCTCTGCGTGCCCGTGCTCGCAAGGAGCACCGCTCCGTCAGCGAGATCGCCCGCACCGCGCTACGCGAATACGTAGACCGCGCCGCCTAACCGGGCGGCCTTTGACAGGCAGTGCAGTGCACGAAACCACTCACGCCCCGTCGAAATCCCGAGCGCCTGAGTCTCCACTTGCCCGAAGAATGCGGTGCTTCCCCTACAAGTCGGGGAAAATCATTACGGGCGTGAGCGGAATACCCGTAGTCCCGAAATGGATACTGAAGCTGCTGCATCTCGCTTGAGCGGCGAGCCGTGCGTCTCGGCGCACCACGTCGCGCTGTGTACCGTTTCGTGTGGGACCTGACGTAACCCGCGCCCGAACGAAACACGGCGGTGTGGCCTATCTGAGGGCCGCAGGACCTCCGCCAGCGCAAACCCGTCGCTTAGCGCGACACCGTCGCCCGGCGTCCCATCCGCCCATGCTCATATCCTTTGGCTAGCTCGTTGGCGGTCTGCGGCTCTGGTGGCGCGGGCCGCTGCGGCGAGCGTAGCTTCAATGCCTTGGAGGAACGAACTCGTGGCTCACAGCATTCTTGCGGACGCTTTCCCCTCGTCGGGCCCGGCGTCCGACGGCCTGCCTTACATGGGGGAAGTCGTAATCGGCGATTGCGGGGAGCTGTTGGCTGAGGTTCCCACCGAAAGCGTCCACATGATCGCGTCGGACATTCCTTATGGCATCGGAGCTGATGACTGGGACGTGCTCCACGCCAACACGAACTCCGCATATCTAGGCACGAGCCCGGCTCAAGAGAGGGCGGGTGCGGTCTTCCGACGGCGAGGAAAGCCACTGAACGGCTGGTCGGAGGCGGATCGTCGCATTCCGCACGAGTACTACGAATGGTGTCGGACCTGGGCCGATGACTGGTACAGGGTGCTGAAGCCCGGAGCGTCAGCCTTCGTGTTCGCCGGTCGGCGGTTGCAGCATCGTTGCGTCGCAGCGCTGGAGGATGCCGGGTTTACCGTCAAGGACTTGATCGCTTGGATACGCCCACGCGCCGTGCACCGTGCGCAACGCGTGAGCGTAGTCTTTGAGCGACGAGGAGATCTCGCTAGCGCCGAGAGCTGGGTCGGTTGGCGGGTGGGCAATCTTCGTCCTACCTTTGAGCCGATCCTCTGGTTCGTGAAGCCGTATCCGATCGGCACGACGATTGCCGACAACCTTCTTTATCACGGCGTTGGTGGATTCAACCAAGACGACTACAGCGCCCGTAGCGGTGGCGTTGATAACCGCATCACGGCCGGGTTCGAACCGGGTGAGTCTGGGCTGCACTCCGCCCAAAAGCCGGTGCTCTTGATGGAGGCTCTGATCAGCCTCGCCTCGCGGCCGGGCCAGATCGTGCTGGACCCATTCGCCGGCAGCGGCAGCACGCTCGTCGCGGCGCAACGTCTAGGCAGGCAGTTCATGGGCTTTGAGCTTGATGCCGACGTGGCCGCAACTGCGAGAAAGCGACTCGCCGCACCTCCGCTGCTGGCTCATCGCACAGGCGGGGAATGAGTGGCAGCGCGTCGCATCAGCGCCGAGGCAATTGCGCGGCGAAAGTACTGGGTCTCAGAGATCGTCCAGATCAGCGGCACGTTTGGGGACGACGCGAATCGGATTGAGAAGGAGCTAAACGACGAGGTGGAGGTCGCCGGCGTCGCGTCTGTTCTGGACCATCTGCGCCTATGCGGCGCGATCCCCGAGTCCTACGGGCACGACACGAGCAAGGAGAAGCTGTACTCCAAGTACACGGATGTCCTGCTAGCTATCGCTTTCCGCGCCATGGGCCTGAGCGCCCTCGTCTTTACGCAACGCGCGGACACGGCTGATGTAGAGGTTGTGGCGCAGAACTTCAGTTTCGTTGCGGACGCGAAGGCGTTCCGACTCAGTAGAACGGCCAAGAACCAGAAGGACTTCAAGGTCCAGGCTATGCACGGCTGGAAGCAGGGGAAGAAGCACGCCGTCGTTGTCGGTCCCCTATACCAGTTTCCGACGAAAGCCAGCCAGATCTACCAGCAGGCGATCAGTAGCGATGTCTGCATCATCTCCTACCCGCATCTCGCCGTGCTCGTTGCCTATGCAGAGGCAGCAGGCCATGCGGCTGCTCAGGAGGTGCTCTTGGGTGTTCTGGAAGCGACCAGCGCGCTGAATCCGACCAAGGACTCGCTCGCGTACTGGCGGCAGGTCAACGACACCATGTTGCGATCTGACGGCGCGATGCACGACCTCTGGAGCGCTGAGAAGGAAGCTAGCGTTGAGGCTCTGGCCGCGTCAAAGGAGGAGGCACTCGAGTTCCTGGCTTCTGAGCGCGAGCGCATCACGCGGCTTAGTCGCGATGCCGCAATCAAGCAGCTCCTTGAGGGCAGCAAGTTGGCTGGCCGGCAGAGTCAGATCGAAAAAGTGGCCAACACCGGCTTGTTTGACGCGATCGGTCGCTAACGCCGATCAGCCGACAGACGCACGAACGTGATTAGCCGCCGACGCACCCGTGTCCGTTCCGGCCGCCGCGCCCATTGGTCGAGACGTCCGCTATCGACCCCGGCGAGAGGCCGTTAGCCGCAGTGTCTTGTCAATCACGAGGGTGGCGCCCGCGTTGCCTTGCACCGTGAGCGAGAGCTTGCGAGCAACGCGCAGTAGCGCGCGTGCAGCCGCGTCTAGTGAGATCTTGAGCGAGCGCTCTTTCGCACTGGTGAGCGTGACGGTCTTCGCCTGAACTACCCCGGACGTCCGTATGGAGCGGGCGGCGTCACCAGAACTTGCGCGTGTGCCCTGGCCGGCCCCTGGGACGGCGGTGATGGTCAACCTCACCCCGCAGGACGCGCAGGCACCTTCAAGGGTGAGCAGCAGCACATCGCCGTGCAGGCGTGCGCTTATTAGCCGAACCAGTGGCCCGCTCCTCTTCCGCGCAGACGACACCTGGGCAACGGGTTCGTAGGTGAAGGAGTCCGCGGGCTCGAGGGCGCTGATCCCGTAGCGGGTCGTGACCGTCACGCCCACCATGCCCGTCCCCGGTGGGGAGAGCGCGGTGATCGTTTCATCGGAATTGACGGTGTAGCTCGCGGCGCTCTGCGTCCCGAACTGCACGGCCGTCGCACCCGCGAGGTTCTTGCCGGTGATCGTGACGGTTGTGCCGCCCATCTGGCTGCCGCTGACCGGGCTCAAGCCGGATACTTCGGGCCCAGCCTCGCCCAGCACCCCGTAGGCGAAGCTCCGGTCTTCGCCGGCCGCGATCTCGCTCACTTCGATCAGCCCGGGCACGGGGACCGGCGTGTCGGTGCTGACTGTGGTGCCGGTCCCAAGCTGTCCGTCCCAGTTCTCACCCCAGGCCATCACTTCTCCGTCGCTCAAAAGCGTCAGGTTGTGTGAGTTGCCTGCGGCGATCGCTCTGGCGCCCTTCAGTTCGCTGACCGGGACGGGTGTGGGGCTGCAGAAGTTCAGCGGGAAGCATTCCGTCGGGCCGGTCTGTGTGCCGTCGCCCAGCTGTCCCGAGATGTTGCTGCCCCAAGCCATGACCGTCCCGTCGTCGCGCAGCGCGAGACTGGCTCCACCAACGGCGATGGCGCTGACGCCGCTCAGTCCGCTCACCGCGACGGGCACATCGCTCTGAGTGAGCGTGCCATCGCCGAGCTGCCCGAATTCGTTGGCGCCCCACGCCATCACCGTGCCGTTGCTCAATAGCGCGAGGCTGTTGCCGCCGCCGGCCGCGATGGCCTTCACGCCGCTGAGGCCTATGACGGGGGCGGGCACGTCACCTCCCCAACTGATGGTGCCGTCACCGAGCTCGCCCCAGCCGTTGGACCCCCAGGCCATCACCGTGCCGTTTCTCAGTAGCGCAAGATTGTAGTTCTGCCCAGCCGCGATCGCCGTGACTTCGCTCAATCCGCTGACCGGGACCGGACTGGTGCTGCACTGGGTTGGTTCTTGTTCTGTGTAGCAATGGTCCGGGCCGCTCATGCTCCCATCGCCCAGCTGCCCGCGTTCATTGTCCCCCCAAGCCATCACCGTCCCGTTGCTCAGCAGCGCCAAGCTGTGCTGAGCACCGGCTGCGATCGCGACGACGCCGCTCAATCCACTCACCGGGATCGGCGTCGTGCTGCACCCGACCGTGTAGCCTGCCGCAGCCTCATATGCCGCGTGGCAGGTTTCCGGACCTGTGTGAGTGCCGTCACCCAGCTGCCCCCAGCTGTTCTCGCCCCAGCTCATGACCGTACCGTCGCTCAGCAGCGCCAGCCCGAACCTCCGGCCGATCGAGAGCGCGGTCGCCTCGCTCAAACCGGGCACCGCCACGGGCGCGTCGGTCTCGGCGGTGTTGCCATCTCCGAGCTGCCCGACTTCGTTTTCTCCCCACGCGACGACACCGGGAGCTGGCGCGCCTTCAGCCGCGCGGCCCGCCGCGGGAGCTATGGTGAGCGCCAGCAAGCACAGGAACATGAGCGCCGGCATTTTTTGCCATAGCGCCGCCCAGCGGCCTTTGCTGGCTTGCGTCGGCGATGTGTCGGTGCAGTGAGGTGCGGGAGTAGCCATGAGAGCGGACTGGCGGGACCTTGCAAGCGGGTATTTCGATTGCAGGAACACTACCGGACGGCAGAAGTTGCTACCAGGCCTTGTGCGATCTCGGTCACGTCCACCAGTCGACGCCCTGGTAACCTCCTTTCCGGCTCCTCGACGCATTCGCGCACCACCGCGGTGGCGTGGCTCCTCTTGCGCGAATCACGCGGGATCGAGCAAGGTGCTATGCAGGAAGCCATGTACGCCTATTACGATCGCGAAGCGGACATCGCCTGGCTCCCCACCGGCGAGTCCGACGATGTCGTCAGCGAGCGCGTCCCCGGTGAACTACGGGACTACGACCGCACTACCCACGCGCTAGTGGCAATCGAGGTTTGGGACGCCAGTATCAGGTTGCCTAGGACACTGCTAGAAGCCCTGCCGGCCCCCAGCGCGCCGCACAGCGCCGCCATGTAGTAGCGATATCGCCGGCATCAGGCAAGCGGCTTTTGGAGACCCTCGGCTAGAGCGCGAGCGTGGTCCGCGAGTCGTGTCAGCTCGACCAAGTCGGGGAAAATGATCACAGGCATGAGCGGAATACCCGTAGTCCCGAAGTGGATACTGAAGCTGCTGCATCTCGCCTGAACAGGCTGTGCTCCTACCCGGTAGCTATATCTCAACTGCTGCACCAGTCCGCAACTACCGTAGTGAATGACTGTTGATGGGCATGTCATGACCGCAAACGGGGGACGATAGATGTGTTTGAGGCTCATTTGAGGGGCTGGGGATTGGTCAGAGGTGTAGCTGTAGCGGCGATTTGCGCAGCGACTGTGTTGTTGGGGCTTGCCGCGATCGCGAGTGCGAACTCGTGGGAAGCAAACGGCGCCGAATCCTCTGCAGGTGGGCAGCTTGGGCTCAAGCCAGAAGGCCAGGCGGGAGGGTTCTCTCAGCTGACCCAGACCGTCGCCACCTCGTCGGGCGGGGATGAGCTCTTTGGGTTCGACAACAACGCGGGACTATTGAACGGTGGATGCCAGTCCTCAGCCGGTCGAGGCGGCCTGGGCTTTCGTCGGGCGGGCGGCCCACTGCGCCTGCTCGGTCGACTGCCCGCGCTCGCGACGCCAGCGGTCATCGGCGGAGGTCGAGAGGCGGTCGTTACCCTCACGCTCGATTGCAAACAACGCAGCATTCTGCCGTTTGGCGGATGGCTTGAGCGGCTGCGGCTGCTCACCGGCGCTGTTGGTCGACGGCCGACCACCATGACCATGCTGAGCTCGATGGCCGAGCAGAACAGAACCGCGATCGCAGCGAGTCCCAGCGGGGATCTTGCGGTCGCCTGGCTGGCGCCTCACGGACGTTTCGGGATCGACGGTCTCGGGATTGGCACTCCCGAACCGACCGACCTGCTGCATCTCTCGGTCGGTCACACCTCGGGATCGATGAGCCCTCCGGTGGTCTTTGATGAGGATGGTGTCGGTCCGCGCGTGAAGGATGCTTTCTTCACAAACGTACGGCTCGCGTGGACGGCACACCATGAACTGCTTGTCGCCTACGCCGTGAACCGGCTGGTCATGGTGCAGAGGTGGCGTCCGGGGCACGGACTGTCGCGCCCGCAGGCGCTCGGTATGGTCAATGCGAGGGGTGACATCGACCTGACTATTGCCGTTGGGCCAGATGGCCGGGCTGTCATCGCGTGGGGGACCCAGGAGAACACGATCGAACCTGAGTCGCCGTGGAAAGTGCTCGCGTCCGTGAGGACAGCAGCGGGCGCTCGCTTCGGCGTCGCTCATCTGCTGGATCCAGGACCAGCGGGAGTGCCCGCTGGTCTTTACTTGGGTCCCAGAGCAGCAGTAGCGGCTCAGATCGCCGCCGATGGGTATGCGACGGTCGCCTGGGCCTCAGAAAAGCGCGGTAGCGCTCCGGTGCGTGTCGTGGTCGTCGATCCCAGCGGGCATTTCCAGCCCGTTCAAGAACTGGCCTTTGAATGCGACAACCTCACGTTGGTCGACGCGCCCGGCGGCGGGACCGTGCTGCAGTGGGAAGTGGGCGAAGGGGAGGGGCGGTTCAGTCTTGATCAGGCGACGCGTCTGTCTGGTGGGGATAGCTTCGCGCCGGCGCAGGCGAGCACGTCGCGGCTCGGGGTCATCGATGGGGCTGAGCTGATCGACTCGGCCACAGGCGGGTAGGAGAGCGGCCAGGCCGCGTTGATCCCGCCGCGGATGGGTGGGTCCTCGGCTTTTTGTGCTCCGTTGCGCGCGGTCGCAGTGCAGCGAGCGGATGTAGCGGCAGAACTCCAGAAACTCGGGTCTTGCGCTTCTTGATGTGCCCGTAGAGCCGGTCGGCGCCGATGTCGTAGGCGGAGATCAGGTGCCCGACGCGGTGGGGTCGCTTGTAGGTCCCACGGATACGCTTTGGCGCATCATCACCCCTCGCTATACAAACCGGCAGACGTTGCCGAGGAACCCACTAGTTCATATACACATCCTTGCTTCCGACTGTTTCATCTTTGAGCGGAGCGTAGTTGGCCTTCCATTCTGGTGGTCCGACGCACATCGGACAGCCCCTTTGACCTTCTTTTTGAGCTATCACGATCTGGGCACTGCCGCTTTCATAGTCTGCCGTGATCCGTGCAAGATAGGCGCATTCAATTTTTCCGCCGCCACCGTTTTGAGATTGAGAAGTACTTCTATTTGAAGGGCAGAAGAACCCTTGATTTTAAGGAGCTGTAAGACGTCTTCTGTTGTTGCAATCCAAGGTGTATCGGCGGTTATTGATTCTACGCTGCCGCCCGCGCCACCAACGTTCGAGGTGCATTTTCCGAACGTAAAGCTAGTAATTTCAATTTCTGCCACCCCACTTCCATCCACCATCGATTCGGGGTTGCTTTTAACTTTTCCTTCAAATTTCGATTCTTTGCAAGCAACTGTTCCTGCGTTTGATATGAACTTTGATTCGGTGCCTGCTTCGAGGCTGGCCGCAAGTTTGTCTCCTACGGCCACTTCTGGCCCGTCGGGTTTTTCCAATGTCAATACCTTGGGGCGTGGGCCTTCACCAAAAGCTGCCCCTACGGTTGCATATATGGTCACATCAAATGTGATGACCAGGGCGACCAAGGGGCGTCTATTGAGATGTAAATAAGTAGTCAGTATCATCGCCACTTCCGCGATGGTTGCGTGAGATAATGCACGACTACCCCGTATGGTCAACGTCAGCCAGGTCGTACATAGTTACACCATTTTTAAAAATATACTCGTACTGTAACGGGCTTCGGCGTAGGTATCAAGGGAGTGTAGCCCTGGTCTATAGCATCTGTCTCCGACTCGGTCTTGATCTCGGCGGCGTCGCCGACTGTGCTCAAGCTAATCCATTTTGTACGATTCTTGGTAGCGGGCCAGCTCGCCGACGAGACGAGCGTGGACGGGCGCACGATGGGCACGCTTGGGTTCAGTGGGGCGCTGTTGGCCGCGGCCCTCGCTGCAAGGAGCGTGCTCGGCGCGTTCTGGTGGATGCCACTGCTCGTCTTGGGCATTGCGGCGCTTTGCTGTTTGGGACCGACGCTCGGGCTTGGCGTCGATCTCGGTCGAGATACGGATCTCGGACCAATCGCCGATGCTGTCTATCGGTTCTACGGAGCGGAGTCAGCCCTCTGGCCTGAGTTTCATCTGCTTCAATATATAGGATGAAACCGACCAGCGGTTTGATGCCGGGCGTGCGGTGTGTCGCGATGCAGGTCGCTGAGGGTCGCGTTTTGGGTCGGTTCGTCGTCTGGGTGGGGTAGCGTATCGCTATTGCTCGAGGGAAGAAGCATTCTGCTTGCGACCGGTCATCGTCCATTATCACATCTTCAAGAACGCGGGGTGCTCTGTGGACCGTATCCTGGAGCGCAGCTTCGGCGACCGATGGGCAACTTTGGAGGGAGCCACGGCAACGTCGCTTTTGCGTCCACGCGATCTCTCTCTTTTCGTAAGGGATCGAGGGGGCGTGCGCGCGGTCTCTTCTCATCTGCTCAGGCCGCCCGCACCAGCGGATCTCGATGTTCTACCCGTGGTGCTCATTCGTCATCCTCTGGATCGAGCGTTCTCCGTCTACAGCCAGCTGCGCAGGAATACCAGTGGTGTCCTTCTCAACGAAGCGGTCGCTCGGCGATCGAGTTTCGCCGAGTTTGTTCTCTGGTGCTTGGACCACCGATCCCTTGGGGGAATGGTCATCCTCGACTATCAGGTAGTCCACCTATCACCAGCCTCGTTCCGTGGTAGGCACATATATGAGGCGGTCGCCACCGGGGATGACCTCCGGCACGCGGTCGACTATTTGTCTGACGGTCCCTGCTTTGGAACGGTCGATCGGATCGGCGCCGCGATGACCCGGTTGCGGCTCGCAGCTGAAAAGGTCGATCTACCTCTTTTCGTTACCAGCGTTGCTGAGAACGTGACGATCGGAAGACCAGGAGACCTCGCCGAGCGCGTATCGATCGCACAACGCCAGCTGGGTCCAACTCTGTATGACCGCTATCGAGAGGCAAACGAACTTGACTATCGCCTCTATGAGTGGGCGTGTCGCTACCACGCGGATGGCACGTCGAGCGCTTCAAGGCGAGCCAGCGGGCAGCCGGCAGCGTGAGGTCTGCGCTCTAGCTCCCGAGAACCCGCGACGGTGCGGCCGCTCATCCTACGGATGGGACCTAGCTCGGCCAAGGCGTCTCACCCAGCGACCCAAGCGCCCGTGTAAGCGGTCGAGTGGCGTGGCCGGCGCCTGAGCCGCACGGTAGCGACGAGTGCGCCCGAGGACGCCACGCGCTGCTCGGCTCGCAATTGAGACTCGGCAGGCGGTTCCGGCGCCGAGACCCAAAGACGATTAATTCAGAAAGTCCCGGCAGCTGGATCAAATCCACGAGCTATGGTACTCTGCTTTACCAACCGATCACAAATAGGGCACAAGGAGAGAGCGGGCGCTGACCACGTTCTGAGCTCTCCGAGGAGGAATGGGTAAAGGGATGGCTAATCCCCGCAGTAAGGCGCACAAGCGAGAATGGATGCGTGGAGGCTCCGCGTCGATGCGTGGAGTCCTGCTTGGACTCGTGCTCGAGCGTCCCGGCCACGGCGGCGATCTGGCCAATCGCATGGTCACGCGTCTGGGTAGAACGTGGCGTTTGGATAGCAACGACGCCTACAGATTGCTCGAACAGCTTGAGCAAGAGGAACTACTCGTATCCCGCGAGGAGCCACGCAGGAACAATGGCAGGGGAACGATGATCGTTTATCACCCAACTACCAAGACCGCGGGCGCGCTGTCGATGTGGATGGAGACGCTGCTACCGCGCGAGCCCGTGCGCTTCGGTCTGCACGCAAAGCTCGCCGTGGCACGCCCCGAGGACGCACCGCGTCTGCTGATAGCGCTGCGCGACTATGAGCAAAAGTGCCTGGCGCTCGCCCAGCTGGTCACCCCAAACGGGCGCGAGCAACGCTCCTGGGGCGCGCTCTACATGGACTGCACCCGCGAAGCCGTCTACACCCAGTTGCGTGCCGAGATCGACTGGGCTGCCGCCGCACGCGACCGCATCACCGAGTACGCAAACCGCCAACCGCTGCGATGACGTCGCCACGGCGTGCCCCGCACACGAGGTGTCGGATGCCACGATGACGGCACTGCTGCGCATCCGTGACATCAGCATGGCGTACCCAGACGGAGACGGTCAGATATCCGTCTTTGAAAAAGCCTCACTGGAATTGGCCGCCGGCACACATGTCGGCGTGTATGGCAAGCGCCGCTCGGGCAAGTCCACGTTGATGCGCCTGGCCGCCGGGATAGACCGGCCTGACTCGGGCAGCGTGCTGTTCGACGGGCTTGACCTCACCCGCATCTCGGCTCGCCAGCGCGCCGGCCTGCTGCGCTCGCGGCTCGCCTACATCGCCGCGAGCGACTGGCGTCCCAATCCCGGCGAAACGATCGCCCAGCACCTGGCCGTGTCGCTCGGCGGGGCAGGTCTCACAGTGGGCCAAGCAGAACAGCGAGTGCTGCGGGAGCTGGACGTCGTGGGAGTGGGCGGCGCCCAGGCCAACTCGCCCGCCACACAGCTCTCGATGGTCGACCGCACCCGCGTGATGCTCGCCAGGGCACTCGCGCGTCAGCCTGCCCTGATCGTGGTCGACGATCCCGTGCTCACCCCCAGCGTCACCGAGCGCGATGAGCTCTACCGACTGTTGCGCACCACCGCTCGCGAGCGTGGCTGTGCGCTGCTCGTCAGCTCCGAGGACCTCCACGCACTGCAGGGTTTCGATGTGTTCATGTCGATCTCCGCACGCGAACTCTGCTCGAGCGAAACCACCGCCACGATCGTGCCGTTCCCAATACACCCGCAACTCGGTCCCGTTCGTGACACCGGATCATGAGCTCGCTCACGCTGTGCGAGGTCATAAAGCACTATCCAAGCGCAGGTGAGACGGTGCGAGCCGTCGACGGCGTAACGCTCGAGATCGAGCCGGGCGAGCTTGTCGCGCTCTACGGTCCCAGCGGCTCGGGCAAGACCACGCTGCTGCTGCTCGCCGCCGCGCTGATGGGGCCCGACAGCGGCAGCGTGCGGTTCGGCGGTCGCGACATCGGCGGCATGTCCGCCCGCGACAGCGCCCGCTATCGCCTGCACGACGTTGGCTTCATCTTCCAATCCTTCCACCTGATGCCCGGTGCCTCGGCGCTCGACAACGCGCTCATCAAGCTGCCCGTGATCGGTTACACGGTGCGCGAGGCCCGCGAAAAGACCATCCCCTGGCTGCAGCGCGTCGGTCTCGGCGCTCGGCTGGAGCACCGTCCCGAGCAGCTTTCGATGGGCGAGCGTCAGCGCGTGGCGATCGCACGCGCGCTCGTGGGAGAACCCAACCTGCTGCTCGCCGACGAGCCAACCGGCAACCTCGACTCGGCTCGCACCCGCGAGATACTTGCGCTGCTGCGCGAGGTCTGTCACGAGCGCTCGATACCGGGGTTGCTCGTCACCCACGATGCCGAGGCCGTGCCATTCGTGGATCGCATCCTCACGCTGCGCGACGGGCGTCTGCTGGAGGGCGTGGACTCCGAGCTTGTCTCGGTCCCCTCGTGAGTCCCGTCGACCACAACACGCCGTCCTCGTGAGTCCCGTCAACCCCAAGATCTTCGGGGTGCGCCTCACGATGCTGCTGTTCCTCTATCGCCGCCGCCTGCGCGCACATCCAATGCAGGAGCTCTTGGCGGGCGCCGGCATCGCCGTCGGCGTGGCACTCGTATTTGGCGTGCTGCTCGCCAACTCCAGCCTCACAAGCTCCGCCAGCCAGCTCGTCCACGGCCTCGACGGCTCCGCGCGGCTCACGCTGCTTGCTCGCTCAGAGGCCGGTTTTCCCGAACAGCTCACCGAAAGGGTCAGGCGCCTGCCCGGCGTGCAGATAGCGAGTCCCCTGCTACGAGAGAACGTGACGATCTCAGGGCCCAGCGGCAGTCAGGCAATCCAGCTGATCGGCGTCACCCCGAGCCTGGCCACGCTCGGCGGGCTCGCCCAGCAGCAGCTCGGCGACGGCGCGCAGCTGCTCTCCGGCGGAATCGGAGTCTCCGGGGAGGTCGCCAACACGCTTGGCGCGCACAGGGGCAGTCGTCTCGGCATCGTCGCGGGCGGTCGCACCAGCGCCGAGACCGCCGGCGTCGTGCTCTCCGGCGAAGCGCTCAAAGCGATCGCCGGTGCCCCCATCGCCATCGCCGGGCTGCCCACGGCTCAACGCGTGACCGGGCGGCATGGATATATAACGCAGCTGCTGATCGAGCCGCGCACGGGTGCGGATGCGCTTGTCGAGCGCGAGCTGAGAGGCATCGCCCAGGGACGACTGAATGTCGAGCCCGCCGACTACGAACTGAGTTTGCTTTCGGTGGCGATCAAGCCCAACAGCCAATCGACGACTCTGTTTTCAGCGATCAGCGTGATGGTCGGCTTTCTGCTCGCCCTCAACGCAATGCTGCTGACCGTTCCCGAGCGACGGCGCTTCATCGCCGAGCTGCGCATGCAGGGCTACGATCCGCGCCAGATCCTCCTGCTGCTCGGCTTTCAGGCGATCATGCTCGGCCTGATCGCCTCGCTTGCCGGTATCGCGCTCGGCAATGTGCTCTGGCATACGGTCTTCCATCAGGTGCCCGACTACCTGACGGTCGCTTTTCCGCTCAGCGCCGAGCAATCGATTCACCCCGCAACCGTGCTGCTGGCGGTCGGCTGCGGAGTGCTTGCCACCCTCTTGGCCTCGCTCTCACCGGCATTTGACCTGCGTCCAGGACGTCCCGCCGACGCCGTCTTTCGCGAGGTGGACGGCCGTGGCGAGCTGATCGACCCACTCGCGATCCGGCGCGCCGCGCTCGCGGGGATCGGCCTGATCGTGCTTGTCGGCGTCATGGTCGCGCTCGCGCCGACCTTCACGATCATCGGCGGTGTCGCGCTCGCGCTCGCCACGCTCTGCCTGATCCCGGCGGCGCTCAGCGGGATCGTAGGATCGTTCCCGCGCCTCACCGAGCGCAGCCGTAGCGCCACCGTGATCGTGGCTGTCTCTGAGCTGCGCGCCATCACCACGCGCTCGATCGCGCTGGCCGCGATCGCCGGTCTCGCGGTCTATGGAAGTGTCGCGATCGGCGGGACCCGTAACGATCTGCTGCGAGGCATTGAGATGGCCACGGCTCAGTATCACAACACTGCCGACATCTGGGTCACCGCCGGCCACGATGTCTTCAACACAAATGCTTTTGTCACGGACGGGATCCCAGCAAGGATCGCGCGTGTCCCAGGTGTGCGCTCGGTACGTGTCTACCAGGGAGGGCTCACCGATATCGGCAAGCGGCGGCTATGGGTGCGCGCGCGGGCGCCGAGCGATCCTTCGATGTTTGAATCGAGCCAGCTCGTGCGCGGCGACTTCTCGCGCGCCGATGCCCTCATCCGTGGTGGCGGATGGGCGGCGGTGTCCAGCGGCTTTGCCGAAGAACGCAACCTCCAGGTTGGGGATGCCTTCCAGCTGCCCACTCCGTCGGGCATCGTCCGCTCCCGCGTGGCCGCGATCACCACCAACTCCGGTTGGCCGGCGGGGACGATCACGATCAGCAGCACCGACTACACCCGTTGGTGGCGCACGAGCGAAGCCTCCGCGCTGGAGGTGAATCTGCAACCCGGGCTCGGTGGGCTTGCGGGTGTGCGAGCCGTGCGTGGCGCGCTCGGTCCACGTGTGAGCCTGCTGGTACAAACAAGTGCTGCCAGCGCCACCGCTGCCGATGCCAGCGCTCGCCAGGGCCTGCATACGCTCAGCCAGATATCGACGCTCCTGCTGATTGCCGCGGCGCTGGCTGTCGCCGCGGCGCTGAGCGCCACCGTATGGCAGCGCCGGTCGCGATTGGCTTCGCTGAAGATCCAGGGCTATAACCAGGGCCAGCTATGGCGCGGTCTGCTGCTGGAGAGCGGCGTGATGCTGGGAGCCGGCTCGACCGTCGGCGCGATCGTGGGCGTCTACGGCCACACGCTTGCCGCTCACTGGCTGACGATCACCACGGGCTTTCCGGCTCCTTTCTCGCTTGGGGCGTCACAGGTGTTTCTGACGCTCGCGCTCATCACCGCCATTGCTCTGGCTGTGATCGCGGTTCCCGGTCTGATTGCCGCACGTGTTCCTCCCTACCTCAGCCTGCGCGAGTAGGTCTTGGCCCATGTGCCTCGCTGCAGGTGCGCAAATCTATTCTCGTGGTTCGGACGATATATAAGAGCAGGCTTTGGTTTGCCGCGGACTTTGCATGCGCGGCGCGTCGCTACTGGCTGGCGGTCTTCCCACGTGTCGCTCGTGAGGTGTCTCGGCGGCGCATGCTTGCCGCGCGCATTCCCGATCCGGCGTTGCGCCGTTTGGCGATCGAGGCCTTGGAGCAGAAGCGGGGCAACCTGGAGGGAGCGGCCGCCTTTGCGGCGCTGGTGGGGCGCGCAAGTCGCTCTCACGTCGTGGATGCCCTGGTCGGCTGCCAGGCGATCTGTGACTACCTGGATCTGCTCTGCGAGCAGCCCAACCGGGATCCGGTTCGCAACGGAAATCGTCTGCACAGGGCACTGATCGTGGCCACCACGCCCGGTGAGTCTCACTGCGACTACTACCTGCATCACGCCCACAGCGACGACGGTGGCTATCTGCGGGCACTCGTCGAGTCGGTCCGGCGGTCGCTGACGGCGCTTCCGCGGCTGTCGCTGATCTCCGAGCCCATGCGTCGCACCACCGGGCGCATAGTCGCCTATCAGTCCTTCAACCACGGCGACAAGTCGGGTTCCTATGAGTCCTTCGAACGGTGGGCGTCCGCGGAAACCCGCTCCACCACGGGCCTGCGTTGGTGGGAGACCGGAGCCGGAGCCGGATCCACCATGACCCTGTTCGTGCTGATCGCGGCCGCCGCCGATCCGAGCCTGCGCGAGTGCGACATGGTGGCGATCGAGAACGCCTATTTCCCATGGATCGGCGCTCTGCACTCGCTGCTTGACAGTCTTGTGGACCACGACGAAGACATCGCCACAGGCGAGCGGGGACTGATCGACTGCTATCCCTCGCCCCTGGACGCCGCCAGGCGTATGTCCACGATCGCCGGCGAGGCCCTGCACCGCGCCAGCGCCCTGCCCCAGGGGCGGCGTCACGCGCTGATCCTCGCCGCGATGACAAGCTTCTATTTGTGTGAGCTACACCGCTCGGCCTCGCCGCACGCACAGCTCATCGCTCCCTCGGTGCTCGAGGCGATCGGTGGGCTGGCGGTGCCCGCGATGGCGATCCTCGGTGCGCGACGATCGGTGCGCGGCGCCGCGGCCGGCACCGCCGGTGCATGGCTTCGCCTGCTCCGAGCGCCGCTGGCTGGCGCCTCAGCGCATCTTGAAAGTCAAGTACCTGACTTTCCTCTTTTCTTTTCGCTTCAGAGCAGGCACGATAGTTGCGCAGGAGGAATCGATGCCCATTCGGTTCAGTGCCCATTCGGTCCCTTGCCCTCTGGGGGGGCGCGCGGCCCGTCCGCAAACGCTCAGTGCTCGCGTTTGTGGACGGGTCCGTCGTTTGCGATCAGGCCGGCCATGAGGTCGCTTATGAGATCGTTGAGTCAGGCGCCCGAGGGGCATCTCGCAAGCCTCGGCTCGGTAAGCTGCGCGCTGCTTGGCGCCGCGCTCTGGCGTTGTGTCGTGGTGGTCGCCCTCCTTGCCCCCTTCTCATATGCAAAGTCTCCCCACTCGCATAACAGGCCCAGCGCTGATTGAGCCCTCGGTGTTTGGTGACGAGCGGGGGTTCTTCGCCGAGACCTACCGGCGCGAGTGGCACGCTCAGCTCGGCATTCCTGCGGCTGAGCAGTTCCTCCAGGACAACCACTCCCGCTCCAGCAGGGGAGTCGTGCGCGGGATGCACTTTCACATCGGCTCGGGCGTCGCCAAGCTCGTGCGATGCTCGCGTGGGCGCATCCTCGATGTCGTGGTGGATCTGCGCCGCGGCTCGCCAAGCTATGGCGAATGGGAGGGGTTTGAGCTGGACGACGAGCTGATGCGCATCCTGTATGTGCCGGTCGGCTTTGCCCACGGTTTCTGCGTGCTCAGCGACACCGCCGACGTCATCTACAAGCAGACTGCCTACTACGACTCGCACATAGAGCGTGGCATCGCATGGAACGACCCGGAGGTTGGGGTGCGCTGGCCGCTGCCCGAAGCCGAGCTGACCATCTCAGCGCGCGATCGCACCGCGCCGCTGCTGCGCGAAGTGGAGGCTGAGCTGCCGTTCCGCTGGAACGGCTGAGCCGCACCTTGGGCACAGGGCCCGCTGGATACTGGGGCAGTCTCGCATGGGTTGCGTTTGACCCGTGGTCCCCAGAATGCGTCGGTCGATTACAGCTCGCAAACCAGCAGCCGGTAGCCGAGATCGAGCTCGGTGCGCTCCAGGATATCGCTGTTTTGCTCCTCCCAACGGCCTGTCCGCAGGTCCTCCGCCAACTCCTGCAGGCCGTCCAGGAGCCGCTCGGCGCCGGGCAGGCGAAAGGTTGAGATGCTCGCGCGAACGCGCTGATCGAGGTATTCGCCTGGACGGCGCCAGTAGGCGGCAAGGAAGCTGTCCACGCAGTCGTATGGGATCGGCACCGGCTCGATCCTGACCTCCTCGCCCGTGGCCGCCCGCTGCTCCTCGATCCCCGGAAAACGTGCGCCGTCAAGGCGCCCGAGCTTGGGTAGATAATCGCGCAACAGCCAAAACCGCTCGACGTAGGAGTGGTCGTATGTGAAGATCACCACACGCTTGCGTGCCACGCGTCGCAGCTCATGCAGACCGACCCGCCAGTCGGTCCAGTTGTGCAAAGTCAAGCAAGCCATGGCCGCATCCACGCTGCTCGAGGACAGCGGCAAGCTCTCGGGATCGCCAAGGATCGCGGGTGCGATCCGCGGCGAGCGCTCGGCGATCATCCGCTCGGAGGGCTCGATCGGCAGCACATTGCGGTCGTGTGGCTCATAGGTGCCGGCGCCCGCGCTCACGTTCGCGACCGAGTGAGCATCGCCAAGTGCCTCGTGGATGCGCATGGCGATATGGGGATCGGCTTGCCGAGTGGCTGTGTACTCACCCACGATGTCGTCGTATGGACTGCCGTGAGATTCCTCCCAAAAACTCATTCGTAAGTTAGGGATCGTTTCCAAGTCATTCCTGTGCCTTCGCTCTGTTGTGATGGCGCGATGCTCGCGTCCCCCGGCATCCGAGGTCATTGTTTCGCCTATGGCAGAATAGATCGATCAGCGGGAAAGTCGAGCGCATATACTTGAAAATCGACAAGCCGACCCCGGTTTGTCCGCTCTCACCGCATTAACCACGCGCGATAGAGCAGTTGCCCTCGTTGCTGTCGCGGCAAACGCCCGTCGATGTAATGCTTATGTGCGATGGACCAGCGTCTCGAGCACCTGCGCCGTCGCGCCCAGCGGTTCACCCTCACGCCCGTGCAGTACGCGAGGACCGCGTATGTCGCGATGGGTGCGCTCACGGTGATCGTGATGAGCGGTGCCGCCGTACGACTCACCGGGTCGGGGCTCGGCTGCCCGACATGGCCGCGCTGCTACGGCAAGATCTATCCGCCGCTGCAGACCCACGCGGTGATCGAGTTCTCAAACCGCATGATCACCGTGCCCGTGTCGATCGCCGCGTTTGTGGCATTTGGGTTCGCGTTTCGCCGCCGACCCTACCGGCGAGATCTGATGTGGCTGAGCGCGCTCTTGCCGCTTGGAGTACTGGCCCAGGCAGTGCTGGGCGGGCTGACCGTGCGCGGACAGCTCGACTATGGCTGGGTGATGGCCCACTTCGCGCTGTCGATGCTGGTGCTTGTCGCCGCCGTGGCGCTTGCCTGGCGGGCCACCTACGAGCCATACGCCCACCCACCCGAGCGTCCGCTTGCCCACGACCGCACGCTTGCGCTCTGCGCGCGCGCCACGGTGGCGCTCGGCGCCCTAACGATATTTGCCGGTACCGCCGCCACCGCCGCCGGACCGCACGCGGGCGGCTCCCCCGGACAGAAGATCAACCGCTTGGACTTCGACGGCGGGGGCACGATGGACTTCGTGATCCACCGCCACGCGGAGATCGCGTTCGTGTTCGGGCTCGCCGCGCTCGGCGTGTGGTGGCTGGCGCGCAGGCGCGCGGCGGAGGAGATCGTGCGGCTCTACGCAACCATCACCTGCGGGTTGATTGCGATGCAGGGTGTCGTGGGCCTGGTCCAGTACGAGACTCACCTGCCCTCCGAGCTGGTGTGGATACACGTGAGCCTGGCGGCGCTCACGTGGCTGTCGGTGCTGTGGACCGCATGCGCGGCGGGGCGCCTACAGCCCCGTGCTGCGAATGTTCTCCGGAAATTGGGGCCTGAAATGGGCGAGGACAGGGCGTCTGAGCGTGCGGACGTCCTTGCCACCCGTTAGCCTGGCCACAGCAACGACACTCGAGAAGGGACTGCCATGACAAAGAACGAGCTGGCTGATGGGGTCGCGCAACGTACGGGTCTCGCGGGAACGCAGGCTCGGGAGGCGTTGGAGGCAGCGATCGATTTGATCTCCGACGAGCTGGCGTCCGGTGGCGAGGTCGCGCTTGCCGGTTTCGGCAAGTTCAGCGTTAGCGCCCGTGCGGCCCGGCAGGGGCGCAACCCAGCAACCGGAGAGACCATCAACATCGCTGCCAGCAAGGCAGCCAAATTCTCCGCGGCGAGCGCGCTCAAGAAGCGTTTGAACTAAGACCAAACCGCTTCGCCCGCCACGGAGCAGATGGACCTGGATCAGCGGCGAGCCCGCCGTGAGGCGCGCAAGCGCGAGCTTGCTCGTCGCCGGACGCGGGGGCTCGCCGCCGTGGCACTGGTTGCCGCGCTTGCGATCCTGGCCATCCTTGTATTCGACTCCGGCGGCTCCTCCAAAGGCGGCGCGAGCCCCAGGGCCGCACGCTCGACGCACTCGAAGGCCCCAACCGCCGTCAGCGGTGCCACGCGCGGCACCGCCGGCAATCGCCGCTCCAACGCCGGCACCGCAGGCACGGCTACCGGTCCGCTCGGCCACGAGTCGGTGCCGATCCTGATGTATCACGTCATCAATCCGCCGCCCTCAGGCGCCAAATTTCCCGGTTTGTATGTGGCGCCCGAAGAGTTTGCCGCGCAGATGCAGGCGCTCGCGAGCGCCGGCTTCCACGCGGTGACGATGGACCAGATGCGCGCCAACTGGACACGCGGCACGCCGCTGCCGGCGGGCAAGCCGATCGTGCTGAGCTTCGACAACGGCTACCAGTCCCAGTACACACAGGCGCTTCCGGTGCTGCGCAGGCTCGGCTGGGTGGGCGTCGAGAACATGCAGCTCACCGGCCTGCCGCCCTCTCAGGGTGGGCTCAGTCAAGCGCAGATCTCAGGACTCGTGGCCGCCGGCTGGGAGCTCGACACCCAGGGCATCAGCCACGCCGAATTGACAACGCTCGCACCCGCCGCCCTGCGTGAGCAGGTGACGGTCGCACGCGCTGAAATTCAGCGCCGCTATCGGGTGCCGGTCAACTGGTTCTGCTACCCCTCCGGCCACTACAACGCCGCCGTCGTTGCCGCTGTCAAGGCGGCTGGCTATGTCGGCTCGACAACCGTGGTGCCCGGTTGGGCCAGCCCCAGCGAGGATCCCTACCGGCTGCCTCGTCTGCGAGTGCTGGGTGAAACCAGCCCGTCGCAGCTGCTCAGCGAGATCGCCGCGATACGTTCGAACCTCGCTCCACCGGCCTCCTATGAAGCTGGCGAATGACGCGAAGGCGAAGCGGGCGAGAAAGCACTTCAGCCAGGCGGATCGATAGGATGACGCCGATGAGATTGCCGACGATGCCGACGGCGTGCGCGCCGACAACGACCTGCGGATGGTGCCCATGACACACGTGCCCGGATGGGGCTCCTGGAGCTTTGACCCCGCCGCGATCATCGGATTGCTCGTGGCCCTGGCCCTGTATGTGCGTGTCTACAGGCGCGCGGCCGCGCGCTCCTCCGCTGTTGGCGCCGGCCACTGGGTGCCCTACATGGCGGGGATCGCGGTGCTCACGATCGCACTGCTCTCCCCGCTGGATGCGATCGGCGATCACTACCTGCTCTCCGCGCACATGGCCCAGCACGTGCTGCTCTCCGACGTGGCGCCCGCCCTGTTGCTGCTCGGCCTGCGCTCCCCGGTGCTCCCGCTTGGCCTGAGCCGCTCCACGCTGCGTGCGGTCGCTCCCGGCGGTGGACGCTCCGGACGGGTGCTCGCGACGCTGACCTCGCCATGGGTCGCGATTCCGCTGTGGGCGATCGCCACCTGGGTGTGGGCGATCCCCACGATCTTTGACTACGCCGCCCAGCATCAGGTGGTGCACGCATTCGAGCACGCCACGCTCTTCTACACGGGCCTGGCCCTATGGTGGCTGATCGTCGACCCGCTGCCGCGCGCACGCCTGCGCCCCAACGGCCAGCGGCTCGCTTTGCTCGGCTTCAGCCGACTGGCCTCCGCCGCGGTGTGCCTGCCGCTCACGTGGATCAGCACCACCCAGTACTCGCTCTACGCGAGCGCCCCACGGGCCTACGGCATCTCGGCGATCGCAGACCAGCATCTCGCCGGAGCCGGCATGTGCTTCATCGAGTTTCTGGTGTTCGGCATCGCCTTCGCCACGGTCTTCATGAGCATGCTCGGCCGCGACGACGCGCGTGTGGCGCTGGCCGAGCAGGTTGCCGCCGGCCACTAGCCGCTCCAGCGAGGATCTCATCCGAAAACGGCTCGACCCGCGCTAGGCGGGTCGAGAGCGCTATAGCCGATTGATACTCGTCTTCGGATGCTAGCCGCAGCCGGTGTTGTTGCCGCACGATGAGCACGTGTAGCAGCTGCCGGTGCGCTGCATCATGCCTCCGCATTGGCTGCAGGCCGGACCGAGGTCGAGGCCCTGTAGACGGGCGGGGACCACCGGGGGGGAGTCGGTCAGCGTCGCTGTCGGGGCGATAGTGGCGCTGTTAGCGGCCGTGGCACGTGGACCTTGGCTCGACGGTGCTTGCGCGTCCGGCATCGGCGGGCCTGCCGTGTCAGAGGCGGCGCCCATCGACTGGGTGGCCTCCTGGGCGGCCTTGCGGGCGCGCACCGCCGGGGTCAGGATGCCGAGCTCCTCCTGGGCGTCGATGTCCAAAAAGCGCGAGGCCAGCCAGCGCATGATGTAGTCGGGCATCGACTTGGCAAAGGGGATCTCCGGGTTGCCGGTGATGCCCTCGGGCTCAAAGCGCATGTAGCTGAACTTCTGCACCAGGGTTTCCAGTGGCACGCCGTACTGCAGCGCGATCGAGATCGCGGTTGCGAACGAGTTCATCATGCCCCTGAGCGTCGAGCCCTCCTTGCCGATGTCGGTCAGGAAGATCTCCCCGACGGTGCCGTCCTCATACATGCCGGCGGTGATATAGCCCTCGTGGCCACCGATCGAGAACTTGTGTGTGATCGACTGGCGCTCGCGTGGCATCCGCTTGCGCCGCGGGCCGGCCTCGGCCAGCGCCTTGGTGACCGCGGCATCCACGATCGCGTCCACGTCGGCGGGGGCGGGAGCGTCCTTTTGGGCGTCGGTGCGCAGCGCCTGCGCTGTCTTTGAGCCGTCGCGGTAGATCGCAAGCGCCTTCACGCCAAGATGCCACGCCTGCGTGTAAGCGTCGGCGATGTCCTCCACCGTCGCCGTCTGGGGCAGGTTGACGGTCTTTGAGATGGCACCGGAGATGAACGGCTGCACCGCGCCCATCATCTTGATGTGGCCCATATGAGAGATCGCGCGCTCGCCAACGGCCACGTCGAACACCGGCAGGTGCTCGGCCGCGAGGCCGGGCGCGCCGATGATCGTGCCGTGCTCTGCTAGGTGCGCCTCGATCTGCTCGACCTGCTGCTCTGAGTAGCCGAGCGTCTGCAGTGCCAGGGGCACGGTGCGGTTGACGATCGTCATCTGTCCGCCGCCGACCAGCTCCTTGAACTTGACCAGCGAGAAGTCGGGCTCCACGCCCGTCGTGTCGCAGTCCATCAGGAAGGAGATCGTGCCGGTGGGGGCCAGCACGGTTGCCTGTGCGTTGCGATAGCCAAAGCGCTCGCCCAGCTCCACCGCCTCGTCCCACGAGTGCCTGGCGGCCTCCAGCAGCTCGGTGTCGGCGCATGCGCTCTCAGGGATTTCATAGGACGCATCGCGATGCATGCACATCACGTTGTTATGTCCCTCGCGATTCTCCTCATAGTGCTCATACGGACCGAGTGCCGCCGCCACCCGCGCGGACTCGCGATAGGCGCGGCCGGTCATCAGCGCGGTGATCGCCGCCGCCGTACCCCTGCCGGCGTCGGAGTCATAGGGCATGCCGTTGCTCATCAGATACGCGCCGAGGTTGGCGTAGCCGAGGCCGAGCTGGCGAAACGCGCGCGCGTTGACGCCGATCTGCTCGGTGGGATAGCTGGAGGGTCCAACGACGATCTCCTGGGCCAGCAGCACGATGTCCACCGTGTGCTGGAAGGAGCGCACGTCGAAGGTGCCGTCGGGGCGGCGGAACTTCATCAGGTTCAGCGAGGCGAGGTTGCAGGCCGAGTCGTCCACATGCATGTACTCGCTGCACGGGTTCGACGCGTTGATGCGCCCGCTGTTGGGCGAGGTGTGCCAGCGGTTGATGGTCGTGTCGTACTGCACGCCCGGGTCCGCGCAGCGCCACGCGGCCTCTGCGATCTCGCGCATCAGCTCGCGTGCGCGAATCGGCTCGCCCACCGGCTTGCCCGTGGCGCGCGCCGTCAGGCGCCACTCGCCGTCCTCCTGCACCGCGCGCATGAACTCGTCGGTGACCCGCACCGAGTTGTTCGCGTTCTGATACTGGATCGACTTGAACCCGTCGCCGTCGATCGACATGTCAAAGCCGGCGTCGCGCAACGCTTCGGCCTTGTCCTCCTCCTTGGCCTTGCACCAAATGAACTCGCGGATGTCGGGGTGGTCGACGTCGAGCACCACCATCTTGGCCGCCCGGCGCGTCTTGCCGCCGGACTTGATCGTGCCCGCCCAGGAGTCGGCGCCGCGCATAAAGGAGACTGGACCCGAGGCGGTGCCACCCTTGGCCAAGGGCTCCATCGAGCCGCGGATGTTCGACAGATTGATGCCCGAGCCCGACCCGCCGCGGAAGATGTTGCCCTCCTTGGTGTTCCATTCGAGGATCGACTCCATCGTGTCCTCTACTGACAGTATAAAACACGCACTGCACTGAGGACTCTCCTCGAAGCCGACGTTGAACCACACGGGCGAGTTGAACGCCGCCAGCTGGTGCAGGAGGATGTGGGTCAGCTCGGCCTCGAATGCCTCGGCGTCCTCTTCGCTTGCGAAGTAGGCGCGCTCGCGACCCCAGCCGGCGATCGTGCCGGCCACGCGGCCGATCATCTGCTTGACAGAGCGCTCGCGCTCGGGGTGGCCGATCTGGCCCCTGAAGTACTTCTGGGCCACGATGTTCGTCGCGTTCTGGCTCCAGCTCTTGGGAAACTCGACGCCTGACTGCTCGAAGGCGACGCGATCGCCGTGGCCGATGCGCGCGTCGCGCAGCTCCCACTCGACCGTCTCAAAGGGATGCGTGCCGGGGGAGGTGAACAGGCGCTCGACAGCGAGCGCCTGGCCGGCGCTCGTATCCTCCTGGACGGTGGGGTGCGGGGTGAAATCCATCGGCCTTACCTCCTCTGCGCCGACACTCGCGACGCCCACTCGAATCTGTTCACTTGGGCCGAAAATCCTCGCGCGCTCGCCGGACAGAAAGATGTCCGAGCATGAAATGCCTGCTATCGATCTATTTTAGAAGACCGTGGGCACCTGCCGGGGCCTGCGAGCGGTCCATCAGTGACCGAGTCGTACCCAGTCGCTGAACTCTGCCCACGTGGCCGACGTGCGGCTGCTTGCTTCGCGCAGCGAATACATCAGCGACACCGTCCAGCGCGGTTCGAGCGCGAGCCAGCGCGCAAGCCCCCACACGATCGCGCCGAGTGCCAGCAGCGCGCCGAGCACCGCCAGCACCAGTGCGGCGGTGGACAGGTGCGTGCCCTTCGAGGTGCTCCTGTGGGTCACCACCACGACGGTGCCCGAGCGGGTCGTGGTGGTGGGCACGGTGGCTGTCGGGGCCGTGCTTGTGGTGGTGGTCGCGGGAGTGGTGGTGGTCGCTGGTGTCGTGGTTGCCGGTGTCGTGGTCGCTGGTGTCGTGGTTGCCGGTGCCACGGTGCCCGGCTGGGCGCTGCCCGCTGGAGTTGTGCTCGTGGGTGTGCTCGTCGCCGGCGTGATCTTCGCGGGGGTGGTTGCGGTGGTCGTCGTGGAGGTGGAGGTTGTGCCTTTCACACGGGCCGAGGGGGGTATCGAGACCCCGATCCCGAGGCCGGTGTGAGTTGTGGTGCCCGCCGCGGACGCCGCTGCGGGAACGAGCATCACCAACACGGTCAACGCGCATGCCAGGCACGCGAGTAGTGCCGCACACGTACGCCCGCGCGCGTGGGCGACGCCGATGTCGATCATGGCCATCCTCACAACAGTCATGCTAACGGTCGCGTGGAACTCCCGATCCGGCTCGCGCATACCGCCACGTACGCCCCGCGCGCGCAGCGCGCCATCCCAGCCAATGCGGGCAAACAACTGTCGCTTGTCCCGGTCAAGGACCTCTCCCGCCACAGACGTGTGGGCCTACCGGGATAGGTCCTGAGTGTCGGGCGAGGGCAGCAGATCCTCGATCTCCACGAGCGCCGCGGCGAGCACGCGCTCGGGCGACTGCTCGGCGTCGATCGTGCGAACACGCTCGGGCTCGGCGATGGCAAGCTGTTCATACGCGCTAGCGATCGCTTCGAAGAAGCGCTCGCCCTCGCGCTCCAGGCGGTCGGGCTCGAGGTTGCGCGCGCCTTGACGCACGCGTCCGGTGGCGGTTGAGATCCGCAGCAGCAGCGTGCGCTCGGGCGTGAGCCCGCCCGTTGCAAACAGGTTGATCGCGCGCACCTGCTCGACTCCCAGTCCCCGGCCCTCGCCCTGGTAGGCCAATGAGGAGTCCACAAAACGATCGAGCAGCACCCATGCGCCCTGCGCTAGCAGCGGCTCCACGCGCTGGTGTATCAGCTCGGCTCGCGCCGCCGCGTACAGCAGCGCCTCGGCGCGAGCGCTGACCTGCAGCGTCGGGTCCTTGACCAGCTCCCTGATGCGCTCCGACAGTGCCACGCCGCCCGGCTCGCGCAGCAGCTCGGCGCCCACGCCGCGCTGGGCAAGTGCGTGGAGAAGCTCTGCGGCCAGCGTCGACTTGCCTGCGCCGTCGAGTCCCTCGATCGTGATCAGCGTGCCGCGAGCCACGGGCGCACGCTACACGCTCGCGTCTAGGATGACCCCATATGGCGAGCGACGCCGCGCAGGTCCTTCCGGGCATCGAGCAGCATCCGCACGCGCGCGCGGTGCTCTTGGCGGCGCTGCCACCGACGGGCACGCCGTCGCATGCCTATCTGTTCCACGGCCCGGCGGGCACCGGCAAGCGCTCGGTGGCGCGCGCGTTTGCGGGTGCGCTGCTTGCCGACGGTGCGTCCGCACCCTCGATCGTGCTCGAGCGGGTCGCACGCGGCACTCATCCCGATCTCACGTGGGTGACCCCGAGCGGTTCAAGCGAAGTGCTCGTGAGCGACATCGAGGAGCCGGTGGTGGCGGCGGTGGCACGCACCCCGTTTGAGTCCCTGCGCAGGGTGTTTGTGATCGAGGCGGCCGGCACGATGAACGAGCAGGCGGCCAACCGCATGCTGAAGACCCTGGAGGAGCCGCCGTCGTTTGCGCACCTGATACTGCTGGCCGAGCACCGCGAGGATGTGCTGCCCACGATCGCCTCGCGCTGCCAGCAGGTGCGATTCGATCCGCTGCCGAGCGAGCTGCTGCAACAGCGCCTGATGGACTCCGCGGGCGAGGCGACCGGTGCCGCACCCGGTGCGCTCGATCCCACGCGCGCCGCGGCGTGCGCGCGCCTGTCCGCGGGCGACGCGGCGCTTGCCGAA
Source organism: uncultured Solirubrobacterales bacterium (assembly GCA_963715765.1). Classification (GTDB taxonomy): domain Bacteria; phylum Actinomycetota; class Thermoleophilia; order Solirubrobacterales; family Solirubrobacteraceae; genus Palsa-744. Next base: position 2,293,174 of record OY970270.1, read on the forward strand.
CGCCTGGCCGGCGAGCGTGGCGTCGCGTTGCGCGAGTGGGCCGAGGGCTTCGCCGACCGCGCGCTTGGAGAGCCCCGCGATGGCTGGCGCCTCGGTGAATTGCTTGACAGCGCAAAGCTCGCGGGCACCGAGGCGGGCGCCGCGGCAACCGAGCGCTTGCGCGAGCAGGCCGAGCTGTTGCCGAGCAGGGAGCGGCGCAAGTTCGAGCGCGAGGGGATCGACGTGGTGCGCCGCGCCGAGCGCCGTGCGCGCACCGGGGCGCTCGACCTTGGCCTGCACCTGGTGGAGCTGTGGCTGCGCGACATGTGGTGCGTGGCGTGTGGCGCCGGTGAGCTGGTGTTCGCGCTCGACCGCCAGCGCCAGCTCGACTCCCAAGCCCATGGTCGCGACGCCAACTCACTGTTGCGCGCCGTGGAGCTGGTGCGCGACACGCGCCTGCGCCTCGCGCTCAACGTGTCCGAGGAGCTGGCAATCGAGGCGCTTGCCCATCGACTCGCGGATCTGCTCAGTCGATAAGCGCCGCGATTGGGCCGAGGTTGGGGTGCAGTCCGTCGGTGTCAAAGGCCATGAACCGCGAGAACAGACGATTGTCGGGGCCGTGGAAGTCGGCCGATCCGGTGCTGAGCAGTCCCAGCTGCTCGCAGCGTGCGGCCAGCAGCTCGGTTTGCTCGCGAGTGTGGGTCACGTAGAACGCCTCGACCCCGTCGATCCCAAGCGCGCGGAAGCGGTCGATCATGGCGAGCACCTCCTCGGAGTCCTCCACATCCCAGAAGGGGTGCGCCCAGATCGCCACGCCTGCGGCTGCATGGATCGCCTCGACTGCCTCGGCGACGGTGGGCGTGAGACGCAGCGCAAACGCCGGGCGTCCCTCGATCAAATAGCTTTTGATGAACGAGCCGATGTCGTCGATCTGCTCCTCGCGCAGGCGCTGTGCGTTGGCCGGGTGCGACAGCGCCGCTTCGGCCAGGTGCGGTCGGCCGATCGGCTCGCCGGCGCTCACGCGCGCGTCGATCGCCGCTTCGTCGAGCTGCAGTCCCAGCTCGCGCAGGTTGTGCGCCATGCGCAGCGTGCGCTGCTCGCGGTCGGCGAGAAAGCGTGCGAGCGTCGCCTTGAACACGGCGTCGGTGTGATCGACGAGGTAGCCAAGTATGTGCAGTTCGCGCGGTGTGCCCTGCTCGCCGCCGTCATCGATCGCTGAAATCTCGATCGCGGGCACGATTGCGACCCCGTGCTCTGCGCCGGCGCGCAGCGCCTCCTCCACCCCGGCGAGCGTGTCGTGGTCGGACAGCGCCAGCAGCTGCACGCCCGCGCGCGCGGCGGCCGCGACGACCTCGGCGGGCTCGAGCGTTCCGTCGGAGCGGGTCGAATGCGACTGCAGGTCAAAGCGCGGCGTGGCGACGCCGGTTGGCTCGATCATGGCGCGAAGCGTACGCGATCGCTGGCGCTACGCCGCGCGCGGCGTGTAGCCGCCTGCGTTTGGACGGTGCTTGCCGGTGCGCACGTCCTTGACGCGCAGTCCACAGTCAGTGTGGGCTGCGCGCTCTCCTGCCTGTGGCGCCGATGGCGCCTGTGCCTCTGAGAGTGCCTGTGTCCTTGAAGGCGCTCCGCCGGGAGTGGCGGGCTCCAACGAGCTCTCCATCAGCGGCGTGACGCGCTCGGCGACGACTCCGCGCAGCACCCTCACCGCCGCGTGATAGCGCCCGGCGGGGCCAGACAGCGTAGCCGGCTCGTCCCTGCCTGCACGCAGGTGCGTGTGGGCAGCGTCTGTCTCCTGGGCGCGCGACATCGCCTCATCCCACATCGCCTCCAGGTAGGCAAGCGCCGCGCGCACTTCCTCCTCGGGCAGCAGCTCGCGCGCTTCGAGGTGTTGCAGCACGGGGATCACCTCGTGGCTCAACCAGCACTGCTCGGCGTCGGCGCGCAGTAGCAGGCGTATGTCTGAAGGTATGGAGCAATCGAATGAATTAGACATTGTGTGGGCCCCGGTCGTTGGAATTGGAGCCTGCTCATGCCTTCGGCCTGGCCCCCTGCCGGCTTTAGGGCGATGACCGCACATTCCACGCTTTTCCTCCGAAGCTGGCCGCAGAACGCTCGTGCGTCAAACAGTTGGCCAGCGTTGGAGCTCGCGGTAAGGCTAAAGATCTCATAAAGCATTTCGACCGGATTCAGTGCTGGTGCGAGCGTCTGAAGCCCCGCGGCGGGCCGGGTGCCCGCAGGCGGCGAGAGCCCTAAAGATCGGGCATGGGGAAGGTCGATGGGAGAGGTAGATGTCAATCGTTCACGGCCACAGCGTGCGCATGCTCAAACACCGCGATCCGGCCGACCGCATGCCCGGCCAGTACGCGCGCGCGAGATTCCTGCGCCTGAGCCTGCGCACGCTTGCGATACTCGGTGTGCTGGCGGTCGTGACGACCGTGCTCGGCCGCACGCTTGGGTTGCGCAGCCCGCTGTTCATCGGCTCTGAGCTGGCGCTCTTGATCACGATGTTCGTCGTCGTGCGCTACGTGCTGCCGCTGGTGGAACGCCACGATCGCGGTGCCGCCGGCGAGGAGCACGTGGGAGGTCTGCTCGACGAGTTGACCGACGCCGACTGGAGCGTGATCCACGACGCGAGCTTCGGACGCGGCAACGTCGACCACATCGTGCTCGGCACGGCCGGCGTGTTCAGCGTCGAGACCAAGAGCCATCCCGGCCCGGTGCGGGTGCGCACGATTCACACGGGAGTCCTGCGCCAGGCCCAGGAGCAGCGCGAGACGCTCGAAGCGATCGCCGGCGAGCGCGTGGAGCCGCTGGTCGTATACAGCCGCGCGTGGGTGGACAAGCCGCTTGCGCGCCGGCGCGGCGTGCGCGTGATGCCCGCGCGCATGCTGCTTGGCTACCTCAGACGTCACGGTCACACGCTCGCGCCCGAGCAGGTCGAGCCGATTCGCGAGCGCATCGTGGCGGCACTCGCGGAGGGCGAGCCCGCGCCCGATAGGCTGGTCGGGTGGCCACCGCCGTCGCGCAGCCGTTCGTAGAGCCCGTAGAGCCCGTTGGGCTCCTCCCCGAACCCTCCGCCGAGGCGCTTCCGCGCGGTCCGCGTCTGTCCTCGCTTGCGCTAACGCTCGCATGGTCATTTGCTCCCACCTGGGTGATGGACCAGTGCGCGCGCCGCCTCGGCGAGGCGTTCACGATCACGTTTTGGCCGAGCGGACGCAAACTCGTGTTGCTCAGCGACCCCGCTGCTGTCAAGACCGTGTTCACCGCCCCACCCGAGCTCGCACCCTCGGCGGCGGGCTCCTCGCCGATCGCCTCGATCATGGGGCCCAACTCTGTGATCACGCTCACAGGCCGCGAGCACATGCGCCAGCGCAAGCTGCTGTTGCCGCCGTTTCACGGTGAGCGTATGCGCGAGTATGCGGACGTGATCGTGCAGGCGACGCGTCGCAGCATGGTCGACTGGCCGCTTGGCGAGCCAATGAAGTTGAGCGAGCGCACGCGTGCGATCACGCTCGAGGTGATCCTGCGTGCGGTGTTTGGCGTCGAGGCCGAGCGCATGGGCGCGCTGCGCGAGGCGATCGGCGGCCTGCTCGGACCCTCCCAGACGATCGCGCTGATGGTGTATGCGCTGCGCCGTCCCTCGAGTGAGCCTCCCTCGGGCAGGATCGGCCGTGCGCTCGAGCACCTCGACGCGGTGATCTACGAGGAGATCGCCCGCCGTCGCTCCCAGTCCGATCTTGGCGAGCGCAACGACATCCTCTCGCTGCTGTTGCTGGCGCGCGACGAGGACGGCGAGGCGATGACCGACCAGGAGCTGCGCGACGAGCTTGTCACGCTGCTGCTCGCCGGCCACGAGACGACGGCCACCTCCGTTGCCTGGGCGATCGAGCGGCTGGTGCGCCACCCCGACAAGCTTGCGCGACTGGTCGCAGAGATCGACGCAGCCTCTGAGACGCAGGCGCCTGGGCGGGCCCCAGAGGGCGGCACATCCTCGGGGACATCCGCAGGCGGGCAGACGGGACAGAGCGACGCCTACATGCAGGCCGTGATCTCAGAGACCCTGCGTGTGCGTCCGGTTGTGCCGCTGGTGGTGAGGGTGCTGCAGCAGCCGCTGCGCGTCGGTGGCCACGAGCTGCCCGCCGGCACGCGCGTTGTGCCGTCGATCTACCTCACCAATCGCAACCCGCGCGTATATGAGGCGCCCGAGGAGTTTCGTCCCGAGCGCTTCCTCGAGAACCCGCCCGAGACGTTCTCCTGGATCCCGTTCGGTGGGGGTATCCGCCGCTGCATCGGTGCGTCGTTTGCGACGCTCGAGATGAAGCTGATCCTGAGCACTGTGCTTGGTGAGCTGGCCCCGAGCCTGAGCGCGCGCGACGCGCGCTTGGTGCGCAGAGGCGAGTGGAACCGCCGGCGCGCGATCACACTCGTGCCATCCCGCGGTACGCGTGTGGTCTGGCGCAGACGCTGAGCACCGCCTCGCGTCGAGGCCCGCCCGGAGCTTGAGGCGCTGAGCACCTTCTCGCGCAGAGTACCGCCCGGAGCTGGAGGTAGCTTCTGGGGGGTGAGCGCAACGATCGTCCAACCAGCCCTCGCGGATCCGACGAGTGAGCGCGCGACTCCCGAGCAGCTGCTCGAGCGGTTCGGCCTGCGTGCGTTCAGGCCGGGCCAGCGCGAGGCGGTCAAGGCCGCGCTTGACGGCCGCGACAGCCTGGTCGTGATGCCGACGGGGGGTGGCAAGTCGCTGTGCTATCAGCTGCCAGCGCTCGCCGGCGAGCGGCTGGTCGTCGTCGTGAGTCCCTTGATTGCGCTGATGGCCGACCAGCACCAGCGCCTGCGCCAGGCCGGGGTCGATGCCGCGATGCTTGCCTCGGGCATGGAGGAGGGGCACAACGCACAAGCGTTGCGCTCGATCGCATCCGGGCAAGCGCGGCTCGTGCTGGCCGCCCCCGAGCGCTTTGCCTCGCGTGCGTTTCGCGACACGCTCGCCACCCGCAGGGTCGGACTGTTCGTGGTCGACGAGGCCCACTGCGTGGCCGAGTGGGGCCACGACTTTCGCCCCGACTACCTGCGGCTGCACGGCGCGATCGAGGCACTGGGACGCCCCGCGGTGATGGCTGCCACAGCGACCGCCACGCCGCGCGTGGCCGAGGAGATCGCCGCCCGCCTTGGCCTGCGCGACTGGCTGGCGGTGCGCTCAGGCTTTGACCGCCCCAACCTGACCTTTGACGTGATCAGCCTCGAGGGAACCGGGGCCGTGGCGCGCAAGCGCGCCACGCTCCTTCACGCGCTCGACCACGAGGACGCGCGACCGGCGATCGTGTATTGCGGCACGCGCAAGCACACCGACGAGGTGGCCGCATTGCTCGCCGAGCATGGGCTGAACACCGTTTGCTACCACGCCGGTATGTCTCCGGATGCGCGTCGCGCAAGCCAGGAGGCGTTCATGAGCGGACGCGCCGAGGTGGTGGTGGCGACCAACGCGTTTGGCATGGGCGTGGACAAGGCCGACGTGCGCACGGTCGTTCACTGGGCGCTGCCCACGAGCCTCGAGGCCTACTACCAGGAGGCCGGACGTGGCGGGCGCGACGGACAACCCGGACGGGCGCTGCTGCTCGCCTCGAGAATGGATCTGGGCCGCCTGATCAGGTTCATCAAAGAGCGCGAGACGAGCGTTGAGGATGTCAAGCGCTATGTGGGCGGCCTACGTATGCGCGCTATGGATGGAGTCGCGGCGATCGGCCACGGTGAGCTCGACGAGCGCGAACGCGTGCTGCTGTCGATCGCAGAGCGCGCCGGCGCGGTGGAGCTGCGCCCGGGCGGCCCCGAGGGCCTGCTCGCCAGGCTCACCGGCGAAGGCAGCCCGCGCAAGGCATATGAGGCGATCAAGGCGGCAAGAGACCGCGGTTGGGAGTCCTACCGCTCGATCGAGCGCTACAGCTCGAGCAACGACCGATGCCGGCGCCGGCAGATCCTTGAGCACTTCGGCGACCGCGAGCCGTGTGCACCAGAGGTCCGCTGCTGCGACGTGTGCGAGGCCGACCGCGAGCTGCTGGCCGCCTCGCAGGCGGTCCCGCGGCGGGCAAGCAAAGCGCGCGGAGTGCGTGCGGGCGCCGGGCGCACCGCGGGTGCGCCCAGGGGCGCGGAAACGCCCGGCGCTGTCGGCCCAATGGGGGCTCGCGTCGGGGCGAACGACGCTCGAGCTGCTCCAAGCGCCGCCGGCTCATCTGACGAGATCGTGCTCGACCCGGTGGACGAGCGCGAGTTCGAGAAGCTCAAGGCGTGGCGCCTCGGGCGCAGCGAAGGCAAGCCCGCGTTCACGGTGGCCGCCAACACGACGCTCGAAGGCATCCTGCGAGCCAGGCCCACGAGCCTCGATGAGCTGATCGAGGTCAGGGGAGTCGGTCCCGCCTTCCGCGAGCGCCACGGCGAGTCGCTGCTGCAAGCGCTGGCAGAGCTATGAGCTCAGCCACTTCGCTTTGCTGCCATCGCACGCAAAAGGATCAAAATATCGATGCTTTACTGATATGGTAAAGGGATGCCCCGAATATCCACCAAGAACCAGGTGACGATCCCGGTAGCAGCCTTGCAGGAGGCTGGCCTTCACCCCGGCGACCAAGTTCTAGTCGAGGCGTTTGAGGACGGTGAGCTGCGCATCCATCGCGGCGAGCACCAGTTCGACGCCGCCTTCGGCGCCCTTACCGGTGCCTTCCCAGCAGGCTATCTGGAGCAGCTTGATGCCGAAGACAAGCAGCGTTGAAGTACGTCCTTGACGCCGATGTCCTGATCGGCGCACTGGACGGCTCTGACGCGCATCACGAGCGCTCGCGTCAGTTGTTTCAGAGCTGGCGCGAACACGACGGTGCCTTGCTTGTCAGCGTCGTCAACCTCTCGGAGGTGCTCGTGGCTCCAGCAGAAGATCGGCAACGCCTGCGAACGGCGCGAGAAGCCATCGCAGCGCTCGGCATCACGCCCCACGCACCGAACGAGCCTCTAGATGTTGTGCCCGGTGACGTCCTGAACGCGGGCTCGGGGTGGCCGGTTGCCGAGCGCTGAGTGGGTGCGACGCTCGTTGTAGTGGTTGATCCAGTGTGGCAGGGCTTGCCGGCGCGCGGCGGATGAGGCGTATTGGAGTGCGTAGGCCCACTCCCGCATCAGCGTCTGGTGGAAGCGCTCGACCTTGCCGTTGGTCCTGGGCGTATAGGGACGGGTGCGGATGTGTTGGATCGCGCGCCGCCAGAGCAACTGCCTGAAAGACTTGCTCTGGGTGTAGGCGAACGCGTTGTCGGTCATCAGCCGCTCGCAGACGATCCCCTGCTCGAGAAACCAGTCGAGCGCGCGGCGAGTGAACGCGGTGACCGTCACGGCCGTCTCGTCATCGTGGATCTCTGAATAGGCGAGCCTGGAGCAGTCGTCGATGATCGAGTGCACATACTCCCAGCCCGCCCCAGGAGAGCGTCTGGTGCGGTCTTTCGTGAGGGCGTGCCCGGGCGCGTGGAAGCGGCCGAGCTTCTTGACGTCCATGTGCAACAGGTTGCCGGGACACGGCCACTCGTAGCGGACCACCGCAGGAATCTCGGGCCGTGGTTGGCGTGAGCAACCGCCACGGCGCAGCACCTGGTGGATCGTCGAATGCGGCCATGCGATGTCCGCCTCTTCCGCCAGCCGCCGCGGGCTCCAGCCGGTGCGCAGCCGGCGCTCACAGATCCGTGCAGCCTCCCCAGCCGGCACCTGGTTGGGGCTTCGGTGTGGCCGCGAGCTGCGGTCTTCCAAGCAGGCGAGCGTGACACGATCGCCCTCGCTCGCCGCACGCCAGCGGCGTACCCACTCCCAGCACGTCGACTTCGCCACATTGCAGGCATCCGCTGCCGCCTGCAACGTGAATCCTTCCTCCTCAACCAGCAGCACCAAACGGAGCCTGCCGATCGGGGTCAGTGGAGCGTTAGCGTGTTGCATTCCGGGCCTCCGAGACGGTCGTGAGCTTTGACACCCACAGCCTCTCGGCAGGCCCGGACCTACCTACACGCCGTTCGCAACGTCCCTAGGCACAACAGCTAGAGGCTTGATGCGGGTTGGGGTCGTGGGCAGGAATCGTGGTGTTGGAATAAGAAGAGGGCCTCCAGCTTTGTCAACTCGTGATTGGAGCACGAGATGGACGCTTCGCTGGAGACCCTCGTTGTCGCAGCCTACGTATTCGCTTGCTCGCTGTCGATTCCTCGCCCCGGCCCGCCCGGGAAGGTCACCGATCAGGAGCTGATCGCGTTGGCGGTCGCTCAGGCTGTGACAGGGACCTGTTCAGACCGCCAGTTTTTGGGGGTGATCGGTCGGCTGCTTCCAGGGTTCTTTCCCGAGCTGCCCGGCCAGTCCCAGTACAACCGCAGACTCAGACGGCTCACACCGCAGATAACCACGGTGCAGATGATGGTCGCCGAGCTGATCGCCGACGGACAGGTGCGGCTAGTGGACGGGACGCTGATCGCGTGCGCCAACTATCCAGGCTGCCGCTCGCTCAGCGAGTTCGCTGGGCACGCCAGCTACGGCTATTGCCCATCGAAGAGCCTGTTCGTGTGGGGCATGCGCCTGGTGCTCATCTCAGACGCGAAGGGCGTCCCGGTCGGCTACGACCTCACGGGCCCCAAGACCGGGCAAGAGCGCGAATGCGCCTTGGAGCTCGCCGCGGCTCACGCCGGCAGCACGCTGTTCGCTGATAAGGGCTTCTGGGGCAAGGAGTACCAAGAGTGCATGGAGCTGATCGACATCCAGCTCATCACGCCCGAGCGCCACCGCCCAGGTCCGCGTCCCCCGGGCGAGGTCGCAAAGGCACGCATCCGCCTGGTAATCGAGAGCGTCTTCGCCAACCTCAAGCGCCAGATGCGCCTGGAAGACCACCTCGCCAAGACACTCGCCGGGCTCGTGCAGCGCATCGCCCAACGACTCCTTGCCCTCACACTCGGCATGCACATCAACCTCCTCACCGGACGCCCACCACGCGCCCTCGCCGCCTACGACGGACGATAAACCCACATCAAGCCTCTAGGCGTGGAAGCCGCTCGGCTGCGAAGCAGATATCCGATCAGCCTGCCGGACGGCTACTTGCTGGCGACTGCCAAGAGCACCCGAGCGACCGCCGTGTCCTTTGACGGCAAGATCCTGCTGGCGGCAAAAGCAGAGCGCATTCCAACGGTAAGTGACCGTCCAACGGACTGAGCGCGACATCGTACGGGCCTGTCAAATCTCGATCATGCATCCCCGCCTGGAGCGCCGAGCGCGATGACAAATCCTGAATTTGAGGGCGGCAGATCCGGAATATGGGTGCCTCGGCGTGTCCTCGGCTCCGGGGGTCAATCTCTTGCGCTTCAACGGTAGGATGCGCAGGTAGGCCGACGTAGCTCAGCTGGTAGAGCACTTCACTCGTAATGAAGGGGTCCGGGGTTCGAGTCCCCGCGTCGGCTCTCACGGGAAGCGCATGGATACTGGACATTCGGCGAGTTTTGGCCGGTCCAGCAGCGACTCCCGATCGGCCCGGATTGGCCAGTCGCTGCTACTGCTGGTAGCAAATCGGTAGCACGATGGAAGGCCCCTGTCCGCGTCTACTCCGCTCGTGGTGCTGAAGGACCGAGAAAGGCTTCGATGGCTGTCCATGCGGCGCTGTGCGTCAAGGGTCCGAGGCGGAGGGTCCAGTCGTCGCCAAGCTCTTGGAGGATCGACGCTCGAAGGCTCGCTGCCTGGAGGTGCTGGCGCTGGGCCTCGGCTCGTTCGAAGCCTGTTGTGCCGTGATAGGTCGCATCAAGGCCATAGCGCCCACCCTCGACCGGCCAGACCGAGAGGCGGTCAGGCGCGAGAACAGGACCAGTCTCGGCGGGGAGAGCCATGTAGCGATCCTCGGTAGTTGAGGACGTCAGCTTGAGGAGAGATGAAGACCGCCCTCCCTTGCTGCAAGAATGGACCCTATGACTGTTCAGGAGTTTGACATCCTCAACGCAATCGAGATTCGAGAGGACCGCGGTTACCGGTGCTCGACCCTCGACGAGATCTCCGACGAGTTGATGGTTCACGCAGGCGAAGTTGCTCCTGAGTTGGCGCACGCCGTAAAGATCGGGCTCGTGAGGGTTGCTCGTGAAGAGAAGGATGATCCCTGTTTTGCCCTTACCGAGGCAGGAAAAACAAAGCTCGTGGAGGGGCTCAACTCCGCAGATTCGATCTTGACGGAACAAGACCGGGCGTAAAGGCAGGACCTTGAACTATCCACGAGACCTGAAGGCAACGCACCCATGACACATAGACCGGTTTCCGAATCTCGACTATCGAGGTAGGTTGACGCTTGTGTCGTCCGACGTCGATCAGCAGTTGCTCCATCCGGTCTATCTAGATGTGCCAATGATGGTTAGTTTCCTAGCCGCTCTGACGGGAGGGGTGAGTTTTGAGGGGGAGACGACACGTCGAGCGACGGTTTCTAGCGACCGCGAATTGGACGGCAACGCGAGGATCAGGATTCCACCCCTGGTATCTCTACTTGGCTTTGACGCCTCGGGTCGAATGGGGCGCAAGGATCATGGTGAGGAGGGGGAAGAGGTCAAGGCAGTTCGGCAACACACTGCTGCGTCCCTTTTCAATGCGCTTTACGAAACGCTTCGTGAGCGTGGGATTCTCCGGTGCATAGAGGACATGGAGACTACGCGCGGGGTCGGTCCGGGAGATATCGTGGAGATCAAAGGTGAATTCGTCGGTAACCCGCTGGAATCGATGCTAGAGATTGTCGGACAGATTTTGCCCTATATGGACTTTGCCGAGAGCAACCCGGCCTTGAAAGAGGCGATAGAGGGTCCTGCAATAAACATAGAGGCAACAGCAATTGAACTGACCAATCTTGAAGGAGAAGCTAAGGCGCTTGAGGCGGAGGTCAGCGAGGCTAAGCGTTCTGGTAACCCGGCTCGAAAAGCCCAGGCAACGGAGATTGAGGAAAGGGCAAAGGAGAAGGCCGAACAAGTCGAGCAAGCCAAGGGATTGGTGCCGATCCTAACTCAGATAGCTCAAGGTCAAGAGCAACAGCGTGGTGTCCAGATGATGGTCCGAATGCGAGATGACTTGGCAGCAGCCTCAGTGCACGATACGGTGATCGAAGGTCCAGATGGGCTCAAGGCGATCCTTACCATGTCGTCGGAGTTCTACAGCGATGCCACGAACGCCTATCTGCGTGAGGGTGTGTTCACGGCGATCGGCAAGGTGACCAGAGTGCTCGACGAGGGGGATAGCATCAATCTTCTGCGTCGGACAGTCCTCGGTGCGACTGGTCCCGAGCAGGGGAGGCAGATCATCCAGAGCGCTGTGGATTCGGGTGAGCTAGAACTCGCGACGTTTGATCCGATCATTGAGTCTCCTGCTTTGCAGATTCTTCCTCTAGCCGTGTACATCTAGATATCACTGAGTAAAGCGGAGCCTGGGTCGTCATTGGATCTGTCTAAATCGCCAAGATCGCGCTGTAGCCTCAGGGGAGGCGACATCTGGCAGCCAATTGGCAGAACCTATATGGCTCGGTCGAGCGTAAAGACCCCACCGGGTCTTTACAGCGAGATGCACGAAGGACGATCACTTGTTTGTTGGGAGCTACAGCCCAAGCTGCCACCGGATACTTTGGCGATTGATCTCGCTGAATGTGTCGGGGAAGTCTTTGGTTGGCGGTCGTAGAGCCTTTGGGCTGATGCTCACGCCAGAAAGTCGCTCGACGGGCGTCGCGTCCATGATCTCGTTTAGCATTTGAAGCACACGCGGAAGCAGTTGCTCAATAAGTACGCCGGGGTCGGCGTGCATACGGCCAGGGATGAGTTGTTCGATCCCCCAAATCGCTTCTCCGCCGAGTGCGTTGACTGCGGCAAGCAGCTCGGCCTTGCAAAGCATGAATAGGGGAGTCACTGATAGAGCGAAGTTGAAGTCTAAGGTAGGCTCCACTCGACGCACCGTCACAAGGCGTTCGGCTACCTCTTCGATTAGGAGTGACGGTGGACGCATGAGGAGAGGGTCCGATTCCAAAGTCGGGCTATCTCTAAAGGTCCTAGACGCACTCCGAAGCGGATTGCCTCTCGACCCGAGAATGACTCGCCAAGAGCGCATCGCTCTGGCTGTAGCATTCACGAAGCCCACCCATCATGTGACTATCACAACCCCAGCAGGCACAGGCCACACGGAGTTGGCTGCCAGGTTCCGCAAGTTTGTCCCACGCATTGAACGTAATCAACACAGGCGTAAAGTGCCGTTGATCTACTTCGGCAACTACGCTCAAGGTTTCGGTGATGGCGGATGCCATCTGCATCTTCTTCTGTGGGAGGAGCCGCACTACATCACTTACAAAACGCAAGGTAAGGCTGTTGGTCTCGGCAGGATCAGGGTGACACCTATCGATTCAATGCCTGCGACGGTCCTGCACAAGACGTCGTATGTGCTAGGCCAGCATGAATCAGTTTTCGGCACCAAGGCTCATCTGCGCCATCAACCCCGAGCGAAGTTCAAGCGCAGCTTCATCACATGTCAGACGAACACCTTAGAGGCGTATCACCATAAACTTTTTTACGCCCTCAAGTTGGCGAATGACAAATCCGTGACTGATAAAACCCTGGTTGCGGAATGTCCCATCTTTATATTATAGGTATAGGGGTTTATAGACTAAGTATGTGCGTACAACGGAACAATCAACCAAGTGAGGAAACAATGCAGAGCAGTGAAGATCAGTGGACAAGGGTGATGCAGGCCAACGACACTACCGAGCCGGATGCTAAGTGCTTCTATACCGTCTCGTCGTTGGCAAGAATGGTTGGGGTGAGCAGTGACAGCATCAGGCGTGCAATTGCTTCTGAAGTCCTACCTGCCTATAAGATCGGGCGTAGTGTACGAATTAGCTACGGTGACGTGGAGGAATGGCTAGAGGCCAATCGCTATCGAGCCTCAGAATCCGTCACACAGAACGTTACGGTCCCAGCGACCGTTGACTTCCGTTGGTGATGAGGCATGTCGATAACGAAGGTCAGGGCTCGCGGCAAAGACCGCTACCGAGTTCGCTACCGTGAGCCTGGTAATCGCAGCCCACTTAGTAAGACATTCGACCGCAAGGCTCAAGCCGAGGCGTTCGAGGGTGCAGTAGGCGAGGCAAAGCGCGGAGGAGTGCAGATTCGCAAGGCATCGAATCAGACGTTGCAGTCGTTTGGTGTCGAGTATGTGCAGAAGTACGCCAGTGTCGAGCTGGCCGCAGCAACGCAAGCTACGAATCGCGTCTTCTGGAACCGATACATTCTCCCCAAGCTCGGCAAGCAACAACTAGTGGTGCTCGCTAACCAACCGGAGATCGTCCAAGGGTTCAAGGCCGAACTGGTCACTGAAGGCACTGGCGATCCAATGATCAAGCGCACTCTGGCTGTCCTCTCCAGCGTTCTCGGCAAGGCGGTCGAGTGGAATCGCATCCCAACGAACCCTGTCTCGACGGTTCGTAAGCCCTCCGCGAAACGAAAGCGAGTCATTCGACCACTCGCACCCGATGTAGTCGAGCATCTGCGTGCTGCAATGAAGTCAGAGGCGGATAAGAGGCTCGTCTCGGTTCTCGCCTACAGTGGCCTCAGGCCGGGCGAGGCATTGGCTCTGGAAGGCACTGATGTGGCTACCAAAATCATCTCCGTGACGAGGGCGCTCAAGCTCGACGGTCCCGGTGACACGAAGACTCGCAAGGCGCGCTCGGTTTCTTTGCTTGCAGCCCTCGCAGACGATCTCCAAGGCGTCCAAGCTGGCCTGATCTTCCCCGGCCACGATGGCGGACCGTGGTCGCCCTCCGCGTACCGCAATTGGCGTCAGCGAGTCTGGCAGCCCGCCTGTGAAACAGTCGGCATCGGCACGATCACAACCACGAAGATCGACGGCAAGAGCAAACGCTCGTATACCGGAGCCGTGCCCTACGACCTGCGCCACAGCTTCGCCTCACTCCTGTTCCATGAGCAGCGCAACCCGTTGGAGATCGCCGACATGATGGGCCACGGTCCCCAAGTCCTCTTCTCAACATACGCCCACGTAATCGCGGAGCTTCGAGGTGCATCGCCTATCAGTGCCGACGAGCAGATCTGCGCCGCTCGATCTGGCCTTCAACGGTCGTAGGCACCGCCACGGGGCTTGACGGCTGTCACCACGATTACGCGGTCATCTTGGTCGAGGCAGATGATGGCTCGCCAGTCACCGACGCGCAGACGCCATTCGCCCGGTCGTCCCTTGAGACTGCGCACGTCTCCGGCGGGTAGTCGTTCAATCGCTGTGAGGATGCGCTCCCGTTCGTTGCGTGGGAGCTTGCGCATGGTCTTCGCGGCGGCGGGTGCAACCACCGCGTCCCACGACGGCAGTTCAGGCGTCAGCTTCGGACTCCGCGCGCAACTCGGCTACGTTGATCGCCTCGCCTCGCCGGTAGGCCGCCCAGCCCTCCTCTGAGGCTGCACGATCTTCCCCGGTGTAGGGCTCATCGTCAAACGGGGCTGCCTCAAGGGTCGCCACCACTGGGTCTTTGGCACGTATCAACAACACCCCGGCAGCGTCCACGCTCTCCTCTGGTAGCTCGTCAACAAGACGGTGTAGCTCGGCTCGTGTCATGGCCTAAACGTAGCATCGGAGCGCCCCGCTGATAAGGGGGTCAGAGGCTTGTTGCAATGGCCTTGAGCTTTGGCCACTGGTAGCACGTTGGTAGCACGCACGGGCCGGGTTGGGCAGGGTTATGGCTTGAACAAGCCAGATCCAGCCTCCAGACCCAGATCACTCGTAATGAAGGGGTCCGGGGTTCGAGTCCCCGCGTCGGCTTCACACAGTGCGCCCCAGGAGGCGCCTCCTTTTTGAGGTCTAGCGCCAACTTACGAGGATTGACCATATACGCAGAGAGGCCTCAGTTCGCTGGTGTGCCAGCCAATGCTCAGCTCGCCACGGTCACGGTCGCGCGATAGGGGTGCAAGCCGCGGCGTCGTGCCGGCTTGACGCGTTTCCAGGCTTGCGCGATGGGAGCTGTGAGCGTGGCTGTGCCCGTGGTCAGCGCGCGGAAGGCGTACACCACGACGGGCAGTGTGTAGGCCCCGCTGCTCGGGCAGAGCGCTACGCGTCGCAGCACGCTGGGGTCCGACGAGCGAGCGGCGGCCCAGGGGAAGACGCGCGGGGGTGGCTTCGTGCCGGTGGGCCAGGAGAGGTACTTCTCGGCCTCGACCAGCTCCACGTAGACAAACGCGCCCACCTTGACTGTGAGCGTGGCGCCGCTCTCCGGTGCGATACCGGGCGAGAGTGTCGCGGGGGACCTCACACAACCGTTGGGGCCCTCCGCCGGGAAGGTGTCCGGGTGTCCGCAGGCCGCGAGCATAACGGCACAGAGCGCGACGCCAGGGAGAGCGCTCGGATACCTCATTGTCCATTTATACGTTGATCGCCCTCATGACGTCACAGATCCGTTAAAGATGGTTTCGTGTGCTGTTCTCTGAGGGGTTCGAGTCTGACGGCTTGGGAGGTGTTGACGTGTCTGGGACCAAACGCTGCTTCTGTGTCGCGCCACCGACAGGCGCTCGCCGCGTGGCTGCCCGCACTGTTTGGATGGCTCGGCTCCTCGCCCAACTACCAAGAACACCGAGGACACCGCTTCTCTCTACCGAGTAAGGAACGACGCCATGGCCAGCTCACACGCCTTTCCCCTAGAGCCCATCCCGATCCATGTGTCGGACGGGGTCCTCGATGACCTGCGCGCCCGTCTCACACTGACCCGTGCGCCGCTGGACGAGGGGAATGAGGACTGGTTCTACGGCGTCCCGGACAGCTATCTCCGTGAGCTGGTCGCCTACTGGCGGGACGGCTATGACTGGCGCAAGGCCGAGGCCGCAATCAACGCCTACGAGCACTATCAGGTGCGCGTCGCCGGTGTCCCGGTGCACTTCATGCACAAGCCGGGCCGTGGCCCACGGCCGGTCCCGTTGATCCTCACCCACGGCTGGCCGTGGACGTTCTGGCACTGGTCGAAGGTGATCGACCCCCTCGCCGACCCGGCCGCGTTCGGCGGTGACCCCGCCGACGTGTTCGACGTCATCGTGCCGTCCCTGCCCGGGTTCGGTTTCCCCGGCCCGCTCACCGGCTTCTCGGACATTAACTTCTGGAAGGTCGCCGAGCTCTGGCACACCCTGATGACCGAGACCCTGGGATACGAGAAGTACGCCGCCGGGGGCTGCGACATCGGCGGGATCGTCTCCAGCCAGCTCGGCCACAAGTACGCCGACGAGCTGTACGGCATCCACATCGGCTCCGGACTGCCGCTCGACTTCTTCACCGGCCCCCGCGCCTGGGACTTCGCCCGGAATCGGCCCCTCACCGACGACCAGCCCGCCGATGTTCGTGCCCGCATCATCGAGCGCGACCGCCGCTCGGCGTCCCACCTTGCCGTGCACATGCTCGACGGCGCCACCCTGGCGCACGGGCTGAGCGACTCACCCGCCGGACTGCTCGCCTGGCTGCTGGAGCGCTGGAACGCCTGGAGTGACAACGGCGGCGATGTCGAGTCCGTCTTCACCAAGGAGGACCTGCTCACCCACGCCACGATCTACTGGGTGAACAACTCCATCGCCACGTCGATGCGTTACTACGCCAACGCCAACCGCTACCCCTGGGCCCCCGCCCACGACCGCACCCCGGTCGTCCAGGCCCCGGTCGGCCTCACCTTCGTCACGTACGAGAACCCGCCCGGCATCCACACCGCCAACGAGCGCATCCGCGCGTTCAAGACCAGCCCGCAAGCCGATTGGCTCAACCACGTCAACGTCAACGCCCACGACCACGGTGGCCACTTCATCCCCTGGGAGAACCCCGACGCCTGGGTGAACGACCTGCGCCGCACCTTCCACGGCCGTAGGCCCTGAACGACCCTGCGGCACGATGCAGGTCGTTGACTTGAGTCGGGCGAGGTTCGCGCCGCTGCGCGAAAGGAGGTGTGACGAAGTGCTACGAGTCGAGCAACACAAGCGCTTGCCCGTTGAGCCGGGACAGCTTGACCACCGGCCCGAGAAAGCCGCCCGTCGAAAAATCGAACGCCACGACATGGTCCTCACCCACGCAGTACAGGGAATCATCTGGTCCGAATCTCAATCCCCGCGGCCGCCTGAGCTCCAGTGACGGGTCAGGCAGGAACAGGCGCACCAGCTCCCCGGTCGCCGCGTCATATTCGCGGACACTCGTGACAGCGTCCGGAGCGCCAAAAGGAAACTCACTGGCGACAACGATGTGCCCGTTCGGAGCGACCGTTAGATCGAGCGGACTCAGCTCGGGGTCGGTAACCAAGCGACGCGGGCGCAGCGCGCGGTCGCGATCGAATACGACGATCGTGTTATCTCCTTCTCCTGAGGGACCGACGCCAGACGCCAGGTAGAGCTGTCCGTCAGATGCGAAGCCGAACCCACGCGGGAACGGAACGATGCCCTCAGGCAGAAGCGGCCCTCGATCCCCGTCCAGAGCGGCGCGCATGGCCAATATCGTCCGTGCGCGGCGCATGCCGACGTAGTAGCGACCGTCGGGCCCGAACATGCCACCGCCCGGATCAAGCCCGGCTATTCGACCGGAGTCATGCACGACGTTTCCGCACTGATCGAGCGCCAACACGCGATCATCCCCACTGTTGAGGTAGACGAGCGCGCCCGACGGGTCAAGCGAGAGACCTCGCGGATCGGCGATCCGCGGATCCCCGCTGAACGGCCCGAGCGGTTCGCCTTCGCTGTCGAAGCTGAGGATCGCGCCGTAGCCCCCGCCGTTGGCGCTCCCTGCACTGGTCACGAGGAGGCGCACCAAGTCATGCTAACTCGGATCCGGGGCCGGCTCAGCTTGTCCTGCCCAGGCGCGTCAGGAAAGTCGATGGTGTCCGTTCGCTCCGGGCGATGTTCGGTCTGTCATCCAGCGTGGTGGATTGAGGCGAAGACGCCTTGTGTGCCCGAGTTGCTGTCTTCGTCCCATAGGACTACCGCGTCGCCGTTGCGGTCGATGCCGGCCGGGGGTGGATGGCCGGAGACTTCGCCTGAGATGACGAGGTGCGCAGACCCGAGACCACCCGCGCTGCCGCTCACGGCGATGATGCTTGCGTTGCCGGCGGATTCTGGCTGCCGAGGTATTCCCACGATCAGGTAGGCGCCTGACGTGTTGGTCACGAGCGTTGAGGGTTCGGGCGCTTCTAGGCCCCGCACGAGGGTGGGTCGCGTCATGTGGGTGCCTGTGGAGGGCAGCGTCGAGGTTTCTAGTCGGTTGCCGAGGAAGCGAAGATGGGGTGTCCAGAAGTGATTGAAGAGCACCATCGCGGAGCCTTCACCGTCTGCCACGGCCAGCGGCTCATCGCCGGCACGGGAGAGCTCCTGGGGGATGCTCCAGCGTTTGCCAGGACGCCGCACCGCAGCCCATAGACCGAGCGGTGTGTTCGCCGCAGGATGCGTTGGTAGCTTCGAGAAGCTGGCGAGCACAGTCACGGTCCCGTCGTCGGACAGCGCGATCGCATTGTTCTCATCGGCCTTGGCGGGAATGTGGCCGAATCGCAGCTCGTGCGGTCGGGAGCAGCGTCCAGCGGCGTCGCAGATGTGCACAAGCGGAGCGGGCGGAACCGTGCCTTCCTCCACTCGGCCGACGATGTCGAGTGCCGCGAATTCGCCGCGGTCGTTCAACGCGAACTGCGCTCCCCCGGCCGAGCCGTTCCAACGCCCCACGGTGATCGTTCGCCCGAGCGTTCCGTCTGGGCGCAACAGCGCGTAGCGCAGCAGCGAGGAGGGGCCGAACCAGACAGCCGCGATCGGTCCCGCGGGGCTTCGCACGAGGCCCGAAAGCTGCTCGCGCCCTGGCAGCAACCTATGGGGGCTGATGAACGACCCGCCAGAGCTCGCGCTCGAGATCATCCACGTTCCGCTCTTTTCTTCCCAGGCGACGTAGGCCACGCCGGTCCCTGAGATGGCGACCTGCAGCCCCTCCGGGCCGTCGCTTGCGTGCGTGCTCAAGACGACTGGCGCACCGAAGCCACCATCAACGGTGCCCTGATCGAGCACCACCTCCGAGCCGCTCCAGGGAACCGCAGGAGAAGGACAGACCATCCCCGCACAGGGGAGAGGCGGACGCTGACCGCCAAACCAGGCGGCGAGCGTCTGCCCGTCCGCGGCTACCGCGAGCTGGGGTTCGAACGCATACTGCGACGCTGGCGCCAACACCTGCAAGCTGCCCCAACTCGCCGTGCGCGAGCCGCTGGAGCGCGCGCCCGCGCTCTCGCCCACGGAGACCGCGACCAGCACGAGGCCCAGCGCGATCAGGATCGAGGCCAGGCGAGCACGGGGCACGATGGCAGTATGCCGCGGGTCGGCTGCTGTGCCAGGCCCGTTGCCAGGGTGTCAAGCACCAGCCGACGCCTGCAGGTCCGCCAGGCTGCGGCGAACGCGCGGAGATGAGATGCTCGCGTGGTGACCGGCGCTCGCGTGCTGCTGACAGAGGGCTCCAGCCTTACCTCGCGTGAGGTGGTGACGTGCCTCGGCCCTGCTGGCTACCACCTTGAGGTGCTTGATCCCGACCCGCTGTGCCTGGTGCGCTTCAGTCGGTGGGTACGCAAGGTTCATCGCTGCGCTCCTTCTGGAGCCGATCCGTTGAGCTATCTGCAAACACTCGAAACGGTTGTCGGGCAGAGGAGGATCGACGTCGTGCTTCCCACGCACGAGCAAGCGTGGCTGCTGGCGACCGTCCGTCCGCGGTTGCCCGCGAATGTGCACGTCGCCGTTGCGGATGCGTCCGCCTTCGCGCGAGTCCAGAGCAAGCTGGCGTTCGCCAAGTTGCTCGACGAGCTCGGGATGCCGCAGCCGCGCTGGCGTTCGGTGGCTTCACAGGACGACCTCGCTGACTTTCCTTTCCCGTATTGGCTGAAGGCGCCGTTTAGCACCGCAGGGCAGGGCGTCAGGGAGGTCACGGATGCGAGTTCGCGCGATGCGGCACTGGGCGCTCTGCTTGCTGGCGGGCAGCCTGTGATGGCCCAGCAGTCCGCTATTGGACAGTACGGTCAGGTGCAGGGTCTATTCGATCGAGGTCGCCTGATTGCGGTCCATACGAGCGTGCAGCGAGCAGCTGGGATGGGCGGTAGCGCCGCGGCGCGGCTCAGCGTGGATCATGCCACCCCGCGCGAGCAGATTGCCCTGCTTGGCCAGACGCTTGAGTGGCACGGCGGCCTCACGCTCGACTACCTCCATCAAGACGGATCGCCCCAATACATCGAGTGCAATCCGCGGACGGTCGAGCCGGCAAATGCGGCGGCTGGAGGCGTCAACATCCCCGAGCTCCAGATTCGGCTGACACTCGCAGAGGAGGTTCGCGCTGCGCCTCGCGTCGGACGGCCAAATGTGTGCACGCACGGAACGATCGCGTTGCTGCTGGGAAGCGCAAGCCGTGGCGGATCGCGCCGGTCGCTACTGGGTGAGATGTGCGCCTCGATTACTAACCGGGGCCTGTATGAGCACAGTGCTGAGCAGCTGACCCCAGTGCTGCGCGACCCCAAGAGCCTGGCACCGGCCGCGTTCGTTGCCGGTCGCCTCCTGGCCTCCCCGCGGCGGGCACAGGACATCGCCGGACAGGCCGTCGCAAGCTACTCGGTCGATCCCAAGACATTGGAAGGGCTCACAGGCGCAACCGTGCCCTCCGCGCCCTGAGAGACGGAGCGCAGACCAGCGCCCCCGTCGCTGAGATCGCCACAACGCAGCAGCGCCGTGGTGCACGGCTCGCGCCATGGGCTAAACGTAGCGTCGGAGTGCCCTGTTGATAAGTGAATTGAGCCTTATCGCGGTGGCTTTCGGTCGTCTTACTGCGGAGAACGTGTTGGCAAGTAGGTGCTCGGAATCGCTCGGTGCGGATCGTGGGTCGCGGTTGTTGCGCTTCTGCGCATGGATTGCGGCTCGCTACGCTTTTACGAATGCTTGCTTATCTCAGGCGCCATCACCTGGCAATCCTCGCGCTGTTCATAGCGCTCGGCGGAACCTCCTACGCCGCGACCCAATTGCCTGCCAACAGCGTTGGCACGAGACAGATCCGCGCGGGCGCGGTCACGCCCTCCAAGCTCTCCCCGGCGCTGAAAGCCCAACTGCACAAGACCACGCCGAAGGCGGAAGCCGCCTGGAGAGACCCCTCGATTGCGACCGCGATAAGCGCCGCCGGGCAGACGGTGCTCTCTCAGAGGGTTCTCACCGTCGCGGCCGACGCTCCATGGGTTGACAGCGGCCTGTCTATCGTCTCCGGCCAGCACCTGTGGGCAGACACGCGCAGTGATGGTAGGTGGAGTGGCAATCCAAAGTACTACCCCTACTCGGATGCAAACGGTCTGCCCGTCTATCAAGGTGCGTATCGCGTCGACGCAAGCGCCCAGGTAGATTCGCTGATCGGCTTCGTTGGCAACACTCCAGTCAACGCTCCCCAAGTCTCGGTGGGTTTCTCGGTGCCTCCTGGAGGGCCTGGCGGGATCGCCAATCCTGGATTTGTCGCCGTTGGCGACACGCTAATAGATTTCGCGCCCGCCACCGCCGGCACGATCTGGTTCAGAAACAACGACAACACGAACTACTACTCGGATGTGGGGCGGCAGATCGTCAAGGTGATCCTCACCACTGGCGGCTCTTGAGCCGCATCGAATAAGCATGCGAAGCGGCCGCCGTCACGCTGGCGGCGACCGGTATGACCCTCACCGGTGCGCCTACTCCTCGATCAGCCGACGATGCACAGCCCAGCGGCTCAGCTCGTGGCGGCTTGAGAGCTGGAGCTTGCGCAGCACGGCGGAGACGTGCGCCTCGACGGTCTTTGTCGAGATGCCCAGCTGAGCGGCGATCTCCTTGTACATGTAGCCGCGCGCGATGTGCTGAAGCACCTCGCGCTCGCGCGGCGTGAGCAGGTCGAGCTCCGGGTCCACTTGCGCGAGGGGGATCTCACCGGCGAAGGCGTCGAGCACGAAGCCCGCCAGGCGCGGCGAGAAAACGGCATCGCCCTGGTGTACCCGGCACACTGCGTCGGCCAGCTCGGGGCCAGAGATCGTCTTTGTCACATACCCGCGTGCGCCAGCACGAATCAGCGCGATCACATCCTCGGCAGCGTCGCTGACCGAGAGAGCCAGAAAGCGGGCGTTTGGCACGGTGTCGGCCACACGACGAATCACCTCCGCACCGCCGCCGCCCGGCATGTGCACGTCGAGCAGCACCACATCCGGTTGGAACTCCTCGGTCGCGCGTACCGCGTCCTCGACACTGCCACTGTCGGCCACCACCTCCACCCGCGCGCCGACACTTGCGCGCACGCCCGCGCGAAAGAGGTCGTGATCGTCGACGATCACGACCCGTGGAGGCGATGCGCTGCTCGCGCCTCGCGCTACCGATCCTTCGCTCACGATCGGTCCCTGCTCACGATTGGTCTTCGCTCACGATCGGTCCCTGCTCACGATTGGTCTTCGCTCACGATCGGTCCCTGCTCACGATTGGTCTTCGCTCACGATCGGTCCCTGCTCACGATTGGTCTTCGCTCACGATCGGTCCCTGCTCGCGGTTGCCCCTCGTTCACGATCGGTCCCACGGTCGATTACGATCTCGACCTCGGTGCCACCGCCTGGTAGTGCGCGCACGGCCGCGCTGCCGCCGGCGCGGCGCATCCGGCCGAGGATCGACTCTCGCACCCCATGTCGCTGTGACGGCACGGCCGCGAGATCGAAGCCGGCGCCGCGATCGCGCACAAACACCTGCACACGTTCGCCCGTGAGCTCGGCATAAACGCTGATCGGTGCCCCGCCGGCGAACTTGGCGGCGTTGAGCATCGCCTCGCGGGCGGCCGCAACCACAGCGTCGCCGCGCTCCTCGAGCGGACAGTCGCCGACGGCCACCACCTCGATCGAGCCACCGATCGCCGCCTCAACCTCGACGGCCGCCGCGTCCAGGGCCCGTGCGAGTGTGTCGCCTGCCTCGCGAGAGCCGTCGCCCGCCAGCCACCCGCGCAACTCGCGCTCCTGGCGGCGGGCAAGCGCCGCCACCTGTCGCGGGTCCTCCGCGCTTTGCTGGATCAGTGCGAGCGTTTGCAGTACCGAGTCGTGCAGGTGTGCCCCCACGTCGGCGCGCTCCTGGGAGCGAATGCGCTCGGTGCGCTCGGCCGCGAGGCTGCGTGCCAGGCGCCGCCAGGAGGGAGCAAAGATCAGGGCGACCGCGATCAGGACGGCGAGCGCCGCCAGCAACGCCTCGCCCGCGGGCCGGATCGCGCCGTTGGCCCACAGGAAGGTCAGCCCGCCGGCGAGCACCAGCGCGACGCCGAGCCCCGCGCGACTCACCTCGGGTCGGCCGAGCGCGCGCACGTGCAGCGGAAGCTCCCGCGGGTGCCCCGACGAATCGCGCGCGCGCTTGCGGGGCTCGCGCGAGCGCGACGGCTCGGGCGCGCGATGGGCGGCCCAGCCGCGCCTGCGCCGGGGTGCGACGGCCGGCGCCCGCCAGATCAAGAGCGCCCCCAAAACGGCAACCGCCGCCGGCCACACGATTGCGTCTCCCGGCCAGGGCCCGGCCGCGCGCACGAACAGCAGGCCGCTGAGCACCAGCAAGGCTGTGCCGATCGCGATCCTACGGCCGCCGCGCAGCGGGTTCGGGGGGTGGGACATATGTGCTCATATTCTCAGCCGCGGCCGCGACGGCGGCTGGTGAGACCGCTGGCGAGCAGAACCGCCCCGAATGCACCGACGAGCACGGGTGCGGCGTAGGCGAAGCGCAGGTCGATTGCCCCATTGGCGTCGAGTACGAGCAGCACGCCCAGCACGAGCATGGCGATGCCTGTGAGCAGCATGGTGACACTCGGCGGGCGACTCATCGACTCACCCCGGTCGCGGGCAGGCAGGCTTCGTTGCTGCCGAGCGCCGCGCGGTGAGAGTGGCTGGCAAACCAGCCGCCTTCACCCCAGCCACCCCATCCGTTCCAGGCGTGTTCAAGAGGATGGTCGGCCACCAGCAAAGCGCCGAGCCCGACGTTCCCGTCCACCAGGAGCCGCGGCGTGCCGGGCGGCGGGATGGGACGTTCCGACCAACTGACGTCGAGTCCTCCGCTGCGGTTTTCAAGCGCCCCGACATAGCCACCACCGATGCTCGCGCTGGTCGCAACACACACGTCCTTGGGTACCAGCACGGTCACCACGCCCACGCCCAAGCGCACATGCAGCCGGGTCGTGCCCGCCGGAAAGGCCACTTTTCGCAAGTCGATTTCCAGTCGCCCGGCGCCCAGCTCGTAGCCGCCGCGCACTTCGCCGAGCGTTTGCGGACGATATGTGCGTTCGCCCGTGCCGCCGTGAAGATCGACATGAGCCGCGGCGATCGTTGCCACCGCCAAGGCAAACGCGACCGCCGGCAGCATCAGCCAGCGGGCCCAGCCCGCATATGCGCCGAGCACCAGCAGCACGCCGAGCACGACGACCGCCCAGGCGGCCAGCTGCGCGTCGATGCCCGCAAGCCACGCGCCCGCCGCCGCAAGCAGGGCCATCCAGGAGAGGGCCGCCGTCACGAATGCCAGACAGCGCAGCAGTCGTCGATCGGCGCTCGCGCGCCCGCTATCTCCGACAGCGCCGGATCCGCGCAACCACTGCCAAAGGAGCGCGGAGAGCACACCCACCAGCGCAAGCCAGCCAAGACCCACGCCGAGTCCCCACCCGCCGCGGTGCGCGCCGCGGCCGACCGCGCTGAGGGCTATGCCCGCTGCGATCACGATCGCGATGACGCCGAGCACGGCCCGCCACGACGAGCGACTGAGGTAGATCGGCGCGTGGGCCGCTCCCTCCTCCGGCACCAGCAGCAGCACCGCGAGATACAGCGCGATGCCGATCCCCGAGAAGATCGCAAGCCCGACGAAGGCGATGCGAAACAGGATCGGGTCGACGCCAAAGTGAGCGCCGAGACCGCTGCACACACCACCGACCAGGCGGCCGTGTCGTGTCCGGACGAGACGGGGGCGCCGGCTGGGCTCACCCTCAGGGCTGGACATCGGCTGCCTCGCTGCCGGTTGTCTCAGCAGTGGTTCTGTCAGTCGCGGCTGCCTCGCTGCCGGTTGTCTCAGCAGTGGTTCTGTCAGTCGCGACTGCCTTGCTGCTGGTTGCGTTGGCGATCGTCTCGAGCATGGGGACAGTGTCGAGCCGCGAAGCTGCTTGCGCAATCGGGAATGTCCCTAACCCCTCCCCGGCGAGCCGCAGATCTATGGCCGCGCTTTTCGCGTCGAGGCGGAGCTTGCCTCGGCGCCGATGCGGTTCAGGAACGCCGTGACTCGTTGCTCATACAGCGGGGGGTCCACATTCCAAGACTCGACATGGCCGGCGTCTGGCACACGGTAGTAGGTAACCCAGCCGGGGAGCGCCTTGGCGAAAGCGTCGCTGCTCGAGATCGGCACCACTTCGTCGTCGGTGCCGTGGAACAGGAGGATCGGCAGGTGAAAGTCGCCGGGGTGATCGAGCGCGTTGAGGCTCTCCCAGTCGGGGTCGATCCGCAGGTCGATCATCCACTCGACCGGGTCCGCGGCGAACGACGGCAGACCCATCTCTTTGGCGTTGAAGGACAGGATCGCCTTCCAGTCGAGCGCGGGAGCGTCGAGGATCAGACCGGCGAGACGATCCACGAGTGAGGAGTGCTCCATGAACTGCGCCACGATCGCGCCGCCCATCGAGTAGCCGACCAGCACCAGGCGTCGTGCTCCGTGGGACAGCGCGTAGCGAGCGCCTGCCTGTAGGTCGCGCCACTCGGTGAGGCCCATGTGGTGAAGCCCGTCGGGACTCGGTGGAGCGCCGATGTCCTCACGGTAGGTGATCAGCAGGCTGGGCAGCCCGGCCGCGTGCAGGGTCGCCGCGATCCGCAAATCGTCTTCGCGACTGGCGTTGATGCCGTGCACGACGATCGCCCAGGTGCGCGAGCGTCCTGGGATCAGCCAGGCGGGCATCGCCCCGAGTTCGTCGGGGACCGCCACGTTGGCGAATGGCAATCCCAGCGCCTGCCTGGGGTTGCCCTCATACACGTTGGAGCTCAGTTCGACCCTCATGTCCGGCGCGAGCTGACCGTGTATCGCACTCAGCCGCCGCGTGACCGTGTGCGTGTCGCTGCTCACCACGGCTTCGACGATCGCGTGTCCGGTAGGCCATTGCAGGCCATAAACGCCGGGGTGCAGCGTGCCTTTCGATCGCGACAGCACCACCTCGCCGGGGGATAGCGCCTCCACGGTGGCGTTGGTGGGCCATGGCGGACGTTCGGGAACCACGACCTTCGAGGAGAAGTACCAGCTTGCCCCGGCTCCTGCGGCGAGCAACACGAGCACCAGCAGCACGCCGGCTGCGAGCAGCGAGCGCCGATGACGGCGCGGCCAGGACCGGCTCTTGGGGAGAGCGTCGCTCAGGTGACCGGCGCGGGAGTTGCCGCCGATACGCGCTGCGCGGTCCACGTCCTGTGGGCGAGCATGCCTGTGGCGCCTGTGATTGCCAGTGCGTTCACGGTATGCAGGAAGCCGAGCGCCGGCGCTTCGGTGGAGACGATGCCGAGCACCATCTGCAAGATGCCCAGCCCAAAGATCTCGGCCGATCGCCTGATTGGCATTGGGCCGAGTCGGCCGATTGCCGCCACGAGCAGCATTATCAACATCAGCAACACGATCAGGCTGCCCAGCGCAGCGTGGGCGTTGAAGCCGTTTTCGATCGTTTTCTTGGAGACCGAGGTGTTGTTTGCCGAGTGGATCGCGTCAAACGCGCCGTAGCCGGCAAGCCCGACCTGCACCACGACTACGACGAACAGAATCGCGGCCAACCACCGAAACACGCCTCGCACACACGGCAGCATACAGGTGCTCCGGGCGGTTCGCGCTTCTGATCGACGGGTCCCCCAATGCTCGGGCAGGCACGCTTCGCGCGAGGGGCGTCGCTACTGCTTCGGGCAGGGAACGGTCGGTTCGTCGGTGACTGTTTCGCCACTGAGGAACGTCACTTCGACCTTGCCTTTGAAGCCGCCCTTCGGGCAGGTCTTGGGCACGGTGCCGTAGGAGATCAGCTTTTTGCCCTGCTTATATGCCGCGCCGATCACGCCCTTGATCGAGAGCGCCGACCCGTAGGGAGCTTCGGGTACCGTCACGACCAGCGGCACCGCCGCGGTGAACTTCGGGCCGAATGGAGGTGGTGCCATGGTGAGGCTGCCGGTGGTGAGGACTTCTATGGACGCGGGGCTGGTGCCTTCGGCGAAGAACGCGAGCTTGTCGCCCGGCGCGAAGAACGCCTGCAGGCTGAGCTTCTCCTGCACGCGTGTACCACCGAAGCTGACGACGCCGAGCACTTCGCCCTTGGATCCGGCGATCGATTTCTTCGGGCACTTCTGCACTTCGTGGCTTTCCAGGGTTGCGAGCGGGCAGGTGATGAAACCCTGGGGATGCAGCTTCACACCGGCGGGCAGCTCGGCCACGATGCCCGTCACCGGCGAGGGATAGCCGCCGTATTCGGTGCCGCTGATGGACAGTTCCGTTTCAAGCGCCGCGCCGGCGCCAAGGATGTTTCCCGTGCCCGGATACGTCGGGCTGTTGGGAGAGCCCGGGTTGACGGGAATCGGCACGATCTTCGCCTTTACGATCACCGTCGGGCGCGCCGAAGCCACGGCTGGGAGGCCCAGCGCCATGACTGCCAGGCAGGACAATGTCAACCCTGTGAACAACTTCCGCATCGGAGGTCCTCCTCTGTTGCTTCTCCTGTCTTTGAGCCTACAGGATCGGGCGCAGCTCCTCGCTGGAGGGCACCGTTTGACGCTTCAGCCGTCCCCCGTCCTCGACAACATAGGCGCCCATGCTGAGCAGCGGTGGGGAGTAGGCATGCAGGGTCACCGTCGGGGTGTCGCCGGTGTGGCGCACCCGGTGGATGTCGGTTGCCGAGAAGTTGAAGCTGGCGCCGGCCTTGAACACCGCGTCGCCGGGAGGACCGTCGAGCGTCAGACGCTGCTCGCGCACGCGTCCGCTCACGACCGCCACCGCGCCGGATGAAATGTCGTGGTCGTGAAAGCCGGTGTCGTGGTTCTCCATCCAGCAGATCAGCCAGGCGGTCACGTGGTCGTCGCTGAAAAGCTCCTCATACACGCGCTGGGTGCGATCGTGCTTGACCAGGTCGATCCACAGTTCGGGGCGCCCGGCAAGCTCGTTTACGAAGCGCTCGAGCTCCTCCGCGGAGAGGTTGCGCTCCTGGGGCCGTGGGACGCGAGCGAAAGCGGGTTTCACAGTCCCACCTTCTCGAGCACGGCGACGCGCCTGGGTTTGGCTGAGCTCGCCGTGACCACGCCTGCGGACTCGCCGAGGATGGCGCGCTGGGCGTTCTCCGAGAGCCGCTCCCAGTCCAACTCCGCACGCGCGCCGTGGGTGTCGGGGTCGACGACTGGCCGGTCTGAGCCGTATACGAGCTGGTTCACTCCGACCGTCCCTTCCATCAGGCTCACCGCCTGCGGACCGTAGGAGGACGTGTCGTAGAACACCATCGGGTCGGCCCTGCGCGTGGACGGACCGCCGCGCGAGCGCAGCCGCTCGGTGTGCAGCGGGGCGAGCCCGGCGAGCATCGCGAAAACCACGCGCAGCTCGGGAAACAGCCGCCGCGCGGCGCTGACCCACACCAGCCACGCGGCCTGCATCTCGGCGACGTAGTGCGTGAGTGCCGGCCACCACAGCGGGTCGCCAAGTGACGCCTCGTATGCCGGCTGGCGTGTGCCGCGTCCAGGATGCACGAACAGGGGGACTCCTCGGCTCTGGATGCGCGACAGCGCGGGGGACAGTCGCGCGAGCATGTCCAGGCTCCTGAGTGCTCCGGCGGGCAGCGAGATGCCAACGCATCCGCGGTCAAGCGCTTGGCTCACGTCGTCGGGGTCGAGCCGGTCCAGCGCGAGCGCGCCCCACACGCCAAACGACCCGCCGAGTGCGAGCGCGCCCTCGTGGTAGGCGTCGATCAGCTCAATTGCGCCCGCACGCGGGAGCATCTCGATCCCCAGTGGGCTCGACAGACAAACCAGTGCACGGTCGAGCCCGTCGCGCGCGAGGAGCTCGACTCGACTGTCGGGTGCTTCGGCGTCGAGGTCGATCACATACGGCTGCTCGCCGGCCAGAAACAGAACCGTCAGACCGTGTTCGCGGCGGATGAACGGCAGCTCGCGTCGGCGTGACAGCGCCTCCACCAGGGGCGCGGTCCAGAGGTGCTGGTGGATGTCGATCTTCATGGCCAATCTCCAGATTCTTGATCAGATTTATGAAGATTAGCACGTATCGGGTCGAATGTGGGCCCACCCACTACCGTTAGCGCGTGTCCGACGGTCTTGACGCCAAGTTCATCGACGTGCGCGGCCTGCGTACCCGCTATCTCATCCGCGGCTCGGGCTCGCCGGTGCTTGTGCTGCACGGCTGGGGCGCGTCGATCGAGGCCGTCTATCCGATCCTCACGGGTCTCGCGCCGGCGGCCAGCGTGTGTGCGCTGGACCTGCCCGGCTTCGGGCAGAGCGAGCTGCCGCCGAAGCCCTGGGGGGTCGAGGATTATCAGGCGTTTGTCGCTGCGTTCATGGATGCACTGCAGATCGAGCGCCCAACGATCGTGGGTCACTCAAACGGCGGTCGCATCGCGATCCGAATGGCCGCCACCGAACCTGAGCGCGCCGCGCGGCTCGTGCTGGTCGACTCCGCCGGCATTCGTCCCAAGCGCACGATGCGCTACCACCGCCGCGTGGGGATGGCCAAGCTGGGCAAGTACGCCGCCCGCTACCTCGGCGCACCGGGCGAGCGCCTGCGCGCGCGCATCGTCGGTCGCGTCGCCTCGACCGACTACGCTGCCGCGGGGGAGATGCGCCCAACGCTCGTGCGGCTCGTCAACAGCGACCTGCGCGAGTACCTGCCGCGCATCTCGGTGCCGGTGCTGCTGGTGTGGGGTGCCGAGGACACCGACACGCCCCTCGCCGACGCTCGCCTGATGGAGAAGCTGATCCCCGATGCGGGACTCGTCGTGCTCGAGGCGGCCGGTCACTACAGCTACCTCGACCAGCCCGCTCGCTTCGCTCGGATCGTCTCGCACTTCGTCGCACCCTCGGAAGCCGGGGCCGCGTGAACGCGTTCGAGGGGGTGTGCACGGTGGCCGCGGTGATCGTCCTCGCCGCGCGACTGGCCGGACGCCAGCACCGCCTGCTGCACCTGTTTCAGCTCGAGCACTACGAGCCCGCGCGGCTGCTGCTGTGGTTGCGTCGTCGCGATGAGCTGTTTGCGCCACGCGAGCTTGCCCCGATTGGCGTGCTGTACGGCGCCGCGATCGCCGTCGCCGCGGTCGGCGGCTCGCACTCGGGCTGGGTGTGCGGGGTGCTGCTGTTGCTCACCGCGCCGCTCGCGCTGTTGGGAGTGCGCGATTGGCGCCGCCCGGCGATCAAGCCGCTGGTGTTCACCGACCGCGCGCTGCGGCTGCTGATCGCGGCGCTACTGCCGCTGTTGCTGCTTACGCTTGTCGCGATCTCCCTCGCGGGGGCCGGGTTGACGCTCGCGGGGCTGATCGTCGCGCTCGCGCTCGCGTTCGCGCTGCTCGCGCTCGCCCCCTGGACGCTGCTTGCCGCCAATATCGCGCTGCGCCCGATCCAAGGCGCGATCAACCGCCACTACGAGCAGCACGCGCGCGATCTGCTGCGCGACTGGGCGCCACTTGCGATCGGCATCACCGGCAGCTACGGCAAGACCACCACCAAGTTCTGCATCGGCGCTGTGCTCGCGGCCGACCGTCCCACGCTCGTGACCCCCAACAGCTACAACAGCCTGCTGGGGGTGGTCCGCACGATCAACGAGCAGCTGGAATGGCGCCATCGCGCGTTTGTCGTGGAGATGGGCATGTTTCGCCGCGGCGACATCGCCGAGCTGTGCGAGCTCGTGCACCCCACGATCGGCGTGATCACCGCGATCGGGCCGATGCACCTGGAGCGGCTCGGCTCGATCGAGGCGATCGCCGCCGCCAAGGGCGAGCTCTTGGACGCGCTGCCGCCCGACGGTCATTTCGTCACCAACGCCGGCGATCCCCGCTGCCTGGAGCTGGCCGCGCGCGCGGCGGTGCCGGTCACGTTGTTTGGGATCGAAGACGGCCCCAAACAGTCGGCCGTGGTCGCAGCAGCGTCAGATCGCGGTGGCACACCGCAACGCACGCCCGAGCCCCGGACCGGGCAGGCCGCGGTCGCAGCGGCGTCACCCGCGCCCGACACGCCACACGGCACGCCCAACCCCTCCCCCAAAAACAAGCCTCACATACAGGTCATCGCGAGGGACATTCAGCTGGCGGACGGTCGCACCAAGTTCGACCTCCAGCTCGACGGTCCCGACAGTCCGGCGGTTGCGGTGTCGGCGGGGCTGCTCGGCCGCCACAACGTGCTCAACCTGCTCGCCGCCGCCGCGGTCGGACGCGTGCTCGGGATCGAGCCCGCGCGCATCGCCGAGGGACTCGGCCAGGTGCAGGCGCCTGCGCATCGCCTGCAGCCGATCCACAATCGCCGTGCCGGCATCGTGGTGATTGACGATGCCTACAACTCCAACCCCGACGGGGCCGCCGCGGCGCTCCAGGTTCTGCGCGAGCACCCCGCCACACGTCGCCTGCTCGTCACCCCCGGAATGGTCGAGCTGGGTGAGCTGGAGGCTCAGCTCAACCGTCGCTTCGGCGAGCAGGTCGGCGCGGTGTGCGACATCGCGATCCTCGTCGGCCCCGCCCGCACCGAGCCGATCCGCGAAGGGCTCGCGGCGACCGGCATGGATCCCGCCGGCGTGCACGTGGTGCGCGACATCGCCGAGGCCACCGAGCTGCTCGGTCGCCTCACGCGTGCCGGCGACGTCGTGCTGTTCGAGAACGACCTGCCCGACACCTACAGCGAAGCGGCATAAGCTACGCGCACATGCCACCAAGCGGACTACGCGTGGGCGTCGCGTTCGGCGGGCGCTCCGTCGAGCACGACGTCTCGATCATCACCGGGCTGCAGGCCCTGGGCGTGCTCGGCGAGCGCCACGTGCCAGTGCCGATCTACATCGCGCGCAGCGGGCGCTGGTACACGGGCGACGCGCTGAAGGAGCTGAGCGTCTACCAGCAGGACGGCGACGATCCCGATGCCGAGGAGATCCACTTTGACCTGCACAACGGCCGCCTGTTGAAGGCCGCGCCCGGCGGCGGAGGAGGGCTGTTGCGTTCGCGCCGCTCCTCGGGCGGGCGGGCCGACCAATCGATCGAGCTGGACGTGATCGTGCTCGCCACGCACGGCACCCAGGGCGAGGATGGCTGTCTGCAGGGCGCCTTGGAGCTCGCGCGGCTACCCTACGTCGGCCCGCCCGTCGGCGCCGCTGCCGCGGCGATGGACAAGGTCATGACGAAGGCCGTGCTCGCGCAGGCGGGGCTGCCCGCGCTGGAGCATCTCGCGCTGCGTCGCGAGCAGTGGGAGCAGGACGGGCCCCTCACGCACGCACGCGTGCGTGAGCGATTTGAGTTCCCGCTGTATGTCAAGCCGGCGTCGCTGGGGTCGAGTGTGGGTGTGAGTCGCTGCTGCAGCGACGCCGAGCTGGCCGAGGCGCTCGAGCTCGGCTTCGAGCTCGAGCGCGTCTGCCTGGTCGAACCGGCGGTGGAGGGTGGCATCGAGGTCAACTGCGCGGTCATCGGGCGCCCCGGCGTGGAGCCGCGCGCATCGCTATGTGAGCAGCCCGTTGCGGCCGAGCACTTCCTGTCCTTCGAGGACAAGTACATGGGCGACGGCAAGGGGGAGGGCATGAAGAGCGCCGCGCGACTGATCCCCGCGCCACTGCCCGACGAGCTGACGGCGCAGGTGCAAGACCTCGCCGCGCGCGCCTTCGTTGCGTTTGGCTGCGCCGGAGTGACGCGCGTTGACTTCCTGATCGACGCTTCGCAACGTGTCTACATAAACGAGCTCAACACGATCCCCGGCTCGTTCTCCTTCTACCTGTGGGAGCCCGCCGGCCTGCCGTTCGCCGATTTGATGGACGAGCTGATCGGCTTTGCGCTGGCCGACCACCGCGAGGCGCTGCGCACCACCACAGTGTTTGCCACCAACCTGCTCGCCGCCCGCGCCGCCGGCGGCTCGAAGGCGGGGGAGAAGGGATGAGCGAGGCCGCGATCGTCGCCATGGGCGGACGTTCGCTGGAGCGTGAGATCAGCCTGCGCAGCGGTCACCGCGTGGAGCGCGCGCTGCGCACGCTCGGCTACACGGTCCATGCGCTCGACGTGGACGGCGATTTCGTCGAGCGGATTCTGGAGGAGCAGCCGCGGTTCGTGTTCGTCGCGATGCACGGGCGCGGCGGCGAGGACGGCACCCTGCAGGACCTCTTGGAGACGCTGGCGGTGCCCTACACCGGCTCGGACCCGCTCGCCAGCGCGCTGTGCATGGACAAGATGCTGTTCAAGCGGATGCTGCGCCTGCACGGAATCCCAACGCCCGCCTTCCACAGCTTCAACGAGACCGCCTTTCGCGAGCTGGGAGGCGCACACACGTTCCCAAGGCTATTGAAGGAGCTGCGCCTGCCCGCCGTGGTCAAGCCGGTGGCGCAGGGCTCGGCGATCGGGATCAAGTTCGTCAAGAGCGCCGCACAACTTCCCAGCGCAATTCTGGGCGCATTTGGCTACGGGGATCGCGTGCTCGTCGAAGAGCGCGTCGTTGGCCGTGAGCTGGCGGTGACCGTGCTCGACTCCGCCGCCGCCGGCGAGCGCCCCCGTGCGCTGCCGATCGTAGAGCTGTTCACGCCCGAGAGCTTCTACAGCTACGAAGCCCACTACACGATCGGTCAACTGCGCATGGATGTGCCCGCGGAGCTGTCCGAGCAGGTACGCGCGCGCGTCGAGTCGGTCGCGCTCGATGCCTACACGCTGATGGGCTGCCGCGACTTCGCGCGCGTCGATCTGATTCTCGACGAGCACGATGTGCCGCAGGTGCTCGAGATCAACACGATCCCCGGCCTCACCGAGACGGGCATCACCACGGCCGCCGCCGAGGCAGCCGGGATGACGTTCGCGGAGCTGGTCGGCGCGATCGTCGCACGCGTCGCACCCGCCTGAGCGTTGCCGCGTGGCGTTTGCTCGTCCCCGCTCCCACGGGGTGTCCGTGAGCGCGGAGAGCATCAGCCGCACGCTGATGTAGTGTTTTCGCCAACAGACGATTGTACTCTCCAATATGGTGGCGCTCGATCTACGAGGTGAAATTGCGATGCAAGAGGACGATGGGCACACACACGACGTCGGCGAGCGCGATGCGAGCAAACGCGCCACCGGCAAGCGCGAGGCGAGCAAGAGCCGGGCCGACAAACGCGGCGCTGCCAAGAAGGGTCCGCCGAAACGCGGCTCGAGCGCTCGTAACGGCACTCGGCGGCCACGGATCAAGGTGGCGTCCGACCCGCGCATGTCGCGCTCGCTGGAATATGGAGTAGCGATCCTGGAGTCGTTCTCGCATGAGCATCAGGAGCTTGGAATCGCGGCGCTGTCGGACATCGTCGGAATCAGCCGCTCCACCACGCATCGCTATGCGACAACGCTCGTGGCGCTCGGCTATCTGGAGCAGGACGTCAAACGCAAGTACCGTCTATCGACACGCGCCGCGGGTCCGGGAGCTGCTGCGATCGCCGCCGTGCGTCAGCAGACACATGCGCGTGCGGTGCTCGAAGAGCTGCGTAGCCAAACCGGACACACGGTAAGCATGGGGGTTCTTGACCACGCGCGTGTCATCTATGTCCATCGTCTGCTTGGCCACCGAGCTGGACAGCACACGATCGACGCCGACCTTGGGGTGGGCGCGAGCGTGCCGTTGCATTGCACCGCGCTCGGCAAGGTCCTGCTTGCGAGCCTGTCCGACGCCGAGCGCCGTGAGGTGCTGGCGGGTCTACAGCTCACGCGCCATGGTCCAAAAACGATCACCGACGAGGGCGTGCTTGCCGCTGAGCTCGATCGCATCAGCCCACGAGGCGTGGTCCTCAGCGACGAAGAGATGATTGGAGGCGCACGCTCGATTGCCGTGCTGGTGGCACGTCCAAGCGGCGAGCATCAGCTCGCGATCGACATCACGGTGCCATCCGCAAGCTACTCCGCAGCGCAGCTCCTCGAACGATTCGAGTCCCACATAACGCGAGCGGCGCGACTGATCTCTGGTGAATAAAACGCGTTCCAGGCGCGATAGGCGGCGCGTCCGCTAGACGCGCAGGAGTCCGCGCTGCAGCGCATAGCGCACAAGTTCGGCTCGTGTGGCAAGCCCCAGCTTGCGGTGTATGCGCGCCCGATGCGTCTCGATCGTGCGCGGCGAAAGACCAAGCTTGTTCGCGATCTCAACGCTTGTGTGCCCGAGCGCGATCAGCCGCAGCACTTCGCGCTCGCGCGGCGTCAGCTTGTCTGTCTGGGGTGAGGACTTGCTCCCGTTGAGCTTCGCGGCCAGCAGTGGACTCACGTAGCGTCGCCCGCGTGAGGCTTCGCGCACGGCCGTGGGCAGATCGGAGTCGGCCATCTCCTTCAGCACCAGTCCCAGTGCGCCGTTGTCGAGTGCGGGCTTGGCGCATGCCGGGTCGTCATTCATCGTGAGTACCACAATGCGGATGTCCTGTATGTCTTTGCTCAAGCGGGTGAGCGTCTCGATTCCCGAGCCCCAGCTGGATATGCCGAGGTCGAGCACGAGCACGTCTGGGTGGCGCTCATTTACATGATCCAGCACCGACTCCATGCAGTCGGTCTCGGCGACAACATCGATGTCAGCTTCGCCTTCCAGCAGCACCCGCAGGCTCTGGCGCATGGCGGCATGGTCGTCGGCCAGCAGAATCCTGATCGGTGTGTCTGAAGCGTTCTGCTTGGAATCGAGTGCGGAGGAGTCAGGGTCGGGCACCGATGCAAGGCGCAGAAGTGGGAGCATCCGATAAGGCTAGGCGCCCACTCGAGTCCTGCCCAGCGTGCAAAGTCCCGTATATGCTCGTGGAAAAGCACTGAACCAAAAAGGGAGCCGCTCGAGTTCGATGCGCGTAGGAATCCTCACCGGCGGAGGCGACTGCCCTGGACTGAACGCGGTGATTCGCGCGGTCGTGCGCCGCGGGGTGGACCTCGGCGAGCACAGCTTCGTCGGCTTCCGCCATGGCTGGGCCGGCGTACTGGAGGGTGATGGCGTCGAGCTCACGCGCGAGAGCACCGCGGGGATCCTGCCGCGTGGGGGCACGATCCTCGGTACATCTCGCACGAACCCGTTTGCCGGCCGCACCGACGGCCTGCAGCGGATCGAGCAGACCTTCGAGCGCGAGCGCCTGGACGCGCTGATTCCAATCGGCGGCGAGGACACGCTCGGCGTGGCGCTGCGCCTGAGCGAGGCTGGGCTGGCGCTCGTCGGTGCTCCCAAGACGATCGACAACGACAT
Organism: uncultured Solirubrobacterales bacterium; assembly: GCA_963715765.1. GTDB lineage: Bacteria > Actinomycetota > Thermoleophilia > Solirubrobacterales > Solirubrobacteraceae > Palsa-744. Next base: position 2,329,553 of record OY970270.1, read on the forward strand.
CGGCGCCACCGATTTCACGTTCGGCTTCCACACCGCGGTGCAGATCGCCACCGACGCGATCGATCGGCTGCACACAACAGCGGAGTCCCACAACCGTGTGATGGTCGTCGAGGTGATGGGTCGCCACGCCGGCTGGATCGCAGCCTACGCGGGGATTGCCGGCGGCGCCGACGCGATCCTCGTGCCCGAGCATCCATTTGACATCGACGAGGTGTGTGCGCGCCTACGTCGCCGCCACGCCCGCGGTGTGACCTTCTCGATCGTGGTGGTCTCCGAGGGTGCCGCTCCGCTGGAGGGAACCGGCATGTCGCTCGCCGACGCTCAACCCGCAGACGAGTTCGGCCACGTGCGCCTCGGCGGCATCGGAGTGGAGCTGGCGAGCCGGATCGAGTCGATCACGGGCTATGAGACGCGCGCCACGATCCTTGGCCACGTGCAGCGCGGCGGCACTCCGACGGCATATGACCGAGTGCTTGCCACCCGCTTTGGCGTCGCCGCGATGGACGCGGTGGCAGCGGGGCGCTTCGGGCGGATGGTGGCCCTGCGAGGGACAGACATCGTCGAGGTTGGCCTGGCCGACGCGCTGGCCGAGCCAAAGCTGCTCGATCCGCGCCTGTTCGAGACCGCCCAGGTGTTCTTCGGCTGACCGCTATCCCGGCGTGGCCACCGAGCGGGATCCGGCATCCGTGTCGGCGATGCGCTGGATCGGGAAACTCGCCTTGATCGTGGTCCCCTTGCCCGGCGCCGAGTCGATCTCAAATGCGCCGTCGAGCAGCTGCACGCGCTCGTGCATCCCCAGCAGGCCATAGCCGTCGCTATGCTCGCTTGGGTCAAAGCCCGTTCCGTCGTCGCGCACGCTGACCGTGATGTCGGTCTGATTCTCGTGCACCTCGACCACCGCTCGCTCGGCCTGGCCGTGCTTGGCCGCGTTGGTCAGCGCCTCCTGCACGATCCGATACATCGCGGTCTCGATCTCCGGGATGTGACGAGTCTTCTCGGCGGTCAGATCGATGCTCACATCCACGTCGATCCCGTGGCGCTCGGCTCGTTCGCCGAGCGCCTGAATCGCGGCTGCGGCGCCAAGCTCGTCCAGCGAGGCGGGGCGCAGATCGGTGATCAGCGCGCGCAGATTCGTGATGCCTTCCTCCAGGTGGTCGATCGCGCCGGCAACCGCTTTCTCGAGCACCTCGGGCTTGCCTGAGCGCTTGGCGGTCGACAGACCCACGCGCAACGCGCTGAGGCTCTGCAGCGTCTCGTCGTGAAGCTCGCGCGCCCAGCGCTGGCGTTCGGCCTCGGCGGCGGCGAGCCGCTGGCGCTGGCGCTCTGAGGCGACCGTCTGGGCGGTCGCCACGGCGGTGGCGGCACTGGCGGCAAACGCATCCAGCAGACGCTCGTCGTCGAGCGTGAACTCGGGGCCGTCGTGAACGCGATCGATCGCCACGAGCACGCCGTAGGCACGGTTTTGGAAGACAAGTGGAACCAGCAGGCCGCCTTTGGCCTCCACGCCGAGCGTGCCGAGCCCGTGCTCGTAGAAGCGCACGCGGGTCAGCGGTTCCTGCAGGCGTTGCGCGCGGCGCGTGCGCAACGCCGCGCTTGCCGCCGAGTCGCCCAACGGCACCTGCCGACCGAGCAGCCCGGCCGGCAGCTCGCCCGCTCCGGCCGACACCACCAACCGTCCGCGCTGCACAAGCTCGATCACGAGCAGACGGGCGTCGATCAGCGCGCGCCCGCGCTTGGCGACCAACTCGAGGATCACCTCGAGGTTGGTCTCAGCTCCAACCGCGCGCGCGATCTGGGTGGTGGCGTGCAGCGCGGCAACGGTCCGTTCGAGCTCGTCGCGATGCTCTCTGGTGCCGGTGTAGCGGCGAGCATGGTCGATCGCGAACCCAGCGAGCTCAGAGAGCATCGTCACGGCTTCCTCATCCGCCTCGCTGAACTGTTCGCCATGTTGCTTCTCGGTCAGATAGAGATTTCCAAACGGGGTTCCGTCGATCAGGATCGGGACCCCGAGAAAGCTCTTCATCGGAGGATGGCCGTGGGGGAAGCCATAGGAGCGCGCGTGTTCGCTGATGTCGTCCAGTCGCAGCGCCGTCGGGTGCTCGATCAGCTCGCCCAGCACCCCACGGCCGCGCGGCAGAGCCCCGATCGCCTCGCGTTCGGACTCATCGATCCCGATCGTGAGGAACCGCTCGAGTTCGGTGCGCGACTCGCCCAGCACGCCCAGGGCCGCATAGCGCGCCCCGGTCAGCTCGCGGGCGCACTCCAGCACGCGGTTGAGCACAACCTCCAGGTCCAGCTCGGCAAGCACGCTCCGAGCGATGTCCAGAACGCCCCGCGCCGCGCGGTCCATCAGCGGGTCCCGGTCCGGAGGAGGAGCGATCGTGTCAGCCTACCGTTGAGCGCACGATCGAATGACTTTGTCAGCGGTCTGCGCAATGTCCCGTTACTGGCCACTGCTCACATCCCTATGTAGCTCTGCTGCCCCTGCAGTCCCTGAACCACTTCAGGTCAAGTACCTTAGCGCACAATGTAAGCGCTTGTTTCGAAAATCGTCGGTGTGATTGACCCAAACAGTTTGGAACAGCTGACCATTGATGGTTGATTCTCTGGTTTAGGAGTCGACCCTTACATGGCGCCGCCGGTGGGGATGTAGAGCACACGGGTCGAATGTGCGGCCCGGCGGCGCCCAATGCCATATCCACAGGATGCCCGGTGCGAACGCCCATGTATATGGGGTGCAGGCTCCATCTGCGGGGCTCAGGGCTCGACCAATCCGCGGCGGATCGCGTAGCGCGTCAGCTCCACGCGATCGCTCATACCCAGCTTTTCAAGCATATTGGCGCGGTGGCGCTCAACCGTCTTCTCGCTGATCGTGAGGGCCTCGGCGATCTGGCGATTGTTGTGTCCCTCGGCGATCAGCTTGATCACCTGGAGCTCGCGCGGGGTCAAAGGATCTGGGTGATCTTCGTCCGGTTTGGCGAGGTAGTGGCGAATCGCATCGGTGACAGCGCCAGGGTAGAGAAACGGCTCGCCACGCATGGCGGCGCGGCAGGCGCGCACGACGTCGCGGTCGGCGAGTGACTTGAGAACGTAGCCGCTCGCGCCGGCCTTGAGCGCTTCGTAGAGGAACTGCTCGTTATCGTGCATCGAGAGCATCAAGATCTTCAAAGAGGGGCGCTGACGGTGAATCTCGCGGGCGGCGTCGAGCCCGGTCATGCGCGGCATCGAGATGTCGAGGATGACGAGGTCGAGCTCGTGGTGGCGGAGCGCCATCTGAACAGCCTCCAAGCCGTCACCGACTTCAGCGCAAACAACCAGGTCGGGTTCATTTTCGAGCACCAGTCGCAGGCCCTGACGCACGACAGCGTGATCGTCGGCGAGCAGGATGTTGGTCTTTAGCGCAACCATTTGACCTCCCCGTTGAGAGGGATCTCCAGCCGCACCTCTGTCCCGGCACGCGGTGCGCTCTTGATATGCAGGGCGCCGCCAACGAGGCTGGCGCGCTCACGCATGCCTCGGATGCCACCGCCCTCGCGACTGTCCTTGCTTAGACCGCGTCCATCGTCTCGCACGCTCAGAGTGAGCCCCTCGCTGCCTGTTTGCAAGGTTATGCCCAAGCTGGCGGCGTGAGCATGGCGAAGGGCATTGGTGATCGCCTCCTGGGTGATGCGATAAACGACGAGCTCGTGCTCCGGTGATTGCGACGCCAAGTCGGCGGGAATGCGGCAGTCGATGCGCAGACCTGAGCTCTCGCGCATCCTCCGTGTGAGGGCGAACAGCGCTCCGGCGAGCCCGAGGTCCTCGAGTGGCTCAGGTCGCAGGCGCTGAGCGATGCGGCGAATGTCCTCGATGCTTGCGCGCGTGGTCTCAAGCAACTGTTCGAGTTGCGGCGCAAGCTCGGACGGCGCCGCCTTGGAGACACGCGCCAATCCCAGCAGTAGCCCCGTCAATGTCTGACCGACTTCGTCATGGAGCTCTTGCGCGATCCTGAGTCGCTCGCTCTCCTGGGCGGAGAGCGCACGCCGCGTGCTCTGTAGGCGCTCGCTCTCGAGTTGGTCGAGCATCTCGTTGTATGCCTGCGCGAGCTCGGCGGCCTCCGATGGAGCGCTTGGTACTCGCAGACGCTCTCCTGAGAGCAACGGATCGACGCGTCGCAGCAGTGCCGGCAGGTGGGTCAAGGGGGCGAGTGCGTTGCGCAGCAACAGCGCGTTGGCTATCAGCGTAACCGTGAGAGTCACCGCGAGGATGGCGGCATCGTCGGAGGCGATATGCGCAAACGGCGCGGGCAGGACTATCGCGATGGCGACTGCCATCGTCGTCACGACGGCGGCGTTCAGGGCCAGTACACGCCAGAACAGTGGGAGGTAAGGCCGAGTCGGGCGCGCTCCAGTGGGGTCACTCGCGGCTGCAGGGGAAAGCTGGCGCGACACGGCAGCTTCCGAGCTGGCCGCCGCCGCGTCGTCGTGACATTCGGTGACGGGCTCTGTGATGTCGATTCGTTCGCTTGCTGCATGCACTCATGGTCACGCTAGCGCGATTGGCTATGTGGATCCAACGAAGATGGGGTCATGACCTCATGGTGGTGTCGCACGAGGGGACCGAATATGTGTGAGGTGACTGGGCATGGGCTAAGACCGGGCGGCATATATCCCCATAGCGTCGGCCGGAAGCCCAGCGGTGGCTATCTCTCTCTACCACTCGGTAGGGCGCCGCGAATGTACGAGCCAGTCCTGCGGCGCAGGTGCAGGCATAGGGACGGATCCCGAGCCTGCGTCGCACATTCACCTGATGTCGCCACGGGCGCCTCGCAATCCAGGGAGGTCAGTCTCGCGCTCGTCGCTCAAGCGGGTGAGGCGCGCCGCTGACACGCTCGGACGGGCGCAAGCGGTGGAGAACGTACGGAAGGGGGGAGATTCGAACTCCCGAGACGGGGATTGCCCGCCTGCCGGTTTTCAAGACCGGTGCATTCAACCGCTCTGCCACCCTTCCAGCGCGACCCATTGGAGGCTAGTCGATGTGCGCAGGCTCGGCTGCCCGCCCAGGCGGTCTTGGCAGGGGTTCTCTGCGCCCTGGCTGTGCGGTATCTTGTGACGGTCCAGATGGAGTCCTGGCGACTCCGGCAAAGACGAAACGTCTGAGCCGGACTCAAACCGCCCACCGCCGGTAACAAGGGCTGATGGCTCCTTTCGCGAAAAACCACTCACACGCGAGAGGAGCAATCGAGGACGATGCTGAGTATTGACAGGCGGGAGCTCGCCGCGATCTTCGCGGGGGGTGCGGTTGGCACCATCATGCGGGTATGGCTTGGACGGCACTTCGTCGCTGCGGACGACAGCTGGCCTTGGGCGACGTTCGCGATCAACATCAGCGGCTCGTTCGCGCTCGCGTATTTCGCGACGCGGCTGCAGGAGCGCCTACCCCAGTCCACATATCGCCGTCCGCTGCTGGGCACCGGCTTCTGTGGCGCCTACACGACCTTCTCAACGATGCAGGTCGAGATGCTCCGGATCGTCGAAGCGCACCGCTATGGCCTCGCCTTGAGCTATGCCTTCACAAGCATCGCGGCCGGAGTGCTCGCGATCTGGCTGGCCACGACGATCGTGCGACGCACCAGGGTGATCGCATGAACGATTGGGTCTGGCTGGCGGTCGCCGCGGTCGGTGGTCTTGGCGCTATCGGACGATTCTTGCTGGACTCGCTGATCGTCGAGCGTGTCGGGCGGGACTTCCCTTACGGCACGTTCACGATCAACATCACAGGCGCACTGATCCTCGGCTTCCTGACAGGTCTGGCGATCGAAGGAAACTGGTTTCTGATCGCCGGCACCGCGACGATCGGCTCATACACGACCTTCTCCACGTGGATGTTCGAGACGCATCGCTTGGCCGAAGACAGAGAGATGCCACGCGCTTTCATCAACCTCGCGGTCAGTCTGCTGGTTGGCTTCGGGGCCGCGCTACTGGGTCACACGATCGGAGCGCACGCATGAATATCCCACCTCGGGGCATTTCGGGCACACACCATTTCGGCGCGCGTCCCGTAGGTCACGCTCAGGCAGGCGAGGACTGCCTGAAGCTCACCACCTACTTTGGGGAGCGCGACCGTACCTCCAACGGGCTGCTAGGCGATCAGCTGCTCGACATATACGGGGGCCACAAACTGCAGACCAGCATTCTCTTGCGCGGCGCCGAAGGCTTCGGTCGGCTGCATCAACTGCAGGCCGACCGGCTGCTGTCGCTCTCAGAAGATCTGCCCGTCGTCTCGATCGCGGTCGATCGGCGCGAGCGGATCGAGTCGATGCTCGAGCCGATCTTGAAGATCAAGCGCAGGGGCCTGATCACGCTCGAGCGGGCACGGCTGCTCAGGGGAGAGATCGGTCCTGTGCAACTGCCCGAGCAGCTCGGTGAGGCGACCAAGCTCACTATCTATGTGGGCCGCCAAGAGAAGGTGCGCGGTGTCGCCGCGTTCGCCGCGCTCACAGACCTGCTCCACCGGCGCGGCATCGCTGGTGCGAGCGTGCTGCTCGGGGTGGACGGGACCAGCCGCGGGCGCAGAGTCCGAGCTCAGTTCTTTGCGCGCAACGCGGACGTGCCGGTCATGATCATCGCGGTTGGCTCAGGCGAGAAGATCGCCCAGGTGTTGCCGGAGCTTGGTGAGTTGCTGCGCGACCCGCTGATGACCCTCGAGCGGGTGCGGATCTGCAAGCGCGACGGTGAGCTGTTGGCCAGGCCGCACGAGTTGCCCGGAACCGACGAGCACGGCCTCGCGATATGGCAGAAGCTGATGGTCTACACCTCGCACGCTGCCACCCACGAAGGGCACCCCTTGCATCACGCGATCGTCCGTCGCCTGCGCGAATCGGACGCCGCCGGCGCCACGACCCTACGCGGCATCTGGGGCTTTCACGGCGACCATGTTCCCCACGGCGACAGGCTCTTTCAGATCCGCCGGCATGTGCCCGTCTGCACGATCGCGATCGACACCCCCGAGCGGACCGCCTCCTCGTTTCAGATTATCGACGAGCTGACCACCGAGCACGGCCTGGTCACCAGCGAGATGGTGCCGGCGATGAGCGCCATCGGCGAGAGCGAACAACGTGGAGGGCTGAAACTGGCCGCCCACGATTATTCGACAAACGATCGATAGTGACGCTTGTCTGTCGAGGGCTCTCGCTGCTTTGCCGACTAGCGTGGTGTGAGATTGCTTCGCCTTGTTGCTATCCCGAGCGCCGTCGTGGCACTGATGCTTGCGCTCGCCGGTGCTCCCGCGCAGGCGGTGGAAACGGGTGTCGTGATCAACGGCCCGGAAGGGCTCTCCTCGCAAGCCGTCAGTGAGGCATCCGGGCTCGGCGTTGGCTGGGTGCGTGTGTTTGCCGCCTGGAACGTCTTCGAACCGAACCGCGGCCAACTCAACGAACCGGAGATCAGGACGCTCGAAACGGGGATCGCGGCGCTTCCCAAGGGAACGAAGGTGATCGTCGACGTCGTCAACACGCCCCAGTGGGAGTCGGGCTCTGCCAACCCATCGATGCCACCGCACAACCCCGCCGACTACGCTCGTTTCCTCGGTGCGATGGTCAAACGCTTCGGTGCACGCGCGGCCGCCTGGGAGATCTGGAACGAGGAGGACGCTTCGCTGTGGTGGGCCAGCGGGCCCGATCCGGCCGCCTACACGGCGCTGTTGAAGGCGGCCTACCCGGCTGTAAAGTCGAACGAGCCGAGCGCAACGGTCGTGCTGGGTGGGTTGACCGGCAACGACTACGAATTCCTCTCGCAACTGTATGCCGACGGGGCGAAGGGTTACTTCAACGCTGTTGGCGTGCACACCGACTCGATCTGCGAAACCGACTCCCCGTATGAAATCCTGCGCAACGGCCGCACCGATCAGCGCATCAACCGCTGGTCCTTCCTTGGCTACCGCACCGTGCACGAAGTGATGCTGGCCAACGGCGACGACAGCCCGATCTGGATGACCGAGCTCGGCTGGAGTACCGACACACAGGTCTGCAACTCGGGCGCCTGGGCCGGCCAGAAGCCTGCTGGCGTGAGTCTTGCCCAGCAGGCCACGTTCCTGCTCCAGGCATATCACTGCCTCGCCCAGGACCCCTACGTGCAGGTTGGCATCTGGTATGGGTTGGAGGATGTCGAACCGTTTGGCAGTCCGCGCAGCAGCTACGGGCTGCTCGAACCCGACCTCGAGCCGAAGCCCGCCTATGAAGCGCTCGCGGACTATGACCGCAACGGCGATCGCCTGACCGAAGAATGCGGCAACGCCCAGCAGGGACCGACGGTCAGGCTGGTGAGTCCCAGGTCGGGGGTGCGCTACTCCAACACGCTGCCGATCACGGTCACCGCCAGCGACAGCAGCGCGAAGGTCTACCAGATCTCCCTGTACCAAGAAGGCCACATCATTCGCAGCTTCTATGTCCACGGCGGAACCACAACGCTCAGCGGTCACATGGTCTGGTACGGCGCGCGCCTGCTGAGTCCCGGCAAGCACAGGCTCACGGCCAAGGCGTTTGACGAGCGCAACAACATCAGCTCCACGTCGATCATGATCATTCGCGCCGGCAAGGCCAAAAAGCACAAGCACAGTCGGCACAAACACTGAGCGCCGGGCGCGAGAGCGAGGCGAGCGGCTGCCGGCCTGACCGTTGTGCGCGGACCGACGGTGCCATGCGGACCGGCAGGCTCTAAACTGGGCTTTCCGAGTCCTGGGAGAGGTGGCCGAGTGGCTGAAGGCACTCGCCTGCTAAGCGAGTATGGGGGTTAAACTCCATCGCGGGTTCGAATCCCGCCCTCTCCGCCATTTGCACTAATTGCGAACCGCGGCCCCAAGAAACGGGGCCGCGTTCGTTTCGGAGGCGCCTTTCTGCTGTCTGGGGCCGTTTCTGGCCCTCCTGGGCGGCTTCCTGCGCCAGCTGGCGGGCCAGGGTCGTTAGCTGCGCGTAGAAGGCCGTCGGCTGGGCCTCGACGGTGTCGGGGTGGGAGACGAGCAGCATGAGGTAGATAGCCAGGTTGATGAGGCGCCGCTCAAGCGGGTTGGCTGTGAGGTAAGGGGCGGTGGCCAGATCGATCAGCGCCAGTGCGTCGGCGAGCGCCTGATCGACGTCCTCGACCTGGCGCTTGGCTGCGTCTGACCAGCGCTCACCGGCGGCACGTTCGGCTGCGATGCGGTCCTGCTCTGCCTGCATGACCTCCTCGGATACGCCGCCGTGGTAGTAGAGCTGGATGAGCTTCTGCTGTTGGCCGGTGAGTTCGTGCACGCGGCGCTTGTGACGCTCGGCCTCGGCACGAGCGATCTCTGCATGGGTCTCGACATGGGCGAGTAGGCCTTCGCGGATGGCGGCCTGCTCGGTCGGTGTGAGTAGGAAGGTCTGGTACTTGCGCTCGATCTCGCGCTCGATCAAGTGCAGGCGGAAGTAGGGCGCTTCGCAGCGTCCGCTCTTGGACACCCGGCTGAGGCAGGAGTAGTACTCGTAGTAGTCGCCTGAGCGGCTGCGGTGGCGTCCGTAGCCCAAGCGCTTGCCACAGGCCCCGCAGAACAGGGAGCGGGTCAGATAGTGCGTGTGCTTGTGCGAGCGGTCGCCGCTGGCGCGATGAGACGTCCTGTGTCAACCCTGTTGTGTGAGGAGTTTGTTAAGGGCTTGGTGTTGGGTGGGGTCGTAGGGGGTGTGGTTTTGCCAGCAGGCCCAGAGGATGCGTGTCCAGGCGCGTCCGAGTATGCGGATGGCGTGGGGGTGGTCTGCGCCGCGGGCGCGGGCGCGTTGGTAGACGTCGTGGGCCCAGGGGTGCCAGTGGCGGGTGCTGTCGGCGAGCACGTTGACGTGGGTCCTCAGGCGCTTGTCGCAGGCCCAGCGGAAGGTGGCGTTGGTGCGCTTGCCGGATTGGATGGTGACTGGGCTTTGTCCTGCGTCTGCGGCGAGCGAGTCGTTGGTGGGGTAGCGGGCGCGGTTGTCGCCGATCTCGGCGAGCAGCCCGGCTGCGGTGATGACGCTTTTGGGGTCGCGGAAGAAGGACAGGAAGATCGGCCCGTCGGGGTGGGATCGGACCTGGCCGGCGATCTGGCTCGTGAGCTGGCTGACCTGCTCGACGATTGGTCGCAGCGCGGCGATGAGTCCGAGTACGGCTGCGCGGCGGGCGTCCGTCTCGGACTCTCCCACGATCGCTTGGGGTGCGTTCCTGAGCTTCTCCAGCAGTTGGGTGGGTGTGCGCCTGCCGCAGTAGGCGTGGTGCGCGAGGAAGCTCTGCAGGCGCTTCTCGCCGAGACCACGCGCGTCGCCGGGACTGGGATAGCGCTCAAGGAACGCGAGGCCGATCGGACTGTCGATATCGGAGAAGATGCGCTCCGCGCCGGGCCAGAACGCTTGAAGGTGAGCGCGCAACTGGTTGGCGAGCATGACACGCGCGTGCACGAGGTCTTCTCTGGTGCGCAGGAGCGTTCTGAGCGCGAGCGTCTCGTCTTCGCATGGTGTCAGGGCCGGGAAACGGTGGCGGTCGGTGCGGGCCAGCTCGCACAAGACCATCGCGTCGAAACGGTCATCCTTGCCAGCCGCAGCACGGAAACGGTCGCGAGCTGCCTTGACTTGATTGGGGTGGATAGCCAGCACACAGATACCGCCAGCCAGCAGTCGTCCGACCAAGAGCCCATCGGGTCGCTCGATCGCGCAAGCCTGCACGTCATGCTCGAGCAACAGCTCGATCAGGCTGTTGATGCCAGCCTCGTCATGGCTGAACCGCTCGGCCGCGAGCGGGACTCCTTGTTCGTCAGCGATATGAACGTCATGCCAGTCGCTGGCCCAGTCGATCCCGCTGATTGCGCGCACAGATCCTCCTCCCCGTCAGGGGTTCGCTTGAAAAACGCTGACCAGGAGGTACCGTGGCGGGTGCTCATAGACAGGCCCTCGGTGGGGCAACGTCCTGTTGCCGCTCTGGGTGCCTCGCACCACCGGGAGGCGCTTGTCTCATCGTGGCCGTCAAAGCGGCTAGCGCGACCGGCGCTCTCCCGGTGGTGGTCAGCTATATGTGCTGAGCAGTCTCAGGCCCCGACAGACCGATCGTCACACCGGATCGCCCTCTCTCGGAAAGAAAAAGAGAGCAGCCCCACCACTCAACAACCACAGGTTGTCCTATGAGCGTCAAGGACGTGCTGGACCTGCTCGAAGGTCTCTCGCTCGATTATCGCCTCGTGGCGCCCCTCGCGTTTGATGCCGTCTCGGGTAACGACTCCGGTGTAGTAGTCGTCGCGGAGCATCCGGTGAACCATGCTGCGTGAGAGTGGGCGACTCGGCCGCTTGAGGGTGCCGCGTGTACGCAGTCCGTCTTCCTCCAGTATTTCGGTGATGGTCGTGATGGTGTGCGCGCCGGTTGCGGCAAGGTCGAATGCTCGCTTGATGAGTGAGGAGCGGCCTTTGTCGACGGCGATTGTGGCGACCTCGCGCTGTCCAACGATTTCGGTCGTGTTGAGGTAGCCAATACGGGCTGGGCTGTGGCTACCCCCATCGGCGAACTTACGTTCAAGTCCCATCTTGACCTTCCTGCCGTCCATGCGAGAACGGTGGGCGTTGACCCCGGCCAAGACGGTGTAGACAAGCATTCCGGTGTCGTCATTGTCGATGCGCTCAAGTGTGGACTCCAGCTTGCTGCCGCAGGTTTCGATCTCGCGCAGCAGCCAGAAAGCGTCAAACTCATCACGCGCCACGCGCGAGAGGTCGTAAAAGATCACATAGGTAGGCTGCAACTCCGCCAGCTCAGCAAGCATTCGCTGCAAGGCGGGCCGACGAGTGTTCGTGCCGGTCTTACCCGGCTCTACATACTCTCTTGCGATCCTGGCACCAAGACCCTCAGCGTGACGCATACACGCCTCTCGCTGACCCTCGATCGAGTATCCCTCTGGATTGCGCCCGGTAAGCTGACCAGGACTCGAAACCCGCAGGTAGATGACCGCCGTTGCGTCCTCCTCGGGCAGAGCCGCTTTGGGCTTATTGTCTATGACAAGTTGTGGCATACATTCCTCCTTTCTAGTTAATTTGGCTTAACGATTTTCCCGTTAAGTCCTCGATTAAGCAAGCTGTTAATTAGTAAGGCGGGCCGGTCAAGGTGTGACACCCCGACCGGCCCGCGTGGTTTACTTCAGCGCCTCCAAGCGGTCGGTAATGGCCTGCTTGCGCTCAGCCGCACTAGCCTTCAGCGCCTTAACTTCGGCCGCGCTCTCTGCGGCACGCTCTTCGGCTGCCTCAATCTCGCGGTCGATTGAGGCAACCGCCCGCTCGAGCGCGGCCCGAGCGTCCGCCAGTGCATCGTCAGGTGTCGTCTCGCGACGACGGGTGCGTGACGGTTTGATGCCTTCACCACTTTCGAGCTTGCGCTTGTGGGTGTAGTAGCTGCCGCGAAGCGAGTCATACGGACGACCCGTCTCCTCGGCAAGCTGCTTGAAGGCATCTGCCTTATCGGTACCCGAGGCGATTCGTCTCTCGATCTCCTCGTATATCTCCTGAGCTTTTGTCATGCCATGCTCCTTGCTTGGTGGATAGCTGTGTCGGCCAGCAGAAAGGGGATTCGCCCCTTCCACCGGCCGGTAGGCCATCCACGAGCAGCCGGGTGACGCCGACGGTAAGCACCAACTGCTCACCGTGGCGCCCCCGGTTAGGCTCGGCTGGACCTTTCACGAGAACTTAATTGCCCTCTTCGGCAGGCATCGGGATTGTGCCCGCGTGACCAAGCCGCCATCCGACCTCCAAGGCGTCGTCATAGCTGTCAGCCAGCCGGTCCAGTGACGAGATGATCAGGTAGTCGATTCGCCGTTCGTGGGCGAGTTCAAGTACCCGATGCAACCCAGGCCGCAACGCTAGATGAGGCTGAGTGTCAACGAACTCGCCGACCACCTCGGCTCCGAGACGTGCCGCCTCAAAACGACACAGCCCACGCTGCCGGATGATCGACGCCTCCTCCTTGCCAGCCGTTCTGCCGACCGCGTCAGGCTCATATAGGTAGATGACCGCCCGCCAGACTCGCGGCTTCTCCTGATCGCGTTCGTCAATGTCAAAGCATCCCCCGAAAAGGGCTCAGTCGCGGACCGGTATGCCGTCGAGTTGAATAGCGTCTGGAGTGGAAAATGCCGCGTCGCATCTACTTCACTCAGGGGGAGCGCGGCGAACTGCGGCTCCTGAACGTCGGGATCGGCTTGGTGGTCGAAATAGATCGGGAGCCAACCTTCCGGATCTCCGACCTCCGTTAGCTCCGTTTGGAATACTCCGAAGATCGAGGTGAGGCGCTGCTGGCCGTCAAGCACGTAATCGATCGGGTAATCCGGGTCACGCTCGGGAATCGTGTAGGGCCCCAAGTCTCGCTCGGACTTCAGCGGCTGCTTTGTGCGCCAGAGCAAGATCGAGCCGAAGGGATAGCTCTTGTAGAGCGAGTCCATGAGGTACGCGACCTTGTCTGGGTCCCATACGAAGCCGCGTTGAAAGGCTGGAATACGTATGCGCCCTCCGTATACCTGGTCCAGCACTTGACGGATGGACAGATCGGCCATATGTCCCCTCGGTTCGAGATGTTAGTTCCGACCCTCGGTATGCTACCGACGACACCACCACGATCATGATCGAAGCGATGACCCTACACAGACCAACACCTTTGACGACTCTAGCCGCGGCGGTGCTAGCCACGATCGCCTTGGCGACGCCTACGACTAGCGGCGCTCAACCCACGGCTCGGGTCGCGTGTAGCGGCGACGTGCCCGCGACTATTGACGGTAAGCACAAGTGCCTGGGAGTTGGCGAGTACTGCGCGACACGCTACGAGCGCCAATATGAACGCTACGGCTTTGTGTGCAGCACTCGCTACAACCCGCCTCGGCTCCAACGCAGATAGCGCGACACGGGCGCTGCCCGTGCGCTGGAGGACGAGATGCTAAGGCCCGCCCCATAGATTGGTCCGCCGCTAGTAGCGCGTCGATCAGACGCCGAAATCCGGCTCTCGTGCGCTGGAAGCGCCGAAGGCCCAGCCACGAACCCTCAAGCGCGGCAGATCGCCTGAGCGGCCCGCCGCTCGTTCGGTGGAGTGAGGAGTAGACCTTGGTCTAGCGGTCCGGTTCTGTCGGTTGTACGTGCCGACTGGTGGACTACGCTAAGCGCATGGATGCTCGCATCGAACAACGCGCTCTGACTCCCAGGTACACGATCAGCGAGGCTGCCACGCTCGTTGGGCGACGCCCCGAGACGGTCAGTCGGTGGAGCTTCGGTCACGAACGTCTCTACAAGGGCCAGCCACGCCGCGACGAGCCGCTGATCCCGGCAGACGGAGCCAAAGGTGGGCTCGCGCTGTCCTTCCTCAACCTGCTCGAACTAAAGACCCTCTCTATGTACCGAGGCGACGCCGCGCTTCAAGCCATTCGACGCGCTCTCGAGTACGTAGGCAAAGAGCTCGGCGAGCAGCGTCCGCTGATGACCAGGCAGTTCCATGTATACGGCGGCGATCTGCTCACGAAGTTCATCGAGACCAACGACGGAGCAATGCTCCTCAACGCGTCCCGAGGCGGGCAGCTAACCGCAGAGAAGCTCATTGAAGGCGCACTCTGGACGCGGGACATCGACTACGAGGACGAACGCGCGCGGCGCTGGTGGTTCAAGACCAGGGCTGTGCCATTGGTCGTGGACACACGGGTCGCTGGCGGACACGCGATCACCGCCAGAACCGGCGTGCGTCTAGACGCGATCGCGGCGCGCCATCGCGAGGGTTACTCGAACAACGAAATCGAGCGCGACACTGGCGCCACAGAGGCCGAGGTGGTCGCGGCGATCCTGGCCGCGTGATCCGCGACCTCTACGTCGAGAACTCAGTCGGTCGTGCTCTGACCGACACGATCAATCGCTTCACGCGAAACCACGGGATGACCGCGCACTTTCAGCACGACGTACACCCCGAGATGCAGCGCCCCCAGAAAGGCGATGAGTGGTGGATCGCAGACATAGCGTCGCGCGGCATGGCAATTCTCACCCAAGACGCCGCGATTCTCGGCATACGTCAGAGGCTCCAGCAGGGGATCGTGACTGCTGAGCGACAGGCAGTCGTTGACAACGCGGCGCACGTCTTCGCATTCGGCGACGCCCAATACAGCCAGTGGCAGAAGCTTCGCTGCTTGCTCGACCATTGGGATGCAATCATGGCCCTGCTCGATACGCTGGGTCCCCAGGCAGGTGTGCTCCACCTCAGCAGCTTTCGCGTTGAGATCCTTCCCTAGCAGCGCGCGATCACGAAAGGCTTCGTCGCTGATCCGCAAGGCCTTGCAGCAATATCTCAAGGTTGCCCGATTGCCCCCGCCGCTCGTCGTCGTGCCTGCCTACCGGCGGGTTCCATAAGAAGCTTGACCATGGCATCGAGCTTGGCTTGATGGTTTGCAAACTGTCCCGATCTCCCCGTCCTCCCCCTCCGTCCCTCCCCCTCCGTCCTCCCCCTCCGTGCTTCCCCCTCCGTTTTTGCCGGGCGCTCGCTGGCTCGGGGCGCTGTGTCCCAAAATGTGCGACCAGCGGGGGGGGCTGTCAGACTTTGTCTTGTGCAGCCTCCCTCGACCTGTTATGTGGAGCGCGACGGAGTCTCGATTGCCTACCAGGTGGTCGGCGAGGGTCCTGTTGACCTGCTGCTTGCTCATGGTTTTGTCACCCACCTCGATCTGCAGTGGACCGAGCCCCGCTTCGCCGGCTTCCTGACGAGGCTGGCATCCTTCGCGCGATTGATCCTGTACGACAAGCCCGGCACGGGACTGTCCGACCCGGTTCCCCACCTGCCCACACTGGAGGAGCGCTCTGCCGACATCGAGGCCGTGTTGGACGCCGCCGGCTCCGAGCGGGCTGTGCTGTTTGGGATCTCCGAAAGCGCTCCGTGTCTGGTCATGCTGGCGGCGACCCATCCGGAGCGCATCTCCTCGCTGGTGCTCTACGGCGGGTTCGCCACCCTGGCAGACATACTTGCCCACCCGGACTCCTATTCCCCCACCACCTCCGTCCGCGCGCGAACCGAGTTGCACGAGTTCGAAGATCTGCTCGAGCACTGGGGTGACGGCAGCCGCCTCGCGGACCTTTTCGCCCCCAGCCTCGGCGAGCTCGAGCGGCGCTTCTACGGAATGTTCGCTCGAGCCGCGGCAAGTCCACGGATGGCGAGGGCCCTAGTCGACATCGTCTTGGAGATCGACGTGCGGGAGATTCTCTCATCGGTGCATCTGCCCACGCTGGTCTTGCACGTCGAGGAAGATCGGGTGATCCCCATCGAGGCCGGCGAACTGCTCGCGGCCGGGATCCCCGATGCCCGCTTCCTCAGCTTTTCCAGTCGCGATCACGCTTTCCACGTAGGGGACCGAGAGGTCTGCGAGGCAATCCTCAACGAGGTAGAGCGTTTCGTCACCGGAGCCGTCCAGCCTCGCCAGCACGACCGCGTCCTCACCACAGTCCTGTTCACCGACATAGTCGACTCCACCAGGTTCGCCGCGGAGCTGGGCGACCGCGCTTGGCGTGAGCTGCTCGAGCGCCACGACTCCCTCGTGGATCGCCTCGTCTCAGAGAACGGCGGGCGACTCGTCAAGCACATCGGAGACGGCTCCCTCTCATCTTTCGATGGGCCCGCCAGGGCGATTCGCTGCGCCGAGGCTCTGCTCGAGCTCGTCGGGGAGTTGGGGATCGAGCTGCGCGCGGGTGTCCACACCGGCGAGTGTGAGGCGATCGGTGAGGATCTCGGCGGTCTCGCGGTCCATATCGGCTCTCGTGTCGGGGCGCTCGCCCGGGCGGGCGAAATAGTCGTGTCATCCACCGTCAAGGAGCTCGTGATCGGCTCGGGTATGCAGTTCGCCGATCGCGGCGAGCACGAGCTCAAGGGAGTCCCAGGCACGTGGCGCCTCTATGCGCTGGGGCATGAGCGCACACCACGAGCCCTGCTCGACGGGGCAACCGGATACATGCGCCGCTCAGACAGGCTTGCGGTCTCATTGGCGCGCCGGATGCCGCGGGCGATGCGCGTCGGTGCGCATCTCGCCAGCCGCGCGCAGCGCTCCGACTGACGTACACAGAAATACATCGGATGCCTGGCCGTCAAGTTCGCCTGACCGCCGCGGCTGCTCGCGAGCGCGCCTGGCGACCGGCGGGTTCCATGAGCAGCATGACCAAGGCGTCGAGCTTGGCTCGATGGTTTGCAAACCGTCCCGATCTCCCCGCCAGTTTGACGAAGTACGAACTATCAGCAGTAAAGGGCTTCAGTGGGCCGGATTGGCTCCCTGAAGCCCTTTCTTTCAGTAGGGCCTCAACTTCGGCCATGACGCCCTCGGCCAGGCCATCAGCGAGAAGCGTGGCGTAAGGCTCGGTCAGCTCGGCCCCGGTGATCCGCACAGCCTTGCCGCCCTCGTCGTCCCAATCGGGCATGATGATGAGGCGCTTGAAGAAGGCTTGGTTGAGACTGCGCTTGGTGCTGTCCTCGGCCTCGGCGTAGACTTGGGCCACGTCCTCGGCCAGTTCCAGGGCCTGCTTGAAGTGCTCGGTTTCAAGGGTCAGGCGCTGCTCTGTTTCGATGAGCGACTGTTCGGCGGCCTCAATCTCGGTCTGCATCCGCTGGCGTTCGTCGCGGAAGGCGTCGGGCGACACATCGTCGCCCTCCTCAAGGTGCAGCCGGAGCAGGCGGCTTTGTTGGGCTTTGAGTTTGGCGATCAGCTCTGTCTTGGCCGTCCTGATTTGCTCGACGGCCTGCTCGCTGACGGCGGCTAGCGCCTCGATGGCGGCGGTGCGCTTGGCGACATCCGCCGACTTGTGGAGTGGACCCGGTTTCGTGGACAGTTCTGGGCTATGTGGCTAGTTGTTGATCGTTGTTGTGGTTGATTGGTTCTCGTATTCCTCTGGGGAGAGGTAGTCGAGGGTTGAGTGTCGCCGCTGACGGTTGTAGAAAGCCTCGATGTACTCGAAGATGGCGGAGCTTAGCTCGCGTCTGGTGGGCCATGGCTGACGGTGTACGAGCTCCTTCTTGATCGTTGCAAAGAAGCTCTCGGCGACAGCGTTATCGTAACAATCACCGCGTGATCCCATCGAGACTGCTACTCCTGCGTCGCGTGCCTTTTGCCCGAAGGCAAGACTCACATATTGGGCGGATTCAACTGGTCCTCGCAACACCTTGATCGTGGAGGTGTTTATGGGCAGGCCAGCTGGGTGGATGGGGGAGTTGACGGGCAGGGGCCCGATGAAGTCGCCGGGGGCGCCATCGCTGCGTCGCGACGTGGAGCGGCTGTTCTGGCGTGAGATCGCTAGGGGCTTGAGCAGTGAGGACGCTGCGCTGGCGGTCGGGGCGTCGCAGGCGGCTGGCAGCCGGTGGTTCAGGGAACGTGGCGGGATGCCAACGTTCATGCTTGACCCAATCTCAGGCCGGTACTTGTCGTTTGAGGAGCGCGAGGAGATCGCGATGTTGAAGGCGCAAGGCGCTGGGGTTCGGGAGATCGCGCGCCGGTTGGGGCGGTCCCCATCGACGATTTCGCGGGAGTTGCGTCGTAATGCGGCTACTCGCGGCGGGAAGCTCGAGTATCGCGCGTCGGTCGCGCAGTGGAAGGCAGAGCTGATGGCGCGCCGTCCGAAGACTGCGAAGCTCGCCGCGAATGAGCAGTTGCGGGAGTACGTGCAGGAGCGGCTCTCCGGGGAGGTTCGCCGGTCTGACGGCACAGCGGTGCCAGGGCCCGCGACGGCGCCGTGGAGGGGTCGTAACAAGCCGCATCGCCAGGATCGCCGGTGGGCTACGGCGTGGAGCCCAGAGCAGATCTCCAACCGGCTGAAGGTTGATTTCCCCCATGATGAGTCGATGCGGGTCTCGCACGAGGCGATCTACCAAGCGCTTTACGTGCAGGGTCGCGGCGCGCTGCGCAGGGAGCTCACCGCTTGTTTGCGTAGTGGCAGGGCGCTGCGGGTTCCCAGAGCCCGCGTCCGTGGGCGTGGCAAGAGCTTCGTCTGCGAGCAGATCATGATCAGCGAGCGTCCCGCAGAGGCCGAGGACCGAGCCATACCTGGCCACTGGGAGGGCGACCTCATCCTCGGCGCAAAGCAGACGGCGATCGGGACGCTCGTGGAGCGCAGTACCCGGTTCACAATGCTGCTTCACCTACCACCGATGCCCGGCCACGGCGGCCCGAGAGTTAAGAACGGGCCACCGCTCGCTGGTCGCGGCGCCGAAGCGGTGCGTGACGCCATCACAGAGCAGATCACCACGCTGCCCGAGCAGCTTCGCCGATCGCTCACTTGGGACCAAGGCGCTGAGATGACACAACACGCACAGCTCACAATCGACAGTGGACTTCCAGTGTATTTCTGTGACCCTCAAAGCCCATGGCAGCGAGGGACGAACGAGAACACCAACGGCCTGCTGCGACAGTACTTCCCGAAGGGCACAAACCTCGCAAGACACACTGCCGAGGACCTCGCCGCGGTCGCTGCCACGCTTAACGGCCGGCCTCGCAAGACGCTCGGCTGGAGAACCCCCGCCGAGGCGCTCGAGGAGTACCTTTGCTCGACAGCATCAGCGCTACCTTCACCGCCGAGCTGATCCGCAGGCCGCGTCCACAGCAGCACGAACTCGCGCACCCAGCCGGCTCACGTCCGACCAACACACCACGACACCGCGAACGCGAAGAGCGCACAAGCGTTACCGGTCCTTCAGGGTACGGCCCCTTCGGGGTCGTCTCTGCCTCTCAAAAGGAGGACAACCACACCATCTAATCAAAACTGTTATGAATCACTGAAACCATGGCTGTTGCGAGGACCGGTTGAGCCCAAGTTGCGATCCCTGGTCTGAGTGGTGAATCAGGCCTGGGTCTGGACAGCGACGCGCTAGCGCCATCTGCAGCGCGTCAGTCACCAGCTCTGAGCGCATATGCTCAGCCATCGCCCAGCCCACGATCATCCGAGAGAACGCGTCTTGGACCGCCGCGAGATACAGCCATCCCTCCCAGGTCCGCAGATACGTTAGATCGGCGACCCACAGCACGTTCGCGGCTTTGGGCCGGAACTGTCGGTCAACAAGATCATCAGCAGCACGCACTCCCGGGACCCTGATCGTCGTCTTGCCGCGCTTGACCTTGACGAGCCCCGCGACACCGGCCTGACGCATAAGGCGCTGCACACGCTTACGCGAAACCTCGACGCCGTGACCAAGGCGCAACTCGGCCTGCACACGACGAGACCCATAGACACCACGAGCCTGCTCGTGGATCTCCCTGATCTTCTCTATAAGCCAAGCATCAGCAAGAGCCCTGTCACTCGGAGCGCGACGCTCCCACGCGTGAAAACCAGAGCGACTGACACCAAGCACCTCACACATCACAGAGACTGGGAAGCTGGCCTTCTCCGCCGAGATGATCCGGTAGACACTCACCGGGTCTCGGTCTCCGCTGCGAAGAAGACCGCGGCTCGCTTGAGAATTTCACGCTCCTGCTTCAACCGAGCGTTCTCCCGTCGCAGCCGCCGGAGCTCTTCGCGCTCCCCCGACGTCACACCATCCCGCTCCCCAATATCCACCTCGGCCTGCTTGACCCAGATCCGCAACGATTGATCACTACACCCCAAACTCTCAGCGACATCCCTCAACGACCGGCCCTGAAGAACCGGGCCCACCGCCTCACGCTTGAACTCCTCTGGATACCGACGCACAGATCCCGACATAAACACCATCCTTTCGCATCTAAACCACGAAAGCAATCAGATGTCCTTCAAACCGGGTCCACTCCATACAGCGGCTTCGGCGCTTCGCTGACGACTGGGCCACCGTTGGGGTGTCGGAAATGACCGATCCGACCTGCCTCGGCTATCGCGCCAGGGTAGTTGTGGTCAAGTGTCTCCGTCGAGATACCCAGACGCTCGGCGATCTCATCGAGAGTCGAGTCATGTTCGACGGCGACCCTGACCTTCAAGGCCGTCGCTTCATTCGGACGAGTGCCGTCCAGTCCCACCAGTTGATCGAGTGCCTGCTGTTTGGTCACGATCCCATAGTAGCCGTCAGGCGGAGCTGTCTCGTTGAGCGGCTTGGCCAAAGCGCTGGGCGTGCAGGGCTCGGATGTGTCGCCAAGCCCGGTCGTAGTTGAGGTGTCTAACCGCCCCCCCGTCCGCCCTTGTACCGCACGTAGGGCGGTATCGTTTGGTGCATGGCTGAGCATCTTGATCCGACG
This sequence comes from uncultured Solirubrobacterales bacterium, assembly GCA_963715765.1. GTDB lineage: Bacteria > Actinomycetota > Thermoleophilia > Solirubrobacterales > Solirubrobacteraceae > Palsa-744. The sequence continues at coordinate 2,350,727 of OY970270.1, forward strand.
ATCGTCTATGAGCCTGGCGATGATGGCTGGGTCATCGCGTCGATCCCTGAGGTGGCGGGTGTATTCATTCAGTCAGGGTCGCGCGCGGGAGGAGGCGCGGACGAACGTCATCGGTGCGCTGCGGCTGATGCTCTCGCCAGAGCCCAGCGATACTGGCGACGAGCGTGAGCCGTGTGTGGGAGAACCGCACCGCTCGATAGGCGGCGTGGGAACCCCTTACCAGTCGGGCTGCGCCGCCGCACAGCCCAGACGCCTCTAGCTACCCGGCGGCCAGGCCCTATGCGGACACGGACGGTCGACACGCGTCTCACACGGTTCGTCAAATGCCACCAAACGAGGTCCGATAGTCGGAAACAATCTATTCCTATCCTAGATCTAGTTATTGACATGCTTGTTTGTGGTAGCTAACTTCTGGCCGACTAGTGTCCTCGTCGAGGGCTTTGCGGAAGACAAAAGGGGACGTCATGCCTGGTCTGGTTGGCTGGAATCTTCAGGTGATTTGTGACCGGCACGGGTGGGGACAGCGAGCGCTGTCTGCGGTCGGCGTCGTGCTACTTTGCTTGGTTCTTCCGTCGGCAGCTTTTGCTCTTGTGCCCAAGTTCGCACGTTCACGGACTAAACGGCCGTCCCCTGTGTGTGCCCTGGCCGCACCAGGCCAGGCGGAATGTCTGACGATACGCGTGCCGACGGTGATGGCAACCTCGGCTGAAGCAGTTCAGCCTGCGCTGGAAGGCACGGGTGAAAAGAATGGCTACGACCCCAAAGATCTGCGCGAAGCCTACAAGCTACCTGAAACAGGGGCGTCTGGACAGACAGTAGCGATCGTAGATGCGTACAACGACCCTAATGCCTATTCAGACCTGAAAACCTATCGCAAAACCTACAAACTATCTGAATGCACGGAAGAAAGTGGATGTTTCAAGAAGGTAAACCAAAAAGGCGAAACTAAAAACTACCCGTCTAATAGTGCCGAATGGAGTGTTGAGATATCTTTGGACCTGGATATGGTTTCCGCAACCTGTTCAGGTTGTCATATCTTGTTGGTCGAGGCGGAAACAAACAGCTGGGAAAATCTAGGCAAAGCGGAGAACGAGGCAGCAAGTCTAGGAGCGACGGTAATCAGTAACAGCTATGGTGGTAAAGAGTTCAACGAAGAGCGAGCTTATGATCCATATTACGACCATCCCGGCATACCGATAACCGTAGCGGCTGGCGACAGCGGCTACGGTAGCGAGTACCCGGCGAGCTCGCCCTATGTGATCTCCGTGGGTGGGACGGCTCTGAAAAAGGAAGAAAAAACCCGCGGCTGGAGCGAAGAAGTTTGGCGTAACACCGAATATAAAGTTGGAGAAAGGGGCGCTGGCACGGGCAGCGGCTGCAGCATAGAAGAGCCTAAGCCCGGCTGGCAGCACGATACGGGTTGCTCGTATCGAACCGATACTGATGTTGCTGCGGTAGCCTCGACCAAGACACCGGTATCTGTTTACGATTCCTACGAAACGATAAAAGCTTGGGAAAACTACGGCGGTACCAGTGCGGCGGCACCAATCGTGGCTGGCATAGAGGGTTTGGCAGAAGGACCGGCTAGATCTCTTGGTGCTGAAATCTTCTACGATCAACCCACGAGCGAGTTCGCGGTCACAAAAGGAAATGATGGCAGTTGTGGGATCTCCTATCTCTGCACCGCGGGCGAAGGCTACAACGCACCGGCTGGAATGGGTGCGCCAGATGGCGTGCCAAAGGCGTTGCCGATCGCGGAAGACACCAGCCCGTCCGCTGCGCTTGAACCAAGTACTGGTTATCCGTCTATCTATTATGTAGACAGTAAACACGAAATCGCGTACTGGACATACACGACCTCTGGTTGGACCAACGGCGTTATCGGGGGTAGTGTCGAGGCGAGCACCAGTCCCACCGCAATAGATGACTCCACTGAGACGCTCGTTTACTTCGTGAATAAAAGCGGAGAAATCGATACGTGGGCGAAGACTACCGGGGCATGGTCAGAATACGTGCTGGGCGGCAGTGTGGAGTCCGGCACCAGCCCGTCCGCCTTCGATGTAGGCAGTGAACTGCATGTTGCCTACATCAACAAAAACAAGGAAGTCGCCGAATGGCGGTACGTTGGGCCGTGGACTGACACCACTCTTGGCGGTAGCGTTGAGGCAGGCACCAGTCCAACCGCGATATATGACTCAAACGATAGCGAGATGGTCATTTACTTCGTGAACAAAAGCGGAGAAGTCGATACGTGGGCGAAGACGACAGGGGTATGGGGAGAAATTGTCTTGGGTGGGGGTGTGGAGTCCGGTACCAGCCCGTCCGCCTTCGATGTAGGCAGTGAACTGCACTCTGCCTACATCAAATCAAGCAAGGAAGTCGCTGAATGGCGGTACGTTGGGCCGTGGACTGACACCTCTCTTGGCGGTAGTGTTGAGGAAGGTACCAGCCCCACCACTACGTATGATTCGAGTACGGGTCTCTCGATCATCTATTTTGACAATGCAAACGGTGAAATCGATACATGGGCGAAGACGACAGGGGTATGGGCAGAAATTGCCTTGGGCGGGAGCGTGGAGTTCGGTACCAGCCCTGTCGCCATCCAGACAAGCGGCGGCGAACTACGTGTCTACTATGCCAAGCAGAATGGCGAGATCGCGGAATGGAGGTACGGCGGGCCTTGGGCGAACGCGACGCTCTGATGACTCCCGACTCGACGACAAGAAGGCCGTCAGTCTTGGCCCACACGACAAGACCCCGCCGAACACGACCCACAACACCAGTGCCCCAAAACGATCGCCCAACACCTACATTTTTCGATGCGCATCCACCAGCATTATTGGCTGCCGATCGACAGACGGCTCGGATGATCGAGGTGGCGCGTCTGAGGGCCCGAGCGCCGATCGCGCTTGAGGGCTGCTTCGCGGTTACGACCACCACGGCGCACGATCTCACGCTCCTCACCGGAGATCCGGAGATCATGGATCTTGCGAACCGTCCTTGCCAGGTCGAGGATCTTCGGCCTCTCTAATCGAACGCCGAGCATGCAGCGCTCGGATACGTTGCCATACGGGGTCGAAGTTCGAACATCGTCCCGCCCTCCCCGCCATTTGCACGGCGTTCGAACCCTGGTCGGGGTTCGCGCGTCGTACCGATCTCTGTACTTTCGCTATGCGGGCGTGGCTCCCGGCCCGAAGCGCTCGTACAGTTCGGGCAATAGCGCTCCAAGGTTGGCGTACTCCTCGGCGCAATGGGTGGCAAGCGCTTGGGGCAGGTGCCTGGGCAGCGCGCGGCGGCGCACGAAGGGGGTATTCAAAAAGCGCGACGCGGGGCCACCGAGTGGGCCATAGGGGGCCAGTGCGGCCCCGAGCCAGAAGCGACTGCGCAGGACGACGCCCCGGCTGTTGTCCTCGTCGGCGTTCGTGCCCGCGTTCTGAGCCTCCTCGTCGCCCTGTCGCTCCTCGCGCTCGCGCAAAAACACGTGATACATCGGGGTGTGGCGCACGTGCAGGCGGTCGTCGCCCGCGTAGCCGCACACGATGCTCGCCACATCGGGATCGTCGAGCGCGTCGCTTGACATTCCCATCTCGGTGGGCGAGCAGAACTCGATGCGGGCGTGCACCGTGCCGATACCCACGTCCTCGACGGGGTGGTGCACCGCGCCCCAGTGCGCCTTCGCGCGCGGGACCGGCGGGGACTCCAGCGAGTTGGCCAGGTGCGCCTCGGGGTGCCACGCGCGGTAGCGCAGCGATTCGCGCGGGTGCCAATCGAACCACCAGTCCACCATCTCGCCGCTCACGTGCGGCATCGCGCTGCGCACCGCCACGTAGGCAACCCCGTCCTCGAGCACACACCAGCCGGTCTCGCACGCGAGCGGCTCGGGATCGAGCAGGCGATCCACCGCGTCGAGCGCAAGCGCGTCGCGCGGATCGATCGGGCCGCGTGCGATCGCGTCCAGCGTCTCCTGTGCCGGCGGCGACAACGGCCGCGTGAGGTACTCGCTCATGGGGTGCGCGCTCATCGTGGTGGCAGACCCATCCAGCTGTGAAAGCGCCCGTCGGGGTCGTACTTGGCGCGCAGTCGCTCGAGCCGCTCGAGATTGGCATCGCTGAGAAAGCGCGCGGGTCGATTGCCGAGGTTCTCGTCGGCCAGCTGGATGCCCGAGGCGTGGGACTCCAGCTCGCGCATGCGCTCGGTCGCCCACGCCACGTTGGCCTCGTCTTCGGCGGGGTCCTCCCACACCCCGTACAGCGCGATGTAGGTGTCGTCCTCGACGCTATAGGCCATCTCGGGGCGCTCGGGCTGGGATGTGACACCGGGCTGCCAGTTCATCCACAGCATGTGCGACGGCGCGGGTGGCATCGTGTCGGCGATGCGGTGCAATCCCGCCAGCAGGTCCCCCACAGGCGCGTGGGTCCACATGTTGTCGGCCGAATAGCGATGCCCGTCGGGATACGCGGCGTGGGCACCCGCGTAGAGGTCCGCGAGCTCGCCCGGCACATACGGCAGCGCGAGCTTCGCGCGGTCGAGCACAGGACAGCCCTCGAGCACCGCGATCGCCTCGCGCGCCTGCTGCTCGCTATCGGCAAGCACCGGCCCGGTCACCGCGATCTCGAGCTCGCCGTTCTCGGTGCGGTGGATGAACACCATCAGCTCCATCTCGCGCGCCACGCGCGGGCCGATCTTCCGCGCCCAGCGGAAGACCTCCTCTAGCACGTCGATCGGGTACAGGAACACGCTGTTGACGACGACCTTCGGGCGGCGCACGAGGCGCAGGTGAAAGCGGGTGACCACGCCGAAGAAACCGGGCCCCGCGCCGCGCGCGGCCCATAGCAAGTCGGCGTTGTCGCGTTCGTCGGCGTGCACGAGCGAGCCGTCGGCCAGCACCACGTCGATCGCGCTCACGCTCATGCACGCGGGGCCGTGCACGCGCCCATTCCAGCCGTAGCCCCCCTGCAGCAGATAGCCGCCGAGACCCACGCCCGGACAGTGCCCGGCGGGGAAGAACAGGTCGTGTTCGGCCAGCCGGACCAGCAGCTCGTCGCCGTGACAGCCGGGCCCCACCGTCGCGGTCATCGCCCCGGCGTCCAGCTCGACCTCGCGCAGGCGCGAGACGTCAAGCAGCAGCCCGCCGTCGCGCACATGGTTGCCTGCCCAGCTATGGCCGCCTGAGCGCAGGCCGATCTTCACGCCCCGCTCGCCCGCCTCGCGCACTGCCCGCACCACGTCCTGCTCGCTGTCGGCAAGCACGATCGCGTCCGGATAGCGCTCAGGAGTGCGCGCGTTCCACACGGCCGCGCGACGGGCCCGCTCGTAGCCATCCTCGCCGCGCGCCAGTAGCGTGCCATCGTAGGCGTTTGCCATGGTCGCTGGCACAATATCTGGCGTGAGCGACCCTGGACCCGCGAGCGAGCACACCCGTGCGCTACAGGCCGTCGCGCTGGAGGGGCTGCCGTTCGAGGATCGCGAGGACTTCGAGGACGCGCGGCGCGGGCTGATCGCGTGCGCCCCCGGTCTCGTGGTGCACAACGCGCAGGGGCGGGCTGTCTGGGACATGGACAGATACGCGTTCGTGCACGCACACGAGTGCTCCAGGGACGCGCAGGGAGAGGTGCCCGAGTCACTGGGTCAAGTGCACGCCGAGTCGCCGGGTCAGACGCCCGACGCGTCGCCGAGTCAGGCACCCGACACGTCGCTAAGTCAGGCACCCGACGCGTCGCCGAGTCAGGCACCCGACACGTCGCTAAGTCAGACACCCGACACCGTCCACCCGAGCCTGTGGCGCATGGCCCAGCTCAACGGCATGCACGGCCTGTTCGAGATCGTGCCCGGCATCTATCAGGTGCGCGGCTATGACATCTCCAACATGACCCTGGTGGAGGGGCATGGCGGCGTGATCGTGATCGACCCGCTGATCTCGACCGAGTGCGCGGCGGCGGCGCTCGCCCTGTATCGCGCCCATCGCGGGCAGCGACCGGTGAGCGCGGTGATCTACACCCACAGCCACGTCGACCACTTCGGCGGGGTTAAGGGGGTCGTGAGCGAGCAGCAGGTGAGCGCGGGGGAGGTGCCGGTGTGGGCGCCCGCCGGCTTCCTCGAGCACGCGGTCTCAGAGAACGTGCTGGCCGGTGGCGCGATGGCGCGTCGCGCCAGCTACATGTTTGCGCCGGCGCTCGCGCGCGGGCCACGCGGGCAGGTGGACGCGGGCATCGGCAAGACGACGTCGAGCGGCAGCATCACGTTGATCCCGCCAACCCACGAGGTCTCGACCACGGGTCAGGAGGAGGAGATCGATGGCGTGCGTTTCGTCTTCCAACTCGTCCCTGACAGCGAGGCGCCCGCGGAGATGAACTTTCACTTCCCCGAGCACGAAGTGCTGTGTGTGGCGGAGAACGCGGTGCACTGCATGCACAACGTCCTGACTCCGCGCGGCGCGCCGGTGCGCGACGCGCTGCGCTGGTCGAAGTACCTGGGCGAGGCGATCGAGTTGTTTGGCGTGCGTAGCGATGTCATGTTTGCCCAGCACCACTGGCCGCGCTGGGGTAAACAGAGGGTGATCGAGCATCTTGCGTGCCACAGGGACATGTATCGCTACATGCACGACCAAACGCTGCGCCTTGCCAACCGCGGCCTCACGCCGACCGAGATCGCCGCGGAGGTGCAGCTGCCGCCGAGCCTCGCACGCACGTGGTCCTGTCGCGGCTACTACGGCACCGTCAGCCACAACGTGCGCGCGATCTACCAGCGCTATCTGGGCTTCTTCGACGGCAACCCCGCGCACCTGGACCCGCACCCGCCGGTTCAGGCGGCGCGGCGCTATGTGGATCTGGCCGGCGGGATCGACGCGCTGCTCGCAAACGCACGCGCCGCGTTTGAGCAGGGCGACTATCGCTGGGTCGCCGAGCTGTGCTCGCACGCCGTGTTCGCCGAGCCCGACAACGAGCTCGCACGCGGGCTGCACGCCGAGGCGCTCGAGCAGCTCGGCTATCAGTCTGAGAGCGCGGTGTGGCGCAACCTGTATCTCGTCGGCGCGCACGAGCTGCGCGACGGGCCGCCGCCGGCGCCCACGGGCCGGCGCGTGGCAAGCGCCGACGTGGCGCGCGCACTGTCGATCGAGCAGCTGTGGGATGCGATGGGCGCGCGGCTGGATGGCCCGCGCGCGTGGGATATGCAGATCGTGCTTGCCTGGCACTTCACCGATGTGGGGGAGCGCTGGAGCGTCACCGTCGAAAACGGCGCGCTCAGTGCCGTCGCGGGGCGCCTGGACGGCGACGCGCACGCAAAGGTGACGCTTACGCGGGCGGCGTTTGACGCGGTGCTGCTCGGCGAGGGCGAGGGTGCCGAGCTGTTCGCAAGTGGCGCGATCGCCGTCGAGGGCGACGGGGCCAAGCTGGGCGAGTTCCTCGGTCTGCTGGACGAGGGCGATCCCGTGTTCGCGATCGTCACTCCCTGAGGACCCAGGGTGCTCAATCGTCGATTCGCGATCGTCACACCCTGAGGACCCAGGGTGCTCAATCGTCGATTCGCGATCGTCACACCCTGAGGACCCGAGCGCTCAACGGACGCTCAGCACGACCTTGCCCAGGGCACGACGCTCGTCGATCGTGCGCAACGCGTCAGCGGCCCGATCCAACGCAAAGCACGCCCCCACAATCGGTTTGATGAACCCTTCGTCGATCATCCGCCCGACGGCCTCGCCGATCGCGCGATTACGCTGCGGGTTGCCCATCACGTAGGCGCCCCAGCCGGCGCCCACGACCGACACGTTGCGCAGCAGCAGGCGGTTGACCTTGACCTCGGGGATCGAGCCCTCGGTGAAGCCCACGACCAGCACGCGCCCGTCCTCGCGCAGGCAGCGCAGGCTGTCGGTGAAGCGATCGCCGCCCACCGGGTCGAGCACCACATCCACGCCCCCGCCGCTCAGCTCCACGGCCTGCTCGCGCCAGGGTCCGTCCGAGCGCACGACCTCATCGGCGCCTGCCTCGCGCGCCACGCGCTCCTTCTCGTCGGTGGACACGACCGCGATCGTGGAGGCGCCCAGCGCCTTGGCGACCTGCAGCGCCGCGGTGCCCACGCCGCCCGCCGCTCCGTGCACGAGCACGCGCTCGCCCTCCTTCAGGCGCCCGCGCAGTGCCAGCGCGAAATACACCGTGTGGTAGTTGAGGATCACCGCGGCGCCCTGGGGGAAATCGAGCTGCTCGGGTAGCACGAAGGTGAGGTAGGCGGGTGCTACCGCGCGCTCGGCCATGCCGCCCAGCACCGTAAACGCCATCACGCGATCGCCGGCCTTCAGGTCACCGTCGGCGGGAGCCTGCACGACCGTGCCCGCAACCTCCGCGCCCGGCACGAACGGAAGCTCGGGTTTGAGCTGATACAGCCCGCGCGTTTGCAGCACGTCGGGAAACGACACGCCGGCGGCGGCCACGTCGATCAGCACGCCCTCGCCGGGGGTCAGCATGTGGCTTGCCTGTGGCTCGGGCACATCCACGACGCGCACCGCGTCGGGACCGCCCAGCTCGCTGATCTGCACCGCGCGCATGGGCGCACAGATTACGCGAGCGCTGTTTCTCGCGCGGACGCGCCCTGGCTAGGCGCCGCGCTCAGCCGCGCTGGGCGGTCTGGCGCGACGGATTGTGCTGCTGGTTCTGGTGGCGCTCGCCGCGAACCTGGATCGCGATGAACACAACGATCACGTTGACGACCACGCCGATCCCGAGGAACGTCGCGAGAAGACCAATATCCTTGGTGGTGGCTGCGCTGGCGAGGAGAAGCATCGGTGATCTCCGGGTCGTAATGGTGGCTCGCGAGCGCTCGCTGGCGCCGCGTGCAAGAGCCTACCAATGGGCTCACAGCGGAGCCTACCAGCGCCGGGGGCGCGCGTGTCGCCCCTGCGTCCGCGAGTCGTGTCGTCGAGCCCGCGCGGAGGACGCGCCTGTTGTGGCTCGTCGTGGCCGCGCCAAAGCACGACGTGCCGTAGCCTTGGGGGACCGCCTTGCATCGCAGGCCATGGAGAGGTGCCAGAGCGGTTGAATGGGCGCGACTGGAAATCGCGTAACGGGGGTGACCTCGTTCGAGGGTTCGAATCCCTCCCTCTCCGTCCGCCTCTGTTATGTGCCTCCTGATTGCACGAAGGGCAGCGCAGGCAAAAATGTATGGGTGCGACAAGCGACCGTAGCTCACACGGTCAGGATCGTGAATTCTGGTCCGAGTAGCGCTCGCATGTCGTCTGGGTCTGATGTGGCGATCGCGTCGCCACGACGGCGGACGCCGACCGCTATGCAAGCGTCGATTGCCCCGGCCCCAGGGATGGTTCGGCGCAAGCTGCCGGCGGCGCGCGCCAAGCGCTCGTCAACGGTCTCAATCGAGCTTGCCTTCAACAGACGGGCAACGCGGGCGTCCTTGGCATCGCCACGCCAAACCTCCGCAAGCGCGATCGCCGGGATCGTCGGCACAAAACCACGTGCGTATCCAACCGCAAGGATCTCGCGGATGCGCCCCTCGCCCTGCTCGTAGGCGATCAGCGCGCCTGCGTCCAGAGTCAGGCCGGCCACGCGGCGGCGACCTGGGCTCTCACCTCGGCTGACACCACACCAAGCTGGGCATCGTCTTCGGCTAGAAGCTCGTGTCCGCGCGCAATCTGAAGCTCGTGCAGCACCGCTGCATTGACGAACGCCGATAGGTTCCCACCCGACGTGGAAAGGCGCTGCTCAGCCTCGTGCAACACCGACTCATCAAATGAGATCGATCGCTTCTGACTGGCCATGCACTTGATCCTACCACGGTAGGACGACAGTCGCGACGAACCACTCTGCGACTCATCCATCGACATATTGGACATGCAGCTGGCGGATGCGCCGCCAGAAGAACTCGTGTTTCGAGAGTCGTCCCTCCGACCCCGTTTTTCTGGTCAGATGGCTACTGCTTACAGCTACGAGTCCTCCCTGCTTTGGTCTGGCGTAGGCGGAGAGCAAATGCAAGGGGGATCGCGGACAGCGCCAATCGGCGACGGTCGACGTGTGCTTGTTTTGATCTGCCCCTCGTTGCGGGCACCGGTCCTGCGAGCTCAGTCGTCGGCAGGCAAGATCGTGAAGGCACCGCCCTGAAGCGGTGTAACGGCGCGGAAATGCCTCTCGTCGAAGCTCACGATGCGATCGGTCCCGTAGCGGCTCGCGATCACGACGAGCGCGCAGTCGGCGAGCCCGAGCTCGAGATCCGCGTAGCGTGCATCGAGGTCTCCGATCGTGGTGTAGTCCTTGCGCTCCAGGCAGGCAACGGTGAATCGCCCCGCGGCGAGATCGGCGATGAAGTTTCGCCGTGGCCCACGCCCAACCCGCTGTCTGAGCAGGTAGTCCACCTCGGACGTGATGGGTGCCGGAATGATCAACGGTCCATCGAGAGTGCGCAGCAACCGGTCGATGCGAGCGAAGTGCGGATCGTGGGCGTCGCCAAACGCCACGAGAGGCCCGGCGTCAATGACTACGGTCACTCGCCGAAGCCCTTGAGCAAATCCTCCTCCGGTACGTCGGCAATTGACGATCCGTCGCCGTGCCCGGAGCCGGCCAGCGCGAAGTTCCGGTCCTGGGACGGCGTGGGCTCGTAGGTAGCCACGGCCTCGCGCAGGATCTGCGCCTGCGAGCACCCCTCCTGGCGGGCGAGTCTGGCCAGACGCTGAGCCTGATCCTCGTCGAGGTAGACGCTGGTCTTACGCATCCGCATCAATATAGGGCATCAGGTAGGGCATCTATTCCCATGTCCGAATCGTTGCTCGTGAAGCTCCCCGATGAGCTGCCAGACAGGGTCATGTTTCGAGAGTTATCCCCTGCAGCCCCCGTCCGTCAATCAATAGCGAGAGCTGGCCTCCGAGCGCAATGACCCATGACCGTTGGGCCTTACCGCGTTCGGCGACGAACTCGGTTACGGACCCGGTGTAGACGGAGAGTGAGCGCCAGGGTGACTGCGGACAGCGCTAGCCAGCGACGATCGGCGCGTGCTCGCTTGGCCTGGCCTTCTTCAACAAGCTGATGTAGATGGGCGCCCCACTCCAGGGCATATCGTCGGGCATCCTCTAACCGCAGCAGTCCGGGTATCCACATCGGAACCGTCATATCCCCACTGCTCTGCTGCTCTCGATGTAGTTCCATTGAATGCCACGCTCGATCGATGCGCTCGCGTTCCTCGCGCTCGGCATCGTTTCGTATGTACTCGAGAACTTCCTCAACATGGTGCGTCATCATTTTCTCGACGCGCCTGATTTTTTTGCGGGCCGCGCGATCGACTTTCTCGCAAGGTCCCTGCTCGGAATCTAAGTGTCTACGACGTGTCTGGCATAGGCCCAGGACGCTGGCCGTTGCTCCGATAGGGCCGAGAATGTCAAGCACGAGTCTCATTCAGATGTCCATCCGGGTGAGAGCAGGCGCAGGGCACGGCGGTCGCTGGCGGTTTCACGCTGTGCGACGCTGCGACCCCGGCTGTTGAGGCGGTAGTAACGGCGTGGTGGACGCCCCTCGGTGGAGGGATCCAACTCCTCCCACCGTGCGTCGAGGAGTCCTTCCTCTTCCATTCGACGAAGGATGGCGTAGGCGGTTCCCGTGCCCACGCCGCTTGCGCGCACGACCTCCAGCCCATAAGTCTCCTCCATCGGAGCGTCAAGCAGCACTTGGAGGATCAACTTCGTCTGGTGGGAGCGACTACGATTTATGATTTCAGTTTAGCATGATTTCATAATAGGGTAGATTCCATGAAGGACGGATCGCCTCGACGCTGCGACTCGATCTGAGCTACAGCTACACTAGGCGGCTCTGCGCCCTTAGCTCAGCTGGATAGAGCGTCGGTCTACGGAACCGAAGGTCGGGAGTTCGAATCTCTCAGGGCGCGTGTTGGAGGAGCCAACACGTCCCGCTAGAACGGCCAAGGGCCCCGACGGCGTATCAGTTGTCCCCATAGCCGCTCTCGGCCCGCAGCTTGCGAGCATGTCGCTCTCGGGCCTCGATGCCATCGATACGGCGTAGAACGTTTCGCATCTGGCTTTCGGTCGGGGCGCTGGCTTGCCATGTCCCTCGATCCATCCCAAAGCGTGAGATGAGCGGCTCTCGTGCGGGTTCCGGCGTATCTGGGGTCTGGTGCGGGTGGTCGAATCGGGCAGGGTGGTAACGGGAGTGGTAACTCGACTCGTGCTCGCGGGGGGTTTGGCGGGTCTACGCCGGCGACACCTGAATGGGCAGCTTGCCAGGCGAGCCGAGATTCTACGGTCCGAAGGGCCCGTCGGCGAGCAGCACAACGCCGGTCACCCCGGCGGCGAGCTTGGCGCCCGCACCGCGTGCCCCGGTGCGCGCAAGGCGCTTCTGTAATGTCTCGTCGTTGACAGTGGCCGCAAGGGCCAGTCCGACGAACAGAAGTGACGGTGAGTGATGCATAAGAGAGTACGCTCGGCTCCCCTGGTGGTCATGGTTGCTTTTGCTCTGCTGGCTACGGGTCACCCATCGAGGGTATTGTCTGCATCGCGAACCGCCATCGAATTCTTCGCACGTACACCGCACGGCGATGCGTCATGTGCGATCTACGACGGGTATGGCGGCTCGGCCGAAGCATTCTGTGAGAGCTACCGGCCGGGTCGCGAATCGAAGGCAACGGTAAATGCCAAGGGGAAGGTTTCGATATGCACCTCCCACAACACGCGCACGGATAACTGCGGTCTTGGCAACGCCGGTCTGAACACGCCCACCTTCGGCTACGGGCACCGGATCACCGTCGGTCGTTTCCGTTGTGCGGTGCTGCACAACGGGGTCATGTGCGCCACGATCTCGAGTGGCAAGGGCTTTCTCTTCAACCCCAATAGAGCCGTCCGGGTTGGCTAGGCGCTTGTGCGAGGAGCACGAGATGAGGATGCCGCCGGCGAGTAGAAGGTCGACGAGCAGGGTCGTTTAGTCCACATCTTGACATTCGAGCTGTAGTTGGATATGGTCGATTGGCCTATCTTGCGAATGTCGAGGAGAGTTGCTGTGAGAGTGGCCGGGCTCGGACAGGTCAGATGCGATCATGTTGAGGGTAATCCATGATCCGCGTGCCGCTGCTGAGAGCTAGCGCCGGATACGGCGGCCAGATAGATCGGCCGGATCGTTTGCCTGCGGGGGGCTTGGATGTTGCCGCGAGGGTCAGATCCGTGAGATGGCGCTTGGTGATGGTTGTGGCTCTGCTGCTGGCGGTTCTCGTCGCGGTATTCTCGCTGGCTTTGCGGGAACCGCGTCTTGCGTCAAGGGCCGCGGATCGTGGCGTGGCACGATCGATGGGGTTGTCGAGTCTGCCTTTGACCGCTCAGGGCGTGGTTTCGGGCGCGTTGGGAGCAAACGGATACGCCTATCGCGTCGATGCCTCAAACGACGGCTTTCAGGCGCTAAACCCTGCGCAGCACCTGCGAGCGCGCTATGAGTCCTCGGGGGTGACGATCGACTCGGGGAAGGCTCGGCTGGGTCTGAGCCTGCGCGCTGTGGGCTACGGCGCCGCGCTCACTGCACTTGGCAGAGTTGCTCCTCGTGCGCGAGCCAATCGCGTCGTCTTTGCGCGCAGGGGTCTGAGTGAGTGGTATGCCAATGGGCCGCTGGGGCTCGAGCAGGGCTTTACGCTCACGCGAGCCCCGGTGGGTGACGCCAGAGAGCCGCTGACGTTGTCGCTGGCGCTTTCTGGCAGTGTGCGCGCCTCTGTGGAAGCGGGAGGGCGAGGCCTCACCCTCACTGCTACTGGAAGCTCGGCGTTGCGCTATGACAACCTGCTGGCAACCGACGCCCGTGGGCGAGCGCTGCACGCCTGGATCAGCTTGCGGGGTGGGCAGGTGTTGCTGCACGTCGATACGCGCGATGCGCGCTATCCGCTGAACATCGACCCACTAATACAGCAGGCCAAGCTGACCGACAAAGAATACGGAAGAAATGGGGGCTCGGCTACAGCGTGGCACTTTCTGCTGATGGCAACACTGCGCTGATCGGTGAACCGCTGTACAGCCATTACGCTGGCACGGCGTGGGTGTTCACGCGTTCGGAGGGGACATGGACACAGCAGGCGGAACTTACGGCTGGCACGGAAGAGAAAGACGACGGAGACTTCGGTGACAGCGTGGCGCTTTCTTCCAATGGAAACGTCGCGCTGATCGGTGCAAGGGGGGCCGATGAAGGCGCGGCGTTTGTGTTCACGCGTTCAGATGGGGAATGGACACGGCAGACAGTGATCAAAGGTTATAGCGGCTTTGGTGAGAGCGTGGCGCTTTCTTCCGAAGGCAATATTGCGCTGATCGGTGGTTCTGATGGTGAGGAAGGCGCAGCATGGGTGTTCACGCATTCGGGAGGGGGATGGACGGAAAGTGCAATGCTCACGGGTGAAGAAGAGATTGACGAAAGCATTTTCGGTGCCAGCGTGGCGCTTTCCTCCGAAGGCAACACTGCGCTGATTGGCGGTTATGATGATGACGGCGGAGAGGGTGCGGCGTGGATTTTCACGAATTCGGGGGGAGTATGGAAACCGCAGGGTAAAAAGCTGACAGAGGAAGTGTACACATCAAATTTCTTTGGCTATAGTGTGGCGCTTTCTTCTACGGGCAACACCGCGCTGATTGGCGCCGAGGCTGACAACAATGGAGAAGGCTCGGCGTACGTGTTCACGCGTTCGAGTGGGAAATGGACGAGGCAGGCGAAATTCCTAAGTTCTGTAAGCGAAGAAACGGACGTGGCGTACTTCGGTGCCAGTGTGGCGCTTTCTTCCAATGGAGACACCGCGCTGGTGGGCGCCAGCTTTGATGCTGGTGCGGCGTATGTGTTCACGTATTCGGGGGGAAAATGGAAACAGATTGAAAAGCTCACAGGCAAAGATGAGGGTAGTGAAAGCAAATTCGGTACCAGTGTGGCGCTTTCCTCCGAAGGCAACACCGCGCTGGTCGGCAGTCCATTTGAAAAGGGTCTATTCGAAGACGAAAAAGAAGCTGGAGCTGCGTGGGTGTTTGCATCATAGGCGCCAGGAAGCCATCGAGTCAGAGTAAACTGATGGGAACTCTGGTGGGAACTGCCTTGTAGATGGCGAGGCCTGCCTTGTGGAGCTGATGGAAGTCGGCGGCTCAGGCGTCCTATAGGCTCGCAAGCCGCTCGCAAGCGACCTTCCACGCGGCCATGTCGTGGCCGGGGATCACGATCGCATCGGGGTGCTCGCGATCGTATGCCTGGATCTGGCGGAGACTGCGCTCGAAGGCTTTGCGGTCGTGCATCAGCCAGGGACGCTCCTCGTCTCGGATCGTGCCCATCGTGTATGCCGCGTCGGCGGCCAGCAGCGCCTCGCGTCCGTCCAGGCGTGCGATCAGCGACAGGTGCCCGGCGGTGTGCCCTGGGGTGGAGGCGAGCGTCAGCGTGCCGTCCCCGAACACGTCGATCGTGCGCTCGAACGGGCCGCTCGCGATGCTTGACGGCGCCGTGAAATCGATCGTGCGGTATCGCAGGCGCGGGTCCAGCTGCGCCTTGGAGTAGCCGTTCACCAGCGCGTCGCGCGCCCACGCCGCGGCCCACTCGCGCTCGTCCACGAGCACGATCGCGTTGGGGAAGTCCCGCAGCGCGCTTGCGTGGTCGAAATGAAGGTGCGTCATCACGATCAGCCGGATATCCGCGGGCTGCAGTCCGTGCGCTCGCAGCTGCACTGCGGCCGTCTGCTCGGGGGTCATGCTCGAGTGGCGCGACATCAGCCGGCCGATCGGACCGAGGTTGCGGGCGCGCTCGCGACCGCCTCCCGGTATGACCGACTCGTGCATACCGGTGTCCACGAGCACCGCCCCCGCGCTGGGATGCTCGAGCAGATAAGCGGGAATCGGGATCGGGATCAAGTCGCTCGCGGGCACGCCCACGCCAAATGCCCGAAGTGCCTCTACCGGACCCGACTTGCGCACGAACCAATTGGCCGGCATCGAGGCCTCCGCGCACAGCAGCGGATGGAGGGTGAGGCGCGCGTCCTGCTTGCCTCCAGGGAGGGGAAACTCGACGGGCGCGGTGGGGGGTTGCTCGCTTGCTCTCATATGGCGGTCGGTGTAGCGTACGCTCATGTCCTCGGCTTGGCCCCTGCTCCCCTACGCCGACTGGAACGACACCTGCGACACGCTGCACGCGCACACGCAGGTGCTGGGCAAGCTGGCGGTGGCGCTTGCCCCGCCCGAGCCGCAGCTCCAGCACGCGGCGTTGCGGCTCAGCGCCCGCGGTTGGGAGACGCTGCCGCTGCCGGCGCCCGACGGGTCCGGGGCGCTTGTCGTGGCGCTCGACCTGCACACGCACGAGGCGCTGGCAGAGCACAGCGACGGGCGTGTGCTGCGCGTGGCGCTCGGGCCCGACCGCGCGGTGGGCGAGGTCACGCGCGAGCTGCTGGCAGCGGTCGGCACGCTCACGGGGCCGGTAGAGATCGATCCCACGCCGCAGGAGGTCTCCTGGAGCGTGCCGCTCGACGAGGACCACGAGCACACGCGCTACGTGCCCGAGCAGGTCGAGAGCTACTTCGCCGCCGCCACCCGCGCCGCGCTCGTGCTGGGCGCATTGCGCGCCCCCTATCGCGGTCGCTCCACGCCGGTCAATGCATGGTGGGGCTCGTTCGACCTGGCCGTGAACCTCTTCTCCGGGCAGCCCGCCGATCCGCCCTCTGAGGACTTCATCATGCGCAACGCGATGAACGCTCAGGAGGTTGCCGTGGGATGGTGGCCGGGCGACGCGCGCTATGAGAAGCCCGCGTTCTACGCCTATGCGCACCCAGCGGCCGATGGCTTTGCCTCCGCCACGCTCTCACCAGCGGCCGCGCGCTGGGAGGATGGGCTCGGCGAGTATGTGCTCGATTGGGATGACGTGTGCGCGGCCCCCGACCCACACGCCTACGCGCTCGAGTTCGCCCGCTCTGCCTTCCGCCACGCGTGTCTTGTGTGCGAGTGGGATCCCGAGCTCTTGGCCGGCGCTGAAGGGGATCCACCGCCGGTGGTCTGAGCGCAGCAACTGCCGCGGGCGTGCCTCACTCCGCTTCGATCTGGCCCCGAAACCACTCCGAGGGCTCGACGCTCGCTCCCTCCGCGTGCACGCGGTCTGACAGCCAGTGGTCGGAGGTCACCACGCGCACCAACCCCGGCTCGGTCTCGGCCTTCAGCAGGCGCACGATCTCATCGTCGGCCGAGTCGCGTCGCGGGCGGGGGGCGTGCTTGACCTCGATCACCGTCGAGCGGATCGGGGGCCTGGGGGGCTGCTCGAACACGACCGTGACGTCCTCGCCGCCGGAGGCCGCCCACAGCTCCAGCTGACCCACGAGCCGCACCATCGCCTCGTGGCGATCCTTCCACCAGCCGTCGGGCCTCGTGCCGATCACGTTCATGCCGTCCACCAGCCACCGCATGACGCGCAGCCTATGCGCTCGAGCCGCGGCTTGCGCAGGCGCCAGCATTACGGGGACGCAGGCGTCCGTATTGCGGAGATATACCGACTTCTTGCAGGCGATTGAGACTGAGACCGCATCGATCCGGGTAGACGAGGGTTGTCTACATAGACTGGCATCTACACAACAAGCATTCGGTTTGATTCGGCTCACGAGGAGGACGGCATGGGTTTCAGGGTTCGCGTTTGGCTTCTAGGGACGGTTGCGTGCGCGACCACAGTTGCGTGCGCTGCGATGGCGATCGCGGCGCCTGCGACTCAGGCAGCCGGGTTCGGCGTGGAACGATTCGTCGCGGCCAACTGCATCGAAGGACACGAATCCTGCGTCGAAGAACTCTTTGAAGGGGCCTACCCTCTTCCGAAGGAACCCACGTTGGAAGAGGCAAAGGCAGCCGGCTATACGCAGGCCGCCGGGCATCCCCCGTACGGGATCACGGCCTTCAAGCTCAATACCGAAGGCGCATTCCCCAACGCGATACCGGCAGGTCTTCTGACAGAAGGTCCAGTTACGCATGTCCGTACTGATGTCGGTCCAGGTGTGAGCACGAATCCCACGGCTGTACCGCTGTGCTCGATGAAGCAATTCGACAGCAGTAGCGAGGAAAAGGAAGCGATCCCTGGTACAGGGTTCTATCCAGCCCCGTCCTGCAGCACGAACACCGAAATCGGGGTCAACAAGGTTGTGGTAGCGGTACTGGTCGAACCAAAAACCCTCACCTTCGAGGACGTGCCTCTCGGGGGCAAGGTCTATAACCTGGTTCAGCCCTTCGGCCTCTCGTCGGACTTCGGGGTCGCACTAGAACTTCCGAAGACGCTCACTGGTCCTGCTCTCAAAAAGGCATTTGAAGAAAAGAAACACCCATTTGGAGAACCGACGGAAAAAGAGCTCGAAGAAGGCCAATATTTCGCGCACACTCTGATCGAAGGTCACGTTGAATGGGCAAGCGACTACCACGACTACTATGAAATAAGCGTTTCCCCCGAACTTCCGCTGATCTCATCGATACTGACCCTCAAAGGCAATATTCTCCTGCCTGGAGAAGAAAAAGGTGGGTTCATCACGAACCCGAGCAATTGCGCTCCCCCTGGCCCCGCCACAACTAACACGTTGACGCTCGCATCGAAGGCCGGTCAAACAGCCGTGAGGAAGTACACGACGCCGATCGGCACCGAAGGCTGCAAAGGCGAACCGTTGTTCAAGGTTGTTCCGTTTGCGCCCACGTTCGCTGTGCAACCAGAAACCACGCAGTCGGACAAGCCCACTGGCGTCACTACCGAACTGACTGTGCCTCACGACCAAAGTCCGGCGGGCATCGATTCATCGCAGCTGAAGGACGCCACGATCACGTTGCCAGAAGGTATGACGCTCAACCCACCCGCAGCCACGGGCTTGAAGACCTGCTCGCTGGCGCAGATCGGCATCGGAACGCGCAACCCGGTCACTTGCCCAGTCGACTCAAGGCTCGGCACGGTGACCCTCGCCGTCCCCGATCTTCCCGAAAACGAACCCCTAACAGGCTACGTTTACCTGGGCGGAACCGAACCACTTACACACTCGCCCTACACGATTTACGTCGAGGCCGAATCGGCTCGCTATGGGGTGTTGGTGCGCGTCCAGGGTACGGTCGAAACCAACCAATCCACCGGTCAGGTGACAGCGGAATTCCTCGACAACCCCGAACAACCGTTCAGCAAAATCGCGCTGACATTCAAGGGCGGCGCGCTGGCGCCGATGGCCAACCCGCTGTCCTGCGGTGCGGCCACGGTCGGAACCAGTTTTGTCCCCTACACGGGTAACCCAGCTGCGCTTTCGCCGTTCGTGTTGCCGTTCACCGTGGACAGCAACGGCTCCGGCGGCGCCTGCGCTTCACCGCTGCCCTTCTCGCTATCGCAGAGCACAGCCTCACAACCCAGCACAGGCGGAGCTCCCACGAGCTTCACGTTCAATCTGGCGCGTGCCGATGGGCAGCAGTACCTCTCCCATGTAACGACCGCGCTGCCGCTTGGCCTGGTCGGCAAGATCGCCTCGGTGCCGCAGTGCCCCGAACCGCAGGCATCGACCGGCGTGGGATGCTCGTCTGAAAGCCAGATCGGCACGGCGACCACGACGGTCGGCTCCGGTAGCGCGCCGGTTCAGTTCTCCGGGCCGGTGTACCTCACTGGTCCGACAAACGGGGCGCCATATGGCATGACCACCGTGATCGACGCCGCGATCGGGCCGTTCAACCTCGGCAACGTGGTGGTGCGCAGCAAGATCGAAGTCAACCCCTACACCGCGCAGGTCACGGTATCCAGCGAAGTGCCCACGATCTACAAAGGCATACCGCTGCGCCTGAAAACGCTGAGTCTTGCAATCAACCGGCAGGGCTTCCTGGTCAACCCGACCAACTGCGCGGCGATGAGCACCAGTTCAACGCTCACGTCGAGCTTCGGGGCGACCCAGGCCGTCTCGACACCCTTCCAGGCCGGCGGCTGCTCAGGTTTGACGTTCGCCCCCAAATTCGGGGCTTCCTCGAACGCCAAAACCTCGCGAGCCAACGGCGCGGCGCTTGTCACCAACGTCAACGTACCGAGCACCTCTCAGGCGAACTTCAAGTCGGTGCTCGTGACGCTGCCCAAGCAGCTCCCGTCGCGATTGACCACTCTCAAAAACGCCTGCACGGCAGCGGTGTTCAACGCGAATCCGGGCTTGTGCCCCGCCAACTCGGTGATCGGCACCGCCAGGGTCAAAACGCCGGTGCTGCCCGGCCAGCTGATCGGGCCCGCCTACTACGTCTCGCACGGCGGGGCAGCGTTCCCCGACGTCGATCTGGTGCTCAAAGGCGACGGGGTGACGGTGATCCTGGTGGGCAACACCAACATCAAAAATGGCATCACCACCACCAACTTCGCCTCCAATCCCGATGTTCCGTTCACGGGCTTCGAACTGAACCTGCCCTCCGGCCCGAACTCGGCCGTGACCGCGATCGGCAACATCTGCAAGCAATCGCTTGTGATGCCCACCACGATCACCGCTCAGAACGGCAAGGTGTTCAAACAGAACACGGCCATCGCAGTGTCCGGATGTCCGGTAACGGTCGTGTCGAGCAAGGTCAAGGGCAAAAAGGCGGTCGTCACGGTCAAGGTGCCGGAAGCCGGGCGTGTGAGCGGAGGCGGCGCGAACCTCAAAACCGTCTACAACTATCCCGGCAAAGCCAAGAACGTGATCGTCGAAGTGCCGATCACGACCGCCACAAGGCCGATCGTGGTGCGCGTGCGCATCGGCTTCGTGCCAAAGGCCAAAGGCAAGAAAAGCTCGACCGCCTACGCCACGGTCCGCTTCGCATAGATTAAATTCGCAGCGGGGTGGCGGTTCGCGGACAGCCAAACGGTCCGCGAACCGCCTGTGCCCGATCACTCGTCTCGATTGCGCGTTGATGCGGGGGCGTGCCCCGATCGCCCCTCCTGATTGAGGCGGATCGATGCGGGTATAGATGGACTGACTCGCATAACGGTGGGTTGGCAATGTCGGTTCTATGCAATGTCGGTTCTATGGTAGGGATCGGACGCCCGGAGGGAGAGATGTCATGCGGCTCAGGACACGTATATGGCTTGTAGCGGTGCTTGTGGGCGCGCTCGGCGCATTCTCCGTGCCCTTGGCGCAGGCCGAATTCGGTGTCAAGAGGTGGGAAGCAGGAACCTGCAAGGTCTCCTCCTGCAAAGACACGGGCAGCAATGCGCAAGAAGAATTCTTCACGCAGGCCGCCGGGCACCCCGACCTCGGGATCACCGACTTCGAAATGAACTACAAACAAACTCTGCTGGGGAAGCAGCCGGAAGATCACATCAAGGACGTGCGTGTCGATCTGCCTCCCGGCTTGAGCGTGAACCCCGAAGCCACCGAACAGTGCGCCGAAGCTCAGCTCCAGGAATCGAAATGCCCCTCGGAAAGCGAGGTGGGCGAAGACGAAGCCACCGGTACGGTCAGCGCCCTGACCGTCACCGAAAAATTCCCTGTCTACAATATGGTGCGCAAGTACGGCGAGCCTGCCAGGTTCGGGGTCGAAGTCAAAAGCACCGCACTATCGTTGCTGGGCATCAGCGCCATCCTCTACCTGGAAGGAGGCATCAGCTGGTATCGGGAACCGCCGGCGGCGGGTGAAGAAAGCAGTGGTGTCCCAACCGGCGACTACCACGAGTTCTTCAAGATCCCGGGAGTCCCAACAAGCCCCGAACTCGTCGAGTCGAAGCTGATCTTCTGGGGCATACCTCAACAACACACCGGCGTCGGCACGCCAAAAGCCTTCATCACGCTGCCGAGCACATGCACCGAACGCCCGATCACCTATCTGCACGTCGACTCCTATGAAAACCCCGGCCATTTCCTCGCCTATGGAAATCAGACGCCGGTGACCGCGACGGGGTGCAGCTCATTGACGTTCACACCCTCGATCTCCCAAAAACCGGAAACCACCAAGTCCGACGCGCCGGACGGGACCGAAGTCGTCCTGCACGTGCCGCAGAGCACCAACGAACCGCAAAAGGTTAATTCACCCGATCTGCAAACCGCGCAGGTCGCGCTGCCCGAAGGGATGACGCTCAACCCGTCCGCTGCCAACGGACTGGAAGGGTGCACCAACGCGGAGATTGGACTGGGCACCGATGGCCCGATCGGCTGCCCGGCAAAATCGATTATCGGCACGGTCACAGTCGAAGCTCCGGGAATACCCGACGGCTCGCTGACCGGCAACGTCTATGTGGGTACTCCCAAAAGCCAAGAACCCAGCTCGGGCAAGGAGTATCGGATCTTCATCGCCGCCGAAGCCCCGCAGTACGGCGTGGGCATCCGCTTGGAAGGCAGGGTCAGCGCCAGTCCGAGCACGGGCCAGTTGACGGCCACGGTCTCAAACGGCCCGCAGGTGCCATTTGAAAACTTCAGGTTGAAGTTCGACAGCACGGCGACTACTCCGCTTGCCAACCCGCTCGCATGCAGCACCGCGACGACCGTCGCCACCCTCACCCCATACACGGGCGGCCCCGCGGCGAACGCATTCGGCCCATTCACAATCGACTCCAACGGCAAGGGCGGCGCATGTCCCTCTCCGCTGCCGTTTTCACTCGCGCAGAGCGCCACGAGCAAGCCCACCACGGGCGGGGCGAGCACCAGCTTCACGCTCGGCCTCACGCGCGCCGACGGTCGGCAGTACGTGTCGAGGCTCAGCACCACGTTGCCTCCGGGGCTGCTCGGCAAGATCCCAGCGGTCGCGCTCTGCGGCGAACCCCAGGCGGCGCTTGGGACGTGCTCCTCCGCGAGTGCCATCGGCACCGCCACCGTCACCCTCGGCTCTGGCGAAAGCCCGCTCACACTGTCCGGCACGGCTTACCTGACAGGCCCCTACGCAGGCGCCCCCTATGGCCTGTCGGTGGCCGTGCCGGCGGAAAAAATCGGTCCGTTTGACTACGGCACGATCGTCACGCGCGCGACGATCTCGGTCAACCCATACACAGCTCAGATCACGGTGGCAAGTCAACTGCCGACGATCGTAGGCGGCGTTCCCCTGCGTCTGAGAACGCTGACCGTCAGCGTCAACCGCTCGGGCTTCATGATCAACCCGACCAACTGCAGCGTCTTCGACACGACCACCACGCTCACTTCGACCTTCGGCACGCCCCAACAAATCCTCACCCCATTCCAAGCGACGGGTTGCAGCTCACTACCGTTCAAACCAAAGCTCACGGCCTCCTCCAACGCGAAAACCTCGCGTGCGAATGGCGTCGCGCTGAATGTGAAAGTGAGCTATCCAGCGGGCACGCAGGCAAACATCGAGTCGGTGCTGCTTACGATCCCCAAGATCCTGCCGGTGCGCCAGAGCGCGCTCAACAACGCCTGCAAGGAAGCCACGTTCAACGCCACTCCCTCGGATTGCCCGCAGAGCACGCACGTCGGCGAAGTGACCGTTGTGACGCCGGTGCTGCCGGGCGAGCTGACCGGCTACGCGCTGTTCGTCTCACACGGCGGTGCCGCGTTCCCCGATCTGGACCTTGTGCTCAGCGGCGACGGCGTGCGCGTGATCCTCGTGGGCAACACCAACATCTCTCCCAGCGGTGTCACCACCTCCGACTTCGCATCGCTCCCCGACGTGCCGATCTCGAGCTTCGAAACCAGACTGCCCACCGGCCCGAGCTCGGCTCTGGCCGCGAAGGGCAACGTGTGCAAGGGATCGCTGGCCATCCCCACCGTTATCACCGCCCAAAACGGTGCGGTGGTCAAACAGAGCACGAAGCTCGCCGTCTCAGGCTGCCCGGTCACTGTCGTCTCCCACCGCGTGAGCGGCGATGAGGCGATCGTCACCGTCAGGGTGCCCGCGGCGGGTCGCGTGAGCGCGCGCGGCAAGGACCTCGAGACGGTCAACAAGCATCCCGGGAAAGCGCGTGAGGTGACGCTCGATGTGCCCCTCTCTCGGGCCGGCCTGAACGCGCTCAGAGCGCATCGCAAGCTGAAGCTGCGCATTCGCATCGGTTTCGTCCCGAAAGCGAAGGCCCCCGGCTCGACCGCGTACGTCACGGTCAAGTTCAAATAGTGCGGCGCTTGGCCGCTCGAGAACAGCTTCGTGGCAAACCATCGCACCGGCTCGCTAGATTGGGAGGATGAGCACCGCCTCCACAGACAACTGGGCGCGCAGCGCGGACGGGGCTCCGAACACCGCCGGCGCCGAGCACGAGGTCGACGTCGCCGCGGTCCTGGCGGGGGTGCGGCGCCTGACGTCGCTGGCCGACACCGCCCAGGACAGCGACACGGTGTTCGACGCGCTTGCCCGCGAGCTGATCTCCGCGATGGGCGCCAGTGAGGTCCACATCCACCATCTCGCCTTCACGGGTGAGCACGAGTCGGTGGTCGTGTACGTGCTGGGCGGCGACTCGCGACTCAGCTACCTGCAGCCCCTCCAGGAGCGCCCACCCGGCGTCAGCTGGGTGGCAAGCACCGGACGCAGCTTCCTGGCGGTCGGCCCGCGCGAGCTGAGCGCGAGCGTTCCGCGACTTTCGCTCACCGCGCCGCCTTCGGGCGACGCGCTCGGCTGCGCGCTGCTCGCGCCGCTGTCGTTCGGGGGGCGAATTGAGGCGGTCGTGGTGCTGCTCAGGCGCGAGACTGCCCCCTATGACGAGCATGCGATCGAGCAGGCCGCGACGCTCATTGACCAGGGATCCACCGTGCTGGCGCTCGTGCACGCGCGCGCCGAGGCGGGCACCGACTCGGTCGCCGGCTGTCTGAACCATCGCGCGATGCGCCGCCGTCTGCACGAGGAGATCGGCCGCGCGCAGCGCTCCGGCGGACGTTTGTCGTGCGCGATCGTGGATCTCGACGACTTCAAGATGGTCAACGATCGTTACGGCCATCAGGTTGGCGATTCGGTCCTGCGCCAAGTGGCCCAGGCGCTGATGGGCGAGTTTCGCGCCTTCGACCGTGTCGCTCGCTACGGCGGCGACGAGTTCGTGATGATCCTCCCCAACGCCGACCTGCAAAACGCGGTGGCCGCCGCCGGACGTGCGCTCGCACGAATGCGCGGCGTGTCCCTTCCTGACGGTTCGCGTGGTGTGTCGGCGTCGATGGGCGTCGCGGAGTGGCAGGCGCAGATGAACGGCGACGAACTGCTCGAGGTCTGCGACGCGGCGCTCCTGCAGGGCAAGCGCAACGGCAAGGGCAACGTCACGGGCGCCGTCTCCCGTGTGCCTCTCGATCCACGCCCGGTCGGCCGTTGAGCTCGATGTCGGAGAACGGCTTCGGCGCGAAGCACACGCTCGATGTCTCCGGGCGCGAGTACGAGATCTTTCGTCTCGACGCGCTCCAGCAGCGCTTCGACGTGGCGCGCCTGCCGTTCTCCTTGAAGGTATTGCTGGAGAACCTATTGCGCACCGAGGGCAACGGGTCGGTGGACGCGGCCGACATCGAGGCGCTCGCCAGCTGGGACGCCAGGGCCCAGCCGAGCAAGGAGATCGCCTTCACGCCTGCGCGTGTGTTGATGCAGGACTTCACCGGCGTGCCCGCCGTCGTGGACCTCGCCGCAATGCGCGACGCGATCGCCAGCATGGGCGGCGACCCCGCCAGGATCAACCCGCTCGTGCCCGCCGAGCTGGTGATCGATCACTCCGTGCAGGTCGACGCGTTCGGAACGCGCGACGCGTTCCGCGTCAACGCCGAGCGCGAGTTCGAGCGCAACCAGGAGCGATACTCGTTCCTACGTTGGGGCCAGGGTGCCTTCAACGATTTCGCCGTGGTGCCGCCCGACACCGGGATCGTGCACCAGGTCAACCTCGAGTATCTGGCGCGCGTGGTGTTCTCCGACGAGGGATCAGATTCCCGCCCATCCCAGGCCTACCCCGACACGCTGGTCGGCACCGATTCGCACACCACGATGGTCAACGGGCTGGGCGTGCTCGGCTGGGGCGTGGGCGGGATCGAGGCCGAGGCGGCGATGCTCGGCCAGCCGATGCCGATGCTGATTCCGCGCGTACTCGGCTTCAAGCTGCACGGCGCGCTGCCCGAGGGGGCGACCGCCACCGACCTCGTGTTGACCGTCACCGAGATGCTGCGTGAGCGCGGAGTGGTGGGGATGTTCGTCGAGTTCTACGGCGCGGGCCTCGCCACATTGCCGCTCGCCGACAGGGCCACGATCGGCAACATGTCGCCTGAGTTCGGCTCCACCTGCGCGATCTTTCCGATCGACGCCGAGACCCTGCGCTACCTGGAGCTCTCAGGGCGCTCGCGTGAGCGGATCGAGCTGGTCGAGGCCTATGCGCGCGAGCAGGGCATGTGGCACGACGAGCACTCCGAGGAGCCCACCTTCTCGGACTTGATCGAGCTCGACCTGGGCGAAGTGGTGCCGAGCATCGCCGGGCCCAAGCGCCCGCAGGACCGCGTGTCGCTCACAGATGCCAAGCAGGCGTTTGGCGAGTCCTTGAGGGGACTCGTGCCCGACTACGACGACTCCGACGAGGCCTCCGCAGAGAGCTTTCCCTCCAGCGATCCACCGGCAGTCAGCGCCCCAGGGCCCGCGCAGGGTGCGCATGCCTCCGTCGCGCACAGTCCCAGCTCGCAGGCAAACGGCGGCGAGTGGGCACCAGGTCTCACCGCCACCGCCTCGCCGACGGCGGTGAACGTGACGCTCGCCGACGGGACCCTCGCGCATCTCGACCACGGCCACGTCGTGATCGCCGCGATCACCAGCTGCACCAACACGTCCAACCCGTCGGTAATGGTCGGCGCTGGCATTCTCGCCCGCAACGCGCTTGCACGCGGGCTACAGAGCAAGCCGTGGGTGAAGACCTCGCTTGCGCCCGGCTCGAAGGTCGTCACCGAATACCTTGACAAGGCGGGTCTGACCGAGTCGCTGGAGCAACTGGGCTTTGACCTCGTGGGCTACGGCTGCACCACCTGCATCGGCAACTCCGGCCCGTTGCCCGAGGAGGTCTCAAAGGCCGTGGGGGAGGGCGACCTGGCGGTCGTGTCGGTGCTCTCGGGCAACCGCAACTTCGAGGGTCGCATCAACCCCGACGTAAAGATGAACTACCTCGCCTCGCCGCCGCTGGTCGTGGCCTACGCGCTGGCCGGCACGATGGACATCGACATCGTCGGCGAGCCGCTCGGCCAGGACGCGCAGGGACAGGATGTGTATCTGCGCGACATCTGGCCCTCCGAGCACGAGGTGGCGCAGACGATCGAGCAGGCGATCCACTCCGACATGTTCCGCTCCAGCTATGGCGAGGTGTTTGCCGGCGACGAGCGCTGGAACACGCTGCAGGTGCCCGAGGGCGACCGCTTCGCGTGGGAGCCGGACTCCACGTATGTGCGTCTGCCGCCCTATTTCGAGGGGATGCCCGCACAGCCCGAGTCGCTCACAGACATCGACGGCGCGCGCGTGCTGGCACTGCTCGGCGACAGCGTCACCACCGACCACATCTCGCCTGCCGGCTCGATCAAGCGTGATGGCCCCGCCGGGGCCTATCTGCAGGAGCACGGGGTGGCGCCGCGCGACTTCAACTCCTACGGCTCGCGTCGCGGCAACCACGAGGTGATGATGCGCGGCACGTTCGCCAACATCCGCCTGCGCAACCAGCTGGCGCCTGGCACCGAGGGTGGGGTGACGGTGTACCTGGGTCCCCCCTCCCACTCATCCATCCCCACCGAAGGTGAGGGTGGATCCTCCGCAGGGAGCGCTCGAGGCGAGCAGATGTCGATCTATGACGCCGCCATGCGCTACGCGCAGGAAGGCGTGCCGCTGGTGGTGCTCGGCGGCAAGGAGTACGGCTCAGGATCCTCGCGCGATTGGGCCGCGAAGGGCACCAAGCTGCTCGGCGTGCGCGCGGTGATCGCCGAGAGCTTCGAGCGCATCCACCGCTCCAACCTGATCGGCATGGGCGTCTTGCCGCTGCAATTTCCCGAAGGAAAGTCGGCAAAGTCGCTCGGCATCGACGGCCACGAGCTGATCGCCATCGGCGGGTTCGCCGAGCCACTGAATGCGGGCGAGCTGCCGAAAAGCTGCACGGTGAAGGCAGGCGATGTCGAGTTCGAGGCGACCGTGCGCATCGACACGCCCAAGGAGGCCGACTACTTCCGCCACGGCGGCATCCTCCAGTACGTGCTGCGGCAGCTGCTCGCTGCATGAGCGCCACTGGGACGACCCGGCGGATAGCCGCGTGAGCGACTTCACGCAAACGCTGCGCGACCTGTTGGCCGCACGCGGGCCCTCGGGCTATGAGACCGCGCCGGCGGCGGTGTGGAGCGCGGCGGCGCGGACGTTTGACGCTCAGGTACAAACCGACGTCGTGGGCACACCCTCGGCGAGCGTGCCTGCCCGCGACGATGGCGCCCACGGGAACGACGCCGGCGGGGACGGCGCGGCACGGCGACTGGTCGTGATGGGCCACATCGATGAGATCGGCCTGATCGTGACCCACATCGACGACGAGGGCTACCTGTGGTTCCGCGAGGTTGGCGGCTGGGACGCACAGATCCTCGTCGGTCAGCGCGTGGTGCTCACCACGCGCGACGGCGAGATCTCGGGCGTGATCGGCAAGAAGCCGATCCATCTGCTGCGCGAAGAGGAGCGCAAGAAGGTGGCCGAGGTGCGCGAGCTGCACATCGACGTTGGCGCCAAGGACGGCGCACAAGCACGCGAGCTGGTGCGCGTCGGCGATGTGGCCGTGATCGACGGCGATCCGCTGGAGCTGCCCAATGGGCGCGTCGCCTCGCGCGCCCTGGATAACCGGCTCGGCTCGTTCGTGGCCCTGGAGGCCGCGCGGCTGGTGGCCGAGGCGGGCGGCGCCAACGATTGGGAGCTGGTGGCGGTGGCCGCCGCTCAGGAGGAGACGACGTTCGGTGGCTCGCGCACGAGCGCCTTCTCGCTAAAGCCTGACGCGGCGATCGTGGTCGACGTGACCCATGCCACCGATGCGCCCGGCATCGACGTGAAGGAGTCCGGCAAGCACGAGCTCGGCTCGGGGCCGGTGCTGAGCAGGGGCTCCACGCTCAACCCGCGCCTCTCAGAGCTTTTGTACGAGACGGCCGAGAAACAGAAAATCGCCTTCACGGTCGAGGCGATCGGGCGCAACACCGGCACCGACGCCGATGCCGTGCACCTCAGCCGCGGTGGCGTCCCGACCGCGCTCGTGTCGATCCCGCTGCGCTACATGCACTCGCCGGTCGAGCTGGTGCAGCTCGACGACGTGCACGCGGCCGCGGCATTGATCGCCGCGACCGCGCTCAGGCTCGACGCCGAGACCTCGTTCGCGCGCTAGTTGCTCGTGCCCTCAAACGCGGTGAGCGGAGGGCTCTCCACGGTCAGCTCCGTGGCCCCGACGATCTCATAGGGGGCGCCGGGGGTGGCGCCGAGCGCGAGCATGCGCAGGCCCTCGGGGCCCGCGAACACCTTGCGCTTGGGCTCCGGGCCGACACGCACGAACACGTCGGGCTCCAACTCCACACGCTCGCCCTCGATCTCGATCCAGCCGGAGCCCTTCAGCGCGAGGAATACCTCCTCCTGGCCGCTCTCGGCGTGGTCGTGCAGCGGATAGTCCTCGTAGTTCGCGGGCATCTGAATCACCTGCATGCCAAACGACGTGACGCCGAGCTCGGCGCGCGCCTTGACGAAGCCGCCGCCGAAGGCGGCCTCCATGTCTTTGATGTGCTTCGTTGTGTAGTCGCTCATCTGCTGCTCCTGTCTCGTGGGATTGGTGGCGAGTTTTTTTGGGAATGGATGGGCGTGCTCTTTGGTGTCAGCTGGCGTTCTGGTCCTCACGGGCGATGCCTGCCGGCTGCAAGACCGGTTTGTCGGTCGGCATGATGATTCCCAGCTGGCGCGACTGGGCGAGCACAGTGCCGTCCGGTGTCCAGATCACGCCGTCCTCCTCGAACAGGCCGTCGTGCAATAGGCGCGTGTCGAACACGCTAAGGCAGAGTGCGGCTGGGTCGCAGTCGCAGTCCGACATCGACTGGCGGAAATGGATCGTGAGGTCGATCGTGGGGCTGATCGCCGGCGAATCCAGCGCGATGAACGACGGCGGAAACCAGGCGTCGCAGAACAGCGCCAGCGACAGCGCGTCGACCGGGCGCTCCTCCGGTAGTCCGATCCAGCCGCCGATCCGCATCGGCGCGCCGCTGCCGGAGAACGGGATCGCGCCGACCCGCGGCTGCATCACAAGGTGGCTGGTGAACTCAGGCGCCCCCTTGAACAGCTTCGGGGTGGAGATCCGCTCCCGGTCTGGCGGAGCCAGCTCCGGTATCGGCAGTTCGTTGGCCTCAGGTGCTCGCCACGGTACCGAGAAGGCGGCGAGTGCCAGAGCGGTGGTGCGGCCGGCTTGTTCCATGCGCGCCGAGAGCGTGCTGAGCGAGCGTCCAGTGCGCTCGACAATCGTGCGAATCTCGATCGGGCCCGGCTCCGGCGCGCGCGTGTAGTGGATGGTGAGCGAACGTGGTGTGCGCTCGGGATCGTCCACCGCGGCGGTGAGCGCACGCAGCAGCATCGCTGCCAGATAGCCGCCGTGCGGACCGCGTCCCGCACGCCAGCCGGAGGCGATGTCGGCGACGAACAGGGCCTCGCCCGCGACCTCTGTACTGCCGCCAGCTTCGCCGTCTACGCGCCTGACGGCAGTGTCGCGGTCAAACACTGTGTCCATGCACGGCGAGCATACATGACTGGCTGACTAGCCAGTCAGTTGCGGACGAGGCGCTTGTAGCTGATGCGGTGCGGGCGGTCGGCGGCGGCGCCGAGGCGCTCGCGGCGCGCTTGCTCATACGCCTCGAAGTTGCCCTCGAACCACGTCACCTGAGAATCCCCCTCGAACGCGAGCACGTGGGTGGCGATGCGGTCGAGAAACCAGCGATCGTGGGAGATCACCACGGCGCAGCCGGGGAAGGCAAGCAGGGCTTCCTCCAGGGCGCGCAGCGTGTCCACATCGAGGTCGTTCGTGGGCTCGTCCAGCAGCAGCAGGTTGCCGCCGGAGCGCAACAGCTTGGCCAGGTGCACGCGATTGCGCTCGCCGCCCGAGAGCTTGCCGATGCGCTTCTGCTGGTCGGAGCCCTTGAAGTTAAAGCCGGCCGTGTACTGGCGCGAGTTGACCACCCTGTCGCCCACCTTGAGGTGGTCGAGGCCGTCTGAGATCTCCTCCCAGACCGTCTTGTTGGGGTCAAGCGCATCGCGCGACTGATCCACGTAGGCGAGCTGCACGGTATCCCCGAGCGTGAGCGCTCCCTCGTCGGGCTGCTCAACGCCTACGATCATGCGAAACAGCGTCGTCTTGCCGGCGCCGTTGGGGCCGATCACGCCGACGATGCCCGCACGAGGGAGATCGAAGGACAGATCCTCGATCAACAATCGCTCGCCAAAGCCCTTGCGCAGGCCGTCGGCGACGAGCACCTTCTCGCCCAGACGCGGACCGGGGGGGATGTGGATCTGCACGTCGTCGAGCTTTACGTTGCGCTCCTCGGCGACCAGCTCCTCATAGCGCGCCAGGCGTGCCTTTGACTTCGTGCGCCTCCCCTTCGGATTCGTGCGCACCCACTCGAGCTCGGCGGCGATCGTCCGCTCGCGACCCTTTTCCGAGCGCTCTTCCTGGGTAAGTCGCTTCTGCTTCTGCTCCAGCCAGCTGGAGTAATTGCCCTCATAGGGGATGCCCTTGCCGCGGTCGAGCTCGAGGATCCATCCCGCCACGTTGTCGAGGAAATAGCGGTCGTGGGTGACCGCCACGACCGCGCCCCTGTAGTCGGCGAGGTGGCGCTCCAACCAGTCCACCGACTCGGCGTCGAGGTGGTTGGTGGGCTCGTCGAGCAACAGCAGGTCGGGTGCGCTCAGCAACAACCGGCACAGCGCCACCCTGCGACGCTCCCCGCCGGATAGCGCGCTCACATCGGCATCGGCCGGCGGTAGGCGCAGCGCGTCCATCGCGTACTCCAGCTGCGTATCGAGGTTCCATGCGTCGGCCGCTTCGATCCTCGCCTGGATCTCGCCGAACTCCTCGGCGGTCTCATCGGAATAGTTGGCGGCAAGCTCGTTGAAGCGGTCGAGCAACGCACGTGTGGGCGCGACCGCCTCTTCGACGTTGCCCTTCACATCCTTTGACTCGTCCAGATGGGGCTCCTGCTCGAGCATCCCAACGCTCGCGCCGGGAGCGAGCATCGCATCGCCGCGATAATCCTGATCGACGCCGGCCATGATCCGAAGTAGCGTGGACTTGCCCGCGCCGTTGTAGCCGAGCACGCCGATCTTCGCGCCGGGATAGAAAGCGAGCGTGATGTCGTTCAGCACCGTCTTGTCGGGCGGGTGCAGCTTGGAGAGGCGATGCATCGTGAAGATGTATTGCGAGGACATTCCGCGCAGGATATGAGGTTGGCGCGCCGTCTCTGGGTCCGTGTGCGTTGCGCCCGATCCAGTGCGCCGGCAGACGCCGTTGCGCTGGGCCGCGATCGGGATGGGCCGGTAACGTATTGGTGTCATGCCCGGAGCGATCCTCGACATAGAGCAGCAAATGCTCCTCTTGGAGATCGAGCCGCCGTTTGACAAGCGCGAGGTGCAGCTTGCGCGCCGGCGGATGGCCAAGCGCTGGCATCCCGACATCGCGCCAGCGGGCAAGCAGTTCGAGCACGAGCGCCACCTGAAGGCGGTCAACGAGGCCGCCGACCACCTGATGCGTCTGGCCGAAACCTCACGCGGGGGGAAGGTGTCGCGCAACGCCGTGAAGGTCAGCGCGGCGGCGGCACGTCAGGCGCGCGAAGAGGCCGGCCGGCGCGCCTATGAAACCGAGCAGCGCGCTCGCGAGCAGGCGGCCGACCGTGAACGCAACGACCCGTTCGGCAGTCGCGTACCCGATCACTCGGTGGTCCACCGCTACGCGCGCTGCCAGTCCTACCCCGAGTGGGGGGTCGGGACGGTCGAAGGGATCTACTTCACCGACTCCGGCGAGGAGCAAGAGGGCTCGATCCCCGGCGGGGGCGGTCAGCAGTGGGCGCGCGTCAAGTTCAGCCATGGCGTGCGCACCGTGCCGGCGGGCAGCATGAAGTTCGTGGACTTCTCAAGACCCGACCTCGCCGAGGATCGCGTCGAGCGCTTCATGACCGCCGCCCAGCGCGCGATGGCCGAAGGCGAGTACGTGCTCGCCGCGCAGCGGCTGGTCTACGCGCGCGACGCCGAACCGCGCAACGTGGGGGTGCTGCGCCTGATGACACTCGCCTTCTGGCAAGCAGGCAACCTCGAGGCGGCGGCGCGCTCGGTGCGCGACTGGGCGCGCGTGGACGGCGAGCGCCCGGCGTCGCATCGTTTCGCCGCGCGTATCTACGAGGACATCGGCGCGATCGATCTGGCCGAGGAGGCCGCTCAGCGCGCGGCCGAGCGCGGGCCAACCGATGCTGGCGCCTGGGAGCGCCTGGGTAGGTTGCGGTTGCAGCTGGTCGACCGCGAGGGCGCCCTGCAGGCATTTGACCGTGCGCTCAAGCTCGGGGCCGACGGCCAGGTGCACGACCTGGTCGTGCAAGCGCTGGCGCTTGAGCCACGCATGACCCAAACGGCGTGATCACGCCACCGCACGCAGGCGCCGGTAGGGCTCGCCGGCCAGCTCGCGGGCCAGCGCGTCGACGATCGCCTCCTCATTTTCCTCGCGCCCGTCGGTGACCGCGCCGATCACCGCGCGCTTGCGCTCCAGCAGCGTGGCGATCGTTTCGTCGATCGTGCCGGCCGCCAGCAGATACCAGGCGTTGACAGCATCCTGCTGGCCGATGCGATGGCAACGATCCTCGGCCTGGTCGTGCTTGGCGGGTGTCCAGTCGAGCTCGAGGAAAGCCACATTCGAGGCCTGTGTGAGCGTGAGTCCCTGGCCGGCGACCTCGATCGAGCATACGATCAGCTGGTTCTCCGAAGCGTCCGCCTCCTGAAAGGCGTGCAGCGAGGCGTCCCTGGCGGCGTGGGTATCTTCGCCGAGGATGTGCAGCGCATGGGGGAAGCGCTCGAGCACCGCGCGCTGGATCTCGCGATGGCGGGCAAACACGACCAGCCGCTCTCCGGAGGTGCAGAAGTCGTGGATCCAGGCGAGCGCGGCGTGCAGCTTGCCGCGCGCTGCCAGTAGCTTCAGGGCGTTCAGCCTCACCAGACGCTCGGCCCGCAGTGCGGCGGCGACCTTCGCGTCGAGCTCGCGCAGGTCGAGCGGGCGACTGCGCAGCCACGCGATCACGTCGGTCTCGGCCAGGCGATACTCGGGCTCGTTGTCGAGCTCGACCGGCACCACCGCGCGTGTCTTGGCCGGCAGCTGGGGTAGCACGTCGGCCTTCAGGCGCCGCACGAAGCAGCGCGAGCGCAGGTGCCAGTGCAGGCGCACGTGCGCGTCGGGGCCGCGAAAGCGCTGCCCGAACTGTGCCCCGGAGCCGAAGTCGGCGAGGCGTCCGATGATTCGCAATTGGGCGATCAGCTCGGGCGGGCGGTTCATCACGGGCGTGCCCGTCAGCGCGAGTACGAGACCCTCGCTCGGCACGGTGGCGGCCAGTCGCGCGACCGCCTGTGTGCGCTTGGCGGCCGCGTTCTTGCAGTAGTGGGACTCGTCCAGTACGAGCGCGCGCGGAGCAGTGGCCGCGAGCGCCGGTCCGCGCGCGGCGAGGATGTCGTAGTTGACGACGATGATGTCGGCGGCCGGGATGTCGGCAGATGGGGTCTCGGAGGCTGGAACGTCGGCGGCGTTGACGTTCGCGGAGGGCATCGGTGTGGAGCGGGTCGGGCCGGAGGGCGTCGGCGCACTCGGCCCGCCCGCGACTGAGCGCTTGGGACCCATCCCGGTGAGTGTCCGCGCTGTGCGACCCGGCAGCCAGCGCTCGATCTCGCGCATCCAGTTGAGCTTCAGGCTCGCCGGGCACACCACGATCGCGGGATACGCGCCGTCTGCCTCCAGTGCCGCCAGCGCCTCGATCGTCTTGCCAAGCCCCTGCTCGTCGGCAAGAAACGCGCGGCGCTGCTCCAGCAGATACCTGACGCCCGCGCGCTGAAACGGCTTGAGCTCGCCGCCGAGGCCCGCCACCTCGAGCTGTGCATCGGTCGCCGCCGACAGCGCCACGAGGCCCGCGGCGTGTGCGTGCTGCTCGCGGATCTGCTGCAACACGGCGAGTGCGTCCGGATCGATCCAGATGTGACGCTCGGCGAGAAAGCCGTCGAGGTCCTCAACACAGAAGGGGTCGGCGCGGATCGCCGGAAGCCGGCCGTGCTCGCCGCGTAGCGTAGTGGCCGCTCGTGCCGTCCCGGCGCCCCGCCCTCCTCGGTCGCCCCTCGCCGCGTCCGGCCGATGGGGCGAGGCACCTGGGAGTGCGCCAAACGCGTCGAGTTGTCGCTCGTCGTGCCCGGGCGCCAGCACAAACGTGGGATCCTCGTGGACGGTCGACAGTTCGAGCACCGCCGGTGGGACGGGACGACCATCCTTCAGCGCCTCCACACAGCGGCGCGTGGCGGCGCTGGTGAAGCCGCGCAGCCCCTCGATCGCCTGCCACGAGTCGAGCGTCAGCGCGACCGTCACACCGCCGGGTGCGCTCACAGCTCGTTCGCGCAGCTCGGGGGGCAGCCGCGCGGCGTCGCCGAGCAGCAGGAAGACTGGCTCCTCACTTGGCCCCGCGACCTCGACCGTGCCATGCCAGGTCGTGGCGCGCACGATCCAGCTCTGGGCGCGCGGATCGATGTGCGCCATCTCCAGCTGGTCGAGCAGCTCGGCGATCAGATGCGCGTCGCGCTCGACGGCCGCCAGCGCGAATGTGCCCGCAGGACCCTCGGCCGTGCGTAGGCCGGCTTGGCCGCCGAGCACGCGCGCCAGCTGTGCGTGCTCGGCGGCGATCAATAGCCAATGTTCCTTGCGACGGTCGCGGCGCAGCTCGACGTCGTATGACATCGCGCCGCTCCTGGCTTCGCTGCTTGCGCGTGACCCAGGGCGCTGGGAGACCTCTGTCAGCGCGTGCGCAGCGTCTTCTGTGAGGCGCAGGCGTCCGGCGTCCGCTGGCAGCGTGTCCACGAGCCGGGCTGCGTGCTCATCCAGCGGGATCTGCGCGCGACCCAGTAGCGGTAGTTGCTGGGCGTCGGGGTGCTCGAGTAGCGTTTCGACGATCGCCGGGGCGCGGTCGGTCGCAAACGTCAGCCACCAGCTCTCATCGGGTCGCGCGACGTCGAGTACGCACTCGTCATGGCCGCGCCGCATGCGCTGACGCGCGAGCGCGCGGCCAAGCGCATCGCTGAGAACCGGCGGTCTCGACATACCGTCGAGAAGGCGCGCCACCGCCTCCGCGCGCTCAGGGTCGAGCGGCACGATCCACGCTCGCTCGGCCGGGTCCCAGCGACGACCCGGGATCGCGCGCAGCAGCCGTCGCAGCTGATCGTCGTAGGGGAAGCGCAGCACGGCCTCGCCTTTATCGAGCGTCGCGTTCACGAAAGCGTCCATAGCCTCAGCACGATAGGCCGCCGAGAGGATGGCTGCTGGCTACGCCAGGAGATGGTTGCCGGCTACGCCAGAATGTTCACCGCGCGCGAGACAACGAGGCCGATCGTCACGAGCGAGACCAACGACTGGATGCCCATCGTGCTCTTTGCGATCGACGTGAGCGGCATCGTGTCGGTGGGCGAGAACGCCATCGCGTTGGTCAGCGACACATACAGGTAGTCAATGAACTTCGGCCGCCAATCGAGCGGCTCGATGCGGTCATCGGTCATCTGCGGAAACAGGAAGTCCGGTGGTCCGTCGTGCCCGGCGGCGCGCTTGCCTGCGCCGCCGCGGTCCATCTCCCAGTACCACAGCGCGAAGATCAGGAAGTTGGTCATCCAGATCAGCACGCCCGAGATGATTAGCTGGCGGCCGTTGCTCACATTGCGACTCAGCAACAGGTTGGTGAGCTCAATCAGCGAGTACACGTTAGCCGCGCCCACCAGTGCGGTCAGGCTGAGCGCGGCGCGGCGGCGGCGCTTGTGCTCGTGCTCGAGCTGGCGGGGCGTTGCCAGGAACATGCCGATGAACAGCACGCCCTCGAGCGCCGGTACCAGCCATACCGGGCCGGCCACCAGCCGCGAGGGCAGCGCGACCTGCAGGCCGATCGCGGCCAGGATCGTCAGCTGCGCTGGCCAAAACGGCTCGGAGGCCGCCGGCGGTGGATAGGGGCGTCCGAGTTGCCTCGTTGGTTCCTGCGCCACGCCCCAGAGACTACGAGCCGTGTCGGCTGGAGCGCTAGCCTTGAGGGTCATGGGAATCGACAGTCCCGTCCATCTGCTGTTTCTCGGCGCGGTCGCGCTGGTCGTGCTCGGTCCCAAGCGCCTGCCCGAAGTCGCGCGGGCGCTGGGCAAGGGCATGCGCGAGTTCCGCGAGGCGATGAACGTGGAGTCACACGAGGACGACAAATAGGGTCGGGAAAGGCACTGGGTGCCCGATTCGGCCCGGCGGCGTCGTCCGGTCCGCCTCAGCGGATACCGTCCGCCGGTGCGTTTGATCGTCGCTCGCTGTGAGGTCACCTATATCGGCCGCACCACCACCGTGCTGCCCGAGGCGGTGCGCCTATTGATGTGCAAGGGGGACGGCACCTTCATGGTGTGGGCCGACGGTGGCGGGGCGGGTGGGCCTCGAATAAAGCCGCTCAACTGGATGACCCCACCCACCGTGCTCACCGAGGAGCGCGACGCGGCTGGCGCCCTCACGCATGTGGTGGTACGCAAGCAACGCGACGACGAGCGTCTGGAGATCGCGATCGCCGAGGTGCTGGCCGACGTCGACCACGAGCTTGATGTGCTGGTCTCCCTGGAGAAGGAGGGGCTCGAGCGCGAACTGCAGGAACTGCTCGCCGATGCGCCCCACTGGTGTGGCGAGGGCTTCCGGCTCGTGCGCCGTGAGTGGCCCACCGACATCGGCCCGGTCGACCTGATGTGTCGCGACACCGAGGACGAGTGGGTGGCGGTCGAGATCAAGCGCGTCGCCACGATGGAGTCTGTCGAGCAGCTCACACGCTATCTGGAGCGCATCCGCCTGGACCCGGCGATGGCCGCGTGCCGTGGTGTGCTCGTCGCGAAGTGGATCAAGCCACAGGCGCGCGTGCTCGCCGCCTCGCGTGGCATCGGCTGCGTTGAGATCGACGTGGAAGTGCTGCGCGGCAATCGCGAGCCCGAGCTGCGCCTGTTTGCGGCATAGCGTTTTCGCGCCGCCTTCGCGCCGCCCCAGCAGGCCTCGAGAGGGCCTCCGCGCCCAATCGGTCCGGTCGATACTCTGCCTGGCGATGAGCGACGTCGATACAGCCCAAGACTTGCCCGTCCTGACCGAGCGGCGTGGCAACGTGCTGCTGATCACACTCAATCGCCCCGATGCGCGCAACGCGGTCAACCTGGCGCTGGCTGAAGGCATTGCCGCGGCCCTTGACGAGCTCGACGGCGACGAGGCGCTCAGCGTCGGGGTGCTGACGGGCGCCGGCAAGGGCTTCTGCGCAGGCATGGATCTGAAGGCGTTCGTAACGGGCGAGCGGCCCTGGGTGGGCGACCGCGGCTTCGCCGGGATCGTGCGGCGCGCGTCGGTCAAGCCACTGATCGCGGCCGTCGAGGGTTTCGCCGTGGCGGGCGGTCTGGAGGTGGCGCTTGCCTGCGATTTGATCGTGGCCGCGCGAGGCGCCAAGTTGGGTATTCCCGAGGTCAAGCGCTCGCTGGTGGCGGCCGGCGGCGCCCTGTTGCACCTGCCGCGACGGATCCCCTACCACCTTGCGATGGAGCTGGCGCTAACCGGCGATCCGATCCTCGCCGAGCGCGCCGCCGAGGTCGGGCTCGTGAATCGCCTGGCCGAGCCTGGCGCGGCGGTGGAGGTGGCGCTCGGGCTTGCGCGTGAGATCGCGGTCAACGCGCCGCTTGCGCTCGTCGCCTCCAAGCGCATCCTGGAAGAGCAATCGGACTGGTCTCGCGAGCAGATGTGGGATGCGCAGGGCGCAATCTCCGAGTCGGTGTTCACCTCAGAGGACGCCCGCGAGGGTGCCACCGCGTTTGCCGAGAAGCGCCCCCCGGTTTGGCGCGGCCGGTAACCGAACGGTCCGTCGAAGCCCGAATCGTCCAGTGGGGGCGCTCTGGGCAGGCGGACCGCTAGACGCGAGCTTTACGCTTGCGTTTGCGCTGGCGCATGACCATCATGAGGCGTCGCCACAGGGCGCCCATCAACGCTCTCCCGGGGTCTTTTTCGGGTACTGCGACACCGGTATGCCAAGATCGAGCGCGGTTCGCACGATGCGGCTCTGCTCGATGATGTGCGAGGCGGGATAGCCCTCACCGGGACTGGCCCGCTCCGGGCGTCCGATGTAGCCGAAATGGATGTCATCCGGCAGGATCTGCATCAGGCGCGGGAACATGTGGGCGCGTGCGCCCATGTTGCGCGGCTCCTCCTGGGCCCACACGACCTCTTTGAGCTTCGGGTAGCGCGCCAGCAGGTCCCTGATGTTGCGCTCGGGGAACGGATACAGCAGCTCCACGCGACCGATCGCGACGCTGTCGTTGCTCTGGCGGTCTGAGTGGCCGGCCAGGTCGTAGTAGATCTTGCCCGTACACAACACGAGCCGTGTCACGGACTCCGCGGCGACGCCCGGCTCGGCGAGCACCGGCTCAAAACGCGAGTTCTCGGCCAGGTCATCCACTGTGTTGGTCGCCTGTGTCAGCCTCAACAGCGACTTCGGAGTCATGATCACAAGTGGGCGCTGCTTTGCGATCAACGCCTGACGGCGCAGCAGATGGAAGTACTGCGCCGGCGTTGTCAAATTTGCCACGCGCATGTTGCCCTCGGCCGCGAGCGCGAGGAAGCGCTCCAAGCGCGCCGAGGAGTGCTCGGGCCCGGAGCCCTCGTAGCCGTGGGGCAGCAGCAGCGTCAGGCGCGAGGTCTGTCCCCACTTGGCAAGCCCCGAGGAGATGAACTGGTCGACGATCACCTGCGCAGAGTTGACGAAGTCTCCAAACTGCGCCTCCCATAGCACCAGCGTCTCCGGTGCCTCCTGGCTGTAGCCGTACTCGAAGCCCATACACGCCAGCTCTGAGAGCGGGCTGTTGTGAAGCTCCATTGGGGCCAGCGCCTCCGGCAGGCTCTGAATCGGGCAAAACGCTTGGCCTGTCTTGGCGTCGTGGAGCACGAGGTGGCGCTGGCTGAAGGTGCCGCGCTCGGTGTCCTGGCCGGTGAGCCTCACGGGCGTGCCCTCGGTCAGCAGCGAGGCAAACGCCAGCGCCTCGGCGTGCGCCCAGTCGATGCGCGCCGCGGGTGGGTGGTCGGGTGGGTGGGTACCTCCATTATCGCCGAGTGCCTCGCGGCGACGCTCGAGTTGCTTGACGAGCTTGGTGTGCACCGTGAACCCGTCAGGCGTGCGCAACAGCTCGAGCCCCAGCTCGCGCACGCGCGCGGCGGCTACCGCGGTATCCACGTCGGGGCTCGGGGAGCGGTCGAGCTGGTACTCGCCGGTGCCCTGGTCCACAGCGCCCTCCGCCGCCGCGGCGGCGATCTTCGCCTTCAGCCGCTGGTGAAGAATCGTGAGGTTGTCCCACACCTCCTGGCCAAGACGCTCAACGTCCTCGCGGCTGACGACCCCGTCGGTGACCAGCTGCTCGGCCCACAGTTCATACACCCGCTTCTTGGTCTTGATCTTCGCGTACATCTCCGGCTGGGTGTAGGCGGGCTCGTCGGACTCGTTATGGCCAAAGCGCCGATAGCCGATCAGATCGATCAACACGTCATGACCGAACTCCTGGCGGAAGGCAAACGCGAGCTGCACAGCGCTCATGCACGCCGCCACATCGTCGGCGTTCACATGGATGATCGGCACGTCAAAGCCCTTTGCCAGATCCGAGGCCCAGCGCGTCGAGCGGGCGTCGTCGGGATCGGTCGTGAAGCCGATCTGGTTGTTCATGATCAGGTG
Organism: uncultured Solirubrobacterales bacterium; assembly: GCA_963715765.1. GTDB lineage: Bacteria > Actinomycetota > Thermoleophilia > Solirubrobacterales > Solirubrobacteraceae > Palsa-744. The sequence continues at coordinate 2,391,539 of OY970270.1, forward strand.
CACCGTGCCGCCCACCTGATAACCGTCCAGTGCTTGGAGGTTGAGCGTCTCGGCCACCACGCCCTGCGCGGGGAACGACGCGTCGCCGTGGATCACGATCGGCACCGCCGCGTTGGTGTCCTGGTGGGCGCGGGGCCCGCTGCGCGAGGTCTGCGCCGCGCGCGTGGCGCCCTCGACTACCGGCGAGACGTACTCCAGGTGGCTCGGGTTGGACTCCAGGTTCACTCTGATCGTGCCGCCGTCGGGCAGCGCATAGGAGCCCTGGGTTCCGTGGTGGTACTTGACGTCGCCGGTGCCGCCCTGCGGGATCGTCGTGACCGCCTCCAGCGTCGAGGCGCCCTCGAACTCGGCAAAGATCGTGTCGTAGGGGCGCCCAAGGTTGTGTGCCAGCACGTTGAGTCGTCCGCGGTGTGCCATCCCGATCACGACCTCATGCCCGCCGCGGCCGGCGGACAGTTGGATCAGCTCGTCCAGCATCGGCACGGTCATGTCCAGCCCCTCGATCGAGAACTGGTGCTGGCCGAGATATGCCTTGTGCATGAAGCGCTCCAGTGCATCCACCTCGATCAGGCGCTTCAGCAGCGCTGTACGCGATTCGGCACTAAGTGGTTGGCGGAAGGTGCCCGACTCGATCTGCTCGCGCAGCCACACGCGCTGGCGATGCGAGGATATGTGCTCGATCTCATATGCGATCGTGCCGCAATAGGTCTGACGTAGGTGCGGCAGGGCCTCGGCGAGCGTCTCCCCCGGCACGTACATGCGCAGGATGCGCGCCGGGATCTGTGCCATCACCTGCGGTGTCAGGCCAGCTGTCTCGGGGTCGAGCTGCGGCTCTCCCTCGGGCTCTGAGCCGAGCGGATCCAGGCGCGCCGCGAGATGACCGTGGCTGCGGAAGCGATGCAACAGCGTGCTCGCTGCCTGCACCGCCTGCAGCATCTGCTCGTCGGGTGCGGTCGCCTGTGGGGGAGTCGATACAGGCGCGGCCGTCACCGGCGCCGGCGCGCTGGGCGCGGGACCGATCTCAACGCCAAGGGAGCCAAACACGCTCTCATAGAAATCGTGCTCGCCCTGCAGGCGCGCCTCCACCAGCGCGAGGAAGCGTCCGGACTCGGCGCCCTGGATCACACGATGGTCATACGTGGAAGTCATCGTCATGACCTTCTCTGCGCCAAGCCGCTCGCCGACGGCGCCGAGGCCCACCGGGTAGGCGATCGAGCCGGTCGCGACGATCGTGCCCTGACCGCTCATCAGCCTCGGAACCGAGGCCACGGTGCCGATCCCGCCAGGGTTGGTGAGCGTGATGTTGGCGCCCACCAGATCGTCGGCCGTCAACGTATTGGTGCGTGCCTTCTCCACAAGCGTGTCATACGCAGCCACGAAGTCCGCGAAGGTCATCGCCCCCGCGTCGCGGATGACCGGCACCATCAATGTGCGGGTGCCGTCCTTCTTCTCCACGTCCACGGCCAGCCCGAGATTCACCTGGCCGTCATTGACGCGATAGGGCTTGCCGTCGAGCTCCTCGAAGTGGTGTGTCATCGTGCCCATATCCGTGGCGGCCTGCGCGATCGCGTAGGCGATCAGGTGGGTAAAGGACACTCTGCGTCCCGCCGCCTTCAGCTCGCGTCGGCGCCCGTCGAGCACGGTCACCGTCAGCGTGCGGAAGCTCGTGGCCGTCGGGATCGAGCGCGACTGGTCCATGTAGCGAGCGAGCATTGCGGCGGCGCCCTTCATCAACTGACGCTCGCCGCCCGCTGTCCCCGAGGTTGTGGTGGCCGAACCGTTGGTTGTGGCGCCGTTTGCGGCGGCGGCCGCGCCGAGCACGTCGGCCTTCACGATTCGCCCGCCCGGACCGCTGCCGGCGATGCCGGTGAGATCGATGCCCTCCGTGCTCGCCACGCGAGCTGCCACGGGCGACACGCGCTTGCCGTCGGACAGCGCCCCGGTTACGTCGCCGTCGCTTTGCGTGCCGTCGCTTTGCACGCTGCCACCGCCCTGGACAGTCGTGCCCGCGGTTTGCGCCGCGCTTGGTACGCCTGGCTCCGTGGCTCCACCTGCACCATCACCCTCGCGCGAGGGCTCGTCGCCCGCTGAGGGCTGGTGAGACCCTTGCTCGCCCGCTGCAAGCCGCGCTATCACCTGTCCGACGCCGACCGTGTCGCCCTCCTCGGCCAGGATCTCGGCGACCGTGCCGCTCGCGGGCGAGGGCAGCTCGACATCCACCTTATCGGTGGATATCTCAACTATCGTGTCGTCGACCTTGATGAAGTCGCCGACCTTGACGTGCCATTCGAGGATTGTTCCCTCGGTGACCGACTCGCCGGCGGCAGGGGTCACGACATCGATCATTTGATCGATCGTAGTGCCGGACGCCATCTGGCGTCACTCTAGCGTGCTCAGCCGGCGGACCTGCAGCCGAGCGTCTGCGCACGGGACTCTTCACACACGCCTAACAGTGCTTTCGGCGTCGCTGTTCCCGCATGAACTCATAACTTCCGAAGAAGGGTCCGATCCCACCGAGCACCGCGACCGCGACCGCCAGTCGCAATGAGACAACTCTCATGCGCGCCGCGGTGATGCAGGCAAGCGACATCCCTATCCACAGCAGGCCATGTGTCCATCCCAGCACGAACGTCGCCGGCTGTGGTTTTCCCAGCGCAAATGCACAGATCAAGAGCGATGTGTATACGCATGAGTGAAACAACGACGTCCACTTCAGTGGAGTGAACGCAGGGGAGATGCGGCTGCTCGCCGAGACCTTGCTCAGCTTGGAGAGGTCAACCGGGGCCGTTGGTTGCGCATCGCTCACTCCGACAGCCACCGCGCCATCCGACACAGCCCCTCGCCGGCCTCAGCCGGCCAGTCGTCGATGTCGCTTGGCCACCACGCATACTCGTCGTGCTCGTGGTCGGGCGTCACCTCGGCGTCCTCGGCAAGCCATGCCTGCCCGACGAACATTACGAGCCGCTGTGGCAGTCTCACAAGCGCCTCTCCACGCACGCGTTCGGGAGTGACCGACCACTCCTCGCGCAACTCCCTGACCAGTGTGTCAGCTGGGTTCTCGCCCAGATCCACCGCGCCGCCAGCGCCCAGCGCCCAACGTCCCGCCCACGAGGACAGCCATGCGGCACGTCTGCCTGCCAACCAGCGTCCATCCGCCGCGCGTGTCACACACAGCGCGGCGACGCTGCACGACGCGTCGCCGGCCACCAGTCGCAAAGCCCACCTGAGCGGCTGCAACTCGAGCTCTATGCCGTGTGGGCCGTCCCTGTAGTCGACCAGCCTGCCGGCCAAGCCGTCGTGACTGGGCGAGCTGCGCTCGCGCAGAGCGGCGATCTCCGCGTCCGCCGCCTGCACGAGCTCGCGCGGTGGCTCGTAGTGCTCGCTGCGCCAGCGCGTCTTGACCTGCGCCAGCTCCCATGGCCCGCGCGCCAGGATCGTCGGCATCTCGTTCGTCTGCGGCTCAGCTGTGCCTGCCATCGGCCTACAGGCTAGAGGCTTGATGTGGGTTTATCGTCCGTCGTAGGCGGCGAGGGCGCGTGGTGGGCGTCCGGTGAGGAGGTTGATGTGCATGCCGAGTGTGAGGGCAAGGAGTCGTTGGGCGATGCGCTGCACGAGCCCGGCGAGTGTCTTGGCGAGGTGGTCTTCCAGGCGCATCTGGCGCTTGAGGTTGGCGAAGACGCTCTCGATTACCAGGCGGATGCGTGCCTTTGCGACCTCGCCCGGGGGACGCGGACCTGGGCGGTGGCGCTCGGGCGTGATGAGCTGGATGTCGATCAGCTCCATGCACTCTTGGTACTCCTTGCCCCAGAAGCCCTTATCAGCGAACAGCGTGCTGCCGGCGTGAGCCGCGGCGAGCTCCAAGGCGCATTCGCGCTCTTGCCCGGTCTTGGGGCCCGTGAGGTCGTAGCCGACCGGGACGCCCTTCGCGTCTGAGATGAGCACCAGGCGCATGCCCCACACGAACAGGCTCTTCGATGGGCAATAGCCGTAGCTGGCGTGCCCAGCGAACTCGCTGAGCGAGCGGCAGCCTGGATAGTTGGCGCACGCGATCAGCGTCCCGTCCACTAGCCGCACCTGTCCGTCGGCGATCAGCTCGGCGACCATCATCTGCACCGTGGTTATCTGCGGTGTGAGCCGTCTGAGTCTGCGGTTGTACTGGGACTGGCCGGGCAGCTCGGGAAAGAACCCTGGAAGCAGCCGACCGATCACCCCCAAAAACTGGCGGTCTGAACAGGTCCCTGTCACAGCCTGAGCGACCGCCAACGCGATCAGCTCCTGATCGGTGACCTTCCCGGGCGGGCCGGGGCGAGGAATCGACAGCGAGCAAGCGAATACGTAGGCTGCGACAACGAGGGTCTCCAGCGAAGCGTCCATCTCGTGCTCCAATCACGAGTTGACAAAGCTGGAGGCCCTCTTCTTATTCCAACACCACGATTCCTGCCCACGACCCCAACCCGCATCAAGCCTCTAGTCGTCAGAGGCTGGGCGCGGGTAAAGATGTCGCGACCCTACACTCGCACCTAGTGAGCACGCGCCGGCGCAAGCACTGGGGTTGGGGATTTGAGGACGAGCAGCTCTCGCCCGAGGAAGTGCAGGCCGCCGCCGGCGGCCTTGCCGCCCATCTCGGGTTTCCACTCGCCGAAGTCGAGCAACCGGTCGGTCTGGATCGGGTCGAGTTGCCCCCGCCGCGCGTGGTGGCGCCCTCCGCACTCGCCCCGATCTGCTCCAGTGACGCGCACGCGCGTGCCTCCCGCGCGCTCGGCAAGTCCTACTCGGATGTCGTGCGTGGTTTCCGTGGTCATTTCTTACATCCCCCCGACTTCGTTGCGTGTCCACGCGACGAGACCGACATCGAGCGCCTGTTGGAGTGGTGCTCGGGCGAGCGTGTGGCCGCGATTCCCTACGGTGGCGGCACCAGCGTCGTTGGCGGGGTACAGCCCGAGGTGGGCCCCGCCTACAACGGTGCCATCACGATCGACCTGCGAGAACTGCGCCACGTGATCGAGGTCGACGATGTCTCACGTGCCGCGCGCATACAGGGGGGCGCGAGCGGCCCCGAGCTGGAGGCCCAGCTTGCAGGTCACGGTCTCACCCTGCGCCACTTCCCGCAGTCGTTTGAGCTGTCCACGCTGGGGGGCTGGATCGCCACGCGCGCGGCCGGTCACTTCGCCACCGTGTGGACCCACATCGAGGACTTCGTCGAGTCGATTCGCGCGATCACGCCATCTGGCACGTGGCAGTCGTGTCGGCTGCCCGGCTCAGGCGCCGGCCCCAGTCCCGACCGGCTGCTCGCCGGTTCGGAGGGCACGCTCGGGGTGATCAGCGAGGCTTGGGTGCGCGTGCAACCGCGCCCCACCGAGCGTGTGTCGGCGGGCGTGCGATTCCCCACGTTTGCCGCCGGCAGCGAATGCGTTCGCGCGCTCTCCCAGTCTGCTCTTCATCCAAGCAACTGCCGTCTGATCGATCCCTCAGAGGCGCGCCTGACAATGGCCGGCGACGGCAGCTTCGCGCTGCTCGTGCTCGGCTTCGAGTCAAGCGACCACCCGGTCGGCTTTCAGATGGATCGCGCGCTTGCGATCTGCGCGCAGCACGGTGGAGTAGCCGCAGAGCGGCGTGGTGGCTCTGCGGGAGGCGGCATCGATACAGGCGGTGTGGGTGCGTGGCGCGAAGCGTTCTTGCGCGCTCCCTATGTGCGCGACGTGCTTGTCGCGATGGGGGTGCTATCGGAGACGTTTGAGACGGCGATCACATGGGAGCGCTTCCCCGCTTTTCACGAGCGCGTGATGGGCGCCGCCCAGGCGGCAGCCGAAGGGGTGAGTGGGGTTGCGCGTGTCTCGTGCCGCTTTACCCACCTATATCCCGACGGTCCGGCTCCCTACTACACGGTGCTGGCTCCCGCCCAGCGCGGCGAGGAGGTTGAGCAGTGGGCGGCGATCAAGGCTGCCGTCTCTGACGTGCTGATTGCAGAGGGTGCCACTATCACCCATCACCACGCCGTCGGGCGCGATCATCGGCCGTGGTATGACCGCCAGCGTCCCGACCCGTTTGCCGCGGCGCTGCGCGGCGCGAAGGCCGCTGTGGATCCGCGCGCCATCATGAACCCCGGCGTGCTCGTGGACCCATTGCCGTGAGGGTCACGATGGGCAATTCCGCTGGTATGCGCTGGAGTCCTACGTTTGCACAGGCCGTCAGGAGGTGCTCCTCGTGAGAATCGCCGTACTTGGCCCGGGAGGCGTGGGTGGCCTGGTTGCGGGCGCGCTCGAGCGCGCTGGCACACCGGTACTGGTCGTCGCGAGAGACTCCACCGTTGCCACGATCTCGACTCGTGGTCTGCGAGTCAGCAGTGTGTTGCTGGGGGATTTCACCGCCCACCCGCGCGCCGTTCGGCAGCTCGAGGAGTTCGTGGACGTGCTGATCGTCGCCACCAAGGCGGCCGGCCTGGGTGAGGCGCTGGAGCGTGTGGAGGTTGCGCCGAAGCTGGTGTTGCCGTTGCTCAACGGGCTCGACCACATAGCCGTTTTGCGCGAGCGCTTCGGTGCGGAGGCGGTGGTCGCCGGCACGATCCGCGTCGAGGCCGACCGGCCCGAGCCGGGCGTGGTGGTCCACACGAGCCGGTTCCTGCGTGTGGACATGGCCTCCGAGCACGAGGTTGCACGCACGCCGATGCAGGAGCTCGCGAGCGCGCTTTCAGACGCCAGTGTTCCCGCACGCGTCGGTGACTCCGAGCCACAGGTGATGTGGTCGAAGCTGGTGCGCCTCAACGCGCTCGCCTGTACCACCAGCGCGTTTGACAAGCTGCTCGGAGAGATCCGCTCGACCCCCGAGTTGCGCGCTGAGCTGGTCGGTGCGATCGAGGAGGGCTGCGCCGTGGCGCAGGCCGAGGGCGCCTCGATTGCGACCGGCGATCCGCTCGGCGAGCTGACGGCTGCTCACGACACGCTCGGCAGCTCGATGCAGCGCGATATCGCCGCGGGGCGCCCCCCCGAGCTAGACGCGATCCCAGGCTCGGTGCTGCGCGCAGCCGTGCGGCATGGGATCGACTGTCCGACTATCGAAGGACTTGTTGCGATGATCGCCGCGCGCGTCGGCATCGCCTCACCGAGCGTCACTTGAGCTGACCTCGCGGGTCAGAGTTCGCGCGGCGAGGCACCGGGCGAGATCATCGGCAGCGCCTGGGTGGAGACCGCCTCCACGACCTCCTCCTCCGACTCCACGGCTCCCTCGTCGTGCTGGCCGTCGCACAGCACGCGGAAGTTGGCGCTCTGCCCGCCGTCGGCGTGGATCGTGATACCCGGCAGGATCTCCTCGCCCTCCTCCAGGCCGAGGCGCTCCATGTCGAAGTGCGCCAGGCCGATCCCGTAGGCGGTGTGCGTTGGGTTCTCGCGGTCGTGGGCCGCCACGGCCTGCGCGAAGCGCTCGAGGTTCTTGGCGATCTTGCCGGTGTCAGCCATCGCTGGCAGGAAGGGTAGCGCGCACACGCGGGGCGACCTCCGTGGCGAACAGCTCGGTGGCGCGCAGCGCCTTCTCGTGTGGCAACACGCCCACGCTTATGTGGCCGAGGAAGCGGTCGTGTCCGAACAGCTCGTGGTGGGCGAGGATCTTCTCGGCCACATGCTCGGGCGTGCCCACGAGCAGGTGGCCCTCGGGTGCGCAGCCGGCGTCGAACTGGGCGCGGCTCATCGGCGGCCAGCCGCGCTCGCGACCGATGCGATTCATCATCTGCGAGTACGGCCCGAAGAACTCGTCGGCCGCGCGCCTTGAGTCCTCGGCTATGTACATGTGCGAGTTGATGCCGACCGCCAGCTTCGACGGCTCGACGCCAGCGCGCTTGGCGGCCTCGCGATACAGCTGCACAAGCGGCGCAAAGCGGGCAGGCACACCGCCGATGATGGCGATCATCAGCGGCAGCCCGAGCGCCCCAGCGCGCGCCACCGATGCGGGCGTGCCGCCGACTGCGATCCAAACGGGCAGCGGTTGCTGGAGTGGGCGGGGATATACGGCGGCTTCGTGCAGCGCGGCGCGATGGCGCCCCGACCAGGTGACGCTCTCGGAGGAGCGCAGTGCCAGCAGCAGCTCCAGTTTCTCGGCGAACAGATCGTCGTAGTCCTCCAAGTCGAGACCGAACAGCGGGAAGGACTCGGTGAAGGAGCCGCGGCCAGCCATGATCTCAGCGCGCCCGCCGGAGAGCAGGTCGAGTGTTGAGAACTCCTCGAAGACGGTGACCGGGTCGGCCGAGCTGAGCACGGTCACGGCGCTGGACAGGCGGATCTTCTCGGTGCGGGAGGCGGCCGCGGCGAGCGCCACGGTGGGGGCGGACACCGCATAGTCGCGTCGATGGTGCTCGCCCACGCCGAACACATCGAGGCCGAGACGATCGGCCAGCTCGATCTCCTGGAGCAGCTCTTTCAAGCGCTCGGCCACGCGCGCGGGCGAGGATCCCGGCGCGACGTCGGCGAAGGTCGCGAGACCCAGTTCCACGTCAGTCCTGCTCGATCATCTCGATCCGATACCCGTCGGGATCTTTGACGAAGCACAGCCGTGAGCCGCCCTCGCGCACCGAGTAGGGCGGCTTCTCGGGCTGGATACCCTGCTCTGCTAGGCGCGCGAGCGTGCCGTCCAGATCGGAGGCTGTGATCGCGATGTGGCCGTAGCCGGTGCCGATCTCATATGAGTCGATGCCAAAGTTGTGGGTGAGCTCGAGGCGCGGCATGTCGCCGTCGCCGGGTTGGTTCATGAATACGTTGACCGCCTCATCGCCGATCGCGATGCGCCCGACTTCCTCGAAACCGATGGCTTTGTAGAACGCGATCGAGCGGTCGATGTCAGTGATGCGGTAGCAGGTGTGGATCAGAGGCATGCGTGGGAGTGTAGATACCCGCGCGCGTGGGGGCCTGCGTGCGCACGTGCAGGCACGACCAGGGGGCCTCGTGGATGGCACGGGCCCCCTGGCATTTCAGTGCCTGTGTTGCGGTGCTTGTGCTGTGCCCTTAGCCTTTGCCGGGCGCCGCTTTACCTGCGCGCAGGGTGAGAGTGAGCGTCTTGGTCGTTGAGGTTTGGCCGCTGGCCTTCGTCAGGACCGTGGCGAGCACGTGGAGGGTCTTGTGGCGCGCCAGTTCGGTGCGCCCTCCCTTGGAGAGCTCGAGCTTCACAAGCTGCTTGCCGTCGGGTGAGATCCCGAAGGACACAGTTCCAAGCGGCTGGGCTTTCTTGCTTGCTCTGCCATGAGCACTTGCGGCTTTGCCGCCCTTTGGCAATGGGGCGACGACCAGCGTGATACGCCCCGAGATCGCGTATGGGTTCGGGTTGGTCACCTGCAGTGAGAGCAGGCCGGCGGCGCTGGCCGTGAAGGTATTGCCGACCAGCCGAATCGATGCCAACGCGGTTTTGCTGAGGGCTGCCTTTCTCTTTGCTTCGAGTTCGGCCTTGGCCTTGGCTTCGAGTTCGGCCTTCGCCTTGGCTTCCAGTGCGGCCTTGGCCTTTGCTTCGAGTTCGGCTCTGGCCTTTGCTTCGAGTTCGGCTCTCGCCTTGGCTTCCAGTTCGGCCCTGGCCTTGGCTTCGAATTCGGCCTTGGCCTTGGCTTCGAGTTCGGCCTTTACCCTTGCTTCGATTTCGGCCTTGACCTTGGCTTCCTGTTCCGCGACTTCCGCGTAGGTTTTGATCCTGGTGGCGACCAGCGCCGCATCGGGTACAGGCGTTCCACCGACAGTGGCCGTTCCGGGTCCGTTCATCGAAAAGGAACTGGCACTGGAGGCGGTCGTTATTTCGGTGCTTGTGAACTTGAGTTCCGGGGCGGGCCCGGCTGCCGGGACGACGATCGACACGGTAGCTTTGGCGCCTTCGAGGGTGCCCGAGAAACTGCCGGGCAATACGCCTTCGAACAGCGCGCCGGCGCTGGCGAATTCGTTGGAGGGGCTCGCTTCTTTGGTGATGATCGCGATGCCTTTTGTGGTGCCGGCGGCGGAGCTCACCACGAGCTGCCATTCGCCGCGGATGTTTTCCCGGGCTTCCTTCTCTTCCCGTTCCAGCTTTTCCCTTGCTTCCTGTTCTTCTATTTCCTTGTAGGTTCTGATTCTTGTGGCGGTCAGCGTTGCGGTTGCCTGCTGGCTGCCGGACGTGAGTTGTCCCGTTCCGGATAGCGACGGCAGGCCTTTGTTGGTGCCGATCGTCATCGTCGAGCTGACGAATTCGGATGCTTCGGCCACGTGGGAATAGGCTTCGCTTGTTACCTTTACAGAGGCGTTGCCACCTTCAAGGGTGCCGGAGAAGGTGCCTTTGATCACGCCTTCGAATAGCGCGCTTTGGCTCGCGAATTTTTCTTGAGCGTTTGCTTCGTCGACGATTAGAGCGCGTCCTTTGACGGTGCCTTCGGGTCCCGTGATGACGAGTTCCCATTCACCGCGCATTTCCGGAGTGCTGGCCGAGGCGACCGCCGGTAGTCCGGCGAGCAGCAAGCATGCGAGCAAGAGCCCGATCGGCGCCGTCAGTCGCATCCGGCGTGCGGAGCGTGTTCTTCCGAGCCACTTCAAGTAGCGGATCATGATGCTGCTGGCCTCCCCCATTGTTATCGTCAAGTCTTGATAGGACTGCCTCGCCACAAAACCATACGCTGGTGTGTATGTCAAGGTGTGTGCGGGCCGATTATGGCTTCGCTGGACGAAAGGGCGACTGCGGGTGGGGTCATACGCCGGTGTGTATTTTTGGGCCCATGTTCGTGTTGTTGGACTGATTGGCGCGGTGGTCTTTGCTCGCTGGTCCGGCGGTCGGGGATCGGCAGGTATGCGGCTGCCTTCGCGCGCAGCTCTCATGGGCGGCGGCGGGTACGTGTTCGGTGCGCTTTGCTCGTGGGCCTCGTGGGGCGAGGTGGGGCGCGTACCGGCGGACGAGACGCTTGTGGGCCGCGCCGGGATCGGCAACGTGGGAGGATCTTCCCCATGGTCCTAGAGCGCTCTCTGAACGAGCAGTTCCTGTCGAACACATATCTACTCGCCGACGGCGAGGGCGGTCCGGGCTTCTTCGTGGACGCGGGAGGCCCCGTGACTCCGCTCGTCGATGCGGCAAAGCGTTTGCGGATAGAGCCGACGCACGTGCTTTTGACCCATCATCACTTCGATCATGTGAGTGAGCTGGGAGCGCTGCGCAAGCGCTGGCCGAGACTTGAAGTGCTGATCGATCCGCTGGAGCGTGAGCCGCTTGAGAGTATGGGCGACGTGCTGGGAAAGGGGGTGGAGCTCGGCACGATCGAGGCGGGAGAGATACTGCAGTTCGGACGTCTGGAGGTGCGACCGCTGAAAACACCCGGGCACACCGCGGGGATGTTGTCGTTTCTGGTGGCCGAGGATCGGTCCGTACGCGGCGCTCGCTCCGGCGCTGGCCCGGGGCCGGGCGGCTTTCAGGGCGGCGACGCGGTGGTGTTTACTGGCGATACGTTGTTCAGGGGGAGCATTGGGGGCGTGCGTGCGCCTGGCCACACGACCTACACCGACCTGCGCGACTCGATCATGGGCACGCTGATGGAGTTGCCGGGCGAGACGCTTATCTATCCCGGGCACACTGATGCGACGACCGTCGCCAGGGAGTGGGAGCAGAACCCGTTCATCCGCATGTGGCGGGGCCTGGATGCAGAGGGCTCTGAGCCCTGCATGGCACTCGGCGAGCCGGCGACGCTGATCTTGCTCGGCGAGGACTATGACGGCGGCAAGAAGGCGTGGGTGCGCTGGCCGGACGGCAGGGATGACATCGTGCCGGGCAGTCGCGTGGAGATCTAGACTCAAAGGGTGGCACAGGAGAAGATCCCAACATCGAGAGTTCGCCGTACGGCCAGGATGGGCAGGCTCGCGGCCAGTGAGGCGGTGAAGCAGGCCGGCACGCGCGCGGTCAACGTCACACGCAGCGACCAGGGTGCGCAGGAGGCGAGTGCGCGCAGACAGCTGGAGACGGCCAAGCAGATCGTGGCGGCGCTCGGGACGATGAAGGGCGCGGCGATGAAGCTCGGGCAGACGCTGTCGTTCCTGGATGTGGGGATCGTGCCGGAGGAGCACCGCGAGGAGTTCCAGCGCGAGCTGGCGAAGCTGCGCGACGCGGCACCCACCGTGTCGTTCGGGCAGATGAAGCGCGTGATTGAGGAGGACCTCGAAGAGAAGATCTCAGACGTGTTTTCCGAGTTCGACGAGCAGCCGATCGCAGCCGCGTCAATCGGCCAGGTGTACCGGGCGACGCTCAAGCAGGACGGTCGAGAGGTGGCAGTGAAGGTGCAGTACCCGGGCGTTGCGGGGGCGGTGCGTGCCGACCTGCAGAACCTGGACATGATCATGTGGCTGCTCAGGCGCATGACACCGGCGCTCGACGTGCAAGGACTGGCGAGCGAGATAAGGGAGCGGACCGCCGAGGAGCTCGACTACGAGCTGGAGGCCCAGAACCAGCGCTCGCTCGCTCGCATATACAAAGGCCACCCGTTCATCGCAATCCCCGAGGTCGTGAGCTCACTCTCGTGCGAGCGGGTGCTTGTGAGCGAGTTCGTGCGAGGGGTGGGCTTTGAGGAGCTGAAGGGCTATCCACAGGCTCAGCGCGACCGTATCGGCGAGATCCTGTTTCGGTTCTATCTGGGCTGTTTCTATCGTCATCGCGAGTTCTCCGGCGACCCGCATCCGGGCAACTTCATGTTGCTGGAGGATGGTCGCATCGCGTTCCTTGACTTCGGTTTGTTCAAGCGCCTGGCGCCCGCGCCGGTGGAACTGGAGCTCGCCTGTCAGCGGGCTGTGTCAGAGGGCGACGCTCACACGCTTCACAAGCTGCTGGCCGAGTCAGGCTTTCTGCCCGAACCGGAGCGGGTCGATCACGAGCATCTGCTGGCGTTCATCGAAGACGCGATCTGGTGGTACACAACCGCTGACGAGCAGCTGGAGCTGACGCCTGAGATCGCCTCGGCGGTGATGCTGCAGAGCTCGGACCCGCGCTCGAGCCACTTCAGGGAGATGCGCCATCAGACGATCGACCCCGAGCACCTGGTTGGTCGGCGCACCGAGATGCTGACCCTGGCGGTGCTCTCGCAGCTGCGGGCGCGCGCTAACTGGCACAGGATCGCACGCGAGTGGATGTACGGCGATGCGGCCGTCACCGAGCTTGGACGCCAGGAGGAGGAGTTCTACGGGCGCACGGGCGTGGGGGTGCGCTAAAGCACCTGGATCTGCATGAGGCTGGTGGTGCCGGGGCGCCCGCTGGGCAGCCCGGCGGTGATGCCGACGCGCGCGCCCTTCTCACACCAGCCGAGCTCGACGACGCGCCGGGCCGAGTCGGCGATCAGCTCCTCGGTGGTCTCGTGGCGGCGGATCGAGCTTGCCTGCACGCCCCACATCAGCCCGCAGCGGCGCACGGTCTCGCGGCCGGGCGAGAGCGCATAGATCGGCACGGTGGGACGGTGGGCTGAGACCAGGCGCGCGGAGCGACCGGACAGCGTGGGCACGATCAGCGCGTCGAGGTGCAGTTCGCGCGCTGCCAGGCACAGGCTGTGGGCGACTGTGTGGGCGGGGTCGCCTTCGGCGCGGCGCACGCGCGATGTGTTCCAGTGCTCATAGGGGGCGATCGCCTCGGCCTGGACCGCGACCGCTGCCATCATCTCGATGGCCTGCACGGGATAGGCACCGATCGCCGTCTCCTGGGAAAGCATCACCGCGTCGGTGCCGTCGAGGATCGCGTTGGCGACGTCGGCCACCTCGGCGCGAGTCGGGCGCGATGAGGTGACCATCGAGTCGAGCATCTGCGTGGCGGTGATCGACGGGCGCGCCAGGTAGCCGGCCTGCTCGAGCAGCTTCTTCTGCACAGCCGGCACCTGCTCGATCGGCATCTCGATGCCGAGGTCTCCGCGCGCGACCATCACGCAGTCGGCAGCCCTGATGATCGCCTCGGCGTGTTCGACCGCCTGGGGCTTCTCCATCTTGGCGATCAGCGGTAGGCGCGTGTGCTCACGCACGGTTTCCACGTCGGAGGGAAAGCGCACGAACGAGAGAGCGACCATGTCGACACCGATCGATTCGCCGTGGCGCAACAGCTCGAGATCCTCCTCGGGCACCGATGGCAACGTGTGCGCAGGGCCGGGGATGTTGAGCCCCTGGCGCGACGCCACCGCGCCGCCGACCTCGACCTCGGCATCGACCTCGCTCTCCGCAGGCCGTACCGCGGAGACGCGCAGGCGCACCGAGCCGTCGGCGAGGTAGAGCACCTCATCGGGCGTGAGCGCGGCCGCGAGACCTGGCCAGGTGATCGACATGTGGCGTACGTCGCCGACGCTCTCCTGCCCACAGGTGAAGGTGACCATGTCTCCCGGCTTGAGCTCGACGATGTCCTCGCGCAGCGGCCCGATCCGCAGCTTGGGCCCGGGCAGGTCCTGCAGGATCGCCACGGGCCGCCCCGCGCGCCCGGCTGCGTCGCGCACGCGGCGCACGGTCTCCTCGTGCTCGGCAAGCGTGCCGTGCGAGTAGTTCAGGCGCGCGACGTCCATCCCGGCTCGCACCATCGCGAGCAGCGTGTCGGGCTCGCGCGAGGCGGGGCCGATGGTGGCGACGATCTTGGTGCGGCGCATCGTCCACGCAAGGTAGCGGGGGCGGCGGGGGTATGCGCTTGTGGCCGTGGCGCTCGAGATGTCCCTGGTGGCGTTGGGCCGTGGGACGAGCGCTCCGGTCTGCGCTCCGCCGATGCATCCGAGACCTCCTCGGCCTCGATCGGCTTTTCTTTCTCAAGTGGGACTTGACAAAACACTCGGCTAGTGCTTATAGTGCTCGATACCCAGTGTGTCGAAGGTACGCCGGGCAAACATAAGGTCGGGTTTTGGGTTGGCCCCTGTGGTCGACATCTAACCGGTAGAGCAGGGCCCTTGGGAGAGGGACCGGGTCGTTACTGAGAGGGAGTTGCATTTAGCGTGGTTTCTTTGGGGAATAGCGTGTTTGAGAGTCCGTGTGCTCGCGGGGCTGGCGTAATAGGACGCGTCAGCGTCGCTGACGCGTCTCTCTCTCTCTCTCTCTCTCTCTCTGCGACTCAAGCGCTAGGCCTCTCCGTCCGGCCCTAGCGGGCCGTTCGGGATCCCCCAGGGGGGGTATGGATGGGGCTGGGCGCCTAGGCGTTAGGTCCCTTCGCCGCGGCGAGAGCCGTCGGTGCGCCGAGCCTCGGGCTCGGCTTGGTTGGTTGTGCCCGCAAGGGCATTCGCGTGCTTTGGGCGCGCTTTCAACTTCTTGTTCTTCTGCCGCTGCGGGCCTGGTGCCTGCGGTGGTTTTGTGCTGCTCGGGTTCCTCGGGTGGTCGTTTTGTTGATTTCTCAAGGAGGGGATGGGTGTGATGGGTGCTCGTCGCTTGATGTCGGTCATCGTGGTGTCGTTGTGTGCGTTGGTGTGCGTGTTGTGTTGCGGTGCGTCAGCGTTCGCGGCTCGCGGCCATGTGTTCAGTGCATCGTTTGGCGCGCCGGGTTCGGGCGATGGGCAGCTTGACGAACCCTCTGGTGTGGCGGTCAACGAATCCACGGGTGACGTGTATGTCGTTGATAAGGGCAACGGTCGTGTCGAGGAGTTCAGTGGGACCGGTGTGTATATCGGCCAGTTCAACGGGAGCGGGACGCTTGCGGGGGAAGGGAGCGCCGCGCCGACCGGCCAGTTCGTTGATCCGGAAGCTATAGCGGTAGACAATTCGGGGGATCCGTTGACCGATCCTTCGGCGGGTGACGTGTATGTCGTGGATCAGGGTCATAAAGTGGTCGACAAGTTCAGTGCGGCGGGTGCGTATATCGGGCAATTGACAGAGACCGCTCCGGGTTCGCCGCTTGAACATTTGGATGGGATCGCGGTCGATCAGAATGGAACTTTGTGGGTAGACAATGCGCTGATTAACGGTCAACCTATGATCAATAGTTTCAGTGATGCTATCGCCAATGAATTCATGTCAGTCAGAAATGCGTTTGGGCAGCCGGAGCCCGGCTTTGCGGTCGACGCCGAAGATAATCTGTATGTGGACTGGAATGGTGCAGATAACACTCATGTCGCGGCAAAGCTGAATAGCGGCGGAAGCATCCTCAAGGAAGAAGTCGATACAAAAGAATCCACTGCTGCGCTTGCCGTGGATCTCTCGAATAACGATCTGTATGTCGACAATATCGGTTATATAAGTTTGTTTTCTCCTGGAAGCGATTTGATTGAACGTTTTGGTTCTGGTGTTTTGAAGAATGGCGCAGGTGTCGCGGTCGATTCGTCGACTGGGATGGTGTATGTGACCGATGCCGGTCTTGATGTGGTCGATGGTTTTGAAATCGAACCGTTTTCGTCGCCGGTCGTCGAAAATGAGTGGGTTGCCGATGTCACCTCGACGAGTGCCACGCTCGAAGCACAGATCAATCCGCGTGGGTCGAGCACGGAATATGTGTTCGAATATGGTCCGAGCACTTCGTATGGCGAGAGCGCACCGATTCCGGATGGTTCTGTCGCGTCAGGTTTTGGAGGCAGCGATGTCGATATACATCGCGCGGAACTGTCGGCTGATACGACTTATCATTATCGTGTCGTGGCGCACAACGAATTGGGGACCGTGGACGGTCCCGATCATACGTTTACGACGCAGCTGGCGGTGAGTGAACTGGCATTGCCCGATGGCCGGGCGTGGGAACTCGTGTCTCCTCCGGATAAAAAAGGTGCGGTGATCGAACCGTTTGCGGCTCCGATGCAGGCTGCGAGCGACGGCAGCGGGATCGCGTATCCCGCGGAGGGTCCAGCGCTTGGGGAAGGGGCGCAGGGCAAAACTGTGGTGTCGCTGGACCTGTCGCGGCGTGGCCTCGATGGCTGGGGTACGGCGGATATCGACATGCCGCGTCGTAATGTGAATGAAGGCGAATCGGAGTTCGCGCTTGCCACCAGTGGTCAACCGGAATACGAGCTCTTCTCTCCGGATCTGTCGTCGGTGGTCGCCGAACCATCGGGTAATGCGACGCCCTTGTTGTCTGCGGAAGCGACGGAACGTACGTTGTATCTGCGTGATGACGAAAACGATTCTTTCGTGCCGTTGGTGACTCCTGGCAATGTTCCGTCTGGAGTCAAGTTTGGCGGGGAAGAAAGTGTCAAGGTCTCCGCAGGTAATCTCTTTCAGCGTTTTATTACCGCCACACCGGATCTGAGTCATGTGATATTTCAGTCACCGCTCGCGTTGACCCCGGAAGCGGGTAGCGTATTCGGTTGTAAGAGCAGCGAAGAGTGTGGTTTGGAGAATTTGTATGAGTGGGCCGGAGGTAGGTTGCGGCTGGTGAACATTTTGCCGGACGGCGAGCCGACCACACACGAAGCCGACGACTTTACTGGAGCAAATATTGCGGGTGGGACCGAGCAAGGGAGTATAGCCGTTCGTCCCATCTCGGCTGACGGTCGCTGGGTCGCGTGGACGTGGGCAGGGGACCTGTATGTTCGTGACATGGTCGCGGAAAAGACCTTCCTGGTTGGTGGTGCGCATGCCCTGTATCAGGCGATGAGCAGCGATGGGTCGCGCGTCTTCTTTTTGGAAAACGGTGATTTGTATATGTTCGATACGGCCACGGACACGCAAAGCGATCTCACCGCGAACCACGGCGCCGGTGAAACAAGTGGTGGCGTAAAGGATTATGTGTCGGATGTCAGCGAAGGCGGTTCGTACGTGTATTTCGTGGCGACTGGGGTGTTGGCACATGGTGGTGTGAGCGGCGGCGACAATCTGTATCTGTTGCACTACGCCGGCAGTGAATGGTCGACTACGTTCATCGCTACGCTCTCTCACGAAGACGAAAAAAGCTGGTATGAGCCACCATTTGGAGATGGTCCGCAAGAGAATTTGACGGGGGTGAGCTCGCGTGTGTCTCCGGATGGTCGTTATTTGGCGTTCATGTCGGACCGGTCGTTGACGGGGTATGACAATCTTGACGCGAACAGTGGTCAGCCCGACGAGGAGGTCTATCTGTACGATAGCGCCTCGGGCCGGCTGGTGTGCGCGTCGTGCAATCCGACGGGCGCACGACCCGTGGGCATACATGAGTCGAGTGGATCAAACCTGCTGGTGGATAGGTACTCGTCTTGGGAAAACAGTTGGTTGGCTGGGAATATTCCGGGCTGGGATTATCGTGAACGCGAAGTGGGGTTGTATCAGTCGCGCTATTTGTCCGATGATGGCCGTCTGTTCTTCAATAGCGAGGATGCGTTGGTGCCGCAGGATACGAATGGGCTCGAGGATGTGTATGAGTATGAGCCGCCGGCGGGTACCGGGATGGCGGCGAGCGATAATTGCACGACGGCAAGCTCGGCTTTTAGTGAACGCTCCGACGGGTGTGTGAGTTTGATCTCTTCTGGTGCGTCTGGCTCTGAATCGGATTTCTATGACGCCAGCGAAAACGGCGATGACGTGTTCTTCATCACAGCGAGCCGTCTGACGGCATCTGACTATGACAACACGTATGACGTGTATGACGCGCACGCGTGCTCTGCGGAAGTTCCGTGTGTGGTCGAACCAGTGTCTCCGCCGCCGTGCACTTCTGGTGATTCGTGTAAGGCGGCGCCGTCTCCACAACCGGAAATCTTCGGTCCGGCTCCGAGCGCAACGTTCTCCGGGGTCGGCAATATCGTCGAAGAAGCAAAAAGCACGGTCAAGAGCAAGCTAAAGGCTAAAAGTAAGGCGAAATCAAAGAAGCACTCCAAGCACAAGAAGCACAAGGTGAAAGCAAAGGCGAAGAAGGCGCGCGACGATAAGGCGAGCAGGAAGGGTGGTGTGCGATGATCGTACGTATCGTCAAGAAGAGCATGCTGGCGTGCCTGCTGGTACTGGGCTCGATGGTTGTCGTTGGTGTCGGTGAGGCTTCGGCGAGTTTGCCGTGGTGGCATGTGAACACGATCTCCGCACCAGCCGTGAAGGCGGGCGATGAGAGCCAGATCGTGCTTGAAGTCAGCAACCTCGGTGACGCGCCGGTCGACGGGCTTGAACACCCGGCGACCATCACCGATAGGCTCCCGGCCGGTGTCACCCCAACCGAAGTCGTCGGCGAAAGCGCGGGACAGATATTGTCGAACCTGCACGAACTGACTGATGCGCTAACGGAATGCTCGATCGCGGGACAGACGGTGACCTGCACGTTCAGCGGATTGCTGCTCGAGTACGAACACCTATCGATCAGCATGTTCACGCAGGTCGCTCCGGGCGCGGGCGATGGTGTGAGCGAGGTAAGCGTATCCGGTGGTGGCGCACCGGCGGTCGACGTAAAACGCCCGCTGGCTCTAAATGATTCCTCACCGTCTTACGGCATCGAAAGCTATGAACTGACTGCCGAAGAAGAAGGCGGTGGTATCGATACGCAAGCAGGTTCGCACCCGTTCCAACTGACGACGACATTCATGTCCAACACGAAGGCAGAAACCGTATTCAAGGCCAATGAGCAAGGCAACACCGTAGGTAAGATCATACCCGAAGCGCAACCGTTGGAACTGGTGAAGGATCTACATTTCAATCTTCCACCCGGTCTGATCGGCAATCCAGTACCACTGCCGAAGTGCAGCATAAAACTGTTCCTGCAGGAAGCCGAGAGCTCGGAAGGATTGGTATGTCCGCGTAACTCGGTTGTGGGTGTCGCGACCCCGATCGTCACATCGATCTCGGGCGGCACCCAGGTCCCGATGGCGTTTAGCAGGCCGTTGTACAGCCTGGAACCGGCTGTCGGTGAGCCAGCGCGCTTTGGGTTCACGCTGCCACTGGGTGGGACCGTGATTCTCGACACCTCGGTACGTACGGGCGGTGATTACGGTGTCGTTGTGAGCGTACCTGACGTACCCGAGACACTGGGCTTTCTCGGCAGCCAGGTCACCTTCTGGGGCACTCCCGCAGATCCACGCCACGACAACGCTCGCCAGGGATGTCTATGGAATGTTTCCACGTTTCTCTCCGGGGAGACCTGTCCGGTAAATGAAAAACCGCAACCGTTCTTGATCATGCCGACGTCCTGTAACGGCCCGCTGCAAAGCAGTCTGGAAGCAGACTCGTGGGAGAATATTGGTCAGTTCACGACACCCAAGCAATATTCTTTCCAGAACCTGGCGGGGGAACCCTATGGTCAGGATGGGTGTAACCGTCTCAACTTCGAACCGTCGATCAAGGTAGCCCCCGACGGCCAGCAGGGGAGCACACCCACAGGATTGACCGTGGACGTGCACGTCGGACAGGAAGGCGCACTGAATCCGTCCGGGCTAGCGCAATCGTCGGTCAAGGACACAACAGTCACGCTACCCGCGGGTGTCTCATTGAACCCGGCCGGAGCGGACGGTCTATCGGCGTGCGGTACCAGCGAGGTGGGTCTTGAAAGCCCGAGCGAACAAGCATGTCCTGAATCCTCGAAGGTCGGGACCGTTGAAATCAAGACTCCTCTGTTGCCGAACCCGCTGGTGGGAGCGGCGTATCTGGCGACACAGGACGCGAACCCGTTCGGGAGTCTCGTGGCGCTGTATATCGTGGTGTATGACCCTGTATCTGGTGTACGCGTGAAGCTCGCGGGCGAAGTCAAACCAGATCCTGTGACGGGACAGTTGGTCTCCACGTTCAAGGAAACACCACAACTACCCTTCGAAGACCTGGTACTGCACTTCTTCGGGGGATCGCGAGCACCATTGGGTACTCCAGCATTGTGTGGGTCCTATACGACGACAGCAGCGATCTCGCCATGGTCAGGGAACGCACCCGTAAACGCCTCCTCGCTATTCGACATTACAGGCGGTCCGAACGGGAGTCCGTGCTCTAACCCGCTGCCGTTCGCCCCGACTCTGACGACGGGCAGCCTGAATATTCAGGCTGGTGCGTTCACGCCGTTCACGATGACGATGAGTCGCGAAGACGGCAACCAGAACCTGGATGCGATCCAGTTGAAGATGCCTCCGGGCTTGCTTGGCGAGCTATCGAAAACCAAATTGTGCGAAGAAGCACAAGCAAACGCTGGAACGTGCGGTCCAGAAAGCCTGATCGGGGAAACGACCGTCAGTGTGGGACTGGGAGGCAACCCGTATACGGTCAAAGGTGGCAAGGTGTACATCACCGGCCCGTATGCCGGTGCACCGTATGGCCTGTCGATCGTGAATCCCGCGAAGGCCGGTCCGTTCAACCTGGGTCAGGTGATCGTGCGGGCGAAGATCGAAGTCAACCCGGAAAACGCGGCGATCACGATCACGAGCAACAGCACGGGCCCGTATGCGATCCCACAGATCATCGACGGGATCCCCCTTGAGATCAAGCATGTGAACGTATCGATCAACAGGCCAGAATTCACGTTCAACCCAACGAACTGTGCTCCTCAGGAAATCGGGGGTGGTCTCACCAGCAGTCAAGGCAGCGTCTCGACATTGCACGTCCCATTCCAGGTGACCAATTGTGCGGTGTTGAAGTTCAAACCGATCTTCTCGGTCTCAACAAACGGCAAAACCTCGCGGGCCAATGGTGCGAGCTTGAGCGTGAAGCTGACCTATCCCAAGGCACCGTTTGGATCCCAGGCGAACATTGGGAAGGTCAAGGTGGACCTGCCAAAGCAGCTCCCCTCCAGACTCACGACACTACAGAAGGCGTGTCCCGCGGCGACGTTCGCGGCGAACCCAGCGTCGTGTCCCCCAGATTCGAGGATCGGTAGCGCCACAGCTACCACCCCGGTCCTACCAGTCCATTTGGAAGGACCAGCGTATTTCGTCTCGCATGGTGGCCAGAAGTTCCCCGAACTGATCGTCGCCCTAACAGGTCAGGGTGTGACCGTGTATTTGCATGGGGAAACGTTCATCAGTCCAGCGGGGATCACAAGCAGCACATTCCGCACCATCCCCGACGTCCCGATCGGTGTTTTCGAACTGAAACTACCCCAAGGCCCCGACAGTGCCCTTGCGGCGAACGGGGACCTCTGCACCAGCAAACTCGTGATGCCAACGATCTTCGTCGGTGCCAACGGTGTAAGCCTAAAACAATCGACACCGATCACGACCACCGGCTGCCCCAAGCACAAGATCAAGAAGACCAAGACCAAGAAAACGAACAAGCACAAGAAGAAATGACATGTCCACCAAGGCAAAGACGCCGCCAAAAAGGACGGCGTCGACCCCTCATCCAGGAGTCCGTGGACTGACGACATCCAATAACGAACAAGCTACCGTGCGCGGAAATCGTACGGAGCCAAGCAGACTGGCCGCGACCATTGGTGAGCAGGGTCGAGAGCAGGTCGCTGATATTCAGCGTGCCCGTATTCTTGGCGCTGCGGTCGAAGTGGTCGCAGAGCGTGGTGGTGCGAATGTCACGGTCGCGCATATCGTTGCTCGCTCAGGTGTGTCGCGGCGCACGTTCTATGAGCTGTTCGTCGATCGTGAGGATTGTTTCCTGGCGGCTTTCGACGATGTGATCCAGCGCATCGCGACGGTGGTCCTACCCGCGTATGAGGCGCAGTCTCGATGGAAGGAGAAGATCCGCGGCGGGCTGATCGCTCTGCTCGAGCTTCTGGAGGATGATCGTGGCGCCGCTCGCTTGGTGATCGTCGATGCACTTGGAGCGGGTCATAACGCGCTCGAGCGCCGCCGGCGTGTGCTCGCCCAGGTCATAGTCGCCGTGGACGAAGGGCGTGGGGAGCTCCAGGGCAGCGACGGTCTGCCGCCGATGGTCGCCGAGGGCATCGTCGGTGGGGTGCTCGCGGTCTTGCACTCACGATTGTTGGAGGGTGAGAGAGCTCCGCTGCTGGAGCTCACGGGTCCGCTGATGAGCATGATCGTGCTGCCGTACCTCGGTGTCTCGGTCTCTCGCAAGGAGCTCGCGCGGTCCACCCCCGAGCGCAGCGTCAAGCCACGCATGGCATCAGCCGACCCCCTGCGAGACCTCGATATGCGCCTCACCTACCGCACCGTGCGCGTGCTGATCGCCGTTGCCGAGCTGGGCGGGCAGGGATCCCATCCCTCAAACCGCGAGGTCGGTGGTGCCGCCGGCATGACAGACCAGGGCCAAACCTCCAAGCTGCTCTCACGCCTACACCGCCTCGGACTCATCCAAAATGCCGGCGCGGGTCCCAGCAAGGGCGCCCCCAACGCCTGGATGCTCACACCCAAGGGGGCAGAAGTCGAGCGGGCGCTAGCACGACAAAACACCGCCAACCACCACAAGTGATGGTACGACGGTGCCATGTGGAGGCTCTCTCCGCTAGGGCGCCCGTACGTCGGGGAAGTGCTCGGCGCAGTGCTCGCGCAGCACCTCGCGCACCCACGCGCGCTCCGCGGTGGTCGCCACGCGCAGACGACCCAGCAGCTCGCGGGGACGGTCGATCGGGACATCCGCGATGATCCAGCGCACCGCCAGGCGCTCAAACAAGAGCTCCTGTGCCCGGTGCCACGCATCCTCGCGAGTCGCGGCCGGTCGCCCTCCGCCACCGGCCAGCGTCTCCGCGTACTCGCGCCGCGCGGCCGGGGTGAAGGTGCCGCGCAGCTTGAGCACGTTGCCCTCGGCGTCGGTGTATTCGCTGAGCGGCACACTCGGCCTGTCTCTCGAGCGCCTACGCTTGGCCATCTCTAGCCGCCAATTCCGCATGTCGTCGCCAGCGCGCCCGAGGGACGCCGGAGCGCTCTTGCGTCGGTCGCGATGCCCACCTTCTACAACGTCTCCGCGGCCTTCAGCAGCTGACTGCGCACGTCACCGCCCACCGCGCCGGAGGACACGACCGGCTTCGCGTGCCCCGGCCACGCCGCCGCGGGCTCCAGCTCTGCCAACTTGCGAATGCTCGCCTTCGCCTGCTCGGTGTCGTAGTTGTACAAGGGCTCGGGCACGTGCGGGTCGCAGCTGCGGCCCCACATGTCAAGCGTGTAGAAGCAGTCGCTCACCAGCGCCAGGCGGTCGGATTCGCGCCACAGCCCGATCTGCCCCGGCGCGTGGCCGGGCAGCTCGATCACCTCGAAGCCCGCCACCCGATCGCCCTCTGAGAGTGTCTCGGAGATCTTCACAGGGCCACCGTCCCATGCCCAGCGGTGCATCGCCCTGTGGATCTGACGCTGAGGAGTTGGCAGCCCGACGAGGCCCTGCGGCCAATACCTGAAGCCGCCGCTGCCCTCGGCGTCCTGGACCTCCTCGGGATGGCACAGCACCGGTACGCCCAGCGCCGGCGCCGTGCCGCGGTGGTCTGTGTGGCCGTGGCCCAGCACGATCCGCTTGATGCCGCCGAGCTTCGCGCCGGCGCTCGCCACCGCGCGCACCATCGTGCGCGCGCCCGCGTCATACAGCGTCACTCCGCCCACGCTCTCGTCCTCGATCAGATAGACGTTGCAGCGCCCCGGCTGGCCCTGCACGACCCACACGCCCTCGGCCACCAGCTCGGCGTCGCGGGCGGACATGTTGGCCACCTTCGTCTTCGCGTTGAACGCGCCCATCAGGCCATGCTCTGCGGTCGAGTTCTGAGGCGGCATCAGCCCGATCTGGCGGGCAAACCCCAGCCCGTCGGGGAACGCGTCGTTTGCCTGCACCAGTCCGTCGCGCACGCTCAGCACGTCGACGCCTTCGAGTTTGACCGGATCCCCGGTGGGCTGCACCCCGCTCATTCCCCCAGGTCCCGCAAAGGTTCCGGTGATCGTCCACTGCACAGCGCAGCGCTCGCCCTCGGTGGTGGTGTCGAGGACCTCCATGCGCATGTCCGGCATCGCTTCGATCAATCCGCCGATGAATTCCCGCACGCCCCCGGGAGCGATCACGTCGACCTGGCCGCGCACGTTCTCGCGCCCACCCTCGGCCCACAGCGCCACGGCTGCGTCCACGTCGCGCGCGGCGATCGCCTCGAAGTAGCGCCGTGCCACCGCCTCGGTGCCGTTTCCCTTTGGTTTGCTGATGTTCGCTGCCGCCGCCTGCACCTTTGCGGCCGCCCTGCTGTCATCGGCTCCGTCGTCAGCCATCTCCATCTCCTTATCCGCCATGAGCTAAAAGTCTAAGGCGCCTATCAAGTGCGGGCACGGCGCTTGTGAGTAGTCTCCGCGACGGTGACCGACGTGGCCCGCAAACGCGAGCTTGGAAGGGGCGAGCGCATCCTGCCCGGCGTGTTTCGCCTGCGCCTGCCCCTGCCCTGGCCAGGGGTGCCGCATGGCAACGCCTGGGCGGTGAAGGCGGGCGACGGGGTGGTTCTGTTCGACACTGGCTACCACACGCCGGCAGGGCCCGGCGAGCCCGGCTCGATGTTCCAGCTCGAGCGCGCCCTGGCGATGTGCGGGCTCGTCGTCGAGGACATCCGCCTGGTGGTATGCACCCACGCCCACTCCGACCACTACGGGCAGGCCGCCACGATCGTGGAGCGGGCGGGGTGCGAGCTGTGGATGCACCCTAAATACGAGCACATGTCGATCGGCGAGCAGAACCCCGAGGCGACGCTGCAGCGCCGTATCGAGGTGGCGCGCCAGAGCGGAGTGCCCGAGGAGCCGCTGCGGCGCTTCGCGGCCGAGCGCGAACACCACGAATCGGGCATCTCCGCGGTGATCGCCCCCGACCGCGAGCTGCTGCCCGGCGTGGTCGTGGGCACCGACCTCGGGTCGTGGAGCGTGTATGAGACACCTGGGCATGCGCCCTCGCACGTGTGCCTGTTCCAGCCCGAGCGACGCCTGTTGATCTCAGGCGATCACCTGCTCGGGCGCATCTCCCTGTTCTTCGACTTCGGCTACTCGCCCGACCCCGTGGGCGAATTCCTCTCCTCGCTGGACGTGGTTCAGCGTCTCGGCGCGCGCCTGTGCCTACCCGGCCACGGGCGCACGTTCACCGACGTGCTCGCCCACATCGACGGCAACCGCGCGTTGGTCGCCGATCGCCTCGCGAAGGTCAGCGACGCGATCGCCTCCAAGCCGCTGACCGTGTTCGAGACGGTCCCGCGCGTCTACCCCCCCGAGGAGCTCGCCACCCACGGGGGCCCCTGGCTGCTGTCGGAGACGCTCGCGATGCTCACCCATTTGCAGGCGCTCGGACGGGCACAGCGCGACGGCGGTGAGCCCGAGCACTGGAGCGCAACCATGCACGCCGCTGCGTAGGCCCGAAGGGCCGGAGCCATCAAACCTTGACACGCTCGTGTTAGGCTTTGACGATGCGGATTGACCAGCTGCTGGCGGGACCCGCCTGTCCTCGCGAGAGGGAGCCCGTGTTCTCCTTCGAGTTCTTTCCCCCCAAGACCGAGCAGGGCGAGCAGAACCTGTATACGGCGCTCGTCGAGCTGCGCACGCTGGAGCCCTCGTTCGTGTCGGTCACCTACGGCGCCGGCGGCTCCACACGCTCAAAGACGATCGAGATCGTCAAGCGCATTCGCGACGACTACGGCCTGGAGGCGATGGCCCATTTCACCTGCGTGGGCGCCACCGTCGATGAGCTGCGCGCCACGCTCGAGGGGATGCGGGCCGCCGGTATCGACAACGTGCTCGCTTTGCGCGGCGACCCTCCCGCCGGAGAGGAGCAGTGGGTCAAGACCGACGGTGGCCTCGAGTACTCGCGCGAGCTCGTGCAGCTGATTCGCGCCGACTACCCGTTCGCGATCGGCGCCGCCTGCTTCCCGGAGACCCACATACACGCGTCCAGCTCCGAGGCCGATGTCGAACACCTGGCCGAGAAGGTCGCCGCCGGCGCCGACTTCCTGATCACCCAACTGTTCTTCGACAACGCTTTCTACTTCGACTTCGTCGAGCGCGCACGCGCCGCGGGGATCACCGTGCCGATCATCCCCGGCATCCTGCCGATCACCCAAATCGGCCAGCTGGAGCGTATGACGAAGATGTGCGGCGCCTCGATTCCCTCGGGACTGCATCGCGAGCTGCACGCGCGCGAATCGCAGCCCGAGGCGGTGATCGACTTTGGCGTCGCCTACGCCACCCTGCAATGCGCCGAGCTGCTCGCCGCCGGTGCCCCCGGCATCCACTTCTACACGCTCAACCGCTCGCCCGCCACGCGCGCGATCCTCGGCGCGCTCAAGCTCATGCGCCCGTGGGCGTGAGCGAGATCCAATACACCGTCCGTCGCTCCACCCGTGCGCGACGCGTGCGCGTCAACGTGCACGTCCACACCGGCGTCGAGGTGGTCCTGCCCCTGCACGCCTCCGAGCGGGCTGCCGCTGCCGCTGTGCGCGAGCTCACCCCGTGGATCGAGCGGCGTCTGTCGGAGGGTCGTCGCGCACTTGCGCATGTCGCCTCGCGGGACGGCACCGTCCCGTATCTGGGCACCCCGCTTGTGCTCGTCTCGCAGCCGGGACGCACGCGCGCCCACAGGAATGGGGATCAGCTGTTCGTGCCCGAGGGAGATCATCGCCCCGCGGTCGAGCGTCTGTATCGCCGGCTCGCGCGGCGTGAGGTCGCCACGCGCCTGGACGCGGCCGTCGCACGGATCGGCGCCTCCTACAGCGGCCTGTCGATCCGTGCGCAAAGCACCCGCTGGGCCTCCTGCTCGGCGAAGGGGGCGATGAGCTTCAACTGGCGCCTGCTGCTCGCCCCCGAGCCGGTGCTCGACTACGTCGTGTGGCACGAGGTCTGCCATCTGGATATCCGCGACCATTCGCCGCGTTTCTGGGCGCTCGTGGAGAGCCGCTACCCCGGCTGGCGCGAGCAGCGCGACTGGCTGCGCCGTTATGGCGCCACGCTGGTTCTCTGAGCGTCGCCGATTGGCCGCGCTCGGCGCGGCTCGTCAGCCGCGCTTGTCGATCGGGATGTACTCCTGGTCGCGCAGGCCCGTGTAGATCTGGCGCGGGCGCGCGATCTTCTGCTCTGAGTCCTGCACCATCTCGAGCCACTGCGCGATCCAGCCGCTGGTGCGCCCGATCGCGAACATCACTGGGAACATCGCCACCGGCAATCCCAGCGCCTCATAGATCAGCCCCGAATAGAAGTCCACGTTCGGATACAGCTTGCGCGAGGTGAAGTAATCGTCTGCAAGTGCCTGCTTCTCGAGCTCCGTGGCGATGTCCAGCAGCGGGCTGGTGCCACGCACCTCGAACACCGCGTCAAGGTGCTTGCGGATGATGCGCGCGCGCGGATCGTAGTTCTTGTACACGCGATGGCCAAAGCCCATCAGGCGCTCATTGCCGGCCTTCACGCTCGCAAGGAAGTCGGGGATGTTGCGCGGATGCTCGATCCGGCGCAACATCCGCAGCGCCTGCTCGTTCGCGCCGCCGTGAAGCGGCCCGTACAGCGCCGCCACGCCCGCCGCCACCGAGGAGTACGGATCGACCTGGGTCGATCCGACCGAGCGCACCGCGCTCGTGGACGCGTTCTGTTCGTGGTCGGCGTGCAAAATGAACAGCACGTCCAGAGCCCGCTCCAGCCGCGGGTCGGGGCGGTACTTCAGCTCGGTCATCTTGTACATCATCCCCAGGAAATTGCCCGCGTAGGCGAGGTCATTGTCGGGGTAAACGTAGGGCTGTCCCATGTTGTGGCGGAACGCAAACGCCGCCAGCGTCGGCATCTTCGCGAGCAGGCGGATGATCTGGATCGCGCGTATCTGCTCGTCGTGGATCTGGTTGGCGTCGGGATAGAACGTCGACAGCGCGCCCACCGAGGCCACCAGCATCCCCATCGGGTTCGCGTCGTAGCGGAAGCCCTGCATGAAGTCCTTCACGTTCTCGTGCACGAACGTGTGGATCGTGATTTCGTATACCCACGCGTCGAGCTGGCTCTGGGTGGGCAGCTCGCCGTGGATCAGCAGGTAGGCGACCTCCAGGTAATTCGAGTGCTCGCACAGCTGCTCGATCGAATAGCCGCGGTGCTGCAGGATCCCGGCCTCGCCGTCGATGTAGGTGATCGCGCTGCGACACGACGCGGTGTTCATGTACGCCGGGTCATACGACATCAAACCGAAGTCGTCCTCCGAGGTCTTGATCTGGCGCAGGTCCATCGCGCGCACCGTGCCGTCGGTCACTCCCAGCTCGTAGATCCTCCCGGTGCGGTTGTCGGTGACCGTCAGGCTGTCTGTCGCAGCGCTGCCGTTCACATCCGCCTGTCGAGTCGTCGTGTCTGGCTCGGTACTCATCTGACCTCCTCTCGGCTACTCCCACCGTAGCGACTCTCCGTGGCCTCCACCTGCCCTTGATATTTGCTGCCAAGTGTCTCGTGTCCGTAGGGGCGCAGCGCGGGCGCGTCGAGCGTCATGAACGACAGCTGCGCGATCGGCAGGCCCGCGTATAGCCGGATCGGCACGCGCGTGAGGTTGTTGAGCTCGAGCGTCAGCGTACCCTTCCAGCCCGGGTCGCAGAAGCCTGCGGTCGCATGCACGATCAGCCCGAGCCTGCCGAGACTCGACTTGCCCTCGATCCGCGCCACGATGTCATCCGGCAGCTCGACATGCTCGAGCGTGCGCCCCAGGCAGAACTCGCCCGGGTGGATAACAAACGGCTCATCCTTCGCCACCTTGATCTGCTCGGTCAGGTTGTGCGGCGGCTCGCGCAGGTCGATCGCGGTCACCTTGTGGTTGTGAAACACGCGGAAGGAGTCTCCCAAGCGCAAGTCGAGGCTCGCCGGTTGCACCATTCGCTCGTCCCACGGGTCGATCTTGATGTGTCCGTCGGCCACCAGCCGCGCGATCGTGCCGTCTGAGAGCACCGAGGAGGGGGCTGGCCGTGTCATCGCGGCGGATTCTGCCACGAAGCGGCGCGCACTGATCCAGGGACTCGCTTGCCGCGAAGAACCCCCAGCGATGAGATGCCATACGGCGCCATCGCATCGATCCAGTCCCTTCCAGAATGCGAGGACCCCAATGAGCAGTCAAGTGAGCTTTCCAGATCAAGCCGACAGCGAGCTGGAGCGCGCTCAACGAGCGTCCGCGGGCTTGAGCCGCTCGCAGTTCCTGCGCAACGGCGCCAAGGGCGGGGTCGCGCTCCTCGCCGGCGGCGCGATGCTCGGTCAGGTGACCGGGATCTCCTTCGCTGCCTCGGGCGGCGTGAGCGACAACTCGACGCTCCAGGCTGCCTATGGAGCCGAGAGCCTCGCCGTGTTTGTGTACTCGGCAATCATCAAGAACTTCCACTCCTTCAAGCATCCCAAGCTCGAAGACCTCGACTATTTCAAGGCGGCGCTCAAAAACGAGGAAGACCACAAGGCCTTGCTCGCGAAAGCGCTCGGCTCGAAGACCCCCACCGGGCTGGAACTGAAGATCCCTGCGAGCGCGCTCGCCAGCGGGCACGCGCTGTTGAAGACCGGCGTCGCGCTGGAGACGGCCTTCGTCCAGACCTATCTGGGCGCCGTGGAAACGCTCAGCTCTGGTGAACTGAGGGTGATCGCGGCGAAGGTGGCGACCAACGAGGCCAGCCACCTCAGCTTCATTCAGGACCAATTCGACGACAACGCCGTGCTGCCGTCGCTGCCCGCGACAGGCACGGTTGCCCAAGCCGCCAAAGCGCTCTCTCCGACATTCATCCCCAACCTGGTTGCGCGTCTGGAAGCCGCGGGCTTCCCCAACGCCTAACCGCGCAGTTGCAGGGGCGCTGCGCTGAAGTGGGTTATCTCGCGCAGCTCCTCCACACGGGCGTGGATCTCCTCGCCGGTGAGTCGCTCGATGCGCTCGGTGCCGAACTCCTCCACGTTGAAGGAGGCAAGCGCGGTGCCGTGCGCCATCGCGCAACGCAGCAGCTCGTCTGAGAGCTGCTCCTCGGGATGGGCGGCGATGTAGCCGACGAAGCCGCCGGCGAAGGTGTCGCCGGCGCCGGTCGGGTCGATCACGGTCTCGAGCGGATAGGCGGGCAGCGCAAAGAAGCTCTCGTTCGTGACGAGCGCCGCGCCGTACTCGCCCTGCTTGGCCACGATCACGCTTGGCCCGCGCCGCTGTGGGGGCGATCCGTCCGCGGCCGAGGCGCTCCACGAAAGGATCTCCCGCGCGGCCGAGACGAGGTTTGGCCTGCCCGTCAGCTGGCGCAGCTCGGCGTCGTTGAGGATCAGGCAGTCGACGCTCTCGATCGCCTTTACCAACTGGTCCTTGGCGATGTCGATCCACAGGTTCATCGAGTCGAGTGCGACGAAACGCGCGCCCGGCAGTTGCTCGCGCACCTCGATCTGCAGGTCGGGCACGATGTTGGCCAGGAACAGCACGTCGCTTGCGCGCGAGCGCTCGGACAGCTTCGGCTGAAAGCCCTCGAACACGCCGAGCTGCGTGTCGAGCGTCTCGCGGGAGTTGAGGTCCCAGCCGTACTCGCCGCGCCAGAAGAACGTCTTGCCGCCGCTCACACGCTCGATGTCTGAGACGTCCACGCCGCGGCGGCGCATCACATCGAGCTCCGGCTCGCCGAAGTCCTCGCCCACCGGACCCACCACGAGCACCTCCTCGAAGAACGAGGCGGCCAGGGCAAAGTGCACGGCGGCGCCGCCGAGCATCCGCTCGCGCTCGCCGAAGGGGGTCTTCACAGCGTCATATGCGATCGATCCGACAACGGTTATAGGCATGGTGCGGACCCTATAGCCTGACGGCCTGTGCGCGCTATCCAGATCAACGAGTTCGGTGGGCCCGAGGTACTGAAGCTGGTCGAGCTGCCGGTACCCGAGCCCGCCTCCGAGGAAGTTCTGATCGAGGTCACGCGTGCGGGCGTCAACTTCGCCGACACGCACACCCGCACCAATTCATATGTGAAGAAGGCAAGCTTGCCCCTGATCCCGGGCGTCGAGGTGGCCGGCGTGCGTGTCGAAGACGGCCGGCGCGTCGTCGCATTGCTCGGATCCGGCGGCTATGCGCAGTACGCGACGGCGCCACGCGAGCACACCTTCCCGATCCCCGACGACGTCGAGGACGCCACGGCTCTGGCGCTGCTGGTTCAGGGCACGACGGCCTGGCACATGTACCGCACGGCTGCCCGCGTGAGCGAGGGCGAGAGCGTGGTAGTCCATGCTGGCGCCGGGGGCGTCGGCTCGCTGGCCGTTCAGCTTGGACATCCGCTCGGTGCGGGTCGTGTGATCGCCACGTCTTCCAGCCAGCAGAAGCGGGAGCTCGCACTCGAACTCGGCGCGGACGCTGCGGTCGACAACGACCCGGAGGGTTTGACCGAGCGGTTGATCGAGGCCAACGATGGCCGCGAAGTGGACGTCGTCTTCGACATGGCCGGTGGGGAGACATTCGAGCGCTCCTATCGAGCGCTCGCCCACTTCGGCCGGATAGTCGTGTGCGGCATCGCCTCGCGGCAGCCAAACCACATCTCCAGCGGATCGCTGTTGCGTCACTCCCGTTCGCTGGTGGGCTTCTATCTGTTTCATTGCTTGGAGCGGCCGGGGATGTTCGACGAGGCATTGGCCGACCTGTTCGCGCGGGTTGGCGCCGGCGAGCTGAAGGCCCATGTCGGAGCCACATATCCATTGGAGCGGAGCGCCGAGGCGCACATCGATATCGGCGAGCGGCGCACCACAGGCAAGGTGCTGATCGATCCCTCCGCCTAGCAACCCTTGCGCGGCCGCGGCGCCTGAGCACGTAAGCTGCTGTCGCGCATGACCAAGACTTTCGCCGAGCTCGGCCTCTCCGAGCAGACCCTGCAAGCGCTGCGCGACGTCGGCTACGAGTCGCCCTCGCCGATCCAGGAGCAGGCGATCCCGCCGCTGCTGGAAGGCCGCGACGTGATCGGCCAGGCACAGACCGGCACCGGCAAGACCGCCGCCTTCGGCCTGCCGATCGTTCAGTACATCGATCCCGAGGAGCACGAGGTGCAGGCGCTGGTGCTGACGCCCACGCGCGAGCTGTGCATCCAGGTCACCCAGGCGCTGCGCACATATGGCGCCCACAGCGGGCTGGATGTGGTGGCCGTATTCGGCGGCGCGCCGATTCGCACCCAGCAGGCGCAATTGCGTGCCGGCGGGCACATCGTCGTCGGCACCGTCGGGCGCGTGCTCGATCTGATCTCGCGCAACTCGATCGTGCTGCACGACTGCCGCTTCGTGGTGCTCGACGAGGCCGATGAGATGCTCGATCTCGGCTTCCTGGAGGACGTCGAGAAGATCCTCTCGATGACGCCATCGGGACGCCAGACCGCGCTGTTCTCAGCGACGATGCCCCCGCCGATCCGCAAGCTCGCCGATAAGTACATGTACGACCCCGAGGTAATCCAGGTCGAGGCCGCCACGCTCACGATCGACACCGTCGCCCAGTTCCAGCTCTCGGTGGAGACGCGCGACAAGGCCGCCAAGCTGGTCGAGGTGCTTCGTGCGGAGCGGCCCGAGCAGGCAATTGTGTTCGTGCGCACCAAGGTCCGTTGCGATCAGCTTTTCCGGACCCTGCGCGACGGCGGCATGAACGTGCGCGCGCTGCATGGGGACATGTCCCAGGGCTCGCGCGATGGTGTGATGCTCGCCTTCAAGGGTGGGCGTGTGCCGATCCTCGTGGCCACCGACGTCGCTGCGCGCGGCCTTGATATCTCGACGGTCACGCACGTCGTCAATTACGACGTGCCCACGAGTCCCGACACCTACGTGCACCGCATCGGGCGCACAGGCCGCGTCGGACGCTCCGGACGGGCGATCACGTTCGTCGAGTCGCGCCAGACGCGTGAGCTGGAGGCGATCGAGCGCCACATCGGCACCAAGATCGCCGCCTGGTCCAAGGACGCCGAAGCCGCGCCCACGCCCGTGAAGGAGCGCCCGCGCCGGCACTCAAAGCCCCACATCTCCCGTGACGCGACCGAGCCCTCGGCCAAGCTGGTGCTCGGCGGTGGCCGGGCCGCCGGACTGCGTGTCGCGGACATCGTCGGCGCGGTCACCTCCGCGACGGGGCTCGACGGCGAGGCCGTGCGCGACGTGAGCGTGCTCGAGCGCTTCTCGTTCCTGTCGGTGCCCTCGGCGGAGGCCGATCGCGTGATCGAGGCGCTCGACGGGCGTGAGCTGCGGGGCAAGTCTCTGCGCCTGGAGCGCGTCAAGGCCTGAGGGCGTCTTCACGCGGGCAGTTGCGCTCCGCCGCGTGTCGCTGGTGCGGTGTGCCGTTCGCCGCTATCGTGGCTCGCGATCCAGCCGCCGACCGTCAGAGGAGACCCGCGATGTCAACCGCCACGATGCAAACAACAGAGGGCACGATCGTCTTCGAGCTGTTCGACGAGGACGCCCCCAAGACGGTCGAGAACTTCCGCAAACTCGCCTCAGAGGGCTTCTACGACGGGCTCAACTTCCATCGCATCATCAGCGACTTCATGATCCAGGGCGGCTGTCCGCAGGGCACCGGCACCGGCGGTCCCGGCTACAGCTTCGAGGACGAGATCAACTCGCACAAGATCGTGCGCGGGGCGCTTGCGATGGCCAACGCCGGGCCCAACACCAACGGCTCGCAGTTCTTCATCGTCACCGCCAAGTCCTGCCCGTGGCTGGACGGCAAGCACACCGTTTTCGGCGAGGTGCAGAGCGGTATGGACGTGGTCGACAAGCTCGAGGCCGTGCCGACCGATGGTGGCGACAAACCGGTAGAGCCCGTGGGCATCGCGACCGTCGAGCTGTCTGAGTAAAAAGTCTGGCCAAACGGCCAATCGGGTGTAGCCTTGTTCGCTAAGGGCGAAGTCAAGAGCGAAACGAGGCAGGGAGACAGCGATATGGCGACCGCCGAGCAGCAAGCACCGCACGCACACAACGGAGCGCCGCCCACCGACGTCGGCGCGGACATTCCCGTCGAGAACCCCGCAACGGGTCAGATCGCCGGGACCGTGCCCGATCTCGACGTGGCCGCCGTCGCCGAGCTGGCCAAGCGCGCCCGCGCTGCCCAGCCGCAGTGGGAGGCATTCGGCTTCGAGGGTCGCGCGCGCATCCTCTCGCGCGCTCAGAAGTGGCTGATCGACAACTCAGAGCGCGTGATCGCCACGATCGTCTCTGAGACCGGCAAGACCTACGAGGACGCCGAGTTCGCCGAGATCGCATATGCCGCCAACGCCTTCGGCTTCTGGGCCAAGAACGCCCCCGACTATCTCGCCGACGAGCGCATCAAATCGGCCTCGGTGATGCTCAAGGGCAAGAAGCTGATCCTGCGCTATCGCCCGCTCGGCCTGGTCGGCGTGATCGGCCCCTGGAACTACCCCTTGACCAACTCCTTCGGTGACTGCATCCCCGCTCTGGCTGCCGGCAACAGCGTGATCCTCAAGCCCTCCGAGGTCACACCCCTGACCTCGCTTTTGCTCGCCGAGGGCCTGCGCGAGTGTGGTCTGCCCGACGGTGTCTTCCAGGTAGCCACCGGCCGCGGTGCCACCGGCGCGGCGCTGATCGAGCAGGTCGACATGATCATGTTCACGGGCTCCACGCGCACGGGCCGCAAGGTCGCTGCGGCGGCCGCCGAGCGGCTGATCCCCTGCTCGCTCGAGCTGGGCGGCAAGGACCCGATGATCGTGCTCTCAGACGCCGATCTGGAGCGTGCCGCCAATCTCGCTGTCTACTACTCGATGCAAAACGCGGGGCAGACGTGCATCTCGATCGAGCGCGTCTACGTCGAGGCGCCGGTGTACGACGAGTTCGTCGGCAAGGTAACGGAGAAGATGCGCAAGCTGCGCGTGGGCGTCCCGCACGGCCCCGGTTCGGTGGACGTCGGTGCGATCACGTTCCCGCCCCAGCTCGACACGATCTCAGAGCACGTCTCAGACGCGGTCGACAAGGGCGCGCGCGTGCTCGTCGGCGGCAGGGCGGTTGAGAACGTCAGCGGGCGCTTCTACGAGCCCACGCTGCTCGTGGACGTGGACCATACGATGAAGATCATGACCGAGGAGACCTTCGGCCCGACTCTGCCCGTAATGAAGATCGCCGACGCCGAGGAGGGTGTGCGCCTGGCCAACGAATCGCCCTATGGCCTCGGCGCCTCGGTGTTCACGCGCGACACCGAGCGCGGCGAGGCGATCGCCCGGCGCCTGGAAGCCGGCGCGGCCAACGTTAACGACGCGCTCGTCAACTACACCGCGCTCGAGCTACCCATGGGTGGAGCAAAGGCCTCGGGTCTCGGCTCGCGCCATGGCGCCGGCGGTATCCGCAAGTACTGCTCCCAGCAGGCGATTGTGATCACGCCGAAGCTGGCCCTCAAGCGCGAGGTGCACATGTTCCCCTATAAGCCCCGCACCACGCGCATGATCTCGCGGTTCTTCAAGTTCCTGTACGGTCGAGGTAAGCGGGATTAGCCGAGCTGTATCCCGAGCAGCGCTTCAAGCTCGGGGATCGTGGTCTCCGCGCTGGTGTGATGCACCGTGGCCATGCCGAGCTCCTCGGCGGGCGTGAGATTGAAGGGCAAATCGTCGACGAACACGCACAGCTCGGCGGCCACCCCCGCGCGCTCTGCCCCAAGTTCGTACATGCGCTTGGCCGGCTTGCGCGTGCCCTCCTCGCCTGAGATCACGAGCCCGTCGAAGATCTCGGCCAATACGTCGTGCGGGTAGCGGTGCACCCCCCACGAGTTGGAGACGAGCGCTGTGCGAATGCCCGCGTCGTGGGCGGCTCTGACCGCCTCGACCATCGCCACATCCGGCTGCACCCCGGCGAACAACCCGTCGATCAGCCCGTCTGAGGGGACGCCAAGCAGCTCGGCGAAGCGCTGCTCGAAGGCGACCTCGTCCATCGTCCCCTTCTCCAGCGAGATCAACATCTCCCGGAACTCCGGATCGGCGCTAAAGCGCTTGCCGAGCTCGGCTGGATCGATCTCTTCACGCACGCAGTACTCGTGGAAGGAGGTGAACAGGTTCGTGGTGAGCACCCCGCCCCAGTCGATCAGCAGGCCCTTGCGCGTGGTGCCGTTCGGGGACTCGCTCGCCGCGGTGGTTTGTCCGTCGCTCAGTGGATCAACCACCGTACGCCACCGCCTCGGCCTGACGCGCCAGTTCGAGCACGCCCTCGCCGAACTGCTTCAGGTACGGGTCGTCGGTGGTGCCGGCGACGGCGCGCTTGTAGTTGCCCTCCATGAACACGATCGACTTCCATATCGCAAGCGTCGTGTACCAGCGCAGGTCGCGCATCGAGCGTCCTGAGCGCTCTTCGTAGCGTGCGATCAGCTCCGCACGCGTGGAGAAGCCCTCGGCGCGCGTGACCTTGCCGAGATGCTCGCGCAGGCCCCCTTCCGGGTCATACGCCTCGGTCCAGAACATGCACAGATACCCGAGGTCGGCGAGTGGGTCGCCGATCGTGGCCATCTCCCAGTCGAGCACCGACACCAGCCGCGCGGGCGGCTCGGCCGCGAATATCGTGTTGCCCAGCCGATAGTCGCCGTGCACGATCGTGGCCGGGCCGGACTCGGGCCTGTGCTCGGCAAGCCATGCCCCGACGCGCTCAACGGCAGGGATCTCGCGCGTCTTGTTCAGCTCCCACAGCCCGCCGAAGCGCCGCAGCTGGCGGTCGAGATAGCCGCTGGGCTTGCCAAAGCCCTCGAGGCCCGCCGCGTGCCAGTCCACGGCGTGGATCTCCACGAGCGCGTCGATCAGCTGCTCGCCGATCCGTTTGCGCTGCTCGGGTGTGTCCAACGCGGGGGGCGTCTCCCACACGATCACCTCGCCCCGAACATGCTCCATCACGTAGAAGGGGCAGCCGATCAGCGACTCGTCGTCGCACACCGCAAGCACCTTCGGCACGCGCGCGGCGGTGCTCTCCAGGGCCCGCAGCAGGCGCGCCTCGCGCAGCACGTCATGGGCGCTCGGTGGCAACGGCGGACGCGGGGGCCGGCGCAGCACCAGCTCGGGGTAGGTGGGGTTTGAATCCCTCACGATCAGGTAGGTCACGTTCGAATGACCATCGCCGATCGGTTGTGCACGGATCTCACCCGCGCCCAGATCGTGCTCGTCGAGGAATCCCTGCAGGGGCTCCAGCACGAGCAGCGGCGAACGGGCGTCCGGGGCGACGTCCGCGTGGCTATACACAATGTCGTCTGGAGCAACCGCTGGACTCATCGGATCGCACGCTACACCGACCGCAACCTTCTCTGCTCCCACGTGTCTCAATCGACCATGTTCCGATTCCGCACTTCCCTGATCTCGATGCTCGCCTGTGCCGTATCGGTGCTTGGCGTGCTGCTGCCCGCCAGCGCCAGCGCCTCCCACTCCCAGGCGATGTTCTTCGAGGAGCCCAACCTGGTCGAAGCAAGCCAGGCCGTTCGCACCAAGGAGCTCGCCCAGCTGCAGTCGCTCGGCGTCAAAGCGCTGCGCGTGGAGCTCTACTGGGCCAATGTGGCGCCCGCGGCCGCCAGCACGAAGAAGCCCAGCTTCGAAGCCACCAATCCGGCCAGCTATGACTGGGGCAACTACGACGTCCTGCTGGCTGAAGCCAAGCGGTTGAAATGGCCGGTGCTGCTGACGGTCACCTCTCCGGTCCCCGAGTGGGCGACCTCCACCCACAAAGACAGGAGCGGCCTCACGCGCCCCAACGAAACGGATTTCAAGGAATTCATGACGGCCGTGGGCAAGCACTATGGCAGCGAGGTGAGCCTGTATTCGATCTGGAATGAGCCCAACCATCCGGCCTTCCTGTTGCCTCAGTTCAACTCGAACGGGACGCCCGCATCCCCGCGCATCTATCGCGGCCTGTTTCAGGCCGGGTATGCCGGGTTGAAGTCGGCTGGGATCGCCAAACCGAAGGTGTTGATGGGCGAAACCGCGCCGGTCGGCGCGGACAGGCTGACCCGCAGGGAAATCAAGGAAAGGGGCTTGTTGCACGACGTCGCTCCATTGGCGTTCCTGCGCGAAACACTGTGCCTGAATTCCAAGTACCGCAAGTCCCCCACTTGCGGGATGCTGCCGGCGTACGGGTATGCCCATCACGCCTACACCGTGGGCTCGCCTCACTACGTGCCACCGGGCGCCGACAACGTCACGATCGGCGTGCTGTCGCGCCTGTCAAGCGCGCTGGACAGGGCGGCCGCGGCCCATGCGATCCCGGGACGCATCCCGATCTATTTGACCGAGTTCGGGATCCAGAGCTACCCCAACCACGAACTCGGCGTGCCGCAGGCCAAGCAGGCCGAATACGATGCGATCGCCGAGAAGATCTCCTGGGAAAACCCGCGCGTGGCGGCGTTCTCGCAGTATCTGCTGCGCGACGATCCGCTCGGGGGACCGCCTGGATCGAGTGTGCACGGCGGTTACATCGGCTTCCAAACGGGCCTTGAGACCGTGAACGGCACACCCAAGCTGCTGTATTACGGCTTCCCGCTGCCCCTGGTCGTCTCCAAGACCGGTCACGGCTACTCGCTGTGGGGGCTCGTGCGACCGGCGAGCAGTGCCACCGCGCTGAAGGTACTGGTCGAGCCGACGGGCTCGAAAAAGTATCGAACGCTTGCAAGCGTGCACACCAACTCGCTTGGCTACTGGACGCTGAACTCCTCCGTCCAGGGCTCGCACTGGCGTGTGAGCTGGCGCAATCCCACCGGGGTCGCTTACAACGGCCCACCAATCGCCGCCTCCTGAGCAGGCCGCAGTGCTCCAGCGCCGCCCTACGATGGGACGGTGCCGGAGCTACCAGAGGTCGAGATCACAGCGCGGCGTCTGGATGAGGCGCTGCGCGGCGCGGAGGTCGTGTCGGCGCTTGCGCCGGGGGTGAAGGCGATGCGCACGTTCGATCCGCCGCTGTCGGCGATCGAGGGGCAGCGGATCGAGCGGGTGGGACGCCGCGGCAAGCACTTCGTGGTCGAGCTATCCGGCAATCTGGTGCTGGTGATCCATCTGATGTCGGCTGGGCGCCTGCAGCTGTACGGGAGTCGTGCCGGGCCGCGGGACAGGACCTCGCGGTTGCTTGTGCGCGTGCTTGCCGATGACACCTCTGGCGCTTCGCGAGAGCGCGAGTTGCGCCTGAGGGAGTTTGGCTCAAAGCAGGCCGCGTGGGTGAAGCTGCTGCGCCGCGACGAGCTGGAGCGGGATGAGTCGATCGCGACGCTGGGCCCGGAGGCGTGGCCTGCACCGCCGCCGCTTGCGGGTCTGCTGGATGCCGCTCGCCCCCTGCATACCGTGCTGCGCGATCAGCACGCGCTGGCCGGGATCGGGCGCTCGTGGGTGGATGAGATCCTGTGGGAGGCGAAGCTGTCGCCGTTCAAGCGCGCCGGCGATCTCCGCGAGGACGAGCTCGCGGCGCTGGAGCAGGCGATCGTGAGCGTTCTCGGTCGGGCGATCGAGCACTACGAACATACGGTTACGCTGCCGATCCCCGACAAGCTGCCGATGCCGCTACAAGTGCATCGCCACGAGGGCGATCCATGCCCGCGCTGCGGGGCAGCGCTGCTTGCGGTGCACTTCGAGGACTACACGATCGCCTACTGCCCGTCGTGTCAGACCGGCGGTCGTCCGCTCAAGGACCGGCGTATGTCGCGTCTGTTGAAGTAGCGCTCACTAAACAGAATGCGTGCGATTGCCGATACATCGATAGATGGGTTCTGCCCACCGGACAGTCATTCGAGGCGACGCGCCTCGTGGCGTGTGTGTCGTGCTGGGCGCGCTGGTGGTGCTTGTGCTTGTGCACGGCGCTCACACGGTGCTGGGCCTCGACCTTGGTTGGAGCGCTGTTCTATACGACGTGTGGGTCTACGATGCCGTGATGGTTGGCTGCGCCGGGGTGTGCCTCGCGCGCGCCATCCTCCTCGCCGATGGGCGGCTGGCATGGGTATGCCTCTCGTTCGGTCTCGTCTGCGACGCCGCCGCGGAAATCATGGCCTCGATCAGCGAATCGCTCGCGCCGAGCGCCCAGGACATCCTGTATCTGTGCCTCTACCTGGGCGCGTATCTGGCGATCGTGCTGTTGGGCCGCCGCCGCGCGCTGCAGTTTCGGGCGAGCATGTGGTTGGACGGCGTTATCGGAGGCCTTGCCGTCGGCGCCGTCGGTGCGCTGGCTCTCTCCACGCCGGGCCTGCTGGCCAATCATGTCAGCGGGGTCAGGGCGGCCCTGTCGATCTCCTATCCGCTCACCGACGTTCTCCTGATCGGCGTCGCCGTCGTGATGCTGGCGCTAGGTGGGTGGCGCGGCTGTCGCACTTTCGCGGCCATCGCCCTGGGCTTCATGGCGATGGCGGTGGCCGACGTGGTGTACCTGTTCCAGGAAGCTCACGGGGGCTATGTGGTCGGTACGCCGCTCGACACTCTGTGGCTGTTGGCGGCCCTGATACTCGCGGTCGGAGCGTGGCAGCCCAACGGTGAGGGGGTCAGCGATCGGCACTCGCTGGGAGCTGTCATGGCGGCCCCGATCCTATGCGGGTTGGCCGCGATCGGGGTGCTGGCCTACGGGAGCGTCGAGGGCATCGTGGGAGCGTCGACGTGGCTGTCGGTGGCAACGCTCGTGGCCGTGTTGGCGCGGCTGTTCGCGACGGCGCGCGAGAACATCGCCCTGATCGTCTCCACAAGCGAGCTGGCCGAGCGCGACCCGCTGACGGGTCTGGGCAACCGCCGGGCACTGTTGCGGGACCTCGAGCTGGCCCTCGCTGGCACCAGTGCCGCCAGCCCAAGGCTCATGCTGCTGTTCGATCTCAATGGCTTCAAGCTCTACAACGACACGTTCGGACATCCCGCCGGCGACGCGTTGCTGGCGCGCCTAGCCCGCAGGCTGGCCGAGCATGCCGCGCCCCACGGCCGTGCCTACCGCCTGGGGGGTGACGAGTTTTGCGCGCTGCTGAAGTCAACCTCCGAGCCCGTGGCGGTCGCCGCAGAGCTGGCCGCTTCGCTGCTCGAGCGCGGCGAGCGATTCACGATCGGCGCCA
Source organism: uncultured Solirubrobacterales bacterium (assembly GCA_963715765.1). Classification (GTDB taxonomy): domain Bacteria; phylum Actinomycetota; class Thermoleophilia; order Solirubrobacterales; family Solirubrobacteraceae; genus Palsa-744. The sequence continues at coordinate 2,433,148 of OY970270.1, forward strand.
GCTATGGGGAGGTGCTGCTGGGCGTCGAGGCGCACACCACCGAGCACGCGATGCGGATCGCCGACCAGCGCCTCTACGCCCAGAAGCGTCTCCTGCGCCCGCTCCCAGCTCCCGAGTGGCGCGACGTGCTGCTCGGGCTACAGCGCGAACGCGACCCCGAGCTGGGCACCCACGTGCAGGAGGTGGCGCATCTCGCCCGCCTTATGGGGACTCGTCTGGAGATGTCCGAGAGCGACCTCGCGGACCTCATCGCGGCGGCCGAGCTGCACGACATCGGCAAGGCCGCGATCCCCGATGCGATCCTGGAGAAGCCGGCTCCGCTCGACGGCGAGGAGCGAGTCTTCATCGAGCGCCACACAATCATCGGCGAGCGGATCCTCGCCTCCGCCGCCACGGGGCGCGCCGTCGCTGCGATCGTGCGAGCCACCCACGAGCGCTACGACGGGCGCGGCTATCCGGACGGGGTCCGCGGCGAGCAGATTCACCTGTCGGCTCGCATCATTGCTATCTGCGACGCCTACGAGGCAATGACCAGTCCTCGGGTCTACCAGCCTGCCGTGTCAGCGCAGCAGGCACTCGCGGAGCTGGCGCAAGGCGCGGGAAGCCAGTTCGATCCCAAGCTCACCGATCTGTTCATCAAGCTCGTGCTCGACGATCCCGCGCTTGCCGGTTCGCCTGCCGGTCTCAAGCAGTCGGGCTGAAGCCCGGCGCCGCCTGCGGCTGATAATGCGCGACGATGCGCGCAAGCAGCACGCTGCCCTCGAACAGCAGATACAGCGGTACGGTCTCCAGCAGCAGGGTGATCGCATCGCCCGGCAGTAGCGCAGCCACGGCTGCGCACACGAGGATCGCGTAGCGGCGGTTGTGGGCCAGCTGAGCCGGCGTGACGATGCCCGCGCGGGTGGCGGCCAGGATCGCCACCGGCACCTGGAACACAAGTCCCATCGCGAGCAGGATCACAGCCGCGAAGTGGTAGTACTGGCTCGCCTGTACCAGCACGTTGAACTGGCCGCTGTTGAAGTTCTGAAAGAAGCGCACAGCGGCCGGGAGCACCACGAAGTAGCCAAACGCCACACCGATCACGAACAGCACCGGGATCGCGAGCATCAGCGAGTTGGCGGTTTTGCGCTGGTCGGGGCTGAACGCTGGCAGCAGGAACCCATACAGCTCCCACAGCACGATCGGGAACGCGAGGATCAGCGCAAACATCAGCGTCACGCCGATCGTCGTGTTGAACGGCTCGCCGATCCCGAGCGTCACGGGCTTGTTGCCGCTGGGGGCGGCCGACAGCCGCGAGATGTCCTTTTGCAGTCGCCGGGCGGTGCTATGAAGCGTTGCGCGCGTGGCGGCACTCGCGCCGCTACCGGGCTGCTCCAGCGCGCTCACGACGCTCGCCAGCTGTACGGCCACGTCGCGAGAGCTCTGCTGGACGCTGTAGGTCGCGCCCAGCGGCCCGTAGCCCTCGCGCACCTGCTTCTGGGTCTCGTGGGCGAGCGGCGCGTTGACCAGGCGCAGCAGTGCGTGGTTCTGCCAGAAGCACACCGCGAACGCCACGGCGATCGCGACCAGCGCGATGATCAGACGGCTGCGCAGCTCATCCAGGTGGTCAACCCAGCTGAGTCGCTCCTCATGTCCGATGCTGGCAATGGCAACGGCCGCCATAGCTGCTCCTGTCGGTCTCGCTCAGGGTTCCGCGCGTGCTCAGGCGGCGCGGTCGTCGGGCTCGCCTATCGCTGGCTCTGCCTGTGCTTGAACGCCGGCGAGGTGTGCGGAGGACTGTGTATCGACGATCGCCGACGGAGTCTGTGCGCTCACGAACGACGCTTGCGGCTGGGAATGATTCTGTCCCACGGTGCTAAGAGACTCGTGCACACCGGGGCCGCCGATTGCCTCCTTGAAGCCGCGCAGGCCCGTGCCGAGTGAGTGACCCAGCTCTGGTAGTCGCTTGGCTCCGAACACCAGCAGCAGCACTACGAGCAAAAACATGAGATGGAGCGGATTGTCGAGGCCCATTGTGGGATCTCCCTCTGGTCGGGGCTACGTATCGATCGGTTGGTCTTCGCGCAGGGGCCCCGAGCGGATCACTGGCGTCCTGCGACACTCGGGTTGGCGTGAAAGTCGCCGTCGAGGCGGAACTGCTCGTGTTCGCCTGATCCAAGGGAGCCTGTCGTGCGAATAACCCTCGATGCGTTTCCCGGGTCGTTTCAAATGAGCTCGATCAAATCTCACCTTGCGCGTTCCCCGACGCATCTGCGTCGGCTCGCCGACGAGGAGCTGATGGAGCTGGTATGCCGCAATGACGCGGCGGCGTTTGAGATCGTGCTCGAGCGCCATCTCGATGCCGCGTTCTCGCTGGCGTACCGCATGATCGGGCGGCGAGCACTCGCCGAGGACGTGGTGCAGGAGGCGATGCTCTCCACCTGGCGCAGCGGCGCTCGCTATGACCGCTCGCGCGGGAGCGTGCGCAACTGGATCCTCGGCATAACCCACCATCGCGCCGTGGATGGGCTGCGTCGCGACGGGGTGCGCACCCACAAGAACGTGAGCGACGAAGGGCTCGAGGAACACCTGGAGTCGCCCGATCGCACCGACGTAGAGGTGGCGCGTCGTGACGAGGCCCAGGAGGTTCGCAGCGCACTGCAGCGCCTACCCGACGAGCAGGTTCGGGTGATCGAACTGGCGTACTTCGGTGGCTTCACCCATACTGAGATCGCCGAGATGCTCGATCTACCGATTGGAACAGTCAAGGGACGTATGCGCTTGGGCCTGGAGAAGATGCGAGTGCGCTTGTCGTCTCCGGGGAAGGTTCTCCGATGAGCCCCGCGGGCCGCGACGAGCCCGAGTGCGAGGAGTGTGGGCAGGCAGCTGCCTACGTGCTGCGGGCGCTCGAGCACGACGAGGCCGAGCGCTACCGCGAGCACGTGGCTCGCTGCGCGGTGTGCAGCGCGGCCGTGGCAGACCTACAACCGATCGCCGACTCGCTGCCGGTCGCCGTGCCGGGAGGGGTCGCCTCCGGGGCGCTGCACGAGCGGATCATGGTCGGCGTGCGCTCTGAGGCCGAGTTGCTCAACGCGGCCGGCGCGAGGGCGGATCGACCCCAGCGCGCGCGCTTGCGTTTGCGTTTGCGTCGCCCGCAACTGCTCACAGCAGGGGTGGCTTTGGTCACGGGCCTGCTGATTGGGGCGATCGTGCTCAACACAGGCTCTCGGGCGCCCTCGGTGCACGTCACCACAGCGCAGCTCGCGTCGGTGCCGGTTGGCGCGCACGCTACGCTGCGCCAGGTCGGCACGCACGCCGAACTGGTCGTCTCGGGCATCTCCCAGCCGCCACGGGGCAAGATCTATGAGCTATGGCTCGCCGGGGAAAATGGCAATCCGAGGCCGACCGATGCCTTGTTCGGCGTGAACCACCGCGGCAGCGCCTCGGTGAATGTACCGGGCAATCTTGCGGGCGTTCGCCGCGTGATGGTGACGGCCGAGCCATTGGGTGGCAGTCAGCATCCGACCAGCTCGCCGATCATCGTGGCGACGCTGCGCTCGTCCTGAACGGGACATAGCCTCCTGTCTGGGCCAGGCCCCTGCCAGAGCTGGACTCTCTCGATATGGCTAGGATCCGGGACGTGATCGAACAAGGAGAAGAGGCCCCCGACTTCGAGTTGTCAGACCAGGATGGATGTGTCGTGAAGCTTTCGGACTTCCGCGGCCAGCCGGTGGTCGTGTACTTCTACCCGAAGGCCTCAACCCCGGGCTGCACGACACAGGCCTGCGGGGTGCGCGATCACCGCACCGACTACGAGCGAGCGGATGCGGTCGTGCTCGGGATCTCCCCTGACCCTGTGGCGAAGGTCAAGAAGTTCCACGACAAAGAGGGTTTGAACTTCGCCCTGCTGGCCGACGAGGGCCATCACGTGGCCGACGCCTATGGCGTGTGGGTCGAGAAGTCGATGTACGGCAAAACGTACTTCGGCAACGAGCGCACCACCTTCGTGGTCGGACCCGACGGGAAGGTGGCCGTGGTGCTGCGCAAGGTCAAGCCCGCCGAGCACGACGAGTTGGTACTCGCGGCGCTCGATGGCTCCGCGCATTCGAGCTGACTCTCATGCGCCCGTCCGCGCGGTATATATGGGGAACCGTTCATGCTCGCTGAGAAGGGAGATCGACATCATGCTTGCAAGTGCCGTCCTCGAGGCGTCCGAGCGCGAATTCGACGAGGACGATTGGGACGACGAGGAGTTGGACTCAGACGAGCTCGACGTTGAGCTCGATGATGAGGGCCTCGAATCTGAAGACGACGAAGACTTCTAGACGCAGCTCATCGATAGACGTCTCGCCGGCGGGCGTTGGCCCGGCCACTCGAGGCATGGTCGTTGCCGGTGGGAGGTCTCCGTAGGCTTGGGTCGGTGCCCACGCTTGCGCAACCAGTCGCCCATGGTCTGACCTCGGTCGTCTCGCCTGCGATCTTCCAGGGGCTGGCCATGATCGCCCACGCTCTGCCCACGATCGGATCTGCGTCGGTCGCGCAGAGCTTCGATTCGTTCGTCGAAGCCGCGGGACAGTTCTTCTCCGACCTGGCGGCCGTGCACTGGGGTGCGCTTGTGCTCGGACTGCTGTTCTTCGGGCTCAATCTCACGCTGCGCTCGCGTGCGTTCTTTCACAGCCTGCGAGCCGCCTACCCGACCGTGCGCTTCCAGTGGCGACGCATCTGGGGCGCGTATGTCGCAGCGGTCGGCTTCAACAACGTGGTTCCTGCGCGCGGCGGAGACATCATCAAGCTGTTCCTCACGCGCAGCTCGATCCCCGGCTCCTCCTATCCCACGGTCGCCGCGGCGTTCTTCGTGGAGTCCGTCTTCGATGTTGCCGTTGGTGTGTTCGTGCTGATCTTCGCGTTCTCTCAGGGTGTGTTTCCCAAGCCCCCCGACTTCTCCAAGCTCAACTCGTTCGACATCTCCTATCTCGCCGAGCACTTCCGCTTCACGCTCTTTCTGATCACGCTGCTTGGTGTCCTCGGGCTTGTCGCGTTTGCGCTGCTGTCGGTGCGTGTGAAGGCGTTCTGGGCACGCATACGTCAGGGGCTCACGATCCTCACCGACCGCCGTCGCTACCTGCACGAAGTCGCCGCGTGGCAGGCGGTCGCGTGGGTGTGTCGTTTCGTGGCCTTCTGGTTTCTGCTCGACGCGTTTCGAGTGGGGGGCTCGGTCGGCAATGTGCTGCTCGTGTTCGGAGCCAGTCAAGTGGCGGGTGCGGTTCCGTTCACGCCTGGCGGCGCCGGCGTGCAGCAGGCGCTGCTCGTGAAGGTGTTCGCTACGAGCGCTCCGACGGCGGTGGTCGCAGCCTATTCAGTCGGCCAGCAAATCGCGATCGCCACGTTCACGGCGATCATGGGTCTTTGCGCGATCGTGTTCATCTTCCGTTTTCGCTCCTTCAAAGAAGTCATCGCTGCCGGGCGCGCCTCGCGGGAAGAGGAGCGAGCATCCGAACGTCGGGAGGACGACGATCCCGCCGACAGCGCCCCGCGGGCATCTCGCGCCGGGGCGTGAAGCTCCGACAGGGCGTGAAGCTCCGCCGGGGCGTGAAGCTCCGACAGGGCGTGAAGCTCCGACAGGGCGTGAAGCTCCGACAGGGCGTGAAGCTCTCTACTGAAGACCCTCGCGCGCCTCGCGCACGAGCGTGACGGCCTCGGGAAACACGAGCGCGATCACGCGACGGATCTGCTCTGCCTGATCCTCGGCGTTGCCCTGCACGTTGACGCGGTTGACCGCCGCCACCGTCATGTCGACGGCGAGCTTGATCGCGTTGTCGGCCCACGCCAGCGCCTGCTGGCCCTGCATCTGTTCGGCAAACTGCGCCAACCGACGTTGCAACTCCTCTGGGTCACCGAACAGGTCGCCAAAGCCTCCACCCTCCATGGGTCCATCCTAGCGTGAGGGCGTAACTCCACAGGCCAGGAGCGCATAGACTGCCGTGCCGATGGCCGCCACCGCAGAGATCAAGGAGCGCACAGCCTTCGAGAGCGAACGCCGCGCCCGGCTTGGGGTGCCGGTGTCCGCTGGTGGCGTGCTCTACCTGTTGAGCGCGATCATCCTGAACGCGACGCTCAAAGAACTGCCCACGGTCGGCATCGTTCAGGGGCTCGAACCGGCGCTGCGCGGTGAAGCCAATCCGGCTGTGAGCCCCCGAGCCGCCGAGGTCAAGTACATCAACCACCACGCCTTTGGGCTGATCGCTGGCAACCTGCTCGCGGCGCTTGCCGTGCTTGCGCTCACGCTGGTGCTGCTGTTCATCATCGACTGCACCCGCTTTCGTAGGCATGAAACATGGCGCGCCGCACGTCCGCTGGTGCTGATCGGTGGAATCGGCTACGCGGTGCTCAACCTGATCCACGAGATCGTGCTCGCAATCGAGGCGCACAACTTCGTCAGCTCAGGCAACTACACGAACAGCGCCGTGGAAAAAGCACTGCTGGCGACCGGCTTTGGCGGGGTCTTCCTGAGCCTGCTGGGACTGCTGGCGGCGCTTGCGCTCACGGTGGGGATGATCGCCGTGATGGTCGGCTCGATGCGTGCCGGTCTACTGCCGCGCTGGCTCAGCGTGCTCGGCATCCTCGCGGGCGTGCTGTTCCTGCCGCTGTTCAACAGTCCCTATCTGCAGTTCATCCTCACCTTCTGGCTGGTAGCGATGGGCATGCTGCTGATGGAACGCTGGCCAAACGGCGACCCCCCCGCCTGGGCTGCCGGCGAGGCGCGTCCCTGGCCGACCCAGGCCGACATGCGTGCACAGCGCGAAGCGGCAGGTGACGGTGCACCCGGTGGGAGCTCGCGAGGATCGAAGGACGCTCGCAACGGCAACGGGCCCGACGCGGACGTGGCGCCGGCTCCGACCCCAACCGGGGCGGGTTCCAGGCGCAAGCGCCGCAAGCGCGGCTGAGTCGCCCGACCCAAGGCCGCATACAGGCGCTCTGAGCTGGTGCTCTTGTCCGATATGTCCAGCGCCCTTTCCCCTGATGTTGCATTTGGGTGACTTGCGCGAGGATTGAGCGGTTACCTGAGGGGGAATAAAGATAAGTAGACCGCGGCTTGGTTCCAAGCTCGACGCGATCGAACGTTTTCACAGGCATCAATGCCGCCTGGCATTGGGCGGCGCGAAGGAGGGTCCCATGGAGGCAGCATCGATCCATCCTCGTCCGGCACAGGGCGTCAGCCCGCCGCTCGCCAGGTCAGACGCAGGCGAGCGCGCGGTCTCCAGCTCATGGTCGCCGGCCAACCCGGCGCCGCTTGGTCTTGCGGGTTTCGCGATGACCACGTTTGTGCTCTCGATGTTTAACGCCAATCTCGTCAACGAAAAGGGCGCGCCGGTCGTCCTCGGATTGGCGCTCGCCTATGGCGGGATCGTGCAGTTGCTCGCCGGCATGTGGGAGTTCCGAACCGGCAACACGTTTGGCGCGGTCGCGTTCTGCTCGTATGGGGCGTTCTGGATCTCTTTCTGGGCGCTCAACGTGTTCTATGCGAAGAGCATCGGTGGCAACGCGGGACATGCGATCGGCGTCTACCTATGGGCGTGGGCGATATTCACGGCCTATATGACGGTCGCTGCGACGCGTGTCAGCGGAGCGGTGCTGTTGGTGTTCGTGTTGCTGACCGCCACGTTCATACTGCTCGCGATCGGCGCCGTGGGTCCGCACGCGAATATCACCCACTGGGGCGGCTATATAGGTCTGGCGACCGCCGCAGCAGCCTGGTATGCGTCGTTTGCGGTGGTGACCAACTCGACGTTCAAACGAACGGTCCTGCCGGTGGTGCCATTGGGCGATGACTGAGGAGGAGTAAACGACAGGCAACGAGGAGTAAACGACAGGTAGAGTCAAAGCGATGCGCACAGAAGGGAAGGTGTAGGTCATGGCCTCAAGCGCGGACACGCTCGATGAGCAGCTGGCTCGGATGCTCGAGCTGGAGCGCTTCGAGCCACCCGCTCGGTTCCGTGAGGACGCTCTGCTGAACGATCCCGCTGTGTATGAGCAGGCGGCGCGCGATCCGCAGGCATGGTGGGTCAAGCAGGCCGAGCAGCTCGACTGGTTCGAGCCGTGGGAGCAGGTGCTCGACGATTCGAACCCCCCCTTCTACAAGTGGTTTGTGGGAGGCAAGATCAATGCTTCCCACAACTGTCTGGACCGGCATGTCGCCGCCGGCCTGGGTGATCGCGTTGCCCTGCACTGGCTCGGGGAGCAGGGCGAGCAGCGCGACATCACCTACGCCTGGCTGCTGGATGAGGTCAAGCGCTTCGCGAGTGCTTTGAAGAGCCAGGGAGTTGATAAGGGCGACGTGGTCGGCATCTACCTGCCGATGATCCCCGAGGTGGTCGTGGCGATGCTCGCGTGCGCTCGTATCGGCGCCCCCCACAACGTGGTGTTCGGAGGGTTCTCCGCCGAGGCGGTGCGTGAGCGCATGGAGTTCTCAGAAGCGAAGGCGCTGATCACCGTCGACGGCGCGGCGCGCAAGGGCAAGACCGCTCCCGTGAAGGATCGCGTGGACGAGGTCATGGGAGATCTCTCGACGCTGCAAACGATCGTGGTCGTGCGCAGCAAGGGTACGCCCTGTCAGATGAAGGCCGGCCGCGACGTCTACTACGACGAGATCATGGCGGCCGCCGATGCGGAGTGCCCGGCCGAGCCACTGGACGCCGAGCATCCGCTCTACATCCTCTACACGTCGGGATCGACCGCCAAGCCGAAGGGGATCCTGCACAGTACGGGGGGCTACCTGACGGGCGTCAGCGCCACCCATCGCTACGTGTTCGACCTGAAAGCCGAGTCCGACGTCTACTGGTGCGCGGCCGACGTCGGTTGGGTCACCGGCCATTCCTACATCGTCTACGGCCCACTCGCCAACGGCGCCACCTCGGTGATGTGGGAGGGTGCGCCCGACTATCCCCACAAGGACATCTGGTGGGAGATAATCGAGCGCTACAGGGTAAACATCCTCTACTGCGCTCCCACCGCGATCCGCGCCTGCATGAAGTGGGGCCCCGAGTGGCCGGGCAAGCACGATCTCTCCTCGCTGCGCCTGCTCGGCACCGTCGGCGAGCCGATCAACCCAAAGGCGTGGCTGTGGTACCACAAGGTGATCGGCGGCGAACGCTGCCCGATCGTGGACACCTGGTGGCAGACGGAGACCGGCGCGATCATGATCACGCCACTTCCCGGTATCACCGCCACCAAGCCAGGCTCGGCCACCCACCCGTTCCCAGGGGTGCGAGCGCAGGTGCTCAGCGAGTCCACCGGCGAGCCCATCAGCGAAGGACAGGGATTGCTGGTGCTCACCCACCCGTGGCCGTCGATGCTGCGCACCCTCTACAAGGAGGACGAGCGCTTCATCGACACCTACTTCAAGCGCTTCGGCAAGGAGACGTATCTGGTCGGCGACGCCGCCCGCGTGGACTCAGACGGCTACATCTGGGTGATTGGGCGCATTGACGACGTCGTCAATGTGTCTGGACACCGGCTGTCGACCGCCGAGGTCGAGTCCGCGATCGTCGCCCATCCAGATGTCGCCGAGGCAGCGGTGATCGGCCAGCACGACGAGGACACCGGACAGGCGATCGTTGCGTTCGTCACCCTCCAGGGAGACCTGCAAGGCGACGATGCCGAGATCGAAAGCGTTCGCGACACCGTCGCCGAGCGGATCGGCAAGTTCGCCCGACCAAAGCGCATCATCTGGGCCGAGGATCTGCCCAAGACCCGCTCGGGCAAGATCATGCGTCGCCTGTTGCGCGATATCGCCGAGGGGCGCGCGCTCGGCGACGTGACCACGCTGCGCGACCCCGAAGTGATGGCCCAGTTGGAGGGACGCATCAAGGAGCTGCAGGCAAGTGAAGCGTAGGTCGCGCCCTCGGTAGCGTCGTCAATTCTCATGTGGGCTTTATGTTGGGGTGCAAGGCTGCCGCGCGTGCGTGTCCTGCGCGCTGCCGTATGTCAGTCCCGCGCCGCCTGAGAAAGGAAGCGACCGCCATGCCAGCCAGCCACGACGGGCCAACAGCTGTCGACGAGAACGGTCCGGCGATCAGCACGACCGCACTGGTCAAGCGCTTTGGAGATCGCACCGCGATAGATCGCGTCGACCTGCACGTGCCGCGTGGCAGTGCCTTCGGCTTCCTTGGCCCCAACGGGGCCGGCAAGACCACGATGATCCGCATGCTGCTGGGTCTCACTCGCGCCAGCGCGGGTAGCATGAGCGTGCTCGGGCATCCTGTTCCCTCTGAGCGCGCGCAGGCGCTGGCGAGGGTGGGTGCGATCGTCGAGGAGCCGCGCTTTCATCCGCAGCTCTCCGGTCGCGAGAACCTGCGCATCGTGGCGGCCGTACGCGGGCCGCAGACGCACGAGCGGATCGCTCCAGCGCTTGCCAGGGTCGGTCTTTCAGACCGCGCCGATGAGAAGGTCAAGAAGTATTCGCTCGGTATGCGCCAGCGTCTCGGCGTGGCGCGCTGCCTGCTCGCCGATCCGCTCCTGTTGATCCTCGACGAGCCCACGAACGGCCTCGATCCGGGCGGAATCCAGGAGTTCCGCGAAATGATCCGCGCGATGGTCGAGCAGGAGGGGCGCACGGTGTTCATCTCCTCGCACCTGCTCGACGAGGTCGAGAAGATCTGCGATCACGCAGCGATCGTCGATCAGGGGAAGATCGTCACCCAGGGCGCGATCGCCGAGCTCGCCGAGGGCAGCACCCAACACGAACTGATCGTCGGCGTCAACAATCCCGAGCGGGCGCTTACCGTGCTCGAAGGATGCGAGCACGCCCGTGAGGCTCATCGCTCCGACGAGGGCCTGCGTGTCGTGCTCGCCGACGTGTCGAGCATGACCGCAGCCGACCGGGCCGCCGCGGTCAACGCCTTGCTGGTCGGCTCGGGGCTCGCGGTCTCCCGCTTGGAACCGGTGCGCCAGAGCCTCGAGAAGCGCTTCTTGGAGGTCACATCGAGGCTCAGTGACGCGACCAACGAGGAGGTGAGGGCATGAACGCCACGATCGCCGCCCAGATGACGGGCGCGGATATTCTCAAGCTGCGCAAGAAACGCGCGATCTTGATCTGGTCGCTGGTGCTGGCGCTCGCCCCGATCATCATCTACTTCGTGGCGGCGGTTATCGAGCACGCCACCAATCCAGGCACTGCTCCGGGGCAATACGGGCCAGCGGGCGGCGTGCGGAATTTCTCCGACGGGCTGCGGGTGATCGCGCTTCTGTTTGGGCCTCTCGCGGCGCTCTTGATCGGCGTGGAGGCCGGTACCGGGGACGCGTCGGCCGGTGTGTTCCGAGACCTTGTCGTGACCGGTCGCTCACGCTTGGCGCTGTTCGCCTCGCGTGTGCCGGCCGCGCTGGCGGTTACGTTCGCGATGATGCTCGGCGCCTACGCGCTGTTGTTGATCGGAACCTTCGCCTTCGCCTCGGGCCTGCCAACGCCGAGTGGCTCTCTGATCGTCAATGGCCTGGGCTTCTTCTTGTTGGCCACTGGAATGATGTGCGTGGTCGCGGTCGGTTTCGCCGCGCTCACCACGTCCAAGCCCGGAGCGATCATCGCCCTGATCGCGTGGCTGGTGGTGGCAAGTCCGGTGCTCGCGAACATCGAAGGGCTGGGTAGCGTCCGCGATGGCTTGTTGAGCCAGGCGATCGCGCACTTCAGTCCGGTCAACACGGGTTCGGGAGGCCACGGCGCAACCGTCTCGATGGCAGGAGGGACGGCCTTCATCGTGCTGCTTGCCTGGATCGTCGTGTTCCTAGCCCTCGGCGCCTGGCGCACGCGCACGATGGACACTTGATTGACACAACTGCCTAGACCTTGCGGTGCTCAGGGACCCACGCACCGTCCTCAGAGCGCGTGAAATCCTGAAACAACCCAGGCGCCTCGACTTGCATGACGCACGCGATCTGGTCGAACACGAGCCGCAGCTCCTCCTCGGCTCCGTCGGCCGTGCGCATCTCGATCACATGGCGCAGCGTGCGCGCGTTGGCCGTCCAGAGGATGTCGGTTGAAAGGCCGATCGGCGCGAGGCGGCGCAGCGCCGAGGTGACCTCCTTCTTGACGTGAAACGGCACCCCTTGCTGGTCGATGCCCAGCTGCTCGGCGGCGCTCACCTGAAACTCCTCCAGCTGCTCGACGATGCTCAGCACCTGATCGCGCACTGGCTCGAGCGCCGGGGGTACACGGAAGCCGATGTCGGTCAGGCGCACGTAGCGCAGGCTCTCCTGGCTGAAGGCCGATCCGGCGCGATGCCTCACGAGCTCATGGGTGAACACACGGCTCACGTTGCGCAGTGCAAAGGACCAGTTCGCGTGCTCCAGCACACTTCCATGGGCGCTCTTGAGGATGTTGGCGAAATATTCGCGCTGGTCGGTGCGCACCTTCGTCACGTTCGGGTTCAACCCCGGCTCCCAGCTGCGATAGCACGCCCGGCCGCCGAACTCGACGATCAGCTCGCCGTGATTGAGATCCCCGCCCACACCGCCGGTCTCCTCCAAGCGACGCTCCAACCACGACTCGCCGCCGACATCCTGCAGGTAACCGCGCATCCCCTCGACGTCGATCGAGGGCCTCGCGAGCAGAAAGACCTTGGGTGTCGTCTCGTGCATGGGATCGGCGATGCTACCGTCCGCTACGGATGAGCCCTTCCGCCGCCCAATCCAAGGTTCCCGACGCCGAGCTGGAGCGGACCTCCTGGGATCTCGACCCGCTCGTAGACGGACAGGGCGACGCGGGAGCGCGGCGTCAGCTCGACGAGGCGCTGGAGCGGGCGCAGGCGTTCGCCGAGCGCTATGTGGGCAAGCTCGGCGAGTTTGACAGCGCGGCACTGGAGCAGGCGATGCGCGAGCTGGCCACGATCCAGGAGCTGGCCGGGCGCGCCGCCACCTACGCCGGATTGCGCTTCTCGGTGGACACCTCCGATCCGCCGCGCGGAGCGCTGCTGCAGGAGATGCAGGAGCGCGCCACCCAGATCGAGACCACGCTGCTGTTCTTCGAGCTGGAATGGGCCGGCTTGGAGGACGAGCGGGCCGAGGCACTGCTGGAGGACGAGCGCCTCGAGTTCTGCGCGCACCACCTGCGCAACGTGCGCCGTTATCGCGAGCACCTGCTCAGCGAACCGGAGGAGAAGATCCTCGCGGAGAAGTCGGTCACGGGCTCAAGCGCCTGGTCGCGGCTGTTCGACGAGCTGACCTCCGCGATCGAGGTGCAGCTGCCGATCCCTGCGGGCGCAGGTGGGTCGCAGGATGGCGGCAGCGAATCGTCGGAGGAGAGCGAAGGAGCGGAGGGCCGCGACGGGGCAGGGGAGACGCAGACACTCGCCCTCGACGTGGCGCTCAGCCGGCTCGTGCTGCCCGACCGCGAGCTGCGGCGCACAACCGCCAAGGCGGTCACCGAGGCGCTGGCTCCGGGACTTCGCACACGGGCGTTCCTGTTCAACACCCTGCTTGCCGACAAGGCCACCGACGACCGTCTGCGCAGTTATCCGAACTGGCTGTCGGCTCGCAACCTCTCCAACGAGGCAAGCGACGAGTCGGTCGCCGCATTGATCGCCGCCGTCAGGTCGCGCTATGAGCTGGCGCGGCGCTGGTATCGACTGAAGGCGCGCCTACTCGGGGTGGAGCGGCTCGCCGACTACGACCGCATGGCGGCCGTCACCGAGGATGAAGTTACCTACTCGTTTGCGCAGGCCCGCGAGATCGTGCTCGACTGCTACTCGTCGTTCTCGGGCGAGCTGGGCGCGGTCGCGAAGAGTTTCTTCGACGGGCACCACATCGACGCGCCCGTGCGCCCCGCCAAGCGCGGGGGAGCGTTCTGCGCGTCGGCCGTTCCCTCTGTGCACCCGTATGTGATGCTCAACTACACCTCGCGCCGGCGCGACGTGCTCACGCTTGCGCACGAGCTTGGTCATGGCGTGCACTTCGCGCTGGCGGCCGAGCAGGGCATCTACCATCAGGGCACTCCGCTCACGCTCGCGGAGACCGCGTCGGTATTCGGGGAGACGATCGTGTTCGGGCGGTTGTTGGCGGAGGACAGCTCGCCCGCCTCACGGCTGGCGCTGCTGGCAGAGAACATCGAGGGCGCGATCGCCACCGTGTTCCGCCAGGTCGCGATGAACCGCTTCGAGGAGCTGGTCCACAACGCCCGCCGCGAGCAAGGGGAGCTATCGGTCGAGCGCTTCGGGGAGCTATGGGCCGAGAGTCAGAGCGAGATGCTCGGCGACTCCGTTGAGATCACCGAGGGCTATCGCTCGTGGTGGTCCTACATCCCGCACTTCATCGGCTCGCCCGGCTACGTGTACGCGTATGCCTACGGTCAGCTGCTCGCGCTGTCGGTCTATCAGCGCTATGAGCAACGTGGCGAGGAGTTCGTGCCGCGCTACCTCGAACTGCTGGCAGCGGGTGGCTCGCGCTCACCGCAGGAGCTTGGGCGCATCGTGGATATCGATCTCGCCGACCCCGGTTTCTGGGACGCGGGTCTCGACCTGGTCGAGCGCCAGTTGCAGGCGGCCGAAGAGGCTGCGGGCACGGCCGGTCGCGTGTAGGCGGCCTGCGCCGTCGCGGGCGAGGAGCGCTTCGCGTCCCGAGATCAGCACGGTCTCAAACATATGTCCAAGAAGTGGTGGACAGAGGGACAGGCTCGTTATCTTCGGGGGCTCCTCCGAGTGCAACCCCCAGAGAGGCTCTCCAATGACGAGTACCACGCTTTTGGTCTTCAACCAGCTCCAGACCACCACGCTCTTCCTGATGCCGGGCAACACTCTCGAACACGGGGAGTGGCAGGCAGACTTCGGTCCGACACCCACGATCCCACCGGGCACGATGGCTGTTTACGTGTGCGAATCCGATGGATTCCTGACGGGCGACGAAGGGACGCTGAACTACTATCCCGCCCAATCCGAGGAGCACGTCAACTGGGAGGCTCCGGGCGATGAGCTCATCTCCCTGTTCTTTGACGATCCATTCGTCGGGAAAAACTCATTTTCGGCATCCGCGCCACCCTCCGGTCCATACGCGGTCAGCTCTCAGGAAATGGATGGAACGGGTGCAGGGTACGATCCGAACGCCCAACAGCTCATGTTTCAAATCTCTGGGCGATACGGCCCGACCAGCTGTATTGCCGGCTACGTGTGGCGCGAAGCTTTTCCCGGCGACCATGTGTGTGTGCTTCCGAGGATCCGTCAGCAGGTCGCCGACGACAACCATGACGCATCCTCACGGGTTCACTCCAATGGGCAATGCGACAGCGGCTACGTGTGGCGCGAAGCTCGCCCGCAGGACCACGTGTGTGTGACGCCGGCCACGCGCCAGCAGGCCGCCGATGACAACGCCGCCGCTGCAAGCCGCACGCTCTAGCCGTATTTTCGGCGCTCTCGGAGGCGTCGGACTTTCGGGCCGATGGCGCGTTATTGACTCATAACGGACGCATGGCGACGCTATTATGGACACATGACGGAGTTGGCCCTCCTTGCCGAGCAACTTGGTGTCAGCGAGCGCACATTGCGCCGGGCCGTGGGTCAGGGCACGTTGAGAGCGGCAAGGCAATCACCGAGAACGCTCGTGCTACCACCGCAAGAGCGGGAGTATGCGCGACGCTCGTGGCCGCTGATCGGGGCCCTACGTCGCGTTCTGCGCACCGAGCAGAACAAACGATTGGCGATCCTGTTCGGATCTACCGCCGTGGGTGGAGACACGCCTACCAGCGATGTCGACGTGCTCGTGGACCTGACTGACGACAGTCTCGACCGGCTGGCCGATTTGACCTTGAAGCTCGAAGCGGCTACTCGTAGGCCAGTCGATGCAGTCCGTCTGCGAGACGCCGAGCACGATCCGCTGTTCCTGGCAAACGTTATGGCAAGTGGTCGCGTGCTGGTAGATCGCGACGGCCAATGGTCGCGTCTCTCGGGTCGTGAGGCGGGGTTGCGACGCGGCGGTCTGGTGGAGAAGGATCAGCGCGCTCGTGCCGCGCTCGATGGCATCGACCGGCTACTGACCGTTTGAGATGGCCGGCGCCGCACCGCGCAAGGTCGATCGCCAGCGTTGGCAGAGCGAGATTATTAGGCATCTGGAGGACTTCCCCCGTCAATACAGCGCTCTGCAAAGCGCTGTATTGACGGGTTCGGCGACGGCTTCGACCTGCAGCTCTTTAAGCAGGCGTTTGAAGCGACGGACGACATGGAGAGGTACAACCGCGTCCAGGCTGTGGAGCGCGCGCTCGGTAGGGTGCAGAATTTCGTAGCCGATCTCGCGGTCGCTGGAGTCAAGCTCGTCCAACTCGAATCGCCACCAACCGCGGCGCACATATCGAAGGCACAATCTGCCTTTATCGTTTTGCGCGACGCAAAAGTGATCGACGCGGCACTCTATCGGCGGCTTGAACGAGCGCAGAAGGCTCGGACAAGGATCGAGCATGGATACATAGACATCTCAGCTGGAGATGTCCATCGGGCGGCGCTGGTCGTTGTCGCGGCCGCTCGTGATTTCATCGGTCCCTACCGGGCCTGGATTGGACCGTATCTTCTCGATGTGAAGTAGGCGGTAGGCAGGACTCACTTTGCTTACAGCAGCCCGAGCGCGCTGCCGACCCCGTGCACGAGGTTGAACAGCGGCTGGGGGACGATCCCGAAGAAGATCGTGGCGGTAGCGGCCAGCACGGCCACGAAGGCCAGCTCGGGCTGTGCGCGTCGGCCACTGGCCGGTGGGGTAGCATCGCCCGCGCTTGGGGTCGCGCCTTCGGGTCCATCGCCTGGACTCTCAGGATCGCTGTCCAGCTCGGGTGAGCCGCCGGCGATTGCCGGCAACGGGCCGGCGCCCGGTGTTGGTAGGCCGGCCGGGGTGGGCGTGCTGGCGGTGGACCCGCTCATCCACATCGTGGCAATCACCGGCAGGTAGTAGCCGAGCGAGATCATCGAGCCGACCACGATCACCACACCCAGCCATGTGTAGCCGCCGGCTACGGCGGCATCGATCAAGTAGAACTTGCCGATGAAGCCCGCGGTGGCGGGGATGCCGGCGAGCGCGAGCATCGAGATCGTCATCGGCCATGCCAGCCACGGTTGCTCGCGTCCGAGTCCGGCGAGCGCCTGGACGCTGTCGCCCAGTTCGGTTTCGCGCTCGCGCGCGATGATCACGGCGAACGCGGCCATGTTCATCGCCACGTACACGGCCAGGTAGAACACGGTGGCCTGCGCGCCGAGGCGCGTCGCGACCACCACGCCGGCGAGCATGTAGCCGGCCTGGGCGACCGAGGAGTAGGCGAGCATTCGCTTCAGCGAGGACTGGCCGAGTGCGCCCACGTTGCCGACGAGGATCGTGATCGTGGCGAGCGCCGCCAGTGCCGGCCCCCAGCTGGCGTGGGCTTCGATAAAGGCGACATCGAACAGGCGCAGCAGCACGCCCAGCGCGGCCACCTTCGTGGCGACCGCCATGAACGCAGTGATCGGGGTGGGGGCGCCCTCGTAGACGTCGGGCGTCCACTGGTGGAAGGGCGCCACCGAGGACTTGAACGCGAGTCCGGCCACGCACAGCGCGATCCCGGTCAGCAGCATCGCGTTGGTGGCGAGTCCGCTGGTGGAGATCGCGCTCGCGATCGCGGAGAAGTCGGTCTGACCGGTGGCGCCGTATACGAGCGCCAGCCCATACAGCAGCGTGGCCGAGCCGACCGAGCCGACGATCAAATACTTCAGCCCCGACTCCAACGAGCGCTCGCGGCGCATTTCGGTGGCGCACAGCACATACAGCGGGATCGAGAGTAGCTCCAGCCCCAGAAACAGCGAGACCAGGTTCTGGGCGGCGCCGAGCAGCGCCATGCCGCCGATCGCGGTCAGCAGCATCGAGTGGAACTCGCCGTGCGACGCTTCGGTGGCGGCCTGCGAGCGCCACGCGAGCAGCACCGTGGCAATCCCGCCGACCGCCAGGATCATCGTGAGCACGAGCGACAGCTGGTCGATCCGCAGCGCGCCGGAGACGATCGACTCGGGTGTGTTCCAGCGCCAGACCGACAGGCCGATACTCGCACCCAGTGCGACCAGGCTGAGCACCGGCACGAACTGCTGGCGCACGCGACGCGCACCGATCAGGCCGACCATCAGCACCACGATCGCCCCTCCCAGCAGCGCGATCAGCGGCGAGAGTGCGGCGAAATCGACGTGCGGGCCTTTGAGGTGGGCGGTGGCCAGGCTGGGGGTGTAGGGGTGGAAGGTCATCGCCCGCTGCCCTCTCCGCCGGTTTCGGCCGTTCCGGTTTCATTTGATTCACGCGCCGCGCCCTGCCTCTGATCGGCTTCGCCCGAGGTTTCCTCTGTCACGATCTGCGGCTCGCTTGCGGCGACAGGCGCCAGGCTCGGGGTGAGTGCGGCGTGGGCGGCGGCGACCGACGCGCTGGCCGAGCTTTCAGAGCGCTTCAGCGCCCCCTGCGGGTACAGCGCGAGGAACACGATCACCGCCAGCAGCGGTACCAGCACGAGCGCGTCCATGCGTGTGATCTCGCGCGATTTGACGCCACTGCCGACGCGGTTGTGCATCGCGCGGATGAACAGTCTCAGCGCGTACACGCTCGCCATCGCCACGCCGCTGAAGGCGATGATCGCGATCGCGAGCTTGGCTTTGAAGACGCCCAGCAGGATCAGGAACTCGCCGACGAAGTTGGCCGAGCCGGGCATCGCCAGCGTGGCGAGTGCGACCACCAGGAAGATCGTGGCGAGCACCGGCGCGCGGAACGCGATGCCGCCCATCTCGCGGATGTCCTCTGAGCCGCCGGCGCGCGCGGACAGCAGCGCGATGATGAAGAAGATCGGCGCCACCACCAGCCCATGGTTGACCATCTGCAGCAGCGCGCCCTGGGCGCCCTGCGGGTTCAGCGCGAAGATCCCGAGCGTTATGAAGCCGAGCTGGGCGATCGAGGAATATCCTGCGATCAACCGCGCGTCGGTTTGCGTGAAGGCGACCGCCGAGCCGTAGACGATCGAGCACAGCGCGAGGATCAGCATCAGCGTCTGGAAGTGCGCGGCGCCCTGCGGGAACAGCGGCAGCACGATCGCCAGGAAGCCGTACGCGCCGACCTTCGAGAGCACGCCGCTGAACACCATCAGCACCTCGATCGGCATCGCGCGATAGCCGTCGGGCATCCAGCCGTGCAGCGGGAACGCGGGCATCTTCACGAGGAACGCCGCGGCGAAGAACAGGAAGATCCACTCCTGCGAGCCCGTGCTGAGCGGCAGGCCCTGAAGTTGGGAGAGCACGAATGTGATGTGTCCGCCGTTCTGCTCGCCGGCGAGCACGCCGGTGGCGATCGCGGCGGCCAGCATCAGCAGCGAGCCGACGAGCGTGTAGATCACCAGCTTGATCGTTGCTTTGACGCGATCCGGACCGGGGGGGGTGGGCCCGCCAAACAAGATCAGGAAGTAGAAGGGGATCAGCATCAGGTCGAAGAACGCCACGAACAGCGCCAGGTCCTGAGCCAGGAACGCGCCGAGCACGGCCGACTCGGCCAGCATGAAGTTGAAGTAAAAGAGTCTTGGCCGGTCCCACGTGCGTAGGTTCGCGGCCAGCACCGCCGCGAAGAAGAGGAGCGTGGTGAGGCCAATGAGCAACACGTTCAAGCCGCTGACCCCGAGCTTGTAGTGGATGCCGAGTTCCGCGATCCACACGATGTCGGTCACGTCCTTCAACCCGTGCGAGCCGGGGCCGTACTGCACGATGTAGCCGATCGCCAGGCCCAGCGCGACGAGCGAGCCGAGCAGTGCGAGCACACCCGGCACGCCCCACTTGCTCGGCGCCACCTCAGCGTCAGCGGGCTCTGTTGCGAGCGCCTCCGAGCCCGTACCGGTTGCGGCGTTGTGGCTGCGGGCAAGGCCGGCGAGCAGCGCACCGAGCAGTCCGCAGGCGGCGGGCAACCAGATCAGGATGGAAAGAGGGGGCATGAGTTAGAAGCGGGAGTGGTCGGTCGGTGGGTCGGGGTCAGGTGAATGGAGAAAAGGGGTCGGTCGGTGGGTCGGGGTCAGGTGAATGGAGAAAAGGGGGTTGGATGAACGTCGGTATGTGAGGGCGGGTCGGTTATGCCTGCAGCAGGAAGTAGAGGCCAAGCGCAGAGACGCCGAGCACGAGCAGCGCCGCGTAGTAGCGCAACAGGCCGGTTTGCGCGGCGCGCACCGACGCCGAGCAGGCGCGCACAACCGTGGTGACGCCGCCCACGATCGCGCCCTCCACCAACACGCGCTCCACCGCGCCGGTGGCAAAGCGTCCGGCCGCCGCCGCGGGCTTCACGACGATCGCGTCGATCAGCTCATCGAAGTACCACTTGTTGAACGACAGCTCATACAGCGGCTTGAAACGAGTGCGCGCGGCCACGGCGATCGAGGGCTGCTTGACCCAAATGCGGTAGGCGATCGCGATCCCGCTGAGGCCCAGCACCGTGCCGAGCGCCAGGCCGAACCACAGCAGCCCGTCGCGCGTGTGCACCGTGTACAGCGTCGAGCCATAGAAACTCGGTTCGAGGAATTTGTCGATCACGTAGTCCACGTTGGGGATCTGCACCAGGCCCGCGCCGACCGCGCCGATCGCGAGGATGCTCATCGCCACGCGCATCGGCAGCGCGCGCTCGGCGATCGCGTGCGTCGGGCCGGGGAAGCCCACGTCGGTGTCCTCGACCTCGCCGTTGGCGGGATTGGTGGGTTGCGGCGGGTGGTAGAGATGCCCGCCTTCGAGCTCGCGCGCCTGGTCCACCGGGTCGCCGTAGAAGGCCCTGAAGATCATCCGGAACGTGTAGATCGCGGTCATGAACGCGCCGATGTAGCCGAACACGTACAGCGCCCAGTGCCAGCCGCCGCGCTCGCCCGTCACGAGCAGGATCTCGTCCTTGGAGAAGAAGCCCGAGAACGGAGGGATGCCTGACAGCGCGAGGCCGCCGATCACAAAGCAGGCGAACGTAAACGGCATCGCCTTCTTGAAGCCTTTCATCTTCTCAAGCGACTGCTCGCCGCCCATCGCGCCGATGATCGAGCCGGCGCCCATGAACAGCAGCGCCTTGAAGAACGCGTGGGTCATCAGGTGGAACATCCCGGCGGCGTACGCGCCGACGGACACGCCCATGATCATGTACCCGATCTGCGACATCGTCGAGTAGGCGATCACGCGCTTGATGTCGGTCTGCGTCAGCGCGATCGTGGCGGCGATCACGAGCGTCGCGCAGCCGACGATCGCGCCCACGTCCTGCGCGGCTGGCGCCAGTTCGAAGAACGGGTGCATGCGCGCGATCAGATACACGCCCGCGGTCACCATCGTGGCGGCGTGGATCAGCGCTGAGACGGGGGTGGGGCCCTCCATCGCGTCGGGCAGCCACGTGTGCAGCGGGATTTGCGCGGACTTGGCGAACGCGCCCACGAGCAAGAGCAGGCAGCCTGCGGTCACGTCGCCTTCGCCGCTTGTGAACACGTGCGGCGCGGCGCTGAACGCCTTCAGGAAGTCGAGCGTGCCGGTGTGCTTGAACAGGAAGAACGTGCCCAGCACCAGGCCCACGTCGCCAATCACGTTGATCACGAACGCCTTGATGCCGGCGCGCGTGGCGGTTGTGCGCCGGTACCAGAAGGAGATCAGCAGGTAGGAGGCGGCGCCCACGAACGCCCAGCCCACGATCAGCAGCAGGAAGTTGCCGGCCAGCACCAGCAGCAGCATCGAGAACACGAAGAAATTGAGGTAGGCGAAGTAGCGTGCGAAGCCTTTGTCGGCGTCCATGTAGGACACCGAATACAGGTGGATCGTGGTTGACACGCCCGTGACGACCAGGATCATGAACACTGACAGCGGGTCCACCAGGATCGACATCTGCGCGTCGATTCCCGCCGTGCTCGCGTAGTTCCACAGCGATGAGACGAGCTGACGATCGTGGGGCGCGTGGCTCTGCAGCGAGAACAGCGCGCCGAGCGCCGCCAGGAACGCAAGGAAGATCGCCGCGGTGCCGATCCAGCCAGCGGTGCGCCCGTGCAACTTCTTATAGCCGGCGCCAATCACTGTGGTGCCCAGCAGTGGGAACGCCAATACAAGCCAGCCAAACGTGGTCGTACTCACAGGCACGCCCCGCAAATCCTCATCCTTGAAGCTCCCTCAGCTCGTCGACGTCTATTGGCAGTCGCCGGCGGTGGATCGCCACGATCATGCCGAGCCCGATGCACACCTCGCACGCGGCCACCGTCATCACAATCAGCGCGAGGATCTGCCCGTCACCGTTACCCCACATACGCGAGAACGCGACCAGTGAGAGGTTGGCGCCGTTGAGCATCAGCTCCAGGCACAGCAGCACCACGAGCGGGTTGCGGCGGGTCATCACGCCGAACGCGCCCGTGCAGAAGACGATCGCCGACACGGCGAGGTACCAGCCGATGTTCACCAGCCGGCCCCGTTCTCGTTGTCATCGTCGGAGTTCGCGCCGGAGCGTGCGTGCGCGAGCGCCAAGCCTTCCACACCCTCGGTCATCGTGCCGGTGCCGCGCGGGCGCAGGATGTCAAGCGGGGTCAGCACGGCCTCATCGTCGTCCTCCAGTCCGCCGCGCCGACGCGCCAGCACCACGCCGCCGACGGCCGCCACCAGGAGCAGCAGCGAGGCGGTCTCGAACACGAGCAGAAAGCGGGTCAGCAGCAGGTTGCCGATGTACGCGGGCGTGCCGTACGTGCGCGGTCCGGGGGAGTACGGAGCGCCGTTGCCGGAGACCATCTTCAGGCCGCTGCCGAGCAGCGCGATGAATAGCTCGACCAAGAGTAGACCGGCAAACAGCGCGCCGGTCGGCTTGCGCCCGTCCACGCCGCGCGAGCGCGGGCGGCGCGTGAGCTGGCCGTCGAGCGACTGCTCCTCGCCGCCGACGTAGGCGACCACGAACACATACAGGACCATCACCGCGCCGGCATATACCACGACCTGCGCGGCGGCCACGAATTCGGCGCGCAGCAGCAAAAACAGCACGGCTAGCGAGAGCAGGTGCCCGACGAGCGCCAGCACGCTGTAGAAGGGGTTGCTGAAAGTCACCACGCCGATCGCACCCGCGATCACGCCGATCCCGGCGATGAAGAACAGGACGGAGCTCACTCGCCCTCCCGGCGCAGCGGGGTGCGCTCCAGCGGCTCGGCCAGCAGCATCTCCTTGGTGAAGATGAGGTCCGAGCGCGTGTAGTCGGACATCTCATAGTCGTGGCCCATCGTGATCGCATCAAACGGACACGCCACCTCGCAGTAGCCGCAGAAGATGCAGCGCGACAGGTTGATCTCATACACGGCCGCATAGCGCTCGCCGGCCGACACGCGTTGCTCGGGCGTGTTCTCGGCTGCGACCACCCTGATGCAATCGGCCGGGCAGGCGGCGGCGCACAGCGAGCAGCCCACGCACTTCTCGAGGTTGGGGTGGGTGGGATCTGAATCCTCGAAGCGGTGCAGCTTGTGGCGCCCGCGGAAGCGCGGATACACCGGGGTCTTCTCCTCCGGATACTCGAGCGTCACCGGTTTCTCGAGCATCCGCCCAAACGTGGTCTTCAGCCCGCGCAGCGTTTCGCCAAACGCGCGATAGGTGCTGCGCGCGGCGCCCGGCGGGGGGGTGCGCATCACCTGCACGACGTCCTTGCCCGGATCCCAGGTCATGGCAGCCTCCGGAGGAAGGCCACGGCAGGGGAGACAGCCGGCGTCCACGTCATCAGTGGGTCACCACAACGAGCACGGCGGTCACGAGCGCGTTGAGCGTGGCCAGCGGCAGCAGGATCTTCCATCCGAAGCTCATCAGCTGGTCGTAGCGCAGGCGCGGGAGCGTGGCCCTCACCCAGATGAACAGGAACGTCATCAGGCCCATCTTGAACAGCACCACGAACGGGTCCACCCAGCCGGGCGGGTGGATGCCAAACGGCATCAGCCAGCCGCCGAGGAACACTGTTGTCACGACGCCTGAGACGACCAATACGTTGAGGTACTCGGCGAAGTAGTAGGAGGCAAAGCGCCCGCCGCCGTACTCAGTGTTGTAGCCGCCCACCAGCTCCGCGTCGGCCTCCACGAGATCAAACGGCGCGCGGTTGGTCTCGGCGAAGCCCGCGACCAGGAACACGATGAAGCCAAAGAACTGCGGTACCACGTACCACATGCCCTGCTGGGCCTGCACGATCCCGGTCAGCGACAGCGTGCCTGCTGTGAAGATCACGCCCACCAGCGCCAACCCTTGGGAGACCTCGTAGGAGATCAGCTGTGCCGCTCCGCGCATCGCGCCCAGGAACGAGTACTTCGAGCCCGAGGACCAGCCGCCGAGCATGATCCCGTAGAACGCCACCGCCCCGAACGCGAACAGGTACAGCGGGCCGATCGACACGTCGATGCCATACAGGCCGACGGGCGTGCCGAAGATGTGCTGCACGTTGCCGAACGGGATGATCGCGAACGCCGCCACCGCGGTCATGATCGAGATCGTCGGCGCCAGCGCGAACAGGAACCCGGTCGAGGTGCTGGGCCGGAACTGCTCCTTGGTCAGCAGCTTCACGATGTCGGCGAGCGGCTGCAGCGCGCCGTAGGGACCGACGCGGTTGGGGCCGTAGCGCGCCTGGAAGCGTCCCAACAGCTTGCGCTCGGCGAGCAGCACCACCGGCACCAGCTGCAAGCCCACGGCAAAGATCACGATCGCCTTGATGATCTGGATCCACCAGGCTTCGTAGTAGCCGACGGTAGCGAGTGCGGTCATTGCCCGGCCTCCCCCCGCTCGGTCGGTGTCGTCTCGGTCGTGGTGCTTCCGTACGCGCCGGATGTCATGAGGCCACCGCCACGGGGGTGGGTGGGACTGGATTGACCGGGCGCACACCGCGGCCGCCGATCTCCTCGAGCGTGAGGCCGGCGTAGGAGGGTACGGCGTCAAATAGCTGTAGTGAGGCCATCGCGGCGCTTTGTACCCGAAGATCGAGGCCGATGCGGTCTGCAAGGTCGGCGAGCACCTGCCACTCCGCACGCGAGGATTCGGCCCCACCCACCCGCGCGGCAGCCTGGCGCAAGCGCTGGATGCGCCCGTCGGGATGCACGATCGTCCCCTCCTTCTCGGCGTATGCGCCGGCTGGAAACACGATGTCGGCGTGCTCGCGCAGCGCGTCGGTCAAGAACGTGGCGTGACTCACGACCGTGGTGGCGCGCTGGAGCGCCTGCTCCCACAGGGCGCTGTCCTGCTCGCCGGCTCCCGCGGTGGGGTCGGCGCCGAGCAGATACACGCAGCTCAACTCCCCTTTGCTCAGGGCCTCGGCGATCCCGTGCGCGTCCAGTCCGCTTGCGCCCCCGAGGGTGTCCTCGGCGGGCGCACTGAGGCCCGGCCCGGCGTTTGGCAGTACCCCCGCCTCGCGCAGTCCGCGACCGTTGGCTCGCGCCGGGATTTCAAGCAGGCCCGCGCCCTCGGTGTCGGCCAGGTTGAGCTTCGCGGCGAGATCGAGCAGTGCTTGAGCGGCCTTCGCGCCGTCGGGTCCGGCCGTGAGGCGCTCCCCCCACAGCACCACGATCTCATCGCCGATCTCACTCAGCTTACTCGCGAGCTCCTGGGCGGCGCGCTCGTCGAGCAGATCGGCGGCGGTGGCCGGCACGAGCTTCATGCCGTGACGCCGCGCACCCTTGCGCAGGCGCAGGTCGAGGATCGCCGCGTCCTCGATCGGGTTGCACTCGAGTACCAGCACCGCGTGGGCGAACTCGAGGTCGCTGACGCTTGCCTGCAGGTTCGGCTCGGCGAGCGCTTGGTGCAGCTCGAGCGGCAACGTGCCGGCCACGCGCGAGTCGATGTGCGGCGAATCGAGGCCCTCGCGCAGTAGGCGACTCAGCAGCAGGCCCTCCTCGTTGGTGGCCCCGCCTCCCACGATCGCACCGGTGTTCGCTCCGGCCCGCTTCAGACGGGTGGCTGCCTCGTCCAGCGCGTGCTCCCAGGAGACTGGACGCAGATCGCCGCCGTCGCGCAGCAGCGGCTGGGTCACGCGGCCCTCATCGCCGAGTCTCGGGTAGGCGAAGCGGCCGCGATCGCACAGCCAGCCGTCGTCGACCTCGGGATGCTCGCGCGCCAGCACGCGCAGCACGCGCTCGTCGCGCACCGTCAACGTCACGTTGCACTGTGCCGGGCACAGGGTGCACACCGAGCCCGCGTCCTCGATGTCCCATGGGCGCGCACGGAAGCGATACTGGCGTGAGGTCAGCGCGCCGACCGGGCACAGCTCGACGATGTTGCCGCTGAACGGGGCCACATACGGATGCCCGTCGAAGGTCGACACGTAGGAGTGCGCGCCGCGCTCCAGCAGCACCAGTTGGTAGTCCTCGGAGATCTCCTGGCTGAAGCGCACGCAGCGATAGCACAGGATGCAGCGCTCGCGGTCGATCGCGATCTCCGGCGAGAGTTCCAGAGGCTTGACGAAGTGGCGCTTTTCCTCCACGAAGCGCGTCTTCCCAGGTCCCCAACCGAAGGTGATGTCCTGCAGCGGGCACTCGCCGCCCTTGTCGCACACGGGGCAGTCCAGCGGATGGTTGATCAGCAAGAACTCCACGACCGACCGCTGAGCGGTCTTCACTCGCTCGGACTGGGTATGCACGACCATGCCGTCCTTCACGGGGGTCGAGCAGCCGGTCTGCAGCTTGGGGATGCCCTCGATTTCGACCAAGCACATGCGGCACGCGCCGACCGGGTTGCCCAGCTTGGGCTCGTAGCAGAAGACCGGGATCTCCACATCGCCGAGCTTCGCGGCGTCGACCAGCATCGCGTTTTCGGGAGCCCGCACCTCGCGGCCGTCGATTGTGAAGGTGATGATCCTCTGTTCTGGCCTTGGCATTGGCTTACCTCGCCGCCAAATTGGTCTGCGCCGCGGGGCATCCTGCCCCGCGTTTGATGGGGTGCGGCGCCTTCCAGGCGCCGTTAACCGTTTCGGGCCTACGGCCCTTCACTCCAAACTGCTTCGTCATGCGAGGGCCTCTTCTACCACCGGGCTTGCTCCCAGGTTGTTACGGGCGCGAGCTGTCTCGATGTGCTGTTCGAACTCGTCGCGGAACTTGGCGATCATTGAGCCGATTGGCATGGCCATTGCGTCGCCCAGGACGCATAGGCAGTTGCCGATTATGTGCTCCTGCACGGACGCCATGATCTCTATGTCCATTGGGGTGGCCGTGCCGTTGTCGATGCGTTCGAGCATCTTCACGGTCCAGGTGGTGCCCTCGCGGCAGGGGGTGCACTTGCCGCATGACTCGTGGCGGTAGAACTTCGCGACCTTCAGGGCGACGTCGAGGATCGGGGTGGAGTCATCCACGACGATGATCGCGCCCGAGCCGAGCATCGAGCCGGCCTTGGCCATCGAGTCGAAGTCGTAGGGGAGGTCCAGATCGTCGGCCCTCAGCACGGGCGAGGAGGAGCCACCCGGGAACCAGCACTTGACCTGGCGTCCCTCGGGCGGGCCGCCGGCGAGGTCGTAGATGATCTCGCGCGAGGGCGTGCCCAGCTCGATCTCGTAGTTGCCGGGCTTCTGCACATGGCCTGAGACAGACACGAGCTTGGTGCCTTTGGAAGTGTCGGTCCCGAGCTTCGCGTACTGCTCGCCGCCCATCGCGATGATCGCCGGCACGGTGGCCAGCGTCTCGACGTTGTTGATCAGCGTCGGCCCCTGATAGAGGCCCTGGTTGGCCGGGAACGGCGGCTTCAGGCGCGGGTTGCCGCGCTTGCCTTCAAGCGAGTCAAGCAGGCCGGTCTCCTCGCCGCAGATGTAGGCGCCAGCGCCGCGGTGCACGACCAGCGATAGCGAGTGCCCCGAGCCGAGGATGTCCTCGCCGATATATCCGGCGGCCTTGGCTTCGGCGAGCGCCGCGTCGAGCATGTCCGCCTGGTGGACATACTCGCCGCGGATGTAGATGAACGAGCGACTCGCGCCGGCCGCGTAGGAGGCGATCACGATCCCCTCGATCAGCATGTGTGGGGACTTCTGCATCAGTTCGCGGTCCTTGAAGGTGCCGGGCTCGGACTCATCCGCGTTGCACACGAGGTACTTGTCGATCGAGCCTTTGGGCAGGAACGAGACCTTCTTGCCCATCGCAAAGCCAGCCCCGCCGCGCCCACGCAGGCCGGAGGCTTCGAGCTGTGCGAGCACATCCTCGGGTGTCGTCGCGAACGCCTTGCGCAACGACTCGTAGCCGCCGCGCTTGGCATACACATCGAGTGTCGCCAGGCCGGGCTCGTCGATGTCCTTGAACAGCAGCATGTCGGTCATTGCGGCGGTCCCTCGATTGCGTTCTCACCCGAGGAGCCCGGCGCGGGAGCATGACCGACCGAACCTGGTGTCGGCATCGCCGGTTGTGCCGGATGCTCAGGGAACTCGCGCGAGTTGGCGTTGGGATCAGCGACGCGCATTTTGGCCAGCTGCTTGTCAGGTAGTACCTCACGTCCCGCGCGCGCGTCCTCCAGTAGCCGCGGCACATCCTCAGGCGTGAGCGGGCCGACGTACACGCCGTCGACGGACGCCATCGGCGCGATGTCGCACGCACCCAGGCACTCGAACGAGCGCACGTTGAACTCAGCGTCGTCCCCGGCGGCGTCGCGCACTGCGTCATACAGCGCATCGGCCCCGCGCAGCGAACAGGAGATGTTGGTGCACACATACACGCTGTGGCGTCCCACCGGCTCGGTGTCGAGCATGTCGTAGAAGGTGGCCACCGCGTCGAGATACGCGGGGGTGAGACCCATCACACACGCGACCTGGTCAATCGCCTCGGGCGAGCACCAACCGTGCACGCGCTGGGCGGCCGCCAGCGCCGGCAGCGCGGCCGAGCGGCTGTCGGGATACAGCGCCATGTGTCCCTCGATCTCCGCGCGTAGCTCGCCCGGCACCTGCACGTCGGCCTGGCTCGGCACGAGCGCCGGGTCCTTGGCGGGATCGACCGGCTCATACCAGCCGGGCACGCGCGAGCCACCCTCATAGCGCTTGACGCTCACCTGTCTATCCCTCCAAGGATCGGGTCGAGCATCGCCAGGGTGGCGATCATGTCGGCGATGTAGGAACCCTCGGCCATGTGCGACAGCGCCTGCAGGTTCACGAAGGAGGGGTCGCGCATGTGCACGCGTGCCGGCTTCGAGGAGCCATCGGAGCGCACGAAGCAGGCCATCTCCCCGCGCGGCGACTCGATCGGGTAGTAGACCTCACCCGGCGGCACCCGGAAGCCCTCGGTGACGAGCTTGAAGTGGTGGATCAATGCCTCCATCGAGGTTGCCAGCTCGTGGCGCGGCGGCAGTGCGACCTTGCGGTCGGTTGTGATGTGCGGGCCCTCCGGCAGGCCGTCGAGCGCCTGGTCGATGATCTTCACCGACTCATAGATTTCAGCGACCCGCACAGCGAAGCGGTCATAGTTATCGCCGACCGTGCCCACCGGGATCTTGAAGTCGAAGTCCTCATAGGAGCTGTAGGGGGCGGCCTTGCGCAGGTCCCACGGGTTTCCGGCGGCGCGCAGCAGCGGGCCGGTCACGCCAAGGCGCAGCAGTGTGTCGGCGTCGACCGTGCAGGTGCCGCGCAGGCGCTCGAGGATGATCTGGTTGGCGTTGAGGATCGCCCCGTACTGGTCGGCGCGGCCGGGCATCACCTTCGTGAAGGCGCGTGCCTTCTCCACGAAGCCGACCGGGATGTCCTCCATCACTCCGCCCACCTGGAAGTAGCGCGTGTGCATGCGCGCCCCGGAGGACATCTCAAACAGGTCGAGGATCATCTCGCGCTCGCGCAGGCAGTACAGAAAGATCGAGACCGCGCCGAGATCCAGGGCGCTCGTGCCGAGCCAGATCAGGTGCGAGGCGATGCGGTTGAGCTCGAGGTGGATCACGCGCAGATACTGGGCGCGCTTGGGGACCTCCACCTCGGCGAGCGTCTCCACGGCGCCGCAGAACGCCATCGCGTTGAAGTAATAGGACAGGTAGTCCATCCGCTCCACGACCGGAATCACCTTCCAGTAGGCCTTGTCCTCGGCGGTCTTCTCGATCCCTGTGTGCACATAGCCGATCACCGGCTTGATCGAGCGCACGACCTCGCCCTGCAGCGTCACCAGCAATCGCAGCACCCCGTGTGTGGCAGGGTGGTGTGGACCGAAGTTGAGCGTCAGCAGCTCCTCGTGGGAATCCTCGCCGGACTGCTCCACCTGGGAGAGCGTGATGCTCTCCTCGCGGCGACGGTACTCGGACATCTGCCCGGCGGTCATCGCCGCGGCTCCCAGGTGAGGAGGCTGGTCGCAACCGGATGGCTTCTCATCGCGTCACCCCGTGCGACTCGCCTTCGTTGTAGGTGAAGATCACCGGTTCACCGCCGACGGGGAAGTCGCGCCGCTGCGGATGGCCCTCGTAGTCCTCGGGCATCAGGATGCGGCGCATGTCGGGATGGCCGCGAAACACGACCCCAAACATGTCGTAGATCTCTCGCTCCTGATGGTCTGCCGTGGGCCAGCCGGGTCCGTCGGGTCCGTCCGGCGTCACCGACTCCACCTCGGGAGCGTCGATTGCGACGCGCAGCGTGACGGTGATGCGATCGACCTTGCTCATGTCGAGCAGCTCGTAGTGGACCCCGAGGCGCGGCTCGCTCGGGTAGTAGTCGAGGCCGTGCACGCTCATCATCGAGCTGTAGCCGCGCTTGCGCAATTCGGCGAGCACGGCGCGGATGCTGCCCGGCGCCACTTCGATGCTCGCGCGACCGCGGAAATGCAGTGTGCCCGCGATCGCGTCGTTGCCCACGCTCTCGCGCAGCTCCCTGGCGATCAGCTCCAGCCCGGTCGCGTCAGGCACCGGGGAGGATCTCCTCGGTGCCGTGCGCCCCGTAGCGCTCGCGCCAGCCGGCGTCTGGGTCGTCCTGCACCATCTTGCGCAGCTTGAGGATGCCGTGCATCAGGCCCTCCGGCCTTGGGGGGCAGCCGGGCACGTGCACGTCGATCGGCATGAACTTGTCGGCCGGCACCAGCGCGTAGTTGTTGAACACGCCCATCGAGCTGCAGCAGGCACCCATCGAGATCGCCCACTTAGGCTCGAGCATCTGGTCATACAGGCGGCGGATGATCGGCGCCATCTTGATCGACACCCTGCCCGCCAGGATGATCAGGTCGGCCTGGCGCGGGGAGGCGCGAAACGCTTCGAAGCCGAAGCGGCCGATGTCCATGCGCGGGCCGGCGGTTTGGAACTGCTCCATCGCGCAGCAGGCCAGCCCGAAGGCGAGCGGAAAGAAGGAGTTGGAGCGCCCCCACGCCACCGCCTTCTCGAGCGTGGTGGTGAGCACGCGTTCGTGGACATAGCGTTCGAGCTCCTCGCCGTCCATGCTCGCGGGCGCTGTCGGCCCAAGCAGCTCTGAGCCGCGCAGCAGTTCCTTGGAGTCGTGCTTGTTGACACGCAAGGATCCGGTCCCGCCCGTCCCGACCGGCTCGCGCTTTATCTCCACTCGAGCGCTCCTCTGCGCCATACGTACACGAACGCCACCGTCAGCAGCACGATGAAGGTCACCGTCTCGGCCAGCGCGAAGTCGCCGTATGCCTTCAGCTGGACCGCGATCGGATAGAGAAACACGACCTCGATGTCAAACAGGATGAACAGCATCGCGATCAGGTAGAAGCTGATTCCGAAGCGCATTCCGTGCTTGACCTCCGAGGGCAGACCGCACTCGTAGGGGTCCTGCTTGTGCTCGACGCGCCTGTGTGGGCCCACGATTGCGTTCAGCACTGCGAAGGTGCCGCCCACGGCGCCGCCGAGGATGAGGAATACGATCGCCGGGAGATAGCTACGCAGCACGCGCGCTGTTATATCACCCTTGTGACAACCTGTTACATAGTGCCGATTGCCTCAATGGCAGGGATCGGATTGGCATGACCGAAGCCCTCGTCATGGGTGCGATCGCGCTGGCCGTGCTCAACGCGGTGCCGATGCTGCTTGGCGCGTGGCGTTGGTATCGCCATCAGAGCAGTCGCAGCTTCTGGGTGGCGCTGCGCGTCGCGCAGGCGGCAGCGCTCGTGTTTGCGCTGGCGGTCGGCGTGCTGGCCGCCGCCGGGCACTCCTCAAGCGAACAGCTCTTCTACCTGTATGCGCTGCTGCCGCTGGCAGTTGGCTTTGTCGCCGAGCAGCTGCGAGTGAGCTCCGCGCAGACGATCCTCGACCAGCGCGAGCTCGCCGATGCCCAGGCGGTCGGTGGGCTTCCCGAGGCCGAGCAACACGAGGTCGTTGCCGCGATCGTCAGACGCGAGATGGGCGTGATGACGTTGTCCGCTCTGGTGGTCGTGTTCTTGGCTCTGCGCGCCGCTGGAACCGCTCACGGGTTTTGAGGGACGGACCGCCTCGACACGGGCATGTGTTCCGCCAAGGACCCCAACCGATTACCCCAACCGATATATTCCGGCGCGCATGAGGCTGTCCGTGAAGATGCTCGCACTTGCAACGACGCTGCTCGCCCTCGCCGGCGGGCTGTCGGCGTGCGGCACCCAGGGCATCTCGCTGGCGAAGACCAATCCCTACTACCGTGGCGCGGTCCTGTTCCGCGACCACTGCTCCGGCTGCCACACGCTCGCCGTCGTCGGCGCCAAGGGATCGGCCACGTCGATCAAGGACCGCGTAAAGACCAACGGACCCAACTTCAACATCCGCAAGGAGAACGTTGAACAGGTCCTATACGCGATCCGCAACGGCGGCTTCTCGGGAGCGATCATGCCCGAGAACCTCGTCGTGGGCGACAACGCCACGGACATCGCCCAGTTCCTCGCGAAGTATTCCGGACTGCAGGCCGAAAAGGTGCCTTCGGTCAACATCACGCTGTCCACCAAATAGCGCGTCAGCGGGCAGGGCGAGGTGCTCGACCTCAAGCTGATCCGAGAAGATCCCGAGCGGGTGCGCGCCGAGCTTGGGCGTCGTGGCGAGAGTGCCGTGGCGGGACTCGATTCGGTGCTCGAGCTCGATGCGCAGCGGCGTGCTGTGATCCCGCGCGTGGAGGAGCTGCGCGCTTCGCGCAACGCGGCCGCCGAGGCAATTGCGCAGGCCAAGCGCGCGGGCCAGGACGCGAGCGAGGCGATCACCCACCAGCGTGAGGTCGGGGCCCGCGAGAAGCAGCTGAGTCGCGAGCTGGGGGAGATCGAGGAGCGACTGACGGCGGTGCTTGCGACACTTCCCAATCTGCCCGATCCCACCGCGGCACCTGGCCCGGAGGACGAGTTGGTCAAGGTCGTTGGCGAGCCGCGCGTGGGCGTGAGCGCGCGGCAGGGAACGCAGCCTGAGGCGGACCCTGAGCAGGCGGGTGGCGAGCGGGCTCCTGGCGTGCGCGATCACCTGGAACTGGCGGGCGCGATGATTGACATGGATCATGCCGCGAAGCTGTCGGGCGCGCGCTTTGCCTACCTAAAGGGCGATCTTGTCATGGTTGAGCTGGCGCTCGTGCGCTTCGTGCTGGAGAAGTTGCGCGGTCATGGCTTCGAGCCGGTGATCCCACCCGTGCTCGTGCGCGAACGCGCGCTGTATGGCACGGGCTTTCTGCCCGACACCGAGCAGCAGATCTACCGTTTGGCCGACGACGACCTGTACCTGGTCGGCACCTCCGAGGTGGCGTTGGCCTCGCTGCACGATGAGGAGATCCTGCCCGCCGAGCGCCTGCCGTTGCGCTATGCGGGCTTCTCGCCGTGTTTTCGTCGCGAGGCGGGATCCGCCGGCAAGGACACTCGCGGGATCTTTCGTGTACACCAGTTTGACAAGGTGGAGATGTTCAGCTTCGTCGAGCCGGAGCGCTCGGTCGAGGAGCACGAGCGCATACTCGCGATCGAGGAGGAGATCCTGGAAGACCTGGAGCTGCCCTATCGCGTCGTCAACATCGCCGTGAGCGACCTTGGCAACTCCGCCGCCAAGAAGTACGACTGCGAGGCGTGGCTGCCCAGTCAGGGTCGCTATCGCGAGTTGACGTCGTGCTCCAACACAACCGACTACCAGGCTCGCCGCCTCAACATCCGCGTGCGCCGTGAGGGGCATGGCGTTCAGATGCTGCATACGCTCAACGGCACCGCGGTGGCCGTCGGGCGCACGATCATCGCGCTGCTGGAGAACGGCCAGCGTGAGGACGGCAGCGTGGCGCTGCCGGGTGTGCTGAGCGAGTACGGCGCTCCCGCTGTGTTGGGCGCTTGACCGGACCCGCGGCGCGCTGCCAAAGCTGTATACGCACGCTGGCGATCGTCAGTGGACAGTAGGCAGATGCTCTCCACGGGTAATATCAAGCACACGCGGAGCATCGGAGGGTCTTCTTGAGCGTGTCGAGGGGCCCGCTCGAGAGACGCGGTCAAACGTGGAGGAGATTCAGCGATCCAGGATCCTGGGGGCGATGGCCGAAGAGGTGGCCATGCGCGGCGCGTCATCGGTCACGGTGGCGCGCGTGATCGCGCGTGCGGGTGTTTCGCGGCGGCTGTTCTATGAGCTGTTTGCGGACATCGAGGACTGCTTCTTGGCGACGTTCGATTGGGGTGTGGAGCAGGCGAGGCTGCTTGCGGTGGATGCATACATCGCCGAGAGGGGCTGGCGCGAGGGGATCAGGGCGGGCCTGGGCGCGCTGCTGCGTTTCTTTGACGAGCGACCCCTGATCGCTCAGTTGTGCGTTGTACATGCTGCGGGCGGAGGTCCGCGCGTACTCGAACGTCGCTCGCAGGTGATTGCCGAGCTTTGTGAGGTCGTGGATCGTGGACGGGCGGACGGTTCCGCCGGAGGTGCTCCCGCATCGGTGGTTGCCGAGGGGGTGGTTGGCGCAGTGCTGGCGGTGCTCTACACGCGCATGCTCGCACGCGGCGCAGGCGCCGCTGGTGGCGATGCAAAGCCCGCCGAGGAGCAGTCCCCCCTGATCGAGCTGCATGGCGAGCTGATGAGCTTGATCGTGCTCCCCTATCTGGGCGCAAAGGTGGCGGGCAACGAGCTGCGCAGGCCGGCGCCGCCATTGCGAGCTCAGGCGGCCTCGATCGTCCCGGAGCTTGCGGGTCGATCCTCGCAGGAACGTCCGGGTGCACGCCTGACCTATCGAACGGTGCGCGTGCTGATGACGATCGCCGATCTCCCAGGTGGCAGCAATCGTGAGGTGGCCGAACGCGCCGGCGTCGTCGACCAGGGTCAGATCTCAAAGTTGCTGACGCGCCTGGAGTATCAGGGCTTGATCGTCAATCGCGACGCCAATAGCCCGGCGCGCGGAACCCCCAACTCATGGTGGCTCACCGAGCGGGGCGAGCAGTTCGAGCGCGAACTGCGCGAGCATCCGGCGGTCGAGGGCGAGCCGCGCGAGCGAACGCCGGGCCGCGTCAGGGGACGCGAAACGTGATCGAGCGGGCTGTGCCGCCGGCCGGCGTGAGCGTAAGTCTGTAGATACCAGGCGCGAGGTTCCCCAAGCCGTGTAGTCGCCGGCGGTTGAGGCCCTTGACTGCCTTGAAGGCGAGCGAGCCGGGGAGCGTGCGCCAATGGGCGTGGCCGGCCGAGTGGACCTGTAGAGATAGCGTGACGTGCACTGCAGCTACGCGGCTCACGGTGCAGGAGAACGCGAGCTGCGCAATCGCCGGCGTCCGATGGCGCAGCGCAGCGCGCGCGTTGGCGGTCAGCGTGAGTGCGGATATGCGGGTCCTCTGCTTGGCGGCGGTGTGGGAGTGCTCGGACTTGCCGGGCGATTTGTCCTGCGTTTGCGCGCCGGAGGGCGATCCGCCTCCCGAGTTGTTGCTTTCGTTGCTGCCGGTGGTGCTTGGGGTTTCCGAGCTGCCACCCGAGCCTCCGCCGGGGCCTTCGCCGGAGCCGTCTTTCGAGGTGCCGGATTCTTCGATCGGTTTGCTTGTCGGTTCGCCTTCTTCGCCGATCTTGAAGGCGCCGATTCCATTGGGGGTGCCGACGCCCGTTGGGCCGTCGTAGCCGGTGGTGGCGTTGCAGATCCACGAGCCGGCGCCGCAGTCCAGGGGGGAGGTGAGTGAGCCGCTGCAGGTGGGGGTGTAGTCATCGTCGCACTTCCCGTTGCCGCCGCTGGTGACGTCGTGCAACAGAGACGATCCGAGGTGCGAGTAGAGCGTGCGCGCTGGGTAGGCCACGCCGTGGGCGCCTCCAGCAAGCGCGAACATCGAGGCGATGATCGGTGAGGCGACGCTTGTGCCGCCGACGGGTATCCAGTTGGGCACCACCCGTATGCGTTTGCCTTTTTCTTCTTCGGGATAGGGCGTCGTGTCGTAGACGTTTACGCCCGTTGACGTGTTGGCGTCGGCCGAGACGTCGGTGCTTGCCCGGTATTGGCCGCAGCCAACCGCCGCCCAGTCGCTCACGTGAAGCTGCCATTCAGGGGCGTGCCATTGAGGCGTGGGGAACGAGCCACTGCAGCCGCCGCCGCCAAGATTCCAGGCGGACTCGCTTTCCCATGCGCCTTCGGGGGTGAGGCTCAGACTGGTGCCACCGACGCTGATCACATGAGGCGAGGCGGCGGGGTAGCTGGCGCCCTCGAAGTAGGGTGAGCCCTGTTCGTTGCGGTTCGCGTATTCATCCCAGTTCAGGTAGCCGTAGTCTCCAGCCGCACCTGTGATCGGGATGTCGGGATGATTGAAGGCTTCGCTGTCGGTTTCCGGTTCCTGCCCGCCCCACGAGTTTGAGATCTCGGTCGCGTGGAGCTTCTTCGCGGCCGTGTTCTCGGCGATTTCGAGATTGGAATATTCGGGGGAGCTTGCCTCGACGAGCACGATGTGGCAGTTTTGGCAGATCGCCCTGGTCATCTCTATGTCGGTAGCGATCTCAAGCGACCATCCCTCGGCTTCTTCGGCTTCTTCGCGCTCGCGGTGTGTGCCGACGGCGAACGTTTCCAGTTCGAGTTTGCTCTTGGGGAAGGGCAGGTTCGTGGTTTCGCCGTTTTGGTTGACCTGCTCGAAGCAGTCCGGCCCCGTGCATTCGACGTCGAATTCCTTTTCGTATGTCGCCAGGTTTTCGACCGCATTGGGGTCGTTGTAGGCGTCGACGAGCGCGACCGTCTGCGGTTCGGAAGTGGGGGCGTCGGCCGCTTCGCCGGGGAAGTAGGCGTTGCGCAGATCCTGAGGTGTCAGGCAGGTTGCGGGGTAGTCTTCGGCGCATTCTGTTGGCTTTACAAGGCTAGTGGGGGCGGCGCTGCCGATCGCAAACGAGTGGGTTCGAGCTCGCGCAACGGTTGTCTTCGGCGCCAGTCCCAGTACCAGGCAGGCGGCTCGACCTGGAGAGGGCGCAGCGCACGCGGGGCGCACGGTGTAGTCGGACGGTGTCAGTGGCGCCGCCGATGCCGCGGCTGCCGCGCTGAGCGAGCAGAGCGAGGCTAGCGTCAGCAGCAGGCAGACAGGTGACCAGCGGAGCGTGTTGGCAAATCGCGGCAAGCTCCTCCAAAGGCTAGCGCTGAGCGTCAAGGTAGATCGCGCGTGAGCGTCCACCGGCGGGCTTGAGCGTCAGCCGGTAGCGCCCGGGTGAGAGCCGGTTGTGACCGGTGAGGTCGTGGCTCACGCGACCCTGTTTGGCGTGGAGGCTCAGCGAGTCCGGAAGCACGACCCAGTCGGTATGCCCGTGCTCGCTCGTTTGCCGGACGAGCGTGACGCGGACCTCGGTGGCTGCGCTGAGCGTGAACGAGAAGCCGATGACTGAGGCCAGCGGATGGTGGTGCGCAAGCGCCGTCGTGGCATTTGCGGTAAGTCGCAACTGGGAGAGCACCACGCCTTCCTGCGCCGCGCGCTCGGAGCTCGCGCTGCCTTCTTCTGAGCCTTCTTCTTCGTCTTCGACTTCCGCGGTGGCAGCTTCTTCGGCGCCTTCCGGTTCTTCTTCGGGTTCTTCGGTTTCGCCGCCGCCTGTCCCGGCGATCGCCAGGGTGCGGGCGCAGCCCAGTGACGTCGCGCCGGAGCAAAGTGGACGCGCAACGGCCGCTGAGGCGGACGGTGCGGTCGTGCAGCACGCCATCCAGAGGACCACGAGTGCCGCCAGCAAGCCGCCTGCGAGTGCGGTGAGACGACGTGTGCTTCGGCCGGAGGTGGCCTCGCGGCTGGTCGCCGTCATCTGGCTCTGGCGGGGATCGTCGCGCTCATGCACGCTCAATCGACGTAAAGCTGGCGATGCTTGAGGAATTTGACCAGTTGCGCTGGTTTCTCAGGCAAACAGCTGCGAGCCCACCCAGTCACCGGGGCCGTGGGAGCCTGGGGGCGCGAAGAAGTAGCCGCCGCCAACTGGCGTTATGTAGTCGATCATCGGCTCTTCGGCAAGGCGCGCCTGAATCGTTTCGAACTGTCGCCGTACGTCCTGGTTGAAGGCGATGAACATCAGACCCTGGTCGAGATTGCCGGCCTCATCCACGCCACGGTCGTAGTTGTAGCCGCGGCGCAGGATGCGCTGATTGGCGGTGGGCGGCGTACGGGGATTGGCCAGACGGATGTGGGCGTTGAGTGGAATCCGCTTGCCCAGTGGATCGAGCTCATAGCGGGGTTCCTCGAACTCGCTGGTGCCGCCGAGCGGCGCGCCGGTGACGCGGTCGCGACCGATCATGTTCTGCTGCTCAAACATGCCCACGCGGTCCCAGAACTCGACGTGCATACGGATTGCGCGCGCGACCATATGGGTACCGCCGGTGGCCCATGCCGGTTCCTCCGAGCCGGGCTGTACCCAGATCAGCTCGTTCATGAGGCTCGCGTTGGCGACGTCGGGGTTGGCGGTGCCGTCGCGGAAGGCAAACAGGTTGCGCGGGCTGTTGTGTGGGCTCGGCCCGCGCCTTGCGCTCTGGAAGCCGTCGATGCTCCAGCGCGTGGTGAGGCGCCCCGCGACCACTCGCATCAGCTCGCGCACAGTGTGCACCACCGTGTCGCGGTGTCCGGCGCACACCTGCAGCAGCAGGTCGCCGTGGCTGCGCGCTGGGTCGAGTTCGTTGCCCGCAAAGCTCGGCATCTGGTGCAGCAGCTTCGGCTTGCGCACGGCAAGGCCGTAGCGTTCGTCGAACAGCGAGGCGCCGAAGGCAACCGTCACCGTCAGCGCGTCCGGCGTGTCGATCGGACCAAGGATGCCGGAGTCCGGTGGTGGATCGTCGATCTCCTGCGCGCCGACGGTTTCGCCCTGTGTGAGCCCGCGCGCGCGTGTGCACATGGTTTGCAATGCCTCGGCGAGCAGCTCGCGGTTGGGGGCGATCGAGTCGAGCGCCACGAATGTCGCCTGGGCTTGCGCCGGCGCCGGCGTGATGATCCCGGCTTGGTGGGGTCCGTCGAACGGCACGCTGCTCAGCAATTCGTCGCTCAACACCGCCCGCGACTGCGCGAGGGCATCAGCGGGCTTCGGGTGGGCGCGAAGCTCACTCTCGATGAGCGCGCCGCCCAGTGCTCCCACTCCACCGGCTCCGACGACGGCCAGTGAGCGCTTCATGAACTGTCTGCGATCGAGGTCGCTCATGGCGCGTCTTCCGCCGCTCGTTCGGCCGCTTTTTCGGCGGGTGTGGGGATGGGGAGTTTTGGGGTTGGCGCGGGAGTCCTGGTCTCCAGGGTGCCCGGCAGCAGCTCGAGCGCGCCGAGGGCTCCCGCGAGCGTTCCGTTGAGCAACTCGTGTTCTCCCATCGTGAGCTGGGCGAGGCTCGGCCAGCCGGAGTGGTTGTGGCGGATCTGTGCGATCGCCGCGCTCAGCAACGCCAGCTCGCTGCGGACCTCCGCCTCGGTGTTTTCACGGCCCGAGAGCAACGGTTGCAATGTGTGGAAGACCTCGAGCGTGGCGTCCAGGCCGGCGGCGGTTCCGAGCACTCCCTGGCCGCTCCAGGGGACGTGGGTGCCGCTCAACAGGTCGCGCTGGGCGTCCTCGATGATCTCGTGCGAGCGAGTGGCGTATTCAAGCGGTGTGATCTGCACGCTCGGCAGGCTCGCTCGCAGGCTCCGCAGATCGCGTGTGAGCTTGGTGGCGATCGGCGCCAGGGAGCTGGGTGAGGCGCCGCCCCACAGTCCCATTTCCAGACGATGCAACCCGGTGAAATGGGGATCGGCCTGCCCGCCGGGCAGCAGCCCGTTGGGCATCCCGTCGATCTCCTGGTTCAGCGACCCAAACAGGCCGTATACAGCGCCTAGGTGCAGATAGGCGCTCCATGTGGTCTCCCAGGCCAGGCGCGCCTGCGCGCGGCTGTCCGTCGTGAGCGTGGCGCGAAGCGCGGCTGCATCGCGCTCGGCGATCGTTGTCCAGTGCTCGGCGTAGAGCTTGTAGGCGGCCACGGGACCCACGAACGCGCGCGCGGGAAGGGGGGACAGCTCGGAGACCATTTCTCCGCGGGTGTTCACGCCCTGGTCCTCGAGGTCTGCGATTTCCGTGCCGTAGACGCGGGCTGGGATATTCGATCCGTAGACCTTTGAGATGCGCACGCCGAGCGGGTTAGCTGTGTTCGTGTGCGGCGCGATCGACTTCGCGCCGAAGCGGGTGGGCCGATGCGTGCCTCGACCGGGGGCCAGGGCCGCGCCTGCGAGCAGCAGCACGGCGGCGCCCAACACCAGCGCCAGTGTGCGCCTTGCTCGGCGCGAGCGCATCACGGGTGCCTGCTAACAGGTGCTTTCACGCCGCTGACCGTAAATCCCGCGGCCTGCGAGCTTGTTACCAAAACGTGGCGGCTTCGCTTTCATTTTGTGAAACATCGGTCTGGTCACACAATCGCAACGGGTCTGTGACCGATTGTTGACACCACCGTTTTCGAGGGACTCCACGATGCACTCACGCTCCCACGCGGGCGGCCGGGGGGCGCGGCCAGGCGATCGCCGCCCACAGTCCGAAAAGGAGAAAATCCGTTGCGCACTGGGAAGAAGCTCATCGCGGGCGGCATGGGGGTCCTGGCCGCCGGAGCGGCCGTGCTCGGCATCTCGATGTCAAGCGCATCCCCGCCGCCCACCACCCCCGCATCGACCACGCCGATAAAGCATGTCGTGGTGATCTTTGACGAGAACATCTCGTTCGACCACTATTTCGGCACCTATCCGCATGCCACCAATCCTGTCGGCGAGCCGTCGTTCACGCCGCTGCCGGGTACGCCCGCCGTCAACGGGCTCACCACCAGCCTGCTCACCAAAAACCCCAACCTGTACCAGCCTCAGCGCCTTGAACCGAGCCAGGCGCTCACCTGCGATCAGAACCACGGCTACGCGGCTGAGCAGGAAGCCTTCGATGAAGGCCGCATGGACAAGTTCGTGCAGAAGACGACCGGCAGCGGTTGCACGCAGA
This sequence comes from uncultured Solirubrobacterales bacterium, assembly GCA_963715765.1. GTDB lineage: Bacteria > Actinomycetota > Thermoleophilia > Solirubrobacterales > Solirubrobacteraceae > Palsa-744. The sequence continues at coordinate 2,474,313 of OY970270.1, forward strand.
GCACCACGCCCGACTCCAGCAGCTATGGGCCGAACGGGATCGTGATGGACTACTACGACGGTAACACGGTCACGGGGCTGTGGAATCTCGCGCAGCATTTCTCGCTGAACGACAACTCCTATGACACGCAGTTCGGTCCGTCGACTCCGGGGGCCCTCAACCTGATCTCCGGTCAGACCAACGGCGCCGAAGCGCACGGTGGCGTATCCACCGCGATCGCCAACGGCACGCTGTTCGGCGACGGCGAGCCCTACTACGACCAGTGCAGCAACCCGACCACGCCGCTGAGCTCCAATGGCACTCCGGGGGGCGTGACGGTTTCGATGAGCGGCGAGAACATCGGCAATCTGATGAACGCCAGGGATGTCACCTGGGGTTGGTTCCAGGGTGGCTTTGCTCCGTCGGAAATCAAGGAAGGCCGGGCGATATGCGGCGCCTCGCACAAGAACATCGGTGGCGCCACCGTCACTGACTATGTCGAGCACCACGATCCGTTCGAGTTCTATGCAAGCACTGCCAACCCCGACCACGTGGCGCCGAGCTCGATCTCGCAGGTCGGTCTCAGCGATCCCACCGGGACACCGGCGGACGAGGCCGTCAACCATCAGTACGACATCTCGCTGTTTCACCAGGCGCTGATCCAGGGCTACCTGCCGCAGGTGTCGTTCCTGAAGCCGCCCGCGTATGAGAACGGGCACGCAGGCAACTCCGATCCGCTAGACGAACAGCGCTTCCTGGTGGACACGATCGATGAAATCGAGCAGTCCAGCTACTGGCCGAACACGGCGATCGTGATCGCCTACGACGACTCCGACGGGTGGTATGACCACCAGATGGGGCCGATCGTGCGGCCGTCTGAGGACACGATCGACTCGCTCAGCGGACCTGGGAAGTGCGGCACGGTCAGCGCGCCTCCCGCCCAGAACGACCGCTGCGGCGTCGGTCCGCGTCTGCCGCTTCTGGTGATCTCGCCGTGGGCGCGCAGCAACTATGTCGATGACACGTTCACCGAGCAGGCGTCGATCACGCAGTTCATCGAGGACAACTGGAACCTCGGACAGATCGGCGACGGCTCCGCGGACACCACGGCGGGGACGCTCGAGAACATGTTCGACTTCGACCCGAACGCACCCCGCTCGCCGGCGATCATCATGAACGACAGCACCGGCGAGATCACGAACATCATCCCCGCCCCGCATCCGGTTCCGCCGGGTCCGGCGCCCGGTCACGGCGGTAATCCGGGCCATGGAGGTAACCCGGGCCATGGCGGTAAACAGGGCTATGGCGACAAAGGCGGTCGTGGCGGCAAGTTCGGCCACGACGGCAAATCGGGCCGCGGGCACTGACGGGCCGCTGTCCGGCGTGATCACACGCATCGCCAGATCGAAGTCGATGCGGGCATAGCGCATCACACATAGCCACACGCAGTCGAGGGCGCCCCGCGGGGCGTCCTCGCTCGTGGTGCCAGGTGGGGCTATGCGGGGAAACGCGGGCGGTCGTCAGGAGACGTGGGGAACACGCTGAGGGTTGTGGTGACGGCGTCGAATGCGGGAGGCTTCGCTTCGGTGAGCTCGGAACCCAGCGCCGTGGTCGGCACGTCGGTCACTGCGCCGTTGAACCTGGCGCCGCCGGAGATCTCCGGTACGGCGCAAGCGGGGCAGACGCTCAGCGCCAGCAGCGGCACGTGGACTGGTACCCCGCCACTAGCGTACGCCTACCAATGGGATAGCTGCAACAGTGCAGGCGAAAGCTGTGCTGATGTCTCGGGGGCTACCGAATCGAGCTATCACCTTGCGGCCGGTGACGTGGCTGACACCCTACGCGTGGTGGTAACGGCGAGCAACGCTGCTGGTTACGCGTCGCGTGTCTCGTCGGCAACCGCGGTCGTCGTTGGATCCTCCTACGAATCCGAATCGGTCTGTACCGACACCTGGATCGGCCCGTCGAAAGGATCGTGGTCGGAACGCGTCAATTGGTCAACGGGCGAGGCGCCCGGTCCTGCCGATGTCGCATGTGTGGGCGCGGGAACTACTGTCCGCGTCAGCGAAGGCAGCAACCAAGCAGGGGTCCTCGACGACGCTGGCGAACTCGTGATCTCGGGCGGCTCGCTCGAACTCACAGACGCCGCCGAAGTTTCGATGCTCGCCTCGCTGAGGCTGAGCGGGAGCGGCGCGGCGCTTACCGGCGCGGGAAGCGTTTACGTTTCCGGCGGCTTCGACTGGGGTGCCTCGGCCGTGATGTCCGGCTCTGGCGCCACGGTGATCGAATCGGGCGTGAGCGGCGAGGTCGAAGCGTCCTCGGGATGCGAACCGATGAAGCTTTCCGGCGAACGCAAGCTCGTCAACGAAGGGACCTTGACGTTCGGGTGGGGCACGCTGTACATGTCCGAAGGCGCTCGCCTCGAAAACGAGGGCAGCTTTGTCGATAACTCCGAAGCCTCGTGTCTCGGCCCGCAGATCCAGCCCGAAGGGTCTGGCGCGGCGCCCGCGATCCTCAACACCGGCACCTTCGAGAAGACAGTGGGCTCCGGGACGAGCATGGTTGCCGTTGCCTTCACCAACGATGGCGCCGTCAGCGCGAGCAGCGGCACGCTCGAGTTCACCGGCGGGGGGGTGCCCGAACAGGCCGCGACGGGGAGCTGGAGCGTCGAACCGGGGACGAGGATCGTCCTCGGCGGCGGCACCTTCCTCATTGGTGAAGACGTCAACCTCTCCGAGGTCGCCGTCGAAGGTGCAACCGTGACACGCGTCTCGGCCCCCGTGCCTGTCAACGCAGCGCCACCGTCGATCGCCGGCACCCAGAAGACGGGCAGACACTTACCGCCGACACGGGAAGTTGGTCGGGCTCTGAACCGATCTCCTTCTCCTACCGCTGGCAGCGCTGCAACGGTAGTGGCGCTGAATGCGCGAACATCGCCGGGGCGACGGGTGAAATCTATGCCCTCGGGAACAGCGATGTTGGAGCGACGATACGGGTGCTCATCGTGGCTCACAACTCCTACGGCCAGACGCAGGCCTCCTCGCCCGCGAGCGCGGTCGTAGCGTTACCGTCGCCGCCCTCGAACACAACGCTCCCAACGATCACAGGACAGACACGGGACGGCTCGGTGTTGAGCACGAGCGTGGGAAGCTGGAATGCGGTCGCACCCGTCTCCTACACCTACAGGTGGGAAAGCTGCAATTCAGCCGGCGAAGAATGCGCGCCGGTCGAAAACGCGACGACTCCGGAATACGAGCTCTCGGAAGGCGACATCGGTTCGACTCTGCGGGTGGTGGTCACGGCCACCAACGCAGGCGGCTCGACACAGGCCATTTCAGCGGTGAGCCCCGAGATCCAGGCCGAAGCGGTCAGTGAGCTGGAAGCGCCCTCGATCTCGGGCGCGCCGGATGAGCACCAGGTGCTTCATGCCGACCCAGGACTCTGGGCGGGGACCGAAACGCAGATCAACTACCAGTGGGAAAGCTGCAGCGAAAGCGGCACGGACTGCGCTGCCATCGAAGGTGCCACCGGAACCGAATACGACCTCGCAGAAGGCGATGTCGCCACCAGGTTGCGGGTTAGGGTGGGCGCGAGTAACGCGCTCGACTCCCTGACCGACGTCTCTGCCGCGACAGCCGTCGTCGGTGCTCCAGGTGCGCTTGCCAATGCGTCGGCGCCTTCAATCTCAGGTGCGCCGCAAGTGGGCCAAGCGCTCACCGCAAACCCCGGGATCTGGTCTGGCACAGGCGCCATAAGCTACCTCTACCAGTGGCAGAGCTGTGATCGCTACGGCCTCAGCTGTGAAGACATCGAAGGCGCGAACGCCGCCAGCTACGCGTCTCCATCAGGTGAGGCCGGCCGCACGCTGCGGGTGCTCATCACCGCCAGCGACGAAGGCCACTCGCTCTCCGAAAGCTCACCTGCCACCCAGCCGATAGCAACGGCGCAGGCGCCGGTGATCGAGCAGGCGCCTCCCATAACGGGGGTGGCGCTGGTCGGCCAGACGCTCACCGCCGGCACCGGCGTGTTCGCTGGGGAAAGTCCCATCTCTTACAGCTACCAGTGGGAGCGCTGCGTGCAGCCCGGAAGCTGTGCGGACATCGAAGGCGCCAAACAGAGCTCCTACGCCCTCACCGAAAGCGATATCGGATCCACGATACTCGTGCTCGTCAGCGCCACCGACGCCGGCGGCAGCACCACCGCTGTTTCGGTTCCGAGCGCCGTCGTAGGTCCCGAGTCGCTGCTCGAGCTCTCCGCTCCTTCCATCTCGGGGATCGTGCAGCTCGAAGGCACGCTCAGTGCGGACCCGGGGATCTGGAGCGCCGCGGGATCGGTCTCCTACACCTATCAGTGGGAGAGTTGCGATCCAGGCGGTGAAGACTGCGCGCCGATCGAAGGTGCAACCGAACCCACCTATGTGGTTGTAAGCGGCGATTTCGGCTCGACGCTGCGCGTTGAGGTGACCGTCACGAGCCCGCTCGGCAGTAGCAGCGCCGTCTCAGCGCCGACAGCCGCCGCTCCCGGCGGGGAAGTGAGCGTCGAAGAAGCCCAGGCCATCGCTGAGCAGACTGATCCTGCGCTGCTGGCGCCCTCGACCACCGCGACCCTGGAAGAACAGAGCATCGCGCCGACGCTGACCGACACTGGCGAAGAACTCGCTTCTCAGAGCACGCTCACGAGTTCCACGATCTCCAAGGAAACCGCCGGCGCGCTGGCTGTCAATACGCCAGCGGGAGAAGTCAGCCTTGCGCCCGTCGAAAGCTCGACGCACGCGATCATGCCACCCACAATCGTCAACGGCGCTGCCGCGCTGACCACGAGCATCTGGCCGGCGACGGACACGATCGTCCGCCCCGAGCCGCTCGGCGCGACCGCGCTTCTTGACATCCGCTCGACACAAGCCCCGCACTCCTTCGCCTGGCGGGTCAATCTCGGCCCCGACGAGGAACTCAAGCAGCTCCCCGACGGTGCGATCGCGGTGGTCGAAACACCCGAAGAAGAAAACGCCCCGCAGAGCACCGCGGAAGAAGCAGGCGAAGCGCCAAAACTGGATGAGACGCCCGAAGGCTCGGCGGAAACGAGCGAAGAAAAGGCCGAAGCCGAATCCAAGACCGGCGAAGAAGGAGAAGAAGAAGCGCCGCTGCCGACGCTGCCAGGCGCGCCCACGAGCACGGAGCCGGCCGGCGAAGCCGGGCCAGGCCAGCCCCAGCCACAGAACACGCAAAGCTCTTATGAAATGGCCAAGACCGCAATGAGCTACGCCGAAGACCAAACCGCCGGCAAGGCGCTTCTGACAGTCACGCCCCCTTCCGTCACCGACGCCGAAGGTGCCGCCGTGCCGGCCTCGCTCAGCACCACCGGCGACACCATCGAGCTGACGATCAAGCCATCCCCCAGCGCCACCTACCCACTGCTACTCGACACGACGATCGCCGCGCCAACGAACGAGCAGAGCATCGAACGCGACCCGGTGAAGTACGGGATCTCTGACCCCAAGGCCAACGAATCGGGCCACATCGACGAACACTTCACCCCTGAAGGAAAGGTCGCGCCGAAATTCGACCCCAACCTCTACGACGGACCGCCACATACCACACGCCACGTGCGCACCGCGCGGCTGGTCGTCCCCTACGACGTACTCGTCACCCCCTCGACCAAGTACAGGCTCGAAGAAAAGGTGGTCCTCGAAGCATGGCTCAAGAAGGTCACCGACGAAGGTCTCGAACCTTACATCACGATCAGCAAGGACTACCACGAAGACCCGTGCGGCGATAAGGGCGGACCAGCATGTCCACAGGTACCCATCGACAAGTACCGGCAAGCGGTTACGAAGCTGATGAAAGAAGTGATCAGATGGCACGACGCAAGCGCTGCCGAGGGAGGCAAGGGCTGGAAGCTCGTGAAGCTGTGGGGAGCCTGGAACGAGCCAGACAACGCCCACGACCCATTGCACAAAAACGAAGTCAGGGCCGCCCAGTTCTGGGAGGTAGCGCAATCCACCCTCCACAGAATCGAGCAGCACTATCCTTGCGACGGCTGCACCATCGTAGCCGGCGAATTTTCGATCTTCTACCCAGACTACACTTCCTGCTATCGGAACGTCCTGCTGTATGACTACTGCTCCAACCCAGAACTCAAGCACTACAAACGCTACTGGTCCGGAGAGCCGAGGGACCCGGCTGCGTGGGGATTCCATGATTATGAGGATCTCAGTAATCCGGAAGCAGCGGTCGCCCAGAAGTTTGCCAAATTCGTTAGCGTTCGCCTTGAAAAGCCGCGACTGTTCATGAGTGAGGCAGGGGTCCTACTGCAGAATGGTAAAACCGAAACAGAATTTGGCGAACTGGAAACTAAATCAGAAGCAGAAAGGGCAGAAAAGCGCAGCCTTCAACTGCAGGCCGCAGAACGGTTCATCAAACTATCTGAAGGTCTGAAATACCCTATCGATCGTATGTACTATTACGAGTATACGGCTCCCACCAAGGCACAACAGAAAGAAAACGCCTTTGATAGTGCGCTGCTCGAAGAGGAAAATGGCGAACGGCGCGAACGGCCAGCTTACTGCGTGCTTGCCTACAAAGATCACCGCTGTCCTCCCATTGCGATCACGGGTCCCAAGGTCGGGGTAGACCTTGAGGGTCACAGCGAAGTGACGATCAAGCTGACGGCGACCGTGAATCCATATGACCTCCCGACCGAATACAGTTTTGAATACGGGCGTACGCCATCGTCGTTGTCCGACAAAACTCCCCTCAAGAAGCTGAGTGCGGGACTGGAATCCGACAAGGTCAGCGCCGAAGTCACGATACCCGCGAGTTTCGAAGAATGCTACGACAAGGTCGTGGATTACTTTCGAATAGAGGCCATCAACGCGACGGGCACGAGACGCGGAGCCGTTAGTGAAATCAACCCCTCTTGTCCGGTGTGATATGCGACCGGCGACACACAACATCGTGGTGAGCGGACAGGGCCTAAGCACTAGAGCGTACAAACGTCCAACGCGCCACCGCAACTTTGGGGCGTTTTGATAGTCTTAGTAATTATGCAACGTATCGTCCTATTTGTGCTTCTGGTGCTGGCCTTGCTTGCTACGGCAGTCCCCTTGAGTGCCGCTGCTAGTCATAAGAAGGCCCCGCCGAAGTGCCCGCTGGCACATGCACGCGTGATGATCGCAGACCCACAGGCCGAGGTTTATTTGTTGCCAGAACACTTTGGTGGACTCGGTGGCGTCGAGCTCGCGAAAATCTTCGGGTGCGCTTTCAAGGGTACGCATCGCAACTACCTTCTTGGCGAACCGCCCGAGTCTTCTTCATCCGGCAGTGGTGGTATTGAACTTGAGACGCTCGCAGGGCCGATGGCGGCTTATTTCGCGGGCTCGGGTGGGCCTGGTGGCGCAAGCTGGTTGGTGGAGGTCAGGAATCTTGCTACTGGCAAGCTGGTCCACCAGGTTCCGAGCGGGACGCCTGCGCATCCCGAGCCGCCGCGCACCGAACACGGTCTTACCGTTACCTATGTTGGGATCGGTCCGGTTGAGTCGCTCGTCGTCAAGAGCGACGGTGCGGTCGCATGGATCGCGCGGGACGATTTTGAAGAATCGTTGTCGTATCAGGTCCATGTCCTGGATAAGAACGGTAGTCGTGTGCTTGCGGCGAGCACGGAAATCGAACCGAAGTCTCTCGCGCTGGCCGGCAGCGTGCTCTACTGGACAGAAGCCGGCAGGCCGATGTCGGCGAGGCTGAATTGAGCGGGCGGGTTGTGCGGACTCGTCTGTGCTGGTGGGGTCTGGTCTTGCTATTTCTAGGGATCGCGTTGGGTGGTTGTGGTGGGGCGTCTGCTGCGAAAACGACCAGCTCGGCTCGTGTTCACACCGCGAAGGTGGCACCGGCTTATCGGGGTGGACAGTATTGCCTGGCGAGCAAGGATGCGAAGTACAGGGCGGCGGGGTTTGTGTGCAAGAAGCATCATCTGGCGCGACGGTGAACGGTGATCCAGCGATGTGGGCGCTGTCGGCTGTGCTCAATTGATAGCGAGGGCGATCATATTGACCGTGCTAGTGCGTAAGCTGAGTCTCAGCGAGCCGGACGCGTGTGATCGCCGCGGATGTGGATTCGGGCCAGGTCACTAGGCCCGTGCCGTTTGCAGTGATCGCCGCCGACACGGTTGTCTCATCTTCCATAGGTAGTTTGACGACCGTCCGCCAATGGCCGAAGTGCTTGTGGTTGACGGTGAGGCCCATGATCCCGGCCCACGGGTTGCCCTCGTTGGAGGCTTGGAGGGCGACCAGTCCTTGCCCGTCGGCACCGAGCGCGACGCCGGGAGGTTCGCCGGCGAGCACGCCGCCCCGCCGTTGGGGAGAGAGCGCAAGCAGCCTTCCAGTGCTGTTGAACAGTGCGGCCTGAGCGAAGCTGGTGGGGCCGCCAGATTCGGTGGATGAAGAGTTACACGCCCACGCGACGAGCACGTCCTCGTCTGTGCCGACGGCAGCGTTGAGCTCGCAGTTGGGGTAGGCAGCTGGCGCTTTCAGCGAGGCAATCCTTTTGATTGGGCCGAAGCTGTGCCCGCTCTGACGGTAGGCGCCCAGCAGTGACCCCGACCCTATTTCGGTCGAGAATGCGAGATCGTCGCCGCTGCGGTTGCCGAGAAAGATGTCATCGCCTTCGAGGCTCCACGGCGGCACTCCAATCGGCGTCGCGGCGATAAACGGTGGGCGGGTCAAGTACATCGGGGCGTCAGGTGAGTCCCGGTAGATGACGACCGGCTTGTCGTCTTCTTCGCTCAGTAGATCTTCGTAATCTTCGATGGCTGGGGCTCTCGGGGGATCGATCGTCTGGCTGCGGATGGAGTGCTCGGCTATTGGTGTGCTCGTGAGCTTGACTCTCCGTCCCTGGCTCCAGAGAATGTTTGCCTGTCCGGAGGGTGTCAGCGCCAGTCCTAGAACTTCCTTTTGTTGGCCCGTCGGTCGGGTTATCGCATGCACTGCTCCGAAGCGCGCGTCGGGGCCCAGTACGACGGCGCGTACAGCACAGAAGCATTCGTTGAAGCCTTCACCCTCTCCTTGAGTCTCTAGCCACGCGATTGCCACAAGGCCCTTGTCATCGATCGCGGCGTTTGGGTATTCGCCTTTGGGAAATGGCGCTTGCGACATATCCTCCGCGTTGGCCGACCTTGGAACCAGGGCTCCTGGTCCGAAGCGACGCGACCGTGCTTGCCACGGGTACAGCGTGATGCCGATTCCTTTTCGTAGGACGACGAGCTCGCTGCGACGTCCGTTCGGGGAAGTCAGGAATCCAGAATCGACGGGGGTATCTCCGGCCGGAGAGGCGACAACCGTTTCCGGTCGGCTCCATTCAGCTCCGAACGCCACGGTTGTGGAGCCAAGCAGGCTCACCAGTGAGATAGCGAGAACTCGGCCGATCATCACGACTCAAACACAGATGCCCTCGAAAAGTCGCGAGAGCGCGATGCGCGTCCAAGCGTACGCGTGCATCGAAGCATCTCTGTGCCGACTCCTCGCCATGCCCTGGCATCGGCGCGGGATCGAGTTTGCGTGAGGCCGGCGAATGCGAGCGGGGACCAAGACCGCTTAACCTGTCCCGGCGGGTGTTCGAGCACCCGGCCTCGTCGCCCCGCTTGCCGTTACGCTGAAAAAGATGGCCCGCACGTTTGGTTTCCTGCTCACGACCGAGCCGCCCTCGAGGCGCGTCGGGATGCTCGTGGCCTTCGGACTGGTTGCACTCTGCACGCTTTTGATCTATCCGCTCAAGCAGGTCGCGCCGGTCGTCTCGCTGGGCGTCGTGTACATGCTCGCGGTCGTGATTGTCTCGGTCACCTGGGGGATCTGGCTGGGTTTCGCCACTTCCCTGTTGAGCGCGCTCGCGTTCAACTACTTCCATCTGCCGCCGGTCGGGCGCTTGACGATCTCAAACGGCGACAACTGGGTGGCGCTGATTGCGTTCCTTGTGGTGTCGGTGCTCGCAAGCTCGGTGGCTGAGGTCACGCGCGCACGAGCGGGCGAGGCGGCTGAGCGTCGCCGCGAGGCTGACCTGGCGGCGGAGATGGCGCGATTGCTGCTCGGTGGCAGGCGCCTCTCGGAGGATTTGCCGACTGCTGCCGCGCGCCTCTCCCAAGTGCTCGAGCTGCCCTCAGCCGCGATTGAGCTGGAGGCGGTGGAGGGAGATGAGCGGCGAGTGGCCTTTCCGCTGCGCGAGGGGCCGCGCCGGCTCGGCACGCTGCTCGTGCCCTCTGATACCTCCGAGGCTACGTTGCGCCGCCTGCAGGAGCGTGTGGTGCCGGCGCTCGAGTCGCTGCTGAACGCAGCGCTCGAGCGCGACTCACTGCTCGCCGATGTTGTGGAGACCGCCGCGTTGCGCCGCGCGGATGTCGTCAAGACGGCACTGCTACGAGCCGTGTCCCACGATCTACGCTCCCCGCTCACCGCGATCGCGGCCGCCGGCGAGGCAATCGGCTCGCCCTCGCTCTCAGACGAGGAGCGTCGCGAGATGGCCGCCATCATCCAGGGCGAGACCCAGCGGCTCTCGCGCTTGGTCGACAACCTGCTCGATCTCTCGCGCCTGGAAGCCGGCGCCGCCGAGCCCCACACGTCGCTGACATCGCTCGAGGATGTGATCCGCGCGGCGCTCGCCGAGCTCTCGCCCACGCCGGAGGACTTCAGCCTCTCGATCGACCGTGACCTGCCGCTCGTCAGTGTCGATCCGGTGCAGATGGAGCGCGCGCTCGCAAACGTGCTGGAGAACGCGCGGCGCCACTCCGGGGGCCATCCGGTGTCCGTCAGGGCGCGCGCGGTGCGCAGCCTCGCCGGCGCTGTCGCCTCGGCGCGCGACGGGGACGGCTCGCACCCGCCCCTCTCTCCGTCCTCGGAGCCCACTGGGCCTGCCGGCGACCGTCTGGTGGTGCGGATCGTCGACCGTGGCCCCGGGATTCCCCCCGCGCAGCTGGAGCGCGTGTTCGAGCCGTTCTATCGGGCCGGCACATCCCAGGGTGGACACCGTGGCTCGGGTCTGGGGCTTGCGATTGCCCGTGGCTTCACGGAGTCCAACGGCGGGAGGCTGCACGTCGAGTCGCTTCCCGGGCAGGGCGCCACCTTCGTATTCGAGCTGCCACTCACCCGGCAACAGTCCCCGGCCGAGCATGAGGACGACGTTGAGGCCTCTGCGAGTCCAGAGCACGTGCGTTGATCGCCAAAGATCAGCCGGTTGCCGCCGAGCGAATCCTCGTCGTCGACGACGAGCCGCAGATCCTGCGCGCGCTGCGTGTGGTCCTGCGCGACGCCGGCTTTGAGGTCGTGCCGACCGAAACGGCCGCCGAGGCGCTCGACCGCGCCGCGGTGCGCCCGCCACATGCGGCGATCGTCGATTTGATGTTGCCAGACATGGACGGCGTCGAGCTCACGCGCACGCTGCGCGAGTGGAGTGAGATGCCGATCCTCGTGCTGTCGGCCGTTGGCGAGGAGGAGCAGAAGGTGCGCGCACTGCAGGCGGGGGCGGATGACTACATCACCAAGCCCTTCGGCTCGCGCGAGCTGGTGGCGCGCCTGCAGGCGGCGCTGCGGCGCGGCGCGCGCTCGGAGGCGGAGGAGCCCCGCATCGTGGTCGGCGAGCTCGAGATCGACCTGGCGGCGCGCGCGGTACGTCTTGGTGGAGCGGACGTTCATCTCACGCCAATCGAGTTCGACCTGCTGCGCGTGCTGGTGCGCAACCGCGGGCGCCTGATGACCCATCGCGCGCTGCTCGGCGAGGTGTGGGGACCTGAGTACGTCGATGATGTGCAAACGCTTCGCACCCACATCGCACGCCTGCGCGGGAAGATCGAAGCCGACGGGCAGGACACGCGGGTGATCGTTACCGATCCCGGCGTCGGCTACCGCTTTTCCGCATAGACGCAGGGAAAAAAAGTTATTCCTGGGAAGCCGATGCGGCAGTGTAAGAGCCGTAGCCGATGCTGTCCAGATCAGGTTTGGTGCCGACGCGGCTGAAGGACTTCACCCACGAGCTATCGAGTCTAACGGGGAGCAACGGAGCGGCGGCAGCAAAGCTGAACCAGCCGGCCCGCATGAGGGTGACAAACGGCTTTCTGGCCGGCGCATAGCCGAGGCATTTCGCTACGCGCGCGTCCATTGCGCCGATGAAGATGGCACGCGCCAGCCACTTGGAAGGGCCAGGAAACCAATGCTCGATCGCCCGTATATGCGCCTCGCCGACCTCGTGTGCCTCGGGCGAGGGTTCAAAGAGTCGTGCCTCGTAATCGTCGGTCCAGGTCTTTAGTTCTTCGGGCGTTTCCGGGACGTCGCGTACGCGCATGGCATGTCCGACACCGAGCCAGAAGTTGTATTGCGCCAGCTTCTCGATATCGCTGTGGACAGGGTGGCCCATCGCCAGGGCGAGGCGCTGTGGTGAATAGGCCATCAGGGCCAGCGTGTATATCTTGTCCTCGTTGCGGATTCCGCCAATGGACCGATGGATTTGCTGGATTCGTTCGCAGGCTGCCACTCCCTCAGCGCTGCGATGGCCGCGACGGATCAGCTCGCCGAAGAAGGTCATTGTGTCCGCGTCACGCTCCCAGGGACGCACTATCTGGTCGCCCGTTCCTTCGCGGTAGATCGTTCTCGCGACGTGCGGCACCGCCACCGTGCATGCCGCGGCGCTCGCGTAACCGATGTGCGCCATGATCGGTGGGGTCAGCACCTCTGTCGAGAGATGTGTGATCTCGGCATCGTGCTCGTCAGGATCGAGGTTGGCGATCATTTGGCGTACGCTCCGCCCGAGCCTGTAGCGAGGCGCCCAGAACTCCGCCCGAGGTCTTCCGGAAGGGGATGGCATCATGTCCATATCTATACATGCGTTTAGATTCAATGTCAATGTGGACCCAGAAATCCCCCCGGCTTTGCGGCTGTGAGCCCTCAGCGAAGCAACCGTGATGCTCTGATCGATGGCGCGCTTCAATGCCTCGCCGAGCACCCCGCGGCAAATGTCACCGCCCGTGATATCGCGGATCGCTCCAATGCGAATCTCGCCTCGATCGGCTACCACTTCGGATCGAAGAACGGCTTGCTTGCCGAGGCGATGGTGGAAGGGTTCCGGCGCTGGTTCATGGAGGTTGCGCTGGAGCTTGCCGATCTTCCCCTCGGCGATCCGGGGGCCAGGCTGCGACGAGCCGTCGAGGTGGTCTCGCTGGGGGCGGAGCGCCATGTTGGCCTTGCCCGCGCCTTTTTGGCGGCACTCGCAAGCGCGCCCTACGACGTTCGTGTTCGCGGTCCGCTTGTCGAGAGCTATCGAGAGAGTCGCACTGCTATCGCGGGGCTGATCGGTCTCGGCGAGGACGAGGTCGGTCAAGACGCGGCGGCCTTGCTCATCGCAGTATTCGATGGCCTGCTGATCCAGGCGATGCTCGAGCCGAGTTGGGAGTTGTCGGCGGCACGGGTGGCGGCTGCCCAGGATCGACTCGCCGATCTCTGAGGAGAAACGCGCGACGGCGCGCATCGTCACACAATCGTTATGCCGCGCGCCCAAATCGTCATGCGGGCGTGATGGCCGGCGTTGCATAGTGGCCCCATGGACGCCGTCGCCATCGTTATCGGGATCGCAATGTTCGCGATTCTGCTGCTGATCATCGAGGGGATTGACCGCATATGAGCAGCGTCACTCCCCTTGGCGCGCTGATTGCGCACATGAGCGGCGCCGACGTGTTCGGGCTCGTCGTCACCGTGTTGATCATCGCGTATCTGTTCTACGCCCTCATTCGCGGAGAGAAGTTCTAGCGATGACCTTCGTGGGTTGGCTCACGATCTTCCTGTTCGCGGTCATCCTGACCGCGCTGGCGCTGCCGCTCGGCAGCTATATGGCAGCGGTGTACTCGGGTCGGCGTGTGATTCTCTCACCGATATTCGCCGGCCCCGAGCGGTTTCTCTACAAACTCCTGCATGTTGACCCCACGCACGAGCAGGACTGGAAGGCATACGCGAAGAGCCTGATCGTGTTTTCGCTCGTGGGCTGGCTGTTCCTGTATTTCGTGCTGCGTACCCAGAACGCCCCATGGGTTCCCCATCTGCTGAACCCGCTCGGCTACCACTCTGCTCCGTGGAACGTCACGTTCAACACCGTCTCGTCGTTCATGACGAACACCAACTGGCAGTTCTACAGCGGCGAGACCACGATGACCTACCTCAGCCAGATGATTGGGCTCACAGTGCAGAATTGGCTGTCAGCCGGCATTGGGATCGTCGTGGCGGTTGCGCTTGTCCGTGGAATCGTCGGGCGCAGCGGCAAGGGCATCGGCAATTTCTGGCAGGACCTTGTGCGCACGATCCTGTACGTGCTCGCGCCGCTGTCGGTTTTCGCCGCGATCGTGCTCGCCTCGCAGGGCGTGCTTGCCAATTTCTCCAACTACCTGGTGGTGCACACGATCACCGGCCTCACGCAGACGATCGCGATGGGCCCGGTCGCCTCGCAGGAGGCGATCAAGATGCTCGGCACCAACGGCGGCGGCTTCTTCAACACCAACTCCGCCCACCCGTTTGAGAATCCGACGCAATTCACCAACTTCTTCGAGATGCTGCTCGTGTTGATCATCCCGGCGGCGCTCGTATTCATGTACGGCCGCATGACCGGCAATCGCCGCCAGGGCTATGCCGTCTACGGGGCGATGATGGTCATGTTCCTTGGCGCGGTGTGTGTCGCCTATATCGCCGAGGCTCACGGCTCGCCCGCCCAGCACGCGGCCGGGCTTCACACAGGAGTCATATCGGGCTCCGGCGGCGGCAACATGGAAGGCAAGGAGCAGCGCTTTGGGATTGCCGGATCGGCGCTGTTTGACGTGATCACCACCGTTACATCCTGCGGTGCCGTCAACAGCGCGATCGAGTCCTTCACCGGCATCGGCGGCGCGGTGCCGTTTGCCAACCTGTCCGCCAGCGAGGTCATCTTCGGCGGTGTCGGCACCGGTTTGTACTCGATCCTGATGTACGTGCTCTTGGCGGTGTTCATCGGGGGTCTGATGGTAGGTCGCACCCCGGAGTGGCTTGGCAAGAAGCTCGAGGCAAGGGAGATCAAGCTCGCGGGTCTCGGCATCCTGATCACGCCGCTTGCCGCGCTGTTCTGCACCGCGCTTGCCACCGCCAGCAAATCCGGGCGTGCATCGATCTCCGAAGTCGCCACCTCCGCCACGCTCGGCACGCACACGCCGCAGGCATTCTCCGAGACGTTCTACGCCTACCTGTCGCAGGCCAACAACAACGGTTCCGCGTTCGCCGGCTACACCGGCTTCATCCAGCCCAACGCCGGCAACCTTGGCTCGCGTGGCATCACCTTTGCCAATCTGCTCGGTGGCTTTGACATGATCTTCGCGCGCTACGCGCCGATCCTGTTCGCACTGGCGATCGCCGGTGCGCTGGCCGGCAAGCGCGTCACCCCCTCGGGTCTCGGCACGATGCGCACCGACAACCCCACGTTTGTGGTGCTGCTCATCGGCGTGATCATTCTTGTGGGCGCGCTCACCTTCTTCCCCGCCCTGCTGCTCGGCCCGATCGTGCAGGGCCTGACCGGACACCTCTACTGAGATGAAGCGCGACATCCTCACCTCAATCATCGCCATCATCGTGTTCGCGATCCTGCTCGGGCTCGTGTACCCGTTCGCGATCACCGGAATCAGCCAGGTCGCGTTCCCTGGCGACGCCAACGGGCAGAAAGTTTATGTGAACGGTCGGCTCGTCGGCTCGCGGATCATCGGGCAGAACTTCGGCACGCCGGTGCTCGAAAAGAACGGCAAGCCCAAGGAAGTGAAAGGCGCTGTCGTCACCGAACCGGACCCGCGCTACTTCCAGTCGCGCCCCTCGGCCACCGAAGGTGGCGCCTACAACGCCGCGGCCAGCACCTTCTCCAATCACGGGCCCAACAGTGTGAAGACGAAGGAAGCAAACGAAGAAAACATCAAGGCCTATCTCGAACTCAATGTGAATCCGGCCACCAAGCAGGAGTACGACCTCGGACTGACCGTCGCGAGGATCCCGGTCGATGCCGTCAACAGCTCTGCCTCGGGGCTCGACCCCGAAATCTCACAGGCCAACGCCTGGATCCAGGCGTACCGCATCGCGGCCGTGCGCCATCTCTCTCGCGCCACGGTCGACGCGCTGATCGCCAAGTACACGTCCGGGCGCGGGCTCGGATTCTCAGGTGAACCGGGCGTGAACGTGCTCGAGCTCAATCTCGCCCTCGACCGCTTGACAGGAGGAGGGGCCTGATGTCAGCACAGATTCCAGCAGCCCACGAACGCCAGGCCGTCTCGCTGTTCCAGCGCGACATCGTCAGGCGCGCGCTGCTCGACAGCGTCAAGAAGCTCGACCCGCGCGTGCAATTGCGCAACCCCGTCATGTTCGTGGTGGAGATCGGCTCGGTCATCACGACCGTGACCTGGTTGATCCAGGTGTTCGGCGGCAAACCGCTCGGCGGCGGTCACGAGCCTGCGTGGTACACGTTCACGATCGCCTTCTGGCTGTGGCTGACGGTGATCTTCGCCAACATGGCCGAGGCGTTTGCCGAGGGTCGCGGCCGCGCCCAGGCCGACACGTTGCGCAACATGCGCAAGGAGACCGTTGCCACGATGCGCGACGGCTCCACCCGCGCCGCCTCCGAGCTCACGCGCGGCGACGTGGTGATCGTGCCGGCAGGCGAGCTGATCCCTGGCGACGGCACCGTGATCGAGGGCATCGCCACGGTTGACGAGTCCGCGATCACGGGCGAGTCCGCGCCGGTGATCCGCGAGTCCGGCGGCGACCGCAGTGCCGTCACTGGCGGCACGCGCGTCACCTCCGACCGGATCGTTGTCGAAATAACCCAGGAGCCGGGCCAGTCGTTCCTCGATCGCATGATCGCGCTGGTCGAGGGCGCCGAGCGGCGCAAGACGCCGAACGAGATCGCGCTCAACATCCTGCTCGCCGCGCTCACGCTGATCTTCATGATCGTGGTCGCCACGCTGCGCCCGTTCGGGCTGTTCGCGGGCACCTCGATCTCCGAGACCACCTTGATCGCACTGCTGGTCGCCCTGATCCCGACCACGATCGGCGCGCTGCTCTCGGCGATCGGGATCGCCGGCATGGATCGCCTCGTGCGCCGCAACGTGCTCGCGCTCTCCGGCCGAGCGGTGGAGGCCTCCGGCGACGTGGACGTGCTGCTGCTCGACAAGACCGGCACGATCACGCTCGGCAACCGCCAGGCCTCCGAGTTCATTCCGATGCCGGGCGTGCCCGAGTCGGAGCTTGCCGAGGTCGCACAGCTCTCCTCGCTGGCGGATGAGACGCCCGAGGGACGCTCGATCGTGGTGCTCGCCAAGACCTACGGCATCCGCGAGCACGACATGACGACGCTCAACGCCGAGTTCGTGCCGTTCACCGCGCAGACGCGCATGAGCGGTGTGGACATCGACGGGCGGCGGTTGCGCAAGGGTGCCGGCGACTCGATCGTCAAGTTCGTGCAGGACGAGGGCGGTCAGGCGCCTCCCGAGCTGCGCGAGCACCTGGATCGCATCGCGCGCGAGGGTGGCACACCGCTGGCGGTCGCACGCGACAACCAGATCCTCGGCGTCATCTACCTCAAGGACACGATCAAGCAGGGCATGAAGGAGCGCTTCGACCAGCTGCGCGCGATGGGCATCAAGACCGTGATGGTCACCGGCGACAATCGCCTCACCGCCGCCAAGATCGCCGAGGAGTCCGGCGTCGACGATTTCCTCGCCGAAGCCACGCCTGAGGCGAAGCTCGCCCTGATCCGCGAGCACCAGCAGGACGGGCGACTGGTCGCAATGACCGGCGACGGCACCAACGACGCCCCCGCGCTCGCTCAGGCGGATGTGGGTGTGGCGATGAACACCGGCACCCAGGCTGCGCGCGAGGCCGGGAACATGGTCGATCTGGACTCCAACCCGACGAAGCTGATCGAGATCGTCGAGGTCGGCAAGCAGCTGCTCATCACACGTGGCGCGCTCACCACCTTCTCGATCGCCAACGACGTCGCCAAGTACTTCGCGATCCTGCCGGCGATCTTCGTCACGACTTACGCGACAAGCGTTGGCGGCAAGGGCCCGCTGCACGTGCTCAACATCATGAACCTGGGCACGCCCCAGTCGGCGATCGTCTCGGCGATCATCTTCAACGCGATCGTGATCCCGCTCTTGATCCCGCTGTCCTTGCGCGGGGTGCGCTACCGGCCGATCGGCGCCAGCGCGCTGCTTAGACGCAACCTGTGGATCTACGGTCTCGGCGGCATCATCGCGCCGTTCATCGGGATCAAGCTCATAGATTTGATCGTGCACAACCTGTTGGGAGCCTGACGCTGTAAGGGTTGGCCGACGAAGTACTCCTCCAGGTGACTGGTGGGAGAGAATGCAGTCGTGTCGCCCGACGATCCCAGCTCATCCCCACGCGGCCATCTAAAGGTCTTCATCGGGATGGCCGCGGGTGTCGGCAAGACCTACCGCATGCTGCAGGAGGGGCGGGCCGAGTCCGACACTGGTCGCGACGTGGCGATCGGCTACCTGGAGCCCCACGGGCGCGAGGAGACGACCGCGCAAGCGGAGGGCCTGGAGGAGATCCCGCCGCGGATGATCGACTATCGCGGCACGCCGCTGGCCGAGGTGGACCTGCCGGCGGTACTGGCACGCAAACCCGAGCTGTGCTTGATCGACGAGCTGGCCCACACAAACGCCCCCGGCACTGAGCACGAGAAGCGCTACGAAGACGTGCAGGACGTGCTCGCGGCAGGGATCGACGTGTATTCGACCGTCAACGTGCAGCACCTTGAGAGCCTCAACGACCAGGTGATCCAGCTGACCGGCACGCGTGTGCGCGAGACGATCCCCGACGAAGTGCTGGCCTCGGCCGATGAGGTCGTGTTGATCGACCTCACTCCCGAGGCGCTGATCGAGCGGTTGCGCGCCGGCAAGGTCTATCCGCGCGAGCGGGTGCCGGCGGCA
This sequence comes from uncultured Solirubrobacterales bacterium, assembly GCA_963715765.1. Taxonomy (GTDB): domain Bacteria; phylum Actinomycetota; class Thermoleophilia; order Solirubrobacterales; family Solirubrobacteraceae; genus Palsa-744. Next base: position 2,493,270 of record OY970270.1, read on the forward strand.
CTCAACAACTTCTTCAAGATCGAGAATCTCTCCGCGCTGCGCGAGACCGCGCTGCGCCACGTCGCCGAGGGTGTGGAGATCAAGCGGCTCGCGCCCGCGCCGGTCGTGGTACGCCGCGATGAAGGCATCGCTCGGTTGGGTGGGGCACGCACGACAAGCGGGGCGGGCACGCAGACGATCGCCGAGCGTCTGCTCGCGCTGGTCGCCCTCGCGCCGCACTCCCAGCGGATCGTGCGTCGCGCGGCGCGCTCGGCCGAACGCCTCGGCGCGCGCCTGGACGTGCTGGTCGTGCGTCCCCACGGCCGCACGCCGAGCGCCGAGGATCGCGAGCAGCTCGAGTCGCTGCGGCGGCTCACGGCGATGCTAGGTGCGCGGCTGCTCGTCGAAGAAGGCGACGACGTGGCAGCGGTGGCGATCGACACCGTGCGGCGTCTGGGCAGCACCTACGTGCTGATGGGCGCGCCATCGCCCCGCAGCGGGGTCAAGCGCTTCAGGGAGTCGCTCCTCACACGTCTACTGGAGGGACTGCCGGGCATCGACGTGCGGATCGTCGCCGACCCCGCGTTGCGCGAGGATGGCCGCGCGGCGTCCGAGGACATGGCTGACTAGCACTTCAGCAGGTCAACGATGAAGAATCGCGAAAGATTGCTTGCGCAGCGCAACGTCTCGCCACATAGGCTGTTGCAATGAACATGCTCAAAACCCAACGCCCCCACCTCTCGCCTCGCCCGCTGCTCCTCTGCGTCCTGCTCTGTGGGCTTGCCGCCGTGGGAGGCGTGAGCGCCTCCGGTGCGCTTGCCGGCAGTCCCTCTGCTCGCGCCGCCGTAGCCTCCAAACCTCAGGCCCACGCATCCGCGTCGTATTTGACCGGGATCGGGGACGAGGGAACCGAGATGTTCACCAACCCGCTGTGGACTCAGCTGCGCACGAAAGTCGCGCGCTACATCGCGCCGTATGACGCGGCCGTGCGACCCTATTCGCTCCTGCGCGCCAGAGAATGGATCGGGGCCGCCGAAGCCGCGCATCAGCAGGTCCTGGTGGCGTTTTACCACTCCGAGTACACGCCCGCGAAGATGCCGAGCGTCGCCGTCTATGAGCGCGACATCCAGAAGTTCATCAAGCTGTTCCCGCACGTGCGCCAGTACCAGCCGTGGGACGAGGCCAACCGCGGCACGATCGTGGAAATCGTCAAACACAAAAGGCACATCGCGCTGGTGTCGCCCTCGCCGCTGCAGTCGGCGCAGTACTACAGGGCGATGGAGATTGTGTGCAAGGGCTGCACGATCGTCGGCCTCGACGTGCTCGATGCGCCGGTCGTTACGCCCACGCTGGAATACATCGCCCAGTTCAAGCACGACATCGCACGCCTGAAAACGGTGATGCCGAGCATCTGGGGACTTCATAACTATTCCGACACAAACCGTTTCCAGAGCACTCGCACGCGGGCGATTCTGGCTGCCGTGCCGGGCCAGGTCTGGCTCACAGAGACGGGCGGCATCGTGCAGTTTGGCGGCGCCTTTCCCAACAAGAAAGGCTCGGGCCTGACGCGCGCCGCCAGGGCGCTGAGCTTCATGTTCAAGATCGCCGGGGAGTTTCCGCGCATCAAGCGTCTGTACGTCTACGACTGGACCGGCGGATACACATCCACGCGCTTTGACGCCGGGCTGATGAACGCCAAGTACGAACCGCGGCCGGGTTATGTCGTGGTGTGCAAGCAGCTGCACGCTGCTAAGTGCAACGTCAAAACCGCCAAAAACTGAGGGGCCGTCTCAGGCGCTTTGTGAGGTAACCGCGCGAGCCGGGCGGGAGTCGTGTGGGCGGCGCTTGAGTGGGGCGCCTGCGACGATGCGGGCGCAGATCAGGCAAAACAGGCCGACCGCCGCGGCGACTGGGGCGAGTACGCGTAGCGGATAGTTGCCGAAGCCCTTGTGAAGCGCTGTGTTGTCGCCCGCTTTGACGATGTCGAGCAGGCCCTGGTGGTCGATCCCAAGCAGCGTTGGAGCGAGCACCGCGAACACGCACCAGCCGACGAGTGCGAGCACCCCCGCGCGAAGCGAGCTGTTCGAGATGCGCGTGCGGGCGGTCGCGAGCGTGGCCAGCACCACCGCCGCGCCAGCGGCCAGGAAGAAGGGCCAGATCCCGCCCCAGCTGCGACCGAGGCCATAGGCGCTTGCGATCGTCGGCTGGAACAGACCCTCGCGCACGTAGCGCATCCACGTGACCGCCTCGGTCTCATAGCCGATCAGCGGGTGTGTCGTCGTGGCGATGATCGTGGTCGCCAGCGACACGCCCGCCAGGGCGATCGTGGGGCCCGGATAGCGCTTCAGCGCGATCCCGATCGGCAGTGCCAAGAACGGCAGCAGCGTCATCAAGAAGCGCGGGCCCATGAAGCCGCCGCCGAACGGCAGGTAGTAGCCCGAGTTGTAGCCCAGGTAGCACACACAGATGCCGAGGATCGCAAGCGCCTCGGCGCGCTTGCCGCGCTTGTAGAGCAGCCATGTGCCGATCGCGCCCATCGCGAGCACCGGTGAGATCGTCAGCAGGCCGCGCGAATCCAGCAGCAGCGTCGCCAGCACCCGCAGACTCGGCAGGTCGATCCCGAAGAAGCCCTGCTGCTGGCGGGGGATGTTCGAGTAGGCCAGGTGCGTCCAGGAGTGGAAGGCGTAGTGGTTGTAGAGCGCCAGCGGCACGATCCCGATCAACCCGCCAAGCACATATGCGCCCACGCGGCTCAGCACTCCGCGCGAGTTGAGCGCGTCCCGGCGTGAGATCAGATACAGGCCGAGCACAACCGCCGCGAAGAACATCGGGTATTCCGAGGAGCCGGCGTAGCCGATCAGCAGCCCGGCCACGCCGAGATACCAGGGGTTGGGCGGTCCTTCGCGCTCGCGCCACATCAAGACGAATGCGGCAAAGCCCAGGCACGCGCAGAACACGTGGCTGAACAGCAGCGTCGACAGCGGCAATGCCATCGTGCCCAGGCCGAGGATCACAGCCGTCGCCGCTCCGTATCCGGGCTCGATGCTCTCTGCCAGACGCCACACGAGCAGCAGCATGATCAGTCCTGGCAGCACGTTGGCCCACAGTCCGATCAGGTAGATCATCTCGTCGCCCGGGTGGTTCGGCGGCGCCACATGCTGGTTGGTCCACGATTCGGCACCTGTGAGGTTCAGCGCGTCGTAGAACGGGAGCGAGAACAGCGCAAGTCCGGGCGCGCGCGCCGAATACCAATGGCCCTTGTAATAGGCCTTATCGCCAGTGTTTTCCTGGTATTGGTCGATCGTGGTCCGGTCCTGGCTCAGCGAGCGGATCAGGTCGTAGTGGGATGTCTGATTCCAGGAGAAGCTCTGCATCATCGTCGCGTAGGCCAAGCCCACGAGCAGCACCGCCACCAACCCGAGGCGACGCTTATTGGCAAGCAGCCCGCTCATCCGTCGCTGCCGTGCAGTGCGGCTGGTCCGGGACCAATCGTGTAGATCACGATCGAGCCGGCCCTCCGGCGAGTGATGCCAAGCCCCGCGATCGGCTTGGCCGCGGCTGCGACCGGGTCGGGCGGCTCGGCCACCACGGGACCGTGTTCGGGGGGCAGGCCCTTGGGGAGCACCGTATGCAGCACCACGGTTTTGATGCCGTAGTAGCGCAGCTTCTCGACGCTCGCGCGATCCGGGAAGCCGTTCATACCGCCGCGCAGGTCGTCCACGTCGGGCATGTCAAACGTGCTGTTGCCAACGGGGATCTTGTAGAAGCCGTCGGTCGAGAAGTACTGCCAGATGCGATCCAGCGCGCCGTCGGTGGGCAGGTCGAGCACCGGGCCGGACAGGCCGGATTCCGCGCGCACTGGCTGGGGTACGAGCGGATGGCCGAGGTGGCCCGCGCCTTCGCCGAGCAGTCCGATGCACAGCGCCACGCCGAGCAGCGCGGGCAGGGCGTACAGCCGCTGACGCTTGGCCCACGGTTTGATCCGCACCACGAGCAGCTGCACACCCGCCCCGACGAGCAGCGCGTAGAACAACGTGGCCAGCGTGAAGATTCGGCCGGGCACCCTCACGCCGTCCCAGCCGGGCGCATAGTCATAGAGCAGCCGGTACGGATAGCCCGCGCCGGTGATGCCAAAGCCAAGTGCGAGGATCGAGCACACGACGATCCCGCACAGCAGACCCGTACGCAATCCTCGCGTGTATGCCGAAGCTCCACCCAACCCCACCAGACCGATCAGCGCCAGCACGAGGATCAGCCCGCCAGGGAAGAACACGCTCTCGTTCTTGGAGTTGACCTTCGCGCGCATGCCCGAGGTGATCGAGCCCCACACGCGGTTCTCCGAGGAGGCCGACAGGAACGCTGCGGGGCCGGCGGAGTAGGTCTCGACTTCTCTGATCGTGCGTTTGGCCGTCGGGTACTCCGCGGCGACCTTCAGATAGGGCCTTGCCTGGTAGACCGTGACCGCGCCGAGCACCGCGACCCCGATCAGAGTCACCGCAATCAGGTGGCGGGGGATCAGCGGACCGCGTCCGGTGCGCGGTCGGGAAGCGGCCTGAGTGTCCGCTTGCTGTCGGTCTGTGGGTTGGTCCGGGGTTGCCGCGGGGGCTGCGTCACGTGTCTGGGGAGCCCGCCTGGGGGGCCGCTCGCGTCTGTCCCAGGCGGGCCCCGGCGTCAGGCGGCCCAGCCACCAGTAGATCACCACGAGCGCCGTGAGCACGAGCAGCAGATAGGCGTACTGCAGGCCGAGCGTGAAGCCGAGGCTGACCTGCCAGGCCGACACGAGCCAGCCGGCCAGCACGAGCCCGCGTGAATCGCGCCGGTAGCCGCGCAGCAGCAGGAACATCGCCAGCACGAACCCGCCCGAGGAGATCACGTGCAGGTGCCCGGCCTCGGTGACCTTGTAGGGGGCGTAGGCGAACGCCACCGCGGCGGCTGCAGCGCCGAGCCGTCCGAGCCCCAGCTCGCGGGAGAGCATCCACGCCGCCACGAAGCACAGCGACCAGGTGAACAGGAACAGCAGGTTGTAGCGGACCAGCGCGGCGACGGTCCCCGAGCCGAAGAAGGCCGTGGGGCCGTAGCCGAGCAGCGAGTCCGAGAAGGCGAGGCTCAGCGGGTGGGGGTAGAACGCGTTTGAATCGAACAGGTGCAGCGGGTCGTGCAGCATCGCGTGACCGACCCACGCGATCTCCCAGGCTGTGCGCACGGGGTCGCCGAGGTCCGGTGCGATGCGGCTGCTCATGTGCAGCACCAGCGGCCAGGTCGTCAGCACCGCCAGCGCGATCCCGCCGAGGATCACCCACAGGATCTCGGCGCGGCCGATCGTGGGCGAGGGTGCCCAGCGCTTTGGGGGCCGCTCGACGTCAGCTGTCGAGGGCCTGTCAATCAGCGTGCTCGCCATCGGTCGGCTGGAGCATACGTGAGATGTGCGCAACAATAGGCAGGTGCGGGTGCTTGTGGTAGGAGCCGGCGGAGTCGGTGCTGCGTTTGCGGCGATAGCTCAGCGGCGGCCCGCGTTCGAGCACGTGTCGCTCGCGGACGTCTCTCCCGCGCGTGCGCACGACGTGGTCGCCAAGCTCGGCGAAGCCGATCGCTTCTCGGCCGAGCGCGTCGACGCCTCCGACCGCGCGGCGCTAGTGAAACTGATCGAGAAGGTGCGGCCTGACGCCGTGCTGAACGCGTGCGATCCGCGCTTTAACGAGCCGATCTTTGGCGCGGCGTTCGACGCGCGCACCACCTACCTGGACATGGCGATGACGTTGTCGCACCCCCATCCCAAGCGCCCCTACGAGCAGCCGGGAGTGATGCTCGGCGACGTGCAGCTGGCTCGCAGCGAGCAGTGGGAGCAGGCTGGATTGCTCGCGCTCGTGGGGATCGGCGTCGAGCCGGGTCTGTCTGACGTGTTCGCCCGCTATGCCGCCGAGCAGCTGTTCTCCAAGGTGGACCAGGTCGGGGTGCGCGACGGGGCCGACCTGGTCGTGGACGGCTATGACTTCGCGCCCACCTTCTCGATCTGGACCACGATCGAGGAGTGCTTGAACCCACCGCTGATCTGGGAGCGTGAGCGCGGCTTCTTTACGACGGCGCCGTTCTCCGAGCCCGAGGTGTTCGACTTCCCTGAGGGCATCGGACGGGTGGAGTGCGTGAATGTCGAGCACGAGGAGGTCGTGTTGATCCCCCGCTGGGTGCAGTGCGAGCGCGTCACTTTCAAGTACGGGCTCGGACAGGAGTTCATCGACGTGCTGCGCACCCTGCACAAGCTTGGGCTGGACTCGACCGAGCCGGTGTCGGTGCGCGACGTGCAGGTTGCCCCGCGCGATGTGGTCGCGGCGACATTGCCCGACCCCGCGACGCTCGGCGAGCGGATGACAGGGCGCACCTGCGCGGGCACGTGGGTGACGGGCACCGGCACAGACGGCGCGCCGCGCTCAACCTACCTGTACCACATCGTCGACAACGAGCACACGATGCACGAGTACGGTAGCCAGGCCGTTGTGTGGCAGACGGCGATCAACCCGGTCGTGGCGCTCGAGCTGCTGGAGGAGGGTGTCTGGAAGGGCACCGGCGTGCTGGGTCCCGAGGCGTTTGCACCCGAGCCGTTCCTGGAGCGCCTGGCCGAGCTCGGATCCCCACACGGGCAGATGGAGCTCTCGCCACCGGCGTAGGGCGCCGCGGCGAACGCCGTTTGGGTCACGGCGCCAGCGAGCGCTGAATGGGCTCCACGCCCGCTTCGAGCAGCTTCCCGTCGATGAACTCGTTGGCCGCGGCCGGCCCGAGGAAGGGAGCCAGCATCATGTAGGCGCCGTTGCAGGCCATGCGCGATATCTGATCGCTTTGACCTGCGCGCGCTCGCCGGTAGCAGATCTCGAAGATGGCGCTGAGGATCGCTTCCATCGCCATCTGGGAGGCGGGATCGCTTGTGTACTGGTTGCCTTCCCGGAAGAAGATCGTGAACGCTGTGCGGATATCGTCGATGCGCTGGATCGCCGAGGCTCCCACGGCGTGGGACTCGACCAATGCGACATGGGCGACGATCGGGTGAGTGGCCTGGAACTGGGTGGCCGCCCGCATCGCTTCCCACGCGCGCTCGGGCCAGTCGCTGACGCTGAAGAACGCCCCCGCGGTGACCGCCATCAGCTGCTGCACGCAGAACTCGTGAACGGCCAGGAAAGCCTGTTGCTTATCCCGGAAGTGTTTGTAGAACACGCGCCGATCTACACCGGCGGCGGCGGTTATGTCGGCGATCGTGGTAACCGTGTAGCCCTTGGCAGCGGCCACTTCCGCCGTTGCATACAGGATCCGCTCGCGCTGGTTGCGAGCGATCTCGCCGGTGGAGAGCTTCGATCGTCCCGGAGGGATCGGGGCGGGAGGACTCAGCGAAATCTCGGCCACATGAGGCGACGGCGGAAGTACCGGGCCCGGCTCGAGCGTGTCCCAGCGGTGCTCGCCGTTTGGCATCTCATAGCTTTCGATCCAACGGGTCAGCTCTTGCTCGAGCGACGTCAGGTCGCGCTCGCCGCGACGTAGCGGCGGGGCGAGCAGCCAGCGCCCGGCGCCGATCGCCAGCTGAATCGGCAGATCCGGCGTCAGCGTCGACGCGGGGGCTCTGGCATGGGCACGTATGACGACTCGTGCGATCTTGTCGATCAGGCGGTCGCGTGCGTCCAGCCCGCGCCACCCGGCCGCCATCGCCTCGTTCGTCAGAAAGCCGGCTCGGTCGGGGAACTCTTCGCTGAGCCTGATCAGTGTGTGGATCGCGACGTAGACCGCTCGCTCGGGTGCCTGCGTGGCGATCTCGCGGCGTATTTCGTATACGAGCAACCGGCTGATCTCGCGATGGGCGGCGAGGAAGCACTCGTCCTTGTCGGCGAAGTACTCGTAGAAGGTGGGGCGCGAAACGCCGGCATGGTCGATCACGTGAGCGATATTCGCGCCCGCATACCCGTGGCGGTCCGCCGCCGCGATCATCCCCGCGATCAACCGTTCGCGCTGGCTGCTCTTGCGATCCGTGCGGCTGGGGCTTTTTACCTCGGTGGCCATGATGTGGCGTGGTCGCTTAGCGGCTAACGGTAGCCGAATCTCCCACCTTGTCGAGTACTTGCCATGCCGCCGGGGAGAGATAGACGGCTTCAACCGTGGCTTCGACGCGGTGAGCGGGATCACGCGGCAAGCTCACTTGGAAAGCGCCTAGTGGGTGGACTAGTGGTAGCCTAGTGGGTATGGCTTATGTAGTGGCCCGTCGCGGCGGGCGGTTTGAGATCAGGGAGTCGTTGCACACGACAAGGGGACCTCGCGCGCGTACGCTCGCCGGCTTTGGCGCCTTGACCGAGAGCGTGCTCGTGGCGGCCGCTCGACGTGCGCAGCGACCGTTTGACGCCGAGGCGGTGATCCGCTCGGCTCGGCGTGCGCGGGCACCCGTGCGTGTCGCGACCTCCGGAGCAAGCCGTGCCAGCGATCGGGTCCGTGCCAGCGATCGGTTCGTGACCGCCTCCAAGCGCATGGCGGTCGCTCTTGGGGCACCCGCGATCGGCGCCCGCGCTGACGCCGGCGCGGCGCTGCTGGAGCTGTTGGGCTTTGCTGACACGGTTAGGGCCAGTCAGCCGCCGCGGCCCTTCGAGCCGCTCGGGTTTCCCGTTCTGGCCGAGCTCGCCGCTCGTCACGATGCCGGCGCAGTGGTCGCATCGCACCCGTGAGCGGCGCGCGGAGGCTCGACGGCCTCAGCTCGAGGATCGTGGCGGTGCACGAGATGCTGGACTCGATGCGGGTCCCGCATCAGTTCGGCGGGGCAATAGCGCTGGCGTGGTATCGCAGCCCGCGTGCCACCACGGACATCGATTTGAACATCACGCTCTCCCCGTCGCAGGCCGAGCCGGTGCTTGGCGCGTTGTCGCATCTGGGCGTGAGCGTCGCCGAGTCCGACCGAGCCGCGATCGAGCGTGACGGTCAGACCCGCCTTGACTGGGACGGCTCCTACCTCGACGTCTTCTTCGCCACGCTCGACCTGCACCGGGAGATGGCCACCCGCTCGCATGAGGTCGCCTTCGGGCCGGTGCACATCCCGATTCTCGCCCCCGAGCACCTGATCGTCTGCAAGGCGATCTTCGACCGGCCGAAGGACTGGGTCGACGTCGAAGAGATCGTGGGCTGGGGGACCGAGGTCGATGGGGAGCTGGTGCTGGGATGGATCGACGAACTGCTCGGCACCGACAGCGCTCAGCACGAGCGCTTGGCCGAGCTGCTTGTTCCGGTCGGCTCGTGAGAACTTCTGTGAGCTGAGACTAGAACGCGCCGGCGCGTGCTCCTGAATCCTGCCCGCGGGTGAGGATGAGTTTCGCGCGCGTGTTCAGGCGGCCACGCCGTGGGGACGGCCTGGCGCAGGCAGGGTGTCGAGGATCGCCTTCGGCAGTCGCTTGCTCGCGGCCCAGATCTCAACGGCGACGATCTCATCGGTCGCCGCGTCGTGGTCGATCAGTCCCCACTCGACCTCTTCGCTCACGACGCGCTCCGCGTGACCTGTGGGCAACCATGCGATGTCGGCCTGTGTGTCGTAGTAGACGTACACGGTCATCTGTCAGAATAGCCTTTCTTGCCGCCGTCGCCGATCGCTCGCAGACGGCGCTTGTATTTGCGGTGCTCTGACCAGGCGGTGATGATTCGGAGCTTGTGCGTATCGCCGCCATCAGGATGGTCGTAGAGCATGAAGAAGCGGCCGGCATCGATCCGCCAGTCGGCTTCGCCGTCGTTCTGTTCACGGACAGCATGGAGCTCGCGAACAGCTTGCTCGACCACATCGCGTGTTAGCCCACGTTCGGCCAGTCGCTCCAGTGCGTGCACCGTCCAGACGATCGTGGGGGTCATATCGTCCTGTTCCGACGCGACATGCACGACGGGACAGTCACCGTCGAAAAGCGCGACAGGGCTCATTACCGACAGTGCTGCAGCGGTCTGGTGTTAGGGATCACGCAAGTTTTAGTCTGACGGTTGACAACTGCAGCAGGCTCGTGTATAACTAGCCTATGTCCGTGTGCCGCTGGGGTGTGCGGGTGAACATAAGGTCGGGTTTGGGTCGGTTCTTGTGGTCGACACCAACTTGTTTTGACGGGGACCTTGGGAGAGGGACCGGGTCGCACTTCTTAGAGGGAGTTGTTTTTCGCGTGCATTCATTGGGGAATAACGTGCTTGGGAGTCCGTGTGCTCACGGTGCTGGCGTAATAGGACGCGTCAGCGTCGCTGACGCGTCTCTCTCTCTCTCTCTCTCTCTGGGATTGCCGGCGCCTAGGCGCTAGGCCCCTCCGTCCGGCCCTAGCGGGCCGTCCGGGATCCCCAAAGGGGGATATGGGTAAGGCTGGGCGCCTAGGCGCCAGGCCCCCTCGCCGCGGCGATCGCCCGCGGCCTGCCAGGCAGAAGGCTTGGCTTGGTTGTTCGCTTGCCCCCCGCCATGGGGGGTGCCCGTACGGGTACTCGCGCGCAGTAGGCGTGTCTAGGGCTTCTTGTTCTTCTGCCGTCATGGGCCGTGTGCCTGTGGCGGTTTTGTGCTGCCCGGGTGCGGGTGGGTCATGCGTGATTGCTTCTTGGGAGGGATGTGTCGATGATCGCTCGTAGGTTGGCCTTGGCGGCGGGTGTCGCGTTGTGTGTGCTTGTTTGTGTGTTTGTGATTGGGGTTGCGCCTGTCGCGGCCGCACCGATCTTCGGTGAACCTGGCCAGGGATCGGGGCAGATCGCATTCCATTCGTTTGGGCTTGGGGTCGATCAGGCTACTGGCGAACTGTATGTCTCGGATGAGCAAAACAACCGGGTCGATAAGTTCGATGGGTCTGGGGATTTCCTGTTGGCGTGGGGTTGGGACGTGAACGAAGCCAGCCCAGCAAGCGAATTGCAGACGTGCACGACTGAATGCCAGGAGGGGGGAGAGGATGGTGTAGGAGCGGTGTTTAGTCCTCAGGGTCTGGCTGTCGATAACGACTTGTCGAGCTCGTCCTATGGGGACGTGTACGTGGACGATTTCGATAACTATCGTGTCGAGAAGTTCAGCTCGTCCGGCGAGTTCTTGTTGATGTTTGGCGGTGAAGTCAATACCGCGAAGGACAGTACGCCGGGTGCTACGGATGCGGAAAGGGATGTGTGCGTCGCGGGCGAAGCGTGCGGTAAGGGTGTGGCAGGATCGTCCGATGGCAGTTTCGAAGGGGCTTATGAGGCGAGTAATGTTGCTGTGGGTCCGAGTGGCAGGGTTTACGTGGGCGATAAGGCTCGTGTTCAGGTGTTTGAACCGTCTGGGGTGTGGCGGGAAAATATTTCGTTGGCCGGCCTTTCCAGTGAAGGGAAGGTCAAGGCGCTCGCGGTCGATGCCGCTGGTGACGTGTTCGTGAGTGATGAAGGCGTCACGGGTGTGCGTGAGCTCGAACCGGATGGGACCGAAAAGGGTTTTCAGTTCGATGCGGGCAGTGCGTCTGTCGGCACGATCGCGATCGACGAATCTGGCCACTTGTTCGTGACGGAGTCCAGCGAAGGGGTGCACATCTTGGAGTTCGAAGCTGCGTCGGGCAAGGAGCTCGAGAGCTTTGGTTGGGGTACGTTGACAAATGCCGAGGCTATGGTGTTTGTGAATGCGTTGGGTGGACTGTATGTGTATGGGGATAATGCGGGGATTTGGTTGTTTACGCCGCCTCCAGCGGGTCCTTTGGTTGAATCGGGTAGTTGGTCGGCGACGCCTGGCTTGCGTGGTGCGGCGACGTTTGAAGCTCTGGTTGATCCTGAGGGTGAAGAAACGTCTTATCATTTTGAATACGTTACGGCTGCGCAGTATCAGAATAATGGGTTTGCGGGTGCGTCGAGTACGTCGGGGATGACGATCGGCTCGTCCACGGATTTCACCGATCACACAGTGAATGCTCCGTTGACTGGTCTTGTTCCCGGTATGACCTATGATTATCGTGCCGTTGCGGCGAATGGTCACGGTACGGCGACTGGTGCGGATCAGGTGTTCACTGAGACACCGCCTGCGCAGGTCAATGGTCCATGGGTGGCGAATGTGGCGGATACCAGTGCGACGTTTGCCGCGGAAATAGACCCGTTGGGCGCGAGCACGAGCTACCGGATCGAATACGGGACATCCACCTCTTATGGGTCTACGCTGGCTGGGAGTGCCGGTGAAGGCTCGAGTTATGTACCGGTCAGCTTCCATATTCAGAATTTGGCACCCGACAGTAGTTATCATTACCGTGTCGTGACCGTCAATGAAGTGGGAACGGTCGAAGGTTCTGATCATACGTTTACGACACAGGTCGCGGGCGGTAACGAGTTGGCGTTGCTCGATGGGCGGGCGTGGGAACTTGTGTCCCCGACGGATAAACGAGGCGCGTTGATCGAACCCTTTACGCGCTACAACCTTATCCAGGCCGCCAGTAACGGTAGCGGGATCTTCTATCCCGTGAGCGAACCTGTCGGGGAAGGTGGGAAGGGTAGGGTCGTGACCGCACCCACTCTGTCGGTGCGAGGCCCGAATGGTTGGAGCTCAGAGGACCTGACCCTACCGTACGACCTTCCTGAAGACGGAGTTGCGGTAAGGGTGGACGCTGAAACCTATAAAAATGAATACCCGTTGCTCTCATCGGATCTGTCGCTTGCGGCGGTGGAACCGTTGGATGTCGGGGGTGTTACGCTATCTGACCAGGCGACGGAAAGGACGTTGTATTTGCGCGACAGTATAAACGGGAGCTTTCTACCGCTAGTGACCCCGGCGGAGGTGCCACCCGGTACGAAATTCGGTGGTGAATATGTGTCAGGTGTAGGACTTGGACAGCTCACATATATGAAGTTCCTGATGGGGACTCCCGATCTGAGCCATGTCATATTCGAGTCGCCACTGGCGTTGACTCCCGGGGCCCCCAGTTCAGCTACTCAGAATTTGTATGAGTGGAGCGCGGGGCGGCTGCAATTGGTGGACATTCTTCCGGACGGCAAAACGGGAGCTTTCCCCCTAGCATTGCTTGGGATAAATAGCGATATGGTTGCACACGCGATTTCCAACGACGGTCATAGGATCCTCTGGAGCGAAGGGATTTTCGGTCTACCAAAAACCAGGGTCTATGTTCGCGACACGGTGGAAGAAAGGACACTCCAGGTTGGTGGCACGCATGTGGGGTTCTCGATGATGGATAGCGATGGTTCGAGGGTGTTCTTCTTGGAAAACGGTGACTTGTATGAGCTGGATGTCGATACCGGCGTGCAGGTCGATCTGACGGCCGATCATATCGAGGGTGAAGGCAATGCCGGCGTCCAGTCCGGGGTTTTGGGTGCGAGCGAAGACGGTTCGTATGTGTATTTCGTGGCGACGGGTGTCCTGGCGAGTGGCGCGGTCAACGGCGAGGACAACCTCTATGTATCACACTACGATGGTCGTGACTGGGTCACGACCCATATCGCGACGTTGTCCAACGAAGATGAGAACAGCTGGTTCGCTCGCGGCATTGGTTCTGGAGATGAAGCCGATTACCTGGGATGGGTGAGCTCGCGTGTGTCGCCGGATGGGCGTTATGTGGCGTTCATGTCGAACAGATCATTGACGGGTTATGACAATATCGATGCTGTCAGCGGTCAGCCCGACGAGGAGGTGTATCTGTACGATGCGGAAACCGCGCGTCTTGCGTGCGCCTCGTGTGATCCGACGGGTGCCCGACCTGTCGGCCTGTTCAATCCCGGAGAAGGAACAGGGCTCCCTCTCGTGCTGCATGCTTCAGGCGCTCATTGGTGGAGTCGTCATTGGTTGGCGGGCAGCATTCCCGGCTGGCGGGGGTATGAAGAAGGTGGAGGTGCGGTGTATCAGCCGCGTTACTTGTCGGATAGCGGTCGCCTGTTCTTTGAAAGTCCCGATGCGCTTGTGCCGCAGGATACGAATGGGGTGGAGGATGTGTATGAGTACGAGCCCGCCGGTGTGGGTGGGTGTAGCACGTCGGTGGTGACGTTCAGCGAACGTTCGGATGGTTGTGTGGATCTGATTTCCTCTGGTACTTCGAGTGGGGAATCGGTGTTCTACGACGCGAGTGAAAACGGCGATGACGCGTTCTTTATCACGGCGAGCAAACTGGTATCGCAGGATACCGATGAGTCTTATGACGTGTATGACGCGCATGTGTGCTCTTTGGCGGTGCCGTGTGTGAGTAGTCCGGTGTCGCCGCCTGAATGCACGACTGGGGATTCGTGTAAGGCGGCGCCGTCGCCGCAACCGGAAATCTTTGGTGCGGCGCCGAGCGCGACCTTCTCTGGTACGGGCAACGTGATCGAAGAAGCAAAGAAAAGCACACCCAAGACCAAGAAACCAAAGAAATCAAAGAAATCGAAGAAGAAGGCAAAACAGAGGAAGCATAAGGGGAAGAGGGCACGCAGGTCGTCTACCGGTACGAGTGGGAAGGGTCACAGGTGATCACGGTGAGCGTTTTCAAGAAGAGTGTTCTAGCCGTGATCGTGGTATGTGTATCGGTCGTGGGGTCTACGAGCGAGGCCAGTGCGACGATGCCGTGGTGGCGTGTGACGACGATCTCCGCACCGCCCGCGGAAGCTGGCGGAGAAGGTCAGATCGTCGTGGAAGTCGCGAACGTCGGTGACGCGATGGTCAAAGTCAATGAAGATCCTGTGACGATCGCCGATAAACTGCCGGCAGGGGTTACCGCTACGAATGTTTATGCGAATGGTGGCGGCAAGGTGTTCGGGCTCACCGAAAGGTTTGCGAGTAACACGACGACCTGTTCGGTCTCGCCGTTGACGTGCACGTATGAAGGTGCGGGAATCGTGCCGATACTGCCCTATGAACGATTGATCATCGCGATCGACGTGAAAGTGCAACCGGGAGCGGGGGATGGTATCAACGAAGTGAACGTGTCCGGTGGCGGTATCGCTCCGGTGAACTCGCGTCGAGCGCTGACGCTCGGTCAAACGACACCGTCCTATGGTGTTGAAAACTATGAACTGGTCCCCGAAGAAGAAGGCGGCAGTGTGGACACGCAGGCCGGTTCGCACCCGTTCCAGCTGACGACGACGCTAGTGCTGAACACGAAGGCGGCACCGGTCACAGAGGAATTCCGGGGAGGGTTGCTTGAAACGCAACCGTTGGCGTTGACGAAGGATCTGCGTTTCAATCTTCCAGCGGGACTGATCGGCAACCCCACACCGCTACCGAAGTGCAGCACCTACGTGTTCACCACAGAGAACATTCTGGAGCCGCCCTCGACGACGAACAGGCTCTGTCCAGACGATACGGTCGTCGGGGTCGCCACCCCGATCGTGACTCCCCTGGAACTCTTCGGTGACCCATACACACCCGCCGCGTTCTCAACACCGCTCTACAGTCTCGAACCCGCGGCCGGCGAGCCCGCACGCTTCGGCTTCCAAACACCCTTGGGTCCGGTGATACTGGATACTTCGGTGCGCACCGGCGGGGATTACGGTGTCGTTGTGACCGTCCCGAACATTATTTCGCTGCTCGGGTTCGTCGCCAACCAGGTCACGTTCTGGGGAACGCCGTCTGACCCACGCCACGACACCGCACGCGGCTCATGCATGGATGGCTACGTATTCAACGAAAAAATCGAAGAAACACCATGCACCGTACAGGAAACACCACAACCACTATTGATCATGCCGACATCGTGCACAGGCCCGTTGCACACGAGCATGGAAGCCGACTCGTGGGAGCAGATCGGACAGTTCACCCCACCAAAGGAATACGCGTTCGCTAACAGCCAGAACGAACAATACGGTCTGGACGGGTGTAACAGGCTCGGGTTTGAACCATCGATCAACGTGACACCCGATGGACAACAGGGCAGCACCCCGACAGGACTGACCGTGGGTGTGCATGTGCCACAGGAGGCGGATTTGAATCCGACCGGTCTGGCGGAGTCCACCGTCAAGAACACGACAGTCGCACTGCCAGCCGGTGTCGGCCTGAACCCCGCCGGCGCGGACGGCCTGATGTCTTGCTCGACAGAACAGGTGGGTTTGCAGAGTCCTGCCCCGATCACGTGTCCTGAAGCATCAAAGGTCGGTACAGTCGAAATCGCTACGCCACTGTTGCCGAACCCGCTGGTAGGCGCGGCGTATCTGGCTACGCAGGACGCGAATCCTTTCGGGAGCCTGATCGCGCTATACATCGTCGCTGAAGACAAGACCGCGGGAGTGCTCGTCAAGCTCGCTGGGGAAGTCAAACCCGATCCCGTGACGGGGCAGTTGGTCTCCACGTTCAAGGAAACGCCACAACTACCCTTCGAAGACCTGCGCCTGCACTTCTTCGGTGGGTCCAGGGCGCCACTGGGCACCCCAGCATTGTGCGGCGGATATACAACCAACGCATCGATCGAACCATGGTCCGGTAACGCTGCGGTGGACTCCTCCTCGGAATTCAAGATCACGAGCGGTCCCAACGGAACACCATGCTCTAACCCGCTCCCGTTCGACCCGTCATTGACGACGGGCAGCCTGAACATTCAGGCCGGTGCGTTCACACCGTTTACGATGACGATGTCAAGAGAAGACGGCAACCAGAATTTGGATGCGATCCAGTTGAAGATGCCTCCAGGACTATTGGGAACGCTCTCGAACGTGAAGCTGTGTGGAGAAGCCGAAGGCAACGCGGGAACGTGCGGTCCAGAAAGCCTGATCGGCGAAACGACCGTCAGCGTAGGACTGGGAGGCAACCCCTACACCGTCACGGGCGGCAGGGTGTACATCACCGGTCCGTATAAGGGCGCACCATATGGGTTGTCGATCGTGAACCCCGCGAAGGCGGGCCCGTTCAACCTCGGTCAGGTCGTGGTCCGCGCGAAGATCGAAGTCAACCCGACCAATGCTGCCCTGACGATCACAAGCGATCCCACGGGTCCGTATGCGATCCCGCAACTAATCGACGGTATCCCACTGCAAATCAAGCACGTCAACGTCTCGATCAACCGTCAGGACTTCACGTTCAACCCAACCAACTGTGCTCCACAGGAAATCGGAGGATCACTTACAAGCAGTCAGGGTTCGGTTTCAACGCTGCATGTTCCGTTCCAGGTGACCAACTGTGCCGTGTTGAAGTTCAAACCGATCTTCACGGTCTCCACCAACGGCAAAACATCGCGGGCAAACGGTGCGAGCCTGAACGTGAAGCTCACCTACCCCAAAGCCGCCTTTGGTACCCAGGCGAACATCGGGAAGGTCAAGGTAGATCTGCCGAAGCAGCTCCCGTCACGATTGACGACATTGCAGAAGGCGTGTCCGGCAGCGACGTTTGAAGCGAACCCGGCCTCGTGTCCGCCAGATTCGAGGATCGGTAGCGCGACAGCTACCACCCCGGTTCTACCAGTCCATTTGGAAGGCCCTGCGTATTTCGTCTCGCATGGTGGACAGAAGTTCCCCGAACTGATCGTTGCGCTATCGGGCGAGGGCGTCACCGTCTACCTGCACGGGGAAACGTTCATCAGTCCAGCAGGAATCACCAGCAGCACATTCCGCACGATCCCCGACGTTCCGATCGGCGTCTTCGAACTAAAACTACCCCAAGGCCCCGACAGCGCACTCGCAGCCAACGGAAACCTCTGCACCAGCAAGCTCGTCATGCCCACGATCTTCGTCGGAGCCAACGGACTCAACCTCAAACAATCAACCCCGATCACCGCCACCGGCTGCCCCAAGCACAAGACCAAGAAAACCAAGACCAAGAAAACAAGCAAGCACAACAAGAAGAAATGACATGCATACCAATGCAAAGGTGCTGGCAGGAGGGCCGGCGCCAAATGGACTGAGAGGGGACGGTGACGGGCAGACTGCTCGTGGCGGGCTCTGCCGTGCGGAGGCCGTCCATGACGGGCGGCAGGCAAGCGGCGCGCAGCGCATGGTCGAGATTCAGCGTGCGCGGATGCTTGGTGCGATGGTCGAAGAGTGCGCCCTGCATGGTCCTGCGAGAGTGACCGTCGCGGGTGTCGTGGAGCGCGCCGGGGTGTCACGGCGCACGTTCTACGAGGTCTTCGAGGATTGCGAGGATTGTCTGCTGGCCGCTCTTCAGGAGGGCCTGCGGCGCGTATCGGAGCTTGTGCTGCCGGCCTATGGCAATGATGGTCGTTGGCTGGAGAGGATTAGGGCCGCTCTCATCGCATCGCTTGAATTCCTTGACAGCGAGCCGACCACGGGTCGTCTACTGATCGTGGGTTCGCCGAGTGCCGGTCCCAGAGCCCTCGAGCTCCGTCGCCGTGTGCTCGCGCAGATCGTCGGTGCCGTCGAGGAAGGCCGTGGCGAGTCCAAGGCCGCCAGGCAGCCTCCGCCGCTGACCGCGGAGGGCATTGTCGGCGGCGTCATCTCGATCCTCCACGCGCGCCTTCTGGAGGAAGGCCCAGGAGAGCTTTTGGGGCTGAGCGGGTCGCTGATGAGCATGATCGTGCTGCCGTATCTCGGCTCAACCGCAGCCGGTCGTGAGCTGCAGCGCCCGATACCCACGCGACGGCAACCCAGTATCAGCAGTGGAAGCGATCCGTTGCGTGACCTGGGTCTGCGCTTGACCTACCGCACCGTTAGGGCGTTGCTTTCGGTCGCCGAGCACCCAGGAGCTTCGAACCGTGAGATCGGTGAGGAGGCGGGCATCGCCGACCAGGGCCAGATGTCAAAGCTGCTCTGGCGCTTGGAGCGTTCAGGGCTCGTTCGCAACACCGGCCTTGGGCCAGGCACAGGCGCACCAAATGTATGGACGCTCACCGAGAAGGGCAAGGCAATCCACGCCGCCATCGCTATGCAGGAGCCAGTGGAGTAACGGCGTCTTGCGAGGGAGCCGTGCGCGGCCTCCCAGTCCGCGCGCGGCTCACCTGGCCTCCACGGCAGGCAGTTCAGGTCCGTTGCTCAGAAGTGCGCGGGGGCATGCTCGACCGGTTCCTCCAACAGCCCCGGTGTGGCCGTTTCGAGCTTGCGTGAGAAGAAGTCTCTGAAGAACGGCCGCGAGGCCAACATCAACACTACGCCGACCAACATCCCGCCAAGGCCCATCCACAGCGGCAGCGTGATTCCCAGGATCGGTTTGGAGGACACGTTTTCGGCGTGGCCGTAAAAGATGACCGCCTTGACGAACACCCCGAACAGGATCAAGCCACCGATCAACGGCGCGATGCCGAGCAGGATGAAGTCGCGCACGCTGTTGGTGATCTCGTGGCGGTAGTACACGATGCAGGCGATCCCGGTGAAGCCGTAGTAGAAGCAAATCGGGAAGCCGATCGCGACGATCGAGTCTTCAAGCGCATTTGAGGAGAGCAGCAGGATCACCACCGTCCACAGGATCGACACGCCACCCATCAACAGTGTGGAGAAGCTGGGCGTGAGATAGCGCGGGTGCACCCGCCCAAACGCCTTCGGGATCGACTTCCAGTAGGCCATCGACAGGGTGGTGCGGGCGGTCGGCAAGATCGTCGTCTGCGTCGAGGCCGAGGCGGAGGTGAGCACCGCGATGATCAGGAGCTTGTCGAGGCCCGATCCGAGCACGGGTTTGCCGAGCGCGTTGAGCACGTCTTCGCTGTTGTTGCTCAGGAAGCCCGGCCCGTGGAAGGCTTGGCCGGCGGCGGACACGATCACGTAGATGAGGACGAGCAGGATCGTCGACATCACCGCCGCCCTGCCCGGACCCTCGTTGGGATCCTCTGACTCCTCGTTCACCGCCACGCCGGAGTCCCAGCCCCAGTAGATGAACACCCCCAGCAGGATCCCGTCGAGCAGGGCCCCGAATTTCAAGGCGAACGGGTTGAACCAGCCGATCGCCGGCTCGATCGAGCCGGCCGGATGGTTACTGTACACCTTCACCAAGGCCACCACCGCGAACAGCCCGAGGATCAGGATCTCGGCGCTCAGGAGGACTTGCTGGATGCGCGCGGACAGCTCGATCCCGCGATAGCAGATCCAGGTCATCACGGCGATCCACACCACTGCCGCCGCCATTACCGCGCCAGTCGAGTTAGCGGCCGATTCCCAGCCAAACAGCTTGAAGGTGTAGATACCGGCAATGTCAGCCAGCGAGGCCATCACGAGCACGTCGGCCAGGAAGATCGCCCAGCCGTTCACCCAGCCGGTAGCCGGGCCAAGGGCGCGGGTCGTCCACGCGAACGTCGTTCCGGCGTCGGGGTCGGCACGGTTCAGGCCCCAGTATGCGCCGGCGATCAATAGCATGGGAATGAATGCCACGAGCAGCACCGCCGGCGCGTGCACTCCCACGCCGGTGACCGCCACGATGAACCCGAGCGTCGCCGCCAGCGAATAGGCCGGCGCGGTCGAGGCGACCCCGATCACAAGATTCGACAGATAGCCGATCGCGTCTTTCTTCAGGCCCTTGTCGACTACCTTTCCCGACGCCTGGAGGTGTCCTTCTGCGGTTGAGCCGATGCTGGCCATGGCGGCAACCTCTCTGTCGCCGGTCCCTGAGGCGGTCACCCGCGACTGTCAAGTTGTGATCGTTACAAGCAGTTGCGAACAAGGCTAGGACCGGATCGGTGCACGCACAAGGGGCGCAACCGCCAAGAAGTCGTACGCCTTTTATCCATTCCGTATAACGAGTAGACATCTTGTTGAACGAGCGGCGCATTGATAGGTACATGTGCCAGAGCTATGGTTGTCCGTGGTGTCTATGTCAAGTGAGCCGTCAAATCTGACGTCGCCTTCTCGTTCGGGCGACGGGTCGCTGGTGGGGACCGGCTCGCTCTCGCCCGCTGCCGCCGCCGCGGTGGGCGAGAGATCGGCGAGTGTGGCCGGGCGCGGAGCGGCCGCCGAGCTGCAGGCCAAGGCCAAGCGTCACCTGTGGATGCACTTCACGCGCATGGGCTCCTACGACCAAGCGGAGGTGCCGATCATCGAGCGCGGCGAGGGCTGCTACGTGTATGACACGCACGGCAAGCGCTACCTCGACGGGCTCTCGGCGCTGTACTGCGTCAACATCGGCCACGGTCGCGCCGAGCTGGGAGAGGCCGCCGCCGAGCAGGCAAAGACGCTCGGCTTCTACACCAACTGGAGCTACGCCCACCCGCCCTCGATCGAACTGGCCGCGCGCATCGCGCAGCTGGCGCCTGGCGAGCTGAACCGAGTGTTCTTCGTGTCCGGCGGCTCGGAGGCGGTCGAGTCGGCATGGAAGCTGGCCAAGGCCTATCACACCGCCTGCGGGGAGCCGCGCAAGCATAAGATCGTCTCGCGCTACCTGGCCTATCACGGCACCTCCATGGGGGCCCTGACGGCAACCGGACTGTCGCCGTTGCGCGAGCCTTTCGAGCCGCTGACGCCCGGTGGCTGTCATGTTGCCAACACCAATTCCTATCGCTGGAGCGAAGAGCGCGACCCGCTGTGGGCGGCGGATGCGATCGAGGAGGCGATCCTGTTCGAGGGGCCCGACACGGTCGCGGCGGTGATCCTCGAGCCGGTGCAAAACGGCGGCGGCTGCTTCGTGCCCCAGGAAGGCTACTTCCAGCGCGTGCGCGAGATCTGCGACCGCCACAAAGTGCTCTTGATCTCCGACGAGGTGATCTGCGCGTGGGGGCGGCTCGGATACTGGTTCGGCTGCCAGCGCTTCGACTATGCGCCCGACATCGTCACGACCGCCAAGGGCATGACCTCCGCATACGCGCCGATGGGTGCGGTGATCGCATCCGACCGCGTGGCCGAGCCCTTCCAACATGCGCGCGCGATCTTCAACCACGGCTTCACCTTCGGCGGACACCCGATGGCCTGCGCCGTGGCAATGGCCAACATCGACGTGATGGAGCGCGAGCGCATCAACGAGCACGTGCTCAGCCGCGAGGGCGAGTTCCGCGCGATGCTCGAGGGCCTGCGCGACCTGCCGATCGTCGGCGACGTGCGCGGCGCCGGCTATTTCCACGCGATCGAGCTGGTCAAGGACAAGGACACGAAGAAGACCTTCGACGCGCGCGAGTCCGAGGAGCTCCTGCGCGGCTTTCTCTCCGGAGCGCTGTTCGAGCGCGGGCTGATCTGCCGCACCGACGACCGCGGCGACCCCGTCATCCAGCTCTCACCGCCGCTGATCGCCGACCGCGAGCAGTTCGAGGAGATCGAGGCGATCCTGCGCCCCGTGCTCACCGAGGCGTGGGAGCGGATCGTAAAGCGGTAGGGATGTGGTGAGGCGAATGCGGATGGAACCGCGATGCTGACTGTCGAGAGTCTCCTGGCGGAGCTCGACCTGACGCTTGCCACGGGCGAGGAGCACGCGCAGGCCACCGTCCGCTGGGTGCACTCGACCGAGCTGCTCGACCCCACCCCGTGGCTGCGCGGCGGCGAGCTCTTGCTGACGACGGGACTTCAGCTGATGGGCGCAAAGCCCCAGCGCGAGTTCGTCGAGCGCTTGGTCGAGCGCGAGATCGCGGGCCTTGGCTTCGGCACCGGCTTCGTGCACAAGAAAATCCCGGCCGCGATCCTCAACACGGCGCGCAGGCGCGGCTTTCCGCTGTTCGAGGTGCCCTACGAGCTGCCGTTTATCGCGGTCACAGAGCGCGTGTTCGCGCAATTGCTCAACGAGCGCTACGAGCTGCTGCAGCGCAACATGGCCGGCGACGTGCTGGCCGAGGCGCTGACCGGCCGGCTGTACCCCGACGAGCTGCAGGCGCGGCTGCGGCCGTTTGGGATCGGCGAGAGCGCGGCGGTGCTCGCGTTTGCGCTGCGCGAGCCCGGCCCGGCGGCCTCGACGCTCGAAGCGATCCTCGAGCGGACAGGAGCCCACAGCCTCGTCGCGCTGCGCAACGGCCTGCTGTGCGCGGTCGTGGACGGCAACGGCGAGTCCGCGGATCCGGTCGAGCTGGCCAGGCGCGTCCGCGGCGAGCTGGGCGCGCGTTTCGGGGAGGTGCGCGCCGCCGCCTCGCGCCCCGCGCCGACGCACAATCTCAGGCGCAGCTTCCACGAGGCGCGCTGTGCGTTGGAAGCCGTGCGCCTGTCCAACGGCAACGCCCCCGAGGTCGCCTCCTACAAGGACCTCGGCGCGTTCCAGCTGCTGCTGTCGCTGCAGGACGACGACGCGCTGGCCTCCTACTGCCAGAGCGTGCTCGGCCCGGTCGAAAACGACGAGGGCGAGTACGGCGACGAGCTGTTGCGCTCGCTGGATGTGTTCATCGAACAGAACGGTCACTGGGAGAAGGCGGCGCAGGCGCTCTACTGCCACCGCCACACCCTGCGCTATCGCATCAAGCGCGTGGAGGCGCTCACCGGCCGCGACTTCTCCCACGCGCGCGACCGCATCGAGTTCTGGCTTGCCTTGCGTGGCAGAGAGCTGGCACGATGAGCCAATGAGAATCGGCGTTCCCACAGAGATCAAGCCCGACGAGTACCGCGTCGCGATCACCCCAGCCGGCGTGCGCGAGCTGAGCTCGCGCGGACACGAGGTTCTGATCCAGGCCGGCGCGGGGCTCGGCAGCGCGCTCACCGACGAGCAGTTCGCCGCACAGGGCGCCACGATCGTGACCGATGCGCCGGCGGTGTTCGCGGGCGCCGAGCTGATCCTGAAGGTCAAGGAGCCGCAGGCCTCCGAGGTCGAGCTGCTGCGCGGGGGACAAACGCTCTTCACATATCTGCACCTCGCCGCCGAGCCCGACCTCGCCGAGGGTCTGCGGCGCTCGGGTGCCACCTGTATCGCCTATGAGACGGTCGAGGACGCGGGCGGGCGCCTACCGCTGCTCGCCCCGATGAGCGAGGTGGCCGGCAAGATCGCCACGCAGGCCGGTGCGTTCATGCTCGAGAAGCCCATGGGGGGGCGCGGCATCCTGCTCGGCGGGGTGCCCGGCGTGGCCGCCGCGACCGTGCTCGTGATCGGCGGCGGGGTCGTCGGCATGAACGCCGCGTTCATCGCGATCGGGATGCAGGCCGACGTGTTCGTGTTCGATCGCTCGATCGACCGTCTGCGTGAGCTGGAAGTCGCCTTCGGCGGGCGTGCGTCGACCGTGTACTCCTCGACGCTCGCGATCGAGGAGATGCTGCCCCACGCCGACCTCGTGATCGGCGCCGTATTGATCCATGGCGACCGTGCCCCGCATGTGATCTCACGCTTGCAGCTTGGCTGCATGAAGCGCCATGCGGTCCTGGTGGACGTCTCGATCGACCAGGGCGGCTGCTTTGAGACCTCGCGCCCCACCACGCACTCAGACCCCACGTTCGAGGTGGACGGCATCACCCACTACTGCGTCACCAACATGCCCGGCGCGGTGCCGATCACCTCGACCTACGCGCTCACGAACGCCACCCTGCCATACGTGCTCGAGCTGGCCGGCGGAGTGGAGCAGGCGATCCAGCGCAGCAGTGCGCTGCGCGGTGGGGTCAACGTGCGTGACGGTCAGATCGTCCACCCGGCGGTGGCGCACGCGCTCGCGATGCCTCCCGTTGACTTCGACGGGGAGCGTTCAGGGCGCAGGGCACGCACAGCAAATCCCCCCAATCGGTAGCCCAAAGAGAACCACACGACAGATTTCAAGGAGACGGCGATATGTCAAGCGGCCCACAGATGCTTCGCAACCTGATCGCCGGAGACTCGTCGGTGTGCGCAGAGGGGGACACGATGGCGGTGCTCGACCCCGCCACCGAGACCGAACTGTGGCGCGCGCCCGTGTCGAGCGCCAAGGAGGTGGACGACGCCGTGCGTGCCGCTCGCTACGCGTTCGAGGGCTGGTCGACGACGACGCCCGCCGAGCGCTCGCTCGCGCTGCTGTCGCTCGCCGCCGTGCTCGAAGCGCACGCCGATGAGCTCTCACTGCTCGAGGCGCACAACGCCGGCAAGCCGGTTGCGGCGGTCTCGCGCGACGAGATCCCCGCGATGGCCGACAACCTGCGCTTCAACGCCTGCGCCGCCCGCTGCCTGGAGGGACGCGCAGCCGGCGAGTACATGCAGGGCTACACCTCGTTCGTGCGGCGCGAAGCGGTCGGTGTGATCGGCCAGATCACACCGTGGAACTACCCCCTGATGATGGCGATCTGGAAGATCGCACCCGCGATCGCCGCTGGCAACACCGTCGTGCTCAAGCCGGCGGAGACCACGCCCGTGACGACCGTGCGCTTTGCCGAGCTGGCCGCCGACATCCTGCCGGCGGGCGTGCTCAACGTCGTGATGGGCCCCGGCGAGCCGACCGGGCAGGCGCTCCTGGAGCATCCCGACGTCGACATGATCTCCCTGACTGGGTCAGTCGCCACAGGCAAGCACGTCGCTCGCGTGGCCGCGGGCACACTCAAGCGTGTGCACCTGGAGCTCGGTGGCAAGGCGCCCGTGATCGTGTTCGACGACGTCGACATGGCCTCGGCGATGGCCACGATCGCCGCCACCGGCTACTACAACGCCGGCCAGGACTGCACCGCCGCCACGCGCGTGCTGGCTGGCCCAGGCGTCTACGACGAGGTGGTCTCCGGACTGGCCGCGCAGGCCCGCGAGCTTGTGATCGGCGACCCCCTGGAGTCTGACACAACGCTCGGTCCCGTCAACTCCGAGCGCCAGCGCACGCGCGTGTCGGGCTTCATCGAGCGAGCGCCAGCCCACGCCGAGGTGGTGACCGGCGGCGTGCGGCCTGCGCGCCACGGGTTCTACTATGAGCCCACCGTCGTCGCCGGGCTGCGTCAAGACGACGAGATGATCCGCGATGAGATCTTCGGACCGGTGATCACCGTGCAGCGCTTCACCGAGGAGGCGCAGGCGATCGAGTGGGCCAATGCCACGCGCTACGGGCTGGCCTCCTCGGTCTGGACGCGCGACGTGGGGCGGGCCTTGCGCGTGTCGCGGGCGCTGCGCTTCGGGTGCGTATGGATCAACGACCACATCCCGCTCGTCTCGGAGATGCCGCATGGCGGGTTCAAGGAGTCTGGGTATGGCAAGGACCTGAGCGTTTACTCATTGGAGGACTACACAGTTGTGAAGCACGTGATGGCTTCGCTCGAATAGCGCACCGGCGTGCGTGCGTGTTGACTCAGCCGAGGCGAGGTCTTGCCAGTGTCTGATAGATCGACACGAACTCCGTCTTGAAGATGTTGCGCGCCGAGCGTAGATATAGACGCCACACGCGCAGACGCTCCTTGCCGGCCAGCTGCTCGGCGCGCTCCAGGTTCTCGTCCAGGCGCTTGATCCACTCGGTGAGCGTGTCGTAGTAGTCCTTGCCGAACTCCTCCACGTGCTCGGTCACGAAGCCGGCCCGCTCCAATCCGAGCTGGATGCGCGACAGCTGCACGGGTTCCCCGTCGGGGAACACATAGCGCTGGGTGAAGTCGCCGTGGTAGCCCACGCTCGGATACAGGTGCGCGATCCCGTGGTTGAGCAGGCGGCCGTCGGGGCCGAGCAGGCTCCTGAGTTTCTGCGCGTACACGTCGATGTTGCTCTCGCCAACGTGCTCGACCATGCCGATCGACGCGATCGCGTCATAGCGCTCGCCGTGCAGGTCGCGGTAGTCGGCCACGCGCACCTCGACCTTGTCGCTGAGCCCGGCTTCTGCGATCCGCCGGCGTGCCAGTTCGGCCTGGGGCAGGGATAGCGTGATGCCGACGGCGTTCACTCCGTACTCGCGCGCGGCATGGATCACGAACGCACCCCACCCGCAGCCGACGTCGAGCACGCGCTCGCCCTGCTTCAGCGCGAGCTTCCTGCACACCAGGTCGAGCTTCGTGAACTGCGCCTCCTCCAGCGTCTTGGCGCCGCGCGAGAAGATCGCGCAGCTGTAGGTCATCGACTTGTCCAGGAACAGTTCGAAGAACTCGTTCGACACGTCGTAGTGGTGGCGCACCGCCTTGGAGTCGCGCTGCTTGCTGTGACTGCGCCCCTTCAGCCGCAGCTCGCCCTTGGGCGCGCGTGGGGGGAGCGTCAGCCCACAGGCCCGCAGCGCCGCGGCGGCGATGCGGGCGCGTGTGGCAATGTCGATCTGGGGCTCCTCGAAGTCGTCGATCAGGTCGATCACGCGGTCGAGGTCGTCCACCTCCAGATCCCCCGCCACGTAGGCGCGGCCGAGTCCCAGCTCGCCCGGAGCGCGGATCACGTGCGCCACCGCCTTGGGCGAGCGCACGATGAACGTCGGTCCGCGCGTGCCATTCACGGCGTTGCGGTTGCCGTTGGCCTCGTCATCCCCCTCGCCATTTATGGCATATCCGCTCGTCGCCGGCAGTTCGCTGCCGTCCCAAAAGCGCACTGTGAAGCTGCGCTCGGGAAGCGCGCTCGCAAGCTCGCGTCGCAGCGGCTCAGTATTGGCGAACGGCATCCGGCATACCCTTGGCCATCCGGCCAGTGTTTCGAGGAGAATAAAACTGGTAATCACGCATGGTGTGGTGTCTCGTCGCGTCAGCGTGGCGTGCTACCTTCCAGCGGCGAGCACTCCGATGAGCACTCATTCTATCCAGCGTCCTCCAGCGTCCCAGCCTGTCCCGGAGGACGCCTATATTGAGCGCCCCCGGTTCGACGGCCCCACGCCCGAGGATGTCCAGCCCGCCGCCTACGAGAACCTCGACCGCTTCCTCACGGGGCTGATCACAGTCGGCCCAATTGTCGCGCTCGGCTTCGTTGGCTGGCAGCTGTGGGACGGCCTGCTTCACGGCTCGGACCTCATCGTGTTCGCGATCATGTACCTGTTTACAGCGCTCGGGATAACGGTGGGCTTTCACCGTCTCTTTACCCACAGGTCGTTCAAGACATACCCGGCTGTGCGTTTCGTATTCGCCGTGCTCGGCTCGGCCGCGATCGAGGGTCCGGTCATCTCCTGGGTGGCCGACCATCGCAAGCACCACGCTTTCTCCGATCGCGATGGCGATCCGCACAGTCCGCACGTGGACCACGGAACCGGCCTGCGCGGCGCACTGCGTGGCCTCGCGCACGCGCACGTCGGCTGGCTGTTCATCCACACCGCCCGTGGTCACCGCGAACGCTACGCGCCCGACCTGATCGCCGACCCGGTCGTCTCGTTCGTGGACAAGACGTTCTTCCTGTGGGCGATCGGCGGTCTGGTCACCTCCTTCTGGCTCGGCTATGCGATCGGCGGGACCTGGACCGCCGGGCTCACCGGTCTTTTGTGGGGCGGCGCGGTGCGGATGCTGGTGCTGCACCACGTCACCTATTCGATCAATTCTCTGTGCCACTTCTTCGGGCGGCGCAGCTATGAGACCGGCGATCACTCGCGCAACCTCGCCTGGCTCGCGCCGTTCTCGCTCGGCGAGGCCTGGCACAACAACCACCACGCCTTTCCCACCTCCGCCTTCCACGGCTTCAGCTGGCGTCAGCTCGACATCTCCGCGCTTGTGATCCGCGGCATGGAGCGCGCCGGGCTCGCCTGGGATGTCGTGAGGATTGCACCAGAGCGCAAGGCCGCCAAGAGTTTCGCCGCCTGAGGCTGCTACGGTGCACCTACGGATGACAAATGTCATCCGCGAGGTTCTTGTCTTTGTTGGTGCTCTGTAGGACTGTGTGGGCGCGGATGGGGCCAGTACGAATCTCCCTTCCGCATGGCGACCACAGGGTCGCAACAAAGGAGCATCACAACATGAAGTCCGAAACTTTTGCCGACCTCGGCGTGTCCGAGGTCGTCTCCCGCGAGCTTGCCCAGCGCGGCATCAGCTCGCCGTTTGCCGTCCAGAAGATGGTGATCCCCGACGTGCTTGCCGGTCGCGACGTGCTCGCCCAGTCGCCCACCGGCTCGGGCAAGACGCTTGCCTTCGGCGTGCCGCTCGTCGAACGCTTGCGCGACAGCGATCCGCGACCCTCGGCGCTCGTGCTGGCGCCAACGCGCGAGCTCGCCCTGCAGATCGTCGAGGACCTGCGCTCGATCGCCCACATTCGCGCGCTGTCGATCGCTGCGGTGTACGGCGGTGCTGGCATCGTCAAGCAGGCCCGTATCGCCGCGCGCGCCCACATCCTGGTTGCCACGCCCGGACGCCTGCTCGACCTGATCGATCGTCGCGACATCTCGCTAAGCAGGTTCGCCTGCTGGTGCTCGACGAGGCCGACCGCATGCTCGACATGGGCTTTCGTCCGGTGGTCGAGAAGATCGTGAAGATGACCCGTGCCGAGCGCCAAACGCTGCTGTTCTCCGCCACGTTGCAGGGCGAGGTGGGCAAGATTGCCGCTGCTTACACAACCAACGCCGCTCGCCACGAGCACGCGCACTCGCAGGAGCGCAAGGGCGATGTCGAGCACCGCTTTGTCTCCGTCTCTCACGAGGGCAAGGTCGATCGCCTGGTTGCCGAGCTGTCCGAGCCCGAGCGCGGCCTCACGCTCGTGTTCGTGCGCACCAAGCGCGGCGCCGACCGGCTCGTCAAGCGGCTGGCCGCCAGCAGCGTGCCGGCGGTCGCGATGCACGGCGACAAGTCCCAGGCCCAGCGCGAGAAGGCGCTTGCGCGCTTTGAGTCAGGCCACGTCAACACGCTCGTCGCCACCGACGTGGCCGCGCGCGGCATCGACGTGTCGGGCATCACGCACGTGATCAACTACGACATGCCGGCCACGCGCGAGGACTACGTGCACCGCGTCGGGCGCACCGCACGCGCGGGCGCCTCCGGTGTCGGCGTCACATTCGTATTGCACGACCAGGCGCGCGAGTTCGCCGGCATGGTTGGTGGCCTCGGACTGCAGCGCGAGCTGGAGCTCGGCGGCTTTCCAAGCGACTCCACGCGTCCTTCGCAGGGCGCGCCTCGCGGCCAGGGGCGCAACTCACGCAACCGCAACTCGCGTCGCTCGCGCGCGCGGGTCAGCTCCTAACGCCTGGGCGTACCCTTCCGGGTATGGCCGATGTCCTCCCGCCCGTCCGCGAGATCCTTGCGGAGCGGGCAGGGGAGGAGATGGCGCTGGGCGACGCCTACCTGAACCCGCAGCTCGGGCGGATCGTGCGCACGCTCGGGTTCGACAAGCGGTGGGTCGCGGGCGAGGGGGCGCACCTGATCGACGCCGAGGGCGAGCGCTATCTCGATCTGCTCAGCGGCTACGGCGTGTTTGCGATCGGCCGCAACCACCCCGAGGCGATCGCGGCGCTCAGCGACACAATGGCCGCGCACACCGCCAACCTGCCCCAGCTCGGCGTGACGTTGCTGAGCGGCGTGCTCGCCGAGCAGCTGCTCGCGCGCGCCCCCGGCTCGGTCGCTGCGATGGTGCCCGCCAACAGCGGCACCGAGGCGGTCGAGGCCGCGATCAAGATCGCCCGCGCGGCCACCGGTCGTCCACGCGTGCTGTTTGCCGAGCACGCCTTCCACGGGCTCACGCTCGGCTCGCTCTCGCTCAACGGCAACGACGAGTTCCGCGATGGCTTTGGCCCACTGCTGCCGGGCTGTGAGGCGGTGCCCTTCGGCGACGCCGAAGCCCTGGGGCGCGAGCTCGAACGTGGCGATGTGGCCGCGTTTGTCGTGGAGCCTGTACAGGGCAAGGGCGTCAACCTGCCCCCCGACGACTATCTGGCCAGCGCGCAGCGGCTCTGCCGCGACGCGGGCACGCTGCTGGTATGCGACGAGGTGCAAACGGGCATCGGGCGCACCGGGCGCTTTCTCGCGCTCGAGCACTGGGGCCTCGAGCCAGATCTGATCTGCCTCTCCAAGGCGCTGTCGGGTGGACTGGTCCCAGTTGGGGCGGTGCTCGTCTCGCGCGCGGCGTTCGACGGCGTGTTCGACGGCATGGAGCGTGCCGTGCGCCACGGCTCCACCTTTGGCGGCAACGACCTCGCCGCCGCGGCGGCGCTCGCGACTCTGCGGGTGCTCGACAGCGAGGGGCTGGTGGCCCGTGCCGAGCGCCTCGGCGCGCTGCTGCTGGAGCTGACCGCTCCGCTCGTCGAGCGCTATGAGGTCGTCAGCGACGTGCGTGGCCTGGGGCTGATGTGGGCGATCGAGTTCGGTCCGCCCGAGGGCGGCGCGCGCCGTTCGATCTACAACGCCGCCGAGCGCGCCCAGCCGGGCATCTTCTCCCAGCTGATCGTGGGCCCCCTGTTTCACGAGCACCGCATTCTCTGCCAGGTCGCGGGCCACCGCATGAACGTCGTCAAGGCGCTGCCGGCGCTCGTGGTCGAGGAGCAGGAGATCCGCCGCTTCGCGGCCGCTTTGGAGGACGTAGTGGCGCGCGCCGAGCGAGTCCCAAGCGCGTTTTTGCGCTTCTCGATGAGCATGAGCCGCCGCGCGTTTGCCGCACGCAGGTAGGCGCCCACGCGCGCGCGTGGGGCGATGGTCACGGCAGACACCACGCGCCAGCGACTACCCTGCCTGACCGTGTTGGTTCCCAGAGATGACATCCGCAACGTGGCGATTGTCGCCCACGTCGACCACGGCAAGACCACGCTCGTGGACGCAATGCTGTGGCAGTCTGGCGCCTTCCGGGAGGGCCAGGACGTGGCCGACCGCGTGATGGACTCGATGGACCTCGAGCGCGAGAAGGGCATCACGATCCTCGCCAAGAACACCTCGCTGCGCCACAACGGGGTGAAGCTCAACATCGTCGACACCCCCGGCCACGCCGACTTCGGCGGTGAGGTTGAGCGTGGCTTGACGATGGTCGACGGTGTATTGCTGCTCGTCGACGCCTCCGAGGGTCCGCTGCCGCAGACGCGCTTTGTGCTGCGCAAGGCCTTGGAGTCGCGCTTGCCGGTGATCCTCGTGGTCAACAAGGTCGATCGTCCCGATGCGCGCGTGGGCGAGGTGATCGACGAGGTGTACGAGCTATTTCTCGACCTCGACGCCGACGAGGAGCAGATCGAGTTTCCGATCGTCTACTGCAATGCGCGCGCCGGTATCGCCACGATGGAGTACGACGCCGCTGCGCTCACCCCCACCGAGGGCACGTTGGCGCCGCTGCTCGACCTGCTGGTCGAGCGCATCCCGGCACCCACGTATGACCCCGAGCATCCATTGCAGGCGCTCGTTACGAATCTCGACGCCTCCCCATACGTGGGACGGCTGGCGATCTGCAGGGTGCGCAACGGGCAGGTCAAGCGCGGACAGCAGGTCGCGTGGTGCCGCGCCGACGGCTCGATCGAGCGCGCGCAGGTCTCAGAGCTGTATGTCACCGACGCGCTCGATCGCGTCGACGCGCCCGATGCCGGACCGGGGGAGATCATTGCCGTTGCTGGCATCGCCGAGATCACGATCGGCGAGACGCTGGCCGACCCGCAGGACCCGCGCCCGCTGCCGGTGATCACGGTGGATGAGCCCTCGCTGTCGATCACGATCGGCACGAACACATCCCCGATGGCGGGTCGAGAGGGCTCAAAGCTGACCGCTCGCCAGATCCGTGATCGCCTGGACCGCGAGCTGATCGGCAATGTGTCCCTGCGCGTGCTCGACACCGGGCGGGTGGGCACTGAATCGTGGGAGGTGCAGGGACGCGGCGAGCTGCAGCTGGCGGTGCTGGTGGAGATCATGCGCCGTGAGGGCTTCGAGCTGACCGTCGGGCAGCCCAAGGTCCTGATTCGCGAGATCGACGGCCACCGCAACGAGCCCTTCGAGCGCCTTTCGATCGACGTGCCCGAGGACTTCGTCGGCGTGGTCACGCAGATGCTTGCCCTGCGCAAGGGCAGGATGGAGCATATGACCAACCACGGCACTGGCTGGGTGCGGATGGAGTACGTCGTGCCGGCGCGAGGCCTGATCGGCTTCCGCACGGAGTTCCTGACCGAGACGAGGGGCACGGGTCTGATGCACCACGTGTTCGAGCGCTGGGAGCGCTGGGCGGGAGACCTGCGCACGCGCCCCAGCGGCTCGCTGGTGGCCGACCGCGGTGGCGTCACGGCCACCTACTCGCTGACGAGCCTGAGCGAGCGCGGGATGCTGTTCGTCGGCCCCGGCGAGGAGGTCTATGAGGGCATGATCGTCGGCGAAAACTCGCGCGCCGAAGACATCGATGTGAATCCCACCAAGGAGAAGCACCTCACCAACATCCGCTCCTCGACCTCTGACGTGTACGAGCGCCTGGCGGCGCACCGCAAGCTCACGCTGGACGAGGCATTGGAGTTCGTACGCGACGACGAGTGCGTCGAGGTGACGCCTGAGACGGTGCGATTGCGCAAGGTGCAGCTGGGCAAGACCGAGCGGCTGAAGGCGGCTAGGCTACGACGGTGACGAGTGCCATAGTGGCCAGCGGCCTGCGTAAGAGCTATGGATCGATCGAAGCCGTGCGCGGCATCGACATTTCGATTCAATCGGGCGAGACGGTGGCTCTGCTGGGCCCCAACGGCGCGGGTAAGTCCACCACGATCGACATGATCCTCGGGTTGACAGAGCCGGATGGCGGCACGGTGTCGGTGATGGGCGGTCCTCCCACCGCGGCGATCGACGCCGGCTGGATTGGCGCGATGCTTCAAACGGGTGCGTTGATCCGCGATCTGTCGGTGGGCGAGCTGGTCGCGATGGTCGCCTCGCTGTACCCGCAGCCGCTGGATGTCGATGAAACGCTTGAGCTGACCGGCCTTACCGACGTTGCCGCTCAGCGAACGCAGAAGCTCTCCGGCGGGCAAACACAGCGGGTGCGCTTCGCGGTGGCGCTGGTAAGCAACCCGAAGTTGCTCGTGCTCGACGAGCCGACCGTCGCGATGGATGTCGAGGGCCGCCACTCCTTCTGGAGCGCGATGCGCGAGCAGGCGGCGCGCGGACGGACGATCCTGTTTGCCACGCACTACCTGGAGGAGGCCGACGCGTATGCCGACCGCGCCGTGCTGATGGCCCATGGTCTGGTCGTGGCCGACGGGCCGCCGACTGAGATCAAGGCGATGGTCGGCTCGCGCACGATCCGCGCGACGCTGCCTGGTGCCGACCTCGACGCGCTCGAGCGATTGGCGGGCGTAAGCGCGGCGGAGCGACGCGGCGAAGCGGTCGTGCTGGCGTGCGCGGACTCCGACGTGGCAATCCGGGCGCTGCTCGCGGCGCATCCGCAGGCGCGCGACATTGAGATCGCGGCGGCTGGTCTGGAGGAGGCGTTCTTGCAGCTGACCGGCGAGGGTGCAGAGACCCAGGCGGCGGGGGCGCTCTCGTGAACCGCTCGACGTGCGCGGTGCGCGAGTCGTGCACCGCGTTCTCGCGATATGCCTCGTCGGCACGGGGGACGTGGTTGTGAGCGGCGGGCTGTCCTACACGCGCTATGAGCTGCTGCGCACGCTGCGCAACCGGCGTTTCTTCGTGCTCTCGCTGGGATTCCCGCTGGTCTTGTACTTCTTGATCGCCGGATCGACTCGCAATGTGCACAACCTGGACAAAACGGGCATCTCGGCGCCGATGTACTTCATGGTGGGAATGATCGCGTTTGGCACGATGAGCGCGATGCTCTCCTGTGGCGCGCGCATCGCAGCCGAGCGCGCCGTTGGCTGGAACCGTCAGTTGCGCATCAGTCCGCTGTCGACGCGCTCATATTTCCGCGCGAAGGTGCTGACCGCCTACCTGATGGCGCTGCTCAGCATGATCGTGCTGTACGTGTCGGGCATCGCGCTCGGGGTAAGTATGCCCGCCGGCGATTGGGTTGAGATGACTGTGCTGATTCTCCTCTGTCTGGTGCCGTTTGCCGCACTGGGGATCGCGATCGGACACATGCTGACGCCCGACTCGATCGGCCCGGCGCTCGGTGGCGGAGTCGCGCTGCTGGCGTTCCTCGGCGGCACGTGGTTTCCGATCTCAAGCCACGGCTTTCTGCACGACTTTGGCCAGTTGTTGCCCTCCTACTGGCTGGTTCAGGCCAGTCACGTCGCACTGGGAGGTCATCCGCTCAGCACCAAGGGCTGGATCGTGATCGTCGCCTGGACGGTTGTGCTGGCGGCGGTGGCCAGGCGCGCCTATCGCCGTGACACCGCGCGCGTGTAGGAGAGCCTCCCTCTCATACGGAGCCTCCCGCGACAGAGCCTCCCCATACGACGGGCTGTGCCTATATGGTGCCGGGCATGAACAGATCGACTAGAGGACTGAGCACGGTGCTGGCGGTGGCATGCGCGATGCTGGCCGCGATCGTGGTTGCCGTGCCGGCGAGCGCGGCGACAGTCATACATTTCCAGCAGGAGGGCGTGGCGGCCTATGAAGCGCAGCTGCACAAAGGCGAAGTGCATGCGCTGACGTTTCACCCCGGCACGTCGACGGGTCACCTGCACATTTCGATGAACAACGGCACGCACTTCACGGTTGCCTATCCATCCTCTGAGCAGGCGAAGCTCGTGGCGCAGGCGACGGCCGATCACGCGCGCGTGCTGATTGCCACTGTCCAGGTCAAGAAAACCGCGCCCGTCAAACACAAACTGCGCTACATCGCGGGCGGGATCCTGATCGTGGTGATCGTCGTCGTATTGATCGTGCTGCTGATAGGACGGCGACGGGCGTTGGCCGAGGGCGAGCGACCTACCGGAGAGAGCGCCGCACCGTAGAGAGGGTCGTGGGGGCAACGCCTCCAAGCCGAGAACAAGACTCAGTCTTATTCTGGTATGTTGCGGTGCGCTGTGCTTCGATCACGCCACCGGGAGAGCTCCCGCTCAACAGGACATTCGGGTTCGACCGAGCGTCCGCGTCCGCGGGCCACGCCGACTAGTGCGCCGCTGGCCGCGATCGCCGTCGTCGGGGCCATCGCGCTCGCCGGTTGCGGCTCGGCCACGACCGCCTCGGACGGCAGGATCCTCGCGGTCGGGGCCGAGAACGAGTACGCCAACGTGATCGAACAGGTCGGCGGGCGCTACGTGCAGGTGAGCGCGATCGAGAGCAACCCGAACACCGACCCGCACACCTTCGAGGCGAGCCCGAGCGTGGCCGAGACGGTGGCGGCGGCGAAGCTGATCGTGCAGAACGGCGTGGGCTATGACACGTTCATGAACAAGATCGAGTCGGCAAGCGTTGACAACGCGCGCCAGGTGATCGTCGCACAGAAGCTGCTGGGACTGCCGGAATCGACGCCCAACCCGCACCTCTGGTACAAGCCGGCGACGATGCCGGCGGTGGCCAGGGCACTGGTGGCGGCGCTGTCGAAGCTGGCACCGGCCCACGCTGCCTACTTCCAGGCCAACGCGGCCCGCTTCGACCGCTCGCTGCAGCCGTGGTACGCCGCGATCGCGAGTTTGGAGGCGCGCTACCCCGACACCCCGGTGGCCACGACCGAGCCGGTTGGCGACTACATGTTGGAAGCCGCCGGGACGAAGAACGAAACGCCGTTTGCGCTGCAGGCGGACATTATGAACGGGGTCGATCCGGCGCCGCAGAGCGTGACGCTGCAGCAGGGCCTTCTCAAGGGTCGCAGGGTGAAGGCGTTCGTGTACAACCAGCAGGTGACCGACTCGTTGACCCAGTCGTTCCTCGCGGAAGCCAAGCAACACGGCGTGCCGGTGGTGGGCGTGTACGAGACGATGCCCACGCCGGGGTACGACTACCAGACGTGGATGCTGGCCGAGGTCAGGGCGCTGGAACGGGCGGTCGCCGACAAAGCGTCCACGCAGAAGCTGTGATGGCCGAGGCGAGCATCGAGCGAGTGGGCCATGCCACCGAGCCGGCTGGGTCCGAGCCGATCCTCTCGGTACGGGCGGTGGGCGTGCGCCTGTCGGGTCGCCAGATCCTCGATGACGTGAGCTTTGCGATCGCGCCGGGCGAGTTCACGGGCCTGATCGGCTCTAATGGCGCCGGCAAGACGACCCTGCTGCGTGTGATCCTCGGGCTGCAGGCGCCGAGCGCCGGGTCGCTGTCGGTGGCGGGGCGCCCACGCCACCGATCGAAGCTCATGGGATCTTCGATCGGCCGGCAGATCGGCCATCCCATCGGCTATGTGCCGCAGAAGTTCCTGCTGGACCCCGACATGCCGATGCGCGCGCGCGACCTGGTGGCGCTCGGTCTCGACGGCAACCGGCTGGGGTTCGCGCTCCCCTCGCGCGCTCGCCGGGAGCTGGTGGAGCGGGCGCTCGAGTCGGTTGGAGCGGGCGGGTACGCCGATGCGCGTGTGGGCACGCTCTCGGGTGGGGAGCAGCAGCGCGTGCTGATCGCGCACGCGCTGATCGGCAAGCCGAGGTTGCTGCTGCTGGATGAGCCGCTGGCCAATCTCGACCTGGGCGGCGCCGACGAAGTCGTCGCGCTGCTGTCGGGGATCGCCCGGCGCGAGCGGATCGCGGTGTTGATCTCCGCGCACGAGATGAACCCGCTGGTGAGCGCGATGGACCGGATCGTGTATCTGGCAGGCGGCCGCGCCGCGAGTGGCACGACGGAGGAGGTCGTGCGCGCGGACGTGCTGAGCGCGCTGTATGGCCATCACGTGGACGTGCTGCGCGTGCACGGGCGCCTGCTGGTCGTGGCGGGCGCGGGCGAGCCCTCGGATCTGGGCGGCCACGAGGTCGCGTTCCCCGCGACGAACGAGGTCGCCTCGTGAGTCAGCTGCTGGCCGTGGCGCAGACTGGCTTTTTCGCCGACGAGGCGGTGCGGGTCGCGCTGGCCGTGGGCACGGTGGTGGCGATCGTCGCCGGCGCGGTCGGCGTGTTTACGGTGATGCGTGGCCAGTCGTTCGCGGGCGAGGCGCTGGGGGACCTTGGTGCGACCGGCGGCTCGGGCGCATTCCTGCTGGGGATCGGCCCGCTGTGGGGCTTCTTGGCGATGGGGATCGCTGCGGCGGGGGTGATGGAGCTGATCGGCATCCAGCGCCCGCGCGGACGCGACCTGGCGACCGGGATCGTGCTCGGCGCTGGTCTTGGCCTGGCGGCGCTGTTCTTGTATTGGGATGCCACCTTGCACAACACGACTGGCGCCACGATCACGATCCTGTTCGGCTCGGTGTTCGCGATCTCGAGCTCGACGTTCCCACTCGTGGCGATTCTCAGCGTCGTGGCGCTGGGCATCGTGGTGGCCTTGTATCGCCCGCTTCTGCTGAGCACGGTCAGCGCCGAGATGGCGGCGGCGCGCGGCGTGCCGGTGCGTGTGGTGGGCGCCGCATATCTACTGGCGCTGGCGATGACCGTTGCGCTGGCGGCGGTGACGATCGGCGCGATCCTCTCAACCGCGCTGTTGATCGGCCCGGCGGCAAGCGCCCTGCGTCTGACCAGGCGACCGGGTCGCGCGATGCTGGTGGCGGGGGCCATCGGAATCGTGGCTGTGTGGCTGGGAGTGGCGCTGGCGTATGAGAGCTATTACTGGCCGCCGGCGGGGCATGGCTGGCCGGTGAGTTTCTTCGTGGTGACGCTGATCTTCCTGTTCTACAGCGCGTCGGGCGTGCCCGCCTGGCGGGACCGCCGCCACGCAGACGCGCGCGGGGTGAGCGGGCTTCGAATCGAGCCGACGGGATTGCAGGAGGGCTGATCGTGTTCTCGGGCTTCATGGTCAACGCGTGGACGGTGGCGAGCATCGTCGCCGTCGTGGCGGGGCTCGTGGGGTTCTTCGTGGTGCTGAGGGGCTCGGCGTTCGTCGCCCACGCGGTGCCCAACGGCGCGTTCGCGGGCGCGGCGGGGGCGAGCCTGGTGGGGATCAACACGATCGTCGGCCTGGGTGTGTTCTCGCTGCTGGGGGCACTGGGCATCGGCGTGCTCGGGCGGCGCGGGCGCCACGACGCGGTGACGGCGCTCGCGCTGGTGATGATGTTGGGCCTTGGGGCTCTGTTCCTGAGCTTCAGCGTGGAGTATGCGCCACAGATCTACTCGCTGCTGTTTGGTGAGGTGCTGGGCATAAGTCCCAACGAGCTGGCGCCCACGGCTGGACTGGCGGTCGTGTGCGTCGGCGCGGTCGCGCTGCTGTACAGACCGCTGATGCTGTCCTCGGTGCTGGGCGAGATGGGTGAGGCACGCGGTGTGAGCCGCTTCGGCATGGAGATGTGCTTCCTGGCCATGGTCGCGTTGGCGACCACGATGACGGTGCCGGTGGTGGGCACGCTCTTGATCTTCAGCCTGATGATCGGCTCACCGGCGGCGGCGCGCTCGTTCACGGCCAGCCCGCCGCGCGCGATGGCGCTGTCGGTGGCGATCGCGCTGGTTACGGTTTGGGCGGCGATTGCTGCCTCCTATGAGACCAACTACCCGATTGGCTTCTTCGTTGGGAGCTTCAGCGCTCTGTGGTACGCGTTGGGACGTGGGTGGGCCGCGTGGCGGCGCGGTCGAGGAGGCATCGCGATCGAGACGCAGGCCGGGGCGCACGCTCCCGAACGCCATACCATCCTCACATGAGCACGCCGATCGCGGCCTGCGCGACCTCTACCATCGCGCTGTGAGCGCACACGCCCAAATCACAGTCTCCTCCCACGCGAGCCACGAGTGGATCGAGCGTGCCGAGGCGACATTGGCCGAGGCCGGTCACAAGCGTGGCGGCGCGCGACGCGCGGTGCTCGAGCTGCTCGACACCCAGGTGTGCGCGCTGACGGCTGTTGAGATCGAGAGCGCGCTGGGCAAGGCCAAGCGGCGCGTGAGTCGCGCGAGCGTGTACCGGATCCTCGAGGAGCTGGAGGGGCTGCGGCTCGTCCAGCGGGTTGAGACCGGCCAGGCGATGGTGCGCTACGAGCGCGTGTGCGCCGAGGAGGAGCACCATCATCATCTCGTGTGCGACGGCTGCGGGCTTGTGATGCCCTTCTCCGACGAGGAGCTGGAGCAGGCGATAACGAGCCTCAGCCGGAGGGTGCCGCTGACGGTGTCCGAGCACGAGATCGTGTTGCGGGGCTCATGCTCGGATTGCTCGACGTAGCTGCCCCGGCGGATAGCGCGCCGCCCCACAGATAACCGAGCACGCACGCGAGTACAAACACAGCGACCACCAGCAGCTCTGGGCCCGAGTCCTCGCTGAGGGCGCCGATCACGCCAGCGGTGAGCCCTCCGGAGAGCGCCGCCAGCCAGGCGGGATCGCCGTGCACGGGCGCGAGCACGCGATCGCGGCGACGCACGGCAATCCATGAGGCGACCAGCGCAAGCGCTGTCGCCAGTGGCATCAGGTGGTTCTTCAGCTCGTCCCAGGCAGCGCCGTAGCGACGCACGATGATGTCGCGAATGTCCCCCGGCGAGCGCGCGTCGAGCACGCTGCCGGTGAAGTGGCCGCTGCCGTGCGCGGTCGTCAGGTCGATCGCCGCAAGCGCGACCAATCCCAACACCGGGGCCGCCATCACGATCAGCGCGCGCCGGCGGTTGAACGTGCCGGGCAGCAGCATCACGCTCGCCACGGCGGTGCCTGCGCCGACGAGGATCACACCGCCGACGCCCGCGCCGATGCGCGCCGAGCCCTCGACGACCGCGAGCAGGATGCCCGCGCAGGCCATCGCGGTCGCGGCCTTGCGTCCGCGTACTGCCGGATACAGTGCCGCCGCGACCGCGCCGAAGACGAGCACGGCAAGCCCTGACTTCAGCTCGTTGCCGATCCCATAGAAGCGCGCGCCAAACGCTGGGTTGGGGCCGAGCAGCGAGCGCATCAACAGCTGCGTCCCCGCGAGCGCATCGACAGTCAATAGGAGTACCGCCGTGACGGCGGGCGCGATCGGGGCGCGCGGCCACGGCACGAGCCGGTCGGTGAGCGCACCGAGCGCAAAGCATGTGGTCACGATCAGCGCAAACTCGCCGGTGCGGCTTGGCTCCAGTGCGGCGGGGACGAGCACGGCCACGGGGGTCCACAGCATCGCGAGCGCGCCGGTGCGCATCGCCCAACCGGTGCGCGCGCGTCGCGTGTCCGGTCCCACTCCGCCGGGGCCGATCGGGGCGAGCGCGAGCGCGAACAGCAGCGCCCACGCCAGTACCAGCCACTCGAGCGCTGGGATCCTGCGTGAGTCGATCACCACAAGGCGTGCCTTCAACTCGCGCAGACTCGCGCTGTCGAGGTGGCCGTCGAGGCGCACCGGCTTGCCGCGCATGTCGGCAGGCACCGGCAGTTCGAGGTGCTCGAGGATCGTCGGGCCGATGTCGATCGCGGCGATCATGCCGCGCTGGTTGGTGGTCTGGGAGGTGAGCGTATGCCCACCGGGTCCAAGCCCGGCAAACGCGCTCCACAGCAGTTCGTGTCCGGGGAGCTCGGGTGCGCTCTGGATCGCGATGAGCAGCTCTGCGGATGTGCGAGCGGCGCTCAGCGCGCGCAGATCGGCGTAGCCGCCTGCGCCCGACGGCAGGTCGGCGACGACGAGCCGATGGGAGTCGCGGAGCTTGGCGATCCGCGCGAGCAGGGTGGATGGCGAGCCAAACGACACCGCCGCGATGTTCCCGGTCCGGTCTGCGGCCAGCGGCCAGGAGACCATGCCACGGCCGGCGAGGTTAACTTCGCCTGTGTCGCGCGCGACCGGCCGGGGCAACGGAAAGGGTGCGGCGTAGGCGCCGCCACCGGGAATCGACGCCGCCAGCAGGCCCGGGTCCAGTAGTTGAGGCGCATTTTCGGCGCGCTTGAGCGCTGCCGTCCATTCCGAGACGTGGGCAGTGGATCGACGACCAAGCGCCAACGAGGACAGCGCGGGCGGGTAGGCAGGGCTGTAGGCCGAGTAGGAAACGCGTGCGCCCTGCGTGATATCGAGCAGCAGCTGGGCGGTCTTGTAAGTGCCCTGAGTGGCACTCAGGATGCCGATGGAGAGCGAGGGGATGGAGCTGAGCTCCGACTCGAGCGCGTCGTCTTCGGATCGACCTCGCGATGGCGAGCCGGGGGAGACGAAGACGACGAGCGCCGAGCGCGTTGTGTCCGGTGTTGCAGTTGTGACGTTTGCGCTGTTTGAGGAAAGCGTGACGGTGTCCTGTCGCTGTCCTGCCGACGCCAGCGCGCTCGGCGCCAGGACCGCCGACGCAGTGCACAGCAAAACCGCGATCAATCCCGCGCACATCCGGGCCGTAGGCAGCCCTCGGCGCGCTGCGATCAGCCTTCCGTCCCCCCGCGCGTGCCGGTAGGCATCGGCTCCTCGCCGGCCGAGAGCGCGGCAAACTCCGCTTCGTCGGCTGGGCTAAGACGCGTGGCGCCGCCCTCGATGTTCAGACGTGGCAGCAGCCGGTCCAGCCGCGCGGGGATCGCCCAGGTGGCGTCTCCAAGGATGTGGAGTACCGCGGGCAGCAGCAGGCAGCGCACGACGATCGCGTCGAGGAATACCGCCGAGGCGAGGGCCAGGCCAAACTCCTTGATGACGCGGCTTTCGCCGAGCATGAACGACAGGAACACGCAGATCATGATCGCCGCGGCTGCCGTTACGACGCGACCGGTGAGCGCCAGCCCCTCGCCGACAGCTCGGCGACTGTCGCCACTTCGCGTCCACTGCTCGTGGATGCGCGAGACCAGGAATACCTCATAGTCCATCGACAGGCCGAACACGATCGCGAACAGCATCACCGGCACGAACGACTCGATCGGTCCGGCTTTGACCCCCACCAGCCCGTCGAACCACGCCCACTGGAAGACGACCACGATCACCCCCAGCGAGGCGCCGATGCTGAGCAGGTTCATGACGGCGGCCTGCAGCGGGATCACGAGCGAGCGGAACACGATCATCAACAGCAGCGCCGAGAGCAGCACCACCACTCCGATGAACAGCGGCAGCTTCTTGCCGAGCACCGCGGCGAAGTCGACCGCTCCGGCGGTGACGCCGCCGACGTAGACGTGCAGGCCGGTGCTCGACTCCACGGGCGGGATCGTTTCGCTGCGCAGCCGCGTGACCAGCTGGGTCGTGGCGTAGGCCTGTGGAGAGGATGTCGGATACACCGAGATCGTCACAACATCGCCGGCGGGATTGAACTTGGCAGGAGCGACCGCGGCCACGTCGGGTACGCCTGTGATCGCCGTGCGCAGTTTTTCGACCGCGGCCTTGCCTGCATTCGAGGGCGGTACTGTCAGTTGCACGTTCTGCTTGGCGCCTTGCCCGACTGGGTTGGCGGCTCCGGGGACCTGGGCGACGACCTGCAGCGGCCCGTTGAAGCCCTTGCCGAAGCCTTCGGCGAGCAGCTCGTATGCTCTGTAGGTGGTGAAGCCCTCGGGATCGTTGCTGGCGTCGCTGGAGCCGAGCCGCAGTGCGGTGGCGGGTGCCGCGATCAGTAGCAGCAACAGTGTCGCAGCGACCGCGATCGGCCAAGAGTGGGCCTGCACGAATTGGCTCCAGCGCAACCACACCTTGCCGTGGCGCGCGTCGGTGGCCTTCGCGCCCCGACGTCGCGCGCGGCGGCTGGGTCGCACGACACGGTTGCCGGCGATCGTGAGCAGCGCGGGCAGCAGCGTCAGCGAGCCGAGCATCACCAGCAGCACCCCGATCGAAGCGGAGATCGCCACGCCGTAGAGGAAGTCGACGCCGAGCAGCATCATCCCGAGCAGCGCGATCACGACGGTGCAGCCGGCGAACAGGACCGCGCGGCCGGCCGTGTCCATCGCCTGCACGACCGACTCGCGCACGTTGCCGAAGCTGGGTCCTGGCGTCGCGTAGGCCTCGCGGAAGCGGGTGAGGATGAACAGCGAGTAGTCGATCCCCACCCCGAGTCCGATCATCGCCGCGAGCTCGGAGGAGAAGTTGGGCGTGTCGACCACGTGCGTGAACAGCGCGATCAGCCCGAGGCCGGTGCCGAGTCCGAACAGCGCGGTGAGGATCGGCAGGCCCATCGCGATCAGCGAGCCGAAGGTGATCAACAGCACCACGATCGCCGCCATCAGGCCGACCGCGGTCGTCAGGCCGAAGCCTTCCTGCTCGGTCTGCTCGATCGCCTGACCGCCAAGCTGGATGTCCAGAGTGGGCGTGCGTGCCGCCTCGGCTGCTTTGACGACGCCTTCGCCCGCGCTCTTTGGCAGTTCGTTGGCCTTCTCGTTGAACACCACCGTTGCGAATGCGATGCGTCCGTCGGCGGAGATGGCCTTGCCGGCCTGGCTGGCGGTGTAGGGGCTGATCACGCCCGTCACGTGCGGAAGGCCGCTGACCTTGGCAAACAGCGCGCTCATGTGTCTCTGTACGGCTGCTTCGCGCACGTTGCCGTGCCCCACCTTGAAGACGATCGTGTCGCGGTCGCCGGCCTGCGCGGGAAAGCTGTGCGCCAGCAGGTCCGAGGCGCGCTGTGCGTCGGAGTTGGGCAGCGTGAAGTTGTTCGAGTAGGCCGCCCCCCCGGCTGACTGGGAGACGACGTTGACGGCGATCAGCAGGAAGACCCAACCGATCGCGATGTACAGGCGGTGCGTGGTGGACCAGCGAGCGAGCTTGAGCATCGTCAGAGCTTAGGGCCTATCGCGACGGGACCTTGAAGGAGAAGAGGTCCACGGTGCCGGTGAGCTTGTGTTCGTTGGCGTTTCCCTCCGGCTCCACCACATGCCCGTCGACGACGATCGGGCTGTTCCAGTGTCCGGGGGAGCCGGGGAGCTTGGCGATCGGGCGCCCCGAGCGCGGCCGGTACACGTAGATGCCCCCCGCGGCCGGGTCATATACGTACAGCAGACCGCCGACCATCACCGG
Source organism: uncultured Solirubrobacterales bacterium (assembly GCA_963715765.1). GTDB lineage: Bacteria > Actinomycetota > Thermoleophilia > Solirubrobacterales > Solirubrobacteraceae > Palsa-744. Next base: position 2,537,500 of record OY970270.1, read on the forward strand.
GCTCGTACCGGGGGTGCTGTTCTGCCATACCTCGCGCAGTCGTCCGCCGATCAAAGCGTAGGCGGCGGTGGCGTGTTCGTCGCCTATGAACATTGTCGTGCTCGAGGTTCCATGCGAGCCGGTCGAGGTCCTCCACACGGCCGGCGCGGAGAACAGCTCGTCGCCCCCGGGCAGCGCCAGGCGCTGCACTTCTCCGCCGGGCCGGTTTGGAAGCGATGGCGCCGAGCCATCGAGGTGCGAGAGCGAGAGCACGCGCATTATCCCGTCCTTGCCGGCGATCATCACGCGATTGGCTCCGAGCAGCACCGGGGCGCTCGAGCCGAGGTCGGTGTCGGTTGCGTTGAGCTCTTCCTGGTTGGTGGGTGTGAACGCCTGACGGTAGTCGAGACCCGGAACCGTCAGTTCGATGGCGCTATCGCCGAAGTCGGTGCGTCCGTTCCAAGGGCCGTTGCCGGTGGAGAGGAGCAGGCGCGTGCCGCCCGGCTCGATCACCGCTCCGCCGCGCGAGAGGATCGCCGAGTCGCTTGCCGGACAGCTGCTCGGCACGATCAGATGGCGACGGTTGGCGCACAAAGTGTTGAACACGCTTACGACCCGTCCGCTGGTTCGTTCGATCAACACCACATGGCCCTGATATGGCGGTATGTCGCCGAGATAGCCGCTCGTGGCGACGACCAGGTAGGGCCCGTCGATGTTGAGCGCGGCGCCCAGCTTCTCATGCGTGGCGTCGCGCGTGACCGACACGGGCCATCCGCCGCCGCGCACTTCGTTGCCGCTTGCGAGCAAGAGCTTGTGGATCAGCCCGTTTGGCGAGGTCGCGTACACATACAGGCCGTCGGGATCAGCGAGTGGCGAGCTGACCGTGATCTGCGCGCTGCCGGCCCACGTGCTGTAGCCGGATGGCGTGAATGTCCACAGGATGCGGCCGCTGGTTGCGTCGAGCGCGAGCGTCTTGCCATAGCTGGTGGTGACGACCACCACGTTGTGAACGGCGCCCGCCACGCTCTCTGAGTGCAGGTAGATGGGCGAGGAGTCGACCGTGCCGGGCAGGCGGACGGTGACGCGTCGCAGGCGTGCAATGTCGGCCGCAGCGAGCCCGCTGGAGAGCGGGCTCGCATCAGAGCGCTGCGGGTCGAGTCCGAACTCGCTCCAGTCGAGCAGCTCCCCGCCCCCGGCTCGCGCGACGCTCGGGATCGCTGTCGCTTTTGCCGTCGGCGTGGAGACATCGGCGGGAGCGGCGCTCCCGCACGCGCTCAACAGCGCGCACGCGCCGAGGGCGACGATCGGGCGGGAGACACGAAAAGCGGGCATCCCAGCGTTGTAGCGCAGCCGCGAGGATCGGCCACCGCAGCTCAGGGGGCTTGTCTGTTGGGCTACTCGCGCGTTTGGGCTTGACAAGTCACCCTTGACCTGCGTATAGTGATCGTGTCGCGTTCTCAAGTGGTGAGCGCGGTACGTATTGAGACATAGATCGGGTTGGGGACTTCCGCTCGTGGAGATCTTCAGCGCTGTAGGCAAGTGGTTCCGGGAGAGGGACCGGGTCGTCGTATTGAGAGGGAGTTGTATTCAGCGTGGTTTCTTTGGGGAATAACGTGCTTGAGAGTCCGTGTGCTCACGGTGCTGGCGTAATAGGACGCGTCAGCGTCGCTGACGCGTCTCTCTCTCTCTCTCTCTCTCTCTCTGGGATTGCCGGCGTCTAGGCGCTAGCTCCCTTCGCCGCGGGGTTACCCCGCGGCCCGCCGAGCATAGGGCTCGGCTTGGTCACTCGCGCGTTATAGGCGCGTCTAAGGCTTCTTGTTCTTCGTCCGTCGCGGGCTATGTGCCCACCGCGGTTTTTGCTTGCCCCTCGTATGGGGGGTGCTGCCCGGCTGCGGGTGGGTCATTCGTGGGTTTCTCTGAGGAGGGGATTCGATGAGCGCTCGTAGGCCGATATTGGTCACACTGGGTTTGTTGTGCGTGCTGGTCTGTGTGCTGGTGGCGGGCGCGGTCTCTGCTGGGGCGGCTGTGTCTGGGTTCGGCAGTGGGCCCGGTAGCAATCCCGGGGAATTCAGGTATGCGTATGGCCTTGGGATCGATCAGTCCTCGGGTGACGTGTATGTCGCCGATCGGTTCAATAATCGGGTCGAGATGTTCGATGGTGCCGGTGGGTTTCTGTCGGAATGGGGCTCTGATGGTACTGGTGCGGGCCAGTTCGCAAACGAAGAGGGGGCTTCCGGCGTAGCGGTGGATAACGAACTGGGCAGTCTTTCCTACGGGGATGTGTATGTGGTGGACTGGGGGAACAACCGTGTGGAGAAGTTCGATTCGGAAGGCAAATTCCTGTTGATGTTCGGTGGGGACGTGAACGAAAAAGCGGGTGGGGATGTTTGTGTCGCGGGCGAAGCCTGCACGAAGGGCTCGGAAGGCTCGGCTGACGGTCAGTTCGAATGGTCTTATGAAGGCAGTTATATCGCCGTGGGTCCGAATGGGAGGGTCTATGTCGGCGATAAGGCGCGTGTGCAGGTGTTCGAACCGTCGGGTGTGTGGCGGGAAAGTATTTCGCTGGCGGGACTATCGAGTACCGCACAGGTATACGCGTTGGCAGTAAACGCGTCTGGCGATATATTTGTTCAGGACGGCGATCTCGAAAAAAATAATGAGATCCCTGGCGTGCGCGAGTTTGCGCCGGACGGCAGCGAAGCGCTCACGCAGTTCGATGCGGGCAGCACGACTGTTAAATCTCTTGCCGTGAATGGGTCGGGTGACTTGTTTGTCGGGGATTCCAGTGGTGGTTTCCATCTTTTGGAGTTCGATCCGGCGGGCGGCGAGCTCGAGAGTTTTGGGTCAAAAACACTGGAAAGTTCCCAGGGAATGGCGTTTGCGGAAACATCGGGCGAGCTTTACGTCTCAGGTCCCCAAAAAGTGTGGGTCTTCACTCCGCCGCTTCCGGGTCCGTTGGTGGAAGTGGGTAGCGTGTCGGTGACGGCGGGTTTGCGAGGGCATGCGGCGTTTGAAGCGCTCGTGAATCCGGAGGGTAGCGAAACGGCGTATCGTTACGAATACGTGGGTCAGGCTCAGTTCGAAGTCAACGGGTATACGAGCGCTGTGAGCACGTCTGGAGTGTCAATCGGTTCAGGTTTTGAAGATCGGCAGGCGAATGCTTCGGTGGAAGGTTTGATCCCCGGTGTTACCTATCATTATCGTGTTGTTGCGAGTAACGCGAATGGTACGGCGAGGAGCCCCGATCAGAGCTTTGAAGAGACTCCCTCAGCGCTTGTCGACGGTCCGTGGGCTGTGGATGTGGCGTCGACGAGCGTCACACTCGCCGCGAGCATCGATCCTTTGGGGGCGAGCACCGCATATCGCTTGGAATGGGGCGCGAGCGCAACTTACGGTCATGTCTTGAGCGGGAATGTCGGTGAAGGCATGAGCCAAATCCAGGTTAGTGATCATTTGCAGGAATTGATGCCCGACACGACCTACCATTATCGGATCGTGACAAGCAACGAAGTCGGGTCGGTGCAGGGCGTCGATCACGTGTTCACGACGCAGGCGGTTGGCGATGAAGAGTCTGCGTTGCCTGATGGGCGGGCGTGGGAACTGGTGTCTCCGGCGGATAAACATGGTGCTGTCATCGAACCCGTCGGAGGATCGAGCGATGTCATTCAGGCGGCAACCGGTGGTGGCGCGATCACTTATAGGACTGAGGGTCCTGCTGTGGGTGAAGATCCTTTGAGTCGGTCTATCTCCTCGACGGTCGTCTCGCGGCGTGTGCCGGGTGGTTGGGGTTCGTTGGATATCGATATGCCTCGTCGTACGGTAAAGGAAGGCGAATCGACGTTGGGTCTCGGTTTTGGCGGTCTAGGTGAATTCCCCGCGTTCTCGCCTGATCTGTCGTTGGCGGTCGCTGAACCGACGGGTGACGCGACACCATTGTTGTCGGCAGACGCTACGGAACGCACGCTTTATTTGCGCGATGACACAGATGGGTCGTATTTGCCGTTGGTGACGCCAGCGGACGTGTCTCCGGGCACCAAGTTCGGCGGTGAAGAAAGCATCATCGAGAATGGCAGGCTGGTCATGAAGTTTGTCGCGGCGACTCCCGATCTGGATCATGTGGTGTTTGAGTCTCCGCTGGCGTTGGTCGCGCCGGCCGTGGGCCATACCGAATGCGAATCGTGTGCTGCGAAGAACGTGCCGCATAACTTGTACGAGTGGGCGGGGGGACGGTTGCAGCTCGTCAACGTCCTGCCCGACGGCGAATCGACGCAGGGCAACGATCCTACCAGCGAATCTGGCGCGAGCCTCGCTGGTGAAGGGGAGGGCGAAGGCTCGGCGCCTCGTGCTGTGTCGTCTGATGGCCGGTGGGTCGCGTGGACTTGGGAAAATCCCTATAAGAATAAAGGAGAAAGTCCTGATGAGGGCCTATATGTTCGTGACATGATTGGCGAGACGACGTTGCGGGTGGGTGGTCGGCAGGCGAAATATCAGACGATGAATAGTGAGGGCTCGCGGATCTTCTATATTGAAAATGGGGAATTGTACGAGTTTGATACTGGTACGGGTACGCAGGTGGACATCACCCCTCATCACGGTATATCCGAAGGAAACGCTGGTGTAAAGGAAACGGTGTCCGACGTCAGCGAAGATGGTTCATACGTGTATTTTGTGGCGACTGGGGCGCTGGCAAGCGGTGGGGTGAGTGGCGCCGACAATCTGTACCTACTCCACGACGATGGCGGGGAATGGCAGACCAGTTTCGTTGCGACACTGTCTTCAGAAGATGAGCCGAGCTGGTATAAAGAAGGAGCCGGTGGGGTACCGGATCTTGCGGGTGTGAGCTCGCGGGTATCGCCGGATGGTCGTTATCTGGCGTTTATGTCAGATAGGTCGCTTACGGGCTATGACAATCTTGACGCTAACAGTGCTCAGCCCGACGAGGAGGTCTTCCTGTACGACGCGCTCGAGCAGCGTCTGGTGTGTGCGTCTTGTAATCCGACGGGCGCCCGGCCTGTCGGGGTGCTTGATTCGAGGGTAGATAAACTTCTGGTGGACGAGAACGAATTCTGGGGATCGGCGAGCGGTAACGCATTTAGCTCTGGCGGAAGTCATTGGCTGGCGGCGAGCATTCCGGGGTGGAGTTTTCGCAATAACGATCAGGCTTTGTATCAGCCGAGCTATCTCTCCGATAGGGGCCGCTTGTTCTTCAATAGCGCCGATGCGCTCGTGCCCCAGGACACGAATGGCCTGGAGGATGTGTATGAGTACGAGCCGTCCGCGAGTGGTGAAACGGCGGAAAGCGATAACTGCACGACTGCGAGCATGACGTTCAGCGCGCGCTCGGGTGGGTGTGTTAGCCTGATCTCATCGGGAACGTCGAGTTCTGAATCGATGTTCTTTGACGCCAGTGAAAGCGGCGATGACGTGTTCTTTCTCACCTCGAGCAGTTTGGTGCCGGCGGATTACGACGATGTTGCCGACGTGTATGACGCGCATGTGTGCTCGGCTTCGCTGCCCTGTATCGAGGCGCCCGTATCCTCGCCTCCGTGCACGTCTGGCGATTCCTGTAAGGCAGCGCCTTCACCGCAACCGGATATCTTCGGTCCGGCACCAAGCGCGACGTTCTCTGGTACAGGCAACGTAGTAGAAGAAGCAAAGAGCGCAGCCAAGCACAAGTCCAAGCTAAAGAAGCACGCAAAGACCAAGAAGCACAAGAAGAAGAAGCGAAAAACAAAGAGGGCTGAGAGGTCGCGTAGTGGTCGTACGAGCGGAAAGGCGGCAAAGCGATGATAGCGAGCACTCTCAAGAAGGGCGTATTGGCTATCGTCGTCGTGTCGATATGGATAGGGTTGATTAGTGTCGGCGTGGCGTCGGCGACGACGCCGTGGTGGCACGTGAATACCGTGTCTGCTCCTGCTGGTAAAAGTGGCGGGGAAGCACAGGTCTTGGTCGAACTTAGCGATCTCGGTGACGCGCCAGTCAAGGCTTATGAAGCGCCTGTCACGATCGTCGCGAGACTCCCAGCCGGCGTCACACCAACGGCTGTCTATGGCGAAAACGGTAGCGAGGAACTCTACTCGGCCGCTGCGACACTCGATAACGAAGCTACGCATTGCTTGTTTGTGGAACAGACGGTGACATGCACGTTCGAAGGTCCGCTGCTCGAGTACGAACACTTGATGATCGCAGTGTACGTAAAGGTGACACCTGGCGCTGGCCGCGGGATGAGCGAAGTGAGCGTGTCCGGTGGCGGAGCCCCAGCGATCGTCTATCACCATGCGCTCGCACTCGAAGGCATCCCGACCGAGGGTATAGAGAACTACGAACTGACACCCGAAGATGAAGGCGGTGCGCCGGACACGCAAGCAGGATCACATCCGTTTCAGTTGACGACAACGCTCACGTTCAACACGAGGGCAGAAACGCTATCCAGGCGAAACCAACAAAAGAGCGCAGAAATACAGCCAGAAATGCAGCCGGTTGGGCTGACGAAGGATCTTCGCTTCCAGCTCCCACCGGGACTGCTGGGCAACCCGACACCGCTACCAAAGTGCAGCATGCACGTCTTCACAGAAACGGGAGAATGTCCGAGTAACACTGTCGTTGGTGTAGCGGCGCCTGTCGTGACGAGCATCTCGGAAGGCACCCGCGCCCCGTTGGTGCTGCTGAGGGCGTTGTATAGCCTTGAACCAGCCGTGGGTGAGCCGGCGCGCTTTGGATTCACGCTACCCCTGGGGGGCACCGTGATCCTCGACACGTCGGTGCGAACCGGTGGAGACTACGGCGTCGTGGTAAGCGTCCCGGATATCCCCGAGACCCTTTCCTTCATCGGTAGCCAAGTGACGTTCTGGGGGGCTCCCGCAGATCCCCGACACGACACAGCACGCGAGGACTGCCTGCAAAAACTCTTCATCCTATTCGGAGAATCCTGTCCCGTGCAGGAAAAAGGCCAACCATTCCTGATGATGCCGACCTCGTGCACCGGTCCGCTGCATACCACGCTGGAAGGGGACTATTGGGAACAGATCGGGAGGTTCGTCGCAAAGGAATACACGTTCGAAACTCTTACCGGTGAACAGTATGGCCTCGATGGTTGCAACCATTTGAACTTCGAACCGTCAATCAGCGTCGCACCCGACGGACAGCAGGCGAGCACCCCGACAGGGTTGACGGTCGACGTGCACGTCCCGCAGGACGCGAGTCTGAATCCAGTTGGACTCGCCGAGTCGAGCGTAAAGAACACGACGGTCACGCTACCCGCAGGTGTCGGCTTGAACCCCGCGGGAGCCGACGGTTTGAGCTCGTGCTCGACAGAACAGGTCGGTCTGGAAGATGCCGCACCGATCACTTGTCCTGAATCAGCAAAGGTCGGGACGGTCGAAATCAGCACGCCGTTGCTGCCGGAACCATTGGTCGGCGCGGCCTATCTAGCGACACAGAACGCCAATCCGTTCGGGAGCCTCGTGGCATTGTATATCGTCGTGGAAGATCCCACCGCAGGCGTGCTCGTCAAGCTCGCCGGTGAAGTCAAACCAGACCCCGCCACTGGACAGCTCGTCTCCACGTTCAAGGAAACGCCGCAATTGCCGTTCGAAGACTTGGTTCTGCATTTTTTCGGTGGGTCGAGGGCGCCGTTGGGTACGCCGGCGTTGTGTGGGGGTTATACGACTACTGCGTCGATCGAACCGTGGTCTGGTAATGTGCCTGTCGATTCGTCTTCTGAATTCAGGATTACTTCGGGTCCGAATGGGAGTCCGTGTTCTAACCCGTTGCCGTTTGATCCGTCGTTGACGACGGGTAGCCTGAATATTCAGGCGGGTGCGTTCACGCCGTTCACGATGACGATGAGTCGCGAAGACGGTAACCAGAACCTTGATGCGATCCAGTTGAAGATGCCTCCGGGGTTGCTTGGTGAGCTATCGAAAACTAAGTTGTGTGAAGAAGCACAAGCTAATGCTGGGACGTGTGGTCCTGAAAGCCTGATCGGGGAAACGACCGTGAGTGTGGGCTTGGGAGGTAACCCGTTCACGGTCACGGGCGGCAAGGTGTACATCACCGGCCCGTATGCCGGTGCGCCGTATGGGTTGTCGATCGTGAATCCCGCGAAGGCCGGCCCGTTCAACCTCGGTCAGGTGATCGTGCGGGCGAAGATCGAAGTCAACCCCGAAGACGCGGCGATCACGATCACGAGCAACAGCACGGGTCCGTATGCGATCCCGCAGATCATCGACGGTATCCCCTTGCAGATCAAGCACGTGAACGTGTCGATCAACAGGCCAGAATTCACGTTCAACCCAACGAACTGTGCTCCCCAAGAAATCGGGGGTAGTCTCACGAGCAGTCAGGGGACCGTCTCGACGCTGCATGTCCCGTTCCAGGTGACCAACTGTGCGGTGTTGAAGTTCAAACCGATCTTCAGCGTCTCAACCAACGGCAAAACGTCCAGGGCTAATGGGGCGAGCCTGAACGTGAAGCTGACCTATCCAAAAGCACCGTTTGGAGCCCAGGCGAACATTGGGAAGGTCAAGGTGGACCTGCCAAAGCAACTACCGTCGCGGTTGACGACGTTGCAGAAGGCGTGTCCTGCAGCGACGTTCGCAGCGAACCCGGCTTCCTGTCCGCCAGATTCGAGGATTGGCAGTGCGACAGCTACCACACCGGTCCTCCCCGTTCATTTGGAAGGACCCGCGTACTTCGTAAGCCACGGTGGACAGAAGTTCCCCGAACTGATCATCGCCCTCTCAGGTCAAGGCGTGACTGTCTACCTGCATGGCGAAACGTTCATCAGTCCAGCCGGGATCACGAGCAGCACGTTCAGAACGATCCCCGATGTCCCGATCGGCGTATTCGAACTGAAACTACCCCAAGGTCCCGACAGTGCGCTCGCAGCCAACGGGAACCTCTGCAACACCAAACTCGTCATGCCCACGATCTTTGTGGGAGCCAACGGTCTCAACCTCAAACAATCAACCCCCGTCACAACCACTGGCTGCCCCAAGAAAAAGGCCGTCAAGAAGAAGACCAAGAAAACAAGCAAGCACAGCAAGAAGAAATGACATGCACACCAAGGGCCGGGTACCGTCAGAGATGGCGGCGTCCAACACCCGTCAGGGAACAGGAGGACTGCCGCGGTCCGCTAGCGGGCTGACAGAGCCGTCCAATGGGCTCGGCCGTGAGCGTGTCATCGACATTCAGCGCGCACGGATGCTCACGGCGATGTTCGATGTTGTGTTCGAGCGGGGCGCCGCCAATGCCTCGGTTGCTCATGTGGTCGCGCGCTCGGGCGTGTCGCGGCGCACGTTCTACGAGCTGTTCGAGGATCGCGAGGATTGCTTTCTCGCGGCGTTTGACGAGGCTGTGGCTCATGTCTCGGAATGTGTGCTCGATGCCTGCGAGCAGCGTTCACCGTGGCGGGAGCGCACCAGGTCCTCGCTGGCCGCGTTGTTGCAGTTCCTCGACGATCAACCGGCGATGGCACGCCTGCTGGTGGTGGAGGTTCTCGGTGCTGGACCCAGGGCGCTGGAGCATCGGACGCGTGTACTCGAGCAGGTCATTGTCGCAGTGGATCGGGGTCGAGCGGAGGCAAAGCCCGGGAAGCCGGGGAAGGAGCCGCCGCCATTGGCGGCCGAGGGTGTCGTGGGCGCAGTCTTCTCGGTCATCCACACGCGCATACTCGACGAGCACTCCGAACCGTTGTTGGGGCTAACGGGCGCGCTGATGGGGATGATCGTGTTGCCCTACCTGGGCGCAGCGGCCGCACAAAGGGAGATAGTGCGTCCCGCACCCAAGCGCAACACTGCGAGCCCCCGTGCGGTCGAGGATCCCCTCAGGGATCTGGAGATGCGTCTCACCTATCGCACGGTACGGGTGCTGATGGCGATCGCCGCGCTTGACGGGCAGGGATCCGGTCCCTCCAACCGACAGGTAGCACAGGCCGCCGGCGTCTCAGACCAGGGCCAGATGTCCAAGCTACTGGCACGCCTACAACACCTAGGCCTAATCGAGAACGCCGGCACACACTCCGCCCGCGGCGAACCAAACGCCTGGACACTCACCCCAACAGGCCACCGCATCGAGCAAACAATCCAAGAACAAACAGACAGACCAAAAAGCTAGTAGGACATCAGACGTAAGGATTGCTAGCATCAAGCATCATGTCGCGCACGACACTGGATCTCGATTCGTCGGTGTTGGAGCAGCTGCGTCGACGGGCGCGTGCGGAGCACAAGAGCATGGGACAGCTTGCGTCCGAGCGCCTGGCGGTGGCTCTGCGTGAGGACGCGCCAGGGCGGGAGCCGCTGAGTTGGCCCAACAGGCATATGGGTCGGCCCAAGCTCGATCTGCAGGACAAGGATGCGCTTTGGAGGATGCTGGAGGGAGAGCCCACCGAGTTGCAAGCCTCTTGAGCGTGACCGTCGACACCAACGTTCTCCTGTACGCGGCCAATGCCGACGACGAGCTACACGAGCGCGCTCGCGGACTACTCGAGCGCCTCGCCGGCGGTCCCGATCTGTTCTATCTGTTCTGGCCTACGATCATGGGGTTCCTGCGCATCGCGACGCATCCAGGGATCTTCCCGGATCCGATCCCGACCAAGCAGGCGATGGCGGGGGTGACCGTCTTGCTGGAACGCCCCAACGTGAGGACGCCGGCTGAGGACGCCGGCTTCTGGGATATGTACCGAGCCACCGCGGAGGACGACACGCGCGGCAACCACGTCCCCGACGCGCACCTGGCCACACTCATGCGCCAGCATGGGGTCACCCTCATCTACACGCGTGACCGGGATTTGCACCGCTACCAGGGGATCGATGCGCGCAATCCCTTTGCGTAGCCAGGTGCTGCGGACCGCCGTTGTGTCCTGGCCGCTGCGTTTGGAGTCTGCCGTAAAGCTATTCTTGGGCTTGTCTGTTGGGCTACTCGCGCGTTTGGGCTTGACAAGTCACCCTTGACCTGCGTATAGTGATCGTGTCGCGTTCTCAAGTGGTGAGCGCGGTACGTATTGAGACATAGATCGGGTTGGGGACTTCCGCTCGTGGAGATCTTCAGCGCTGTAGGCAAGTGGTTCCGGGAGAGGGACCGGGTCGTCGTATTGAGAGGGAGTTGTATTCAGCGTGGTTTCTTTGGGGAATAACGTGCTTGAGAGTCCGTGTGCTCACGGTGCTGGCGTAATAGGACGCGTCAGCGTCGCTGACGCGCTCTCTCTCTCTCTCTCTCTCTCTCTGGGATTGCCGGCGTCTAGGCGCTAGCTCCCTTCGCCGCGGGGTTACCCTGCGGCCCGCCGAGCATAGGGCTCGGCTTGGTCACTCGCGCGTTATAGGCGCGTCTAAGGCTTCTTGTTCTTCGTCCGTCGCGGGCTATGTGCCCACGGCGGTATTTGCTTGCCCCCAAATGGGGGGTGCTGCCCCACCGCGGGCGGGTCATATGTGGACTCTTCTCGGGAGGAGATGGTTTGATGATCGCTCGTAGGCTGATGTTGACGACCCTGGCTTCGCTGTGCGCCATGTGCGGTGTGCACGCCGCAGACGCCTTCGCCGCTGGTGCTGCGACGCAGTTCGGCAGCTATGGCGAAGAAGCTGAACAGCTCCGTGATCCGCGAGGCATAGCGGTAGGTCCCACGGGCGATCTCTATGTCGTTGATACGACAAACCAGAGGATTGATGTGTTTGACGGCTCCGGAGATCTCCTATCGGAGTGGGGCGGCAATTTTGAAAACCCCGCCGGTGTGGCTGTGGATGGCGAACTGTCGAGTCTGTCCTATGGGGACGTGTACGTGGTCGACCGCAACCACTCACGTGTGGAGAAGTTTGATTCATCAGGCAAATTCCTCTTGATGTTCGGCGGTCACGTGAATGAAACGACCGATGGGGATGTTTGCATGGCAGGCGAAGCTTGTAAAACGTATGGAACCATAGGTTCTGCCAACGGTGAATTCTCCTATTGGAATTCCTTCGCCAGCTTCATCGCGGTTGGTCCCGGTGGGGACGTATACGTCGGCGATACCGCGCGTGTAGAGGTTTTCGAGCCCTCTGGAGTGTGGAAGGAAAACATTTCGCTGGCGGGCCTGTCGGCCACGGGTCAGCCGACGGCGCTTGCCGTGGACTCGGCCGGCGATGTGTATGTTAAGGATGAAGGTGTGGCGGGGGTACGGGAGTTCGAAGCAAATGGGACGGAGAAGAGCACGGTATTCGACGAAGGCAGTACGTCGGTTAGTTCGCTTGCACTGGATGGAGCCGGCAACCTTTATGTTGGTGACTCAAACGGCGGATTCCATGTCCTGGAGTACGATTCGAGCGGAAAAGAGCTCGACAGCTTCGCTTCGAGCACAATAACGGCTGTCAATGAAGGATTGGCCTTCTCCGACACCACGGGCCGGTTGTATGCCACCGAATTCTTGGACGGACCATACATCGAAAACCCGACGTCTAGCGTATGGATTCTTACGCCTCCAGCTCCGGGGCCGTTGATCGATAGCGAGTCGATTGCGCCTGAACTGCGCGGCGCTGCGAGGTTCGAAGGGACCGTCAACCCAGAGGGTTATGAAACGACTTATCATTTCGAGTACGTAAGCGAAACGCAGTTCAAGGTGAGCGGTTTCGCGGACGCGACGAGCACGACGAGTGCATCGATCGGATCGGTTGCAGGCGAACGTTTCAGCGATCTGTCGGTTAGCGTGTCCTTGCCGAGCGGGACGCTGGCTCCGAGTGTGAATTATTATTATCATATTGTTGCAACGAATTCGCAGGGTACGGCGACCGGGGAAGGCCAGAGCTTTGAAGAGGTCCCGCCTGCGCGGATCACGAGCACCTATGCAGCGAACGTGGCGAATACAAGCGCTACCGTTGGCGTCGAAATCGATCCGCTGGGAGTGGACACGAGTTATCGGTTGGAATACGGCACGAGCAGCTCTTACGGGCATGTCCTTACGGGTAATGCCGGCGAAGGGATGAGCTATGTGGCTGTCAGTCGCCATCTCCAAGGACTCGAACCGCTCACAACCTATTACTACAGGTTCGTAACAAGCAACGAAGTCGGGATGGCACAGGGTCCTGAGCGTACGTTTACAACGCAGGGTGGGGGCAGTGAGCTGATGTTGCCCGATGGTCGCGCGTGGGAATTGGTGTCGCCTGTGGATAAACATGGCGCTCTGATCGAACCTGAACTGACAGGTCTGACGGGCCCGTTGCAGGCTGCGAATAACGGTAGCGGTATGGCATATCAAGTCAGCCAGCCGATTACTGAAAATCCAACCGCGAGCAGCACTAAAGACCTGATCCTCTCGACGCATGGGGTCAGTGGTTGGGGCTCGCAAGAAATTGGGTCGCCGGGAGTGCTTTCAGAAAAAGAATACGAAACGCATCGGCCGCTTCTCAACACCACTCTCCCGAAGGTGTTCTCGTCAAATCTCTCGCTGCTAGCAGTGGAACCAGGTCCGAACTTCCTTCAGCCACTCTCCTCGGAAGCGACTGAAAGGACAATATATTTGCGTGACGGCGACACCGGTGCCTACATTCCACTGGTGACTCCAGCAAATGTGCCGGCAGGTACGAAACTCGGGGGTGCCGGTGGAGAAGAGGAATTCGGCACTCAGCAGCAAATCAGATTTGTCGGTGCGACGCCTGACCTGAGTCACGTTGTCATCGAGTCGCCGTTGCGATTCACCTCTGAAGCAGTCGAAGGACAGTCCCCAGCATGCACCGAACCAAATAGCAGCACCGGGTGTCCTCAGAATCTGTATGAGTGGAGTGATGGCAAGCTGGCACTTGTCGACGTCCTGCCAGATGGGTCGGCAGGTGGGGACGCGTACCTGGGCCGTGGTGGTATCGATATCGTCCATGCGATCTCCAACGATGGGCGGCGGATCGTGTGGGCTGCGGGTGGTCTCTTGTCCTATGGAGAAAGGAATACGTTGTATGTGCGCGACATGGTCGAAGGCAAGACCCAGCAGATAGGTGGGCCCACGGCTAGGTTTGAGACAATGAGTGAAAATGGCTCGACGGTCTTCTTTTGGGAAGATTCTTCACTATATGCATTTGATGTCGATACCGGCACGACGACCAATCTGACCGCCCATCACCGTGCAGGTGAACGAGCCGGTGTGGAGGATGGCCTGATAATGGCCGCGAGTGAAGACGGCACATACATCTATTACGTTGCCAAGGGAGTTCTTACGCCCGGTGCTGTGAGTGGTGAAAATAATCTGTACGTGTCGCACGATAGCGGGGCTGAATGGACCACGACGCTGATCGGTACGCTCTCCAAAACAGACGAACCTGCACACGAGGCTATTCGGTTTTCTCCGGTGGTGGATTGGGCGCATATGCACGCGCGCGTATCTCCAAACGGCCGCTATCTTGCCTTCATGTCCAACAGGCCGCTCACGGGATATGACAATGCGGACGCGCTCAGTGGACAGCCTGACGAGGAGGTCTATTTGTACGATGCTGCCGCCAATCGTCTTCTATGTGCCTCGTGCGATCCGAGTGGGGCGCGACCGGTCGGCGTGTTTGTGAGCGCTTCTTCGATCGGGCCGATGTTCGATCGGTCGCAGGATTGGGCGGGGGATTGGGTAGCTGCCAATCTGCCTGGCTGGCGTGAAGGGATCAGCAGTACGCCTCTTCCGCCAGCTTTGTATCAACCGCGCTATCTCTCTGACAGTGGACGATTGTTCTTCAACAGTACCGATGCACTCGTAGCCCAAGACACAAACGGTCTTACAGATGTCTATGAGTATGAGCCTGCTGAAGCGGGTGGTTGCGAGAGTGGAGGCTCGGGTTTCAGCGAACGCTCAGACGGCTGTGTGAGTTTGATCTCCTCAGGCACGTCCAGTGGGGAATCGGCATTTATGGACGCCAGCGAAAACGGTGACGATGTCTTCTTCGCGACGTCGAGCAAACTGGTGACCGAAGACATCGATACGAACTACGACGTATACGATGCGCATGTGTGTACCGCTGCGGTGCCGTGTACGTTGGCGCCGGTGTCACCGCCACCGTGCACGAGCGGTGATTCCTGTAAGGCTGCGCCGTCTCCACAACCGACGATCTTTGGTCTGACGCCGAGCGAGACGTTCTCTGGTATAGGCAACCTGGTCGAAGAAGTCGCCAATAAGAGTGTTGTGAAGCACAAGGCCAAGGTAAAGCACAAGGCCAAGGTGAAACCTAAGCACGCGAAGAAGCGGCGCAAGACTAAAGGGAAGGCAAGAAAGGCACACAAGCGTCTAGCCGGCAGGACGAATGGAAAGGGCAAAGGGTGATCGTCGTGAGTTCGATCCAAAAAAAGGTCTCGGTCGCTGTTGTCCTAGGGTTGTGTCTGGTGATGTTGGTTGGGGCTACTCAAGCTTCTGCGGCGATGCCGTGGTGGAAGGTGCACACGATGTCGGTGCATGCGTCCAAGCCGGGCAACGAAGCACAGATTGTAGTTGAAGCAACCAACCTCGGGGACGCGCCCGCGAATAAGTTCATGACTCCGTTGACGCTGGTGGATAAATTGCCTGCAGGCGTGACCGCAACGGCCATTTATGGGGAAGGCGGCGGTGGCGCACTCGGTCGCAATATCCAAGAGTTCGTCTCCAACTGCACCCTGGCGACGACGACATGCATTTTTGAAGTGCCGGTGTTGCCCTATGAACGCTTGCTCATGCAGATCGACGTGAAGGTCCAGCCGGGAGCCGGCGATGGCGAGAACGAAGTCAATGTCTCCGGTGGCGCTGCGCTCCCGGTTCTCTCACGTCAGGCACTCAGCCTTGAAGGTACCCCTTCCTTCGGGCTAGAAAGCTATGAACTCACCCCAGAAGAAGAGGGTGGCGCTCTGGACACGCAGGCTGGCTCGCACCCTTTCCAGTTGACCACGAGCTTTACGCTGAACACGCGCGCCATGCCCCTGAGCGACAATGGTGAATCAAAGCTCGAAGCGCAACCGTATGCATTGACGAAGGATCTGCGTTTCGATTTGCCTGCGGGACTCGTGGGCAATCCGACGCCGCTGCCGAAGTGCAGCACGGAAGTGTTCACACAACAGGCAAATAATGTGTCTGGCGTTGAATGTCCCAGTGATACGGTTGTGGGTGTTTCGATGACCTCGTCTGAGGCGCTGTGCTGTGTGGTGCACGTTCCGCTCGAGTACACGGTGCCCTTGTATAGTCTCGAACCGGCTGCCGGCGAGCCGGCGAGATTCGGTTTCATTGCGGCTAAATTCATACCGGTGATCCTCGACACGTCGGTGCGGACCGGCGGGGACTATGGTGTCGTGGTCAGTGTTGACAATGTAACATCAGGCATTCCGTTCCTCGGGAGCCAGGTAACATTCTGGGGAGTACCGTCTGATGCCCGGCACGACAATTCGCGCGGGCCATGTCTCGAAACTACCGTCGAATATCTCCTGGACGGTGAAAAAGAAGCTTCGTGTCCTGTGAACAAAGGGCAGCCGTTCGTGATTATGCCGACATCGTGTATGACGGTACCGCACACCAGTCTGGAAGTGGATTCGTGGTCGGAACCGGGTAGGTTCAGTGTGCCAAAGGAATACGTGTTCCAGGGTAGCGAAGGCGAACCTCTGCCGTTCGATGGTTGCAACCGGTTGAATTTTGAACCGTCGGTCAGGTTGACGCCTGATGGGGTGCAGGGTAGCACGCCGACGGGTTTGTCGGTGGATGAGCATGTGCCTCAGGAATCGAGTTTGAACCCGACGGGATTGGCGGCGTCTGCTGTGAAGGATACGACGGTCGCGCTGCCTACTGGTGTCGCGATCAATCCGGCTGGGGCGGATGGCTTGTCCGCGTGCTCTCAGGCGCAGGTTGGTTTGGAAAGCTCGGGTGAACAATCCTGTCCTGAATCCTCGAAGATTGGGACCGTTGAAATCAGGACGCCGTTGTTGCCGAACCCGTTGACTGGTGCGGCGTATTTGGCCGAGCAGGACGCGAACCCGTTTGGGAGCCTTGTTGCGATGTATATCGTAGTGTATGACCCGGTATCCGGGGTACGCGTGAAGGTCGCGGGTGAAGTGAAACCGGATCCTGTGACGGGTCAGTTGATCTCCACGTTCGATAATACGCCGCAATTGCCGTTCGAAGACTTGGTTCTGCATTTTTTCGGTGGGTCGAGGGCGCCGTTGGGTACGCCGGCGTTGTGTGGGGGTTATACGACTACTGCGTCGATCGAACCGTGGTCTGGTAACGTGCCTGTCGATTCGTCTTCTGAATTCAGGATCACCTCGGGTCCGAATGGGGCCCCCTGCGCTAACCCGTTGCCGTTCGATCCGTCTTTGACGACGGGCAGCCTGAACATTCAGGCTGGTGCGTTCACGCCGTTCACGATGACGATGAGTCGGGAAGACGGTAACCAGAACCTTGATGCGATCCAGTTGAAGATGCCTCCGGGGTTGCTTGGTGAGCTATCGAAAACCAAGTTGTGCGAAGAAGCACAAGCCAATGCTGGAACGTGTGGTCCTGAAAGCCTGATCGGGGAAACGACCGTCAGTGTGGGCTTGGGAGGCAATCCGTTCACGGTCACGGGTGGCAAGGTGTATATCACCGGTCCGTATAAGGGCGCACCGTATGGGTTGTCGATCGTGAACCCGGCGAAGGCCGGGCCGTTTAATCTGGGTCAGGTGATTGTGCGGGCGAAGATCGAAGTGAACCCTGAAAATGCGGCGATCACGATCACGAGCGATAGTACGGGTCCGTATGCGATCCCGCAGATCATCGACGGGATCCCTTTGCAGATCAAGCATGTGAACGTGTCGATCAACCGTCCGGAATTCACGTTCAACCCAACCAACTGTTCTCCCCAAGAAATCGGAGGATCGCTCACGAGCAGCCAGGGTTCGGTCTCGACTTTGCATGTTCCGTTCCAGGTCACCAATTGTGCGGTGTTGAAGTTCAAACCGATCTTCAGTGTCTCCACGAACGGGAAAACATCTAGGGCTAACGGGGCGAGCTTGAGCGTGAAGCTGACTTATCCCAAAGCACCGTTTGGGACCCAGGCGAACATTGGGAAGGTCAAGGTGGATTTGCCGAAGCAGCTCCCGTCGCGCTTGACGACGTTGCAGAAGGCGTGTCCCGCGAGTGTCTTTGCGGCGAACCCGGCAGCCTGTCCGCCAGATTCGAGGATCGGTAGCGCGACGGCTACCACTCCGGTCCTGCCGGTCCATTTGGAAGGACCGGCGTATTTCGTGAGTCATGGTGGACAGAAGTTCCCCGAACTGATCGTCGCGCTAACAGGTCAAGGCGTCACTGTCTATTTGCACGGGGAAACGTTCATCAGCAAGGAAGGGATCACAAGCAGTACGTTCAGAACGATCCCTGATGTCCCGATCGGTGTGTTCGAACTGAAGCTCCCCCAAGGATCTGATAGTGCGCTGGCGGCCAACGGAAACCTGTGTGCGAGCAAACTCGTGATGCCCACGATCTTTGTGGGTGCCAACGGTGTGAGCCTCAAACAATCGACACCCGTCACCGCCACGGGGTGCCCCAAGAAAAAGACCGTCAAGAAGAACGCTAAGAAAACAAGCAAACACAACAAGAAGAAATGACATGCATACCAAGGGCAGGGTGCCGTCAGTGGTGGCGGCGTCCAACACCCATCAGGGAACAGGAGTACTGGCACGGTCTGCTAACGGGCTGACAGAGCCGTTCGATGGGTTGGGCCGTGAGCGTGTCATCGACATTCAGCGTGCGAGGATGCTCGCGGCGATGTTCGATGTTGTGTTCGAGCGTGGTGCTGCCAGTGCATCGGTTGCTCATGTGGTCGCACGTTCGGGTGTTTCGAGGCGTACGTTCTATGAGCTGTTCGCCGATCGCGAGGATTGTTTTCTCGCTGCGTTTGACGAGGCTGTGGTTCACGCCTCGGAATGTGTGCTGGAGGCATATGAGACGCGGTTGGGGTGGCGGGAGCGCATCAGGGCCTCACTGGCCGCGCTGTTGCAGTTCCTCGACGATCAACCGGCGATGGGACGTTTGCTGGTGGTGGAGGTTCTCGGTGCTGGACCCAGGGCGCTGGAGCATCGGACGCGTGTACTCGAGCAGGTCATTGTCGCAGTGGATCGGGGTCGAGCGGAGGCAAAGCCCGGGAAGCCGGGGAAGGAGCCGCCGCCATTGGCGGCCGAGGGTGTCGTGGGCGCAGTCTTCTCGGTCATCCACACGCGCATACTCGACGAGCACTCCGAACCGTTGTTGGGGCTAACGGGCGCGCTGATGGGGATGATCGTGTTGCCCTACCTGGGCGCAGCGGCCGCACAAAGGGAGATAGTGCGTCCCGCGCCCAAGCGCAACACTGCGAGCCCCCGTGCGGTCGAGGATCCCCTCAGGGATCTGGAGATGCGTCTCACCTATCGCACGGTACGGGTGCTGATGGCGATCGCCGCGCTTGACGGGCAGGGATCCGGTCCCTCCAACCGACAGGTAGCACAGGCCGCCGGCGTCTCAGACCAGGGCCAGATGTCCAAGCTACTGGCACGCCTACAACACCTAGAGGCTTGATGCGGGTTGGGGTCGTGGGCAGGAATCGTGGTGTTGGAATAAGAAGAGGGCCTCCAGCTTTGTCAACTCGTGATTGGAGCACGAGATGGACGCTTCGCTGGAGACCCTCGTTGTCGCAGCCTACGTATTCGCTTGCTCGCTGTCGATTCCTCGCCCCGGCCCGCCCGGGAAGGTCACCGATCAGGAGCTGATCGCGTTGGCGGTCGCTCAGGCTGTGACAGGGACCTGTTCAGACCGCCAGTTTTTGGGGGTGATCGGTCGGCTGCTTCCAGGGTTCTTTCCCGAGCTGCCCGGCCAGTCCCAGTACAACCGCAGACTCAGACGGCTCACACCGCAGATAACCACGGTGCAGATGATGGTCGCCGAGCTGATCGCCGACGGACAGGTGCGGCTAGTGGACGGGACGCTGATCGCGTGCGCCAACTATCCAGGCTGCCGCTCGCTCAGCGAGTTCGCTGGGCACGCCAGCTACGGCTATTGCCCATCGAAGAGCCTGTTCGTGTGGGGCATGCGCCTGGTGCTCATCTCAGACGCGAAGGGCGTCCCGGTCGGCTACGACCTCACGGGCCCCAAGACCGGGCAAGAGCGCGAATGCGCCTTGGAGCTCGCCGCGGCTCACGCCGGCAGCACGCTGTTCGCTGATAAGGGCTTCTGGGGCAAGGAGTACCAAGAGTGCATGGAGCTGATCGACATCCAGCTCATCACGCCCGAGCGCCACCGCCCAGGTCCGCGTCCCCCGGGCGAGGTCGCAAAGGCACGCATCCGCCTGGTAATCGAGAGCGTCTTCGCCAACCTCAAGCGCCAGATGCGCCTCTAGGCCTAATCGAGAACGCCGGCACACACTCCGCCCGCGGCGAACCAAACGCCTGGACACTCACCCCAACAGGCCACCGCATCGAGCAAACAATCCAAGAACAAACAGACAGACCAAAAAGCTGAGCTGGCTCCAAAGGGCTGAGCCGGCTCTTTGCACGGTCGCGCTCAGACGACGCGAACCCGCGCGCGAGTGCCCGCCGCATCAAGCAAGCGCTCGATGTCGCGCGGGTCGCTTGTCAGGATCGTGTCGCCGTCGTCGACCAGCAGCGATATCGCCGCGTCCGCGATGTCCTGGGTGCCGCTGTCAGCCAGAAGCATGCCGCAATCGCGTGCGCGCCTCGCGTTCAAATCGCACTCCAGGAAGCCGGCGAGCGCCCGCGCGAGCCTCGCTTGTCGAGCCGGTTCGCGCCAAACCTGAGCTACGCATGTAGAGGAAGTCATAACCTCGACGCCACTCGTTGCCGCCGCCACGAGCTGTGCGGCGACATCGCGATCGCCTCGCTCCAGGGCGATCAGCGCGCCGGCGTCGAAGACGATGGCAGCCATCGGCGGGCCTCCTCTAGCTCCTGCGCGCTGAATGGACCTCCGGTCTCTTGCGCGATCTCCTCGGCTACCGCCAACAGCGTGTCGACGCGCAAGCGGGCGGACGCGGCTGCCGCAAGCCAGCCGGACACGCCCTCGGCGCCGGCGGCGTCGCGTATGCGCTGGTAGAGGTCGTCTTCGAGGCTAACGCTGATCTTTGCCACATCCGACATGGTAGCACCCAGGGTACTACCCGGACCCGGGGGAGGCACGATCGAGGATCGATTGAAACATCAGGGAGATTTTGCCGGCTGCTTAGGACGGTACTCGTCAGGGGTTCGCCGTGGTCGGGAATCGGGACACCTGGAGGTGGGTTATCCTCGATGGCCACAGCGATCGGCAAGCGAGAGTGAGGGCAGTATGGCCAAGACACCGCGGGTGGGCGAGCAGGCGCCGGACTTCGAGTTGCAGGGCACGAGCGGGTCGTTCAAACTCTCAGAGCATCGGGGCGAGCGGGTTGTGCTGCTGTTCTATCCAGGCGACAACACGATGGTGTGCACCAAGCAGTTCTGCTCCTATCGCGATCGGGCGGAGGACTTCGCTTCGCTGAACGCCACGGTTGTGGGGATCTCCTCGCAGAGCGTCGAGTCCCACGAGGGCTTCGTCGCCAAGAACAACCTCAACGTGCCGTTGCTTGCCGACGAGGACAAGGCGGTCGCGAAGGCCTACAGCGCCACGATGCCGGGTGTTGGCTCGACCGCGCGCGCGGTGATCGTGATCGACGAGCAGGGCGTCGTGCGCCACCGTCACGACCACCGTCTGGGACTCGACTATCAGACGGTGGACGAGCTCAAAGCAGCGCTGCAGGCGGTCGGCGGCTGAGCTTGAGAGAAGGGCTAGGGGCGGGCTGTAGAGCCGGCCCACGGTCGAGGGTGGGCGCCACACGTCGACACCCACCCTCAACCGACGCTCGAGCACGCGTCAGGCGAAGCTCACGGTGAGCTTCGCCGAGGAACCTCCTACACCGGCGATCCCAAACGAGGCCGTGAGCTTGACCCGCAGCTTGTGAGGATGCCTGCGCAGCGAGGCGGCGCTGGCCTTGGTGAGCGTCGTCGCCAGCGTGAGACGCTCGGCCTTGGCGGTCTTGCGGCGCACCGACTTCACGCCCTTGCCGCTCAGCGCAAGCTCCCCCGCGGCGGGGACCTGGATGACGAGCGTGACCGTCCCGCCTCTCACACGGTGGCTGAGGATCTTGATCTTGCCGGCCTTCTTCGCGGAGCCCGCCACTGTGGTCAGCGGCGAGGAGTTGGGGACTCCCTGGGTGAGCGGCACGCTCACGGTGATCGTGGTTGTAGCGAAATCGCCCGATCCGCCGCTGCCAGCGCCTTCTTTGGTCGTTCCCTTCTGTTCGGAACCGCCGTTTTCCTTAGTCGTTTCCTTGTCTTCGGAGCTGCTGTGTTCTTTGGTGGTTTCGTTGTTTGTTTCTTTGCCCAGCTCGCTTCCCGTGTTTTTCAGCAGGCCAAGGGTGACGGCGTCAAGCCCTTTGAGCACGCCCAGTGTTTCGCCGTTGGTCAGCGGAGCCGTCAACGCGGTGGCGTTTTCGGGGATTTCTGTTGTCGTGGTGTCGAGCTCTTTGGCAAGCGTTGCCGGCGTCATCCCGAGATCGCCCGCGAGTTCGCCGACGGTGGTCTTGCTGAACGGTTCGCCGGCCAGGGTGGTGCCAAGCAGACTTTCCGGGTTCAGCGTGGCGAACAGCTGCGTCAGCAGCTGTTCGGGGGTGGTGCTCGAGCTCAATAGCTTGTCGAGCAGTTGACTCGGGTCCAGCGAGCCGAGCGCGCCGGAGAGCTTGGTGGTCAGACTTTCGCCTTTGAGCATAGACAGCAGTTCCGAGGGCAAGAGAAGTTTTTTCAGTTCGGCTTCCAGCGTCGGCACGATTTCGGTAGGTTCGAGCAGTTTCCCAACCGTTGCGTTCTTATTTGTCAGGCTTGCGATGGTGTTGCTCAGCGCTTCTTTCAGCTTGACGGTCGACAATGTGCTGAGGCTGGGGAGTTTCGAGAGCGCTTCGGTCAGCTGTGTTGCGCTCAGCTCGTCGAGCGGGATGCCGGCAAGCAATTCTTCGACTTCGCCCGAGGGGAGCGCGGAGACCGTCGCAGGCACCGCAATGCCTGGTGTGGACGGACTTGCGCTTGCCCGTGTCGCGGGCATGGCGGCCAACAGCGTGACGAGCGATACGGACAGGATCTCGATCGCCAGTCGCCCGACCGAGGGTTGCCTTACCGCGTGATGCTTATAAAACTGCGCGTACATTGGTAGTGACCTCCTCCGTAGAGACTACTTACATGTTTCTCAGCGGCAAGGTTTGACATTTAGTTCAGCGAAACAG
This sequence comes from uncultured Solirubrobacterales bacterium, assembly GCA_963715765.1. Lineage (GTDB taxonomy): Bacteria > Actinomycetota > Thermoleophilia > Solirubrobacterales > Solirubrobacteraceae > Palsa-744. The sequence goes on from OY970270.1 coordinate 2,560,677, forward strand.
AATTTGCTCGAACAAACGGCTAGTCGAGTCAATCGAATTCTTCGGTCCATGATCGTTATTCGGAGATTCGGTTGTATCCCGTGCCTGTCGATTGCTCGGCGGCGTGAGAGGAACGGCGCCGTGTCGGATCGGCGGCGTGAGAGGACGGCGCTGTGTCGGATCGGCGGCGTGAGAGGAACGGCGCCGTGTCGGATCGGCGGCGTGAGAGGACGGCGCCGTGTCGGATCAGCGGCGCGAGGGCGGCGGCGTCTCGCGCTCGGCGGGGCGCGCTTCGGCGGCGCGTCGCGCGTGCAGCTCCATCAGCTCCAGCTGCATGTTGCGCGGGCGCTCGCCCGGAGCGGGCGATTGCCGGCGCCACGTTCCGTCTGCGTGCAGTTCCCAGGAGCTCTGGTTATCGGCAAACGCGCGTTCTAGGGTGTCCATCAGCTCGGCGCGCAGCTCGGGCGAGTCGATCGGCGCGGCCAGCTCCACGCGGTGGTCGAGATTGCGCGGCATCAGGTCGGCGGAGGCGATGTACACCGTGCGCTCGCCGCCTCGCTCGAACGTGTACACGCGCGAGTGCTCGAGCAGGCGTCCCACGACCGACACGACCCTGATGTTCTCCGAGATTCCGGGGATGCCTGGGCGCAGACAGCAGATCCCACGCACGTTCAAATCGATCTTCACGCCCGCTCGCGAGGCCCGATACAGCGCGCGGATGCAGTGGCCGTCGACGAGCGCGTTCATCTTCATCGCGATCCGTCCCGGCGAGGTGAGGGAGTGGGCGGCGATCGTCGCGTCGATCTGGGCGATCAGGCCCTCGCGCAGATGCGCCGGGGCGATCAGCGCCTTGCGGTAACCGGCCGGCCGGCCGTAGCCGGTGAGGTTGTTGAACATGTCGGTCACATCCGCGCCGATGTCCTCGTCGGTCGTGAACAGGCCGAAGTCGGTGTACAGGCGTGCGGTCGCCGAGTGATAGTTGCCGGTGCCCACGTGCACGTAGTTGCGCACGCCGTCACCCTCGCGGCGCACGACCAGCACGCACTTGGCGTGGGTCTTCAGCGCAGGCTGGCCGTACACCACGTGCACGCCCGCCTCCTCCAGCGCCTTGGCCCAATGGATGTTCATGCGCTCATCGAAGCGCGCCGTCAGCTCGACCAGGGCGACCGCCTGCTTGCCGCGCTCGGAGGCCGCGATCAGCGCCGGCACCAGCGGTGAGTCGTCGCTCGTTCGATACACGGTCTGCTTGATCGCAAGCACATTCGGGTCGGCCACCGCCTGCTCGACGAAGCGCTCCACCGAGGTGGCAAACGAGTCATAGGGATGGTGCACCAGCACGTCGCCCTCGCGCATCGTGGCAAACACGTCCGGACGCTCGCCCTCGTGGCGCAGCAGCCGCGGGTGGGTCACGGGCGTGTAGGGGGCGTTGCGCAGCTCCGGCATCCCGGGCAGCTTCACTATCTGCCATAGCGCGCCCATGTCGAGCAGCCCATCCACCGGATACACCTCGTCCTCGCGCACGCCGAGCAACCCGACCAGCTCCTCGCGCAGGCGCTCGGAGCAGCGCGCGCCGATCTCCACGCGCACGATCTCCCCAAAGCGCCGGCGGCGCAGCTCGTCCTCGACCGCCTGCAGCAGGTCGGCGGCGTCGTCTGAGACCTCCAGGTCGGCATCGCGGGTGACCCTGAACACGTCGTAGTCGACGATCTCCATGCCGGGGAAGAGCGCGTCGAGGTGGTGAGCGATCACATCCTCGAGCGGAACGAGCGTCGTGTGATAATTCCCGCCGGCTCCACCGCTCCCGCTGCCGGCTCCACCACCCCCGCTGACACCGCCGCCGGACGTGCCGGATCCACCGGAGCCACTCGCCGCCGGCACGGTCACAAACCGCGGCAGGATCTCGGTTGGAACCTTCACTCGCGCAAACACCGTCTCCCCGCCGGTGGGATCGCGCACGAGCACCGCGAGGCTGAGCGACAGATTCGATATGTAGGGGAACGGGCGTCCCGGCGCCACAGCCAGCGGGGTGAGCGCCGGAAAGATCACGCCGCGGAAGTGCTGTGCGAGGTGCGCCCGCTGCGCGTCGTCCAGTTGCTCGAAGTCGAGCACGTTCACGCCCTGCTCGACCAGTGCGGGCCGCAGGCGCGCTTCGAAGCAGTCGCTGAGGCGCCCGCCGAGCTGGAGCACCCGCTCGCGGATCCCCGCGATCGTCTCCGACGGCGTGAACCCGTCCTGGCTGGGATTCTCAACGCCCGCGTCGATCTGGTCGTGCAGCCCCGCCACGCGCACCATGTAGTACTCGTCGAGGTTGGTGGTGTAGATCGCGCAGAACTTCACGCGCTCCAGCAGCGGCGTGCTCTCGTCCTCGCCGAGCTGCAGCACACGCTCGTTGAAGTCAAGCCAGGAGAGCTCGCGGTTGATGTACAGCGACGGGTCATCCAGGCGCGGCTCGCGCTGGTCGGTCTGCTCATCCCCGTCATTCATCGAGTCGCTCAAGTCCTCTATGCTCGCAGAACCCCATGGCTATGGCCCGCCAGCTTTGGCTGCTCCGTCACGCCGACGCAGAGCCCCACGGTACGCGTCCCGACGCAGAGCGGAGGTTGACCGATCGCGGCAGGGGTCAGTCCCACCATGCCGGCGCCGCGCTTGCCACGATGGAAATGCGGTTCGCCGCGATCTTCACAAGTCCGAAGGCGCGGGCGCGCGAAACCGCCGAGCTGGTGTTCGAGCAGCTGCCCGAGGCTGAGCCCGGTCTGCTCCAGCTGCACCCGCCGCTTGCCAGCGGCATGCGCGCGCGAGAGACGCTCGAGCTGCTCGGCGATGTCGGCGCCGACGGGCCGGTGCTGCTCGTCGCTCACGAGCCCGACCTCTCGGGGATCGTGGGCGAGCTCACCGGCGCTCGTATCGATCTGAAGAAGGGCGGGCTTGCCGTCGTGAGGCTAGGCGCCGGTGGTGCTGAGCTCGTACTCCTGCTGCGCCCCGCCGAGCTCGCGCTGGTCGCGCGGGTCTAGCTCGCCGGACGCGCGAGCGGCGTCTGGCTCGCCACTGCCTGTGGCGTCGCCTGGTGGGACGCCGGCGCCCCCGTTTGTGTCCTCGCTCCGCTCGGCGTCGTTGTGTTCGGCGGCGAAGCGGTAGCCGATCCCGAAGTGGGTGTGGATGTAGCGCCATTGCGGTGAGGCCTTCTCGAGCTTCTGGCGCAGCTTGCGCACGAACACGTCCACCGAGCGGTCGCCGCGCACCATCGCATAGCCCCATAGGCGCGAGTAGATCTCCTCGCGCTCCAACACGCGCCCTTCGCCACCCGCGAGCAGCTCGATCAGCTCGAACTCGCGTCGTGTCAGCTCGAGGCTGCGGCCCGCCACGAACGCCTGGAAGCGGTCGGAGCGGATCTCCACCTCCCCTGCGGACACCGGCTTTGACTCGGTGCGTGCCGTGGCGCGACGACGACGCCTGACCAGTCCCTGCACGCGTGCGATGACCTCCTCGGGGTGGCAGGGCTTGGTGATCCAGTCGTCGGCGCCCAGCCGCAGCCCGCGCACCCGTTGGGCCACGGTGGAGGGCCCGGTGCACACGACGATCCCAAGCTCGGGCAGCGCGCCGCAAAGACGCTCCAGCCATTCCCATGCCTGTGGGCCGAGCACCGTCAGGTCGATCACCAGGGCGCTGAGGCGCATCGAGGCGATCGCGTCGGTTGGCACGGCGCTCGCAAGCACGCGATGCTCCCAGCCAAGGCGGTCCATGCGCTTGCCGAGGACCTGGATGAAACCGCTATCGCGGTCGAGCACCGCGATGCGCAAAGAGGACGCGCCCCCCGCGCTCGCTGTCACCCCTTCATCCGTGGAGAGGACGCCAGTCGTCATCTAACGCGGAGTGTATAGGCACACGAGCGGTGAGATACAAGTGGCGCAGACGATAGTCACAGGATCTTCACAGGCGATCGCGCTGTTTGCGCGACGGGCCGTTCTATCGGGAATCGTCGGTCGTCCGCGGCCGGGCTCGCAACATTCCCTGCGGTGGACCTCGGTTTAGCGCCCGAGTGGGTTGGACTGGTCGGAGAACTCGCGGAACAGGCCGGTGACGACGAACGCCACCTGCTCGCCCACGTCGACCGCGTTGTCGCCGATGCGCTCCAGCGCACGCGCCACGAGGATCATGTGCATCGCCCACTCGCGCGTGTCGGGATCGTCCCCGATCTCCAGAGCGGTACGGAAGATCTCGCGGTTGAGGCGGTTGATCTCGCGGTCCTGGCGGGCGAGGTCTTCGGCGAGGCCAACGTCGCGCCCGGAGAAGGCGGCCTTGCACTGCACGATCTCAGAGCGTGCGTGCGCCCCCATCTTGAGGATCATCTCCAGCACCTCCGGGCGTACCGGCGGCTCGTAGCCTGAGAGCGGGATCAGCTTGGCGATGTTCACGCACTGGTCGCCCATTCGCTCCACGTGCACGATCACATGCAACAGTGCCGCCACGAGTCGCAGGTCACCCGCGACGGGAGCCTGCGTGGCCAGCAGCGAGAGGATCCCCTGGTGGACCTCCAGGTAGCGTCCGTCGATGCGGTCGTCGTCGGCGATCACCATCTGGGCCAGCTCCACGTCCTGGTGGGCTAGGGCCTCGAGTGTGCGGTCGAGCTGCTCCAGCACGACGTCGAGTCCCCCAGGGCGCGCGTCTCCAGCTCCTGCAGCTGTTGCTGGAAGTGCTGGCGGCCCTGCTGGGCAGTGAGCGGTGCGGATTGTCCCGCGTTGACCTCAGAGCTCATGGACACCGGTCTTACTCTCAGCCGAACTTTCCGGTGACATATTCTTCGGTTCTCGAATCCTCGGGGTTCGTGAAGATCTTCTGTGTCGGGGCGACCTCGACGAGCTCGCCGCTGAGCATGAACGCGGTGCGATCGGCCACACGCGCCGCTTGCTGCATGTTGTGGGTGACGATCACGATCGTCACGCGCGTCTTGAGCTGGTCGATCAGCTCCTCGATCTTCAGCGTCGCGATCGGGTCGAGCGCCGAGCAGGGCTCGTCCATCAGGATCACCTCGGGTTCCACCGCGAGCGAGCGTGCGATGCACAGGCGCTGCTGCTGGCCGCCCGATAGACCCGCGCCGGCCTCTGAGAGACGGTCCTTGACCTCCTCCCACAGTCCGGCCCCGCGCAGCGCCGACTCGACCTTGTGGTGCAGATCCCCGCGTCCACGCGAGGCCAACCGCAGACCGGCCGCGACGTTGTCGAACACCGACATCGTGGGGAACGGGTTGGGCTTTTGGAAGACCATGCCGATCGCGCGCCTGACCGCCACCACGTCGACGCTCGGGTCATAGATGTCGAAGTCGTCGAGCAGCACCCTGCCCTCCGCGCGCGCGCCGGGCACCTCCTCGTGCATGCGGTTGATGCAGCGCACCATCGTGGACTTGCCGCAGCCCGAGGGTCCGATGATCGCGGTGACCTCGTTGGCGTGGAAGTCGAGGTCGATGCCCTTGACCTGCTCGACCTCGCCGTAGAACGCGCGCAGCTGCTCGAGCCTGACGGCGAGCCCCTCGCGCACGCTTGCGCGCGGGCGAGCGGCTGCGGAAGGCGCTGCCTGAGGGCTCTTGGAGGTTGGGCTTCGGCTGGGCTCGAGCATCTGGGTGGGCGGTTCCTCAGCGTTCATCCTAGGCGGCTCCTTCGGGCGAGGAGGCGTGCGGCGAGATTGAGCAGCAGAATCATGACAACCAGCGTCAGAGCTGCTCCCCACGCACGGTCTACCACAGCGGTGGTCGGAGATGTGACGTCTGTGTAAATTTGCATCGGCAGCGAGTTCATGAAGCCGCTGAGGTTGAAGTTCGTCTTCATCGTCGCCCCAGCGGTGAACAGCAGTGGCGCGGTCTCCCCGGCGGCGCGCGCCACCGCCAGCAGCACGCCCGTGAGCAGTCCCGGCAGCGCGGTGGGCAGCACGATCCTGAAGATCACCTTCCAACGTGGCGCGCCGAGCGCAAGCGCCGACTCGCGCAGCGAGCCGGGCACGAGCAAGAGCACCACCTCGGCCGAGCGCGTCACCACGGGCAGCATCAGCAGCGAGAGCGCGAACGCGCCCTTGTAGGCAGCGTAGGAGGTTCCGGTGCCCACGATCAGCGCGATGTAGATGAACAGGCCGAACATGATCGACGGCACACCGGTGAGCACATCCACGAAGAAGCGCACCGTGTGGGCGAAGCGGCTGTTGCGGCCGTACTCCACCAGCCATACCGCCACGCCGAGCCCGAGTGGCACCGAGATCGCCGAGGCGAGCACCACGATCTCGATCGTGCCGAGGATCGCGCTCTTGATGCCGCCGATCGAGCTGGCCGCGAAGAACGTGTTGCCAGTGGGGTCGGTGGTGAAGAATTTGATGCTCCACGAGCCAAGACCCTTGCTGAGCAGGTAGTACAGGATCAGCACGAGCGGCACGAGTGCCACGACCGTCGCGGCCACCACCGCGCCGCGCGCGACGCGGTCTTTGCGCCGGCGGGCGGGGCTCACCGTGAAGCGGTCGAAGGTCTGGGCGGAGGCGTTCATGGGGTGTCGGACCCGTGCATCGGGGATTGGCCGTGGTATCGGCTTGTCGTGTGTGTGCCGCCGGCGCTCATCAGCTGAGCCCCGTCCCAAGCGGCGCGCTGGCCTCGGTGAAGTCCGCGGCCGTGTGCTTGGGCTTGGTGGAGCGCGCGGCGCGCAGCACCAGCAGGCGTGCGATCACGTTGACGAGCAGTGTCAGCACGAACAGCACGAGGCCCGCCGCAAACAGGGCCGAGCGGTGCAGATCCTGGGCTTCGCCGAACTCGTTGGCGATCGACGCGGCGAGGCTGTAGCCCTGGTCGAACAGGTGGGTGGGCATCTGCGGGTCGTTGCCCACCAGGATCGTCACCGCGATCGTCTCGCCGATCGCGCGCCCGAGACCGAGCATCGCCGCGCCTGTGATCCCGCTACGGCAGTAGGGGAGCACAGCGGTGCGGATCATCTCCCAGCGTGTGGCGCCGAGGCCGAGCGCGGCCTCCTTGTGGTCGAGGGGCACGGTGCTCATCACCTCGCGCGAGAGCGAGCTCACGATCGGCAGGATCATGATCGCGAGCACCAGCCCGGTGATGAAGAAGTTGGGGATCGTCGCCAGCCCGCCGCCCACGAACGGGATGAACGAAAGACGGTCGGCGACCCACTGCTCGGCCGGTTGCAGCTTGGGGGCGAGGAAGAAGATCCCCCACAGCCCATACACGACCGACGGCACTGCCGCCAGCAACTCGATCATGATGGTGACCGGTCCGCGGATGCGCAATGGACACAGCTCTGTGATGTACAGCGCGGTGGCAACCGCAACCGGCACTCCGATCGCGAGTGCAAGCCCCGAGGTTATGAGCGTGCCGAGCAGCAGCGGCAGTGCGCCGAAGTGGTTGGCGCTGACGTCCCAGTTGTTGCCGAACGTGAAGCCAAACACGCCGAACTTCGAGAACGCCGGGCCCGCTTCGCCGACGAGCTTGACGAAGAAGTAGACGATCAGCGCGAGGATCGACGCCGCCAGGGCGGTCAGGCCCCAGCGCAATGCTCGATCTGGGAGGCGCGCAAGGGGCGAGCGCTCGAGAATCGAGTGCCCGCCCCTTGCCACGGATGCAGCCTCCATCGAACTTCCTAGCCGCCGGCCGTCCAGCCACGCCGCGCGTGGCTGGACTCCGCTGTCATCGCCCGATCCACGATGACCCGGACTCTATTTGGCCGGTGGTCCCGTGTCATGTCAGCCGGAGATCGTGGCTCCGTTGCACTGCAGTGCGGCAACCGCTTCCTTGGACTTCGTCAGGATCGCGGCGGGCAGCGCGGCGTAGTCGGCCTGGCTGAGGATGCTCTGGCCGGAGCCGAGCCCGTAGTCCAGGAACTTCACAACGCCCTTGGCGGCCGATTCGCCACCGGGGACGCCGGCCTTGCACATGTCCTTGTAGACCACCACGAACGTCTGCGAGGTGATCGGGTAGGCCGTGGGCGCCGAGGGGTTTTTGATCTTGATGCCGAGGTTGGCCGGCACTTCGACCCCTTCTGCGGCGGCGCTCGTGGAGGCGAGCGTCGGTTCGACGTAGCTGCCCGCCTTGTTCTTCACGCTCGCAAATGTGAATTTGTGCTCGAGCGCGTAGGACTGCTCGACGTAGCCGACCGCGCCGGTGCTCTGCGCCACGGCGCCGGCGACGCCTGCGTTGCCCTTGGCGCCGGTGCCCGTGGGCCACGGCACGGTCTTGCCTTCGCCGACCTTGCTCTTCCATTCGGGGTCAACCGAGGCGAGGAAGCCGGTGAAGCCGGCCGTCGTGCCGGAGGAGTCGGAGCGGTGGATCACCGTGATGGGTGTGCTCGGCAGTGAAACGCCGGGGTTCAGCGCCGCGATTGCGGAGGCGTTCCAGGTCTTGATCTTGCCGAGGAAGATTTCGGCGATCGTGGGGCCGTCGAGCTTCAGGCCGCTCTTGACGCCCGGCAGGTTGTAGGAGACTGTGATCGCGCCTAGGAACATGGGAATCTGCTGGACCGGCCCGACCTTTTCGAGCGTCGTGAATTCTTCGGGCTTCAGCGGCGGGTCGCTGGCGCCAAAGTCGACCGTCTTGCCCTCCAGAGCGGTGATGCCGGCGCCCGATCCGACGGGGTTGTAGTTGACGGTCAGGCCCGAGATGCCCGAGCCCCACTGCTGGTAGACCGGGGCGGCGAATGTGGAGCCGGCGCCAGAGATGGTCGCGGACGTTGAGGCGGTACTGCCGGACGAGCCAGTGGAGCTGGATTTGCCGCACGCGGCGAGAGTCAGCGCGAGCAGCGCGACGCTCGCGAACACGCCGATCTTGTTCTTGTTCACAACTTCTCCTCTGAATGGGCTTTTGGACGGCGAGAAGGGCAGGTCGACCCCTGCGCCGGCTTCAGTGCTCATGCAGTGTCATCAATCTGACACCGTCCCGTTGTGAACATCTCGTGAAAGCTGCCCCGTCGGTTGCGGCTGGAATCGGTAGCCAAATCCGGGGTGGGTGTGGATGAAGCGCCGGTCGGGCATCGCCTCCTCCAGCTTGTTGCGCAGCTTGCTCACATACACGTCCACCGAGCGATCGCCGGCGCGCAGCTGCCCGCCCCACACCGACGCGTACAGCTCGTCGCGCGTGACGATCGCTCCAGCCCGGTGTGCAAGGGCGACGAGCAGCTCGAACTCGCGCACCGACAATGTCAGCGCGCGGCCGGTCGCGAGCACCAGGCCCTCGCCGAGCCTGATCTCGAGCTCGCCCGCATACAGGGTGCTGGAGCTGTCTTGGTGCACGGCCACCACTCTGTAGGGTCGCGCGTGCGGGCATGTCAAGGGGTTGCAAACTCGTGATCGACTCGTGAAGAAGTCGTGAAGGAGACGACGCGCGAGTTGTCGGGCACATACCCTAGCCGAATGGGCTTTTTGAGCCGCTCGCCCGACCCCACCCTTGTGACGCTCGTGGAGAACGCGGGCAGCAACATCCTGCGCTCCGGGCTATTGCTGCGCGAGCTGCTGGCGGAGTTGCCCGAGCGCTCGAGCCTCGCCGAGGACCTGAAGTCATTCGAGCAGGAGGGCGATCGCATCACCCACGACATCATCCACCGGCTCAACGGCGGCGGACGTCGTTTGCGCCTGCCGTTCAACGCCGGCGACGGCTACGCGCTGGCGACCGCGCTGGACGACGTGCTCGACCACACCGAGCAGACCGCCGCGCTGCTGTATCTGTACGGGGTCGAGGCGCCGATGGAGCAGGCGGTGGAGATGGCTGAGGTGCTGGTGGGCGCTGACGAGCAGATCGTAAAGGCGCTGGAGCGGCTTGGCGCGGGGGGCGAGCCGGGGCCCTACCTGGTGGAGATCCATCGCCTGGAGAACGAGGGCGACCGGCTGCTGCGCGACGGGGTCGCCTCGCTGTTTGCCGGCGGCGCCGCGGACCCGATGGTGGTGATCCGCTGGAAGGACATCTTCGAGTCGCTGGAGGCCGCCGTGGACGCGTGCGAGACGGTCGCGCACGTGATCGAGGGAATCATGCTCAAACGCGGCAAACGCCACTGAGGGCCGCAGGTTACGTGGGAGCGTGTTTGCCCGGCTCTTGGCAAGTCAATTCCCTACGGGCCAGTGCTCCACCGCGATGTCCTCCATCGGGAAGTGCTTCGGGTTGCCTGTGGCCAGTCGTGCGCCAACTCCCAGTGCGGCGGCGGCGATCAGACAGTCGGCTTGACTAAGGGTGATCCCTCTCTGCGCGTGCTCTTTGCGCCAGCGTCCGGCGTGCAGACCCTCTTCGCGTCCGAGTGGAGCCAGGCGCATCCCCGCCAAGAAGCGCAGCACCGATGGCTCCTCGCGGTCACGGGCGCCGCGCAGTATCTCCTCGACGTTGATCGCGCAGATCCACGGCAGCTGTCCTTCCTCGTGCAGTCCGCGGATGCGCGCTGCCGCAGGTCTGCCGCGCAGCGCATCGATCAGCACTGTCGTGTCAAGTAGGGTCGACAACCGCTAGCCAACGCGAGCGGAATCGCCCGCACGCCCAGCTCTTACCCAGGCGGCGGGATCTGTATCCCACTCATGCTCTGATTCGGCGAGTGCGCCCAGTCCAGCCTCGATGTCCTCCCAGCGACGCTCGTCTTCGAGCGCCTTGCGGACGGTGGCGGAAATAAAAGCGCTACGTCGCCTTGCGCCCACGCGCTGGTCGAGCTGGGCCACGAGCTCGTCATCCATGCTTATGTGCATACGCATGGCCACAACATAGCACACAACGTTGGTGCTCAGAACGTGGTTGCCGGGGCGCTCGTCTGGATCTGCGTCCCGCTGGGATCCCCGACGAAATAGATTTGGAATGGCACGTTCGTGCCCGCGTTCGTGCCCGCTGTCACTTCCGGGATCACCGCCCGACCGGCTGCCACGATCTTCGACGCGCGGCGTGCGACTGCGTATACGACGAGGTTCTGCTGGGTCGTTTGCGAGTGGTTTGACACGGTCCCCAACAAGGTCGCTTCAGCGCCGGCTTCGGTGCTGAGATGCGTGCCCGCGACGCTCAGCTGGGGTACGCTCCCCGACACCTGCGTCGCTTCTCCCACGAGCGCGCTCGCGGACGTCGACGTGCCGCTCACCGTCACCTGGTCGTCGACCCAGATCGTTTCCTGGCCGGGCTGTAGCAGCGAGACGGTCGTCAGCGAGGACTCCAGGCCCGAGGAGTTGTTCTGATAGAGCACTGTGCCGTGCGCGTTGCGCACGGTCACCTCGATCGGCGCGTCCTCGAGCGCGCGCGAGGAGGTGTTGCGCAGCGCCACCACCACCGCGGTCGCTTCGTGGGAGCGCACCACCGTACTCTGAAGAACCTTCACGCTCGGGTTCTCCTTCGTTACGGATACACCCTGTGTGGCCAGCACCTCGTGTTTTGCCGCTCGCTGCAGCTCGGCGCTGCGCTGCTGGGTGCTCTCGCAACCACTCAACACAAGCGCTATCGCGACAGCGCCACACGCCGCCCTAGCTCCTCGGGCACGCCAAACTCCGTGCGGCATCTCGCGGACAGGCCCACTCGCGACAGCGCCACACGCCGTCGCGGCACCACGGGAACGCCCCACCCATCCCCAAAACGACAAGCGAGTCAACCGCCCGACACTTGGGCGCGAGCCGCCTGCGCGGTAGCTCACCCGAACGCCCCGCTCACGTACTCGCGCGTGCGCGGCTCGCGCGGGTGGTCGAAGATCTGCGCGCTCGGGCCGTACTCGACCAGCTCGCCGAGGTGCATGAACGCGACGTGATCGGCCACGCGCATGGCCTGCTGCAGGTTGTGCGTCACGATCACGATTGCCACGCTCGTGCGCAGTCCCACGATCAGCTGCTCGATCGTCGCGGTTGAGATCGGGTCGAGCGCCGAGCACGGCTCGTCCAGCAGCAGCACCTCTGGGCCCGCCGCCAGCGCGCGCGCGATGCACAGCCGCTGCTGCTGGCCGCCCGAGAGCCGCAGTGCCGGGTGGTCGAGGTTGCCCGCCACCTCCTCATACAGCCCCGCACGCTGCAGCGCATCCATCACAGCCGGCATCAGATCGTCGCGCGAGCGGCGTTTGCGCCTGCGCGTCCCCTGCTCGCCGTGCTCCTCGCGCAGCGCGTAGGCCACGTTCTCGAAGATGCTCATCGGGAACGGATTGGGCTGCTGGAACACCATCGACACGCGTCGCCTCAATGAGTTCACCTCGATCTCCCCGATCTCCTGTCCGTCCAGCGTCACGCGCCCGGCGCGTGCGGCACCGGCGGTGATCTCGGTGAGGCGGTTGAGCGAGCGCAGCAGCGTCGTCTTGCCCGACCCCGACGCTCCGATCAGCCCCAGCACCTCGCCCCTGCGCACGGGCAGACTCACGTCGCGCACCACCCAGCGGTCTCCGTAGGCGAGCCACACGCCTTCGATGCGCATCCGCTCCTGAATCTCCACGGGCGGCGCCTGTGTGCTTGGCTGCCCGCTCGCGCCCACCGGGGTGTGCCGTCCGGGGTGTCCAACGACTGCACCGCGTGGGGTGACGGGGGTGTCGGCCAGGGGAGCGCGATTGGCCCGGTCCAGAGTCGTGGTCGACTGGGCTCCGCTCGGCGGCGTGTCCACCGTGGTCGGCTCACGGTCGAGCACGATCCGTCGCACGGGCGGGGGCATCAGCGGGTCCATGGCAGGCTCCTCCTCAGCGTCCGCCAGCGGCTCGGCTCGTCGATGTTGCGCTTCGTGCTGAAGCGCAACACCAGCACGTTCAGCGCCAGCACCATCAGCAGCAACACGAACGCCGCCGCGTAGGCCTTTTCGTGCGCGTTGCCTTCGCCCGCGGGCGAGTTGTAGCGCACGTAGCTCGTCAGCGTGCCACCTGTCCCGCGCAGCACCGACAGCACCGGTGTTCTCCCCGCGCCTTCCAGTCGAATCGAGGCACCCAGCAGGATCACCACGATCGCGGTGTCACCCACGATCCGCCCGATCCCGAGCGTCACGCCGCTGGAGATGCTCGGGCGAACTGAGGGCAGCAGCACTTTGCGGATCGTCGTCGCCTTCGTCTTGCCGAGCGCATAGGAGGCCTCGCGCACATGCGCGGGTACCTGCATCAGCGCCTCGCGCGTGGCGGCCACCACCAGCGGCAGCGCGATCAGCGACATCATCGCGCCGGCGCTCAAAAACGACTTGCCGTACACCGATCCGCCCGCCGAGGTCTGCGAAAGGAACGCCAGCACCGGGCGGGCGAACAGCACGAGGCCGAACATCGCCAGCAGCACGCTCGGCGCGCCCGCGATCATCTCCACGCCCGACTCCACCAACCGCGCCAGCCACGCCGGGCGCTGGTACTCGCTCATCCACACCGCCAACCCCACGCCCACCGGAGCGGCGATTGCGATACCCACCGCCGTCAGCAGCAGTGTGCCCTCGATCGGGTCGAGAAAGCCTCCTGAGCTAGTCTGACTCTGTGATGGGCTCGGGTGTTCCAGCAGCAAACTCGGGCGCAGATAGGTGACGCCCTTCACGGCCATGAACAGCACGATTCCGGCCGTCACCACACACAGTCCGATCCCCACCGCCCAGCACACCACATACGCAACGCGATCGATCAGCGGCCAGCTGCTCATCGAATCCCGCCCGCGGCTTGCGCGGATCGAGCCAGCCGGTGGTCTCAGGGCCTGGGGGGTGCTCGCCATATCGCTATGCCCGACCCACGCGCATGGCACAGAACGAGGTGATGGGTTGCGGCGCAGCGGGCGTGCTCATGCCCGAATCCCATAACGCTTCATCGGCTGCTTGGCCGCCCATCCCGCCAGCGACAACAGCGCGCACGACACCAGCAGCACCGCCGCCATCGCATACAGCGTGTGTTCGACCGGCACCACCTCGATGCTGTCGATGTAGTCGATGATCGTGGCCGCCAAGGGTCTGACCGGCTCGAAGAAGAACGTGAAGCCGTCGAGCGGGTTGGGTGCGAACCCCCGCGAGCCCGACACCATCGAGAGCATGATCGACTCGCCCAGCGCCCTGGCTGTCGCGAGTACCGCCGCCGCCACGATCGCCGGGCGCACGGTGCGCAGCGACACACGCCGGTGCGTGCGCCAACGGTTTACGCCGAGCGCCGCCGACCCCTCCATCCACGCGTTCGGCACCGACTCAAGCGCCCCCACAATGATCGCCACCATGATCGGCAGGATCATCACCGTCAGGATCAACGTCGCCACCGTCAGGTTGGCTCCGGTGAGCTGCACCACGTACTCGACCGAGCGCTTGCGCTGCGTGGAGATTAGGTTGTGTTCCATCCAAGGTGCGATCGCGAGGATCCCGATCAGCCCGTAAACGACTGAAGGCACGCCCGCCAACAGGCGGATCGTCGGGTCGATCACGCGCCTCACCGCCTGCGGGGCGAACTCGACGATGAACACCGCCGCGAAGATCGACACGATCATGCCGAAGATCACCGCCAGCCCCGAGGTCAGGATCGTGCCCCAGATCAATGGCCACGCGCGGAAGTGGTAGATGTAGTGCGCCGGGTTGGTGGGGCCCTGGATCATGGCGGTCAGCTGCGTGTCCACGTCGCCGCCGCTGCCAAACCATGCCAGCCCGTTGTGCTGGAACGAAGGCCACGCTTTCGAGAAGACGGTGACCGTCATGCCGGCGATCACCACCAGCACACCCACCGCGAGCGTGCGCAGCGCCCACTCGGCGCGCCGCTCGGCTGCCGCTGCGCCACGGCCGAACACACGCCCGAGGGCGCCGCCGGGCCGTCCTGCGGACGGCCCGGTCGAAGCGGACGGAGCTAGTGGATCGCGATCCACTGAGAGCTGATGATCTTGCGCGCGGTCGCGTTTTTCGAGCTGACGATCCATTCGATGAACTTCGACGCCGCGCCTTTCGGGGCGCCCTTGGTCACCATCCAGAAGTTACGCACGCCCTGGTATTGGCCCGACTTGGCGTTCGCCAGCGTGCACGGGATGCCCTGGTAGCCGATCGTGTGCACCCCGGTGGTAAATGCCAGCGACACGAAGCCGATCGCGTGTTCGTCCACATGCACCTTGTTCTGCACCAGGCCGTTGGATTCCTCAGCCTCCGCGCTGGGAGAGATCTTCAGCTGTTCGCCGAGGAAGATGTCCTGGAAGGCGGACTGCGTACCGGAGGAGGCGATGCGATCGATCAGGTCGATCGGGCCGGTGATCTTCGAGCCCGGCACTTCGCTCCATTCGCGCACGTTGCCGGTGAAGATCGCTCGCACCTCTTCGGTGTTGAGGTTTGCGATCGGGTTCTTTGGGTTGGTGATCATGCACACGCCGTCGCGCGCGATCTTCGTGAACACGAGCCCTTTCGGATCGCTTTCTTCGGGGTTGCGCGACACATCGGCGATGTCCACGCGTCCTGCCTCCACGTCTGTAACGCCAGCGTCGGAGGTGCCCTGGCCAACTTTCGGGGCGGGCTGTTTGGTCGCTTTGTGGTAGGCAGCCGCGAGCTGGGTCATGAGTGGATAGATGGAGGTCGAGCCGTCGATCAACAGCGCGTTCGAGCCGGCGCCGGCCGTGGCGGGCACCGCCAGCGCGGCAACGGCGATCAGCGGGACGATCAGGGTGCGGGTGATGCGCACGTGGGGCTCCTTTGCTGGTGTGTGCGGCGGACGTACCGCGAATGGGCGCTCCTCGCCCAAAAGATGGGCGTCGCGCGTCAGTGTCATGGCCGGAAGGGCCTCCTCAGGTGAACAGGACGTTTTCAAGTTGAGAAGAATTGGTGAACATCGCCGCAACCGAGGATCGCGGCGCGCGAACTTCTCAGGTCGTTCACAAGTCGGGCCGTGGTGGCGGTCAGCCTAACGGCGTGTCTCGCGCGCATGTCGCGAACTTCGTCCGGCTCTCCCTGGGCCGGACGCGGCCGGCCCGCGCCCGCGTGGGTATCTGTCTGTGCTCGGCGCTCACCGCCGGGTTGCTGGCGCTCGCGCCCGGCGCCCAGGCCGAAATCTCAGCCGTAACGCCGCTCGACGGGCCGAGCTCTGAAATCGTCGAACTCGGCGGCGCCGCGATGGCCGCCGACGGTACCGGCGGGCTCGTATATCGCAAGCGCGTAGAAGGTCGCGCTCACATCTTCGTCGCGCAATACGTCGAAGGCAAATGGAACGCTCCGCAGCGCCTCGACACGGGAGAGAAGTTCGAATCCTCGTTCCCCGCGATCGCCGCCGGGGAAGGCGGGCGGCTGGTGGTGGTGTGGGTCAACCACTACTCCTCCAGCACCGACGGGCTGTTCTCCGCCACGATGGACCCCGGCTCCACAGGCTTCCAGCCGCCCGTGCCGGTCGACCTCGACATCGGCCAGGCAACCGGCACCTACCCGTCGATCGCGATGAACGACTCCGGGGAGGCGCTCGTCGCCTACCGCGTGATCACCGCAGTCAGCGGCCCTTCCACGCCGAGCGTCCCGCCCGGCTACGTACAGGACGAAATCCGCATGGCCCGCTACAACGGCCAGTACTGGTCTTCCTTCGGGCAGCCGCTCAACCGCAATGTCGCTCAGGCGGTGCCCCAGCCCACGGCGCTCAATTCTCCCCAGGTTGGAATCGATTTGAGCGGCGAAGGACTGCTCGCCTGGCAGGAGCCCGACGAATCGTTTATCAACCGCATCTACGCGCGGCGCCTCTTCGGGATGGTGCCCGGCGACGTGCTGCAGGTCAGCCCCGCCACCTACAACGGACACTCGCTCAACGGAGCGGCCGATGAGCTGTCGCTTGACTTCACTGGCTTTGGCGAGGGCGCCGTCGCCTACCGCCAAGAGCCCTCCTCCGGCTCGGGCTTCTCGCACGCGAGCGTGTTCGTCAGCGAGCTGCCCAGCTCGTTCAACCCGAAGGGCGCCGCCTTCGGGTCCACCCGACCCGTCGCGGGGTCAACCAGCGGCGAAGGTCCAAGCGAAGCGCTCGGGCCGCTCAGCATGGCCGTCGACGCCGAAGGCGGCTTCGACGTGGGCTACGCCGCGGGCAACGAGAGCTTCGACACAAGCGGTGCTGAAGACGCCGTCGGCTCCCCCGTGAGGCTCGACCAGGGCTCGGAAGTCCCCGGCGACCCCGTGCTCACGCGCGCCGTCAACGGTGCGCTCGCCGCCGCCTGGAAGGTGCAGGTACACGGCGCCGGCGGCGTCGCCGTGCTCGAACGTCGTGCCGACGGCACCCCCAACCGCACGATCGTCGCCGCGCCCCACGGCGGCGCGGTCGGGCAGCTCGACATGGGCGGCTCTCACCGCGGCGATGCCATCTTCGGCTTCCTGCAGGGCAGCCGCGCCAACACTCAGATCGCCGCCGTCGTCGTGCGTGCCCCGCCTGGCGAGTTCGTAACCGACACCCCGCTCTCGTGGGTCAACACGGCACGCATCCCGCTGCAGTGGGAAGTACCGCTCGCGGGCGCCGGCAAGCTCACCTACTCGATCCTCATCGACGACCGCGAAGTCGCCGAAAACATCACCTCGAGCGAATACGCGCTCGATCCGAGTCAGGTCGGCGAAGGCGTCCACACGCTGCAAGTCGAGGCCACCGACTCGCTCGGGCAGGTGGTCGACTCCGAGCCCGCCACCCTGAAGGTGGACCGCAAGCCGCCCACCGCGCACGTCACCGTGCGCGGTGCCACAGTCACGGTGCGCGTCAGCGACGGGCCCAAGGGCGAAGTGTCCGGTGTCGAACTTGGGTCGGTCAAAGTGCGTTTTGGAGATGGGCACTCGGCCGGCGGGCGCAAGACTTTGCGGTACACCTACGCGCGCGCGGGCACCTACACGATCGTCGTGAGCGCTTCCGACAACGCCGGCAACAAAGCCACCGTGCGCAGGCAGGTGCGGGTCTCGTGAGGCGCCTGCTCGTCTTGCTCGTCGCGCTTGGGGCGCTTGCGCTTGCTCCCTCGGCGTACGCCATCTACGGGCCCGTCAGCGGCGGGCCTGGGGCGAACATCGTGTCCGTGGATAACGCCTCCGACGAACAAGCCAACGCGCCTACGACCGACGCCGACATCTCGGCCAACGCGCAGTACGTGGTGTTTCAGACCAAGGCCACCAACTTCTTCGAAGACGACGGCGAAACGCAACAGGAAAAAGAAGCCGCCGAACCACCCGGCACGGTGCGTGAAGGCGGCATCTTCCGCTACGACCGTGAAACCGGTGGGCTTGAACTGGTCGCCGGCGGCAACCTCGTCGTCAGCGAAGGCGCCGAAGCGGGCAAGGTGCTCGTGCGCGGTGCCGAGAACCCATCGGTCAGCGCGGAAGGGCGCTATGTCGCGTTCATCTCAGCGCAGCAGCTCATCCCCCGCTCGCAGCCGAGTCACACCGAAAACGTCGAGGTGTACGAGCGCGACATGGACTTGGCGCCTGGGCAGCCCGGCGCGTACACGCTCGTCTCAGCGCAGAACGGCAGCGAACTGGCGCCCGCGTTCGACGACTCGTCGATAACCACGCCTGTTCCCGGCGGTGATCCGGGTACCCAGCTGTGGCCTAACACGGCGATTAGCGCAAACGGACGCTACGTGCTGTTTCGCACCGATGAAGTGCCGTCGAGTCTGCCCGAAGGCTCCACGCCGGCCACCCCGCCCGGACAGCTGTTCGTGCGCGACGTGCTGGCCAAGACGACTACGCTTGTCACGCGCAAGATCGCCAGCGGACCGGCGGGCGGCGCTGAAGGCCCGGCGACACTCAGCGCCGACGGGTCCACCGTCGCGTGGGTGGGCGCGGACGCGCCATCGCAAACCGTGTTCCTTCCAGGCGAGGATTTGGACGAATCGATCCCCTACTACCTGTGGCGGCGCTGGCAGGAACCAAACGCACCAACGCGGCGTGTGACGGGTGTCGCCGAACCGGAATGCAAACCGATCGAACCCATAGAACTGAACCCTGCCGCCGAAGGTCCGTGCTACGGGCCGCTGTCGTTCCCCGAGTCAGACCTTGCCTCGATCAACGAGACCGCGCCTGGTCTCAACGCCGACGGTTACGAGGTCGCTTTCCTCGCTGGCAGCGAGCTGCGTCCGGATAACAACAAGCCCGATGCGCTCGATCTGTTTACGACGGACATGAAGCTGCCGCTTACGCCCAAGGACAGCACGAGTGAGATCACGCTGGCGGTGAAAAACGTCCAGGGCGACGGCAGCGCCTCGATCACTTCCCTCGCGTTCTCCTCCGACGGCACGCACATCGCATTCGTCTCGCAGCGCAACGTCTTCGTATTGCCCGAGCCGCAGCTTCTCGGCACTGTGAGCGCCACCGCTCAGCAGGCCGAACTCTACTTGGTCGATCTTGCCAGCGATACGATGGAACGGGCCGTGCTCGGTCTGGAAGGGGCAGAACCAAACGGTTCGACCGCGAGCAATCCCACGCTCACCGAAGACGGGTCGACGGTCGCCTTCGTATCCGGGGCGTCCAACCTGATCTTCGGCGACTCCAACGGCTTCTCGGATGCCTTCACCGCCACACTGCAGGCTCCAGCCGGCACCGCTGCGCCCCCCTCCAGCTTCAACACGACACAGAGCGGCTTCTCGCTGACCGGCGTCGCCTCGCCCGAACTGGGCCTCAGCGTCAAGCGCGCGGCGGATGGCGATCTGATCCTGCTGGTCGAGACGCCCGGTGCGGGAAAGTTGACGGTGCAGGCAACAGGCGCGATCACGACAAAGCTCGGCAAGAAGACGCACAAGGAGAAAGTGGTGCTTGCGCGTGCCTCTGGCTCCACACATGCCGAGGGCACCGCGACGCTTGTCCTGAAGCTCGCGTCCAAGTACGCCAAGAACCTCAAGAGTGCCCGCAAGCTCAAGGCCCTCGTCACGGTCGATTACACGCCGCCTCAGCCCGCCGAAGCGCTGTCGGCCGAAGCGAACGCGACGTTCGTCTTCGCCAGCACAAAGAAGTCGGACAAAGGGTCCTCCAAGGCGAAGGGCAAGGCGAAGAATGGATGAGGCGGGCTCTGATATAGATTTGCGCGGCTGGTCTTGTTACCAAATTGTTACGTGCGTGAGATTAAGTCGTGAAACGCGCCCCACGCATGCCGACGGACATGTTTCACTGCTGTGACCAAGATGTGTCGCTTCTGTAAACAGGGATTGCGCGTGGACGATAGCGCTGTGAGACTCTGGCTCAATCACCAAGATCTCTATCTACGTTCTTGAAAGGACATCTCACGCTCATGCGCGTAAGTCTTCCCCTGACCGCTGAAAGCGGTCGCACCCGCGCCCTCCTGGCGGCGCTCTGCGCGATGGCCGTTCTGGTCATCTTCGCAGCCGGCTCGCCGGGGTCTGCCAAGGCGACGATCGGCACCTGTCAAAATGGTGCTCCCACCGGCAATGTCGCTCCGATCGGAATCGAGGGGTCGTCATTGCAGAAATCGGCGATCGAATTCTGGAATTCCCCCAAGATATATCTCTCGGAAAATCTCGGCGCCTTTGGATGTGGATCCGGGGCTGGGGCTGTCACTTATGAATCCAAGAGCAGCGGTTGCGGCCTCGACGCGATGGGCGCCGGTATACCAGCTTCGGGGTGCACCCTATCGGGGAATCCCGAAAGTCTGTATGCCAAACCGGGTTATCGCGACACAACAGTTCGCATTGGGGCCAGCGATTTTCCGCCCGATCCGGAAGAAGAGGCAAATATCGACAAAGGTCCAACCGGGGGTCAACAAGAAGGCGAGATTCATGTGATACCGGCCGCCTCGGCCGCGATCGCAGTGGTCGTGCACTTTCCCGAAGGCTGCACACTGGAGGGTCCGGGCACCGGGGCAGCCGATAGCGGTGAAGGCACCACAAACGAAGACGTGAGCACCGGCGGCGTGAATGATCCAAAGAACGAAGCGACGGGTGACTCCGAAGTGAGCAACACCCTGCGTTTGCACTTGCCTGCGCAGGCGCTCGAGGAAATCTGGGAGCACAACATCACCAAGTGGGGTGAGATCCCGACGCCTACAGGGGATTCTACGCTGGAATCGCATATGTCGGGAACTCCAGTGGGATACACTGGCAAGACCTGCGGGGAAGTGCCGATATTTCGGATAGCGCGCAACGACACGTCGGGTACGACCTACAACTTCAAGGCCTACCTGAGCCTGCTCCCGTCGAACAAAGAAGATGGTGGCATCAAACTGTGGAAGGAAGGTCAAGTCGGTAGCGTCAATACCGCGTGGCCGGTTGCAGGCGCTGGCAATCCCGAAATTCCCGTCGAAGTTCCCGCCAGCAAAGAATGCACTATCGCGCTCAGTCCCAGCCAGATATGTCGAGCCAACGCCGAAGGCGGTAAATCGCTGGCAGAAGCCGTGAAGGCTACCGACGGGTCGATCGGCTACCTGGATCTCGCGACAGCGCGTAAAGAAGGCTTCGTGTTGACAGCGAGCAAACCCAACTATCTGTACTGGCTGCCGCTTCAAGCGGTGAACCCAGCCGAATCCGAACCGTCGAAAAGAATTGGACATCCTCTGGTGTTCGACGAGCCGACGATTCACCCGGAAGCGCATTTCAACACGACATCGGTACTTGAAAAGGGCGCCAACTGCAAAGGTGCCGACTATCGCGGGATTCCATCGGCAGGCGAAAGTCCCGACAAAGAAGCCACGCTGGGCAACTGGGCGAACGCGATCGCCACAGGGGGCAGCGCCTACCCGGTGTGCGCGATCACCTACGACCTGGCGTTTCAGAACGACGCTTCGGTCTACGGTAGTGAGGCACCTGAAGAAGAAAAGGCACGCACGGTCAAGGAGTATCTGAGCTCGGTTGTATCTGAACCTGGTCAGACCGAGCTGCCGGAATTCGACTATGGTTTGCTGCCCGACACGACAAAGACGCCACTCCTCGAAGACGCTGAGAAAGGTGTGGCCGCGATCGAATGGAACCCAGTCGGCAGCGGTGGGGGCGGTAACAATGGCGGTGGTAGCAACAACAGTGGTGGCAACAACAGTGGTAGCACCACCGGTGGCGGCACAACGGGCGGTGGCACCGCTGTGGTTCCGTCCAACGCCTTCTCGATAGCAAGCGCGAAGGTGAAGGGCAAGGACATCGTACTGTCGCTCGTATTGCCAGATCCCGGCACCATCGGGGTCAAGGCGACCGACGGTGGTCTCACCGTCGGCGGCGTAACCGCGAGCACCTCGGGCGGCAAAGGGACGGTGACGCTTGCCATCTCGAAAGCCGCGCTCAGCAAGCTCGCCAAAGCCAAGGGCCACAAGCTCACCGTGAAGATCACGGTGAGGTTCACCCCGACCGGCGGCACAGCGGCCAGTCAGACGAAGACGCTGACGGTCACGCAGGCAGCGGTGACACCGACCAAGAAAAAAGCAAGCAAAGGCAAGAAGAAATAGGACCAGAAATGGGCTGACAGCCCAGACCCTCGGACCCCTGGCGGCGTCCGGCGTCTTCCCCGACGCCGGGCGTCGCCTTTGGTCTGAAACGCGCTACGGAAGTCCCCGAGGAGACATGACAGACGACGAGAACACCACCCCGCCCGAGTCTTCGCAGGGCAACGGCCGTCCCACCAGCCCGGTTCGTCCGCCCAAGGGCGGTCAGGTGCGCTCGGGCCTCGCGCACAAGCGCAACCCGGCGCTGGTCACGCTCGGGGATTTCGCCGCGAGCGCTCGCAAGCTCATCTTCCGCGACAAGATCGCGCTATTCCTCGCCTTCGCCTCGGCGGGGCTCGTGATCGCATTCTTCTCGCTGCTCGGCGCCATCGGGCCCTCCAGTCACGGCACGGAACTGCCGATCAGCCGCGTGCTGCAGCTTGCGGTGCACAAGCAGATCGCGACCGCCACGCTGTACGACCACGACAATCGCGTCGAGATAACGCTCAAGCAGGCCTCGAGTGCGCCCGCCGGTTCGGCGACCGCGGGGACGACTTCGACTGGTGTTGCAACCGGCGCGGCCACGGGTACGACGGCTAGCGGCGCGACAACGCCCGCACCGCTCGAATACTGGGCCGCCTATCCCGCCTCCGGCGTGCAGACGCAGCAGCTGCTGCAGAGCCTTGCCGCGGCCGGCACGGTTGTGACCGTCGACCAGCAGCCCGGCAAGGCGCAGCGCGCGATCCTCGTGCAGTTCTTGATCCCGATCGTGCTGCTCGTGTGCCTGTTCGCGCTGTTCATGCGCTTCGGCGCCGACGGCGGCGCCGGAGGGATCGCCGGCTTCTCCAAGTTCACCGGCAAGGGCAAGCGCAAGGGGAAGGGCACGCTGCACCAGGTCACGTTCTCCGACGTCGCGGGTGCCGGCGAGGCGGTGGCCGAGCTGCGCGAGATCCGCGACTACCTCGCCGATCCGTCCAAGTACCTCGCCGTGGGCGCCGCCGCCCCCAAGGGCGTGCTGCTCGTCGGCCCTCCCGGCACGGGTAAGACGCTGCTTGCGAAGGCCGTCGCCGGCGAGGCCGACGCGTCGTTCTTCTCGCTGTCGGGCTCGGACTTCGTCGAGTCGCTGGTCGGTGTCGGCGCGGCGCGCGTGCGCGACCTGTTCGCCAAGGCGCGCAAGACCGCGCCGGCGATCATCTTCATCGACGAGTTCGACGCCGCTGGACGCAAGCGCGGCGCCGGTATCGGGCAGGGCAACGACGAGCGCGAGCAAACACTCAACGCGCTGCTGGTGGAGATGGACGGCTTCGGCGGCGACGGTGGGCTGGTCGTGATGGGCGCCACCAACCGCCCCGACATCCTCGACCCGGCGCTGCTTCGCCCCGGACGCTTCGACCGCCAGGTGACGATCGACGTGCCCGACGTGCACGGGCGCCTTGAGATCCTGCGCCTGCACGGCGGCAAGCGTCCGCTTGGTCCCGACGTGTCGCTCGAGGAGATCGCGCGCTTGACGCCCGGTTTCAGCGGCGCCGAGCTCGCCAACGTGATCAACGAGGCGGCGCTGTTGAGCGTGCGCGACTCCCAAGCGCTGATCGAACAAGCAACGCTCGAGGAGGCGATCGATCGCGTCGTCGCCGGTCCCGCCAAGAAGCACATACTCACCGAGCACGAGCGCTGGCTGATCTCGATCCACGAGGCCGCTCACGCCGTTGTCGCCGAGGCGCTGGGGCAGGCTTCCGTCAGCCGCAAGGTGTCGATCGTGGCGCGCGGGCGTACGCTCGGCACCGCCGCGCACATGCTCACAGACCGTGACCAGCTGATCCAGACAGAGCCCGACTTGGAAGCTCAGCTGACGGTGATCGTGTCCGGTACCGCCGGCGAGCGGATCGCCTTCGGTCATTTGTCAAGCGGCGTCAGCGACGACCTGCATGCCGCCACCAGCCTCGCGCGCACGATGGTCACCTCCTTTGGGATGTCCGACGCGCTCGGGCCGGTCACGATCGGCGAGAAGGGCGGCGAGGTGTTCCTCGGCGCCTCGCTGCAAGACCTCGGCTCGGTCGGGCCCTCGACGCTCGACACGATCGACCGCGAGGTCGAGCGGCTGGTCGGCGACGCGGAGGCGAGGGCTGCCGTGATACTCGACCGCAACTGGCAGGCGGTCGAGGAGACCGCGCATGCGCTGATCGAGCACGAGACCCTGTCGGGAGTGGCACTAGACGCGGTGCTCTCCACGGTGCAGGGGGTCGAGCTGAGCCAGCTGCACGACGTCACCCGGTCGGCTCGCGAGCAGGACCCGGGGCACGGGCCTTGAAGGCTGCCGCCGCCGCGGTCCTGATCGCCGCGGCGATCGCCGCGATCGGCGCCTGTACCGCGCAAGCGGAAGCGACGTGGCGCCTGGAACAGCCGGCGCCGCCAGCCGGGGCCGCTTTCAAGGTGCCGCTCGGTACGCCTGATGACATGCAGTTCTATGCCCCCAACGAGGGACTGCTGAGCACCGAAGGCAACGCCACCGTTCCGGCCGGACTGTTCTTCTGGAACGGACGCGACTGGCATCAACTGGCGACTGTGTGCGGCGCCGCCGGGGAAGCCTCGCGGATCGCCTGGGCCGGACCTGAGAACTTCTGGGTCATCACCGAACCGAGCGAGCCGCGCTCGGGCGCGGGGCTGGGCCTGTGTCACTTCGAAGACGGGGTGATCGTGGGATCCTACTCGACGTCCTTTCAGTCGCCTGAACCCTTCCGCCCGATGGATGCGGCGGCTTGCAACGGGCGGAACGACTGCTGGTTTGCGGGAATCGGCAGTGAGGAACCCTCCGGCCAGCACATCGGCGCATATCACCTGCACTGGAACGGCAGCAGCCTCACCGGCTCCTACCAGCCGCAGGGTCGCGGCGTCAGCGCTCTGGCTTACTTCGACGGCACGTTCTACGAGAGCACGTATGTCGGCGCCGAGCCAGGCAATCCGAGCGGCCCCGTCGCGCTTGCCACGCCCGAGCCGAACGGTCCCGTGCTGATCCACAAGCTCGTCGGCGAAACATTCCTCGACACGGGCTTTCAACCATCGCTTGCGCCCGGGGTACCCGCCGAAGGGGTAGAGCTGCTGTCCGCGAAAGCGGACGCCACAAGCCTGTGGTTCTCCGGCGGTGGCGCCGCCTCCGGCCCGGCCGCGCCGCACGAAGGCTCGGTGCCCAGTCCACCGATCGCCGTCTACTACGACGAACCGTTCTTCATCCAGGACGCCATCGACCCATCGCTGTTCGGCTCCGAAGACCGTTTCATAGACATCGCTCCGGTGCCCGGAGAGGACACGGCGTGGGCCGCCGACCAGCCCTACTCAGACCGTCGCAGCACCACCGCCAAGGCGAAGGTCGTGCTGGTCGAACCGGGCGGCGGGGCAAGCGTCGAGACGCTCCCGGTATCCGGCCCGGGCCGTGGCAGCGCCCAGCTCGTGGCCGCCGCCGGGCCTGAAGAAGCCTGGATGGCGACATCGGCGGGTTGGCTGTTTCACTACACCAACGGCACGGTCCTGCCCGAAGACAGCGATTCCAACTGGGCGGGCACGATCACCGTGCGTCCCAACGAGTCGGTCGAACAGTTCGTCCCGATCGCCCCTCCGCCGGATGACTCGGAACTGTTTGCCCCGCCGCCGGTGGCGGTCGAAACGAAACTGGCCGAAGAAGCAGTGCCGTTGGTGATCCCAGCGCTACTGAAGGATGTGACCGTCTCGCGCCACGGACTGACCGTCACCGTCAAATTCGACCTGACCAGTCTGGCCGACGTGCAGCTCGTCGCCAAGCTGCACGGCAAGGCGATCGCGCGCACGCGCGAGGAGCGCTTGAAGGCGGGCAAGCACTCGCTCTCGCTGCGCTTGGAACGCAAGCGCTGGCCGAGCGGGCTCAGCTTCAAGACGAAGGAGCTGGTCAAGCCCAAGCCCGTGCCGGCGACGAGCACCGAAAGCTCGTCGGTGGGCACCGGTCCCAATGCGGTCACCACGAGCGTGCACCACCATGGCTGAGGCTTTGCGAAGGTCAACGACGCGCCGCCGTTGCCTCACGCTCGCGTTGGTCGTGGGATTGGCGCTGGTGGTGTATGGCGCGACGCAGATCGACGGCCACGGTGCGCGTGCGGTTGCCTCGGGCAATGTTGCCCCGACGCCGCAGCCGGTGCTCGGGACCGCCGACGCGAGCACGGTGTTGATGGGCGCCGCGACCGCCGGTCAGCCCGGTGAAGCGTGGGCGTACAGGGTGCTCCCGCGTGACGCGCCGCCGCCCAGCGGCTCAGAACAGGTCGCGTTTGCGCCGGCGGGCAAAGCGAGCTCGAGCGCGCAGGGGCAGCTCGTGTTCGAGCGCGCAACCGACGCCGACCCCGACTGGACGATCGCCGAAACGCCGCTCAACGAAGCGGGGCTCCTCTATCGCGGGATGGATCCCGATCGGATGTCCGCACGGATCACACCGCATGGCGG
Source organism: uncultured Solirubrobacterales bacterium (assembly GCA_963715765.1). Classification (GTDB taxonomy): domain Bacteria; phylum Actinomycetota; class Thermoleophilia; order Solirubrobacterales; family Solirubrobacteraceae; genus Palsa-744. The sequence goes on from OY970270.1 coordinate 2,587,343, forward strand.
CGGCTTGCTCGTGGGCGACGACTCGACGCGTGCCAGCGGCGAGCAGACGGTTGTGCTCGCGCGCGACCCCGGCGCGCGCTTTCACATGCTGCCCGAACCGCCGGCCGGTGTGCTGCTCGCCGCGGGCGAACCAGAGGAACCCGGAGAAAGCGGCGATAAGAGCGCCGAGGCACTCTCTGAAAAGGAAGGCTCGGGTGCGATCGCCGACGCGGCGGTCGAAAACGAAGGTCACACCGAAGCCTATTTCGGTGCGCTTGGGCGCACGCGCGACCTCGGTGTCGCGCGCTGGAATGGTGAAAAGTGGACACGCGAGCCGATCGAACTGCCCGCCGGCTACACGGGCAGTTTTACGATCGTGGCGATCGCCGGGACCTCTCCGAAGAACCTATGGCTCTTGGGCGAGGCCGAAGCCAGCAGCGGCCTGGGGATCGTGCTGTTCAAGCGCGAGGAAACCAAGGGCGGCGAATTTCACTGGGAACCGGCTTCGCTTGGCTCCTCGCTGTTTGCACAGAGCGAAACCGCCGCGAGCAGCGTCAGTGGCGTCGCACCGCTGACAGGCCAAGCACAGCCGCTGACGGTCACCGAAAAAGGCGTGTGGATCGACGGCAACATGCAGGCGTCCGGCGCCGGCGCCGACGGCTATGACTTCACGCTCTACTACGACATCTCCGAAAGCAAGGTCACCGGCAGCTGGTGCGATGCGCGTGGCCCATCCGGGGAAGCGGTCTGCGAACACCCACTCGGCGCTCGCTTCGGTCGCGAGGCGGGCTATCGCAGCTTCGCATTCGAAGGTCCTGGTTATGGCACGCGGATCGTCACCAATCCGCTGGCGCCCGGCGGCGAGGACTCGACCAACATGGGCCGCTACCTGAGCTTTGAAGGCACCACGTTCACTTGGATGCCCGGCGCTGCCGCCGATAACGCGCCCGGCGGAGCGTTCTACACACCGACGGACGGTTGGCTTGAAGGACCGTTGCAGATCACGACGACCCAGCAGCCTTCGCGGCTCATCGGCTGGCCTGTGTCCGCGCGCGCGCCGTTCACCGCCGTCACGCCCGCGCCGGGGAGCGCCTCCGGCGACTTCGGCGCGCAGGCGCTGGCCGTCGGTGCCGACGGCGTGGTTGCGCGCTACACCCCTGGCCACAGCTGGGAACGCGAATTCCTGCAGACTTCGAGCGGCGCGGTCAGCTCGCCGACGCTGCGTGCGGTGGCATGGCCCGAAGCGAACCGCGCGTTTGCCGTCGGCAACCTCGGCGCGATGTGGATCTGGCGCGCGGAAACCGGGCTGTGGGAGCCCGATCCGGCAGCACCGCTCGATGGCTTCCAGGGCAACCTCGACGGAATCGCGTTCGACCCATCGAACCCGGCGCTCGGCTACGCCGTCGGCCAGAGCGGTGTGCTGCTGAAGTACGGCAAGAGCTGGACCCAGGAAGAAAGCCTGCCTTCGGGCTTCTCCGAAGCCAACTTCAGCTCGGTCTCCTTCGCGGGCTCTGAGGCGATGGTGGTCGCCGAACGCGACCTGCTCGTCAACGAAGGCTCGGGCTGGAAGGTTGAACCCGAAGTTCACGCGCTGCTTGAAAGCCTGCCCGAAGCACCCAGCCTAAACGTCGTGGCGGGACTTCCAAACGGCGGCGCCGTGCTCGCCGGGCGCGACGTCGTGCTCGAGCGCGACAGCGCCGGCGCACCATGGCACTTCTCAGAACAACCGATCGTCGGCGACACCGCGATCGCGGCGGCACCGCTGCTCGAAGGCTCGAAAGTGCGCGCGCTGCTGTCGGTGGTGCCCGACTTCCAGTACCCGCCGCTACTGGTGCTGCCGCCAGTCGAACCCGACACGCCACCGCCCGTGATCCCGCCCAATCCGCTACCGGGCGACGGTTACATGCTGCGCGAAACGCCCGGCGGCTGGCAGGACGAGGAGCGCGCTGCCTATGCCGGCGACAGCCAGGACAAGCCGCTGAAGGCAGATCCGATTCTGGCGCTGGACGTCAGCACCTCGGGCTCCGGTTGGGCGCTCGGCGGCTGGAGCGGCGAGGCCGACGAGGCCGGTCGCGGTACCGACGCAAGCGGCGGCTCTGGGCAGACGATCCGCGAAAACGTGCAGACGGCCGGTGTCTACAGCTACGCCCCGGAAGGCAACTCCCCCGGCCCCAGCGGCGAGACGGTTGCCCCGATCCCGATGCAGAGCAGCGTGGCGACGTTCGCCGTCGGCGGCCACGCCGACTGCATCGAAGCATGTGCCGCGCTGGCCGACGAGGGGATCGAGCCCGACCGCAACCTGAGCGCCGCGCTTGGTCAGATCAGCGGGCTTTCAACCCAGCCGGGCGGACCGCGCATGTTGCTGTATACGGGTGGGCGCGAGACCCCAGGGCAGGGCCTGGAGTCGGCTGGGGAGGCAAACCGCTATGCACAGCTGATGTCCAGCGGCGGCAGCCTGCCGGTGTATCCGGCTCTGTCCGCGGGCGACTCGGAAGGCAGCGAAGATTCGGTTTTCGGCGCCGCGTTTGCAGGCTTCAACGCACCGTTTGGCGAAGGCGTCACGCCGCCAGGAGTCAGCACGGCGAATATCCCGCCACCTACGGGCACGATCGGGCCCGGAGCGCGTACCCACTACGCGTTCGACAGCACCGGTCCTGCCGGCACCGTGCGCGTGATCGTGATCGACAATTCGCGCGGGTCGCTGGTCGCCAGCAACTCCTATCAGAACCCCTCAGAACCTCAGGGGCCGTGGCTTGAACGAGTGCTCGCCGACGCGAAGGCGCGCGGCATTCCCGCGATCGTGGTCGGCAGCCGTGAGCTCGACCCGAACCTGCCACCGGCGATGAACGTCGCCACCGACGCAAACGAAGAGGCGCAGATCATGGTGGCGGGTGGCGCGTCGGCGTACCTGTATGAACGCCCCGAAGAAAGCCGCGCCAGCCAGATCCCCTCCGGAGGCTCGGTGACTATCCCCGAGTACGGCACGGGCACGCTCGGCTATCGCTCGGCGATCTCTGATTCGTTCACCGCCGGTCAGCCCGACGCGCTGTTCGGCACGACCGGCTACCTGCTTGTCGGCGTGGAAGTCTCAAAGCGCAATCCCGCCACGAACGTGGCGCCGGTCAGCGCGCGGATGATCCCGCTCGTGCAGGAAGTCTCGCTCGACCCGGTCGACGGCACGCTCTTGCGGCGCAGCTCGCCGGCGCTGTTCGAGGGTCTCGGGCGGCGACCGCTGGCGGGCGACCGCTGGGGGCCGATCTCTGGGTCGAGTGGCAACCCGAACCCGCCGGGATCGGATCCCTACGCCGAATTCCCGCCGGCGCTGTGTCGCCAGTCCGATTGCTCCAGCGCGATCGAACCGGAATACACCTTCACCTCCTCCGAACCTGAAATCGCGAACTTCGTCGAGCAGGACCCAGACTCGACCAACCTGCGCAAGCCACTGCAGAACGCCGAAGGGCGTCCGATCCCCGATCCGCGCTCAGGCATCCTGTGCGCGTTCAACGCCGGCACCACGACGGTCACAATCTCCGCCGGCGGGTTGTCCTATTCGATCCCCGTGACGGTGCAGGGGGGCAGCGTCGAGCAGCCATGCGGCACCGTGCCGCTCAGTCCCAGTCACTTCAAGGCGCAGGCCTCCAAGGCGCCCGTGACTCCGGCGGCGCCACCGCCCTCGCCCGCGCCGGCGCCGGCGCCGATCGCACCGCCCCCGGCGCCCCCGGCGCCCGCGGTGACGCCTGTGGTGAAAATCGTTCCGAAGCCGGCGCCGAAGGTGGCGCTGCCACTCGCGATCCTGCCAATTGCCGCGCTGCCAGCGGTTGGGCCGGTGCCCGCGGTTCCGCCACCGCCGGCCGCATCCTTCGCACGGCCGATCCCACCCGGTGGGGCGACCGTGCGTGTGTTCGAAGAAAAACGCGAGGAGGAGGCGGCGCCTGAGCAGTCGCAGGCGTTCGCGCGCTACCAGCCCTCCATGCCCGCCGGCGCTCACGCAGGCGGGGGCTCATCTGGCGCGGGCGCAGCCGCCACAGGCTCCTCACCGCTTGCGAGGTATGGGTTGACGCTTGGCGTGCTGATTCTGCTTGCGGGCGCGGGCGCATCGATCGGTAGCGGCCGGCGCCGGTCACGGCGCACTGCCCTCGCCCGTCTTTCTATACAGAGCCCCACTTCAACCCAGGGCCAGATTCCAACCCCATCCTCAAGGAGGCGAACATGAGGCACCGCATCTCCCGCCACAGCGGCTACGTCGCGCTGGCGATCTCGATCCTCGCGCTCGTCGGCTCGACCACGGGGTTGGCCGAAGCCGCGCGTCGCGCCGTTCTCAGCTCGATCGACGGACACCAGATCAGCACTACCCCGCACTCTGGAGGCATCCTGCTGCTCGGCAAAAACAGGAAGTTCGCGGCGTCGGCGATCCCCACGGTCAAAAACGCCTCCGAGATCGAGGGCAAGACGCTGACAGCCATCGAACCGAGCTGCCCGCCGTCGACGGTCAACCTCGGTACGTGGTGCTTGATGGATTCGCCCTACCCGCTCACCAACGCCGAGGCGGGGGAGAACAACTACTTCTGGGCAACGCAGGCGTGCGTGAAGGAGGGCGGCTACCTGCCGACCGCCGCGCAGCTTATCGGCGCCGCCAACCGCGTCAAGCTCGAGTCCACGATTCACGACTCGCAGCTGACCTCCACGATCGACGCCGATCCGAGCGTCGGCTTGAAAGATCAGCGCGAGATGAGCGCCACGCTCGTGACGACCGCCGCCGGCTCGGATGCCGCGGGCTCTGAGGGCGTGAGCGTCGGCTCCACCGGCGACCCGCGCACGGGCGAACCCAACCCGGTGCCGCTGCCGGCGGTACCGGCCCCCTCGACGCTGCAGTACGTGACCGTGTACTCCAACGGCACCAAGGGCGGCTTCGCCGGCTCCCAGCCGGTCTCAGAACCGCAGAACTTCCGTTGCGCGTTCAACGAGATGCCGGGCGCCAACTCCAACGAAGAAGGGTGACCGATGAGTAGCGGGTGTATGTTCACAGAATCGTTACGAGTGAGGGGGCGGTGAGGGTGGACGATCTCGGCGTGACCGAGCCCGCTGCACCCAGCGAGCTGGGGACCGCTGTCAAGCAGCCGTCACCCTCCCCGTCCCCGGCGGCCGGGGAGGAGGCTGCGAGGGCTGTCACTCAGTCGCTCCCGGTCGTGACGAACGAGCGCTGCTCGCAGTGCGCCGCGCCGCTTGCCCAAGACCAGCGTTACTGCCTGCAGTGCGGAGCCGCGCGTGCGCATGTGAGCGGGCCGATGTCTGGCGGTCGCCCGGGCGGGCCGCCGCCGACGGCGGTTTCGCCACAGAACGCGACCTCGCCGCATTCGGCGTTGTCTCCGGGGGGCCCGCAAACCCTGCCGCTCGGTACCGCCGGTGCGCCCCCAAATGCTCCCCCCGGCTTCGGCGCTGCCCAACCGTCCGATCGCAACAACACGCTCGCACTGCTTGCCGGCGTGGGGGTGCTGCTGCTGGCGATGGGCGTCGGGGTCTTGATCGGGCGCGCGAGCACGGGCTCGGCGAAGGTGCCTCCCGCGCAGGTGATCTCGGTGGGCGGCTCGGCCGCGGGCACCCCCGGCACCGCCACAACGCCCACGACGACCACCACCGAAACGCCCGCCGCTTCCACCGCCAAAAAAGCGTCGAAAGCGAAAGCCTCCTCTTCATCTCCCTCCTCCACGGGATCCTCGATCAACAAACCGGCGCCGCCCACAGTGTTGAAAAGCGTGGGCAAAAACCAGAGTGGCTCAAGCTACGAGCAGAAATCCAAGAATCTGCCGGACGTCGTCGAAACGGGATGAGCGCCGTCACCCCACAACAGACCGACTCGCGGCTGCGTATACGCCGCGACGAACTCGCGCAGGAGGTCGCCGAGCTGCACTGGAACCTCGGCGGGCTCGCGTATGAGATGGCGATTCGCGACCACTTTCGCCTCGACGTGCTGATCCGGCGCGCGGCGATGCTGCAGGAGCGCGACGCGGAGCTTGCCGAGGTGGAGCGGATGCTGCACATGCAGGAGAGCGGCAGCGCAGGTAACTGTGCGAGCTGCGGCGCGGTGCGCAGTCGCGGCGCGGTGTTCTGCTGGCAGTGCGGCGCGCAGGTGATGGAGCGCACCCTTGTCAACGGCAACGGTCAGCACGCCGCTTCGCATCCGATTGACCTACTCGTGGAGCCCGCCGAGTTGGACGGTGGGGAGGAGACCCAGCCGCCCGAGGACCTCGGCCGGCCCATACAGACCAGCTCGTGAGCCTCGACCCGCTGCGCCGCTGGGAGCAGCGCTTCGGTGCGCTGCCGCTGCCCTCGCCACTGGTGTGGGCCTTGCTCGTGGCCCTGTTCCTCGGGTTTGGGGTGCTCATGGGTCGCGCCGCGGGGAGCGACGCGGTCGATTCGCTTGCCGCCGAGCGCGCGCCGTTGAAGCTGCTCGTCGCCCAGGCTGCCGCGAGCGGCGCGAGCAGCACCACTAGCTCGAAGCCCCGCCGAAACGCCACCACCGGCGCAAGCGGAAACCACCCCCGAACCTGCGCCGGTGCCGGCGGAATCCCAGGCTGCCGCTCCCGCAAGCAAAACACCCTCCTCGTCCTCGGGGTCCACAGGTGGATCGAAAGAATCCCCGGGGTCTGGCAAAGGCACATCGAAAGCGAGTGCCTTCAAGCTGTCCTCGATCAAGCACGTGTTCGTGGTGATGCTCGATGAAGAGCCCTACGCCACCGCGTTTGGTCCCGCCTCGCCCGCCAAATACCTGACCGGCACCCTGGAGAAGCAGGGCGAGCTGCTGCTGCGCTACTACGCCGTGGCACACCAGGGGCTGGCGGATGAGATCGCGCTGCTCAGCGGGCAGGGCCCCACCGAAGCCACCGCCGCCAACTGCCCCACCTACAGCGAAATCTCACCCGCAAGCAGCGGCGGGGAAGGACAGGTGCTCGGCAAGGGCTGCGTGTATCCGTCCTCGACGCAAACACTGATGAGCCAGCTCGCCGCCAAGCACCTGACCTGGAAGGCATACGTGGAAGGCATGGACGAAGGTCCGGGGACTGCGTCTGCCTGCACGCACCCGGCCAGCGGCGCGGCCGACCTCAGTGCGGTGGCGCTGACATCAGGTGCGACTGTGCCCAGCTATCAAACGTGGCGCAATCCGTTCGTCTACTTTGACTCGGTGGTCGGGTCATCCGCGTGCGCCTCCGACGACGTAGCTATGAACGCCCTGAAGGGCGACCTCGCAAGCGAAAAGAGCACCCCCAGCTTCTCCTATATCGCCCCCGGTCCGTGTGAGGACGGGAATCCCACGCCGTGTGCGCCTGACAAGGCCGCCGGGATGCTCGCCGCCGATGTATTCCTGCAAAAGGTGGTCCCCGAGATTCTCGCCTCCAAGGCCTACAAGCAAAACGGGCTGCTTGCGATCACCGTCGATCAGGCGCCTTCCGCCGGTGAATACGCCGATTCGAGCTCCTGCTGCGGGCAACCAAAATATCCCAACCTGCCGGTCCCCACCGGGGCTGCGGCACTTGCCGGCGACGGCGACGGCGACGGCGGCGGCCAGGTCGGGTTGCTGTTGCTTTCGCCGTTCATCAAGAAAGGCGGCGGGCTCTCCCAGGAAACGTACAACCACTTCTCGCTGCTCGCTACTGTGGAGGAAGCGTTCGGTCTGGGCAGGCTCGGGTACGCCGGAGGCTCGGAAGTGAAGCCCTTCAGCGCCTCGCTCTTCTCCGGCGGGTAGGTGGGAGTCTGCGATCGGTCGTGACGTGGCGATTGGTGCTGTCGCGGCGGTCGAGCAGAATCGCCGGGCGCAGTCGAGGTCCCATCGGCAGCGCCCGTGCGCTCAGCAGCAGGGCCAGCAGCGTCGCGAAGCCGACGGCCACGTAGAACCATTCTTCGCCGCTTGTACCGGCGGGTCGGGTCGAGAAGGCCGACTGGCTTGCCTGCTTGCGGGCCTTCTCCTTGCGCTCGGCCGCCGACGGGCTCTGAGCGTAGCCGCTGGCGCCCGGCGGTATCGGCTCGACCGGCGGAGTGGCCGCCGGCAGGATCGCCAGCGGCGCCGCCACGCTTTCGATCGGCGGCGGCAGAGGCGGTTCCACTGGCGTGGGCTTGGTCGTCGCGGGGGGCTTGGACGCCGCCGGTGGTGGCGGAGGCGCGGGCGCGGACGCGGATGGGGGTGCAGGCGCGGGCGGAGGCGCTAGCGCCGCCGGCAGTGAGCCGGCAAGTGGCGCCGGCGGTGGGGGAGGGGGTGCGGCGGCCGATCCCAGCTGACTCTGCGTCTGGGCTGTGTGGACTCTGATCACTTCCCCGACCCCGGGGCGGTAGACCGTGCCACAGGGCGAGCCAAAGCCACCGGCCTTGATCGTGACCGGCAACGAGTAGCTCAACAGACCGGTCGTGATCGACACGGTGGTCGTGCCCGCGTTGTACGCGCAGAACAGGCCCGAAGTGGACGACGGGATCGGATGTCCGCCTGCGTCCAGCTTGGGGAGCGGTGAGCCCGGACCGCTGGGTTCGACGAAGGTGCCAATCGTCGGTTCTGAGCTCGTGAAGGTGTAGCTGGGCGGCACGCAAGGCCTCTTGCCGCAGTTCGGCGAGGGGATTTCGACGTAGTTGTCATAGCCCGGGAACGGTTCGCCCGGTTCGCTTGAATCTTCAGATTGCCCGGCGATCGTGGCGAGCGTGCCGGGTTGACGGCGGGCGATCGCTTCGAATTGGAGCGTCAGGCTCCGGGCCACGCTGAGCCCGTCCAGTGGCTTGAGCGCAAGCGAGTCGATCACGGGCACAGCGGTGACTTCGACTTCGCGAGTCTGCGTGTCGGCAGAGACGAAATACCACTTCACGCCGTTGTTCTGTGGCTTTTGGTAGCCGAGCGAGGCGCCTTCGTACTCGGGGATCTGCAGTGCGTCTTTTTCGGGGATGAGGCGGCGTTCGTCGAGTCGTCGTTCGCTGGTCGTGAACACCGCCAGCACGCCCGAGCGCGCGAGCAGCCCGGCGACGGATTCACCTTCCTTGAGGTCTTGCAGCGGCGTGGCCGCCGCCACCACCATCGGGAGTCTCTGCCTATTCGCGGTGGCGAGCTGTTCTTCAAGCCAGCGCTGCTGTCCCGTTGTCGCCGTACCGGCTTCGAGCTGGCCTTCGGCGTCGTCGAGCACGATCACCCGCAGTGTCGCGCCATTCTGGTTGGCGTCGAAGGCGTAGTAGCGATGAACGTCTCCGTTCGGCGTCTGCGATCCCGCGGAGACCGGCGTGATCCCAGTGGCCGGCGCCCCGGTGCCGAACGGCTCGGGGGCTTCCGCGAACGCTTCCGAGAACGGCGTTTCATACGGCTGGTCGGTGCGGCCGATGGCCGCGAACGTCGGTAGGCCGCCGAGCGGCGCGAGCTGTTCGGGCAAGCGGGCGAAGTCAGCCGCCGGTTCCGCGCCCGTTTCCTGATCCAGCGGCCCGACGGCGTTGCCGCCGAGCATGGCGAACGCCGGCCCCCCCGGCTGTGCTGCGTAAGCCGCGATCTGCTTGGCCGCCGCGCTCAGGTTCACGTCGGGCTGAGCGTCTGGTACCGCCGAGCACTGCACCTTGCACTCGGGGCTCGTGAAGAAGGCGAAGGAGACCACCCCTGGCGTGGCCGGAAGGTTCGGGGTTGCGGCGGCCAGGCCGGAGGGCTGTGCGTTGCCTGTCGTGTCATAGCGCCAGATCGACGCGGTCATCCAGCCGGCGGGGCGAGCGGACAGGACCTCGGTAGTCCCCTGGTGGGCAGCGTCTTCGGTGCCGTCATAGCCACCGGCCACCCAGGCGTGCTCTCCACTCTGGTCGGTGGCGACCGCCAGCACAGGATCGTTCTTGACAGCCCCGTCGCCACGGATCGCGTTCCCCGCGTACTGCGCGCGGCTCAGATCCTGCCAGCCGCTTTCGGTCTGGCGCAGCAGCTCCCCGTCGCCGGGGGGGAAGCCGGCCACTTCATCGCTCAGCAGGTTGACCGGCGGCGCGACCGACACGTAGGCTCGCAGCTTGCCGGAGGCTTCGCGGAACGGCGCGAGCGCGACGGCGATGCCCGACAACGGCTGTTCGGCGTACTCGAAGCCGCGCCCGGCCGCTTCACGGACGAGCATGATCGAGCGTCCCGCCGCGATCACGCCGCCGTCGGGCAGGCCGGCGACCAGACGCAGCTGGCCGGGTGCGGGTTTCGGGGTGCTCGGCAGCAGCGATTCTTCGACCGCTTCCCAACCGCCGCCGGGCCGGCGCTCGATCAGGTTCCCGCCCGCGACCGCGAAGGCCTCCGAGCCGGCCACGGCCACCGAGCTGATGTTCTGCCCGGAGTCGGCGGGCGGCGGAGCTTCGATGCTCCAGTGCTGTCCGTCGTAGTGCAGGATCGTCCCGTTGGCTCCCACCGCCCAGCCTTCGCCGGTGGCCGCGAACGCCACGGCGTTGAGCTGCGACTGCGTGAGCGAGATCGATTGCGGATCTTCAGACCAGGACGTGCCTTCCCAGTGCAGGATGACTCCGAACTGGCCGACGGCGAAGGCGCTGGAGGGACCGTTGAAGGCGACGCCGAGCAGGTTGAGGTGGTGGGCGCGTGGGGTGGCGGGCTCGACCTGCCAGCCGGTCGACGCGTCGTAGCGCAGCGTCGCGCCGTCCAGGCCGACCGCCAGCGCGCCCGATTCGCCGACTGTGGCCTGGCTGCCCGGCGCCAGGGCGATACTTGTCAGCGGCGCGCGGTCTGGCAGCGGCCATGATGTGAGCAGGCTCGAGCTCTGCCGCGGAGCCCATTGCCCGAGCGCCTTCGTGCCACCGAGCCAGCCTTCGTCGGGTCCGGTGAACGCGACCCCATTTCCCGGTTCGTGGCCGGGCGCCAGGACACTCGTCCACTGACCGCGGGCGTAGACGTCGACGGTTTGGTTTTGCAACGCGAGCGCGACGGGTCCCCCCGCTGTCGCGAAGAACGCATTGGGCACCGCCGCCGAGCCGAGCGGTTCTTCGCAGGAGTTGGCCACCGGCAGCGTGCACCACGAGTTGGTGACCTCGCCGCTGTTGCTGTCGTAGCGCGCCACCACGTGCCCGCTTTCGTGGTTGTCGAGATAGACCTTCGCTTCGATCCAGACGGCGCCGCCGCCCGGTTCGACTCTCAGCGCAGTCGGGTCGACGTAATTGTTCTTAGCGGTCAGGGCGCCACTGAGGTCGAGCGCATCGAGGCCGAGCCCACTCGACGGGAAGTGCCATTCGCGGTTGTAAAGGTGGCCCAGGATGAGACCGTGTCCTTGAGGATTGGCGAGCGAGAACGCGCCCCAGGCTTCGCCCGGACCCTCGACATCGCCGACTCGGAGGGTCATCGGTTCGCTGCCGGGGATGCCGGTGGGTCGCTGCAGCGCGGTTTCGCGCGTCCACACGCCTTCCTTCAGGAGCGCATATTCCGATGTGCTCGCCGTCAGCATGCCGTACACGTGCCCTTCGGAATCCTGACCGAGTCGCAGTTGCGCGTTTTCCGTTTCCAACAGGGGCGCTGCGGCTTCTGTGGCGCTCTTGTCGTATTCGAAGCGACCGCCGGGACTTCTGTGGAAGAAGCCGATCGTCTTGGCGCCCTCGCGCTGGGTCTCGACCAGGCCCAACCACGCTTCGCCGGAGGGCGTCATCGCGCCGGTTACCTTGATCCCGCCGCCCGCGTTGATGTCGAGTTCATTGGCCGCCAGCAACTGGAACGGCTTTGCGCCGCCGGCTTCGCGCGGCACGTCGGCGATCTGCCAGCCGCCCTTTTCCGTATCGCGCAGCAGCACGAGCTGGTGGCCTTCGGCGGTGTATTGGAGCTGTTCTCCACCTGCGGCCGCGGGTGGCGCGCGGGTGATGCCGTAGGCCCAGGTTTCCGCTTCGTGTCGCGGGCTGGCGCCGGCGGAGACGGCGCCGAGGAGCGTGACGTCTTCGGCCGGCGCCACCACGCCGGTGATCGACGCCGCCACCGCGGGAGCCGACACCGTGTTGGCGACTTCGACTTCCGTTTCCTGCGAGCTCGCCTGGTTGCCGGCGACGTCGAGGGCGCGCGCGCGGAGCATGTAGCGGCCGTTTTCCAGGATTTCGGTGCGCAGCCGGTGGGTGTACGTATCGGCGTTCGTGGAGGATGCAACCGTCACTTCGCCTCCAGGGAGCGTCTTCCATGCCGCGCTGCCGGCACGGGCCCGTTCGAAGATCACAGCTGCCACGCCCGAGCCGGATTCTCCATCTGGGAGTCGGGGATCGATGGCCGTCGCCTTGAGGGTGACATCGCCGCTCAAGGGCGAGCCGGATGGTTCCAGTTCGACCTTCTCGACTTCCGGCGGGGCGTTGTCCACTAGCCGGCCGCGCACCGGCAGCGAGACGAAGCTGAGACCTTCCCCGCCGGCCGGCACTACGCGGAAGTCGTCGCGACCGTTCGGCGCTTCGCTGGTTGCGGTGTCGAAGCAGGCCGTGGTCGCCGTGTCGGCACAGCTCGTTGGTTCGCTGTCGCTGGGCACTTCGGGTATCGGCTTCCAGGCATCGGTACCCGCGGGAGCCCATTCGAAGCGGATCGGTTGGATTTCGGCGCCTCGAGGGACTTCGGCGTGGAGCTTGATCACGCCGCGCAACGGCGAGGCGGGGACGGCGAGCTTCACGACAGGCGATTCGCCCACGACGATCAGCCGTTCGATCGTTGGTGATTCATATTGGGTATGCGTCGCCTCTTCGGTGATGAGGACGCGCAATTCATACGGCCCGTCCTGTGCGATTTCTTCTTCCGGGTGCAGGAACGCATACCGCTGGGTCGGGCTCTTCGTGCTTTCGATTTCCTGCCAGGTTGCGGTCCCGTCCGGCCGAATCTCGAACACGATCGATTCGATCGCCTCAGAGGCCAACGTCGTATTGAGCTTGAGGGTAACGATGGATTCGCCTATGAAGTCAGGCCCCGCAGGCTCCGTTTCCAGGACGACTTCCGGCTTGGATTGCAAGGACATCTGGGCAAGCAGCGCCGCCGGCGGCACGGCCGGGCCGGTGAAGGGAGAATTGAGCCCCGGCGGACCACCGCTTGAGTTCGACTGCGTGCCCGATGCGCCCGCCGTACCATCTTCGCCTGCGGGCACACCAGCCTGCCCCGCAGGCGTAGCGCCACTTAGGCCCGGCGGCAGCGAGGCGAGCGGCGAGGCGGCGGCCGGCGATGGCGAACTCGATGTGTCGGCCACAGCGGCGCCGGTCGCTCGTCGCGGCACCCGCGGTTGGGGTAGCCGCGATATGCGAGCAATCAGCCTTGGCCACTGCGCGCTGCCCAGCACCGGGCCGGACTGCATGGCGCTCGAGCTGGGCGACGCGGCCGCCAGTTTGGCGCGCAAGCCCCGAGAGTGGTTACCGCCGATCCGAGTGTCCTCCAGCGCAGAGACCGTCCTGCCAAGCGCCGGCTCGGATCGCAGGCGGGCCTTCAGTTGGGGCTTGCTCATCAACTGGATCTCTTCGATCAGCGCGTTGCGGGCGCTCGGGCCGAAGAGCGGCTGAGTGCCCTGATGGGGGTGACCCTGTGTTTGGCCCAGCAGACGCCACGCCTCGAGCAGCGGGCGCGGGTCGATCGGCCCGGCGCCCGCCGGTCGGACCTCGAAGAGCAAGCGCGCCCGTGAGCCATGCGAGCGGTCCGTCACGTTGCCGAGCACGATCCCGGGTGCGACCCATGCGCCCCTGCGCAGCCGCTCCAGTCGCATACCAGTGGACCGAGCCGCCTGCCCGTTCGGCGCAGTCGCCGAGCCGGTGGGTTGTGGTTGCGCCGCAACCTTGTAGCGCTTGAGGACCCGGCCGAGCCTGGCGTAGGTGTAGACGTCGCCGTAGGCATCGCGCAGCTCTATGAAGCGACCCAGCTTTGTGCTACGCCCGATGCGGATGACCTCGGCGTTCTGAACGGCTACTACGGGCGTGCCCGGCGCAACTTCGATGTTTGCCCCGACGACGGTTGCTCCTGAAGCGCCGGTGGCGGAAGCGGCGGCCGCCGCCGGTGGCGGGGGGACTGCTGGAGTGCCTGCCGAGTGCTCCAGCCCGGCTCTCACCGATCGCGCGGCTGCGTGTCGCGGGGTGGTGGTCCACGCAGGCGTCGCGGTGAAGGCGCTTGCGCTCTGGACCGGCATGCGTCCGTCGACGATTGCCGCCAGGCCGCCGATGATCGACTGTGGAGTCTTCCCGAGTAGTCGGGCGCGCAGTAGCACCGATTCGACGTAGCCCGAGGAGTGGTTGTAGGCGTAGATTGCTCCGCGCAGATTGTGGGCTGCGCCGGCGGTTTGGAGGTAGCGTGCAGCCGCAAAGATCGCGTCGGCGGGGTTGTAGGGATCGCGCACGCCGGCGCCGTTTGCGTCCACGCCGTAGGCAGACCACTCTTCCGGCAGGAACTGCATCCACCCCTCCGCGCCGGCGCTCGAGACGCCGAGGTCGTAGCCGTAGTCGCTCTCGACTTCGTTGATGGCGGCCAGCACTTGCCAGGGGACTGTGTAGCGCTCGGCGGCGGCGAGGTAGATCGGCAGCAGGAAGGGCGGCGTGCGGTAGGTGTCGATGAAGAAGTCCAGCAGCTGGCTCGTGCCCGGCAGCATCAGAGCGGGCGAGGGTGTGAACGGTTCGAACGCGCTTGGGTTGGGTGCGAGAGCCGGCGCTCGAGCGGGAAGCGATGAGGACCCGGTCTGCGATACCGTGCCGCCCGATTCTCCAGCAAGAGAAGGTGTGGTCTTGGCGCGCGCTGTCGGCGGTCGGTACCCCGCTGCCGGGCTGGTGGGCTGCCGGTTTTGTGAGACAGCCTTCGGGGGGGATGTCGTTGTGATTGGCGGCTGCGAGGAGGGCGCGGTTGGGGTCGAGGTCGAAGTTGAGGCGCCGGCTTCGCTGCCGGCGCGCGTGGAGCCTTCGCCTTGCGTCGACGTGGAGAGGACCTGTCCGGATTCTGTCGCGACGATCGTCCATGCGCCGCTAACGGGCGGTGCGGCAGCGGCGATGATGCCTGCGATGACGAGCGCTGGAAGGAGGAACCTCCTCACGCGAGCACCGTCGTCATCTGAGATCTCACGAGTGTCTGGTTCATTGGCCGTTGGCATGACGAACCGTTCGCAGATCGCGCCACGCAGAAGAGCAGCCATCTTGTAGTCCTCGGGCGGCCTTGTGGTGAAGAAGCAGTTACTACGTGACGAGGCGTACCTTGGTTGGCCAGTGCTTGCGGTTGAGCTCTAGGATCAGCAGTCCCGTGCGCCCCGCGAAATATCGCGGTCGAGCCTCGCTCACCACGTGTCCGTGCCGGAGGGCCTGCGCACCGATCGTGACCGGCCGGCGAACTCGAAAGCTCAGGTAGAGACTGAGATGCCGCCCCTTGTGCAGCCGGGCCTTGACGTCGAAGATTGCAGACGGCAGCTTCACACTGTGTGTCTGGGTGACAACAGCCGGCGGTGGCGGTGGTGGGGGTGGTGGCGGCGGTTCGAGTATCAGAGTCGGGGCTTCAATCTGGAGTTCCAGCGGCCGTTCTTCGAGATCGTTGCCTTCCGGTGCGTCCGGCTTGGCTCCGTCGGTCAGCCGGTAGAGGTGAGGCGGCTGAGCTTCGGAGGACGAGACTACGCCGGAGTCTATGACCAGCGAGCCCGGAGTCGTGGCGGCCCAAGCGTCGTTAGCGGCGTTCGCGGCGATCGCACTCACGTAGCCTTCGCGGTCGGCGGGCACGAGCGGCGGCTTGGGCAGAGAGCCTTTGTAGGTTGGGTCTTCGACGTGAAAGCGCGTCACGGTCGTGGTCCCGTCGCAGGCCGCCTGGGCGATGATTGGTTCATCGTCCGGCTTTGCGTTTGGGTCTTCCGCCGGCCCTTCCCTGCGGGGGAGCAGGCTCCCGCCCGCAAGCGCTTCGCCTGCGCCCGGGATGACCGCGATCGAGGACCACAGGAAGGAGTTGGCAGGTTCGACGGCGTTGAAGGCGGGGGGTGTGTAGGTGAAACGGCGTTCCGATGTGCCCGTGCAGGTCGTGCTTGCCCCTGAGATCGATACCGGCACGAGTGGGGAGGGCGGCGCTGGGTGGCTGGGAGAGGCGGGCCGGGATTCGGCTCTGGACCAAACGCGCAGGCCCGCGGGGTTGCCGGCCACCCAGCCCTGGCCCGCGGCGTCGAAGTCGACCGCGACGAGGTCGGTCCGGTAGGGATCGTCAGCCTGTGGGCTCGTCGGCGGTGTGAACGGGACTGGCGAGAAAGCCCCTCTGCTTGAGACTCGCATCTCGGGTGGGGGCGCTTCGTCGTGTTCGGGCAGGATTTCGCTTTCCGATACGGGCGCGTAGCGTTCGGCCGTAGCGCTGACCGCCACGCCGAATGGGTTGCCCTGGAGATCTTCGCGGGCGACCGCGGCGGTGTATTCGCCCTGAAGCCAGCTCAGCGGTGGGGACGGAGACTCTTCTTCGAGCTGTGTCCCGTCCCAGTGCACGACGGTGCCGTAAGTGCCGAAGAACCAGCAGTCGTTCCAGGCCAAGCAGGAAGCCGAGGTGATCCCTCCAGGTCTGCGGTTTTTTTCGACGACCACCCTTGCCAGCGTTGTTTCCGGCAGTTCGAAGGACTCCCATTCGAGCGTTGCGCCGTCGAAGCGGCAGAGACGGCTCCAGCTCAGGTCGGTCGGGCCCCCAATGAGCCAGTAGTCGAGCTTGCCCGCCCACACGACTGTGTGGCCCGGGCAGACGTTGTAGCCCGGAAAGCCGGGACTCGGGTACCAGGAGGCGCCGTTGTAGAGCCAAACTCCGTAGGGATTGTTCGCATCCACCCCCGATCCTTGCCCCGTGTCGGTTGCCGCGAGTCCGCGGTTCCAAGCCCTGAAGGCCATCGAGGTCACCGTGAGGGCGCATTGGCTCCCCGGTGGTTCTCCTTTGAAGGCTTGCGAGCACGTCTGGGCGGGTTGGGCGGAGGTCTCGACGGGTATGCCTTCGCTGCCGAAGGGGTACGGATTGACATCCACCCAGCATGGGCTGCCGGGCGAGGGGCCGGCGGGAGGCGCGGTCGGGGGGCCTTCAACGCCCGCCGGCGTCGTGGTTGTCATGGTCGCGCTCTGCGTGCAGGCAATCGTCGGGCCGCCGTCGGCGGCCTTGGCCGTAGGGGCTCCGGCCAGAACGAGAATGAGGATGCTTGACGGCAGGACAAACCGCCCGAAGTGGCGGAGCATGGCGGACGATGCTACCCGGATGGCCGATCCTGACATCGAGTGTTCACAGGAAGTTAACGATCGGCGCATGCCGAATATCTTTACCGGTCGGTAACACTTGACTAGGGTGCTGAGCGTTAGCCATCTTTATGCCTTCAGGAAAAATATGGACACCTTCGGCCCATCGGCTGCGCACTACAAGCGTGGCCGCTGTGTCGGTACCTGGTCCCAGTGGCTCTGCCGCATAGTTCACGTTTACGCTGCGGCGACACGCGCTTCACAGCGGCGTAACGAAGTTCACTAATAAGACACAAGGATCTTTACCGGGGGGCAACAACGGCCTCCGCTCCAACTGAATAATTGGGCCTATGCCTGGGAGGCTTCGCAGCCAAGGCGAGCGTCTTGCTCGTCAT
Source organism: uncultured Solirubrobacterales bacterium (assembly GCA_963715765.1). Taxonomy (GTDB): domain Bacteria; phylum Actinomycetota; class Thermoleophilia; order Solirubrobacterales; family Solirubrobacteraceae; genus Palsa-744. Next base: position 2,604,844 of record OY970270.1, read on the forward strand.
TGGTGTCGTGCACTGAGAGGCGGACGACCATGTACCAGTTCGGAGCCACTAGGTCAGTGATCATCGTTATCCTCGACTCCAGCAAGGGGAAGAAATATATGGACATCGCAGCTCGGAAGCGATTCATCTTGGGCCCACTTGTTGTACTGCTGCTCGGGCTCAGTGCGGTCTGTTGCATGGTCTTTGCGGATACGAGCTCCGCGGCGGTGCCGGCAGGCATCGATTGCCAGTCCTCCGACGGCAAGATCAGCGGACGTGGCTCTACATATCAGAACGTCTTGCTGAAAGAATACGCCAAAGTCTACGGCGAAGAGTTTTGCGGAAACGTCGCAGAACAATACTCAGGAGACCCGGCCTCCACCAATATGGTCGCCTACAACTACGCGAAGGCCGTTTCAGCGAGCCTCACCGGCTCGGGCAACGGCATCAAGGCCGCGAACTGTCGCACAGACGCGTTCGCGGGCTCGGATACTCCCTACAGCGAGAAACAGCTGACGGAACTTGATGGAACTCCGGGTGCGGCGGGCATCGGCGGATGTAGCCTTCCTTCCGGCTTTGAACCACCGTTCACGCCCAACACGGCGCCGTTCCCCAGCGCCAACGACATCACGGCCTCCGTTATGGCGTTGCCGGTCGGCGGCTCCGCTGTGACGGTTGCGGTGCACCTCACGGGGGGAACTGGAGGGAGTTGCCCAACGGGCACGGTACCGACGACCCTGAAGTTCACCCCGGAGGAGGTTTCGCGTCTCTACGGTGGTGACATCACGACCTGGAACGACGCCGAACTCGTCGCGACGAACTCATCGCTGTCGAACTGCACGGGCCCGGTCACGCGCGTCGTGCGTCAGGACTCATCCGGGACTACGAACATCCTGAAGCAGTACCTGATCCGCGTGGACAACGAACGGACCGGTTCGGCCTGCGGTGTGATATCAAGCGTCATCCAGAAGTGGGAAGCCTACTTCACGACCAACACAGAATGGCCCGGTAAGCAAAAAGTCGGTGAAGAAGGCACCTGCAGCCCGATCACCACGGGGGCTTTGAGCGGTGGCGGAGAATTGCTCGCAAAGCTCAAGGAAACGGCGGGCGGCGTCGGGTACATCGATCTCGCCGAAGCTGTGGGCCAGTCGGGGATTGTGCTCGCGAGCGTCAACAACGCGACCGGGACCAAATTCGAAGCGCCGAGCATTGGCGGCGGACCGGCCAACTGCCTGTATACCGCACTGCCTGCCCCTCCGGGCACCACAGCCGCGGAAGCTGTCGGGCTGAACGTCGAAGATAACTGGAGTAACAACAACGAAACAAACCCAGGCAGTCCCGCCAACCACGAGAACGCCACGGATCTGGGCAGCAAGTACCCGATCTGCGGACTCACGTTCGACATGGTCTACACGGGCCTGAACAGCAACAACGGCGAAGGAAAGAGCGCCATCAGCAGGCTCACGGCCGACCAGCGGCGGACGATATACTCGTTCTTTACGTTCATCCTCTCCTCGGCCGGGCAAGAAGTCCCTGGGAAGATCCACTACGCGCCACTACCGGCGAGCTGGCTGCCAAAGCTGGCGGAAGGGTTCCAGGCAAATTTCTAGACACGGACGTCTAGGAGGATACGCAGGCGATCCATGACAATGGATCTGCAGAGGGGGGAGCCGGCTAGGCCGGCTCCCCCCTCTTATGTGTCTAAATGTGAACATCCTTCCATGCTGAACGTTCTCTACGCGCATCTCATGTATCTAAAACGTGAACGTGCACTTGTCATGTATCTAAAATGTGAACCTGCCCCCGCGATGGCTTCCCTTTTGAGGAATGCTCTGGTAGAAAGAAACCGATGACTATGACTATGAGCATCAACCTGTTGCGCTGTAGCCGCCGCGCCCTGAGGCTGACGGTCGTGGCGACGTGCATTGGCACGCTCGCGGCAAGCACCGCGAGCGCCGCAACCTTTGTCGTTCACAAAACCGCAGAACTCGAAACGGCGGTCGCCTCAGCCAACGCAAACGGCGAAGCGAACACGATCGAACTCATGGCCGGCGCCTTGGCCGAAACCTACCAACCGAGCAAGACGTTGATCTTTACCAACACGGCCGGCACGCAGACACTGGCTGGGCCGGTGGGCAAAATCGGTGAAGATACGCCTGGCGTCACGCTCAGCGGCAACAACGTCAAAGAAGTAACAGGAGTCTCTGAAAAAGAACTGGTCATCGTCAAGGCGGGCGTGACGGTCGCGCTCAAGCATGTCCTTGTCACCAGTGGTGGTGGCGGAGGGAACTCCGGGATCGTAGACGAAGAAGGAGGGACTTTGGATGTCGAAAACGCGACGATCTCCGGCAACACCGGCAGCCAGATCTTCGTTCAGAGTAACGCGATCGCCAATCTCACCAACTCGACGCTCTCCAACGGCCTCGAATTCGGTCTTATCGATGAAGGTACGGCGAACCTGCAGAACGTGACGGTGGTGCATAACAAAGAGAGCGGCATCGGGGCCGGCGCAGGCACGTTGAACCTGACGAACACGATCATCGCCCTCAACGGCGCTCCGCAGTGCGGAAGTCTTACCGGTGGTATAGCGAGCGATCACAGTCTTTCCTCCGATGCCAGTTGTGGTGGCGAAGCGGCGTTGCAGAACAAGACACCGTTGCTGACGGCGTTGGGCAACGATGGCGGTTCCACGACGCTCTACTCGGAGAAGGCGGGCAGCCCGACGATCGACGCGGGCGATGCGGCTAAATGTCCGACGACCGACCAACGCGGCTATCCGCGTCCCTACGTAGGGGGTACTGGGTGTGACATCGGGTCTGACGAGTACAGCCCGACGCCGCCCACCATCAAAGTGCCCGCGGAAATAGTCACTCCCGCCACGAGTTCATCGGGTGCGGAAGTTACGTATAGCGTCGAAGCGACCGACCCCGGCTCGCTGGTCAAGAAATTGGAATGCGCGCCCGCATCGGGCTCTACCTTCCCGACCGGCACCACCAGTGTCGAATGCACGGCCGTGGACGGCCACGAAAATACCGCTAAAGCGTCCTTCAACGTCACGGTCAACTCGGCAGCTTGTGCGGCTAGCCCGGCGATTGGTACGCAGCCGTCTGGTCAGACTGTTACGGAACCCGCGAGCGCTAGTTTCAATGTGAAAGAGGGTACAGTCCCCGCGAACTGTTCGGCCGCGACGATCCAGTGGGAACTATCGACTGACGGTGGCACGACCTTCGCACCGATCACTGGTGCTACGAGCGCGACGTACACGATCAATCCGACGCACGCGAGCGAAACCGGGGACGAGTTGCGTGCTGTTCTCACGAACGCTCACGGTAAAACCACGAGTACCGCAGCGACACTCACAGTCAACGTGGCATCGTGTGCGGCGAGCCCGGTAATCGGTACGCAACCCTCTGGCCAGACGGTCACTGAACCGGCTGCGGCGAGCTTCACGATCAAAGAGGGCACGGTTCCCGCGAACTGTGCGGCTGCGACGATCCAGTGGGAACTCTCTACTAACGGCGGTACAAGTTTCACGCCCATTACGGGTGCGACGAGCGCGACATACACGATCAACCCGACGCACACGAGCGAAACAGGGGACGAGTTGCGTGCTGTCCTAACGAACGCTCACGGCAAAACCACGAGCACCAGTGCGACGCTCACAGTCAATACGGCGGCGTGTGCGGCTAACCCAGCGATCGGTACGCAACCCTCTGACCAGACTGTTACAGAACCAGCCGGAGCGAGCTTCATAATCAAAGAGGGCTCGGTCCCCGCGAACTGTGCGGCTGCGACGATCCAGTGGGAACTCTCTACTAACGGTGGCACGACCTTCGCACCGGTCACTGGTGCGACGAGCGCGACGTACACGATCAACCCGACGCACACGAGCGAAACAGGGGACGAGTTGCGTGCTGTTCTCACAAACGCTCACGGTAAAACCACGAGCACGGCGGCGACGCTCACGGTCAACGCGGCGGCCTGTGCGGCTAGCCCGGCGATTGGTACGCAACCCTCTGGTCAGACTGTTACGGAACCCGCGAGCGCTAGTTTCAAAGTCACAGAAGGCACGGTCCCCGCGAACTGTTCAGCAGCCACAGTCCAGTGGGAACTCTCCACGAATGGTGGTACGAGCTTTACGCCTGTGACTGGTGCTACAGGCGCGACGTACACGATCAGCCCGACTCATGCGAGCGAAACAGGGGACGAGTTGCGTGTTGTTCTCACGAACGCTCACGGTAAAACCACGAGTACCGCGGCGACGCTCACAGTCAACGTGGCATCGTGTGCGGCGAGCCCGGTAATCGGTACGCAGCCCTCTGGCCAGACGGTCACTGAACTCGCTGCGGCGAGTTTCACGATCAAAGAGGGCACGGTTCCAGCGAACTGTGCGGCTGCGACGATCCAGTGGGAACTCTCTACTGATGGTGGCACGACCTTCGCACCGGTCACTGGTGCGACGAGCGCGACGTACACGATCAGCCCGACTCATGCGAGCGAAACCGGGGACGAGTTGCGTGCTGTTCTCACGAACGCTCACGGTAAAACCACGAGTACCGCAGCGACGCTCACGGTCAACACGGCAGCCACCTCACCAGATGCCGCAATACGCCAGCTTCTGAAGGAAGTCAGCTCGTCAAATATCGCGCATGGTCTTCGCAAGACGCTCTCGTGCCTGTTGAGCGATGCGTTGCACAGCCTTGGTGGGCTGAGCGGCTATGGACATCTGAGCGGCTATGGGAATTCGAAATGTGACACGGGGCTTCTTTCGTCGCGAGCGGCAACGGCAAAGGCCGATCGGCGGAAAAGCATGCAGCCTGATGCCTGTGGGGACCTTGAAAAGTTCGTCGACGTGATCAGAAACGACCAGCACAGGGCCAAGCCGAAGATTCCGGCGAAGCTCGCGACGGCCTGGAGCCAGGCAGCCAGCGGCATAGAGGCTTCGCTGGGCTGTACACGTCCTGGACGAGAGTCTTCTCGCCACTCCAGCGGGCCCGCCCACGGACACGACCGTGGACACCGTTCCGCCCACCGGTGAGTAGAAACCGGACAGGCTCGCGGCCCCGCCGACGACGGGGATCGCGCTAAATGTCGAGTCTGCCCCCGCGGAGTCGCTCTGAGGCCTTGCGGCTGGCATCGGCGACGGTGGTGCTGGTCGCCGCGGTGGTGTTGGTGGTTGTCCTGACCGGGAGTAGTGGTCATGGGTCGCACAGCTCGGCGCCGCTCAGCCACAGCAGCCACTCGCAAGTCAACGTAGTCCCTTCTCACACCCGGGACGCAGCCGTGACGCGTTCGCTGCGGCACGGAATCATGGTTGTGGCGCTCGACCAACCACCATCGGGCGTATTCGCGGAACAGAACGCCTCAATTGCGCAGGGAGCCGCCATCGCGAGCGACGAGCTCAACGCCGCGGGCGGACTTGCTCAGCATCTTCAGATCAAGCTCGTGCCTCAGGACCTGGACGATCTATCTCCCGCCGCGGTGGAGGCCCGTCTGCGCTCAGAGGCCGCCGTCGCCCTGATCCTGCCGTGTGACACGGATTCGCAACTGAGCCTCGCCGCCGGTGCCGCCCGGTATGGAACGCTCATGTTCGCGCCGTGCAACCTGGACCCGACGGCTGGAGAACGCTACCCGACCTATTGGCCGATCGGGATGTCCACGAACGAAGAAATGGCCGGGCTGACGAGCTATATGCGCACGATCGGTTACGGAAGCGCCTTCATCGTCACCGCTCCGGGCAACCGTTATGTCCAGCTCGCTACAGAAGACTTCCGTACCGCCGCGCAACGCAAGGGTATACGGATAGTCGGCAGCGCTTCGATCGCCATGACAACGAGCGATTTCTCGGGCGTGGCGCACGCCATCGAAGCTGCCGGCGCGCGACAGTCGATCGTCTTCACCGCGCTTCCGCCGCCATTGGTGAACCAGCTGGCGGCCGGCCTGAAGGCACAGGGTCTACGCCAAAGCGTGCTGGGTGCGTCGGTCATGGATACGGGACTTATCCTCAAAGACGACGCGAGTGCGCTCGACGGTGCGGTCTTCCCGTCATACGGCTTCCCGCGTGAAACTCAGGCGGGACACCACTTCCTCGCCACCTACAAAAAACTGTTCGGCAGTGAACCGGTGGGCAGCTTTCCCGGTCTCGGGTTCGAAACGATCCGGGTGCTCGAGGCCGCCGTGCACCAAGCACACTCGGCCGAGCCAAACGCAATCGAGCAGGCGCTTTCCCGGGGCCTCGCTCTTGAAGGGGTAGCGCTGGCGGAACGTCGCTATCAGGCGGGCGCAGATCACAACCCAATAGGTCCTGTGTCTGTGGAAAAGGACTTCTTGGGCCACTTCGAACAGGTTCTCGCCACCACGCCCTGAGATGGCGAGGAGATGAGCGGCAGCGGCGCGCGAATCGTGCCGCGCTGGCCTGATCATTTCCTCCGGAGGAAGTGATCAGTAGACGGAGAGCACGTGCGTCGTGGCGCGCGCGTCTCGATCGTTCATGTAGCGGTACGTGCCCTTGGGGAGATGGAGTCCCCATATGGCCACGCCAGGGATCTTCGCCTTCGTGGCTGAGGCTACGCTCGGACCGACGAGGTGGAAATCCGCTCCCGCAGCGTTGACCGTGACGAATATCGAGTACCAGCCACTGCGCAAGCGGGTGACGGTGTGGCCGCCCGAGTCGGTCAAGGTCACCTGGCCCGTGGTGCTGACTGTCGCGAGGAGTTTGTTGCTCGGGGCAGGCGCCGTCGGGGTAGACGCTGTCGGGGCAGGTGCCTCTGCTGTCTTTGCGGAGACCGTCTGCTTTGCGGCGCCGGACGCTCCGCCGCACCCCCCGGCGGCGAGGGCGACCGCGGTTCCCGCGATGGCCAGGGCCGCCCGGCTGGTCATGTAGCAGGTGGAGCGGTTCACGGTCGGTCGGCGTCGTCGGCGCCCATGGACGGACCGTCGACATCCCCAACGCCGACAGCTTCGCGCAGGACGACCGGTGGCACGTGCCCGTTGACGCCCTGCACCAGCGGCGCTCGCCACGGGAGCACAGCCTCGAGGAACGCATCCAGCGCCGGTCCGCTCAACGTCTCGGCGTCGAGCAGCGTGTTTGCAAGCTCCTCCAGGATCGCCCTGTTCATCTCGATGATCTGCTTGGCGGTGTCCTCCGCGTCGTGGGTCAGCCGCCGCGTCTCGCTGTCCACCAGTTCGTGCGTCGCCGCGGCGATGTTCGCCGTTTTCGCCAGGTCGCGGGCGATAAAGATCTCGCCGGGTTTCTCGCCCACAGTCACGGGTCCGATCGCCTCGCTCATGCCCCAGACCGAGACCATCGCATGGGCTGTCTTCGTCGCTTCGTCGAGATCGTTCTCCCCTCCGGTGGAGAGCATGCCGAAGACGTAGTCCTCGGCTGCCACCCCGGCCATGGTCGTGACCAGATTCTTCGTCAGGTCGAGGTGCGTCAGCATGAGCTTGTCTTCGCTGGAGTAAACGGTCGCGCCGCCGCGCCCGCGGGCGCGCGACACGACCGAAAGCTTCTGCAGCGCCGCCGAGTTGCCGATCGCGCGGGCCACGATCGCATGTCCGGACTCGTGCACGGCGATTCGCCAGACCTCATCCCGTGAGAGCACGTGGCTCTTGCGGGCGGGCCCGGACAGAACCCGGTCGATCGCCTCCTCGAGCTCCTCCTGCTCGATCAGCTGCTTGCCGGCACGCACCGTGAGCAGCGCGGCCTCGTTGATGATGTTCGCGAGGTCCGCGCCGGTGAAGCCAGGCGTCTGCTGGGCGATGCGCATCAGGTCGGCATGGGGCGAGATCGGACTCCTGCTGGCGTGCAGTCCGAGGATCTCGGCGCGCCCGTGCACGTCTGGGACGTCGACGACGACCTGCCGGTCAAAGCGGCCCGGTCGCAGCAGCGCGTTGTCGAGGATGTCCGGCCGGTTGGTCGCGGCCATGATCACGATGCCGGACTCTGCCCCGAACCCGTCCATCTCGACGAGGATCTGGTTGAGCGTCTGCTCGCGCTCGTCGTTGCCCTGTCCCATGCCCGCGCCTCGCTGGCGGCCGATGGCGTCGAGCTCGTCGATAAAGATGATGGCCGGCGCCGCCTCGCGCGCCTGACGGAAGAGGTCGCGCACGCGGGCGGCGCCCACGCCGACCAGCGACTCGACGAACTCCGAGCCGGAGAGGGAGAAGAAGTTGGCCTGTGCCTCGCCGGCGACGGCCCGTGCGAGCAGCGTCTTTCCCGTGCCAGGGGGTCCCGTGAGGATCACTCCCTTGGGCGCCTTGGCGCCGAGGTGGGCGTAGCGACCCGGGTTCTCGAGGTAGTCGCAGACCTCGCCCAGCTCGACCAGCGCCTCGGGGGCGCCGGCCACGTCGGCAAACGTCGTCCGGCCCTCACCGGCCTTCTGCCCGCTCCCGGTCCATTTCGAGAACGTCGCAAAGGCGGCACCCTGCTCTCGCACGAGCGTCATGAAGAAAGCGAACAGTGTGACGAGGATCAGGATCGGCAGCAGGAACTGGACGGTCGCGCGCAGGATCGCCTTGCCCGACTGTGGGTTGACGGTGGTGGGCACGTGCTCGCGCTGAAGGAGAGCGATCAGCGTGCCCGTGTAGGAGTCCGAATGCGGGTAGGTCGCCCATAGCGATTGGCCGCTGTTGGTGTGCAGTTCCAGTTGCGAGTCCTGATCCAGCAGTGTCGCCTGTGTCACGCGTCCTCGGGAGATCAGTTCGGTGGCGTTGGTGAGCGTGGTCTCCTGTCCGCCCGCGTGCGGCCCGATGATCGACAGGCCGACGAAGAAGAGGACCACCAGCAGGACCGCCGTCGCCGCCAGGCCGGACAGCAGCGGGCTCTCTGTAAGCACCCCCCACACGACCGCGGCCCCGCGGCGCAGTGCGGCAAAGCGCGGCTTCCTAAAAGCGGAGGCCGTGGCTGCCGCACTCGTTGTAGAGGTGTTAGTACGCGAACTCGTCATTGTCGGCTTGAAAGTGGACGGCTGGGAAAAGGAAGGCTCGGGCGTGACGGTCCGCTTGGCAGCGGGCCTCACGCCGAGGTTCGGGCATTCTCAGGGATCGAGCCATGCCAGAAGTGAATGACCTGTGAACGAGCGACTCTAACCGCGACACCGATCGGCGAGGGCCCCGATGCTCAACAGCGCATCCGCTACGAGCTACTTCAATCGACCCATCCCCAACACGGGGAAGCTTCAAATCGGATGGGTCCCCATCAAATGTTAACAGAATGTCATACCGAGAGGACACTTGTGAACGGATTGTCACCGTTGGCAAACGTGACTATGCGGTAAACGGTCGTGACCATGCCGTAAACGGCCTTGCTTTGCGCCGCGAGAGCTTGCTAATTTCGATCCCGTTCTAACGGCGAGCAGCGGTTGTGCCTTGCTTGGTGACAGATTGGCCCTGCCGCACTCGGCGATTTCTGATCGTATAAGCTGTCACGACCTGTACTGGAGGAATTTAATGAGTCATGCATGGCTTGGGCGTTTGCGGCGCTATACCGCTGTGCTGGCGTTGGCCGCGACGGCATCGTTCTTGATGCTGGCCGGCGAGGCGAACGCCGCAACCTTTGTCGTTCACAATGTCACGGAACTGGAATCTGCGGTCACCACGGCCAACGGGAACAAAGAAGCGAACACGATCGAACTCACGGCTGGCACCTACAGCCCGACCAAAACGTTGGTCTTCACTGACACGAGCGGAACGCAAACGCTGGCGGGGCCGGCGGGCAAACTCGGTGAAGACACGCCTAGTGCCATTCTTAGCGGAAGCGCTGTCTTGCCAGATCCACCGGTATCAGAAAAAGAACTGGTCATCGTCAACGCGAGCGTGAAAGTTACGCTTACGCACCTCGTTGTCACCAATGGTGGTTCTGGCGAAGGGAACGCCGCGATCGATGACCTGGGGACTCTGGGTGTCGAAAACTCGACGATCTCCGGCAACACCGGCAGCCAGGTCTTTGTTGAGAGTGGCGCGACCGCTGATCTGACCAACTCGACGCTCGCCAACGGCCTCGCGGCTGGCCTTATCGATGAAGGCACGGCGAGCCTGCAGAACGTGACGGTCGTGGATAACAAAGAAAGCGGCATCGCCGGCACAGGCACGGTGAGCCTGACGAACACGATCGTCGCTCTCAACAAAGGTTCGGCGCAGTGCGGAATCAGCCCCATCACGAACATCACGAACGATCACAGCCTTGCCTCCGATGCCAGTTGTGGTGGCGAAGCGGCGTTGCAGAACAAGACACCGTTGCTGACGGCGTTGGGCAACGATGGCGGTTCCACGACGCTCTTCTCGGAGAAGGCGGGCAGCCCGACGATCGACGCGGGCGATGCGGCTAAATGTCCGGCGACCGACCAGCGCGGCTATCCTCGTCCCTATACAGGGGGCCCTGCTGGGTGTGACATCGGATCTGACGAGTACAGCCCGACGCCGCCGACCGTCATAGTGCCCGCGGAAATAGTCACTCCCACCACGGGCACCGGAGCGGTTGTCACCTACAGCGTCGAAGCGAGCGACCCTGGCTCGCTGGTCAAGAAATTGGAATGCGTGCCTGCATCGGGCTCGACGTTCAAAAACGGCACGACCAAAGTCGAATGCACCGCTGTGGACGGTCATGAAAACACGGCGAAAGCGTCCTTCAACGTGAAGGTGACTACTCTAAAGCACACTCTCACGGTGACGGCCAGCGGCGAAGGCACCGTGACCTCTACACCCGCGGGCATCGAATGCGGGCAGGGTCACACGCTGTGCAGCGCTGAATTCGAAGAAGTGGAAGTCAAATTGACGCCCACTCCGGCAGCCGGTTATTCCGTATTGTGGGGCGGAGCCTGCTCGGGTGGTGGATCATGCTCATTCAATCCGATGAGTGCGAATGAGGCGGTCACGGCCACCTTCAGCTCGGTGCCGGTGAACACCGCGCTGCCAACCATCAGCGGCACGCCGTACAGCGGCCTGACGCTGAAAACGAGCACCGGCAGTTGGACGGCGTCGCCGACCTCCTACACCTACCAATGGGAGGACTGCAACTCCTCGGGCACATCGTGCACCAGCATCGAAGGCGCGACGGGCACCGAATACACGCTGACGGGCGCCGACATCGGACACACGGTCCGCGTCGTGGTCATTGCACACAACGCGAGTGGTGCGTCAGCACCGGTCGAATCGGCGGCCACCGCGGTCGTGACGGCGTCCGAGAGCGATGAAGTCCACGGCGAAGTGCCGTTCGAACAGAAGTTGACCAGCAATTGCCATGTCAACCTGGGTAAGTTCTACGCGGGCGTCGCAGAAAAGCAAACGCACGAAGGCGAATGCTCGGTGGTTGCCACCAGCACGGCCGCGGAAAGCCAGCTTACGGCTGAAGACCAGGAAACCGGCAATCACGAGGGACATCTCGTCCACTACGACAGTAGTGACGCAAACAGGGAGTTCTACCTGTACGATCCGCTTGAAGCAGACGCGGTCGATCATGAAATAGGCAACGTATTCCCCGGACCCGGAACGGGCGCTCTGTTTGCACCGTTGACCAGCAAGGTCACGCTGCTGAGCTGGGCGGACCCGATCAACCTCGATCCGGTAACGGTGACGTTCAGGCAGTACATCCTTGAACACGAACGCCTGAACACGGGCACGTACAGCAAGGTGATAACACTGACCCTGTCAACCACGACACCGTAATTGTTGGTAGCTGATTAAAAGCAGGGATGCTTGATCCGTACGATCCAACAAGCACGATGGAACTGGACTGCCGCCGCGATCGTTTTGATCGCGGCGGCAGTCTTCTGCCTACCCGGTGCGGCGAGCGCCGCGAGCGTGGAGCTGTGGGCCTGTCACGGCCCGCAGGAAGAAGCGCTGGGCACCGGGCCGTTCGAATCCACGACCGGCGGCGACGGTCGCACGGCGACGTATGGCGACGGCTGCAAAGAAGGGGGAGATCATACGGGCGGCCTCCTCGCCACGTTCTCCGATCCCGACCCCGCGGGCAGGTCGCTCGCACTGTGGCAGCTGAACGTGCCCTCGGGCGTGGCGCTCGAATCGCTGCGCATCAAACGTGAAACGACCGGCTTCGGCGGCGCACCCGTGAGCGGCAGCCCGCAGATATATGAAGTTTCGACCTCGAGCGGGTCGAGCGGGATCGTAGAGTCCACCGCTCTCGACGAATCCAGCGATGCGCCGCTCGATGGGGAACTGGTGGCGCCGTCGGTCAACGGGCCGTCATCGGTCAACGGGCCGTCATCGGTCAACGGGCCGTCATCGGTCAGCGGCCGGTACGTGAGCGCGAGCGTGAGCTGCGCGCTTGGCGGCGGCGAACGTTGCGCCGCTGACCCGAACGGCACCGTGGGCGTCGAGGTCTCCTCGATCGTGCTGGGCGTGCGCGACGAAAGCCCGCCCTCCGGCTCGGTCGAAGGGGTGCAGAGCCCGCTCGAACCCGGCGAAGCGCTGGAGCTCTCGCTGAACGACGTGAGCGACGCCGGTCTCGGGCTCGCGAACGCCGAAGCCCTGATCGACGGTCACGAAGTCGCGTTCGTGCGGCTCGGCAGTGGTGCCTGTCCCGAACGTCCAGCTTCGAGCGCCACGATCGACCTGCCGCTCGGCAACGACGGGTGTCCGAACAGCGTCTCGAACGTTGCGCTGCGGGTCCCCGTTGGCGGGGTTGGCACGGACAGTCTGCAGGTGCGCGTGACTGACGCCGCAGGTACGATGACCACGATCGAGGAACGGACGATCGACGTGCAGGGCCCCCCGCAGTCCGGCCCGAGCACCGTCACGATTGCGGTTGGCAACCAGGGCTCCTCCAGCGGCAGTTCCGCCGCCGGCGGCGTGCTGGGATCCTTCTCCAGCTCCACCCCGGGCGGCAAGCTCGCTGCCTGCCAGCTGCCCGAGCTTTCGATGAAACTCACCTCCAAGCCCCTGCGCTGGGTGAAGATCGACAAGCGTCGCGTGCCGGTGTTGCGATCCCGGCACCGTTACGTGTTCTGGGGAAGGCTCACATGCGTGGTGGACAACCACCGCGTGTCCGCGCCGACGGGGATCGTCCTGCGGGTGCTGTACAAGATCGGGCGGCACATCTACTACGCCTCCGGCAGGGGTACGATGACCGTGCATAGGGGCCAGCTGCAGGCGATCCTCGGCTACGTCAGCTCGCGCACGATCATCTTCCGCTACAAGCCGGGCAACGGCGAATTCGCGCAGGTCAATATCCCGATCGAGATCGCGCACACGCATCCGATGCGTGGGAGGCGCGGGCGATGAGACGTCCTGTGTCAACCCTGTTGTGTGAGGAGTTTGTTAAGGGCTTGGTGTTGGGTGGGGTCGTAGGGGGTGTGGTTTTGCCAGCAGGCCCAGAGGATGCGTGTCCAGGCGCGTCCGAGTATGCGGATGGCGTGGGGGTGGTCTGCGCCGCGGGCGCGGGCGCGTTGGTAGACGTCGTGGGCCCAGGGGTGCCAGTGGCGGGTGCTGTCGGCGAGCACGTTGACGTGGGTCCTCAGGCGCTTGTCGCAGGCCCAGCGGAAGGTGGCGTTGGTGCGCTTGCCGGATTGGATGGTGACTGGGCTTTGTCCTGCGTCTGCGGCGAGCGAGTCGTTGGTGGGGTAGCGGGCGCGGTTGTCGCCGATCTCGGCGAGCAGCCCGGCTGCGGTGATGACGCTTTTGGGGTCGCGGAAGAAGGACAGGAAGATCGGCCCGTCGGGGTGGGATCGGACCTGGCCGGCGATCTGGCTCGTGAGCTGGCTGACCTGCTCGACGATTGGTCGCAGCGCGGCGATGAGTCCGAGTACGGCTGCGCGGCGGGCGTCCGTCTCGGACTCTCCCACGATCGCTTGGGGTGCGTTCCTGAGCTTCTCCAGCAGTTGGGTGGGTGTGCGCCTGCCGCAGTAGGCGTGGTGCGCGAGGAAGCTCTGCAGGCGCTTCTCGCCGAGACCACGCGCGTCGCCGGGACTGGGATAGCGCTCAAGGAACGCGAGGCCGATCGGACTGTCGATATCGGAGAAGATGCGCTCCGCGCCGGGCCAGAACGCTTGAAGGTGAGCGCGCAACTGGTTGGCGAGCATGACACGCGCGTGCACGAGGTCTTCTCTGGTGCGCAGGAGCGTTCTGAGCGCGAGCGTCTCGTCTTCGCATGGTGTCAGGGCCGGGAAACGGTGGCGGTCGGTGCGGGCCAGCTCGCACAAGACCATCGCGTCGAAACGGTCATCCTTGCCAGCCGCAGCACGGAAACGGTCGCGAGCTGCCTTGACTTGATTGGGGTGGATAGCCAGCACACAGATACCGCCAGCCAGCAGTCGTCCGACCAAGAGCCCATCGGGTCGCTCGATCGCGCAAGCCTGCACGTCATGCTCGAGCAACAGCTCGATCAGGCTGTTGATGCCAGCCTCGTCATGGCTGAACCGCTCGGCCGCGAGCGGGACTCCTTGTTCGTCAGCGATATGAACGTCATGCCAGTCGCTGGCCCAGTCGATCCCGCTGATTGCGCGCACAGATCCTCCTCCCCGTCAGGGGTTCGCTTGAAAAACGCTGACCAGGAGGTACCGTGGCGGGTGCTCATAGACAGGCCCTCGGTGGGGCAACGTCCTGTTGCCGCTCTGGGTGCCTCGCACCACCGGGAGGCGCTTGTCTCATCGTGGCCGTCAAAGCGGCTAGCGCGACCGGCGCTCTCCCGGTGGTGGTCAGCTATATGTGCTGAGCAGTCTCAGGCCCCGACAGACCGATCGTCACACCGGATCGCCCTCTCTCGGAAAGAAAAAGAGAGCAGCCCCACCACTCAACAACCACAGGTTGTCCTATGAGCGCGCTCGGGCCGGGTCGCTGGGTGCTTGCCGCCGTAGTGGTCATGGCGATTTTCTGCGGCGCGAACGTCGCGCATGCGGAAGAACCCACCGTGGGCGGCACGGTGGAAAGCACGCTCGCCCTCTCGCTGGGCGAATCGAGCCGCTTTGCGCGGGTGAGCGCCGGTCACAGGCGGAGTGTGTATGACGCGACGATCTCCGTGGAAGTGACCGCCACCGACGCGCCGGTCAGGCTGAGTCTCGCCGACGGCGAAGCGATCTCCGGTGCCCGCCGCGGGCACCTGGTGCGAGGGCACTCGAGCCTCGCGATCGCGCTGCAGGCCGCAGCTGCTCGCGGCCGCTTCCGCTCGCTCGATGCAAGCGTGGACCCAGTGCTCGAGCAGTGGGGTGAACCTGTTTCGCTGGAAGGAGCCACGATCCGGCTGCGCCAGATGGTGCGCGGCGCCCACCATCCGCCCATTGACGACTACCACAAGCTTCTGCTGGTGACCGTCACCGCCGCCGGACCGTGACGCGCGCGGCGCGATGATCGACAGGCCGAGGACACAGACCCCCCCCAACCATGAGAGAGGAAGCAACGATCATGAGATTTCACAAGATCAGGCGATTGACGCTCGTCATGACGGTTACGATGCTCACTCTCGCCAGCGCAAGCCTCGCGGCGGGCGGCGGCCTATCGGTCTCGCCCGGCATTTTCGAGCACGTCGCCAACCGCGGCAGTGTCGGCTCGATCGAGATCTCGAACACCACCCGCACGTCGATGACGGTGAGCGTCGCGCTGCGGCCGTGGCTGCAGGGGCGCAGCGGCGAAGTGTCCCCCAACCGCCGCGCCACACTGTCTGAAGTGCGTCTCAGCGCGAGTTCCTTCACGCTGGGCGCCGGCTCCTCGCGCACAGTCGGCGTGTCGCTGACGCGCACCCCTCCCGGCCACTCCCAGTACGGCGCGATCGAAATCGTGGGCACGCCGCCCAGCCGCATCGGGAAAGGGATCAATTTCGCCTACCGCCTAGTGAGCAGTCTGCGACTCGACGCGCCTGTAGGGGTACAGTCCTTCCACGTTCAGGCGGGCGGCCTGATCGAGCAGGGCAGCGTACGGCACGGCACGCTGCTGCTGGCTGTGAGCAACACCGGCAACACGATCGTCCCGATCGGCGGCACGGCGCTGATCAGCGGGCAGGGGCGCTCGCTCCGCGCCACCGCGAGGACGAAGGCAATCGTGCCGGGACAGACCGTGAACGTGCCGCTTGCCGAACTGTTGGGCTCGCTGTCCGCCGGCCGCTACACCGTCACGGTCAGCCTCTCGCAGGGCGGACACGGCCTCGGAACGGTCACGCGCACGATCGCGCTGCGGTAGCCCACAGGAGCCCCAGGCGAGATTGGTCGCAATGGCGAGTAGGGCTGGAACAGGCTCAGCCGCCTACACTGGCCGTGGCTGTCGCGTCTGGGTCTGAGCGCCCGTCGCCGTGGGGCAGCAGAATCTCTTTCGCCTCGGCTGGCGTCACGCCCGGATAGAGCACTCTGACGAGCACGATCGCGCAAGTGCCGCCGACCAGCTGGGCGACGATGAAGCCGGGCACGGATGCCGGTGCGATCCCCGCGAACGTGTTTGAGAACATGCGCCCAACCGTGATCGCTGGGTTGGCGAAGCTGGCGGAGCTGGTGAAGAAATAGGCGGCGCCGATGTACGCGCCGACGGCGGCCGGAATCGTGTTTGCGCGTTTGGTGCGCGCGAGCGAGAAGATCACCAGCAGCAGGCCGGTGGTGGCGATCGCCTCGGAGAGCAGGTGCGCGGGCGAGGCGCGGTGATGGGTGGAGATGCTGATCGCGGCGAGTGAGAACATGCCGTTTGCCGTGACGGCGCCGAGGACGCAGCCGGCTACCTGAGCGGGTATGTAGGCGAGCGCATCGCGCCGGCCGATGCCGCCGAAGCTCGCGTCGGCGAGCGACACGACCGGGTTGAAGTGCCCGCCGGACACCGGCCCGAACATGAGGATGATCGTGAACAGCCCGGCCGCGGTGGCGGTGGCATTCTCGAACAGCTGTAGGCCGATGTCGTTCGGCGAGAGCGTCTGCGCCGCGATGCCCGAGCCGATCACGAGCGCGGCAAGGAACGCCGAGCCGAGCAGCTCGGCGAGCAGACGGCGGGGAAGTGGCTGTGTGTTCGGGCTCACGATCAGTCCGCGTCGATATGGGCGGCGATCAGCTCGCGGACCTGCTGTTGGATTTGGTTGCGGATCGCCCGGACCTCCTCCAGCGGCTTGCCGGCGGGGTCGGGAATGTCCCATTCCTCCACGATGCTCGGCACGTACGGGCACGCATCGCCACAGCCCATCGTGACCGCCCAGTTAGCGTGTTGCTGCATCTCGACGGTGAGCTTCTTGGGCGTGCGCCCGGATAGATCGAGCCCGATCTCGCGCATGACCTCGACCACTGGCGGCCAAATCGCGGGAGCCGGTTCGGTGCCGGCGGACTCGGCCCGCACGTCCGCCGGCCCGTAGCGCTCGAAGACGGCCTGCGCCATCTGCGAGCGCCCGGCGTTGTGGTTGCAGACGAACAGCACGTAGCGGACTGGGCTCTCGGTGGGGTCGCTCGCCGTCATGGCATGCCCGAGGTTATTACATTGACATCTGCCACTTCAATAGGTATATGTAGATTGATGAGCGTCGATTTGCCTGTCCTCGAGCTGACCCCCAAGACCAAGCGCCCGCCCGGCGAGCGCTGCTGTGATCCCGTCGTCTACCCGGACGTGGACCGCGCGCAGGCGATCCGCCTGTTGTGCGGCCGAGCGGCTGGCGACATGCTGCGAGCCAGGCGCCAGGCGCCAGGCGCCCTCGAGCGGGGAATACGCCGATTCGAGCTCCTGCTGTGGGCAGCCAAAATATCCCAACCTGCCGGTCCCCGCCGGGGCTGCAGCACTTGCCGGCGACGGGGGCGGCCAGGTCGAATTGCTGTTGCTCTCGCCGTTCATCAAGAAAGGCGGCGGGCTCTCCCAGGAAACCTACAACCACTTCTCGCTGCTTGCCACCGTGGAGGAAGTCTTCGGGCTAAGCAAGCTGGGGTATGTCGGTGGATCGGAAGTAAAGCCTTTCAGCGCTTCGCTGTTTTAGGGGGTAGGCTGTACACGAGCCTCTATTGGGCAGGCGCCGCGCTCGTGGGCCGGGCGGGTGGGCTCGTTGCGGGTGCGATCGGCGAGAGGCTCTCCGGGAGGTACAGCGGATCCGAGACGGCAGCGCCGAATCCGTGTCCGCCAGGACACAGGGCTCGCAGCCACATTGCACCTCCTGGCGGGCTGAGTGGTGTCATGTCAAGCTCCCATTGCCCGGTCGAGTCGGTTGTGGTTTGGCCAAGCGTTCGCTCGTCCACCACTTCTCCCCTATGGCTCACGGTCCGCGCTTGGACCTGGACGGGGGCACCACTGAGCGGAGTGCCGTCGAGTAATTCGAGCACACCCGAGAGCACCTGGGTTTGGCCGGTCGGGGTGCTGCCGGGCGCGGTGGCGCCGCTGGATTCAGGTGTGGTCTGGGCTTCGGGTACGAGTGACGGCGCGATGAGCGCAAGTGTGGCCCTCGTTGGATTTGGCGCCAGTCGTCGCACGCCGGAGCGAATCGCGGGCAGCTCGCCGTAGAGCACGTTGCCGGGACATTCGGTGGCGTCGCCATCGCGGTGACCTGCGACGCGCGGCAGTGACACGTGGGCGTTGGCCGGGAAGCGGCTATAGGAGGCCCCCGCAGGATTCACCTTCACCGTCACGCGGCCCTGCGCGGGAACGCCATGTAGCGAGAGCTTCCATGCAAGTAGAGCTTCGAGTGCGTCGCGGGCCATTTTCGAGATGGGAACAGAGTTGAACGTCCCCAATATGGCGATACCGGTGGACACGAGGTTGTAGCCGCCTGCCTGCGCTCCGACCACCGGCTCGTCGATGCCTCCGGCGCGCGCCTCGAAGATCCGCCCGTATAGGTCGACGACAAAGTTGTAGCCGATGTCGTTCCATCCGTTGACATAGCGATGAAACACGTAGATCGCTCGCAGCATCGCCGGGACCTCGTCGGGCCCGTAGCCGTTGGGGTTCTCGGTGTGGTGCACGAAGGCCAGCTCCACAGCCCCGTATTCGGGTGCCACTCTGGGCGGCGCCATTCCCTGCGCCCAAGCCTTGCGAGCGATGATCGGCGGTTGGCCTGCTCCGGCGGGCAGGTTCGGCGTGGCAAGCGGCAGGCTTGCCGTCAGGGCGCGTGGTGCCGTGCTGCTCCTGCGTCGGCCGGCTTCGGCGTTGCCGTTGACGAGGAGCAACTGTGCGTCGCTCACTCTGGCCGCGGTGCGAACTTGCACCGACGTGGTTCCTCCAGTCCAGATCGGCTCTCCCACCTGCCGATCTGTTTGTGGGCGCTGATCCGGTCCGTGACCGTTGGTTCCTGCTGAGACCCAGCTGCTCCAACGGCCCGCGCGGTCACGGAAGCGCAACGAGATATTCGCTTGGGTGGGCCCATGCCATTCGAGACCGACGAGATCCGCGGGAGACGCAAGCTCGATCGTGGCAGCGTTCGGTGTGAGCACTCCAAGCCAGTGTTGTGCGAGCGTCGGAGGGGGCGTCCGACCGAGCAGCGCCAGCGCCGCGCGCGGGCGCAACAACCCGCTGCCGATTGCCCCGGCGGAGGCGACCAACAACGACCTGCGCGTGATCTGGCGCGCGCTCATCGTCGTCTATGACACCACGAAACCGGCACGAGTTGCGCCTCAATTCGTGAGAATCCGCTAAGAACTGCTAAGCGGTTTCTCACGTTAAGCTGACCCTCGATTTAGCTTGACGCTCGACGGTTACTCGCATGCTCATTGCCGGCCCAGTCTCGCGAGCTTGATGTACAGCAGTGCGCCTGCGGCCAGCCCGCTCGAGCAACGCTCCCATGATCATTCCCTCGGCTACTTACGCCGGTGGGGATGGATTGCGATGGGTCTGGTGCTTTTGCTCGCCTGTGTGCTGCGTCTGTGGAAGATCCAGGACGTACCGGGCAACGTCTTCTACGACGCGGCCGTGCGCAGCATGAGTGGGTCCTGGCACAACTTCTTCTTCGGTGCGCTGGAGCCCTCGGGGACTGTCTCGATCGACAAGCCCCCGGTCGATCTGTGGCTACAGGTCGCCACTACGGGGGTACTCGGGTTTGGGCGTGTGGGGCTGCACCTCCCCGAGGCGCTCGGTGGTATCGCGGCGTGCGGCCTGCTCTTTGGCGCTTTGCGGAGACCATTCGGGTTCGTGGCAGCGCTGGCGGCGGCGCTCGCGCTCGCGGTCCTGCCGGTGTCGGTGCTCACCGCGCGCAGCGACACGATGGACTCGATGCTCGCAGCGCTCGAGGTGGCCGCATTGTGGCTCTCCTGGCGGGCGCTTGAAGGTGGGCGCATGCGCTGGTCTGTGGCGGCCGCGGCGGTGATGGGCTTGGCTTTCAACGTCAAGCTCACGGAGATGCTGATCGCGCTGCCGGCGATGGCAATGCTATGGCTGTTGGCGGCTGCCCCGGGGAGGCGCATCCGCGCGTTGCTGGTCAGCGTCGCGACGTTTCTCGCAGTGGCGTTGTCCTGGACGGCGATCGCGTCGCTGACGCCGATGAGTGAGCGACCCTTTCCGATCGGATCCTCCAACGGGAGTATCTGGCACGTGACGCTCATCTACGACGGCCTGAGTCGCCTATCCGGCAATGGTGTTACCGGGAGAGCTGCAGGGGGAGTGGGCCCGCTGCGTCTCTTTAGCACCGGTCCTCTGCAGTACTGGACTCTGATCGGCATCGCGCTGCTTGCCACGTGCTTGCTTGCGATGGTGGCGCTCGCGGTGCTGGTCGCTTCAGACCGTGAGCGACTGCGAGCGGCTCTGCGTGAACCGGCAGGATGGCTTGCGCTCGGAATATCGGTGTGGTTTGCGACCGGACTAATCGCCTTCAGTGCGATGGAACGGCTACAGCCGCGCTATCTGGAGGCGTTTGCGCCGGCCGTGTGCGCAGCGTTCGGTGCCTCCTTTAGCGTGCTGTGGAGGGCTGGTCTTGGGCGCCGCTCCGGTAGCGGAAAGCCCACTGGCAACGCGACGCTTGACTCAAGCAAAGTGGGGCAGTCGAGTAAGACGGCGCTTGCCGCTCGCATCGTGCTCGTGTGCCTTGGCATCGGTCTGCTGGCGATCGCGCTGAGCAAGGACTCCGACATCGTCGGTCGCGCGCGCACCGACTCGCTGCTGAGCGACTTCAGCACACACTCGCTCAGCAGATATCTGCGCTCCCATCGCGACGGTGCCCATTACGAGCTCGCAAGCGCCAACGTCGACGACGTGATCGGTCTGATCGCACGCGACGATCAGCCGGTATTGATCCTCAACAGCGTCGACGGATCGCTCACTAACACCAAGAGCCTGAGGGTGCAGGTGGCTGAAGGTCGTGTGCGCTTCTACTTCGCCGCGCCAAGCGCCTGTCATGAGGGACGCAACTGCGCTGCCAACCAGATCTGGGCCTTCGCGCACAGCACACCTGTGCCGGGTCAACCCGGTCTTCGGCGCTTCACCGTGTTCTGAGCAACAGGCACAAGGTGGGCTCTGACCCTGTCAGATCACGTAATCATCTAAGACCAACACGTAGGAGCAATTTGCTATGGACCTTCAACCACAAGCATCACGAGCATGAGCGGCGCCGAGATCGGGCTGGCCGTTTCTGTCTTCCTTGCCTGTGCGGTCGAGGCGGTCGAGGCGCTGACGATCGTGCTCGCGGTCGGTACGACGCGCAGCTGGTCCTCGGCGCTGAGTGGCGTCGGCGTCGCGACGCTCGCGCTGGCCGCGATTGTGGCGGCGCTCGGACCCGCGCTCACATCGCTTCCGATCGGCGTCCTGAGGGTGGTCGTGGGGGGTCTGTTGTTGATCTTCGGATTGCAGTGGCTACGCAAGGCGATCCTGCGCTCGGCCGGCCTGAAGGCCAAGCACGACGAGCTGAAGACCTTCCGCGAGGAGACCGAGGCGGCGCGGGCGCTCGGCGCCAAGCCGGCGGGATTCGACGCCTACGCATTCACGATCTCCTTCAAGGGGGTGCTGCTTGAGGGCCTGGAGGTCGCGTTCATCGTGCTGACTTTCGGCGCCAACCAGAAACACGTGCCGTTGGCCGCCGCGGCCGCCGCGGCCGCCGTGCTGTTGGTGATAGCCGCGGGGGTGGCGGCGCGTGCCCCACTCGCCAAGGTGCCGGAGAACACGATGAAGTTCGCGGTCGGCGCGATGCTCAGCTCCTTCGGGATGTTCTGGGGTGCTGAGGGTGCGGGCGCCAGCTGGCCGGGAGGCGACGCCGCACTGCTGGCGCTGATCCTGGGCATGCTGATCGTGGCAAACGCGATCGTGTGGATGTTGCGCCGCGCGATACCGCTGGCCGCCGGCGAGCAGGCGCCGGTCGAGGCGTCCGAGTTGACGGGGGTGAGCGCATGAGACGCATAAGGAAGTTCTTCCTCGGCGTATGGAATTTCATCGTCGGCGACGACTGGCGCACCGCGCTGGGTGTCGCGCTCGCACTGGGATTCACGGCGGTGATAGCCGAAACCTCCGTTGCTGCATGGTGGGTGATGCCGCTTGCGGTGCTCCTGCTGCTCGTGCTGTCGATCAGACGCGCGGCGCGTGGGGCCACTCGCAGCGGCTGAATCGTCCCGGTACGTCTACGCTTGCTCTCTCGCCCTCGACCGGATCTTGGACGGGGACGCAGTGTCGTCGCGAGCAGGGGACCGTCATCCACATCGATCCATACATAGTTCTCGGCAGCGCTATCATCGGCTTTCTGGTCGGGATGACGGGCGCCGGCGGCGGTGCTCTGATGACGCCGATGCTGATCCTGCTGTTCGGGGTGACGCCATCCGCTGCGATCTCGAGCGATCTCGTGGCGGCGGTCGTGATGCGTCCGATTGGCGCCGGCGTGCACTTCAGGCGTGGCACCGTCAACCTGCGCCTGGTCGGCTGGATGGTGCTCGGCTCGGTCCCGATGGCGTTCCTCGGGGCCTACCTGCTGCACGTGATGGGCAACAGCAAGGCCGCCCAGGAAAACATCGAGGTCGCACTGGGCTCGGCGCTGTTGGTTGGGGCCACCGCGATGGTGGTGCGCTATGTACTCGATCGCCGAACCGGGGCAAGCCGTACCGCCCTGGTTCACGAGGTCGTTCCCAGGCCGCTGCCCACGATCGCGATCGGCATGATCGGAGGGATCATCGTCGGTATGACCTCGGTCGGCTCAGGCTCGCTGCTGATCGTGATGCTGCTTTTTCTATATCCGATGATCGGCGCCAAGCAGCTGGTTGGCACCGATCTCGCCCAGGCGGTTCCGCTCACGCTGGCCGCAGCCCTCGGAGCGCTTGCGTTCGGACACGTCGAGTTCGGTGTCACCGCGTCGCTGATCATCGGCAGCGTGCCGGCGGTGTTCGTCGGCTCGCTGGTGTCCTCTAGCGCCCCCGATCGCTACATCCGTCCGATGATCACGTTCGTGGTTGCCGCGTCAGGTCTCAAGTATGTGGGGGTTGGCACGACCGCCCTGGGCTGGCTGTTGTGCGGGATGCTGTTTGCGGGCGCGGCCGTATGGCTCCTCTACATTCGTCCCGCCCAGAAGGCGGGAGCTCTCGAAGAGGGAGACGCCGAGATCCCCCAGGCAGCGGAGCCGGTGACTGCCGAGCCGGCGAGTCTCGACTGACATCACGGAGCGCCGGCAAACGCCAGCTGCTCGTAGGTCACAGCCTCACGGGTGCGAGTCGAGCGCTTGAGCACCCACTCCAGCGCGAGCATGTGCCTGGGGTCGTCGAGGTCTGAGGGATGTAGATCGAGCCGCAGCGTGGCGCCCGAGATCAGCGCGCCGGCGCGCAGCAGTGTGGGGGACAGCGCGCGACGCAGCCGTCCGGTACTCGACACGGCGAGCGGTGGTCCGAGCAGGTCGCGTGCCCTGGCGTGTTCGAGCTCCGAGGCGCTGTCTGCCGAGCAGCCGAGCGCCGGCGCCCGCTGTGTGCCAAGCGCCGCGTATGACAGGGAGGCTGGATGCGCACGGTGCAGGCCCAGCAATGCCGCCCACCAGTGAAAGCGCTCGCCCAGCGTGCGGCGCAGCGCCGGAGTGTAGGCATAGCCGGGCGCCACGAATCCGCGTGGCTCGATCCCGGCGAGCTTCATCACACGCCAACCCGCCTCCACCGCGCGTCGAGTCTCGCGCGCGTCGAGTCCCACGAACTCGCTTTCGTGGTCGGAGTTGAAGGTGCGCAACGTCGCATACGGCCCGCGCGAGCGTGGCGAGCGAAGGTGCTGGAAGCCGTGCTGTGCGATCGCATCGCCGCCGCGCTCGCGCTCGATCAGCCAGCTCACCATCTCCGGCGAGCGCTCCGCCAACGGGTGCAGGTCGCGAGCGGGGATCACCAGCAGCGTTACGTGATCCACGCCGTGGTCGTCCAGCCAGTCGCGGATCAACGCACAGCGCTCGAACGTCGCCGGCTCGATGTCGTGCAGCGCCACGGCAATCGTGCGGCGCGCGGGTCTCATGCCACCAGCTGTTCGCTGTCGAGCGTCGGCCGGGCGCTGGGGTCGTCGAGCGCCCGCCGGTAGCCGGCCGCCAAGCGCTCGAGCGCGCGCTCCCACGTGCGCTCACGCACCGCGACGAGCGCCGCCTGCGCCAAACGTTCGCGTAGTGCGCTCGAGCCGGCGAGTGCCACCAGCGCATTGGCGAGCTGACCCGAGTCGGCGTTGCGCAGCAGCCCCGTGACGTCGTCTTGCACCAGCTCGAGCGGCCCGCCGGCGGCGACCGCGAGCACCGGCAGGCCCGAGGCCTGGGCCTCCAGGATCACCTGTCCGAACGTGTCGGTCGCGCTCGGAAAGAAGAACACGTCAGCCGACGCGTATGCCCGCGCCAGCTCGGCTCCCTGCAGCCAACCGAGCAAGCTCGCGTGAGGGCCGACACGCTCGCGCACGCGATCCTGCTCGGGACCGCCACCGGCGAGCACGAGGTGCAGCCGCGGATCGCGCTCGCGCGCCGCCACAAACGTCTCGGCCAGCAACTCTGCGCCCTTCTCGCGGGTGATCCTTCCCGCATACAGGACGTGCACCGCTGAGCATTCGCGTCCTGGCCGACACAGGCCTGGCCCTGGACGCTCCGCTGTTGTGTCCCGCGGGCACGCCAACCCATCCATCCAAAGCTCGCGCAGCTTCTCGCTGCGCAGAGATGGATCAAAGCGCGAGGTGTCCACACCGCGGTCCCAGCGCAGCACCTTCTCCGACGCCATCCCGATCGTGGCGAGTGCCGCATCGGAGGCAGGACTGGGGGATAGCACCAGGTCGCACGCTTTGTAGAACGCGCCAACCGCCATCTCCATCGCCTGCGTCAAGTGCCGCCGGCCGGAGCGAAGTTGGGCATAGGCGGTCAGCTCAGTGTGGTAGCTGCCGATCAGCGGCAGTCCCAGAGCGCGCGCCAGCAGCGCGCCGGCGATCCCTACTGGGCCGGGCGAGCACACGTGCAGCGCATCGAAGTCACCCTCGGCAAGTGTCTGCACCGCCGCGGTGAGGCTCGGCACGCCGATCCGCAGACCCGGGTAGAAGGGCACGTCGAGCTCCGCCACTGCCGAGAGGCGGCGGTCGACATCCGGGTCGGTCGCCATAACCTCGATCTCAAAGCCCGGCACCCCGCGGCGGCGGATCTCCTCGATCGTGCGCGTCACACCGTGAGTGGAGCCGATCCCGTCCGCCAGGATTGCCACCCGCGGGAGCTCACCGTCGGAGCTTGACGCATAGCGGGCGAGCTTTGACTGCTCTTTGGCCAGAAACGCCGTCGCGGGTGCGTATGGGATCGCCGCTATGCAGCTTTCAAACAGGCCTCCCGCCGCCGCTGCGATATCGCCCTCGCCGCTCGCATCGCTCTCTGTGCCGGCTCTCTCTGCGCTCGTCTCTGCATCGATGCGGAGCCCTCCGGTGGCTACGCCCACCGCCTGCTCCACGGCACCCCGCAGCTTGCGCTCGTGCAGGCGGCATGCGCGACGATACAAGTCAGAGTGGCTGAAGCCCTCCTCTTGCATGTGCGCAATCAAGCCGCGCTCGTCGAGGTGATCGAGCTCGACCGCTGCCAGCCACGCGCGCAGCAAACAACGTGCGTCACCCGGCGTGAGGTCGGTGCCGGTGGCGCCCTGGCGCGCGTCGCCCTCGCGCAGCAGGCGCTGCACCATGCTCATCACGCGCCGCGGATCCAGTGTCGCGCCGGCCGTCTCACTCTCCTCACCGCCCAGCGAGCGGGCAGCCAGCGCGATCGCCGCGTGCGCCCACTTGGCTGCGCTTCCCTGTTTGCCCTTCGCGTTCACACGCCCCGCGCGCATGTGCTCCAGGAACTCCGCCGGCGTGCTTGCCGGCGGCGCCTCGGTCCACGTACGCCCAATGTCCACCCCGGCGTGATCGTCGCTGCCGCCGATGCCGATGCCGTCGAGCGTCGCCACATACATCGCCGCCGGGCGGTTCAACTCGCGCGCGCGTGCTCCGTTGCGCGTCTCCCAGATCTCGAACAGCTCGGCGAGCCGGCGGCGGTGGCGTGCTGTTAGGGGCGCCCCCACCGCGTAGTAGGGGTGAGCTAGCGCGCACCCGATCTCCTGGTCGTACAAATACATCGCGCACAGCTCCACGTCGTCGCTGTTGGCCTGCAGCCATTCGTGATCCTCCGGCGTTATCCCGTAACACAGCACGTGCACCGCCTGTGGCTCACCGCGGAAGTGGGCGGTCAGCTCCTCGGAGACAAACACGTCTTCGCGATCGGCGATCTCCAGCACGCCGTCGATCGTGTCGTGGTCGGTGATCGTCACAAAATCCATCCCGCGACGCTTGGCCAGTTCATACACCTCCTCGGGGGGCGTCGCACACTCCGGCAGTCCCAGTGCTCGTTGCACACCGAGCTTCGACATCTGCGAGGCGGTCGAATGGCAGTGCATGTCGACGCGTGTGGTCACATAAATAGGTTCTCCCTGCAAATCGCCAACTTTGTGACCAGTCGGGAACTATTTTGTGAAGGTGGTGTGAAGAGATTTACGACAGGTACAGGCGCTCAGCAGATAGAGTGAGCCTTTCTCCTATGGGTCGCCGCGGTCGCAACAGGAATCTCATCTACGTCAGGCTCGCTTTCCTGGCCGTGGTGCTCATCGCGGCAGTTGGATTCCACGCGCACGGCTCAACGCTCGTGGACTTGCGCGTCGTTGGGATAGTGGTCGTCGCACTCGTGTTCGGCGCCGGATGGCTGGCACGGCGTCGCGGAGGCATGTGACGCGCTCCTTAAGCGCGTCGGATCGATTCACACGCTTCGCAACGCCGCCGCTGGCGCCAGTCGCGCAGCACGCACCGCCGGATATAGGCCGCCCAGCGCGCCCAGCGCGAGCGCGAGTGCTACCGCACCGGCCACGGCCGACACGGGCACGACCACGATCCAGCCCTGGGTCTGCGCGTAGCCGGCGGTGGCGAGCGCGCCGAGCGCGATCCCCGCGCAACCACCGAGCGCCGACAGCAGCACCGACTCGCCGAGGAACTGCACGCCGATGTGCACCGCCCGCGCTCCGAGTGCGCGGCGCAGGCCGATCTCTGGGCGGCGCTCCAGTACCGAGATCACCATCACGTTGGCGATCCCCACGCCCCCCACCAACAGTGCCACCGCGCCGAGGCCGAGGAACACGGCTGTGAGCGTGCTCTGTGCGTCTGCGCGCGCCTGCAGTGCGTTGGAGGGGCGGCTGACTGTGGTCTGTTCGGGGTTCTGCGGGTCCGCGGTTGCGCCCAGCAGCGAGTCCGCTTCGCGCACCCGTTCGGGGTAAGCGCGCACGTACAGCATGGTGGCGTGGCGGGTCGTGTCGAACAGCTCATGCGCGATCGGATAGCCGATCAACGCGGCGCGTTCGATTTCGGGCGCCAGCGGCAGCGGGCCGATCACGCCCGCGACCGTGAACCACTGGTCGCCGAGATAGACCTGCACCGAGCGTCCGTTCACGGTCAGCTGCTGCACGCCCAGGCGCTGCGCGGCAACCGTGCCGAGCACCACCAGCGGGTAGCGTTCGTTGGCGGAGTCCAGGAAGCGCCCCGCGAGCATCCGCCCGCCGAGCGTGGCCCGCAGCTGCCGATCGGCCGCGTACACGTCGATGCCCCCAGTTTCAGCCGCTTCGATGTAGGGGTTGCGCCGCACACTCGCTGCCGAGATGGCAGTCACGGCGGCGCTCGACTGCACGCTTGACAGATTGCGCACCGCCCTGTCGGCCGCTTCCGGCAGCTTCGCGGCTTCGCCGAAGAACGTCTGGCCGGGCGCGACCGTAAGCAGGTTCGTGCCCAGTTCGTTCAGCTCGGCCTGCAGGCCCGCCTTGCTCGAGTCCGAGATCCCGAGGACGGCCACCATCGCCGCGATCCCGATCGCCACCCCCAGCGCCGAGAGCGCGGCGCGCAGCCGGCGCGTGCGCAACCCCACGCTTGCCACCCGCACGACGTCGGCGCCCAGCAAGCGGCTGCGGGGGATCTGTGTCCCGCCCCGTCCGCTGGCCCCGTCCGCCGGCCGCGGGTTGAGGCGCCGCTGCGGCCGGCGTCGCAGACGCCCGTGCCGGAGCTCGGCTGCCATCATGCCGGCGTCCCCACGAGCTCGTCCGCGATCAGGCGCCCGTCGCGTAGCTCCACGCGCCGGGGCAGTATCGCCGCGATCTCGCGGTCGTGGGTGATCACTACGACTGTCGTCCCCTGTGCATTGAGTGCGTGCAGTAGCTCGAGGATGCCGGCGCCGCTGGCGGTGTCGAGGTTGCCCGTGGGCTCGTCCGCTAGCACGATCGCCGGTCTGCTGACGAGCGCACGGGCGATCGCCACGCGCTGGCGCTCGCCGCCGGAGAGCAGCGCCGAGGTGTGCTGCGCGCGGTGGCCGAGTCCGACGCGCTCCAGCGCCGCGCGCGCCTCCCACCGGCGCTCACGAGCGGGAGTGCCCGTGTAGAGCAGGCCATTGGCGACGTTCTCGAGCGCCGTGTGGGCCTCCAGCAGGTGGAACTGCTGGAACACGAACCCGATCCGCCACGCGCGCAGCGCGGCCAGTTCGCGGTCGGAGGCTTCGGCGACGTTGACGTCGGCGATCCGCACGACCCCGCTCGTCGGTCTTTCAAGTGTGCCCATGATGTGCAGCAGCGTGGACTTGCCCGACCCGGACGGGCCGATGATCGCGCACAGCTCACCCTCTCCCACCGTCAGATTCACCCCGCGCAGCGCCTGCACGCCGCCGGGGTATTCCTTGACCACCTCGATCAGCTCCAGGACGGGGATCGGGGCGCTCTGCTCACCGTCCCGGCTCATTCGGACTCGATCACCGTCAGTCCTTCGTGAACGCCGGCCCCTTCGACCTGCACGTAGCCGTCGGCGAACATCCCCGGCGTCACCGTCAGCGCGACGCGGCGACCGCCCTGCAGCGTCTCGATCGCGTAGCCGCCACCCGCGGTGGCCGTCAGCGCGGTCGCGGGGACCGTCAGCACTTCGTGGCGGATGCTCTTGACCAGTTCGACGCTCACCGGCGCCGCGTCGAGGTGCGCGACCGAGTGCTTGAGCGCGAGCGTCACCGCGATCGTGGGCGATTCCGATTCCCCGCTCGCGCCCTTTTCGCCGCTGGGGCTTTCTTTGGTTTCGGCGACGCTGCCGACTTCGGTGATTCGCCCCTGCGCCACCCGATTGCCGGGGAGCGTCACCGGGGCCACCTCGCCGATGTGGGCGAGCGTCTGCTGTTCGGCCTTCAGTTTGAGCGTCACGAGCTGCTGGGTCGAGGTCGTGTCGAGCACCACCATGCCCGCGCCGGCGCCACCGCCAGGTTCGTCTGTACCGGTGGAATCCGGTTCTTTGGAAGCTGGCTCTTTGGAGACGGGTTCTTTTGCCGCTGGTTCTTTGGAGGCTCCTTCGCCGGCCGGTTTTTTCGAGGCAGGTTTTTCGGAGGATGGTTTTTTCGAGGTCGGTTCTTTTGAAGACGGTTTTTCAGACGACGGTTCTTTCGAGCCCTGGTCTTCAGAAGCCGGTTCTTCCGCGCCGGCGCCATCCGGCGGATCCTGGCCCAGCGCGACCTTCACGGCGGTGACGCGCCGCGCGCCGGGGGAGAACACGATGCGGCCCAGTTCGACCTCGCCCGTTTCGGATAGGCCTTCAGCGTGCTGCCAACGGCGCACGGCCGCGGCGGTCGCTTCGCTGAACTCTTCGACATCGGTGATCGCGCCATAAGGGTCGAAGCCGAGGTCGATCAGGTTCTGATTCAGCTCCGTCACGTCGGGGCCGTCGCCGACGCCCTGCTTGAGCGTGCGATACGCCGGCACCGACCCGTACATCAGCGCCACGGGCTCGTTATTCACCCGCCACAGCGTCCCGCCCCGCCCGATCACCGCGCCGGTCGTCGGCAGCCACGTAAACGTCCCCGACAGCCGGTCGTACAGTTCGAGCGTGGTGCCGTAGCCGAGTGTGCCGTCCACCGTCGAGCTTTCCGTCAACGTACGACGTGTGACTTCGGCCGTGGTCTGCCCCGCGGGCACGCCCGTGCCGGCGGTGTCGCGGGGCGCGGAGCCCGAGTCCAGCAGCACGACCACGGCGACGACGATCGCCGCCAGCAGAACTGCCGCCAGTGCCGCCAACCGCTTGCGCCGGCTGCCCCCGGTTGTGTCTGCGGGGGTTGCGTCTCCGTCGGGCCGATCGCCGGCCTCCATGCTCAGGGCCTCCTCGTTTGGGATCTCGTCGCTCAGGGCGCCGGCAGTCGCTGCCGCTGCCTCCCGCGGCCGGTCGGGGTCGGATGCGCCCATCGACTAACCGCCGGCTCGCGACGAGAGCACACCCTCGGATTCGCTGCCGCCGGCGCTCTTGGCCTGATCGGGGCCTGGTGGACCGCCCTTGGGACCACCGCCCGGAAGCAGACCCGAGCAGTCCTTCTGTGCCGTCTGGAACGCGGGGCTTTCGGGAATCGGGGCACTTTCGGCGCCCGGATGCGCGTGGATCCGGATCTGGATGCCTCCGCCCTGGGTGGAGGCTTCGACTTTGACCCCGTGTTCGCGCATGCACTTGGCGAACTTGCGCACCGATTCTTCCTGTTCCACCTTCTGCTGCGGCGAGAGGTTCGCCTTCTGTGGTGTGGGCCGGTAGCGAGCGCACGCCTTTTCCGCCGCTTCGAACTGTTGAGGTCCACCCGAACCGGGCGACACCTTTAGGCCATGGGCGCCACCGGAATGCGAGACGGATTCGGCTTTGACCCCGTGTTCGCGTAGGCATTTGGCGAAGTCGGCGAACTTCGCTTCCGCCTTCTGTTCCTTTGACTGTTCGTTTGACGCCGCGTTCGAGGGCGAGGACCCCCCGCAGGCGGCCAGAATCAGGCTCACGGCGATCACCCCCAGGGCGCTCAGCGGGATTGCGAGTCGCGGCGTCTTCATGTCTTGGTCTCCTTGATGGACGGGCGGTCGCAGGCAGGTACGCGGCGGGCGACCCCCCGACGGATGGGTGTCTACCGGGGTTGTACGAAATCGGCGGTTACACCACGGTGAGCGGCGCTGTCACCGCGCTGTAACCACAAATCGGGCACGCTTGAGGGACATGGACCAGTCCACGCTGCTCGTCCTGCCGATGCCACACGCCCCAGGCGTGTGCGAGCACGGGTGGTGGATGGGACGATGAGGGTGTTGCTGGTCGAGGACCACGTCGAGCTGGCCGACACGGTAGCGACCGGCTTGCGCCGTGAGGGAGTCGCTGTGGACATCGCACGCGACGGGCGCGACGCGCTCGCGCATGTGGCGATCACCGACTACGACGTGGTTGTGCTCGACCGCGACCTGCCCGGTGTGCATGGCGACGAGGTATGCCGCTCGCTGGTGGCACAGGCACGCGACACCCGCATCCTGATGCTCACGGCGGCAACCACGATCGAGGATCGCGTGGACGGCCTCAGCCTTGGCGCCGACGACTACCTGCCAAAGCCGTTCGCGTTCGCCGAGCTTGTGGCTCGCGTTCGTGCGCTCGGCAGGCGCGCACACCCGCCACTGCCCCCGACGCTCGTGCACGGGAATCTGCGGCTCGATCCCGCCCATCGCGTCGCCACGCGCGACGGGCAGCGCCTTGCGCTCAGCCCGAAGGAGTTCGCGCTGCTGGAGTACCTGCTCGCCGCGCAGGGACGGGTTGTCTCCGCGGAGGAGCTCTTGCAGCGGGTGTGGGACGAGGCGGCCGATCCGTTCACCACGACCGTCAAGGTCACGATCAGGCGCCTGCGCTCAAAGCTCGGCGAGCCGCCTGTGATCGAGACGGTGCAGCAGGCCGGCTACCGTATTTAGGGACCGCGATGAGCGCCTCCGATCCGATCGCCTCGCCGCCGCCCGCCCGATCGGCGGCACCGCGAGCGCGCTGGCTCGGCGGTCCGCGAGTGTTGGCCGCGAGCTGGGTTCGCGCGTGCCTGCCCCGCCGCACTGTGCGGCTGCGGCTCACGCTGATGTATGGCGCGCTGTTTCTCTTCTCGGGCGCGGCGTTGCTGGCGACCACATACCTGCTGGTGAAGGGATCGGGCAGTGAGGAGGTGACCTTCTCGAAGGGCGGTGTGCGGGGGTCGATCGTGGGGAGCGTGCCGGGGATCTCGCCGGGAGGGGCGCAGATCTTTCAAGTCCATACTCAGACCCACAGGAGCGCGACACCAGGTGCCGCCGTGCACGTGTCCGAAAGCACCCGCACCTCGGGGCACGCGTCCGAAAGCACCCACGCCATGCCCGTGCCCGAAAGCGCCGGCGTCCCGGTGCATGTGCCCGAAAGCGCCGGCGTCCCGGTGCATGTGCCCGAAAGCGCCCGCACCTCGGGGCCTGTGTCGGTCACTCCACAGCAGGTGCAATACCAGGTGCGCAAGTTGCATATGCTCGCTACCCAGCAGCACAGTGCCGAACTGCACCAGCTCTTGATCATGTCGGGGATCGCGCTGGCGATCATGGCGGTGGCGTCGATGGGGCTGGGCTGGCTGATCGCCGGACGCGTGCTGCGCCCGCTGCACAAGATCACAAGCGCCGCGCGTGAGATCTCGGCCAGCAACCTGCACGAGCGCCTCGCGCTGGAGGGTCCCGACGACGAGCTGACCGAACTCGGTGACACGATCGATGGGTTGCTCTCACGTCTGGAGTCCTCCTTTCAATCCCAGCGTCAGTTTGTGGCCAATGCCTCACACGAGCTGCGCACACCGCTGACGGTCGAGCGCGCGCTGCTGGAGGTGGCGCTCGCCGACCCCGACGGTAACTATGGCTCCCTGCGCGCAGCCTGCGAGCGGGTACTTACGAGCAGTGAGGAGCAGGAGCGGCTGATCGAGGCACTGCTTACGCTCGCCAGCAGCGAGCGCGGCTTGGAGCGGCGCGAGCCGCTCGACCTGGGAGCGCTCACCAACGAGGCGTTGGGTGCGCGCCGAGCGGAGATCGAGCGTCGCGGGCTGAGCCTGAGCGCCACGATCGTCTCAGCGCCGAGCTTGGGTGATCCACGCCTGATCGGGCGTTTGGTGGCCAATCTCCTGGACAACGCGCTGCGTCACAACGTGGCCGGCGGCCATGTCGAGGTTATGACGGACACCAGGGCTGGGCACGCCGTCCTCTCGGTTTCCAGCAGCGGACCGGCGGTGCCTCCCGAGGAGGTGCAGCGCTTGTTCCAACCCTTCCGGCGGCTGGCACCCGATCGCGCCGGTCACCGCGAGGGACACGGCCTCGGGCTCTCGATCGTGCGTGCGATCGCCACCGCACACGGGGCGAGCGTTACAGCCAGCGCGCGCACGGAGGGTGGGCTCGCGGTCGAGGTGAGCTTTCCGGGGACGGGCTAGCTCAGCCCGCGCCGGCGCGCGTCGGTGTCGATCCAGCGACCGGCGCTCCGAGCGGCACGGTAGCCGCGCTCGTTCGCATATGCTCCCGCCGCGATGTCGCTAGTTCTCGTCAGCACGCCCCTCGCCTCGGCGATCAGCTACTTCCAGGCGATCGTGCTCGGTGTGCTGCAGGGCGTGACCGAGCTGTTTCCGATCTCGAGCCTCGGCCACACCGTGCTGTTCCCGACGCTGTTTGGCTGGAACAAACTGGTCGACGCGCAGTCCGAATCGGAGTCGTTCTGGCTCGCGTTCGTCGTGATGCTGCACGTGGGCAGTGCGCTCGGCCTGCTCGTCTACTACTGGAGCACATGGGTGGAAATCGTCAAGGCGTTCTTCGTCACGCTGGGGAAGCGTCGTGCGGAGACACCCACCGAGCGGCTGGCGTGGCTGATCATCGTGGCGAGCATCCCCGCCGGGATCATCGGGCTGGCGCTCGAGCATCAACTGCGCACCCTCACGGCCAAGCCGGAAGTCGCCGCCATCTTCCTGATGGTCAATGGCCTCGTGCTGTTCGCCGCAGAGCGCTATCGCCGCCGTGCGGCGGTGCGAGAACTGGCGGCGCGGGAGGGACTGAACCCAGAGGGCGGGCGCGAGCTCGACTCGCTGGAGTACCGCGAGGCGTTGGTTGTGGGCTTGGCCCAATCCACCGCTCTCGTCGCCGGCATCAGTCGCGACGGCGTGACGATGGGCGCCGGTCTCGCGCGTGGTCTTGACCACAGCGACTCCGCCCGCTTCGCGTTCCTGCTGGCTACCCCAATCATCCTCGTGGCAGGCATAGTCAAGTTGCCCGACCTGCTCGGCCACCTCGGCAACGGCGTGCGCGGCCAGGCGCTGGTGGCTTGCGTGGCCGCTGGCATCACAGCCTTCTTCACCGTCGCCTTCCTCGTGCGTTGGTTCAAGACAAGGACGCTGATCCCGTTCGCCATCTACTGCCTGGTGTTCGGTGGAGCGATGGTCATCTATACATCGGCCTGAGCGCTCCGCGGGGAGCTCGCACGGTGGTCGGCGGAGGGTGGTCCGCGATGGGGTTTGGCTTGCAAGCGGGGCGGGCAGTGGCTCCGTGCACCATCATTGACGCCAGGTGACGCCGTCGAAGACCCCAGCAAAGATGTTCGAGACCCGCAGCCAGGCCTGGGAGGAAGTGGGCCTGCTGCGCCAGGTAAGCCCCGGCGCGGTACGGCGTGCGCGCTGGGAGGCGCTGCTCTTCGGGGCTCTGTTCGTGGGGGTGGTGGTGCTCTACGAACACCGCCGCGAGCTGCTTGGCCTGGACAAGTACGGCCACGGCAATCTGGCGTGGCTGGAAACCCCGGTGACGATTGTCACGGTGCTGCTCCTGGTGATCCTCGGCTGGGGGTTCGCGCGGGATATCGGGCGTGCGTTCGGCCCGGCGCTGTTCAGGCGCCTGGATCCAGCGATCGCGGGCACCGTCGGCTTCGTGATCCGTTTGGTCACCGTGGCGGTTGCGGTGATTGTCGCGCTCAGTATTGTCGGTGTGGATGCCCGCACGCTCGCGCTCGGCGGGGCTGCCGCTACCGTGATCCTCGGGCTCGCCGCCCAGCAGACGCTTGGCAACGTGTTCGCGGGGACGGTGCTGCTCAGCGCGCGACCGTTTCGGGTGGGCGATCGCGTGCGCTTGCAGGGCGGACCGCTCGCCGGGCAGATCGAGGGAACCGTGGGCTCGCTCGGGTTGCTCTACACGACGTTCGTGACCGAGGAGGGAGCCACGATGGTGCCCAACAGCGTCGTGCTCAACGTCGCGGTGCTCGCCACCGGTCGCGGTCAGGTCGAAGCCGATCGAGACTGAGTGACGCGATAGCGCAGGAACAGGCTCGAGCTGTGCTCGAACGCCGCCACGAGTTCCAGCGCGACCGGCGGTTCCAGGCTCGCGCCCGCCACGATTCGCAGTGCCTTCCCGGTGGGATCCTCGCCGGCGAGGATCGGCGAGAGCGATAGGAACAGCTCGTCAACCAGTCCGGCGGCAAGCAACTGCGAGTTCAAGTGGGGGCCGCCCTCGCACAACAGCGTGCGTACGTTCAGGCGCTCGCGCAGCTCCGCCAGCGCGCCGCGCAGATCGAGCGCT
The DNA here is from genome assembly GCA_963715765.1 of uncultured Solirubrobacterales bacterium. GTDB lineage: Bacteria > Actinomycetota > Thermoleophilia > Solirubrobacterales > Solirubrobacteraceae > Palsa-744. The sequence goes on from OY970270.1 coordinate 2,640,501, forward strand.
CCGTCGTGCTCGGCTCGTATGTAGTCGATTTCGGCGTCAACGTCGGAAACAGTTTGAGTGGAAGGGGTTATGACAACCACGCGCGCGCCGTCTTCGTTCAGCAGCGGAATCTCGGGGGGTAGGTAGAGGCGCTCGGACACAACACATGCAAGCGGTTCCTCGGTGAGTCCACGCTCGCGTCTGATGCGTCGCCCCGGCTCGTCGCGCACCAGTCGCCGGTAGCGCTCGGCGCGGATCGTGCCTGCGCCCGCCATCACTGCATCCACGGCCGTGCGCAGCCCATGAAACAGCTGTTTGTCGGCCTGCCCCCCGATTGCACCCGAGCGTCCGCCGATGCTCGCTCGGCCGTCGAGGGTGCTGATCATGTTGAGCAGCACATACGGGCGCACTGCCGTGTGTTCGGCAAGCTCGGCCAGCCCCAACTCCTCGACGATCAGCTCGACCGTGCCTGGAGCGTCGGGGGGCAGCAGGCGTGCCAGGCTCAGCGGGGGTTCTGACGGGGCGGGTTGCACGCTGGAAGGCATATACCACTTGCTAACACATGCTCGTACCGACCTGATACCGTCGTGCGGTCTGGTCGGGCAGAAAACCCGGCGAAAAGCAGTGCAAGCGCTCGCAGGTCGAAGCTCTAGAAGCATCCTCCGCGTAGCAGCACGCACATATCGTGGAGGAAAATCACATGCCTACCGGCACAGTGAAGTGGTTCAGCGACGACAAGGGGTTCGGCTTCATCACCCCCGATGATGGCGACAAGGACTTGTTCGTCCACCACACCGGTATCAACGGCGAAGGCTACCGTTCGCTCCAGGAGGGCACCAAGGTGTCCTATGACGCGGAGCAGGGCGACAAGGGCCCCAAGGCCGTCAACGTCACAACGCTCTGAGCTTCTGAGCGCGCTGACCAGCAGCGGAAGTGTCACCGGGGCCCTGCGGGGCCCCGCCGACGTTAAGCGACGCACACTTGCGGGCGCCAAGGGGCGGCGCGTGGAGGTCGCCATTGGCGTGGGCGTGCTGGTCACGATCGTGGCGTGCTGCGCGCTCATCGTGGTAGCCGCCGCCGACCGTCCGAGCCTGCTCGCGGCCACCACCACGCAGGGCTACTTCCCGCATTGGATGGCCGGGCCGCTCGGTGGTTTGTGGCCTTCGCTCACACGCAACAGCAAGGGGCTGAAGTACCTCTTCACCGCTCCCATCGTGCTCATGTATCTGAGCTACGTGGTGGGTCTGAAGTACGTGCCGCGCCTGCCCGCGCGCTGGGCGATCGCGGCGATCGTGGTGGTGCAGGCGATCATGTTTCTCTCACCGCCGCTCGCCCTGACCGACATCTTCAATTACGTCAACTACGGGCGCATGGAGGTCGTTCACCATCTCAACCCCTACACCACAATTCCGGTGCTCGAGCCTCACAACGACCCGAGCTACGCGCTCAGCAACTGGCACCAGCTACTGAGCCCCTACGGTCCGCTGTTCACTCTGATCACCTTCGCGGTGGTCCCACTCGGTGTGGCGGGCACCTTCTGGGTGCTGAAGGGGCTGTTGATGCTCACGAGCCTCGGCATCGTCCTGCTGGTGTGGCACTCGGCTCGTCTGCTCGGTCGCGATCCCGTTGCCGCGATCGTGTTCGTCGGGTTGAATCCGATCGTGCTCGTGTGGGGGCTCGGCGGCGACCACAACGACTTCCTGATGATGTTCTGCGTGGTGCTCGGCTTCTATCTGTTGCTGCGTGCCAGATACGGAGGGGATGGCCGGCCGGCCGGCGGGGACGAGGGGCCCGAAGCCCAGTGGCTCTCACCCACGCTGCTCGGCGCCGGAGTGGCGTTCGTGGCGGCTGTGGCGATCAAGGCGTCGGCTGGCATCCTGCTGCCGGTGGTGCTCGCCGCTCTGCTGCACCGTCGCCGCGACCTTCTGCAGCTCTTGCTCGGAATGGCGTTGGGGGCACTCGTGTTTGGGACCGCCAGCATCCTCGCGTTCGGCCCGCACCTGCCCGATCTGGCCACCCAGGGCCGGCTGGTGACGATGGTGAGCATTCCCAATCTGCTCGGCCTGGCGCTCGGGCAGGGGGGGAGACCGAAACCCTGCGTGTGCTGCTCAGTGGCGTGCTCGTGGCATGTGTGGCAGCGTGCTCATGGCTCGCGTGGCGCCGACGCGACTCGATCACGGCGGCCGGCTGGGCCTCGGTGGCGCTGCTCGTCACACTCAGCTGGGTATTGCCGTGGTACGTGCTGTGGGTGCTGCCGCTGGCGGCCCTATCGAGCTCGCGCCGGCTACGCATCACGGCGCTGGCGATCGGCGTGTACCTGATCATCGCGTGGGCGCCCGTGACGGGGATCGTGTTCAACGCGATCGACTTCCATCCCGAAAAGACCGCGCTGGGACGGTTGCACCAGCGCTATGTCAAGGAACTTCTTTACTGAGGAGCGCCGGGAGGTCCGCTGACCCGGCTCTCGCCGTCGGGGAGTCTTCCGTCGCGCCCGACATAGCCGTCCTTGCCGCCCGCGCACAGGTATGTCGCGTCGCCCTCGCCGACGTTGCGAACCTTGCGCAGCGTGGCGGCGTCCACGCGCGCCGATCCGCCCTCCTCCAACCGATGGGTGCTGCCGTCGCCAAACACCATCTCGATCGTGCCGCGGTGCACGAAGTACAGCTCCTCCTGCACGTCGTGGAAATGACTTCCGGTTTCATAGCCGGCGGGCATCGTGATCGCGTTGACGCCAAACGCGCTCACGCCAAGACCCTTGCGCATCTTGCGAAAGCCATAGCCCTCACCGAGCGCGTCGAGGTTCTCCGCTACGGCATAGCCCTCGCCCACGGTGACCTTGGGGTATTCGGATGCCTCCATTTGGATCTCCCTTGCTGATCGTCAGTGGTCCGCCACGATGCCGCCCTCGGGAGAGAGCGGCCTATTCTCACTTGCCCAGCGCACGAGCCCGCCGCGCATCGACAGCGCGTTCGCGCCACTGGCCCGAAATGCCTGGGCTGCCATATCCGAGCGCGCGCCCACACGGCAGTAGAACACCACGGGCCGCTCGCGCTCGATCTCCGCTGCTCTGGAGCTGAGCTCGACGAGCGGTATGTGCAGCGAGCCGGCGATGAAGCCCGCCTCGCGCTCGTATGCCTCGCGCACGTCGACCACCTGCAGATCGCCGTCCTCGGCCATCCATTCGATCAGCTGCTCGGGGTCGATGTCAGTCTGCGCAGAGTCCATTTGGGCACCCATAGGAGCACCAGCCTAGCGGGGCCATTAGGATCAACACACGATGCACATGACCCTCAACGACACCTACACGATCCCGCAGGAGCACCTGGACTTCTGCGCCACGATCAAACAGATCGCCCAAGAGAAGATCGCACCGCGCTCCGCGGAGATCGACGAGCAGGCCGAGTACCCATGGGACATTCGCAAGGTGCTCGCTGAGCAGGACATTCTCGGGCTGCCGTTTCCGACCGAGTACGGCGGCACCGGCACCGGCACCTTGATGCTCAACATGGGGGTCGAGGAGATCGCCAAGGTCGACGCCGCGTGCGCGCTGATCCTGATGGTGCAGGAGCTCGGCACCTTGCCGATTCAGCTGTTTGGCTCCGATCAGCTGAAGGCGCGTTTCCTACCCAAGTGCGCCAGCGGCCAGTGGTCCCCGGCGTTCGCGCTGTCCGAGCCCGAAGCGGGGTCCGATCCGGCTGGGATGCAGACCACCGCTGTGCTCGAGGGCGACGAATGGGTGATCAACGGCACCAAGAACTGGATCTCGAACCTCGGCGTGGCCGACTTCTACATCACTTTTGCGGTGACCGACCGCGAGAGCAAACGGATCACCGCGTTCGTGGTGGAGGCCGACCGCCCCGGCTTCAGCGTGGGCAAGCTCGAGCACAAGCTCGGCATCCGCGCCTCGCCGACGGGCCAGCCGATCTTCGAGGACGTACGGGTGCCCCAGGAGAACGTGATCGGCGAGGTGGGGAGAGGGCTGCGTGTCGCGCTCGGTACTTTGGAGCGCACCCGCCTCGGCGCGGCCGCCCAGGCGGTCGGGATTGCGCAGGGCGCAACCGACTACGCGGTCGCCTACGCGCGCGAGCGCAAGCAGTTCGGCCAGGCAATCAACGAGTTTCAGGGGATCCAGTTCAAGCTGGCCGACATGGAAACCAGGACCGCCGCGGCGCGCGAGCTGCTGTACAAGGCGTGCGCGATGGCCGATCAGGGCCATCCGCAGCGCGCGAAGTACTCCTCGATGGCGAAGGTGTTCTGCTCGGATACTGCTATGGCGGTGACCGTCGAGGCGGTTCAAGTGCTGGGCGGCTACGGTTATGTGAAGGAGTATCCGGTCGAGCGCATGATGCGAGACGCGAAGATCACTCAGATCTACGAGGGCACCAACGAGATTCAAAGGCTCGTGATCGCCCGCACGCTCAAGTAGGTCTGGGATGCGTGTGTCGAGGTCGCAAAGCGCCTTCGGCAACACTCGTCGCATTGCAGCGGCCGCGCTCGTGGCCTTCGCGATCGGCCTGATCGCGCTGGTCGTGGGTCAGGGCTTCAGCTCGATCGGCATTGTCAGGGCGGTCGAGGAGATCATGCTCGGCGTGATCTTCGTGGCGGCCGTCTCCGCCGTGTTCGCGTTCACGGCCGTGCAACTCGCGAAATGGCGCGACCCGGAGTCCGAGGCCGAGTTTGACGAGCTCATCCGTCACTCCGAGGAGGTGGCGCGCGAAGGGCTCGTGGTCGATCCAGACGAAGCGGAGTTCATGCAGCTCGACCCCCTCAACGACGAGGACTTTGAGGAGCTGGTGCGCGACGCGCTCGACGACCTTCCCGATCTGCTGCGCAACGCGCTCGCGCACGTGGCCGTGGTGATCTCCGACGGTGGGCGCGAGCGCGGCGCCTACGGCCTCTACCAGGGAGGCACCGTGGCGCGTGAGGACGTGCACGATCGAATCGTAATCTTCCGTGACACGCTGCGCCGCGACTTCGGCCACGATCCCGACCTGCTGCGCGGGCAGGTCACGAGAACCGTGCGCCACGAGCTGGCTCATCATGTGGGCTTTGACGAGCTTGGCGTGTCGCGGCTTGACCTGTAGGTCAGTCCCCTAGGCACGTCCCGATCCTAGGCCCGTCTCGATCTCGCATAAGATGCGCGCTGCTCCCGCGCTGTGCGGGGCGGGTGGAGGGTCCGTTCCCGCCATACCAATCAAGGAGAAACACACATGCCTGAAGCTGTGATCGTCGACGCCATCCGCACGCCCATCGGGCGGGCCGTGAAGGGATCGCTGAAGACCGTACGCGCCGATGACCTCGCCTCGATCCCGCTGAAGGCGATCGTGGAGCGCAACCCCCAGGTCGAGCAGAGCACGATCGGCGACGTGATGATGGGATGCGGCTACGGGGAGGGGGAGCAGGGCTACAACATCGGGCGCATCGCCAGCCTGATCGCCGGCATTGACTACCACGTGCCCGGCACCACCGTCAACCGCTTCTGCGCCTCATCGCTGCAGACGATCCGGATGGCGTTCCACGCGATCAAGGCGGGCGAGGGCGACACCTATATCTCAGCCGGCGTGGAGGCAGTGTCGCGGGCCGGTCGCGGCAGCGCTCAGTTCGAGTTCCACCCGCTCGTGGACGGCTCGGAGAACTCGCTTTACAACGTCTACATCCCGATGGGCATGACCGCCGAGAACGTGGCCGATGAACGCAAAGTCAGTCGCGAGGCCCAGGACGAGTGGGCGCTGATCTCCCAGACCCGCGCGGTTGATGCGCAGGAGTCCGGCCACTTCGACAAGGAAATCATTCCCGTCACCGTGCCCGCGCACAAAGATGTCGATAAGGAGGGCAACGAGATCGACGTGCCCGAGACGGTCGTCAGCAAGGACGACGGTCCGCGTCCAGGCACGACCCTGGAGAAGCTGGCGGCGCTGAAGCCGGTGTTCAAGCCCGACGGCACGGTTACCGCCGGCAATGCGTGTCCGCTCAACGACGGCGCGGCCGCGGTGCTTGTCATGTCCGAAGAAAAGGCGTCCGCGCTGGGCTTGCAGCCGAAGGCGCGCATCATCGCCTCGACGGTCGCGGCGATCCGCCCGGAGGTGATGGGCCTCGGCCCGATCCCCGCGATCAAAGCGCTGCTCGAGAACACGGGCATGAAGATCGAGGACATCGATGTGGTGGAGATCAACGAGGCGTTTGCCGCGCAGATCGTGCCCTGCATGGCAGAGCTCGGCATCACCGAGGAGCAGCTCAACCCGTTCGGCGGCGCGATCGCGCTTGGCCATCCGTTCGGGATGACGGGCGCTCGCATCATGACCACTCTGCTCAACAACCTGGAGACCAAGGGTGGCAAGTACGGCATCGAGTCGATGTGCGTCGCCGGCGGCATGGGCATGGCGATGCTTGTCGAACGTCTCTCCTAAAACTTACGCGAGGCGTCGCTGGGCCGGGCCCCCACCGGCCCAGCGACGTTTGTTTCTATCTCTCGGCGGCGGACACCGAGCGCGCGTGGAGTGGTCGATGGACTGAAACCGTCGACCGCTCAGCGCGGAGGCATATGGATTAGCCGGCGCCGCGCTCAGCGCGGAGGCATTCGCAGCGCGCCGTCGAGGCGGATGACCTCTCCGTTGAGCATCCGATTCTCGACGATGTGGGCCGCAAGCTGTGCGTACTCGGCGGGAGTGCCGAGCCGCTTGGGGAAGGGCACGCCCGCGCCCAGCTTCTCGCGTGCCTCCTGCGGCAGCGCGGCCAGCAGCTGCGTGTCGAACAGGCCGGGGGCGATCGTGTTGACGCGGATGCCCTGGCCGGCAAGGTCGCGTGCGGCCGGCAGCGTCATGCCCACGATGCCTCCCTTGGAGGCCGAGTAGGCGATCTGGCCGATCTGCCCGTCATAGGCTGCAACCGAGGCGGTGTTGACGCACACACCGCGTTCGCCGTCCTCCAGGGGCTCTGCCGCGATCATCGCGGTGGCCGCGAATCGCAGCACGTTGAAGGTGCCGATCAGGTTGATCTGGATGGTTGTCTCAAACGGCAGCAGTGGGTGCGGGCCCTTGGAGCCGGCGACCTTCTGGGCCCAGCCGATGCCGGCGCAGCACACGGCTATGCGCAGCCCGCCATCAGCTGCCGCGGCCTGCTTGACGGCCGTCTGCACCTGGCCCTCCTCGCGCACGTCGCACGACACGAACTCCACGTTCAGCTCGCTGGCGAGTGCCGCGCCCTTCTCGGCATTGACATCCGCGATCGTGACGATCGCACCCTGCTCGTGCAGGCGCCGCGCGGTGGCCTCGCCGAGGCCTGAGGCGCCGCCGACGACAATTGCTGAGCTGTCCTGGATTCGCATGCGCGGGGAGACTACTGGGGTGGGAGTGGCGAGTGGGCGCCGGTGTTTGGGTTTGCTGTTCGTTCCTGCGGTCAGAGCTGGGCGGTGGCGCTTCGCGACGGGCGCGAGAGCGTGAGGGCGAACAGCTCCTGTGGGTCGGTCAGCCAGCTCACGATCTCCAGTTCGGCGGCCGCCAGGTCGTGCTCCACGCGCTCGCGGGTGAACTTGGCGCTGATCTCAGTGCGCATCTCCTCGCCCTGCTCGAAGTGCACCGACAGGTCGAGGTCGCGCACGGTGGTGGTGTGCTCGCGGCGTGCGCGCAGGCGCATCTCGATCCACTCGTGCTCGTGGTTGAACAGCGCAACGTGGTCGAAATCGTCGGGATCGAAGTTGGCTTGCAGCTCGCGGTTGAGCACCGACAGCAGGTTGCGGTTGAACGCGGCCGTGACCCCCTGCGCGTCGTCGTATGCCTGCGTGAGCACCTGCGGGTCCTTGACCAGGTCTGTGCCCATCAGCAGATGGTCCTCGGGGCCCAACAGCTTCGAGATCTCGCGCAAGAAGCGCCGGCGGCTGCCGGGCGGGAAGTTGCCGATCGTGCCGCCGAGGAACACGACGAGGCGTGGGCCTGACGCCTCCGGCACACGGTCGAGGTGGCGTTCGAAGTCGCCGATCACACCGTGCACACGCAGGCCCGGATACTCGCTCGTGAGCTCCTGTGCGCAGTCGCGCACCATGTCCTCGGTCACGTCTACCGGTATGTACAGCTCGAGCGTGCCGGCGCTGTGCAGTGCGTCGAGCAACACCCGCGTCTTGGCCGCCGTGCCCGAGCCAAGCTCGACAAGCTCGGTCGCGGCGGTGGTGCTCGCAAGCTGCGCGGCTGTGGCCTGCAGGATCGAGCGCTCGGTGCGCGTCGGGTAGTACTCGGGCAACTCGCAGATGCGGTCGAACAGCTCCGCGCCGCGCGCGTCATAGAAATGCTTTGGTGGCAGCTCCTTGAACGGCCGCGTGAGGCCATCCAGCACGTCGTCGGCCAGCGAGCGTTCCTGGCCCTCATGCAGGTAGGAGTCGATCGTGATCGAGTTCTGGGGGTCGGCAACCGGCTCCATCAGCTCACATCCCGTGCCAGGCGCAGGCCGGCGAAGATCTGGCTGCGGATCGGTAGATCCCAGTTGCGAAACGTGATCGTCCGCACACGGGGGTGTGTTGCCCACGAGCCGCCGCGCAGCACGCGGTAGTCGCCTCCGAAGAACACTTCCGAGTACTCGCGGTAGGGATGCGCCACGAATCCCGGGTAACCGTCGAAGCGGCTGCTCGTCCACTCCCACACCTGCCCCATACCGTCGATGACGCCGCCGCTTGCCGCCTTCTCCCACTCCGTCTCGTCCGGTAGTCGTGCCTCCGACGCTGTGGCGAACGCGTCCGCCTCGAACCAGCTCACGCGGCAGACGGGCGCGTCGGGGGGCCCGCTTGCCACGCCTGGATCGTGAGTGATGTCCTGCTGGAGCTTCCACGCCCAACCTTCCTCCGACCACCACTCGCGCCGCTCATACCCGCCGCCCTCGCTGAAGCTTAACCAGCTCGCGTTGCTCACCGGCCGGCGCGCGATCTGAAACGTGGGCAGCTCGACGGTGTGGCGCGGGCGCTCGTTGTCGTAGGCAAACCCCTCCGGGCCGGCACCCATCTCAAACGGTCCCGCCGGCACGTCGATCCAATCGCCTGCTTGCCCCCCGACATGGAGGGCGCCCGCAAGGGCATTCTCGCCAGTGAGCGATCCCAAGCGTGGCTCGTCGGTGGGCAGCAGGCCCGCGAGCGCCATCGTCTGGCGCATCGTCTCCGTGTGCTGCAGCTCGTGGCGCAACACCAGCTCGTAGATCGTGCCATCGCCCACGCCGCACGCGTCGAGCGCCTGCGCTGTGCGTGCGCGCACGGCGCGCAGGTAGGCACGTGCCTGCTCGGGGTCGAGCAACTCGACCTCGCCCCGCACCGAGCGCGGCGTCTCAAACGCGTCATACAGCTCCGCGAGGTCCGGGCGCAACAGCGGCAGCCCGCCATAGCGATGGGCAAGCCACAGATCCTCATATGCGGCGATGTGCGCGAGATCCCACACGAGTGGGCTCATGATCGGCGAGAGCACCTTGCTCAGTGTGTCGTCGCTCAGATGACCGACCAGTGCGAGCGTCTGCTCTCTGGCGGTGTCGAGCGCCGCCAGCGCCTCCTCCCGATCCGCTGGGAGGGGGTGTGGGGGAGCGATGGGGTCGCGGGACGCGATCGTGGCCATAGCTTCGCCCGTCAACTGTAGAAGGTCAGGGTGTCATTTTCTCGGCCGCTTGCAGCGCCGGTCCATAGGTAGGGTCGCGAAGCAGTGCCTGGCGAATTCCCTCGCCGAGGATGCCGCCCTCCCCACGCGAGGCGCCGAGGATCGTCCATTCGCGTTCGCGGCCGTGTTCGTCGCGGCTGCGCGCACGCAGCCCGCCCTCGCCTCGCCGCAGTCCCAGACGCCGACCCGAGGAGGTGGAGATCGCAACGCTCTGAAGGCCGCGCACGTCCAGTTCCGGCGCCTGCTCCAGCCGGATCGAGATCGTGCGACCCTCGACATCCGCCGTCTCGAAGTCTGCCGCCTTGAGATTCGCCGTCTCGACAGGTGCGCCACTCCCGCCGATGGACGAGTCCGTCTTGGCCGTGGCCACACCCGCGAGCGAGCGACCGTTTGCCCGCAACGGCTGCATCTCCCAGCCAAGTCGCGAGGCTAGCCAACCCACCATCAACAGCGCCGCCACAGTCGACTCGCGATGATGGCGCACCGTGACCGATTCGACTCGCGCAAGCTCCGCGCGCATCGCCGGGGGATCGAACGCCGAGGCCAGTCGCTCGCGCCAGGGGGTGCTCCGCAGCCACGCCAGATCGACCACATAAGCGCGCCGTCCCAGCTCGCACGCGCGTCGCACCGCGTCGCCGAACGACGGGTCCTCCACCGAGTCCACGAGCACCGCCTGCGAGAGCTCCAGCAACGTGTCGACCGCCTCCTGGTGTCCATGAGGCGACCACAGCAGCGTCGCCAGATCGGTCACCACCAGCGGGTCGGCGATCGTTACGAGGTCGTCGAGATGACGCTCGCCGATCTCGACGATCACGGTCTCACGCAGCAACCCCAGCTCACCCTCGCCCGGCTCGTGGTCGGCGGTCACGATCGCACGCGCGTCCAGGCGGGTGCGATCCGGCTCGTAGGAGAACACGATCATGCGCGAGGCGTGGTAGCGGCCCACGCCGCGCAAGCGGTTGGCGATTTCGCCTGAGAAAGCGCTGTCCACGAACGCGATCATGTTGAGCGCGCGCGCGGGCGCGAACGCGCCGTTCTCGGAGTGGCGCTGGTTGACCAGTCCGCGCAGCGCCGCTTCGATCGCGTCGGGGGTGGTCCCTTGCTCGCTCCATACCGCGTCGCTGGTGGAGGTCATCGGATTTGGCGGATCGGATTTGGCGATGGTGAAGTGTGGCGGGTCGCGAAGGGGTGGGGCCGTTCGGCGCGTCTCATCAGATCGCCCGCCACGCCTGGTCATCGCGCAGGATGCTCTGTGCCTCCTCGGGGCCCTGCGAGCCCGCCTCATACTGCGCCAGTAGTCCTGGTGTCTCAGACCACGCCCTCAGGATCGGGTCGCAGATGCGCCACTGCGCCTCGACCTCGTCGTCGCGCGTGAACAGCGTCGCATCGCCCCGCATTGCGTCGGTGATCAAGCGCTCGTATGCCTCCGGTGATTGCGACATGAACGCGGTCCCATACAAGAACTCCATGTGCACCGGGCGGATCACCATGCGCGCGCCGGGGATCTTCGCGCCGAGGCGCAACGATACGCCCTCGTTGGGCTGCAGTGTGAGGATCAGCTGGTTGGGCAGCACCCCCAGCGAGCCGCCCTGGTCGAACGCGAGGTGGGGCACGGGCTTCAACGTCACCGCGATCTCGGTCACTTTGCGCGCCAGGCGCTTGCCGGTGCGCAGGTAGAATGGCACCCCCGCCCAGCGCCAGTTGTCAACTTCCAGGCGCAGCGCCGCGAACGTCTCGGTGATCGAATCCGCTCGCACTCCCGGCTCTTCCAGGTAGCCGGGCACGTCCTCGCCGCCCGAGTGCCCCGCCGCGTACTGCGCTCGCACCGCTATCTCCGCGATGTCCTGCTCCAGTGGCTGGGGAATCGATTGCAGCACCTTCACCTTCTCGTTGCGCACCTCGTCGGCGGTGAAGCTCACCGGTGGCTCCATCGCCACGTGGCACAGCAGCTGCAACATGTGGTTCTGGATCAGATCGCGTAGCGCCCCCGCGTTGTCGTAGTAGCCCGCACGCGTGCCGATCCCGATGTCCTCGGCGGCGGTGATCTGCACCTGGTCGATGTAGTTGCGGTTCCACAGCGGCTCGAACATGCCGTTGGCGAAGCGGAACGCCATCATGTTCTGCACCGTCTCCTTGCCCAGGTAATGATCGATGCGAAACACCTGGGACTCCTCGAACACTCCCAGCACGCGTTGGTTGAGCTCGCGCGCCTCGGCCAGCGAGGTGCCAAACGGCTTCTCGATTATCACGCGCACGTCGACTCCTTCGCGGCAGTCGAGCCCCTGTTTGCCGAGTGCCTCCACGATCACCGGGAAGAAGGAGGGAGCGGTTGACAGATAGAACGCCCGGTTCAGCTTCTCGCCGTCGTGCTCGTCGAAGCGATCGAGCACCTTCTCAAGTCGTGTATACACAGAGGGGTCGTCAAACGTGCCGGGCACATACTTCACGTGCTCGAGCAACCGCTTCAGCACGTTCTCATCGGGTGTGCGCCGTGAGAACGAACGGATCGCCTGCTCGCACTCGCTGCGGTAGTCGGAGTGCTCCTTCTCCTTGCGCGATACGCCCACGAGGTGGAAGCGTTCGGGCAGCGCTCCGTCGCAGGCGAGGTTGTACAGCGCCGGCAGCAGCTTCCGCTTGGCGAGGTCACCAGTGGCGCCGAAGATCACCAGTGTGGTGGGGGCGACCGGCAAACGCTCCAGACCGGCGATGAGCGGGTTCTCATCCGGTGCGGTCGTCGCGACGGCCGCCATCGGCGCCTACCGGCGCTTTCCGGTCTGCTTCGAGCCTTGCTTGGCGGGCCCCGCCGGTGCGCCGCGGCCCGCAGGCTTTCCGTCGGTGCCGGCCGTCTTGGTGGCTCCCGGATTGGCCTTCACGGCGTGGCCACCGAACTGGTTGCGCAGCGCTGCCAGCACGCGGTGGGCGAACTCGCCGTTGCCGCGCGAGCTCAAGCGCTCATACAGCGACGCGGTGATCACCGGCGTCGGCACGTCTTTGGCGGTGGCGTCCTCGATCGTCCAACGACCCTCGCCGGAGTCCTCGGTCCAGCCCTCGATCGCCTGCAGCTCGTTGCCGTCGGCTTCGAACGCGCGCGCCGCCAGTTCGCACAGCCACGAGCGCACCACCGACCCCTGGTTCCACAGGTGCGCGATCTTCGCGTTGTCGAGCTCATACTCGGACTTGTCGAACACGTCGAAGCCCTCGGCGTAAGCCTGCATCAAGCCGTACTCCACGCCGTTGTGCACCATCTTCACGTAGTGCCCCGCGCCGGAGGGGCCGAAGTGCATCCAGCCGCGCTCGCCGATCGCCCTAACGCTGTCCTGCGAGGTGGGTGGTGCCAACACGTTGAGGATCGGCGAGAGGCCCTTCACCGCCGCCTGTGGGCCGCCCACCATCATGCAGTAGCCCACGTCGATCCCCCACACGCCACCGGACACGCCCACATCCACGTAGCGGATGCCCTGCTTTGCCAAATCCTTGGAGCGGCGCTTGTCGTCCGTCCACTTCGAGTTGCCGCCGTCGACGATCGTGTCGCCCTTCTCGAGCAGCTTCGCCAACTTGTCGACCGTCTGCTGGGTAGGATCGCCCGCCGGCACCATGATCCATACGATCCGCGGCGCTTTCAGCTTTTTGACGAGGTCCGCCAGCGAGCCGGCTCCGCGCGCGCCATTCTTCACGGCGGTCGCAACAGCGCCCTTGTCGAAGTCAAACGCGACCACCTGATGGTCGGAGTCGCGGCGGATGCGATGCACCATATTGCCGCCCATCTTGCCCAGCCCAACGAATCCGATCTCAGTCATCGTCGGGATACTAGTCGGCTCGTGTAGGTTTTCGTCTCGATGAGTCCCGACACACCCACGCGTCCCGACCGCAACCTCGCGCTCGAGCTCGTGCGCGTCACCGAGTTCGCCGCGCTCGCAGCCGCCCCGCTGGTCGGCCGGGGCGATAAGGAGGCCGCCGACCAGGCCGCCGTCGACGGCATGCGCTACGCGCTTCACTCGGTCGCAATGGACGGCACCGTCGTGATCGGCGAGGGGGAGAAGGACGAGGCGCCGATGCTCTACAACGGCGAGCGCATCGGCGACGGCTCGCCGCCCGAGGTTGACATCGCCGTGGATCCGTTGGAGGGCACGACGCTTGCCGCGCACGGCATGCCATCGGCGCTTGCCGTAATCGCGCTGGCCAGCAAGGGCGCCATGTTCGACCCCGGCCCCTGCGTCTACATGGAAAAGATGGCCGGTCGTCCCGAGATCGCCGATCTGCTCGACCTCGACCGCCCGCTGGCCCAGACCGTCAAGCTGATCGCCGAGCGCAAGGGCCAGCCGATCGGCGATGTGATCGTCGTGATACTCGACCGCCCGCGTCACGAGACGGCAGTTCGGGAGATCCGCGAGGCCGGCGCGCGCGTGCGCCTGATCCCCCATGGCGACGTCTCAGCCTCGCTGCTGGCCGTCACCGAGCGCTCCCCGGTGGACCTCCTGTGGGGCATCGGCGGCACGCCCGAGGGTGTCATCAGCGCCGCGGCCATCAAGTGCCTCGGCGGGCAGCTGCTCGGGCGACTGTGGCCGCGCGACGAGGCCGAGCGCACGGCGGCGCTGGAGGCCGGCTATGACCTGCAGCGCGTGCTCGATCGCGACGATCTTGTCGCCGGCGACGACGTGTTCTTCTCGGCCACCGGCATCACCGACGGCGACGTCCTGCAGGGTGTGCGCTACCCCTCAGCCGGGGGTGCCACAACCGAATCGCTCGTCACGCGCTCGCGTTCGGGCACCGTGCGTCGCGTCAGGGCCACCCACGACCGTGCCAAGCTGCGCGCGCTCGGGGGCGAAGGGCGCTTCGGCTAGGCGCTCGACGTGGCAAGGCGCTGCTCCGGCAGCGCACGTCCTCAGGCCGCGAGGCTGCCGGTCTTCGACTCGGCCAGATCCAGCCGCGCGAGCGAGCGCAGGAAGCCGTGTGTCACAAACACATGGATACGTGCCTGAGTGCCGTTATAAACGCGCCTGCCAAAACCCGATGCGATCGCCGGATGGAAGTTGGCGACTTCGACCTCCGCACGCAGCCTGGCCTCGCCCGCATGCTTCTCTGGGAGGCGACGCACGTCGATCTGCAGGTGGCCATGCGCCCCCCGCCCGCGTCTCGCCAGCAGTATTCCCCGCTCGATCCGCCAGCGCACGCGTCCATGCTCGAGGTCCAGCTCGTATTCGGGTGCGCTGAACGTCAGCAGCTTCACCGGAGATGCCAGCAGCACAACCGAGCGCTCGGTATCGCCGTACACCACTCGTATCAGTCCCAGCGTCACGCGTGTGAGAAAGCGCCAGTAGGTGCGTGCCAGGCGCTCCATGTGCGCCGGCGTCCAAAGCTCTCGCAGTCTCGCCTCCGGTAGCGTCACCTCCGCCGTCTGCAGCGAGCGCATCGCGCCGCTGCGCTTCTCTTCGGAGGTGTGATCCTCGAGCTTTGAGATCGTCGCGATCTTCGGCCTGCGACTCATCCGCCAAGGCTATACGCGAGGCGGAGTCGTCCATGCCTCGATCCGCCGAATCGGTCTCGCGCCCCGATCCGGTGAGCCCGCGATTTGGCGACCGTCCATGTCAAGCGGGCGCCCGGAACTGCCGATGAGGCCGCGTCGTGTCCTTCGCTGGTGATATCAATCTCCTGTGAGAGACCAACCCGACCAAGCATCGGCCGAGCAGGCCAACGCCGAGCGCTTGACGCGCGCCGCGCACGCCGCTCAACAGCTCTGCGACACGCTGTGGGAGTCGCTTCGCGAGGAGCTGCGCGACCCGAATGAGGAGCGCGTCAGAGAGCTCTCCGAGCGACTTGCCTCCGTGTCCTCGACGGTTGCGCTGTTGGTCACCGCCGTCCCTGCGGTCGCCACGCAACTTGCCGAATCGCCCCCGCAGGCCGCCGCCGGGCCAGCCGTTGCCTCTGTCACGGCCGATCCATCGCTTCGCCCAAGCGCACCCGACACTGCGCCGTCCGACACCGCCGCCAAGGTGCCCGCCACCCCGGTTGCCTCTGTCGCCCCGATCGCTCCCGCCGATACGCGCGACAGCACAAGCACACCCGGCACCGCGCCCGGAAACGAGGCGTCAAGGCCGCCCGCGGTCGAGCGCCGCACGCCGCCGGCTCCGTCGCGGCCAGAGCCTCCGCGGCCAGAGCCCCCGTCGCTCGTCGCCGTTCAACCGATTCCCACGCGCGCGGGCGACTACACGTTCACGAAGCTGGTGGACGAGCGAGAGCCCGAGACTTCGCCGGAGCCACTCGCGGCCGTTCAGCCGATTCCGATCCAGCCCGAGATCGAGATCCGCGACGTGCGCCGCGAGGAGGGAGCCTCGGCGTGGGTGTCCTCGGTCGGACGGCTGCTCGCGCGCCATGCAGAGGACGGGCTACCGTTCGCGGTGCTGCTCGTCGAGATCGTGGATGTCGCGCGGCTTGAACGCTCTGAGACACCACACGACCTGCACGGCCTCGTGGCCCAGGTGGAGAGTGCGCTCGGCCGCGGGATGCGCGTAACCGACGAGCTCTCCCGCGAGACCCGCGGGCGCTATTGGCTGGTGGCGCCCGAGACCAACGCTACCGGCGCGCGCATGCTCGCCGAGCGCCTGGCGCGACTCGTGCGCGGCTCAGCCGTCCATCGGGGTGTGCCGCTGGAGGTGGCGATCGGGATCGCCGTGTGCCCCGACGACGGCACCGAGGCACCTGCTTTGGCCGCGCGCGCCGACCTGGGCGTCTACTCGGCGCGCGCCACCGGGCGCTCGATCGTCCACACCGACCCGCCGGCCGCGCGCTAGGGACCCTAAATCAGGCAGTCGGGGCGGTGCCGCCGCTGGCCACCGCTTCGGGACTCGGCAGCGCTTCGGCGGGTACGCCCAACAACGGGTTGTTTGGTGCGCTGCCCACGATCTTGGTCTTCACGCGCACGGTCTCGCTGATCGTCAGCGCGCTCGCCGCACCCCAGGTGAGATCCCACGTGGCGCCGTGCGCATACGGCCCGCGGTCGATCACCGGCACCGTCAGTTGGTGGCTCCTGTAGTCGACGAGCACAAGCGTCCCGCAAGGCAGCGTGCGGTTGGCCACGCCCACGATCACTGGGCTCATCGTCTGCCCGCATGCCGTCCGCTTACCGTAAAAGCCAGGTCCAAACCAGGTCGCGATCTGCGCCTTGGCGTTTGGCTTGGCCGGCGTCCCTGCCGGCGCCGTGCTTGGGGCGCTGGCACCGCCGCTGCTCGATGCGGTAGGGCTCGATGTACCGGCACTTGCCAGGGCGGCAGAGGTCTGTGCGACCGTGCACAGGAGCGCGGTGGCAACAGCGAGCAGCGTCTTGTTCGCAAGCGTTCGATTCATCTGTTCTGGCGCCTACGGGGTGAGCTGACGGGCTCGCGCTCCACTTCCGCGCTACGGCCCACATGGGCCGATTCGCCCCCGCGAACCACCGTGGTCCGCATTGGGTCCCCCGCTTCTCATAGCCTGGACTACGAGAACTCGGCGTCGGCGGCAGTATACAGGCCCATCCCCGGACCATTCGGGGGCGCGACCCCGATCGATGTCGCACTTTGCGCAGCTTTGAGCGCTCGAGCGCGTTCAGGGTCGGCGCAACAGCGAGAACGCATCCTTCAACAGCCGCCCGCCCGCGGTGAGACTCGAGCCGGCCAGCTCGCCCACGATGTCCGCCACCGACTCGACGAGCTCCGCACGGCTCGGCGGATGCACGGTCGCGCCCAACTCGACCTCCTCCTCCGGCTCATATCCCTGCTTTGGGGCAGGCGGCTCGATCGGCTTTGCAATTGGCTTGGGGACACGTCGCTTGGCCTCGACCGGCTTCCTGGTCCTGGTGGGCTTCTTTGTGGCTGCGGACTTCTTCGTGGCCGCCGGCTTGGTGTCGATCGCTGGCTTCGTGGCGGCAGCCGGTTTCGTGTCAGTCGTTGACCTCTCACCGGCCGCCGACTCGCTGCCGCTCGCGGGCTTCGCTGTGGCCCTCGCGCGGGCCGGCTTCGTCCTGGTGACGGCGCTTGTCTTGGTCTGCGCGTTGGCTCGCCCAGTCCCAGCGCCGGTTCGCGCGGCCGCCCTGCGCGCGCTCGCGCGTTGGGGCCGGGCTCGCGGCAGCGCCGCGAGGATGCCGCCCTCGGGGGTCGGCTTGACCTCGCGTCCGTTGCGGCTTTCGCTGGGACTCATCGTCTTGCAATCATCGCGCACCGGCGCCAAACATGCACCTACGGACGTTTTTTCGCCCGCCTTTGTGCGCGAAGGCGTTACGATAGGCCCGTACATCTGAGTTGTACCGTCGGGAGGGCCTCGGCCACAGCCCGGCTAAGGTAGTCCTCGAGCAGCACCCTGAGGGGGGCCCGGCGGCGGGTTCCGCAACCTCGGGGAGTCTCCCGACGGAAACGGAAAAAAGTATGTCTGTGGTGGAACTGCAAGAGCTGGAAGAGGTCAAGAACCTGCTGACCAAGGGACAGCAGGTGGGAGTGCTCACTTTCGCGGAGATCTCCACCGCGACCTCCGATCTCGATCTGGACGAGTCTGACGTCGAGGAGCTGCACGGCTACCTCGAGAAATCGGAGATCGAGCTCGTCGAGGACATCGACCCGGCCACGGCCGCCGGCTCTCAGGTGGAACGCGCGCCCGACAAGCGCGGGCGACGCAAGGCCAAGACCGCGCTCGATCTCAAGCCGGACATGACCACCGACAGCTTGCAATTGTTTCTCAAGGACATCGGCAAGGTGCGTCTGCTGACCGCCCAGGAGGAGGTCGATCTTGCCAAGCGCATAGAGCGCGGCGATCTCGATGCCAAGCAGAAGATGGTCGAGTCCAACCTGCGCCTGGTCGTGTCGATCGCCAAGAACTATCGCAACCAGGGCCTGCCGTTTCTCGACTTGATCCAGGAGGGCACGCTCGGACTGGTGCGCGCTGCGGAGAAGTTCGACTACCGCAAGGGCTTCAAGTTCTCTACGTACGCCACCTGGTGGATTCGCCAGGCGATCGCCCGTGCGCTCGCCGACAAGGCGCGCACGATCCGCATCCCCGTGCACGTAGTCGAGAAGCTCAACAAGATCGGCCGCGCCGAGCGCAAGCTCGTCACCGAGCTCGGTCGCGAGCCCACTGCCGATGAGATCGCCGAGGTCACCGGCATCGACCCCGAAGAGGTCGACTCGATCAAGCGCTCCGCCCAGGCCCCCGTGTCGCTGGAGAAGCCGGTGGGCGACGAGGAGGAGTCCGAGTTCGGCCAGTTCATTGCCGACGAGCGCGCCGAGTCCCCCTATGAGCGCGCCGCGGAGATCCTCACTAAGGAGGCGCTGCGCGAGGCGCTTGAGAACCTCTCCTACCGCGAGCGTCGCGTGCTCGAGCTGCGCTACGGGCTCGGCGGCGAGCACCCCCGCACGCTGGACGAGGTCGGGCGCACGTTCAACGTCACGCGCGAGCGCATTCGCCAGATCGAGAACCAGTCGCTCAAGAAGCTGCAGTCCTTGGCGGAGGCCCAGAAGCTCCGCGACGTGGCATAGCGCTCGTCCACACGGTATTGCCACGTTCAAGTAGGCCGGTCGCTCGGCCGATGCTGTGTGCATGTTCGATGTGCACGCAGCGCTGCGCAAGCTCGTGGCCAGCGATGGCTCCGACCTGCACCTGAAGGTCGACTCGCCGCCGCTATATCGCGTGCAGGGTGTGCTCGGCCCCGACCAGACGGCGCAGCCGCTCAGCGCAGAGGACACCGAACACACTCTGCATGAGCTGCTCCACGACCAGGCCAAGCTAAAAGAGTTTGCCGAGGAGCACGAGGTCGACTTCTCCTTTGAAATCGCCGAGGTCGCACGCTTTCGCGTCAACGCGTTTCGCCAGCGCGGACTGATCTCGCTTGCCTGTCGTGCGATCCCCACGAGGATCTCCACGATCGAAGAGCTTGCGCTGCCACCTGTCGTGCGCGAGCTCGCGGAGGAGGAGCGCGGGATCGTACTGCTCACCGGCACCACCGGCTCGGGCAAGTCGACAACGCTCGCGGCGATGATCGATCACATGAACGTGACGATGAAAAAGCACGTCGTCACGATTGAGGATCCGATCGAGTTCGTGCACAGCGACAAGCGCTCGGTGATCAATCAGCGCGAAGTCGGTATGGACACCAAGTCCTTCGAGCGCGCGTTGCGGCGCGTGCTCCGTCAGGACCCCGACGTGATCCTCGTGGGGGAGATGCGCGACGAGGAGACGGTGCGCACCGCGCTGTCCGCGGCCGAGACCGGCCACCTCGTGCTCTCCACCGTGCACACCGTGGACGCTCCGGAGTCGATCAACCGCCTGCTCGACTTCTTTCCGCCCCACCAGCACAACCAGGCCCGATCGATGATCGCAGGCACGATCAAGGGTGTCATCTCCCAACGACTCGTACCCGGCGCAAATGGTGGGCGCGTGGCGGTCTGCGAGATCTTGCGCATGACCGGCCGGGTGCGCGACATGATCGTCGACCCCGACCAGACCGGCCAGCTCGGCGAGGCGATCTCGGGTGGCACCTACTACGGTATGCAGACGTTCGACCAGGCGCTCTACGGTCATGTCACGGCCGGGCGTGTCACGGTCGAGGAGGCGTTGCGCGTCGCCACCAGTCCACACGACTTCAAGCTGCTGTTGCAATCGGAGGGGCGCAAGGGCACCACGATGCAGGATGTCGCGCAGGCCCAGGCGCGGCGCGAGGGCGGGGCCGCACCCTCTCCCGCCGCCGCTTGAGCGGCGCTATATCTACTTCAGTTGGTAAAGTAAAGGCTGAAATGGCCGCTGACGAGACATGTCCGGTATGTCGCACCGCTGAGGTCGTGTGTGGAAAGTGGACGCTCCTGCTGGTGCGCGACCTGGCCGAGGGGCGCTCGCGCTTCTGCGAGCTGGAGCGCTCGCTCACGGGCATCAGCCCACGCACGCTCTCGCTGCGTCTGCGGGCGCTGGAGGACGAGGCCATCGTCGAGCGTCACACCTTCGCCGAAGTGCCTCCGCGCGTCGAGTATGCGCTCACCGAGAAGGGGCGCGCGCTGCTGCCGCTGATCGAGGACATGCGCTTCTACGGCGAGCGCTGGCTCGGCTGCGAGGATGCCGTCTCAGCGGTGCTCGGCGGCGAGCCCGCCGCTGCTGTCGCATGAGCATCCACAACAGTGCTTTTGTCGAGTAGGCACGCGATCGCATAGGCATGCGCGGGCCCCGCGCTGCCCGCAACGCACGCTGCGCCGAGCAGGAGCGTCCCGACATGTGGCGAAGTCAGCGGGATCGTGCGATCTCTCCAGTTGCAAGCGACCCTCACCGAGTTCGCCGAGCAGGCTGGCGCGCAGCTGCACTCAGACGTGCTTGCCGGCCAAGAGGTTCCCTTCGAGCTCGCCTCGCACGCCGGTCGCGGCCGTGGCGCGGCGCCGCTCTACAGCTATCAGCCGCTGACAGACCGGTTCATAGCCGAGCGCTTCCCCGCCCTGCGCCGTCTGCACGCATATCCCGCCGCGGTCGATCTGCTCGAGGGTTTCGACGCGCTCGATCGCTATCTGATCTCTTGCGGCGGAAATCCGGCCGGCCACGGTGTGCACGCACGTGCCGATGCCGCGCTGCTGGCGTTGCTGAAGCAGGTGTTCGAGGAGCAAACCGACTTCGACCTTCGACGCGAGCGTCTGGAGCGCGCGCTCGAGCGTCTCGACGGCTCGACGTTTGCGGCCGCCGGGGAGATAACGCTTGTGGCAACCCTGCATGGACTCACGATCGCCTCGCCGGAGCTGGCGCTGGCGCGGGGTCTTTTGATCGCTCGTCCCGACGCCCTGCTGGCCGATTGGGGATCCCTTCGATCTCCAATCGGTGCGCCCGAGCAGGCGACATGCGGGGGCGCCGACGGCGCTGAGCACCTGCTCGTCGTGTTCAGCGCCGAGAGTCCCGAACCGCGCACTGCGATCGCCCACGGCGAAGAGGTCATCCGCGAGCTGTTGTGTGCGCTGCGGCTGTTTGGCGACGGGCGCATCGCCCTGGGCGCGCGCGCGTTTACGCGGATCGGCTCAGCCCCCTGGGAGACGATCGCGCTTGGCGGCGGCGGCAATCCGCACGGGATGCTGCTCGTCACCGCCGATCAGGAGGACGAGTTGCGCGCGTTTTGCAACCTCGTCTCCCGCCGCGCCCCCCACGCGAATGAGATCGCGTGGGCGCTACGTCGCTATGAGCTGGGCTGCGAGCGGACGGTCGAGTATGAGGGGCTGAGCGATCACCTGTTGGCATTGCGCGCGCTGCTGGGCGCGCCTTCAGAGCTCGAGCCCCAGGGTGCCCCCGATGGACTGCTGGCCGGGCGCTTGGCGGCGCTGTGTGCCACCCCCGATGCGCGCGCCGCGCTCGTGGAACGCACCCTGGCAGCGATCGCGCTGGAGCACGAGGCGATTGCCGGCACGGCCGTGGAGTGCGCCACCGGCCTGGCGCTGGCGCGCGACCTCTCAAACCATCTGCGCGCGCTGCTGCGCGACGTGATCTGCAACCACCTTCCCTGCGAGCTCGCACCGCTTGCCGACGAGCTGCTGCTCTCAGGCGAGGAGCTGGCCGAAGATGCCTCTGGCGAGGAGCTAGTGGACGTGTCCGGAAGTTTTGCGGTTCATGCGGCGAGGGTGAGGGGCTGGGGTTCGTGACGGGTGATCTTCTCGATCACGTTGTTGAGCTTGGCGCGGGTGAAGGTCCACTCGAATGGTCGCGCGAGTGTGCGGTAGTGCTGGGCGAAGTCCATCAGGTGTCTGGCGAGCTCGGGCAGTGTCGCGTAGTCGTTGGGTGTCAGGGCCTTGCGCTGCACGATCGAGAAGTAGATCTCGATCTGGTTCAGCCAGGAGGCGTGGACGGGGAGGTGGATCAGTCTCGCGTTCGGGTATGCCTCGGTGATCCGTTTGACGGAGGCTTTGCCGGCGTGGCTGGAGCCGTTGTCCACGACCCAGTAGACCGTGCGGGCAGACCGGTAGGGCTCGACCTTCATGACTTGGTCCACGAGCCGAGCGAACGGGACGATCCCGGTCGTCTGCTCGACGCGGTCAAACAGGTTGGCGTGATGCACGTCCCACGCGGCGAGGTAGGCGAGCGTCCCGCCGCGCAGATACTCGAACTCGAGGAGCCCGGGGCGTCCCGGCCCCGGCGCGACGGTCTCATGGTGGCGGCCGAGCGCTTGCAAC
This sequence comes from uncultured Solirubrobacterales bacterium, assembly GCA_963715765.1. Classification (GTDB taxonomy): domain Bacteria; phylum Actinomycetota; class Thermoleophilia; order Solirubrobacterales; family Solirubrobacteraceae; genus Palsa-744. The sequence continues at coordinate 2,663,245 of OY970270.1, forward strand.
TGCGTCTTCTCATCGGCGCTGATCACATACTCGTCGGGTCGCAGCCGATTGCCCTCGAAGGTGCGGGTGTAGAGGTCCAGCACCCGGCCGGCCTTCTCGGCGAACTCCGGGTCGCGCGGGAAGATCCAGGAGCGCGTCTGCCACGGCTTGATCGCGTCTTCGTGCAACCAGCGCCAGATCGTCGAGGCCGACGCCTCCGTGACACCGCGCTCGATCACCAGGCGGTGCAGCTCAACCCGGGAGAAGCGCGAGAGCGGCAACTCGTGGGTACGCGGCAGCTCGCACGCGATCGCCTTGACCTCGGCGACCTGCTCCGGGGGGAAAACGACGCGGGCGACCCGACCGCGCTTGATCCTCAAGCCCATCCAAACGCTCACAGCAAAACCGCGATCTTCGCCGGGCAACACTGTCAGGCGAACAATCCAACCGGGCGGCGATATCGATGTCCTGCATCCCCTCGGACGCATACAGAATCATCCTCGCCCGCTGCACCACACGGAATGGCAACGTGACCGTGCTCGCCCGCCGCTCCAGCTCACCACGCTCCTCCCCAGAGAGCTCAATCACGTGCTGGCTGGTCCGCGGCACAACACATAATTCTGCGCACCGCCCGCTACCCCTTCCGATACCCCGCAAAACTTGCGGACACGTCCACTAGGCGAAGAGATGGCTGGCGACCACGGCGAGGCCTCCGAGGTCCTGAACGTCGCCGTCTAGATGGGGCACGATTAGCGGGTCGCGTTCGCCGAGCGCCTGCGACAGAGCCGCCACGCTGTCGCGGTCGCGCCGCGCGAGCACGTCGAAGTCGGCCAGGTTCTCGGCGACCCGTGCGCCGAGCTTCGCGCCGAGCTGTTCTGAGAGCAGTCCCGCCAGCTGCTCCGGCGTGTGCCCGTCCAGTCCGCGATCGTGCACGCGGTTGACGATCAAACCGTCGAAGTTCATCTTCTCCTGCGCCAGTTGAGCGTGCAGAAACTCGGCCTCGCGTGCCGGCTCGCGCTCGGGCGAGGTCACGATCAGAAAGCCCGTGGCAGGGTCGCGCAACAATTGCTCCACGCCCCGTGCGCGCTCGCGAAAGCCATCGGTGAGACCGGCAAGCGCACCGAAGAAACCCGACAGCTCACCGACCAGGTTGACGCCGGTGACGCGCGCGAACACGGACAGCATCAAGCCCGCTCCGCGCCCGACCAGTCCGCGCGTGACTCCACCGGGTGCCATCAGCACCTTCAGTGCACGGCCGTCGAGAAAATGGCCGAGGCGGTCGGGTGCGTCGAGGAAGTCGAGCGCATCGCGCGATGGGGGCGTATCGAGCACGATCGCATCCCAGCGCCCGTCGCGGTGCAACTCGAACAGCTTCGCCACAGCTGTGAACTCCTGCGATCCGGCCACCGCCGAGGACAGCTCGCGGTAGATGCGGTTGGAGAGAACTTCCTCGCGGGTGCGCTCGTCGGGAGCCAGGCGCGCGATCAGCTCGTCAAACGTGCGCTTTGAGTCCAGCATCATCGCCCACAGCTCACCGTGTGCCTGCACGCCCTGCTCGTCGAGCGTGTGTGGCTCGATCCGGTGTGGCTCGCCCGGCAGCTGCGCCAGTCCAAGAGCCCCCGCCAGGCGCCGGGCCGGGTCGATGCTCACGACCACCACCTTGCGTCCCTGCATCGCCAGCCCGAGTGCGAGCGCGGCCGACACGGTGGTCTTGCCCACACCGCCCGCGCCCACGCACACACACACCCGCTTTCCGCGCAGACGTCTCTCGAGCGCTATGTGTCGAGCCGGCATCGGAGGATCCTAGGGGCACGCACGTGGTGTCTCGCGGCCAGGCGGATGTGCCTGGCGCCCGCGAGTACCAGCGGGCACGCAGCAGATCCCCATCAAGGGAGTGCAGGAATCGCGGCATGCCCTGCGAATACTAAAAGCTCGACGGCTTTCCAAATTCGACCATCGGAGCCTGCCGTGAGCACACGGGCCAAGGTCATCGCGTTCGCCAATCAGAAGGGCGGGGTGGCCAAGACAACGACGACACTCAACCTTGCCGCCGCGTTTGCGGAGGAGGGACATCGCGTTCTGTGCGTCGACATGGACCCGCAGGGCAACCTCACGATGTCCCAGGGCATCGACCCCGACACGCTGGAGCTGTCGATGTACGACGTGCTCACCCAGCGCGCCACGATTCGCGAGGTGATCCGCAAGCGCGAGATCGACGTCGCCTGCGCCTCGATCGACCTCGCCGGCGCGGAGATCGCGATGTCCACGATGATCGGCCGCGAGCGCTCGCTGCAAAAGGCGTTCGAGCCGATCCGCGAGGACTATGACTTCATCTGCATCGATACGCCACCCAGCCTGGGCCTGTTGACGATCAACGCGCTTACCGCCGCCGACAAGGTTATTGTGCCTGTGCAGTGTGAGTATCTGTCGATGCGTGGGCTCATCCAGTTGCAAAACACCCTGGCAATGATTCGCGAGAACCTCAACCCAGACGTCGATATCGAGGGTATCCTCCCGACGTTGGTCGATTCGCGCACGATCCATGCCAAGGAGGCAATCGAGATCCTCGAAGAGAACTTTGGCGACCGCGTGTTCGCTTCGCGCATCCGCAAGACGGTGCGCTTCGCCGAGGCTCCGGTGAAGGGGATGTCGGTGCTCAAGTACGAGCCGGATGGTGTCGCTGCGCAGTCCTACCGCCAGCTGGCACAGGAGGTCCTGGCTCATGGTAAGTCCTAGAAGTCATCTCGACCCACCATCCGTTCCATGACGAGCCCTAAGAGAGCGTCGATGCGCGAAGGGCCGCTCGCGGCCCTGTTTCGCAAGACCGAAGAGCTCGAGAAGGAGTCGCCCGCCGAGCGGAGCTCGACGCCCGAGGTGAGCGCTGACGCAGCCACTGCGCCCGCCACGCCCGCGCCGGCCGCCCGCGCCAGCGTTCCTCACCCTGCTCTGAGCACTCCATCGTCGAAGGAGCCTGAGAGGAGCCAGGTCCCGAGCCCGCAGGAGCGCCTGCGCCACGTGTTCTCCTCGGAGATTCCCGAGAACGTGATGGACGCGCCCGGTACGAGCGTGTCTGCGCCTGCGCCCCACGAGCGCGAGGCGCCTGCGTCCGCGCGCGAAACCGTGCATATGCGCGACGAGCAGCGCGAGCGCCCGTTTGGCGCGGCGATGCCCGTGACCAACCCCGTGATCCGCGTGGTCGGCGTTGGCGGAGCCGGCACAAACGCCGTCAATCGCATGGTCGAGGCCGAAGTCGAGGGCGTTGAGTTCCTGGCGGTCAACACCGACCTGCAGTCGCTGCAGCAGTCCACGGCCGACATCACGCTGCACATTGGCGCCGAGCTGACCCGTGGTCTTGGCTCGGGGTCGGACGCAGGCGTCGGCAGGCAGGCCGCGATGGACGACTACGACCGCGTCAAGGCGCTCTTGAAGGGGTCGGACATGATCTTCATCACCGCCGGCGCGGGTGGTGGCACAGGCACCGGCGCGGCGCCGGTCGTGGCGCGCATCGCACGCGAAGTCGGCGCGCTGACGGTGGCGATCGTGACCAAGCCATTCGGCTTCGAGGGCTCGCGTCGCGCCGAGCAGGCCGAGCGTGGCGTGGAGGCGCTGGCCGAGGAGGTCGATACGCTGATCGTGGTCCCCAACAATCGCCTGCTGAGCGTGCTCGACAAGCAGACCGCGATGGTCGAGGCGTTTCGCGTGGCCGACGACGTGCTGCGCCAGGGCGTACAGGGCATATCCGATCTGGTGACGCTGCCCGGCCTGATCAACCTCGACTTCGCCGACGTGCGCACGATCATGTCCGACGCCGGCAACGCGCTCTTGGGCATCGGCATGGGCTTCGGCGAGAACCGCGCCTCCGAGGCCGCGGCGCAAGCGGTGGCCTCGCCGCTGCTCGAGACCTCGATGGACGGCGCACAGTCGATCCTGCTATCGATCACCGGCGGGCGCGACCTGTCGCTGTGGGAGGTCAACGAGGCAGCCAAGGCCGTGTCCGAGGCGGCGCATCCCGAGGCCAACATCATCTTTGGAGCGATGGTCGACGAGAAGCTCGACGACCAGGTGTGGGTGACCGTGGTGGCCACCGGCTACGGCGCCAAAGGCTCACGCTCGCAGCTGCGCGAGCCAGCGGGCGAGCCGCGTGTGAAGCGCACCGGCCCGCTTGCGCCCCGTGATGGGGTGTCCGCGCGCGACACGAGGCCATCGCGTGAGGACCGGCAGTCACGCCGCGGCGGCCTCGCGGTCTCCGACATGGATGTGCCTGAGTTCATCCCGAATTTCTGAGCTCTGTGCTATCGCTCACGTATGAGCGGAGCTAATAAGGGGGTTGTGGCGGCTGGGCATCCGCTGACCGCCGAGGCGGGGGCGGAGGTGTTGCGCGCCGGTGGCAACGCCGTCGATGCCGCCGTTGGGGCGATGCTGACCTCCTTTGCCGCCGAGCCGTTGCTGACCGGCCTCGGAGCTGGCGGCTACATGATGGTGGCCGGCGGCGGACAGCAGCCGGTGCTGCTCGACTTCTTCGTGCAGGCGCCCGAGCGCGCCAGCGACGGAAGTGCGGCCGAGCTCGACGCCGTTGACGTGTCGTTTGGTGACGCCGTCCAGGTGTTCTACATCGGCCCGGCGTCGTGCGGTGTGTATGGGGCGCCGGCGGGCGTGTGCGAGGCGGTCGCGCGCTGGGGCACGATCGAGCTCGAGCAGCTGGCGGCGCCGGCGGCGAGGCTGGCGCGCGAGGGCGTGCGGCTCAACACAGGGCAGGCATACATCGCTGAGATCCTCGGCGACCTGCTGCAGTCCACGCCCGAGTGCGCGGCGCTGTGGGCGCCGGCAGGGCGGGTGCTGCGCGAGGGCGAGCTGTTGCGCAATCCAGAGCTCGGCGATGCGCTCGAGCGACTGGGTAGCGACGGCGCGAAGCCGTTCTACAGCGGCGACATTGCCGACGCGGTGTGCGACTGGCTCGGCGAGCGCGGTGGGTCGATCAGCCGGCGGGAGCTCGGGCACTACGGGGCGATCGAGCGGGCGCCGCTTGCCATGCGCTATCGCGACCGCGAAGTGCTCACCAATCCGCCGCCCTCGGCGGGCGGCACGCTGCTTGCGTATTCGCTGGGCCTGCTCGACCGCCAACCATCGCCGCCAACGCTCGACGCTGTGATCGGCGCGATGGAAGCAGCCCAGGGGGAGCGCACGCCCGAGTTCGTCGAGGGTCTTTCAGATGAGGGGTTTGGGGCGTGCTTCCTCTCCTCACGACTCGGGGCGACAACCCATATCTCGGTGCTCGACTCGCATGGGATGGCGTGCTCTGTGACGTGCACGAACGGAGAGGGGTCAGGCGTGGTGGTTCCTGGAACGGGGATCCATCTGAACAACGTGATGGGCGAGGAGGATCTGAGTCCGCTGGGCTTCCACAGTCATCCCGCGGGGCGACGGATGCCCAGCATGATGGCTCCGACGATCGTGATGCTGGCCGATCAGCGATCCCATCGATCGCCGGTCGGTGGGGAGGTCGAGCTGGTGCTCGGCAGCGCCGGCTCGAACCGGATTCGCTCAGCGCTGCTACAGACGATCGTTGGGGTCGTCGACCATGGCCTGCGAGCCCCGGCGGCGGTCAGTGCGCCGCGCGCACACTTCGAGGGAGGGATCGTCTATCACGAGCCTGGGATCGACCCCGCGAGCGAGTCTGGCCGAGAGCGCGAGCTGGTGCGCTTTCACGATCTCAACCTGTTTTTCGGTGGCGTGCAGGCGGTGCAGCGCAGCGGCGATGAGCTGATCGGCGCGGGCGATCCGCGCAGGGGTGGAGTCGCGGTGAGTGCGTAGGACGCGCCGGCATGGCGGATGGCTCGCGGTGCGAACCCTCAGGTCAGATGCACCTTGCCGTTGGAGCGGGCCCTGGTCTCGGCGCGCTCGACCAGCTCGACCTGCTTGATGGCCGCGCGCAACAGCAGCGTCAACAGTCGCAGACGCGCGTTTTCCGAGCGCAGCTCCAGCAACTCCTGCTTGGCCTCGGCGCCGAAGTCGATCGTGGCGGCCATGGCGTAGGTGTCCATCGCCTTCAGCTCCTGCTCGGCGAGCGTGCGGTCGGTGGCCTGCTCCACGAGCTCCGCGTAGAGCTCGTGCGCTTCGCGCGCCGCCTCGCCGTCGGGCGTCTCCTCGTGCTCGGTGAGGAACTCGACGATCCCGGCGGGATATGGCAGGTCGTCCTGGCGCTGAAGCAGGCGAAACACGCGCGTGCCACGCACCAGGACTGTGAGGCGACCGTCGTCCATGCGCTCGAGCACGCGCTCGATCTCGCAAGCGCAGCCGACGGGCTTGAGCTCGTCCTCGGAGAGCCACACGATCCCAAACTCGCTCTCGACCTGCAGGCACTCCTCGATCATCGTGCGATAGCGCTCCTCGAAGACGTGCAGCGGAACGCTCTCCGTCGGGAGCGCAACGATCCCGAGCGCAAACAGGGGGAAATCCTTGACGGGAGCCTCGGCCACCCTTTCAGTCTATGCACGCTCGTCCGCTGTTCGGGAGGCTTGTCGTGGGGTCGTCCGCGCTATCACTACACTTTCGCGGATGGAGAACGAGCTTGTGAAGCGCATCATGTGGTCGGGTCTGCTCACCGCCGTGGGGGCACTGGCCAGCATCGTCACCCAGCGGGCGGCCGCGCAGCTGTGGAGGCGCGTGTTCGACGAGGAGCCTCCCGAGTGAGCGACACACCGGGAGGTCCGGCCGGCAACTCACGCCCCCCAGGTCGGGGGCAGGCAGGCCAGCAGGGCATCGCCGCGGCAATCACGGAGGTATCCGAGCGAGCGAGTCTGCTGATTCGCGAGGAGATCGAGCTCGCCAAGACTGAGATCACCGAGAAGACCACGCGCCTGGCCAAGGGCGCGGTCGTCGCGATCGTGGCCGGCGTGTTCTTTCTCACCGCGCTGTTCTTCGTGCTGATTGGCTGCGCCTGGTTGCTCTACTACGAGCTGCCGATCGGCAACGAATTCACCTACTTCTGGGGGTTCTTCGCAATGGCGGTGATCCTCGTGGTGCTCGGCGTGATCGCCGGGCTGCTCGCCGCCAGGGTAGTCAAATCGGGCTCACCACCGGCGCCGACGATGGCAATCGAGGAGGCGCGCAAGATTCGCGAGACCGTGAGCTCGTCCTCCTCGGACACAGGAGCAGTCGCCGGGGCCTCCGCGACTCCTGTCGTGCCGGTGCCATCCCCAGCTCCCGCGCCCGTAACCCACGTGCCTAGGACTTCCGCGCCGCCGCAGCCACAGGAGCCGCCCACAACGCCACCGCCGTCGGCGAAGGCGAAACCTGACAGCGATGATCTTGGAAGGGGAACGATCGATGGCCCAACGCTCGGCAGCTGAGATCCGCGACTCGATCGAGTCAAACCGCGCGGAGCTGGCCGTATCGCTCAACAACCTGCACGGCGAAGTGGCGCGCATCACCGACTGGCGCGGGCACGTCGAGCGCCATCAGCGCGAGATCGCTATTGGAGTGGCGGTCGTGGGCGTGTTGTTGCTCGGGCGCCGCCGCAAACGCCGCCGCCGCGGCTAGGAGAGCAACGCGTCGGGGAGCGCCCCGACCCCGAGCAGACCTGGCCCCGTGTAGGTGCCGATCACCGGTCCGACCTCCGAGCTGAACAGCGGCTCTGAGCCGAAGATCTCGCGGCAGCGGTTCATCAGCTGCTCGGCCTGCTCGTCGGCCTGAATGTGCTGCACGACCCAGCGGTCGGCGCCGCTGTCGTGCAGCTCCTGGGCGTATCGCACCATGCGCTCGAACGCGCGCTTGGCGGTGCGCACTCGCTCGACTGGGACGATCTCGTACTCGAGCGAGAGGATCGGCTTGATCTTCAGCGTGCCGCCGAGCCATGCTTGCGCCTTGCCCACGCGACCGCCGCGGCGCAGGTACTCAAGCGTGTCCACGCAGAACCAGATCCGAAGCGCCTTGCGCGCCTCGCGTACACGCTCGGCGACCGCTTGCTTCTCAGCACCGCCCCGCGCGGCGGCGGCTGCGGCGAGCACGAGCATGCCAAGGCCACCGCAGGCCGTTTCCCCGTCGATCACCTCCACGCGATCGCCGAGCCCGCGCTCGGCCAGTAGCCCGTGGGCCTGGCGCGCGGACTCGCACGTGCCCGAGATGCCGCCCGCGAGATGGATCGAGACGATGTCGTGACCAGCGTCGAGCAACGGCTCCCACACGGTGAGGAAGTCGCCGATCGAGGGCTGTGAGGTGGTGGGTAGCTCGGGGTCTGTGCCCAGCCGCTTGTAGAACGAGTCGAAGCCGTCGAGCTCTATCTCGCGCTGTTGCTGGCCGTTCCAGCCGAAATACAGGCTGACCTGGTGGACGCCCTGCATGTCCGCCAGCTCGCGCGGGAGGTAGCTGGTGGTATCGGTGACGACGGCGACGGAGGTCATACGGCCGCAGGACCGTAGCGCACCGGCGGCTGAGTCTCGGGGCCGGCCCCAAGACTCGGTTGTAGAATCAAGGCGATTATCCGAGCCGGTTCTCGATTTGGGTGAGCCCCGCGGGCTGCACCCCGTTGGCGGTGGGCTCGTGCGGTGCGTCCTTGCGACCATCGGTCGGCAGTCCAAGCGCCTCGGGCAGCTCACCCGACTCGTACATCTCGGTGACGATGTCGCAGCCGCCGATCAGCTCGCCCTTGTAGAACAGCTGGGGGATCGTGGGCCAGCCCGAGATCGCCGAGAGCTCCTGGCGGATGCGCTGGTCGGGCAGGATGTCGACCGCCGCGAACGGCGCCTCCAATGACTGCAGCATCGCGACCGTGCGCGCGGAGAAGCCGCAGGCGGGCGCGTCGGGAGTTCCCTTCATGAAGAGGATCGTGTCGTGCTCAGCGATCGCTTCTGCGATCGCGTCGCGGATGGGGTTTGGCTCGGTGTCAGACATGGTTGGCTCCTGGCTTGGTGGTCCTATGTGGCCGTCGCGGTGTGCTGCTCGCCGCCGGCGATGGCACCCGGCTCATGCGGTACCTGCGTCTTCAGCGATAGCGCATGGATCGGACCGCCGATCTCATCGCCGAACACGCCATACACAAGCTTGTGCTGCTCGATGCGGCTGCGCCCGGCAAAGGCCGAGGATACGACCGTCGCGCGGAAGTGGTCGCCGCCGCCCGTGTAGTCCTCCACGTCGGCCTTCGTCCCCGGAATGGCGGCTTCGATGCGCTGCTTGATCTCCTCGACGGTGGGCATTGGCTCCCAGCTTAGCCAACAAAACGACGTCGCTATACTTTGGAAAGCAATGATCTCGATCACTGACAAGGGTGCGGAGAAGGTTCGCGAGTTTCTGGAGGCCCAACAGGCCGACGTGACGCTCGCCGGACTGCGTGTCGGTGTGCGCGGCGGGGGATGCTCGGGCTTTCAGTACCAGCTCGCCTTCGACGAGCAGCGCGAGAGCGACATCGTCTTCGAAGACCACGGTCTGAAGCTGCTCGTGGACAACGAGAGCCTGCAGTTCGTGAGTGGCTCGGTCATCGACTACCAGGAAAGTCTTCAGGGCGCCGGCTTCAAGGTCGAGAACCCCAACGTGGTTGCCGCGTGCGGCTGCGGGTCGTCTTTCCGCGTTGCCGAGGAAGAGCAAGTCTCAGCAGTCTGACGGCCGGGGAGCGCTGGCCGACCCTCGAGCGCATCTTGGTCGACGATCGTTGTGTGCCTTCTCACTTATTCGCTGAGGGCCTGACGCTCTTCTTGCCGGGGTGTCCCGTTGGACGGGCCACCGGTTCGTTGTTCAAGGATCGCCATAGGTAGCGACAGGCGAGTGTGCGGTGTGGTCGCCAGCGTTCGGCGAGGCGTTCGATCGTCTCGCGGTCGGGCTCTTCGAGCGAGTAGGCGCGTTCGATCGCGCGGCGGATGCCGAGGTCGCCGGGGGCCATCACGTCGGGGCGATGCAGGTGGCTCATCAGGAACATGTGCGCGGTCCACTCGCCGATGCCCTTGACGGCCACCAGCTCGGCCATGACGTCCTCGTCCGACAGTTGGTCCAGCCGCTCCAGCTCCAGTTCTCCTGAGAGGATGTGCTCGGCCAGCGAGCGCATGAAGCCGACCTTCGAGCGCGACAGGCCCGCGGCGAGGCGCAGCTCTTCGGGGTCGTCTTCGAGCAGCTGCTCGGGTGTGGGCGTTTGCCCGCCGAAGCGCTCTGTGAGGCGGCCATAGATCGCTGCGCCCGCCTTGACCGACAGCTGCTGGTTGACGACGGCGTGCAGCAGCGCTCCATAGTGCTCCTGCGGGTCGGCTTTCTTGCGCGGAGGGCTCGAAGATGACGCCGCACATGTCGATCAGCCCGCCCATGATCGGGTCGGCGGCGCGCAGCTCCTCGACAGCTGCCTTCTGGGAGCGAGCCATTGCTCAGCCGGCCCGCAATGCCGGCTCTTCGAGCGCGATCGGCTCGCCGTCGAGCGCGTTCAGCGCGCGCTCCAGCGAGCACGCGATGCAGGTGAAGCTCGGTGTGTCGCGCACGGTGAAGCGCGAGGCCTCGGTGGTGCGCAGGCGCTGCACAAGGTCGAGGAACGTGCCGATGTCGTCGGTGTCGAACGCCACCACGAACTCCTGGTCATCGAGGCCAAACGAGTAGGTCGTGTGGTTGTCCACGCTCGGATATTCGCGTCCCACGGTGATGTGGCCCTGCATGATCCGCCAGCGCTCCTCCGCGGGCAGTGCGTACCACTCGCGCGACTTCACGAACGGATACACAAACACGTATTTGCCGCGAAACCCGCGCGGATGCACACGCTCGTCTTCGGAGTATTCAGAGCTCTTGCGCATCCCCAGGAACGAGTAAGGCTGCGCCGCCCACTTCATCAGCCCGCTCTGTGCCAGCACCACGTGGAACTCGTGGATGCGGTCGAGGTTCTCGGCCTCTGAAATCAACAGCAGCTCGGCGTCCCCGCGCGTGCCCACGAGCGAGAAGGACTGCAAAAGGTGCCCGTCGGCGAAGTCCTCACAGGCGGCCATCAGTTCGCGCTTGTCCTGTGCGCGGGAGTCGGAGTCCAGGCGGCGCCACGCCGGGTCGAGCTTCAGGAATGTGTACTTGACGAAATGGCGGTCGGTCATGGCTCCGCTCCAGAGGCTACAGTTCGTCCGTGCGGATTGCTCTGGTCTCGCCGTACTCGTGGACCTATCCGGGAGGCGTCACGCGCCACATCGAGGCGCTGTCCGCCAAGCTTGCTGCCCAGGGGCACAAGCCACGCATTCTCGCGCCGTTCGATCCCGATGACTGGCTGTCGCGGCGGTTGCACCGCGGGGCGCGACCGCAGCGGTGCGAGCCGCCCGAGAACTTCATCGCGCTTGGCCGCACGATCGGCGTTTCCGCCAACGGCGCGGTTTCCAATCTGACGGGGTCGGTCGCCGCTGTGCTCATGCTGCGCCGCGAGCTGCGCAGCGGTGGCTATGACGTGGCTCACATCCACGAGCCGATCGTGCCGCTGCTCGGCTACGACGCGCTGATGTCCTCGGGGGAGCTGCCCCTGGTGGGCACGTTTCATACGTATTCGACGAATCAGATCACCAATGGGATCGGCGCGATCGCGTTTGGTGGGCGCTGGCGCATGAACCGCCTGCACGCGCGCATCGCCGTGTCCGAGGCCGCGGCGTGGACGGCGCGGCGCTTCTATGGCGGGCACTACCGGATCGTGCCGAATGGCGTGCTGCTGGACGAGTCCCATGCGAGTGTCGATGCCGATGAGGTGGGGGCGATAGAGCATGCGCGTGCAGTTGACCACCGGCACGACGGGGAGGAGCGCGAGCGCGACGAGCCGCTGCGCATCCTGTTCATCGGCCAGGCCGTGGAGCGCAAGGGATTGCCGGTGCTGCTGCGCGCATTCGAGGCATTGCGCGAGCAGATTCCCGCGACGCTCACGCTGGTCGGCGCCTCCGCGGAGGAGATCGCGCCGATGCTGCTCGACGATCGGGGTGTGCGTGCGCTGGGGAAGGTCTCCGAGGAGCGCAAGAGCGCCGAGTTGGCGCGTGCCGAGGTGCTGTGCGCGCCGTCGTTGCGCGGAGAGAGCTTTGGCATGGTCCTCACCGAGGCGTTTGCCGCCTGCACCCCCGTGGTCGCGTCGGATATTCCCGGCTATCGCGATGTCGCACGCGATGGTGTGGACAGCCTGCTCGTCGCGCCCGGCGACGCGCTGGCGCTCGCCGAGGCGTTGCGCACGCTGGCGCTCGACCCGGCGCGGCGCGCGAACATGGCGCTCGCCGCCCACGAGCGCGCCGAGCGCTTCTCCTGGGCGCACGTTGCCGAGGAGGTCCTCGAGGTCTATGAGCAGGCGATCGCCGTCGGGCAGCCCGCCACGAGAGTGGCGCGCGCTGCCGTGCGGGTGGGTCTCGCCCCCGCCGACCTGCGCCCGCCGGTGCGCGCGCGGCGTCTGGCGAGCCTGGAGCCCGCGCCGCCGGTTCGCCATCGCGCCGTGCGTGTGCTCTCGCGTGTCGCGCTGCTCGCCACCTCGCTCGCCGGCGTCGCGCTCGCCTACCTCGCGCTGCAGAAGATCGGCGTCACGAACGTCGCCGCGAGCCTGGTCGCATCGAGCCCCGGTCTGGTCGCGGCGGGTGTGGGGGTGATGTGCGCCTCGATGCTCGTGCGCGGCATCGCCTGGCACGCGATCCTCGAGGCCGCTCCCACCTGGCGCCCGGCGCGACGTCGCGACGCGCTGCAGGGAACCTTCATCGGCGTGCTGATGTCCGTCACGCTGCCCGCCCGCCTGGGCGAGCCCTCGCGCGCGCTGATCGTGGCCCGCCGCATCGGGCGCGCGCGCGAGACGTTGCCGGTGGTGCTCGGCACGATGGTCTCGCAAACATTGCTCAACCTGCTTGCGCTCGCGATCCTCGGCACGGTGATGCTGTCGAGCGTGAGCTTCGCCGGCAAACACACAGATGCACTGCTCGCGGTCGGGCTCGCGCCGCTTGCCCTGCTCGTCGCGTTGCTGCTGGCGCCCGTGCTGGTCCCACCGGCGGCGGTCTCGCGCTCGCGGCGCCTGGGGCGGTTGCTGACCAATGTGCGAACCGCGCTCGTGCGTGTGCGCGCGGGCCTGCGCGTGTTTCGCAATCCGCGCCAGGCGGCGTGGGCGACGGCGCTGCAGCTGTCCGCATGGGGCCTTCAGTGGCTTTCCTGCTGGCTGCTGCTGATGGCACTGGGGCTGGACGGCAAGGTCGGTTTCGGCGCGGCGGCGGCGGTTCTGTTCGCTGTCAACGTCACCGCCGTGATCCCCGCCACGCCCGCCAACGTTGGTGTGTTCCAGGCCGCGTGCGTGGCGGTGTTGGCCGGCGCCTACCACGTGGGCACGGCCGATGCGCTTGCCTACGGGATTGTGCTGCAGGCCGTCGAGGTTGCCACCGCGGTGATCATGGGCACGCCCGCGCTCGTCAACGAGGGGCTCTCCTGGAAGGACGTGCGCCTGCGCACGATGCACGCCTCTCAGGTGAAGCTGCCGCCGCTGCCCGGCTCTTCGCGTCGCGCGCCCTCGCAAGTCCAGTCCTGAGTGACTTATGGGCGCCAGAGTCTGTCGACGGGCACGACGTGCAGATCGTTCTCGTAGCTGTATGCCCGAGTCCCCGTATAGAGCACCACGCCTCCCAGGAATTGCGACCCGAGCTTGCGGCTCAGCTTGGCCAAGCTGTGTAGATCACTGCCCATCACGCGCGACGCCGCCTTGACCTCCAGAGCCGCAACCTTGCCATCTTCGCGTTCCAGCACCAAGTCGACCTCCTCGCCTTCGTGCGTTCGCCAGTGCCCGCGTTGAACAGAGGCTTCGAGCCAGTCGAGCTGCTTGCTCACTTCGCCGACGACGAACGTCTCAAGGAGATGGCCAAACTCGGTGAGCGCCGATGCCGAGGCGACCCCGAGCTTGCGCTCCGTCAAGTGCAACAGGCGCGCGGCGAGGCCGCTGTCCACGATATGGATCTTGGGGACCACAGCGACGCGTGAGGAGAGGGTCGTACCCCAGGCAGGGAGCCGTTGAACGAGGAATACGGCCTCCAGCAGCTTTGTGTAGTTCTCGGCCGTGGACTTCTCCATGCCAATCGTCGAGGCAGTCTTGGCAACGTTGAGCATCTGCCCGGTCTGGCCGGCGAGTTGGCGCAGCAGGAGCGGCAGTTGTCGACGCTGACGAATGCGCGTCAGATCCATCACATCGCGCTCGATGATGAGCTCGATGTAGTCATCAAACCACCGCGCGCGATCCTCCGGCGTGCTGCGACGAAGGGCTGGTGGGTATCCACCGGCGACGATTCGGCTGACGTACTGGTCGCGGCCGATCCCTGTTGCATGACCTACCAATGAGCGGGGATCGTCCATGAGTGTCCTCGCGAACGTCTCGCGGATGCCTCCCACCTCGCCCTGTGAGAGTGGTAGCACCTCTATACGGTGGGCGCGGCCTGTCAGGGCCTGGGCCGTCGCCGGCAAGGTGGTGTATCTGGTTGAGCCGGTGAGCACGAACCTTCCGGGTCTCCCGTCACGATTGAGCTCGGCCTTGACCGCGTCCAAGATCTCGGGCACATGCTGGAACTCGTCGATCAGCACAGGGGCCTCGCCGCGCACGAACAGCGCCGGATCGGCCCGCGCCGCCTCGCGGGTCGCGAGATCGTCGAGGTCTATGACATCGCGGCCTTGGGTAGCCGCGAGCTCGTGCAACAGTGTCGACTTGCCCACTGCCCGGGGACCTTCGAGCACGATCACAGACTCGACGTCCAGGCGGCGGCGTACGACCTCGGCCGCTCGCCGCTGAACAAAGTCGGAGATGACTGCCGGCATGCCCATATCTTATCTGATTTTCCGTAATCTACGGCCAGTTTTTCCGCGATTTACACAGGTTTGTTTCCGCGATCCGTGATACTGCTGTTGGCGCGCCACCGCAGGTCCAGCCCCGACGGACGCTCGCAGGACCCTGGGCGCCGGCGCAGAATCGAGATCGATGAGCGACGCCTGGGTCTATATGTTGCGCTGTGGGGATGGGTCGCTCTACACCGGCTGGACGAACGATCTCGAGCGGCGTGTGGCAAAGCACATGGCGGGCAAGGCCAGCCGTTACACCGCCAGCCGACTACCCGTCGAGTTGGCGTTCGCGCGGGCGATGGCCGATCGCGCCGCCGCGATGCGCGAGGAGCTGCGCATCAAGCGCCTGTCGCGTACGCAGAAGCTGGCGTTGATCGCCGGTGAGCCCTTCGCCTAAGATCTTTTCGCGGACCGGCCAGCGGCGGTTGTACTGCCAGCCGGGGCGGTTGTACTGCCAGTCGGCTACCGGTCGAGCTGGCGGGCTAAGAGATGGACCCGGGTGGAGCAAGCCAGGTTGACTGGAACTCCATGACTTCGGCGAGCGTGTTGTAGTCGTGGTCGTAGTGGAGCACCGCTGCGCCGGTCTCCTGTGCGGTGGCCGCGAGCAGGTAGTCGGCGATCGGGATGCGCTGCGCGCCGTGTGAGCGCTGGGACAGCGTGCGCATCGCGTCCTGGGCGGCGTTTGCGATCGTGGCTGTGAGCGGGGTGGCTCGCAAGGCGGAGAGCCTCTCTGCGAGTACGTCGAAGTCCTCGCCTGTGCGTGCGCTGAGCAGGATCTCGAGTCGCGCGATTGGAGATAGGCGCACGCGGTCATCTGTCAGCGCTCGTATCCATCGGTCACGCACGGAGGGGTGCTCGGCGCGTGCCCAGGCCGAGGTGTCGACGAGCAACGGCAGCTCCCCCCAGGAGGTCTCGCTACGGGATCGGCCAGGCACCGAGCTTGTCGTCTCGCAGGCGCTCCCAGTCCCACGGTGCCGTCTCGGGATGCTCGAAGTGGGAGGCCAGTTGCCCCAGCAGCTCCTGCCGTCGCTCTTCCGTACGCGGGTGCTCGGCGAGCGTGCGTGCGCCGGCGATCGCAAGTTCCCGTATCTGTCGCGAGCGCGAGAGCCCGGTGGGCAGGTGCGGAGCGGCGGTACGCAGCGCACGCGCGAGCTCGGGATCCTCGGTGACCTGAATGCGGGGGTGGGATGTTGCCACGGGGCCAGTGTACCACCGCTGTATCACCCACTCATACGTACGCGGGGCCTATGAGGTGCCGTGTCGGCATCTGATCGCCTGGATGCTCAATGACTGAGAGTCGCCTTGTTGCGCTTCTCTGGGTAGGGACCTCCGATCGTCTGAGGATCTTTTCGCGGACCCCCTTGACAACACTTGAGCATTAGGTATATGCTAGCTTCGTCTTGGCATCAATCTTGGTGCTGTGTACTACATAAGGTCGGGTTTGGGTCGGTCCCTGTGGTCGACTGCCAAACGTTTTGACGGGGCCCTTGGGAGAGGGACCGGGTCATAATTGAGAGGGAGTTGTAGTTCGCGTGGTTTCTTTGGGGAATAACGTGCTTGAGAGTCGTCGTGCTACTGGCGTGTCCGTAATAGGACGCGTCAGCGTCGCTGACGCGTCTCTCTCTCTCTCTCTCTCTCTGGGCCGGCCGGCGCCTAAGCGCTAGGCCCCTTCGCCGCGGCGATAGCCCGCGGTCTGCTGGCCATGACGGTCGGCTTGGTTTCTCGCGCGCTGTAGGCGCGGGTATGGCTTCTTGTTCTTCTGCCGTCGTGGGCTTTGTATCCACGACGGCCTTGTGCTGCCCGCAGGCGGGTCGGCGTCGTGCTGGTTCTCTTGAGGAGGGAATGTGCTGATGAGTGCTCGCCGGTTCGGGTCGTTGGTCGTCGCTTGGCTGTGCTTGGTGGCCGGTTGTGGATTGCTGTGGGATGTCTCAGCGCAGGCGTTGACAGTGCATGAATTCTCCGGGTCGTTTGGCAGCGAAGGGCTCGGCAGCGGCCAGCTCGACGTACCGACTGGGATCGCTGTAAACGATACGACACATGATGTGTATGTGGCTAATCGCGAAAATAACCGTGTAGAGGAGTTCAACTCGAACGGATTGGTCCTACTGGGCGAACTCAACGGCTCCGACTCACCGACGGGAGCCTTCTCCGAGCCGAGTGAGGTCGCGGTCGATAATTCGAATAATCCGCTCGATCCCTCAGAGAACGATGTATATGTCGTTGACGAGAACCATCGCGTGATAGACAAGTTCAGTGCGAGCGGCACCTATGAAGGTCAGTTGACTGGTACGCCCGCCGGTGCGTTTGGCGAAGTTAGGGGGGTGGCGGTCGATTCTAACGGTGTCCTGTGGGTCGTGCAAGGCGATGGTGAAATCGCTAACTTTACCGACGGGTCGAAAAATGAATATATCTCTGAGCGAAGAACTGAGTTTGGCGGAGATTTTTTTGTGGGCCTTGGCGTGGATTCTAAAGAAGATCTCTATATCAATCCAACCGGAACCATCTCAAAGATAAATAGCTCTGGTGAACTATTGCTGTATCCGTTTGGTGGACAAATCGAAGTGGAAGAAAAAGCGGCGAATGGGGTTGCGGTCGACGCGTCGGCTGGTCAGACTGGTAGCGAGGTATTTGTAGATCATGGAGGTACGGTCACGGCGTTTAGTCTGAATGGGGCGTTGATTGAGCATTTTGGTTCTGGGCATCTGACAGAAAGTCCGAATGATTCGGGTATAGGGGTCGATGAAAGTAACGGCACCGTGTACGCTTCCGATCCGTTGACTAACCAGATCGCGATTTTTGACGCAATCGTATTGCCGAGTGTAGGTCTGCAAGCGGTCTCTGAAGAGTCGCCCAAGAGCGTGACTTTGAATGGTACCGTCACCGCGGACGGCGGGCCTGTTACTTCTTGCGAGTTTGAATATGGCACCAGCATCTCCTATGGCCATGTGGCTGCCTGTGAACCTGCGTTGCCGTCCGGGTCAGGTCCTGTGGCTGTCAGTACGCGCCTGACCGGTCTGGTGCCCGAGATAACCTATCATTATCGGTTGGTTGCAACCAACGCAAATGGGGGCCGGCCGAGTCCCGATGAGCAGTTTACGACGGGTCCGGGCTTGGATAGCGTGTCTGTCAGTGACGTGTCCGCGACGAGTGTGACGTTGCAAGCGTCGATCGATCCTAACGGGGACGATACGCACTATTACTTCCAGTATGGATTGTCTACAACGTATAGCGCGGACGCGCCACTAGCGCCTCCCGGCGTCGATCTCGGCTCATCAGCCGGTGAACAGCCCGTCAGTCTGCATGTTCAGGGTCTTGAACCGGGAATAGATTATCACTATCGTGTCGTGGCCGTCCAGGACGGTGAATCTTTCCCTTCGGCCGATCGAACCTTCAAGACGCAACCATCAGCCAGCGGGTTTTCTATACTTGACGGTCGGGCTTGGGAACTCGTGTCTCCGCCAAACAAAAAGGGCGCTCTAATCGAACCGATCGCTGGGTTCGGTAATGACAGTATCCAAGCCGGGGATGGCGGCGATGGTATCGTGTACCCCACCGAGGGTCCTGCGGTTGGGGAAGATCCTGCTAGTAAATCGATAATCTCTTATGTCCTGTCGAAGCGCGGCGTTGACGGCTGGTCTTCGGCGGATATCGATGTGCCTCGTCGTGGTACGGAGGAAGGGGAATCGGCGCTGATACTGGCGGGTGATATCGACGGTGCCGAATATCCCCTGTTCTCACCCGATTTGTCGTTGGCCGTGGTCGAACCGACACCAAGTGCGACGCCCTTGCTTTCTAGTGAAGCGACGGAACGCACCGTGTATCTGCGCGATAATGAAAACGGAACGTATCTGCCGCTTGTGACACCCGTCGACGTGCCGCCGGGCGCGAAATTCGGAGGCGAAGAAAAAGAAGCCGTGGCGACGCTTAGCTCGCTTTATATGAAGTATCTTACGGCGACGCCGGATCTCAGCCACGTGCTGTTCGAGTCTCCGTTCGTGCTTGTAAAAGGAGCGATTGAAGATTTGATTCGTGCCTGTAAATACACGTGCGGTTCGGAGAATTTGTATGAGTGGAATGCTGGACGCTTGCGGCTTGTCAATGTCCTGCCCAACGGTGAAACAGCGTACAGGCCGGCGAGCGATGGAGGTTCGAGGGAACCCGATCTGGCTGGTGAAAGCAACGAGTTGGGGTTGGCTGCGCGTCCTATCTCAGCGGATGGTCGTTGGGTAGTTTGGACTTGGGGTAATGCGTATCCCGTCGGTAGGTCTTTCGAAGGTTTGTATGTGCGTGACGTGACCGGTGAAAAGACTTTCAAGGTTGGAGGGGCCGACCCGCTGTATCAATCGATGAGCACGGATGGATCGCAGCTCTTTTTCATAGAAAACGGCGATTTGTACGAGTTCGATACAGCTACCGACACTCAGACCGATCTCACCGCGGACCATGATGCCGGTGAAAGCAACGCCGCCGTGCAGTCGAACGTGACTGATGTAAGTAAAGACGGCTCCTATGTCTATTTCGTAGCCAAGGGCGTATTGGCGTCGGGCGCTGTGGGCGGCGAAGACAATCTTTACATGTTGCATGAAAACGACGGGACATGGTACACGACGTTTATCGCGACGCTCTCACCGCAAGACGAAAAAAGCTGGGGAGAAAAGATTACCGATGTAGAGCTTGGTCAGGGTGTCGCATTGGAAAATATTAGTTCGAGGGTCTCACCGGATGGGCGCTATCTGACGTTCATGTCAGACAGGCCGTTGACAGGCTACGACAATCGTGATGCCAACAGTGGTCAGCCCGACGAGGAGGTCTACCTATACGACGGTCTCGAACACCGTTTGGTGTGCGCGTCGTGCGACCCGACCGGTGCGCGCCCTGTAGGAGTCCTCGACGCTAGCGCAGCAAAACTTTTGGTTGACGCAAATGAATCGTGGGCAGGGAGGGCCAACTACAGCACTGAAAATCATTGGTTGGCGGGGAGCCTTCCTGGCTGGGATTATCACAATAACGGTCATGCCTCCTACCAGCCTCGATATCTGTCCGATAGTGGACGGTTGTTCTTCGATAGCCCGGATGCGCTTGTGCCGCAGGCCACCAATGGCTTGGAGGACGTATATGAGTATGAGCCTGTCGGCGTGGGCGGCGCGGCGGACGGGTGTAGCGCGGATAACGCGACGTTCAGTGAACGCGCGGACGGTTGTGTGGACCTGATCTCCTCTGGTCTGTCTGCCGGGGAATCGGCGTTTTATGACGCAAGTGAAGGCGGCGACGACGCCTTCTTCGTAACCGCGGCACGATTGACGGCCGCCGACTATGACACGAGCTATGACGTGTATGACGCGCACGTGTGTACGGAAGCCGCTCCGTGTGCCAGTGAACCGGTGTCTCCTCCGCCGTGCTCTTCGGGCGACTCGTGCAAGGCTGCTCCCTCGCCGCAACCAGAGCTGTTCGGTCCCGCACCGAGCGCAACGTTCTCGGGCACCGGAAACGTGGTCGAAGAAACAAGCAAGAGTGTAGTCAAGCGCAAGCCCAAGGCTAAAGCAAAGCGCAGGAAGCACACCAAGCACAAGAAGCGGAGGACGAAGGGTAAGAAGGCGATGCGATCGCGTACGGTCATAGCGAACGGGAAGGGCGGTAAGTGATGAGCGTCAATACCCTAAAGAGGATCCTACTGTCCCTGCTAAGTGTGGTCGTTGTGATGCTCGTCGCGGTCACGAGCGAGGCGTCGGCGACGATGCCGTGGTGGCACGTGAACACGATTTCCGCACCGGCGAGCAAGCCCAGTGAAGAAAGTAGAATCGTCGTCGAAGCCAGTAATCTCGGCGACGCGGGGGTCAACGGATACGAACAGCCCGTCAGGATTGTCGACAAGTTGCCTGCCGGCGTAACACCTACCGCGGTATATGGAGAAGGCACTGAAGACAAGTATAGTAGTGAATGGATGCATTGTTCGTTCGCTGGGCAGACCGTCACCTGCGTCTTTGCCGGTCCCTTGCTCGAGTATGAACATTTGCAAATCGCGATTACCGTAAAAGTCGCAGCCGGGGCCGGTGAGGCCCCTAACGAAGTGAACCTAAACGGTGGCGGCGCGCCCGCGCTTGTGTCGCGCCGCAATCTAAAACTGGAAACGACGCAAGCCTACGGAGTCGAAGACTATGAACTGACGCCCGAAGAAGAAGGTGGAGGACTCGATACTCAGGCAGGGTCTCACCCCTTCCAGTTCACGACGACGCTCACATTGAACACGAAGGCCGTGACCGTCTTCAAGCCGCTCTTCTATGGAGATGTAGAAGGAACATTCTTGCCCGAAGTGCAACCCGTCGATCTGACCAAGGATCTACGCTTCAATCTTCCCACGGGCCTGATCGGGAATCCGACGCCGCTGCCAAAGTGCAGCATGAAGATATTCGCAGAAGAGGCATCGCATCCAGAAGCTTTTAGGGGTAATGGTGACGCTCAGTGTCCGACTAATACAGTGGTGGGGGTCGCGACGCCGATAGTCACCAGTATCGGCACTGGCGGTACAAGCGGAGCGTTTAATAGTAATGTACCAAAGGTGTTTAGTGAGCCTTTGTACAGTCTGGAACCGGCGGTGGGTGAGCCTGCGAGGTTTGGCTTCATCATCGAAGGGGGTGGGATGGTGATTCTTGATACGTATGTGCGTACCGGTGAGGATTACGGTGTCGTAGTGAGCGTCCCTGATATCCCAGAGACTCTGGATTTCATCGGCAACCAGGTAACGTTCTGGGGGGTTCCAGCCGATCCACGCCACGCCACGACGCGACCACCGTGCCTGTTGAGCATGGGGACGTTGTTGTCGGGGGAGACATGTCCCGTGGACGAAAAGCCACAGCCATTTCTGATAATGCCGACGTCATGCATGGGACCGTTGCAAACTAGCGTAGAAGAGGATCCGTGGGATCATCCCGGGGAATACGCCGCTCCCACGCCCTACGCGTTTACGAACAGCCTTGGTGAACCCTACGGTCAGGATGGATGCAACCGGTTGAGCTTCGAACCGACGATCAGCGTCTCACCGGACGGGCAACAAGCAAGCACACCGACAGGGTTGACCGTCGGGGTGCATGTCGGACAGGAATCGAGCCTCAACCCCGGTGGACTGGCCGAGTCCACGGTGAAGGATACGACGGTCACGCTCCCCGCGGGAGTCGCCCTGAACCCCGCCGGCGCAGACGGCCTATCGGCTTGTGGACTCAGCGAAATCGCGCTGGAAGATCCAAGCGAACAAGCCTGTCCGGAATCGTCGAAGGTCGGGACCGTAGAAATCAAGACGCCGCTACTACCGAACCCGTTGGTCGGCGCGGCCTATTTGGCTACCCAGGATGTCAATCCATTCGGCAGTCTGATCGCGCTCTATCTCGACGTATATGATCCGATATCGGGTGTACGAGTCAAGCTGGCGGGACAAGTCACGCCCGATCCTGTGACGGGACAGCTGGTCTCGACGTTTGACAATACGCCGCAGTTGCCGTTTGAAGATCTGAACTTGCATTTCTTTGGCGGCTCCAGGGCGCCGCTGGGAACACCTGCGTTGTGTGGCGGATATACGACGACGGCGTCGATCGCGCCATGGTCGGGGAATGCTCCGGTGCAGTCTTCCTCCGAATTCGAGATCACAAGTGGTCCCAACGGGACTCCCTGCAGCAACCCGTTGCCGTTTGATCCGTCGTTGACGACGGGGAGTTTGAATATTCAGGCTGGTGCGTTTACGCCGTTTACGATGACGATGAGTCGCGAAGACGGCAATCAGAACTTGGATGCGATCCAGTTGAAGATGCCTTCGGGTTTGTTGGGGACGCTCTCGAACGTGAAGTTGTGTGGGGAAGCCGAAGGCAATGCGGGGACGTGTGGTCCGGAAAGCCTGATCGGGGAAACAACCGTCAGTGTGGGCTTGGGAGGCAATCCGTATACGGTTACGGGTGGCAGGGTGTATATCACCGGTCCGTATAAGGGTGCGCCGTATGGGCTGTCGATCGTGAATCCCGCGAAGGCCGGTCCGTTCAACCTGGGTGAGGTTGTTGTCCGGGCGAAGATCGAAGTCAATCCGACCAATGCCGCGCTGACGATCACCTCCGATAGTACGGGTCCGTATGCGATTCCGCAGATCATCGACGGGATTCCCCTAGAGATCAAGCACGTGAACGTTTCGATCGACCGTCAGGACTTTACGTTCAACCCAACCAACTGTGCTCCCCAGGAAATCGGGGGATCGCTCACGAGCAGCCAAGGTTCGGTCTCGACGCTGCATGTGCCGTTCCAGGTCACCAACTGTGCGGTCTTGAAGTTCAAACCGATCTTCACGGTCTCAACCAGCGGGAAAACCTCGCGGGCTAACGGGGCGAGCCTGAACGTGAAGCTAACCTATCCGAAAGCAGCGTTCGGTACCCAGGCGAACATTGGGAAGGTCAAGGTGGACCTACCGAAGCAGCTCCCGTCACGCCTGACGACACTGCAGAAGGCGTGTCCTGCGGGTACGTTTGAAGCGAACCCGGCGTCTTGTCCCCCAGATTCGAGGATTGGTAGCGCTACAGCGACCACCCCGGTCCTACCCGTTCATTTGGAAGGACCGGCGTACTTCGTATCTCATGGTGGCCAGAAGTTCCCCGAACTGATCGTCGCCCTGTCGGGTGAGGGCGTGACCGTCTATCTCCACGGCGAAACGTTTATCAGTCCAGCGGGGATCACGAGCAGCACGTTCAGAACGATCCCCGACGTCCCGATCGGTGTATTCGAACTGAAGCTACCCCAAGGCCCCGATAGCGCCCTCGCAGCTAACGGGAACCTTTGCGCCACCAAACTCGTCATGCCCACGATCTTCGTCGGCGCGAACGGTCTCAACCTCAAACAGTCAACGCCGATCACGACCACCGGCTGTCCCAAGCACAAGACCAAGAAAACCAAGAAGGCCGTTAAGGCGAAGCACGGCAACCATCACCGATAGGGAGGAGCAGCATGTTCTCAAAGATACGCAAGCACTTTAATTATGCCAACATGGCGTTGACGGTCGCGCTTGTGTTCGCGATGAGCGGCGGAGCGTATGCCGCAAGCAAATACTTGATTACCTCGACGAAACAGATCAGCCCCAAGGTGCTCAAGGCGCTTGCCGGCAAGACCGGACGGGCGGGAGCCACGGGACTGGCGGGACCTCAAGGGCCTCAGGGACCGGAAGGCAAACCCGGCGCCACAGGCAAAGAAGGAGCGCCCGGCAAAAACGGCGAAAACGGCAAAGAAGGCACGCCGGGCAAAAACGGCGAAAACGGCAAAGAAGGGTCCCCGTGGACACCCAACAACACACTGCCTGAAGGCGCGACCGAGAAGGGCACGTGGGCGAATGTTCATACCGCCGCGACCGCCAACGAAGCGTCTGGCAGTCCGATCTCCTTTACGGTCCCTCTGGCACGAGTGCTGCCTGAAGGGCACGTTCACTACCTTGGCATAAATGAAAAAGGCAAAGGCGGTGGATGCCCTGCCACCAGCGAAGCGTCAAATCCGGAAGCAGAAGCCGGCAACCTTTGTGTATTCGCGTCATCGGAAGAAAACGCGAAGCCAGCGGCTTCTCCTACCTCATTGACCATTCTGAATCCGGAAATCCCTGGTTTGGGAGAAGCAGGAAAGACTGGCGCGATAGTGTTTTCTGCGTCGCTCGCGGCGGGCGAAATGAGAGCGTACGGCACATGGGCTGTTACCGCCCCGTAAGCGATCGCAACGGTTTGGTTGGCGAGGGCGTGATTGGGATTCAGCGCGCGCGTTTGCTGGCTGCGATGACCGATGTCGTGCACGAGCATGGTGTTGCAAGCGTGTCTGTGGCTCATGTGGTTGAGCGTGCGGGTGTATCGCGCCGTACGTTCTACGAGCTTTTTGAGGATCGTGACCAGTGCTTTCTAGCTGCGTTCGACGATGGCATCGCACGCGTCTCTCGCCGTGTAGTGGATGCTTACGATCCCAATGCGAGGTGGGTTGAGCGGGCCAGGAGCGCGCTGACGGCGATACTCGAGTTCCTTGACATGGAGCATGGTGTCGGCTGGCTGTTGGTCGTCGGGTCGCTCGGTGGCGGTGCGGAGGTCCTGGAGCGCCGCAGGCAAGTGCTTGCCGAAATGATCGTCGTGATCGATGAGGGACGCGGTGAGGGCAAGCTGGGGTCGGGGTTGGCATCGTTGACGGCGGAGGGGATCGTCGGCGCCGTCTTCTCGGTGATCCACGGGCGCATGATCGAAGTTGAGCGTCGTTCGCTGTTGGAGCTTGTCAATCCGTTGATGAGCATGATCGCGATGCCGTATCTGGGGCCCGCCGCGGCGCGGCGAGAGCTGGAGAAGCCCTTGCCGAAACCTCTGCCGCGCCCGGCGGTGCTCTCGGCAGACCCTTTGCGGGGCCTTCCGATGCGGATCACCTATCGCACCGTCAGGGTCCTGGTCGCGCTCGCGGAGAGCCCAGGAGCCTCGAACCGGCATCTCGGCGAAGCCGCTGGCGTCGCAGACCAGGGGCAGATATCGAAGCTGCTGGGGCGCCTGGATCGCCTCGGACTGGTCGAGAACCGCGGGCCCGGACACCGCAGCGGCGAGAGCAATAACTGGACCCTCACCACACGAGGTCAAGAGATACAACAAGCAGTCGCAGCACACGAAGCAGGATGATCTCCCGAACGTGCATGGGATCGCCTACTCGCCCACCATCGCGGGCTCGTCCTCCTGTTCGACCGCGCCATCCGGTGGATCGCTCTCCTCGAGCGTCGCCGAGCCGTTGAAGGTCGATAGCGACGGATCGCGATAGGAGCCCTTGATCACGTCATCGGGTGAGCCATTGGGCAAGAGCCGGCCCTGGCGCGTGCCGAAGTAGATCGCCTGTGGGTGATGTGCCACCAGCGCGAGCGTGGACTGCTCGGGGATCGGCGCGTAGCCGTCTGAGATCTGCATGCCGATCTGCTCCAACCCGAGCAGCTTCTGGACCTTCAGATGCTCTGACTGCTCTGGTACAGCCGGGTAGCCCCACGAGTAGCGCCGGCCCTGCGTGCTCGGGATCGACAGCATCTCGCGGACCTTCCAGTGCAGCCACTCGGCCAGGCCCTCGGCGGTCTGCACACCGAGGCCGTGCACGAATAGCTGCTCGGCGAACTCGCCGTCAGCCTCCAGCTTGGCCATCAGCTCGGTGACCTCTGAGCCGACCGTCACGGCCTGCACCGCGATCACGTCCAGTTGATTTGGAGGCCCACCCACCCTGCCGTCACGCGAGGGCTGTCCGTCCGGTCCGAGGGCGGGTCTGAAGAAATCGCCCAGACAGATGCGGTCGCCCTTGGGTTGGCGCGGGCACACGAAGCGTGTGAGCTCGGCGGAAGGGTCGGCCGGGTCGAGCAGGGCCCCGTCTGGCTCGCCGTCCGCGCCAGAACTGGGGTCGACCACACGCGGGTCGAGCACGACGATGTCGTTGCCCTGCGCGTAGCACGGGAAGAAGCCGAGCAGCGCGCGCGGGTGCAGGTAGTCCTGCTCTGCCCACATGCGCTGCAGGCGCGGGTGGAAGTTCTCCTCGACAAGCTCGCGCCACGCCTCGCCCTTGACGCCCTTGCCGCCCCAGTGCAGCTTGAACAGCACGTGCGTGTCGAGGTGCGAGTACACCTCCTCCATGTCCACCGGCACCTCTTGCACACCCCACCAGGGAGGGGTGGGGATGGGGGCGTGCGTGGTGACGTTCGAGCGCACCGAGTCATCAGCGAAGTTCAGCTCCTCCACGGGCTGCTCGCCCTTTTCGCGGAATGCGGTGGCTCCCGTGCGCAGCTTCTCCAGTAGCGCCTCATGCGTGCCCTCGTCGATCAGCTGATCCATCACGCTCAGACCCTCGAAGGCGTCCTTGCAGTAGAACACGCCCGGCTCGTACTGCTCGTCGGATTCCTTGCCGCCCGGATACAGAGCGCGATAGCTGAACGCGCGGTTGATCGCGGCGCCACCGATCAATACCGGGTATTGCATGCCCTTGGAGTGCAGCTCCTGGATGCACGCGGGCATCTGCTTGGAGGTGGACACGAGCAGCGCCGAGAGTCCGATCGCGGTCGCTTCGTGTTCCTGGGCGGCGTCGAGAATGGTTTGGATCGGCACCTGCTTGCCGAGGTCGATCACCGTGTAGCCATTGTTGGTGAGGATCGTGTTGACCAGCGACTTGCCGATGTCGTGCACGTCGCCAAACACCGTGGCCAGCACGACCGTGCCCTTCGTGTAGCCCTCGATCTTGTCCAGATATAGCTCCAGGCGCGCCACCGCCTTCTTCATCACCTCCGCCGACTGCAGCACGAACGGCAGGATCAGCTCGCCCGCGCCGAACTTGTCGCCGACCTCCTTCATCGCCGGCAGCAGCACCTCGTTGAGCGTGGGCACCGCGCCGATCTTCTCCACCGAGGCGTCGATCCAGTCCTCCACGCCCTCCTTGCGCCGGCGCAGGATGTGGAAGTGAAGCGCCTGCTCGGGCTCCATCCCCTCGGTCGGGTCGGCGCTCGTCTGTGCCTCCTGCTCGCCCTTTGACTCGAAGTGCGCGATGAACTGCTCCAAGGCATCCTCGCGGCGGTTGAACACGAGATCGTCGGCCAGCCCGCGCTCCTCGTCGCTTATCTCCGAGTAGGGGGTGATGTGGTTGGGGTTGACCATCGCCAGGTCGAGCCCCGCCTCCACGCAGTGGTGCAGGAACACGGAGTTGAGCACCGCGCGTGCGCCTGGCGAGACGCCGAAGGACACGTTGGAGACGCCAAGGGAGGTCTTCACGTCGGGGATCTCCGCCTTGATGCGCCTGATCCCCTCGATCGTCTCCACGGCCGAGGGGCGCCACTCCTCATCGCCGGTTGTCAACGTGAAGGTGAGGCAGTCGAAGATCAAAAGCTCTGGATCCAGCCCGTGCTCATCGCAGCACAGCTCCTTGATCCGTTCTGCGATCTCGACCTTGCGCTGCGCCGTCTTGGCCATTCCGACCTCGTCGATCGTGAGCGCGATCAAGGCCGAGCCGTGCGCGAGCGCAGCCGGCACCACGCGGTCGAGCTTGTCGCGGCCGGCCTCCAGATTGACTGAGTTGACGATCGCCCTGCCAGGGATCTGCTCCAGGGCTCGTTCGATCACCTCCGGCTCGGTTGAGTCGATCTGGATCGGCGGCTCCTGCGTCAACGAAATGCGCTTGGCCAACAGGCGCATCTGTTCATCCTCGTCTGAGCGCTCGGTCAGCGCCACGCACAGGTCGAGCACGTGCGCGCCACCCGCCACCTGGTCCTCGGCGATCTGCACGAGCCCGTCGTAGTCGTCGGTCAGCAGCAGCTCCTTGGCCTTGCGCGAGCCCTGCGAATTCACGCGCTCGCCAACCATCGTGGGGCGCGGCTCCTGCACGAGCGTGGTCGCCGCGATCATCGAGGAGAGGTGAGGCGGCCGCGGGCTTGGACGCGGCTGGACTGCTCGTCCGCCGACGCGCTCGGCGATCGCTTTGATGTGCTCAGGCGTTGTGCCGCAGCAGCCGCCCACCACGCCCACGCCATAGCGCTCGACGAACTCCTCGAGCGCTTCGGCCAGCGGCTCGGGCTGCTCGGGGAAGATCGTCTCCCCGTCAGGGCCCTGCAGGGGCAGGCCGGCATTGGGGATGCACGCGACCGGCAGCGGGCAGTATTCGCCGAGGAAGCGGATCGCGTCGCGCATGTCCTGCGGTCCGGTCGAGCAGTTCAGCCCGATCACGTCCACCTTCAGCGCCTCCAGCGTGCACAGCACGGCTGAGATGTCGGTGCCGAGCAGCATCTTGCCGCCGTTGGGCAGCAGCGAGACGGAGGCGTGGATCGGGACTGTGGTGCCGGTGCTCTTGAAAGCGCTACGCACGCCAAAAATTGCTGCCTTGACCTCGAGGATGTCCTGAGCCGTCTCGATGATCAGGAGATCGACCCCTCCATCAATCAATCCCTCCGCCTGCTCTGAGAACACCTCGACGAGCTCTGCGAAGCGGATCTGCCCGAGGGTGGGATCGTCCGATGCCGGCAATAGGCCGGTGGGACCGATCGAGCCGGCCACGAAACGATGCACGCCGGCAGCTCTGCGCGCGATTTCCGCCGCCTTGGTGTTGACCTCGACCGTGTAATCGGCAAGGCCCCACTCTTCGAGCTTCAGGCGCGATGCCTGGAAGGTGTCGGTCTCCACGACCTCTGCGCCGGCCTCCAGCATCGAGGCGTGCACCCCCTCGATCACGTCCGGGCGGTTCAGCACGAGTGCCTCGTGGCACTTGCCCGCAAGGCCGCCGTAGTCCGTGGCTGTCAGCTCGAACTGCTCCAAGGTCGCGCCCATGCCGCCGTCGTAGACGACGACTTTGCTGCGCAGCGCGTCCAGATAATCGCGTGCCATTGGCAGGATGCTAGCAGCGTTCCCGCAACCTTGACACGGTTGTGTCAGGGTGCTCTCATTGAGCTGTAGTGTGGACTCCTTTGACGTACACGCTGTCAGCATGTGAGGAGTCCGATCGGACCACCCGTATCGTCCTAGGGAATACACCCCCGTGTCCCTAAAGGCACGACGCCCGCTGCCCGCTTGACATGACACGATCGCGCCTTTCGAACGACGGGCGCACAGACGATTGGGGACGGATCTACATCAATCGTCCAGTGCCCCTGGAAGTTTTTCCCGGACAGTGCATGCTCCCCGCCCACAAGGTTGATGAAGGGCGACTCAGGAGATACATCGCATGTCATGTGAAGGCGGGCAAGAGCAATGACTTCCGAGCTCACCGTCGGCGCGCCGGCGGCCAACGATCCCACCGCCGAGCTCGTCGCCGAAACGCCGGAGGTAGCGATCGGCGAGCGAGCCTCCGAGCAGGTCGATGTCGATGGCGATGTCGGCGGGCGCTCCGCGAAGCCTGCAACGGGTGAGTCGGTGAGCGCCGTTACGGCCGGTCAGCGCGCGGTCGTAGCGGTCGTGGGTCTCGGCTACGTTGGCCTGCCCACCGCCATCGCCTTGCGCAACGCCGGCTGCCGGATCGTCGGGATCGACATCTCCAGCGAGCGCCTGCAGGCAATCCGAAACGGCGCGGCCGAGCTGTTGCCGTCCGAGCATCGGGATCTGAGCTCGCACCTGAGCGCCGACGGTTTCCTACTTACGGACAAGATCGCCGCGCTCGACGCTGCCGACCTCGTGCTGATCTGCGTGCCCACGCCGATCGACGAGCATCGCCGTCCGGCGCCCGAGATTCTGTGCGAAGCCTGCGCAGCCGTCGTTGCCCACGCGCGCGCCGGTCAAACGCTGGTGCTGACCTCCACCACCTATGTGGGAACCACGCGTGAGCTGCTCGTGCAGCCACTTGAAGAGCGAGGCATGGTCGTCGGCGAGGACGTGTTCGTCGCGTTCGCGCCAGAGCGCATCGACCCCGGCGTGGCCGACCACGAGCAGTTGCTGACCCCGCGCGTGATCGGCGCAGTCAGCGAGAGCTGCTTTCGGCGTGCCGCAGAGCTGTTGCGCCACACCTGCAAGAGCCTCTACCGCGTGTCCTCGCCCGAGGCGGCCGAGATGGTCAAGTTGTATGAGAACACCTTCCGCGCGGTCAACATCGCGCTCGCGTTCGAGATGGCCGAAGCCTGCCGCGTCCATGGCCTGGAGCCGATCGAGATCACCGACGGGGCCGCCACCAAGCCCTACGGCTTTCTCGCGCACTATCCATCCGCGGGTGTGGGTGGGCATTGCATTGCGGTCGATCCTCACTACCTGCTGCATCCCCTGCGCGAGCGTGGTCGTCCCGCGAGGGTCGCCGAGGAGGCGCTGCGCAAGCTTGCCGGTCGTCCCCGCCACGTGGCGGCGCGCGCACACGAGGTGCTCGTCGAGCTCGGCCGGCGGCTGCCCGACGCGCGCGTGCTCGTCGTTGGAGTCTCCTACAAGCCCGGCGTAGCCGACACGCGCGAGGCACCCGCCCGCGAGCTGATCGCGCTGCTGCGAGCCGAAGGGGCGCAGGTCGACTACCACGACCCACTTGTCGCTGAGATCGAGCTCGACGGCGAGTCGCTGTGCAGCGTCGATCCCGACCCACGCCGTGACGCCAGTGGGCTCGGCCCCGAAGACTACGACCTCGCGATCCTCGCCACGGTGCATCCCGAGCACGAGTACGGGTGGCTCGAGCGCTGCCCGGCGGTGCTCGACTGCACGTACCGCATGCCGATCGGACGCCTGCGCTTCCTGCTGTGAGCCAACCCCTCCCCGCCACCCCCGTCTCTGCCTGACCTCATCCGTATCCGACCTGTCCCCGCTGTGAGAACCACCCTCCCGCTGTGATCAACCTAATCCTCGCGGCCGCTCTGCTTGTCGCCAAAAAGCTGTTCGCACTAGTAATGCCCTCCCAGGAGGCGATCGTCAATCGCGTCCTGAAGGCGTTCGCAGCGCTCTACCTGATTTGGCTGATCGCGGCGGTGATCGCCTACAAGGCCGAGTTCGTCTCGGTGATGTTCTCCAACCTGTTCTTCGGCATCTACAGCACGTGTGTGACCGCCTACATTCTCTCGCGCTTTCTGTTCAGCCTGTTCTACCGCTCAAAGCCCGACGCCGGGATCGAGCCGCACGTTGCGATCGTGATGCCCGGCTTCAACGAGCAGGAGGCGATCGCGGCGTCGCTGACGTCGCTGCTGGAGCTGCGCTACCCGCCTGGCAAGCTGGAGCTGGTGGCCGTCAACGACGGCTCGACCGATGCGACGCTGGCCGAGATGCGACGTGTCGCCGATGGCGCGGACGGTCGCGTGCAGGTGATCGACTTTCCCGAGAACCGCGGCAAGCGAGCGGCGATGGCGGCGGGTATTCGCGCTACGTCCGCCGAGGTGATCGTGTTCGTGGACTCCGACTCGGTCGTCGAGCCCGACGCGCTGCGCAAGCTCGTGCAGCCGCTGGCCGACCCGCGCGTGGGGGCGGTGTGCGGGCATGCCAACGTTCTCAACGTCCGCGACACCTGGCTGACCCGCATGCAGGCGGTGCGCTATTTCGTCGCCTTCCGTGTTGTGAAGGCCGCCGAGTCGGTGTTCAACGCCGTCACCTGCTGCTCGGGCTGCTTCTCGGCATACCGTCGCGAGGCGATCATGCCGCGGCTTCAGTGGTGGGAGGGCCAGACGTTTCTCGGCGTGGAGTCAACCTTCGGCGATGACCGCTCGCTGACCAATTGCGTATTGCGCGACTGGCGCGTGCTGTATGAGAAGAACGCGGTCTCGCACACGATCGTGCCGAGCACCTTCCGCGCGTTCGTCAAGCAGCAGACGCGCTGGAAGCGCTCGTGGACGCGCGAGTCGCTGATGGTGTCGCGCTTCATCTGGCGCAAGCACCCGATCGCCGCCGCCTTCACCTACCTGAGCATCGTGCTGCCCCTGATCGCGCCGGTCGCGGCGCTTCACTCGATCTTCTGGGGGGTGATCGCTCACAACGGCTCGCTGCCGTTGATCTACATCGCCGGCATCTACGCGCTGGCGGTCGTCTACTCGCTGTACTTCGTGCTGTTCCAGGAGAACTACAGCGTGATCTGGATGTACGGGATCCTGTTCGTGTTCTTCTATCTGGCGATCATGCTGTGGCAAACGTATTACGCGATCGCCACCTGCCGCACGGCCGCCTGGGGGACGCGACCGGCGACCGCGGGACTCGCCGGCGGCGGCGAGGGAGCTCCCTGAGATGGAGGTCGACACGGCCGCGCTCAAGCGGATAGTCGCGATGCTGCTGCTGCCGCTGTCGGTGGCGCCCGTGATGCTGCTAGGGCCCTCGCTGCTGAGGGCGCCGCTAACGCTCGCGCGCGAGATCGAGGGCGATCTGCGCCACTTCGACCCTTTTGCCGTGCAGAGCGCCTTCGCGGAGCAGCCGCGCCTGGGTGGCCCGCCTGCGCTTGCGGGCCCGTTCGCCTCGGGCGAGCACGCCGGGGCATCGCGGCGGCGTGCGCTCAGCTGCGCCGGGCGGGCGCCGCGCGATCTGCGCGTGCTGCGCACCAGCGACACGCGCGTGCGACTCAGCTGGCGCGCTCCCGCCCACGCCAAGCCCTACGCCTACCGCGTGCTGCGCTCTGGAAGCACAGTCGCAGAGACACGCCGCAGGGCGATGAGCATCAACGTGACGCCGGGAAGACGCACGACGCTCACGGTCGAGGCTCGCTACAACAGGGCGCCGCGATCGTGCCCGGTGAGCCTGCACCGCCTGCTCGCCAAGCTGCCCAACTACGTCTTTCACGTGCGCAACCACGCCGGGCCAAGCACGCCCGGTGGCCTCAGCGTCTCAGAAGTCAGCGACGCGGGCGCAACCCTGTGGTGGACGCCGAGCATTCCCGGTGGCGCGCGGATCGTGGGCTATCGCGTGTATCGCGACGACGGGCTTGTCGGGCAGACGCCGAAGACAACGATGCGATTGGGGAGCCTGTCATCGCTGCACACCTATCTGGTCACCGCAAGCGCGGTCGATGCTGCCAAGCGTGAGAGTCCACGCACCGCGCCGCTGCGCTTGAGCACCACCCACACGCCCCCCGATGCGCCCACGCAGCTGGCGGCGCTGAAGGTCACCGACACCTCCGCGACGCTCACGTGGACCGAAGGCAGTGCCACCGACGGCAAGCTCGTCGGATATTTGCTGTTCGAGAACGGATCGCCCGAGCGTGTCGTCTCAGGGCTGAGCGCAACCGTCACGCTGGCCTCCGAGCGCCACTACACCTTCTCCGTGCGCGCGCTCGACTCTGCCGGATACCTCAGCACCCCCTCGCCAAACCTCGAAGTGTTCACCACCCACACGCCGCCGCCCGCCCCGACCGGACTGACGGCCACCGAAGTCACGGCCTCCTCGGCGACTGTCAAATGGTCGCCGAGCACTGCCGTGAGCGGCAGGATCGTGGGTTATCGGGTGTTTCGCAACGAAACCCCGGTGGGCCAGTCAGACAGCGAGGAAATGCTGCTCACCAGTCTCGCGCCATCGACCGACTACCAGGTCACCGTCGAGGCGGTTGACTCGCTCGGCGCGGTCAGCCCGCGCACGGCTCCGCTTGGGATCCAAACGGTCAACCCGACGCCCACGCATGGCAATGTGCAGGCGTTCCTGCTGTCCTCGACCGATGAAAGCTTCGAAGATCTGCAGGCCCACTATCAGCAGATCGGGATCGTCTATCCGACGTACTTCAACTGCGGCAAAGGGGGCGCGGTGACCGGTGGCAACGTTCCGCTCATCACCGGCTGGGCGCAGGCGCGCCAGATCGCGGTGATGCCGCGCCTGAACTGCCAGAACCCCACCGACGAGGCCGAAATCCTAAACGAACCGACGGTGCGCGAAGCGACGATCAACCAGCTCGCCGCGCTCGGCCAGAGCGACGGCTTCGCGGGCTTTCAGATCGACTTCGAGGGTGCCGCTCCGAGCGAGCGCAGCTCCTTCACGGCGTTCATCACGGCGCTGGCCGAACGCTTGCACTCCCAGGGGGAGAAGCTCTCCACGGTGGTGACGGCCAAGTACTACAACATCACCTCCGGGCGGGCCGCGATGTACGACGACGCGGCGCTCTCGGCGGTCTCCGATTACGTGTTCGTGCTCGACTGGGGCCTGCACTGGACCACCTCGGCGCCCGGTGGGCTCGACGAACTGGCGTGGTTCACGCGCGTGGCCGACTACACCGCGACGCTGCCCAACAAGAGCAAATTCGTGCTCGGCATGCCGATGTACGGGCTTGACTGGCCCAATGGGGGTGGTGCGGCCAACCCCGCCACGCCGCTCGAGTACGAAGGTGTGATGGCGCTCGCCAGCGAGTACGGCGTCGCGCCCGAATGGGAACCGACGGCGGCCGACCCGCACTTTTCCTATGTGGACGCAAGCGGCGTGCAGCACTCGGTCTGGTACACCGACGCGCAGTCGATCGGGGTGCGTGTCGCGCTCGCCGAATCGCTGGGCCTCGGCGTCGGGCTGTGGCGTCTGGGTCGCGAGGACCCGAGCATCTGGTCGCTGCCTGGGCTGGGGGGTTGAGCGACGTATCGTCGTTTGTAGTTGATCATCGGTATCTGAATTCGTCAAAATTTTCTGCAATTCCTGCCGGTATGCGCAAGGTGCCGGTACTTTGGTGAGCGTGCGTGCCGGGCTGCCGGGCCTATCCTGAGGAGAGTCAGAAACACTTGGTGTGACATAGGAAACCGTCGCTGGACCAGTGGTTTGGTTTCTGTAGCATCACACAGTCACGCGTGAGCTTTACCGTCACCCGTGAAGTTCAATATATAGGACCATTACGCTCTCTGACATATGAGAGCTCGACCCAGCCAATCAAGCTCGGATGGGGTCCTGCCTGGATCTTGGCCGAGGGAAAGGGTATTGAGAGACGATGAGATTGAGAATGTTGGGAGTTGGTGTGGCGTTGCTCGCGGTGCTCGCGGTCAGCGCGATGGCTGTGGCGTCGTCGGCCATGGCTACCGATGTTTGCGTTCAGCTTCCGTTACCTGTTCCTCCCACCACCGGCTTATTCATGAAAAGGAGCAGTGCCGGGGTCTGCGAAGAACAGTTAGGAGGAGGCGGAAATGAATTTGAATTATATGAATACTTATTAGCTGAATGGTTAGAAAACGGCGTGGGTATTACTGAAACGATGTTAACCGAAACAGCCGGTGAACTATTAATCGAAAATACAAAAGCGCCGGTCGTCGGAAAAGCGGCGGCTACGTGTAGTTACATCGAGGAGGGGGATATTGGTCCTGATGGGGCAAGGGATGCCACTGAAGTGTTAAATTTAGCCAAAGAAGCTATAAGCTCGACGCCGTTAGTCGGGACGTCGCTTTCGTGTACGGATGAGACAGATTGCGAATCCCCCCATGCATGGCCTGTGGGCCTGCCGTGGTTAGTCTTGCTGGAGTTATGGGAAATTGAAACTCCCGCAATAAGTGGCATGATAGAATTACGTACCTCGCAGAAAGCTGGCGGTGCAATCGGCTGGTATGTCGAATGCACTGAGCTTGGCGTGAAAGCATCGGAAGAATGCACTGCTACTGAATCTCTGTCCGCGGATACCAATGTGGCTACAGGGGTGGAAGTTGAATTCTCGAAGACGCTCACCGAATCGCAGGGATTCAAATTGGCGTCATGTTCTGGAGATAAAGAAGAATCTGGTGTGATAGAAGGGAAAGCTGTGATAGCTACTTCGTTAGCTGGTCCCTTGACCGTTTCTGAATAGATGTAACGTCAGTGTTGGTGTTGTCGTAGTTTGTTTGTCGATGTCCGGACGGGCGGTGGTCCGTCCGGACCAATTCAGGCTCGGATGAGGTCCTGCTTGGATCTCGGACGAGAGAAAGGTATTGAGAGACGATGAGATTGAGAATGCTAGGAGTTGGTGTGGCGGTGCTCGCGGTGCTCGCGGTTAGCGCGATGGCTGTGGCGTCGTCGGCTATGGCGACGATAACGTACTTATTAGCTGAATGGTTAGCTAACGCTGTAGGTATTACCACAACGCTATTATCCGAAACAACCGGTGAAGTATTAATAGAAAATATAAGAGGTCCGCTTGGCAAAGAGGCGGCTTTATGTAGTTACATCGAGGTTGGGAGCGTTGGTCCCAACGGGGCAAGAGATGTCACGGAAATTTTAAATTTAGATTTAGAACTTATAAGCACGACACCGTTAGTCGGAACGGCACTTTCGTGCACGGATGAGGAACATTGCGAATCTCCCCGCGCATGGCCCGTGGGCATGCCTTGGTTAGTCTTGCTGGAGTTATGGGAAAATGGAACGATGACAGGCTTCATAGAATTACGCACCTCGCAGAGGGCCGGCGTTTTGCAAGGCTGGTATCTCGAATGCACTGAGCTTGGCGTGAAAGGCTCGGAAGAATGCACAACTGCTGAATCTGTGTCCTCGGATACGAATGTGTCTGGGGGAGTGGAAGAAGAATCCTCGAAGTCGTTCACGGAATCGCAAGGATTCAAATTGGCGACATGTTCTGGTAATAAAGAAGAAACTGGTGTTTTCGAAGGAAAAGCTGTAGATGCTCTGACGACTGGTGGTCCATTGACAACTTCTGAATAGGTTGGGACGTTGGTGTGCTAGTGCCGTCGTAGTCGACGCCCGGGCGGGCGGTGGTCCGCCCGGGCGTCGCATTGGGATCTGCCAGCGTTGGCGTGGGCGCCACGCACGCCGTCGCCCCCGAACTGCTCTACTTTGGCCGCGCGCCGGCCCTACTTGATGAAGAGCATCTCCGAGTACTTCGGCAGCGGCCACAGATCGTCGGCCACCAGCTTCTCCAGGCGGTCGGCCACGTCGCGCACGTCGTCCATCGCGGGGATCACCCTGTCGCGCATGTAGACGGCCCACTTCATCGCCGAGCTGTCGGGCTGGTTCTCTGAGAGGTTGGCGTCCTCCAGCTTCACCAGCGCATACTGCAGCTCCTTGACGAGCGGCTCGACCTCCTCGACCAGCTCGTCCAGGCCCGTGGCTTTGAGCTCGTTGAGGTGGCGCACCGCGGCCGGCAGCAGCATCGTGCGCGCGATCTGCGCAGCCGTCTCTGACTCGATGTTTATCTTGACCGCGTACTGCTCGGTGAACACCTCCAGGCGCGACTCCAGCTCGCGCTTGGAGAGCACCTTGTACTTCTTGAACGCCGCCACCGTCTGCTTGTCCACGAGCCACGGCAGCGCGTCGGGGGTCGTGCGCAGATTGGCAAGTCCGCGCTTCTCGGCCTCGGCGTGCCACTCCTCGGAGTAACCGTCGCCGTCGAACACGACCTGCTTGTTGGCCGACCACGCCTCCTTGACGACCTTCGTTACGGCCTTCTCGAGCGTCGCGCCGGATGCTTTGAGCGCGGTCTTGAGCTTGTCGGTCAGCTCGTCGATCGACTCGGCCACGATCGTGTTGAGCACTGTGTTCGGCAGTGCCGGCGACTGGCTTGAGCCGAGCGCGCGGAACTCGAACTTGTTGCCGGTGAACGCGAACGGGCTGGTGCGGTTGCGGTCGCCGCCGTGCAACGGCAGCGGCGGCAGCACGGGTGTGCCGAGGCCCAGGAACGAGCCCGGCTTCGACGGCTGTGTCTTGCCCGACTCGATCGCCGCGAAGACCTTCTCCAGGTCGGCGCCAAGGAAGATCGAGATGATCGCCGGCGGCGCCTCGTTGGCTCCCAGCCTGTGATCCTGCCCGGCGTTTGCGATCGACGCGCGCAGCAGCGCCTGGTGCTTGTTGACCGCCTGGATGACCGCCGCGCAGAAGAACAGGAAGCTCAGGTTCTCCCCCGGAGTGTCGCCGGGATCGAGCAGGTTCAGGCCGGTGTCGGTGCCCATCGACCAGTTGTTGTGCTTGCCCGACCCGTTGACGCCCGCGAACGGCTTCTCGTGCAGCAGGCACACCAGGCCATAGCGGCGCGCGGTGTTCTGCAGGATCTGCATCGTCAGCATCTGATGGTCGGCGCCGACATTGGAGTTCTCGAAGATCGGCGCGACCTCGTACTGGTTGGGCGCGACCTCGTTGTGGCGCGTCTTGATCGGCACGCCCAGCTTGGCCAGCTCCACCTCGCACTCCAGCATGTAGGCGAGGATGCGCTCGGGGATCGAGCCGAAGTAGTGGTCGTCGAGCTCATGCCCCTTCGGCGGCTTGGCGCCAAACAGCGTGCGCCCGGTCGTGAGCAGGTCGGGGCGCTCGAAGTAGTACTGCTCGTCGATTAGGAAATACTCTTGCTCGCAGCCGATCGTCGTAAAGACGCGCGCGGCGTCCTCGATGCCGAGCAGCTCGAGCGCTCCAACGGCGGCGCCCGAAAGCGCGTCCATCGAGCGCAGCAGCGGGATCTTGTTGTCCAGTGCCTCGCCCGTCCACGAGGTGAACGCCGTCGGGATGCACAGCAGCGCGCCGTTGGGGTTCTCCAGGATGAACGCGGGCGAGGTGGGGTCCCAGGCGGTGTAGCCGCGCGCCTCGAATGTCGCGCGGATGCCGCCGGTCGGGAACGAGGAGGCGTCGGGCTCGCCCTGGATCAGCTCCTTGCCGGAGAACTCGGCGATCGCGGTGCCGTCGCCGGCGGGTCCGTAGAAGGAGTCGTGCTTCTCCGCGGTCGAGCCGGTCAGCGGCTGAAACCAGTGGGTGTAATGGGTGGCGCCCTTCTCCATCGCCCATTCCTTCATCGCCTGGGCGATCGCATCGGCGAGTGTCGTGTCGAGTGCCTCGCCACGCTCGAGCGTGCGCTGCAGCGCCTTGAACACGTGCTTTGGCAAGCGGCGGCGCTGCACCGCCACGCTGAACACGTTCGAGGCAAAGATCTGGTTGCCGGGAAGCGTCAGGTCAAGCGAGCCGAGCGCGCTCCCGTTGGCGCTCCACTGCGCGGCTGTAACGTTCGTCTGGCGGCTCTTTGGCATGGGTGTGCTCGATCCTCCTGGTCAAGTGCATTGTGGTCCGCGGGCGGTGCGCCTGGGACCTTCCGGATGCTGGCATGGGGCCGAATCGCATCGTAAACCCCCGCGCGTGTAGGGGTGTCGCTCAAGTGGCGAAAGCTCTGGTGCTTTGTTTCGACAGGAGTCCAAATCAGGGACGACACCGCACATGTGCGGTGTCGCCGACCGGCACATGTGCCGGTCGGGACCGGGGTGCATGCACCCCGGTCAACAACACAATGCTCTAAGGCACGGCTCCCACCGGTGTCTTTGACGCCGGAAACGATCCTTCCGCGATCTCGCCGGTTTGCGGGTTCACGTGCGTTTGCGGCGGTCGGGGAGCTATCGACACCACGAATCGGCCCATCACGGGGGTGCCGTCGGCCAGTTGTGCGCGGGCCTTGCCGCCCAGTCCTGCCGCGACCCTGTAGTAGACGGTGTGCACGCCGGCCTTTACAGGCGTCACGTGCCATACGAAGATCTTGCTGGCGCCCGGCGCCA
This sequence comes from uncultured Solirubrobacterales bacterium, assembly GCA_963715765.1. Classification (GTDB taxonomy): domain Bacteria; phylum Actinomycetota; class Thermoleophilia; order Solirubrobacterales; family Solirubrobacteraceae; genus Palsa-744. The sequence continues at coordinate 2,702,807 of OY970270.1, forward strand.
GCGGTCCGAGTGCCCAGGTGTTGACGTACGCGGTTTCGCTGCCGCCCGGCGGATAGACTTCCTCGCTCAGCACGCGCACGGTGGGCACGGGTCCCGGCGCCCTGTTCACGATCCACACGGGCCGCTTGTTGACAGCCAGGTGCGGATAGTCGCTCGTGTAGTTCAGTGAGTTGAGCGAGATCGCCACGTTCGGGATCGTGTGCGTGCCCGAGTTGCGCACGATCAGCGCGAGGCGCTCGTCGCTGGCGATCGCCTGCTTGGGCGGGAACTTCGCCCTGACGACTTCCATCTCATAGACGCCCTTTGGTTCGTGCGCGTCCTGTTCGCTGCCGCCGCACCCACTTGCGAGCATGGCGAGGGCCACGCCGCACGCAGCGAACGATAGCCCCGGAAGCATCTTTCCCACCCTCACAGCGAGCGCCACAATATCAGCGCCGGCAGCACCCGCGCCGGGTGGCCTGTGGTACCCGTCTGGCGCGGTGGTGGCGTTCGGCCTGCCGATCGCGTAGAGTTGGGCACGCGGGTCAGTACAGTGGGGGACGCAGAGTCGTCCCCCGAGGAGGGGTGTCGAGATGGTTCGCAGCGCAGCCGAGCGGGCTTTCCTACCAACCAGGAACCTGCTGGAGGAAATAGGGGACATGATGATCCTGACGGGCAGGACGATTACCTCTGCCCTGCGTCCGCCCTACCCGTATGGCGGCGAGTTCGTCTCCCAGTTCCTGTTCACGCTGCGCCTGTGCTGGTTTCCGCTGCTGGTCTCCACCGTGGCGATCTGCTACGCCGCACCGGGCCTGCAGGCGGCCAACTTCCTCACGATCTTCGGAGCGCTCGATCGTCTCGGCGGCTTCTTCGTGCTTGCCGCGGTCCGCGAGATCGGTCCCAGCGTCACCGCGATCGTGCTCGCCGGCGTTGCGGGCACCGCGATCACCGCCGACCTCGGAGCACGCAAGATCCGCGAGGAGCTCGACGCGCTTCAGGTGCTCGGGGTGGATCCCGTCAAGAACCTCGTGGTCCCACGCTTCCTGGCATTGATGCTCGCCACCGGCCTGTTCAACGTCTACGCGATCCTGTTCGGCATCTTCGGTGGGATCCTCGCCGAGCTCGTCAACCATCAGCCGCTTGGGCCGTTCTGGGCCACGCTGTTCGCCAACGCCTCCACCACCGACCTCTGGGGCTCGGCTTTGAAGACGATCATCTTCGGAGCGATCATCGCGATCGTGTGCTGCTACAAGGGCATGACCGCCTCCGGCGGCGCCGAGGGTGTCGGACGCGCCGTCAACCAGGCCGTGGTGGTCGCGTTCCTCGCGATCTTCTCCTTCGACTACGTGTTCACTCAGATGCTGCTCGCCACGCATCCCAACATCCTCGTGATCAAGTAGATGAACGAACTGCTCGCCACACCGCGCGAATGGCTTGCCGCCACCGGCGAGCTGGGCCGCTTCTGCGGCAATGTGATGCGCGACGTCTACGGCTTGCGCGTGTTCCACTTCTTCGGCGAGGCGCTGCGCCAGTCGGGGATCCTGATCGTGTCCTCGACGCTGATCATCTGGTCGCTGATGTTCGTGCTCGGCCTCGAGTGCGGGATCGAGGGCGCCTACTTCCTGGAGGCACAGGGTGCGCCTGCCTACTCGGGTGTGTTCACGGCATGGTGTGACCTACGCGAGATCATCCCCTACGCGTTTGGCTACATGATGGCCGCCAAGGTCGGCACCGGGATCGTCGCCGAGCTCGGCGCGATGCGCATCTCTGATGAGATCGACGCGCTCGAGGTGATGGGCATCGACTCGATGACGTTCCTGTGCGCCACGCGCCTCTTGGCCGCATGGATCGTGTTGCCGTTCATGTACCTCGCCGGCGTTGGCGCCGCATTCCTCGCCTCCTACATCGCAGTGGTCCAACAGGTCGCCACTGTCTCCGCGGGCGGCTACTTGCTGATCTTCTGGCAATTCCAGAACCCACCCGACTTCCTCTACAGCCTGATCAAGGCGATGTTCATGGCCACCGCGATCGTGCTCGTGGGCTGTTACTACGGCTACAACGCCAGCGGTGGGCCTGTGGGCGTGGGTACGGCCACGGCCAAGTCGATGGTGCTCAACATCATCCTCGTGCATCTGATCGGCATGCTCGGCACTCAGGTGTTCTGGGGAGCGAACCCGCGTGCTCCAATTGGGGGATAGCCATGGCCACGCGTGAGCAGGGTGGCCCCGGCGGCGGCGAGGAGGAGCCCCCCGGCGGAGATCCCACAACCAGCGAGCCGGTCAGGTCCCCCATCGCGGAGGAACGCGACGAGAGCGGCGAGTTCGAGTTTCACACAGGCGCCAACCGTCCCACCGGCCTGCCAGACGCGATCGAGTTCGTCGGCGTCCACAAGTCCTTCGGCTCAAACCACGTGCTGCGAGGTCTGAACATGGGCTTGCCCGAAGGCCAGATCTCGATGATCATCGGCCCGTCGGGAACCGGCAAGTCTGTGTGCATCAAGCACATCGTTGGACTGCTCTATCCCGACGAGGGCGACGTGATCGTGCAGGGCCGCTCGATCCCCAGCCTGCCCGACGCGGAGCTGTTTGAGATTCGCAAGAAGTTTGGCGTGCTCTTCCAGGACGGCGCGCTGTTTGGCTCGATGAACCTCTACGACAACATCGCCTTCCCGTTGCGCCAGCACACCGAGAAGGGCGACGAGGAGATCGCCGAGATCGTCAACCGGCGCATGCGCGAGGTCGGCCTCGGCAACGCCGGCGAGAAGATGCCCAACGAGCTGTCCGGCGGAATGCGCAAGCGCGCGGGCTTCGCTCGCTCGCTCGTGCTCGATCCCGAGATCGTGCTGTTCGACGAGCCCGACTCGGGCCTCGATCCAGTGCGCACCGCGCTCTTGTGCGAACTCATCAAAGAGGTCCACGAGGAGAACGGCGGCACCTATGTCGTCATCACCCACGACATCATGAGCGCCCGTCGCGTCGCCGAGCACATCGCGGTGCTGTGGCGCGGGCGCATCGTCGAAGCGGGCCCCGCCGCCGAGCTGTTCGACTCCGAAAACCCGTTCGTCCGCCAGTTCCTCTCGGGCGATTCTCAGGGCCCACTGGGCATGGAGTGACCCCCCGGGGCGCTAGCCTTCTGTTGTGAGCGCTGGAGGGGTGTTTTCGGGGTTGGCGGTAAGAGCGGCGCGCAGGCCGCTGCTCACGATCGTGCTTTTGTGTGCGCTCGGGATCGGGTGTGCGGTGGCCGCCTTGGGACTGCACCCCACCGCCGCAACCGACACGCTGGTCGGCAGCTCGAGCTCCGCCTACAGGGAAACCCAGCGCTTCTACAAGAACTTCGGCGAAGAGCCGATCGAGGTGCTCGTCAAGGGCAACTTGCGCAAGCTCGTGCTCAGCCCCGACATCGTGCGGCTCGCTGGCATGGAGGGATGCCTGTCAGGCACCGTGCCGGCGGCGGCGCTTACGCAGGAGGGGGGAGTGAGCGGGCCATGTGGTCAACTGGACCGCGCAAAAACGGTGAAGGTCGTGTTCGGGCCCGGCACATTCCTCACCGAGGCCACCTCACAGATCGACAGCGCGCTTGCGACACGCAGCGCCCAGGCCCAGGCAGAGGCCAAGAAGGCGAGCGCAACCGTCTACCGCCAGGCGATCGCTCGCGGCCTGGAAACCGCGCAGGCGAGCTCGCTGGCCGAGGAAGCAAGCAAGGCGACGCTGGCTGGCTTCGCCGCCGAAATCAGCGCGCTGTCGATCCGCTATGGCCTGCACAGCGTCCCTAGCCTTGAAAACCACGAATTCGTGTCTTCGGTGGTGTTTGAACCGTCCAAGCCCGCCGGAACTCCCAAGCAGCGCTTTTCCTACCTGTTCCCAAGCTCTGAAGCGGCGCTCGTCACGGTGCGCCTGAAGGCAGGGCTCTCAGAAGCGCAGCGCTCGCACACGATCGCCCTGATCCGCGATGCGACCACGATGAGCCAGTGGCATCTCGAAAACGGCGAGAGCTACCTGGTCACCGGCGAGCCTGTGATCGTGGCGGACGTGACGAGCTCGATCTCGCACGCGATCAAGCTGCTGCTGATCGCCGTGCTGCTCGTGATGGCGCTCGTCTTGAGCCTCGTGTTCAGGACCCGCCCACCCAGCCCGCGGTTGCTGCCGCTTGGGATCGCGTTGCTGGCCGCCGCCCTCACGTTTGGGGCGCTCGCGCTATGGGGCGCCTCGCTCACGATGGCCTCGATCGCGGTACTCCCGGTGCTGGTCGGTCTGTCGGTCGACTACGCGATTCAGTTCCAGTCGCGCGTTCAGGAGGCCGTCGAGGATGGCGCGGTCGACACGCTTGCCGCTGTGCGGTCGGCCGCGGAGCGGGGTGCGCCGACGATTGCCACGGCCGCGCTGGCCAGCATCGGTGGACTGCTCGTGCTGTTGCTCTCGCCGGTGCCGATGGTGCAGGGCTTCGGGCTGCTGCTGGTCGTTGGGGTTGTGCTTGCGTTCGTGTGTGCGCTGAGCGCAGGCTCGGCGGCGCTGGTGCTGGCCGCGCGCGCCGAAGGCTCGAGCGCAAGCACTGGCTCGAGCCTCGGATCGTCCACTGCGCCGGATCGAAGGCAGCGCGCTCGCGCCGGTGTGTTGCTTGTGGCCGGCCCACGTGCGATCTCTGCCCGGCTGGGTCCAGCCTGGCGCGGGGCGCGCGAGCTGCTGGCTGACAACGCCGCAAGCAGGTTCGTTTCGCACATGGCGCTCGACCGCGCGGTGCGCAATCCGGGCCGCGTGCTCGGCATCGGTTTGGCGCTTGCGGTGTTGGGATGGGGCCTTGACACTCAAACCCAGGTCCAAACAGAAATTGCGAAGCTCGCACCGCAGAACCTCTCCTCGCTTCACAACCTCAGCACGCTCGAGCGCGTCACCGGCGTTGGCGGTGAGATCGACCTGATGGTCAGCTCGAGCTCGCTTACCAAGCCAGCCACGATCGAATGGATGAGCTCGTATGAGCATGCCGTCCTCAAGCGCTTCGGTTACAGCTCCGCGAAGGGCTGTGGGAAAGCTCAGCTGTGCCCCGCCTTCTCGTTGCCCGACCTGTTTCAGGAAGAAGAAGGCGCAGCCGCAAAACTGACACCGAGGAAGGTAAACGGTCTGCTCGCGGCCATCCCGCGTTACTTCTCAGAAGACGTGATAACGCCCGGCCGGCATGTCGCGACACTGGCGTTCGGGATCCGGCTGATGCCCCTCCAGCAGCAGCAGCACGTGATCGAACAGATGCAGTCGAGCCTGCACCCGCCAGCGGGGGTCAGCGCGAGACTCGTCGGCCTGTCCGTGCTCGCCGCCCAAGCAGGAGCGCAGATCGCCTCACCGTGGAGACGCGTGGTCATGCTGCTGCTGGCGCTCCTCGCCGTCGCGGTGATCTTGCTCATCCTCTTCAAAGGAGACCGCCGCCGCGCGCTCGTGCCGCTGGCGCCGATCGTGCTCGCCACCGGCTGGTCGGCGCTCGTACTGTTTGCGCTGCGCATCCCGCTGAACCCGATGTCGGTCACACTCGGGGCGCTAGTGATCGCGATCTCCACCGAGTTCAGCGTGCTGCTCTCCGAGCGTCACCGCCAGGAGCGCCGCGCCGGCTACTCGACCGTTCAGGCGTTGCGTCGCGCCTATCGCCACACAGGCGCCGCGGTCGCCGCGTCGGGAGTCACCGCGATCGCTGGCTTTGGGGTGCTGGCGCTTTCGGATATCGCGATGCTCCGCGATTTCGGGCTCGTCACGCTCGTGGACCTCTCGGTCGCACTGCTGGGTGTGCTCGTCGCGCTGCCGGCGGCCGTCGTGCTCGCAGAAGGCGAGCAGCCGCTGGGCGAGCGCATCCTCGCGGGTGCCCGCGCGATCACCGTCAGGAGGCCGAGGCGACCGAGACGACCGAGGCGGCGTGGACTGACCGCTCCATGAGCGACTCCGGCTCCTCGGGGGCACCAACCGATGACGGTTCCTCCGCCCCTGGCGAGCCCGACCACCCGCGGCGCGAGAGTGGGGCGCGCGACCCAACGGGAGGCGTGGGCGGTCGAGGGGGAGGCGTGGTTGTTGGAATGGGAGGCCCGACGAGCGGCGGAGTCGCGGGCACACGCTACGGCCTGTGGGTGGTGGCGCTCGGGGCGGTGCTGCTCGCAGTGTTCACCGTGCACGTCGCGCTCGGCCACCACAAAGGCGCGAGCAGCATCCCGGTCGGCGCTCGCATACCCCCGTTCGCGGCGCCGCTTGCGATCGGTGGACCCGCGGGCGAAGTGGACGTTGCGACCCACGCCAACGACGGGCTCGCGGGCAAAGTGGCGGCATGTGCAGAGCGAGGCCGGGGGATCCTCAACGTGTGCGAACTTTACGAACGGGGCCCGGTCGTGCTCACGTTGTTCTTTGATGCCGGCTCGTGTGCTCGCGTGCTCGACGATCTACAGACACTCGCCCATTCCTTTCCACAGGTCGGCTTCGCTACGGTCGCGGTCAAAGAAGGACCCGCTCCGATCGCGCGGCTCGTGAGATCGAAGCGTCTGACGGTGCCGGTCGGCGTCGATCCCGAAGGCAGGCTCGGAGAGCTCTACACGATGGTCAGTTGCCCGCAAATCATGTTCGTGTATCCGGGCGGCGTCGTGCAGAGCACGGAGCTCGTCGGCAGCTCCTCGCTAGCCACGTTGCGAGCCCGCGTCGCGGAGTTGCTGGCAGCCTCGCGTGCGCGCGGTTGGAAGCCAGGTCACGCATGAACAGCGGGCGCGCGCAAAGCACCGGCTCCGACCGGCCTCCGCCAGCCGCCGCCGATGCCGGACCCGTGCGAGGCTGGTGTGAGCATGAGATCCAGCAGGAGCTCCCAGGGCTGGGATTGATGTGTACGACCGTCGAGGTCAAACTGAGCCGCTCGCTCACGGGCCGCTCGACACCGGAGGTATTGGCGCGCTTGCGCGACCTGTCCAATCGCTGGCGTGGCGCACGTGCAGTAAACGTGCGCCAGGAGGCGATCCCGGCCGCCTACCGCGTCTTCTTTCGCCACATCGGGCTGGATCCCGACGTCACGAGGACACCGATCGAGGCGGCCGTGCTCGAGCGGATGCTCGAAGGTGGATTCCTATCCGAGGGGTTGCTCTCCGACATCCTCACGATCGCACTGATCGATACCGCCGTGCCAGTGTGGGCACTTGATGCCGACGCCGTAGGCGGTCCGCTTGGCATCCGTCTGACTCGCGCGGAGGAGCACCTGGGTCGAAGTCCGCAAGCTCCCAGCGTCGGTGCAGGCAGACTGGTCGTGGCCGATGCGGACTGTGCCCTGGCGATGCTGTTCGGGGAGCCGGCTGAGGCCCACCTGCCGACCGCCACCACACGCCGGCTCGAGCTGTTTGCGGTGCAGGTTGCGGGGGTGCCCACGCTGCACGTGGAAGAGACCCTGTGGACCTGCCGCTCGGCGCTCTCGGATGTCTGCTAGACCGCGGCCCTCGGGCCAGCTAACATCTGGTTGGTCCCCGTGGGAGGAACGGAGCATGGCCCCATACGAGCAGTTCACCGTCCAGCGTGCCAAGTCTGATCGCGTCGGCGAGCTCGCTCGCCTCGACGGCGATCCGATCTTCGGCGATCGTTCTCACGATCAAGTCTTCGGCGATGAGCGGGTGGCGCGCGAGGCGCTGCGCACGCAGATATCGAGGCTCGAGCGTGAGCTGTCGGGACTGGTCGCTCGCACTTTTCCGCATGTCTCTCCGCGCGATTCGGGCGGAGAGCGTTTCAGCGGTCCGCGTCTGCTGACACTGGCGGAGTTGGAGCGGCTACGTGACCGGCTCGTGCTGCGCGTGGGCGAGGTCCGCGGGCAGGCCGCCGAGCGCGACGCGCTCGAGCGTCGCTCGCGCGCGCTACTCGAGCGCATGAAGCTCGAACCGGGCCATTACAAGTTCGTGCGCCTGCCCGTCGCCGATCTCGGCGACGGGCATTGCGGAGTGTGGGAGGTGCGACCCCGTCTCGGCTTGATCGGGATGCTCGCCGGGTGGTGGCAGGTCAAGCTGTCTTCCGGCTGCCCGTAGCTACGTCAGAGCAGGACCGCCCGCCGCCTTCCGCCGATCGTCGTGTCACGGCGATCGAGGCGTCCGGCGGTCGGCGGAGTCAGGCTGTGATCCGGTTGTCCGTAGCGGTGTAGCTGGGCGCGCTCGCCGCAGGTGCTGTCAGCCACGGGCCAGGGGCTTGCATCCCATCGGTCGCGGGCATGGGGCCCGTGGCAGGAAGCATCGCGGCGAGCGTGCGGCGCTGGCGCTCGGTCATGGAGCCGATCGTCTTCTGCTCGGACATCGGTATCTGGGAGAGGAACTTGCGGCAGCGGGTGTGACCCCAGCGCCGTTGACTCATCAGCAGGTCCGCGACCGCCATGCTGTCGGCCTCCCACGGGCACTGCAGGATCACTTCGGCTACGCCGATCTCTCCGCTGGCGACACGCCGCTTGAGCTCGGCTCGAGCAAGACGAACCTTGTTTGCGCGTTCGAGCGCGCGTAGATGCTGCGGTCCGGTAGGGGCAATGGTCGCGGTTGCATTCATGTGTACTCACTCCCCGTCGCCGCCGCGGGTGTCCCGCGGCGTGCAACAAGCTTGGCTGGTTGACGAGTAGCGCGTCTGCCCGAACGTCTGAGATTGTCCCTCGCGAGGACTGTCGCGAAAGCCTCCGGCACCCCTCTACCGGTGACCTACAGGCGAACCTCAAACGATCATGCGTAGCGTTCTGAGAAGCTAACCAGCGGGGGGCGCGAGGTCAACAGTGTTCGTCCAGAACGTTCGCTAGAAGCGGGCTTTTTTGTAGATGTTGCTTCTTGTGAAGATGTGGACAAGCTCCCTGAGCGCTTCCTCGTTTCGATTAGTCGAAGCGCTCGCGTGGGCTACTGTGGCCCGGGCAGCGGACCGTGCTCCGCCTCGAACTCGCGCTTGACCGTCGCAAAGACGTCCAGCGCACGATCGAGCGTGGCGCGATCGTGGGTGGCCATCACGCTGGTGCGCAAGAGCGCGCCTCCCGGCGGCACCGCGGGGTGCAGCGCACAGTTTGTGAACACGCCTGCGTCGTACAGCGCGCGCCACAGCAGCGCGGCCTTCCAGTCGTCGCCAACAAGCACCGGCACGATCGGTGTGACGATGTTTTGCTTCGGGCTGTCGGGCTCGGGCCCGACACGCACTGGCTCGCCCGCGAGCGTGCGGTAGCCGAGTGTGCGCAGGCCATCGGCGAGATAGCGGGCGTTCTCCAGTGCTCCGGCCAACAATGCTTGGCCTTCCGGCGAGCGGATGATTCGCAGCGCCGCGAGCGCCGCGCCCAGTGCCGCCGGGACACCCGAGGCGGTGAACAGGAACGCGCGGCTGGAGATGCGCAGGTAGTCGATCACCTCTGCTGGGCCCGCCACGAAGCCGCCGCAGGCCGCCAATGACTTGGAGAAGGTGCCCATGCGCAGGTCAACGCGATCCTCCACGCCAAGCAGCTCCGCGACTCCTGCACCGCGCGCGCCAAGCACGCCGGCCCCATGCGCCTCGTCGACCATCAACCGCGCGCCGTGGTGCTCGCACAGCTCGACGATGTCAACAAGCGGCGCAACGTCGCCCTCCATCGAGAACACGCCGTCCACGACAACCAGCACGCCGCCGCCGTCCTGCTCGGCGCGCTGCAGCGCGCGCTGGAGCTTGTCCATGCGGTTGTGTCTGAAGGGACGCATCTTGGCCTTGGAGAGCAGCACGCCGTCGAGGATCGACGCGTGGTCGGCCGAGTCGACCACGACGGTGTCCTTGGGGTCCAGCAGCGTGCCGAGCGTGCCAACGTTGGCCTGATGGCCGGTCGTGAACACGATCGCGTCGTCGGTGTTCATCCATTCGGCGATCTCGCGCTCGAGCTCCAGGTGGAGCGGCGTCGTGCCGTTGAGCAGCCGTGAACCTGTCAGTCCGGTGCCGTAGCGCGCGAGTGCATTCTGTGCTCCTGCCATCACACGCTCGTCGCCGGTCAGCCCGAGGTAGTTGTTGGAGGCGAGCATGATCCGCGGCGCGCCCTCCATCTCCACGACCGGCATCGCCGGCGACTCGACCGTGCGGAAGTAGGGCATCAGGTCGGCCTCGCGGGCGGCCTTCAAGAGCTCTTCGCGCTCGTAGCCGCGGACCTTCGCGAACACGTCTGTGGATGTGGGCATCGGCTCTCTTCCTATATGGTGGGCGGCCATGGCTGTGGAGTCTGCGGGCAAGACAACGAGTGTGGAGATCCGCCCGGTCACATCTCGGAGCGAGCTGAACACATTCGTCAAGCTGCCGTGGCGGCTCTATCGTAACGAGCGCAACTGGGTCGCGCCGCTTCTGATGGACGTGAAGAAACGGCTGGACCAGAAGAAGAACCCGTTCTTCGAGCACACCGAGGCGCAGTATTTCCTCGCCTATCGCGACGGTCAGGCGGTGGGCCGCATCAGCGCGCACATCGATCGCAACCTCAACGAGTTCCAGGACAACCGCTGGGGCTTGTTTGGCTGGTTCGAGTGCGAGAACGACCCCGATGCCACCCGCGAGTTGCTCGCGACCGCCGAGGGGTGGCTGCGCGAGCGCGGGTGCGACCGGATGGTCGGCCCGATGGACTTCACCACCAACGACGAGTGCGGTCTGCTGGTGGAGGGTCACGAGCGTCCGCCGATCATCCTCTGTCCCTGGCACCACCCCTACTACCAGCACCTGTTCGAGCAGGACCTCGGCATGGCCAAGGCGATGGACCTCTACATGTGGAGCCTGCACGTCACTGGTCGCGAAAACGTGCACCCCGCGATCTGGGAGACCGCCGACAAACTCGAGGCAGACCACGGGATCGTGTGCCGCAACTTCAACAAGAAAGACCTGCACGCGGAGATCACCCGTTTCCTGGAGGTCTACAACTCCGCGTGGGAGCGCAACTGGGGCTTCGTGCCGCTCAACGAGGAGGAGGTCCGCCACATGGCCAAGGACCTCAAGCCGGTGCTGGATGAGAACTGGGCGATGGTCGCCGAAAAGAAGGACACCGGCGAGGTCGTCGGCGCAGCGCTGACGCTGCCCGACTTCAACCAGGTGCTGGCGAAGATGAACGGCCGGCTGCTCCCATTCGGCTGGATCACCGCGCTGCGCGAGCGCAAGAAGATCGACTCGGTGCGCGTATTTGCGCTGGGCGTCAAGCCCTCCTACCAGCACACCGGTGTCGCCGCGCGCTTCTATCAGATGCACTTCGACGCGGCCGAAAGCACGCCCCAGAAAGGCGGCGAGATGGGCTGGATCCTCGAGATCAACAAGCCGATGAACCGCGCGATGGAAGGCATGGGCGGCAAGATCGTGCGCCGCTACCGGGTCTACGAGCGCGAGCTGTAGCCGCGCACGATGCCACCTGGGGCTCTGCTAGGTGTCATCGTCCCGAGTTTTTTGCTGGGCATGGCACGCTGGTGTTGCTGGTCGTGTGGCTGGCGTTGAGGAATGCGAAGGTCGCGCTGAAGGCGAAGCCGCTGCGGGGGCACTTGTGGGGTAGGAGGATTCCCTTGGGCTTGTAGGCGACGCGTTTGCCGTGGACGTGTTCGTAGTAGGTGAGGCCGAGCGGGCCGAGTGTGGCGTGTATTCGTACGACGGCTACATCGGGGCCGTCGGGGAGGCTGGGGACTAGCGGTACGTTGATGTGGATGCTTGCTCCGTATGGCGGTGGGGATGAGAGTAGTAGTCCGGGGAACGCGATCTGGGCGAAGACCGGGGTTTCGCCTGTGGCGTAGAGAAGTAGTGCGAGGTGTCCTTCTTGTTCGGGTGCGCGGAGGATCGCGACTTTGGCTGTCTCTTGGATGGTTTCTGGTCCGATGGGTATCTCGGCAGTGGCGTTTCCTTCGCCCATGCGCGAGTCGGCGGGACAGCCTTCGGCGCCGAGGGCTTCGAGCCTTTTCTTGGAGCATGTGGTGAGTCCGAGTTCGCCGACAGCGATGCCGAGGCTGCCGGGGTAGCGCACGTCCAGTTCGGTCAGTGGGGGCGGGACACGGCCGTTGGGCACTGCGATCTGAGCGTTGAACTCCAGTGTTGTGCTCTGACCCAACCGCTCGGGTATGAACGCCACATGCAGCTTCGCGGTTGGTGTGGCGTGCGCGGTGCTCAGCAGGCATCCCCAGGTCACGAACGCTATGAAATATGGACCGTTCGACGTGGCAATTGATTCTACCGGGGATATTTGGGTAGCCTACTCGTGGGACGATAAGGTCGGTGAGTTCAACGGTGAAGGCAAACTGATACGTACGTGGGGTACCGCTGGTTCAGAACCAGGGAAGCTGAATATTCCTTACAATATCGCTGTCGGTCCGGAAAACGATGTTTGGCTATCGGAATACGGCAACAGTCGAGTACAGGTCTTCAAGCCAAACGGGGAATACTTGTATGGCTTTGGTAGCAAAGGCAACGGTGCGGGACAGTTCAACGAAGCACCACACGGCATAGCGTTCTACGGTTCAAACGTATACGTGCTCGACAGTGGCGTGTTCTGGGAGAACACGGGAGACAGCCGCGTCGAGAAGTGGACAATACCAACAGCCACAAAAACAAACGTAAACAACACGCAAACGATCTACTACACGACCGCGGCCAACAGCAAATACTTCAAATGCGGTGAACATCCAGAATGGGCGAACATGGTATGCCAGACACAACCAGCCGAACAGCCCACTACGAGCGGACTACCGGGCCTACCCGTCACGACCTACACATACAACATGTACGGGGAGCCAACACAAGTAAAGAGCGAAGTAACAAAGGCAGGAGGCGGTACTGCCACGCGCACTATCACCACCAAATACGACGAAGCAGGCCGCCCAGAAACAACCGAAACGACCTCCACAGTCGGCACAGCGCTACCAAAGGTCACTGACAAGTACAGTGCTAAGACGGGTGCGCTCATCGAACAAAACACAAGCACAGAGTCCCTCAAGGGCGAATACAACACGCTAGGACAGCTCACAAGCTACACAGACGCAGACGGGAACATATCAACGTACGAATACGAAAAAGAAAAGGGTTACCGTCTCAAGAAAATGAGCGACGGCAAGGGCACCCAAACCTACGAATACGACGAAACGACCGGTAATGTCAAGGAACTCAAAGACACAGAGGGCGCCAACACACTCACATTCACCGCGACCTACGACGTCGAAGGCAACATGGCAAGCGAAACCTACCCCAACGCGATGAGCGCAAATTACACCCGCAACACTGCGGGCGAAACCACAGGAGTCGAATACGTAAAGACGGCACACTGCGCAAAAACGTGCCCAGAAACATGGTACAGCGACGTCGCCGTACCATCCATCCACGGCCAATGGATCACCCAACAAAGCACCCAAGCCGCACAAAGCTACACTTACGACGAAGCTGGACGCCTAACCCAAGTACTCGACAACCAGGCCGGCAAAGGCTGCATCACGCGCATATACGCATACGAAGAAGAAGGAAACCGCACCAGCCTCATCACTCGTCCGCCCGCGACCGGCGGAGTATGCGCTACCGAAGGCGGCGAAACACAAAACCACACCTACGATCCCGCCAACAGACTCCTCGATACCGGCACCGAATACGACTCGTTCGGGAACACCACCAAACTTCCCGCCGCTGACGCTGGCGGTACCGCGCTCACAAGCACCTTCTACCAGAACAACGAGCTCGCCAGCCAAACACAAGGCACCCAAACAATCGGCGACGAACTTGACCCCGACGGTAGAACCAGCGAAATCGTCTCGACTGGCAAAATCGTCGCTACCGAAGTCCAACACTACGCCTCACCGGAAAGCAGAACACCGGCATGGACAGGCGAACTATCAGGGAACTACACCCGCTACATCACCGGCATCGGCGGCACGCTCGTAGCGATCCGTCACAACAACGAAAAAGCTGCCCTACAGCTACCCAACCTCCACGGCGACATCATCGCCACAGCCCACGACGAAGAAACCGCCACCACACTGGAATCGACGATCACCGAAGCAAGCGAGTACGGAGTCCCCGCCACCGAAGCACCACCAAAATACTCCTGGCTCGGATCACGCGAGATCCCAACCACGCTACCATCCGGAACTATGGCTATGGGCGTGCGCTCCTACATACCACAACTAGGCCGCTACCTCCAAACCGATCCCAGACCCGGAGGCTCAGAGAACCAATACACCTACGTATACGGCGATCCCGTCAACACCACAGACCTCTCAGGCGAATGGACCTTCGAAGCAGCGGCCTGGGTCAACGAAGCAAACGCTGGATACGGTGTACGCGAAGAACAAGCACAGCTCGCCCGCGAACAGGCAGCCAGAGAAGAAGCCGAACGCAAAGCGGCCGAAGCAGCAGCACAAGCCCAAGCCGAAGCAGCCATCCTCGCCGAGGTCGCCGGCTACCAAAACTACGGAGAAGAAGGACCCGAAGAAGAATGGTGGGAAGAAGAAGGAGAAGAATGGGAATACGCTAGCTACAAGAATGGGACCGGGTCTCGGCACGAAGAAGCACACGCAGAACAGGGACTCCTGTACCAACCGCTAGGGGAGGGGATGGGCGGGGAGCCCTCAGAAGAAGGACAGCCTGAAAATGTCGGAGATGGGGGCTCATATCTCGCCCACCTTTGCGGAAGGGAACTAAAGAATACTTCTAAACCGAAGCCGGGTGGTGCTTGTTTTGCATATGTTCACTGGTACAGCGGGATCGAGAAAGATGTAAGCCATGTCGTAAAAAGACTTGTAAAGGACTTGGCGGAATCATATTATAATCCCGACACAAACTGGGGAATTCGCCAAGTCCCGTGGGAGGATATATTTAGTGGACTACCGAGGATGGACTACGGTGTGCCGCCACTGGAGTAGATGTTCACACAAAGGTGCCATAGTGATATATAGGCATAAGGGAACGTTGATCGTGTTCGTAGTCTTGACTGGGAGTGTCGTAGCATTTACGTTCTGGCAGGGAGGGGCAGACTACCTGCTGATCCTAGTGCTCGGGCTCTTGGCGTGGATATTGAGGTACGTCATGCTTTGGAAGGCGTCTGGCTATCAAGGTTCGTTTGTGAGCTATTTTTTTGGTGATGACGAATTCCGGAGCACGCGTAAGGTACGGAGCGCAGACAGTGAGCATAGCAAATCATCGAAAGATACTAAGCAGCCTAAGCATGATCCTTAGCAGGTGTTATTTGATCGTTGAATGACGCTATGGGAGGATGCTGTAGATGAATGTAGGATGGGTTGGGTTGTGGTGTGTGGTGAGGAGGGCGTTGGTTACCGCTGTTAGGCAGGTGTTTGCTTCGAGGGGTATTCCGTCACCTAGACTGATGCGCGGTCTGCTCGTTTGGGCGATATTGTGCATGTGCTGTACGGTGCCGGCGACCGTGATGGCGGCGCGAAGCGATGTGAATGCGACGGTGGCGTATCTGCGTGCAGCGGACGCGTTCGCGCGGGCCCAGACAGCGAATGTGTCGGTAAGTGTGGCGGCGATGGAAAGGGAGGCATCGGGGATTGCGACGGGTTGCCCGTCTGTGTTGGTCGGTGCACCGAAGGGCGATCAACTTAGCGCTCTCGGTACGGAGGTCGCGTCGTCGGTGCTGTTTTCTTCGGTGGTGCCGGACAGAAAGGCGATGCTGGCTTTTGCTGGCAAGATCGGCACTCTTCATTGGAGCAATCAAATGGTCGCGAAGCTCATGAGAGCAGTCGTTACAGAAGAACGGGTCACAGCGAAACTGGTGATGCCCGATGTCTGCGCGGACCTCAATGAGTGGAGGGCGAGCGGATATAGCACGCTGTCCATGAGCACGACCGGCTTTCTTAGGGACACCGACGCGATTGGGAAGGAAACGAGGGGAACAGGCGGTAAGAAAGAATCGCTCGAAGAAGTTGTGCTGCGAGGACTTCGACCATATGAGACTTCAGGGGATCGCCGCTTGGCTAAGCAGGTCACTCGGCTTAACGAAACGGCCGCCAAGCGGTTGCTGTCGGCCTATGTCGCGGTGATCTCTCCTGTTGGGCAGGCTTTGGGACTCAAGACCTCGTGAACTGTCGTGGCCAGTGAGCGCTGTCGCTATTCTGGGCTTGTGGACTGGTGCTGGCCGATGTGCTCCGCTGGCGAGTGCGTGATTCGGGGCGTGCGCACGTGATCGTTGATCGGCAGCTGCTGGTGTCGTTTACAGCGGGCGTGCTGGGCGGTGCTCTGCTGGTGGGCGTGATCCTGGCGGCGGTCGTAGCGAGCGGAGGATTTGGCTCGGCCGGTAAGACTGTGACGGTGCAGGAGACCCCAATTGTGCCCGCCGCTACGGCCGGGAAGACAGCCCTGACTGCGCGTGAGGTCTATGTGCGGGATGCGCCCGGTGTAGTGTCCGTCAACGCTGAGGGCGTTAATGCGCCGCAGTCGCCTACGGAACTGCTCAGAGGCGAAGGTAGACAGGAAGGTACAGCGACGGGTTCGGGTTTTGAGATTGACGGCGATGGTACGATTCTCACTAACTGGCATGTCGTCGAAAATGCGACGAAGGTGACCGTTAGCGTGGAGCACGGCAAGGCCGCAGAAGCGAGGGTGATCGGCAAGGACCCCTCCGACGATCTCGCAGTGCTGCGCATACCGACTGATGACCTCACGCTACATCCGCTCGCACTTGGCGACTCAAGCCAGATGCAGATCGGCGATCCTGTGCTCGCGATCGGCAACCCATTCGGGCTCTCACGCACCCTTACGACGGGTGTGATCTCGGCATCGGAACGTCAAATCCAAGCACCGAACGGCGTCACTATCAGTGGCGTGCTACAGACCGATGCACCGATCAACCCTGGCAACTCTGGCGGGCCCTTGCTCGACGAAGCAGGGGAAGTGATCGGCATCAACTCGCAAATTGAGACCGGCGGGGAACACGGTGGCAGTGTTGGCATCGCATTCGCCATCCCCATCGACACAGCCAAGAACGAGCTCCCCGCACTTGAGAAGGGCGCGACTGTGCTTCGGAGCCGCGCGCTTCGGCCTTGAGCCAGGTTCGAGGCTGCCTGTGAGACCCTGTGAGATCCGGCTCGTTGGTCCGACGTGCCCTCTAAACTGGGCGCGGTGATCGATACAAGCAGCACCGAGGTCGTGGATGCCCATCCGGTGCTTGCTCCTGAGCCCGTCTTCAAGGAGCTTGCCGTGCGTCCCTCGGTCCCCGCAGTGCAGGCGGCCGTGGCGGCCGCGGGCGGGTTCGTCGCGGGCGCGGCGATGCTCGGTCTCGTGCACCGTCGTCACAACAAGCGGGTAGCGCTTGCAAGCGCTCGCTCACGACGGCGCATCGGCCGTGCGGGCAAGCGCTCGAAGTCGATGGGGGAGCTGATGGAGGTGGTCGCGACGCGCACGCTGCTCGTAGACGTTCATCTGCTGGGACCTGTTGGCAGAGATCGCTGAGGCGCGGCGGCCGAGCGCCGACATCAGCGGCGCGGCGAAGTCACGCAAGCGGACGATGCCCGGAGATGTCGTGGAGCTGCGTGCGGAGGTCAAGCCGGCCGCGCCGTTTCGCCTGCCGCTAGTCGGTGGCATGGACGGCGTGCTGCGCTGCCGTGGGGGTGTGCTTGAACGGTTGCTGCACCACGGCGATCAGCCCGTACACGTGCGCGTAGCCCAGACGGGACCCGACACCGTGCTGTTTGGTGCCCGCTCGCGCGGCCCCGAGGCGGCGCGCTACGGGATCGAGCGGATGCGCTTCGCGCTCGGCGTGGACGAGGATCTCAGTGGCTTCTATCGCGAGTTTGCCGGCGATCCGCTGATCGGGCGCTCGGTTCGTGCGCGGCCGTGGCTGCGGGTCAGGCGCCGGCCGGAGCCGTTTGAGGCACTGGCGTGGGCGATCTGCGAGCAGCTGATCGAGTTCGAGCGAGCTGCGGCGATCCAGCGGCGCATCGTGGCGGCGATGGGACCGCGTTGGGATGGTTGGAAGGGTGATGACTGCGATCGTCCGCTACGCGATGTTCCCTCGGCAGGCACGCTCGCAGGCGCTGCCCCGGCGCGCTTGGAGTCCTTTGACCTGTCTGAATCGCGTGCGCGTCTGCTCGTACGAATGGCTCGCGAGGTGGCGAGCGGGCGTGCAGATTTGCACGACCCTGATCATGAGCGCGCGTGGCGCAGACTGCGCACGATCCCCGGGATCGGCCCGTGGACTGTGGAGATGCTTGCACTGAAGGGTCAGGGTCGCCACGACCAGCTGCCGGCGGGGGACCTGGGCTTGCTCAGGTATGTTGGTCGGCGCCTCAGCGGCGGCGATCCGCGGGCGCTCGCTCGCGAAGAGGACGTCAGGTCGTTTTTCGAGCCGTTTGGATTGTGGCGCGGCCTGGCGGCTGTGCACGTTCTGACTATTTGAGGGCGCGATGCGCCGCGCGGTCTCGTTCGACCAGCAGCGCGAACGTGGGGCATGCCTGCACAGCGCGGCGCGCGTGGGAGACGAGCTCGGGTGGCAGCGGACGCTCGTCGACGATCGGATAGCCCCACTCGTCCAAACTGATTCGCTCGGGCAGCAACTCGGCGCACATGCCGTGGGCCTCGCAGGCGATCGGGTTGACTCGCACGCGCTCGCTCAACGAAGGCTCCAGAGCACGTCGATGGCGGCGAGGCGATTCACGGGGCTCACGCGGCTGTTGCCGCGCGTGCACGAGCGGGCAGGGGCAGCTCGGGGCGGCGCAGGCATGCGTCGCACGCGCCGTGGCGGATGTGGTCGGCGAACTCCTCGGCGAACACGTCCACGGCGCTGGTCACGAAGCGAGCGGTGCCGTCGGGGTGTGCACAGGCGCCGCGCCTACGCACGAGCCGTCCGAGCTGCTCGATGCGGGCGCCGGCATCGCTTGAAGCGGCACCGTCCAGGATCTGCTCGAGTGTTTGGGCGAGCGCGTCGAGACCGTGCACGCAGGGCCCGCACTGTCCGGAGCTTTGATCGGCCAGCCAGCGGGTTACGCGCGCCGTCTCGGCGACCGGGCAGGCGTGCTCTGAGAGCAGCAGCATCACGCCCGCGCCGAGCGAGGCGCCGTATGGGGCCAGGTGGGCATTTGACAGCGCGAGGCTCGGCAGCGCGCCGGCATCGACCCAGGTGCCCGCGTAGCCACCAAACAGCGCGGCGCGCACGCGCTCGCGCGTGCCGCCACCGGCGTCGATGAGCGACGCGATCGAAGCGCCGTGCTCGACCTCATACACGCCCGGATAGACAAGCGGACCGGATAGCGTTATGAGTGTCGAACCGGGTTGCTCGGCGATGCCAAGCTCGCGGAACCAGCGCGGGCCGTGACGTGCGATCAACGCGACATGCGCAAGCGTCTCGGCATTGTTGACGAGCGTTGGGCGTCGGCGCACACCTCGCTCAAACGGCATCGGCGGTGTGAATGTGGGCTTTGGCTGACCGTCGTTCAGGTAGCTGACAAGCGCCGACTCGTGACCTGCCACGTAGCCCTCGGGGACCGAGCTCAGAACGATTCGCGGCCGGCGACCGGACAGCTGAGCGCGTTCGTCGAGCGCCTGCCCAACGCGCTGGAGCCCGACGCGGGCCGACTCGCACACGCACACGATCGCCTCGTCTGCGCCGATTGCGCGGGCGGCGAGCGCGGCACCGTCGAGCATGAGGTGGGGCAGCGTCTCGAGCAGCGTGCGGTCCTTCAGGCTGGCGGGCTCTCCCTCGGTTGCGTTGACCACGACGATCGGCTTGCCGCGCGCGGCGGCGACCTTGCGCATCTTGGTGGCCATCGGAAAGTTCGCGCCACCGCGACCGCCCAGTCCGGACTGCTCGATCTGCTCGATCAGCGCGGGGCCTCCAAGTCGGTCGCGTCTGCGTGACGAGCGCAGCTCGCCGTGCGTTTCGAGGTGTGCCTGCAGGGTCATCGCCCCATGCGCCGGCACGTTCTGCAGCAGCCGCGGGAGCCCGCAGGACGGCGTGCGTTGTGTCGTCATGGACTGGAGCTCCGTCGTGGAGGTTTGGCTGCTCACGATCATCGGCCAGCTTCGGAGGAGCCTGTGGACGAGTGGTTGCTGGAGTGACCGAGCAGGGCCGCAGGGGTGCCGGAGCGACGCGCCCATTCCTTGCCGAGCGGCCCGCTTGGTAGCCACAACAGCAGGCCGAGCGTGAATATTCCAGCTGTGCCGAGAGCCGCACCACGACGAGCGAGCTGGTCGGGCCAGCCATCGGCGATGCGGATCAGCACGGACGCGATCACCGCCACCAGGCAGCCTACGCTAAGCACCAGCAACCACGTGCTTTTGACATCGCTGCCGGTGCCGAGGCCGTGCAGCAGGGCGAGCGGCCAGCTTGCGTAGGCCAGCCAGTGAGTGGTGCGCCAAACCGCGTGACCAAGCCGGCGTCGCAGCAGGCTCGTGATGATCACGGCGAGCATCAAATCGAAGGCGAGCGCGCCCAACCCGAGCCAGAGCGGGCGGTAGGAGCCTGTGAAGGGGATCACCGCGTTCACGAGCGAGATCGGCGCGAACGTGTCGAGCGCAGCGGTGAGGATGTGCAGGCATAGGAACGCGAGCGCCAGCAGCGACACGTTGCGGTGCAGCGAGTCAACGACAAAGCGCGGCCAGGTCTCCGTGCTCCAGCGCCGCAGGTCGACGACGCCGAGCACGAGCGCAAGCGTGAGCAGTATGAGCGCCACTGCTCCGCTCGAGCGCGTCAGATACCAGTAGGCACTGGGGCCGGTGGCGGCGAGCGCTGGGCTCATCGCCGTTCTCCGTCGCGGGGCCAGGAGCCGACGGTCAAAACATCGCCGTCGCGACCGACGAGCCGAGCCGGCAGCCCGATCTCGGCAAGCCACTCTGGGGCTCGGGCACCACGCACGATCGCTGCGGTCGCGGCGATGTTGGCATCGGCGCAATCTATTGCCGCGACGCTCGCCGTGCGCCACACCTCCTCGACACACGTGCCGCTGCTCGGATCGAGGATGTGGTGCATCGTGCCTCCCGCCTTGCTCCAGCGTCGCACCGTTGTGCTCGACGTGGCAATACCGCCGCCGGAGATCGAGATCGTCTGACCGGGTCCGGTCGGTTCGCTGCGATGGTCGTCGGTGACATGGATCTGCCAGCCGCGTGCGGGGCTCGGTCCGGCCGTGGAGATATCACCGCCGAGGCTGACGAGCACCCCGCATCCGGTTGCATTGTGGACCGTACGGCTCGCTCGGTCGGCGGCCCACGCCTTCGCGGTAGCACCGAGGTCCAGCTTCACTCCCACGGGCAACCGGACCGTGGTCTGTGCGGGGTCAAGTTCGATGGCGCGCCATCCTGCGCGCACGGTGGCGCGCACGCACGGCCGGTGTGGGCGGACTCGCAGGGCGCTCGTCTTCGGGTGCTCCAGCAGCTCCCAGTCGCGGTCATAGCCGGCCAGCTCGAGTGCCATACCGAGCGTCGGGTCGACGTCGCCGTCGGTCAGCTCGGCGGCGCGCAGAGCGACCTGTAGAGCTTCGATCAACAGCGGGCCAACCGTGAGCACTCGTCCACGCCCGGCGTTTGCACGCGTGATCTCGGAGTCATCGCGAAAGCGGCTGCAGGCGTGGTCGATCGCTTCGAGCTCACGCTCGACGAGCGCGCGCGCATCGTTGAGCGCGCGCGGGTCGGTGACCACAAGCTCGACGCTTGTGCCAAGCGCCCGCCAGTGTGCATGTGTCGCCTGGGCGCTCATAGGCGTGTCACGATCCTCCCGATACGACCGGGGCCGAGGTTTCCGGAGCTGGCGCCGATTCTTTGGCAGGCGCTGGTTCCTGCGCCGGCACTGGCTCTTTGGCGGGTGCCGATTCCTGCCTGGGCGCCGCTTCTTGGCTGGGCGCCGATTCCTGTGCCGGGATTGCTTGTTGGGAGGTACTGGTTTCGGGCGTGCTGGTTGCCTGCGGTGCCTGGGCGGGAGGCTGAAGTTGCCTGGTTGTGTTTGTGGAGGTACGCGCGCTGCTGCCAGATGGCCGCACACCGGCCCTTCCTGGAGCTTTTGAGCCCTTGACCGTGTGCCCGCGAAAGGCGCTTGCGGCAACCTCTGAGAACACGGCGGTCAGCGTCACCGAGCCGGCGATCAGCCAGCGGTTGGCGCGACGGAGTCTGCGCAGTGCCGCGTCTCGCGCGCTTGTTGGTTGACGTTGCGTGATTACTTTCCCACGATCGTGTTTTGGATGAAGATGTGGTGGTGCAGCGCACCGGGCCCAGACCAGGCTTTGGATTGAGGGATGAGCAGGAGCGCGAGTGCCAGCCCCGCGACGAGCACGCCGGCCAGTGAGATGGTGCGTCCGGCGCGGCCCGCGGTATAGGGGTTGTACTCAAGGCGCCCTCCGCGTCTCACGGTGAGTGCGCGCTGCAAATCTGGCAAGTGACCGATCACGTGGATCGCGGTCACGGCGAGCCACAGAAAGAAGCTCGCCTTGTGCAGCAGGCGCAAGGTTCCGGTAGAGCTGGGGCCCACGAACAGCAGCGCAACTCCGGTCGCGAAGACCGTCACTGTGGAGATCACGACAAGCGGCGCCAGTAGACGCAGTGGAGTGGGCGGCGCGCCCCGCTGGCGATAAACAGGGTCGGCGGTGTAGTAGCGGGCAAAGCGGTACCCGGTGCTCGCCAGCTTCAGTGCAACGGGCGGGATCAGCAGCAGCCCGATGAACAGATGCACGGAGATCAGCGACCCGATGCGCACGATCGTCACTCCAAGCGCTGCGAACAGCGCGATCAGCATGATGCCGGTCGCTGCGGTCAGACGCTCGTTGCCGACGATGCCGCTGCCGTTGGCTCTCACCGGCGGAGACGTTTGCTGATCTGCGGCCATGCAACGATGGTGTTGTTGGTTGCTAAGCGCCTGGTAACAGAATGATGAGAAAAGTCATCGAAATCGCGCGCAGGAACCGGCCTGCGAGAGCCGAGGCCCTATCCTGATGTGATGCCCGACCTGGCTGAGGCGTCTGCCAAGCAGGCACTTGCACCGTCGATCCTGGTGGTGGAGGACGAGCCGGGGATCGTCGACTTCCTCAAGCGAGGGCTGCAAGCGGAGGGATTCGCTGTGAAGGCGGCCCTCGACGGAGTCGAAGGGGAACGTTGCGCGCTGCGCGAGAGCTTTGACATCGTCGTGCTCGACCTGATGCTCCCCGGGGTTGGTGGCCTGGAGGTGCTTGCCAAGCTGCACGAGTCAAAGCCGCAGTTGCCCGTGATCGTGCTCACTGCACGCGGTGAGATCGAGGATCGCGTTGCCGGCTTGGATGCAGGTGCCGTCGACTATCTGGTGAAGCCGTTTTCACTTGCCGAGTTGCTGGCGCGTGTGCGAGCACAGTTGCGTGTCGCGGCACAGACCTCTACAACGGTTCTCAATAGCGGCGATATCGAGGCGAACCTGCTGACGCGCGATGTGCACCGAGCCGGCGATTCGGTGGCGCTGTCAACCACCGAGTTCGAGCTGCTTGTGTACCTGATGCGCCACAGCGGACAGGTTCTCTCACGCGAGCAGATACTGAGCACTGTGTGGGGCTACCAACACGATCCTGCGACGAACGTCGTCGACGTGTACGTCGGCTACCTGCGGCGCAAGCTCGGCCGTCCCGGCAGTCCGGCGCCCATCTTCACCGTACGCCGGGTCGGCTACCGGCTCGGCAACGGTGGCTAGCCGCCTCGACGACGGTGATTGGGTCCAGGAGCCCCGTGTATAGGAGCCTTGTGCCGGGAGGATTGCGCTGGCGCCTCGCCGGTTGGGTGGCGCTTGTGGTGCTGCTCTCCTCCGCGGCGACGTTCGTTGTCTTCTACACCCGCGCCGGAGCCCGTGGGCGCCTCGGAGCGGATCCAGATTTCTCGAGCGATGTGCGCACCTTTGTGCTTGCCGGGGCCCTGACTCTGCTCGGCGCGCTGATCGGGGCATGGCTGGTGGGCACACGCATATCGCGGCCGCTGCGGCGAATGGCGGCTGTCGCCGCCAGGGTCGACGCGGGCGATCTGCACCCGCGCATACACGGGGTCGAGCGCGAGGCCGACGAGCTGCGGGTGCTGGCCGACGCGTTCAATCACATGCTCGATCGCCTCACCGAGGCGTTCGCGGGACAACGCGCGTTTGTGGCCGATGCATCTCATGAGCTGCGCACTCCGCTGACCGTGATCCGCGGTCAGCTGGAAGTGTTGGCGGGGCTCGAGAAACCGTCCGAGCGGGAGGTTCGTCGCGTCGAGCGTCTGGTGCAGGCAGAGATCGCGCGTATCACCCGGCTCGTGGAGGACCTGTTGCTGTTGACGAAGGCCGAGCAGACCGAGTTCCTGCGTGTCCGGCCGGTCGAGCTGCCACGGTTCGTGCGTGAGCTGTGGGATGGAATGAGCCTGCTGGCAGCGCGTCGCTTCGAGCTCGGAGAAGTGCCGGCGGGAGTGCTGCGGGCCGACCCCGATCGGCTTGCACAGGCGCTGCGCAACTTGATCGGCAACGCGATCGAGCACACCGCCGAGGGGGAGGGACTTGTGCGTTTGCGTGTACATGCGCCTGCCGGCGGGCGCATCGAGTTCGCCGTCGAAGACGATGGCCCTGGTATCGATCCCGATCAGCGCGAGCGCGTGTTCGATCGCTTCCATCGCACCGATGAGGCGCGCGATCGAGCTTCCGGCGGAACGGGCCTGGGTCTTGCGATCGTGCGCGCGATCGCCGAGGCTCATGGTGGGCGAGTGCTCGCCGGGGACACCCATGGCGGGCGGGGAACACGGATCGAATTGAAGCTGCCCGGTTTTGACGCAGGGAGTGCGAGAATCGCTGCGGAGGAGTCCCTCTCGACACCGAGGTCGCTACCTGGCCATTGAAATTGTTCTGTACAAAGACACATTGAGCTGCGATCTTGCATACTGTGTGGGAATGCATTCGGATCTTTTGAGCTAAGAGTCACCGAGAGCTATGTCAGCCAAGAACGCGGTACTGGGACTCGTGATCGAGCGGCCGGGCTACGGCTATGACCTCGCGCGCCGCTTGCAGGAGCGGTTCGGCTCTTCGGGCTTTGCGCCTACGGGTGTTTATTCGGCGCTGGATCAGCTTGGCGCCGAGGCGCTCGTGCGCAGCGCGGGATCGCGCGCGGTTGGCACGAATGAGCGCGCCGCGCCTCGCATGATCTATGAAGCTACGCCCAAGGGGATCGACCACTTCGAGCAGTGGATGCTTGGAGGATCCTCGCTGGCGCCCGTGCGCGACGAGCTATATATGAAGATCGCTCTATCCAAACCACACAACCTGTCGCGCCTGATCGAGTTGGCCCAGGTGCAGGAGCAGGACTGTTTGGCACGCCTGGAAGAGCTACGCAGACCCGCCACCCGTTCACGGAGCGTGCCGAAAGCCTGGCCGGAGGTGGCGGTGCTGTTGGTACGCGATGCCGAGATCAAGCAGTTGCAGGCCAGGGTCGAGTGGCTTCAGAAAGCACGAGTGGTAATGGACAAGCTCAATGGCGCTCAGGGCAGGGGCGCGGCGCGGGGAGACAGGCTGGCTTGAGCGAACAGGTGACGCTCTCGCTGGAGCGGGTCAGCAAGAGCTATTGGCGTGGACCGCATGAGACTGCCGTTTTGAGGGACATCTCGCTGTCGGTGTATGCGGGCGAGTGCGTTGCCGTATGGGGACAGCGTGGCTCGGGCAAGACGACCCTGTTGAAGGTGGCGGCGGGTTTGGAGGCGCCCGGCAGCGGCGCCGTCAACTTCAAGGGCAAGGATCTTTGCTGTATGTCGAGGTCTGAGCTCGTGCGTTTGTTGCGCGAGGAGATCGGTTGGGCCAGACGGACGGGACCGGAGAGCAGTGAGCTCGAGATGCTCGACTACGTCGCTCTGCCGTTGCTCAAACGACAGACCTTGCGCCGTGCGCGACAGCTGTCGGCCTCAGTGCTTGCGCACGTGGGGGTTGGCGAATGCTCGAAGGGGCGCTGGGAGGATTTGACCGACGGCGAGCGCACGCTTGTGTCGATTGCCCATGCAATGGTCCGGCGGCCGAGCTTGCTTGTGGTCGACGACCCGACTGCCAACCTCGATGTGCTTCAGCGAGAGGAGGTGATGGGCTTGCTGCGCAACACCGCCGAGCGTGACTGGTTGGGAGTGCTGATCACGGTGCCCGACATGCCCTCGATGGTGCATGCGCACCGAATCGGCTCGCTCAGCGACGGACGTTTGCTCGTGCCATCTGGGGGTCCTGAGCATGACAATGTCGTCGAGTTCCCCGTACGCGGGCGAGCGATTCCGGGGTGAGTTTGTGAGCCATGAGTTCTCAGCCGAGCCGGAACCGCGGCCTGAGGGTCGCGCCGAGGGGTCGAGCGCGGACGACGCTCGCGCCGATCGGCTTGGCGGGTACGACGTTCCCGTGACTGGATCGGGCAAGCCGCTTGTGTCGATCACGTTGTCGCGCAACCAGGTGGACCACGTGATCCGTGCGACTCTCGGAGACGACGTCGGGTCGAGCATGTCGGTGCTCGTTGCCGGCTCTGGTCTTCATCGCGCTGACGTCCGGCAGGCGTTTGGTGCCAGCTACCGCTCATTGCAGGAGAACAGACGGCTGTCGCGTTCGCTTCTATCGGGTTTGCTTGTGCTTTCGTGCTTCCAGCCGCAGGGCTCTGACCTGGGGATCAAGGACATCTCCCAAGAGCTCGACCTGAATACGAGCACCGTGCACCGCTATGTGTTGACGCTGGTCGCCGCCGGATTGCTAGAACGCGATCCAGATACGCGTCGCTACCGGCTACTTGCCGAGTAGCGGCTTGCCTGAAGAACCGATGGAGGGGTCGCACGCGGAGCTCTCCTTCGCTCCGCGCGCGACCTTCTCCGTGGCGTCCAGATAGGGAGAGGGCTGGACGCGTCTGTCCCGGTGAATGAGCGCCGTTCTCGCCGCCCTCGGGTCGGGGGGCGACGCTGAGACCGTAACGACGCGTCGGGGCAGTCTTGGGCTTGTGTGTGCTTGGTCGCGCCTGCTGTGCTCCTCTCTCAGGCTTTTGCTTCTCCAAACATGCTCCCGATGGCGACGACCGCATCCATCCGCGTGCACCACGCACTCCAATGTGGGTTTCCCGCAGCGCGAGCTTCAGGATGTCTTGATCAGCCCGCGTTTGAGCGCGTAGGCGACCAGCTCGGCCCGTGAGGAGAGATTCAGCTTCTGCTGTATGTGGGCACGGTGGGTCTCGACCGTGCGCACCGAGAGGTAGAGACGCTCAGCGATCTCGGCATTAGTGTGGCCAAGGGCGATCAGGCGCAGCACGTCGACCTCGCGCTCGGAGAGATCGTCGGGAGGTCCGGGCGCCGGCTCTGAGGCCAGCCGTGCGCCCAGGCGCGGGTTGAGGTAGCTCTCGCCGCGCGCGGCCCTTTGGACGGCCTCGACCAGCTCGTCGTCGGCGGCCTCCTTGAGCACATAGCCGATTGCACCCGCGCTCAGTGCGTGGCGCGCGAATGCCGGCTCCTGTTGCATTGTGAGCACCACGATTTGGGTCTCGGGGTTGTGCTCGCGAATCGTGGGGATCGCCTCCAGGCTGGACCCGCCGGGCATGTTGAGGTCGAGCACGAGCACCGCCGGGCGATGACCGCGCACGTAGCGCTGGGCGCTCTCGACATCGCCGGCCTCGGCGACCACCTCGAAGTCGCTCTCGTTTTCGAGCAACATCCGCAGTCCGCTGCGTACGACCACATGGTCGTCGGCCAGCACGATGCGGATCGTCTCCTGAGAGTCATGGATCTGCCGTTCGGTGGTTGCGTCCGGTGTGTCCTGAGTCATTTTCGTGACGCTAGCGATTGCCAGTGTGGCCTGCGTGCGGGAAAATACGGGTGTTGGCGCGGGCGGGTACGGATTTTCCCAAGGGGAGTCTCATATGCCCTGACCGGGGAGGAACTCGTTGGTGAATGGGGGTAGACCGGCGGTGTTTGGGTTGGAGTGGATCAGCTTGTGCGCGAGCATCCAGCTGCCAAACGCGGCCCACTGGGAGGGGTCCTGCCAGCCGTAGGGGTTTGAACGGTCGGTGGGCTGTGTCGCGGGCAGCGTCCTTTCGATCGAGGTCAGCTGGAGCTTGGGTTCGGCCTCCGGGTTGGCCTTTACGATCAGCGCGGCAGCGGCGGCGGGGTTGGCGCGTACCTGCTGCTCGCCGCGGGTGAGCGCCTGCAGGAACGCGCGCAGGTCCTGCCCGTCGTGGTGGGCCTGTTCTTCGCGGACTACCAACACCAGCTCGTCATAGGTGGGCACGCCTGCCTGGTCGATCGGGATCACGACCGGGTGCTTGTGCATTCGTTCGAGCTGGATCGCCTCGTAGTTCCAGTAGCCGCCCAGCGTGGCCGCGACCTTGCCTGAGAGCATTGCTGGCACGAGGTTGAAGCCGACGTTGGCTTCCTGCACGCTGCTCGGATTCACGCCGGCCGCCTGCAGCGCGGTGTGCAGCTCGGCGGCCTGGTAGCCGATCCCAGCTGTGCCGACGCGCTTGCCGGCGAGGTCGGCCACCTTTTGCACATGGGCAGAGGGCAGCGCGATGATCGAAGTGAGTGGTCGCTGCACGAGTGCGGCGACCGACACAAGTTTCAGGCCCTGATCGCGGGCGAGCAGGAGCTGGGGCTCATAGCTGATCGCCATGTCCACCTTGCCGGCGGCGAGCAGCTTCAGCGGTTCGGCGGTTTCGGAGGGCACGATCGGCTGTACGTCGAGGCCGACGGCGTTGAAGTAGCCGTGGGAGATCGCCGCATACAGGGGCGCGTGGTCGGCGTTGGGAAACCAGTCGAGCATCACCGTGAAGGGCTTGGTGGCGGGCGCCGTGAGCGTGTCCTGCTTGGTCCCGCAGGCGCTCAGTGCGAGCCCGAGCGTCAGTGCGGCAAGCACGGCGAGAGCGCGGCGGGTGGACTGGTTTCTCCTCAAGGCGGGTCTCCTCATCGGTTGTCGGCTTATCGGTTGTCGGCTCATCGGTTGTGGGTCCACGGAGCGAGCTTGCGCTGCACGAGCGTCAGGGCATAGAAGCAGGCGATCGCGAACACGAACAGCACAGCGGTGGCGGCGTATGCGCGCGAGGTTTGCAGGGCGGTCAAATCGGAGGTGATCTCACGTCCGAGTCCTGCGTATGGCCCGGAGCTGGGGGTCGATGTCTCGGCGATGAACGCGCCGATCACACCCACCGCGAGCGCGATCCGCGCGCCGCTGAGCGCCGCCGGCAGCGCGGCGGGCAGCTCCGCGAAGCGAAACGCCTGCCAGCGCGAGGCGTCGAGCGTGCGCAGCAGCTTGAGCTCGTCGGGATCGACTGCGGCGAGTCCGTCGACGGTGGTGACGACCACCGGGAAGAAGCAGATCAGCGCGATCACGAACAGCTTCGGGAAGATGCCAAAGCCCCACCAGAAGCACAACGGTACGGCGATCACGGCGATCGGCACGGCCTGCGAGCCGACGGCGTGCGGGTAGATCGCGCGCCGCAGCGGCGCCCACAGATGGATCGCCACGGCCATCGCAAAGCCGCCGGCGAGCGCGAGCATCAGTCCGAGCAGGACCTCCTCGGCGGTGATCTTGAAGTTTGCCCACAACAGGGCGGAGTTGTTCCACAGCGCGTCTGCCATCGCGTGCGGCGCGGGCAGCACCAGTGTGTTGACGCTGCCGGCGTCCACATACAGCTCCCATGCTCCCAGCACTGCGAGCGCCAGCGCAAGGGGGGGCAGTGCATGCTGGAGTGCGCGCCTCATGCTCCCTGCTCCTGTCCCAGCGCACCGAGGGCGCGCTCGCGCAGCGCGAGCACGTGCGGGTCGGTACGGGCACGGGGATGGGCCACGGCGACGTTCAGTTCGGCGATCACCCGTCCGGGACGCGGTGAGAGCACGACCACGCGGTCACCCAGGACGATCGCCTCCTCGACGTCGTGCGTGACGAGCACGACGGTGCGCGGCTCGCGTGCCAGCGCGTCCACCAACCAGCCCTGCATCTGCGCTCGGGTGATCGCGTCGAGCGCGCCAAACGGCTCGTCGAGGCATAGCAGCGGCTTGCCGGATAGCAGCGTGCGCGCGAATGCCACGCGTTGACGCATCCCGCCGGAGAGCTCGTGGGGACGGGCGTGCTCGAAGCCGGCGAGATCGAGCTCGGCGAACATGGCGCTCGCCCGCGCCCGCGCCCGCGCGCGCGGCTGACCCGCGATGCGCAATGCCAGCGCAGCGTTGTCGAGCGCGCTCAGCCATGGCAGCAACAGGTCGCGCTGGGGCATGAGCACGGCCGGCTCGCATGCGAGCGTGCCGCTGTCGGGCTGTTGCAGGCCACAGATCAGCTCGAGCAGCGTGGTCTTGCCGCAGCCGCTCGGTCCGACGATCGCCAGCACGCTCCCATGCGGCGCGTGCAGCGATACGCCGGCTAGCGCCTCGAGCTCCGTGCCGCGACGGTCGCAGAAGACACGGGTGAGCTCCTCCAGCTGAACCCCATCGCCGGCCTGCCGCGTGCCCATCGGGTGTGTCTTCGAGGGTATCCCTCGCGAGGGTGGGCTTGCGCCGCCGCTCGCCTCATTTTCCTGACGCTTGCGGGGCTGTAGTTGAGTTGGCACGTCGCTCCCTCCGCGGGCATTACCCCACAGGTTCAAAGGGTCGGCGTTGGGTGGGTGCGGGGCGGGTGGGACCCCAATTGAACGCCATCTCAGCCGGCCTCCGCCAGCTCCCCTGATTGCCTTGCTCCTTTGATGCTAGCGCTAGGCGCCGATGACCGGACGCGTGAGCGCCTTCACGAAATCCTCCAGCTGGGCGGTGGTCCAGCACTCGAACGCGGTGCAGTACTGCTCGTAGGCGGCGATCACCGAGTCGCCATAGTTCCAGTACAGGCGCGGCTCGGGGTTCAGCCAGAACGTGCGTCCGGCGCGTGCGGCCACCTGGCCGAACAGATCGGCGCGCGGGTCGCGTCCGTTGGTGCGCGCGTCGCCGAGCACGATCACTGTGGCGCGCGGGCTCATGTCGTCGGCGATCAGCTCCAAGAGCTCCGACCACACGCGCCCGTAGTCGGTGTAGCCGGAAATGTCGGCCACGCCGGCGTCGCTGGATATGCGCTCTGAGACGGCGCGGAAGTCGCGCTCGTGCTCGAATACGTCGGTGACCTCGCTGATGCGCTCGATGAACACGAACGAGCGCATCTTGCGAAACGAGTCGTGCAGGGCGTGGAGCACCGAGAGGAAGAACACCGAGGCGGAAGTGACGCTCGTGGAGACGTCGCACAGCACGTAGATCTCCGGGCGGCGTGGACGGCGTGGGCGAAAGCGCAGCTCGACCGGCACGCCGCCGGTTTGCAGAGAGGCGCGCATCGTGCGGCGCACGTCTACGTGCGCATGGTGGCGGTGGCCGCGGTTCTGCTTGCCCTGTGTGGCGAGGCGCCGGCGTAGCTGCGCCACCACGCGGTGTACGGCGGCGAGGTCTGCCAGGGGGCCGCTGGGCAGCGCGCGGTCGAGCTCGCCGAGCGGGCGTGCGGGCGGGAGGCGTCCGGAGCGCTGCACCTGACGGCGTTCGAGCTCACGACGCATGAGCGCCTCGAAGCGGCGCAGCGCCTCACGCGGAACGCCGTCGCGACGGGGGTCCTCGGGTGGCAGCTCGGGTTGGGGCTCGGCGCGTAGGCCGAGCGCGCGGCGGATGCGCTGCACGTCCACCCCGATCACGCCGCTGCCCTGCTCGGCCTGGCCGAACGTGGCGATCGCCATGCGTGCAAGGTCGCGCATCGCACCCTCGTCTCCGTCGCGCAAAGCGGCCGCGATCTGCATTCGCAATGCGTCGAGTTCGGTTTCGGTGACCTCCATTCCATCGGACTGCAACCCCTCTTGCTCGCTGATCCCCTCGCGCACCGCGGCGATCTCCACCGCACGGAAGAAGAAGCGGTCGAACACCAGCTCGAAGACGCGCCGGTCGTCCTGGCTCTTGGCGAGCGTCGCGGCAAGCGCCTCGCGGAATTCTCCCTGCGCTGTCCACGGGATCTCGCGCAGCACAGCGAACGCGTCGAGCAGCTCGGAGGTGCCCACGGCGACGCCCTCGGCGCGCAGCCCCTCTCCGAGTTCGAGCAGGCGTGCGGCCATCCCCTCCGGGGGGATGGCCTGTGGGGATGGGGTGTGAGGCAGGCGTGCCGCCATTCCCTCCGGAGGACCGTCGTTCGCCGGCGCGCCGACCTGGGACGCGGGATCGCCGGCGTTGGCGCCCTGGTCTCGGGGATGCTCAGGCGGGCGCGGCATCGGCGGCCTCGGCGAGCTTCAGCCCGACGCGCTCGGCGACGATGTCCATGTCGGTGCGATGCTTGACGATCACCGACATCGTCTCGTTGAAAGTGGTGGCGTCGATGTCCTTGGCGCCGAGCAGCAAAAGCGCGCGCGCCCAGTCGATCGACTCGGCGATGGAGGGGGGCTTCTTGAGGTCGAGCTCGCGCACCATGCCGATCACCTCCACTAGTCGCTGCGCCACCGCGTCGGAGAGGTCCGGTGCGTGCAGCTTGACGATTGCAAGCTCGTGCTCGAGCGCGGGGTAGTCAAGCCACAGGTACAAGCAGCGGCGCTTGAGCGCCTCGGTGAGCTCGCGCGAGTTGTTGGAGGTGAGCAACACCACCGGGTGGGTGGTGGAGGTGACGCGGCCGAGCTCGGGGATGGAGATCTGGAAATCGGAGAGCACCTCCAGGAGCATCGCCTCGAACTCCTGGTCGGTCTTGTCGATCTCATCGATCAACAGCACCACCGGCTGCTCGGAGGCGATTGCGCTCATCAGCGGTCGCGCGAGCAGGAACTCCTCGCCGAAGATATCCTCTTGCACGGCCTCCCAGCCGGTGTCACTGGCCTCGGCCTGGATGCGCAGGAGCTGCTTGCGGTAGTTCCACTCATACAGCGCCTTGGCCTCGTCCAGGCCCTCGTAGCACTGCAGACGGATCAGCTCGCGGTCGAGATAGCGTGCGAGCGCCTTCGCGAGCTCGGTCTTGCCGACGCCCGCGGGTCCCTCCACGAGCACGGGCTTGCCGAGCTTCGTGGCAAGGAACGCGACGAGTGCGGTGGACTCGTTCGGCAGGTAGCCCACGGAGCGCAGGCCCTCGCTGACCTCGGCGGAGGAGAGTGGTCCCTCAGGCGGCATCGTCGGGGGAATGATAGGGGGCAGCTACCGCTCGCCCTGCTCTGGCGGTGGATCATCGAGGGAGAGCTGGTCCGAGGGCGCCGGGGGAAAGCGGGGGCGCTTGCGCGCCGATCCGATCGCACGTCGCGTGGTCGCGGGCGGGGTGGAGGAAGGGAGACGTGGTGGGGAGGGGGATGCTTGGGGCGTGCCCGCTGGGGGTTGGGGGCTGCGCTCCACCACCGAGGTTGTCTCCTCGGAAGGGTCGACGTCGTGCTGTGCAGCTGGGAGCGCCCGCGCGGCTATGGGCGTGGCATGCGAGGCATGCGGTGAGGAGGGGGTGATGACGGTCACGTCCTCATCGGCGGTGGGCCGCCCGCTCGGGTGTCGTCGCCCGCGCCCGCGTATGAGCGGCGCTTCAGGCGTGTCGGCGGCGCGCATACGCCAACCGGCGAACGTGAGCACGCCGGCGGCAAGGAACGCGAGCAGGAAGCCCCATTCGATTCCGACTGGGTAGCCGTGCCCGGCGGGGCGTGAGAACACGCGGTAGAAGATCAACAGTGTCGCCCACGCGCCCGCCACCATCACCACCGCGCCGTCGCTGCCGGGCATGTGGAAGTCGCGGCGCTCGGCGCGAGCGAACATCAGCGCGATTACCCCGGCCGCGACGAGGAACACGGCGGCCTCGACGAACGACACGTCGCCGAACGCGCTGATCGAATGGGAGTTGATCGCGTGCGTCTTGGGGTTCAGCGACTGCAGGTCATACCAGGGGAAGAACATCGTCACCAGCAGCGCGATCGCCGCTACGGCGGCGAGCCGCTGCTCGGGCGCAAGCGCCCCCCAGGCGCGCGTGATGCGCGTCATGCGCGGGCGCAGAGGGGGTTGTGCGGCATGGGTCGATTGTATGGCGCGGTGTGGCGTGAGCGACCGCAAGCAGGTATGTAGGCCGGCGGCGGCGCACGCGGTGCCCCATCTGGCTGCGTGGATGCGTAGGACATGGCGCAAATACGGTCGTTTATGGCGGTCAAGAAAAGTTTGCCAAGGGGGTTGACTTTTGCTGTCGTTCGGGTATAAGGTTGTTCACGTGTTGGCATCCCCCTTGGGGGTGCCCTGAAAATAGGTCTGGTTCGGGTTGCCTTCACAGGCTGACCTGCAGGAGCCAGTTAGGGATTTATCGGAGAGGGAGCCGGGTCGCTTCTATGAGGGAGCCTGAGTGTCGCGTGCAGTTTTTGAGGCATAGCGTGGATGAGAGTCCATGCGTCGCCGGCGGGTCCGTAATAGGACGCGTCAGCGTCGCTGACGCGTCTCTCTCTCTCTCTCTCTCTCTCTCTCTGGGACTCAGGTCCTAGTCCCCTCCGTCCGGCCCTAGCGGGCCGTTCGGGATCCCCGCGGGGGATATGGGATAGCTATGTCTGTCCGGCCCTGGCGGGCCGTCCGAGATCCCCAAAGGGGGGAAAGGGTTGCGCTGGGCGTCTAAGCGCTGGTCCCCCTCGCCGCGGCGTTTGCTCGCGGTTTGCCGGGTGTAATGCTTGGTTTGGTTTCTCGCGTGTAATAGGCGCGTGTAAATCTTCTTGTTGTTCTGCCGTCGTGGGTTATGTGCCTGTGGCGGTCTTTGCTTGCCCCCCGCATGGGGGGTGCTGCCCGGGCTCCTTGGGCGGTCGTCTTGTTGATCCTTCGAGGAGGGGATGGGTGTGATGGGTGCTCGCAGGCTTTGGTTGATGGTCCTGGCTTTGCTGTGCGGGCTGGCCTGTCTGTTTGTGGCCGGTGTAGCTACCGCCGGCGCTGTGACGCAGTTCGGCAGCCAGGGAAGTGAATTGGGGCAGTTCAATCGTCCCGCGGGCGTGGCAGTCGGTCCGACAGGCGACGTCTATGTCGCCGATATACAGAATCACCGGGTCGAGAAGTTCGATGGGTCGGGAAATCCCTTGTTGACATGGGATGGGTTCGGTGGGTTTG
Source organism: uncultured Solirubrobacterales bacterium (assembly GCA_963715765.1). Lineage (GTDB taxonomy): Bacteria > Actinomycetota > Thermoleophilia > Solirubrobacterales > Solirubrobacteraceae > Palsa-744. The sequence continues at coordinate 2,737,666 of OY970270.1, forward strand.
CGCATCCCACGGGTGTCGCGGTTGATGACGATCCGCTGAGTGACTCTTATGGGGATGTGTACGTGGTTGATTCCCTTCACAGGAAGGTGGAGAAGTTCGATTCGGAAGGTGTGTTCCTGTTGATGTTTGGTGGGCATGTCAATGAAACGACCGGTGGTGACGTGTGCGTCGCAGGCGAAAAGTGTGTAGAAGAAACGGCCACGCAGAACGGGGGTGACGGCGAATTCAATTGGACCGGGGGGGAGGGTCCTTTTGTCGCTGTGGGTCCGGAGGGTAGAGTGTATGTGGGTGATCAGGGGCGTGTGCAGGTGTTTGAATCGTCGGGTGTTTGGCGGGAAAATGTTTCGTTGTCGGGTTTGTCAAGTACGGCGAATCCGTCGGCGCTCGCGGTTGACGCTGCTGGGAATATTTATGTGAAGGACGAAGGAGTGGATGGTGTGCGTGAGTTCGAACCGGATGGCACGGAAAAGAGCGTCCAGTTGGATGCCGGTAGTACGACCGTCACCGCGCTCGCGGTGGGGAATACCTCGGGTGACGTGTTTGTCGGTGATTCCGCCGGCGGGTTCCACGTGTTGGAGTATGATCCGGCCGGTAACGAGCTCGCGAACTTCGGTTCGAACACTGTCGTTGGCTCCAATTCTGGGATAGCGTTCTCGGAAACAACGAAAGAGCTGTACGCCTCCTCCTTCTACGAAGAAGGAGGTTGCGTTATCGGTCCTTGCGGGCGCATTAGTAGTGTATGGGTATTGCCGTTGCCGCCGCCGGGTCCGGTGATCGCGACAGAGTCTGCTACGGGTGGTTCGCGTGGGACGGCGGTGCTTGAAGCATCGGTTGATCCCGAGGGTAACGAAACTACTTACCATTTCGAATATGTCAATGCTGCTGGTTATGGGAGCAGTGGTTTCGCGGGCGCGACGAGCACTGGGAGCGTCTCGATCGGCTCAGGTCTCTTTGAAGATCATCCGGTGACGGTCGATTTGACCGGTTTGGTCGCGGGTGAAATCTATCATTACCGGGTGGTGGCGAAGGATTCGTCGGGACGCACGACGACAGGGTCTGATCAGGTGCTCGACGAGACGCCGCCGGCGTACGTCGAAGGTCCTTGGGTGACCAATGTGGCCGCGACGAGCGCGACATTCAACGCGCAAATAAACCCACTGGAATCGAACACGGAATACCGGTTGGAATATGGTACGAGCACGGCCTACGGTCACACGTTGTCGGGTGATGTCGGCGAAGGATCGAGTAGTGTGCTGGTCAGCTATCACCGTCAGGAACTGCTGCCTGGCACTACCTATCATTACAGGCTGGTGGTGAGTAACGCGTTTGGGCTCGTGGAGGGCGCCGATCACACGTTCACCACCCAGATTGCCGGTAGCGAGCTCACGCTGCTCGACGGCCGTTCGTGGGAACTGGTGTCCCCCGCGAATAAAGCCGGTGGCCTGATCGGTCTTGGTTTTGAAGGGCTGCGGGCGGCTAGTGATGGTAGTGGGATCACTTATCTTGATTTTGGTCTGGCGATAGGAGAAGACCCGGTGGCAAGCGGTAGTCCGCTGGTTGGATCGCAGATCCTTTCGGTGCGTTCGTCGGGCGGCTGGCGGTCAAAGGATATAACGCTGCCACAGAATGCTCTTCCAGAAGAAGGAGATGCAGAAGAACTGATTGGTAACCCCGCTAATTATGGTCTTTTCTCACCGGATTTGTCCGCGGCCGTGGTGAATCCAGGCCCGTTTACGCCGTTGTCCACTGGTGCGTTGGAACGGACACCGTATCTGGCTGATGTGGCAACTGATAGTTTTGTGCCGCTTCTCACGCCTGCAAATACTCCGGCTGGCACAAAAATCACTATTGGCGACGCTAACTACGGTAGTGTGAATATCGTGGATTCGACTCCGGACAAGAGTCACGTACTTATTGCTACGTCGTTGTTGTTGACACCGGAAGCGGTCGGTGGCGAACCGGGAGAAACAGAAGGTCCGAATCTGTATGAGTGGAGTGGTGGACGGTTGCAACTAGTCAATATCCTACCGGGAGGCATGCCTGTAAATTATGCATGTATGGCTGGTTCTTCGTTGTGTGATCCAAGTGGAGCAGCCTTTGCAGGGCATGCGCGCGCTGTCTCAGATGATGGCCGTTGGGTAGCGTGGACACGTAATGAACCCTATGGTTCTAGTGGCGAACTCGATTACAAGGGTCTCTATGTTCGCGATATGGTTGCTGGGAGGACTGTTCGGGTGGGTGGTGCTCATGCGTTGTATCAGACGATGAGTAGCGATGGGTCACGGATCTTCTTTTTGGAAAACAGTGATCTTTACGAGTTCGATACGGGTACTGACACACAGGTGGACCTTACTGCTACCCATGGTGCAGGCGAATCAAATGCCGGGGTGAGGGAGGAGGTGTCGGATGTGAGCGAAGACGGCTCGTACGTGTATTTTGTTGCTACGGGCGTGTTGGCGAATGGTGCTGTGAGTGGCGAAGACAATCTGTACCTGTTGCACGAAAGTAGCGGCGCGTGGTCGGTACCACGGTATATAGCGAGGCTGTCCGGTGAAGATGAAAACAGTTGGTACGGTAGGGCGCTGAGTTCTTCAGATCTAAGCGATGTCAGTTCGCGAGTGTCGCCGGATGGGCGTTATCTGGCGTTTATGTCAGAGAGGTCTTTGACTGGTTATGACAATCGTGACGCTAACAGTGGTCAGCCCGATGAGGAGGTGTACCTTTATGACGCGGTCGCGGATCATTTGGTGTGCGCTTCTTGTAACCCGACCGGAGCGCGCCCGGTCGGCATCCTTGATCATGAAGGGGGGCGTGGCCTGCAGATCGAGGAGGGGCCTACGTGGGGCGCTCCTACTAGTGGTAGCGGCGATAGTGGTGTTCACTGGTTGGCCGGGAGTATCCCGACCTGGAGAGAAGGGGGCGGTGGTGTTGAGCAGTCGCGTTTTTTGTCTGATAGCGGCCGGTTGTTTTTTGATAGTCCGGATGCGTTGGTGCCTCAGGATACGAATGGTCTTGAGGATGTGTATGAGTATGAGCCTGCCGGTGCGGGTGGTGTGAGTGGATGCACGGAAGCGTCTTTGACGTTTAGTCAGCGTTCGGTGGGGTGTGTGGATTTGATTTCTTCGGGTACGTCGGCGAGCGAATCGGTGTTCTTCGATGCGAGCGAAACTGGTGATGATGTGTTTTTCATTACTGCGAGTAAACTCGTGCCGGAAGATTATGATACTGCGTATGACGTGTACGATGCGCATGTTTGTTCGGTGACGGTGCCGTGTGTGACTGGGCCGGTGTCTCCGCCACCGTGTGTTACTGGGGATTCGTGTAAGGCTGCGCCTTCGCCGCAACCGGAAATCTTTGGTCCGACGCCGAGCGCGACGTTCTCTGGTGTGGGCAACGTGGTTTCCTCATCTTCTAGCGGCGTGCTCGCGCCGAAGTCCTTGACGCGCGCGCAAAAGCTGGCAAGCGCGCTGCGGGCGTGCCGTAAGAAGAGTAGGAGCAAGCGAGCTGTGTGTGAACGGCAGGTCAGACGAAGGTATGGGGTCAGACAGGCTCACAAGGCTAAGGCGACGAGCAAGGGCAATGGGTGATGATCGTGCGGTCTATTTACAGGAGCGTTCTAGCGACCGTGGCTGTCGTGGTGTTTTTCGCGCTAGTCGGTGTTGGGCAGGCTTCCGCGGCGATGCCATGGTGGCACGTGAACACTATTTCCTCGCCAGCGAGCACGGTCAGCGAAGGCAGTATTTTCGTGGAAGCAAGCGATCTGGGTGACGCGATGGTCAACTCGGTCGAATATCCCGTGACGATCGTTGACACGCTCCCTGCCGGGGTCACACCGACAGCGGTCCATCCGGAAGGGAACTCCGCTACCCGCGATCCGACCGGTGAACTGGTGAAACTGTTTACTAGTTGTGGGATCGCTGGACAGACGGTGACGTGCACGTATGGGGGGTTCTTCCCGTTGTTCGCGTATGAACGCATCGTTCTCGCGATTGCTGTGAAAGTCACGGCGGGTACGGGTACCGGTTTGAACGAAGTGAGCGTCACCGGTGGTGGTGCGCCGTCGCTGGTGCGGCGCCACCCACTCGCGTTGAGTGATTCAACGCCGCCGTATGGTGTGGAAAACTATGAATTGACCGCCGAAGAAGAAGGTGGTGGATTGGACACTCAGGCGGGATCACATCCGTTCCAGTTGACGACGACGCTCACGTTCAACACCCAGATGGCAGAGTACAAAAGCGATAATGCCGGGGAAGAAAACGTCTTCTTCTCTCAATCGCGCCCGGCGACGTTTACGAAGGATCTGCGTTTTGATCTACCGCCGGGTCTGGTGGGTAATCCGACACCGTTGCCGCAATGTAGCTTGAAGGCGTTTCTCGCGGCGCCACCGGAATGTCCTGAGGATACTGTGATCGGTGTCTCGACGGTGATCGCCGCGAACCCTGCACCGAAAACGTATGCACCGTTCGTCGAAACGGTCCCGTTGTACAATATTGTGCCGAACGTGGGTGAGCCCGCTCGCTTCGGGTTCAACATCGCGGCCGGCCCAATAATCCTTGACACGTCGGTACGCACCGGTGGGGATTATGGTGTCGTGGTGAGCGTACCTGACATCACACAGTTGGCTGAGTTCATTGGTACGCAAGTAACGTTCTGGGGTGCCCCGGCTGACCATCGTCACGACACGACACGCGGCAGCAGCTGCCTCGACCAGTTCGATAATGAAACCTTCCCCCCCACGGAACTGTCGTGTTCGTTGGAGGGCAAGCCGCAACCGTTTCTGATCATGCCCAGTTCGTGTGGTGGTGTGCCGCGCACGACCGTGGAAGGCGATTCGTGGGCTCAACCCGGCGAGTTCACCACACCGAAGGAATATGTTTTCCAGAACGGTGAAGGGGAAGCGCTACCATTCGATGGTTGCAACCGTTTGAACTTTGAACCGTCGGTCAGTGTTGCTCCGGATGGTCATGAGGCCAGTACGCCGAGTGGTCTGAGTGTGGATGTGCATGTTCCCCAGGAAGCGAGTTTGAACCCGACTGGATTGGCGGACTCCGCTGTGAGGAATACGCAGGTGACGTTGCCCGCGGGTGTAGCCCTGAATCCAGCGGGCGCGGACGGTCTATCGGCATGTAGTCAGGACGAGGTTGGGTTGGATAGCCCAGGCGAACAGGAATGTCCCGAATCTTCGAAGGTTGGGACGGTCGAAATCAAAACGCCGTTGTTGCCAAATCCGCTGGTTGGTGCGGCGTATTTGGCTGAACAGGACGCGAACCCGTTCGGGACCCTGATAGCCCTGTATATAGACGTCTATGATCCGATCTCCGGTGTGCGCGTCAAGGTCGCGGGCGAAGTCAAACCAGATCCCGTCACCGGCCAGCTCGTCTCCACGTTCGATAACACACCAGATCTACCCTTCGAAGACTTGACCCTGCATTTCTTCGGCGGATCGAGAGCGCCATTGGGCACTCCCGCATTGTGCGGTGGCTATACGACGACTGCTTCGGTCGAACCGTGGTCTGGTAACGCTCCCGTCCAATCAAATTCGACATTCGACATCGCCTCGGGTCCGAATAACACCCCGTGTTCTGACCCGTTGCCGTTCAAACCGGAATTGACGACGGGCAGCCTGAATATTCAGGCTGGTGCGTTCACACCGTTCACGATGACGATGTCGCGTGAAGATGGCAACCAGAATTTGGATGCGATCCAGTTGAAGATGCCTTCGGGGTTGCTTGGTGAGCTATCTAAAGTCAAGTTGTGCGAAGAAGCACAGGCCAATGCTGGGACGTGCGGTCCTGAAAGTTTGATCGGGGAAACAACCGTCAGTGTGGGCTTGGGAGGCAACCCGTATACGGTCAAGGGCGGCAAGGTGTATATCACTGGTCCGTATGCGGGTGCACCGTATGGGTTGTCGATCGTGAACCCGGCGAAGGCCGGCCCGTTCAATCTGGGTGAGGTGATCGTTAGGGCGAAGATCGAAGTCAATCCCGAAAACGCTGCGATCACGATCACGAGCAACAGCACGGGCCCGTATGCGATCCCGCAGATCATCGACGGTATCCCACTGCAGATCAAGCACGTGAACGTGTCGATCAACAGGCCAGAATTCACGTTCAACCCGACGAACTGTGCTCCCCAAGAAATCGGAGGATCGCTCACCAGCAGTCAAGGGACCATCTCGACGCTGCATGTGCCGTTCCAGGTGACCAACTGTGCGGTGTTGAAGTTCAAACCGATCTTCTCGGTCTCAACGAACGGGAAAACCTCGCGAGCCAACGGGGCGAGCTTGAGCGTGAAGCTGACCTATCCCAAAGTACCGTTTGGGACTCAGGCGAACATTGGGAAGGTCAAGGTAGACCTACCGAAGCAGCTCCCGTCGCGATTGACGACGTTGCAGAAGGCGTGTCCTGCTGCTACGTTCGCGGCGAACCCGGCGTCGTGTCCGCCGGACTCAAGGATCGGTTCGGCCACGGCTACCACTCCGGTGCTCCCGGTTCATTTGGAAGGGCCTGCGTATTTCGTGTCGCATGGTGGAGAGAAGTTCCCCGAACTGATCGTCGCGCTAACAGGTCAGGGCGTGACCGTGTATTTGCACGGGGAAACCTTCATAAGTCCTACCGGGATCACCAGCAGCACATTCCGCACGATCCCAGACGTCCCGATCGGGGTTTTCGAACTCAAACTACCCCAAGGTCCCGACAGCGCGCTCGCGGCCAACGGGAACCTCTGCGCCACCAAACTCGTCATGCCCACGATCTTCGTCGGAGCCAATGGCGTCAACCTCAAACAGTCAACACCGATCACCACCACCGGTTGTCCAAAGCACAAGACCAAGAAGACGAAGGTCAAGAGCAAGGCCAAGAAAACGAAAGGCAAGAGGAAATAACGGTAGGGGTCTCGCGAGTGCCCTCTACGGCATTCCGGGAGCCCCGAAGCCGTTACCAGGTGCAAAACATGCCCCGCACATCACAAGCGACGGTCGGCAAGTCTGCTCTGGAAGGGCTCGTTGCGGCTCCGGGCGGCTCAGGTCGCGAGCGGCTCTCGGAGATCCAGCGCACACGGGTACTCGCGGCGATGGTGGACGTCGCGGCCGAGCGCGGGGTGGGGAACGTCACCGTCGCGCACGTCGTCGCGCGCTCGGGGGTCTCGCGCCGCACGTTCTACGAGCTGTTCGAGGATCGCGAAGACTGCCTGTTGGCCGCGTGCGAGGATGCGCTCGAGCGGATCGCGTCGGTTGTCCTCCCGGCCTACGAAGCACCGTCGCGCTGGCGGGAGAAGCTGAGGGCGGGTCTCGCCGCGCTGCTCCAGTTCCTTGAATTTGACCGTGGCAGGGGCTGCCTTGTGATCGTCGGCACGCCCGGGGCGGGTCCTGTCGTGCTCGATCGCCGCCGGCGCGTGCTCGCCCAAGTCATCGCGATCGTCGACGAGGGCCGCGCCGAGACCAGGCAGGGCGAGGGTCCACCGCCGCTCACGGCGGAGGGCATTGTCGGCGGTGCGCTCTCGCTGATCCACGCGCGTATGGTCGAGAACGGAAACGCTCCCCTCATTGAGCTGCTGGGTCCGCTGATGTCGATGCTCGTGCTCCCCTATCTCGGACCGGCCGCGGCGCGCCGCGAGCTCGCGCAAGCCGCGCCACCTGCACGCAACGGCGCCAAGAGTGCGCCTGGAGACCCGTTGCGCGACCTGGACATGCGGCTCACCTACCGCACGATCCGCGTGCTGCTCGCCGTCGGCGAACTGGGTGGGCGGGGGTCCGATCCCTCCAACCGCCAGATCGGCGACGCCGCCGGCATCCGCGACCAGGGCCAGATCTCAAAGCTGCTCTCCCGCCTCGAGCACCTCGGGCTGATCCGCAACTCAGGCGAGCACCACGTCAAGGGCGAGCCCAACGCCTGGACGCTCACGACGCGTGGAGCCGAGGTACGCGAGGCGCTGTCGGTGTAGGCGGTGATTGGCCTCCGCTTTGGCGTCGCGAGATCGACCGACGGTCTCTCGGCCGCAGAGCTGACCGGCGAGCCGATCCCACGGCCTACTCGAACAGATCCGCTGCCGTCACTAGGAACACGCCCTCGCGGACGGCACGCCGTTGCAGCGCCTGCGTGAAGCCTCGCCTTGCGAACAGGGCGAGGTGCGCGTCCGCTGTGTTCCCCGCGATGGCGTCCCTGCTTGACAGCAGCGCGTCGAGCAGGTCCTCGCCGACGGCTCGGCGTGACCACTTGCACAATCCCAGCAGCGTGTACCGGTTGCGATCAACGCACGCTATGTCGATCTCGTGACGTCCGTCGCGTGACCACCACGAGCCGATCGCACTTGCGCTCCTTGCCTGCTCGAGCTCCGAGTAGCGCGCGAGCCAGTGGCGGCACACGTCCTCGAAGATCCTGCCTACGTAAGTGTCGAGGTCGCCGGACACCTGATCCCACACGGCGTCTATCGCCTCGCCACGGTCAAGGCGGCTGCGATTCGGTGCAACGCGACGAAACCAGAAGCGAAAGAACGGGTCGCTCAGCTGCCAGAAGCCGCGACCGCCGCGGGTTTTGGGGGTGATGGGCGTCCTCTCGCGCACATAGCCCAAGTCGGCGAGTCGCTCGAGTGTCACAGCCACATTGGAGCTCGGCAGCTCCAGCAGGCCCGCGATCTGCGAGTTGCGGGTGCGCCCTGATGCGATCGCGGTGAGCACGCCGAAATAGCTCTTTGGATCGCGGACGCCCTGCTCCTCTCTCACCAGTGTCAGCGGCTCCTCATGCAAAGGCGCGCCCTTGCTCAAGATCGACTCGCATACGACTCGCTCCAGCGAACCCTTGCCGGCCCACACCTGGTACTGAGGGGTTCCGCCGACCACTGCGTAGCGCTCGATCAATTCCTGTGCGGAGCTTCTAGCCGGTGCCAACTCCCGCGCATCGCGATAGTCCAGCGGCCCGATTGTTGGCCTGTATGAGGCGCGCCCGTGCAGCGGCGCCTCACGCGAGAGCAGGCCCTCCATGAACGTCAGCACGCTGCCCGACAGGACGAGGCATATTGGAGTTCCGCGAGCGTCCCAGCGGTCCCAGTGCCGTTGCACGATCGACGGCAACGCCGGCTCCGACACGCACGCATACTGGAACTCGTCGATCACGACCACGATGGGTCGCTCGCGTGCTTGGGCGTCGAGGAGCTCAAAGGCCGCATCCCAGGAGTCGAAGCTCAGGGGGGGTGTCCCCGGTAGCAACCTCGCCGCCTCCGCGGCGAACGCGGCCAACTGCACCGAGCGCGGCTGCTCGTCGGCCTGATAGCTCACGACGTTCTCGCCGTTGAAGGCGTGCGCGAGTAGAAAGGTCTTGCCCACCCGTCGCCGTCCGCGCATCACCACGAGACTCGGCGCGGAGTCGCGTTGCTCGAGCAGCCGCTCCAGCTCCTGCTCACGATCCACCAGAGGTCGCATCGTCCCTGGAATGCTATCGCATAAAATACTATTTTACGAAATACTATTCTATAAAGTAGCGAAGCCGGATGGGGGGACTTCTCAGGCCCGCGTGCCGGTCGCTGCGCCCATGCGCTTGACCAGCAGCTTCGCGTCCTTCTCGCTCACGATGCGCAGTTGACCTTGGAACGCGAGCTTCCAGTGCTCGGCAGGCCACTTGCGGACGTGCTCCAACTTGGTCGCGAGCGTCTCCGCGGGCACCCACTCGTCTTGCTCGAGCACGATCTCTGGCTCGGTCGCAAAGCGCCAAGGGTAGGCGTCGGCTTTGCCGGGCTTGCCGGGCCACAGCTTCGTGCGGTCCTCATATAGCTCGCCGGTCACCCTGATGCTACCGGCGAACGCCATCACCTTCGTCAGATACAGCACGATCCGGTCGCCCGGCTCGATCTGAAGCGCCCGCGGGCGGTTGCGCTCCTTGATCCCGATCACGCTGAAGCCGTGCTCGCGCGTGGCATCGTGGTTTTCCGGCGAGGCGGTCAGGATCCAGGTTTGGGGCGCGGCGGTTGGCATCGGATGGTGATTGTATGGCGGAGCTTGGCGCGAACGGCGCTCAGTTGAGAAACGGCGCCGGGCGTACCGGCTTTTCTCTATCGGAGTCGGGAGTGGCGAGCCTACGCTCGAATTCGTCCACGAGATTAAGCAGTCCGACGGCTTCCCACGCGCGGTTGCGCCGGCCGACCGTGACCTGCTTGAGCACTCCGGCCGCATGGAGGTCATTCAGGGCCTTGTGGGCAGCGCTGTTGCCGGCTCCGGTGAGCGCCATTGCGTGGCTCAAGCGCAGGATCGGTTGTGCCGGCAATGCCTGGATCAGCTTGTACGCGGTGCTGTCGCGGCGAGGATTGCCGGCCTGTTCAAGCCAGCTGCGCTCTAACTCGTCAAGCTCCAGGGCGAGATCGCGGGCCGCGCGACACGCCTTGATCACGGTGAGCGCAAAGTCTAGACACCAATCTTCGAGATTGCCCTCTCGATACGAAGTGAGGCCGCGGATGTAGCGGTCGCCGTTGGTGGCGAGCACTAGCGACACCGGCGGCACGAAGCGTGGAGCGAGCGTCGCGCGACGGTAGACGACGTGGATCAGGCAGCGGCCTGTGCGTCCGTTGCCGTCGGGGAATGGATGGATCGTCTCGAACTGGGCATGGATGATCGCGGCCTGCAGCGTCGGCGACATGTCGCGGCGGTCGATGAACGCGGCGAGATCGGCAAGCAAGCGCCCAACCTCGGTCTCGGGTGGCGGCACGAATGCCGCTCCCCAGGGGCTGTGGTTGTTTCCCCCGATCCAGTTCTGGCTCTTGCGAACAACGCCGGCGATATGGGAGTCGCGTGTCTGCTCCATCAGCACGCGGTGCACGTCGACGATCGCTGCCGATGTCAGCTCTGCGAGCGCTGAGGTGACCGTGATCGCATACTCCATTGCTGCGATGTTGCCCAATATTGACTCGGCGGTCGTGTCGCGATGCTGGTCCTCTCCGGCTATAGCGGCTCTGGCAAGCCGCCTATGCGACATCACCAGACCCTCGATGCGCGAGGAGGCGACCGACTCCTGGCGCAACAGCTGGCGTGACAGCGCCTCCAGGCCGGTCACGCTCGGCAGATCGTCGTTGAGCTCGCGCACAGCCTCATCGGCCTCCTGCAGCGCTCTGGAGACCGACGCCGGCAGCACCGGGTCGATCTCCGCGACCTCCTCCGGCACGTAGGCTTCGTAGTCGAGCTGCATCCTGAAGCCCGGTGCCGCCGGGAGCGACGGATCTGGCGTCCAGCGGCGTGTCACATACTGTCCCAAAGTTGGACTAGCCTAGCATCTTGGGCCGACTTATGGGATAAGTTGGAGTATGGGCCAGTCTTACTGTGGGTTATACATGCGTGCGGCCTTGGCTTTCGCTTTCGAAGGCGCCTTCACGACGATTGAGCCGGTCGCCACTTCTTCGTTGCCGGCCAGGTCTTTCGCTCTCAACACGACGCCGTAGGTGCCATCCTTCGACGGCGTTACCCACAGCAGTCGCGGCTTGCCGCCTTCGACGGTCACGTTGTTGGTCCACACCGTTTTTTCGCCGAGCTTGATCGTCATGCTCACGCTGGAGACCTTCGACAGTTCGATCTGCACGCCCGCGCGTTCGCCTGCGCCCACGGTCTGGGTCAGCAGCGCGATCACCGGCGGCGTCTTCTCGTATTCGCGGAATTTGCCAGCGGTCGTGCAGTAGATCTGATCGCCTGGGATCGGTCCTGCGGTTGGCGTCAGCGGCTCGCCCTTGCTCGTCTTTTCGCACAGATGTTCGAGGAATTCTGCCAGCAGTTCGTGGTAGCTGAGGTCAGATTCGGAGTGCTGGTCATACATCGACCATGCGCCCGTGTCGTAGTGCGGGGTCTCCGCACGTGCCTCCGCGTCGCCCGCTTCGAAGAGCTGCTGGCCGACCGGGTCGCCCGTCAGCTTCGTGTATTCATAGAGCCCCACGAGGCTTTGGATGAAACCGTTGAGGATGCGCTCGGTCGGGGCATAGGTGTACTCCAAATATGTGGCACCCGCGGGGGTCGCGACCCGCACCCCGACAGGCGGAGGGGTCTTGAAGATCCCGAGCGCCTGCTGGGCCGCCGTTAGATACGCCTGTTCTTTGGTCTTCGACCATGCGCGCGAGAGCGCCTGCAGCGCCGTGCCCTGCGACAGGCCGCTGGTCCACGGCGGCGAGCCGCCGTCGAAGTGGAACATGTATTCCCAGGCGATCCCGCCTGCGCGCTGGGTCGCGAGCGCGATCGCTTCGTTCAGCACTTCCTTCAGAGCCGTCGTTTCTTTGTCAAGGAAATATGCGTTGGCCTTGCCGAAGGTCGCCAGCCACTGGATCTCGATGCCCTGGCCCGGGTAGTACTCCCACACGATCCGGCTGCCCGTGAAGTACACGCGCTGGTCGGTGCCCAACAGCGGTTCAGTGGTCCACCACTGACGGTTGCGTTCGAGCGTCGTGAACACAACCGGCAGGCGCGACGCGATCAGCTGACCCGCGCCTGCCATCGCTTCGACGTTTGACAGCACTGATCCGAGTTCCTCGGCGCGCGTGCCCGACAGTTTGCGCAGCGAGCTCCTGGCCGCGCTGTAGGCGCTCTGGTATTGCTGATAGGAGGTTTCGGTGATCGCGCCGCTCTTCTGTAGCTTCTGGAGCGCCACGGTCACCGTCACGGGGCCCTTCGCGGTGACCCCCCCCGGCATCGCCCACAGCGCGCTCACGGAGACCAGGAGCGCAAGCACCATAAGCGGGCGGCGGGTGCTGAGGGTGCGCAGCGCTCCATGCGGGTATCTGGCCGTGGACACGCGCCGTGTCTCGATCCCCCCCGATGTCGGGGAACGGGCGTACCTGGACCTTGTAAGCATCGGCCTGATGCTAGGCTGATCCGCGTCGGGCACCGCAGCAAACGTTGCAGCGCGCCGATCGGGTCTCGGCAGTGAGGGCACTCTTGAAGAACACCACCATCCGCGTGTCAGTTGCGCTGCTCGTCGCGATCTGCGGCATTTGCGCGCTCTCGGCCTGTGGCAGCTCTTCGGGCGACCCCCAGGCGCTGCTCAACGACACGTTCTCTTCGCCCAAGCAGATCGAAAGCGGCAACGTCGACCTGTCGGTCTCGCTTGGATCGGCGGGCTCCAGCGCAGCTGAGAAGTCGCTCGCGGTGCATCTCAGCGGCCCATTCGAAAACTCGGGGGCCGGCAAGCTCCCGCGCTTTGCGTTGCAGCTCGGGCTGAGCGCCAACGGCCACGCGCTGCCGATCGGCGCCACCTCGACCGGCTCCTCGCTGTACATCGAGCTCGCCGGCACATGGTTCTCGCTGCCGCAGAGCACCTACACGGCGCTCCAGCAGAGCTACGCGCAGGCGACCAAGCGAGCTTCGAACGCCAAGACTCGCTCGACATTCGCCTCGCTCGGGATCGAACCGGGCAAATGGCTGTCCGATCCTTCGGAAGTCGGCACCGCCACGATCGATGGGGTCGAAACGATCCATCTGAGGGCGACGGTCAACGTCGCCGGTTTCCTAGCCGACGTATCCAAATTCTCCCAGGCCAGTGGCGCGCTCGGGGGGTTTGGCTCCGCGGTTCCAGGTGCATCCCTATTCACGCCGAGCGCGATCGGCGAACTGGCCAAGTCTGTCAAGGTGGCCGACGTCAACATCTACACCGGCAAGAGCGATCACCTGTTGCGTCGCCTCGAACTCGACGCGACCGTCTCCGCTACCTCGCAGACAAAGGCGATCCTGGGCGGGCTCAGCAGCGCCGACGTCAAGGTCCTGCTCGAATTCTCAGACCTGGGTCAGCCGCAAACGATCGCCGCGCCCAGTAAACCGGAGTCCTCCTCGCAAATGCTCCCGGCTTTGGAGCAGCTCCTGGGTGTGCTGGAGGGAGCCGGGGAATCGGGCTCCAGCGGCGTGCTCGAACAGCTCAGCAAATAGCGTCAGGCGCTGTCGGGGTCCAGTTCCGACAGGGTGCGTCGCACCTCCTCCTCGACGTCCATCGGCTCTTCGCCGCTGCGCATCCGGCGTTCGTTGCGGGCGACCACGAGCTGGCGCACCTCTTCTGTCAGCGCCACGTCGTGTTTGCCGACCGCCTCACCGGCACCGCTCTGATCGAGTCGCGCCAGCTCCGCGTCGATGTTAAGCGCCTGCCCGCCACCTCGCACGAGCCGGTCGCTGCGCGCTTGCAGCATCTGGCGGATCTCCTGCTCGCGCTCGGCTTGAGCCTGCGGTGAGTTCGGCGCCGGCGCGTTCGACGGGCCCACCGACAGGCCGCCCTCGCCGATCTTGTCATACACGCTGCCGCCGGCCAGGAACGACCCCACTCCGACGAGGCAGAACAGCACCACCGCTCCCACCACCACAAGTGTGATCGGTTCCATCCCCTGATTGTGGCTCACTTCGCGCGTTCGTGTCCGCTACCCTTGCAGAGCCAGAGTTGACTGACCAGTCAATCTATATACGCGTCACGTCTGAGGAGAACTCCAGCATCATGGTCGATTTCACGCTCACCGACGAGCAGAAGAACCTTCGAGAAATGGCTCATGACTTCGCCGAGAAGGAGATTCGGCCAGTCGCTTGGGAGTACGACAAGGACGGCACCTGGCCGCAGGACATCATCGAGAAGGCATGGGACGTCGGCCTGATGAACACCCACATCCCCGAGGAGTACGGTGGACCCGGTGCCGGCTATCTCGACGGCTGCCTGATCGAGGAGGAGCTCTCCTGGGGCTGCTCGGGCATCCAGACCTCCCTGGGCTGCAACGGCCTTGCCACGGCCCCGATCACGCTCGGCGGCTCGGAGGAGACCAAGAAGAAGTACCTGGAGCATGCTCACCGAAGCTCCCAAGCTCGCCTCCTTCTGCCTGACTGAGCCCGACGCCGGCTCGGATGTCTCCGGTATGCGCACCACGGCCGTCAAGAAAGGTGACAAGTACGTCATCAACGGCTCCAAGTGCTTCATCACCAACGGCGGCTATGCCGACTACTACACGGTCTACGCCAAGACCGACAAGGACGCTGGGCATCGCGGCATTTCTGCGTTCGTGGTCGAGCGCGATTGGGGCGTGGTCGTAGACAAGAAGGAGGACAAGCTCGGCCAGCGCGCCTCCAACACCGCGACGATCTCCTTCAACGACATCGAGGTCCCCGCCGAGAATCTGCTGGGCGAGGAAAACGCGGGCTTCAAGCTCGCGATGATGACGCTCGACCGAACCCGTCCGGGTGTCGCCGCGATGGCCACCGGCATCGCCCGCGCGGCGTTTGAATTCGCCACCGACTACTCGCGCGAACGCGTCCAGTTTGGCGTGCCGATCGCGATGCACCAGGCGATCCAGTTCATGATCGCCGATATGGCCACCGAAATCGAGGCGGCGCGCCTGCTCACATGGAAGTCGGCGGTGCTGCTCGACCAGGGCCAGCGCAACACGCTCGTCTCCTCGCACGCCAAGCGCTTCGCCGCCGACGCCGCAATGAAGATCGCAACCGATGCCGTGCAGGTCTACGGCGGCTATGGCTTCATCAAGGAGTACCCGGTCGAGAAGCTCTTCCGCGACGCCAAGATCATGCAGCTGTACGAGGGCACCTCGCAGATCCAGCGCCTCGTAATCGCCCGCGAAACACTGCTTCCGCGGCGCGTCGAGGAGCCTGCCGCGGTCTGATGTTCGTGTTCAAGGCCGCCGTCGTCGGGGCGGGCACCATGGGCGGGCAGATCGCCCAGACGATCGCCTCGGCCGGCTTCCCGGTCATCCTCAAGGACATAAACCAGGACCTCGTGCAGGCGGGCCTCGAGGAGGCTCGAAAGGTGACCGAGGGCCAGGTTGGCAAGCTGGTGAAGAAGGAGCGCATCACCGCCGAGCAGGGCGCCGCCCAGATCGAGCAGATCCTGGGCCGGATCGAAGGGACCACCTCCTACGGTGGCTTCGGCGACGTGGACTTCGTGATCGAGGCCGTCCCCGAGCGCATGGAGATCAAGCAATCCGTGTTCGCCGAGCTCGACGCGGTAACGCCCGGGCACGCGATCCTCGCCTCGAACACGTCCTCGCTGTCGATCGGCGAGATCGGCGAGGCCACACTGCGCCCCGACAAGGTGGTCGGCTTTCATTACTTCTACCCGGCCTCGGTGATGGGGCTGGTGGAGATCGTGGAGGGCGATGAAACCTCGCCGGAAACGGTCACCGCCGCGTTCACCTTCGCCCAGGCGATCCGCAAGCAGCCGATCGCGTGCCTGGAGGTTCCGGGCTTCGTCGTCAATCGCATCCTGATGGCCGGCATGTCCGAGCTGTGGCGCGAGCAGGAGACCCAGAAACTTTCGATCAAGGCCATCGACGAGGGGATCGGCGCCGCCGGTGTCGTGCCGATGGGGCCCTATTTCCTCGTCAACCTGCTCGGCCTCGACACGGTTTTGCATGTCGCCGAGCACGTCACCGACGCTTACGGCGAGGAGCGCTTCTACGTGCCCAAGGGCATGAAGAAGCTCGTCTCCGAAGGCAAGCTCGGAGCTAAGAGCGGCGGCGATGGCTTCTACAGCCCCACGGGCGAGCCCAACTTGAAGGACGACGGCGAGCCAGACGTGGCTGAGCTTGTGGAGTTGCTCACGCTGAAGACATTCGTCGAGGCCGCGCTCGTCCTGCAGGAGGGGGTCGCCACCCATCGCGACATCGACTTCGGCATGATGGCGGGCGCCGGTCTCGATCCCCGTCGCGGCCTGATGCCGCCGTTCATGAAGGCCGACGTCGAAGGTCTCGATTCGGTGCTCGAGCGCTTGGAGAACGCCGCCGAGCGCCACGGAGAGCGCTTCACCCCACCGGCGATCCTGCGTCGCCTGGTGGCCCAGGGGCGGCTCGGACAGAAGAGCGGGCAGGGCTTCTACGCCTACCCCCAGCCCGACGCGGAGCAGCCAGCCGCGTCGTCATCCACCTTCAATGACGACGCGAAGCTGGAGGTGGTCAAGCTCGAGACACGCCCCGACGGCGTGGCGATCGCGTGGCTTGCAAACGGCCAGGTGAACTCGATCTCACCGCAGGTGATCGAGGATCTCGGCAAGGTTTGGAACAAGGTCAAGAGCAGCGACGTGCACGCGCTCGTGATCGCCTCAACCAACCCGTTCCTGTTCAGCGCGGGCGCCGACATCAGGGCGTTCACCTCAATGGACACAGATTCAGGCCCACCCGCCCAGCAGCTGGTCCACGCTGCCCACGCGCTCTTGCGCGAGTTCGAGACCGCTGGGATCGCCACGATCGCCGCCGTCAACGGTCTGGCGTTCGGCGGCGGCTGCGAGCTGGCGATGGCCTGTGATGTGCGCATCGCCGCGCGCTCGGCCACGTTCGGCCAGCCCGAGATCAAGCTCGGGATCATCCCCGGTTTCGGCGGCACCCAACGCCTGCCGCGGCTCGTCGGCGAGAACAAGGCACTGGAGATGAACCTCCTCGGCGACCCGATCATGGCCGAAGAGGCCTTCGAACTCGGCCTGGTCAACCGCATGGTCGAGGACCACGAGCTGCTCGATACCGCGCTGGCATGGGCCCGCAGGCTGGCCGCACAAGCCCCGATCGCGCTTACGCAGATCAAGCAGATAGGGGCCCACCCACCCGGCGATCTCGATGAGGGTATCGAGGCGGAGAAGCGCGGGTTTGCCGCCGCGTTTGGCAGCGAGGACGCCAGGGAGGGCATCGCGGCCTTCCTGGGCAAGCGTGCGCCGCGCTTTCAGGGTCGCTGAGCGCGCTTCGGGTTTGCGGAGCTCGTTTCGGGGTCGCTGAGCCCGCCTTTCAGGTTGCGAACCCGCGCCTGTCATTGCATCCAAAGTTGCTGGATAAATTCAAGATACTCGGAGCGCGTGCCGACATATCCGACCATGTCGATCCCAAAGGTTGGACCCACTGGCGAGACGATCGAGGGGCAGGAGCCGTCCCCCGCGGCACGGATGGAGCTGGAACGCAATCTGAGGTGTCTCGGCGAGACGCTCAACGAGCGCACCGACGAGGTGGTCGAGGGCATCCGCAGGCGCAACGAAGAATCGGGTGTGGTGCTCGAGCCGATCGTCGAAGAGAGCTTTGTGAAGGTCGGCACCGTCTCCACGATCGCGGTCGCCAGGTGGATGGCCGGCGAGAGTCCGGAGGTGGCACGCGAGGTCGGTCAGGAGTCCTGGAACATCTTCGGTCAGCTGGCCGCCCAGCGAGCGGCGCCGCTCAACGAGGTCACTAAGCGTTGCCTGCGCTGGCGTGACGCAGCTGCCGACATGGTGTGCGAAGCGGCCACACAGCTGGAGTTGCCCCAAACGGTGGTCGATCGTGCGCTGTCGATGCTGCAACGCAGCCTCGACGTGACGCTCGTGCGCATGTGCCAGTCCTTCGAGGCCGAGCGCCGGCGCTCGCACGAGGAGCTGACGCGCCGCCAGGAGGAGCTTGCGTTCATGGCCACCCACGACGCGCTCACCGGTCTTCCCAACCGCACACTGATTCTCGACCGCGTCGAGCAGATGCTGGTGCGCGCGCGTCGCAACCAGACGCCGGTGGCGGCCCTGTTCATCGATCTCGACAATTTCAAGGGCATCAACGACACGCTCGGGCACGGCGTCGGCGACCGACTGCTGTGCGCGGTCGCGGCGCGCCTGGAGGGCGTCGTGCGCGACATCGACGCGCTCGGGCGTCTTGGCGGCGACGAGTTTGTCGTCGTGGCCGAAGGCATGTCGCTTGCCGCCGGTCCGGAGCTGATCGCCGAGCGCCTGCTGGCCGCCCTCGCGCAGCCCTTCAAACTGAAGGGTGCCGAGAGTA
Source organism: uncultured Solirubrobacterales bacterium (assembly GCA_963715765.1). Classification (GTDB taxonomy): domain Bacteria; phylum Actinomycetota; class Thermoleophilia; order Solirubrobacterales; family Solirubrobacteraceae; genus Palsa-744. The sequence goes on from OY970270.1 coordinate 2,756,377, forward strand.
CGCGCCTTGTCGTCACCGCCAGCGTCGGGGTTGCGATGGGCGATCGCGCCACCGCCGAAGAGCTCCTGCGCGACGCTGACATCGCGATGTATCGCGCCAAGTGGGAGGGCAAGAACGGCTATGTGGTGTTTGAGTCGGGCATGCAGGACGTGGTCCAGACCAAGATGGAGCTGGAGATGGACCTGCGCGACGCTTACACCAAGGACGAGTTCTTCGTCGTATACCAGCCAACGTTTGACCTGCGCACAATGGTTCCCACCGGAATGGAGGCGTTGATTCGCTGGCGCCACCCCACGCGCGGTGTCGTTCAGCCCGACGATTTCGTGCCGCTGCTGGAGGAGACGGGCCTGATCGTGGAGGTCGGCAAATGGGTGCTGCACGAGGCCTGTCGTCAGGGTGCCGAGTGGCATGAGGCCGGCCACCGGGTGGGCGTTGCGGTCAACGTCGCGGCCCGCCAGCTCGACCGTGATGTGTTCGTCCAGGAAGTCGGCGAGGCGCTGAGCGAATCGGGCCTCGAGCCCGAGGCGCTCACGCTCGAGATCACCGAGACGACGATCATGAGCAACGCCGAGGAGACCGCGCGCCGGTTGGCGATCATCAAGGAGTTGGGGGTGCGTGTGGCGATCGACGACTTCGGCACGGGCTACTCCTCGCTTGCCTACCTGCAGCGCTTCCCCGTGGATGCGCTGAAGATCGACCGCTCGTTCATCTCCAGGATCCAACAGGACGCCGACGGCGAGACGCTGATCAGAACGCTCGTGCAGCTCGGCAAGTCGCTGTCGATCGAGACGCTCGCCGAGGGCATCGAGCAGGCCCGTGAGCTGTCGTTGCTTCAGGAGGAGAGCTGCGACACAGGCCAGGGCTTCCTGTTCGCGCGCCCGCTCGACGCAGAGGCCTGCCAGTCGTTCCTGGAGAACTGGGCGGGATCGGACACGCCGGCGCCGCCGGACGCTCCTCGTTTGACGGCCTGAGCTCAGTCGCCGCCAGCGAAGGCCGCGGAGGCTAGCGCACCTTCACAAGGTCTCTTGCAGGCGTGATCCGCCAGCGCGCTGCGAGTTCAGCAAGCTCGCCTTCCAGAGCCCAGCGGTCGGCCAGCGGCTCGCCCTCGTATTCGACGCTCGCTCCCTTGAGTGTCATCGAGCCGCTGTTGTCGCCGATCGCTCGTAGCTCGGCTACCTCCTGCTCGCTGAGCAGCGTCTCCGACGGCAGCGTTGCCAGCTCCACGCGCTTGTCCTCGATCGACCGGGGTATCGAGTCCCCACCCACCCCGCTCTCCTGGATCAGCGTGGGGGCGACGCAGTGCACCATCGGCTGCGCGAGATTCCACTGGCAGGCGAGCTGCAGCGTCGTGAGATCGTGGCGTTGCGCGTAGGGGCGCATCCGCTCGAGCTTCGCCAGACCCGCATCGACCCATCCCTCGGGACGAAACTTACGGTGGTCGTACTCGGCAAACTCGTGTCCGCCGCGCACATCGTCGTGAAACACGCCGCCGTAGTCGACCACGCGCGTGATCAGCCTCACATCGTGGGCTGCGGCTGCCTCGAACACCAGCTCGCCTGGCCATGGCTCCATCGGGCTGAGAATGATCATCGCCCAGTCGATCAGCTCTCCAAAGCGCTCGACACAGTCGATCAGGTCGAGTGTGAAGCCGTTTGCGGGTCCGGGCGCGACGCCCAGCATTTCTGTCAATCCCGCCTCGCGCGCCGCGCGCATTCCCTCCCACACGGCCTCGCTGGTATAGCCGGTGCGATCTGGGTTGTGCAGCATCAGCAGGTCAAAGCGCTCGGCGCCCAGCCGCTCGAGGCTCTGCTCCGCCGCCATGCGTATGTAGGCGCCGTAGTCGCGCTCGGCCCTCAGGCGCGGGTCGGTGAAGCGCGGAAAGCCCTTCGCGCCTTCGCGGGTGCCCTCGTAGAAGTCGTGGCCGATCGCACCGATCAAACAGAAGCTGTCGCGATCGACGTCCGCGATTGCCTGGCCCAGCACGCGATCGGCCTCCCCGGCGCCGTAGGCGTCGGCGCTCATCACCGTGTCGATGCCATCGCCGGGGCGCAGCAGTGCGAGCAGCCGCTCATCGGTAAGCGGCTCGCCGAAGTGCATGAAGCGCCCGCCGCTCCAGGTGCCGATCGCGGTTCTCGTGGGGTCCATGGTCACTGCAGAGTAGAGCTGTGCGCCGTGCGTGCGCGCAGCGCCGCTTCCAAACGCTCGAGCGGATGGCGGACGCTCTGCTCCTCGGGCTCCTGCGTGGATGGGGGAAGTGCCTTGTCGGCAGTCTCCTTCACGCCGGGGCGCAACTGCTCGAGCTCCTCGATGCGCGCGCGCAGATCCTCGCGCTGCTCGTTCGCCAGCTCTACCAGCGCCGCCGCATAGGCACGCTCCAGCTCGATCGCGGCAAGCGCGAGACGGGTCCCGTCCAGGTCAAGGCGCGCGCGTAGCGTCAGCTCCTCGCACAGCAGATGATTCTCGCGAGCCGACAGCAGCGCGGCCAGGCGCTCCTGCGGGCGCAGCACGCTCGCGCGGCGGCCGGCACGCCTGTTTGACAGCAACAGCTCGCGTGCGCTGGTCCATAGTCCGTCGGCCACGTGCTCGCCGTCGCCGAAGCCTGCACGCAGGACCAGCGCCTGGGCGGGAGACACCTCGTGGATGTGGGGGGCGGCTCCGGCGATGCGATGGGCAAACAGCATGCGGTTGAGCACGTCGGTGGCGGCCTGGGCCTCGCGCTCGGGGTCTAGCTCTCGCAGCCACGCCTGCGCTTGGCTCTCGACCGACAGTGCGACGGGGTCGATGATCGTCGCGCGTGTCACCGGCACCGGAGTTGGTGGGGGCTCTCGGTCGCTGGGGCGTGTGCGTGTGCGCCGGCCGAGCAGTCCACGGCGTTCAGCGCCCACGGTCGACAGCACCACCACGTGCTGGGGCTCGCGCGCATCTGGAGCGACGATTGACTTGCGCAGCAGGTAGCGGCCGTCAGGGGGTCCAAGCTCCCATGGAAGCTCCAGCTGAACGAAGGTGAACAGGCGCGTCGGCATGAGCGTCACGTCAGGGTAGATGGTGAGATCGCGCCGGTGCCCTCGGGGCACGGTACGCTTTGGCGGATGTCCGACGGGAAGAGAGTGGCCGCGGGGCTGCGCGAGCGTTTGGCCGACGGCGCCGAGGACAAGCTCGGCAAGGCTCTGGCCGATCTGATCGAGAATCCTTTGATATCCGGCACGATCGGCCGTGCGTTCGATGCGCGCGATCGTGCCGCTCAGGCCCAGGAGCTTGCGCTCAGCGCGCTGAACCTGCCGACGGCCGCCGACATCGAACGCCTCACACGCCGCCTGCGCTCGGTTTCTCAGCGCCTGGAGGGCATCGAGGACGGCGTGCATCGCCTCAACCGCGCGTTCTCAGACGGTGGCATCGACTCGCGTCTGTCGGCCGTCGAGGATCAGCTGAAGACGCTGAGCGGAAAGCTGGCCTCCACCGGCAAGGCTCCCGCGACACGCAGGAGTCCCGCGCCCAAGCGCGCAGCCAAGAAGACTCCCTAGGCGAGCGCGGCGGCCGCCACGTGCCCCATCGCCTCGACGGCCGCCGTCAGCGTGTGCTCGTCGATGCGGGTACGAGTGCCGACTTCGTCAAACGTGTCGGTGACGATCAGCAGGCAGCCCACCTGTATGCCGGCAGCGGCGCCCACGGCAAACAGGCTCGAGGCCTCCATCTCCACGGCGATCGCGCCCGTCGCACTCCACTCGTGCGCTCCTCGCTGCTCGGATTCGTCGTAGAACAGGTCGACGCTGACGATCCGCCCGGTGTGATGGCGGCACTCGTGGTTGCGCTCGAGCTGGCGCTGCAGCGCGTCGGCAAGGGTCCGATCGGCGTGCGTCAGCTCGCCCGCTCCCAGCGCCGCGCTGGTGCCGTCGGCGGCGATCGCCTCGCGCGCGAGCACGAGCTGGCCGAGGCCGAGCTCCGCGCTGAGTGCCCCGCAGGTGCCCACGCGGATCGCGCGCCGTACGCCCAACGCGATCAGCTCGTGCAGCACGATCGCCGCGCTTGGGCCGCCCATGCCGGTGCTCTGCACGCTCAGCGGCTGGCCGTCGGCGGCCGTGCCGGTGTAGCCCCACAGCCCGCGATGGTGGTTGAACATCAGCGGCTTCTCCAGCAGCAGCTGGGCAAGCAACAGTGCGCGTCCAGGGTCGCCCGGGAGCAATACCCGCTCGGCAAGGGCGGCGGTTGGGTGCAGGTGGATCGTTGCGGCCTTGCTCGGGGCCGGGGCACCGTCGGCGGGCGCGGGCGCGTCGGCTGGGTTGATCGGCTCAGTGTGGCTCACCGGCCGCGACTTTAGACTGCCATCGATGAATGCGTCTACCACAGAGCAGCCGGAGGGCGCGCCCGAGCAGGCGCCCGCCACGCGCGGGCCGGACTCCCGTGCGAGCTCACACGCGGACGTCCACGAGCTGACGCTCGCGCAGGTGGCGACCCGCGCGGGGGTCTCCCCGGCGACGGTCAGGCGCTGGGTCAAGGACGGGCTGGTGCCACAGTACGAAGGCGTTTGGACGCAGGCGGCGGCTTCGCACGTGCGGATCGTCGCGCGCCTGCGCGAGCGCGGGCACAAGATCGAGCAGATCCGCGCGGCCTCCCAGAGCGGGGGCCTTGCGTTTGGCTACATGGACGAACTGCTGCCCACTTCCAACACGCGCTACACGCTCGAGGAAGCGGCGGAGGCGACCGGCATGGACGCGCAGACGATCGAGCGGATCGTGGCGGCGATGGGGCTGAGCGTGCTTACCGTCGAGTCGATCTCCGAGGAGGACCTCGAGGTGCTGCGCTACGGCGCGAACATCCTCGCCGCGGGCTTCCCTCAGCAGGCGCTGATGCAGATCGCGCGCGTGTACGGGCAGGCAATGGCTCAGATCGCCGACGCCGAGGTGCGGCTGTTCCACCTGTATGTGCACGAGCCCCTGATGCGCGAAGGGGTGCCCGGTGTGGAGGTGGTCGAGCAGATGGAGTCGATCACGCGCGAGATGCTGCCGTTTGCGCTGCCGTTCATCAACTACCTGCACGGCCGCCTGTTGGCCCACTTCGTCGAGCAGGACGTGATCGGCCACATCGAGGCGGACCTCGACATCGACGGTGCCGCAGTGGGGCAGATGCGGGTGAGCATCGCGTTTGTCGACCTCGCTGGTTACACCCGTCTGACCGAGGAGCACGGCGACGAGCAGGCGGTGGACACGGTCGAGCGGTTCGTGGAGATCGTCGAGCGCACGCTGCCGATTGACGCGCGCGTGATCAAGACGCTCGGCGACGAGGTGATGGTGGTGGGTGCCGACCCGGTCGCGCTGACCGTCTGGGCTGTGAATCTCGCCGCGGAGCTGCCGACCGGCTCGCCCGCGCCGCGGATCGGCATCCACAGCGGCGCGGCTCTTTATCGCGACGGGGACTATTACGGCCGCGAGGTCAACCGTGCGGCACGCGTGGTGGCGCGCGCGGCCGGTGGCGAGGTGCTGGTGACGCGAGCGGTCGTGGATGCCGCCACCGGAGTCAACGGACTGCGCTTCGAGCTGATCGGCGAAATCGGCCTGAAGGGGTTCACCGAGCCGACCGAGCTGTTCCAGGCGTTCTTCTCGGAGGGGTAGGGCGGTGAACGTCGCCGAGCTGCGCGAGCGAGTGCGTGCCGGCGGTCTGCTCGCGGGCGAGGCGAATGTGGTCGCAATGCTCTCCGGTGGGCGCGACTCGGTGTGCCTGCTGGACATCGCGGTGGCACTGTGTGGCGCGGCGCGCGTGCATGCGCTTCACGTCAACTACGGCCTGCGTGCCGAGTCAGACGGGGACGAGACCCACTGTCGCGAGCTGTGCGAGCGTCTGGGGGTCGAGCTCGAGGTCGTTCGTGCTGAGCGGGCGCCGGGCGCGAGCGGGAACATGCACGCGTGGGCGCGTGAGCTGCGCTACGCGGCGGCGATGAGCCTCGCCGAGACTTGCGACGCGCTCGTTGCCACAGGCCACACCGCAAGCGATCAGGTCGAGACGATCCTCTACCGCCTGGCGGCTTCGCCTGGACGCCGGGCGCTGCTTGGCATGTCAGAGCGCGACGGGGCGCTTGTGCGGCCATTGTTGGGGCTGACACGCCAGGCGACCGGCGCCTACTGTCGGGAGCTGAATCTCGCGTGGCGCGAGGACTCGAGCAACGACAGCGAGCGCTACGCCCGCGCGCGTGTGCGTCACGGGCTGCTGGTGGCTCTCGACGCGGTGCATCCCGCCGCGCAGGCCAACGTGCTGCGCACCGCGGAGCTACTGCGCGAGGAGACCGAGCTGCTGGAGGGGCTCGTGGATGGCGAGCTGGCGGGCCGCGAAGGCATCGCGATCGAGCGTCTACGCGAGCTGCACCCCGCGCTTCGGCGACTTGTCGTGATTCGCCTCGCCGAGCGGGCGACAGGCACGTTCGTGCCGCAGGCGGGCGAGCGCGTCGCGGAGATTCTCGCGCTCGCAGTGCGCGGTGGACGGGCCGAGTTGCATGTGGGGGGACTCGCGGGCGCGGTGATCGAGGACGGCGAGCTTCGCATGGTCGCGATCGCCCCGCGCGAGCAGCGCTGAGGCGCGCAAGCGACCGGGTCTCACGCACGTGCGATCGACGCGGGTCGCGCGGTGGCGGTGGGCGGGTCAATACACTCCCTGAAGTGGTGCCCACACCAGAGCGCGTCGCCTTGGCGACCCCCGGGGGAGTCTCCGAGGTGGGAGAGGTGCTCGTGGCCCCCGAGGACCTGCAGCGGCGTGTGCGCGAGCTGGGCGAGTCGATCTCGCGCGACTACGCCGGTCGTCCATTGCTGCTCGTGGGGGTGCTCAAGGGCGCCGTGTTCTTTCTCTCCGATTTGATGCGCTTCATCGACATCCCCGTGGAGGTCGACTTCATGGCGGTTGCCTCCTACGGTTCGGCCACCGACTCCTCCGGGGTGGTGCGCATCCTCAAGGATCTCGATATCGCGATCGAGGGTCGCGACGTGTTGATCGTCGAGGACATCGTCGACTCCGGGCTTACGCTGCAATATCTGTTGCGCAATCTCGGCTCGCGCAACCCGGCGTCCCTGGAGGTCTGCGCGCTGCTCACCAAGCCCGACCGGCGCAAGGTGGACCTGCCGACGCGCTACGTCGGCTTTGAGATACCCGACCGCTTCGTGATCGGCTACGGGCTCGACTACGCGGAGCGCCATCGCAACCTTCCGTTCGTTGCGGTGCTTGAGAGATAGAACACCATGGGCACGACCGGCTATCCCAAGAATCCAGCTCCACAACGACCGTCACGCACACGGCCGCGTCCCTGGCTCGCACAGGCCCAAAGAGCCGGTAATTGCGGCCTCCCGTGGTACGCTGGGGGACTGGCGGCCCGGCCCTCCGATGAGGCTGGCAGTCAGGATCCAAGCCCATGAGCCGATTCTTCAAGAGCGCCGCATTCCCGATCCTGATCGTGGTTGTGCTCGCCTTCTTCCTGTCGAAGCTGATCGTTCCCAATTCGCAGAAAGGGATCGAACACACCTACCAGACGCTTGTTTCCACCGACATTCCCAACCACCAGGTCAAATCGGCCGAGATCAAGACAAAAGACAACTCGGTGTCGGTCGAACTGAAGAACAAAGAAAAATACGAAGTCGGCCTGTTCGACACCCAAGCTCCGCAGCTCGAGTCCGAACTGAAGGGCTCAGGCGCCAAGTTCAACTTCGAATCGAACAAGACCAGCATCTGGCCGACGCTGCTCACGTATCTGCTGCCGCTCGTCTTGATCCTCGGCTTCTGGTTCTTCTTGATCAACCAGGTTCAGGGGGGAGGCTCGCGCGTGATGAGCTTCGGCAAGTCGCGCGCCAAGCGACTCTCGGCCGACTCCCCCAAGATCACTTTCCGTGACGTCGCCGGGGTCGACGAGGCCGTCGAGGAGTTGCACGAGATCAAGGAGTTCCTCGAGAACCCCAAGAAGTTCCAGGCGCTGGGGGCGCGAATACCCACCGGGGTGCTGCTGTATGGGCCTCCGGGGACAGGCAAGACGCTGCTGGCGCGCGCCGTCGCGGGTGAGGCGGGCGTGCCGTTCTTCTCGATCTCGGGCTCCGATTTCGTGGAGATGTTCGTAGGTGTCGGCGCCTCGCGCGTGCGTGATCTGTTCGAGCAGGCTAAGCAGAACTCGCCCTGCATCATCTTCATGGACGAGATCGACGCCGTCGGCCGGCACCGCGGCGCGGGTCTCGGCGGCGGGCACGACGAGCGCGAGCAGACTCTCAACCAGCTGCTGGTTGAGATGGACGGCTTCGAGGCCAAGGACAACATCATCATGATCGCGGCCACCAACCGGCCCGACATCCTCGATCCCGCGCTGCTTCGTCCGGGCCGCTTCGATCGCCAGATCGCCGTGGATCGTCCCGACCGCAAGGGCCGCGCCAAGATCCTGGAGGTCCACACGCGCGGCAAGCCGCTGGCCAAGATCATCGACATCGACGCGCTCGCCGGGCAGACCCCCGGCTTCACCGGCGCGGACCTGTCGAACCTGATCAACGAGGCCGCGCTCTTGGCGGCGCGTACCGGCAAGCGCGAAATCGGCCAGGAAGAGCTCGAGGAGGGGATCATGCGCGTGATCGCCGGTCCCGAGAAGAAGACGCGCGTGATGAGCAAGAAGGAGCGCCTCATAACGGCCTATCACGAGATGGGCCACGCGATCGTCGGTCATTTCCTGGAGCACTCCGACCCCGTCCACAAGATTTCGGTGATCTCACGCGGCCAGGCGCTCGGCTACACGATCTCGATGCCCCAGGAGGACCGCTTCCTGACCACTCGCGCCGAGCTCAACGACACGATGGCGATGACGCTTGGGGGTCGTGCCGCCGAGGAGATCGTGTTCGAAGAGATAACCACCGGCGCCTCCAACGACCTGGAGAAGGTCACCGCTACCGCCAAGCAGATGGTGATGCGCTTCGGTATGAGCGAGAAGCTCGGCCCGCGCGTGTTCGGTCACGAGCACGGACAGCCGTTTCTCGGGCGCGAGTTCTCCACCGAGCCCGACTACTCCGACGAGATCGCCCGCGAGATCGACGACGAGGTCCGCCGCATAGTCGAGTCCGCCCACCAGCGCGCCAAGAGCATCCTCACCGAACACAAAGAAGACCTCACCAAGATGTCCGAGATCCTCGTCAAGCGCGAGACGATCGAGAAGGAGGAGTTCCTCGCTTTGCTCGACGGCAAGGACGAGCAGGAAGTGTTCGGCGCCGAGGAGCCCCCCGCGCCCGAGCTGCCCGCCCCGCCCGCGCCCGCCGACCGGCCCGGGCGCGAAACTCCACGTCCGCTCCCCCGCCCCGGTTTGGCCGGTGGTACTGCGGACATGCGAGGCTCTGACACAAGTGGACCTTCCGTAACCTGAGCTTGGCGGGGCGGCGTCTCGTAACCGTCCGAGGCGCGCGGGACATAGGCTGATGGTCGTGGCCGGCTACCGCTTGATGGGGATCGTGAATGTCACCCCTGACTCGTTCTCCGACGGGGGGCTGTTCCTGAACGCGCCGGCCGCGATTGCGCATGGAGTGGAGCTTGTCTCCCAGGGCGCCCACATCCTCGACATTGGCGGGGAGTCCACGCGGCCCGGGGCCGAGCCCGTCGAGGAGGAGCAGGAGTTGCGGCGTGTGGTGCCGGTCGTGGAGGCCCTGGCCCAGCAGGTCAGCGACACACAGATCTCGATCGACACCTCCAAGGCGGCGGTCGCGCGCGCCGCGCTTGGCGCCGGCGCCACTTTGGTCAACGATGTCAGCGCTTTGCGCGCCGATCCGGCGATGGCGTCTGTTGTGGCCGACAGCGGCGCGGATTGTTGTCTCATGCACATGCTCGGTGAGCCCCGCACGATGCAGCGCGGGGTGGGTGGGCCTCGATACAGGGACGTCGTGGACGACGTCAAGGCGTTCCTCGAGCAGCGGCTTGCCTTCGCCGTGGGCGAGGGTGTTGACGAGCGGCGCATACTGCTGGACCCCGGTATCGGCTTCGGCAAGACGGTCACCCACAATCTCACGCTGCTACGCCGTTTGGATGAGATCGTCGCTTTGGGGCGCCCGGTCGTGATCGGCACCTCGCGCAAGAGCTTTCTCGGGAGGATTGCCGCGGAGAAGGGTGGTGTCGCGGAGAAGGGTGGTGTCGCGCACGAGCCCAGCGCACAGCCGGTGCTCGACGCGGCCGAACGTCTGCCTGGCACGATCGCAACCAATGTGATGGCGCTCGAGCGCGGCGCCGGCGTGTTCCGTGTGCACGATGTCGCCCCGGTGGCCGACGCGCTGGCCGTGGCGGCTGCTACGTTGAGCGGCAAATGGACGGCGAGGCCGACGACGAGCTGAGCGACGAGGAGCCCGCCGACGAGGACGACGAGAGCTTTGAGACCGTCACGATCGAGATCTCGGGCCTATCGCTGTACACGCACCACGGAGTGACCGAGGCCGAGCGCGAGATCGGCCAACGCCTGCTGATCGACCTGCGCTTGGACGTCGGCGAAACTGACGCCACCGTCACCGACCGTGTGCAGGACACGGTCGACTACGCCGAGGTCTGTCAGCTCGTGGCGCTTGTCGCCCAGCAGCGCTCCTACAAGACGCTGGAGCGTCTGTGCAGCGCGATCGCCGACCGGCTGCTTGGGGATTTCGAGCTGGAAGGGGTATGGGTCAAGGCATCCAAGCCCGAGCCACCGATCCCGCTGCCGGTCGACGACGTGTCGGTGGAGGTTTGGCGCGAGGCCGGGGAGTAGCGACGACGTTCGAACGGCCCCGGCGGCGGGTGTCCGGTGGCACAATCGGCTGGGCGTCCGCGAGCTTCGGCGCTCGAATAGCCTTCAGAGGCGATGCCCGTTCGCAGCGGCCTGCTCGGTCTTGGATCAAATGTCGGCGATCGTCGTGGATATCTGCAGGCGGCAGTCGACGCACTGCCCTCCGCCGGCGTGTCGGTGATATGCGCCTCTTCTGTCTACGACACAGATCCGGTCGGCGAGGTGCTCGACCAGCCGAGCTTCTTGAACGCCTGCCTGCTTGCCGAGACTGCGCTGGAGCCGCTGGAGCTGCTGGACGCCGTCAAGCGGCTGGAGGCCGAGCTGGGACGTGTCACGGGCGGTGTGCGTCACGGGCCGCGGGCGATCGACATCGACATCCTGCTGTTGGGCGAGCTCGAGCTTGCCCACGAGCGCATGACGCTACCGCACGAGCAGGTGCTCTCCCGCCGCTTCGTCCTGATCCCTGCGCTCGAGCTCGACTTCGAGCTTGCCACGCCTGACGGCAAGCGACTGTCGGACGCGCTGGCCGTGCTCGGGGTGGGTGGGACCTCAATCGAAGGTGTGCGCTGGGCGGGACCCCGGCTGCAGGTCGATCGCGTGGAAGGATCAGCCACGATCGGCGTCAAGCGGTAAGGGCCACGGTTGGCCCGGGCGGGGCGGGTCGTGCTGGGACAGGCTGGTTCCCGGCGACTCGTCCCGACTTTCTCTTGACAAGTTAGTTAGCAGTCACTAAGGTCTCGCGCGATGGCTTGGATTGACAGCCAAGTGGCGTGGGTCAGCAGCGCCATGGCTTGGACCGGCGGCGTGGAGCGGTTGTGATCGAGCGTCTTGCGAACCTGGCGGTTGGGCATTCGCGGCGCACGCTGTTGATCAGCGGCGCGGTGTTCTTGCTGGCAGCCGCGATTGGAGGACCGGTCGTCTCGATCCTCAAGAGCAAGAACTCAGACTTCCAGGACCCGAAATCCCAAAACCAGCAGGTGCTGCGGGTGATCGAACGGGCCACCGGACAGACCGCCACCTACGGTCTTGTAGCGCTCGTACCGAGCACCGGTGACGTACGCACCGACCTCGCCGCCCAGCGCGAGAGCACGCACGTGGCCGCGCTGCTGGCCACTCAACCCGGTTTTCAACGCGCGGTCGACTATCCGGCTGCGCACCTGCCCGAGCTGGTCTCGCGCAACGGCCGTGAGACACTCGTGCTGGCCGCGTTTGCCAAGCAGGAAGACTCCGCCCATGCGGTCGAACACGTGCGCCCATTGCTGGCTGGGGCCGGTGTGCGCTTCGGCGGCAACGACATTGCCTTCGACGAGGTCAACGAACAGACCACATCGGACCTGCGCCGCGCCGAGACATTCGCCTTCCCGATCCTGCTGCTGCTGTCCTTCTGGGTGTTCCGCGGCCTGATCGCCGCTGCGCTGCCGCTACTAGTTGGCGGCTTTGCGATTGTCGTCACGTTCCTGGTGCTGCGCATCGTCGACCAGTTCGCGGGGCTTTCGATCTTCGCTGTGAACCTCGTCACCGGCGTCGGCCTCGGCCTCGGGATCGACTACAGCCTGTTCGTGCTCTCGCGCTATCGAGAGGAGCTGGCCGGCGGGGCCGACACGCGCGCGGCGATCCTGCGCACTCTGCAAACAGCCGGGCGCACCGTGATGTTTGGCTCGCTCACGGTCGCCGGTGCGCTTGCCTCGATGCTGGTGTTTCCGATCCGCTTCCTCTACTCAATGGGGGTCGGCGGCGCAACCGTCGCGCTGTGCGCCGGAGTCGTCTCGCTTGTCGTGCTTCCCGCCGTGCTCGTAGCGCTCGGCCCGCGCATCAACGCGCTCGCACCCGCGCGCTTGCAACGCAGTGCCGCACGCTCGGCGCAATCGAGCGAGCAGGGCGGCTGGTATCGGCTCGCGCGCGGCGTGATGCGCCATCCCGGGATGGTCGCGCTGCTCACGGCGGCCGCGCTTTTGGCCGCCGCCTCGCCCGCGCTGCGGCTCTCGCTCGTGCCGGCCGACGCCCACGTGTTGCCCGCCTCCTCGCAAGCGCGTCAGGTAGCCGAAGCGCTCACCCACGATTTCGCCGTCGATCCCTCACAAACGATCACGATGGTCGTGCACGCACCCGCAAACGATGGCGCGGCCGTCGCCGCGATCGCCGCACGCACAAGACAGACAGCGGGCGCCCAGGCCAACCAGGGCCCTCCGCGCTACGTAGGCGGGGGCGTGTGGGAGATCGAACAGCAACCGAAGGGAACCGACGGCGGGCCCGCCAATCAGGCGCTCGTCAAGCACCTGCGCGCGATTGGGGCGGGTGGGACTTCATCCACGCTACTCGTGGGCGGCGCCACGGCATGGTTTGTCGACCAGAAGGCCGCGATCTCAGCGCACCTGCCGCTGGCGCTTGCGATCCTCGCCGTCGTCACGGCCGGCTTCCTATTCATGATGACCGGTTCGTTGATCCTGCCGTTCGTGGCACTTCTCATGAACCTGCTGACGGTTGTCGTCGGCGCTGGGCTGCTCGTCCTGATCTTCCAAGACGGCCACCTCGACGGTCTGTTCGGCTTCACGCCAATCGGGGGCCTTGAGGAGTCAAACCTCGTGCTCCTGTTCATCATCGCCTTCGCGCTCTCCACCGACTATGGCGTGTTCCTGTTTGGGCGCATCAAGGAGGCCCACGACAGCGGTCTGGTCACACGCGACGCGGTCGCCTACGGCCTGGAGCGCACCGGACGTCTCGTCACTGCCGCTGCGCTCCTGTTCTGTGTAGCGATCGGTGCCTTCTCCACTTCGCACATCTTCTTCATCAAGCAGCTCGGCGTCGGCGCCGCGCTCGCAGTCGCGATCGACGCGACCGTTGTGCGCGCACTGCTCGTGCCCGCGATCATGGGCCGTCTGGGGGAGCTCACATGGTGGGCTCCGCGGCCGCTGCGGCGCCTGCACAAGCGCATCGGGATCGGCGAGGGCCCGGTTCCGGAGGCCAGTAGGGCATAGCGATCCGCCTGGCGCGGTCCCGCTTCAGGACACGGCTGGCGCCGGCAGCCACTGTGCCGGCAGGGTTCCGGCCGGGACTTCACCAGCCTGCGGCTCAAACCAGCGCGTCAGACGCACAGCCGGGCGGACGGGCGGGCCCTCAATCAGCGCCCTGATGTCGGCGATCGTCATCAACAGGCGGATCGAGCTGCCGATCTGTAGGTCGGCAGCGTTAGGCTGCTCGCCACCGAGCACGCCGTCGGCGATCCACGCGTCGATGTGGTCCAGCTGGGCCGGCAATGCAGCGAGGTCGGCCCGGACGATCTCGTCCTGGGCGTGGTTGCGGCGTGCCATCAGCTTCGCCGTCAGCGGCAGCGCCGGGCGCAGCAGCGGGCGGGGGAGCGGCAGCTTCGCGTCGCCCGCATAGCTCTCCATGCACGCGGCGTCGCGCAACCATGCCGCGTCGAGAATGCGCCGTGGCACGCTCTGCAGCACCTCGTCGCCCCAACGCTCGGCCTCGAGCACGCGTGCGCGTGCGACGGCGTCTGACAGCGGCGGCAGCAGTGGCGGCTCGGGCGCGAGCGCATCGAGGCGACGCATGATCGTACGCGAGCCCGCGAGGCGCTCGCGATCGATGCGCAGGCCCGGCACCGTATTGCCGCCGTAGCGCAGCGGGCCGATCGCCAGCTGGGTCAGCGGCAGCAGGTCGACTCGCTTGTGGTCGATCGACTTGAGCCGCAGAGCCACCTCGACGGCGGCACACGGGTGCGACCCGGGAAGTGCATACAAAGTCACGTTCACGTTTGGGAGCATAGGCCCTAATGCCCAGCGTGTGCGTCCTGGCTGGCTCGCCGACCAGTGCCGGAGAAGCAGCACGGCGGGCGTCACTGCAGCAGCGGCGCGCTGGCCCCATAATCCCCGGCCATGCTGCTTGTCGTCGACGTCGGCAACACCCAGACGCATTTCGGCGCGTTCCGCGGCGAGGAGCTGGTCGAGCACTGGCGCTTTGCCACCGTGCGCGAGTCGACCGCCGACCAGCTTGGCGCTGCGCTGCGCAACCTCCTGGAGCTGCGCGGGCTGTCCTTCGAGGACCTGTCGGCCTCGATCGTGTCCTCGACCGTGCCACACCTGGAGCCCGAATGGACGGCGATGGCTGCACGCTACCTCGGCCACGAGATGCTTGTCGTCGGGCCCGGCTTGAAGACCGGTATGGCGATCCGCTACGACAACCCGCGCGAGATCGGCGCCGACCGGCTGGTCAACGCCGTGGCCCTGCGCGCGCGCTTCGGCGGTCCGGCGGTGTGCGTGGACTTCGGCACCGCCACCACCTTCGACGTGCTCT
Source organism: uncultured Solirubrobacterales bacterium (assembly GCA_963715765.1). Classification (GTDB taxonomy): domain Bacteria; phylum Actinomycetota; class Thermoleophilia; order Solirubrobacterales; family Solirubrobacteraceae; genus Palsa-744. Next base: position 2,771,411 of record OY970270.1, read on the forward strand.
CGGCCGCCGGCGAGTACGTCGGCGGCTCGCTGATGACAGGCATGGAAATCTCTCTGGAGGCGTTGACCGAGCGCGGCGCACGGTTGCCGAAGGTCGAGCTGGCCCCGCCCCGCAGCGTGATCGCCAAGAACACGATCGACGCGATCCGCTCCGGGGTCGTGTTCGGCTACGCCGGAGCCGTCGATGCGATCCTGCGCCGCATCTACGACGAGCTGGGCGCACGTGTGGCGGTGGTCGCGACCGGGGGGCTTGGGCACCTGGTGGTGCCGTTCACCGAGGAGATCGAGGAGGTCGACGAGCTGCTCACGCTCACGGGACTGCGCCTCATTCAGGAAATGAACGCGGCCTGAGAGTCAATAATGGGCGAATGGCAACCCAAGGCCATCTGACAGACCCCTGGCAGCTCGGTCCTCTGACCGTGCCCAATCGTGTGATGCTGGCCCCGCTGGCCGGCATCGGCAACTGGTTCGTGCGCCTGCAGGCCAAGCGCCACGGCGCCGGCATGGCGGTCTCTGAGATGGTCTCCTCGCACGCGATCTTCCACGGCAACGAACGCACCTGTGTGGAGATGCTGCGCATCGACCCGCGCGAGCGCGCCGGCGGAGGGCCGGTGTCGATCCAGCTCTTCGGGCAGGACCCCGACGTGATGCGCGTCGCTGCCAAGGAGGTCGCGCGTGCCGGCGCCGACGCGATCGACCTCAACATGGGCTGTCCCGTGCCTAAGGTCTGCAAGACCGGCGCCGGCGCCGCGCTGCTCGACGATCCCGATGTCGCGATCGCCGTGGCCCGTTCCGCGCGCGAGGGCAGCGGACTGCCCGTGACGGTCAAGCTGCGCTCCGGGCGGCGACCGGGCGACACCAGCGGCGTGCGGCTCGCCCAGCGTCTCGTTAAAGAGGCTGGCGTTGCCGCGATCGCGTTTCATCCGCGCTCGGCCGCCGTCCACCACAGAGGCGTGCCCGACTACGAGCTCGCCGCACAGCTCGTGCAAACGCTCGAGGTGCCCGTGATCCTTACCGGCGGGCTGCACGACGCCGCGAGCACGCTGACCGCCTTCGAGCAAACGGGCGCCATGGCGGTGATGCTCGCGCGCGGCTCGCTCGGCAACCCATGGCTGTTCGAGCAGCTGCTCGGCACGCGCAACACGGCGCCCACGCGCGTCGAGGTACTCGATGAGCTGTGCTGGACGATCGACCGCGCGGTCGAGCATCTGGGCGCCGAGCGCGCCACGCGCTACCTGCGCAAGTTCTACCCGTGGTACATCGCGCGCCTTGGCCTGGAGAAGGCACATGCGAAGGCTCTGGGAGAGTCCCTGCAGAGGGCCCCCACGCTCGAGGACGCTCGCTATACTGCTGCGCTCGCCGCGCCCGCAGGGGCGGCGGTTCCCGCCTGAGAGGCGGGTTTTTCATCGCCCGCCAAAGCCAACTCGCGGAGTCACTCCCACCACATGCCGAAGGATGTCATCCTCACCCCCGAAGGGCTCGAGAAGCTCCAGGAGGAGCTCGAGCTGCTCTCCACGGACAAGCGTCGTGAGGTGGCCCAACGGATCAGGGAGGCGCGCGAGTTCGGCGACATCACCGAGAACTCCGAGTACGACGACGCCAAGAACGAGCAGGCGATGCTCGAGAGCCGCATCGCCACGTTGCAGGAGAAGCTGCGCATGGCCAGTGTGATCGACTCCAAGGAGATCTCAACCGACGTCGTCGGTGTCGGCTCCGTTGTGCACGTCAAGGACGAGAAGACCGGCAAGTCGGTCAAGTACACGATCGTCGGCTCCGCCGAGGCCAACCCGCAGGAGGCCAAGCTCTCCAATGAGTCGCCCGTCGGGCGCGCCCTGATCGGGCACCGGCGCAACGACACCGTCGCCGTACAGGTCCCGCGCGGACCGGCGCGCAAGCTCAAGATCACCAAGATCGACGTCGGGCTCAAATAGGTGTCCTCCACACCGCCCGCGCGCTGGTGTGGAGGATAGGGTTCGGCGGTAGCGGGTGTTGCATGCACTTTCTGGACCCCTAACACTTCATTTTGTGAAGTGTTATGCGTGCGATTTGGAGTACGTCTCCACCTCTTCCTGACACCCAAGATGCCGACCACCACTGCACACCCCGACGAGCCATCCAAGCACGGGCTGCCCGAGTTGATCGCCGAGCGCCGCGCCAAGGCCGCACGGTTGCGCGAGGAGGGCGTGGAGATCGGGCCCTACTCGTTCCCTGGCGTCGAGCCGATCTCAGGCGTGCGCGGCGCCTACGAGCACCTGGAGGTCGGCCAGGAGACCGAGGAGCGCCACCGCGTGGCCGGACGCATCGCCGCGCGCCGCGGCGCCGGTAAGGCCGCTTTTCTGGACCTGGTCGACCGCAGCGGCAAGATCCAGCTGCACGCGCGCGCAGATGTGCTCGGCTCCGATGTACTGGGGCAACTGCTCTCGCTCGACCTCGGCGATCTGCTCGGTGTCGACGGCGCGCCCCTGCGCAGTCGACATGGTGAGCTGACGCTGCGGGTGGACGGCTTTCAGGTGCTCGGCAAGGCCCTGCGACCCCCACCCGACAAGCACGCCGGCTTGATCGACGTGGAGACGCGCCATCGCCGCCGCGAGCTCGACCTGATCGCAAACGAGGATGCTCGCAAGCTGTTCGCCGACCGCGCCCGGATCGTCTCGGCCGTGCGCGCATATCTGGACGGCGAGGACTTCCTCGAGGTCGAGACGCCGGTATTGCAACCGCTCTACGGCGGCGCGCTGGCGCGACCGTTCACGACCCACCACAACGCACTGGACCGCGAGCTGTACCTGCGGATCGCCACCGAGCTGTATCTCAAGCGTCTGATCGTGGGTGGCCTGGAGCGCGTGTATGAGCTTGGCAAGGACTTTCGCAACGAGGGCCTCTCGACCAAGCACAACCCCGAGTTCACGATGGTCGAGTGGTATGAGGCATATGCCGACTACAGCGACCAGGCAGCGCGCCTGGAGGCGATGGTGGCCGGCGTGGCCGACGCGGTCGGCTACGCCGGTGAGCTGGACTTCAAAGCGCCGTGGCGGCGCGTGCGCTTTACCGACGCGGTGCTTGAGGTCACGGGTGTCGACCTGCGCGCGTTGCGCGAGGCCCCCGAGCTCGCCGCTGCCATCGCCGAGCGCGACCTGGGCATGACCACCGATGGGCTCAGTTGGCCGCAGCTGGCCGACGATCTGCTCTCCAAGTTCGTGGAGCCGAAGCTGATCCAGCCCACGTTCGTGCTCGACTATCCGATCGAGCTGTCCCCGTTCGCGCGTGTGCACCGCTGCGAGGAGGGGCTGGCAGAGCGCTGGGAGGCGTTCGCGGGCGGCATGGAGATCGCCAACGCCTTCAGCGAGTTGACCGACCCCGACGAGCAGCGTGCGCGCTTTGAGGCCCAACAGCGGCTAGCGCTCGCCGGCGAGCAGGAGACCCAGCCACACGACGAGCTTTTCCTGGAAGCGCTCGAGCACGGCATGCCGCCGACGGGCGGCGTCGGCGTGGGGATCGACCGGCTCGTCATGCTGCTCACGGGACGCTCCTCGATTCGCGAGGTGGTGCTGTTCCCCGCGATGCGCACCTAGCTCGCTGCGAGAACGCTTACGGCCCACGCGCCCAGCTCGTTCAGAGCCGTTACGGCTCAGCGCAACTCGCGCGTGTGCGGCGGTCTCTTAGGGCATAGACATCCAACGTTCGGAGGGCGGCAACGGGGGCCGTATACCCGATTGGTAGACTGCCTGAAAGGCGCCACAGGACCATACGCGTCAGGTGTGTGGTCCTCACAGGAAGGAAGTACCCCATGTTCGAGCGATTCACAGAACGGGCCCGGCAGGTCGTCGTTCTCGCGCAGGAGGAGGCGCGCACGCTCAAGCACAATTACATCGGCACGGAGCACATCCTGCTCGGCTTGCTGCGTGAGGAGGAGGGCTTGGCCGCGCGCGTGCTCGAGTCCCTTGACATCACCGTCGAGCGGGTGCGCGCACAGGTGGTGCGGATCGTCGGCTCCGGCGAGGAGGTCACCTCCGGACAGATCCCCTTCACCCCGCGCGCCAAGAAGGTCTTGGAGCTTGCCCTGCGCGAGGCGCTCTCGCTTGGCCACAACTACATCGGCACAGAGCACATCCTGCTGGGTCTCGTGCGCGAGAACGAGGGCGTTGCCGCGCGCATCCTGCTCGACTTCGACGCCGACAGCGAGAAGATCCGCAACGAGGTGATCCGCATGCTGTCCGGTCCCGGCGGGCGTCGTCAGGGCGCCGGCTCAGGGGGTGGCTCGGGCTCCGGTCCCAGCGAGGGCAAGAAGTCCTCCAAGCTGCTGGATCAATTTGGAAGGAATTTGACCAAGCTCGCCGCCGACGGCAAGCTCGACCCCGTCGTGGGACGCGAGACCGAGATCGAGCGGATCATGCAGATCCTCTCGCGGCGCACCAAGAACAACCCGGTTTTGATCGGCGAGCCCGGTGTGGGCAAGACGGCAGTGGTCGAGGGCCTGGCCCAGCGCATCACCAACTCCGATGTGCCCGAGCTCTTGAAGAACAAGCAGATCTACACGCTCGACTTGGCGGCTCTGGTCGCCGGCTCGAAGTACCGCGGCGAGTTCGAGGAGCGCCTGAAGAAGGTGATGAAGGAGATCACCCAGCGCGGCGACATCATCCTGTTCATCGACGAGCTCCACAACCTGGTGGGAGCCGGCGCGGCCGAGGGCGCGATCGACGCCGCCTCGATCCTCAAGCCGGCCTTGGCACGCGGCGAGCTGCAGACGATCGGCGCCACCACGCTGGACGAGTACCGCAAGTACCTGGAGCGCGACTCGGCTTTGGAGCGCCGTTTCCAGCAGATCCGCGTGGAGGAGCCGACGATCGACCAGACCGTGGAAATCCTCAAGGGTCTGCGCGACCGCTATGAGCAGCACCACAAGGTGCAGATCACAGACGAGGCCTTGCAGGCCGCGGCCGACCTCGCCTACCGCTACATCTCAGACCGTTTCCTACCCGACAAGGCGATCGACCTGATCGACGAGGCGGCCTCGCGCATGCGCATCAAGTCGATGACCTCTCCGCCCGCCAACCGCGAGTTCGAAGAGGAGATCGAGTCCACGCGCCGCGAGAAGGAGACGGCGATCGAGAACCAGGAATTCGAGAAGGCCGCCGCGCTGCGTGACGAGGAGCGCAAGTTGGCCGGCAAGAAGCGCGAGCTGGAGGAAGAGTGGGAGGCCGGCGACTCGGTCGAGCGGCCCTCGATCGGCGAGGAGGAGATCGCCGACATCGTCTCGATGTGGACCGGCATCCCCGTGTTCAAGCTGACCGAGGCCGAGACCCAGAAGCTGATGCGCATGGAGGAGGAACTGCACAAGCGCGTGATCGGCCAGCACCCCGCGATCGAGGTCATCTCCAAGGCGATTCGTCGCTCGCGCGCTGGGTTGAAGGACCCCAAGCGCCCGACCGGCTCGTTCATCTTCCTGGGCCCCTCCGGCGTCGGCAAGACCGAGCTCGCGCGCACGCTCGCCGAGTTCCTGTTCGGCGACGACGAAGCGATGATCCGCATCGACATGAGCGAGTACATGGAGAAGCACGCCGTCTCGCGCCTGGTCGGCTCGCCCCCCGGCTACATTGGCTATGACGAAGGCGGCCAATTGACCGAGGCGGTGCGGCGCAAGCCCTACTCGGTGCTGCTCTTGGACGAGATCGAGAAGGCCCACCCAGACGTCTTCAACATCCTCTTGCAGATCCTCGAGGATGGCCGGCTCACCGATGCGCAGGGCCGTACGGTGGATTTCCGCCATGCGATCGTGATCATGACCTCCAACATCGGGGCTGCCGAGATAGCGCGCAACACGCCGCTGGGCTTCGCCGTGTCCGACGATGAGACAGGGATCACCTACGACGACATGAAGAACCGCATTATGGGCGAGCTCAAGAAGGTGTTCCGCCCTGAGTTCCTCAACCGCATCGACGACGTGATTGTCTTCCACAAGCTGCAAAAGGAGGAGATCCGCCAGATCGTCGAGCTGCTGCTGGTGCGCATCCGCGAGTCGATGGCCGAACGTGAGCTGCAATTGGAGCTGACCGATCCGGCCAAGGATCTGCTCGTCGACAAGGGCTGGGATCCGGCGATGGGTGCCCGCCCGTTGCGCCGTGCGATCCAACGCTACATCGAGGATCCGCTCGCGGATTTCGTGCTACGCGAACAGCTCACGCCCGGAGCGACCGTGGTGGTGGACCCCGCCCCCGAGGGCTCGGAGGACGACGGTGGAGTGCGCCTCACGATCGTCAAGCCCAAGAAGGCAAAGACCCCCGTGGGAGTCGGCGCTGGTGGCGGCGAGCCCGAGCTCGGCGCGGAGCTGCCCGCGGGCGAGCAGGACACGCACAGTGGCGACGATGACGAGCATCCCGTCGAGCCTTAGCCAGGAGTCCCGCTGAGCACCTACCTGCAGGTTACGGCTGCGCCGATCGGCGCCGAGGATTGGCCGTCGGTGGCGCGCATCTACCGCGAAGGGATGGCCACCGGCAACGCGACGTTCGAGCACACTGTTCCCAGCTGGGAGCAGTGGCGCTCGTCGCGCATCGAGGATCCCTGCCTGGTTGCACGCGGTGAGTCTGGCGAGGTACTGGGCTGGGCGGCGCTCAGCCCCGTGTCGGCTCGCGCTGTGTATCGCGGGGTTGGCGAGGTCGGCGTTTATGTCGATCAGAGTCACGCCCGCCAGGGGATCGGATGTCTGCTGCTGAACGCCTTGATCGAGTCCTCGGAGCAGGTGGGCTTCTGGGCATTGCAAGCGGGCATATTCCCCGAGAACGAGGGATCGATCGCTCTGCATGAGGGTTGCGGCTTCCGGCGCGTTGGCACGCGCGAGCGGATGGGCCAGATGCCTGACGGCCGCTGGCGCGACGTGGTGCTCTACGAGCGCCGCTCGCAGACCGTCGGGGGCGGCGCGTAGGCTGCCTCGGTGGCCCGCGCTCAAACCGTTCATATCTGCTCGCAGTGCGGGCTGTCCTCGGCCCAGTGGCATGGTCAGTGCCCAGGTTGTGAGGCATGGAACACGCTTGTCGAGGAGCGCACAGTAGGCGGAGGCGCCGACGGTAAGGGCTCGGGCTCGCGCGGACACGGGTCACGAGCGGGCTCGCGAGTCGGCTCGGGTGGGGCGCCATTGGTGGCGCTCTCGCAAGTGGTGGCCGCCCCGCAGGCGCGTCTGCAAACGGGCATCGGCGAGCTGGATCGTGTACTCGGGGGTGGACTTGTGCCGGGATCGCTGGTGCTGCTCGGCGGCTCGCCCGGGATCGGCAAGTCAACGCTCACCAACATGGCGCTCGGCAACATCGCCGCCGGCGGGCACAGGACGCTGTATGTGAGCGGCGAGGAGTCCGCAGAGCAGGTGCGGTTGCGGGCCGAGCGGCTCTCGCCGAGCGCCCTGGAGGTGCCAGTGCTGGCCGAGACCGATCTCGATGCGGTGCTCGACGCGATCGCTTCGCACGCACCGAACGTCTGCGTGATCGACTCGGTGCAAACGTTGCGCTGCGCCGAGCTCTCCGGTGCTCCCGGTTCGGTGGGGCAGGTGCGCGAGGTGGCGGGGCGCATCATGGATCTCGCCAAGGCGCGCTCGATCGCGGTGGTGCTCGTCGGCCACGTGACCAAGGACGGCGCGCTTGCCGGCCCGCGTGTGCTCGAGCACCTGGTGGACTGCGTGCTGCAGTTCGAGGGCGAGCGCGAGCGACCCTATCGCGAGCTGCGCGCGCTGAAGAACCGCTTCGGCTCGACCAACGAGGCGGGCCTGTTCGAGATGCGCCAGGGCGGTCTTGTGGAGGTGCTGGATGCCTCCGCGCGCTTTGTCGCGGAGGCCACGCGCGCGCCCGGCAGCGTGGTGCTCGCCGCGATGGAGGGCTCGCGGCCGCTGCTGGTGGAGGTGCAGGCACTCGTGGCTCCCTCCGAGCTGGAGCAGCCGCGGCGTGTAGTGTCGGGCCTCGATCGCAACCGCCTGGCGCTGGTGCTCGCGATCCTCGGACGCCACGGCCGCGTGGGCGTTGGTGGTCACGATGTGTTCGTCAATGTCGTCGGTGGTGTACGAGTTGACGAGCCCGGCGTCGACCTCGCGATTGCTCTGGCAGTCGCCTCGGCGGCGAAGGGCGTGGCGCTGAACGGTTCGCCGTGCGGGTGCTTCGGCGAGCTGGGGCTCACCGGCGAGCTGCGCTGGGTCGGGCACCCCGAGCGGCGCCTCGCCGAGGCCGCCAGACACGGCCTCGCGGATGTGCATGCGCCCGCCGGCAGCGGGGAGGGGGCGCACGAGGCATCAACTTTGCGTGAGGCGCTGTCCGCCGCGTTTCCAGCAGGTAGAACCCGCCCGGCCTCGGTCGCCGCGTAGCCAGGGGCGCGATAAAAAAAGACTAAATGCCCTAGAATGACCAGTTGTGGCCTCACGATCCGGCGAAGACTTCGACGCGGATGCGCGGCCAGAGCCTGCGTTGGTCAGGGCCCTCGAGATGGTTGCTCCCGGCACGGCGCTGCGGGAGGGCATCGAGAGCATTCTCCACGCTCGCACCGGCGGTCTGATCGTGATCGGAGACCCCGAGGAGCTGAGCTTCCTGTTCTCGGGCGGTATCAAGCTCGACATCGACTACACCCCGGCGTTCCTCTACCAGGTGGCCAAGATGGACGGGGCGATCATCCTCAACGCGAATGCCACCAAGATCGCGATGGCAAATGTGCAGCTGATGCCGGACCCCACGATCCTCTCGCACGAGACGGGCACCCGCCACAGGACGGCAGAGCGCGTCTCCAAGCAGACCGACGCGCTCGTGATCGCGGTCTCCCAGCGTCGCGAGGTCGTCTCGCTGTATGTGGACGGCGTCAAGTACATCCTCGAAGACATCACCGTGGTGCTGTCGAAGGCAAATCAGGCGCTGGCCACGCTCGACAAGTACCGCACGCGCCTGGACCAGGTCTCCACACGCCTCACGGCGCTGGAGTTCGAGGGAGGTGTGACGCTGCACGACGTGCTGACCGTGCTGCAGCGCTCGGAGCTCGTCACGCGCATGGCTGTTGAGATCGAGCGCTACATCGTCGAGCTCGGCAGCGAGGGGCGCCTGATCGAGATGCAGCTGGAGGAGACGATCCTCGGTACCACCGCCGAGAAGGCCGCGCTCGTGCAGGACTATCTGGCCGACTATTCAGACGAAGCGTTTGCCTCGGCGCTCGATCAGGTCGGGCGCCTGGCCCACCAGGACCTGCTCGATTTCGGCCGGCTCGCCGAGATGCTCGGCTATGACCGCAAGCTCAACACGCTCGACTATCCGGTAGCGCCGCGTGGCTATCGTACGCTTGGGCGCATTCCGCGACTGCCGAAGCTGGTCGTGACGCAGATCGTGGGTGAATTTGGTGGTCTGGACGAGCTGCTGGCCGCCACGGACGCCGAGCTCGAGGGGGTCGAGGGGGTAGGGGAGATAAGGGCGAAGGACATTCGCGAGGGCCTTCGCCGGCTGCAAGAGGTCAATCTCGTGGATCGCTACCTGCAGACTTGACGCACCAACAGCCGGTCCCATTGCCGGCGTGACACAAAGGCCGGTCCCAATTGCCGGCGCGACGAAGGAGGACACCATTCCAGCATCAACAGTTGATGAGACATCGTTCATCGAGGAGCTCGAGGCGACCCGCGAGGTCGAGTGCATCGAGTTCGAGCTCGGCGACCACGTCGTGTATCCCCACCACGGCGCAGGCAAGGTTCTGAGCAAGGAGGACATGGAGGTGCTCGGCACCACACGTGAGTATCTGACGATCAAGATCCTTCACAACGACATGACAGTGAAGGTCCCCACCGAGAACGCGGCCCTGGCGGGCCTGCGCCGCGTGATCGACGAGGAAACAGTCAAGAAGGTTCTTGATGTCCTTACCGCGGAAGTGTCCGAGATGCCCAAGAACTGGAACCGGCGTTTCAAGCACAACCGTGACAAGATCAAGACCGGCGACATCTACGAGCTCGCCGAGGTCGTTCGCAACCTGTCGCTGCGTGAGAGCGAAAAGGGCCTGTCCACGGGCGAGAAGCAGATGTACACGCGCGCCAAGAAGATCCTCGCCTCAGAGCTCATGTACGCGCTCGACAAGGACGAGGACGAGGCCGAGTCCTATCTGGACGAGCTGCTCGCGAACTCCGCGTCGAGCCAGATGGCCGTAGCCGCCAAGTAACAGCGCTTGGCCGTCGCGCTGATCGTCGCCGCCGGACTCGGCGAGCGTCTTGGAGCTTCACGTCCCAAGGCGCTCGTCGAGCTCGCGGGGCGGCCACTACTGCAGTGGAGCGTCGATGTCCTGGCCTCCATGCCCGCGGTCGAGCGGATCGTGGTGGCGCTGCCCGCGGGCAGCGAGGCTCCAGCGGGGACGCAGGGCGTGCCAGGGGGCGCAACGCGCTCGGAATCGGTGTTGCGCGCCCTTGAAGTCGTCGGACCAGGCGACCCGGTGCTCGTGCACGACGCGGCGCGCCCGCTGCTCACGCTCGAGCTGATCGAGGCGACGCTCGCGGGTGTCGAAGGCGAGGGTGTGGACGCTGCGATCGCCGCCACGCCCGTCACCGATACTGTCAAGCAGGCCGACGGCGAGGGCGTGGTGACACGAACGCTCGATCGTGCCGGTCTGTGGGCGGTGCAGACTCCGCAGGTGTTTCGCCGTGGCGCTCTGGAGCGAGCGTTGGATGTTCCCGACGATGTGCTCGCCCGAGCCACCGACGATGCGTGGCTGGTGGAGCGTGCCGGGGGGCGGGTCGTGGTGGTGCCGGCGCCAAAGGACAATCTGAAGGTGACCACCGCGCTCGATCTCGAGCTCGCCGAGCTACTGCTCGCTCGTCGAGATTCCGCGTAGGCTCCCGATCATGCTCACCGACTACCACCTACACCTACGCCCCGACGAGCTGGGTGCGACTCCCACCGAGTACTTCACGCAGGACAATGTCAAGCGCTATCGCGACGCGGCGGATGAGCGCGGCATCTCCGAGCTGGGCGTGTCCGAGCACATCTACCGCTTTACGCAGGCACTCGACGTGTGGCAGCACCCGCTGTGGCGCGAATTCGCCCACGACGACATCGACGAGTACTGCCGTTTCGTGCGCGAGGAGACCGACCTGCGCTTGGGGATCGAGGCCGACTTCATCCCCGGCGCTGAGGATCGCCTCGCCAATCTGCTCGAGGCGCGCAACTTCGACTATGTGGTCGGCTCGGTGCACTTCCTCGCAGACCATGCGCTGGATATGGACGACTACAGTGTTTGGGGTCCCACCCGCCCTAGTCCCGCCCGCCCTAGTCCCGCCCGCGCTGGTCCCGCCCACCCTAGTCCCATCCACCCGGGTCGCAGCGCCGAGGACATCTGGCGGGAATATTTCCGCACCCTGGGCGAGGCGGCTAGAAGCGGCCTGTTCGACATCCTCGCGCACCCCGATCTCGTGAAGGTCTGGGGTCGTACCCGCCCCCGACCAGAGGGCGACCTGCGACGCTATTACGAGCTCGCGCTCGATGGTATCGCCGAATCGGGTGTCGCTATCGAGGTGTCGACCGCCGGATTGCGCAAGCACGCAGATGAGATCTACCCGGCGCCCGCGCTGCTTCAGATGTGCGTGGAAGCCGGCGCACCGGTGGCGCTGTCCAGCGACGCTCACCGTCCGCGGGATGTCGGCGCCGACTACGACCGCGCGCTCGAGCTGCTGGAGAGCGTTGGCGTAACAGAGCTGTGCGTGTTCGAGCGCCGTGAGCGTCGCCTGGAGCCGATTACCCGTGTGAGCACTCCCCATGACGGGGGACAAGCAAGCGGCGCGGGTGTCGTGTGACCCTGACCGGGATCGGCTACGACTCCCATCGACTGGAGTCCGGGCGCAAACTGATCCTCGGTGGCATCGAGATCCCCTCCGAGCTGGGCCTTGCCGGTCATTCCGATGCTGATGTGCTCACCCATGCGGTGATCGACGCGCTGCTCGGCGCCGCCGGCCTTGGCGACATCGGCGAGCACTTCCCCGACAGCGACGAGCGCTATCGCGACGCCAACTCGATCGAGCTGCTGGAGACCGTCCTCCCGCGTGTTCTCGCGCAGGGCTTGGGGCTGGTCAACGTGGACAGCACAGTCGTGATGGAGCGCCCCAAGCTCGCCCCCCACCGCGAGGCGATTCGCGAGTCGCTCGCCGTGGCGCTCGGGCTCGCGCCCGGACGCGTCAACGTCAAGGCCACCACGGGCGAGGGGATCGGGTTCGTAGGACGCGGTGAGGGTGTCGCTGCGCTCGCAGTTGTGAGTTTGCGTATCGCGGACTGAGAAAACCGCGTCGCCGTCGCCGTCGCCGGACCCGCCCGGATGGATCGCCGGTTCCAGAGGATGCAGTCGCGCCCGGGAAGACGATCCATCTTTCAACACCTCATGGCGAGCTGCCGGACAGCCGGGCTCAAGCTCCAGGCTCCTGAGCACTGGGGGCGCTACTGTTGCCCGGCCATGCGAGCGATCCGGCTACATGACACACGCACGGGGGAAATCCTTCCACTGGAACCTCGCGACCTCGGAAAGGTTGGCATCTATGCCTGTGGGCCAACCGTCTACAGCCGTATCCACATCGGCAACGCCCGTCCGTTTGTGGTGTTCAGTCTGCTCAAGCGGTTTCTCGAGCACGAGGGGTATGACACGACGCTCGTCGTCAACGTAACGGATGTCAACGACAAGATCTACGACGCGGCACGGGCCAATCCTCAGAGCGCCGATCTGGCGCGACGGGCCGGTCGCTCAAGCGTCGAGCTGGCGGCTGAGATGACGGCGCTCTATGTCTCCGACACCGATGCGCTCGGCCTTGGCCGTCCAGACCACGAGCCGCTGGCCTCACAGACGATGGACGCGATCGTCGCCTACATCCAGGATCTGATCGATTCGGGTCATGCGTATGAGAGTGGAGGTGACGTTTTCTTCCGCGTGCGCTCGGATCCCCAGTACGGCTCGCTTTCGCACCGCCGCATCGACGACATGGACCAAGGGGAGGGGGTCGAGGGATCGGACCGCAAGGAGGACCCGCTCGACTTCGCGCTGTGGAAGGGGCGCAAGGAGGGAGAGGACACCTGGTGGGACGTCCCCTGGGGGCAGGGTCGGCCGGGCTGGCACATCGAGTGCTCGGCGATGGCCGAGTCGCTGCTTGGAGTGGGCTTTGACATCCATGGCGGCGGCTCCGACCTCGTATTCCCCCATCACGAGAACGAGGCTTCCCAGACGCGCGCCGCGCGCGGGCGCGAGCTGGCCGCGATCTGGATGCACAACGGCATGATCCAGTTCACGGGCGAGAAGATGGCCAAGTCGGTTGGCAACATCGCGCTCCTGCACGAGGTGCTCGAGCGCTACGGGCGCGATGCCGTCGTTATGTACCTGCTGGGCGGGCACTATCGTCAGCCGCTCGCCTTCTCCACCGCGGAGCTCAAAGATGCTGATCGCCGCATCCATCGCATCCGCGATGCCCTGCGCCGCCTGGACGCGGGCAGGTCGAGTCCATCCGACATGGCCCGTCATGCCGACGCTTTCTTCGCGGCGCTCGCCGCGGACTTCAACACCCCGAAGGCGCTTGCCTGTTTGTTCGAGTGGATTCGTGAGGCCAACCGTCGCGGTGAGGCGGTCGGCGACGGCGACCTGCGCGAGATGCTTGCCACGATCGGCTTCGAGGATCTGCAGCCGCTCGGCACGCTCGGCGATGTCGAGGCGATCGACAGCGAGGCGGTCGCGCTGCTGGCCTCGCGCGAGGCGGCCCGTCGCGAGCGCGACTTCGAGCTGGCCGACCGGCTGCGCGATGAGATCGCCGCGCGCGGTTGGGCGATCCGCGACAGCCCTGCCGGCCCCGAGCTAATCCCGCTGTCGCGGTGATCCTCTATGGGCGCAACCCCGTGCGTGAGGCGCTGCGCGGGCGCCGCGCTCGTGGCGTCGCTCAAGTGTGGGTGACCGCGAGTGCCGCGCACGAGCCCTGGTTGACAGACGTCAAGACGAAGGTGTGCGGTGCAGATGAGCTGGAGCGTGTCTGTGGCTCCTCGGCTCATCAGGGCGTGTGCGCGGAGGTGGGTGGGTATCCGTATGTCGGTGCGCACGAGCTGCTGGCTGTCGATTCGCCCCTGATCGTGGCGCTCGACCAGGTTCAGGACCCGCAGAACCTCGGCTCGATCTGCCGCACGGCCGAGTGTGCCGGCGCCACGGGCGTGGTCATCCCCGAGCGCCGTGCGGCTGAGGTGACTCCGGCCGCGTGCAAGGCATCGGCGGGAGCGGTCGAGCACATGCGCATCGCGCGCGTGCGCAACATCGCCGACTTCCTGGGCGAGGCGCGCGGGGTGGGATGCTGGTCCTATGGCGCGAGCGTGCCCGAGCCAGGCGACACCGACGGGCGTGAGGGTCGCCAGAGCGACGGAGCGGCGGTGCGGGTCCTGCCATCCAGAGGTCCCACGACGGTGCCCTACACCGCACCTGACTACAGCGGCGGCGTGGTGCTCGTGCTCGGCAGCGAGGGCAGCGGATTGCGTCCGCGCGTGGCTGGCGCATGCGACCAGCTCGTGTCGCTGCCTCTACGGGGACAGGTGGAGTCGCTCGGCGTGGCCGCTGCCGCGGCGGCGCTCCTGTATGGAATCTTGCAGTCTCGCGATATTGCGCTTGACAAGGCTCCATAACTATGCGAAGCTCTCGCGCATAACGCTCAACCTAAGGTTGACTTCATAGCTTTGGCGCCAGGGGAGGAGTGCGCCACTGAGCATGTTTTGGCTGGAATACGCCAAGAAAGGATCTGCTCGTGGCACGTACCTTCCATAACCCTCAATCTGAAGTTAAGGTTGATGACGGCTTTTTGATCGCTCTTGCTAAGCAAGGAGATCGCACCGCCTACGACCGTCTCGTGCGCCGCTACCACGGCTTCGTGCGTTTGAAGGCCTCGTCGTACTTCCTCGCCGGAGGCGACTCCGAAGATCTGATCCAAGAGGGCCTGGTGGGCCTCTACAAGGCGATCCGCGACTACCGCACCGACCGTGAGTCGAGTTTTCGCAACTTCGCCGAGCTCTGCATTACGCGTCAGATCATCACCGCAGTGAAGACGGCCACGCGCAACAAGCACACGCCGCTGAACCAGTACGTGTCGTTTTCCTCGACGCCGGCGGCGGCCGGCGACGATGTGCCGACGCTCGACCAAACGATTGCCGGTCCAAGCGTCAACGATCCGGTCAACCGTGTGATCAGCTCCGAGGAGCTGCGCTCGCTCGTGGGCTGCCTCTCGACCGCGCTGTCGGAGCTCGAGAGCCGCGTGCTCTCGCTGTATCTCGACGGCTGCTCCTACGAGCAGGTCGGCGAGCGGCTGGGCTGCGACACCAAGACGGTCGACAACGCCCTGCAGCGAGTCAAGCGCAAGGTCGGCGCGCATCTGCGCACGCGCCTGGTCGCCTCCTAGCTCGCGACTTATCTCTCCTATTAGCTCGGCCTGTAAGGGCCGGGCTTGCGCCTCGGCTTCCCTCCGGGAAACGCCAGGCGCAGGATCGTGCGCTGGACGTTGCCCAGCTGCTTGCTGAAGGGGCCGGTGTTGTAGGGCAGCCCATAGCGGTGGCACACGTCTCGCACCCGCGGCGCGATCTCGGCATAGCGGCTCGAGGGCATGTCCGGGTATAGATGGTGCTCGACCTGGAAGCTCAGGTTGCCAGCGATGAAGTGAAACAGTGGGCCACCGTCGATGTTCGCCGAGCCCAGCAGCTGGCGCACATACCAGCCCCCGCGTGTCTCATCGGCGACCTCGGACGCGCTGAACGTGTAGGTCTGGTCGGGGAAGTGACCGCAGAAGATGATCGAGTAGGCCCATACGTTGCGCACGATGTTCGCGGTGAAGTTGGCGGCAAGCGTCGACTTGAACGCGCGCCGGGCGGCTCCGCCGGCTTCTCGAGCCGTGGCTGCCCCAACCGCGCCGGCGATCGCCGCGGAGAGCAGCGGGAAGGCGATGTAGTCCTTGACGGCCTGCCTGCGCGCCTTCACGCCGATCGCCTTCAGCTCCTCGATCAGCTGCTCCTTGGACTTCTCGCCGGATTTGATCGCGTCGAAGTTGAGGTCGTGCGTGGCTACTCCCCACTCGAAGAACCCCATCAGCAGCAGGTTGTAGAAGGGCTGCAGCAGATACACGGGGTGCCATTTCTGATGTGGGTCGATGCGCATGATCTCGTAGCCCAGATCACGGTCCTTGCCGCGAATGTTCGTAAACGTGTGGTGCTCGTAGTTGTGGGAGTGCCGCCACGCGTCGGCCGGTGAGGCCGTGTCCCAATCCCAGCTCTGGGAGTTGATATCGGGGTCGTTCATCCAATCCCACTGGCCATGCATCACGTTGTGGCCGATCTCCATGTTCTCCAGGATCTTGGCCACCGACAGCGACGCCGTGCCGGCCAGCCATGCGGGCTTGTAGCGCGAGCCGATCAGCATTGCGCGCGCGGCAAGCACAAGCTGGCGGTGCAGCTTGATTGTGGCGCGTATATAGCGTGAGTCGCGGTCGCCCAGGTCGGCAAACACCTCGTCGTGGATCGCGTCGAACTCGCGCCCCAGCTGCTCGATCTGCTCGGGCGTGAGGTGGGCCAGGGGGCTCTCGATCCAATCTGTCTCGGCAAAGGGCGCATGGGGAGGGGGTGCAGTCCCATTTGGGGTTGCCACGGGGGTGTTGGGCGGAATCGAGGGCTTCTCGGCGTGGATCGTTGACATGTGGGCTCCTTCGGTGGTCATGCTTAGGGTCAGAGGTCGATCTCGATCGCGCCCTCGGGCGCGTTGATGCAGGTGCGCAGCATTTCCCCTGGATGGCCATGTACCCGGCCGGTGCGCAGATCGCGTACCTGGCCCGTGCGCAGCTTGCCTACGCACGTGTGACAGATGCCCATGCGACATCCATATGGCAGGCCGGCGCCCGCGTTTTCTCCCGCGAGGAGAATTGGCTGCTCGCCATCGCTCGTTGCGTCCACTTCGCTGTGGCAGAAGCGGATCGTGCCGCCCGTCCCCCGCTCGCCGTCTCCAATCTGCGTGCTCGGCTGAAAGCGCTCGACGTGCAGGCGCTCAGGGTCGCCGTCTGCGCTCCAGCGCTGCTCCATCGACTCCAACAGTCCGCTGGGCCCGCACACAAACGCCTCGCGCTCGCGCCAGTCGCTGCAGAGCTCGGCGAGTTGGTCAGGCGTGACGCGGCCCCGCTCGCCGGTCAGCCGCAGATGCAACTTGTAGCCGGGGTGGGCGGCGTGTAGCTCGTGCAGCTCGCGCGCGAAGATCACGTCCTCGCTGGAGCGCACGCAATGCACGTGAACCACGTCCTTGATCGATCCGCGTCTCGCGAGGCTGCGCAACATGCTCATGATCGGTGTGATTCCGCTGCCGGCGCTGATGAACAGCAGGCGTGCAGGCAGCGGGTCGGGCAGCACAAACGTGCCTTCCACGCCGCCGAGGCGCACGATCGTCCCTGGCCGCACGCGCCCGAACAAGAATGGCGACACCTTGCCGCCTTCAACGAGCTTCGGTGTGATCGAGATGCAGCCGTCGGCGCGCTTCGGGTCGGAGGTCAGCGAATAGGCACGCCAGTGGTGCACTCCGTCCACCTCGATCCCAAGGCGCACATACTGCCCCGGCCGGTGGCCCTCCCATTCCCAGCCCGGCTTGATCAACACGGTCACCGCGTTGGGTGTCTCGCGCTCGATGCGCTCGATCCGTCCGCGCAGCTCGCGCGTGGACCAGAGCGGATTGACCAGCTCCAGGTAGTCGTCGGGCAGCAGCGGCGAGGTGAACGACCTGATCAAGGCCAGCGCGCGGCGGCGGCCCGCGGGCACCCGTGGCGGTGCGCCACGCTCAGCCACGGGCCGATTTAGGGCGGGGTTGGGAAGAAAAGCTCATCTGACCTGGATCAATGATACCTCAAATGAGGTTACATGCAAGATGGTATCCTGGATCGAGGTGGCGGGATCGCGAATCGATACGGCAGACATACCCGGGAGAGGCCCACACGACTCCTCTCCAGAGCTCCATCACGGGTCTCCGGGGGAAGAAGGGCTCACGATCGAGCAACTTGCCGCTGAGGTTGGGATGTCGGTGCGCAACATTCGCAACCACCAATCGCGCGGACTGCTGCCCGCACCTGAGGTACGCGCGCGCGTCGGCTACTACGACGCCGAGCACGTGGCGCGTCTGCAGCTGATCCTCGACCTCCAGGCCGACGGCTTCAATTTGGCTGCGATCGAGCGACTGATCAGCTCCTCCGGCGGGGCCGCCGGGCGTCTGCTCGGTCTGCGCAACGCCATGACCACTCCGTTTGCCACCGAGGCCCCCGAGGTCGTCACGGCGGAGGAGCTGGCAAAGCGCTTCGGCGAGGTCGACGGTAAGACAGTCGAGCGGATTCGCAAGCTCAAGCTGCTGATCCCGCTCGGCGACGAACGCTTTGAAGTGCCCAGTCCCGCACTGATGAAAGCCGCTGAGGAAGTCACGGCGCTGGGTATTTCGATGCACGCTGCGCTTGCCCTCGTGGAGCGAGTCAGTCGCGACTGCGAGTCGATTTCCCGTGCCTTCGTCAAGCTGTTCCTCAGGGAGCTATGGGAACCCTTCGAGCGCGCCGGTCAGCCCGACGAGCGCTGGGACGAGATGATCGAAGCGATCAACGCACTACGGCCGATTGCATCAGAGGCGCTGTTGGCGGTGTTCAAGCAGCGAATGACAACCGAGGTCGAGGCCGCATTCGGCAAGGTGCTCGCGCATCAGGCCAAGCGCTCCAACTGAGCGCAGCTCGGCTGACTGTTTCAAGCGAGGTTTGCGCATCAAACGCTCACACCGAGTGTTAGCACCAGCGAAATCCAAAACCTACGCAGCTATCGCAAGGGAGGCGTTGATGCGTTCACGTATGCTCATCCCGGCCGCTACGGCCGTCATAGTGTTGCTCGCGTTCGTCCCAGCGAGCGCTCTCGCGCGCAAGCACCCGAGCCCCAACGGGCGCTGTGTCATAAGCATGCAAGTAGCCCCGAGTCACATCGTCGCAGGCGATCCGGTGATCGTCTTTGGAGCATTGCGTTGTGCAAACCCGGCGACTGTGGGAGGGCAGGAAGTAAAGCTCTACGCCCATCTCGCCGGCGTACCCGGATTCACGGTGGTGCAGACCGCCACCACCGAAGGCAGCGGCTTCTACGAGTTCTCGCCCGCCGACGGCACGATCGAAACCAATCGCTCGTTTTTCGTCCGCTCACACGGCGCTCGTAGCGCCACCAGGCCGGTCAGGGTTGCCGCGCAGGTCACGCTCAGCGGTCCCACCGAGGGTCAGCTGCTCACGGGATATCCCAACCGCGTGACTTTCACGGGCAGCGTGTCCCCCGCAGACGCGGGAGCGCGCGTAATCCTTCAGCGCCAAAATGCCCTCACCGGTAACCAATGGCGTCATATCGACAGCGGTGTCGTTGAAGCCTCGGGCGACTTCACGATCGTGCACACGTTCGTCGTTCCCGGCGATGCCAACATCCGGGTGCTCGTGCGCAGCCAGGGACGTAACGTCCCCAGCGAATCGAACCTGCTGGCCTACTCGGTCTCGCAGGCTCAGAACCCCGAACTGACGATTCAGGCCTCCGCCGATCCGATTGTTTTTGGCGAAACGGTGACGATCAGTGGCAAGCGTGGCGACGACGCTCGCCAGTCGGTCACGCTGCTGGATCGCACCGCACGCCAGCAGGGTTTCGCGCCCGTGGCGCAAACGACCACCAACTCGGCGGGCGAATACAGCTTCCCGGCGCAGTCCCCGGTCAACAGCACCTTCTACAGAGTCATCGGCTCGACATGCGTCATAGCGCCGCATCCGCCTCGCCACGTGGTACAGCGGTGCGGTGCGCACCACGGGCTCTCCTCGGCAGTGCTCTATGAGGGCGTCAAGGATGTGCTCACCGCGCAGGCATCTCCGAGTACGGTTCAGGCGGGTCAAAGCGTCACGTTCTCGGGGACGATCTCTCCGGAACACGCCGGGCACATTGTCTATCTCGAACGCCAAAACGCGCGCGGCCCAGGATTCCACGTGATCCAGGTGGCGATCGTAGGGGCGGGATCGGCATACTCGATCGTCCACAAGCTCTACGACACGGGCACCAAGGTGTTGCGCGTCTCGATACCCGGCGGGCCCGACAACGAGGGCGCCGTCAGCCAGCCGTTCACGATCCAGGTTACGCCGGCTCCAGCGTCGGCGCTGACGCCCGAAGCACCGGAAAACTCGGTGCTCCCGCCCGAAGGCGAATTCTAGAGGGCCGGCTCGCCAGATTGCGGTATCCGACTCGGTGGGGGCTGGGAAAATCGACCCGGCCCCCGCCGCAGCGGACTCTCCGGCCGCTCATCAGGCGCACGGGTGGGCCGAAGCGTCATCGCAGCGTTACAGCTCGGACAACAATCTCCCGCTGCCCAAACGAGCAGCGCGTCAGTCCAAGCGTGACAGTGCGCGCAGCGCACGCGTTGATGCATCACCAGCCAACCATCTTCATGGGCAACTAGGCGCATACCCGGATCTTCCCTACTCCAAACAGTCCAAGCCTCCAGGTTCGCCAAATCACCCGCTTCGGAGGATGCGCTTACCGGGAGGCGCTCCTAGGTTGTGGCTGTCGGGAGCATCTGCGTCGCTCCTAGCCCATCGGCTATCGAAGGAGGCAGCAAACATGCAAAGTGGCTACGACCCACCAACGACATCCCCGCCCGCGCGGACGTCGGGTACGGGTGGCGACTGGTATGAAGGGGAGGGGTGGGTCACGTTCGCCGGCGTCATGATCGCAATCGTCGGCGTACTGAACTTCATCTACGGGATAGCCGCGATCTCGAACTCGCGCTTCTACGTCCACGAAGCTACCTACATCCTGAGCGACCTCAACACCTGGGGTTGGGTCCTGATGATCACCGGGATCATCCAGTTCTGCGCCGCCATCGCGATCTTCGGACACATCGAGTGGGGGCGCTGGGTCGGCATTCTGACCGCGTCGGTAAACGCGATCATCCAATTGATCTTCATTCCGGCATATCCGTTCGGGTCACTGGCCCTATTCGCGCTCGACATTCTTGTGATCTACGGTCTCGTTGCCTACGGCGGGCGCCAGCGCGGGGGGGCTGTCTGACGGTCCACGCTCCGCGTCTGCCAACCAGCCAGATATCCGGTGGCGTGCTCTCCCCAGCTTGTAAGCGTTCAGCCGTCGGCAACATGTAGCCAATCGTCAGGCGACATTCTGTCATCAGACAACCGGATATCTGCGCTTTGCAACAACCACAAATCGAAAGGTCCAAACGGAAGGAATCGTCATGGCAGCCGTAACACAGGACACACGACGCACATTGGAGGGCATCTCCGCGGGTGAGATCGACATGCTGGAGACAGCCGTCGGGCTCCGCGAGGTGGACCTTGCCGCGAGCGGTCTGGACGGGCGCACGTTCGCGTTGGTAAAGATCGCAGCGCTTGTCGCACTGGATTCGCCGCCGGCATCCTATGCCTGGCAAGTGCCAAACGCGCTCGCCGAAGGTGCCACACCCGAGGACGTCACGGGTGTGCTGCGAGCAGTGGCGCCGCAGGTCGGCGGGCCGCGAGTAGTGGCCGCCGCACCGGAGATCATGCTCGCGCTCGGACTAGATCTGCCAGAAGTCGACGGCGAATAGGGTGCGTTGCGGACTTGTCCGGTCCGCTATTCATACGTACTCTAGGTAAGTAGTCATCGCAGCGCTCTGCGCGTCGGATCGCGGATGAGTCAAAGCGAGCCAGGCCATACCTTTGATCGATGTCGCTTGCCGTCAAGAGCGGGCGTCCGCTCCTCCATGAGGGGCTTGTGCGGCGATCCAGACTGCTCGCGAAGCTCACCCACGACCGCAACACCCCGCTGGTCGTGGTCGTGGCGCCCGCCGGCTATGGCAAGACAAGTCTTGTAGCCGAATGGGCTGAGTGCGATCGGCGGGCGAGTGCTTGGCTCGCGCTCGAGCAATGGCACAATAACGCAGTCCGGCTCACCCATGCGATCGTGACGGCACTCGGGGAGACCGAGCCGCTCGAGGAAAATCTCGTTGACACGCTCAATCGACTCGAATCGCCGGAGTCCACAGCCGACTCACCAGTGTCCGGCCTTCCGCCGGAGGCGCTGTCGGCGCTTGCGGCGGCGCTCGAATGCCGACATATTGCGCTCACGCTGATCCTCGATGACGTCCAAGCAATCGATGACGCCGATGCGCTTAACATGCTCACCACAGTCGCCGAACACCTGCCGTGGGGTTCGCAACTAGTGCTCGTTTCGCGCACTCGACCAGCGCTGGCGCTCGGCAGGCTGCGTGCTCACAGAGCGCTGCTCGAGCTGGGCGTGGAGCAGATGGCGATGACCCATCGAGAAGCCGCTCTGCTACTGCGCACAACACATGTGGCGGTCGGCTCGGATGATGTGACTGCGCTCGTGGAGCGCACCGAGGGGTGGCCGGCCGGGTTGTATCTGGCTGCCCTGTCGGCTCGCGATCAGCCAGACCAAGCGGCCCAGCTTGCGAGCTTCGACGGCAGCGATCACATCGTCGCCGACTATCTCCACGAGGAGTTCCTCCGCGAGCTGTCGGTGGAGGAGCGCGAGTTCTTGGTCCACACGTCGGTCCTCGAACGGCTCTCAGGAGCACTCTGCGACGCAACGCTCGATCGAACCGGTTCCGTCGTGTTGCTCGATCGCCTCGCCCGCGGCAATCTGCTGCTGGTACCCACCGATCGTGGCCACGAATGGTTTCGCTGTCACCGGCTGTTGCGCGAGGCATTGATGGGCGAGTTGCGCCACACCCATCCGGAGTCCCTCCGCGCGCTGCATTTGCGTGCCAGCGTCTGGTACTCCGAGCACGGCGAGCTCGACTGCGCTGTAACGCACGCGGTCGCGGCGGGTGACGCGCGTCGCGCAGGCGATCTGATGTGGCAAAACCTTCCGCGCTACCTCACTGGCGGACGCAACGACCAAGTGCAGGGATGGCTTCGCTGCTTCTCGATCGAGGATCTCTCCGCTCATGCGTCGCTCGCACTAACCGCCGCGCACAGCGCGCTCGCAATCGGTGACCTGCGCCAAGCGGAGCGTTGGGGACTTGTCGGGGCAGCGGCCCTCGCGCGCTCCACCGATCTCCCCAAAGTGGCCTCGCTGCCAGCCGGAGTCGCTGTGATCGAAGCGGTCGCCGGCCACCGGGGTCTGGCGCCGATGGCCAAGGATGCTGCTCGTGCCTATGACCGAGAGGACCAGGACAGTCCATGGCGCTCGATGTTCTGCCTGCTGCGAGGCGTCGCCGACCATCTGACGGGCGATCGCGAGCATGCGCGCCAGCACTTGGAGGACGGCATCCACCGCAGCTCGGTCGCGGCTCCCACCGTCGAAACGCTATGCCTCTCCCAGCTTGCGCTGATCACCGTCGAAGAAGGCGATTGGGATCGAGGCATCGACTTGATCGCTCGCGCGATTCACCAGATCGAGCGCCACACCCTCTCCTCATACCCCGCCTCCGCACTCACCTTCGCCGTATCTGCCGACGTGCGCTCTCACGTCGGTCATGTCGACGAAGGCAAGCGCGACGCTCGCCGCGCGTCCCATCTGCTCGCGGGGCTAAACAACTTCATCCCGTGGTATGAGGCCGAGACGCGGATTGTGCTTGCACGAGCCGCCCTACGTCTTGCCGATATCGGCGGGGCTCGCACGCTGCTCGCCGAGGCCTCGCAGCTGGCGCGCCGTGTGCCCGACGCCGTGGTTTTCGGAGGTTGGCTAAACGACACATGGGGACTCGTCGACTCTGCCTCCACCAGGGCCCTCGCCGGCCCGGCGATGCTCACGATGGCCGAGTTGCGGATTCTGCGCTTCCTGCCAACCCACCTATCCTTCCGTGAGATCGGCGCTCGCCTGCACGTCTCGACCAACACGGTCAAGACTCAGGCTCACGCGGTCTATCGCAAGCTCGATGTCCGCTCGCGCTCAGATGCTGTTGCAAGAGCCGCAGCGATTGGCCTGCTGGACAGTTGAGGATACGTCGCTATGACGTATAGCCGAGGTGAGCCGACATTTCCTCGGCACTGGCCACAACCAGGGGCACCAACCGATCGAGTGTCTGCGCTCGTGAGAAGGTCAGCTTCGGAGCGGCAACGTCCACCGCGCCAATCACCTCGTCCGACCTGTTCCTGAGCGGAGCGGCCACGCATCTCTGCCCCTTTACGCGCACATGCTCGGCAATGACAAAACCCTTCTCGCGGATGCGCTCGAGTTCTTCAAGCAGCTTCTCCCTGGTGTCGGTCGCCTCCGGAGGTTGGGCCTCCTCGATGCTTGCGTAAATCGCCTCGCGCTGCTCCTCGGGCGTTCGGTATGCGAGCAGCACTCGACCCATAGCCGTACTGCAGGCGGGAAGACGCGATCCACGTTCGAGTCTCGCGGTCACTTCTGTCTGCCCCTGCCATGCGCTTCTCGCGCGATCGACATACACGATGTCGTTGCCGTTGAGTACCGCAAGGCTTGCAGTGCATGCGCTGCGATCGCGCAGGTCGGTCAGGCAGTGGTAGGGAAGTTTGCAAAGAGCGGTTGAATTGACCGCCGAGCGACCTGGGTCACCAGCGCGTATACCGAGTCTGTACTTACGTCTTGGACCCTGCTCCAGATAGTCGAGCGCCACAAGCGTGGAGGCATAACGATGGGTTGTCGGACGACTCATTTCAAGCGCATCCGCGATTTCAGCTATCCCCAGCCAGGGTTGCTCGGGACTAAATGCCCGAAGGATCGCCAAGCCGCGCTCCAGGGATTGCGAGTAGCGACCTTCGTGAGATGTGGGGAGGTGCAAGATGCCTCCGCGGATGGGGGCCATGGTGGTCATTGAGTGGGCTCAGCTTCCCTGCGTGTCGCGTGGTCTCGTGTCGCTCCTCGGTGTGAGCGCAAAATGAAATGGTGGTTCATTCGGTCCGAATCGGGCTAGTCAGCGCTGAATTTTTCAGGGCTGAACGACCGCCCGCCTGTGCCGGAAGTCCTTCCAGTCGCTCGCGAACGCCCTGTAGCCATTCGATACGTGCATTCCAGAAGCCGAGCTCGGCATCACGGGATACCACCCGCACCATTCGGTCCCACTCCGACCCCTCGCCGACGTCCGCTTCTGAGGCACGCTTCAGATCGTGCACACGTCCGAGGCACACCAGCTCCTGTCCACGGACAAGCTCGATCATGCGCGGTGCGTCGCGTGGACGACACAGCGCGATCCTGAAGTGCAGTTCGTCGCGCAGCGGTGGCTCCGCGGCGGTCGACAGCAGCCAATCCTCAAATGAGGCCACACCTAACGGAGTCGCTTCATAGATAGCTCGCCGTCCCGGAGCGCCGTTACGCAGTGGATCGCCATTCTCGTCCACCCTGCGCACCAGTCCTTCGGTCTCGAGCTTTTCCAAAGCCCAGTATGGGTAGGAGTCCGCAAGGTCGGCAAATCGCAGCTGCCGGCGCACCCCGGATGCGATCCGGTAGGCGTAGCCGGGTTGCTCGATCACGAGCCCGAGCACAGCGTGCTTAGCGGACACCGGTTTCGGACCAACCTTCCAACCAGTGGACTTCGTACAAGAATATGACGATAGTCGAAGGGTGTGCTGGCGGTCAGCGATAGCCCAAACAATTCGACCCAAAGGACGCTTTGGGATATCGCCACGGCGATCCGCGATATCGTCGATGGCGTCGCTGTGAGCAGCCGACGGCCCGATTTATCCGGCCAGCACTGAGGAATCCAACCCACGACCGCCTACGCGATCTGCGTCCGCGCAGCTCATGCAAGTCGGAAACAAACGCCCATCAGCTCAGGTCATAATGCCCGTGAGATCGAACATTGCTCGAGCAAACGCCGACGATCTCAGAACAGATGCTGCAGCCGCCAGTCGAGTGATGGCCGTCCAAGCGACCGTGTGGCCACTGCGCCAATGGCCGGTTCGCCCTCACCCGACAAGGTCACGTTGGCCAGCGGCTCACCGGCTCGCAGTTGGGTCATTGCTTTGATGCGTCCAACGTTCACCTGGACCGGGAGTGTCAGTCCAGCCCAGCCGATCTGTCTCAGTGCTCTGCTCGTCACGACGGTGGTCCGCTGACCGCTGGTCGCGCTCGCGCTCAGTACGCTCGTACCGGCCGGAATGACCACCTGAACTCGCAACGCTTCGGCGGCCGAGTCCCCGAGCCGGCGGGCGTTCGTGATTGCCGCGTCGATCAACGAGCCTTCGCGCTGGCCGAGCACAACACCGAGGACCGTCGCTGTCCGACCTCCGATCGAAACATGCTTGGCAAACACCAGACAGCCGCCCGCGGCCAGATCCGAGCCCGTCTTGACTCCGACATATCCGTCTTCTCCAACAAGACTGTTGTAGTTGGCGACTCGACCGGCGACTGGCAATGTGGCCGAGGACTCATCGACGATTGCAGCAAACACCGGCTTGCGCATAGCCACCGCGGCGAGCCGCATCTGGTTGGCGGCTGTGGACACCGTGCTCTGCTCGAAACCGCTCGGGTCGGTATAGATGGTGGAATTCATGCCCAGCGCTCTCGCTGTCGCGTTCATGCGCGCCACAAACGCCGCTATTGTGCCCGCGTCGTGAACGGCCAACATCGCCGCCATGTTGTTTGCCGAAGGCAGCAGCAGCGCCTCGAGCGCCTGGCGCTCACTGATCCGCTCGCCGGCTCTCACCGCCGAGGTCGATTGACCAAGATCCACCCGCTGCTCCTCTTCGGCGACCTCCGCTCGAGTGACCGTCATCGTGAAGCCTTCCTTGCCGATTGCCAGCGGGTACTCGCGCAGGGTCAGATAGGCGGTCATAACCTTCGCGACGCTGGCGATTGGGACCGCGGTGTCAGAGCCCGTGCTGCCGAAGCTGCCCACGCCCTCCACCTCCACTGCCGCTTGACCTTCGCGGGGCCATCTCAGCATCGGCGAGCTCCCCGGCAGACGGACCTCGGCTGCCAGGGTGCGACGAATCGCAATCGCAGGCGTGCTCTCGGTGTCAATCCGCCAGATGACCGCCGCCGTCGTGAGGATCAGCGCAAGTGCTCCGAATGCGGCCCAACGCAAGCGTCGAGAGGGTCGGTGTTTGACTGCCAGCCGCACCGTCGTCGCCACTGCCTGGAGACGCTAGCGCAGGCGGCGGACCATCAGGTGCAGTCTCGCGGAAGACGACGGTTCCAAGTCGCTGCGAGGGCAAGCCGGAGATGGGATTCGAACCCATGACCCCCTGTTTACAAGACAGGTGCTCTGGCCAACTGAGCTACTCCGGCGCGGAGCATCGAGGGTAGCGGGAAGGTCGCTGTAACGTGCCCTCAGCCAACGGGTATCCCATGTATGACATTGAGGTCAATCCCGCTTGAGCATGAGGTAGACCCCGCCGCCCATAAGGCGGATGCGTCCGCCCAGGAGGGGGGTGCGGCCGTCCGCAATGTGGTCGCCCAGCAGGACGATGGCGCCGCTCAGGGCTCAGCAGCGAATGCGCAACGCTCCAGCTTCGCGCTGGCCGGCTCGCAGACGCCTGGAGGATCCCAACTGAATTCTCTCCGCGAGCATTCTCTGAGTCGCGGGGTGAACCCGCTGCTCTACTGGCCCGTGCGCGCGGTTCTGCTGCCCTTCTTCCTGCTCTACTTTCGTCTGGAGCGTGGTGGACGCGAGTGCATACCGAGATCGGGTCCGGTGCTGCTGGCAGCCAACCATCGCAGCTTCCTCGACCCGTTTGTGATCGGTGCGCTCACGCGCCGTCCCGTGTACTACGTGGCCAAGCGCGAGCTGTTCGAGCGGCGCTGGCAGGCGTGGCTGCTCAATAGTCTCGGTGCGTTCCCGATCGATCGGGGCGCAGGTGATGAGGATGCGATGGCCACGGCTCGCGCGATCCTCGAAAGGGGTGACTGCGTGGTGATCTTCCCCGAGGGCACGCGTGTGCGTCCGGGGCCGCTTGGCAGGCCCCACCGGGGCGTGGGTCGTCTGGCTTTGCAAACAGGCGCTCGCGTTGTGCCGGTAGCGGTCATAGGTACAGAGGACGTACGCCGAGGCTGGCGGATTCGCTCGCGCAAGGTCCGTATCCGCTGTGGAGCGCCGCTTGGCTATCCCACTCTGGCGGATCCCTCGCGGGCGATTTCCCTGGGTGTGGCCGAACGCATATGGGCGTGTGTGAACTTGCAGTGGGAATGGCTCGGGGGCGTGAGCGCCACGGGGCGCAAGCAGCTTATTGAGAACACATCCCGGCGCGATGCGCGCGCCGCGTGAAGATCGGACCGAGAGGGAGAGCGTCGGAGGGTAGGGTGCGATGAGTGACCGATCAACCGCAGGCGGCCAAGGTGCGGCTCGACGCCGAGTTCTCCGAGCTCTACCGGGCGCATCTGCGCGACGTCTACAGCTATGCCTACTACCGCGTCGGCAATCACCACGACGCCGAGGATCTCACCGAGCAGACGTTTCTCCAGGCATACCGCCATTTCGATCGAGCCCAGCGCGAGTCCGGCGGGCGACCGTTGCGTCCGTGGCTCATACGCATAGCGCACAACCTGGCCGCCAATCTCTACCGCGATCGTTCCCGCAAGCCGTCGACGCCAATCGACGATACGAGCGAGCTGACCGCCGTGCACACGACCGAGGAACTGGTCGAGGGTCGCGACGAGCTCGCACGTGTGCTCGAGGGAGTTCAGCGTCTGCCGGAGGACAGGCGCGAGGCTTTGATCATGCGCTTTGCTCTGGGAATGGACAACCGCGAGATCGCACGCGCCATGGGTCGCTCCGATGGAGCAACGAAGGTACTCATCCATCGTGCGATCAAACAACTCGAGGAGATCGTTGGGGTCTTCGATGCGGACGCCGACGAGTTGTTGAGCACAGGAGAGCACAATGAGTGAGGTTGCCTCCGGCTTTGAGGGCCTCCTTCACAGGGCACTCTCCCCGGTTGAGCCGCCCGAAGATCTCGGTAGGCGGCTTGAGAGCACGCTCACGAGCCTCACCGAGAGCGCCGTTGAGGAGCTGGAGGCGTGGGAGCTCTCGGCTATGCGCGATCCACGCAATTGGGTTCGTCCGGCTGCCGCCGTGGTCGTTGGCAGCAGTGCCGGTGTTGCGCTCGTGCTCTTGCGTGCGCGTCACCGCGGGCGTCCTGGGGGTCGCGATCCGCTCGGCGCTCGCAGTGCTGCTGAGCGTGCAGTGGGCGATCTGCGTGAGCACACGCGTCGCCTGCTCGGCGATCGCTGAGGGGCGATCGGCGGTGACGGTGATGTGCTCCAAATTGCGGCCCCTAACACTTCACAAAATGAAGTGTTAGGGCCAAAGCAAAGGCATATATAGGCGCGAGTAAAGCCTGAGCAGTTTGCCGGTGTAAGCGGATTGGCGATGCAACTTTGCTTGCAATTTCGCCGCCAAGGCTTCACAGTGTCTCTCTCGGAATTATTCCGATTGTCAGGCATATGGAACGTGTTGACGACAAGACGCCTACGGCGACGGTACCTGCTGGGGAGGTGCCATCCGCTGCTTGTAGGTCAAACACGTCATTGGGGCGTAGCCCGCTGGGGTTTCCCCTGCGTCCAAGCGCTCGTCTACCAGACGATGCGTTGATGGCGCTCGTGGTAGATGGAGATTCGCGCGCGTTTGCGCTCCTCTACAAGCGGCACGTGCGCGCCGCTGCGGCGCTTGCATCGCAGATATGCGCAAGACGGGCGATCGCCGAGGAGGTTGTGCAAGACGCATTCCTCTCGTTCTGGCGCAGTCGTCGGCACTACGACCGCAGCCGGGGTAGCGTCAGAGCATGGGTGCTGGGTATCGTGCGAAATCGCGCAATCGACGTGCTGCGCCAAGGAGTCGCTCTCCCAGCCGTCGATGAGAGCGATCGAGATCTTGGGGATCTGCTCGAAGCGCGCGAGCTCACCGATGGTGAGGTTGGCCGGCGCGAGCGCGCGCGCGAACTGCGGGTCGCACTCGACGGCCTTCCGCCCGAGCAGAGCTGCGTGATCGCGCTCGCCTACTACGGGGGCTACACCCACACAGAGATTGCGAACATGCTCGACACGCCGGTGGGCACAATCAAAGGCCGCATGCGTCTGGGTTTGCGCAAGATGGCGGTCAACGTTCCAACCACGATCTAGAGGCCCCGTGATGCCGCCAGGCGCTGGCGCCGCTGCTAGCGTCTGCGCGGCTCATGGCCACCTGCTACCGCCATCCCTCGCGCGAGACCGGCGTCGCCTGCTCGTC
The DNA here is from genome assembly GCA_963715765.1 of uncultured Solirubrobacterales bacterium. GTDB lineage: Bacteria > Actinomycetota > Thermoleophilia > Solirubrobacterales > Solirubrobacteraceae > Palsa-744. Next base: position 2,801,545 of record OY970270.1, read on the forward strand.
ATGCGGAAGACCGATCTGTCCGGACTGCATGACCACGACTCCCGTCGGCATGCGCTGCCCGGAGTGCTCCAAGCAGGGCACACGCGTCATGACGATGCGCAACATGGCCACTCGTCCACGCGTCACATTCGCGCTGATAGCGATCAACGTTGTTGCGTTCCTGTGCGAGCAGGGGCAGCTCACGCTGGAGGGATCCAGCATCCACGGCGCCGTCATCGAAAACGGCGTACTGGAACGCTATTCGGTTGGTATGGAGCACCAATACTGGCGTCTGGTCACAAGCGCGTTCCTGCACGAGAACTTCATTCACATCGCCTTCAACATGTATCTGCTCTACCTGCTCGGCATGATGCTTGAGCCGGCACTCGGATCGGTCAAGTTCGCCGCCATCTACTTCACCTCGATGCTCGCCGGCTCCTTCGGTGCTCTGCTTGCCACCAGCGCACCCAGCCTCGGGGCATCGGGCGCCATCTTTGGGCTGATGGGCGCCGCCGTGATCGAGCTGCGCGCGCGCGGTCTAAGCGTGATGGAGTCGGGCATCGGGATGCTGATCGTCATCAATCTGATTCTCAGCTTCACGCTGGCCAACATCTCTGTTGGCGATCACATCGGCGGTTTGATCGGGGGAGCACTCGCGGGGCTTGCGATCAGGACTGCCGACGATCGTCATCGCTCCTGGCTCGGTCTCGCGGCATGTGCCGCGCTCTCGGTCGTCTCGGTACTTGGTGCGATCGCCGTTGCGGGGGCCTCGGGCCCGGGAATCGCATAGCCGCAAGGTCGATTGCACCGATGGCCGGGAATCGCACGGCCGGAGTCATACGGTGGCCCGGAGTCACACGAGCGGGTTGGGAATCGTACGAGCGGCGGGATATCCTTCCCCGCGTGACGCTTCTCTCCGATCGGGAGATCGATGCCAGGCTTGCCGGCGGTGAATGGCGACGCGACGGTGATGCGATCGTGCGCGAGTGGAAGCTCGATGACTTTGCTGGCGCAATTGTCTTCGTCAATCGTGTGGCCGAGGTCGCCGAGGCCGTGGGACACCACCCCGACATCCTGCTGCACGGTTGGAACAAGGTCCGTCTGGATCTCTCCACCCACTCCGAGGGCGGGCTCACCCAGGCTGACTTCGAGATGGCCGTGCGCATTGACGCTCTGGCCTGAGCGCTCCCGAGCCGTGCCCAAGGCCGACCACGGCCCCTGCTACGGTTGTGCGGTCGGCCACCGATGAACGACGAAGAAAAACCTCCCCGAAGTAGCATGGCCCCGACCGGCAGCACGCCGAGCGACACGGGCCGCCCTCTTCGCAATGGTCGCTGCTGGACGCGGCGCACTATTCTCTGCGCCCATTTGAGCGCCGACACGGCGTGAACGGGCTGAAGCTCATATTCGCGGTCGCGCTGGTCGCGATCAATGCGTTCTTCGTCGCCGCCGAGTATGCGCTCGTGCGTTCCAGGCGCGCCCGCCTGGAAGTCATGCGCGATGAAGGTCTGCGCGGCGCCACGCTCGCCCTCGAGCAGCTGGACCGCATCAACGAGTACATCTCGGCAGTGCAGATCGGCGTGACGATGACCTCGATCGCGATCGGCGCGCTCGCCGCGCCCGCACTCGCGGACATTCTCAAGGGAGCGCTTGGCAGCACGCCAAGCCACGACGTCGCGATCGTCATATCGGTGGTGGTGGCCTTCGTGGCGGTCGCCGCCACGCAGCTGATCGCCGGAGAGATGGTGCCCAAGCTCTATGCGGTGGACCGCTCGGAGTCGGTTGCGCGCAGGATCGCTCGGCCCCTGCAGGGGTTCAGCGTCCTCTTCCATCCTGTGATCGTGGGAGTCACCGCCATATCGAGTCGGATCCTGCGGTTGTTGGGCGTGGAGATGAGCGACATGGGGGAGGGCGGCTCGCCCGATGAGCTCAAGCGGCTGATCGCCGAGTCATATGCCGGCGGTCAGCTCGACCCTGGAGAGGCGGGAATGCTCACTGGCGTGTTTCACTTGCACGAACAGGAGGCGCGCCAGGTGATGACGCCGATCCCCGCGGTCGTCACCGTTGATATCTCCCAAGACGTGCAAGCAACGCTCGAGCTCTGCATATCGAGTGGCCATACGAGACTGGTGGTGATCGAAGGCGAGGATCGCGACCGCGTGCGCGGGCTTGTGCACGCATCTTCCCTGGCCAAGCGGCTCATGCACGACGGCCCGCACGCGTCGATCGAGCCGATCATGCACGATGCTCCGATCGTCCCGGAGACCAAGCCGCTCGACGATCTGCTTGCCGACCTCCAGCGCGAGCGCACGTCGATGGCGGTCGTGGTCGATGAGTATGGGCGCGTTGTGGGGATTGTGACTATCGAGGACATCGTTGAGGAGGTCGTCGGTGAGATCGCCGACGAGACCGATCCCGCCGCTGGCGAGGTGCGCCAGCTCGCCGATGGCGACTGGTTCGTGCGCGGCCATGTGTCGATTGCGGACCTGCTGGACTACGGCGTCGAGCTGCCTGTCGACAGTGACGCCTACAACTCGGTCGGCGGATTCGTGTTCGCCGAGATCGGACGTCTGCCACGCCGCGGGGACACGATCAGCTCGGGGGATTTCTCGATCAGGGTCGAGTCGGTCCATCACAACCGTGTGGAGGCGGTGCGGATTCGCCAGCGCCGGCCGGCGCACGCTCGCGAGGATGACTCTCATGGTCCGCGCGAGACCGCTTGAGGCGAGTCGCTGCCAGGAGTCAGGGAATGGCGCCCCAAAGACACGTCCGGCCCGCGGGGGGAGCGGGCCGGAACGTGTGCACTGGGAGGCGGGTCTGCGATCTGTGTCGCACGTCCAAGTATGCCCCGCTCGATGAAGCCCGCCTAAAAGTATGGTGAGGCTAAATAAATTCTCACCGACTTCTCACTGACTTCGGCTCAGCTGCTCAGTAGGCGAGAAATCCCCGCTTGGTCTTGCGCCCCAGGGCGCCCTCGTCGATCAGTTGATCCACGCGCGGTGGGATCGGCTCGCCGATCATCTTGCCGATCGCCTTGGAGACATCCAGGCCCACCAAGTCCAGCAGCGCGAATGGCCCCATCGGGTGGCCGGCCCCCAGCTTCATGCAGGTGTCGATGTCCTTGGGATCCATCCCGGTCTCTTCCAGCAGGCGCACCGCGTTGAATAGGTAGGGGAACAGCAGCCGGTTGACGACGAAACCGGGCACGTCGGGAACCTCGACCGCGGTCTTCTCGAAGGTCTCGCACAGGGCTGAGGCACGGTCGCGCGTCTCCTGCGAGGCGGCTTTCGGAAATACGAGCTCCACGAGCTTCATGCGCGTCACCGGGTTAAACACGTGCAGGCCGACGAACCGCTGCGGGCGGCCAGATGCCTCCGCGAGGCGCTCCACCGACAGCGAGGAGGTCGTCGAGGCAAGTACCGCCTGCCCGTCGAGGATGCCGTTCAGCTCGCCCAGCAGTCCGGCCTTGACGTCGTGGTCCTCCACGACCGCCTCCACGACGAATGAGGACTGTGCAAGCGCAGCGGTATCTGTGACGATCTGCACATGCTGGGGGTCGACCTCGGCTTCCAAACGGCTGAGGGTCTTCTCTACGGTGGCACGTGCGCGCTCGGCTGAGCTGTCTGAGCGTGCGAGCAGGAGTATCGGATCCCCCCACCCCCGTGGTGTGCGGCGGTGGCGGCCAGCCCACAGGCAATGGCTCCGCTGCCGACTATGGCTAGGCGTTCGTTCAAGGTCTTTCGCTCCTCTGGCGGTGTAGCTGGCAGTTGCTGTATCTAGGGGCCAGTCCGGCTTCCTCGACCCGGTCGCGCCGGATCCTGGTTGACTGACCAGTCAATCTAGTGCTGCTGAGCGGTACAGTAGAGGTAGCGAACGCACGGCGTCTTCACCAGAGCCAGCTTGCGGGCGCTTTCTGAGCACACGCCGGGCGAGATGCCTCGGCGCCACCGGCAACAGACGAGCAAAGGACTTCCAAAATGAGGCAAGCAGAGGGCCGCGAGGTCGTAATCGTCGAGGCGGTTCGCACACCGATCGGTCGCGGACACCTGGAGAAGGGTTACTACAAGGACACCCATCCCAACACGCTGCTCGCGAAGGTCTATACCGAGGTGATCGACCGCGCCGGCATCGAGCCCGCTGTGGTCGAGGATGTCGTCGCCGGCTGCGTGCAGCAGTTTGGCGAGCAGGGCTTCAACATCGCTCGCAACGCCTGGCTGCAGGCCGGCCTGCCGATCGAGACTCCGGGCACGACCGTCGATCGCCAGTGCGGCTCGGCCCAGCAGGCCGTCAACTTCTCCGCTGCGTTGATCGCTGCAGGCGTGCACGACACGATGATCGGCGGCGGTGTGGAGCACATGGGCCACTTCCCGTTTGCGGCGGGCATGAAGACCCAGCAGGAGTTCGGCTTCGCCTTCACGCCCGAGCTGATGGCCAAGCACAACATCGTCGGTCAGGGTCTTGGTGCTGAGATGATCGCCGACGAGTGGGAGATCCCGCGCTCCGAGCTTGACGAACTGGCGGTGCGCTCCCACAAACTGGCCCACCAGGCCACCGAGGAGGGCCGTTTCGAGCGTGAGATCGTGCCGTTTGCGGTCAACGGCGACACCTATGTCACCGATCAGGGCATCCGTCCCGATACGAACCTCGAGGCGCTCTCCCAGCTCAAACCTGCGTTCAAGCCCGACGGCAAGATCACGGCCGGCAACAGCTCGCAGATCTCAGATGGCGCCGCCGCGGTGCTGTTGATGAGCGCCGAGAAGGCCAAAGATCTTGGCCTGACCGCGCGTGCGCGCATCGTCGACCAAACGACGGTGGGTTGCGACCCCGTGAAGATGCTCGAAGGACCGATCCCCGCTACGCGCAAGATCCTGCAGCGCAACGGCATGAAGATCGACGACATCGACCTGATCGAGATCAACGAGGCGTTTGCCCCGGTTGTGGCTGCCTGGAAGCGCGAGCTGAGTCCCGACATGGACCGCGTCAACGTCAACGGCGGCGCGATGGCGCTCGGCCACCCGCTCGGCTCGACTGGAGCGCGGCTGATCACCACCCTGCTGCACGAGCTCGAGCGCTCCGACAAGGAGATCGGCTTCGTCACGATGTGCTGTGGCGGTGGACTGGGGACGGGAACGCTGATTCAGCGCGTCTGACGGCAGCGTCCTGCGGGACACCTGGAGGTCTTTGAGAGCCCGGCCCCGGCCGGGCTCTCGGCTGCTTGGAGCCTACCCCTTGGGTCCAGCGCCGGTCCAGTCCACAGCGACTGGCGTGAGGGCCAACAGCGCTTGCCAGGTGGCCGCTTCGGTGTGGCCGCTGGGTGCGATCCCGTGCGCGCTCTGAAACTGCTCCAGGTTGGCTGCGGTTGCCGCGTTGAAGATGCCGGTGGTTTCCTGGCTTGGGATCGCAGCGGCAAGGTGCTCTTGCATCCAAAGCACCGGGTCGCCTTTGCTGCCTTCGCCCAGTTCCGACCATGACGGATTCGGGGTAACGCTTGTGAGCGGCGCGAGCGGGGTCGCCAGCGACGTCCAAAGGCTTGCCGGGGTTTCCTGGAAGTCCCAGAAGGAAGTGCCGGTCGCTCCGTAAAGAGGTGCCTCCTCGCGGAAGCGCACCAGTTCTTCGGCTGAGGGTTTCGAGTAGGTCTGTCCGAGCGGGAAGACCGGGCGGCCATAGATTCGATTAGCGATATAGGTGTTCGCATAGACCGTGTCCACCGAGTCGCCGATGTCCTTCCAGTACATCTGCGGCGCGTTGAACTGGGCGCCGTTCGGGCCAAGGAACACCGAGTAGGGGAAGGATGTGTGGTCATATACGTAGGGGAACGAGGCGAGGCCGAGGGGATAGTTGGGCCCGATCGTGGCTCGCAAGTCGCTGATATAGGTCTGCGCCGCGCCATAGCGCCCTTCGTATTCGGACTCCGCATCGATCACCAGGCAGTCGGCCCCCGCGGCCACCGCGCGTGCGCCGAGTTCAGCCTCGCCCGCAGGGTTGGTGCCATACACGTACTGCCAAGCGCACACCTTCAGTCCGTTGGCATGCAGTTGTGCCACCAGTTCGGGGCTGAACTGGCTCCAGTAGTTCGACGATCCGTCGGAGCTCTTGATGAACAGCGTGGTCACATCGGCCGCATGCGCTTGGGCGACGATCGAGGCGAGATTGCCGCCGTCGGACTGGCTCACATACCAGATCCACATGCCCTGCCCATCGAACGCGGTGCCGCTTGGGATCGATGTGGGCGTGGCCGCCGGCGGTTTGGGCGCCACCGGCGGGTGCAGCGCGTAGCTCACGATCTGGATCGGGCCGAAGGAGTTGGTGTGGCGCCCGTGGCTGATCAAGACCATGATGCGCCCGGAATGGGCGTTGTTCGGCACATGCACGACCATCCCAAGAGTCGAGGCGGCCAGATGGGCGGTGGGGGAGTTGCTGGCGATACGTGCGTTCCAGCTGTGCGGAAACGCCACGACCATGCCACTGCGCAGACCGGCGCCCTTGATCAGCAGCTCTCCACCCTCGGAGACCTGACGTGGGTTGGTCGAGCAGTGGATCGCCGGAGCGCAGATGGCGCTTGTTAGCGTGAACGGGTCCCTGGGCTTGGTCGCTTTCGTCTTGGCCTTGGCGGGGCGCCTCGGCGGCGCCTTGGGTTTCGGGGCCGAAGAGCCGCTACCGGAGGGAGCGGACGTTCCCCCGGCCCCGCCGCTTGCGCTCGTTGCTGCCGTTGCCCCTGCTGGGAGCTGGGCAAAGGCCATGCAGATCACGCACAACGCCTGCAGCGCTATTCCGAAGAGCTTCGAATTCGATCGCTTGTGGATTGTTGCTCTTGCCACGAACTATGCCTTTCGGGCTCTCGGCATGCCTTCAGGCCATCGGGCGTCAGGGCTCCCGGCCCGACGCCGTCTGTTCCCACCCGGCTAGATCCCGCCCCACCGGGGCCTGACGGGCCCGACGTTAGCGGTTTTGGCACTCCAAACCGCTGGCAGACAGAGAAGTTGCGTTTAGTCCTGTCGGTATTGCCGCGGTCGCGTCATCGACGGGCGGACGCCCGGAATGCTCGTGGAAGCTCGTGGTGAGCCGCATATCAGTCCAGATCGATCCTACGCGTCGATTCGGGGAGCCAATCTCATCTAGCCGACCCTGGGGGGAGCGATCGCGGTCGTTCATCCCAGCTAGCCGATCCTGGGTGCGGCGATCACGGTGGCCGCATCGACAGGCGGCTGCGCACTTGACACTCGGCGGCGTTTTCCGCTTGACATGGGGCCGTCTTTCCTATAGAACCGTCAACGGCGTCTTGTTCCAATAACAACAATATGCCGCGTCCATTGATTGCTAGTACGTGAACAGAATGGCATGGCGATTTCAATTCGTGCTCGGATTGAGTTGGACGGGGCGGCGCCTCGGATGTATCAACCAATCAGGAGGATTAGGATGACTAGAATGGGCATACCCCATATGGGGAGGGGCGGCCGACTCATGGCCCCGCTCCTCGCAGTGGCTGCGGTCTCGCTTGCCGCACTCGGGTTCGCGGCGCCGGCCATGGCCGGCAAACCGACGGGCAAATTCGCAAACTTTGGCGGCTGTCCGACAAAAACAAGCGGTGTGAATTTCTGCGTGTTCGCTACGACCAGCAGCGGCGAATTCAAGATCAAGAAAACTGTAGTGCCGATCACGAAAACGATCACGCTGCAAGGCGGCATCATCGATAACGAAGCGGCAGAAACCGAAACCTGGGTGAACGCCGCAAGCGGTTATGAAACACTGTCAAAAACGCCTGAGACGGTACCGGGCGGATTGCTTAAAATCGTGGCCCCCAAAGGTTGGCCAGAATTCCTGCAGAATTTCTTCAACGAAATCGTCAACAAAGGCGTCACCGGCGTGACGGCGACGACGGAACTCGAGGGAACCATCGGGATCAGCAGGCTGGCTCTGCTGGGTGGAGCGCCGGATGCCCTGTCGCTGCCAGTGCGGGTCCATCTGGAAAACTCGTTCCTGGGCAGTGAATGCTATGTCGGCTCGAAAGCCCACCCTGTGGTCCTCGAACTGACGACGGGCACGACTAGCCCCAAATTACCGAACGAACCGATCACGGGCAGCCTCGGTGAACCTGAATTCATCGAAGAAGGCACGCTGCTCATCCTGAAGAAAAACTCGCTCGTGAACAACACGTTCGCAGCGCCTGAAGCCGAAGGATGTGGCTCGGAGATCCTCTTCGGGTTGTTTACCGGGTTGGTCGACGACGCTGTGGATTCAGAGCTCGAATTGCCGTCCGTTTCGGGCAACAACACCGCGATCCTCAAGGGCACGCTTGAAAATGCCAGTGCGGCCGCGGTAGTAAAAAGCGAATAACTGGCGTCGCTTATATGTAGGCACGCAGTAACGTAGGCGCTGTAGCAGTGGGTCCCGCCGGCTCGTCCGGTGGGACCCACCGTCGTCTCGAGGAGGTGGGCTCGGCGGTTGTTTGCTCAGCGTGTCTCGGTGCCCCAGCGAAACCCGAGCGTCGAGGGCTCCGGCGCAAGCGGGCTCCGCGGCAGCCCCGCGGGCGGCTCGGGCAGGTTGTAGCCGCTCGGCGCCACGTCATTGGGCGCGTCGGCGTGAAACAGCGATGCCAGATACTGGTTCTGGCCGCGACCCACACCGAGCTCGAACTGTCCGCCGCCGTAGTTGCCGATGCGGCGCTCGGCGCAATAGTCATAGGCGCCAAGCAAATTGCGCAGCCCCCCGAGTCGCGAGGGCTTGATGTTGACCATTCGCGGTGGATACGGCAGCGCTTCGATGTCGGCCACCGAGTGGATCGGCGCGTCCCAGGAGAAGCGCTCGCGGTGCTCTGCGAGCGCCTTGTCGGTCTCTGGCGTCAGCGCCGGATCCTCGATCCATGCGTGCGGAAACGCCTCCGCCACGCGCCGGTACAGCACGGGGTCGGGCGCCTGATCGACGATTGATCCCGAGTAGTAACCCTTGAAGTCGACCGACTCCACGGCGCCGGTCGCCACGAGCTCGGCGATCAGCTGCTCGCTCCAGGAGCTGGTCGGGTCAAGCTTGAAGCGCAGCGATGGGTTGCGCTCCAGACGTCGGCGCAAAGGGTCCGTGCTGGGTGGCTCGCCTAGGCGCAGCGAGACCACGAAGCGCACAGGTTCCGGCGTGCGGCCGAGCGCCTCGTGCAGTGTTGTATCCGACTGGCGCAACGCCAGGTCGAGCGCCGCCGACTCATACGCCCACACGCGATAGCGCCGCGACACCTCGCGTTGAGGCTCGCTCGGAAACAGATCAAGCGACGCGATGTGCTCGGCAAACGAATCGATCGTCCAACTGCCGGCCAGCGGCAACACCGGCCCAGCCGCCTGCAGGATGTCGTGGTCGACCGCGTCATATGTCACGTCCTCGCCGAGGCCCTCATGGCCAGCGCCGGCCAAGCGGATGACTGTGCTCTTGCGCTCGAAATCGCTAGACACGAGCGCCTGTAGGGGGTGCAGCGAATAGCTGTCGATCTGTAGCGACAATCCAGCCACGCGCTCCCAGGTGCTCGACGGTCGCTCCACAGCGGCCCAGCTTAGACTGTAGTAGTGGCAAGCAACACCAGGGGTCCGCGAGGTCGTTCCCGTAAGCCGCGTCCCGGCGGGTCGCTTGCCGGCGAGCGCGCGCAGGTCGAGCCGAGGGAGCAGTCCTCGCGGCGCGATCGAGCGCGGACTCGCTCGGCCGCTCGGGGAGCGGTACCGGTTACCCCGACCTATGGAGAGCGTCCGCCCGCGCCGTGGCATCCATGGCCACTCTCCGAGCTGTTGATTCTTGTGGGCGGGATCGCGTTCGTGATCGCCATGATCCGCCTACGCCACGGGGTGTCCGCCGGCGGACCGCTGTTGCTTGCCTCGATTGTGGCCGTGGCGCTTGGCACGATCGAGGTTGCTTGGCGAGAGCACCGCAGTGGCTTTCGCTCGCACACGCTGCTGCTTGCGCTGATGCCCGTCGTGGTGCTGCACTCCGCGGTCGTGCTGGGATACACGTTCCTCGACAAAGCCTCGCAGGTGGTCAATCTCGGCATGTTCGCTGTCGACATCGCCGTGTTCGTGTTCCTGTTCAGGTTGTTGCGCGCCAGTTTTCTCGACGCGCGCGCTCGTGCGGCTACGCGACGTTGAGCGAGGGCAGCGGTCGCTCGCCGTCGTTGCCGCCCTCTCCGCGCGTCTCGCCGCTCAGGCCGAGGTGCTCCAGGCGCGCGATCTCGCGCTCGCCTTCAACGCGCGCCGGGTGTCCGTTCGGAAGTCCGGAGATCAAGCGTGCGATCCGGTTGCGCAGCTGCAGCGCAAAGTGGGGAGTCGACGCTCCCATCAGCTCGCGCACGTCCTCGACGCTCACTTCGCCTGCGCTCTCTCTCAACAGGCGGCTCGGGTTCTCTGCTTGGCTCATGGTTCGGTGGGTGGCGCTGATTCGTCTGGGGTTGTGGTGGGCGAGGAGATTTCGGTTTCCGCGGCAGGTCGAGAGGATACCCCCAGAGCCGTGTCGAGCCTCGCCTGGGTGAGCTCGGAGATAGCGCTTTCATCTCCGATCAGCCAACCGTGATTGTAAACGGTGTGCACCGGCCCAGAGGGTGGCAAGCCTGGCTGTAGGTCGCTCAGATAGCCGCCCAGCGCCGAGCCGATGCGGTTGGGGCTTTCCAACAGCAGCAACGGACCGTAGTCGCCGCCGGCCGAGAGCGGCGCCGCTGCCGGTCCGTCGAGCGGTCGCACGGCGTTCGCAAACACGAACCCATGTCCCGGTTCCAGTACTCCCCAACCGAACGATCCGTTGGTGAATCGTGCCACCGCAATCGCGTTGGTCGCCGGCGTCGTGCCCGCTATACGGGTCACTGTGCCGAATGCCTGCAGGTCTTCCTTCACGCGTTCGCTGACCACGGAGCTCGGTCCCACCACATAGATGGAGGGATGTCCAAGTCGTGCCAGCTCCGTGCTGGTCGCTCGCGGGATTCGCAATCGGTCCACATAGAGGATCGGCGCGCCGGTCTGGGCCGACAGGCCCGCCGCCGGCATCGTCATTGCGGGTGGGCCGTTGGAGGCCGTCACGATCACCTGGCGCGGCGTATGTCCACGCAGAGAGCTCACCAGTCGCTCGATTGCCACCGCAAGCGCGGCCGGCTCAGCTGCCTTGAGGGCGCCGGTGAGATAGCCCGGCGGCGTCGCCGCATCGCCGACCTGAACGATCTGCACCAGGCCAGTCGGCTTGTGAGCTGGCAGCGCTCCCAGCGTGGCGCTGCCGGTCGGTTCCAACATCCGCAGCGCATTGGCGCTGACCGCGGGCAGCGTGGGTCCTTCGCTGTAGAGCAGCGGTGCGTGCAGGGGCGAGCTTGCCAGAACCGATGCCGCCAGGGCCGCCGGCCAGTCACTCTTACTCACCAGCACGACCGCCTGCGGGCGGGTCGCCGGGGTTAGGCCTGGATAGGCGGCCACGGCGACCGCGGCGGCGTCGATCAGCGGGTTCGAGCCGCCCAGGCGGGTGGTGTTGGTCGTGGACACACTCGCCGCGCCTCGAGCACTGAGCGGGTTGGCTGGGCCTGCGCCGGGCGATGCTGTGGTTTGGGGCAGCGACTTGCCGCACCCGGCGAATGCCAAGCACAGGGCGATCGCGGCGGTTGCGACGCGCACGGAGGATCCACGCATGCTCTCCACGCTACCCGCCACCCCCGACGACTGTGGCGGCAGGGGGCGGCTGTCGGGTGCCCCAAGAATCGCTCCCGTGCAAGTGCTCCGCCTGCAATCTGCCGCCCAAAATGCCCGTATTTGCGGGGAAAACATGCCAAAACGCGTGCAACCCGTGCAACCGTCATTGCACTCTGATAGCTTGTCGCCCCGAACGCCGAATCTTTGGCCAGAAGCCAAAGAACGGGGGACCCAAGTTGTTGGGGCGAATCCCGCGGTAGATCCGTGAGAAGCGCAGGCTCTTTCAGCGCTAGCCCGTCAGCTAACCCCGCAGGCCGACGAAAGAGGTTGTTTTGCGATTTCGAGCTGCGGGCTCAACGCTATTCAGCATGCTGGTCCTGATCTGCATGCCGGTATCGGCCATAGCCGCTACCGGTGGCGTATCGGCCGGGGGCTCCTCGACCGTAACCACATCGCCAGCATCCGTGGGTGCTGCCACGCCAACCACAAGCACGCCCGCGGTCAAGAAGCCCCACGCTCCCATAGTCTCGAAGTCAACCAACATCGCCTACAAGGGGCCGGTCTACGAGAAGACGACCACCGGCCAGGTCCTTCCATACGTGGCGCCGCAAACGGCCGGCGAAGTCACCTCCTCCACCGGCGGCGCCACCGCCGGGATCGCGACCGACACCAAGCCCGAGCTGCTCGTGCCCGGTAACACAGCACGCTTTGTGAACGGTCTCGCGGCTGCCCCGATGTCTGCCCCTGCCGCTGTCCAGGAGATCATCTGGGCAGGCAACCAGATCGTCGGCTTGCCCTACATCTACGGTGGCGGCCACGCATCATTCATCTCACCCGGCTACGACTGCTCCGGCACCGTCTCCTACGCACTGCACGGCGCCAACCTGATCGAAACGCCGATGGACTCAACCGAATTCATGAGCTGGGACTCGCAGGGTGTGGGAACCTGGGTGACGATCTTCGCCAACGGCGGCCATGCCTACATGACAGTCGCCGGTCTGCGGTTGGATACGAGTCCCGCCAACGACCCGTCCAACCTGCCGGGTCCCCGCTGGCGCCCGCTGCGCCCCGAAAACGCGGGCTTCACGGTCCGCCATCCCACGGGCCTCTAGGTAGAGCCTCGTCGGCTACGCTTGTAGCTCACGTTCCCGCTCCACAGGAGGATCTACATGGCCGGTTTGACCGGGCGCATGTCAACCGTCGTGAAGGCCAAGGTCTCCAAGCTCTTGGATCGCGCCGAAGACCCCGCCGAGACGCTCGACTACAGCTATCAAAAGCAGGTCGAACAACTGCAGAACGTCAAGAAGGGCATCGCCGACGTGGTGACCGCCAAGAAGCGCCTGCAGTTGCAGGAGACGACGCTCCAGCAGCAGGTCGTCAAGCTCGACACGCAGGCTCGCCAGGCGGTGTCCTCCGGCCAGGAAGACCTCGCTCGCACCGCGCTTGAACGCAAGAACATCGCCCAGACCGAGCTACAGGGGCTCGACACGCAGGTCGCCGAACTGGAAGACCAGCAGCAGAAACTGACCGAGTCCGAGCAGAAGCTGCGCGCGAAGATCGAATCCTTCCGCACCAAGAAGGAGGTCATCAAGGCTCAGTACTCCGCCGCCGAAGCTCAGGTGAAGATCTCCGAAGCGGCCACGGGCGTGGGCGAGCAGATGGCCGACGTCGGCCTGGCGATGCAGCGTGCGGTTGACAAGACCGAAAACATGAAGGCCCGTGCCGACGCCGTGCAGGAGCTCGAAGCGGCCGGTACGTTCGATGATGTCACTGCGCTTGGGCCCGGCGAAGACGACATCGATCGCCAGCTGAAAGCACTGTCGAGCAAGTCCGCGGTCGACGATGACCTCGCGAAGCTCAAGGGCGAAATCGGGTCTGGTACCCCACCCACCGCGGGCGCCGGAGAGCTTGGTGCGGGAGCCGAGGGCGCCACGCCGGTCGAGGCCGAGCCCGCAGGCGATTCGAGCAAGGAGCAATCGGCATGATCGTGCGCATCTCAGGCGAGGACCAGTACCGGCTGGAGGACGATCTGCATGATCAGCTCGATCGGCTCGCCGGCGCGGCGCATGCCGCGGTCGATGCGCAGCAGGAGGAGGGCTTCGCTGCGGCTTTGACCGCATTGCTCGACTTCGTTCGCGCGCATGGTGCCGTCGTCGGCGACGACGAGATCGAGACCTCGGATGTGATCCTGCCGCCCGGCGACACCACGCTCCAGGAGGCCGCGCGCGAGTTCACGGGCGAGGGGCTGATCCCCGACTGAGCGACGCGGAGGGCTGCTCGGCTCGGACCGCTCCGCGCCGCTCAGTCGGTCCGTGGCGCTCGGCTTCGTCTACGCGTGCTGCCCAAGCGTCGGCGTCGGCCTGCTCGGCGTGCGCGAGCATCCGTCCGCCGTCGAGCACGGCGATCCGGTCGGCCAGCGCGCGCGCCTCCTGCTGGTCATGGGTGACCAGCACGGTCGTGGTCGCCGCGTCGGCGAGGATCTTTGCCACGTCGCGTCGCAGTCCCGCGCGCAGCGGTGCGTCCAGCGAGCTGAACGGCTCGTCCAACAGCATCACGCGCGGGCGGATCGCCAGCGCTCGCGCCAGTGCCACGCGCTGCTGCTGGCCGCCGGAGAGCTGGTGAGGGTAGCGCCGCTCCAGGCCGGCCAGCCCAACCAGCTCCAGGAGATCTAGTGCGCTGGCGCGCTCGCGCCGAGCCAGCCCGAAGCCGACGTTGCCGAGCGCGGTCAGGTGGGGAAACAGTGCGCCGTCCTGCGGTACGTAGCCAATGCCGCGATATTGAGGATTGACGCTGCGCTGCCCGTCATCCAGGACGCGGCCACCAATCGCGATCGTGCCCGCGTCCAGCTCATCGAAGCCCGCGATCAGCCGCAGCAGCGTGGTCTTGCCACTGCCCGACACCCCCAGCACGGCCGTGATCGATGCGTCGGGCACCGTCAGCTCGACTTCGCTCAGCACCGGTGTCGCGCCAAAGCTCTTCACGACCCCGCGCAGCTCGATCGCGCTCATGTGCGTGTACCTGCGGCGATCACGAGGGCGCTAGTTGGGGGATATTGCGTCCGCGATCGAACCACAGCGCCAGCACGACGGCCGGAATAGCCGCGAGCGCGACTATCACCAGAGCGTAGGGGGCCGCCGCGCCATAGGCGACTTCGCTCTGGTAGGCCCAGAACTGGGTGGCCAGCGTCTGCACCCCGATCGGCGCGAGGATCAGCGTCGCGGTGAGCTCGGTCACGGCGATCACAAATACCAGGCAGAATCCAGCCAGCAGTCCGGGTGCGAGCAACGGCAGGGTGACGCGGAAGAACACGGCTACCGGTCCCCGGCCCAGCGAGCGGCCAACGTCGGCGAAGCGCGCCGGCGCCTGTGCGACCGAGGTCTTTACGCACACGAGCGCAAACGGGAAGTGCATGATTGCGTAGGCGACGATCAGCAACGCGCCCGTCTGGTAGAGCCCGAACGCGTAGCGAGTTGCGAAGAACACCAGACCGAGCGCGACAACCACGCCGGGGAGCGCGAGGGTGACAAACGTGGCGCGCTGGATCGCCAGTCGTGCGGCGCTCGACTGGCGGAAGGTCATCATCGCCACCGGCAGCGCCAGCGCCACGGCCGCGGTCGCCCCCAACGCGCTGTATCTGAGCGTGTTCCAGGTGGCCTGCCCGACCGTGGCGGTCGCCGGCAGCGTTGCGTGTTGGCTCTGGGCCATCCAGTAGACGAGCGTGACGAGCGGCACCCCGATCGCCAGCGCGATCAGCGCCGCCAGCGCCAGCAGGGGCAGGGCCGAGGCCCATTTCCAGCGCGCCCGCACGGCCGCTCGCTGAGGTGTGGTGCGCGCCACCGCCCTGCGCGGCACGATCCCGTCGACAGCCAGCACCAGCAGCGCGAGGCACACGAGCGGCACCGACATCGCCGCGGCCGCGCGCGAGTCGAACTGGAACTCGGTGAAGATCTCGGTCGTAAAAGTTTGATAGCGCACGATCTCAAACGTGCCGAACTCGGCGATCGTGGTGAGCATCACAAGCACGCACCCTCCCAGCACCGCGGTGCGGATCAGCGGGAGCGTGACGCGAATGAAGGTGCGCACGCGGCCGGCGCCCAGGCTGTGCGCCACGTCCTGCATCGCCGGATCCGAGCGGCGCAGCGCGGCGGCGACCGGCAGATACACGAACGGATAGGTGCCGAGTGTCATCACCAGTGTGGCCGCCAGCAGCGGGTCCATCGTCGGGGCAAACGAATGCCACGCATAGCCCACGACGTCGTCGGGGATCGCCACGGGCAGCACCAGCAGCACGGTCCAAACCCGTCGTCCCGGCAGTCGGGTCCGCTCGGTGCACCATGCGCACGCCACACCAATGCTTGCCGCGAAGAGGGCGACCAGCAGCGACAGCACGACGGTGTGACCCAGCAGATACAGCGCCCGCCCGTCCAGCAGCACATGGTGGATTTCGTGCCACCCGGCGCTACGGGCGTCGAGCGCGAGCAGCGCCAGCGGGGCCAACAGCGCCAGGGCGATGCACGCACCAAGCGCGACCGCCAAGCGCCCCCGGTGCGCGTGGCGGCGTGAGTAGCGACGACTACGCCAGCCCAACGCCCTCGCGTCCGCGATCCCCGGCGTGAGCATCTCGGACATCGCTCTCCCGGCCCTAGCGCGCCCGTCGGTGCGCCATCACAGGAGCCCTGATTCTTCGAGCAATTCCTTGGCGTTCAACCCGGTGCCGAGCTGCGCGGGGGTGAAGTTCGCGGGTTGCAGCCGGCTCAGCGGTGTGAGCTGGGGGTTGGCGGCCACGCCCACTCGGATCGGGTACTCGAAGCTGCTGCTGTGCGCGAGCACTTCCTGACCGGCTCGGCTGGTCAGGAATCTCAGGAACTCCTGATCGGCGGCCTGGTGCTTTGAGGTCTTCAGGATCGCCGCTCCGGAGATGTCCTCGACATAGCCCGGATCGCGGGGGGCGAAGTAGGCGATGTTGGCTTTGATCGCCTTCTTGCCGATTTCGGCCATCAGCCGGTAGTAGTAATAGTGGTTGATCAGGCCCATGTCGATCGTGCCTTTGCTTACGTCGCTCGTGATCGTCTCGTTGTCGGGAACCTGGTCGTTGCCTTCGGCGTTTAGCTCCAAACCGATCAGCCAGCGCAGCGCCGCCCTGCGGCCATAGGAGCGCGCGATCGAGCTGATCACTGGCCACATGTCGGTCTCCCCGGGCGCGATCTCGATCTTTCCCCTCCACTTGGGGGCGGCCAGTTCCATCACCGACTTCGGTAGTTCAGATGGCTTGAGCTTGCTCGTGTTGTAGATCAGCACGCTGATGCGCGCCGACACCCCGACCCAGTCGCCGTTGGCGGCGTCATCCCGCTTGGGCACGGCGGCAAGCGTGGCCGGATCGACCTCGGCCAGCATGTGCTGGCCGCTCAACTGTTCGAGCCAGTTGGAGTTCTCGGTGTAGAACACGTCGGCTGGGGTCAACTCACCCTCCTCCTCGAGCTGCGCGGTGAGCACGTCCTCGTCGTTCTGCTCAACCCGCACGTGGATGCCGGTTTGCTTGGTGAACGCCGCGATCATCGCGTCGGTCGTCTGCTCGTGCTGAGCGCTGTAGAGGACGATCGTCGTACCCGACCCCGACGTGCCGCAACCGGAGGCGACGAGCGCGAAGGCCAGGACCAGCAGCAGCGCCCCACCCAGCACTGCTGGCAAGTGCCGCGTCCAACCATCCCCATCCGCCATCTCATCCTCCAAAGGGTATGACCGTTCGGTTCCTTCGATGTTCAGGAGGATGAAAACGTAGCACCCCGTAGTGCGGGGTGGCTCAAGTTGCGCTGCGCCCCGGGCGCGTACGTACGGCCGTCAGATCGGGATGCCCCACAAGGGGAACCACCGCTCCAGCTCCGGCTCGATCGGAAGTTCGGAGGCCATCTGTGCCTTCAATTGCAGCTCGCGCTCGGTGGATCGCTCGGTCGGTCTGGTCGAGCTCGATGCGCCGCTCCCCGACGCGGGCACGAACGGGTACCAGAACCCGCGCTTGTAGTTGTAGATGAAGTACACCGGCGCGCCCTTGGCGTCCTTGAACGCAAACACAGCACACAACAGCCGCTCGCCGTGGCCGGCCGACTCGATCGAGCTCGACACTGCGTTGATGCCCACGGCAAGGTCTTCGACCGAGGCGCCGTGCAACACCATCCAGCGGTAGCCGAAGCTGTCGTCCTCGGTGTGCACCTTCGTGCCGCTCTCCCCGCCGGTGGCGATCACGACTTCTTCCATTTCCTTGATGACCGCTTCGAACTCGCTGGTCTGCAGCGCCTGAAAGACGATTGCGGCGGCGCCCGCCGGCTCGATGTTGTGCTCGGTCTGCAGCGTGATGTACGCGGTGGAGATCGCAAACAGGCGGTCGGGGGCCGGGCCCTTGACCTCGTGGCGGCCGGTCAGGATGTCGCGTAGTCCCATGGAGTTATGCGTTCGATCTTCGTCGTGTCGGTGTCGGCAGGGCTAGCTCAGTCTTCTGCTGCGCTAGCCCAACAGGGCTTATGCGGCGCTCTGCAGCTGGGACTCCAGCCGGCTGAGCGCGTCCAGACGCTTCTCGAGCGAGGGGTGGTCGGAGAAGAGGTTCATCAGCGACTGCTTGGTGCGCGCGGGCACGATGAAGAAAGCACTCATGCCTTCGGCCTGGCGCAGGTCCTGGCTGGGGATGCGTTCGATCGTGCCGCTGATCTTCACGAGCGCCGAGGCCAGTGCGCTGGGGCGGCCTGTCAACACAGCCGAGCCGCGGTCGGCGGCGAACTCGCGGTAGCGCGAGAGTGCCTGCAGCAGCATGAAGGAGATCGCATACACGAGCACCGAGACAAGCAGCACGAGCAGCGCTCCCTCCTCCTCTTCGCGGCTGCGTCCGTAGCCGCCGCCGAAGCCACCGCCGAAGAACAGCGAGAATTGGGCGACCAGCGCCGCGAGCGTGGCGAAGAAACTGGCAAGGGTCATCACCATCACGTCGCGGTTGATCACGTGCGTGAGCTCATGGCCGATCACGCCTTCGAGCTCGGCCGTGTCGAGCATCCGCAGGATGCCGCTGGTGGCGCACACCGTTGCGGACTTCTGCGAGCGGCCCATCGCAAACGCGTTGGGCATGTTTGTCTCCATTACGCAAACGCGTGGCTTGGGCAGGTCAGCCTGCACGCACAGTCGCTCGATGATCCCGTGCAGCTCGGGCTGTTCCTCGGGGGAGACCTCTTTGGCGCCAAGCGTCGCCAGCGCGATCTTGTCGGAGGTGAACAGCTGCATCGCCAGCATGAACACCGCGATCACGACGATCAATCCGGCGGCGGCGCCCGCGGCGAACAGCGCGGCGACGAACACCAGGTAGACGACCCCCAACAGGAACAAGGTCATCAGCATCCGCACCTGCAGGCCGGTGTCTTTGCCGAAACTGGAGTGTCGCTTGGCCATCAGGATTGATTGTAGAGTCCGCGAGTGTCGATGCCGCTGATAGCGCAAGTCCCGTGAAGCCCGAAGTCCTCATCTTCGGCATCTCCGTCAAGACGTTTGGCGTCACCTTCGCGATCTGCTTTCTGGTCTGTGGGGCGATCGTCGCGCGCCGCCTGCGCGAGCTGGGCAAGCCGGTCGACTGGGCCTATGAGATCGTGTTTGCCGCGCTGATCGGTGGGCTGCTCGGAGCGCGCGGCTACTTCATCCTGCAGAACTACAACGAAGTCAAGGGCCACCTGCTCAGCCATATCTTCTCCGGCTCCGGCCTGATCTGGTATGGCGGCGCGATCGGCGGCGCGATCGCCGTGGTCGCATGGATGCGCTGGCGCGACACGTTCAACCTGGTCACGATCGACATGTGCTGCACAGTGCTGGCGCTCGGCTATGGGATCGGGCGGATCGGCTGTCAGGTATCCGGCGACGGCGACTACGGCATCCGCTCCAAACTGCCTTGGGCGATGGGCTACCCGCACGGGACCGTGCCGACGCCCCCCGGCGTGACGGTGCAGCCGACGCCGATCTATGAGACCGTCACGATGTGCCTGCTCGCCTATCTGCTGTGGAGTCTGCGCGACCGTGTGCGCCCCGGCACGATCCTCGGTCTATACCTCGTGCTGAGCGGCTTGGAGCGGTTGCTCGTCGAGTTCGTCCGTCGCAACAAAGAGGTGCTCTACGGTCTCACCTCAGCGCAGCTGGAGAGCATCGTGCTGATGATCATCGGGATCGCGTGGCTGAGCGTGATGGCGCGCAACGGCGGCTTCTCGCTGCCGGGTCGCCGCGGCGGACGGCTTTCGTTGTCTGCAGCCTGAGAACGTCATAATCCGGTGATGGCCACCGGAACGGCACTCTCACACGTGTTCCCACTCGGCAGCCGCCTCAACGAGCGCGGGCATGTCGAGGTGGGAGGGTGCGACACGATCGAGCTGGCGCGCGAGTTCGGCACGCCCGCGTATGTGGTCGCCGAGGACGATCTGCGCGCGCGGGCACGCGCGTTCCTGCAGGCCGGTCGCGACGGCGGTCACGAGGACTTCCAGGTCGTGTTTGCCTCCAAGGCGTTTCCCTGCACCGCCGTGCTCAGCCTGTTTGCGCAGGAGGGACTGTGGTGCGACGTGGCCTCAGGCGGCGAGCTGCACTTGGCGCTGAATGCCGGTTTTGCGCCCGAGCGCATCCTCATGCACGGCAACGCCAAGTCCGAGGACGAGCTGCGGACGGCGTTGGAGTGCGGGATCGGGCTGATCGTGATCGACAACTTCGACGAGATCGACCGTCTCGAGCAGCTGGCAGGTGCTCCTCAGGGAGTGCTCATCCGCGCGACTCCCGATGTTCGCGGTGATACTCACGAGAAGATCTCGACCGGCCAGGCCAACTCGAAGTTTGGCTTCTCGATGGTCGACATGCCCGCAGCGATCGAGCGAGTCCAGAGCGTTGCGGGACTGCGGCTTGAGGGTATGCACGCCCATATCGGCTCTCAGCTGATGGAGCTGGACCCGTTTCGCCGCGAGGTGGCCGCGCTTGCCACGCTCGGTGGTTTTCCAACATGGGATCTTGGCGGTGGACTCGGGGTTGCCTACACCGAGAAGCAGCGCCCGCCGGAGATCGAGGAGTGGGTGGCCGCGCTCGTGGGCGCCGCCCGCGAGGCGGGGATCGGTCCGGACGCGCGGCTGCTGATCGAGCCGGGGCGCGCGCTGACGGCCAACGCAGGCGTCACGCTCTACACGGTGGAGAGCGTCAAGCGCAACGTGTCCACCTGGGTCGCGGTCGACGGCGGCATGTCCGACAACCTGCGTCCGATGCTCTATGGCGCAGCCTACGAAGCCCACGTGGCCGACCGCCTCGACCCGGTCGGCTCGGAGGCAGGCGCCACGCGCTGCGTGCTCGCAGGCAAGCACTGCGAGTCCGGCGATGTGATCGTGCGCGACGTGACGCTTCAGGATCCCCGCCCGGGTGATGTGATCGTCACGCCCGCCACCGGCGCGTATGGGTTTGCGATGGCCAGCAACTACAACGGCGTGCCGCGTCCGCCCGTGGTGTTCTGCAAAGACGGCGACGCGCGCGTGGTCGTGCGGCGCGAGCACTTCGAGGATCTGACGGCCCGCGATGTCGGCTAGCCACTTCAAGGTCGGCCTGCTCGGCTTCGGTACCGTCGGCTCCGGGTTCGCGGCGCTGCTGCGGGAGCGTGCCGGCCATGTCGAGGCCCTTACCGGACGCCTACCCGTGCTCAGCGGCGCGCTCACCACGACTAAGGGCAGCTTTCCCGAGATTCTCGAGGATTCCGAGTCGATCGTCGAGCTGATCGGCGGGATCGAACCGGCCCGCGAATACGTGCTCGGTGCGCTTCGACGGGGCAAGCACGTCGTTACCGCCAACAAGCAGCTGCTCTCCCAGCATGGCGAGGAGCTCATCGATGCGGCCCGTGCCGGGGGCGCACAGCTGCGCTTCGAGGCGGCCGTGGCGGGCGTGGTGCCTGTCATCCGCGTGCTCAGTGAGTCGCTGGCCGGTGCCCACGTCGAGCGCGTCCACGGGATCGTCAACGGCACCACCAACTTCATCTTGAGTGAGATGACACGTGGTTCCAGCTATGAGGAGGCCCTGGCCGAGGCCCAACGCCAGGGCTACGCCGAGGCGGATCCTAGCGACGACGTCAGCGGGCGCGACGCCGCCGCCAAGATGGCGATCCTCGCGCGGCTGGCGTTCGGCACTCCCGTGCACATCGACCAGGTGCCCTACGAGGGGATCGAGCAGCTGCAGACAGACGACCTCGGGTACGCGCGCGAGCTGGGACTCGGTCTGAAGCTGATCGGGACCGCCGAACGACGCGACGGCGGGTTGTCGGTGCGCGTGCACCCGGCGTTCCTCTACGCCGGACATCCACTGGCGTCGGTCAACGGGCCCTTCAACGCCGTCACGGTCGAGTCCGAGGCGATCACCGAGATCACGATGTCCGGTCCCGGCGCCGGTGGGCCGCAGACCGCCAGCGCCGTGCTGGGTGACCTTGTCAGCACGATGCTTCCACCCACGGCGGTCTCGCCCCCGCTGGACCCCCTGTCGCTCGTGCACGACGTGCCAAGCGGCTTCTACATCCACATGGAGGTGGCAGACCGCCCGGGAGCACTCGCCACGATCGCCCACGAGCTGGGCGTTCAGGGAGCCTCGATCAAGTCAGTCGTCCAGCATGGGCTCGGCGAGCACGCGCGCCTGATGATGGTCATCCACCCGTTGGCCGAGTCGCGCCTGCGCGAGGCCCTCAAACGCATCGCGGCGCTCGACTTCCTACGCTCGACCCCTCGAGCGATACGTGTAATAGAAGAGGAGTTCATGTGATGTCCCTATGAGCAAGTGCCATGTGCCGCTGATCGAGCGCTACCGCGATCGCCTGCCGTTTGCGCAGGGCGATCCGATCGTCAGCCTCCAGGAGGGCTCCACGCCGCTGTTGCGCGCGCCCGTGCTCTCAGAGATGGTGGGCGCCACCGTGCGCCTCAAGCTCGAGGGCGCCAACCCCACCGGCTCTTTCAAGGATCGCGGCATGACCTGCGCGGTCTCAGCGGCTGTGCGCGATGGCGCCAAGGCCGTGATCTGCGCGTCCACCGGAAACACCGCCGGCAGCGCGGCGGCCTATGCGGCGCGCGCCGGCATCACATGCGCGGTAATCGTCCCCGAGGGCAAGATCGCAGAAGGCAAGATGGCTCAAACCCTGATGCACGGCGCGCGTGTGATCTCGCTTGCCGGCAACTTCGACCAGGCGCTCAAACTGGTGCGCGAGCTGGTCGAGAAGGATCCGATCGTGCTCGTTAACTCCGTCAACGAATTTCGCATCGAAGGCCAGAAGACGGCGGCGTTTGAGATTCACGAGGATCTCGACGGGCGGCTCGACGTGCTCTGCATACCGGTCGGCAACGCCGGCAACATCACCTCCTACTGGCGCGGGTTCTGCGAGC
This sequence comes from uncultured Solirubrobacterales bacterium, assembly GCA_963715765.1. Lineage (GTDB taxonomy): Bacteria > Actinomycetota > Thermoleophilia > Solirubrobacterales > Solirubrobacteraceae > Palsa-744. The sequence goes on from OY970270.1 coordinate 2,824,559, forward strand.
TGGGTGCCACGCCGAGGCTGTTCGGCTTCCAGGCCGAGGGTGCCGCGCCGCTGGTGCGCGGCGAGTCGTTTGAGCACCCCGAAACCGTCGCCTCGGCAATCCGTATCGGCCACCCCGTGCGAGGCGACGATGCGCTCCTCGCCGTGGGCGAGTCCGGTGGCGCGATCCGCGCGGTCTCAGACCACGAGATTCTGGCCGCCTACCGTCTCCTGGCCGCCAGGGAAGGCATGTTCTGCGAGCCTGCCTCGGCGGCGTCGGTCGCGGGCCTACTCAAGTACGGCGCCGCCGGCGCTGAGCACGTGGTGTGCGTGCTCACCGGACGCGGCATCAAGGATCCGCAGACCGCGATCGAACATAATGGCGGCGCCGTGATCCCGTGCAAGCCCGACATCGGCGCTATCGAAGAGGCGGTCTTGGGTTGATTCGCAGGCGGGTCGTGCGTGTGCCCGCGTCCTCGGCCAACCTCGGCCCCGGCTTCGACTGCTTCGCCGCCGCACTCGGCCTGCACTTGGAGTTGGAGGTCTCAGAGACCGGGCGCTTTGCCGTAGAGACCGACCTGGCGGTTCCGCTGGACCGCGAGAACCTGTGCGTGAGGGCGTTCGAGAGCCTGCACAGCGCTGATGACTTCACGTTTCGGATTCGCTCGGCCATACCGCTCACAGGGGGACTCGGGTCAAGCGCGTCGGCGATCGTCGCGGGTCTGCTTGCGGCGGACCATCTGTTCGAGCTCGACATCGACCCGCTCGCCTGCGCCACCGCGATCGAGGGTCACCCCGACAACGTCGCGGCCGCGCTTCACGGCGGCTTCGTCATCTGCGCGGACGGGGGCGCGGTGCGCTTCGATCTGCCCACAGGACTGGAGGCGCTCGCGATCGTGCCCGAGCATGCGGTGCGCACCAGCGAGGCGCGCGAGGCGCTGCCGGCGCAGGTCCCGATCGAGCAGGCGGTGTTCAACGTGGCCCACGGCGCGCTGCTCACGCTCGGGCTGGCGCGCGGCGACTGGGATCTGGTGGCACGCGGGTTGGTCGACCAGCTGCACCAGCAGCGCCGCTCGCACCTGTTCCCCCACTCCTACGCGCTGGCCCTGAGGGCACGCGAGCTGGGTGCGCTCGGGGCCACCATCTCAGGCGCGGGACCCACGGTGCTGATGTGGTGCTTCTATGAGCAGACCGGAGCGGTTGTCGAGGCGTTGCGCTCGGAGATCAAGGGTTGGGCAACGCTGCTGCGGGCCCCATTTGAGGCGCAGGGCGCATATGTGGGAGAGTTGTAGGACCGACGATGGCCACGTGCTCAGATTCAGATCGACCGGTCGGCGGGCAGGCCGGTGCCGGGGTTCCCAGCATGGAGATGCTGCGCGGCGCGATCGGCGACCCGGCCCACGACGACGGATACTTCCCGCGCGGACGCTCGCTGCTGCGGATGGTCCACGAAGAGAAGGCCGTTGGGCTCATGTACGGGCAGCGCGCGCTCTGCGTCGGTGCGGTCAAGCCGCTCAACTACGTCGGCACGAGCGAACACACCCACAACAAGCGCACACCGTTCAGGCGGATCACGCACACCGGCGGCATGTTCGAGGCCGTGTTCTTCGGCAGCTGCGTGCGTGCCGACCGGGTGCTCGCGGCCGTCGATGTCATGCATCAACGCGTCGTCGGAGAGCTGCCATGCGACGCTGGGGCCCATTATCCGGCCGGCACGCCCTACTCGGCGTTCGATCCCGAGTTGATGCTGTGGACAGTCGCGGTCATGGCCGACTCGGCCGTGTGGTTCTACGAGCGACTCGTGCGCCCGCTCACAGGCGATCAGCGCGAAGCGCTATGGCAGGATTATCTGCGCTTCGGCGAGCTGTTCAAGATGCCGCGCGAGGGTGCGCCCGGCACCTATCGCGAGTTTCGCGATTGGTATGAGGCCCAGCTCGTCGGCCCCGATCTGCATCTGACCGAGGAGGCCCGCTACATCGGTTACGCCTCGGCGTTTGAGATCCCAATGCCCGCCAGTCGCCAGGTCGGCAAGCGCATCCACGACCTTGTAATGCTTGGCTCCCTGCCCGAGCGTGTACGCGAGCTGTACGGGCTGAGCTACAGCACGGCACAGGCCGGCGCCTGCGCCGCGATGCTCTCCGGCGGGCGCCTGCTGCGCCTACTGGCCCCACACTCGCTCACCCACGGATCGTGTATCCCCGAGTTCGAAATGGTCGCCGCGACCGAGCGGCGACGGATCGAACGGGGGCAGCCAACCCCGCAACTGGCCGGCTGAGCGTCTAGATGTTGTGCCTAGGGACGTTGCGAACGGCGTGTAGGTAGGTCCGGGCCTGCCGAGAGGCTGTGGGTGTCAAAGCTCACGACCGTCTCGGAGGCCCGGAATGCAACACGCTAACGCTCCACTGACCCCGATCGGCAGGCTCCGTTTGGTGCTGCTGGTTGAGGAGGAAGGATTCACGTTGCAGGCGGCAGCGGATGCCTGCAATGTGGCGAAGTCGACGTGCTGGGAGTGGGTACGCCGCTGGCGTGCGGCGAGCGAGGGCGATCGTGTCACGCTCGCCTGCTTGGAAGACCGCAGCTCGCGGCCACACCGAAGCCCCAACCAGGTGCCGGCTGGGGAGGCTGCACGGATCTGTGAGCGCCGGCTGCGCACCGGCTGGAGCCCGCGGCGGCTGGCGGAAGAGGCGGACATCGCATGGCCGCATTCGACGATCCACCAGGTGCTGCGCCGTGGCGGTTGCTCACGCCAACCACGGCCCGAGATTCCTGCGGTGGTCCGCTACGAGTGGCCGTGTCCCGGCAACCTGTTGCACATGGACGTCAAGAAGCTCGGCCGCTTCCACGCGCCCGGGCACGCCCTCACGAAAGACCGCACCAGACGCTCTCCTGGGGCGGGCTGGGAGTATGTGCACTCGATCATCGACGACTGCTCGCGGCTGGCCTATTCAGAGATCCACGATGACGAGACGGCCGTGACGGTCACCGCGTTCACTCGCCGCGCGCTCGACTGGTTTCTGGAGCAGGGGATCGTCTGCGAGCGGCTGATGACCGACAACGCGTTCGCCTACACCCAGAGCAAGTCTTTCAGGCAGTTGCTCTGGCGGCGCGCGATCCAACACATCCGCACCCGTCCCTATACGCCCAGGACCAACGGCAAGGTCGAGCGCTTCCACCAGACGCTGATGCGGGAGTGGGCCTACGCACTCCAATACGCCTCATCCGCCGCGCGCCGGCAAGCCCTGCCACACTGGATCAACCACTACAACGAGCGTCGCACCCACTCAGCGCTCGGCAACCGGCCACCCCGAGCCCGCGTTCAGGACGTCACCGGGCACAACACCTAGCGCAGCTTCGCCAGCCGCTCGCGGGCGCCGGCCATGCCCGGCAGGCGCTCGAGCACTTCGTCGGCAACGGCCACATAGTCGGCGCCGAGGTCGGGGCGATGGTCGAGGATCGACACGGCCCGCTCCGCCGACTCCGCATACGCGATCGATCCGCGCACCACCGTGTCAAACAGCTTCTCGCCAAAGCGCTCCCGCAGCGACGCCTTCGCCTCACGCGAATGCACGGTGCGCATGTCCGCGAGGTTCAGCAGCACGCCCAATAGCTCCAGCTCGTCGTTGAGGCTGTCGCGCGCGATTTCGATTACCTCCATCGCCTGCTCGACGCCCTGCAGCGCGAAGTACTGGGCCTCGGCGGTCACCAGCGCATAGTCGGCGGCGACCAGCGCATTCACCGTCAGCAGACCCAGTGAGGGCGGACAGTCAACCAGCACTATGTCCCACTCCTCGCCCAGACCGGCAAGCGCCCGGCGCAACGTCATCTCACGACCGATCTTCCCGCCCAGCATCAGCTCGCACTCAGCCAGATTCAAGCTCGCCGGGATCACCCGGTCGTGGATCGCCTCAGTCGCCGTGACACTGCCAGCCAGCACATCGGCGATCGTCGGCTCGCTCTCGGGTGGCAGGTCGAAATAGTCAGACAGGTTGCCCTGCGGGTCGAGATCCACCGCCAGCGTTCTCACATCCACCCGTCTCAGCACGTCGGCAAGAGTGCGCACCGTGGTGGTCTTGCCGGTACCGCCCTTCTGCGAGAGCACAGCGATCGTCTGGGCCATGGCGGCGATATTAGGTGGAACCCCACCCACCCGTCGTGCGGTGGCGGGGCTCTCAGCCGAGTGTCTGGGCCCGCTCAGGGTCAGACTGACCGGCACGCTCAGCGGCCGTGCTCACGAACGTCAGGCGATAGCGACCCACGAGGATCTCATCGCCGTCGTTGAGCGTTCTCCACTCGATGCGCTCGCCGTTGACGAACACCCCGTTGAGACTGCGATCGTCGAGTACTCTCACGCCATCCGGCTGGCGCACCACGAGCGCGTGGCGTCGCGAGACGGTTGGGTCGTCGAACCTCACGTCAGCCGCGAGGCTGCGCCCGATGCGCGTCCACTCCCGTGTCAGCGCCACCACCTTAATCTCCTCGCCGTCCTCATACAGCACATACTCACCCGGCTCCAGCAGCTCTTCCCGTGCCCTGCCGATCCACTCCCGGCTCTCATGCGAGTGTGACTGCATTCGGGCTGCCGCGGAGTTGGGAGCAGCGTTGAACAGCGATGCCCGCACGAAGTCGCGGTTGCCGCACTCGGGGCAGTCGCGCAGTGCGTCCAGCGAGGTCAGCGTCAGCACGTATCCGCACCTTTGGCAGCGCCATGAACCGGTGCCGGCCATCGTTCCCGAAGTAAGCGACTCCATGCTGCGCCTCCCGTCGTTCTCGTTCCCGAGGTATCGGGAATTGTCTGCAGGGTGGAATCTTGTGGCAATCATAACGAGCGTGTCAAACTGGCTTGTATCAGTGGGATGAAGTGTCTGGACTTGCGGAAAAATGGCCCGCACCTGGGGGAAAGCAAGCTTTGGTCTAGGGGAATGGGGGGACTTCGACCGTCGAAGAATGGGGGCCTTCGACTGTCTATTTCGAGCCTACCCCAGGGTATCGCCGCGCAAACGACATGGTGCGAAAGATCAGTGAAGATTCGCGCACAAATTGCGCAGGAGCTCGCCACGGGTTGACGAAACTAGAGCCATGGCCGCGCCCCATGGAGATGTCGAGCAACTCGAGCGCCACCTGCTGGTACGGGGTGTGGGTTCGCTCACGGCCGATCGCCACCGCTGCATCGACTGTGAGCGCACCCCGCTTGTGGGGGAGCGCATCCACGTATATGAGCGCTCCCCGGGCATCGTCTGCGAGCTGTGCAGCCGGTTGCGCGGCGGTGTGCCGCTCGGGAGCGAGATCGTGCGCCATAGCGAGCTCGGCCACACCGTGCGCCTCACCGCTCGCGCCGCGTAGGCCGGCCTGCCCGCCGCCTGGTCCAACCGCCCGCGTTGCGTAGTCCGCCTCGTCCGCGCTATCTCTCCAGTCGGATCATTAGACTGCCGGGCCGTGGACCCCGTCAGCGTCTCGATCGTCATCAGCGCTCCGCGCGAGCAGGTGTTCGACTACCTGCAGGACATCGCCAACCACCCCGAGTTCACCGACCATTACCTGGTCGACTGGCACCTCACGCGCGAGGACTCGGTCGGTCGCGGTGCCGGCGCTCGCTTCCGCGTGAAGGCTCCCGCCAACCGTTTCAGCTGGGCCGACTCCACGTTTACTGAGGTGTCCCGTCCCCATCGGATCGTGGAGGTCGGTCGCACCGGCAAGGCCAATCGCATCCGTACGCTCGGGGTGTACGAGCTCGATCCGGCCGCAGGTGGCGCCACTCGCGTGCAATTCACGCTCGAGACACAGACCTCAGTGCTGTCGGACAAGCTGCGCGACGCGATCGGCGGGCGCACGTGGCTGAAGCGCAAGAACACCAAGGCCCTGCGTCGCTTGCGCGCGATCCTCGAGCGGGGCGAAAGCCGCGGAGAGCGCATCACCCTCGCCGGTGGCTAAACTGCCCGCTCGCATGACTCGACTTCCCACCAAACCTCGCTCGCCTGTCCGCTCACGGTCGCGCGTCAGAGTACGCCCGCTCGCCAGACTCGCTCTGTTTGGCCTGCTGCTGGTGCTCGCGCTCGCGCTCAGTGCCTGCTCGGACAACTCGCACACGCGGGTCACGACCGGCACCTATGCCGGGGAGTCCGGCCAAAACGCTCCTTACCTGAATGTCGGTCCGCTGATCTATGAGGTTCAGCTCTCACGCGAGCTGAATCCCTATGACACCGAAGACGCCTCCTACCTGGCCGATCTCACGCCCGCGCAGGCGAAGCTCGAACCAGGCGAAGAGTGGTTCGCGGTGTTTCTGCAGGTCTACAACGAAACATCGAAGCCTCATCCGGCCGCCGCCAACATCTCGATCAGCGACACCCAGGAAAACCTCTATACCCCGATCGTTCCCCCGCTGGCCAACGAATTCGCCTATCGCGCCGGCTTGGTGCCCCCGAAAGGCCGCATCCCCGCACTTGACACGGTTGCCGCCAGCGGGCCCACTCAGGGTGCCGTCCTGCTCTTCAAGATCAAGGTCGTCTCGCTCGACAACCGACCGATCGAGATCAAGATCGTCGATCCCGCCAACCCGACCCAAACGGCCTCAGCCGAGCTCGACGTTTAGCGAAGCGCCGCTTCGATCACCTGCCGGGCGACCGGCGCCGCTGTTTCGCCGCCTGCACCGTCTTTCACCAGCAGCACTCCGACTGCGATGCGTGGGTGCAGCGCCGGGGCGAACGCTGCGAACCACGCGTCCGTGTTCTGGGGGTCCGTGGGTCCCGTGCTGCAATCTTCGGTGCTCTGCTTGGATTCCGCGGCTTCGCCCGACCCGGATTCTGTGTCCCCGCCCGATTCCGGGCCGGACGCTTCGCCTGCGTTCTTTTCGTTCTTGCTCGCACAGCGTGGTATGCCCAGTTCCGCGGTGCCCGTCTTGCCCGCCACCGTAACCCCCGGAATCGCCGCGGCGGTGCCGGTGCCTTCGCGCACAACGCCAATCATCAGTCGTCGCACCGTGCGTGCGGTGGCGGCGCTCATCGCGCGCGGCCGCAGCGTGGCTGGTGCGGCCTGGAAGGTGGGGGTCGGTCGCAGACCGCCATCGGCGACCGTGGACGCCACTGTCACCATCTCGAGCGGACTGGCCAGCACCTTGCCCTGTCCGATCGCGGTCGAGCCGAGCTCCAGTTCCCCCTGGATCTGGGTGGCCGGTGGGAGCGTGCTTTCCGCCGCGCCCGCGACGCCCGGTTCGTGATTGAAGCCAAGGCGTTCGGCGGTAGCCACCAGTCGCGGCGCTCCAACCTTCACTCCAAGGGGGGCAAACACCGAGTTGCACGACACCGCAAACGCCAGCGCAAGGCTTCCTCCACAATCCTCGCCGTTTGCGTTTTCGAGTGTCACGCCGTCAAGCGTGGCTGAGGTCGCGTAGGGAAACACGGTGTGCTCGTCGGCCACCTTGCTTTCCAGCACGGCCGTCACCGTCACCATCTTGAATGTCGATCCGGGCGGCTGCAGGCTGTCGATGCCGATGCCCGCCACCGCCAGGATCTGCCCGTTCGCGGGGTCGATCGCCACGATTCCGCCCAGCTGCCCGCCGAGCGCAGTAGCGGCCACCTGTTGCAGCGAGGGGGAGATGGTCGTGCGCACCGCTGGACTGGGCTTTGCCACGGCGCTGGCAAGCACGCGCGTGCCCGCCAGCAGTTCGCCGCCAGGTGCCCCACGCAAACGACCGTCAAGCGCAAGCTCGAGTCCGCTTGTGCCAACGATCGCGCTGGCAGGTACGCCTTCGGCTTCCAGTTCGTCGAGCCTCGATGGCGGGATCGGGCCGACTTCGCCCACGACCGCATCGGCGGTGCTCCCAAGCGGCGATGCGCGTGTTCCAGCGCTGCTTGCCGGGCCTGCGGCCAGCATCGATCCGTCGCGTGCAAGCAATGCGGCGCGGGGCGGCAGCGCTGTGCGCCTGCTCAGCTGCTCACCGGGGCGCAGACCCGGAAACACAAGCGCTCCCGACCAGGCCACATGCGCTCCCCCGGATTCGTTGCGGACCGGCACCCGGAAGTTCTCCGTGAGCGTTCCAAACAACCGCGTACGCACGCGCACCGGCACCACGATCACATCGTCGCTTTCGGTGTGCGTGCCGTCCGTGACAACCATGCTTGTGGTGGTCGCCGTTCGCGCGGCTGCCCGGTAGTCGGCGGCAAACGCGCTCGCGGAAGTCGCGAGCTGAGCGGCGCGGTCGATGTCCTCATACATCGTCACATAGTCGTTATGCGTCCACGCTTGAACAAACTGCTCGGCGACGCTCTGCTGAGCTGAACCCGAGTGCGGGGCGCCAACTATTGCTCCAACCACAAACGTGATCGCCGCCAGAGCGATCACGGGTATGGCCCGCCGTGCGCGACGCCGGCGGTGGTGGGAGGTGTTCACAGGCTGGGACGGTAGAACATGAGCAGTGACACAACTCGACTGGATCATTGTCGTGTTCGCCGCCCTGCTTGCGATCTTTGGTTTCAGGCGAGGCTTCATCGTCGCGGTGCTTTCCTTCGGAGGGTTCGCCATTGGTGCATTCCTCGGAACACGGCTGGGTCCTCTACTGCTGTCGCAGGGATCCTCCTCCGAGTATGCGCCCGCGTTCGGCTTGATCGGCGCGCTGCTCGCCGGCGCGATCCTCGCCACCGGCTTCGAGGGCATCGGGCTGAGAATTCGGCGCGTGCTCGTGCTGCCCGGCCTCGGGCTTCTCGACGGTTTGCTCGGCGCGTTGCTCAGTGCCGCGCTCGGGCTGGCAATCGCATGGATACTCGCGGCGGTGGTTTTGCAAGCCACGCCCACCACTCAACTGCGCGCCGACATCCAGCGCTCGGAGATCCTGCGCGAGCTCAACCGGCTGCTGCCTCCCAGCGGACCGATCCTTGGTGTGCTCGCGAGCCTCGACCCGCTGCCTCAGGTAGCAGGTCCGCTTCCCAACGCCGCTCCGCCGTCGGCGCTGATCGCACACGACGCGGGCGTGCGCGCGGCCTCACACAGCGTCGTACGAGTGCTCGGCACCGCCTGCGGTCTTGAGATCGAGGGTTCGGGGTGGGTCGCGGACCCCGGTGTGGTGGTCACCAATGCGCACGTTGTCGCGGGCGAGCAGGATACGACCGTCGAGATCGACGGTCGCGAACCGGCACTGTCTGCCTATGCGATCGCGTTCAATCCCAACGTCGATATCGCGATTCTGCGTGTCCCGGGACTGGGTCTCCCGTCGCTGACGCTCGCCAAGAATCCGCCCGCCGGCAGCGCCGGTGCGATTCTCGGTTATCCCGAGAACGGGCCCTTTCAAGCGCTGCCCGGACGCATCGGCACCACGCAGACGATCATTACCGACAATGCCTACGGCCAGGGACCCGTCTCGCGACTGCTCACGCCTTTGCGCGGACTCGTGCGTCCGGGAAACTCCGGTGGGCCGGTCGTGAACGACGAAGGGCGTGTGCTCACCACAGTGTTCGCCAGTACCACCAGCAGTGGCCCAGCGGGCGGCTATGGAGTCGCAAACGCCACCGTCGCCCAGACGCTCGCGGGGGCGGGACACATGGTTGGCACGGGGGAATGCAGCCCGGGGTGATCAGGCCGTAGACGGGCGCGTTCGCGCGCGCGACCGGCCGGGTTTCTTGGCGGGGCTGGACTCGTCGGCGGGGTTGGGTTCGACGGCGGGGTTGGGTTCGACGGCGGGGTTGGGTTCGACGGCGGGGTTGGGCTCGACCTGCTTGGGGTCCGCAGCTCGCGTCGTGGTGGGTCTGGCTTGTTGGCGTTCGCGGGCGACAGTCTGCTTACGCTGCGCCGGCGTTTCGAGCAGCGGCTCGGCCGCCGCCAAGCGCCGCACAAGCTGTGTCCGCACCCGTTCCAGCTCTTCGGCACCCAAAAGGCGGGGCCCCGCATGTCTGAGTTGGGTGGGTGGCGCAGCTGGGATCAGGCCGGGGTGGCGGGCCTGGATCTCCGACAGCGTTTGCTCCAATGCAGCGATCTGGGCGCGCAGCTCTCGGCGGCGCTCCGCCGACTGCGCCGCGATGTTGGCGGTTTGCGCGGCGACGTCGGCCGGTGGCTCGGATGTCACATACAGGGCCGCCGCCACCTCGCGTGGATCGACGCCCGTTCGGCGTGCCTGGCGCGCGGCATCGGCGGCTATCTGACCGACGGCCGATGGCTCTGTGGTGATACTCGCCACGAATGTCCCGGTGCCCTGTCTGCTGTCGATCAGCCCCTCCTGCTCCAAGCGCTGATATACGGCGCGGGCGGTGTTGGCGTTGATCCCGAGCATCTCGGCGAGCTCGCGCAAGCCAGGCAGGCGGCGTCCGGGTGCAAGGCGACCGTCGCCGATCCGTGCGCGCAGCGCCCAGGCGAGCTGAACTCCGATCGGGATCTCCCCGGCGCGGTCGATGGCGAGGTCCTCCAGGTCGAGTTGCCGGAGGGTTGTGTCTGACGAGCCCACGTCGCGATGGTCGTGTGTTGCCATGCACCCAACATTAGACCGTCCGGGCCCAAATACACAAAGTGCTAGTGAACTAGTACACTAGACCAATGAATGGGTTGGGGCATGGGGAGGTGGCCGCTGACGCTTCCGGTGAGACGACAGGTCAAACGGGTACGGATCTGCTCAAGCGGGTGCTGCTACCCGCTCGGAGCGGGCTGGAGGAAGTGGGGGACATGATGATCCTGGCGGGTCGCACGGTGGTGGCCGTCGTGAGACCCCCGTACCCCTACGGAGGAGAGTTCGTGTGGCAGTTCCTGTTCGTGCTGCGGACCTGTTGGTTGCCGCTGTTGCTCTCCACGTTCGCCATCTCATATGGCGCCCCGGGCCTGCAGGCGGCGAACTTCCTCACGGTCCTGGGCTCGCTCGATCGCCTGGGCGGGTTCTTCGTGCTGATCGTGGTGCGCGAAATTGGCCCGCTGATAACGGCGACGATGCTTGCGGGCGCCGCGGGCACCGCGATCACCGCCGATTTGGGTGCGCGCAAGATCCGCGAGGAGCTGGACGCACTGCAGGTGTTGGGTGTCGACCCCGTCAAGAACCTGGTGGTGCCGCGGTTCCTTGCGCTGATGCTCGCCACGAGCCTGTTCAGCATCTACGCGATCCTGTTCGGCATCTTCGGCGGCATCCTGGCTGCGCTTGTCCACGACCAGCCGCTCGGGCCCTTCTGGGCGACCTTCTTCAACAACACCTCGACCACCGACCTATGGGGCTCGACGCTGAAGACGGCGGTGTTCGGGGCGATCATCGCGATCATCTGCTGTTACAAGGGCATGACCGCCTCCGGAGGCGCTGAGGGAGTGGGACGCGCCGTTAACCAGGCTGTCGTCGCGTCGTTCATCGCGTTCGGGTCGTTCAACTACGTGTTCACGCAGCTATTGCTCGCGACCCACCCCACCCTGATCACGATCCGGTGAGCGAGCTTTCGACAGCCACGCGCGAGTGGCTGGCCTCCACGGGAGAGATAGCCAGCTTCACGGGACGGATCGTGCGCGACGTATGGACGCTGCGCGTGCTGCGCTTCTTCGGCGAGGGAGTACGTCAGGCGGGGTTGTTGGTCGTGTCCTCGACGGCCGTGCTGTGGATCATGGTGTTCATCATCGGGCTCGGCCCCTGCGGGATCCAGGGCGCCTACTTCGCCGAGGCCCAGGGTGCGCCGGCCATCGCGGGTGCGTTCGCGGCCTGGTGTGATCTGCGCGAGGCGATTCCCTACGCATTCGGCTACATGATGGCGGCGAAGGTTGGTACCGGAATCGTCGCCGAGCTGGGCGCGATGCGCATCAACGACGAGATCGACGCGCTCGAAGTGATGGGCATCGATTCCATGGTGTTTCTTTGCGCCACACGCATGTTCGCTGGCTGGATCGTGCTGCCCTTCATGTACATCGCCGGAATCGGGATCGGATATCTGGCCTCCTATATCGCCGTCGTCAAGCAGGTTGGCGCCGTCACTTCGGGCGGCTACCTGCTGATCTTCTGGCAATATCAGAACCCGCTCGACTACCTCTACAGCGTGATCAAGGCCATGTCGATGGCCACCGCGGTGGTGCTCGTCGCCTGTTATTACGGCTACACAGCTTCGGGTGGACCCGTCGGGGTAGGCCGAGCGACGGCCAAGTCGATGGTGCTCAACCTGGTGCTCGTAACGATGATCGGGATGCTGGGCACGCAAGTCTTCTGGGGCACCAACCCCCGTACACCGATTGGGGGCTGACTACTTCCCCCGGATAAACGTATGGGGTTAGGCGGCGAGGTGGAGGCCGCCGGGGGTGCTTTCGACGCCGACTGAGATCGCGATGGCTTCGAGGAGGCTGGCGGCGATGAAGCGTGTGGATCGGCTGTCGAGGTCCAGGAGCGCGGCGGCGGCTTGCTGGCGGGTGAGGCGGTGTTGGTCGCGTAGGCGGACGAGTGCGTCGGCGAGCTTGGCTCGCTGCTGGGGTGTGTCGATTTGTTCTGCGACGGCGGTGAGGGCGTCCCAGCCCCAGTCGGGATCGTCCTCCGCGATGGACTCTTGAAGGCGTTTGAGATCGGGGCCGATGAGCTTCGGCAGGGTCACGAGCAGCGACAGGTCGCTGGCGGGAATGTTGATGAGGTTCTCCCATAGGTGGTCAAGGGCCATCTCGGAGAGGCTTTGCAGGTCGGCGGTGGCGTCGCGGGCGAGCAGTGCGACGTGAGCGCGCGCGAGATGTTCCTCTGAGGGTCCGCGTTGCTGTCCGCAGCAGCGCTTGACCTTGCGATTTGAGCCGCATGGGCATGGCTCGTTGCGTCCTGGTCCGGGCATCACCGCCTCCTGTCTTTGGGTGTGGTGAGGGTCCCATCCGGGCCGGTCAGAACCCTGGATCTGTCCGCTGGGTTTAAGACGATTTAGCTGCTCATGAATTGGTTGCCAACCCCGTGGAGGTGTGATGCTCACGCTGTGTGGCGGACAGGTGGAGTGCTTGTGGGACGAGGTGCTGCCGGTCAAGGCGCGCGAATTGCCCGAGGATCTTGCTCTGCTGGATGCGGTGCTGTGCGATCCGCTGTTGCTGGAGCCGATAGCGGCTGCATGGGAGCAGAGCGCTCGGGATCGTGGGCGCCCGTCGATCTCGATGGCGAGCTTCGTGCGGTTGATGGTTGTCAAGCAGCGCACGGGCTGGGGCTACGAAACGCTGGTGCGAGAGGTCTCAGACTCGCTGCACCTGCGGCGCTTCTGCTTGATCGCGCTCGATCAGCGCGTGCCGGAGGAGTCAACGGTCAGAAAGCTCGCTCGCCGGCTGGGCGCCGAGGTGGTGGCGGAGATCACCAGGGTCGTGATCTCCAAGGCGCAGCGCGAGACACGTTTCCGTGCGCGGGCAGCGAGGATCGACTCGACGGTCGTGGAGGCGGACATCCGCTACCCCTCCGACGCGATGCTCGCCTTGCAGGGCGTCAGGGTGCTGGCCCGCGAGGGCAAGAAGCTCACCAAGATGATCAAGAGCAAGGCACGCGTTACCGATCGTTCGCGTTCGGTCGGACGAGCCGTCCGTGCGATCTCAAAGACACTCGCGCGCCGCACAGGCGAGGCCAAGGCACAAGTGATGAGGCTCAACGAGCACGCCGGGCGGCTGATCGCCCGGTCGGCGAGAGAGGCACAACGGCTTATAGCCGCGGCACGGGCATCGGCTCGCGGCCGTGGCGCCCAGGCCAAGCTCAGGGCAGCGATAAAGCTCGAGCAGCTCACCGCGCGCTGCCAAAGGGTCACAGAGCAGATCGATCGTCGTGCTCGCGGGCTGAAGATCACCGACCGGCTGGTCTCGCTCGCCGACCCCGACGCGCGACCGATCCGCAAGGGCAAGCTCGGCAAGCCAACGGAGTTTGGGTATGTCGCGCAGATCTGCGAAGTGACAGCGAACACCCGCAAGGGCGCTCGCGGTTTCATCCTGCCCGCCGGGCACGCGCCCGGCAACCCGGCCGAGAACCGGCTGCTGCCCCAGACTGCCAGCGAGCTCGAACATGCCGGCATCCGGCTCAGGGAGATCGTCTGCGATGGCGGCTTCCAGGCCGGGCCAACGAAAGACGCGTTCCCCGACCTTGCCGAGGAGCAGATCCAGCTTTCCGGTCACCACGAGCCTGGGTCGCGCAGGACCCGCAAGCGCCGGGCACGCTACCGAACCGGTATCGAGGGCCGCATCAGCCATCTCAAGCGGAGCTACGGGCTGCGCCGATCACGACTGAAGGGCAATGACGGAATGAGAACCTGGACCGGGTGGGCGATCCTCGCCTACAACCTCGACACGCTCGCTATCCGGGCCGGCTGAAACACTCCCACAAGCCCACCAACCGGGCAACCCATGAATGAGCCTGACTCGGCCGCGCCCACCCGGACGCGGCCGTTTCAGTCCCCGGCATTTATCCGGGGCAAGTGACTAGTTGTCCTGCCTACGTAGGTTGTGAACGCGGCTGGTGGGTGGCTGGTTGCCGATCCCGCTGTGTGGCCTGCGCGTGTTGTAGTGCTCGAGCCAGTGTGGCAGAGCTGTGTTGCGGTGGCGGTGTGAGCGGTAGCTCATGCCGTATGCCCACTCGCGTCCCATCGTCTGGTGGAAGCGCTCGACCTTCCCATTTGTCTGTGGGCGGTAGGGCCTTGTGGTGATGTGCTTGATCTCTCGAGCGGCCAGGAGTTCGCGTAGGGAGCGATTGTGCGTGTAACTCCAAGCGTTGTCCGTCATCAGGCGCTTGGCCTCGATCCCGTGATGATCGAACCAGATTAGAGCGCGTTCCACGAATGCCGTGATCGTCGGGGCGCGCTCGTCGGTGTGCAGCTCGACGTAGGCGAGCCTTGAGTGATCGTCGACGATCGCGTGAGCAAAGTCGTAGCCGACGAGGGTGTCAACCTTGCGGCCTCTCAGGCGCTGTGAGCGATCGCCGGTGACACGATGCCCAGGGCGCTCGAAGCGTGCGTAGCGGGCAGTGTCCATGTGCAGCAGGTCGCCAGGACACGGCCACTCATAGCGCCGAGCGGCGTCACGGGGCTGGCGCGGGCGCCGCGAGAGTCCATGGCGGTGCAGCACCTTCCAGACCGTTGAGTGCGAGTGGCCGGTTCTTCCAGCCACCAGACGCGGCCCCCAGCCGGTGTGCCGACGAACCTCACAGATCTGCTCCTGCTCTCCAGCGTCCAGAAGCCTCGGCGAGCGATGAGGACGGCTGGAACGATCGGCCGCCCACGCCAATGAGTGTCGCTCTGCTAGCAAAGCATCGGCATATCGATGCCACCACCGATGTGCCGTCGCGGGAGAGACGTTTAGGCAAGCCGCTGCCTGCCTGAACGTCATCCCGCCCTCGATCGCCTCGCACAGCGCCAAGCGCCCCGCTGGTCCGAGCTTCGCTCTACCGTGGATCTGCATCCGGGTCCTCCTAGGTCGTGAGCCTTCGCAGACCCACAGCCTGGGATGAGGCCCGGATGCCTCCTCAACCGTTCACAACGTATGTAGGCACGTCAACTAGCGGGCGGATTGACTCACCCGCTACGCTGGCGCCATGTCAAAGACGCTTGTGATCGCGGAGAAGCCCTCGGTGGGGCGCGACCTCGCGCGCGTACTGACCGGCCCTTTTGCCAAGCAGGAAGGCTGGCTGGAGGGACCCGACCATGTGATCACGTGGGCCGTGGGCCATCTGGTGCAGCTCGCCGAGCCCGACGAATACGACGCGAAGTACAAGCGCTGGCGGATGCCCGATCTGCCGATCGTGCCGAAGAAGTTTAAGCTCGTGGTGCGCGACGAGCGCTCGCGCAAGCAGATGTCGGTTGTGACTGCGCAGCTCGGGCGCGAGGACGTGTCGCTGGTTGTCAACGCATGCGATGCCGGGCGCGAGGGCGAGCTGATCTTCGCCTACCTCTTTGAGAAGGCAAAAGCCACCAAGCCGGTGCAGCGACTGTGGCTGAACTCGATGACCACCGCCGCGATGAAGAACGCGTTTGAGTCGCTGCGTCCCGCCGAGGACCTGGCGCTGCTCGAGCAGGCGGCACGCTCGCGCTCGGAGGCCGACTGGATCGTCGGCATGAACGCCACCCGCGCTGCTTCGATCCGGCTGAAATCTTCGTTTGACGGGGCCGTGTCGCTCGGGCGGGTGCAAACGCCCACGCTTGCGATCGTGGCCCGTCGCGAGGAAGAGATCAAGGCGTTCGTGCCCGAGCCCTACTGGCTGGTGGACGCCACGTTTGACGCGGGGCCCATCGATGGAGCCTCGTCCGCCTCTGCGCCGGCCGGCGAGAGCGATGATGCCGAGGGCAACGGTGTGGGTGCGCGCGTGTACGAAGGCCGCTTCCACATGGGCGCCAAGCCTCGCATCGCCACCGAGCAGGAGGCGCTGGCGATCGTCGAGGCGTGCGAGGGCAAGCAGGGCACGATCACAAAGCTCGAGAAGAAGGAACAGCGCGAGCGCGCGCCGATGCTGTATGACCTCACGAGCCTTCAGCGCGACGCCAATACGCGCTATGGCTTCTCGGCGCGACGCACGCTGGCGGCGGCACAGCGGCTGTATGAGGAGCACAAGGCGCTCACCTACCCGCGCACCAACTCGCGCTATCTGACGACCGACATGGTCGAGGAGATCCAGCCGACGGCCGAGCTGGTGGGCACCCAGAAGGAATATGCGCAGGCCGCTGCTTATGTGAACGGCCTGGATGTGCTGCCGCTGGCGCGCGTGGTCAACGACGAGAAGGTCACTGACCATCATGCGATCATCCCCACCAAGGCCCAGCACGCGGTGGACCGCATGGGCGACGACGACAAACGCGTGTACGACATGGTGGTACGGCGCTTTCTCGCGGTGTTTCATCCGGAGGCTGTGTTCGAGAACACGCGCGTTGAGACCACCGTGCTGCCCGCGGGGGAGGGTGCCGGCGGCTGTGTATTTCGCACCCGTGGCAAGCTCTTGCTTGTGCCGGGTTGGCGTGGGGTGTACGGGCAGATGCCCTCCGAGTCGAAGACTGCCGCCGAGGAAGACGAGGGCGCCGATCAGCAGCTGCCGAAGCTGAACGAGGGCGAACACGCGCAGACGCTCGAGATCGCAAGCGAGCGTAAGGAAACCAAGCCGCCGCGCCGCTACAGCGACGCTTCGCTGCTCGGTGCGATGGAGACGGCCGGCAAGCTCGTCGACGACGATGAGCTGCGCGAGGCGATGAAGGATTCAGGGATAGGCACGCCCGCGACGCGCGCCGCGATCATCGAGCGCCTGATCCAGGTTGGCTACATCGAACGCGAGGGACGCGCGCTGGTTGCCACCGACAAGGGACTGAATGTAGTCAGACTGCTGGGCGAGCACGCCCTCACATCTCCCGACATGACAGGCCAATGGGAGCACCGCCTCGGCAAGATCGAGCGCGGCGAGGACTCGCGCGAGAAGTTCATGGGCGACATCGCCGGGTTTGCCGAGATGACTGTAAAAGAGCTCGACGAGAAACTGAAGGACGTGCGCATCCCGCGCGCCAACCTCGGTCCGTGCCCGATCTGCGGGCACGACATCAAAGAGAACCGCAAGGGCTACTCGTGCTGGGCGCGCGACGATCCAGGGTGCGGGTTTGTGATCTGGAAGGGAAAGTCGGGAAAGCAGTTGTCGGTGGCGATCGCCAAGGAGCTGATCCGCAGCGGGCACACTTCCAAGGCGGTCACCGGCTTCAAGGCTCGCAGCGGCCGTGGCTTTCGTGCGCATCTCGCCCTCAGCCAGGACGAGGAGGGCAAGTGGCGCGTCGAATTCAACGAGCCATGGGCGCAGGAGGGCGCCAAGCCGCCGGAGTCAGAGAACGAGGCGGCCGAGGAGGGCCAGGAGGCCGTAGCCGCAAGCGCGGCCTGAAGTCGTCGGGAGTGTGCGCGAGGATGGGCTCGTGCCGATCTCGCTCATAACCGGACCCGCCAATGCGGGCAAGGCGCACGTTGTGCTCGATGCCGTCAGGAGGCATGTCGCGCATCGCGAGGAGCCGCTGCTGATCGTGCCCACGGAGGTCGACCAGGCGCGCTACCGGCGCGAGCTGGCCGATGACGGACTGGTCCTTGGCGTGCGCGTGGAGCGCTTCGATGGTTTGCTCGCCGTCGTGGTCGCGCGCGCGGGGCTGGGCGAAGTGCGGATCGGCGTGCTCGCACGCGAGCGGATCTTGGCGCGTCTGGCCGATGCCCGTCCGGGCACCGCGAGCGCGCTCGCACGGTTCGTCGCGGAGCTCGAGATCCAGCGGGTCGCACCTGCGCGGCTGCGCGGTGCGGTTGGCGCGTTGAGCGCCGCGGAGACGAGCGCTGCCGGGGAGCGTTCGAGCGGCGAGCAGGCCACTCTGCAGCGCGTGTGCGACGTGTACGAGCGCTACCGCCAGGCGTTGGCGAAGATAAAACGCGCCGATCACGAGCTGCGTGTGACAAGGGCGCTCGATGCGCTGCGCCGCAGGCCCGCGCTATGGGGCTCCACGCCCGTGCTGCTGTATGGGTTCGACGACCTGACCGAGCTGCAGCTGGACGCGATCGAAACGCTCGGCGGCATCGTGGGCGCGCACGTGACCGTGTCGCTTGCCTACGAGCCCGGACGCGTCGTGTTTGCCGGGCGCGCGGCATCCTTTCAGCGGCTCGTCCCGCTGGCCGAACCTCCCACCGAGCTTGCGCCGCGCGCCGAGTACTACGCGTCTGCTTCGCGCGAGGCACTGCATCACCTGGAGCGCTCGCTGTTCAGGGGGGACGAGGCGACACGGGTTCGGCCGGGCGAGGCGGTGCGGCTGCTGGAGGGCGGCAGTCCGCGCGCGGAGCTGGAGCTCGTCGCGGGACAGGTTCGGGCGCTGCTCGACGAGGGTGTTCGGGCCGGGCAGATCGCGATCGTGCATCGCGCGCCCGACACGATCGCGGGACTGCTCGGCGAAGTGCTGGGGGACTTCGGCATCCCGTATGCCATGCGCGAACGCGTGCCGTTCGCACACACGGCGATCGGACGCGGCCTGCTCGGTCTGTTGCGTTGCTCGGTGGGTTGCGCTCAGACGCCGCCACGCGCGTTGGATTCGAGTCCGACGGCAGATGACGGAGCCGCACCGGCGCAGGTGGGCAGCGCTGCGCCGTATGGGGGAGAACTGGGCGACCTGCTTGCGTGGCTGCGTGCTCCGGGCGTGCTCGACCGCCCGGAGCTGGCCGATCGTCTGGAGGCGAGCGCTCGCCGGCAGGGTGTCTCTGGCTCAGAGCACGCCCGCGCGTTGTGGGAGGCTGAGCACTGGCCTCTCGACCGGATCGACCGTGTGCGCGAAGCCGCCGCCGATAGCACACGAGCGCTGGCCAACACGCTTGTGGTGGAGCTACAGCGGCTGTTCTGCGCCCCTCGGCTCGCTGCTGCCGCGGTGCTCGATGCAGATCAGCTCGAGGACGCGCGCGCGCTGGCGACAGGCCGCCGGGCGCTCGAGCAGCTGTGCGAGCTGGCACGCTCGGCGCCCTGGCTTGCGCCGAGTCCCGAGGAGCTGATCGATGTGCTCCAGAAGCTCGAGGTCTCAGGCGGTGAGCGGCCGGGCGTCGGAGAAGGCGGATCCGGCCGGGTCGCCGTCGTGGATCCGCTCTCGTTGCGGGCTCGGCGTGTGCGGATGGTCTATCTATGCGGGTTGCAGGAGGGCGTGTTCCCGGCGCCGGCTATGCCTCATCCGTTGCTCGGTGAGGAACAACGTCGTCGCCTAGCGCATGCCTCAGGGCTCGTGCTGCGCGGCGCGCCCGACACGCTCGCCGCCGAGCGCTATCTGCTGTATGCGCTGGTCTCGCGCCCGGAGGAGCGCCTGACGCTCAGCTGGCACATGGCCGGCGAGGACGGTACGCCGCTCGCCCGCTCGCTGTTTGTGGACGATGTGTGCGATCTGTTCGACGACACGCTGGGCGAGCGGACGCTGCGTCGTGTCGCCGGTGCCACCGGTTGGCCCGGTCCGGGTGCGCCGGCGGGGCCAATTGGCGTGCGCGCGCTCGTCACGACTGGGACCGTGGCCGGGAGCGCTGGCGGGGCCGCCGCGATCGGCGCCGCCGCAGATCGCACACGGTCCCGTCCGCTTGCACCCCCGCAAGGGGAGCGTGTGCTTGGCGAATTGCGCGAACGCGTGCTGTGGTCGGCGTCCTCGCTCGAGAGCTGGGCGGGCTGTCCGGTCAGGTGGTTCGTCGAGCGCCTGCTGCGCGGCGAGGACATCGATCCCGATCCCGAGCCGATCGCGCGCGGCGCTCTCGCGCACGCGGTGCTCAAGCAGACGCTGGAGAGCTTGCGCGAGCGTACGGGCTCGGCCCGTCTGACGCCCGCCAGTTTGGGTCTCGCAAAGCGGCTGTTGCGCGACGCGCTGGCCGAGCAGGAGCCCAACTATCCGCTGTCGCCCGCCCCCGAGCGCGTGCCCGGCGCGCGGCGGGCATTGGCGGTCGAGCTGGAGCGCTATCTGGAGTGTGCGGCCGAGCAGGGCAGCCCGCTCGAGCCGACCTACCTCGAGTTGGAGTTCGGATTCGAGGGCGAGATGAGCGGTGAGCGTGCTGGCAGTGGCGGAGCGGAAGGCGTACAGCGGCTGCCGCCGTTTGACCTGGGAGACGGACTGCTGCTGCGCGGACGCATCGATCGCGTTGACGTTGGGCCAGGGGGTGAGGTTGTCGTATACGACTACAAGGGCCGCTCGGCTCCGCCGAGTGCCAGGTGGCTCGGCGATGGCGCGTGGCAGGTGGCGCTCTACATGCGCGCGGCGCAGAGCCTGATGGGATGCGTGCCCATCGGTGGCTTCTATCAGCCGTTGGCCGGCAGAGACATCAGGCCGCGCGGGGTGCTCGACGGCGACAGCGGCGTTGAGCTCGACTGCGTGCGCACCGACAGGGTCGACGGCGATGCGTTGCGGGTGTTGCTGGATGAGTGTGTGGCTGCCGCGCGAGCGGCCGCCATCGAGGCGAGGTCCGGTGCGCTTGTACCGCGGCCGGATACCTGTGCCTACGGTGGCGGATGCTCATACCCCACGATCTGCCGGTGCGAGCGTTGAGGGCTCTGACAGACGAGCAGGAGCAGGCTGTCGCAAGCCGCGACGGCTCGCTGCTGCTGGCTGCCGGCGCCGGCAGTGGTAAGACCTCGGTGCTCGTCGAGCGGTTTGTGCGGGCGGTGCGCGAGGACGGCGTGGCGCCGGGACGGATCCTTGCGATCACGTTCACCGAGCGCGCCGCGGGGGAGCTTCGAGAGCGGGTCAGGACGAGTCTGCTCGAGCATGGCGAGCGCGACGCGGCACTCCAGGCGGAGGCGGCAAACGTGTGCACCTTCCATGGTTTCTGTGCACGATTGTTGCGCGTGCACCCCCTGCAGGCCGGTATCGAGCCTGGCTTTGAGATTCTGGAGGAGAGCCTTGCGGCCAGGCTGCGAACGCTCGCGTTCAGCGACGCGCTCGCCGCTTTCCTGGACGGCGAACGTGCCGAGGCGGTCGATCTCGTGGCGGCCTATGGCCCCGATCCGCTGCGCAGGATGGTGCTGGGCGCCTACTCACAGCTACGCAGTCAGGGTCAGAGCAGGCCGCGTTTGCCGGCTGTGCACCCCGCTGCCCGCGCTGTGGAGGAGCTTGGTGAGGCGGTCACACAAGCAGAGGCGGGCGTTCGGCGCGACGAGCAAGCGGTGCGGTCGTGCACGCTGATCGGGGAGCTACTCGAGTGCTTTGGCGCCGCCTATGCACAGCGCAAGTACGAACGCGCGGCACTTGACTTCGACGACCTCGAGCTGGATGCGCGCGAGCTGCTCGAGCACCGGTCGGATGTTCGCGAGGCATGGACCGAGCGCTTTCAGCTGTTGATGGTGGACGAGTTTCAGGATTCCAATCCGCGTCAGCTCGAGATCCTCGCCGCGCTCGACCGCGACAACCTGTTCACCGTCGGCGATCAGCTGCAGTCGATCTACAGCTTCCGCCACGCCGACGTTGGTCTATTCCGCGAGCGTCACGCGCGCCTCTCAGAGCACGGCGCGAGTCTGGCTTTGACGCGTAACTTCCGCAGCCGTCCGGCGATACTCGCGGCCGTGGAGCGAATCTTCGCCGAGCGCATGGGCGAGCGCTTCACGGCGTTGGGCGCCACTCGCGCCGAAGAGGACTCCGGGTCACAGCGCCATCCGCAGGAGCGCGATGCTGTGATCGACCCGCCGGTTGTCGGGCATGTGGAGCCAATCGTCGAGCTGCTGTTGACCGACAAGCGCGGCTGGGAGAGCACGTCGGCTGGCGGTATGCCCTTTGGTTGTGGGGGGCTCGACGATCTACCCGACACGACTCCCTGGCGTGGAGCCGAAGCGCGTCTGCTCGCCGCCCGCGTGGCAGAGTTGGTTGCAAGCGAGCAGGTGCGAGCCGGGGAGATCGTGGTACTGCTGCGCTCGCTTGGGGACCTATCGGTTTATGAGACGGCGCTTCGCGCGCACGACCTGCCGACGCTCGCGGGCGTGGGAGGCTTTTGGGGCCACCAGCAGGTTGGCGATTTGCTTGCGTGGCTGAGGGCGCTTGCCAACCCGCTTGACGAGCTGGCGCTCTACTCTGCGCTCGCCTCGCCGCTGGTTGGCATCTCGAGCGACGGATTGGCGCTGATCGCAGGTGGCGCACGCGCGCAGAGGGGTGGTGTGTGGCACTCGATCGAGCGTGCGTTCGCCGAGCAGACCGTCGAGCGGGAGGAGCCCAGCGATGAGCTCGCGGGACGTAAGCCGGCTACAGACACGATTGACCTGCGCGAAGCGCTGCCGGAGGTCGATCGGGAGCGGCTGGGCTCCTTTTGCGAGCTGTTCGCCGCCGAGCGCGCCACGATGGCCATGCATCCGATCGCCGAGCTGCTGCGACGGGTTGTGGCGGCAACCGGCTATGACTCACACGTGCTGTCGCTCGACTGGGGCGAGCGACGGCTCGCCAACGTCCACAAGCTCGTGAGCATGGCACGACGCTTCGAGGCGGGCGAGGGGCGCGATCTGCGCGGCTTCCTCGAGCATGTTGCGCATGCCGAAACAGGACGTGAGGCCAATGCACCCGCCGGGCAGGGCGAGCTCGACGCGGTGCGTTTGATGAGCATCCATGCGGCAAAGGGCCTGGAGTTCCCGGTCGTGTGCGTTGCCGACCTGGGGCGCGAGCCGAATCTGCGGGTACCCGACCTGCTGGTGGACGGCGCACCCCAGGGGGCACCCCCCATCGCGGGGGGCAGGCAGGCCGGTGGCCGTGTCGGCTTGCGGCTGCTCTCGCTCGCAGATCCGGAGCCCAGGCCCTCGCTTGACTACGAGGAGTTGCGCGATGCCCGCAGGGCCGCCCAGGAAGAGGAGGAGGATCGTGTGCTTTATGTGGCGTGCACCCGCGCCGAGAATCGCCTGCTGCTCAGCGGCGCGGTCGCGTTCGAGCGCTGGCCTGAGTCGAAGCCGGGAGTGGCTCCAATCGCGTGGCTGGCGCCCGCGCTCGTAGGCGATTCGCCGAAGCTGGCTGCATCAGAGCAGCGCCCCGTGGGGGAGCTCACGATCGACACCGGCGGCGGGCTGGTGGTGCGCTGTGTCTTCAACGCCGCGCCGACTGGCGAGGACGCCTGCCCTGATCGCGCCCGCGAGCCTCTGGAGAAGACCGGCGGGCAAGCGGCCTTGTTGGCCGCGCCACGAGAGCCGGGATCAGCTCCGCTCGAGACAGTCACTGTCTCGGTGAGGGCGGCAGGCACGGGTGGTCCGCGGTCGGGGGAGGATTGGCGGGCGCTGGTTCTGCGATCGGCGGGGCCGGAGCCCCAGCCGATGTCGGACCTCCACGCGACCATGAGCTACACCTCGCTGACAGAGCTCGAGCGGTGCGGCTATCGCTACTACCTGGAACGGGTTTTGCGACTTCCGGAGAATCAAGCAGCGGCTCGTGGCGCGCGGTCTGCTGGCGATGAGGCTGGGATCGAGGCGCGCGTGCGCGGGACGATCGTCCACATGCTGCTCGAGTCAGTCGATTTTGCGCGCCCGCGCATGCCCTCCGAGCGCGACGTGGCGCTTATCGCCAGACGGATTGGAGCGAGCGTGAGCCCCGCCGAGCGCGAGGAGATCGCGGCGTTGATCGGCGGGGCGCTGCAGTCCGCACCGGCGCGGGAGCTTCGCACGATGGGTCATGCCCGCAGCGAGCATCCGTTCAGCTTTTCTCTGGGCGCTGAGGAGCCGCTTGTGACGGGCGTGCTGGACCTGATCGTCGAGCGACCCGACGGCACGAGCACGATCGTCGACTACAAGAGCGACTGGCTTGCCGGCGGAGAGGACCTGGAGCGGCTGGTGTTGCGCGACTATGGCTTTCAGCGACTGTTGTATGCGCTTGCCGCGATCGAAAATGGCGCGCATGAGGTTGAGGTGGCCCACTGGTTTTTGGAATGTCCGCAGGAGTGGGTCTCGGCTCGGTTTGTCTCAGGTCAACGAGATCGTCTGCGCGAGCAGTTGCTGGGACGCATCGCACGAGCACGTGCCAGAGGGTTCGCCGTCACAGATGCTCCGCATCGCGGAATTTGCCTCACATGCCCCGGGCGCAGCGGTCTGTGCTCGTGGGGGGAAACCCGCACAATGAGTGCGCGGTCCGCCACATTGGAATCTGATGAAATAGAGGGTAGTCTCAACGCTTGAATCGTTTGCCTTCGCAATCACGTGGGGCAACGAGGCAAAGGAGGAGCTGATGGCGACGGCGACCGGCAGATCGGCAGCGGCGACGGTCACGCAGGCGCCGTCCGGTTTGTCCGATCTGGAGTTGTTCGCGCGCGCGCGCATCGACGGTGATCTCCACGCACGTGAGCTGTTGATCGAGCGCTATCTGCCGCTTGCACGCCGATTGGCGCGTCGCTATCAGCACACGGACGAGCCGATAGAGGATCTTGTCCAGGTCGCTTCGATCGGCCTGCTGAAGGCCGTCGATCGCTTCGATTGCTCACGCGAGGTGATGTTCTCGAGCTATGCGGTGCCAACGATCCTGGGTGAGCTCAAGCGTCATTTCCGCGATCGCACCTGGTCAGTGCGCGTTCCGCGCGATCTGCAGGAGCTCGCGCTGCGAGTCGACCAGACGGTCACGAGGTTGTCGCTCGGCCACCGTCGCTCCCCCTCTGTCGGGGAGATCGCGCGCGCGGTGGAGGTATCCGAGGAGCAGGTGCTGGAGGCGTTGGAGGCGATGGGCTCATATCGGGCGAGCTCGCTCGACGCCCCGCGTTCCAGTCGAGACGAGGAAACCCAGAGCGTCGCCGAGACGCTTGGTAGACACGACCACGCATTTGACAGGGCGGAGGATCGGGCGACGCTCGACTCGCTGATGACGCGCATCACCGAGCGCGAGCGCACCGTGTTGAGGCTTCGCTTTCGCGACGATCTCACTCAGGCCGAGATTGGCGAGCGGATCGGCGTCTCCCAAATGCAGGTCTCGCGCTTGATCCGCCAGGCGCTCGCGCGCCTGCGCGCCGGGGTTCAGGACCCATCCCGGTAGGCCCGCCCGCGCGTCCTACCGACGCGGGGCCCTAACCCATTAGTTGACATGTTGGCTTGACAATGTCCCATGCTGTGGTCAAGATATACCCAAATGCCAAGGGCGATGTGGATGGGGACACTCAGCTTCGGACTGGTCAGCATGCCGGTGAAGCTATACAGCGCGGTTACGCGCAGGACGGTCCACTTCCACCAGATCCACACGCTTGACAGCGGGCGCATCCACCAGAAGCACGTGTGCTCGATCGACGGAGAAGAGATCCCTCTCGGAGAGATCGTCAGGGGCTATGAGATAGCGCCAGACCGCTACGTGCCTGTCGAGGCGCGCGAGCTGGCGGCGCTGGAACCGCTGTTTACGCGCACGATTCAGGTCGAGGATTTCGTGGATCTGGAAGAGATCGACCCGATCTACTTCGACCATCCCTACCATCTCGTTCCGGGACCCGGCGGCGCGCATTCCTATCGTCTGCTGCTGCGAGCGATGAGCGACACCGGCAAGGTCGCGATCGGGCGCATGGTGATGCGCTCCAAAGAACGACTCGTGGCAATTCGTCCCCGCGAGGACGCGCTGTTGATGCTCACGATGAACTACAGCGAAGAGGTCAAACCGACGGTCGGCCTGCGCGAGCTGGAAGGTCCCGAGGTCGAGCTAGAGGAGCGCGAGCTCGATGTTGCGCGTCGGCTCGTGGCGTCGATCGCGGAGCCGTTTGACATCGAGAAGTACCAGGACAGCTTCCGCGAGGCGGTGCTCGACCTGGTCGATCGCAAGGCGGCTGGCGAGCCGCTGGCGCTGGACACCGAGGCCGAGCCGCCGCCGGAGTCGCCCGACCTGATGAAGGCGCTCGAAGCGAGTCTCGAGCAGGTCAGCCGGAGCTGAGTGTCAGCACAAGCTGGGAGCGCTCACCGTGCTCCTCCGGCTCGGCCGAAAGGCGCTCGGCGATCCGCCCGAGCACGTTGCCGACAACCGGCAGGATCGCGTCCTGCACAAGCGCGGTGGCGCCCTCGCTGCGCAGATCTCGCACACGTAGCTCAGCTTCGTGCTCGTCGGCCTCCACGCTGAACGTCAGCCGTCCATTGCTCGCATAGGCGGGCGCATGTGCGCACAGTGCGTCACACACCAGCAGCGCATCGTCGAGTCGGTCTACCGGCCATTCGGCCCGCGTCAGCACCATCGACACCACCCTCCGCAGCACAGGACCCACGAGTGGGCCGCTTGCCACGCGCAAGCGTGTCACGTTGTCGGTGGCTTGCTCGCGCGGATCTACCGCCTGGCCGTTCACGGGCGGTCACCGTTCATGCTCGACCCGCTTTCGCTCAGCGCAAAGGTCATCAGAACCTCGGTGTGCTCATCGTGATCGTGGCCGAGCTGGACCTGCTCGGCTAGCGCCGCGATCAACGACAGGCCAAGACCCAGGCCGGGACTGTCGGGTCGTGGTCTGATCCCGCGTCCCCAGTCGCGCACAAGCACCGTCAGCCGATTGCCATCCATGCTTGCCACGACCTCCATCGGCCCCTCATGGCCGTCTGGGTAGGCATGAACAACCACGTTTGCGCAGGCCTCTGTCACGGCAAGGCGAACGTCTGAGAGCTTGCGCTCGGACACGGCAAACGCTTCTCCCAGGCCCCCGAGAGCGTGCCGAACTATTGCGATGTTCTCCGCTCGCGCCGTTAGCGCTAGCTCCATGTCCGGCTCCATTGCCTCTCCATGGCCGTTTGCCGTGCCGATATTGCCTTGCCGTCTCGTCAATGATGATGCCCGCAGAGGACGGATTCCACACCTCGGACACGCATCGGAGTGTGTATCTGGGGCGCTCGCGATGCTACGCTTTCAGCTCCGCCTCAGGTGCCGACCCCCCACGCCCGCGAACGCGTCGCAGTCCCCAGGGGACGCGTCGTCAAACGGGAGCACTCACATGACTTCGCACACATTGCCATCACAGGCCGCTGGACTCTACGACCCCCGCTACGAGCACGACGCGTGCGGGGTCGGCATGGTCGCGCGCCTTGACAACCGGCCCACTCATGAAGTCGTGGTACGCGCGCTCACGGCGCTCGAGAATCTTCGAGCACCGTGGCGCCTCCGGAGCAGATCCGCTGACCGGCGACGGGGCCGGGATCCTGATGCAGATGCCCGACGAGCTGCTGCGCGCTGTAGCTGGCTTTGAGTTGCCGCCGGCGGGTCGCTACGGAGTGATGATGTGCTTCCTGCCCACCGAGCAGCAGGCTCGCGAGCGAATCCAGGCGCTGCTGGAGCGGACGGTCGAGCAGGAGGGCCAGCAAACGATCGGCTGGCGCGACGTGCCGGTATGCCCTGAGCACACGGGTGCCACGGCCGCAGCCGCGCGCCCGGTCATTCGCCAGCTGTTTGTCGGCGCCGAGCAAAGCGGCTTTGACCAGGATGCCTTCGAGCGCAAGCTGTATGTGATCCGGCGCGTGGTGGAGCAGGCCGTCGCGGCCTCGCCGGATGCCGCCAGCGGCTTTTATGTCACCTCCGGCTCCTCGCGCACGCTCAACTACAAGGGCATGCTGATCAGCTATCAGCTCGCCGCTTTCTATCCAGATCTGCAGGACGAGCGCTGCAAGAGCGCGTTGGCGCTGGTGCACTCGCGCTTCTCAACCAATACGTTCCCCAGCTGGGAGCTGGCGCACCCCTACCGCGTGATCTGCCACAACGGCGAGATAAACACGGTCAAGGGAAATGTCAACTGGATGCGCGCACGCGAGTCTGAGCTCTCGAGCGCTCTGTTCGGCGAGGATCTGGCAAAGATCCTGCCGGTCGTCACTCAGGGCAACTCAGACTCGGCCACGTTTGACAATGTGCTGGAGTTGCTGATGCTCGCGGGTCGCTCGCTGCCTCACGCGGTGATGATGATGATCCCCGAGGCATTCCGCAATCGCAGCGACCTGTCTGATGAGCTGAAGGGCTTCTACGCCTTCCACTCCTGTCTGATGGAGCCGTGGGACGGTCCCGCGTCGGTCGCGTTCACCGACGGGCGTGTCGTGGGCGCCACGCTCGATCGCAACGGTCTGCGCCCCGGGCGCTGGGTGATAACCAGGGACGGCCATGTCGTGCTCGGCTCCGAGGCCGGTCTGCTCGACGTGCCGCCACGGGAGGTTGTGCGCCTGGGACGGCTCCAGCCCGGCAAGCTGTTCCTGGTCGACCTAGAGCAGGGTCGTGTGGTGGATGACGGCGAAGTCAAGCATCAGATCGCCACACAGAAGCCCTACGGAGAGTGGTACGCGCGCAACGCGGTGCGCTTTGCCGAGATGGAGCCATCCGAGCAGGTCACGCTCTCAGATCAGCCGTTGCAGCGCCGCCAACGCGCGTTTGGCTACACCCAGGAGGATCTGCGCGTGCTGCTAGAGCCGATGGCACGCGAAGCCGCCGAGCCAATCGGCTCGATGGGCAACGACCTCTCGCTGGCGGTGCTCTCCGACCAGGCGCCGCCGTTGTTCTCCTACTTCAAGCAGCTGTTTGCGCAGGTCACCAACCCGCCGATCGATCCGATCCGCGAGGAAATCGTGATGAGCCTCTCAACCAGCCTCGGCACCGAGCGCAACCTGTTCGACGAGACCCCTGAGCATGCCCACAAGCTGGAGCTCGACCAGCCGATCCTGCTCAACCGCGAGCTGGAGACGCTGCGCCACATCTCCCATGAGGTGTTCTCCTCGCGCACGCTCGACATCACCTGGCCCGTCGCGGAGGGCTCAGCCGGTATGGAGCGGGCACTGCAGCATGTATGCGAGCAGGCGCATGAGGCGATCGAGCAGGGCGTCAACATCATCATCCTCTCCGACCGTCTGCTTGGTCCCAGGCGCGCTGCGATTCCGTCGCTGCTGGCGGTCTCCTCCGTGCATCACCATCTCGTGCGCGAGGGTACGCGTCTGCGCGCGGGCATCGTGCTCGAGTCGGGCGAGCCGCGCGAGGTCCACCATTTCGCCACGCTGATCGGCTACGGCGCGAGCGCGATCAATCCCTATGTGATGCTGGAGACGCTGGATCAGCTCGTCGCCCACGGGCGCATCGTGCGCAGCGCGACGGGCGGCGATGCGCCGGTCCCGCTCACGCCTGTGGAGGCTGCCAACAACACGGTCAAGGCGATCGGCAAGGGCCTCTTGAAGACGATCTCAAAGATGGGCATTTCCACGATCCAGTCCTATCGCGGCGCGCAGATCTTCGAGGCAGTTGGCCTGGAGAGCGCGCTGGTCGAGCGCCACTTCACCGGTACCGCCTCGCGCATCGGCGGGGTCGGGCTGGAGGTGCTGGCGACCGAGGCCCTGGAGCGCCACGCGCGCGCCGGGTGGGTGGGGAGCTCCTATCAACATGGCGAGCTGCTGCCTGTCGGTGGGGTGTATGCGTGGCGGCGCGACGGCGAGCACCACATGTGGAACCCCGAGACGATCGCACTGGTGCAGCACGCGGTGCGCTCGGGCAATGGCAATGTCGCTGGGGCGCTCGGCGGCGACGCGCAAGCCGGCTCCGAGGTGCGCGAGAGCCCCGCTTTCCAGAAGTATCGCGAGTATGCGGTGGCGGTCAACGATGACGCTGCCCGCAAGGCCACCCTGCGTGGGCTGCTCAGATTCGACACCGAGGCTCGCCAGCCGATCCCGCTGGAGGAGGTGGAGTCCGCGAAGGAGATCGTGCGGCGCTTCTGCACCGGCGCGATGAGTCTCGGCTCGATCTCCCGCGAGGCCCACGAGACGCTTGCGATCGCGATGAACCGTCTCGGCGGGCGCTCCAACACGGGCGAGGGTGGGGAGGACCCGGCGCGCTTCATGCCCGACTCGAACGGCGACAGGCGGCGCTCGGCGATCAAGCAGGTCGCCTCCGGGCGCTTTGGCGTGACGATCCACTATCTGGTCAACGCGGACGAGCTGCAGATCAAGATGGCTCAGGGTGCAAAGCCTGGCGAGGGCGGCCAGCTGCCCGGCCACAAGGTCGACGCCTATATCGGCTCGATCCGCCATACCACCCCTGGAGTGGGCCTGATCTCCCCGCCGCCCCACCACGACATCTACTCGATCGAGGATCTCAAGCAGTTGATCTACGATCTGCGCTGCTCCAATCCGAGCGCGCAGGTGTCCGTAAAGCTCGTCTCCGAGGTGGGAGTGGGCACCGTCGCTGCCGGCGTGTCGAAGGCCAACGCCGACCGCGTGCTGATCTCGGGCCACGATGGTGGCACCGGTGCCTCGCCGCTGTCCTCGATCCAGGCGGCCGGCATCCCTTGGGAGATCGGTCTGGCAGAGACCCAGCAGACACTCCTGCTCAACGACCTGCGCTCGCGCATCGTCGTGCAGACCGACGGTCAGCTGAAGACAGGACGCGACGTGGTGATCGCGGCGATGCTGGGCGCGGATGAGATGGGCTTCTCGACGGCACCGCTGATCGCGACCGGCTGCATCATGATGCGCGCCTGCCATCTGAACACCTGCCCGGTGGGGATCGCCACCCAGGACCCCGAGCTGCGCAAGCGCTTCAAGGGTCGCCCCGAGCATGTCGTCAATTTCTTCTTCTTCGTGGCCGAGGAAGTCCGCGAGATCCTGGCCTCGCTCGGGTTGCGCACGCTGGATGAGGCGATCGGACGCGTGGACCTGCTTGCGGCCGAGCACGCGATCGAGCACTGGAAGGCTCGCGGAGTGGACCTCACCCACATCCTGGCCCACATCGAGCTGCCCCAGGACTCGCCCCGACATCGAGTCAAGGCGCCCCCGGCGGTGCTCGAGGACGCGCTGGACTGGGAGCTCGTGGAGAGAGCGCGCGCGGTCATCGAGGCCAGCGCCCAGGCGCCCGAGGAGCTCGCAGATACCGATGGACAGGTGGTGCGCACGGACGCGATAACTCGCGAGGGCTCGAGGCGCCCGCGCGTGGAGATCGAGCTTCGGGTCCGCAACGTCAACCGCTGTGTCGGTGGAATCCTCTCGAGCCATATCGCCCGTGCGTGTGGGGCTAGGGGACTGCCCCCCGATTCGATTCTGGTGCGCTTGCGAGGCTCGGCCGGTCAGAGCTTCGGCGGGTGGCTGGCGCCCGGCGTGACGTTTGAGCTGGAGGGCGACACCAACGACTACACCGGCAAGGGACTCTCCGGCGGTGTGCTCTCGGTACGCCCGCCGCGCGACATGGCACCCAACTTCGTCGCACAGGACAACGTGATCATCGGCAACACGGTGCTCTACGGCGCGACATCCGGGCGAGCCTTCTTCAGAGGCTTGGCGGGTGAGCGCTTCGCCGTGCGCAACTCGGGTGCATGGACGGTCGTCGAGGGCGTGGGCGACCACGGTTGCGAGTACATGACCGGTGGGCGGGTGGTCGTGCTCGGCCCCACCGGGCGCAACTTCGCAGCCGGCATGAGCGGTGGGATCGCCTATGTGCTCGACGAGCTTGGAATGTTTCCTGCGCGCTGCAACATGGGTATGGTCGGCTTCGATGAGATATCGCCCGCCGATGCGATCGAGCTGCGGGCGATGATCGAGGAGCACGAGCAGCGCACCTATTCACCGGTTGCGCGCGACGCGCTCGAGCGCTTCGACGCGTTGCTGGCGGCGGGTGCCTTCGTGAAGGTGATGCCCCATGACTACAAGCGCGTGCTGCGTGAGTTGGCCGAGGCAGAGGCCGCACAGCTGGCTGTCCATGCTTCGGGTAACGGCAATCTGTCCGTTCAGGCGCTTGACGCCGTGGCGGCCCAGGGAGCGTCCTCTGAACCGGAGGAGGAGTCGGTCTGATGGGCAAGCTGGGCGGGTTCTTGCAAATCGAGCGTCACGGGATCGTCTATCGCGACTCGCGCGAGCGAGCGCATGACTATCGCGAGTTCGTCGTGGAGCGTCCCGTGGAGCAGCTGCGCGATCAGGGCGCGCGCTGCATGGACTGCGGCGTGCCCTTCTGCCACAACGGCTGTCCGCTTGGCAACCTGATCCCCGACTGGAACGATCTCGTCTACCGCGATCGCTGGCAGGAGGCGATCGCCCAACTGCACGCCACCAATAACTTCCCCGACTTCACCGGCCGGCTGTGCCCTGCGCCGTGTGAGGCTGCATGCGTGCTCGAGATCCGCGAGGGCGACTCGGTCACGATCAAGCAGATCGAGCAGGCGATCATCGACCGCGCCTTCAAGGAGGGCTGGGTGGGACCCGAGCCTCCCAGGCACGAGACCGGCCAGTCGGTGGCCGTCGTCGGTTCCGGCCCGGCCGGCATGGCCGCCGCGCAGCAGCTGCGTCGCATCGGCCACAATGTGACGCTGTTCGAGCGCGACGAGGCCGCCGGTGGGCTGGTGCGCTTCGGGGTGCCAGACTTCAAGATCGAGAAGACGGTCGTGCAGCGGCGCGTGGAGCAACTGGTGGCCGAGGGCGTGGAGCTGCGCTGCGGTGTGGACGTCGGCACGGATGTGAGCGTGCAGGAGCTGCGCGAGCGCTTCGACGCGGTCGTGCTTGCAACAGGATCGCGTGTGCCGCGCGACCTGTCGGTGCCCGGACGCGAGCTGGGCGGGATCCACTTCGCGATGGACTACCTCTACCAGCGCAACCGCTTTGTCGCAAGCGAGTATGGCCCAGAGCCAACGGTCCCTCAGCCGCCCGCCGGCGAGCCGATCACAGCGGCCGGTAAGCACGTGGTGGTGATCGGCGGTGGCGATACCGGCGCCGACTGTGTCGGCAACTCCTTGCGCGAGGGTGCCCTGTCGATCGTGCAGCTGGAGCTGCTGCCAGAGCCGCCCGAGCACCGCCCCGATGCGCGCACCCCGTGGCCACAGTGGCCGTTGAAGTACAGGATGTCCTACGCGATGGAGGAGGCGCGCACCGCGGCGGTCGGCGAGCAGGACTATTCGATAACCACCACCCACTTCTCCGGCGACGACGCCGGCAACGTGGCTGCGCTGCACATCGCCCAGGCCGAGCCCGCACCGCCGTTCGGCCCGATCGCGGGCACCGAGCGTGAGCTGGGCGGGCAGCTGATCCTGCTGGCAATGGGCTTCTTGCACCCCGAGCAGCCGCTGCTCGACCGGCTCGGCGTGGAGAAGGACCCGCGCGGCAACGTGAAGGCGGTCAAGCCCTACACAACCTCGGTGGAGGGAGTGTTCGCCGCCGGCGATGCACGCCGCGGACAGTCGTTGATCGTGTGGGCGATCAACGAGGGTCGCCAGTGCGCGCGCATGGTCGACCGCTACCTGGCGGGCCTGCGAGCCGATCCCGCGACCGGCGAGTCTGTCAATGGGTCGCGTCCTGAAGACGGCGCCATCGCTGGGCATGCCGACGCCGACGAAGGCCCCGAGGGCCCGCCGCAGCATGTCGGGCCGGGCGTTCCGGCCGGGTAGCAAAGCTCCGCGTGTTGGCCGTGCGGCCAACACGCGCTCGGCACCGCTAGGCTTGTCAGCGGTGAGCGAACCAACGGATAACGGGCACGTGGTGTCCGCCAACGGAAGTCCTGTCGCGAGCAGCTTGCCGCGCGCGTGCGTGATCGGCGCCGGCTCATCGGGCATCGCGGTCGTCAAGGCACTGCTGGAACGCGGAATCCCGTTCGACTGCTTTGAGAAGTCAGATCAGGTGGGTGGCAACTGGGTGTTTGGCAACCGCAACGGCATGTCGGCCGCCTACCGCGACCTGTTCATCAACGTCTCGCGCGAGCGGATGGCCTACTCGGACTATCCGATGCCAAGCAGCTACCCAGATTTTCCCCACCACACCCACATCAGGGAGTACTTCAACGGCTACGTCGATCACTTCGCCCTGCGCGAGCAAATCACCTTCGAAACCGGCGTGGAGCACGCCGTCAGGCGCGAGGACGGGGTGTGGGAGATCGGGCTCGACACGGGGGAGAGGCGCGAGTACGACGCGCTGCTGGTGGCCAACGGCCATCACTGGGATCCGCGCTGGCCCGAACCCGCCTTCCCCGGAGCCGACACGTTCGATGGTACGCAGCTGCACGCGCACTCCTACGTTGACAACTCGATCTTCGCTGGCAAGGACGTGGTCGTGCTGGGCATGGGCAACTCGGCGATGGACATCGCTGTTGAGTCCTCCTATGTGGCCGCCAACACCTACCTGGCGGCGCGCAAAGGCGCGTGGATCATCCCCAAGTACGTGTTCGGCAAGCCGGTCGATCAGCTGCCCAACAACCCGCGCATCCCATTTGCGATCCGTCAGCGCATGATCCACCAGACGATCAAGACGCTGACAGGCCGGCCCGAGCGCTACGGACTGCCCAAGCCCGACCACAAGTTCGGCGAGGCGCATCCAACCGTCTCAGGTCGGATCCTCGACCGCATCGCGCACGGCACGATCTCTCCGAAGCCAAACATCGCCTCGCTCGACGGCGATCGCGTGCGCTTCGTCGACGGCAGCGAGGTGCACGCCGATGCGGTCGTGTACTGCACCGGCTACAAGATCACCTTTCCGTTCTTTGAGAAGGATTTCCTGGCGGCGCCGGATAATCACATCGAGCTGTTCAGGCGCGTGTTCCACCCGGATATTGGCGGTCTGTATTTCGTCGGTTTGCTGCAACCGCTCGGTGCGATCATGCCGCTGGCCGAGGCCCAGGGCGCGTGGGTGGGCGAGCACCTGCGCGGGCGCTACGCGCTGCCAGCCCCGGCTGAGGTGCGCGCCGATATCGCGCGGGACCAGGCGGCGATGCGCAAACGCTATGTGGCCTCAAAGCGCCACACGATCCAGGTCGACTTCGACGACTACCTGCATGCGCTCGACGCCGAGCGCCGCGCCGGGGCCGAGCGGGCGCGGGCGCGAGGCTATGCGCTGCCGGTACCGGTGCATGCCGGCACCCCTGTGACCTAGCGCTCTACCCGGCGCGTCTTATTTGGATTTGCGGGGCGTGCCGCGGGTCTTAGCGAGCTTCCGTCAACAGGGGGTTGACTTTTGCGCAGGCGATGGTATAAGGTATCCATGTGGTCGCTCCGGTAGGGAGTGTCTACCAAACATAAGGTCGGGTTTTGGGTTGGCCCCTGTGGTCGACATCGAACCGGTGAAGCAGGGCCCTTGGGAGAGGGACCGGGTCGTTTCTGAGAGGGAGTTGTTTTCGCGTGAAGTCTTTGGGGATGAACGTGCTTGAGAGTCCGTGTGC
This sequence comes from uncultured Solirubrobacterales bacterium, assembly GCA_963715765.1. GTDB lineage: Bacteria > Actinomycetota > Thermoleophilia > Solirubrobacterales > Solirubrobacteraceae > Palsa-744. The sequence continues at coordinate 2,859,945 of OY970270.1, forward strand.
TCACGGGGTTGGCGTAATAGGACGCGTCAGCGTCGCTGACGCGTCTCTCTCTCTCTCTCTCTCTCTCTCTGCGACTCGAGCGCTAGGCCCCTCCGTCCGGCCCTAGCGGGCCGTCCGGCATCCCCAAAGGGGGATATGGGTAAGGCCGGGCGTCTAGGCGCTAGGCCCCTTCGCCGCGGCGAAAGCCCGCGGTCTGCCGGCCACAGCGGTCGGCTTGATTACCAGTGCCCGAAAGGGTGCTCGCGCTCTATAGGCACGTCTAGAGCTTCTTGTTCTTTTGCCGCCGCGGGTTGTGTGCCTGTGGCGGTTTTGTGCTGCTCGGGTTCCTCGGGTGGTCGTTTCGTCGATTTCTCGAGGAGGGAATGTGCTGATGGCTGCTCGCAGGCTTAGGTGGACGATAGTGGCTTCGCTTTGCGGGTTCGTTTGCGTGCTCGGGGCTGGTGTGGTCCCGACGGTTGCCGTCGCCGCGACGCACTTCGGCGGATTTGGAGAAGAAGCCGAACAGCTTCGCGGGCCGAGAGGTGTGGCGGTCGGTCCGACGGGTGAAATTTACGTCGGCGATACCTCGAACAATCGAGTCGACAAGTTCGACAGCTCAGGAAATTTTCTGCTGGCGTGGGGTTCGGGTGTGGCCGACGGTGCAAGCGAAATGCAGACGTGTACGATCGCAAGTGGTTGCGAAGAGGGGTCGCAGTATGCTAGCCCCGAAGCATTTGAATTGCCGACGGGTATGGCGGTCGACGACGACCCATTGAGCTCGTCCTATGGGGACGTGTATGTGGTCGACAGGAGCCATGTGCGTGTGCAGAAGTATGACTCGTCGGGCAAATTCATCCTCATGTTCGGCGGTCACGTCAACGAAACGAGCGATGGCGACGTGTGCAGGGCCGGCGAAGCATGCAAACTGTATGGAACACAAGGCACTGCCAATGGCGAATTCTCAAATTGGCAATCCCTTAGCAGCTTCATCGCTATCGGTCCTGGCGGGGATGTGTATGTTGGCGACACGGCGCGCGTGGAGGTGTTTGAACCGTCCGGTGCTTGGAAGGAAAACATCTCGTTGGCTGGCCTCTCGCCGACAGCTCAGCCGACGGCGTTGGCGGTCGATGCCGCCGGTGACGTGTATGTCACGGACAGCGGTGTTGCGGGTGTACACGAGTTCGAAGCGAACGGGACGCAGAAGAGCACGATCTTCGACGAAGGCAGCACGTCGGTCACGGCGCTTTCCCTCGACGCGGCCGGCAATTTGTATGTAGGCGACTCAAATGGCGGATTCCACGTCTTGAAGTACGGTTCGACCGGGAAAGAGCTCGCCAACTTTGGCTCCAAAACAGTAAGTGGCTCGAACGAAGGTCTTGCCTTTTCCAACACGACCGACGAACTGTACGCGACCGACGTCGATTCCGGGCAGGTGTGGGTGCTACAGCCGCCTGCACCGGGACCGTTGGTCGACGGCGAGTCGGTTGTCCCAGGACTCCGGGGTACGGTCACGTTCGAAGCGACGGTGAACCCTGAGGGCAACGAACCGAGCTACTACTTCCAGTACGTCGACGAAGCTCAGTTCAACGCAAGCGGTTACGCGTCGGCGGCGAGCACAGCGATCGTGCCGATCCACTCTACCGGTTTCGAAGACCAGTCTGTCAGCGTGAGCTTGCCAGCCGGAACCCTGGTCCCGGGCACCACCTACCACTACCGTGTGGTGGCGACGAATTCCCAAGGCACGCTCAGCGGCGACGATCAGAGCTTCGAAGAGATACCGCCCGCGCGGATCACGGGCCCGTGGGCGAGCGACGTGGCGAATACGAGCGCGACGCTGGCGGCGACGATAGATCCGCTGGGTGCGAACACGAGCTATCGCATCGAATACGGCACCAGCACCGCCTACGGGCAGGTCCTGGTCGGCAGCGTCGGCGAAGGCATGGGCGCAATACCGGTCACTCGTCATATTCAGAACCTGGAACCCAGCACGATCTACCACTACAGGATCGTTACGACCAGCGAGGTTGGGACCGTGGAAGGCACTGACCATACGTTTACGACACAGACCGTCGGCGGGGAGCTGATGTTGCCTGACGGCCGGGCATGGGAATTGGTCTCGCCGGCGGACAAACACGGTGCCTTGATCGAACCGGAAATATCCGGCGCTTTTGGCGACACACAGGCTGCCACCGACGGGAGCGCGGTCACCTATCTGGCGAGCGAACCGATTACGGGGAATCCACCGACGAGTCGCGTCAGCAATCAGGTTCTCACGATGCGCGGACCCGATGGTTGGCGGTCTACGGAAATCGGAATATCGCCTGAACTGCGTGGTCAGGAAGGAGAACGGCCGGCCAGCGAATTGCTGTTTGGGGCGGCGGCCGCAGATCCCTATCTTTTCTCGCCCGATCTGTCGCTCGCGATCATGGAACCTGGGGAAACGTCTCCCCTGCTTGGTGGAGCGACCGAAAGAACGATCTACCTGCATGACAACCTGACGGACGCATACACACCGCTTGTCACCCCTGCGAACGTGCCGGAGGGGACGAAATTTGGCGGTAATAACGCGGAAAATTCTGAGATGAAATTCGTGGTGACAACGCCCGACCTGAGTCATATCGTATTGGCTTCGCCGCTCAAGCTGACCCCTGAAGCTATCGAAAAAACTAGTGCAGGATCAAGCAGTAACCTATATGAGTGGAGCGCTAGTCAGCTACAGCTCGTAAACATCCTGCCCGACAACGAGCCAGCAGAAGGAGGCTATCTCGGCCGCACCGGCTACAACGTCCTGCACGCACTCTCAAACGATGGTCGCTGGGCCGTGTGGAGTACAGCTCCAGCAGGCTCTAAGTCGGGCTACGCCCTTTATGTTCGGGACATGGTTGCGCACAAGACGATCCAGGTCGGGGGTCGGGCTGCCATGTTCGAGACGATGAGCAGCGACGGGTCGCTTGTCTTCTTTCTAGAACATGGAGAACTGTACGACCTCGACACCGCTACAGGCACACAGGCCGACCTGACGAGTCACCACGGAGCCGGTGAACGCACGGCATTGGTGCAGGATGGCGTGATCGGCGCAAGCGAAGACGGCAAGTATGTGTATTTCGTCGCCGTCGGCGTGCTCGCCAGTGGCGCGATAAGCGGTGAAGACAACCTCTATCTACTGCATGAAACCGGTAGCGGATGGGTGACGAGTCACATCGCGACACTGTCGGGTGAAGACGAACCGGATTGGTACCAGTTTGAACAGGGTGGGGCTGTAAACCAGACAGAGGTGACTTCGGGAGTGTCGTCGGATGGTCGCTACGTGACGTTCATGTCAAACCGTCCGCTGACAGGCTATGACAATACGGATGCGCTCAGCGGACAGCCCGACGAGGAGGTCTACTTGTATGACGCCCAGTCAGCCCGCCTGGTATGCGCTTCGTGTAATCCGACCGGTGCGCGACCTCACGGAATATTTGAGAACGAAGACGATGGCGGGCCGATGGTCGATCGGCAACTAGCATGGAAGAAACATTGGTTGGCCGCCAACATTCCGGGCCGGCGTTATAGCTATCGGGTGGGGAGGGCGACGTATCAGACGCGTTTCCTCTCCCCGAGCGGACGATTGTTTTTCACCAGCTCCGATGCGCTCGTGCCGCTTGACACGAACGGGCTCGAGGACGTGTATCAGTATGAGCCGGCAGGTATCGGCAGCTGCACGAGCGGGAGCACGGGGTACAGCAAAAGCTCGGGTGGCTGCGTAGACCTGATCTCGTCTGGTACGTACAATGGCGAATCGGCGTTCCTGGACGCGAGCGAAAGCGGCGACGACGTATTCTTTGTGACTGGCGCCAAACTGACGGCGGAAGACTACGACGCCAGTAACGATGTCTATGACGCACACGTATGCACGACGGCCGTGCCGTGTGTTGCGCCGGTCGTGTCGCCTCCGCCCTGCACGAGTGGGGATTCGTGCAAGGCAGCGCCCTCGCCTCAACCGGCGATTTTCGGAGCGACGCCCAGCGCGACCTTCTCAGGAATCGGGAATGTGGTCGAAGAAGTGAAAAATGTAGTCAAGCCCAAGAAGAAGAAAGCAAAGTCGAAGCACCACGCCAAGAAGAAACGGCACAGGGCAAAGAAGGCGCGCAGAAGTCGTGCCGGCAAGGCGACCAGGAGAGGCAAGTGACGATCATGGGATCAGCGAAGAGAAGGGTCATCTCTACCGTCGTCGTTGCGGTATTGCTTTCGGTGCTGGGCGTGGTCGGTCAGGCGCAGGCCAACGAGCCGTGGTGGAAAGTGCACACCTTCTCTGCGACGAGCGACGCGGCCGGCGAAGCGGAGATCGTGGTCGAAACGACAAACCTCGGGGACGCCACCGCCAATAAATTGTTCAGCCCCGTGACCGTGGTGGACAAGCTGCCGCCGGGCGTGACCGCGACCGCGATCTACGGTGCCGGCGGTGGTACCAGTCTGGGGAGCATTCTGCAGGAATCTTTCTCGAGCTGTTCACTTGCGACCTTGACGTGTGCGTACGAACTTCCGGTGATGGCTTACGAACGGGTCATGACGGCGATCATCGTAAAAGTCGCGCCCGGGGCGGGCGACGGCGAGAACGAAGTCAGCGTCTCGGGTGGCTTGGCGCCACCGGTCGTCTCGCGTCACGCGCTGGCGCTGGAAGGCCCGCCGCGGTCATATGGCGTTGAAAGTTATGAACTCACGCCAGAAGAAGAAGGTGGCGCACGCGATACTCAAGCTGGGTCGCACCCGTTCCAGTTGACCACCTCGTTCACGATGAACACGCACACAGTTGTGGCCACCGGCATCAGTGGGATCCCTACGCACGAAGCGCAGCCACCGGCGCTGACGAAGGATCTGCGCTTTGACCTGCCGGCGGGGCTGATCGGGAACCCAACGCCGCTGCCCCAGTGCAGCACGTATGTCTTTACAGAGAGCGGCAGCAACGGCAGTGGGAACAGTCCGCCTTGCCCTACGGATACCGTCGTGGGCGTGGCCACGACCATACTCAACGCCGTTGGCAGCGGTGAACACGCCCCGTTCGTGGGCACGGTCCCGCTGTACAATCTCGTGCCGGCGCATGGTGAGCCCGCAAGATTTGGATTCCTGGTGGACAAAGTGTTCCCAGTGATCCTCGACACCTCGGTCCGCACGGGAGGCGACTACGGCGTTGTCGTCACTGTTCCAAACATTCCTCAGGCTGCAGGGCTCATCGGCAGCGAGGTGACATTCTGGGGCGCGCCGACCGATCCGCGGCACGATACTACACGTGGGGTGCAGTGCCTGGAAGAAAACGGTCGCAAATACATCTCCACCGAACAGGAAGAAGCGTGTCCTGTGAATGAAAAGCAGCCATTCCTGATCATGCCGACGAGCTGCTCTGGCGTGCCGCACACGACACTGGAGGCGGACTCGTGGGAACAGCCCGGCCAGTTCACCGCGCCCAAGGAATACACCTTTCAAAACGAAGAAGGCGAAGCGCTTCCGTTCGATGGCTGCAACCGCTTGAGCTTTGAACCGTCGGTCAACGTGACCCCAGATGGGCAGCAGGGCAGCACGCCGACGGGCCTGACCGTCGGCGTGCACGTTCCTCAGGAATCGGAGCTGAACCCGAATGGTCTGGCGGATTCGACGGTGAAGGACACGACCGTAACCCTGCCGGCGGGTGTCGTGCTCAACCCCGCGGGGGCGGACGGTCTGTCCTCCTGCTCGGAAGCGCAGGTCGGTCTGCAGAGTCCGGCGGCGATCACGTGTCCTGAATCCTCGAAGGTCGGGACGGTGGAAATCAGCACCCCGTTGCTACCCGAACCGCTCGTCGGTGCGGCGTATCTCGCTTCGCAGGACGCGAATCCGTTCGGCAGCCTCGTCGCGTTGTATATCGTCGTGGAAGACAAGACGGCGGGCGTCCTGGTGAAGCTGGCCGGTGAAGTCAAACCCGACCCTGTCACGGGTCAGCTCGTCTCGACGTTCGACGAAACGCCACAGCTTCCCTTCGAAGATTTGAAGGTGAACTTCTTCGGGGGCTCGCGGGCACCCTTGGGGACGCCGGCGCTATGTGGGCCATATTCGACGACGGCGTCGATCGCTCCGTGGTCGGGGAACCCCTCCGTGCAACCGACCCCTTCCACTTTCGAAATCACGGCCGGCCCGAATGGGAGTCCATGCTCCAACCCGTTGCCGTTTGATCCGTCGTTGACGACGGGGAGTTTGAATATTCAGGCTGGTGCGTTTACGCCGTTTACGATGACGATGAGTCGCGAAGACGGCAATCAGAACTTGGATGCGATCCAGTTGAAGATGCCTTCGGGTTTGTTGGGGACGCTCTCGAACGTGAAGTTGTGTGGGGAAGCCGAAGGCAATGCGGGGACGTGTGGTCCGGAAAGCCTGATCGGGGAAACAACCGTCAGTGTGGGCTTGGGTGGCAATCCGTATACGGTTACGGGTGGCAGGGTGTATATCACCGGTCCGTATAAGGGTGCGCCGTATGGGCTGTCGATCGTGAATCCCGCGAAGGCCGGTCCGTTCAACCTGGGTGAGGTTGTTGTCCGGGCGAAGATCGAAGTCAATCCGACCAATGCCGCGCTGACGATCACCTCCGATAGTACGGGTCCGTATGCGATTCCGCAGATCATCGACGGGATTCCCCTAGAGATCAAGCACGTGAACGTTTCGATCGACCGTCAGGACTTTACGTTCAACCCAACCAACTGTGCTCCCCAGGAAATCGGGGGATCGCTCACGAGCAGCCAAGGTTCGGTCTCGACGCTGCATGTGCCGTTCCAGGTCACCAACTGTGCGGTGTTGAAGTTCAAACCGATCTTCACGGTCTCAACCAGTGGGAAAACCTCGCGGGCTAACGGGGCGAGCCTGAACGTGAAGCTAACCTATCCGAAAGCAGCGTTCGGTACCCAGGCGAACATTGGGAAGGTCAAGGTGGACCTACCGAAGCAGCTCCCGTCACGCCTGACGACACTGCAGAAGGCGTGTCCTGCGGGTACGTTTGAAGCGAACCCGGCGTCTTGTCCCCCAGATTCGAGGATTGGTAGCGCTACAGCGACCACCCCGGTCCTACCCGTTCATTTGGAAGGACCGGCGTACTTCGTATCTCATGGTGGCCAGAAGTTCCCCGAACTGATCGTCGCCCTGTCGGGTGAGGGCGTGACCGTCTATCTCCACGGCGAAACGTTTATCAGTCCAGCGGGGATCACGAGCAGCACGTTCAGAACGATCCCCGACGTCCCGATCGGTGTATTCGAACTGAAGCTACCCCAAGGCCCCGATAGCGCCCTTGCAGCTAACGGGAACCTTTGCGCCACCAAACTCGTCATGCCCACGATCTTCGTCGGCGCGAACGGTCTCAACCTCAAACAGTCAACGCCGATCACGACCACCGGGTGTCCCAAGCACAAGACCAAGAAAACCAAGGTCAAGAAGACCAAGAGAACAAGCAAGCACAACAAGAAGAAATGACATGCCCATCAAGAGAAGGGCGCCGTCACAAGCGACGGCGCCCAGACCCCGTTCGGGGGCAAGCGCACTGACAAGATCCAGTAGCGCGCGGGCTCTGGCTCCTAGCCCCAACTCTGGGGCGGGCGGGCTGGGTGCGGAGCGTGTGGTCGAGATTCAGCGCTCGCGGATGCTTGCCGCGATGGTCGAGGTGTCGTGTGAGCACGGGGCGAGCAATGTCACGGTCGCGCACGTGGTGGAGCGTGCGGGTGTGTCGCGTCGCACGTTCTACGAGCTGTTCGACGATCGCGAAGAGTGTTTTCTGGCGGCGTTGGAAGATGCCATCGCACGTGCCTCGCGCTGTGTGCGGGATGCTTATGACCCCTCGGCTAGTTGGGTGGCTCGGATCCGCGGTGCTCTCGTCGCACTGCTGGAGTTTCTGGATGTCGAGTGTGACACGGGACGGTTGTTGATCATCGGATCGCTTGGCGCGGGAGCCAAGGCGCTGGAGCGCCGGCGGCGCGTGCTCGCCCAGATCATCGCCGTCGTAGAGGAAGGACGGATGCTTACCGGCTCACCCAACGGGGCCCAGGCAGGCAAGCGGTCGGTCAGCGACGAGCAGCCGCCGTCCCTCACGGCTGAGGGCATCGTGGGTGGCGCATTGGCGATTCTGCACGCACGGCTCTCTGGGGATGAGGAGCAGTCGAGCTCGCTGCTCGAGCTCACCGGTCCGCTGATGAGCATGATCGTGCTGCCGTATCTTGGGCCGGCCGCGGCGCGCCGTGAGCTTGCGCGGCCCGCGCCGAAGCGGCGTATGGCCATGCCGAGCGCGAACGGCAATCCCCTGCGCGAGCTTCAGATGCGGCTCACCTACCGCACGGTGCGCGTGTTGATGGCGGTTGCGGCGCAGCCGGGTGGGTCCAATCGTCAGGTGGCTGACGCGGCGGAGATCACAGACCAAGGACAGATCTCAAAGCTGCTCGCACGCCTCCACGGCCTGGGGCTGATCGAGAACGCAGCCGCAAGTCGCACACGTGGCGCTCCCAATGCATGGACGCTCACCGCGAAGGGGTGGGACATCGAGACGGCGATCACCGCTCGTCAGCGCCATTGAGCACGAGCAACCTCATCCCAGATGCCTATCTTGCGGCGCTTGCGATCGAGGAGTTGGATTTGCGGGGGCGTGCCGCGGGTCTTAGCGAGCTTTCGTCAAAGGGGGTTGACTTTTGCGCAGGCAGTGGTATAAGGTATCCATGTGGTCGCTCCGGTAGGGAGTGTCTACCAAACATAAGGTCGGGTTTTGGGTTGGCCCCTGTGGTCGACGCTAACCGGTAAAGCAGGGCCCTTGGGAGAGGGACCGGGTCGTTTCTGAGAGGGAGTTGTATTTAGCGTGGTTTCATTGGGGAATAACGTGCTGGAGAGTCCGTGTGCATCTGACGGGTCCGTAATAGGACGCGTCAGCGTCGCTGACGCGTTCTCTCTCTCTCTCTCTCTCTGGCCGAGCTGCCCATCCGCTAGTTCGCGGCAGCTTCACCGGTCGCGCCGGGCGCAATGTCCGGCTTGGTTACTCGCGCACGTCGACACGTGTAGGCGCGTGTTCGGTTCTTGTTCTTCGTCTGTCGCGGGTCGTGTGCCCGCGACGGTTTTTGCTTGCCTCCCATATGGGGGGTGCTGCCCGGTTGCGGGTGGGTCATTCGTGGGTTTCTCTGAGGAGGGGATTCGATGAGCGCTCGTAGGCCGCTGTTGGCGACGCTGGGATTGTTGTGCGCGCTGGTCTGCGTGCTGGCGGTGGGGGTGGCCGGTGCCGGGGCTGCCACGTCATTTGGCGGATTCAGCGAAAGAGAAGGCGCCACCGAAGGCGTCGCGATCAATCAGGCCTCGGGTGACGTGTATGTAACTGAACATCTCAAGGCTAAAGTCAAGAAGTTCGACGCCGCCGGCGAACTTCTGGCGGAATGGGGCTCTGAAGGTAGCGGTGCGGGTCAGTTCGCATCCACCGATACGAGCGGGTACGGGCCGACCGGTGTAGCGGTGGATAACGAACTCGGCAGCCTCTCCTATGGCGATGTGTATGTGATCGATGACACTCATCATCGTGTCGAGAAGTTCGATTCGGAAGGCAAATTCCTGCTGATGTTCGGTGGGGGGGTGAACGAAAAAACGGCCGGGGACGTCTGTGTCGCGGGCGAAGCTTGCACGAACGGCACCGAAGGTTCGGCCGACGGGCAGTTCGAATGGTCCTTTGAAGGAAAATATATCGCCGTGGGCCCGAATGGAAGGGTGTATGTCGGCGACAAGGCCCGCGTGCAGGTGTTCGAACCCTCCGGTGCTTGGCGGGAAAACATTTCACTGGCGGGTCTGTCTGCCACGGGCAAGGTCGAACAGCTCGCCGTGGACGCCTCGGGCGACATGTTCGTGAAGGACAGCGAAGCGGCCGGCGTGCGCGAGTTTGAACCGAGTGGGAACGAAATGGCGGCCCAGTTCGACGCCGGCAGCACGACTGTCACGGGGCTGGCTGTGGACGGTTCGGGCAACCTGTCCGTGGGCGATTCCAGCGGTGGCTTTCATCTTTTGAAGTACGACCCGGCGGGCAAAGAGCTCGAGAGCTATGCGTCGAATACGCTGAAGGGAAACACAGGCCTGGCGTTTGCGGAAACTACGGGCGACCTGTATGTCCTTGGCTATATTGAAATAATAATAGGTACTGGGGTTAATCCCCGGGAAAGCAGGGTATGGATCATCGCTCCGCCGCCCCCGGGTCCGCTGATGGAACCGGGCAGTGTCTCCGCGGTGCCGGGTCTGCGCGGGCATGCGCCATTTCACGCGACCGTCAACCCTGAGGGCCAGGAAACCTCCTACCGTTACGAATACGTCGATCAGGCTCAGTTCGAAGCCAATGGCTACGCGGGCGCCGCGAGCACAGCTGAAGCCTCGATCGGCTCGAGTTTTGAAAACCAATCGGCGGAAGCGTCGCTGGAAGGACTGACTCCAGGCGCGACTTATCACTATCGGATCGTTGCGAGCAACTCTGTCACGGCGACGAGTCCCGATCAGAGCTTTGAAGAGACGCCCCCCGCGCTCATCGATGGTCCGTGGGCGCAGGATGTGGCGTCCACCAGTGCGACGCTGTCCGCCGGTATCGATCCTTTGGGGGCGAACACTGCATACCGCTTGGAATGGGGCACGAATACGTCCTACGGTCATACCTCGAGCGGCAGCGTCGGCGAAGGCACGAGCAGCGTGCCGATCAGTTATCTCTTGCAGGAACTGGTGCCCGCCACGACCTATCACTACCGGGTCGTGACGGTCAACGAAGTCGGCACGAGCGAAGGCGCCGATCATACGTTTACGACACAGCCGGCGGGGGAACAGCGCACGCTGCCCGACGGTCGCGCGTGGGAACTGGTCTCGCCGCCGGATAAAAAAGGCGCCGTGATCGAACCTTTCGCTGGCTTCAGCGACGTGATCCAGGCTGCGGACAACGGTGACGCAATCGCCTACCCGACCGAGGGCCCGCATGTCGGGGAAAATCCTCAGAGTCGGTCGGTCGAGTCGACCGTCCTCTCGCGACGCGGCCCCGGCGGGTGGACCTCGACGGATATAGATATGCCGCGGCGTAACGTCAACGAAGGCGAATCGGCGTTCGGTCTGATTCTGGGTACGGCCGGCGAATTTGCCATGTTCTCGTCGGATCTGTCCTCGGCTGTGGCCGAACCGACGGCGGATGCGACGCCGCCGCTGGCCCCGGGGGCGACGGAACGCACGTTGTACATCCGCAATAACGAAAACGGGTCGTATTTGCCGTTGGTCACTCCGGCGGACGTGCCGTCGGGTACCAAGTTCGGTGGGGAAGAAAGCATCCTCTTCCCGAAAGGCAATCTGACCATGCGCTTCATCACGGCCACGACGGATCTCAGTCATATTGTGTTCGAGTCTCCACTGGCGTTGACCCCGGAAGCCGCTTTCCTCGGGGGAGTAATCGTGGACTGTCCGCCGACGATGTGTGGTGCTCAGAACCTGTACGAGTGGAGCGCCGGCCATCTTCAGGAGGTCAACATCCTGCCGAACGGCAAGTCGACAAATGCCGAACCCGAACTACCTGGATATAAGGCTGATGAAGTGGGTGCCGCGATTGCGGGGGAAGGTCCAGACGGCTTTGGCATGGCCGCACATCCTGTGTCGGCTGACGGTCGCTGGGTCGTGTGGACATGGGGCACCCAATTCGACGAGACCGCTCAGTCCTTTAGAGGTCTTTACGTCCGCGATATGTCTGCCGGAAAAACTATGCAGGTTGGTGGGAACAAAGCCAATTATCAGATGATGACCGGCGACGGGTCGCGTATCTTCTATCTCGAAAATGGCGATCTGTACGAGTTCGATACCGCGACAGCGACCTCAACCGATCTCACCGCAAAACACGGCAGCGAAGAAAATGCGGGCGTGCAGGAATCGGTCTCGGATGTCGCAGAAGACGGCTCGCATGTGTATTTCGTGGCTACAGGAGTGCTGGCGAAAGGCGGCGTGAGCGGCGCCGACAACCTCTACCTGTTGCACTACACGGGCAGCGAATGGACCACGACGTATATCACCACGCTCTCCACTGGCGACGAAAAAGACTGGTACTTCAAAGACATCAAGGTCGATCCGACGGTCCTGGCTGGTATCACATCGCGGGTGTCGCCCGATGGGCGCTACCTGGCGTTCATGTCCGACCGCTCGTTGACGGGCTATGACAATCTCGACGTCAACAGCGGTCAACCCGACGAGGAGGTCTACCTCTACGACAGCGTGACGGGCAGGTTGGCGTGCGCGTCGTGCAACCCAAGTGGCGCTCGGCCTGCCGGGGTGCTCGACGGGAATCTCGGTGAACGTGTCGGATCCAAAACACTGATGCTGGATCCCAACCAATATTGGGGTAGTAGGACCCAAGCGGGGAGTCGTTGGTTGGCGGCGAGTATTCCTGGCTGGGTGTACCGCGGCAGTTATCAGGGTATCTATCAGCCGCGCTACCTGTCCAACGGCGGTCGTTTGTTCTTCAACAGTGCGGATGCGCTTGCGCCGCAGGACACGAATGGGGTGGAGGATGTGTATGAGTACGAGCCGCCGTCTGGGCCTGGCACGGTCGCCAGCGATAACTGCACCACCTCCAGCCCAACCTACAGTGCTCGCTCGGAAGGTTGTATCGGTTTGATCTCCTCGGGCACGTCGAGCTCGGAATCGGTGTTCTATGACGCGAGCGAAAATGGAGACGACGTGTTCTTCATCACGGCGAGCCGTTTGACGGCCGCCGACTACGACAACACATATGACGTGTACGACGCGCACGTTTGCTCCGCGGCGGCGCCTTGCACGGCCGAACCGGTGTCCCCGCCGCCGTGCACGTCGGGCGATTCGTGCAAGGCGGCGCCGTCCCCGCAACCGGAAATCTTCGGTTCCGCGCCAAGCGCGACGTTCTCTGGCATCGGCAACGTCGTCGAAGAAGCAAAGAAGACGGTGGTCAAGGGCAAGCCGAAGGCCAAGCACAAGAAGCAGGTCAAACACAAGAAGCGAAAAGCAAAGAAGGCAAAGAAGGCGCATACGGGCAGGATCGGCAAGAAGGGCGGCAAGCGATGACCTGGCACATCTCAAACATCTCGATCGTCCTCAAACGAGGCGTGCTCGCGGTCTTCCTGGCGGCGTTGGCGGTAGCTGCGATCGGCGCGAGCGATGCGTCCGCGACGATGCCGTGGTGGCACGTGAACACGATCTCCGCGCCCGCCGCCAAGCCCGGGCAGGAAGGACGGATGGTGCTCGAGGCCAGCAATCTCGGCGACGCGCCGCTGAATGGGCTGGCTGAACCGGCGACGATCGTCGACAAGCTGCCGGCGGGTGTGGTCCCGACCGCCGTCTACCCGGAAATCGCTGCGGGCGAACTCTACTCGCAGGTGGCTAGTCTCGATTTTGAATTGACGTCCTGTTCGATCGCGGGGCAGACGGTGACCTGCAAATTCGGTGGTTTGCTGCTCCCGTACGAAGACCTGTCGATCCCGGTCGAAGTGCATGTCGAAGCCGGGGCCGGCAACGGTGTGAGCGAAATCAGCCTGTCAGGAGGTGGCGCGCCGTCGCTTGCTGTGAAGCGTCCGCTGCGGTTGGGCGCCGTCGCCTCGTCGTACGGGCTCGAAAATTATGAACTGACGCCGGAAGAAGAAGGCGGCGGCATCGATGCGCAGGCCGGTTCGCACCCTTTTCAGTTGACGAGCACGTTTTCCATCAAAGCGGATTCGGAAGACGTCTATAAAGAAGGAAAAGCGGGTTTCTACCCGAACGTCAGCACGACGTTGCCGGAAGTGCGACCGATTGGGTTGGCGAAGGATCTCTACTTCAATCTGCCGCCAGGACTGATCGGCAACCCGACACCGCTACCGCAGTGCAATATGAAAGCGTTTCTGGAAGAAGCGGAGCAGTCCCTGTCTTATAAAGCCGTTTCTAGCTGTCCGCGTAATACGGTTGTGGGCGTCGCTACAGCGACCGTTACCAGTATCTTCAGGGGTTCTCAGTCGCCTTTTACGTTCACGGTGCCTTTGTACTCGCTCCAACCGGCCGTGGGCGAGCCCGCGAGGTTCGGGTTCGGGATACCGCTCGGAGGGAGCGTGATCCTGGACACGTCGGTGCGTACCGGTAAAGGTTACGGTGTCGTGGTGAGCGTGCCCGACATTCCCGAGACGGTCAGCTTCATCGGCAGCCAGGTGACATTCTGGGGTACGCCCGCTGATCCGCGACACGACACGACACGACAGGCTTGCCTGACGAACCTGTTCACGTTCTTCGGGGAAACCTGCCCGGCCAACGAAAAGCCACAACCATTCCTGATCATGCCGACGTCGTGTGCTGGAGACTTGAGCACCAGTTTGGAAACGGACTCGTGGGAAGAGCCGGGACAGCTCGCGACGCCAAAGGAATACACCTTCCAGAACATCGCGGGCGAACCGTACACTCTCGACGGGTGCAATCGTCTGAGCTCCGAACCGTCGATTAGCGTGGCCCCCGACGGACAGCAGGCAAGCACCCCGACGGGCCTGACGGTCGGCGTGCACGTCCCCCAGGAAGGTGCGTTGAACCCTGTGGGGTTGGCGAACTCGGCCGTGAAGAACACGACCGTCACGCTGCCGGCCGGCGTAGCGATCAACCCCGCGGGGGCCGACGGCCTGCTCGCCTGCGGTGAAAGCGAAATCGGTCTGGACAGCGCCGCCGAACAAACGTGTCCGGAATCCTCGAAGGTGGGAACCGTCGAAATAAAGACGCCGCTGTTGCCCAACCCACTGGTCGGCGCGGCCTATCTGGCCACGCAAAACACCAACCCGTTCGGGACACTGGTCGCCCTGTACCTAGACGTATACAACCCCGTATCCGGAGTGCGGATCAAGTTGGCCGGCGAAGTCAAGCCCGATCCCGTTACCGGTCAGCTGGTCTCGACGTTCTACAACACGCCGCCGCTGCCTTTCGAAGATTTGAGCCTGCACTTCTTCGGCGGGTCCAGGGCGCCGTTGGGAACCCCCGCACTGTGCGGCGGATATACCACGACCGCGTCGATAGCGCCGTGGTCAGGTAACGCACCGGTCGATTCCTCCTCGGAATTCAAGATCACAAGCGGTCCCAACGGAACGCCGTGCGCTAACCCGTTGCCGTTCGATCCGACGCTTACGACGGGGAGCTTGAACATTCAGGCTGGTGCGTTCACACCGTTCACGATGACGATGAGCCGCGAAGACGGAAACCAGAACCTGGATGCGATCCAGTTGAAGATGCCTCCGGGGTTGCTCGGCGAGCTATCGAAAACCAAGTTGTGCGAAGAAGCACAAGCCAATGCCGGCACGTGCGGTCCTGAAAGCCTGATCGGGGAAACGACCGTCAGTGTGGGCTTGGGAGGTAACCCGTTCACGGTCAAGGGCGGCAAGGTGTACATCACCGGTCCGTATGGGGGTGCGCCGTATGGATTGTCGATCGTGAACCCGGCGAAGGCCGGACCGTTCAACCTCGGACAAGTCATAGTCAGAGCGAAGATCGAAGTCAATCCTGAAAACGCGGCGATCACGATCACGAGCAACAGCACTGGCCCGTATGCGATCCCGCAGATCATCGATGGGATCCCCTTGCAGATCAAGCACGTGAACGTGTCGATCAACAGGCCAGAATTCACGTTCAACCCAACGAACTGTGCTCCCCAAGAAATCGGGGGTGGCCTGACGAGCAGTCAGGGGACCGTCTCGACACTGCATGTTCCTTTCCAGGTGACCAACTGTGCGGTGTTGAAGTTCAAACCGATCTTCAGCATCTCCACGAACGGGAAAACATCGCGGGCTAACGGGGCTAGTCTGAACGTCAAGCTGACCTACCCCAAAGCACCGTTCGGATCCCAGGCGAACATCGGGAAGGTCAAGGTCGACCTACCAAAGCAGCTACCGTCACGCTTGACGACATTGCAGAAGGCGTGTCCTGCGGCGACGTTCGCAGCGAACCCGGCTTCCTGTCCGCCAGATTCGAGGATTGGCAGCGCGACAGCGACCACGCCGGTCTTGCCTGTTCATTTGGAAGGACCCGCATATTTCGTCAGCCATGGTGGACAGAAGTTCCCCGAACTGATCGTCGCGCTAACGGGTCAGGGCGTGACTGTGTATTTGCATGGCGAAACGTTCATCAGTCCAGCGGGGATCACGAGCAGCACGTTCAGGACGATCCCCGACGTCCCGATCGGTGTGTTCGAACTGAAACTGCCCCAGGGCCCCGACTCGGCGTTGGCGGCGAACGGGAACCTGTGTGCGTCGAAACTCGTGATGCCCACGATCTTCGTCGGCGCCAACGGTGTCAGCCTCAAACAATCAACACCGATCACGACCACCGGGTGTCCAAAGCACGAGACCAAGAAGACCAAGGCAAAGAAGACCAAGAAAACGAGCAAGCACAACAAGAAGAAATGACATGCCCACCAAGAGCAGGGCGCCATCGAAGGAGACGGCGCCCAGACCCCATTCGGGGGCAAGCGCACTAGCAAGCTCCGGTAGCGGAAGATCCAATGCCGGGCAGGCTCTGGCTCCTAGCCCCAACTCTGGGGCGGGAGGGTTGGGTGCGGAGCGCGTGGTCGAGATTCAGCGCTCGCGGATGCTCACGGCGATGGTCGAGGTGTCGTGTGAGCACGGAGCGAGCAACGTCACGGTCGCGCAGGTGGTGGAGCGTGCGGGTGTATCGCGTCGCACGTTCTACGAGCTGTTCGCCGATCGCGAAGAATGCTTGCTGGCGGCGTTCGACGACGCCATCGGACGCGTTTCGCGCCACGTGCTCGACGCCTATGTGCTTGACGCGAGTTGGGCGGAGCGGGTTAGGAGCGCTCTCATCGCGCTGCTGGAGTTCCTGGATGTCGAACGTGACACGGGACGGTTGTTGATCGTCGGATCACTCGGCGCGGGAGCCGGAGCACTGGAGCGCCGCCGGCGCGTGCTCGCTGAGATCATCGCCGTCGTAGACGAGGGACGGATGCTTACCAGCTCGCCCAACGGGGCCCAGGCAGGCAGGCGGTCGGTCAGCGACGAGCAGCCGCCGTCCCTCACGGCTGAGGGCATTGTGGGCGGAGCGCTTGCGATTCTGCACGCGCGGCTCGCCGAGGAGAAACCGAGCTCGCTGCTCGAGCTGACCGGCCCACTGATGAGCATGATCGTGCTGCCCTACCTCGGGGTGGCCGCTTCCCGTCGCGAGCTCGCGCAGCCGGCGCCCAAGTCACGCATGGTGGTGCCGAGCGCGAACGGCAATCCCCTGCGTGAGCTTCAGATGCGGCTCACCTATCGCACGGTGCGCGTATTGATGGCGGTTGCCGCGCAGCCCGGTGGGTCCAACCGTCAGGTGGCCGACGCGGCCGAGATCACAGACCAGGGACAGATCTCGAAGCTGCTCGCACGTCTCCACGGCCTGGGGTTGATCGAGAACGCAGCCGCAAGTCGCACACGTGGCGCTCCCAATGCATGGACGCTCACCGCGAAGGGGTGGGACATCGAGACGGCGATCACCGCTCGTCAGCGCCATTGAGCACGCGTGGGCGGTCACGCCAATCCGCTAGCTGGCTACAGTCTGGCTTGCAGGCATAAATATGTCTACCTGCTATGCTCGGACTATGCGCACGACTGTACGACTCGATGATGAGCTGTTGTCGGCGGCCAAGCAACGAGCCGCGGCAGACCATACGACGCTGACTGCCCTGATCGAAGACTCGCTCAGACAGACGCTCTCGGTGCGCCCCCCCAAGTCAGGTGAGCGCTTCTCAATCCGAGCGTTTGGTGGCAACGGCGTACTGCCTGGGGTGGACCTTGATAACTCGGCGGCGCTGCGGGATCTGATGGACGGTCTGCGCTGATCCTGCCAGATGTCAACGTGCTCGTGTATGCGCATCGTGGCGACACGCCAGAGCATATGCAGATCGGCGCATGGCTGGAGGGTGTTGCCAACGGCACTGCTCCGTTCGGCCTATCCCCACATGTGTTGAGCGGTATGTTGAGGATCGTCACCCACCCGCAGGTGTTCGACCCGCCCACACCGATCGAGACCGCAATCGAGTTCACAGAGTCTCTACGAGCGCGTCCCAACTGCGTCGAGGTGAGGGCCGGCACGCGCCACTGGAAGATCTTCTCCGACCTCTGCACGACGACGGGCGCCACCGGCAACCTCATCCCAGATGCCTATTTTGCGGCGCTCACAATCGAGTCGGGTAGCGAATGGATCACGACCGACAGCGGCTTCGCGCGCTACCCGGGTCTGCGCTGGAGCCATCCGCTCTCTTGAAATAGAGGCTCTGGAGTTGGATTTGCGGGGGCGTGCCGCGGGTCTTAGCGAGCTTTCGTCAAAGGGGGTTGACTTTTGCGCAGGCAGTGGTATAAGGTATCCATGTGGTCGCTCCGGTAGGGAGTGTCTACCAAACATAAGGTCGGGTTTTGGGTTGGCCTCTGTGGTCGACGCTAACCGGTAAAGCAGGGCCCTTGGGAGAGGGACCGGGTCGTTTCTGAGAGGGAGTTGTATTTAGCGTGGTTTCATTGGGGAATAACGTGCTGGAGAGTCCGTGTGCATCTGACGGGTCCGTAATAGGACGCGTCAGCGTCGCTGACGCGTCTCTCTCTCTCTCTCTCTCTCTGGCCGGGCTGGCTCTCCGCTAGCTCGCGGCAGTCTCGCCAGTCGCGCCGGGCGCTATGTCCGGCTTGGTCACTTGTGCGCGCAGAGGTATTTGCGTGCGTCGACGCGCGTGGGCGCGTGTTCGATTCTTGTTCTTCGTCCGTCGCGGGTCGTGTGCCCGCGACGGACTTTGCCTGCCCCCCGAATGGAGGGTGCTGCCCGGCTGCGGGTGGGTCATTCGTGGGTTTCTCTGAGGAGGGGATTCGATGAGCGCTCGTAGGCTGATGTTGGCGACGCTGGGGTTGTTGTGCGCGCTGGTCTGCGTGCTGGCGGTAGGGGTGGCCGGCGCCGGGGCTGCCACGTCATTTGGCGGATTCAGCGAAACCGAAGGCGCCACCGGAGGCATCGCGATCAATCAGGCCTCGGGTGACGTGTACGCAACTGAACGCTTCAACGATAAAGTCAAGAAGTTCGACGCGGCCGGCGAACTTCTGGCGGAATGGGGCTCTCAAGGTAGCGGTGTGGGTCAGTTCGCGGCCGGGACTGGGTCGTACGGGCCGACCGGTGTAGCGGTTGATAACGAACTCGGCAGCCTGTCCTATGGCGATGTATATGTGATCGACGAGAGCAATCATCGCGTCGAGAAGTTCGATTCGGAAGGCAAATTCCTGCTGATGTTCGGTGGGGGGGTGAACGAAAAAACGGCCGGGGATGTCTGCGTCGTGGGCGAAGCCTGCACGAAGGGCACCGAAGGTTCGGCCGACGGGCAATTCGAATGGTTCTATGAAGGAAAATTTATCGCCGTGGGCCCGGATGGGAAGGTGTATGTCGGCGACAAGGCCCGCGTGCAGGTGTTCGAACCTTCCGGTGTGTGGCGGGAAAATATTTCACTGGTGGGTCTGTCTGCCACGGGCGAGGTCGAACAGCTCGCCGTGGACGCCTCGGGCGACATGTTCGTAAAGGACAGCGAAGTGGCCGGCGTGCGCGAGTTTGAACCGGGCGGGAACGAAGTGGCAACTCAGCTCGACGCCGGCAGCACGACTGTCACGGGGCTGGCTGTGGACGGTTCGGGCGACCTGTTCGTGGGCGATTCCAGCGGTGGCTTTCATCTTTTGAAGTACGGCTCGGCGGGCAAAGAGCTCGAGAGCTATGCGTGGAATACGCTAAACGGAAACCAAGGTCTGGCGTTTGCGGGAGAAGCTACAGGCGATCTGTACGCCCTTGGTTATGTTGAAATACGATCAGGTAATGGATCTCGAGACGAAGGCAGAGTATGGATCATCGCTCCGCCGCCGCCGGGTCCGCTGCTTGAACCGGGCAGCGTCTCTGTGGTGCCAGGTCTGCGCGGACATGCGTCATTTCACGCGATCGTCAACCCTGAGGGTCAGGAAACATCCTACCGGTACGAATACGTCGATCAGGCTCAGTTCGAAGCCAATGGCTACGCGAGCGCCGTGAGCACACCTGAAGTCTCGATCGGCTCGAGCTTTGAAAACCAATCGGCGGAAGCGTCGGTGGAAGGACTGACTCCGGGCGTGACTTATCACTATCGGATTGTTGCGAGCAGCTCTGCCACGGCGACGAGTCCCGATCAGAGCTTTGAAGAGACACCCCCCGCGCTCATCGATGGTCCGTGGGCGCAGGATGTGGCGTCCACCAGTGCGACGCTATCCGCCGGTATCGATCCTTTGGGGGCGAATACGACATATCGTTTGGAATGGGGTACAAATACTTCCTATGGTCAGACCTTGAGCGGCAGCGTCGGCGAAGGCATGAGCAGCGTACCGATCGGCTACTATCCCTTGCTGGAACTCGCGCCCGACACTACCTATCACTATCGGCTTGTGACGGTCAACGAAGTCGGCAGGATCGAAGGCGCCGATCATACGTTTACGACGCAACCGCCGGGGGGACAGCGCACGCTGCCCGACGGTCGCGCGTGGGAACTCGTCTCCCCGCCGAATAAAAAAGGCGCCACGATCGAACCTTTCCATGGCTACAACGACGTGATCCAGGCGGCGGACAACGGCGCCGCGATCACCTACCCGAGCGCGGGTCCGGCTGTTGGGGCAAACCCGCCGAGTCGATCGATCGAGTCGACCGTACTCTCGCGTCGCGGAGCCGACGGGTGGAGCTCGACGGACATAGATATACCGCGGCGTAACGTCAACGAAGGCGAATCGGCGTTTGGTCTGGGCCTGGGTGGGACCGGCGAATATGGGGTCTTCTCGCCGGATCTGTCGTTGGCTGTGGCCGAACCGACGGGAAGCGCGACGCCGCTGCTGGCCTCGGAAGCGACCGAACGCACGTTGTACATCCGCAATAACGAAAACGGGTCGTTTTTGCCGTTGGTCACACCGGCGGACGTGCCACCGGGCACCAAATTCAGTGGAGAAGAAAGTCTCCAAGTCGAAGGTGGCGATCTGGCTATGCGATTTGTCGCCGCCACCCCTGATCTCAGTCATGTGCTGCTTGCCTCTCCGCTGGTCCTGGCGCCAGGAGCCGCTTTCAAGACGCTAAGTAGAAACTGTGAAGGAAAGCCCGCAGAGTGTGGTTACGAGAACCTGTACGAGTGGAGTGTCGGTCATCTCCAGCTTGTCAACATCCTGCCGAATGGCAAATCTACAAATACTGAACACCTTGGATCTCCAGTCAATGCCAATATCGTCGGCGAAGATGGTGGCAACGAGGGTGGCTTTGGCCTGGTTCCGCATCCTGTGTCGGCGGACGGCCGCTGGGTCGCGTGGACGTGGGGTTCTCCGTTTGCCGGAGAAAAGCCCTATGACGGTCTCTATCTCCGCGACATGGTTAAGGAAAAAACCGTACGGGTTGGTGGGAATAACGCCACGTATCAGACGATGACCAGCGACGGGTCGCGGATCTTCTATCTGGAAAATGGCGATCTGTACGAGTTCGATACCGCGACAGCGACCGCAACCGATCTCACGGCAAAGCACGGTGGAGAAGAAAACGCGGGCGTGCAGGAATCGGTCTCAGATGTCACCGAAGACGGGTCATACGTATATTTTGTGGCTACAGGAGTGTTGGCGCACGGCGGCCTGAGCGGCGCCGACAACCTCTACCTGTTGCACTATACGGGCAGCGAATGGACCACGACGTATATCGCGACGCTCTCTGCTGACGACGGAAAAAGCTGGTCTGGCAGTAATGGCGGTAAAGGGGAATCGCCGTACTTCGCGGGCATCAGCTCGCGGGTGTCGCCCGATGGGCGCTACCTTGCGTTTATGTCGGACCGCTCGCTGACGGGCTATGACAATATCGACGTCAACAGCGGTCAGCCCGACGAGGAGGTCTACCTCTACGACAGTGCGACGGGCCGGTTGGCGTGCGCGTCGTGCAACCCATCCGGCGCACGGCCCGTCGGAGTATCGGACGATTCCAGTAAACAATTGTTGGTAGATAGCAACGAATTTTGGGGTTCCAGAGCCAAGATAGGTGGAGAAAACTCAACGAGCGCATATGGGGAACATTGGTTGGCGGCGAGTCTTCCGGGATGGGTATTTCGCGTCAATTATCAAAGCTCCTATCAGCCGCGCTATCTGTCCAACGGCGGTCGTTTGTTCTTTAACAGCGCGGATGCGCTTGCGCCGCAGGACACGAATGGGGTGGAGGATGTGTATGAGTACGAGCCGCCGTCGGGGCCTGGTACGGTCGGCAGCGATAACTGCACAACTTCCAGCCCAACCTACAGTGCTCGCTCGGAAGGGTGTATCAGTTTGATCTCCTCGGGCACATCGAGCTCGGAATCTGTGTTCTATGACACGAGTGAAAGCGGAGACGACGTGTTCTTTATCACAGCGAGCCGTTTGGTGGCAGCCGACTACGACGACACATATGACGTGTATGACGCACACGCTTGCTCCGCGGCGGCGCCATGTCAGGCCGAACCGGTGTCCCCGCCGCCGTGTACGTCGGGCGATTCGTGTAAGGCGGCCCCCTCTCCGCAACCGGAAATCTTCGGTCCCGCGCCGAGCGCGACGTTCTCGGGTGTCGGCAACGTCGTCGAAGAAGCAAAGAAGACGGTGGTCAAGCCCAAGGCGAAGGCAAAACACAAGAAGCGAGTCAAGCACACGAAGCGAAAAGCGAAGAAGGCAAAGAAGGCGCATACGGGCAGGGCCGGCAAGAAGGGCGGCAAGCGATGACCTGGCACATCTCAAACATCTCGATCGTCCTCAAGCGAGGCGTGCTCGCGACCTTCCTGGCGGCGTTGGCGGTGGCTGCGATCGGAGCAAGCGATGCGTCCGCGACGATGCCCTGGTGGCACGTGAACACGATCTCCGCGCCCGCCGCTAAGCCCGGGCAGGAAGCGCGGATGGTGCTTGAAGCCAACAATCTCGGCGACGCGCCGGTGAATGGGCTGGCTGAACCAGCGACGATCGTCGACAAGCTGCCGGAGGGTGTGGTCCCGACCGCCGTCTACCCAGAAATCCCTGCGGGTGAACTCTACTCGCAGGTGGCTAAACTCGACGATGAATTGACATCGTGTTCGATCGAAGGACAGACGGTGACGTGCAAGTTTGGCGGTTTGCTGCTCCCGTATGAACATTTCTCGATCCCGGTCGAAGTGCATGTCGAAGCCGGGGCCGGCAACGGTGTGAGCGAAATCAGCCTGTCCGGCGGCGGCGCGCCGTCGCTTGCTGTGAAGCGCCCGCTGCGGTTGGGCGGCGCCGCCCCGTCGTACGGGATCGAAAGCTATGAACTGACGCCGGAAGAAGAAGGCGGCGGCATCGATGCGCAGTCCGGTTCGCACCCCTTTCAGTTGACTACTACATTCACCTTCAACACGGATTCGGAAGTCGTCTCTAGACAGGGAGGTGCTGGGCCCTACCCGACGGTCAGCCAAACCCTACCGGAAGTGCGACCGATTGGGCTGACGAAGGATCTCCACTTCAACCTGCCGCCGGGGCTGATCGGCAACCCGACACCGCTACCGCAGTGCAATGTAAAACTGTTTCTGGAAGAAGCAAAAGAGGCTTTGGCCAAAGCCGGTATATGCCCGCGTAATACGGTTGTAGGCGTCGCAACAGCGGTCGTTACCAGTCCCTTCAGGGGTTCTCAGGGCCCTTTTGTGTTCACGGTGCCGTTGTATACGCTCGAACCGGCCGTGGGCGAGCCCGCGAGGTTCGGGTTCGGGATACCGCTTGGAGGGAGCGTGATCCTGGACACGTCGGTGCGTACCGGTAAAGGTTACGGTGTCGTGGTGAGCGTGCCTGACATTCCTGAGACAGTGAGCTTCATCGGCAGTCAGGTTACTTTTTGGGGCGCGCCAGCCGACCCGCGACACGACACGACGCGACAGGCTTGTCTGACGAACCTATCCACGTACCTCGGGGAAACCTGCCCAGTCGAGGAAAAGCCACAACCGTTCCTGATCATGCCGACGTCGTGCGCAGCTGACTTGAATACCAGTTTGGAAACGGACTCGTGGGAAGAGCCCGGACAACTTGCTGCGCCCGAGGAATACACGCTCCAGACCGTTGCGGGCGAGCCGTACACTCTCGACGGGTGCAATCACCTCAACTTCGAACCGTCGATCAGCGTGGCCCCCGACGGACAGCAGGCCAGTACTCCGACGGGTCTGACGGTCGGCGTGCACGTCCCCCAGGAAGGCGCGTTGAACCCGGTGGGGTTGGCCAATTCGACCGTGAAGGACACGACCGTCACGCTGCCGCCAGGCGTGGCGATCAACCCCGCCGGGGCGGACGGTCTGCTCGCGTGCGGTGAAAGCGAAATCGCTCTGGAAAGCGCCGCCGAACAAACGTGCCCCGAATCGTCGAAGGTGGGAACCGTCGAAATAAAGACGCCGCTGTTGCCCAACCCGCTGGTCGGCGCAGCCTATCTGGCCACTCAGAATACGAACCCGTTCGGGAGTCTGGTGGCCCTATACATGGACGTATACGACCCCGTATCCGGGGTGCGGGTCAAGTTCGCAGGCGAAGTCAAACCCGATCCCGCGACTGGGCAGTTGGTCTCGACGTTCGACAACACACCACCGCTTCCTTTCGAAGACTTGAACCTGCACTTCTTCGGCGGATCGAGAGCGCCATTGGGTACCCCCGCATTGTGTGGGGGGTACACCACGACCGGATCGATAGCGCCATGGTCGGGTAACCCACCGGTTGATTCCTCTTCGGAATTCAAGATCACCTCCGGTCCGAATGGAACGCCATGTTCTAACCCGCTGCCATTTGACGCGTCGCTTACGACGGGGAGTCTGAACATTCAGGCGGGTGCGTTCACGCCGTTCACGATGACGATGTCCAGAGAAGACGGTAATCAGAACCTCGACGGCATCCAGTTGAAGATGCCCTCAGGCCTGCTCGGGACGTTGTCCAGCGTGAAGTTGTGCGGGGAAGCCGAAGGTAACGCGGGGACGTGTGGTCCTGAAAGCCTGATCGGCGAAACGACGGTGAGCGTAGGCCTCGGCGGCAATCCGTATACGGTCAAGGGCGGCAAGGTCTACATCACCGGCCCATACAAGGGTGCACCGTACGGTCTGTCGATCGTCAACCCCGCGAAGGCCGGCCCGTTCAACCTAGGAGAGGTGATTGTTAGAGCGAAGATCGAAGTGAACCCCGAAAACGCGGCGCTGACGATCACAAGCGACAGCACTGGCCCGTACCAGATCCCGCAGATCATCGACGGGATCCCATTGCAGATCAAGCACGTGAACGTCTCGATCAACCGCCCGGAATTCACGTTCAACCCAACCAACTGTGCTCCCCAAGAAATCGGGGGTAGCCTCACGAGCAGTCAAGGGACCGTATCGACCCTGCACGTCCCGTTCCAGGTGACGAACTGTGCGATCCTGAAGTTCAAGCCGATCTTCAGCGTCTCCACTAATGGGAAAACCTCGCGGGCCAATGGTGCGAGCCTGAACGTGAAGCTCACCTATCCCAAAGCTCCGTTTGGTACCCAAGCAAACATCGGGAAGGTCAAGGTCGATCTCCCCAAGCAACTACCGTCACGGTTGACGACACTACAGAAGGCGTGCACGGCGGCTACCTTTGAAGCGAACCCGGCAGCATGTCCGCCAGATTCGAGGATTGGCTCAGCCACCGCGACCACGCCGGTCCTGCCGGTTCATTTGGAAGGACCCGCGTATTTCGTCAGCCATGGTGGGCAGAAGTTCCCCGAACTGATCGTCGCCCTGTCTGGTGAGGGTGTGACCGTCTATCTCCATGGCGAAACGTTCATCAGCCCAGCGGGGATCACCAGCAGCACTTTCAGGACGATCCCCGACGTCCCGATCGGCGTGTTCGAACTGAAACTACCCCAGGGCCCCGACTCAGCGTTGGCGGCGAACGGGAACCTCTGCGCCTCGAAACTCGTGATGCCGACGATCTTCGTCGGTGCCAATGGTGTCAGCCTCAAACAGTCAACGCCGATCACGACCACCGGGTGTCCAAAGCACAAGGCCAAGAAGACCAAGGTCAAGAAGGCCAAGAAGACAAGCAAGCACAACAAGAAGAAATGAGATGCCCACCAAGAGCGGGGCGCCATCGAAGGAGACGGCGCCCAGACCCCATTCGGGGGCAAGCGTACTAGCAAGCTCCGGTAGCGGAAGATCCAATGCCGGGCAGACTCTGGCTCCCAGCCCAAGCTCTGGGGCAGGCGGGTTGGGTGCGGAGCGCGTAGTCGAGATCCAGCGCTCGCGGATGCTTGCCGCGATGGTCGAGGTTTCGTGCGAGCACGGAGCGAGCAACGTTACCGTTGCGCACGTGGTGGAGCGTGCGGGTGTATCGCGTCGCACGTTCTACGAGCTGTTCGCCGATCGCGAAGGATGCTTGCTGGCGGCGTTTGACGACGCCGTCGGACGCGCGTCGCGCTATGTGCTCGAGGCCTATGTGCTCGACGTGAGCTGGGCTGAGCGGATTAGGAGCGCTCTCGCCGCACTGCTGGAGTTCCTGGATGTCGAACGTGACACGGGACGGTTGTTGATCGTCGGGTCGCTCGGCGCGGGAGCTCAAGCGCTCGAGCATCGTCGGCGCATCCTCGCCCAAATGATCGCCGTCGTGGAGGAAGGAAGTACCCTTGCCGGCGCAGGCAGGGAGGCACAACCGGGCAAGCGCTCGGTTGGCGATGAGCAGCCGTCGTCACTGACGGCTGAGGGCATCGTGGGTGGCGCATTGGCGATTCTTCACGCCCGACTCGCCGAGGAGAAACCGAGCTCGCTGCTCGAGCTCACCGGCCCACTGATGAGCATGATCGTGCTGCCCTACCTCGGGCCGGCCGCTTCCCGTCGCGAGCTCGAGCGGTCGGTACCGAAACGGCGCATGGCAGCGCCGAGTGCGAATGGCAATCCTCTGCGCGAGCTTCAGATGCGTCTCACCTACCGCACAGTACGTGTGCTGCTGGCGGTCGCCGCACAGCCAGGCGGGTCGAACCGCCAGGTGGCTGACGCGGCGGGCATCACAGACCAAGGACAGATCTCAAAGCTGCTCGCACGCCTCCACGGCCTCGGACTGATCGAGAACACGGCCGCAAGTCCAGCCCGTGGCGCGCCCAACGCCTGGACGCTCACCGCGAAAGGATGGGACGTCGAGGCAGCAATCGCTCGCGACGTCACCCCCGGCGAGGGGACTTGAGAATCGGGGCCCCGAATGCAGCTCTCGCCTCGCTAGCGTAAGGGGCATGACACAGACGTTCTGCCGCCACAACCGCTTCATCCAGCGCTGCCCGATCTGCCGCGAGACGGTGCCCGGGCAAAAACCCAGCCATGCCGCCAAGCCCAAGCGCCAGACGAGCACCCGCTCCGTGGGTCAGGCCGGTGCTCGGGCCAACGTTAGGACCGGCGCGAGCACCCGTGCCGGCGGCGGCGCGAGCGGCGCGACTGGCCGCACCTACACGCGTCGCACGCAGGAAGTGCGAGTCCATCGCGAGCAGCGCTCCGAGGACGACGGCTATCGTTGCGAGCTGGTCCCAGGGTTGCACTCCTCCGAGGATGCGCGGCGGCTCGTGCGCGAGATCGGCTTTGCCAGCGGGCGGCTGCTGACGCTCACCTCGGCGCCCCCCAGCCTGTATGCGGAGGCGCGCGACTGCGAGGACATCGAGCAGGCCACCTGGATGTGCTTTCTGGCCGCCTACCTTTCGCCGCTACAGGGCGAGCAGTCGTTCGTCGGGATCCGCCAGGCGCTGCTCAGCAGTTGGGCGTCAGGCACAGTGCCCGACCTCGAGGAGGTCCCGCTCGGACCGCGCAGCTCGCACGACCCCGGCCGCGGCGGGGAGACCCTGATCGCCTACCGGCGCTTTGCCGAGCACGTTGGCTCGCAGGAGCGGGCCTTCGCCGGCGAGCCCGAGTGGACCCCGCAGCGACGCTTCGAGCGTGTGTTCGAGCGGCTCGCGCTGCCCGGCTTCGGGCGCATGGGGCGTTATGACCTGCTGGTCACGCTCGGGCGGCTCGGTCTGTATGAGCTGCGCGCCGACTCGCTGCATCTGGGTACACGTGGATCTCTGTTCACGAGCGACCCCACACCACCGGCGGCCAAGCGTATCTTCGGCATCGGCGATCCACTCCACATCGAGAGGCGTGCTTCGGTGCTGGCCGAGGCGTTCTCCACCCCGATCGAAGCGCTCGATCTCGCGCTCGCCAATTGGTCGTCGGAGGAGCGCGTAACGCTTGGCTTTCCGGCCGACACCAACGACGCTCACGCAGTCGAGCGGGCATCTGTCGCGCTCGAAGTCTGATTCAAGAGTGCCGTCCACCCTGGCGCCTAAAGTCCTGCGTGTCACGTCCCCGATCTCGTTCGACCAGGGAGCTGCCATGCCGCTCTGCTTCATCGAGCCTCACGACGCAATCCGAGTGATCGCAGACTCCGTCGGCCGCGAGGCCCGCCGGCAGCTCGTCGGCGAGGTGGTGCGCGCATGGGTCGACGACCTGCCCGATCAGGAGCTCTCCTTCCACTACGCCCGTGCGATCGCCGATCTCGACCAGGACGACCTGCACCTGCTCGCCGCCTGGCACGCGTCCCTGGAGGTGGGCCAGCCGGTCCCCAACACCGCGTTTCTCGTCGGCGTCTTTCCAAGCCTGGGCGAGAACCGCCGCGAGGCGCTGAAGATCGCCGCGGGCTTCAGGGGCGAGGAGGCATTCCAAGCGGGTCTAGCCGAGGAACACGCGCTCGACACGGTGCTGCCGCGGCTATCGCGCGAGCGCGCGATCGAGCTGGCCGGAGAGTGCATCCAGCTCTATCAATGGGACCGCCTGGGGTCATACAACTGACATGGCTCGAGTCAAGAGTTAGCCGCTAGAGTCGGGGCAGACATGTC
Source organism: uncultured Solirubrobacterales bacterium (assembly GCA_963715765.1). GTDB lineage: Bacteria > Actinomycetota > Thermoleophilia > Solirubrobacterales > Solirubrobacteraceae > Palsa-744. The sequence continues at coordinate 2,888,784 of OY970270.1, forward strand.
AGAGGAGATCACGATCACCGTCGATGACGTCATGGACGCCCTGTCCAACGTGATCGATCCAGAGTTGGGTCTCGATTTCGTCGAGCTTGGCCTGATCTACGGGGTGGAGGTCAACGGGGGAGACGTCAACGTGACGTTCACGCTCACAACCCCCGGCTGCCCGATCGGGCCTCAGGTAACCGAGCAGATCGAAGAGTTCGTCGGCGAGCTGGAGGGCGTGGAAAGCGTCGAATCGGAGATGGTCTTCACGCCCCCGTGGTCGCCCGAGAAGATGTCAGAGGACGCGAAGTTCGCTTTGGGCTACTGACGCCGCCGGTAGCAGCCCTACCCTTATCCGAGGTGCGCTCGCGCGCGAGTGCAACCAGCGTCGCCAGCTCCGTGGCGATGCTCTCGCCGATCGACTCGATGTCCGGCAGTGCGTCGAAGTCGCCGAGCAGGCCGAAGTTCATCTCGCCCGCGTAGGACATGATCGCGACCGCCAGCGCGTGATTTTCGGGCAGGAACGCCACCGGGAACACGCGCTCCATGCGCCGTCCCAGGACGTAGAGGGGGAACTGCGGGCCCGGCACGTTCGTCACGATCAGGTTGAACAGGCGTGTGGAGAAGTTCAGGCGCGATGCCTGTGCGAGGATCGTCGGCGGGGCGAAGTTCTGTGCCCCCGCGATCACCTCCGCGCCAAGCGCCTGCTTTGACTCCTTGAGCCCGTCCATCGCATGTCTCACGAAGTTCAGGCGCTGCAGCGGGTCGGCGATATACACCGGCAGCGGACCCCGCATCACGACGATCCGGTTGCCGCCCTCGTGGCGCTCGCCGACGGTCCTCACCGACACTGGCACGAGCGCACGCAGCTCCATGCCCTCGGTGCGCACCCCGCGGGCGATCAAAAACGAGCGCAGCGCACCCGTCACGACCGCCAGCACCACGTCGTTGACGGTTCCACCCAGCGCGTTCTTGACGAGCTTGAAATCCTCCAGCTGCGCGGCGATCCCCACAAACCGTCGGTGCGGGCCGATTTCGACGTTCAGCGGCGTAGCCGGCGCCGGGTTCAGCCCGGCCCACACGATCTCGCCGATGCCCTCTGCCGCCTCGCGTGCGCGCTCCAGCGTCTGCTCGGGATGGGTCAGCGCGCCGACGGTCGCGCCCACCATCTCTACTCCAGCGCGCACCGCGCCCCGCAGTCCGGCGGCCACCAGCTCGGCCGTGTCTGGCTCGGGGTGCGGTTTCCACGCCCTGCCCGAATGGCGCAGCGGGGCCGGCTCCTTGGAGACGTCAAACAGTACCGTCGCGAGATCCACGCCCGCAATGCCGTCGATCAGCGAATGGTGCGTCTTTGAGATGAGCGCAAAGCGGCCATGTGGAGGATGCGGGGAGCCCGGTCCGTCCATCTCGGGGTCCAGCCCCTCGATCAACCACATCTCCCACAACGGCTTGGAGCGATCCAGCGCCTGCGAGAAGATGCGCGATGTCAGGTTGCGCAGCTGTTCCCAGCTGCCGGGGGCCGGCAGCGCGGTGTGGCGCACGTGGAACTCCAGGTTGAAGCTCGGGTCATCCACCCACACCGGGCGGCCGCTGTCCAGGGCCGTGTAGGCGAGCTTATGGCGGTAGCGGGGTACCAGGTGCAGGCGCTTGCGGATCTGTTCCAGGAGCTCCTCCATCGGCGGCGGCGGCCCCTCCAGCAGCGTCAGCCCGCCAACGTGCATGTGAGAGGTCGGTCCCTCCTGGTGCAGGAAGGACGCATCCACCGCCGTGAGCCTGTCGAGGTGACGCTGCGCCATCCGCCTAGGGTACTGGCCGCACGCACGTGTGCCGTGCCGGTCTCACCTGTGCCTGTCGGGCGGGCGACTTGTTGCCGGGGCAAGGGTGTGCAATGGCCCCGGCCCTACAATGACCGTGGTGCCCACCAACACAACAACAGTGGCCAATACCGTTGAGAAGCTGCTGCTTGCGGCGCCGCGCGGATATTGCGCGGGCGTGGATCGCGCTGTGCAAACGGTCGAACGTGCGCTCGACCTGCACGGGCCGCCGGTGTATGTGCGCAAGCAGATCGTTCACAACAGGCACGTCGTCGAGTTGCTCACAGCACGCGGCGCCGTGTTCGTCGAGGACGTCAGCGAGATCCCCGAGGGTGCGCTGACCGTGTTCTCCGCCCACGGGGTATCGCCAAAGGTGCGCAGCGATGCCCAAGAGCGCGGGCTGGAGACGATCGACGCGACCTGTCCGCTTGTCACGAAGGTCCACCGCGAGGCCGTCCATTTCGCACAGGACGGCTACACGATCGTGCTCGTCGGTCATGCTGGCCACGAGGAGGTCGAAGGCACGATGGGGGAGGCCCCCGAGAACATCGTCCTGGTCGAGAGCGAGCAGGACGTCGATGAGCTCGTCGTCGAGGACCCCGAGCGCGTCGCCTATGTCACGCAGACGACGCTGTCGGTCGATGAGACGAGCGCGATCGTGCGGCGCCTACACGAGCGCTTCCCCTCGATCAAAGGTCCTCGCACCGACGACATCTGCTACGCCACCACCAACCGCCAGGCCGCCGTCAAGCAGATGGCCGGCGAGTGCGATCTGATGCTCGTGATCGGCTCGCGCAACTCCTCCAACTCGGTGCGCCTCGTCGAGGTTGCCCGCGACTGCGGCACGGAGGCATATCTGATCGACCACGCCGGCGAGGTGCGCGAGGAGTGGCTCACAGGCAAGCGCGCGGTCGGTGTCAGCTCAGGCGCCTCCGCGCCCGACGACCTCGTCCAGGACCTGCTCGACTTCTTTCGCGTGCGCGGAGTCAGCGACATCTCCGAATTCCACGTGATCCGCGAGGATGTGCGGTTCATGCTGCCCAAGCAGATCCGCGAGGCTGTGGCCTCGGCATCGTGAGGACTCGTGGGAGACTCGTCCGAGACGGTCTGATTGAAGCAACGGAAATGCTGTTCGTCTCATCCGTAGCTTCATTGGCGTGCGCACGCTAGTCATCTCAGACCTGCATCTCGGCGCCGCTTCGGGCGCCGACGTGTTGCGCGGTCCGGGGCCGCGTGCCGCATTGATCGAGGCGCTCGGGGACGTCGATCGGCTGGTGCTGCTCGGCGACGTGCTCGAGCTGCGCCACGGCCCGCGCCGCGACGCGCTCGCCGCCGCGCGCCCGTTCTTCGAGGAATTGGGACGCGTGCTCGCGGGACGCGAGATCGTGGTCCTCGCGGGCAATCACGATCACGCGCTGGTCGAGTCCTGGTCGCGCGACCGCGACGAAGCAGCTGAGCCCACGCCGCTCGGCTTGGAGCAGCGCTTCTCCGCCGAGGAAGCCTCCTCGATGCTTGCCACGCTCGCGTCGTGGGCTGGGCCGGCACACCTCAGCGCTGCCTATCCCGGTTTGTGGCTGCGCCCGGACGTGTATGCCACGCACGGCCACTACCTCGACTGTCACCTCTCGATCCCCACGATGGAGCGACTCGGCATCGGAATGACCGCGCGCGTACAGGGTCGGTCGGCCGACGAGTTCGCCACGGTCAGAGACTACGAGGCCGTCACCGCGCCCGTGTTCGCCTGGATCGATGCCGTGGCGCGCCAGGCTCCGACCGGGTCCACGCTCAACGGGCAATCCACGGTGCGGGCATGGCGCACACTAGCGGGAAACGCTCGTTCGGGTAGAGGTAGCTCGAAATCGACAAAGACGGACACGAATGGAGAGGAGCTCGGGATGCGTGACGGGCTTGCCGGGCTCGCCGCGCTCGCCCCGGAGGTGCGCCGGCGCTTGCTCGTAGGCGCTTTCCCGCTCGCGATAGCGGCGCTCAACCGCGCCGGCATCGGCTCGTTCAACGCCGACATCTCAACGCCCGAGCTGCGCCGCGCCGGCCTGCGCGCGATGGGAGAGGTGGCCGCGCGGCTCAGCCTTGGCGACGCGCACGTGATCTTTGGACACACGCACCGAGCGGGGCCGCTACGCAGGGATATAGGTGCGGAGTGGCGGGGGCCGGCTGGCGCGCGGTTGCTCAACGCCGGCTGCTGGACCTACGATTCGTATTTCGTGACCGACACGCCCGGCGAGAGTCCCTACTGGCCCGGTGGCGCCGTGCTGGTCGAGGACAGTGGCCCGCCCATACTGCAGAGGCTGCTCGACGGCCATCCAGTCGAGGGGCTCAAGCCAGCCCCGGCGTAAAGCACGTCGCCAGGCACTCGACGCCCGCGCCGAGCTCCAGCGTCAGCACGCCAGCGGTGTGGCGCTCGTGCTCGACCAGCAGGTAGGCGCCGGGGTGTTCGACTGTCAGAGTGCGCTCGTCGATCGGTGTGCCCTCGCCGCCGGTCGTGCTGACGGTTACCGTGCCCGAGCCGGACTGCCGTTCGCCCGCTGGGTGTGCCCCAGAGAGCGCTAGCACGGCCCACACGCTGCCGGCCTCATAGGGGCCCGACCACGCCCCCGGCTGCTCGGGGCTCTGAGGCAGCAGCCGCGCGTCGGGTGCGTCCTCCACGCGTAGCGGGGCAAGCGGCTCGCGCTGCACGCCCAACAGCTCCTGGATCGCAAGCTCTGTTTCGAGATAGCCACCCTCCCCGTAGTGGTAGTCAAACAGGCGTGCGTGTCCGTCAAACAGGTAACGCGCGGGCCAGCCGCGATTCTCGTACTCGCGCCAAAGCTCAAACTCGCTGTCGATCAGGACCGGATGCTCTATCCCCAAGCGCGCCACAGCGGCGCGCACGGCCTGCTCGTCGCGCGATGGCTCAAAGCCGCCGCAGTGCACGCCGATGGCACGCAACCCGTCGGCCTCATAGCGCGCGTGCCATTCCTTCACATACGGCAGCGTCCTGATCGAGTTGGGCCGGCAAAAGTCCCAGAACTCGACCAGCATCGGCCGCCCGCGCTGCAGGATGCTCGCCTTGGCGTCGTTGGTGTTTACCCACGGAAGCGACGTGGGGAACAGCGGCGCAACAATCGTGTCTGTTGGGGCCCGCAAGGCACGCAGCTCCTATCCAAAAAATCCACGCACCATCGCGCAGCAAACCACCATGAAGCCTCAGCCGATTGAGCCGACCATCTCCAGCTGAATCAGCCGGTTGAGCTCGACCGCGTACTCCATCGGCAACTCCTTCGTCACCGGCTCGATGAAGCCGTTGACGATCATCGCGGCCGCCTCGTCCTCGGTGAAGCCGCGCGAGCCCATGTAGAACAGCTGGTCGTCTGAGATGCGTCCGACCGTCGCCTCGTGCGCCACGGCCACGTTCGGGTTCTGGATCTGGATGTCAGGCCAAGTGTCAGAGCGCGATTCGCCGTCCATCATCAGCCCGTCGCACTGCACGCGCGACTTCGAGCCGGCGCTGTTGTTGCCCATCTTCACCAGGCCCCTGTAGCCCATGATCCCGCCGTCCTTGGAGATCGACTTGGCGAGGATGTTCGAGGTGGTGTTGGGGGCCAGATGCACGACCTTCGCGCCCGTGTCCTTGTGCACGCCTTTGCCGGCCACGCCCACGTTCAGGTGATCGGCGCGCGCGCCCTCGCCCATCAGGTAGGAGCCGGGGTAGAGCATCACGTACTTGGCGCCCATCGAGCCGCCAACCCACTCGACCGTGCCCTCGGCGTCCACGATGGCACGCTTGGTGTTGAGGTTGTACACGTCCTTCGACCAGTTCTGCACGGTGGTGTAGCGCGCCTTGGCGCCCTCGTGCACGAAGATCTCAACGACTGCGGAGTGCATCGAGTTGACCGAGTACGTCTGTGCGGTGCAGCCCTCGATGTAGTTCACATCGGAGCCCTCGTCGGCGATGATCAGCGTGTGCTCGAAGGTGCCCTCGCCGGCGCCCTCCATGCGGAAGTAGGCCTGTAGCGGCAGATCCACCTTGACGCCCTTTGGCACGTACAGGAACGAGCCGCCCGACCACACCGCGCCGTGCAGTGCTGAGAACTTGTTGTCCTGTGGCGGCACACACTTGTTCATGAAGTACTTCTGCACCAAATCGGGGTACTTGGTGATGGCGGTGTCCATCGAGCAGAAGAGGATGCCCAGCTTGGCGTACTCTTCCTTCAGGCCCTCATACACCGGCTCCTGGCGCCACACGCCGACGACCCCTGCGAGGTGCTCGCGCTCGGCCTGGGGGATGCCAAGGTCCTCATAGGTTTTCTTCATCTCCTCGGGCACGTCGTCCCAGGAGTTAAAGCGCCCGGCGGTCGGGGGGGAGTAGAGCACCAGCTCGTCCAGGTTCAGGCCGCTCAGATCAGGGCCCCATGTGGGAATCGGCTTGCGTTCGTAGATTTCAAGCGACTTCACGCGCTTCTCGGCCATCCAGTCGGGCTCGCCCTTGACCTTGGAGAGCTCGCGTACCACCTCGCGCGAGATGCCTTTGCGCGCCAACAGCTGCCCCTGCTCGTCCTCGACGATCGGGCTGGGTTTTGCGATCTTGGTCTGGTCTAGCGTCGCCATAGGGCTCCCTTTGTGAATCCTGTGCTGTGGACTAGGAATTGTATCGAGACCATCACGCCGAGCCAACGGGCCAGCTGTTATCGCCGGTGACGGCGCCCTTGACGACCTTCAACCCGAGCAGTGCGCACTTGCGTCGCGTGGCCGACACGGGAATGCCCAGCAGATCGATCGCCCAGTCGGCGTCGAGCCTGCCCACCTCCTCCAGCTCCATCCCCATCAACTCCTCGGAGGCGATCGACGCTGAGGCCTGGGAGATCGCGCAGCCGTGGCCGTGGAAGCGCAGGTCCTCGATCTTCCCGTCCTTGACGCGAATGTGCACACCGAGCTCATCGCCGCACAGGGGGTTGTGCTCCAGTGCCTCCATGTCGTGCGGATCCAGCTCGCCGAAGTTGCGGGGGCGCTTGTAGTGGTCGAGGATGTAATCGCGGTAGAGGTCGTCCATTGGCTTTGTCTGTCGGGTGCTTGTATTTATGGGATAGCTGGTCGTGCTGGTCGGTCCTCTAGAGGCCGAACACCTGCCTGCCCGCGATCAGCGTGTCGATCAGCGCATCCACGTCACTGGGCTCGTTGTACACGCCCACGCTCGCGCGCGCTGTCGCTCCAACACCGAGGCAGCGCATCAGCGGTTGCGCGCAGTGATGCCCGGCGCGGATGCACACGCCGCCGCGGTTGGCCAGCTCGGCGATGTCGTGCGCGTGCATACCCTCGATCGTGAACGACACGAGCCCACCGCGATTCTCGGCCTCGGGGGGGCCGACGCAGCGCAGTCCCGGCACCTCCTGCAGGCGATCGAGCAGGTAGCTGGTGAGCTCGCGCTCGTGCGCCCTCACTTGCCCCATTCCGAGTGCAGCGAGGTAATCGACGGCCGCTCCGAGTCCCACGGCCTCGGCGATCGGAGGAGTGCCCGCCTCGAACTTGAACGGCAGCTCGTTCCAGGTGGCACCGTCGAAGTCGACCGAGGCGATCATGTCCCCACCGGTCAGAAACGGCTCCATCTCATCAAGGATCTCCGCGCGTCCGTGCAGCACGCCGATGCCCGTCGGTCCGAGCGCCTTGTGGCCGGTCCACGCGTAGAAGTCGGCGCCGAGCGCGCTCAGGTCCACCGGCATGTGCGGCACCGCCTGAGCGCCGTCCACCAACGAGGTCGCGCCTGCCGCGCGGATGCGCGCGGTCATCTCCGCGACCGGCACGATCGTGCCGAGCACGTTCGACACATGGGTGAACGCGACCAGCTTCACATCGCCCTTTGCAAGCTCGCGGTCGAGCTGCTCGAGCGACAGCTCGCCGCGATCATCCACCTCCAGGTAGCGCAGCTCAGCACCGCGCTCCTTGCATAGCTGCTGCCACGGCACGATGTTGGCGTGGTGCTCCATCTGCGTCGTTAGCACCGCATCGCCGGGGCCGACGTTGGCGCGGCCCCACGCGTAGGCCACGAGGTTAATCGCCTCGGTCACGTTCTTGGTGAAGATCGTCGTCTTCGGCTCCCAGCCGACGAAGGCGGCAATCTTCTTGCGGGCGCCGTCGTATGCCGCGTCCGATTCCTGTGCCAGCGCGTACACGCCGCGATGCACGTTCGCATTGCGCTCGCTCAGGTAGGAGGAGATCGCGTCGATGACCGCGGACGGCTTCTGTGACGTGGCCCCCGAGTCGAGGTAGACGAGCGGCTGCCCGTCGAACTCGCGCGAGAAGATCGGGAAGTCGTCCCGCACGTCGAGCGAGCTCAGGGCCGCCGTCCTCTCGCTCTCAGCGGTCCTCATCGTGCCGTCGCATAAGCCTCGATGTCGTCTTGCGCTGCCGCAAGCTTCGCTGCGATCTTGCCGCGCACCAGCTCTTCCAGCGGCTCGTCCTCGAGCTGACCCAGCACCGGCTCGAAGAAGCCCTCGACGAGCAGGCGCACTGCCGAAGGACGGTCCAGGCCGCGGCTGGCCATGTAGAAGATCGAGGACTCGTCCAGTTCGCCGACGGTGCCTCCGTGCGAGGCGGACACGTCGTCGGCGGACACCAGCACCGAGGGGATCGCGTCCAGGCGCGCCTTGGGCGAGAGCATCAGCGTGTGGATCTGCAGGTAGGTGTGCGTCTTCTGCGCGCCCGGATCGATCTGAATCAGGCCCTCGAAGCTCGCTCTGCTAGCGCCGGTGGCGGCGCCGCGCCAGTGCACGTCCCCGCCGGAAGGCCCGGTCTCGTGCAGGTCCACCGCGAAGGTGTCCAGGTGCTCATGGGCCTCGGTGAAGAACAGGCCGCGGAAGGCCATGTCGCCGCCCGGCTCACTCACCGCCAGCTCGAGGTGGTGGCGCACGAGATGGCCGCCCAGCAGCGCCGGCAGCCAGTGGCAGTAGGCGTCGCGACCGACTCCCACGAAGCGCGTGGAGGCGTCGAATACCTGGTTGGGGCTCCCACCCCCCGCACTCCAATCCTGGACTTGCGCCAGGCGGCAGCGGGCGTTGTCCTGTAGGTACAGCTCAAATGCGCCAACGTGCAGGGCCTGTCTGCCAGCTCCCTCGACAGAACCCCGGACGTCGCCAGCGGCAGCGTCCGCTCCCGCGAAGTCAGCGGCGAGGTCGTGCTCGTGTACCTTGAAGTCGCTTCCCCTACCGCCCACGACGAGCGTGCGACCGTACTGTGCCACGCCCGGCCCGCCGATCGCGTAGACGATCTCAAACGGGTCCTCGACAAGCAGCCCGTCGGGCACATACAGGAAGGCCCCACCGGTCCAAAAGGCGGCGTTGGCTGCCTCCAGCTTGTGGCGGTCGATCGTCAGACGCTTGGAGTACCACTGCTCGAACAGCTCCGTGTGCTCGCTCGCGGCCTGCTCCAGCGAGCACAGGATCACACCGCGCTCGGCGAGTGCTTGGTCGAGCTCGATGTGCACGACAGAGCTGTCGAGTTGCACGATCCGCCCGGCGCGTGGGCGCTCGGGGATCGCGCTCGCAACGAAGCCGGGAACCCCGGCATCCGTGCGAACACCGGCGGTCGCCTGCTCCTCCACGGTGCGCTCGCCCGCGATCAGCAGTCGCTCGTCCAGCTCGGCAAAGCTTGTCGTCCAGAAGCCCGAGCGACGCCACACCGGCAGCTCGCTGTGCTCGTAGGCCTCGCGCGCGGCCTCGCGCAGCTCGGCGAGCGTGCGCCCAGTGCCAGCGCCGGCGCCCGCCAGCGCGTGGTAGAGCGACGCCTCGCGGTGGCGCCCGGGCTTGACCGCTATGCCCGCTGCTGCGCTGGCCGCTTCGTCGGAGCCATCCACGACTGCCGAGGGGGAGCCGTTGGCCGCGCTCATGCCGCCAGCTCTCCGGAGTCGCCGAATTCCTGGCGGATCTGGTCGTAGCCCTCGCGCTCGAGGCGCTCGACCAGCTCGACTCCACCCTCCAGCACGATGCGCCCGTCCATCAGGATGTGCACGAACTGCGGCTTGACATAGTGCAGGATGCGCTGGTAGTGGGTGATGATCAGCGCGCCCAGGCCCTGCTCGTCGTGCAGCTTCTGCACACCCTCGGCGACCGTCCTCAGCGCGTCGATATCGAGTCCCGAATCCGTCTCGTCGAGAATTGCGACGTCGGGGGAGAGCATCGCCATCTGCAGGATCTCCGCGCGCTTCTTCTCGCCCCCGGAGAAGCCGTCGTTGAGATGGCGCGAGGTAAACGCCCTGTCCACGTCGAGCAGCTCGATCGCATGCTGGAGCTTCGTGCCGAACTCCTTGACCCTGATCGGCTCGTCCTGCTTGGCATTGATCGCCATGCGCAGAAAATTGGCTACCGACACGCCAGGGATCGACACCGGGTACTGGAAGGCGAGGAACAGTCCCGCCTTTGCGCGCTCGTGCGACTCCGCCTCGGTGATGTCCTCGCCCTTGAACACAATCCTGCCCTCGGTCACCTCATAGGAGGGATGGCCGAGCAGCGTGTTGGCGAGCGTTGACTTGCCTGAGCCGTTGGGGCCCATCAGGGCGTGGATCTCGCCCTTCTCGATGCTCAGATTGACGCCCCTGAGGATCTCGCGATCCTCGGTGCGCACATGCAGGTTGATTATTTCGAGGTCGGCCATGGTTCCTTTGCTCTAAGCGGGGACGGGGATGGAAACTGAAAAAGCGCTACGCAGGGATTGAAGGGAGGGGGGCGGAGGCGGGTATCGGGGAAGTGGGTAGCGGTGTGGATGTAGTACCTGCCGCGCCGTTTGTGGCGGCCATCAGCGCCTGTGCCTCGTTGCCGGCCAAGAGGTCCGCAAGGGTCGTCTCGCGCAGCGTGCTCACGATCGAGAAACGCACGCGCGTCCACAGCAGCTTCGTGGGACACACATGGTCGGGGTCGGACTCGCGCGAGCACACCACCCGCCCGTCGGAGGTTTGCGAGATGCACTCGATCGGGGCGATCGAGCCCTCCAGCGCCTCGACCACCTCGGCCATCGTGATGTCCTGTGCGGGCCGCGCCAGCATGTAGCCGCCGCGTGAGCCTCTGCGACTGTCGATCAGCCCGGCCTTGCGCAAGCGCGCCACGAGATGCTCCAGGTAGGCAAGCGGCATACCGTCGTGCTCGGCGATCTCCGCCAGCGGCACGACCGACTCGGCGCCGTCGGAAGTCTCGCCCGCCCTGCGGGCCAGCTCCACCATCACGCGCACCCCGTACTCGGCCTTTGTTGAGAACATCATCGTCTGAATACCTACCTGCCGACTAGGGTATCAGGCGCCCTCGAGCAGCCGGATGTCGTGGGCGAGGTCTTCGGGCGTGATCTGTTCGACTTCGAAGCCAACGCGCTCGATGCCCTCACGATCGATCAGCAGCACCGTGATCCCCGCTTCGGCGGCCGTCCTGCTGGCGCTCACGGGGGAGACTGCGTAAGCCTTCCATACCGGTTGGAGCTCCCGTGCGGTCCCGGTCAGATATTCGACCTGCCCGCTCAGCGAGGTTTCGCTCAAGAAGCGGCTGACGCTCGCACGCGTATCCGCATGCGGATCGGTGCTCACGACCAGCGTCGTCGGGTGCGGGTCGCCTTCGAGTTCGTCAAGCGCGCCGCGTACCTGGTTGGCGACGAGCACGCACGTGTGGCAGTTGGAGAACATGAATGCGAGCATCACCACCTGCCCGCGATAGGAGCTCAACGAGACTCGCTGCCCGTGCTGGTTTGTGAGCGTGAAGTCGTGCGCCCGCACGCCCGGGGGGAACACGGCGCCGTCGAAGTTGGCGCCGTGGGTGGAGGACTTGCGCGAGGTGTCGCCTTGGTCGTCGCCAAACATGATCGCGGCCACCAGCGCGATTGCCAGGATAGTCGCGGCGGCCGGCAGTATGAGGCGGAGCTTGGGGTGCACGAGAGGCAGCGTATGGGACCTGCCCCCACTTGAACCTCATTAGCCGGTAGCTATACTTTCTGAAGTTCCATGAATTCCGACCGCAATTCAGGAGATTTGAGATGAGCCCGTCCAGTGCGGATCTGCTGCGCCAAGTCAAGAGCGAAATCGACGAGGTTGATCCCTCCGAGGTCAACGAGCTGCTGCAGGAGGGCGTCGCGATCATCGACGTGCGCGAGACCGAGGAGCTTGCCTCGGGAGTCCTGCCGGGCGCCAAGCACGTGCCGCGCTCCTACCTAGAGACGCGCATCGAGGGGATCGTGCCCGACCGCTCCGCGCACGTGATCCTCTACTGCGCCTCAGGCAACCGCTCCGCCTACGGCGCACGCACGCTGCGCGAGGACCTCGGCTACGAACACGTTGAGTCGATGACCGGCGGCATCGCGCTGTGGAAGGACCGCGGCTACGACGTGGACGTGCCGCGCACCCTCTCGGCCGAGCAGCGCGACCGCTACTCGCGCCACCTCTTGATCCCCGAGATTGGCTCAGACGGTCAGCAGAAGCTGCTCGACGCCAAGGTACTGCTGCTCGGCGCCGGTGGGCTCGGCTCGCCCACTGCGCTGTATCTGGCCGCGGCCGGCGTCGGTACGCTCGGGATCGTCGACGACGACGTCGTGGACCTCTCCAATCTTCAGCGCCAGGTGATCCACTCCACCCAGCGCATCGGCATCCCCAAGGTGGACTCCGCCGAGGAGTCGATCCACGCGCTCAACCCCGACGTGAAGGTCGTCAAGTATCCAGTGCGCCTGGACGCCTCCAACATCATGGAGATCATCGAGGGCTACGACGTGATCGTCGACGGCGTCGATAACTTCCCCACGCGCTACCTGCTCAACGACGCGACCGTGCGCCTGCAGATCCCGGTCGTCTCCGCCTCGATCCTCGGCTTCGACGGGCAGCTGTCGGTCTTCAAGCCATACGAGGGCCCCTGCTACCGCTGCCTGTTCCGCGAGCCGCCGCCAGCCGAGCTCGCGCCCTCCTGCGGCGCCAACGGCGTGCTGGGCGTGCTGCCGGGCACGATGGGCCTCCTGCAAGCAACGGAGGTCGTCAAGCTGATCCTCGGCATCGGCGATCCCGCAATCGGGCGCCTCTTGCTCTACGACGCGCTGGCCGCTACGCTCACCGAGGTAAAGGTCCACCGCGATCCCGACTGCCCGATCTGCTCGCGCCCGCCGGATGAGATCTCCGACGAGGAGATGGGCGTGTTCCCGGACTACGAGGCATTCTGCGCCGCAGCCGGGTAGCCTCCCGCTTCACGATGGCCAAGATCAAGATCCCACCGGTACTGCGCCCCTCCGTGGGCGGCGAGCGCGAGGTCTCGGCCTCCGGCGAGAACGTCGGCGAGATCCTGCGCGACCTGGCCGACTCGCATCCTGCCACGGCAGATCAGCTGTTCTCCGCCGACGGCGAGCTCAATCGCTACGTCAACGTCTACCTCAACGACGAGGACGTGCGTGTGCTTGACGGGCTGGACACCACGGTTGCCGAGAGCGACACGGTCGTGATTCTGCCGGCGATGGCCGGCGGGCGCTGAACGTCCAACTTCTCGCCCAAGACTAAGTATTCCGACCGGGCGAACGACTATGTTCTCATGCCAGTGGGAACCGGTCGTCTCCTCAGCCTGCGCAGTCTGATCGGCGCACTGTGCGTTGCGCTGGCGGCTTACGCCGTCACGGCAATGCTGGCCGCGCCGGCCGGCGCGTGGGAAGACAACAAAGCGCCCGAATACTCGCTGTCGGTCGTCGAGGGGGCCGACACTCAGCCCGAAGACTCGATCGAGCATGTCAGCGGCGGCGTCAATTCAAAAGCCGAGGTGATCGTGTCGCTCACCCACAACGGTCTCGTCGTCGAACAAAACAAAGGCGAAGGGGGCGCGTGGCTCTCGCAGGTGCCGCAGGTGGGCGACGTGGTCACTTTTGAATCCGGGGGCTTCACCACATCGGTGATCTACGACGGCCTGCCCTCGCTGGAACCAACGGTATGCGCTGGCTCGACCAACTTCTCCGGCCAGCGCACAGCCGGCTACACCATCGAAGGCGGCTACTACACGGTCGTGCCCCACCCCAAATACTTCGCCAGGCGCAACGGCGGCCTGGCGCAGATCCAGGTGCTCACCGGGTCGAGCTTCGGCGGCGACTTTCTCGCGCCGCTCGTCGGTGGCGAGACCATCTACGCCGTCGAGTCGCTGACCTCGCCGCTCGCGGGTGGCGCCACCTTCACCTACTCAAGCGAGTACGACCGCCCGGTAGGCGGCTGTCCGCCTCCGCCACCTCCTCCGCCTCCTCCTCCGCCACCACTCGCGCTCGCCGGTGCATTCGCGAAATTCACGGGCACTTCGATCGTCAAGCTGCTTCGCTCAGGCTGGTCGACTCACGTGACGATCAACCAGCCTGGGACGATCGTCGAGGATCTCTACCAGCACAGCGGTGTCCTGCCGGCGTTCGCGGCGACAAGCAAACATACCCTGAAGGGCAAAGGCAAACGGCCCCACAAAGAGCCCAAGGCGTTGCTGCTCGCGCGGGGCACGGCCACCGCCAAAGCGCCCGGCACGGTGACAGTCACGATGCATCTCACCTCTGTCGGGCGAGTACTGCTCAAGCACGCGCGCAGCGTCAAAGTGGTGCTGATCACGACGCTCACCGCCGGCTCGGGTGCGAAGCTGGCGTTCGGACGCCGTTCGCTAACGCTGCATCGGTAGAGCTTCGTCCTTTCAGCTGGTGCGCCCTCGAACCGTACTGGCGTTGCTCTCGGCGATCGTCTGGCTACAGCCCCCGGCGGTCCTGCCCCTGCCCTCACGGACCGGCGCCGACGGGCCGCCGCGGCCATATGGCGCCGAGCCGCCGGCTGGGTCGCAGCCAGCCAATACCGATCCCGCGATCGTTGGGGCGCAGAGCCATGCGCTGTTGTATGGCCCGTTTCCAAGCGGGGGGCTCGCGCGAGGGGTCTCCGACGGAGATCTGATGCTGAGCGAAAACTCCGAAGTCCGCGCGCAGACGATGGGCAGGACCAGTGCGCTCGGCGGGAGCGTGGCGCGGATCCCCGTGGACTGGCGCAACGTCGTGGAAGCCACCCCGCCGCCGGGCTTCCAGGCGCCCGACCCCGCCAGTCCCGCCTACCACTTCTCCCAGCTCGATGCGGCCGTGCGAAGTGCGGCGGCAGCCGGTCTGCAACCGCTGCTGGTCGTCTCCCACGCACCCACCTTTGCCGAAGCTCCCCACCGCTGGCCCTACGCCTATCTCGGCAGCTGGGCGCCCAGCCCGCAGGCGCTCGAAGAATTCGCGGCAGCCTTGGCCCAGCGCTACGACGGCGCCTTCCCCGACCCG
This sequence comes from uncultured Solirubrobacterales bacterium, assembly GCA_963715765.1. GTDB lineage: Bacteria > Actinomycetota > Thermoleophilia > Solirubrobacterales > Solirubrobacteraceae > Palsa-744. The sequence goes on from OY970270.1 coordinate 2,903,837, forward strand.
CTGCACCCCGGCGCCGCGCTGCCGCGCGTCACGCTGCTGCAGGCGTGGAACGAGCCCAACCTCGCGCGCTACCTGGAGCCGCAGTGGGTGGCGGTGGGGCGGCACTGGAGCGCCTTCTCACCGTTGCTCTACCGCCAGCTGTTGAACGGGTTCTACGCCGGGGTCAAGTCGGTGGAGCCCCGCGACACGGTCGTTGCGGCGGGTATCGCGCCCGAGGGGGAACCCGCGGGCGTCGGTGCGATGGCGCCCGTTACCTTCCTTGAAGGACTGCTGTGCCTGGGCGCCGCCAGCGCGAACTGTCCGCAGAAGCCGCACCTGGACGTGCTGGCCTTTCATCCGCTGTCCGTGTTTAACCCCGACGTCCCGGCGGTCTCAAAGCTCGACGTGGCGGTCTCCGACATCGCCAAGGTCACCGACCTGCTCGCGCGGGCCGAGCGCCGGCACACGGTCTTGCCCGCCGGTCTCCACCCGCTGTGGGTCACCGAGCTCAACTGGGACAGCTCGCCGCCGAGCTCGATCGGCGTACCCGAAGCCCTGCAGGCCGCCTGGGTCTCGCGTGCGCTGCATCGTCTATGGGTGGCCGGGGTGAGCCTCGTCGATTGGCAGTTCCTGATCGATCCCTACGGCGGCACGCCGCTGGCCTCGCCCGACGGCAGCATCGGCCTGTACCCACGACCCGCTGGGCTGTACTCCCCAGGGCCGGGTGGCAACACAGCGCTCGCGCGCCCCAAGCCCTTCCTGCAGGGCTTCACGCTGCCCTTCGACCCGCTGCGCGTGAACCGCCGCCAGGTGCGTGTTTGGGCGCTGCTGACGTACGCTCGCCAACTCGCTCTCCTACAACGTCAGGGCCGCGATGGGCGCTGGCACACGATCGCTCGCCTGCACGCCGACGGCTATGGCGTGCTCAACCAGCTGTTGCGGTTGACCGGTCCGGCGCGTCTGCGACTTCGGACCGGGAAGCTCAACTCAGCGCCGACGCGCGTGCCTCGGACTCAAAGCTCTCTGTGACAGGCGGCACGTGGCTCATCGCGTGCTCGGCGAGCGCGGTGATCGTGAGGCTTGGGTTGACGCCGACGTTGGCGGGGACCGCCGAGCCGTCGCACACGAGCAGGTTCTCGTAGCCGAAGACGTGCTGGTGGGCGTCAACGACGCCGTGCTCGGAGTCGGCGCCGATCACCGCTCCGCCGAGTATGTGGGCGGTGGTGGGGATGTTCAGTGCCGCCTCGGTGAACGAGCTCTGGGCGATACCGCCCGTGCGCTTGGCAAACCATTCGGCCGCCTGATTGGCGACTGGGATGAACGTCGGGATCGGGCGCTCGGGGTCCTGTTCGGTGGAGAGCCACAGCGTTTTGAACGGTCCCTGTTTGGGGCGCAGCGCGATCGCATTGTCGAGCGTTTGCATCACGAGGATGATGATCGTGCGCCGCGACCAGTTCTTGGGACGCACCACCTGTACGAAGCGCTTGGGATGACGAATGATCTGGCCGAGCAGCTTCAGCGGGCGAGTGGCGCGCGTGCCGTCGCCGGTCAGCAGCGTGTTCAAGCGGCTCATCGAGTTGCCGTCGTTGCCGTAGGTGACGGTCTCGATATGCGTGTGTGCGTCGGGATAGATGCTGGAGGTGATCGCCACCCGTTTGATCAGGTCCTCCGGATAGTCCTCGGGCACGGTGACCGCCAGGATCGCCTCGCTGTTGGTGCGCACCAGCTCGCCCAGGTGGCCGGAGATGCGCGGCAGCGAGCCACCGAGGCGACAGCGTTGCAGCAGCGTGTTCGTGCCCAGCGGGCCCGCCGATACGACAACGCCGCGAGCGCGCTGCACCTGGCGTTCGCGACGCACCCAAGCGCCGGAGCGGATGCTTTCGACCTCATATCCATCCGAGCCATCGCCGACGCCAAGCGGGCGGATGTCGATCACAGTACGTTCGGGAGAGACGCGTGCGCCGCGCTTCTCGGCGAGGTAGAGGTAGTTCTTCACAAGCGTGTTCTTCGAGCCGTGCGGGCAGCCGACCATGCAGCGACCGCACAGCCGGCAGCCTGTGCGGTCGGGTCCCTCGCCGCCAAAGAAGGGGTCGGGTACGCGCTTGCCCGCCTCGCCCTCCGCCCCGAAGAATACGCCCACGGGCGTCTTTTTATAGGTGTCAGAAACACCCAGCTCCTCGCCGAGATCCCGCAACAGCTGGTCGGCGGGGTCGTCATACGGGTTCATCGTCACGCCGAGCATCCGCTGCGCTTCCTCGTAATGGGGCGCCAGCTCCGACTCCCAATCGACGATCCCCGCCCATTGGGGATCCTCGAAGAACGGCGTTGGGGGCACATACAGCGTGTTGGCATAGCCAAGGCTGCCGCCGCCCACGCCACAGCCGCTGACGACCGAGACGTCTTTGAAAGTGGTGAGGCGGAAGATGCCCTTCCAGCCGATCTTCGGACGCCAGAAGTAGCGCTTGTAGTCAGCGGTGGACTCGGGGAACTCGTGGTCGGCAAAGCGCCGTCCGCACTCGAGCACGCCCACGCGATAACCCTTCTCCGAGAGGCGCAGCGCCGAGACGCTTCCCCCGAAGCCGGAACCGATCACAAGCCAGTCGTAGTCAAAGTCCCCGCGCATCCTTCCTTCAGCATATTGGTTGCGCAGCCAGTCCGCCAATTAGGCGCCCCCGGCATGTGGCGCTATATTCCGTGAAGTAATGGCTATGGGCAGGGTGCAGAACAAGCCGTGCGGGGGTCGCTATGGCGACATCGTCCAGTCGATCGGCAACACGCCGCTCGTGGAGCTGCCGCGCCTGTCGCCCAAGCCGGGCGTGCGTATCTGGGCCAAGCTCGAGTCGCGCAACCCCACCGGCTCGGTCAAGGACCGTGTGGCGCGCGCACTGATCGAGGACGCCGAGGAGAAGGGCGCCATCCAGCCAGGTCAGACGATCCTCGAGCCGACGTCGGGCAACACCGGCATCTCGCTGGCGATGATCTGCTCGCGCAAGGGCTATCGACTGAAGGTTGTGATGCCCGAGAACGTCACCCCCGAGCGTACCCAGCTGCTTGCGATGTATGGGGCTGAGATCGTCTACTCCGAGGGCTCCAAGGGCTCCAACGGGGCGGTCGAGAAGGCACTCGACATGGCCGAGCGCGACCCCTCCTATTACATGCCCTACCAGTACGGCAACATCGCCAACCCAAACGCCCACTACAACGGCACGGCGCTCGAGATCCTGGAGGAGCTCGACGAGGTCTCGGCGTTCGTGGCTGGCCTGGGCACCGGCGGCACGCTGATGGGCAACGGCCGGCGCCTGAAGGAGACCTTCGGCGACGCCGTGAAGATCGTCGCCGCCGAGCCGATGCAGGGCGAGCCGGTGCAGGGCCTGCGCTCGCTCGACGATGGGTTCATCCCGCCGATAATCGACCTCTCGCTGCTGGATCGCAAGATCTTCGTCACCAACACCGACGCGATCCTGTGGACGCGCAAGCTGCTCGACGAGGAGAGCGTCTTCGCAGGTGTCTCAAGCGGCGCGATCGCGCGTGTGGCGGTGCGCATCGCCGGCGAGCTGGACGAGGGCAACGTCGTGTTCATCGTGGCCGACGACGGCTGGAAGTATCTGTCGAGCGGCATCTACACGCTGCCGATCGAGGAGATCGAGAACCTCGACTCCACCGTGTGGTGGTGAGCGAGAATGGATATCTCCCAAGAGCTGCTCGAGCAGATCCTCGCTCACGCTCGCGATGAGGCGCCCAACGAGTGCTGTGGGGTCGTAGCGGTAGTTCCCGCCTCAGAAGGCCGGCAGGCGCAAGCGACACGCGTGCGCGCCGCGCGCAACGTCCATGCGAGCCCCAAGCGCTTTGAGATCGACGGCAAAGACGTGATTCGCGCGATCGACGAGTTCGACGAGGCTGGGTGGGAGATCGGCGCGATCTACCACTCCCACACCCACACAGCGCCCCGCCCGTCGCAGACCGACATCAACTTCGCGGCCCACTGGCCCGGCGTCGAGTGGGTCATCGTTGGGCTCGCAGACCCCGAGGCACCGGAGATTCGCTCCTACCTGATCGAGAAAGGCACGGTTCGTGAGGTGGAGATCGGACAAATCGCGGTCTGACCGCGAGCGCGTGCACCTCGTGAAGGTCGCCTACGCGCACAACCTCGCCGAGGGCGAACTGATCCAGGGATTGCTGCGCCAGGAGCACATTCCCAGCATGCTCAAGCGAAACGGAGGCTTCGACGTCCCCGACTTCATCGCTGCCGGTGCCCGCGACGTTCTCGTGCCTGCCTCACAGGCCGATCGCGCTCGCGAGCTATTGGCCTAGCTGGCGCTTATACGAGAACGGGCTGGCCCATCGGCTGCCCGGCTTCGCGCGTGATCGTCTCGATCTCTTCGGCGGCGCGTTCGAACTCGCCGTCGGAGAGCACGGGCGTGCCCTCGAAAGGCAGTTCGCGCTGGAGCTCGAGCCACGAGCTGCACACGCCGTACTCGTCCTTGACCTTGACGGTCACCGGACGGGGGATCCTGTAGGTGCGCAGCAGCAGCACGTGCAGGGGATGGCGCCGCTTCCACTCGAGGCGCTTCTCGGCGTAGTCGGTCGTCCACACGTAGAACGGCGACAGCGCATCCACGCAGCGGGGGTCGGAGATCGTGAAGTGACCCGCCACTTCGGCCCATGCCCTGATGCGCACGCGCTCGGGCTGCTGGATGCCGCCTTCGATGCTGAATGCGTTCACCGACGGCTCGCCGTCGTTCCATACGCCTTCCTCGAGCGCCCTGCGCAGCTCGGGCTGATGGGACTCGCGCACGAGGTCGTTGCGCTGATGGTCGAAGGTGGGGTACAGAAAGAAGCGGTCATGGTCGAGCTTGAAATGCTTTTCGGGCTCGCGTATACCGCCCTTGCGCAGGGTGATCAGCTGCTCGCCTTCGGCGAGGGCGCGGACGGTGACCGCCCATTCCTTGAGAGCAATTGGCATAGTGAAAACCTGAATACGAGGGATAATTGGACCTGCGCGACCCCTTCGCGCCGCCCCCCTCGGGTCGGTGGCGCGCGTGCCGCTGCCCTTAAAGATACGAAATCCGAGCGAAAATCCCAAATCCCCTGCAAATCGAGGGTTTTTCTGGTCGTTCAGCGTCTGTCGGCGCCAAGCGGCGGGTGTCTGTAAGGAGACGGAATGGGCGTTTTGTGGTCTCGGCGGGTTGCGAGGTCTACAACCGCCGGCCCGCCAGGCCCTCGGCGGCCTCGATCAACGATGCGTAGTCATCGGCGCCATGGCCGCGTCCCATCGTCGCGGCGAGCAGGTCACGAGCGTGTGCCGCGGCGGGGAACGGAGCTCCCGCGGACTGGGCTTCCTCCAGGCACAGCCGCACGTCCTTGAGCAGGTGCTCGGTCTTGAACAGCGTCGTGTAGTCGTGCTCGCGCATTGGCCCCGACTTCATCTGCATCTGCGCCGAGGCGCCCGAGCCCGTCTGGGTGACCGCAACCAGCGCGTCGAGGTCCACTCCGGTGGCGTCCGCGAGTAGCAGCGCCTCGGCCACCGCCGCTGCGTTGGCGGCCCCGAGCGCGTTGTTGATCAGCTTCAGCATCTCGCCCTGGCCCAGCTCGCCGACGTGCACGATCAGCTCGCCCATGCTTTCCAGCAGCGGCTTGGCGCGCTCGAAGTCGGCCGCTTCGCCGCCGACCATGATCGTCAGCGTGCCCGCCTGCGCGCGCGGGGAGGAGCCAGTCACGGGCGCATCGAGCATCCGCACATTGCGCTTGGCCAGTACTGCGCCGATGCGGCGTGTGTCGGTGGGGGCGATCGTTGACATGTCCACGCACAGCACGCCCTCACCGGCGCCCTCGGCTACGCCGCCCGCGCCGAGCAGCACGTTCTGCACCTGCGCACCGTCGACCACCATGCTCACCACGATGTCGCTTGCACTCGCGACCTCGGCGGGGGTGTCCACCGCTGTGGCCTTGTGTTCCTTGGCCCAGCGCGCCGCCTTGCCCTCCGTGTGCGTCCACACGGTCAGCGCATAGCCTGCACCGGCCACGTTGGCGGCCATCCGCGAGCCCATGATGCCGAGGCCGAGAAAGCCGATGCGCTCAGCCACGCGCGTGGTTCCTGCCTGTACGACGTAGTCGTACAGGCCGATCAAGTTGCAGTGGGGGGACCATACCCACCTCCTCCGGGGGTTTCGATGCGAAGTCGCTCATCTCTGTGCAGCGTACCCGTCGTCTTTGCCGGCAATACCTGAGACCGCCCATCGGTGGCTATCAACGTGTCTCGGCCACACGCACCCGGCTCGCCACCATGTGCGCCCGGCGGAGCGTGGCGGCGGCGCTCGGCAATCAGTGAGAACGTCATCTCGCTCAGCGCCTGCAGCTCGCGCACCACGCCGTCGCCGCCTTTGCGTCGTCCCGCGCCGCCCGAGCCGCGATGCAGCGAGTACTCCGTCACGAGCAGCGGCAGCTCGCGCTCCAGCGCCTCGATCGGCGTGTTGAGCGTGTTGCTCATCGCGACGTGCACGGCGCTCGGCCCGTCGGCATCCTCGCACGCGCCCTGGCCGCCGCCGAGCGTCTCGTAGTAGGTGAAATCGTCGTTGCCCAGCGTGAGGTTGTTCATCGTTCCCTGGCCGAGGGCGTGGTCGAACGCGCCCAGCACGAGGTCTGCCACGCGCGAGGAGGTCTCCACGTTGCCGGCCGCCACCGCGGGGGCGGGCAGTGCGGAGTCGGCCGATGGCATGGCGTTCAGCAGCGAACCCTCCGGCACAATGACCTCGACAGGCCGGTACGCGCCTGCGGACGGTGGGATGTCGGGGTCGGTCAGCACCCTCACCGCAAACCAGCACGCCGACAGGGTCACCGCGAGCGGGCAGTTGAGGTTGCCCTGGTGGCGGGCCGCCGAGCCGCCGAAGTCGAGCGTGAGCCGCTCACCCCTTACGGTGGCCTTCAGACGCAGCACCAGATCGCCCTCGCGCGCCTCCAGCACGTCGTGGGCTTCGCGTACGCCGTCGGGCAGTGCGGCTATGCACGCACGGGTGCGACGCTCCGCGTAGTCGAGCACTGCGTCGGTGGCCTCGCGCAGACGCTGCACGCCGACGCGCTGCGCCAGCTCGGCGAGACGCAGCGCGCCCACGCGATTGGCGGCCAGCTGCGCTCTGAGGTCGGCGCGGCGCTCCTGCGGCTGGCGCATCTGCTCGGCCAGCTCGTCGATCGTCGCATCGGTCAGCTCACGCGGGTGGATCACCACGCCCTCCTCCGCCAGTGTGCGGCTGTCGGCAGGCATTGACCCCGGCACGCGCCCGCCCACGTCGGCGTGATGCGCGCGGCTGGCGGCGAAGCCGATCATGAGCGGCCCGGTAGAGGGATTCGGCGCCACCCAGTCGGGGAGAGCGATGGTGGCGGACGGTGAGGGCAGGGCGGAGGGCTTCGGGGAGGGTGCGAACACCGGCGTGATCACCGTTATGTCCGGCAAGTGCGTACCGCCTTCGAACGGGTCGTTCAGCACCCACGAGACGCCGGGGCGATGCTCGCGGTCGAGCACCGCCCGCACGGCGGCCGGCATCGAGCCGAGATGCACAGGAATGTGCTCGGCCTGCATCGTCATCTCCCCGTCGGCGTCAAACAGGGCGGTCGACGCGTCGCGTCGCTCCTTGATGTTGGCCGAGTGCGCCGAGCGCACCAGCGTCGCGCCCATCTCCTCGCACGCAGCGCGCAGCGCGCCGAGGATCACCTGCAGCTCGATTGGATCGAGTGTGCTCACGCGCGCCCCCCCGACACGGGTCGGACGATGCCCGTGCCCGCGCTCACACGCTCCGCTCCAACACGACGGTTCCGTGTTCGTCCACCGCGCCGTTCCAACCGGGCGGCACGAGCAGGGTGGACTCCGGCATCGCACACAGCGCCGGTCCCCGCATGCGCATTCCGGCGGGCAGCTCGCCGCGCCACAATTGCGCCTGCACCCACTCGCCATCGAACACGACGCGTGTGACGGCGGATGCGGGCGGTGTCCTCGCGGCGCCCGTCAATCGCAGCGCTGGCCGCGGCCCGAAGGCCGACACGCGCACGTTCACGAGCTCCACCTCGGCCTGCGCGTCGCGGTAGCCGTAGCACCGCTCGTGCTCCCTTTCAAATGCCTCACACAGGCCGGCCGGATCGCGCAGGGCGCGTTCGCTGGCACCGGGAGTGTCACTCGTGGGCACGCCCAGCTCCCCCAAACCATTCCCCGCATCGATCTGCTCGTCCACCGTCAACTCAAACGACTGGCCCCGGTATCGCAGCTCATAGCGCACGCCGACGCGCTCCAGTGGGCCGTCGAGCTCCGCGGCGGCGCGCTCGATCAGCGCTCCCAGCTCGTGCGCGATGCGCTCGCTCGTGAGCGTCTGGCCGCTGAGCATCACCGTGCTCGAAGCGTCGTACCGCGGGGCTGCCGCTGCCAGGCCGAGCGCGGAGAGCACCCCGCACGCGCGCGGACACAGCACCCGCTCGATCCCCAGCTCGGCGGCCATCGACGCGGCGTGCAGGGGTCCGGCGCCGCCGAACGGCATCAGCGCGAAGCGCCGTGGGTCGATGCCGCGCTGCACTGTCATGACCGCCAGCGCACGCAGCATCTCGGTCTCGGCGACCCTCACGATTCCCTGCGCACAGTTCAGCAGCTCGAGCTCCAGCTCGCCTGCGAGTGCCGCCACGGCGCGCTCGGCCGCTGCGCGGTCTAGCCTGATGGCGCCCGCCAGCGGCACGTCGTCGAGCAGCCTGCCGAGCAGCAGGTTGGCGTCGGTCACCGTCGCGCGTGTTCCGCCAAGTCCGTAGCACGCCGGCCCGGGCGCAGCGCCCGCCGACTCCGGGCCCACACGCAGCGCTCCGCCCGCGTCGCGCCATGCGATTGACCCGCCGCCGGCGCCCACAGTGTGGATGTCAAGCGCCGCCAGCGCCAGCGGCCGCCCAGCGACCATGCGCTGGGCTGTCTCCGCCACGCGTCCACCGTCGATCGCGCACACGTCGCACGAGGTGCCGCCCATGTCAAAGCACAGCACGTCGTGTGCGCCCGCCGCCTCGCTCAGCAGCAACGCCCCACCGACGCCCCCCGCGGGACCCGACAGCACCGTCAGCGCGGCGTGCTTTGCGGCTCTGTGCGCGCTGGTGAGACCGCCCGAGGATTGCATCACCCGCACCGTCGGCAGGCCGCGCTCAGCCGTTTGTGTGCCGAGCGCTCGCAGATACGATGCCAGCAGCGGCGACAGCGCCGCGTCCACCTCGGTGGTGCAGGCCCGCTCGTACTCGCGGAAGGTGCCCACCAGCTCGTGCGACAGCGACAGGTGCACGCCGGGCAGGCGCTGGGCAATCAGCTCGCCGAGTCTCTGCTCGTGCTCAGGGTGCGCGTAGGAGTGCAACAGCACCACCGCCACCGCCCCCGGTTTGGTTGCCGCCAGCCGCTCCAGCATTGCGTCGGTCGCCGCCAGGTCGAGCTCGCGCAACGGCCCGTCCGGTCCCATCCGCTCGGGCGCGCCAAAGCGCAGCTCTGCTGGTGCCAGTGGCTTCGGTGGGGCAGCACAGAGGTCATACAGGCTGGGGCGCGCTTGGCGTGCCAGCTCGACGACGTCGGTGAACCCGTCGGTCGCGACCAGCGCTGTACGTGCGGGTGGGTGGGCTTCAGATTCGAGCAGCGCGTTGGTCGCAACGGTCATGCCATGCGCAAAGCTTGCTAGCTGCTCGGGCTTCGCGCCGGCGCGCTCCAGGACGGCCTCGACTGCCGCCATCACGCCGAGCTGCTGTTGGCCGATTGGAGATCCCTCCGATCTCCAATCGGTCGGGGTGCTCGGCGCCTTCGCGCTCCACACCGCGCCGTCCTCGTCGACGAGCACAGCGTCGGTGAAGGTTCCGCCAACGTCGACCCCGAGCAGCATGCTCGGGAAGGCTACTCACGCTGCCGCGAGGCGCTCGTTGTGCTCGGTGTCGGCCAGGTGCTGGTGTGATGGGCAATAGCCGTTGTGCGGCAGTGGCACGCGCTGACAGGTCGAGCCCTTGCGGGTGGTTGCGCGACAGCTGGGCGGCTCGTCGGTGACGGCCGCGTGCGCCTCGATCGGGTGCTCGATCAAGTATCGCTGTGCGAGTCCCATATAGCGGTTGACCGTTTGCAGCACGCGCTCCTGTGCGCCCATCGGGAAATACGTCCTGATATCGCAAAACAGCGTGCGTGCGGGCTTGGCGAAGTAGTGGCGGTCGGTGGCCAACCGCTCGACGGCCGACTCGCACGCGTCGAGCACGTGCTTGTGGTTGGCGGCCGCGCCGGCGTCGGATCGCGCCTCCGTGATGTACGGAGCCAGATCTCTGTAGATGGCTCGGCTGAACTGGTACATAGTTCCGCTTGCTACAACACTGGTTGCGAACGAAAAGACCGGACTTATTGAGTATCCATGCGGTTTCTAAGGCCCACAGAAGTAATTCATTAAGTCTGGGTTAGCTTTCCGTCTGCTGAGTGTTTTGGGGAAGGGCCGGCGGGGCCGGCCCGCTGCGTGCCCGCCGAGCAACACGCCCGGCTTCTATTCAGATAGCCCGACTCAGGACCAGTGCTGCCACTCGAGCTGCTCGCCTGCGTCCGCGACTACCACGTGCTGGCCGTCCAGGCGTGGATCGCGCTCGGGATGGTCGGTGCGCGTGTGCGTGCCACGGCTCTCCTTGCGCTCCAGCGCCGCGCGCGCGATCAGGCGAGCCAGCGGGTGGGGGTCCTCCAGGAGCCTCGCCAACCCCTCTGCCGAACGTTCGATGCCCGCGTGCTTCCACAGTGCGGCCTGGGTGGAGCGCCCGACAGCGGGCATCGGCGCCGAGCCCGCCTGCTTACCGCCGTGAGGCGCGATCGCAGGCTCATCGAGCGCCGCGAGTGCTGCGCGGCGGCCAAACACGAAGCACTCGCTGAGCGAATTGGACGCCAGCCGATTGGCCCCGTGCAGGCCCGTGCACGCGGTCTCGCCAACCGCATACAGGCCCGCGATGTGCGAGCGCGCGTGCAGGTCGGTGAGGATCCCGCCGATCGTGTAGTGCGCCGCCGGCGCCACCGGCACCAGCTCGCGCGTCGGATCCAGGCCCGCCTCGCGCAGCGCGCCCACCACGTTCGGAAACAGCGCCGGATCGATCGCGCGCATGTCGAGGCTGACCGAGCGCTCGCCGCTTTCGCGCAGCCGTGTCTGGATCGCGCGCGAAACCTCGTCGCGCGGCGCCAGCTCATCCACGAAGCGCTCGCCGCCCGAATCGAGCAGCGTCGCGCCCTCGCCGCGGATCGCCTCGGTGATCAGAAAGCCTTCCCTGCCCTGCACGCCGATCACGGCCGTTGGGTGAAACTGCACGAACTCGAGATCCGCAAGCGGCGCTCCCGACGCGTGTGCCAGCAGCAGACCCTGCCCGATCGAGCCGGGCGGGTTGGTCGTGCGCGACCACAGTGCCGCCGCGCCGCCGGTGCTGAGCACGACGGCGCGCGCTCTGACAGTGCGGCCGGTCGAGCGCGGATCGGCCGGACCCCCGTTGGGCTCGCACACGACGCCGTGGCAACGGGGATTGGTGGTGTCGCGATCGCACAGCAGCTCGCACACGCGCGCGCCCTCGATCACACGTACGCGTGGGTGCGCAACCACGAGCGCCGACAGCTCGCGCAGCAGGCGCCGTCCGGTGGCGCTTCCGCCCGCATGCACGATCCGCCTGACCGAATGCCCGCCCTCCAGCCCGAGCGCCAGTCGTCCGCGGCGATCGGCGTCGAAGTGAAAGCCAAGCTGCTCCAGGTCGCGCACGCAATCGGGGGCCTCCCGCACAAGCGCCTGCGCGGCCGAGCGACGCACCGCTCCGCGGCCCGCGCGCTCGGTGTCGGCGAGGTGCAGCTCGGTACTGTCGTCGGTGGCCAGCACCGCTGCGAGTCCTCCCTGCGCCCAATAGCTGGCGGTCTGTGCCAGCGGCAGCGCCGACAGCAACGCCACACGTCCGCCCTCGCGAGCCGCGCACAGCGCCGCATACAGGCCCGCGGCGCCCGCACCCACGACGACCACGTCCACGTCGGCGCGCGGAGCGCCCCCCGACGCCCCGGTGGTGCTCATGAATCCCTCACCCGGCGAGCTTGACGAGCGCCGCCGCCAGCACTCCGAGCGACAGCACCACCACGAGCACGAACGAGACCGCGAGCCCCTTCCATTTCGGGGGTGCCGCCAGCCGCGTGCGCGCACCGGTCCCGCAGCGCAGGCACCAGTCCTGGTCGTGCCCCAACGGGGCGGCGCACAGGGGACACACCTCGTGCAGCACGGGCGCGGCCTCCGGCGCCTGTCCGTTGGGCGCGCTCGCGAGCGCCGGTGTGGCCACGCTCACTCCTCCCGCGCCGGGGGTCGCAGGATCTGGGTCTGTTCGTCCTCAGCGGGTCGGGGCGCGGCAAACGGCTTGGCCGGGGAGGTTGGCGCCGTCGGCGTTGAGGCGGGCGGTGTGGCGGCCGGTGGCTGGATATCCGAGATGGATGCGGTTACCGGCCCAGATGGCGTTGCCGTCGCGGTCGTCGGCGATGGAACGTGCATGGTGGCCCCGTATTGCGCGTTTGCCGCGGCTGCCTGGGTTGGTGGGGCCATCGGCGCAGTCGAGATCGGGCGGTCGGCGTTTGCGTCGAACGCCAGCCCGCAGCCCGGGCAGAAGCGGTCGTCGCTGCCGTGGATCGCCGCGCACCGCGGGCACGCCGCGATTCCCACTTCGCGCAGCACCGTCACCGGGCGGCGCTCGTGCAGCACGCGCTCGAGCTCGCGCAGCTCAGTGTCGAGCTGGCGCAGCATCGCGAGCTTGGCGAGCACCAGCGGGTCGTTGCGCTGGCCGAAGCGGTGCAGGTCGAACACGAGCCCGCCGAGATCGCGGTATGCAAGCTCGCGCGCCTTGCGCAGGAAGCGCGCCCTGCGACGCATGCGTCCACGCTCGCCGAAGCCGGGCTTCTCGGGGGTCTGCTCGGTGTCCTTCGGCGGCGTCTGCTCGGGCGCAGGCTCGGTCGCCTGCGGCGTCTGCCCAGCTTCATCCACTCCTGCCACGGTCTCCATGCTATCCGGCATCCGCGACGAGTGAGCGCCATGCGCTCGCCACGCGCTCGGCCATGCGCGTCGCGGAGAACGGCTCGGCGCGCTCGCGGCCGGCCACCCGTGGGTCCTCGGCGGCAACATGCGCAGCCGCCACCGACCGCCAGCGCTCCAGCTCGAACGGCGCGCACAGCGTCCCCGCGAGCCCGTCTGCTTGCCCGCCTGCCTGTGCCCATCTGGGTGCGCCCGTCGGGGTGTGCTCGTCTGGGTGCGTACCGCCACCGGGTGTGCGCTTGAGGGCGCCAAGCGCCTGCGCATGGATGCCCACCGGCGTCGCCAGCACCGGCACGTCGCATGCCAGCGCCTCCAGCACCGCCAGTCCAAAGCCCTCACGCTCGGAGGGCACGATCACTGCGTTTGACGCGTTGACATACAGCGGCACGCGCGCGGGATCGACGCCGCCGAGCGTAAGCAGCCGGACCCCGAGCGCCTGCGCGAGCGCCGCGCCGCGATCGTGGCGCTTCTCGGGACGGGCCGGATCCGCGGGGAACAGCAGGTGGGGGCCGTGCGGGTCGAGGCCCAGCTCTGCGCGTGCCTCTGTGCGCGGGATCGGCCCGAAGCGCTGCATATCCACACCGCATGGCAGCACCTGAGCGCGTGCGCGATTGCGTGCGCCGGGGAGCTGCTCGAGCAGCTCCTGCGACGCGGCGGCGAGCAGGCCCACGGTGGGTAGCACCGCGCGCGTGACGATGCGCGTGCGCGGGTGGCGCGCGTCGGTGCCGTGCACCGTCAGCGCGCGCCCGCGCGCTTTCACCGCAAGCGCAGGCCAGGCGGTCAGGCCGAAGTGCGCGTGCACGACGTCGAAGCGCTCGCCCGCGTAGCGCTTGCGCAAGTCTCGCGCGGCATGCGCCAGCGCGCGCGGGCCGGGTGAGAACTCATACAGCTCGACGCTCAGATCGTCGAGCGTTCGCAGCGCGTCCACCTGATCGCGCACGAAACGACCGCGCTCGGGATGGCGCCCGTCAGGGAGCATGTTCGACACCACGAGCGTGCGCATAGCCGCTGACCGTAGCGCTCTGGAATGATGGGTAGCGTGACGAGCCCCGTCTCCAGCGATCCCTGCGCCCGCCCGATCGGCGTGTTCGACTCGGGCGTGGGTGGGCTGACCGTCTTGCACGAGCTGCTGGTGCGGTTGCCGCGCGAGGATTTCATCTATCTGGGGGACACCGAGCGCTTCCCCTACGGCGAGCGCTCGCCCGAGGAGCTGGCGCGCTTCTCCTCGGAGATCGCCGAGGAGCTGCTGCGCCGCCGCGCCAAGCTGCTCGTGGTCGCGTGCAACAGCGCCACCGCAGCCGCGTTGCCGATCCTCGAGCGACGCATGATGGACACGACGCTCGGCGTGGACGTGCTCGGCGTCGTGCGTCCCGAGTCGCTACGCGCGGTCGCCGCCACGCATAATGGCCGCATCGGTCTGCTCGCGACGCCCACCACTGTCTCCAGCGGCAGCTATCAACGCGCGGTCGGCGCGATCGATCCGCACGTCACGCTGCATGCCGTCGCGTGCCCGGCGCTCGCCTCGATCATCCAGGCCGGCGAGCAGTTCGACGAGAGCGCTGTGGCGAGTGTGCGCGAGGCGTGTGCGCCTTTGAGCGACGTCGATGTTGACACGGTGATCCTTGGCTGCACCCACTACCCGCTGATCGGCCCGATGCTGCAACGGATGCTCGGCCCGGATGTGACGCTCGTCAGCTCCGGCGGTGCGCTCGCGCGCCAGGTCGAGCACGCGCTCTCAACGCGAGGTCTGCAAAACCCTCGTGCGCACGGCGAGGGGGCGTACCGCTTCCTGTGCACCGGCGATACTGAGGCGTTCGGCGAGATCGGCACGCGCTTCCTGCAGATGCCGCTCGGTGAGATCGAGCAGGTCGAGCTGCAGAGCGTCGGAGCGCTCGCGTGAGCCACGATCCAAAGCCACCTGCCGAGACACAGGCGCCCGCTTCGGAGTCGGGAGCGTCGACGGTCGAGCGGAATGATGGGACAGGGCCGATCGTGCGCAAACGCAGCTATCGCCGCACGACCGCTCAGCTGCGGCCCGTGGAGATCGAGCCCGGCTTCGTGCGCACAGCCACCGGCTCGGCGCTGATCTCGATGGGTGAGACGCGCGTGATCTGCACCGCCTCCGCCCAGGAGGGCGTGCCGCGTTGGATGACCGGCAAGGGCCGCGGCTGGCTGACGGCCGAGTACGGGATGCTGCCCGCCTCCACGGGCGATCGCAAGGCGCGCGACATCTCCAAGGGTCGCCTCGACGGGCGCTCGGTCGAGATCCAGCGCCTGATCGGCCGCTCGCTGCGCGCCGTGATCGACCTGAGCCTGCTCGGCGAACGCACCGTTTATCTGGACTGCGACGTGCTGCAGGCCGACGGCGGCACCCGTTGCGCCTCGATCACAGGCGCCTACGTTGCGCTTGCGCTGGCGTGCCAGCGGTTGCAAAGCAAGGAGCGCATCGAGCGCACTCCGCTGACGGGCACGATCGCGGCCGTCTCCTGCGGGATCGTGGGGGGTGCCGCGATGCTCGACCTCGACTACGGCGAGGACTCGAACGCCGAGGTCGACGCCAACGTGGTGATGACCGGCGACGGCGGCCTTGTCGAGGTGCAGGCCACCGCCGAGCGCACGCCGCTCTCGCGCGCCTCGCTCGACGAGCTGTTGGCGCTGGCCGCCGACGGGATCGAGCAGCTGCGCGGCGCCCAGCAGCGAGCGCTGGACAGCCCGCAGTCAAATGGCGAGAACGCATAGCGCCGAAGCCGACCGTGACCGCCAGCCAAAGCGATCGCACTGGCGCCGAGCAAGGGCCAGATCTGCCAAGACTATTGTTGGCCACTCGCAACGAGCACAAGCGTCGTGAGTTCGCGCGGCTGCTGCCCGACTTCCAGGTGGACGCCCTGCCGGATCAGGTGAGCTTGCCGCCCGAGGACGGCGACACGTTCCAGGACAACGCGCTCGGCAAGGCCCGCGCCGCCGCCGAGGCGACCGGCAGGGCCAGTATCGCCGATGACTCCGGCATCGAAGCTGCCGCGCTCGGTGGCGTGCCTGGCGTGCGCTCCGCGCGCTATGCGGGAGAGCATGCATCCGACGAGCAAAACCTGGCCAAGCTGCTTGTCGAGGCGCCCGCCGGCAGCGCGCTCGCCTACGTGTGCGCGCTCGCCTACGTCGATCCTGTCGCGGGAGTCGAGCGAGTATTCGAGGGCCGCTGTAGAGGCCGGCTGGCCGAGCATCCGCGGGGCGAGCGCGGCTTTGGCTATGACCCAGCGTTCCTGCCGGAGGAGGAGTCCGACGCCGTGACGATGGCTGAGCTCAGCGACGAGCGCAAGGATGAGATCAGCCATCGCGGCCACGCGGCGCGAGCGTTGGGCGAGTGGCTCATAACAGGTTGATCGCCGCCGAGGCGCCAACCGCCACGCTCAGCGCGGCGTAGCCCGTATAGCCGGAGAGCAGCAGCAATGCCGCTGTGAGAAGCGCGACGAGCACGGTTGCGATCCAGGCGACGCGGGAGAGCGGCATCGCGCCAGCGTATCCTTCCTGGCGGTGGCCCCACTTGCTTCCCAGACTGCTTGCGAAGCCGATGGCGCTTCTCGCGATCGGCGCGCCGCCGACTCCGTCGGCTTCGGGGAGCGCCTGAGCGCGCGCGTCGCCGAGCGCGAGTCGCAGATCGTGCTCGGGATCGACCCCGATCCGAGCGGGCTGTGGCCTGTGGCGACGCGGCACGGGCAAGCCACGGGCGAGGGCTCCCCGCCGTCGGTGCGGGCGGCAGTCGCTGTGCGCGCACACTGCGAGGCGCTGATCGACGCGGCGGGGTCCGCATGCGTGGCGGTCAAGCCCCAGCTCGCGCGCTTCGAGGTGCTGGGCGCAGCGGGTCGCGAGGCGCTTGGGGCTGTCTGCGCGCACGCCCGGCGGGCCGGGCTGCTCGTGATCGCCGATGCCAAGCGCGGCGATATCGACGTGAGCGCCCGAGCGTACGCCCAGGCGTTGTACGCAGGCATCGAGACCCCTTTCGGCTCGATCGAAGGACTGCGCGTCGACATGGCCACGGTCAACCCGCTGATGGGCTCAGACGCGCTGGCGCCGTTTATCGCCGCCGCCCGTGAGTCGGGGTCGGCGGTGCTGGTGCTCGTGCGCACCTCAAACCCCGGCGCGGCCGACGTCGAGGATCTGGAGCTGGCGGACGGCGGATCGGTGTGGGAGCGGATCGCGATGTTGGCGAACACGCTTGGGAGCGAGCGCGTGGGGGAGAGCGGTCTCGGCGACGTAGGAGCCGTGGTTGGAGCCACTGTGCCAGAGCATCTTGCGCGCGCGCGCGAGCTGATGCCCAGGGCGGTGTTCCTACTGCCGGGCGTGGGCGCGCAGGGTGGACGCGTCGAGGAGCTGGCGCCCGCGTTCGCGCCCGGTCGCGCCGGCGGGCTGATCAGCGCGTCGCGCTCGATCGCAAACGCCCACCTGGCCGGTGACGGCGACCCGGCGGACGCGGCTCGCGCCGAGGCCGAGCGCTTGCGCGAGCTGGCTTGGGCTATCTCAGGGTAGATTCGCGCCGAGGTCGGGCGCCGGCGAATTTATCCAGAATTTCTGCCACGTCGCGATCTGTCCGCTAGCCTCTTGGGAGCGCAAGCGGCGCCATCCGGCTTTGCTTACGCAACAAGGTGGAGATAACGCGCAGATGATCATCACGGTCACGCTCAACGCGGCAATCGACAAGTCGCTCTCGGTGCCCAACTTCCGCCTCGGACGGCGCCACCGTACTGTCGAGCAGCGCACGATGGCCGGTGGCAAGGGCGTCAACATCGCGCGTGCCCTGAAGGCGCTCGGCCAGCCGGTGATCGCCACTGGCCTCGCGGGAGGAGCGACGGGCACCCATATCGTCGAGCAGCTGACAGAGGAGGCGATCCTCAACGACTTCGTGCGCATCCGCGAGGAGTCGCGCACCAACACCTCGGTACTCGACCCCACAAGCGGCGAGCAAACCGAGGTCAACGAACGCGGACCGGCCGTCTCCGAGCAGGAGGTCGAGCTGTTTCGCGACAAGCTGCTCTACCTCGCGCGTGGCGCGGCGATCGTGGTGCTCGCCGGATCGCTGCCGCGCGGCGTCTCCGCGGAGATCTACGCCGAGCTGATCCGCGAGCTGCACAAGGCAGGCGTGACCACCGTGCTCGACACCGACGGCGACCCGCTGCTGCACGCGGTTCGTGCCGAGCCCGACGTCGTCTCCCCGAACGTCCTCGAGGCAGAGGAGCTCGTCGGGCATGAGTTCGCAAGCGAGGAGGAACGACTGCTTGCCGTGCGCGAGATCGTTGCGCTGGGTCCCCACGAGGCGATCATGACGATGGGCGACGGCTGTGTCGCCGATGTGCAGATCGAAGGCAAATCGTGCTTGCGCCGCGCCCGCATCGAGCACCGCGAGCCGGTTGCCAGGCGTGGGTCGGGCGATGCCTTCCTGGCCGGCTATGTCGCCGCCCGCTACGAGGGTCGCGCGCCCGACCAGTGCCTGCGCTTCGGGGTCGCCTGCGGCGCGGAGTCCACCGGGCGGCTCGGCGCGGGTCTGATCGACCCCAAGGAGGCGCGACGGCTGATGGGCGTCGTCGAGGTGGGCGAGGTGGAGCTGCCCGCCGAGGTCAGCTGAGTCTGAGGGCCGATGGCGCCCGCCGGCGCCTCTAGCCGCCGGCGACGTCGCGGCGTAGGAAGGCCAGATACGCCGCAAACAGCGACGGTCCCGCGTACAGAGCGCAGACCCACAGCGAGTGCGTGACCGGCGCCCAGTCGGTTGGGGTGCGCAGCAGGCCCTGCCAGTTCTCGAACTGTTCGGTGAGCAGGTAGGGCTTCGTGCCTTCGAGCCCTGGGATTCCAGCCACGATGAAAAGCAGGATCACGAGTCCCACCGCGCCGACGACGGCGGCCGTGCTGTTGCGGGTCGCGGTTGACAGCAACACGGCGATGCTGGCAACGGTCAGCAGCGGGACCAGGTAGCAGGCGTTGGCGGCAAACACGAGCAGCAACGCTTCCGGTGCGGAGACGACGCTGCCCGAGAAGGTTGTGATCTCGTTGAAGCCCCACGAGGCCACACCGGCCACCGTTGCCACCGCTGCGGAGAGGAACACCGCCAGCGCCGCATAGCTGAGCGCGGCCAGAACCTTGGCCGCGAACACCTGGCCACGGTCCACCGAGCGCGTGAGGATCGTCTTCAGCGTACCGTTGCCGTCCTCTGTGGCGACGATGTCTCCCGCCACGAGCGAGGCGATCACCGGGAGCATGAACTCCGAGAGGAACAGCAGCATCAGCACGGGGGTGGCCAGGCCGGATTGGGTGATCTGAGAGGCGAAGATGCTGCCACCGGCACGGCCGTGGTGCTGGCGCAGATCCTGGACGATCACGAAGATCAGCGGCAGCACGATCGCCAGCCCCAGGCCCATGTACGTGCGCTTCTGGGAGACGAGCTTGCGCAGCTCCCAGCGATAGACGCTCAGCGTCGAAGGTCGACGTGCGCGGCCCGCTCGCGGTAGCGAGGGCGCGGCGGGAGATGTCGCGACGCTGCTCACGGTGCCACCGCCGACGTGCCGGTGTTGGACTGCGGGGTGGTGTCGTTCCCTTGCCCTGGCTCCCATGCAGCTCCACGTCCTGTGGGTGGGTGCCCGTTGGATGTGCCGTTGGCCTCGGTGAGGCGGAAGAACAGATCCTCGAGCGTCGCCAGTTCCGGGGTGAGGGCGAGGATCCCGATGCCCGCGCTCGCGAGCGCCAGCGACAGGGAGCCGACATCGCTCTCCTGTGCCTGCAGGCTGATCCCGTGCTCGCCTACGGTTGCGTGCTCGACTCCCGGTTGGGCGCGTGCCACCTCCAGTGCGCGCGCTTCGTCGGTGCTGCGCAGCCTGTAGCCCGCCCCGCCCTGGCGACGCAGGTCGGCCAGGGCACCCTCGTAGACGACTTTGCCGCGATCGACGATCGCGACGCGGTCGCACAATTCCTGCACCTCGGGCAACTGATGGCTCGAGAGCAGCACCGTGATGCCATTCTCGGCGAGGCGGCGGATCAGCAGGCGCATGTCGCGCATCCCGGCGGGGTCGAGGCCGGTGGCGGGCTCGTCGAGGATCAGCAGGCGGGGCTTGCGCAGCAGCGCCGCCGCGATCCCCAGGCGCTGGCGCATACCGTGCGAGTAGCCGCCGACCTTGTGCTTGGCGCGCGGGGCTAGCTCGACGAGTCTCGAGCACCTCCTCGATGCGAGTGCGCGCGCCATCGCCGTCGAGTGCCGCGAGCAGCTCCAGGTTCTTGCGACCGGTCATGTACGGGTAGAAGCGCGGCGCCTCGACGAATCCCGCGACGCCCTCTAGCGCCGCGGCGCCATGGCGCAATGGGTCGCGCCCAAACAGCTCAACGACGCCTTCGGTGGGCGTGATCAGCCCGAGCGCCATGCGCAGCGTGGTCGTCTTGCCGGCGCCGTTGGGACCGAGGAAGCCATACACGTCGCCGCCCTGGACGTTGAGGTCGATGCGATCGACTGCCAGTACGTCCTTGTAGCGCTTTACGAGGCCCCTGGCCTTCACCGGCTGGGCCTCGGCGTCGGTCACCCTACAAGCCTCGCGCGAACGCCTCTATCGATGCCGGTGTGACCGAGCCGACGAGCAGATAGCGCACGCCTGCGCGCTCGAAGGTCAGCAGCGTACCGAGCGGTGTGGGCAGCTCGCTTGCACTTGTGCCGTCGATGTTGACCTTGGGTAGCCCTTCGAGCTCGGATGGGATCGTTTCCTTGGAGCCCGTCTTGACTGGGCTTTCGGCCAGAACGATCGCGCCGAGGCCCTTGCCGCTGGTGCTCACATGCGGTTTTTCGCCGTCCGAGGATGAGCTGGAGGTGCCCGCACCATGCCTGCTCGGGAGCGTGACTTCTTCGACCTTCGCGCTCGCCGGTGGGGTGAAGTCAAGCGTCGAGCTTTCGACGGGGCCATAGGAGACTTCGGTGGCGGCCAGTTCGACCACCGGGGAGGGGCTGGTCGTGGAGTAGATCGCTGTGCGCAACGGCACCCCGTTGGTGGCATCCCAGGAGAGCTCGGCGCCACCGATCAGCCCACCGTTTTCGCGCGGCGAGACGCGTACCGTGTAGGCGGCCTGTCCGGCCACGTCGCTCGGCGTCGCGTCGGAGATGTCGGCGTGCTTGGAGGCGTGGGCGATGCCTTCTTCGATTTCGGCGACCGTGGGGACTTCGTGACGGAGGGAGCCTGAGCACGTTGGCGGACACGCGGAGCCGGGCGTTGGATGGCTTGCGGTGCTGGAGCCGCTGGGTTCCGAGCCATCCCCGGAGCCGGTGCCGTCCGTCCCAGCAGGTGGCGTGTAGCGGTAGAGGGTGTTGGTCGCCGCGTCATACAGCGACACGCTGTGGCCGTCGAAGAGGATCTGCGTGTCGCCCTTTTCAGACTGCAGTTCCAGCCTTGCGCGCCCGTCCGAGCCGATCCACAGACGTCCCGAGGCGCCCGCGACCAGTGGGTTGGAGGCGAGATTGCCGCCTCCCTCGCCTGAGCTCGCCAGGTTCGCGCCTTCAAGCAGATGGTCGGTGAACTGGATGCGTGCGCTCACCCCACTTACCTTCGGTGCCGTCAGCGCATCGTGGATGGCGTCGGCGAGCGGCTTTGGGGGCGGTGTGGGGCCCGCGCCAAGTGCCGTCGCAAGCGCGGTTGCACCGATCCCGACAGCCACCACCACCCCGCACAGAAGCAGCAGGCGAGACAGTGGCAGACGACGCAGGATGTTCATGTGGGCAGGCTCGCTTCAGTTCATGCTGATATCGACCTATTACCAGCGTAGCGCTGCTCCTAGGCATTCGCTAAAGGCTTGCTAAGAGATCTCTCATGAGACCTCAAAGCCGGGGCCTCATGTATCGTGCCGACCCGATGCAAAACACCGAGTCAAACACCGAATCAAAGTTTCGCGGGCGAATCATCTATCTCGCGGTGGTGCTCGCGTTCGCGTTCGGGCTGGTCGTGCCCGTGCTGGTGCTCACCGCCAATGGCAACAACAAGGCCGCCACCGGGCCCGGAGGGGTGCGTTTGACCGCCGAGGAGCAGCACGGGCGCGTGCTGTTCTCCAATTCCTGCGCGTTCTGCCACACGTTGGGGGCAACCAACTCCGTCGGACGAATCGGCCCCAACCTCGACATCCGGGTTGGCAAGGAGGTCACGACCGAAGCGGCTCGCCGGGCGCTTGTGCTCAGCGCGGTCACCGAAGGCCGTGCGCTTGGCCTCGGGAACATGCCGGCGAACCTCTACCAAGGTAGAGAAGCCGAAGCGGTGGCGGACTTCGTGGCTGCCGTCGCCGGCCGCTGAGAGTCCGCCGGCTTCGAGTTCGTGGCGTCCTCTGGGGTCCGCCGCGGCCGCTGTTAGGATCGCCCGATGCCACGAGCCGAGGCCCGCGAGTGGTGGGCCGATGTCGAGGATGTGCGTGAGCGGATAGAGAGTCGCCGAGCACGCGAAAGCAGCGCTCGTCGCACGAGCGGCAGTGGTGCGGGAGGCCCCAGAGGCGCTGTTCCCGCCGTGCATCGCGGAGTCCGCGAAATCCGGCCCGGACAGCGACTGATGCTCGTCGAGACCGCGGCTCCGCCGCAGAGCGAGGCGCGGCGCAAGCGCCCGCGTCCACGGGCGGCGCAGCGCGTCGGTCCACGGCCCGACATGATCGCCGCCTGGGCGGTGGCGCTCGGCGTGCTGCTTGTGGTGGTAGCCATCCTGAGCGCACACGGATGATCGTGACTTTTTGGCCAACCGTCTATAGCGAGCGCCGGGCCCATCCAATACGCTGCGCCCGAGATGGCCGACCTGCCAAAGACCGCCGCTGACGTCAAGGCGCTCGTCGAGGAGCGCAAGATCCGCTTCATCCGCTTCTGGTTCACCGACATTCTCGGTCAGCTGAAGTCGTTCTCGATCAACTCACAGGAACTCGAGGACGCGTTCGAGGCCGGCATGGGCTTCGATGGCTCCTCGATCACCGGTTTCAACGCGATCGAGGAGTCCGACATGATCGCGATGCCCGACCCGAGCACGTTCGCGGTGCTGCCGTGGCGCCCAGAGGAGCAGGGCGTGGGTCGCATGTTCTGCGACATCATCACTCCCGAGCGCACCCCCTATGAGGGCGATCCCCGGCATGTGCTGCGCCGCGCCCTGGAGCGCGCACAGGGGCTTGGCTTCGACACTTTCAACGTCGGCCCCGAGCTCGAGTACTTCCTATTTCGCGACAGCAAGTCCACCGAGGTCCTGGACGAAGGCGGCTATTTCGACCTGACCACGCTCGATGCCGGCACCGACGTGCGCCGCGAGACCGTGCTGGCGCTCGAACAGCTCGGCATCCACGTCGAGTACACCCACCACGAGGTCGGCCCCTCCCAACACGAGATCGACATGCGCTACGCCCCCGCGCTGAAGATGGCCGACGACTGCATGACCTACCGCATCACCGTCAAGGAGTATGCGGTCAAGTATGGCTGGCATGCCACGTTCATGCCCAAGCCGCTGTTCGGCGAGAACGGTTCGGGGATGCACACGCATCAGTCGCTGTTTGCCGACGGCAAGAACGCGTTCTATGACCCCGACGATCAGTACTTCCTCTCCGACGTCGGCAAGGCGTTCATCGCCGGTCAGCTCAAGCACGCGCGCGAGATCTGCTCGATCTTCGCGCAATGGGTCAACTCCTACAAGCGCCTCGTACCCGGGTACGAGGCGCCCGTGTACGCGGCATGGTCGCGGCGCAACCGCTCAGCGCTCGTGCGAGTGCCGCTGTATCACCCCGGCAAGGAGCAGGCCACGCGCATGGAGCTGCGCTGCCCGGACCCCGCCTGCAATCCATACCTCACGTTCGCTGTGCTCCTGCAGGCTGGTCTCGAGGGAATCGAGAAGGGTTACGAGCTGCCCGATCCAATGGAGAAGAATCTCTATCACCTGACCGCCGAGGAGCGCCGGCGTCTGGGCATTGAGCAGCTGCCGGAATCGCTCGGCGAAGCGATCGAGATCAGCGCCGAGTCAGAGCTCGTGTTGCGCACGCTCGGTGAGCACACGTTCAACCGCTACATCGAGATCAAGCGCCAGGAGTGGGAGGACTACCGCGTGCAGGTCACTCAGTGGGAGCTCGACCGGTATCTGGCAATCTTGTAGGGACCTCGCAGGCGATCGGGCGTGGTGGCGCCAGCGTCCAGTGCATCGCCTGCAGCATGTGCCCGAAGGCGCCCGGGTGTCTTGGGGCGATCGTCTGCAGCAGCCCGATCGCGCCGGCGCTGTGGCGCGCGTAGCGCTCCTCACCGGTGAGCTGTGCGAGGCGCAGCAGGCCCATCGCGGCGCTCGAGCCGCCGGCGGGGATCGGCGAGTCCTCGAGCTCCTTACGCCTGGCGATCAACTGTTCGCCGTCTGCGGCGGTCGAGAAGAAGCCACCATGCTCGGAATCTGAGAAGCGCTCGATCAGCTCATCGGCGAGCGTCGTTGCCTCTGTCAGCCAACGCTCTTCGCAGGTTGCTTCGAACAGGGCGATCAACGCTTCCAGCAGGAACGCGTAGTCCTCCAGGTAGGCGCCGATCTTCGCCTGCTCGTCGTTGTATGAACGCAATAGCCGCCCCTGCTCGTCACGCAGGTCACCCAGCACGAACTCCGCGCATACGATTGCGGCGTCGAGGAAGGCCCTGCTTGCGCGATCGGTAGGCGCATTGGGATGCGCTGCCGGCTCCCCGCGGTCTCGGACCGTCGCGCCGCTGGGCTGCGCGCCGACCTCCGCCAGCGTGGCGATCATCAACGCGTTCCAGCTCGTGATGCGCTTGTCGTCGAGCTCTGGCCTCGTGCGCTGTTCGCGCTCGTCGAGCAGCCGCTCGCGAATGCGCCTGCAGGTCTGTGCGTCCGGTCTTGGGCCACGATCCTCGAGCACGTTCAGGCCCGGCTCGCTGATCCGATTCCCACCCGCCCCGTCCGCGAAGTTGCCCTGCTCGCTTGCGCCGAACCAGCGGATCGCGGCCTCGGCGTCCTCGCCGAGCACCTGTTCCAGCTGCCCGACCGTCCACACGTAGAAGCGTCCCTCCACGCCGTCGGAGTCGGCGTCCAGCGCGCTATAAAAGCCACCCTCGGGGCCGCGCATCTCGCGCAGTGCCCAGTTCAGCGTGTCGTGGCACACGTCGAGCAGATGTTGGTCCCCCGACAGCTGAAAGCCGTGTAGATACGCACGTGCCAGCAGGGCGTTGTCGTAGAGCATCTTCTCGAAGTGCGGCACCGTCCAGGTTGGGTCGACCGCGTAACGATGAAAGCCGCCGCCCACCTGATCGTGGATGCCTCCTCCCGCCATCGCGTGCAGGGTGTACAGGGCCATCGCCGCCGCGTCTGTCGCGGGAGTACCGGTAACGGGCGAGGAGAGCACGGCAGATTTGGATGGGGAGGATGGGTCGTGCCCCAGGTGTTCCACGGCTCGGCACATCACGAACTCGAGCACCGATGCCTGGGGGAACTTCGGGGCCTTGCCAAAGCCGCCGTGCACCGCGTCGAACGAACCTCTCAATCCATCGAAAGCAGTTTCAAGCGCGCTCTCGTCGAAGGCTCCCTCGGCCGGCGCCAGCCTTGCTCCGCCAGCCAGCTGCTCGCGCAACCGCTCGCCGCTTGCCCTTATCTCATCGCCGCGCTCTGCCCACGCTTCGGATGTGGCGAGCAGCACCTGCGCGAAAGATGGCATTCCCGGACGCTCCTGGGGCGGAAAGTACGTGCCGCCGTAAAACGGTAGGCCCTCAGGCGTCAAGAACACGTTCAGCGGCCAGCCGCCGTGGCCGGTCATCCCCTGCACCGCCTCCATGTACAGCGCGTCCACATCAGGGCGCTCCTCGCGATCGACCTTCACGCACACGAAACGCTCGTTCATCAGCTGCGCGATCTGCTCGTCCTCGAAGCACTCGCGCTCCATCACGTGGCACCAGTGACATGAGGAGTAGCCGATCGACACCAGCAGCGGCACGTCGCGCTCGCGTGCGCTCTGGCGTGCCGCCGGTCCCCACGGCAGCCAGTCGACCGGGTTGTGCGCGTGCTGGCGCAGATACGGAGAACTCTCGTAGGCGAGCGCGTTGGGCACGTCGTTCAGCGTATATGCGCGAGCGTGGGCTGACGAAAGCGTACGTTCAAAGCCGGCCAACTCTTGCGCGGGGCTCCCGCGCTTGCGAGTTTCACCTTGGCAAGGTCCACGTAGAAGTGCCGTCCGCCCAGTGTTCCGCTGACGTGGGCGCTGGCGCCGATCCGCACCGTGCCGCGCGCCGCTCGCGGGCCTTCGACGCGAAGTTCGGTGGCCTGAAGGCGGCCATCCACGACCGGGAAGCTGCCGGTGATCTGTACCCCGCCCACGAACGACAGGTGGTGTAGCTGAAGCGCTGAGGATGTGATCCGCGCATAGCCGCCCCGCAGGCCGCCAAAGCTCGATCCGCTCGGCAGTTCTTGCTCTGCCTGAAGTGTCGCTCCGATCACCTGCCGTTCGAGGTCAATGATCGTTTCGAGCACGACCGCGAGCGTACGACCAGGCGTTCCAGCGACTCCCCCCACCGGTTTGACGGATGACAGCTTCGTCGGGGACACAGGAGTGGGAGTGAACGAGTTCTGGGTTGCCGCGCACTGCTGCACCGCCGCGCCTGAGAAAAACGCCTTCACCGCGTTCTGCGCGCAACCGCTGAATTCGGTGCCAAGTACCGAATGTCCCGTATAGGGAACCACCACGAGCTGCGAGCCCGGGATGCGCGCGGCCACCGCTTCGGCGCCGGAGGTCGGCGTCCTCAGATCCTGTGCGCCCGAGAGGATCAGCGTAGGTACGTCCGGCAATGGGACGATCGCGGGTGGCGCGGGCGCCACGTTGGGCCACTGCGCGCAGCCGGGCGCAACGCTGTCGGCCCAGTCGACGCTCGCGCTAAAGGGATAGAAGTCAGACGCCGGCAGGGCTCGCAATGCGCCCAGCGCTTCGGCGATCCGCGTGCTCGTGGAGGCCGAGCGCTGCCACGGAAACGGCTCCTCTTCGCAGGTCGTGTCGGCGAACAGCGCTTCGTCGATACCGTCCGAGCTCGCCAGCGGCACGCCCGGCAGGTTCGGGATCAATCCCTCCGACAGCAGGTTCAAGCGCAGCAACGGTGCTGGATCGCCGCGCAACGCGGACTGAACCGAGGCTGGCAGCAGCGCTCGCAGAGCAGGGTTCAGATCGCCCGCGCCGATCAGGTTGAGCAGGGCCACGCTGGACATCGTGGCCCTATGGCTATGCCCCGAACCATCAAACACAGTGCCGCTCAGCGCGTGCTTTTGCATCTTTGCAACCAGCCGCGCGATGTCTCCGAGCGGGTCGCTGGTGATGCCCGCGCACGCGTTTTGCGAGCACAGCTCTTCAAACACCGGCCTCATCGCCTTGAACGTTACGAGCGTGAACGGGTCGTCTCGTTCGGTGGGTACGACCGAGTCCAGTACTAGCGCTTCGACGTTCTGCGGATAGCGTTCGGCGTACTCCAGTGCCACCTTCGTGCCATAGGAGGTTCCATACAGCACGAGCTTTTCGTAGCCCATCGCCTGGCGCAGCGTCTCGATGTCGGCCACCGATTCCTGTGTCGTATAGGAGCCTCGCGCGCGCCCGATCTGCAGCGCGCAACGTTCGAATGCCTGTCCGATCGCGCCAAACGCTTCGTTGCCTTCGAGCGCCAAGCACGCAAGCGGCCCCGACGTGCCGGTGCCGCGCTGATCGAATACGAACAGGTCGCGCGTGCTCAGCGCCGGTGCCAGCTCCCCGGCCATCGCCGCCGCCAACGGATTGGCCGCCTGTCCGGGCCCGCCCGCAAGCCCCACGACCGCGGTCCGGCTCGGGGTGGCGCTTGCCTGCAAGCGCTCGACGCTCAGCGCGACGGTACCGGCCACCGCACCGCTGCGGCTGAGCGGCACGTTCAACGTCGCGCAGGAGAAATTCGGGCTACCCGCGCAGGGTACGAACGTGAGCGCGCTAGCCTGCGCCGGCTGGGCGGCTGCGAGGGCGGCTGCCAGCAGCGGCGCGCCGAGTGTCAAAGCCAGGATCCGCCGCCTCATCGGCCCCCACGTTAGCCGTCATGTGCACGCAATGCCGCAAGTCGCCGCGCACTCTGGAGCACGTCTCCCGGGTTTCCCGGCAACTCCAGTGCCAAAGCGTCCTCGTCGGCGGTCTGGGAGTGGCCGGGCAGGCGCACGGCCTGACCCGCCAGTACGCCACTGAGGGCACCCTGCGCGTCGATCCGCAGGACGCCCTTCGCGGCCGCCGATCCGCCAATTCGCAGGGTGGCTTTACCAGCGCCGATCGTGCCGGACACGGTCACCCCGGGAACGTAGGAGTAGCCGTGTAGCGCCAACGTGTCTTTGAGTATCCCGCCCCAGCCGGCCCTCAGCCCGCCCGTGCGCGCCGACAGCGCCGCGAGTGGGTCTTCGCCATCGCCATGTTCGTCCATTGCAAGCGCGAGCTCTCGGCTGAAATCGGCGAGCGTTAGTCCCACCGCCGCGAGCGTGCGTCCCGCCAGGCCGTGGCTGCCCTTGACAGGCGGTACTTCGGTCAGCCTGAAAGGCGGTAGCGGAGTTGGCAGATATGACGCCGGCGGCATCCTATTGGTGCACTGGGCGATCGGCTTGCCGGCAAACAGCGCCTGCAGAGCGTTGCTCGCGCATTTGGTCGGCTCGGTGCCGAGCACCGAATGGCCAGTGTTGGGTACCACCAGCAGATGCGAGTCTGGGATCTGAGCGGCCACTTCACGCGCGTTCGCGGTCGGGGTGCGCAGATCGTCCGCGCCGCTCAGGATCAGCGTAGGCACGTTCGGAAGAGGTGCGTGGTCGACTTCTGGGGCGCCTTCGGTCTGTGGCCACTGCGAGCACGCAGGCATGTCGCTGAGCGCCAGCGCATTGGCGGGCGTAAACGGCGCGAACACGCCTGCGGGCTGTGCCGCCAGTGCGGCGCGCGCTTCGCGCAGGCGCGTGCGTGGGCTTGCCGCGGGGCTCCATGGGAACGCCTCCTCGTCGCATACGGAGGAGTAGTAGAGCGGTGCGTCGAAGCCCTCGGCGAGCGATTCGGGTTCGCTTTCAGAGCCTTCTGCCCGAGTCTCGAGGCGCGCCAGCGGGGCTGTGTCGCCCTGCACGGCCGCGCGTACCGCGGCTGGGAATTCAGCGCGCAGGATCGGGTCCAGATCGCCCTCCACCAGTATCCCGATCAGGTCGTTTGAGGAGATATAGGTCGTCTGGGGCACGCCGTTTTCGTCGATAACGCGCCCGCGCAACTGCCCGCCGCCCATGCCCTTGACCAAGCGCATCAGATCGCTGACGGGTTCGGGCGTTATACCCGCGCACGCGCCCTCCGAGCACAGCTGACGCAGTACGCGTCCAACGGCCGTGAAGGTGGTCTTCTCCAGCGGTTCGGGGCCCGACGGGGGCACGACCGAGTCGAGCACGAGCGCTTCCACATGGCTCGGATACTCCTGGGCGTAGCGCTCGGCCACCTTCGTGCCATAGGAGGTTCCATACAGCACGAGCTTTTCATAGCCACCCGCCTGGCGGATCGCCTCGATGTCGGCAACCGTGTCGGCCGTGGTGTAGAAGCCGCGTGTCGGGCCAAGTTGCCCGGCGCAGATCCCGATCGCGTTGGGTGGGGAATCGCCAGTGAGATGTTCAAACGCAGCGCACGACAACGGGTGGGAGAGGCCCGTGCCACGCTGGTCGAACACGAGCAAGTCGCGCGTGGAGACGATCGGTCCGAGCAGTTCGGTGAAATCTTCCATGAATGGGATCGCCGCCTGTCCGGGTCCGCCGGCGAGTGCGATCACCGCGTCCTTGGAGAAGCCGGTCGGTGCCAGGTGGCGGCGCATCGCAAGCGTGATCGTTCCAAGCGCCGGATTGCCGGGGTCAAGTGGAACGGTCAAATGGCCGCAGGCGACCAGGTTGGAGTTCCCGCACGGCGCCCATGCGATCTGGGCCTGTGCAGTCGCCGAGCACAGCGTCGCGCACACCAGTGCGGCCAGGAATGCGCTCGCGAGTGTCCTGGCGGCTCGTCGCACCAATCGGAATCTAGCGGACCGCCGGGGACGGTGCGCCGACAGCCGTCCGCGCCCTCCGAGCAATGCTCGCAGCCTCACGGGACGTGTTCACAGCGCCGCAGGACGATACGTCAGGCGATAGGCTCGCACGTGTCATGGCTCTGGATCGTGAGACGATCAACGCACCCGGTGCACCCGCGGCGATCGGTCCCTACAGCCACGCTGTCCGTGCGGGCTCGCTGCTGTTCTGCTCGGGACAGATCCCACTTGATCCCTCGAGCGGAGAATTGGTCGGTGCGAGCGCGGCCGAGCAGGCCCGACAGTGCCTCGCGAATCTGACGGCGGTCTGTGATGCCGCAGGCGCGTCGCTGGCCGACGCGGTGCGCCTCAGCGTCTATATGACCGACCTCTCCGCCTTTGCGGAAATGGGGGAGGTCTACGGGACGTTCTTCGGGGACTCCCCGCCCGCGCGCGTGACGGTTGGCGTGGCCGCGTTGCCACGAGGCGCCCAGGTCGAGATCGACGCGATCGTCGCGCTGACCTGAGAACGTGTCTCAAGGCCTGCGGTGAAGCGGCCCACGGGTAGCTCAGCCTAGTTCGCCTAACGTAGGTCGTGCGTGGCTGCAGCGGACACGACCTCTACTTGGCAGCGTCCTTGGCCTGGATTTGCAGGGTGAATGCCCCGGTCGTGTCGTACACGGAGTGCAGGAACGCGAGACGCTTGCTGCTTACGGTCAACATCTGCTGTCGGAGATCCAACAGCCGTTGCAGCGCCTGTGGGTCATCGGCGCCCCCGCTATTGCGGCGGCGCTCGATCTCGGTTGCCTCCGCGAGCAGAACTCTGGCCGCATCCACGTACGCGATCTGGCACTTCTCGATCTCCTGCTCGGTCATCTCTCCCTTTGAAACACCCAGCGTGCCGTCGGGAAGGGTGGCCGAGTCGCCAAGGCTGCCGCGCACTGCGGCGCGGGGGCAGTGCTCGGCGAGGATCGGATAGAACTTCTGGAGGAATCCACGGGCGGAGTTGCATCCCGTTAGATAGATCTCCCCGGCATACTCTCGCGGCAATCCGAGATCGACTATCAGCACGCGTGCGAGCTGATCGGCTGTGTAGCCGCCGATTGTGACAGTCATGCCCTCAGTGTTGGATCCCCCGTGTCCGAAGACGAGCAGTGACTCGCTTGGGGGGATATTGGCCAGGCCGCCACGATCGTACGGCCGTACCTGACGATCGGGGAAATTTTGGCTACGGTCCCTTACCGAATTGCTGGTGACACGCGCCTTCTCCTGAGTGGTGGTCGGCTCACCTCGTCTCCTGCGGTCCTCCATCGCAGGCTCGTCGTCGAGCGCGAGGATCATGCGTTGGAGCGGCCGTCCAGATAGTGCACGCGCAAGGCTGCGGTTGCCGGCGGAGCGCTGCAGCGCAAGCATCGTGGTGGGCGCTCCTGTCTGCTTGCGCAGAACGCGCCGATCGCCACTCAGTTGCGATCCACTCCAGCCGGTTGCGCGGGTATGCATCAGTCTGCTCGTCACGGTCTTGCAAGCATGACGGTCTGAGTCGTTGCGGTCAATCGCTCTACATGGATGAGCTCAGGGCTCGGTTTGGTCTCTCAGCTCGGCGCGCTTGACCTTGCCGCTCGCGGTCTTCGGCAGCTCCTGCGCGAACTCGATGATCCGTGGGTACTTGTAGGGGGCCGTCTCGCGCTTGACGTGCTCCTGCAGCTCCCGTGCCAGCTCGGGGGAGGGAGTTTGACCGTCGCGCAGCACGACCACCGCGCGCACGACCGCGCCGCGCTCCTCGTCGGGTGCGGACACGGCGGCCGCCTCTGCGACCGCGGGATGCGCCACGAGCGCCGACTCCACCTCGAACGGGCCGATCCGGTAGCCGGCGGAGATGATCACATCGTCGGCGCGTCCCTCGAAGTGCAGGTAGCCGTCCTTGTCTTCGCTCACACGGTCGCCGGTGTACCACGGTCCTCCATAGCGGCGGTCTTCAACGCTCCAATTCCCGTCCAGGTCTCGCCGGACCCCCTCGCCGAGGTATCCGAGGAAGAACGTCGGCACGCTCTCGGGGTCTGCCACCAGCTCGCCATCGATCACGCTCAGGCGTGTGCCTTCCAGTGCTCTGCCCATCGAGCCGGCACGCGCCTGCACATCGATCCCCATGCCCGTCATCTGCCCGGTCTCGGTCTGTCCGTAGCCGTCGCGGATGTCGAGCCCGGTAGCGTCTCGCCACACCTTCAGCACCTCCGGGTTCAGCGCCTCACCTGCGGCCACCATGCCCCTCAGACTCGGTAGCGCTCGCAGTCTCGCACGCTTGGCGATCACGCGGTACTCGGTGGGCGCCATGCACAGCACGCACACCCGCTCCCGCTCGATCAACTCGAGTCGCTCGTGTGGGTCGAAGCGCGCGTCGTGCAGCAGCGCCGGGGCGCCCATCAGCCATGGCGCCATGAACACATTACGCGCCGACTTGCTCCAGCCGCTCGCTGCGGTGCACCACACCAATTCGCTCTCTCTCGCGCCCAGCCATTGCTCGGCTTGTGCCCGCTGCCCATACAGGTAGCGTTGAGCGTGCACGACCGCCTTCGGCTCGCCCGCGGTGCCGCTCGTGAATGTGATCAACGCCGGATCGCCATCGCTCAGGTCGGCATATGCGATCTCATCGCCCGCGAGCAGCGACTCGTCGGGCACGTACAGCACCTCGCAGTTCGGGCGGGCTCGCTCGATCTCCGTGCGGTTGCGCTCGTCTGCCACGATCAGCCCCGGGCACGCCACCTCCAGGCGCAAACGCAGGTCCTTGGCGCGCAGCTGCTCGGTGCACGGCAGTACCACCGCGCCCATGCGAAAGCAAGCCATCATCGCGAACACCCACTCGGGCCGGTTGCCGATCAGCGTCATCACGACATCTCCGCGGCGCGCGCCCAGGCGCGCGAACGCGCCCGCAAGCAGCGCGCTTCGCTGCTCGACCTCGCCAAAGCTCCACTCGCGCCGGGTGTCGTCGCGGGCCAGCTCCACGAGCGCGAGGCGCTCGGATGGGTGGGCTTGCAGAACGTCGCGGGCGAAGTTCACAGCGTCGCAGTCTGCCACGGCGCGGTGTCGCGGTCTGCCACGAAGCGCCGCCCAGGTATCCTGCTCAAAAGCGACATAAGCGCAGATTCCCGACCCTGGAGCGTTCTCGACAATGGCCGTAGCCCCCGCCCCCTTCACCGAGAAGACCGACGAGCAGAAGGCGATCACCGAGATGGTGCATCAGTTCGCCGACGAGCAGATCCTCCCCAACGCCGAGCACTACGACCACGAGGATCAGTATCCCGAGCCGATCGTCGAGCAGATGAAGGAGCTCGGCCTGTTCGGCGTCACGATCCCCGAGGAGTACGGGGGCATGGGCCTCGACCTCACCACCTACGCGATGATCGTCGAGGAGCTTTCGCGCGGCTGGATCTCGATTTCGGGCGTCATCAACACCCACTTCATCGGCTCCTACCTGCTGATGAAGTTCGGCAGCGAGGAGCAGAAGCAGAAGTACCTGCCGCGCATGGCCACCGGCGAGATCCGCGCTGCCTTCTCCCTGTCAGAGCCCGAGCTGGGCTCCGACGTGCAGGCGATCAAGACCTCCGCCAAGAAGGGCGAGGACGGCCGCTATGAGATTAACGGCCAGAAGATGTGGGTTACCAATGGCCTGATGTCCGATCTTGTGTTCGTGCTCGTCAAGACCGATCCCGACGCCCAGCCGCGTCACAAGGGCTTCACCTGCTTCATCGCTGAGAAGCAGGGGGGAGTCTCCAAGAACACGGGCGACTACTCCGGCTTGATCGTGCCGGAGAAGCTCAAAAAGATGGGCTACAAGGGCGTCGAGTCCACAGAGCTCGTGTTCGACGGCTATCGCTGTCCGGCCGAGAACATCCTCGGCGGCGAGGATGCCGGTCTCAACAAGGGCTTCGCGCAGATGATGGACGCGCTCGAGGTCGGTCGCGTCAACGTCGCCGCCCGTGGTGTCGGCATTGCCCAGCGCGCGCTCGAGCTCGGCCTGCGCTACTCCCAAGAGCGCAAGACCTTCGGCAAGCCGATCGCCGAGCATCAGGCGATCCAGTTCAAGCTCGCCGACATGGCTACCCAGGTCGACGCGGCCAGGCTGCTCACGCTGCGCGCCGCGCGCCTGAAGGATGCCGGCGAGCGCTCGGACCTGGAGGCCGGCATGGCCAAGCTGTTCGCCTCCGAGGCCGGTCGCTTCTGCGTGGAGGAGTCCTTCCGCATCCATGGCGGCTACGGCTACTCCAAGGAGTACGAGATCGAGCGTCTCTACCGCGACGCGCCGTTGCTGTTGATCGGCGAGGGCACCTCGGAGATTCAGCGCATGGTGATCGGCAAGAAGCTTCTGCAAAGACACAAGATTTGAGCCCTGTGCCAATCACACAGGATTCGGAGGGAGGCGGCTGATGAGCGGCGACGCGAAGACCCTGATCGAGACGGCCGCGCAGCGCTTCGTGGAGGAAGTGCCCGCGCTCGCGCCGATGAAGCTCGTCGTCGGGGTGGAGCTGCACGGGCGCGGCGATGTCCAGCACTTCCGCTTGCAGATGCCCGAGGCACAGGTCACCAAGGGTCCCGCCGACGACGCGCGCATCAACGTGGAAATGCGTCGCGAGTTCTTCAACATCATGGCCGCCGAGGGCAAGGTCCCCGACTGGATCGAGGCGTTCACCTACGGCAAGGCCAAGGCCACCGGGCCCACACAGTTCCTGAAGCTGATCTCCACCGTGGTCGACAAGCACCAGGAACGCGAACGGCTCAAATCAGCTCGCAAGCACGTTTGAGTTTATGTATCTACGTCTAGTGGTAGGCGAGGATCTGCTGCGCCAAGAACGCCAGCGAGGCGAGCATGCAGAGACACATCACGATCAGTGAGAAGTTTTCGCTCACGGTGTCCATACGATAGCGCTGACAGGGGTCGGCAGGCGTTGCCGGCAGTCAGTGGTCAGGGCAGGTGGTAGGGCATCGAGTTGCCCAGCACGTTGCCATTCGCGTCCAGCGCGCGGGTCTCCACGTACGTTGCGCTGCTCGTGACGGTCGCCTGCGTCTGAAAGCCGCTGCGTGGCACGGTCGTGAGCGCCGTCAGCGAACTGGGGGAGGCTCCCGCCAGCACCTGCCAGGAGGCCACTTCGGTCGCGCCGTTCCAACTGGTCAGCACGGTGATGTTCGAGCCGTTGCGTTTGGCGACCACAACCGGAGGGCTCGTTGGATGACCACTCCACGGTGACAGGTAGGTGCGGAAGTCCTGCACGTTGGGCCCGAGCGTGCCGTCGAGCAGCACTTCGCCGGCAGCGTTGTACTCGGTGAAGTTCGGCAGGTTCCCGTAGCCCATCAGCCAGTTGCCTTCGGGCAGGCTCAGCAGGTTGCCCTGGGCAGGAGCAAGCAGCGTCTTGGTCGGGTTCGCATACGCCTTCACCAGCGACACGGTTTTGGTCGCGAAATCGGGCTTCAGCAGCACGCCGCGCGACTGCTTCTCCTCCGGTGGGGTCGAACCGTTGTCGAACACCGAGATGATCTCGCCCGGCTGCCATTCGGCGTCGTGCTGCCAGTAGGTCTTCGCGCCCGGGCCCTGCCTGAAGCTCGAGTGCTCGCCGCCGATCTGCCAGTTGAACGCGCCGGTCTTAATGCTCACGTCATACAGCGCCCATGAGTTGCGTGCTGAGATCAGCACGTCGTCTGAGGTTCCCGGGTCCACAGAGTTGACGTGGATGTAGTCCCACGGGTTGCCGTTGTGCGGTATCGGGTTCTTGGATTCGTGCAACGGAATATGGCCAAGTGCGTGCCACTCCCACATCACAAGGCCGGTCTTGACGTCGATCTCCTGGATCACCGAGTCTGTCAGCACGCCGTTCGACGGACCGTGCACGGAGGCGAGGCTCATATGGATCGGATCGAACGCGTCGATCCACGCGGTGCCCTGCGGTGTCAGCCGGATCACGTGCAGGTCGGCCTTGTAGCCGTTGCCTGCCCTGA
This sequence comes from uncultured Solirubrobacterales bacterium, assembly GCA_963715765.1. Classification (GTDB taxonomy): domain Bacteria; phylum Actinomycetota; class Thermoleophilia; order Solirubrobacterales; family Solirubrobacteraceae; genus Palsa-744. The sequence continues at coordinate 2,939,849 of OY970270.1, forward strand.
TGCTTCCCAGGCGCTGGTAGGAGCTGTTGTAGAGCACGTTTTCGCCCTGGCCGAACCCGACCCCGAGGATGCGTCCCTGCCACCAGGTGAGCACTGGCTTGCCTTCCCATTGCTGCACCTGGAAGTTGGTCGCCGACTCGCCCGCTGCCAGCGGATGAAACCAGACGAGCGCTCCGTTCTGTTCTGTGATCATCGGCCCGGGGGTTCCCTCACCCTGGTAGGGCGCGAGAAACAGGTCGCCGGGGCTCGCGCCGGGACGGGCGTGGGTCGTCAACGTTACGGTCGAGGGAGTCAGCGAGGGCGCGGAGGCATAGTGCTGGATCGCGTGCGGGTTGCCCGGGTTGTTGGGGAACTCCGCCTGGCTCACCAACGCCTGGTGGGCAACGGTGAAGACGGTCGTCACCGGCTGAGCGGGTGTTCCCGAGCTGACGCCCACAAGTGCGTGCACAGCCACCCGCTCACCGGCCAGGAAGGGCTTGTTGAGCACGAAGCTCTGGCCCGTGCCAGTCGAGTAGCGCTCGAGTTTGCCCGAATGTTCGCCGCTGCGCGATCCGACAACGCTCACGTCGCTGACCGTCGTGCCCGGTTCCCCGAGGAAGCTGATCTGGGTGTAGGGCGAGGCATCCTCGGTGCCCGGCAGCGGCGACACGGCGAGCGAGTTGGACCTGGCCTCGGCCAGATCGGCCTTCGGCGTGAACCCGTGCGCGGCCGCGCTTGAGGATCCGCCGTCGCCGCAGGCGCAGAGCCCCACACAGACCGTCATGGCCGCAAGCAGCACGCCGCCGCGTATCGTCATCGGAACGTTCACGCTCATCATCGAGATCCCCCTGCGTATCGTTATCGAACCACTGGCGAGAATGCTCGGGACACCCCGATCACGCGACCGCCTACGCCCAGCGCCTGCACCTTGAAGCTCTGCCCGCCCATGGGCACCGGGATCGCCGTCTCAAACCCCGTCTTGGCGACCGTTCTCACCGCGGTCAGCCTACCGGCGCCGGACCCCGCGAGTACCCGCCAGGACACGACCTGGGTGGCTCCGTTCCAGCTTGCATACACCGTGGTCCTACCGTCGGCTTGGCGAGCGGCGCCCGCGGGCACGGTGAGAGGTAGGCCGACCCACGGCTCCAGTGTCTCGCGGTAGCTCAGATCGGGCCCGGGGAAGTTCGCCTCCAGCAGCTGTTGACCTGAGGGGCCGTACTCCGAGAAATACGGTTCTGAGCCCCAGCCGACGAACGTGTTGCCCCTCGACAGTGGCTGCGTGTCGCCCATGTATTCGGTTTCGAACTTATTCCCGCCGGTGTACTGAGCGAGCAGCGTCGCCGTGCGCGTGCTCTGGTCCACATCGAGCACGAGCCCGCGAGAGGCACCGGTCGCCGAGACCGATGTGCCTCCACCGGTCAGCTGGCAGCAGTGATCGTCGAACATCGTGATCGTCGAGCCTGGCCCAAAGGCGACGTCGTGCTGCCACTGGAAGGCTGCGCGCGGGCCGAACGTAAAGCTCGATTTCTTGCCGCCGAGCGTCCATTCGATCCGACCACTGGCAATGTTGACCAGATAGGCGGCCCAGGTGTTGCGCATCGAGACGAGGAAGTCGCCGTTGCCGGTGAGCGCGATGGAGTTGACGTGGTAGGCATCCCACGGGAAGCCGTTGGTCGGCACGCTTGCATAGGAATCCTCGAGCGGGATGTGCTTCAGTGCGTCCCACGTACGCAACAGCTCGCCGCTCTTGAGGTTGTACTCCTGCACCGCGGAGTCGATCAGCGCGCCGTTATAGGCGCCGCCGTAGCGGGATAGGTCCTTGGCGACGTTCTTGTTGGCTGTGACCCAGGCGTCTTCGCCGCTGATCGCAAGCTCGTGCAACGTCAGCACCCAGCCGTTCTTCCCTTTCAGCCGCGCAACCGTCTGGTAGTGCTGGTTGACCACCACGTCTTCGCCGCTCTCGGTCTGTCCCGTGTTCGTGACAACGCCCTGCCACCAGGCAAGCGCCGGTTTGCCTTCGTAGGTTTGCAGGCTCAAGTTGGAGGCGACGATCTTTTCGGGAACGGGCTGGAACCAGACGGGCTGCAGGTTGTGGTCGAGGATCAGCGGACCGCTCTGGCCGACCAGCGGGGGGTAGTTCAGGTTGTAGAAGTTGGCGGTGAAGATGTAGCCGCTGGCCAGCTTGCCTGTGAGGGTCGGGCCATCCCTGTGGAGCTCTGGGGGGTGAAGCGTTGGCTCTGTGACGAAGCTGTAGGCGCCGCGTGTGGTGTAGGCGCCGACCGGTGCGCCGTGCGAGCCGGCGAAGGCGAGGTCGAGCGCGAGGAAGCCCGCGACGATGACAACGATTGCGATCGTCAGGCGCCGGACTGCTGCCGGCGGCGCACCGGCGAGTTTAGGTAGCGCCATGAACGTGACCAATGCCGCCGCGCCGGCCAGACCTGCGCCGATCAGGTAGGCGAGCCGGAAGCCGTCGGTCAGCGCCTGTGGCACGAGCGCACCGGTGCCGATCAGATGGCTGGAGCGTTGGGTCGCCAGTGTCACGAGGACCGCCAGTCCGAGCCCACCACCGATCTGGCGCGAGGTGTTCACCAGGCCGGAGGCAAGTCCCGCCTGTCCCTCCTTGGCGCCCTGGGTGGCCGCGATCGTGGAGGGAACGATCGACATGGCTATCCCCGCCGCCGTCAGGAGGCCGGGGATCATGATGTAGACGATCGGGCTGCCACTGGAGCCGATTCTCGACAGCAGCAGCATCCCGCCCGTCAGCATGACCAGCCCACCGCCGAGCACAGGGCGCACCCCGAAGTGGCTGACGAGCTTGCCGGTGCGTGAGGCGACCAGCATGATCATCAGAGTCATCGGCAGGAAGATCAGTCCGGTGTGCAGCGGCGAGAGTCCCAGCACCTGCTGCAGGTAGAGCGAGCTGACGAACCACATCGGAAACAGCGACGCGCTGAACAGCAGCACGATGTTGTTGGCCACCCGCAGCGGCCTGGTCAGCTCCTTGAAGGGGATCAGCGGATCCTTCGCCAGGCGCGTCTCGATTACGCCGAACACTGCCAGCAGGGCGATGCCGGCGACGATCGGACCGAGCGCCGCGACGGTGTCCCAGCCGGCCAGGCCGGCTTCGACGACGCCGAACACGAGCACCATCTGGCCGATCGTGAGCGTCAACGCGCCGGCAAGGTCGAAAGTACGGCCTGGGGCGCGGCGGCGCTCGCTCACGACCGCATAGGCCACGATCGCGGCGGCGATCCCGATCGGTGGGTTGATCAAGAGCACCCAGCGCCAGTTGAGCTCCTGTGTGATGAGTCCGCCGAACAGCATCCCGGCGGCACCGCCGAGGCCGTTCATCGCCGCCCAGGCGCCGATCGCGCGGTTGAGCTTTGGCCCAGGCGCAAACGAGGAGGTGATGACCGCCAGCGAGCACGCTGCCATCAGCGCACCGCCGAAGCCCTGCACCGCGCGAGCGAGGACCAGCGTCGCGCGGTCCGCCGCGAGCCCGCCGGCCAGCGAGGCGAGCGCGAACACCAGCAGCGCCACAACGAACATACGACGCTGGCCGAAGTGATCGGCGGCGCGGCCGCCGAGCATCAGAAAGCCCGCGAAGGTGATCGCATAGGCGTCGACGATCCACTGCAGTTCGGGCGCGGAGAAGCCAAGCCCCGACTGGATCGATGGCAGCGCAACGTTGACGATGCTCAGGTCGAGGATCACCATGAACTGCGCTACGCAGCAGACGCCGAGCAGCCACGCCTCGCGCGAGCCCAGCCGGCGCCTTGGGGATCGCGACTCTACTGCCTGCGGATCAGTCGGGGTAACGGTGCTCATTTCTTAGATTTGCGCCTGGTAGGGTGGGCGCCGAAGTCCGTACCCGCTAGGGCGCCCCCCATGACGGGGGACACCCTAGGGGGCGCAAGCAAGCAAGTGAGTGATGAGAGGAAGCCGGCCGATGAAACGAACGTCACTGGCCGCCATGCTAACGCTGCTGGCCGTCCTCGCGGCCACGCTGGCGGTGGCGGGGTGCGGCGGTAAAACAACGAGCAGTTCCACCTCCACGACGACGAGCACCACAAGCACTGCTCCGCACAAGCACTCCACAAAACCGGCTTACTAGACACAACTCTCATCCTGATCGCGTGGCGGAGGGCAGTGCGGCTGCGTACGTACTGACCTTGACGGGCTTTGAGCTGCCGAGCACCCTGCCTGCTGCGTCCAGCGCTTGCACCGTCGTGTAGGCGTACTTCTTGGACAGGATCGTCGAGCTTTCGAAGTCGCTCGCGGGGATCGTTGTCGTGGGCGTGAGCGATCCTTGGCGTTCGCCGGCAAGCACTCGCCATGAGGCCACTTCGCTGGCGCCGTTCCAGCTCATGTGCACGATCGTCTCTTCGCCGGTGTTATTGAGGTTGGCAAGGACAGTCGGCGGGCTGGAGGGGCGTCCGCTCCAGGGAAAGCGGAAAGCCCGGTAGAAGGACATGTCGAAGGGCAGATGGGCGTCGAACAGCAGCGTGCCTCCTGTGGCGAACTCACTGATCGCTGGTACCCCGCCGTAGCCCACGACCGCATTGCCGTCGGCCAGCGTCTGCATGTTGCCCTGGCTGGCGGCGAGCAGGGGTGGGTCGGGATGGGTGTAGACGGAGATGAGGCGTGCCTGGTGGGTCCTGAAGTCAAGCGCGATCCGCAACCCACGCGACTGCCGGTGGATCGGAGGGTTCGAGCCGTCGTCAAAGAAGGTGACTTCGCCGTCAGGGAGGATGCGGCCGTCGTGCTGCCACGCCGTTTCGGTGCCCGCCCCCATCTTGAAGGAGCTCTTCAGGCCGCCCAAGCGCCAGAGGATGCTGCCGCTGCCGCCCTGCAGCAGGTAGCCGGCCCACGTGCTGCGCGCCGAGATGAAGATGTCGCCATCTGGCTCGGGATCGATCGAGTTGATGTGAAACCAGTCCCACGGCGTCGCCGTCTTCGGTGCTTCGGTCTCAGACTCAGAGGCGCCAACGTGGTCGAGGCTGTGCCATTCCCAGCGCACGAGCCCCGTCTTCATATCGATCTCCTGCACGGCGGTGTCCAGGATCACGCCGTCGTGCGCTCCTCCCACCGGTGAGAGGTTGCAGCGGATCGCATTGAACGCGGTCGTATAGGAGACGTTGTGGGGGGCGATCTGGAAGTCGTGCAGGTCGGCCCGCAGGCCGTTGCCGCCGGGGACTCTGGCGACGGTCTGGTAGTGGGAATTCAGGACGACGTCCTCGCCTTGGCCAAATCCCAGCGAGAGCACCTTGCCCCGCCAGAAGGTCAGGTCGCGCTGGCCTTCATAGCTCTGTACGTTCAAATCCTCGGCTGTTTCGCCATTGGGGAGATGGTCAAACCACACGAGCCGACCCTGTGGCGTATAGATCAGCGGCCCGTACTGGCCCGGTCCAGGTCCGTTGGTCGTGAGGATGTCGCCCGCCGTGGGATCGCGATCTGCCACCGTAACGCTCAGGATTGGGGCCTGGAGGCCGGGCAGGGTGCCGAAGCTCTGGTAGTCGGCTGGGGCGGCCGCCGGATTGGGGAAAGGCGGCGCAGTCGCGGTCGAATAGGGAGTGTCGATGCGGAAGTCGAAGCTGACCCGCTTGCCGGTCGTGGGGGAGGATCCGGTCCCGATCACGGCGCTCACCGTCACGCGCTCACCGGTCTGGAATGAGCTCGCGGGCACGAAGCTAGCCCCATCGCCCTGCGAGTAGGCACGGAGCCGGCCGGGATGATGCCCGCTGCGCTGTCCCATGACCGAGACGTCGTGGATCTCCCCTGCGGGCACCCCCAGGAAGCTGATCTGCGTGTGCGGGTTGGCCATGTCCGTTTCCGGCGCCGGCGACACATCGACGGGCATGCCTCCCAGCTTGGCGCTGTGGTTCAGCGTCGAAGGCAGGCAGGAGGGGGAGGCCGCGCTGAGCGGCGCCGTGTTGCGCCGACCCGAGAGAGCGCCCGTGGCCAGCACGACCACCACGGCCGTCCCTGTTGCGATCACGAGGGTGATGAGGAGGAGGCGCGCTCTGCTCATGCCAGACGGCGGTGTCCCGAGTCCGACTCGGAACACCGGCTAGGCCGTCGCGGCATCCCGCGCGCCGGTCTCGCCGGTCGCCGTCCCGGCCGGAGCCGCACCAGCTCCAGGAGCACTTCCCTGCTCCTCACCGGCACGCCACGTCTGCAATGCCCCAAGCGCGCCGTCGATGACGCGCCCGAGAAACGTCTCGCGGTCGTTGACGTGCGGTAGCGGCTCGGCGGGCACCGGTACATCGAGAAACTCGCACAGCGGCTCCCATCCTTCGCTCACGTTCCACACGAGCAGCCGCTCGGGTGGAACGGTCGCCTTGACCAGCTCGTTGTGGCGCTCGAACCCTGCGATCAGCTGCTTGGGTTGCTCGTGTCCGTCGGCGAACGGGGCGTGTTCGATCCAAAACATGCGTTCGACGAGCTTCAGATAGTGAGCCCAGCGCGGATCGACCTGACCGCGGGCGCTGGACAGTAGCCGGATCAGCGACTCGCCGTAACACATGTTCCAGATCGTCTCCCTGAAGCTCGGCTCCCACTTCTCGGGGTCGCGCACGCTTAGCAGCACCTTCGAGCCCGGGTAGAAGTCCATCAGCTCGCGCCAGAAGTAGCCACCGGGCCAGTCCACCGTCGCCTGGGAGTCGCCGAACACCTCATCCCACTCCTCGCCGCCGTCGAGCGCGCGGTTCCACACGTCCACCTGGTCGAGGTCGGCGATGACGTTGACCCAGTGGTAACAGGGCTCGAATCCCAGCATCTCAAGCGCAACCTTCTGCGTCAGAGTGCCCGTGCGCGGCATTCCGGCTCCGATCACCTTCATCTGCGTCCCTCCAGGCTCATGGCTGTTGTCGTCCCTCCCAAGCTAATCATGGACGCCTGTCGAAGGGTTTGTGAAGAAGTATGTCGGTAGGATGAAGAGTCTATGAAGAAAACCTGGCGCGCAGCCGCTCTTTCACGGTTGCCGACGGGTTGCTCACATATCCTGGTACCGCGTTGCGCCCATTCGCCGTGCCCATGACCCAAACGACTTCAGGGAGTCCATCTTGAAGGCTATAGCAGCCGACCTCCCAAGCCTGAGGACACAGCCACTCGCTTGGTGCGATCCGCGCGCCGATCTTCCCCGTATAGGTCGCATCGCGCTGGCGGGCCCCCATACGTCCTTTAGCCAGGAAGACGTGCTTGGCCTGCTCGGCCTCTCAGACGACGAGTTCGCACAGCGCATATTTAGTCGCTGCGGGGTGAACCGTCGCAATCTGACGTTGACCGACGAGTTCCTGGCCACGACAGTTCAGGGTCGCACGCCCGCGATCGAGGAGCACCTGTTTGGCTATGCGGTGCAGGCGATCGACGAGCTCGAGATCGATCCGGCTGACGTCGGGGTGGTGCTTAGCGCAACGCTCTACTCGCTCGGGGGACCGACGATCGCGCACAGGCTTGTGGACCACTACGAGATGGACCCAGCCACCGACAAGTACCACGTGGTGGGAGTCGGCTGCGCGAGCGCCGTGCCACTCGTGCGGCTCGCCGCTCAGACGTTGCGCGAGCAGCCCGGCAAGAAGGCGATTGTGGTCGCGGCCGAGAGTATGACCGGCATCCTGATGGGGGCCCGCATGGACGACGAGCGCAGCAAGACCGTTGGCTCCTCGATCTTCGGCGACGGTTGTGCTGCCGCGGTGATCGAGTTTGACGATGAGTCCACCCAACCCGCCGTCGGTCCGGTGGTGATCGCCTCGAAGGTGCACCAGATCGGCGGCACGCTCGGCGCGGTGCGGATGCAGCTGACGCCAGAGGACAGCTACCTGCACCTGATCCGCGAGCTGCCCGACGTGGCTGGCGAAGGGTTGCGCGAGCTGGTCGACGAGTTCCTTGGCGAGCATGGCCTGGGGCGCGAGGCGATCGACCGTTGGCTACTGCACCCAGGCGGACGGCGCATCATCGAGAGCCTGCAGGAAGCACTCGGGCTCTTGCACGAGGATGCGCAGGACAGCTATGACGTGCTCGCCGAGCACGGCAACATGGGCACGCCGTCGATCTTCTACGTGATGAAGCGTGCGCTCGACCGTCGCGAGCCGCAGCCGGGCGAACGTGGGCTGATGGTCACCGTCGGGCCGGGGGTAACGGTCGGCCTGATGCTCTTGCAGTGGTGAGGGGCGGCGTTAGGGCTGCTACCAACAGCTTTGATCTTTGAGGAAGAAGTGAGCGTCAGCGTCGGGCAGAGGCGCTCGCGATTGTGAGCGGCTGAGTTGCGACGCGTGGGTGGAGCAGATCCAACACGGCGTCCACCGCGGCGGCCAACGGGAGTTTGGGGGTTAGGCGCAGATCGGGGTGGCGCGGTGGCTGATAGGGATCGTCGACGCCGGTGAAGCCGTCGAGGTTGCCGGCGCGTGCACGGGCGTATAGACCCTTGGGATCGCGCTCGGCGCACATCGCGATCGGCGTGTCGATGAACACTTCATGGAACGGTAGATCGTCGCGCTGGTGGCGTTCTCGAACCTCGCGGCGTGTGCGTTCGTAGGGCGATACGAGCGCGACCACGGCGATCGCCCCAGAGTCGGCGAACAGGCGGGCCAGCTCGCCGACTCGACAGACGTTGGCTTCGCGGTCCTCGCGGCTGAAGCCGAGGTCTCCACAGATCCCGCAGCGCAGATTGTCGCCGTCGAGCAGATAGGCGCTGCGGCCCTGTTCGACCAAGCGCTCCTCTACGGCCGCGCCCATCGTGGACTTGCCCGAGGAGGGTAGACCGGTGATCCAGATCGTTGCGCCGCGGGCGTCGAGGGCCTGCCAGCGCTGCTCTCGCGAGAGCGAGCCGTCCTGCCATGTCACGTTCGGGCTTGCGTCCATCGGGTGGGAAGCTCACCTCCAGGAATCTTTGGGAACCGTTAGCATGCGGTTAGCGTTTCTAACATAGCGTTCGGTCGAGAGTTTCGCCGGACCGTGTAAGGCTCGTCTAAGAACCTACTCGCGGGCGTCGGCACGCCATCTCTCGCCCGCGCGACTGCTGCGGAGGCAGAGCACACCCGATCGGCGGGGCAGGTCAGGCAGGTGCGAGCGTTGTGTTGTTGTCGTAGAGCTTGACGATCTCAAGCGCGCCCGCGGGCGCTGCAGTGAGGCACAGGCCGCACAGCACGCACTCATCAAGGTTGCGTTCGACGATTTCGAGCGCTCCACCGACGGTCTGGGCGAAGATGTCTACCGGACACGCTTCGGCCAGCTTCGCGGCGAGCGCCGTGTCGGAGGCAGCCGCATCGGAGACCTCGACTGCGATGAACGTCCCGTCGCTTCTCATGCTGGACTCCCTTGGGTCGTTGCGCCCGCCACCCCGTCACGGAGCGATGGCGGCTCGCCGATCTTTGCTCTGATCATCTCCGGAATGTCCTCGATACGCTCGGCCACTGTGATCCCGGCCTGGGCAAGGCGCGCGATCTTCTCGCCGGCGGTGTCCTCCTTGCCTTCCACGATCGTGCCGGCATGTCCGAAGCTCATGCCTGGCATCTCGTCCATGAAGCGTCCCGCCATGAACGCGACGATCGGCAGACGCGATTTGTGCTCTGTGACCCAGCGTGCAAGCTCGGCCTCCATGCGTCCGCCCGGCTCGGTGTAGATCACGATGCCCTGCGTTTGCTCGTCTGCCTCGAACAGCGGCATCAACTCGGCATAGCTGGAGCCGATGATCGCATCGCCGCCAATCGACACTGCGGTTGACTGCCCGAGGCCCGCCGCGCTGAGTGTGGAGGACATCTCGGTGGTCATGCCGCCGGAGCGTGAGATCACTCCGATCGGGCCCGGTGTGTAGGCCTGCGCGGCGTTGCGTGCGGGACCGCCGATGCCGCCCATCTTGATCACGTCGGGCACGATGATGCCGAGACAGTTGGGGCCGATGATGCGTGCGCCCCTGAGCGTCGCCAGCTCGACCATCTGCGCCACGTCGCGGCGCGGGATGCGCTCGGTGACGATCACGATCAGCTGGATACCGTTCTCGATCGCCTCGAACACCGCGTCCTTGGTGAAGGCGGGGGGGACCGTCACGACCGAGCCGTAGATCGGCGAGCCGTGATGCGCGACCGCTTGGGCGACCGCGTCGAACACAGGCACGCCGTGTACCTCGCGGCCCAGGCGCCCCGGCGTGACGCCGCCGACGACCTTCGCGCCGGTGCCGTAGTCCAGGCACTCTCTCGTAAGGTTGACGGCCTCGCGGCCGGTGATGCCCTGGACGATGAACGTCGTCTCGGAATCGATAAGGATGCTCATGCCGCAACCTCGGGTTGGTGGGGTTCTATCTTCTCGACGGCTCTGCGCGCGGCCTCGTTGAGCGAGACGCTGCGGTCGGCGTAGTCAACGCCGTACTTCTCAAGGATCTTGAAGCCCTCCTCCTCCCACGCTCCCGGGATGCGGAAGATCGCGATCTTCTCGGCCGGGTCCATGCCCAGCTCCAGACAAGCCTTGATCACCCCGCGCGCAACGATGTCCACACGCGTGTTCGACACAATCGACATCATCACCGCAATCTTGTCCACGCCGGGCTTCTGCAGCACGAGCTTCGCCAACCCGCATGCCTTCGCGACCGACGGGTTGCCACCGATCTCGCAGTAGTTGGCTGGCTTGCCGCCGTGGGCACGCACCGCGTCGAACAGTGTGAGCGATCCGCCGCCCGCGCCGATCACAAGGCCGAGGTTGCCGTCAAACTCGGTGACGTTGCCGGCCACGCCGCGGTGATCGGTGGCGTCGACTTCCTCTCCCGCCAGCTCGAAGGGCGTCGCCTCGCGTGCTTGGCGGGTCTCCTCATCGCCCACGCCGAGATCGGCGAGCAGCTTCTTGTGGCGACCACGTGCCTCGTTCTCGATGTCCATGTGCGCGTCGAGCGCCACGAACGACCCGTCCTTGAGTTGTCCGAGCGGATTGATCTCGGCGAGCGTCATGTCGTTCTCCACGAACAGCTTTGCCAGGCGCGTGACGATCGGCACGAGCTTGTTGAGCGCCGAGCCGGTGACGCCAGTGGAAGCGATCACCTCCTTGGCCTCGAAGTCGCCAAAGGGCAGGATGTTGGAGAAGTGCCGGCGGCCCACCTTGTCTGGCTGCTCCTCGGCGACCTGCTCGATGTCGATGCCACCCACGGGCGAGAAGATCATCACCGGCTGCTTGCGCGTGCCGTCCCATACAACGCCCGCGTAGTACTCCTGGGCGACCTCGGCCTTCGGGTCCACCAGGACGCCGCGCGGCATGTGACCGTTGATCTCCAGGGCCAGGATCTCGCGTGCGTACTCCTCGGCCTGCTCGGGCGTGTCGGCGAACTTGACGCCACCGGCCTTCATGCGTCCGCCGGTCAGCACCTGGGACTTGATCACGGTGGGGCCGCCGATGCGCTCGGCGATTTGCTTTGCCTCGGCTGCGTCTGTGGTGAAGCCGTAGTCGGTTACCGGGATACCGGCGCGCTTGACTACCTCGCGCGCCTCAAACTCGAAGAATCTCATCGCGTCCTTGGTTGCTCGGGGACGGGGCGTCGGAACCCTATCGGGACGGCCGCCTGCGTGCGCTCGCGGCGGCCGTCCCCTGCACAGGACGCGAGCCGGCTACATGACCTCGATCGTCTCGTACACGTCCACCTTGCCGCCCGCGGCGATGATCGGGCAGTCGGTGACGAGGCTCGCCGCCGCGTCGAGGCTGTCGGCGGCTATGACTGAGTAGCCGGTCAGGCCGGAGCCGGCCGTGCCGTTGCTGCCCGAAGCGCTCACTGACGTGGATGCGCCGACCGGGTTGCCGGGCGCAACGACCGCTGAGCCGAGCTTGCCAAACCATTGCCCCCAGGCCGCCATCGCCTGTTCGCGCTCGGCCTCTGTTGCTGCCATGCCACCGCCGGTGTATGCCAGCAGGTAGTTCGCCATTTTCTTGCTCCTTCTGTTGGTTTGTTGTGTGAGGTTTGTTCTCGCTACCGCATCGGGAGTGCCCTGGCGGGCTCCGAATAGCAGTGCGAGCGTCTGTCAGGACGTCTGTGCGGCGCGCTCGCGCAGATGCGTTTGGAATGCCTCCAGTACGCCTTCCCAGCCGTGCCCGTGCGAGTCGCGCGATTCCAGGGACTCGAGGCCGGTGTGTTCGAGCACGACCGTCGTTTGCTCCCCCTCGGCGCGAAAGTCGACCGCCACGGTGCTCAGGTGTCCCAGCTCGCCGTCTTCCTGTTCCCACTGCCAGCTGTAGACGAGTCGATTGGGACGGCTCACCTCGCGGTACTCGCCTCCGGCTGTATATTTTTTGCCACTCTCAGGGTCTTCCATCGAGATCCGATAGCGCCCGCCGACGCGTAGGTCGACCTCGGCGATGGGGGTGATCCAGGCGGCATTCGCCTTCCACCAGCGTCGCAGCACCTCGGGGTTGGTCCATGCGTCGAACACGTCCTCGGCGGGGGCGTCGTATGTGCGCTGCAGGCGCAGGCTGGTCTCGTTTGGCTTGGTTATCTCAGTCATCTCGACTCCTTCGCTGGTTTGTTCTCTTGCTGTGGCGCTCCCTGTCTGGGCTGTCGGCGCTCCTTCTGCTCGCGCAAGTACCGATCGACGGTGTCGAGCTTTCGCTCCCACAGCTCGCGCTGGTTCGTCATCCACGCGTACGCCTCGTTCAGCGGCTGCTCGCGCAACCGCAGACGGTGCGTGCGCCCGTCGATCACGCGTGTGATCGCGCCCGCCTCCTCCAGCAGCTTCAGGTGCTTGCTGATCGCGGGCTTGGACACGCCGAAGTCGCTCGTTGCCTCACCGACGGTCATCTCTCCGCCGGCAAGGCGCTCGAGGATCACGCGGCGGATCGGGTGAGAGCAGGCGACGAAGGTGCGGTCCAGCAGAGCATTGTTAGCCATATGGTTAACAATAGCGCGTTGCGAGAACGATGCAAGCTCGTTCTGGGCGAGGGTCTCCAAGCCTCTACTAGGTACCGACCAACTCGTTCAGATCCAGCCGAGCAGCGGGCCGAACACCAGGCCCGCGCTTAGCACGAGCGCGGCCAGCGAGGCCACGACCTGCAGCTGGCGCCGGCGCTCGGGCATGTCGTAGACCCAAAAGGTCGCGACGTAGAACGTCAGGTAGCCCAACACCACGATCACGGGGAAGGTGGCCGCGTTCCACCACCAGTAGTACCAGTGGAACACGCCGTCGGCGTGCAGCAGCAGCTCGACGCCGACCGACACCAGCGACAGGCCGATCGCCATCGCCCAGCGGTTGGGCAGGCCGAGGATGCGTACGCTGCGCTCAGCGGGCAGCAGCTTGGTGAAGATCACGCCGTTTATCGCGAAGAAGAGGGTGATCTCGATCGTCAGCCCGATCAGGATCACGAAGCTGCTGGAGCCGGTCACGGTCCACAGCGCGGCGTTGCCGTTGAAGTGCAGCACCAGGGCGTTGATGATCTCGTTGACCCAGTCCATCAGCCAAAAGGTCAACCCGGCGAGCACCGCGCTCCAGTTCGCGCGCTCGACCTCGACCGCGTACACGTACACCACCAGTGCGAGCAGCGTGACCGTCGACCACTGGAAGAGGCCGCGGGTACGCAGCAGATGCTCGGCCTGCAGCGTGAACTGCGGCACGGTTGCCATCTCGAAGGTTCCCAGCGGGCTCGGCCGGCGTGTCTCTACGGTTTGATCTTTTTGAGCACGATGGCTTTTTTGGAGGGCTTGTGACCCTTGAGCTTCGCGGTGCCCGTCGCGGTCTTGAAGACCGAGCCGGAGAGGTAGCTGGCGCTGGCGGTGCTGCTCAATTTGTAGCCACCGAGAATCAGCAGGCTCTTGCCCTTTGCATTGAGTTTCACAGACATCGTGTCGACGCCGAGGTCAAGCGAGTTGAACGAAGCGCTGCCAATCGTTTGAACCACGATCTTCGTTTTCTTTTTTTTGCCTTTACCCGTGGTCTTCTTGTACTTGGCTAGCAGCGTGAGACTGCCGGTGCACTTCGCGCCGATGCAATCCACGCTGATCGAGAGGTCGCCTTTGCCGTTGACCTCGTCGGTCTGGTTGGGGATCGCGAGCGAGGAGACTGCGGGTGTTGGTGTTGGGGTGGGTGTCGTAGGTTTGGAAGAACCGGATACAGGTGCTGCAGGCAACGCGTTGAGATCGGCGACCTCGAGGCCTCCGTAATCCTTGAACGTGAGCCAGCCCTGGCCGTCTTCGGCGACCGCCAGACGGGGGATCCCCGAGTAGCCGTAGCCAATCTTCGCGATATCGCGTTCGCCGTGGAAGGTCTGTCCCCCGTCGGTCGATTCCCACAGGCGCATGACATATTCCCCGCCGTTTGCAATGGGCTGAGCCACGTACAGTGTGCCGGTGACGGAGTTCTCGAAGATATCGCCCGAGGTAAACAGGGTGCCTGTGCTGGTGGGAATGTTCGCGATGGTTTTTGGCGCTTCGAATTCGTGAGTCGTTTCGTTGTACTTGCGCACGTCGACCACCGACGGCTGTTCTCCTTCCGGCGCTCCGGGGGCGAGGTCGGTAGAAAGCATGAACAGCCCGTCAGGACCGCCCGCAAGGCGCGGCTCGTAGCCGTCGGTGACCGTGGAGGGACCTTCCCAGCCACTCGCTTCGCTTTCCAGACCGCCCTTGTTCGCGTATCGATAGAACCGGACCAGGTAGGGTTCGCTGTCAGTCCAGTAAGCCTCGACAGGGGCGAGCACGGCGTGATGGGTGGCGGGGTTCTCGGCGGCGTTGGTACTGAAGCCCAAAGTTACGCCTTGGGCGTCTTCGCCGGGGCCGGCAAACTGGAAGGATGTCGGCGTCGACTCGGATGCGATGTTGCTGGTGTAGCCGTATCCGATGTTTTTGTCTTCGCCGGCGATCGCGAAGGTCTCGTCCGTCGTCGCGGGGAACGCGGCATCGAAGTTGGGGTCATACAGCACGTCACCGACGCCGAGCTCGTCTGAGAAGCTGCCAGTCGGGATCTCTTTCACCGAAAAGCTTTCGCCGCCGTCGGTCGAAGTCCAGATCAGTGTGTCATCGCGCGAATAGCGCGGTCCGACGACGTACACCACTCCGGGGGCTCCTCCAAGAACGGGGAACGGCTGGTCCACGCCATCGTCGCTCTGGGGGCTTTGGATGGGCAGCTGCAGTTCGATCGGGTCCGTACACGTGCCGCCGCGCGGGATCTTGCAGAAGATCGGCTGTTCCACTTCCGAGCCACTGCGGTTCCAGGCCACGTAGCCGGTGCCGCTTGAGTCGGTGACGATCGGCCCGGTCGAGGTGGCATGGGAGTCGATCGAGAACAGGTTGTTGGCCTGTGCCGCCGCTGGAAGCAGCGCCGCGAAGGAGATAGCGAGCAATCCAGCCGCAAGCCAGCGGGCAATTGCCCTCGGCATGATCCCGCTTAGGAGTGAGTTGCGAAACATGCGGTCCCCTTCTGTTGGTGGCTACCCGCTGACGCTGACGGGATGCTCGAGGCGGGCCGGAGTCTAATGGTATAGCGGCGGATAAGCGCCTATCTAAACGTATGTACGGGCGTCCTGATGCAAAGCTCTGGCGGCTACGTCTCAGCAGAGACAGGCTCTGGGCCGCTACGCCCCAGCCGGTACGAACCCGTAGGCCTCCGCCAACTCCGGGTCCTTGCGCGCAAGCATCTCGGCCAGTTTGACCATCACCTGACACTGCTTCCAGGTGGCGTCGTCTTGCATCTTGCCGTCGATCATGTGCACGCCGCGGCCGTCGGGGATGGCCTCGATCACCTTCTTGGCAAAGATGACCTCCTCGGGGTCGGGCGAGAACACTTTCTTGGCGATCCCAATCTGCACGGGATGCAGCGACCATGCGCCGACGCAGCCGAGTAGGAAGGCGGCCCTGAACTGCGTTTCGCAGCCGAGCTCGTCCTTGATGTCGCCGTAGGGGCCGTAGAAGGGAAGGGCGCCGACCGCGGTGCATGCGTCCACCATTCGTGCGATCGAGTAGTGCCACGGATCCTGCTGGTAGCTGGGGCGTGGTAGCTCCGGATCCTCGGCGTCGGGATCGGCGATCGTGCGATAGCCGGGATGCCCGCCGCCCACGCGCGTCGTCTTCATGCGCCGCGAGGCTGCCAGGTCCGCGGGGCCGAAGCTCATCCCCTGGATGCGCGGGCTGGCTGCCGCGATCTCCTCGAGGTTGGCCACGCCCAGCGCCGTCTCGAGGATCGCGTGCACGAGTATCGGCTTCTCGATGCCAGCCTTTGCCTCGAGCTGGGCCAGCAGTCGGTCCACGTAGTGGATGTCCCAAGGCCCCTCGACCTTGGGGACCATGATCACCTCGATCTTGTCCCCGATCGCGCCAACGATTTCGGTCAGATCGTCGAGCACCCACGGCGACTCAAGGGAATTGACGCGCGTCCATAGTGCCGTCTCGCCGACCCAGCTCTTCGAGCTGTGTGCCCCCATCTCGCGACCCACCTTGATCAGGCCGGCGCGCGCCGCCTCCTTGCGGTCGACCGACACGGCGTCCTCCAAGTTGCCGAGCAAGATGTCCACCGTTGGCGCGATGGTGGGCACCTTTTCCACCATTTTCTCGTTGGAAAGGTCGAGGAAATGGATCATTCGCGACGGCTTGAAGGGGATCTCACGCGCGGGCTCGGGCGCGCCGATCGCAAGGGGCTTGTCGAAGGCTCTGGGGTTGCGCAAGGGTCTTCTCCTGGTCGACGGCGCGCTGCGGGCGCCGTGTTGAAGTGCGGCTCTGAACGCTATCGGGTTGCTCCTCACTAGAGTTCCTCCTCCGGTTCCACACCCATCCACGCACCACAGGAGACCCAGCCCACCCATGAGCGATACCCACACCGTCGAGACCGAGCAGGCGGCCCGCGAGGCAAGTGGCGCCCATCCCTACGGCCGCTATCTGGAGGAGTTCGAGGTCGGCGCCACCTACAAGCACTGGCCTGCCAAGACCGTCACCGAGTCAGACGACCACCTCTTCTGCCTGATTACGATGAACCATCATCCCCTGCACCTGAACGACGTCTACGCCGCCAAATCGCAGCAGAAACGCAACGTCGTCGTCGGTCCGCTGGTCTACTCGCTCGCCCTCGGGATGTCCGTCTCAGACGTCTCCGGCAAGGCAATCGCCAACCTCGCCACCGAGGAGCTCAAGCATCCTGCTCCCGTATTCCACGGCGACACGCTGTTCTGCGAGTCAGAGGTATTGGAGAAGCGCGAGTCCCAGTCAAAGCCCGACCGCGGCACCGTGAAGGTGCACACGCGCGTCTACAACCAGGACGGCGTGCTCGTTGCCGAGTTCAAGCGATTGGTGCTCGTTCCACGCCGAAATCCCGGGGGCCCCGGCGCCGAGGGCAACGTCGAGTAAACCGTGCGATAGGCTGTGGGGAGCGCCCCCGAGGGCGTTTTTCCGTTCCCTAGCGCCATTCTGCGCGGCCGCGCCGCCGGGCGCTCGCCCACCGCGACACTGCAAGGAGCCACTCGCACGTCATGGAGACCACCGCCGCCACCGCCCCCAACACCAACAACGAGCGTCTGCTGACGTGGGTCGAGGAGATCGCCGCGCTCACCGAGCCCGACGCCATCCACTGGTGCGACGGCTCCGCCGAGGAGTACGACCGTCTTTGCCAGTTGCTGGTCGATGCCGGCACCTTCCAGCGGCTCTCCGACGCCAAGCGCCCCAACTCTTATCTCGGCCTCTCAGATCCCGGCGATGTCGCCCGTGTGGAAGACCGCACCTTCATCTGCTCACCGGAGGAGTCCGAAGCCGGGCCTACCAACAACTGGCGCGAGCCCGAGGAGATGAAGGAAGCCCTCAAAGAGCTCTTCAGCGGCTGTATGCACGGTCGCACGATGTACGTGGTGCCGTTCTCGATGGGCCCGATCGGCTCAGACAAGAGCCAGATCGGTGTACAGCTGACCGACTCGCCCTACGTGGCGGTCTCGATGCGAATTATGACCAGGATGGGCTCCGCCGCGCTCGACGCGCTCGGCGAGGAAGGCGACTTCATCCCCTGTCTGCACTCGGTCGGGATGCCGCTCGGGGATGGTGCGGAGGACGTGCCCTGGCCGTGCAACGCCGAGAACAAGTACATCGTCCACTTTCCCGCTACTCGCGAGATCACCTCCTACGGCTCCGGCTACGGCGGCAACGCGCTGCTCGGCAAGAAGTGCTTCGCGCTGCGCATCGCCTCGGTGATGGCGCGCGACGAGGGCTGGATGGCCGAGCACATGCTGATCCTCAAGCTGACCTCGCCCGAGAAGGACGTCAAGTACATCGCGGCGGCGTTCCCGTCCGCGTGCGGCAAGACCAACCTGGCGATGCTGATACCCACCTTGGAGGGTTGGGAGGTGCAGACGATCGGCGACGACATCGCCTGGATGAAGTTCGGCGAGGACGGCCGGCTGTACGCCATCAACCCCGAGGCGGGCTTCTTCGGCGTGGCACCCGGGACCGGCGAGCACACCAACCCGAACGCAATTAAGACGATCGAGTCGAACACGATCTTCACCAACTGCGCGCTGACCGACGACGGCGACGTTTGGTGGGAGGGGCTGACCGACGATCTGCCCACACACTTGATCGACTGGCGCGGCAAAGACTGGACGCCCGCCTCGGAGACGCCGGCCGCGCACCCCAACGCCCGTTTCACCGTCGCCGCTGCGCAGGACCCAGCGATCGCCCCGGAGTGGGAGGACACCGCGGGCGTGCCGATCTCGGCGATCCTGTTCGGCGGACGGCGCTCGACCGTGGTGCCGCTGGTCGCCGAGGCTTTCGACTGGGAGCACGGCGTCTTCCTTGGCGCGACGATGGGCTCTGAGAAGACCGCCGCGGCGGCTGGCACGGTCGGCGAGCTGCGCTTCGACCCGTTCGCGATGCTGCCGTTTTGCGGCTACAACATGGCCGACTACTTCGCCCACTGGCTGAAGGTCGGCCACGAAGCAGACACGTCGAAGCTGCCGAAGATCTTCTACGTCAACTGGTTCCGCAAGGACGCCAAGGGCAAATTCCTGTGGCCTGGCTACGGTGAGAACTCACGCGTGCTGGCGTGGGTCTTCGCGCGCTGCGCCGGTCACGGCGCGGCTGTGCAGACGCCAATCGGCCACATGCCGCCTGTCGGCCCGGATGGTCTGGACACCCGCGGTGTCGACGTCTCAGACGAGGACATCGCCGAGCTGCTGCGCGTCGATGTCGCCGAATGGAAGGCTCAGCTGCCCCACTTCCACGAGCATCTCGGCAAGTTCGATCGCCTGCCCAAGGAGCTGCACGAGCAGCTGCTGGCGCTCGAGCAGCGGTTGTCCTCCTAAGTTCACCTCTCAAGCTTCAACAGAGCGCCCAGGGAGGAGACTGGCGGCCCTCGGGACGGTGCCGGTACGCTCGGGAGAGACCGGCGTGCCGATCTTCGGCCTCAGGGCGACTCGACCGCCGGCTCACGCTTACGCCAGGTGACGGTTACCGTCACCGCCTGAGTCGCCAGCGCGGCGAGTGCCGCGAGCAGGAAGCCATCGGCGGTCCCAAGCGCTTCGAGCGACACCGCCAGCACGAAGCAAAACAGCGCATACGCCACAAAGCCCACCACAAGACCGCGCATGATCAGGTGCAACTCGCGTTCGCCGCGTTGGGCGTGAGTGAACACCGCGAGCACACTTGTGATCACGGGAAACGGCGCCAGCAGCCCGCTCAATTTCGGACCCAGTTGACCGGCCACCGCCGTCAACGCCAGTACGAGCGCCAGCGCGCTGAGCGCGCGCAACGGCAGGTCCCAGGCCGGGAACGCCACCGAGCCGCTGCGCTCTCCCCGCGGCTGAGGTAGCACCAGCAACGTCAGCGCGACCGCCACCAGCACCACCGCAAGCGCCGAATCGGCGCCCAATGTGACGGCGCTGAGCACCGCTGTCATCGCAAAGAACGCCCCCCATCCCAAAATAAGACTCCACCACCAGCGCACATGACTCGCAAGGTGCGCGTACACCACGATGAACGCAAGCAGCGACACGAGTCCCAGCAGCGTCCCCGCCGCCGCGCCGGCCGCAAACTCAGGCCCGTGATCGAGTGCAAACACGAGCAATATCGGGCCCGCCACCACCGGCAGGCCACCCACCAGGCCGCCGATGCGCGGCCCGTAGTGCCTCGCGGCAAGCGAAGCCGCCACTACGAACGCAGGCGCCAGCAGCAGCTTGGTCGCGAGTGCCCCCACCGCTCAGACGACGATGTCTCCACATGAGCCATTAGCGGTCCGCTGGGCAAGCGAGGCAAGGATGTACCCCATCGGGGGCATACCCTGAAGGGCACGGGCAGGCAGCTGCGTGCAGTGTGCTGCGCACATAAGTGAGCGAAGACGCAACCGATCGACGATCGACGGGATCGCCGATCGTCCAGCGCCGCCCAGCGGACCGCTAATCATGTCCGTGGGGTTCGCCGGCGGAGGCCGGCGGACGGGACTCCTCGGCAAGCGAGGTGATCGCCAGGCCGCCTCTTGCCGCAGATTCGAGCACGTCGGTCGCCTCCTCCAGCGAGCGCGCATACAGCTCCACCAGCAGATGTACCACTATCTGGTCCTCCTCATGCTTGTGAAAGCGCACGTGCGTAAAGAACTCCCGCACCCCATGCTCGCCAAATGCCGCATAGGAAAGCGCGTCACCGGCCTCTGGGCCGGAGCAGATCTCGACATCGTCCGCATCGACCGTCACCGTGCACGAGGCCACCCAGGGGGTGCCCGCGATCATTCGCTCCCAACGGTCCTCGATCGGCTCCACGCGACCGCCTGAGAAGCCGAGATGGGGCTGGTCGTGCATGCAGTCCAGGCACTGCACCACCGCCTCCTGTAGCTCATCCACCACTTCCGCGCGCTCGCCCGTCTCTGCGTCGATCTTGTGGATCCCCTCGTAGTGCACCTGAACCTCGAGGTTCTGAGACCAGCAGCGGTAGCATCGCAGCCACGCTCTGGCAGTGGTCTCGGGTGCGGGGCCTCCCTCCATGGGGGTCATTGTATGACCACGCGAAGATCCGTCCGCTAGCCGAACGTAAACGCGTAGCCGGTGATTCCCGGAGCGAAGCGCAATGACAGGCGGTGCTGCTGGTCGCCCGGTAGCGACACGAGCGAATACAGGCGCTGGTTTCGCACGGTCAACAAGCCGTTGTGAACATCCGTCCCGGCCAACTCGTCGGGTATCGGCTTCCCATCGAGCAGCACCTTGACCTGGCGTGGCTTTCCGCCTTCGGAGGCGAGCACCAGATACACGTTCTTGGCCTCGAACTCCATGTCGATCCCCGCGCTCGACACCGCCGTGGCGGGCTGATCTTCGATCTTCCACGTGCCGCTGTAGTCGAATTCGTTGAGCGCCAGATCGTTGGGCACGCTGGTGCCATAGTCGTGCAGGCCGGGCTGTGGCCCGTTGCGCCAGCCCTGCGCGCGGTTGGTGCCGAGATAGGTCTCGGGAGTGGCCACTTCGCTCGGCGTCACGACATCGGTGGGGTGTGCCATCCCGCCGACGTTCGCCCCGGCTTCGGCCAGCAATGCCCTGATCGCCGTTTCGGTCTGGGAGTAGTCGCCCTCGCCTGCCGTCGCATAGCGCACATCGCCTTTCGCATCGATCAGGTAATCCGCCGGCCAGTACTCGTTGCCATATGCGTTCCAGGTCCCCATTTCGTTGTCCTGCACCACGGGATAGCGCAGGCCGAACTGTTCGATGGCGTTCTTGACGTTGGATGCCTCGTGCTCAAAGGCGAACTCCGGTGTCTCCACGCCGACGATCGTAAGGCCGTCCTTGCGATACGCAGCGTCCCATGCCTTCAGATAGGGCAGCGTGCGGATGCAGTTGATGCACGTATAGGTCCAGAAGTCGATCAGCACCACTTTCCCGTGCAGACCTGTGAGCGTCAGCGGCCGATCGCCGGATGTGTTGAACCAGTCCTCGGTGTCGGCGAATTCCGGTGCCGGCCCGAGATTGCTCAGTTTGGCTGCATCCGCCAGCAGCGTGGCCTG
Source organism: uncultured Solirubrobacterales bacterium (assembly GCA_963715765.1). Lineage (GTDB taxonomy): Bacteria > Actinomycetota > Thermoleophilia > Solirubrobacterales > Solirubrobacteraceae > Palsa-744. The sequence goes on from OY970270.1 coordinate 2,961,739, forward strand.
GCTCGCGTTACGCGGTGCGCTCGCCGTTTTCGAGCCCGACACGAACTTTGCGGTGTGCCCTGTCACCTGCGGCAAGCGGCTTTCCACCGCCTTGGATTTTTCAAGTCCCGCCGTCAGGTTCACATTGGGGATGTGTTCGGCCACATACTGGTCGAAGTCCACGTCCACTCCCACCACGATCGCCACCGCCGTCACGATCATCACGATCCCGAGCGTGCGCTGTAGCGCCGGTCCCCGTCCAGCCGCGCGCACGCGATCGAACAGCTTGCGGCCTCCGAGCGTGAGCACAAACAACACCGCCGCGCTGCCCAACGAATAGGCGATCGCGACCGCCACGGTACGCCCGCTCGCCGCGCTCACCGATATCACCGCGGCGAGGATCGGCCCTGCGCACGGCGTGTACACGAAGCCGAGCGCGCCGCCCACGAGCAAACCGGAGCGGAAGCCGTCGCCGTGACTGATTCGGACCCCACCCACCCCGAGCGCCGCGATCCGCGACATGCGCGCCTCCAGACGGTCGGCAAGGCCCGGCACGATCAGCGCGAGGCCCGAGGCAAGCAGCACCGCCACTGCGATATCGCGCAACGGGTCCGATCCGAGTCCCACGCCATCCACCACGTTGGCCACACCCACGATCACCACCGTGAACGTCACGGTCAGGCCGATCACCACTCCCAGCGGTCGACGTCGACCTCCCACGCCGCCCGAGGCCAGTAGCGCCGGCAGCACCGGCAGCACGCACGGCGACAACGCCGTGCCCGCGCCAGCCAACGCTGCGAATACCAAAAGCAGGATCATTTCGTTTCAGAGCCTACGGGGATAGCCCCCCGTAGGCGTCAATCAGCGCCTCAGGATCACGTACACGGTGGCGATCGCAAACGCGATCTGCCCAAACGCCAGCGCGGTGCCGAGGTTGATCGCGCCGAGCGCGCCCGCCAGCGCCGCGGCCAGCACGAACGCGCCGAACATCGTCAGCAGATCTCGTGCAACCGGGTTCACGTTTCTGTCCCCGCTCGCTCCAGGATGCTCACAAGCCTCGCGCCATCCAGCCCCGGGTCCTGCTGCTCGAGCAGTCGCTCGGCCGCGCGGCGACCGCCCACGGCGCGCAGGCCCCGCTCGCCGTGCTCGCCTGTGAAATCGAGCAGCGCACCCGCGCGACGGGCCCGCAGGCGTCTGTCCGCCACGTCGATGCTCCCGCGATGCTCCTCCAGCGCCCCGATCAACTCCCCGATCCCCTGGGGTGGAGGCAATGAGGAGACGGCCAGTACCCGCGTGGAGCCGGTGCGTTTGCCGCCGAGCGAGCGCAGTGCGGCGCCCAGGTCGCGTCTGCTGGCGAGCGCGATCTGGCCGAGGTCGGCCTTTGTGACGACGAGCACGTCTGGAGTCTCCATGATTCCCGACTTCAAGAACTGCAGTACGTCGCCGCTGCCGGGCTGGACCACCACCACGACCGTGTCCGCCACATCCGCCACCTCTGTCTCGGCCTGTCCCACGCCCACCGTCTCGATCATCACCACATCGAACGCGGCCGCCAACGCCTGTGCCGCCACACGCGTCGCGGGGGCAAGGCCGCCAAGCCGCTCACCCGCGGCTGTGGAGCGGATCAGCACACCCCTGTCGGCGGGGTCGAACTCGATGCGCGCGCGGTCTCCGAGCAGCGACCCGCCCGAGCGCTTGGAGCTTGGGTCGACGGCAAGCATCGCGACGGTCCTGCTCTCCCCATGCTCGGGTTCCCGCCAGGCGTGCAGCAGTGCTGAGAGCAACGTCGACTTGCCGGCGCCGGGGGGGCCGGTCACGCCGACTATGTGTCCCGGCGCCTCGCCGCCGAGCGCGGTGGGGGAGACCTCGCGCAGCAGCTTCGCCGCCTGCTCGCGGTCGGCTTCGGTGCTGCTCTCCAGCAGGTTCAGTGCCGCCGGCGCCGCGCTCAGGTCGCGTTCGCGCAGCCGCTTGCCGAGCGCGGCTCCCTGCGCGCTCACGCGGAGCCGTTGGGGAAAGGGCCGTGTCCGTTCGTCTCGGCGCCCACAATCCCAACGATGTCATGCATGATGCGCGAGATGTCGAAATCCTTCGGGGTGTAGACAGCCGCGACCCCCGCCTGTTCGAGCTGGGCCACGTCCTGCTCGGGGATGATCCCGCCGACAACCACCGGCACATCCACTTCGGCGTCGTGCAAAGCGCCGATCACGGCTGGGATCAGCTCCCTGTGCGAGCCCGAGAGGATCGACAGCCCGATCACGTGCACACCCTCCTGCAGTGCTGAGGCTGCTATCTGTGCGGGGGTCAAGCGGATGCCTTCATAGACAACGTCCATGCCGGCATCGCGCGCGCGTACCGCGATCTGCTCGGCGCCGTTTGAGTGGCCGTCGAGGCCGGGCTTGCCAACCAAGATCTTTGGGCGGCGACCGAGCTTCTCGGCCAGGGCGGCGACTTCCTCGCGCAGCTCTGAGAGCTCCTGGTCGGCCGGCGCTGAGCTTGCCTCTCCGACGCCAGTCGGGGCCCGGTAGCTGCCAAACACCTCGCGCAGCGTGCGCGCCCACTCACCTGTCGTCGCGCCCGCACGCGCGGCGGCGATCGTCGGCCCCATCAGATTCTCTTGGCTGTGCTCCTCGGCGGCGACTCGTGCCAGCTCGGCGAGCGCCGTGTCAACCGCCTGCTGGTCGCGCTCGGCGCGCCATCTGCGCACCGACTCGATCTGCTCAGCCTCCACCGCCGGGTCCACCACGAGGATGCTCGGGCGGGTGGGTCCTGAATCTGTGTCAGTAAGCGGTGAGACCTCAGTCTCTGTGAAGCGGTTCTGACCGACCACAATCTGCTCGCCCGACTCGATCCGATGGATGCGCGCACGATGGGAATCGACCAGTGCCGCCTTCATATACGGCACGGCCTGTACCGCGCCGCCATGCTCGGCCACCACTGCCATCTCGGCGCGTGCACCCTCCAGCAGCTCCGCCACAAGTCCCTCCATTACCTTCGAACCCTCGAAGATGTCCGGATACTCGAGGATGTCGGTTTCGTAAGCCAAAACTTGCTGGATGCGCAGCGACCATTGCTGGTCCCATGGACGCGGGAGCCCGAGCGCCTCGTTCCAGGCAGGCAGCTGGATCGCGCGGGCGCGGGCGTCGCGACCGAGCGTCACGGCGAGGGTCTCCAGCACGATGCGCTGCACGTTGTTCTCTGGCTGGGCCTCGGTCAGGCCGAGCGAGTTGACCTGCACGCCATAGCGAAAGCGCAAGCGGCGCTCGTCGTTGACGCCGTAGCGTTCGCGCCCGAGCTCTTCCCAGAGGATGCCCATCGCGCGCAGCTTGGCGTGCTCCTCGACGAAGCGCACGCCGGCGTTGACGAAGAAGGATATGCGCCCGAACACATCGCTCATCAGCTCCTGTGCGTGACCGGCGGAGCCGGGCTGGTTGGCCTCCAAGCGCTCACGCGTCGCATCGAGCACCGCGATTGCGTTGCTCATCGCGTAGGCAATCTCCTGCACCGGCGTGGCGCCCGCCTCCTGCAGGTGATACGAGCAGATGTTGATCGGGTTCCACCTCGGCACATGCTCGACGGTATAGGCGATCATGTCGGCGATCAGGCGCATCGAGGGCGCCGGCGGGAAGGCGTAGGTCCCACGCGCCAAGAACTCCTTGATGATGTCGTTCTGAGTGGTGCCCTGCAGGTTGCGCTGCTCGGTGGGTGGGTCTTGATTTTCTGCCGCCACGATGTAGAGCGCAAGCAGCCAGGCGGCGGTCGCGTTGATCGTCATCGACGTGTTCATCTCGCCGAGCGGGATGCCCTCCATGAGGGTGGCCATGTCCCCGCGATGGACGATCGGCACACCAACCTTGCCCACCTCGCCGCGCGCCAATTCGTCGTCTGGGTCATAGCCGGTCTGTGTCGGTAGGTCAAACGCCACCGACAGACCTGTCTGGCCCTTGGCGAGGTTGCTTCTATACAGCTCGTTCGAAGCCTTCGCGGTCGAGTGCCCCGCGTAGGTGCGCATCATCCATGGGCGGTCGCGCTCAGTCAGGCGTGGGGAACCGTCGCTACTCATACCGGCAATTGTATGGTCGCGGCGCCCTGGCGCGGTGTCATAGAGCACATCCGGCCTGCAAAGACGCTCCCGAGCTTGCGCGAGCGCGAGCGGGCTTTATCCTGAAGAGCCTATGAGCCACACAATCGAGCTGCCGCGCACAGGCCTACCCGGAAGCGGGTTCGGGGACTCCTGGAGGGTGGTCGTGCGCAACGACGATCACAACACCTTCGACCACGTCGCGCGCACGCTCGCACGCTTCATCCCAGGGGTCACGCTCGAGCGCGGCTTTGAGATAGCCAACATCATCCACAACTCTGGCCGGGCGACGGTCTTCAGGGGACACCAGGAGGCCGCCGAGCACTACTGGGAGCTGCTGAAGGGCGCGGGGTTGACCATGGCGCCTCTGGAGCAGTGCTGAGGCTCTTGGGTGTCAGGCGCGGCAGCGCGCGCTTACGGGGATGGCGGTAGCTCCGTTGGCGGGAGGGTCGACCTTGCACCACGTCAGCTGGTGGGTCTGTGCGTCGAATACCGCCAGAAACCGATAGGCGATATCGGATGAGCGCACAGTGCAGTGAAACGCCTGACGACCGCCGCTGGGCGAGCCGGCTGTTGTGCAGCGCACGCTCTGAAACGGTCCGCTGAGTTCTCCGCTCTGAACCCGGTCGCGCGCGTCTGCAGCGATCGCATCTTCGATGGCGAGTCGGCGTGGCACGCCAGCGCGCAGTGTCGCGGCGTGTGGGGCCTGGTCCTCTTCGACCACGATGTCGCCCTCGCGATTGGCCTCCACTTCGGCCGTGCGTTCGGCGTTTGTCGGGCCCGACGCGCCTTCGCTGTCGTGCACGAAACCACGACCCACGAGAATCAGCACAACGAACGCGAGAATCGTCAGCAGCCAACGCGCCCACAACGGAGTGCCTCGTATGACCAGTACGAGCCGACCCAGCGGGTTGGGGCTCGTCGGACTCACCTCAGGCGCGACTCAGACGTAGTGGGGGGTGGGGGCGTCGCTCGGCTCGCCACCTGGTGCATCGCCGGAATGATCGTTTGGCGGTCCGTCGGTATGTCCGTTTGGCGCGTCCACGATCACCGGCTCACTCTCAATGCCGCCGCTGGCGGTGAGGTCCCACCATCCGTAGAGCACCGGTATCTGGTACCAGCCTGAGTGGCGCGTCCTGAAGTCGGTCATCTCAGGGCCGTCCCAATAGCGTTCCCAGTCGAGGTGCTCGGCGAAATCTGCAAACTGCTGGAAGCGGTAGCGGTCGTCTTTTGAGCGATACACCGTGTAGGAGCTCGCTCGATAGCGCAGTGCTACCGCCGCGATGTCGTTTAGCGCCGCTTCGAACCCGTCCGCGCGAAACCCCGTGGCATACCAGGGGACGATCACAGTACCTGCCATCTCAGCCTCCAACCTCGGCGTGTATCGCTCCTGGGCCGTCCGCGGTCTTGCCCTCGCTGTCGGACTCCGCGCCAACGAGGATCGAGATCTTGCCCAGGTGCTTGTTTTCAAGCATCAACTGGTGTGCTTCGGCGACTCCCTCGAAGCCGAGCGTGCGCCACAGCACAGGCCGGATCTGACCTGACTCGATCAGCTCGTTGGCCTTCATGCACTCATATGCGTTGGCGAAGTGCGAGCCGAGGATCTCCTTCTGCTTCATCCACAGATAGCGCACGTCGAAGTCCAGGTTGAAGCCAGTCGTGCCCGCGCAGATCACGACCTTGCCGAACGGCTTGACCGTGAAGACGGACGTGGGGAACGTCGCCTGACCGACGTGCTCGAACACGATGTCCGGAGCGTCGCCGAGGATCTGCTTCACGCGCTTTGCGAATTCGCGCGAGACGCCGAAGCGCGCCTTCTCCTCCTCGGGGCTCTCGCCGCCTCTGCGCATCATTCCGGCGAACTCGGCCCGATCGATGTAGTCCACGGCGCCTAGGCGCTTGACCAACTCGCCCTTCTCGGCCGAGGAGACGACGCCGACGCAGTGGGCGCCGGCCGCGGCGCACAGTTGGGTCGCGAACACGCCGAGACCGCCGGCGGCGCCCCAGATCAAGACCTTCTGGCCAGCCTGCAATTTGCAGCGAGTGATCAGCATGCGGTAGGCGGTGAAGTACACGAGCCCGTAGGAGGCCGACTCCGACCAGCTGAGTGCCCGTGGCTTTGGCAGTAGCTGCTGAGCCTGCACCTTGGTGAACTGGGCGAACGACCCCCAGGTCGTCTCATAGCCCCAGATCTTCTGCGAGGGTGCCGCCATCGGGTCGAGACCGTGCACCTCCGGGTCCTCGTAGGAGGCCTGGTTGCAGTGCACCACCACCTCGTCGCCCGGCTTCCAGCGCGTCACGCCGGCGCCCACCTTCCACACGATCCCGGAGGCATCGGAGCCGCCTATGTGGTGGCCGTACTGGGGGTGATCGCCGTACTTCATCACCGACACCGGCTTGCCGAGCGCCGCCCACACGTTGTTGTAGTTGACGCCCGCGGCCATCACGCGCACGATCACCTCGAACGCGCCCGGCTCGGGGACCTCGATCTCCTCCAGTTGGAAGGCGTCCTTCGGTTCTCCCTGGCGCTCCTCGCGGATCACCCACGCGGCCATAGTGCTCGGCAGCTCGCCGGGCTCGGCGTTCACGCTTGAAACTCGTTGAAGATCGATTGCCACGGTGCGTCTGAACCTCCGATGATTGAAGTACCCACCCACCCGCGAACGGGCTCGCAATCCTACCCGGCGAGAGGGGCGCCGGGTACCGAGACCCGATGCTGGGTGTCGTGCGCTATTGGAACGGCAGCTCGACCACCACGGCGCTTGCGCCCTGCTCGCCGACTGTCACCGTCTCGCCGGGCTCGGCCTCACGCCGCACCAGCGCAAGTGCGATCGGGCCGAGTGTGGGGGAAACCACGGAGCTGCCGAGTCTTCCGAGGGGTCGCTCGCCAAGCGCCAACGGGGCACCGGGCTCGGTTGGCTCCGACAGTTGTAGACCGCGCAGATGGCGGTTTGGCTTGCCCTTGTAGTGCAGGCGCGCCACCGTCTCCTGGCCGACGTAACAGCCCTTCGTGAAGCTCACCGCGCGCTCGTTGAGCCCCGCCTCCTGAGGGATCGTGGTCTCGTCCAGGTCGATCCCGTAGCGCGGACGCCCATGCTCGACGCGCACGATCTCCGCCGCCATCTCGCTCACTTCCACAGCGCCGGCTGCTTCCAGCGCAGTGCGCACGGTCGCGACCTCCGCGGAGTCGAGGAGCGCGTCGACTCCGGTGTCCGTTCGGATCAGGCTCACGGGCGCGCGATCCAGTTGCGCGAGGAGGTGGCTGTGCTCGGGCACTGCCAGCGCCGACGGATCGAGCGCGAACGCCCTGGCTGCCACCTGCGCCGCCTCCGGTCCCGCTAGCGACAGCAGCGAGCGCTCCAACGTGCGCTTGTGCAACTCCGCCTGGTAGCCCACCTTGAAGCGGCGGATCATGTCGAACAGCGCCTGCAGCGCACTGCGCTCGGTGTCGAGCAGCAGCTCATCGGGCTCTCCCTCGAGATCCTCGCCCACGGCGAGAATCCTCAGGTCGCCGAGCATCTTGCCCTTGTGCGTCAAGAACGCCGCATAGCGCCCCTCGCCTGGTCGCAAGCCGACGAGCTCGTTCGTCACCTGACCATTCAAGAACTCGACAGCGCCCGAACCGGTGAGGGCCAGCTTGCCGCGCTCGGAACGGTCCACCAGCCCGCAGTGCTCGGTCAACGTCGCATACTCGGCCGCGAGCGTCGTTGTGTCTGTCGCTGCCACGACTCCGAGGATATCCACGCTAGGCTTCAGTTACCGATGGGTCTCGCAGACACCTTCCAGCAGATCGTCGACTCGCTTCCCGACGACTGGACCGACATCGAGCTCGACCTGCGACTCGCTGACGAGTCGCGCTATATCGACGCGTCGGTCTATCTCGTCACGTGCAACGCGCGGCCCTATTCGCATTACGACTGGCACTGGCGTCTGCTTGTCGCCCATCGCTTCGGCCACGCCGCCTCCGCGCCAACCGTCCATGGCACGTTGCGCCTGCTCGACGAAGCCGGCATCGAGGGTGAGATGGCCTTGCGTGAGCAGCGCACTGGCCGCGTCGAGGTCACGCAGATGTGGGGTCGCCCGTACTCGGTGCGCGAGGAGTTCGCGCGCCTGCGGGCGCAGTAGCCAGGTTCGGGAGCAGCGGGCGCGAGCCGCCGATTCGATGGCGCAGGTCCTCGCGTTCATCCCAGACTTGCTTTTCGGCTCGCGGGTTCAGGCGGTGTTGACGGCGGCCGGTCACGAGGTTGTTCTAGTCGCGGATGCCAAAGGCGTTCGCGAGCGTCTGAACGGGGCTGCTGTACTCGTTGTCGATCTCACCGATGAGGCTGCCGACCGAGCTGGGCTCATCCAGTCGTTGTCCACCGATGGCTTGCTCGAGCAGGTAACAACGCTCGGTTTTTACTCGCATGTGGAGGCTGAGGTGCGCGATATGGCCGAACGCGTCGGCTTTGACCTCGTGGTTCCACGCTCGCGGATGGCCCGCGAAGGGTCAGAGCTGGTCGCGGGACTGCTCAACTAGGCGGCAATGCCTCGCCGCCCCCGACGTCGGCGCTTTCGGCCTCGGCCGGGTCGAGCGGGACCAGGGCGGCGTTGGGGACCCGCTCTGCCAAGGCCACCTTGTGGCCGGCACGTTGAAAGAGCGCTATGCGAATCACTACGCCATGACAGACGACGAGTGCGGGTAGATCGCCGCGTTCGACGTCGGCGAGCGCGGCCGCCACGCGGATTCCCTGCTGGGCGAACGACTCGCCGCCGGGGAAGGCGAAGCCGGGGTTGCCCTCGATGAAGCCGGCGAAACCGTCGGGGTCTTCGGCCTGCACGTCGGTGAACAGCCGATCGGTCCAGTCGCCAGCGTCGGTCTCCATCAGGCGTCGGTCATCGCGCGGTTGCAGACCTATGCGCTCGGCGACAATGTCCGCGGTTTCGCGGGCTCTCAGCAGCGGGCTGCACCACAGAGCGACGAATGGGATCTCGCCCGAGCTTCCACCGGCGCCCGCGCTCGCGCGCTCGGCCAGATCGGCTGCCTGGGTGCGCCCAGTGTCATCGAGCGGCACCGGTAGGTGACCTTGGAAGCGGCGCTCCAGGTTGTATGCGGTCTGGCCGTGGCGGGCCAGGTATACGTTCGCTGGAGTCATCGTTGGCGATACGGGTGCGCAGCACCGGTCGAGCTGTTCTTGGCCAGTGGGACTAGCCGCTCGCGGGCACGGGCTGCGCGGCGTCGCCGGCTTTGCCTATGAACAGGTACTGGTAGAGCAATGCCGCCACCGCGGCTCCCAGCACCGGCCCCGCGTACCAAACCCAGCCATTGGCCCAATGGTCGCCCACGAGCTGCGGGCCGAACGCGCGCGAGGGGTTCATCGCGGCGCCCGTGAAGGGTCCACCGAACAGCACGTCGATCGAGATCGTGAGGCCGATCGCAAGGCCGGCAACCGCGCCGAAGGGGCCGCGTTCGTCCACGGCCGAACCAAATACCACAAGCACGAGGAAGAACGTCAGCACGGCCTCCAGCAGGAAGCCCGAGCTTGCGTCGACGCCGTGGCCGAGCGCCGGTACGCCGAGGTTGACCGCCTCGGTTATTTCTCGCGGCAGCAGCTCCTTGACGAACAGCGCGGCCAGTGCGGCGCCGCCGAACTGGGCAATCCAGTACACGCCGGCGAGCGCCGGCTTGATCCGGCGGGTAATGAGAAAGCCAAACGTGATCGCCGGGTTGAAGTGGCCGCCTGAGATGTAGCCGAGCGCGCACACCATCACGCCGATCGCGAGCCCGTTGGCGATCGCCACGCCGATCAGCGCGGTGTCGTGAATGCCACCGGCGGCTGCCGCGGCCCCGGCTCCGATGAAAGTGAGAGTGAACGCGCCGATCATCTCGGCAACGGCGCGACGCAAGGTGTCTTGGGACATCCGCGCAATGTAGGGGTGGTGCCGGACGGCACCCCGCGAGGGTCATAGACTTAACCAAATGCGTCGCCGCGTCACCTTCTCGCGCAACCTGACGCTCTCGCTGTCGCGCACATGTCAGTGCTACTGCAAGTACTGTGCATTCGCCACGCACAAGGCGCACCTGTACGCGCCCGATGAGGTGATCGAGATCCTTGACGGGGCGGCCAAGCGGCAGGTCAAGGAGCTGCTGGTGCTCACCGGAGAGCGCCCCGAGATCAACCCGCAGGTGCGCGAGCGCCTGCATGACCACGGACATGAGGATTTCACTGCGTATGTCGTGTGGACGTGCGAACGCGCGCTGGAGCGCGGGCTGCTGCCGCACACGAACCTCGGGGTGCTCTCGCGAGAGGATCTCGCGCGTCTGCGCGAGGTCACGGCTTCGCAGGGGCTGATGCTCGAGTCGGCGTCCGAGCGACTGATGCACACGGTGCACGCCGGCTCGCCCACCAAGCATCCCTCGCGTCGCCTGGAGACGATTCGCGCGGCCGGCGAGCTTCAGATCCCGTTCACCAGCGGCATCCTCGTGGGGATCGGCGAGACCGCCGAGGAGCGCATCGAATCGTTGCAGGCGCTGGCCGAGCTGCACGCGGAGTACGGCCATATCCAGGAGGTGATCCTGCAGAACTTCGTGCCCCACCAGAGCTACTACGGGCAGGAGCCGGCCGAGATCGCCGACGCGGCGGCGCGTGCATATTGGCGCACGGGCGTGGAGGGGGTGAATACCGGCGCTGAGGACGGACACGCGAGTACCGAGGGGAGCGGCGTGGATGTCGGCGTGTCTCACCCACCCGCCCGCCCTTCGCTGCCGTTGCCAAAGTGGGCGACCGAAGGCGCCGGCTCGGTCTCGATTGAGGACATGAAGCTCTTGATCGCCGAGACCCGCCGCTTGATGCCCGATGTGGGCATCCAGATCCCGCCGAACCTCGCCGACTGGTGGAGCGAGTTGGTGGCCGCCGGCGCCACCGACCTCGGGGGGCTCTCCGCGAACGGCGACCACATCTCTCCGGAGCACCCGTTCCCCTCGCCCCACCAGGTGCGCAAGCGCCTGCAGGCCGACGGGTTCGCGCTCACCGAGCGGCTGTGTGTGTACGCGCAATACATCGATCCTCAGTGGGTCTCCCAAGGCGTGCTCGACACGATCAAGCTCAAGTACTGGAGCTTCATCCCGCGACGCGGCTCCGGACGCACCGACCCGCCCGTACCGATCCGCCCCGAGCTGGTGAGCAGTGCGATCGAGAAGGGCCGCGATGGCATGCCGTTGAGCGCCGAGGAGCTGACCGCGATGTTCGCCGAGACTCGCCCCGAGGCGATCGAGCAGATGCGGGTGGCCGCGGACGAGCTACGTGCTGAGCTCGCGGGGGACACGGTCACGTTCGTGGTCAACCGCAACATCAACATCTCCAACGTGTGCACCGTCGGCTGTGCCTTCTGCGGCTTCGGTCAGGGCAAGCGCTCGCCTGATGCCTACCAGCACGACGAGCAGGAGTTCGTGCGTCGCGTGCACGAGGCGATCGACTACGGTGCCAGCGAGCTGTGCATCCAGTCCGGCATTCACCCCGATTGGCATCTCGAGGACTATCTCGGTTGGCTACGCCTCGCCAAGTCCACCTCGCGCGGGGCGGGCAGCGAGCTGCACCTGCACGCCTACTCGCCGATGGAGATCGCCCACATGTGCGACATCTCCGGGCTACCTCCATCCGAGGTATTCGCGCAACTGCGCGACGCCGGCCTCGACTCGACTCCCGGCACCGCCGCCGAGGTCTTGCACGACGGGGTGCGCGAGCGCATCTCGCCCAACAAGCTGCCTGTCGCGCGCTGGGTGGAGATCATCGAGGCCTCGCACGCGGCCGGCCTGCGCTCGACCTCCACTGTCATGTTCGGTCATATCGAGGAGCCGTGGGAGCTGGCCGAGCACATGCGCGTCATCCGCGAGCTGCAAGAGCGTACCGGCGGCATCACCGAGTTCGTGCCTCTCTCGTTCATCCCGTTCCAGACGCTGCTGGGCCGCACGCACGGGGTGGAGGAGATCTCGCGTGAGGAGAACCTCAAGCACACCGCCGTCTTCCGCCTCGCGCTCGGGCGCACTATGCCGAGCCTGCAGGCGTCGTGGGTGAAGATGGGTCTCGAGGTGGCCACGGAGTCATTGCGTTGGGGCGTCAATGACCTCGGTGGCACGCTCATGGAGGAGTCGATCAGCCGCCTCGCCGGCAGCTACCACGGCACCAAGCTCGACCCCGAGCAGCTCGTCGCCGCGGCACACGAGGCGGGACGACCGGCGGCCGAGCGCACGACGCTTTACGAGATCAGGCGGGACTACCCGCTCAAGCTGCGCACGGCCGCGGCGATCACCGCCGGGTGATCGTAGGGCTGCATGTGTCCTCCGTAGAGCATCACCAGTCGTGCGTGGGGTAGTGTCGCCGCGAGCTTGCGGCCATGGCTCTGATTGACCAGCTCGTCCTGTTCGCCCTGGATCACAACGGTCGGGGTCTCGATGCCACCCAGGCCCTTGTCGATCTGGGCGATTACGCCGGTGGAGGCCAGGATCTCTCCCGACCACGCTTCGAGGTTGCCGTGCGTCATGTTGATCTCCAGCACGCGCCGGCGATGTGCGGCCACGACCGGCAATGGGTAAAACGCTTCTGCATCCTCCTGGTTCACTGACACGGTTATCAGCAGCTGGCCGAACGTCGCGTTGGCGACTTGGCGGATGACCGGCAGTTGCAGGAATTTCACGAGGTGCGCCTGCGCGTCTGTAAGGGCTTCGATTTTCTGCCCGGCGGCAGCCGCGTCGACGAGCACCAGTCCGGCCACTTCCTGTGGATAGCGCTCGGTGTATCCCAGCGAGATCGTGCCACCGTAGGAATGCCCGACGAGGATCGGCCGCACCACATGAAGCTTTGCCAGCAGCTCGTGGATCACTTCCAGCTGGCGGTCGAACGGAACGTAGCCGCCGGTCGAGTAGCCGAAGCCGGGGCGGTCGATCGCGATCGTGCGACGTCCGGCCAGCAGCGGCGTCACGTCTTCCCAGTCTGCGGCTGTGCCGGGCAGACCGTGGATCAGCACCACGGGAGTGCCCGTCCCAGGGTGTTCGATGTAGTGGATGCGCAGCTTGCCGACCTGCATGAACGAGCCGGTTGGTTTGGGCTCTGCGGGTAGGCGGCCATAAGTCCAGTTGAGCACGACGACCGCCAGCGCCAGGACAGCGATCAGGCCGAGCAGCAGCCGGCGAAGCTGAACGCGTCGACGCTTAGCGGGCATGCCGTCCGACGCGGGAGACTGGACAGTCCCACTTTGGCTCGCTCCCTGTACAGGCTGCGTCGACATGGCTCGATCATGCCCGAGTGTCGCCATGTCCGCAAGGACGAGTTTCAGGCGGTCCCTGCCATCTCAGGCTCGACTCAGCGGAAAAGGTCCTCCTGCAGCGGTCGCAGCAGCGCCGCCGCTCCGGGCCCGTCCTCGTCTGTGACAAAGCGCTCCAGGCCCTCCACGATCACGACCGGCTCGCGCGAGTCCTTGGCCCGTGCCAGGTCGGCGATCGCGGCGATCGCGTCGGCGACTGCCAGCCACGTGGCGTGCAGCTCCATGCCGACGCTGTCGTTGCGCCCGCGCCAGTCATCCAGCGGCGCGATGCTCGCGCAGCCGATCGCCACATCGCACTGACCGTGGCGCCAGGCACGACCAAAGCTGTCGCTGATCATGACGCCCACTTGCGCGCCCGTCAGCTCGCGCAGGCGTTTGCGGATCGTGCGGGCCGAGGCGTCAGGATCGCGGGGGAGCACAATCAACGTGTCCTCATCGACCGAGTTGGAGGCGTCGACTCCAGCGTTGGCACAGACGAATCCGTGATGGGTGCGGCAGATCAACACGCCGTTCGCCGCGCGCAATATCTCCTGGGACTGGTCGAGCACGACCTGCACGGCGCGCGGGTCCTTGTGCTTGGCGATAGTCGCTGGTCCGCCAGCCGCGGTCATGGTCCCGACAAGCTCCGTGGACAGCTCGATCGCGCGTGCGGTCGGCTGCACGCCGCTCAGCCGCACCACGGCACCCTCCGCCTTGGACACGGCCTTGTGCGCGATTGCCACGATCTGACCGTCGCGCAGTGGGCTTGCCGGCCTCTCGGCGTCGAGCACGACGGCGATCAGCTCGCCGAGGTCGGCTCCAGCGGCGATCTCGGGCAGACCGCCCAGACTGCGGGCAGAGAGGCTGCTCACCGGCTCAAGCTGTCCTGGTAGGCCGGTCGCGCGCGGTTTGCGGTGGTCCTGTTGCGTCGCCGCTCACTCCGGCGCGGGCCAGCACCGCGCGCGTGCGCGGTGCCCTCACGCGCTCGCTGGCGAGGCGCTTGCGCAACACGGCGAGGTCCTCGCCGGTGTCGATGTCGAGCAACAGCGATGCTGGTTGTGAGATCCGCCAGCTCACGCCGGCGTCTCGTGCCAACTGCTCATGGCGCGCGCGGCTGTCAGGGCCGAAGCTGGGAGAGAGCGCGTCAGGCGGGGCGAGCAGCAGGCCATTGGTGCCGCTGCCATGACGGTCGGGAACGATCACGACCTCGCGCGTCTCGCCGGCAAGCAGCTTCGCCAGCTCATCCGGATCGAGCGTGGGACAGTCACCGGGGACACACAGCGCCCGCTCGAATCCATCCTGGAGCGCTCTCGCCACGCCGAGCGAGGCCGCCGCGCTCTGGCCCTGCTCGAGCGAGTCCTCGACCACGGTCGCCCCGGTGTAGCTCGCGGCCGCCGCCACCAGCGGCTCGCACGTGACGACGATCGTGGCGTCGATCGCGGCGCAGTCGCGCAAAGTGCTCAGCACATCGCCCACCATCGCCCGCGCGAGATCCGCGCGCAGCGAGTCGGCGACGCTTTCCCCGAGGCGCTGCTTTGCCAGCGGGAAGCGCTTCACGGGCAGAATCGCGGCGGTGCGCATGTGCGTGCAGCGTATCCTCCTGTGGGTCTTGACCACCTCCGAGAGGTGTTAGCGCCGAGTGAGAGACAGGCTTGACTACTGCCTGATGTTGGCTAGTCTCAAGCATAGAAATTCGCGTGGGTTGAACGTGGGGAGGTGGCTCGTGGGACCTTTGTACGACGGGGGCAGGGTACGGGCACTTGCTGTCGATCTGATGCTTTCGGTTGCGATGACAGCGGCAGCCTGCGGAGTGTGGGCAAGTGCGGCACAGGCGCAGGAAGGTGTTACCGGGCCACCAACGATCGAAAGCCTATCGGTGAAATCGATTACCTCCAAGCGGGTGACGCTGGAAGCGACGATCGACCCGAACGGCCTCGAAACGACATACGCATTCTTGTTTGCGCACCCGGAATGCCAACCCCACCCCGAACGTTGCAACTTGATCGTGGTCGAACAGCCGAGAGAAGGACACATACCCGCCGGCTCAGCAAGTCAGACCGTAAGCGCGTCGTTTACCCCGTTTACCCACGTGATCCCCGAAAACCACTACATATATTGGTTGGTGGCGAGCAATTCCGCGGGCAAGGCGAAAAGCGAAGAAGAGGAATTCTTCACAACAGCACTCCTCGCTCCCGCGATCGAATCGGAGTCGGCCGCGAACGTCACCTCAAGCGACGGGACGCTCGAAGCGCAGATCGATCCGGAGGGTCAGGCTGTCTACTACCAGTTCCAGCTCGTCTCCAGCGCGAGCGAATATCCGTCGGAACTAGAATGCCCGCAGCCCTTGTTGCCGCTCGCCTGCCTGCAGGGTTCCTCGCAGGGGGGAGTGCTGCCGGTCGGGTATCTGCCCGCCGGCTCCACGGGTCAGAGCGTGAGTCTCGATCTGGCGCAGGCCGGTGTGACGCTCAAGTCGGACACCACCTACCACTATCGGGTGATCGTCGTCCCATATGTCTTGGGCGAAGACACCGTCGAGTGGGAAGGGCCGCCCGTATACGGTGCCGATCAGACGTTCACGACGCCGGAAGAAAAGATCGTGCCCCCGAAAGGCACGACCACGACTGGCCCGAGCGCGGGCGCGGGGTCCGACTCGCAGGCGTCCGGCACGCTGGGGTCTCAGACGCCGGTCTACTCTCTGCCCGGGTTTCCCGCTTCCGACGGCAAGGCCGCGGCGAAAGGTCACTCCAAGGTTAAACGCTCGAGGAGGCACGAGAAGCGCAAACACCACAATTCGAAAGCGTCCAAGCACAAGCGCCACAACAAAGCTCGTAAGGGCTGAGCGGCGCTACGAGCGCTGGAGAATCGCTTCCGCGAACTCCAGCGTGCGCGCCGCGACTTGTGCGCGTGAGTCCACGTCGGACATCAGCGTGTCGAGTTGCAGCGTCGGAAATGCCGGCAACGACTCATCTGCGACAATCCCGTCGAGCAGGCCCGGCGCGATCTCCTCGTAGAACGCGACCACGCCGGTGGCGTTGACCGGCTGGCCGTATGCCTCGAGGAACGCGGCGGTGGGACCCTTGACGATCTCTCCGCCGACGACCGGGCTGACGCACACCACCGGCGCTGTGAGCTTCGCGAGCGCGTCGTCCAGCACGCTCAGGATCGGCCAGATCGAGATCACGGGGTTGCTGGGGCCGACGATCACAGCGCGCGCGTCCTCCAGCGCCGCGAGCACCTCGGGCGTGGGCTTGGCCGCAGTGTTGCCGGGTGGTGGCGCAGGCTCGGTTGCCGGCGTCGAACCCACCGGAGCGAGGCGCGCCTGGGGGGTGGTGGCAAAGAGCACCTCGTGCACCTGCCCGGCCGCTTGGTCGCGAATCATGAACTGCTGGAAGTCGCGCCAGCCGGCGTCGGTGCGAACGTGCGTATGGAGTCGCTCGTCGCACATCGGCAGCACCCGCGCACGCACGCCGATCGCCTCGTTCAGCTTGGCCAGTGCCGCGGTGGGACGCAGCCCCTCGTCCTGTAGACGGCGGCGCTCCAGGCACCACGCGAGATCGCGGTCGCCGAGGTTGAACCACACCTCGGTGCCGAGCGCACGCAGTGCGTCCATCACCGCGAACGTATCGTCGCGCAGACCCCAGCCGCGCTCGTCGATCAGATCGGCAAGCCAGAACGACACGAGATCCGGGTCGGGGGATACATGAGAGCCGTAGATGTCGATGTCGTCGCTGGTGTTGGCGATCACGACCAGCTCGTCGGGCCCCACCACGTCGAGCATGCCGCGTGCGAGCTTTGCTCCACCGGTCCCGCCGGCGAGCACGACGACTGGTCCGCCGGGCTCGCTCACTGCCAGGAGTCGTCAGGCAGGCCGGTGACCCGGATGCCCGCGTGGGTTTTGTGCTTGGCGTTGATCGAGATCATCAACGCGGTGAGCGACTCGGTGATGCGCGCCATCTCCAGGCGTCCGCAGTCCACGCAGCGCAGCCCGTCGATCCGTTCGATCAGCTGTGCGGCGCGACGCTTGTCATCGCGCTGATCGCCGCACACGAGCACGTCCTGACCCAGCTCGTGATCGAGATCGGTCAACGACGCGGCGGACACGGTGTGCAGTGCCGAGACCACCTTCACGCCGTCAGGCACCATCTCGAGCGCCGCCTGAGCGGCCGAGCCCTGCCACACGCCGAGCATGCGCGTCGCGCGTCCGCTCACCGCTGCCGCCAGCGGCACGGTCGCGTCGATCAACAGCTGTCCGGCGTGCAGCGAGCCCTTCAGGTTTTTGAGCGTCTCTGATTGGCTACGGAACGGCACGCTCAGGATCATCGTCTCCACGGACTCCACGGCCTGTGTGTTCTCCGCGCCGCTGAAGTCGCCATCGGGCACCGCGTCGCGCGCCCGCTCGGCCGCCTCGATCGCGCGTCCGGCGTCGCGCGAGCCAATCACGATTGGCACGCCCGCGCACGCGAGTCGCACGGCAAGCCCGAAACCGAGCGCTCCCGATGCTCCGACGATCGCGACAGGGTCGTTTGTGGGTGCGGCCACGGCGGCGGAGTATAGGACGGCGGTGTGGATTTTTATGGGAGAGGAGATCCGCTCGTCCATCCGAAGGGAGGCACGCGTCGCCGGTCGCCGAGGCTGGCTACGCTCCATGCATGAGATTCGAGGGCAAGACGGCGCTCGTCACCGGTGGCGCCTCTGGAATCGGCGCCGCCACCGCACGACTGCTGGCAGCCGAAGGGGCGCGCGTGGGGATCGGCGACGTCAATGAGGACGGCGCCCGTGAGGTCGCGGGCGAGCTCGACGGCTTCGGGTGCGCGCTGGACGTGACCGACACCTCCTCGGTGCGCGCCGCGGTGTCCGCTATCGAGGAGCGCCTCGGCCCGGTGGACGTTCTTGTCAACAACGCCGGCACTGACCTGTTCTCATACTTTGTCAACAGCGACGAGGGCCTGTGGGACTTCGTGCTCGGTGTCAACCTGCGCGGGGTGCTGGCCGTCACGCACGCGGTGCTCCCGGGCATGCAGGAGCGTCGTTCGGGCGCGATCGTCAACGTCGCCAGCGAGGCGGGTCGCGTGGGCTCGCAGGGCTCCTCCGTCTACTCGGCGGCCAAGGCCGGGGTGATCGGATTCACCAAGGCGATCGCACGCGAGTCCGCGCGCTATCGCGTGCGCTCCAACGCCGTCGCACCGGGTCCCATCGAGACGCCGCTGCTCAATGCCGCCCCGCAGCTGCTCGGCGAGCTGGGCGAGCGGCTCAAGCAGGGGATGGTCAACCAAACCGTGATGGGCCGCTCCGGCGAGCCGCAGGAGGTCGCCGCGGCGATCGCGTTCCTCGCTTCCGAGGACGCCTCATATGTGACCGGCCAGACGCTGAACGTCAGCGGTGGCCTATCGATGTGGTGATGGCGGAGGCCTCCTCCCACCGCGGGCACGCCCAGCCTGACCCCCGGAGGGGGTCGCATCCCAAAAAATCATGAGTGAGCTACCGGACTCCGTCCAGATTAGGGAGGTCGGTCCGCGCGATGGCTTTCAGAACGAGCCCGAGACGATTCCCACGGAGCGCAAGGTCGAGCTGATCGACATGCTCGCGCGCACGGGCCTGCGACGGCTAGAGGTGACGAGCTTCGTGCGCCCCGATGTGATCCCGCAGCTCGCAGACGCGGCCGAGGTGCTGGCGCGCATCGACGTACCGGAGGAGGTGCTCGTCAGTGTGCTGATCCCCAACGAGCGGGGCATGGAGCGAGCATTGGAGTTGCGCGAAGAAGTCTCGCGCGAACGTCCGGTGTTCGACGAGATCAACGTGTTCATGTCGGCATCTGAGACCCACAACCGCAAGAACGTCAACCGCTCGATCGCCGAGTCGCTCGATGGCCTGCGGGTCGTGCTGGGACGCGCGCGTGAGGTTGGGTTGCGCTGCGAGGCGGTCATCTCCACCTCATTCGGATGTCCCTACGAGGGCCCCGTGTCGCCCGCGCGCGTGCTCGATATCGCGCAGCGGCTACGCGACTTCGGCGCGCACGAGATTGGCTTCGGCGACACCACCGGCATGGCCAACCCGGTGCAGGTCGGCGAGCTGTTCGCGCTTTGGGCCGAGGGGCTGGGGGAGGTGCAGCTCACCGCCCACTTCCACAACACCCGCGGCCAGGGTCTCGCCAACGTGCTCGCCGCACTTCAGCTCGGCGTCACGAGCTTCGAGTCGAGCTTCGGCGAGCTGGGCGGCTGTCCTGTGCCGGCGGGCGCCACCGGCAACATTGCTTCCGAGGACCTCGTCTCGATGCTCCACGAGATGGGCATCTCCACCGGCATCGACCTCGACGCGCTGCTCGCGTGCGCACGGCGCGTACGACGGGTGCTTGGGCGCCCACTCGGCTCGCACACACTTGTGGCCGGGCCCGTGGACTGGGATCCGATTAAGGCAGGGAGTCCACGATGACTTCGAAGAGCATGATCAGGACTTCCATCACGGACTTTTTGTCTTTCCCTCGTGACACGGAGGACTTGCGCCCAATCCGCAGCTTCAAACCTCGCTGACCTCCTGCTGCTGTGCGCTCTCGCGAATCGCCGCCACGCAGTACTCCTGCACCGCCACCTCCATCTCGAGCGTCTGTGCGAGCGCGGGACGCGCAGAGGCGTCGATCACACGCTTGGCGCGACCCACCGCCACGGGCGAGTTGGCCAGCAGCTCGTCCACGAGCGCCTGCGTGGCCTGCTCCAGCTCCTCCGGTGCCACCACGCGATTGAGCAGCCCGATGCGCTCGGCCTCAGCCGCGTCGATCGTGCGGCCGGTCATGATCAGCTCCTTCGCGCGTCCGAGTCCCACAACCGCGGGCAGGCGCGTGGAGCCGCCCACGTCAGGGATGATCCCGAACTTCACCTCCGGCAAACCGAGTTGGGCGTCGCTCGAGGCGATTCGTAGGTCGCACCCGAGTGCCACCTCCAGTGCTCCGCCCACACACGTCTTGTGGATCTGGCAGATCACCGGCTTGGGCATCGCTTCGGCGAGGTTCGGGCACTCGAGGAACGTGTTCCTGAACGGGCGCAGGTTGCCCGGTGTGCTCGCCGACGCCATCAGCTCGCCGAGGTCCACGCCGGCCGAGAACACCGGGCCCTCGCCGCGCAGCACCACACAGTGCACCGACTCGTCTGTGGTCGCCTCACGCAGCGCGTCCGCGAGCGCTCGCAGCAGCTCCTGGCTCATCGCGTTGCGCTTCTCCGCGCGGTTCAGCACGACATGGCGCGCCGCGCCGCGGTCTTCGGTGATGACGAGGCTCATGACAGATCCAGCACGGTCGTCGGCGCTTCGATCGAGCCGTCGTGGTCCTCGCTCGGCACGATCGCGGTGCCCACTGCGAAGAACTCGATCGTGTGACTGCCCCAACCGTGACTCTTCTCCTGCAGGTCCACGCCCACGATGCCCTCCGCGCTCAAGGTCTGCGCCTCGGACTGCATCCGCTCCATCGCAAGCTCGCGCGCGTCATACAGCGCCTGCGTGAAGTTCGACAGCTCCACGTTGCGGCCCGTCTGTGCCATCGACTTCAGCATTCCTCTGTGCGCCACGTGATACACACAGCTACCCATCACCATGCCCACGGGCCGATGCCCGGTGCGCAGCAGCGTCCAGAAATCCTGGCCCGAGAGATCGCTCGTGAACGGCCGGCCGTTGGGCGCGCGGTGCAGCTTGCCCTCGCGGTGCTTCACCGCGGTGCCGATCGCGATGAACTCCGCCATGTCCTGCCCCCACTCGTAGCGGCCGATGTCCAGCCGTACGCCAACCACGCCGTCGGCCCCGAGCTGGTCGGCCTCCTCCTCCATGCGTGTCATCGCCAGCTGGCGCGCCCCATACATGGCTTCGCTCAGCACGGTCATCTCCTGACTCTTCTTCCAACCGGCTAGCTGGATGCCGATGTGGTAGATCGAGCTGCCCACCACCAGACCGACCGGGTCGAACCCCGCCTGCTTGATCAGCAGGAACTCGTTAACGCTGAGGTCGGAGGTGAACAGGCCCGCGCGGTTCTGCTGCAGGCGCGCCCTACCCGCCTCGGGAACCCCTTCTAGCGACGTGGGGTCGTAGGCGCTCTCGGTCTCCTCTGTCTCGCTCATGCTTGCGCTCCTGTTGGTGGGCTCATCGTCGTGTTCCTCTCCTCAGTTCGAAGGTTGCTCGAGAGTTATGCCGTCAGATCGATCGTCGTCTTGGGTGCGTGTGGGATCGTCGCGCGGTCCTCGCGGATCGCCGTGCCGATCACGTGAAAGGTCACCATCAGCCCGCTACGCGAGTAGGCGCCGCCGCCGAGCGACACCTGCCGGATGCCGTGCGCGATGCGCACCCCGATCACGCCGCTCGCCCCGAGCTTGGCCGCCTGCTCGGTCACTCGTCCCACCGCGATCTCGCGCGCACCATAGATGCCTTGCGTGAATTCGGGCAGCTCCTGGTTTTGGATGAAGTTCATGCCGCCCAACCTCTGCGTTGAGTACGACGCGCCCACGAAGAACACCGAGCTCCATGCCACGATCCCCAGCGGCTCCACGCCCGCGCTCAGCAGCTTCGCGTAGTCGGCCACCGAGAGCTCTGTCAACACCGGGCCACTGCGCCCGCTCGTCGTCCCCTTGCTGTGGCGCACCGCGGTGCCGACCACCACGTACTCGATCGAGTTTTCGGCCCAGTCGTGCGCGCCGGTTTGCAGGTCCACGCCGATCACCGCGTCCGCGCCCACGTGCCCCGCCTCCAGTGCGAGGCGATGCAGGGCGCGCTCGCGCACCTCGTTCCATCCCTGTGAGAGCGCCTGCATCTCGAACATGTAGCCGCCGCCCATGCCCGACGGCCACGGCGTGTTCTGGTAGCCGACCTGATAAATGGAGCTGCCCATCACCTGCGACACCGGTTTCAAGTCGAGCTGATGGCACAGCGCGAAGTCGGCGACCGACAGGTCGGAGGTGAACGCGCCGCCGTGCTCCCCCAACTCGCGCAAGCGCCGCTCGGCTCCCAGCGGGATACCGCCTCGCTCGACTCGTGCGAGCGATTCGGCTTGCTCGGCGGCGCTCTCGCCCGGGTCTGCCGGCTCGTCATCCTCGTCGACGTCGAGTGGCGGTTCGTTCGCGCTCATCCCACGAGCCGTTCCAGCGCCGTGCGGGCCTCGGCGCTGCGCTCGGCCTCCTCGCGCAGATCCGCCGCCAGTGCACCCACCCACTCGCCGGGATCGAGCGCCTCGCGCTTGATCGCGATGCCCCCGACCTCGCGCTTGCGAAAGCCTTCGACGCGCTCGGCGACCGTCAGCTCATACGAGGTGTCGCCGAGATTCACGCTCAGCTGGCGCACGCGCTTCTCCCCGCGCCCCAACAATCCTCCGCCGCGGCGCTCCACACGCGTCTGCGAGGGCAGTGCGCTCTCCAGCTTGCTCGCCAGCACCTCCACAGAGATCCGCAGATCGGAACCGTCGGCGCGCAGGCCGGCTGCGGAGAGATCGAAGTCGTCGGCGGGCATCTCCCAAGAGGCTACTCCGACGACGTGGGTTCCAGCTCCGACATCGAAGTCGCTGAGCGGCAGTCGCGGATACGCCACGAGTGCCAGCTTGCTCGCGGGCATCGCCGCTCCCGGCGTCGGCGCATGCTGCCGTAGGTGGGGCCGCCGCTGGCGACCCCACCTGGCAAAACGCCGCGTGCGTCAGTGCAGCAGGCCAAGTGTGTTGGTCGCGTCATCGACGAAATACACGCCCTGACTGTAGGGCGCAACGGCGAGTCCGAACAACCCACCTTCGCCGGCACCGGTTTCAAGCGGCTGGAACTCGGCACCCACGGGGGTCGTCTCGACGATGTTCCCGTCGTTCCCGTTGGCCGTGAGAATGTCGCCGTTCGGGGCTATCGTCAGCCCGAGCGGATTGTTGAGGTAGCCGCCCAGAGCGACCGTTGTTCCTCCGCCTTCCAGTGGGGTCTGTCGGTAGCGGGCATTGGGTACAGCCGCAATGCGATTGCCCTGCGTGTCGGCGATATACAGTGTGCCTTCGTTGCCGAGCCCCACACCCGTAGGACCGACCACGAGCGCGGCGGGGTCGGTGCGCTCGGGGAAGCCGTTTGCGATCGTGTCCATTTCGGTGACCGCCGGTGGACGATGTTTGCCGCCGACGTGCAGACGAATCCGCACGACGGTGCCACCGTTGGTCGGCGTTTCGCCCGATGCGACGGTGCCGTTCAGGACGTTGGTCACGAACAGTGTGGCGTCCGAGCCTTCATTGACAGAGGTCATGTCCCAGGGACCGTTGATCGGCGCGCCGGAGATAGTCTCGACCGCGTTGCCGTTCTTGTCGAGCACGATCAGACATCCCGCCTGCGCTGTCGCGGCCGATCCGTCGCTCGTGGGCAGGCTGCCGACTACGACATACCCGCTTGGCAACACCGCCAACGCCGTCGTCAAGCCCACTCCGCCAGGGCACGCGCCGGGGAGCTTGAGGGGGTCGATTTGCGCGAACAGGGACAGGCTGCCGGAGGGGGTTATCTGCACGATCGTGGTGCCCGTTCCCTGGAGGTTTTCGGCGTTGTTGAAGTTGCTAACGAGTATGTTCCCCTGCACCAGCGCGCCGATGCTCCTTGGCACGGTCACGATTCCGTAGGGGTTCAGGTCTCCGTTGGCCGGCACCGTGCTGCCTACCGAGGAGATCGTGGAAAACCGACCGATGAACGGGTGATCGAACGCCAGGGCCGCGCCCGGCGAGATTGCGAGACACGCGAGCACGGTCGCGAGCAGCAAGGGTAATGCGACCTTCGCCACATACCGTTGGTCTCCCTGGGCGCTGTGAGTCCGGGGACGGCAGTGAGTTTGGGGACGGCAGTGAGTCTGAGCTGCAGGATGGAGCGAGGAGCCTGTCGTGGGACTGGACATGAACATGCCTCCTTCTCGTAGGTGGCTCTCACACGCGCAGACTCCGCGTTATGCGAAACCTTCCCGCAGCGTGGGTTCCTCCAACGCTGTGGGCTCCACGAGTCCTTCGCGCAAAACCTATCGATAGGCTCCGCGACGATGGGAGATCTACACGAGGCCGAAGCCCGCGCGCTTGCCGGTGGACCCGAGCGCCACCGCACGAAGGCGGCACAACAGGGCAAGTTGCCGGTGCGCGAGCGTGTGGCCCTACTTTTGGACGATGC
Organism: uncultured Solirubrobacterales bacterium; assembly: GCA_963715765.1. Taxonomy (GTDB): domain Bacteria; phylum Actinomycetota; class Thermoleophilia; order Solirubrobacterales; family Solirubrobacteraceae; genus Palsa-744. Next base: position 2,986,204 of record OY970270.1, read on the forward strand.
CTCCTTCTCCGAGGAGGCGCTGTTGGCCAACTGGCAGGGCGATGGTCTCGGTGCCGACGGGGTGCTCACCGGGGTCGGGGCGGTCGAGGGACGACCGGTTGCGCTGATGGCCAACGATCCCACCGTCAAGGCCGGCTCGTGGGGCCCGAAGACGGTCGAGAAGATCTTGCGCATCCAGGAGCGTGCCGCCAGCCTGCGCATCCCGATGGTCTATCTCGTGGACTCCGCCGGGGCGCGTATCACCGAGCAGGTCCAGATGTTTCCGGGAAGGCGCGGGGCGGGACGGATCTTCTTCAACCAGGTACGCATGTCAGGCGTCGTGCCGCAGGTGTGCGTGCTCTTCGGCCCCTCGGCGGCCGGGGGCGCCTACATTCCCGCGTTCTGCGACATCGTGATCATGCGCGACGGCAACGCCTCCATGTACCTGGGTTCCCCGCGCATGGCCCAAATGGTGATCGGGGAGGATGTCACCCTCGAGGAGATGGGCGGCGCGCGCATGCACACCGGCGTGTCTGGCTGCGCTCACCAGCTGGTCAAATCAGACGAGGAGGGCATCGCGTTTGCGCGGCGCTACCTGTCCTACTTCCCATCCAACTGCGAGCAGTCCTCCCCCGATGCGCCACCGGCCTTGCCCACTCCATTCGTGGGTGGCGATGATCCCTTCGAGGTCATCCCAAACGACGAGAACAAGCCGTTCGACATGACCTCGCTGATCGATGCCCTGATCGACGCTGACACATTCCTGCAGATCCACGCGCGTTGGGCCAAGGAGCTGCTCGTCGGCTACGCGCGCCTCGACGGTCGCGCGATTGGGATCGTGGCCAACCAGCCCAAGCACAAGGGCGGTGTGCTGTTCTCCGACTCGGCCGACAAGGCCGCGCGCTTCATCTGGACCTGCAATGCGTTCAACATTCCACTGTTGTTCCTGGCAGACGTACCGGGCTTCATGATCGGCACGCAGGTGGAGCGTCAGGGCATCATCCGCCATGGCGCCAAGATGATCAGCGCCGTCTCAGAGGCCACGGTGCCGAAGATCTCGGTGATCGTGCGCAAGGCCTACGGCGCCGGGCTCTACGCGATGGCTGGTCCGGCCTTTGATCCCGACTGCTGTATTGCGCTGCCAAGCGCCTCGATCGCGGTGATGGGGCCGCAGGCGGCGATCAACGCCGTCTACTACAACCAGCTGCAGGCGATCCCCGACGGGTCGGAGCGCACTGCCAAGACTGAGGAGCTCAGGCGTGAGTACGCAGAGGACATCGACATCCTGCACCTTGCCTCCGAGCTCGTGATCGATGCGGTGGTTGAGCCCGAGCGGCTGCGCGACGAGTTGATTCGACGCTTTGCTCACGCCGCGAGTAAGCAGCGCGAATGGCCCGCCAAGCGCAATCCGGTCACACCCGTCTAGCATTCGCGCAATGGACGCCACCGATCTAGCGTTCGCGGGCATCGCCGGACAGGCCGAGATGATCGCCGCGGGGAATATCTCCTCGCGCGAGTTGGTCGAGCTGTATCTGAAGCGGATTGAGCGCTTCGACGGGCAGCTCAATGCATTTAGGGTCGTGTTCGCCGAGCGCGCGCTGCTCGAAGCCGATCAAGCCGATGCGCGTAGGGGAGCCGGAACCCCACCCACCCAGCGCCCGCTGCTTGGCGTGCCGATCGCGATCAAGGACGATGTCGACGTCGCCGGTGAGATCACGGCACTTGGCACCAACGCCCACGGCGGGGTGCCGGTGCCTTCCGACGCCGAGCTCGTGAGGCGCCTGCGCGAGGCGGGCGCGATTGTGATCGGCAAGACCAACGTGCCAGAGCTGTGCATCTGGCCGTTCACCGAGACGCCGACATTCGGCGCAACTCGCAACCCGTGGGACCTGCAGCGCGCACCCGGAGGGTCCAGCGGCGGTAGCGGTGCGGCGGTCGCCGCAGGGCTCGTGGGCGCCGCGGTCGGCAGCGACGGGGCGGGATCGATCCGCATCCCCTCGGCATGGTGCGGGCTGTTTGGACTGAAGCCACAGCGTGGGCGCGTGTCGATGGCGCCCAAACCCGAGGCGTGGCACGGGCTGTCGGTCAACGGCGTGCTCAGCCGCTCGGTCATCGACACGGCGCTGTTCCACGACGTTGCATCGGGTTCGGCGGCTGTCGATCGCGACCGTCCCGAGCCGCCCGCGCAGCCGTTCTTGCAGTCCGCCCGCACTGCGCCCGCCAAACTGAGGATCGCGTTTTCCACGAAGATCCCGCCGCTCGTGGTCGCGCGCTTGGACGGCGATGCGCGCCGTGCTTTGGATGAGACCGTGGAGCTGTTGCGCTCGCTCGGGCACGAGGTCAAACAGCAGGATCCTGATTACGGTCTCGACACGATGCCCGCGGTACTCGTTCGCTACCTGCGCGGGATCCATGACGAAGCCCACGCGCAGCCCCACTATGAGCGTCTGTCGCGCCGTACGCGCTCGATGGCGGGACTCGGGTCTTTGGTGCCGCCGGCGCTGCTCGAGCGCTCGCGCGCGCACGAGCATGCGCTTGCCGCCAAGCTGAACCGTGTGCTGGAGGATCACGACGTGCTGATCACCCCGACCACCGCGCAACCGCCGCCGCGGATTGGCCAGTACGACGGGCGTGGAGGACTGTGGACCTTGAACGCGGTTACCGCGCTGGTGCCCTACAACGCGCCATGGAACGTCACCGGTCAGCCTGCCGCCTCGGTGCCGGCGGGCTTCGGCGCCGATGGCCTGCCACGCGGCGTACAGGTCGTCGGACGGCCCGGCGACGAGGCGAGCATCCTCTCGCTCGCAGGGCAGATCGAGGCGGAGCGTCCCTGGGCGCAGCACCGCCCCGATGCGTTCTCGTGAAGGCGACGCCCGAGCCGGGGCTGCCGTCAACCCAGTCGTCCGTGATTGGCGACCTGGAGGTGCACGTGGCTGACGATCCGCCGGCACAGAAGGAGCTGTTGGGGCTGGCCGTCGATGTCGCCAAGCGCGCCGGTGCGCTGCTGCTCGAGCGCTTTCAGGCCGGTCGCGAGCCGGCCCTTGCCAGCAAGAGCACACCCACCGACCTGGTCAGCGAAGCCGATCTGGCGTCTGAGCGCTTGATCCGGGACACGCTTGCTCTGGCTCGGCCGGCGGACGGTTTTCTCGGCGAGGAGGGCGGGGGAGAGGAGGGCTCCAGCGGCCTCACGTGGGTGGTTGACCCGCTCGACGGAACCATCAACTTCCTGTTTGGAATTCCCCAATGGTGTGTCAGCGTCGCGGTCACCGATGCTCACGGTTCGCTGGTGGGCGCCATCTTCGATCCCTGTCGTGACGAGCTGTTCGCTGCCGCTCGCGATGGAGCTCCACTGCTAAACGGGGCCCCGATCGCGCCGCCCGAGCGTGCGCGTCTCGCGAGCGCTGAGCTTGCGAGTGCGATGGTGGCCACCGGCTTCGCCTACGACGCCGACGTTCGTGCCGCTCAGGCCGAGGTGCTGGCGCGGGTGGTGCCGCGCGTGCGCGACATTCGTCGCCTCGGCAGTGCCGCGCTCGATTTGGCGTGGACGGCGGCGGGACGCTACGACGCCTACTTCGAGCGCACAACCAAGCCGTGGGACATCGCTGCGGGAACGCTTGTATGCGAACGGGCTGGGCTCACCGTGCTGGAACTGCCGGAGCGCGAGCGCCTGCCGCTTGGGGTGCTTGCCGCGGTGCCGGCGCTTGCCGGGCCGCTATTCGAAATCGTGTCCTGATCGATGCGGCGGGTGGGAATCGAACCCACACGCCCTTTCGGACAATGCCTTTTGAGAGCATCGCGTCTACCGTTCCGCCACCGCCGCAACGACTCTCAATATTACGCGGGTCTGGCGAGCGCGTCCGGATCGGCGCTGGGATCGAGCTTCTCGAGCTCGACGTTCCAACCCTGTGAGAAGCCGCGCATCGCAAACGCGATCAGCAGAATCTGCACCGGAACGATCACAAGTGTGACCACGCCCAACAGTCCCGCGTTCAGGTTCGGCGCGGCGTAGCCAGCTTTGTTGCGTTCGAACCAGGCTGGGGCAGACACCAACGCAAATATGAACAGCAGCAATGCAAGCGCGGCCGCCATCGGCAGCACCCCGCGACTCCAGCGCGCTGTGTAGTAGGCCATGAGCAGGTACACGATCGCCCATGCCAGCAGGATTGGGATGCCGCCCTCGAGCGTTCCCCATCCTCCGATCGTCACGATCATGATCAGCGCGGTGGAGACGAGCAGCAGCACGACGACCGTGGCGCGGGTCGCCTGCACGACCGGCTTGCCGCGGTTGGGATGCGTCACGATCACGCCCGCCGGCGTCCTGCTCCCCGAAGTTGAAGACATCTCGCTCCTGACCATACAATCTCCAGCGGTCCTATGGACCCTCGCTAGCATATCCGACCGCCTCGAACCCACCATATATCCTGGCGAGAGTTCTCACAGTTCTCACGCAACCTGCGGGCGTGGTGGAATTGGTAGACACGCTGGCCTTAGGAGCCAGTGGGCTCAGGCCCTTGGGGGTTCAAGTCCCTCCGCCCGCACTATTTAGCTCTCAGCCGGAGATCAGTGCCGAGGGCCGCGCGAGCGTGTTTTCCGCGGCCCGCACCGACTCTATGAAGATCTCGACGCCGGTGAGCAGCAGTTTGCGTGAGATCACCAGTGGCGGGAGGAAGCGCGCGACGTTGCCGTAATGGCCGCCCACCTCGATGATCACGCCGCGGTGGAAGCACTCGGTACGGATCTGGGCAGCCATCTCGGGCCATGGCTGCTTTGAGTCGCGATCGCGGACCAGCTCGATGCCGATCATCAGTCCGCGCCCGCGCACGTCGCCAACGGATGGCAGCGTGTCCTGGGCGTCACGCAGCAACTCCAGCGTGAGCTCGCCCAGACGCGCGGCGTGGGCGGGTAGATCGACCTCCTGCATGAACTCGATTGCCGCGAAGCCGGCGGCCATCGCGATCTGGTGGCCACGGAAAGTCCCGATGTGGGCGCCCTGCTTCCAGGTGTCGAGCTTTGAGTCATACGCGATGCACGAGATCGGGTAGCCGATCCCGCCGAGCGCCTTTGAGAGGGTCATCACATCAGGCGTGATGCCGTCGTGTTCGACGGCAAACATCGTGCCGGTGCGCGCGAATCCGGTTTGGATCTCATCGCAGATCAGCGGTACGTCGTGCTTATGGGTGATGCGCCGCAGCTCGGTGAGATAGCCGTCTGGCGGGACGATCGTGCCACCCTCGCCCTGGATTGGCTCGACGAGCACGGCGGCCGGCGTCGGAATGCCGCTATGGGGGTCTTCAAGGGAAGTGTCCAGCAAGCGCGCGCATGCCAGCTCGCACGAGTCTGGCTTCAGTCCCAGCGGGCAGCGATAGCAGTAGGGGTAGGGCATGAAGTGCACCGGGGTGGAGGTCGGGCCGCCGAATCCGACGTCGCTGGTGACCGACAGCGCTTCAGCTGTCATGCCGTGGTAGGAGCCCTGGAAGGCGATCACGGTCTCGCGGCCGGTGTGGGCGCGGGTCAGCTTCAGGGACGCCTCGATCGCATCCGAGCCGGTGGGCCCACCGAAGTGAAAGCGCGCGCTCTCACGCAGGCGCCCGGGGAGCAGGCTCTTGAGCTTGCGCATCAGGCGCAGCTTGGGGGTGGTGGGGAAGTCGAGCGCGTGCACCAGCTTGTCCTGCTGCTCGGCCGCGGCCTTGACCACATCGGGGTGGTTGTGGCCGACGTTGAGCACGCCAGCGCCCCCGAAGAAGTCGATGAACGTGTTGCCGTCCACGTCGCGCATCGTCGCGCCTCGGCCAGCCTCGATCGCGATTGGCACGCTGCGCGGGTAGGAGCGCGCGCTTGACTCGAGTTCCTCCTGCTCGGCGAGCAGCTCGCGCGAGCGCGCTCCCGGCACCTCCCCCGAGAGCGCAGGGGCGGGCTCGAAGTGCATCTCCTCGAAGCTGTGCTCGCTATCGCTCATCGTTCAGGTCCCCGGCGACTATAGCTGCCCGTACGCTCTCGCCTAATCCGAATCTGAGGATGAGGAGGGGACGTCTTGGGGTATGGGAAGGAGGGGCGTGCCCGTGGTGTCACGCCGTTCGCGCATCACCGGGAACGGAGCGACTTCCCGTAGCGTGTCGTGCCCTGTGAGAATCATCAGCAGGCGGTCCACACCCATGCCGCCGCTGGCGGATGGCGCAAGGCCGTACTCGAGCGCGCGCACGTACTCCTCGTCGTGCGGGTGCGGGGCGTCGTCATCGTCGAGTTGGCGCTCTTTGCGCTGCTCGACGAAGCGCTGATACTGCTCGACCGGATCGTTGACCTCGGAGTCGCCGCTGACGAGCTCGATGCCGCCGATCACCGCGTCGAAATGCTCGGCCAAGCGCGGGTCCTCGGAGTGGGCCTTGGTGATCGGGAAGGACTTCGAGCGGGAAGTCATACACGAGTGTGGGCTGGTTGAGCGTGGGCTCCACGAGCTTTGAATAGACCGCCTGCACCACCTGTGCCCAACTCGCGTCGGGGTGAACGCGGTCATCCAGCAGCGCCGCCATCTGGTCGCGATCGCTTGCGAGGAAATCCACGCCGCAGACGCGCAGGATCTCGGCCTGCATGGTGGTCTTCCGCCACGGCTTTGCGAGGTCGATCGTCTCGCCGCCTCGCTCGATCACCGTCGTGTTGAGCACACGCCCAGCAACATGGGCGACGAGATCTTCGGTGAAACGAGCCACGTCGGTGTGATCGGAGTAGCTCATCAGCCACTCGAGCATCGTGAACTCGGGGCTGTGCCGGTAGGAGATGCCCTCGTTGCGAAAGCACTTGCCGAGGTCGTACACGTTCTCCAGGCCACCAATCAGGCAGCGGTTGAGGTACAGCTCGACGGAGATGCGCAGCGACATCTCCTGGTCGAGCGCGTTGTGATGTGTCAGAAACGGTCGCGCCGAGGCTCCGCCCGCCAGCGCTTGCAGCACGGGCGTTTCGACCTCGATGAAGCCGCGCTCGCTCATGAACGCGCGCAGAGCGTCGATCGTGTGGGCACGGGTGCGAAACAGCTCGCGCGTCGACTCGTTGGCGAGCAGGTCCAGCTCGCGGTAGCGATAGCGCGTGCCCGTATCACCGAGTCCGTGGCGCTTGTCGGGCGGTGGGCGCAGCGCCTTGGTCAGCAATGCGCACTCGTGCACGCTGAGCGCTAGCTGTCCGCGCTGGGTCACATACACGCAGCCACGTGCTTCGACGATGTCGCCGATGTCGAGGTCGAGGATGCGCTCATAGGCCTGCTCGCCGAGCGTGTCGTGGTGTACGTGCAGCTGGATCTGTCCGCTTGAGTCGCGCAGGTCGAGGAATGTCGTCTTGCCGTGTCCGCGCCTCGAGATGAGACGTCCCGCGAGCCGGTAGGTGAAACGGGAGTGCTCGCCGGCCTTCAGCTCCGCTGGATCGTGGGCCGCGTAGAGATCGACGATCGGCGTGCGCTCGGCGGAGGGGATGTGCGGAAACGGCTCGATGCCCTGCGCGCGCAGACGCTCGGTCTTGGCGAGCCGTTCGTGCGTGACGGCGTCATCGAGCGCGCTATCGAGCATCTGTGATCACCACAGGAAGGTACCATCGAGGTACGCGGCGACCCGCTTGGCGGTAAGGCTCGATCGGTGCTGTGCCGACGCCGATTGGCTCCATGCTGTGGCGTGAGCTCGTCGTCGTTGTCGAAAACCACATGCTCGCCCCCTTCAAAAGGGCGTTTCGCGCCGCATGGGAGCGGTCGTAGCACGCTTGTGTTTTTACAGTGGTGTTTCTGTAGGCGAGCGTCGATGATGCGCTCGTGAGGCACACCAAGGACCCTGAGATCGACGAGCAAGTGGCTGCGTTTGGTCAGAACATGCGTGACGCGCGGTTGCATATCGGACTCTCCCAGGTCGCGCTGTCGGAGGCAACGGGTCTGGACCGCGCGGCCATCAGCTTTCTGGAGCGCGCGGAGCGCTCGCCCGACCTGTCGACGCTCGTGCGCGTAGCCGCGGCGCTGGGTGTGGCGCCCGTCTCGCTGCTGGAGGGCATCGGCTCGCCCGGCACGCGTGCGTCTGGACAGGCGGCGGAGCCCGGACAGGCGGCGGAGCCCGGCACGCACGCGGGCCCCGCGTCGCGCCTTGGGGCGAACCTGCGCGCGGCTCGCAGGGATGCGGGGATGTCCCAAGAGGTGCTTGCCTATGAGGCTGGGGTCGACCGCGCGGCGATCAGCGTGTATGAGCGCGGCGGGCGCGGACCGAACCTGCGCACCGTGTTGAAGCTCGCACGCGCGCTGCAACTGTGTCCTGCGGTCTTGTTTGCGGGCGTGGAGTAACTGCCGGCAGCCCCCATCGGCAATTCCCATCCGTAAGAGCAGCCGTCCGCGGGCGCGTACCTGCGGCCGGACGGGACCTCGCAGTTGCTACTCAAAAGCTCAGCTCGGCAGCGCGGATCGCGGCGCGCGTGGGCTTGAAGATCTCACCGTCACGCATGGCAAGGCCATCGTCGAGCAGGACCTGTAGTGCCGCTTCGGTTTCGTGCAGCTCGTGCGGGCTGCGCGGGTCGCGCTCGCACGCGAGCGCCACCTGAGCGGTGCTCGCACCGTTGCGTGCCTCGGTGACGAGCGTGTGTAGCGCTACCGCCGCCAGGGCGTCCGAATGTCGGGACCCAAAGCCGTCTTGTGAAATCGCCACATGTTGAAATTACACGACGAAGCGGTGGGATGCTCCATGGACGTGCTCGGTGTCTATTCGGCGGTGGGTGCGGTCTCGCGCTCGATCTCCCAGCCGGCGTTCAGCGGGCTCAAGAAGTAGGGGGGCTCGTCAGTCGCAAGGCGTTCGTCGTAGATGTATTCCTTGTTATAGCCCTGGCCCGAGACCAATCCGACCGGGCCGCGGAACTTCTGCGCGATCGCGCCATACACGTTGAGTTCGCCGAGATGTTTGCCCTGGTTGTAGTTGTCCACGATGAAGGAATGGCTGGTCGAGAGGATCGCGGCGTAGATCCAGGGGCTTTTGAGCGACTCTTTCCCGGTGACTTCTTCGTTTTCGCCGCCCCCGCTGCATTCCCGTTCCTCGCGTTTGGTAAATTTATTTTCTTTTTCTGTGCATACTTCTTCGGTGATGGGGTGGTAGATACGGACGTATTCGGTCGCGATCAGACCGAGGGTCGTCGTCCCGGACGGCGCGCTTCCCAATTTGCCTTCGACGCTGGTGGGGTAGATGCTGCCGTTGATGATCAGATTGTTCTGAGCCCCGATGGTGAGAGATTCGCTGTATGTGCCGCTGACGTAGACGGTGCCGCAGTTGATCTCTTCTTTTTCCTCGTTGCTTGTGTCCGCTTCGGTCGGTTTGTAGATGTAGGCGCAGCCTTTGCCCGCTTGGACATAGAGAAGGCCGTTTTTAGGCCATTTGATGGTCTTTTTTACTTCTTTCTCGGCGCCACTTTCTTCCACCCAGTATTTCGCAGTGATTTCTTTGGTCGTGCCATTGAGAACCAGGTGGGTCATTCCCGTGAACCTGTTTTCTTCTTCGACGTACGAAAGCAGGCTGGTGTCGCTCTGGGGCGCGACGAGTTCTTTACCTACGGTAGGTTTTTTGGTCGTATCGTTGTATGTCGGTTCTGAGGAGGAGGAGCATTCCGGGTATGTTTTACCGTCGATCTCGATCGCGTCGTTGTGGCCTTCGCGTCCAAAGCTGAGTTCTTTGCTGCAGGTGACGTTGGCTGCGTCGTCGGTGTGTATCGGCCCGTTGACGCTGTCTTCCTTGCCGAAGATGATCGTCTGGCAGGTGGTTTTTTTTGCCTGGCGTTCGGCGTAGTATTTTTCGCATTCCGAGGAGTCGCCGTTCAAGGTGGGGTCTTCGACTTCGTACTGGGTGAAGTAGGCGTAGTCCAAGAAGCCGATGACATGGAATGTGGCGATGATCGTGTGCTTGTCCGTGCCGGCGTAGCCGGTCGATTCGATCCGGAATGTGCTCGCCTGGGCGCCGGTCGACTGGATCATCGTGCCAAATGGGTTGGATGTGCTGCATGCTGTGGTGCCTTCGGGCGCCGTGCTCGCCGTCAGCAGTTTGATCACATAGTGGCCGTTGTAGTTGTTTTCTTTTGTCTTTAGGATTTCTTGGGGGACGGTGTTTTCGGGCGTTTTGCATGTCTCCCAGTAATCGGGGTTGCTCTGGAGCTGGTACTCATACTCCTGCACACCGGCCTGTGCGGCGTAGTAGGCTTGCTTCTGGATGATTTCGTTGTGCGATAGCTTGACATCGCCGGTTGCGGCGGTATAGGCGCCGACCAGCAGAAGGCTGGTAACGAACATGACTCCGAGGGCGATGATCATCGTGAAGCCCTCGTCGGAGGTGAGACGAGAGCGAAGTCGGTTGATTTTGGAGGCTATTCGCATGGTTTTGCCTTGATCGGATTTTCGGCGTTTGGTACGCTGAATGAGAGCGTCACCTGAGTTTTAAAGTCGGCGGTACGGTTTTCCTTGACATTTTTGTCGATTGGGATCTGGCTAAAATTGATTTCCACCGATTCAGCCTCGCCAGCTTCCGTGGCGCTGAGCCCTTTTTCACTGTTGCCGCCCGAGAGTGGGGTTTTTTCTTCCAGGGTGCTGAGTGAGCCTTCGGTGCTGAGACTAGGGGACGCTTCGGAGTCCTTGTAATATCGGAAGATTGGAAGGGTTTTTTCCGATCCTTTTTCCAATATTTTGCGTTGGGCTATATATTCGCCGAGGCGGACGGTCGTCCCTGTCGAAGAGAATTTATATTCGCTTTTTTCAAGACTGGTGCTGGCAAATGTCTTGTCAATCAATAGGCCCGTGCCTTTTTCCCATATGATTTCATGCTTCTTGACGGCCGAGGTTGGGATTTCGGCTTCCTTGCCATAGGCGTTGATGAACACCAGCTTGCTTTCTTTGCTGTTTTCGAGGCTGCCTGATTGAACGGGGGAGAAGCCGGAGGAAATGCATGTCGAGTTCAGTTCGTCGACGAGCTTTGTCATAGTGGTACGACCGATCTGGTTCGCCTGGACCATATCGGTGACTTGCGAGGTCTGGTCAAGCGCTACAATCATGATCGCGTAAAGGGCGCCCACCACCACGACGGCGCTGAACATCGCGACGAGCGTTTCGATCAGGGTGAAGCCCCGCTCGTTGTCGCGCAGGAGGCGTATGGGTGCAGCGAGCGGTTTCATCAGCAGGAGGAGGCTTTCGCGACTGTCACCGAGTCGCCGCTTCCGGGGGAAGTGTAGGTTTCTTCTTTTTGTTTGAGGTAGATCGTGTCGCTATGTTCGGTGGTTGAGCTCAGGTTTGGTTCGAACGTGTAGCTATGTTTTTCGGTCGGATTGTAGAGACACACTTTCTCCTTGCCAAACGGCTGGGAGGGATGTTCGAGATGTCCCTGCGTCGTGGTTTCCTGGGTATGTTCGAGGTTGGCGGCCGAGGCGTTGACGGGAGTCGAGGCTTTAGCGCATGCCGTATTGGTGATCTTTACTTTGTAGGCTGTGGTCGCGAGCGCTCCCTGACTGGAGCTAGTGCCTGTGTACACGTTGAGCAGCAGGTATGTCATCGGAACATTGACTTCGGTCGTTTTGCCCGGTAGCACGATAGCTTTGCCGTCTTCGACGGCGCTGTCGATGGTATGGGCGTTGTTTTCCTTGCAGTCTCCCGCGAACACCAGCCATTCCCTTTTGGTCGTAGAAAGATATGGGAATGGGAAGAGATCGCCGGTTGCATAGCCCGTGCCCATTGGCGTGGTGGCAGAAGCCGAATAATATGGTTCTGTGGTGATGGTCTTGTACTTGTGTTCTCCACCGGCTTCGTATACGAACCCGGGTGTTCCGGGTGTCCCCACCGTGGGTGCTCCCACCGTAAATTCGGTCGCCGCGTTGGTGACTTCTTCAAAGGCGGCGACGAACGTGCTGCCTTCTACCGATTCGACTTTACCGGATTTGGTGTATGTAAATTTCGCCGTGATCGCACCACCTCGGTTGAGGACAACCGGATCGTGCGTCGTGATGTTGGGCGCAATGGTCACTTCCTTGGCCGGGACTTTGATCGCGCCGCTGGTCGTGACGTAGCCGGGCAGTTCCTTGATTTCGACTTTGGCGGACGTGGAGGGGATGCCGCCGAACACCACGCAACCGGCCGTACCCGTCGTTCCTTCGATGGTGGTCGGTTTGGTGGCTTTAGCGCCGGTATATTCGACGACTGGGGTGACGCCCGAAAGCGCCTGTTCGGGGCTTTCCCCGGTGGTTGCGTCCACCTCGAGTGCCGATCCGTCCGGTGGCGTGATGATGCTCGACTCGGTTACGGGTTCGCGTTCACGCCCTGTTTGCGAGATCTGAGGCCAGGTCACCCTGGATGTGACCCGCAGGTAGTCGCCGTCGTTCTTGGAGCTCGATTCGCTGGCGGCCGTTGCCAGGCAGTCCGATCCAGGTCTGGATTCGTTGACGTAGTTTGCTTCCTGGGTGATGGTGTATGTGTTCTCGTTGATCGCGGCGGTGTAGGCGTGGCTGTGTTTTTCGGTTCCCTCGAGATCGTCGAGAGTGCTTGCGGGATCGCTGCGCAGCTGCTCCTGAGACTGGGCGGCAAGCAGAGCGGCCTCGGCATGGAAGCGCTCGTCGACCGAGGTGCGATCGATGTCCTGGAAGCCCGTCAGCGTGGCGACGGCGATCAGCGCGACGAACAGCGTTGTGATCACCACTTCGATCAGCGTTAGGCCGTCGTCGTTCCGCGCGACGTTACGAAAGAATGTGCGGAATGTTACAAGGATGTCCATGTCGGATCTGGACACCTTTTCGACCGGAGCCCCGACTTGCTTGAGTCCTGGGCCGCTGGGTCGAATACGCGCGCGGCGGGTGGGCGGCGCTACTGGTTTAGCGCGAGCACTTCGAGCAACGTGTTCCAGTAGCTCTGGCCATGCACGAATTCTAGTTCTTCAAACTGGTGCGTGGCATGTTCCACACGCGCAAACAGAGCGTTGTCTGCGGGCTGCAGATATGGAGAGAGGAGCTTTCGCGGAAGTTCCTTGATTTCGATTGCTTCCACGCGCCGGTCGAACTGCTGCGTATCGGCGGGGACGGCCTTGAAGCCGTCGGCAATCCACGAACGGACGTCCGCACAGATGTTGGGCACAGGAAGGGCGACCATCGCGTGCAGGCTCCTTGCGTAGGCATGCGCGGCACGGGTAACCGCCGGATTGCTCCATGCGAGCGGATCGACGGTTTTGAGGAACCTTTGAATGACGGTCGCGTCCGCGTGATAGGAGGTCGCCCAAAGCGCTCCGGCGACCTCGTAGCTCAACTTCTGCTCTTCCTCGTTCTGTGGGGAGCCGGCGGCCACGCCGGCGCATTCCGATTGAACGCTCTGGTCGAGCCGGTGTATGTCCGCTTCAACGGAGGACCACTTGCTTACCACCGCGTGCAGCGCGGCATAGGCGGCGATCAGGTAGGTGTGGGTGGATGCTGCATCCCGCCGTGTCTCTGTCGCGCCGGCAGGCGCTACTCCCAGCGCAAGCACCGTCAGAGCTATCCCAAAGCATCTCAGCATCCCCACTCAAGAGTATCCTAGCTGGCGAGCGACCCTCGCGGCGGATACCGCGTCTCGCCCTCGCGGGAAGGCGTGTAGAGTTTCGTGAGCGCCCGGCGCACAGCGGAACCACCTGCAAATCAGGTGTTTCTGGGGGACTGGTGTAACGGTAACATGGGGGTCTCCAAAACCCTTGCTCGAGGTTCGATTCCTCGGTCCCCCGTCGCTTTATCTGGGCGAAATGCCTGGAAACGTCCAGAAGCTGTTTGAAGATCTCTTCATGCGCCCGAGTGGACTCGAACCACCACGGACCAAGCGGTCCACAAGGCCCTCAACCGGATACTGGGGGTGTTGATCGCGGTCCGGGGGCGTCCAGATTGTCCAGTTTGTAGGGGTTCGTGGACGTATCGGACGGGTCTGGAGGGGTGGATGTTCTCAAAGTGTTCTCACGCGGCGAGGTTCATGGCCGATCGTGCGTACTCAGCTTGGAAGGGCAAAGGACTGACCCGGTCGGCATCCGAGCGTTGGTCTCGCTGTCTCTGGCTCCAGCCGTTGCGTCTGTCGGCGGCCGTACGGTTGAGGCATGTTTGCCGAGATGATCGTGGTTGCACCGATAGCAGACTTGACCGCAGCGGCGACGCTGATCTTGGCTGGGATAACGCTTGCTCTGGTCGCAGCAACCGCAACGCTTGTATGCGCAACCGTGATGATGTGAGCGATCCCACGGCCCTCGAAGGAGCGCTCACGCTGCGGGGAGCCCTTGGAAGGCTCGGATTACCTATGGGCGGACGGCGAGATACGCAGCCTACGCGCCACCGCCTTGGGCTTGACTCTCCTCTCAGTCGTCGTTTTGGCGTAGTGGCTGGTTGGTGGGCCGTCGGTCTGCGGTCTCAAGCTCGTCGGCCATGCGGGCGAGCTCGTGTAGCGAGAGCCCGAGGACTCGTGAGACCCGGTCGGCGACATCCCAGGTGGGGTTGGCGATTCCTCGCTCAAGACCCCGGATCGAGGTCGCATCGAGGTGGGCGGCGTCTGCAACGGCCTCCTGGCTTAGTCCGATTTCCTCGCGGCGTAGGCGGATCGCTCGGCCTAGGGCCACCTGTGGGGCTTGGCTGATACGCACACCTGAACCCTCGATGCAGCGGACCTCCCTGCCTAGGGAACACGTTCCCGGTAGTCTGTCGCAGACGATGCCCTGGAGACTCAGATTCCGAAGAGCGGGCCGCGTTACTAAGACTTGTTCGCGTTCATGCTTTGGCAACAGCCACAACAGTCGGCTACGGAGTAGCGTTCCGACCTTGACGGAGGGGACGACAGGGGGGCAAGGATACTAGCCCGGGGTCGCGCAATGAAGACAAACGGGAGAAGGTCGACAAGGCGTGGCCGGGTCTTGATCGGCGTGGCGTGCGGCTGCGTGCTGCTGCTGGCGTGGGCGGCGCCGAGTTGGGCGTCGGCCGGCTCACGTGCTTCGCGGGTTTCGGCGCCATTGCCAGCATCCGTCTTCGTCAGCTCACACATCCACATTGCTGGCCGACTCTCACCCGTGAGCCGGGGGACGCGCGCCGAGCTCCAACAGCACACCTCGCGCGGCTGGGCCAACGTTGGCAGCTCCCGGATCAGCTCGCCTGGCATGTTTACGCTCACGTGGCTCACCCCGCATCGACCGACGCACGTCACGCTCCGCGTCGTCGTGACGCGCCGCGACCGAACGGTCGCGACCACGGCCACGAGGAGCGTTGATGTGAACCTCCAGCCCATCGTCGTCTCGTCTAGTGACGTCGTCTCTGTGCCGCCGCCTGGGCAACCGGGAATCGTCGTGCTCCACGCTCACGCGCCCGGCGGGGGCGCTCGAGTTGCGAGAGCGGCGTCGGACTGCCCGACTCTCAACCCGATACCGCAGGTCGGGCAGATCCTCGCAGTTGGTTACAGCGCGACGACGCCGTATGGTTCGCTCACCAAGATTGAGTCCGTCGACGTGCTCGGACCGTGCAAGGTCACGCTCAACACCTCCCCGGCAACGCTCGAGGAAGCCGTCGGCAGCAACGGCGGAACCCTCGACCTCGCGCGCTTCAGCGAGGTCGGCGCCGGATCGGCCAGCGACGCCAGAGCACACACGGCCATCTCCGCGGGCTCGTTCCACCCCGGCCTCGACGATGCCGTGTCCTGCGCGAGCGGCGCAGCCGCGGCCCTCACGGGCTCCGTGAACCTCAGCCTGACCCCGACGCTGCACGCCAACTTCTCCCTCCTCGGTGGCCTGACCTCGGCCGAATTCACGCTCACGGGTGTCGCGAGTGCGACGATCAACGCGGACGTCCACGCCAGCACCGGCTGCACGCTCAGCAAAGCCCCGCTGCTTGCGACGCCGCTCCACATCGCGACGTACGCGGGTGCGATCGGCCCGATACCGGTCGTCATCACGGTCCAGGGTCAGCTCTACGCGAACGCCAGTCTTGAAGGCGGCGCCGACGGCAGCACCGGCGTCACCGCAAACGCGTCGGTCACGGGCGGCGTCAGCTACCGCAACGGCCAATTCTCCCCGGTGCTCGTAGGCCCCACGACCTCGTTCACTTACAGCCCCCTCACGGTTACCGCCGACTCTAGGGACTCGGCAACCGTCGAACCAGCACTGCAGGTACTGCTCTACGGAGTCGCCGGCCCCCAGCTCGGCGTGTCGAGCGGACTCGCGTTCAACGCCAACACGACGAGCACGCCCTGGTGGACGCTCAGCGTGCCCCTCACCGTCAACGCCGCTTTCGTCTCCCCAACACTCGACCTGGACAGCAAGCCCCTGACGTTGTACAGCCACTCGTTCAACGTCGCTCAGGCGCCTGGTGGTTTCGGTGGCGGTGGCCTGTTCGCGCCCTCCGTGATCACCGTCACGAACCCCGGCGCGCAAACCACGCCCGTCGGTACGCCCGTCAGCCTCCAGGTCCACGCGAGCGACAGCAACGGCTACGCGCTCACGTACACCGCCAGCGGCCTCCCTCATGGACTGACAATCAACCCGAGCACGGGCCTCATCAGCGGCACGCCCGAAGACATCGGCGAATCGGCAGTGACCATACAGGCAGAGGACACGAGCGGCGAGTCGGGAAGCACTCCGTTCGCGTGGACGATCTCGCCCTCGCCTGGTCAACCGACCTGGACGATCGAGCAGCTCGCTAAACCGTCCGGCGCGCAGAGCGTAGCGCTCTACGATGTGTCATGTACAGAAACTACGGCCTGCATGGGTGTGGGTTACGCTGAAACTTTTCCGGAACAGAAACCGCTTGCTGAGTTCTGGAACGGCTCAACGTGGAGCATCGAGCCCGTGCCAAGTCTCTCTGGCGAACGGAACACGCTAACCAGCGTGTCTTGTACGTCAGCAAACGCGTGCGTCGCCATCGGCAGTGGCGACGGCAGTACTACCCCCTTCTCAGAGACCTGGAACGGGACTAGCTGGACCATGGAAACCACTCCGCCTCCACCAGAAAGCCAGGCGACGTCCCTTAGGTCGGTGTCGTGCATGTCGTCGGCATCATGCGTAGCCGTCGGGAGCTACACAGACGAACTCGGCTACAGCAAAGCGCTAGCGGAGTATTGGAACGGCTCGTCTTGGGCGTTTCAGAGCGCGGTTGACCCGATACCATCCGGGAGCCCCGATGACGACAGCGACTCGGAACTCAAAAGTGTCGACTGTACGGGCCCCAAAACGTGCGTAGCCGTTGGGCAGTCCGAGAATCAGCCGGAAGATAAATGGCCAACTCTGGCGGAGAGATGGAATGGCACAGGTTGGACGATTCAGTCAACGCCGGTGACGGGTGCCTATGAGATGCAGTTCGAAAGCGTCTCGTGCTCGGAACCAAACGCGTGTACTGCTGTCGGTTCATCAGAAGGAGAGACGCTTGCTGAGCGCTGGAACGACGCTGAGTGGACGGTCCAGTCTTCAGCGAATCCGCCCAGGGAGTTCAGCGACTTTGGAAGCGTTTCGTGTGCGTCCGCAACGTCTTGTCTGGCCGTGGGCGTCGGAGGCTCACCCGACGCTTTCTATTCATCCTTCTGGGACGGGACGACCTGGACGACCGAAGAAATACCAGGTTTGGGGGATGGTGGGATCGATGCCGTGTTTTGCGTGACCCCGACGTACTGCATGGGCGTCGGTTCAGATACTGCTCTCTACTTCTAACGCTCGAAAGCAGGAGGACGGTTCGCTTGACCGCGGCCCGCCCCGCAAGGCCGTCGGTCTTGGTCGAGGTGCAATCGCCTCAAGCGTGGCGCGCCGATTCGCTCAGGAACGAATCGACGTCAGCCTTCTTGATCGCGTATGCCGGGTCGTACAGCTTCGCCTGGACCGCCCACAGGCCGCCGTCATGCTCCTCGGCCACCAGGTCTATGCCCGCGTTGCGTCCCCACGCACCAGGCCAGTCCGACCACAGCCACACACTGCGTATCCGCGCACGGTACTCGGGAGCGTTGAGCAGAAACACCGGCAGACGCGCTCGAACTCCGGAAGCGGACCTCCGGGCGGGGATCGAGTGTATGTAGTAGATCGCTGAAGCTCGTAGCGCGCATCTTTTGGTGCTAGCTACCCTTCGCCAGCCCTTGGGCTCTGTGAGTCGTAGACGCTCGGCGGCCAGGTGCCGGCGGTGAGCTTCGCTTCATCGCGCTCGTGCAGCGGCAGGTCGTCCGGGTTGACGGCCGCTCGTCCCCAGTAGGCGGCGAGCTTGACCTTGAGCTGGCGGCGCGCGGGTGGCTGGAGCTGCGCAACGCGCCGAGGCGGATCACGCAGCAGATCGTCCGAGACGAGCGTCGGCCGGAAGAGGCAAGCCACCTGCTCGCTCTCGAGGATGCCAGGTAGGCGTGGCAGGTACATGTAGGGCGTGATCGTGTCTCGACTGCGCAGGAGGCCGAGGCTCTTCTCGATCGCTGCCGTCTGCTCGACGACGAGCTCGAGCGGCAACACCGGCACCAACACGCGGTAGGGATGTGCGGCCAGGCTCGTTCCATGCTGCTCGGCCATGTCGCACGTCGGCGTGATGAGTAGGCCGTAACCGAACGCGACCTCGCCGAGGAAGTGCTTGCCCGGCGCGTCGTTCTGCTCGGCGGTGTAGACGACGGTCGGCTGGTCACCGAAGGGGATGGCCTCGAAGAGATCGCCCGCGAACAGCGCCCGTGCCCACGGGCGCTGCCAATACTCGTGATCGTGTGGTCGATGCTCGCCAGGTCCATCGCTTCCTCGCCTTGTGCGCAGGACCGGGAAGCCTAATTCGAGGGGCGGCGGTTGTCTGCGTCAGTCGATGGAGCGGGCGCGTGCCGGGGCGATGTCGTCGTCAGCCCGCATGGGGGCGAAACCGCTGAACATCTGCTTGCGCACAGCCTCGACATCCTCGGCGCGAAAGCGCCGAACACCGCTTGGCAGTCGGACGGCGCGCAGCAAACCGCGCTCCTCCCAACGACGCACGGTGTTCTCGTGAACCCCGAGCGCGCGGGCGACCTGTCGAACCTGCATGAGTTGTGCCATCCGTACTCCTTTCGTCCACCACGTTACGCCGCTTGAGCCAGAATGTCAACTCGGGAGAGATGGTGGACTTGGGAGGGGCTTAGGATAGCTGCCCACCAGCGCGCCCTGGTCGAGCAACGACGCGTGCATGGCTACGTGTCCCTCCGGCGGTCCAAGCCCGTGCCGAGCGCTGCTTCTCGAACATCGCTAGCGCCCTTGCCGGTCCATTGAGTGCACAGGACCGGACTGCACCCGTGCCGCTTCGCCACCTCGCCGTACGTCTACGCGATCCCGTTGCTCCTATGTCAAACGAAGCTCGGAAATTGCGAGGAGCGGGCTGGGCCGGCTTATCGCATCTGGTGATCGGCTACGGACCCGTCCACGGGCTCGCCGGTGCAGGAGAAGTCGGCCGCGAAGAGTCCTGTCAAGTTTCCGTCGTTTGGCATGCGGCACCGATGGGAACCGGCCCGAAGTGACGGGCGCGGACCGACTCGGGCGGCGCCGCTCGCCGGACGAAAGGGGCGGTGTCGTGGTCAGCCGCGCGCGAGGACGGGCTGCGTTTTGTCTTGTAGCGCGAAGCGAATGAACGATTCGATCGCGGCGTGGCCAGCGACAGCGCGCTTCGCACTGTGCCGTACGATGTGCCAGACGAGACCATATTAGACACACTTGGATTTTTCGGACCAGCTCTTGTACGGTCCGAAGTCGGACTTATTTTCTTCGCAGAAATCTATGCATTCTTCTTTATCAAATGTTGCTGTGAAACACTCTTCCTGGCATGCGCAGCAATTCGTGCCTGTACTAGATGATTGATTCCACGGGGTTAGGCGCAGTAGTTGACGAGTGCGCGGCTTGGGCGTCCGAGTTGGTGGTTGAGGGAGATCGCGGCGGCGAGTGTGAGGAGGCGTTGAAGGATTCGCTCTCTGAGGCCTGGGAGTGTGCGGGCGCCGTGGCGCTCGAGGGTGAGGGTTCCCTTGCAGCTCCAGAAGATGCTCTCTATGCGCTGGCGGATCGGCGCGAGGTGTGGGCCTCGGCCGGGCTCATCTTTGCGGCGGGGTCTGATGATCGTGGCGTTCATGTCGCTGACACGAGCGGCGAACTCGCGTCCTGCGTAGCCCTTATCGCCGATCAGCGTGACTGGGCCTTGCCTGCGTGTGCGAGCGAGCAGCTCAAGCGCGACATCGCGCTCATCACGTTTGGGGGAAGCGACCGTGACCGCTCGGGGTGTCCCGTCGGGCGCGGCCAGCAAGTGCAGCCGGAAACCCCAGAAGAACCGGCTGTGGCTGGCACAGTAGCCATAGTCAGCGGCATCACCGAGGGCCGAGCGCTTGACCGTCTCGCGGCTTCGGGCGCACTCAACCGGTGTGGAGTCCACAAGCAGCAGATCGTCATAGAACCCCGGGCTCTGGCTAGCGAACACGCCCATCAGCCACTCAAGCGTCTCGGTCAGGCGCCGGCGACGCTTGAAGTACCCGGGCTGGGCGGGGATCTGCGGGAACAGGTGACGCAGATGCTTAGCGGCGACCGCGAGGAACCGCCGGTCAGACGGTATCCCCATGATCGCCTGCGCGACACAGAGCGTGACGACCTCCGCGTCTGTGACGCTTCTCCTGGCGTTCCCCGCCCGACCGGGCAGGAGATCGTCAGCCGTGACATAAACAGCAGTAAGCAGCAGGTCGAGGTCGGCGTCCATCGAGGCCCCCTTCGGGTCGGCGGCTGGTTATTGAGTACCGCCGACCTCGACCCTGCTGCCTACAAACCCTCGAAAACCACGGCCCTCGCCGTGGAATCAATCATCTAGGTTCACAAACACCCCCTTTTATCCCCGAGCTGGCCATCG
This sequence comes from uncultured Solirubrobacterales bacterium, assembly GCA_963715765.1. Lineage (GTDB taxonomy): Bacteria > Actinomycetota > Thermoleophilia > Solirubrobacterales > Solirubrobacteraceae > Palsa-744. The sequence goes on from OY970270.1 coordinate 3,006,991, forward strand.
CTGGCGTCGCGGCGGTCGCGGAGACGATCATCGACCCGGCCGCAGCGGCGGCACCGTAACGCGCGGCCCGACCGATCGCTTCCCGGCGCGAGATACCGGAGACGGTGTCCTGCATGAGCACGGGCTCGGCATCAAGCAGTTCCTTCTCGCGCAGCTCGTGAAGCGCGCCGGCGATCAGCTCCTCGCTGGCTCCGACGAGCTGGGCAAGGCCAGTCAGGTCATGCTCGCCGTCGCAATGCCGCCAGACGCTGGCTGCGATAGGGCTCAAGCAATGAGCTGTGTGGCTCTCTTGATCGTAGAGAAGAAGCTCCTCGCCGACCATCTCTTCAAGTAGTCCGTCTCGACGTGCTCGTGGCGGCGATCCGTCTTGGTGCATCGAACGGCCCTCCGTCCTATCTCCTTCATGTACATATGGACAATTATTGGATCTTTTCGGGCTTCTAGCTTCTCAACGGATAGCGCTCTAGATGGTGCGACAGGTCGCGGCAATCCTCGATCGCCCACGCAATCTCCTTGTCGAGCCCGTGTGCCCAGCGCAGCGCTTCGAGATGCCCTTGCTCTCTCGCAGCAATCTCTCGCTCGCCCAATAGCTGACCTGTCGCCGCGTCGACAGCCGCCAGTGCGTGGGTGCTCTTGTGGACATCCGCTCCGATCACAATCATTCGGCACGTCCCTTTCATCGATGGTTCTCGTTTGATCGACCCTCGACGGACAGGCCTTTCTCGGGGCGGTTGCCGCCACGCTCCTATCAAGTCACGCCGCGGGTCCTGGTGGTGACGGACGACGCAACGAGTTGCAGTCAGGCCCAAAGGCCGACAGACAGACTTAGTACTGCTTTGTTAGGTTGTTGGTAGGGTTCGTTGGCTTTGCCGCGAATCTTCTTTGCGTTGATCCGTTCGACGCGAGGAGCAAGATGATGGCGGTGATTGAGGTTGCTAGGACCGTTTCTGCGGGGAGCGTCAAGGAGCGCTTGGAGCAGTTTGGTCGTGAGGTGCTCGCTGAGGCGATGAACCGGCCGGCGCAGATGATGAATGGTGGCCTGTATCTGCGTGGGCTGGTCGAGGGGGGCAGGCGTAAGTCGCTTGAGCCGATGGTCGAACGGTTGGGCGGTGAGGCCGACTACCAGTCGATGCAGCAGTTCCTCACCGACAGCCCGTGGGATCCGGTCGAGGTGGTGCGGGCTGTCGCTGAGCGGGTCGCGGCGGTGATTGACGTGGAGGCGTGGGTGCTCGATGACACCGGTTTTCCCAAGCAGGGCAAGCGCTCTCCCGGTGTCAAGCGCCAGTATTCGGGGACGCTGGGCAAGATCGGTAACTGCCAGATAGGGGTCTCGGTGCACGCGGTCGGGGCGAGCGGGACGGTGCCGTTGGGGTGGGCGCTGTATCTGCCGGAGGAGTGGTGTCAGGACTCGGCTCGGCGAGCACAGGCGAAGATCCCCGAGGAAGTCGAGTTCAAGACGAAGCTTCGGCTCGGCCGAGAGCTGATCGAACGCGCTGGGGGCTGGAATATCAAGCGGGCGCCGGTGCTTGGTGATGAGGCATATGGCAAGAACACCCAGCTTCGCCAGGATCTCGAGGGGGCTGGTTTCCAATATATGTTCTCGGTCGATAAGAAGGCGAGCGTGTTTGCGCCCGACACAGTGTTATCGCTGCCCGAGCGCGCGGGTGAGAGCGGCCGGTCAAGGACACGGTTGCGTCCTGATCGCAAACCCGAGCCCGCGCAGAAGCTCATCGAGCGTCTCGCCCGCGAGCACCTGCAGACCGTGACCTTCAGGGACGCACCCGAGGATGGTGAGCCCCTCACCTCACGGTTCCTCTTCGCCCGAGTGAAGGCGCTCAAGCGCTGGGAAAACGGAGCAGAGCAGGAGCCGCGCGAGGAGTGGCTGATCGCCGAGTGGCCCGAAGATCAAGAGGGGCCGACCGACTATTGGATCTCAAACCTCCCCGCCGACACCCCACCCGAGCAACTCGCGCGGCTGGCACGAATGCGCTGGAAGATCGAGCTCGACTACAAGCAACTCAAGGGCGAGCTCGGACTCGACCACTACGAGGGCCGCTCATACCTCGGGTGGCACCACCACACCGCATTGGTCACCGCCGCGCACGGCTTCCTCACCCTGGAGCGACTCCACCCTTTTCACCAGCGGCCGGCCTGACACTGCCCCAAGCGGTGCTCGCCCTGCAACCAGTCTTCAAGTGCTGGACCGGCCGCTGCCAAACTTGCCGGCAACCAGTCAACCTCGACCAGCTACTCGCTCGACACCACCAACAAAACAAAGAAACCTAACAAAGCAGTACTAAGACCTCTCGGAGTGTGCACAATACCGAGCATTGTTCTCACGTGAGAATACTGTGCACACGGGACGGAAGGCTGCGTTATGGCCCCGAATAAAAGAAAAGCCTCGCATAGCAGGGCTTTCCCAATGCGCCCGAGTGGACTCGAACCACCACGGACCAAGCGGTCCACAAGGCCCTCAACCTTGCGCGTCTACCAATTCCGCCACAGGCGCAGAGGGGGCGAGTATAGCCGTCCACCTACTTCCCAACGGCTCGCCCTTGCATCCGTCCACGCGTCGCGCTAGTGTACGAACACATGTTCGTTTCAGGGCCCACTCACGACCAGGGAGCCGCCTCCACATGGATTTGACCAAGCGCCAGCAGGAGATCTTCGATTTCATCCGCAAGTACTCCGCCAGGTATGGCTATCCGCCCACCGTGCGCGACATCGGCAAGGCGGTTGGGCTGGCGTCCTCCTCGACGGTCCATGCCCATCTCGCCAATCTCGAGAAGATCGGTCTTCTGCGCCGCGATCCTTCGAAGCCGCGAGCAATCGAGCTGCTCGACCGCGCGGTAGGCGGCGCGGTGGACAGCGTTCGCAGCATTGTCCGCCCCGACAGTCTGCCGCTGCTTGGATCTGTAGCCGCCGGTCAGCCGATCCTCGCCGAAGACAACATCGAGGAGTACGTTCCCGTTCCGAGTCTCGCGGGCGGCGGCAAGGGCGACTATCTATTGCGCATACGTGGCGAATCGATGAAGGATGCCGGCATAGTCGATGACGATCTCGTGGTCGTCCACCAGCAGGACACGGCCCAGCAAGGCGACATCGTCGTTGCGCTGCTCGGCGAGGAGGCAACCGTCAAGCGCTATTTCCGCGAGTCGGATCATATCCGCCTACAGCCAGAGAACGACACGATGGAGCCGATTCGCACCAAGGAGGTCCGTGTGCTTGGACGCGTGGTCGGCTTGCTCAGGAGCATGTGATGAGCACGCTGTTGCTCGAGCGACCGCCAGTGTTTGCGCACGATTTCGGGCGCGACCTGTGCTACCCGCACGATCCGCGCGATCGCTCGACGGATAGCGCCTGCACCTCGGAGCGGAATGGCGCGTACGACAGGCTTACGCTGGATGACCTGGTCACCGGTGTGTGGGAGGGCCTTGCCGTGCGCGCCACCGTTTCCTGCCCGGTGTGCGCTGGACCGATGGCCTCCGGTTCAGGTGAGACTGGCGCAGAGACGCCCATGGGCGCGTGTCTCAGCTGCGGTTCGCAGCTCTCCTGAGCTGGACAGGTTGCTCCTGTGGTCCGACCGTTCGCGTCGATCGTGGTTGTGGCTCTCCTAGCCCAGGTCTTCACACGGCGCGTCCCACGCGCTACGGTGACAGCGCAGGTCAAGCAGCCGCGGAGGCCATCCGGCCTTCGAGGAAAGTCCGGACATCACAGGGCAAGGTGGTCGAGCTATCGACCCGGGGAAACCCGCGGGAAAGTGCCACAGAAACAAACCGCCGATGTCGGCCGTCCCACGTGAACGGCTGGCAGGCAAGGGTGAAATGGTGCGGTAAGAGCGCACCAGCGCCGTGGTGACGCGGCGGCTGGGCAAACCCCACCCGATGCAAGGTCAAACAGGATCGTTTGCAGGCTGCCCGCCAAGGTCCAGGTAGACCGCTCAGATGGATGGCTGTTCAACGACAGAATCCGGCTTATCGACTTGCTAAGGGAAAGCCCCGCTCCGGCGGGGCTTTCCTATAGTGCCGAGGATCGAGCGCATATGAGCACCCCCATCGCCACCGGCTCAACGCCGCTACCTCAGCGTCCCGCCTGGGCCGCACTCGCTCAGCACCACGAGGCGATCAGGCATACCAACCTGCGTGAGCTGTTCGAGTCCGAGCCCGCCCGCGGGGAGCGCATGGTTGTCGAAGGTGCGGGCTTCCATCTCGACTACTCCAAGAATCGCATCACCGACGAGACGATCGCGCTGCTCGTGGAGCTGGCCAAGCAGTCCGGAGTCGCCGAGCGCACCGCGGCGATGTTCGCGGGAGAGCGCATCAACGTCTCGGAGAACCGCTCCGTGTTGCATGTTGCGCTGCGGATGCCCAGGACCGCCTCTCTGCTACTCGACGGCGTCGATGTCGTGCAGCAAGTCCACGCGGTGCTCGATCGCATGGCCGCCTTCAGCGAGCGCGTGCGCTCCGGCGAGTGGACTGGCCACACCGGCAAGCCGATACGCAACATCGTCAACATCGGCATCGGCGGATCAGACCTCGGTCCCGTAATGGCCCACCAGGCATTGCGCCACTACACCCGCCGCGAGATGACCTTCCGGTTCGTCTCCAACGTCGACTCAACCGACTTCGTTGAGGCCACCCGCGACCTCGACCCCGAGCAGACGCTCCTTGTCGTCTCCTCGAAGACATTCACAACACTAGAGACCATGACAAACGCCCGCTCGGCGCGGCAGTGGTCGCTTGCGACGCTTGGCGATGAGGCTGCAATCGCCAAGCACTTCGTCGCCGTCTCGACCAACGCCGAGGCTGTCGCCGAGTTCGGCATCGACACCGCCAACATGTTCGGCTTCTGGGATTGGGTCGGGGGGCGCTACTCGATGGACTCCGCGATCGGTCTCTCCACGATGCTTGCGGTCGGGCCAGCGCGCTTCCACGAGCTGCTGGCCGGTTTCCACGCGATGGACGAGCATTTCCGCGAGACGCCGTTCGAGCGCAACCTGCCCGTCCTGATGGGATTGCTCGCTGTTTGGTATGCCAACTTCTTCGGGGCGCAGTCCATCGGGGTGATGCCCTACAGCCAATATCTGGCACGCTTTCCCGCCTATCTGCAGCAGCTTGCTATGGAGTCAAACGGCAAGCACGTCACGCTGGATGGCCGTCACGTCGACTACGACACCGGTGCGATCTACTGGGGTGAGCCCGGCACCAACGGACAGCATTCCTTCTACCAGCTGATCCATCAGGGCACGAGGCTTGTGCCAGTCGACCTGATTGGCTTCGCACGCTCACTCAACCCACTTGGCAATCACCACGATCTGCTGATGTCCAACGTGTTCGCTCAAGCCGAGGCGCTCGCATTTGGCAAGACAGCGCAACAATTGCGCGAGGAAGGAGTCTCGGAGGCTGTCGTCCCGCACCGGGTAATGGAGGGCAATCGCCCCACGAATGTGCTGCTTGCCGAGCAGCTCACGCCGCACGCACTCGGTGCGCTCGTGGCGCTATATGAGCACAGCGTGTTCACGCAGGGCACGATCTGGGGCATCGACTCCTTCGACCAGTGGGGCGTGGAGCTTGGCAAGGCGCTTGCCAAGCGGATCATCCCCGAGCTCGAAAGCGAGCAGGAGCCCACGCTCGACCACGACAGTTCCACCAATGCGCTGATCCGCCGCTACCGTTCGTTGCGCGACTCATGAGCATCGAGCCGATCCCGATCGAGATACAGCCAAGCGATATCTCTGTGGCGCTGCGAGCAGCAGAGCTTGTTGCCGAGTACGCGCGAGTCGCGATCTCCGCGCGTGGAGAATTCACGCTGGCTGTCAGCGGCGGCCACACGCCCGGACAGATGTTCGCCGACCTCGCGCGCCGCCAGGACTTCCCCTGGGAGCAAACGGCCATCTATCAAGTCGACGAGCGCATTGCCCCAGACGGTGACCCAAACCGCAACCTCACGTTGCTGTGGGACAACCTCTCACCGCAGGCCGTCAGCCGGCTGCACCCGATGCCGGTCACAGCTGAGGATCTGGACATAGCCGCCGACGCTTACGCAGCCGCGTTGCCCGAACGTTTCGATCTGATCCACCTGGGCATCGGCGCCGACGGTCACACCGCCTCGCTCGTGCCGGGCGACCCGGTGCTGGATGTGCTCGATCGCGACGTGGCGCTCACAGCCGAGTACATGGGCCTGCCGCGCATGACGTTCACCTATCCGCTGCTCAACAGAGCAAGAGCACTGCTGTGGCTGATCACCGGCGAGGCCAAGCGCGACGCGCTGGCTCGTCTGCGGGCAGGTGACGAGTCGGTCCCTGCCGGGCGCATCTCACGCGGGCAGGCGCAGATCGTCGCCGACGCCGCGGCCGCCCGCTAGACCGGCAGCGGCTGGCGGGCCGAGGCTGCCTGCCCCTGGAGATCGCTGAGCACCGCCAGCATCGACTCGGCCTCGCACTCGGTCTGGGGCCAGGGCTTCTCGGGATGATCATCGAGCGTCTTCAGCCCGTTGCCGGTGATGATCGCCACCACGGTCGCGTCCGGGTCAAGCTCCCCCGACTCCACCAGCTTTTTGAGAACCGCGATCGTGGTGCCGCCCGCGGGCTCGGTCAGAATCCCCTCGGTTTCGGCGAGCAGGTCGATTCCTGCGAAAATCTCCTCGTCGTTTGCCGTGCCCGCGCTGCCTTTGCGCGAGAGGACCGCGTCGATCACCAGATAGCCGTCGCCGGGGGAGCCGATCGCCAGCGAGTGTGCCGCGGTCTCCGGCGTGCACGGGTGGATCTCCTCGTCGCCGGCTTCGATCGCGCTCGCGATCGGCGAGCACCCCGCGGGCTGAGCAATGTGCATCTTGGTGGAGGCCGTCTGAGCAAGCCCCACCGTCTCCAACTCCACGAGCCCCTTGTGCAGTCGCGAGGATAGCGTGCCCCCGGCCGTCGCCGAGACGATGTGATCCGGTGCTCTCCAGCCGAGCTGCTCGACGATCTCGAAGACCGTCGTCTTGGCGCCCTCGGCGTAGAACGGTCGCAGCGTGATGTTGGCGAACTCGAGCCCGCTCGCCGCCGCCACCTTCTTGCACTCGCGGTTGGCTTCGTCGTAGTTGCCCGCCACCTGACACACTCGCGCGCCGAGCGCCCTGCACGCCTTCGCCTTGGTCTGCTCCAGGCGGTTGGGGTAAAACACATACGGCGTCACGCCCGCCTTGGCGGCGAGCGCGGCCACGGCGGTGCCGACGTTGCCGGTGGACACGCAGCCGATCTCGGTCTTGCCGAGCTCAAGCGCCCGCGCGATCGCGCTCGACACCACGCGATCCTTGTAGGAGAGGCTGGGACGCTGGGTGCTGTCGTCCTTCAAATACAGTTTCCGCAGTCCCAACCGGCCCCCGAGCCGGTTCGCCGGAATCAACGGCGTCATGCCCGACACCTGCCCAACTTCCGCCTGTGCGCGCGCGGAGCGGATCGGCAGCAGCTCCGAGAGCCGCCAGATGTTGTGGGGGCGCTCGCCCATCGCCAGCTCGCCCAGGCGAGCCTTGGCGAGCTCGTAGTCGTAGGCGATGTCAAAGCACTTGCCGCACTCCGGGCAGAACGCCTCCGTGTCGGTTATCGGGCGTCTCACATCGCATCTGTGGCACACCAGCTCGGTAACGCACGAGCGCGTCGTCTCGTCATTCTCGACGCGCTCTGTAGCGGTGCTCATCGGGTCTCACCCCTTCTCGGTTGGGTTGGTTGGTTGCGGCATGTACCGCTCATCGTCTCACAAGCATCCCCTCGGGCCACGAGCTGTCGATTGCCTCGCCATCCGCCGGCGAGGCAATCAGCAGCTCCTCGGCGATGTGCGGGGCGAAGGGCATCAGCACGCGCGCGAGCATCGCAAGCGCCGCGACCAGCGCCTCGTGGTCCTCCGCGCACAACCACCCGCGCTTGGCGATCACGCGCTTCTCGTAGTCGCGGATGCGATCGAACAGCCGCATCACGTTGCGCACGGCGCTGTGCATCTCGAGCTCGCTGGTGTCCTCGGTGATCTTCTGCACGGCGGTCTCACACCATTGCTCCAGGCGTTTGCGCAGGTGCTCGGTCTTATCAGGGCCCATCGCCCCAGCTTGCTCCCCGTCGGTCGAGGCGTCGTTCTTGGCGCCCTGCTTGTCAGCCGCCGCCGACGCTCCGTTCGCAGCGCCCTCTGCGAGCCCGGCCGGATCGAGCGCAAAACGCGCTTGCGAGTAGTCCCAAAGCTGGCGCAAAAAGCGATGGCAGCGCTTCACATCGCTGTCGCTCCAGTTCAACGAACGCTGCGGGCGCGCCGCGTAGAGCACCGCCAGGCGCACCGTGTCGGCGCCGTACCGTGCCACCAGCTCGTCGGGGTCCACCACATTTCCAAGATGCTTGCTCATCTTGCGCCCGTCGCGGATCACCATCTCGTGAAACAGACAGCCCGCGAACGGCTCTCCGTCGCGCAAGAACTCGAGCGGCCCGATGTCGCGCAGCGCCTTCGTCACGGTGCGCTGATCGAACACGAAGTTGCCGCTGTCAGAGCCCGCCACCACCCGCTCGCTGGGTAGCCACGTGCGCAGATCCTCGAGCGCCAGGATGTGCTCGAGCGTCTGCTCGCGCTCGCCCGGCGGAACGCACACCGGAACCCACAGCCACAGCGCGTCGAAATGACAGTCCAGCGTGTCGGTCTCGCGAGTCGCGCTCCCGCCGCACGCGGGGCAGGTGGTCTGCACGAAGTCCTCGCGCTCGGCCAGCGGATTTCCCGTCCCGGTCGGCTTCACATCCAATGGCAGGATCACAGGTAGCTGCTCGCGGGGAAGCGGCACCGTTCCGCAACGATCGCAGTACACGATCGGGATCGGCGTACCCCAGGAGCGTTGCCGGGAGATGGTGAAGTCGTTTGCCCGGTAGCGCACAGCCTCGCGCGTAGGCACACTGGAGGCACTGGTCGTGGGCGTGGGCGCGTCCAGGTTGGCGTCCGGCGGCGGGCCGAAGAGCCGCTCGGCGATGAGCGCGTCGGTGCGGTCGCGCTCGGGGATGCCCAGCACGGCGGTTGGCCCAAAGCGACCGTCCACGGTTGGGGTGACGATCACAGGCAATGGCTCCCCGCCGGTGGGGGAGGCAAGCGTGCGTCCGGTATCCACGAGGGGCATCGTTTGTGCCTCGCGCGCACTCCGCTCCAGACCCACCGCCCGCAGCTCCTCCAGGCGCTGAGCCAAACCCCGATCCCGCGCCCACTCCTCCACCTGCGGGTGTCGCGGCGACACCGCCACGAATCGCGCAAACTCGAGCGCGTCCGGGTGGGGGGTGAACATGGTCAGCGGCTCGTCGTCCTCGGGGGCACCCGGCCGGGACGGCTGGGGCAGGTCGAGCTCCACCCCATCCACGCGGCCCAGCACGAAACGCTGTGAGGCGAGCGCGTTCTCATCCCATATCCCGCTCGCCGCGAGCTCCTGCAGGCGCTGATCGTTCTCGCGCACATACTCACTTATCCGCAAATACCACTGCGGACGCTGGATCAAGCGCACCGGGTTGTGGCAGCGCCAGCACAGCCCGTCCTCCACCTGGATCGTCGCGAGCACCGTCTGGCATGTGTCGCACCAGTCCACGCTGCCGGTCCCCCGGTACACCAAACCGGCGTCCAGCAGGATCAGAAACAACCACTGCGACCAGCGATACATGATTGGCTCGGAGCTCATGAAAGTGCGCTCCCAATCAAAGGAGAACCCGAGACGTCGAAGCTGACCCACCATGTGCTCCGCACAGCGCTCCACCCACGCGCTCGGCGACTCTTTGCCGGCGATCGCGCCGAGCTCGGCCGGTAGCCCGAAGGAGTCAAACCCGAATGCGAACAGCACCGACTTGCCCTGGGCTCTGCTGAAGCGCGCGTAGGCATCCCCGATCGAATAGCTGCGCACGTGCCCGATGTGGATGTTCCCCGAGGTGAACGGGGCCGAGGGCTTGATGTACCTGTGCGCCCGATCGGCGCTCACGTCGGGGGTCGCGAATGCCTTTTGCGAGCGCCACGCATCCTGGCGTCGAGCCTCGATCGCCTGCGGGTCATAGCTGGGGAGATTGCCGTCGCTCATCTCGGTCGAGGATACTCAAGGGCCCCCGGGGCATTGCTATGCTCGTCCGCCGCGAGTGTAAGGATTCCCAGATGGAAGTAGAGATTGGACGCGGCAAGCAAGGCCGCCGCGCTTACGGCTTTGACGACATCGCAATCGTGCCCTCTCGGCGCACGCGCGACCCCGACGACATCGACATCTCCTGGAAGCTCGGTCCCTATCAGTTCGAGCTCCCCCTGATGGCCTCCGCGATGGACGGTGTCGTCTCTCCGGAGACCGCCGCGATCGTGGGGAAGCTTGGAGGTCTCGCGGTGCTCAACCTCGAGGGAATCTTCACCCGCTATGAGGACGCCGACGAGCAGCTGGAGCGGATCGCCGCCCTGCCCAAGGAGATCGCCACGCGCGAGATGCAGGAGATCTACGCCACTCCGGTCAAGCCCGAGCTGATCGCCCAGCGAATCCGGGAGATCAAGGAGCAGAAGGTCGTCGTGGCAGCGTCGCTCACCCCTCAGAAGGTACTCGCATATCACGAGATCGCACTCGAGGCTGGCCTTGACGTGCTCGTGATCCAGGGCACGGTCGTATCCGGGGAACACGTATCAACTGTCTCTGAGCCTTTGAACCTCAAGGAGTTCATCCCTTCGCTCGACGTGCCAGTGGTGGTCGGTGGCTGCGCCTCCTACCAGACGGGTCTGCACCTGATGCGTACCGGCGCCGCCGGAGTGCTCGTGGGCGTAGGGCCCGGCGCCGCGTGTACCACTCGTGGGGTACTCGGTATCGGCGTGCCGCAAGCAACCGCGATCGCCGATGTCGCTCATGCCCGCTCCACGCACATGCTGGAGACCGGCGAGTACTGCCAGGTGATCGCCGACGGTGGTATGCGCAACGGCGGTGACGTCTCCAAGGCAATCGCCTTGGGCGCCGACGCGGTGATGATCGGCTCGCCGCTCGCCCGCGCCTATGAAGCGCCCGGACGCGGCTTTCACTGGGGAATGGCAACATTCCATCCCACGCTCCCGCGCGGCGCGCGTGTCGCCACCACTCGCAACGGCACGCTCGAGGAGATCCTTGTCGGTCCCGCGCGCGAGAACGACGGTACCTTCAACCTGTTCGGTGGACTGCGCACCTCGATGGCCACCTGTGGGCACAAGGACCTCGCCGAGTTCAATCGTGCCGAGGTGGTGATCGCCCCGGCGCTGCAAACCGAGGGCAAGCAGCTCCAGCGCGACCAGTCGGTCGGGATGGGCTCAAACGGCAAGGCAGCAGAACTGGTTAATGACTGAAACCACGGTCACGACCCCTGCGACGCCTATGGAGGCGTCGGACGGGGTCGAGGCTGGCCGCGAGGAGGTCGTGGTCCTCGACTACGGGGGTCAGTACTCTCAGCTGATCGCGCGTCGCATCCGTGACTGCGGGGTGTTCTCAGAGCTGCTTCCGCATCACGTGGCGCTGGAGGAGATCTCAAAGCGCAAACCGCGCGGGATCATCCTCTCCGGTGGGCCCGCATCGGTGTACGCGCAAGGGGCGCCACGCCTGGAGCGTGGCTTGCTCGAGCTTGGCGTTCCGGTGCTGGGCATCTGCTATGGCATGCAGCTGCTGGTCCACGAGCTCGGTGGGCGCGTCGAGCAGGCTGAGATCGGAGAGTTCGGCCGCTCGGAGCTCACCATCACAGAATCAGGGGTGCTGCTTGCCGGAATGCCCAAGGAGCAGACCTGCTGGATGTCCCACCGCGACACCGTGTTCGAGCCCCCTGCTGGGTTCACCGCGCTCGCCTCCTCCACCGGCTCGCCGGTAGCCGCGGTCGAGGATCCCCAGCGTGGCATCTACGGCATTCAGTTTCACCCCGAGGTCGTCCACACACCCTACGGGCAGGAGATCCTCACGCGTTTTCTCACCGACGTATGCGGCTGCGGGCTGACTTGGTCGGCGGCTTCGATCGCCGAAGATCAGATCGCGCGCATCCGCCGTCAGGTGGGAGACGGGCGTGTCATCTGCGGGCTCTCGGGCGGTGTCGACTCATCGGTGGCCGCGCTGCTCGTGCATCGCGCGGTCGGCGACCAGCTCACGTGCGTGTTCGTCGACCACGGGCTGATGCGCAAGGACGAGGGCGAGCAGGTGATCAGTGCCTTCAGGGATACGTTCAAGGTGCCGCTCGTGGCGGTTGATGCCGAGCAGCGCTTCCTGGACAAGCTCAAAGGGGTCACAGAGCCCGAGGCCAAGCGCAAGGCGATCGGCGCCGAGTTCATCCGCGTGTTCGAGGAGGAGGCGACGAAGATCTCCTCATCGAGCCCGGCGCGCTACCTCGTGCAGGGCACGCTCTACTCCGATGTGATCGAGTCCGGAGGCGGCACTGGAGCCGCCACGATCAAGTCCCACCACAATGTTGGCGGGCTCCCCGAGGACATGCAGTTCGAGCTTGTCGAGCCGCTACGGGCGCTCTTCAAGGACGAGGTTCGCGCGGTTGGAGCTGAGCTTGGACTGCCTGAGCGACTCGTGTGGCGCCAGCCGTTCCCCGGCCCCGGCCTGGCGATCAGGATCGTCGGCGGCGAAGCCACCCGTGAGCGCTTGGACGTGCTGCGCGAGGCCGACCACATCCTCCAAGAGGAGATCCGTAAAGCCGGTCTCTACCGCGAGCTGTGGCAATCCTTCTGCGTGCTCCCCGACGTGCGCACCGTCGGAGTGCAGGGGGATGAGCGCACCTACGGCTATGTGGTGGTCATCCGCGCGGTCACGAGCGACGACGCGATGACCGCCGATTGGGCGCGCCTCCCATACGACCTCCTGGAGATGATCGCCTCGCGCATGATCAACGAGCTGCGCGAGGTAAATCGAGTGGTCCTTGACATCACCAGCAAGCCGCCGGGAACAATTGAGTGGGAGTAAAGCCGTCGGCGAATCCCGCTAAACGAAGCTAAACACCACCAAAGAACGCTGTTTTTGCTGATTTGGCCTATGATGTGCCTCCCGCCGCGCGCGGCAGTACGCGTGCGGCCTTTTTCACGCCATGAAGACCTACGTCGCCAAGCCCACAGATCGCGAGCGCAACTGGCTCGTCGTTGACGCCAACGGTAAGACGCTCGGACGCCTCGCCACGCAGATTGCCGACGCTTTGCGCGGCAAGCGCAAGCCCGAGTACACCCCGCACGTCGATACCGGCGACTTTGTTGTCGTGATCAACGCAGAGAAGGTGTCCGTCAGCGGCAAAAAGCGTCAGGACAAGCGCTACTACCGTCATTCGGGTTACCCGGGTGGCTTGCGCTCGCGCACTTTCGAGGAGATGATCGCGCGCCGTCCCGAGGAGATCGTCAGGCTCGCGGTCAAGGGCATGATGCCGCGCAATCGCCTGGCCCGCAAGCAGATCACCAAGCTCAAGGTCTACGCCGGCCCCGAGCATCCCCACATCGCCCAAAAACCGCAACCGATGGAGATCGAGGCCTGATGGCCGACGAGCCTACAGAGCACACCGACGAGCAGCCGGACGAGCTAACCGCAGAGGCTGTGGACACAGCGGCCGCCGAGGTCCCCGCTGAGCCGACAGCTGCCGAGAACGTGGAGGAGCCGATCGCTGAGGAGCTCGTCGTCGAGGAGCTTGTCGTTGAGGAGACGGTTGTGGTGGAGGAGCCGGTGGCCGAGAAGGAGGCCGTGTTCGAGGACGCCGAGGATGAGGAAGAGGAGCCGACCCCACGCGTGAAGCCCACGGTGCCCGGTGCGCACCTGGAAGTTGACATCGTTCCCGAGGGTGTCGATCCGCTCGCTCCCGATCAACCCGCCGATCCTTACGCGATCGATGACGAGGAGGAGCCGCAGGTCGAGGAGGAGCAGGAGAGTGGGCGGCTGTCCGAGCCGATCTCAACGGCCGCGATCGATCTCGCCGCCGGAGCCCGCTACAACGCCACCGGCAAGCGCAAGACGGCGATCGCGCGAGTCATCCTCCGGCCAGGAACAGGTGCATATCTGGTAAATGGGCGCGCTCTCGACGAGCATTTCCCCCGAATAACTTTGCAGCGCAACATCCGCCAACCGCTCGAGACAGTCGGTTATCAGGACCGTATGGACGTAGTTGCGCGTCTGCAGGGAGGCGGGATTTCCGCGCAAGCGGGTGCGCTGCGCCATGGGATATCCCGCGCGCTGCTGGAGGCCGACCCGAATTTGCGCGGCGAGCTCAAGCGCCGCGGCTTCTTGACGCGCGACTCGCGTGCCAAGGAGCGCAAGAAGGCGGGTCTGAAGAAGGCCCGCAAGCGGCCGCAGTTCTCCAAGCGCTAAATAGCCGCAATGGGCAGGCTGTTTGGGACCGACGGCGTCCGCGGCGTCGCGGGCGAGCTGCTGAGCCCTGAGCTGGTTATGGGGCTCGGTAGGGCGGCAACCATCAACACCGGCAAGCAGCATCCGCGGGTGCTGATCGTGCGCGACACGCGCGAGTCTGGCGAGATGCTGCAGGCGGCGCTCGCCGCTGGCGTGAGCGCCGCCGGAGGCGAAGCGCTGCTGGGAGGCGTGTTGCCAACGCCGGCGGCGCCGCTGCTTATCAAGCGCTACAGCTTTGACCTGGGGGTTGTGATCTCCGCCTCGCACAATCCCTACCTGGACAACGGCGTGAAGTTCTTTGCCGCGGACGGCTACAAGCTGTCCGACGAGGCCGAGCTGGCGGTCGAACAGCAGCTGCAGTCCAGCGTCGTCGACGCTGGCGACGCGTCATCAGTTGGTGAGCTGGATGCCGCCATCGCGACGCCCGCTCCGAGGTCCGCGACGATCGGACGTGTCCGCGAGCTGCGTGGTACCCACGAGGATTACCTTCGTGAGCTGCATGAGCGCTTTGCGGATCTACATCTCGACGGGCTCGACCTGCTTATTGACTGCGCCAACGGCGCCACCTACAAGGTCGCACCGGAGATATTCAGACGCCTGGGCGCCGATGTGACGGTGCTGGCGGCAACGCCCGACGGGCGCAACATCAACGCGGGATGCGGCTCTACGCACATCGCAAAGCTTGGCGAGCACGTTCGCGACGGCGGTCACGCGCTGGGCTTGGCCTTCGACGGCGACGGCGACCGTGTGCTTGCCGTGGATCGCAAGGGCGTTGTGGTTGACGGCGATGAGCTGATTGCGCTCGTGGCGCTGCATTTGCGCGAGCAGCAGCGGCTCGCGGGCGACGGAGTGGTGGTGACCGTTATGACCAACTACGGCTTCCATTCGGCGATGCGCGAGGCTGGCATCGAGGTTGTGAGCACCAACGTTGGCGATCGCTACGTGCTGGAGGAGCTTCGTCGCAAGGGTTGGACGCTCGGAGGCGAGCAGTCCGGACATATCATCGACATGGGCTTCAACAGCACCGGCGATGGGATCGCATCGGCGTTGCTGACATTGGAGGCGCTTGCAGGACGCGATCTCGCTGAGCGCGACGCGATGAGCAAGCTGCCGCAGCGACTGGTCAACGTGCGCGTGCGCGACAGGGGCGCGCTGGCAAGCTCCGAGCGCGTAACCGAGGCGGTGCGCAGCGAGGATCGTGCGCTCTCCGGGCGCGGGCGTGTGCTGGTGCGTCCCAGTGGCACCGAGCCGCTTGTGCGAGTGATGGTCGAGGCGCCCACCGATGAGGAGGCGGACGCGACCTGCTCGCGCCTGGTGGCGCTGGTGGAGCGCGAGCTGGGCTGAAGCGCCAGTCAGCTTGCCCGCCGGCCGCGTGGTCGACCGCGAGCCGCTGCTCAACCGCGCTCGTCGCCACGGTCGAGCGGTGTCGTTCATTCGTCCAGGCACCGATCGACCGCTGGTATCGTCGGCGGCATGTGCGGCATCGTTGGCTATGTAGGCAAGCGCCCCGCCCGTGAGCTGCTGCTCGCCGGGCTATGCAAGCTCGAGTACCGTGGCTATGACAGCGCGGGTATCTCGCTGATAGTCGAGGATCGCATCGAGGCGGTCCGCTCGGTCGGCAATTTGAGTGCGCTGCAAGCGAAGCTCGATGGCACCAGCGGTGCGAGTGACGGCGGCGGTGCGGTGGCCCTCGCCGAGCGGGTGGGTGGGGTACCGAATATCGGCATAGCTCATACGCGCTGGGCGACACATGGCCGCGTCAGCGAGGAGAACGCACATCCCCACTACGACTCCGAGGATCGCCTGCATGTCGTCGTGAACGGCATCGTGGAGAATTACATGACACTCAAGGAGCGCCTTACTGCACGGGGCAGTGTGTTTACCTCCGAGACAGACGCGGAGGTGATCGCTCATCTGATCGCCGACCACTACGACGGGGACCTAACCGCCGCTGTGAGCGCGGCATACGGCGAGCTGGAGGGCCATTTCGCGTTCGTGGCAATGAGCTTGGAGGAGCCCGAAACACTTGTGGGGGCCCGCAAGGAGTGTCCCCTGGTCGTCGGGAGGGGCGAAGGAGAGCAGTTCATAGCCTCGGCGGTGCCGGCGTTTCTCGCGCAAACGCGCCTGATCCAATACGTCGAGAACGGTGAGCTCGTCGTTTTGCGCCCCGACGGGGTCACGATTCTCACAGCCGCCGGTGTGCCAGTACAGCGGAGCGTCGAGCGAATCGACTGGGATGAGGCCACGGCGGAGAAGGGTGGCTTTGAGACGTTCATGCTCAAGGAGATCCACGAACAGGCCGACGCGGTGGCCGAGACGATCGCCGATCGCGTCGCGCGCGGTGACGGCGTGGACCTCGACGAGCTGGGTGCCCTGGACGAGGCGATCCTTGCCGACGTCAAGCGCGTGGTGGTGCTTGCCTGCGGAACCTCCTACCACGCCGGCCTGGTCGGCCGCTACGCGATCGAGGAGTGGGCGCGCCTGCCGGTCGAAATGGATATCGCCTCGGAGTATCGCTACCGCAATCCGGTGGTTGGTCCGGGCGATCTTGTGGTCGGCATCTCCCAGTCCGGCGAGACCGCCGACACGCTGGCAGCGATGCGCAAGGCGCGCGAGCGTGGCGCCACTGTGATTGCGATCACCAACGTGATGGGCTCTCAGATCACGCGTGAGGCAGACGGCGTGCTGTTTACGCGAGCAGGCCTTGAGATCGGCGTGGCTGCCACCAAGACGTTTGTGTGTCAGGTCGCTGTCATCTACCTGCTTGGCCTGCGCCTGGCTGAGCTCAGGGGCACGCTTGAGTCTGAGCGACTGACCGAGCTGGTGGGCGAGATCAAGCGGCTGCCCCATTGCATCGATGAGGTCACCACCAACGTTGCTCCACAGATCAGTAGTGTTGCCGACGATCATTGGCGCAAGGAGTTCTTCCTCTATCTCGGGCGTCATGTCGGTTTGCCGGTGGCGCTGGAGGGCGCGCTGAAGCTCAAGGAGATTTCCTACATCGCCACCGACGCCTATGCGGCGGGCGAGATGAAGCACGGCCCGATTGCTCTGCTGGAGGATGCGACCCCAGTGGTTTGTGTGGCGACCGACTCGCCGGTGCGCGAGAAGATGGTCTCCAACATGCAGGAGGTGCGCGCTCGCGGAGCGCAGGTGATCGCGATCACGACAACGGGCAACAATCTGCTGTCAGGTCAGGTTGATGTGGCGATTCCGATCCCCGCGATCGACTGGATGCTGCAACCGATCCTCGCGGTGATTCCTCTGCAGCTATTGGCCTATGAGATAGCCAGGCGTCGTGGTCTGAACGTGGATCAGCCTCGCAACCTGGCAAAGACGGTCACGGTCGAGTAGTCGCGGCGGGGATCGCGCCGGGATGTCGCGCGCGAACGCTTAGTATCGCTCGTGATGAGCGCCCTTCCCGACTGGTGCGAGCCGCTGCTGGATGCGCCCCAAATGCGGGCGGTGGACCGCTGGGCGATCGAGGAGCGCGGGATACCGTCGCTGGAGTTGATGGAGCGCGCCGGAGAGGGGGTCGCACGCGCTCTCGAGGAGATCTCGCCCGAAGGTCCGCTGGTCGTGGTGTGTGGCAAGGGCAACAACGGAGGGGATGGTCTTGTTGTCGCACGACTGTTGCGCAAGGCAGCCAGGGAGGTTGGCGTCGTGTGCGTGGCACCGCCAACTGAGCTCTCGCCCGACGCTCGTGCCAACCTCGATCGTCTGCCCGGTGAGGCGCCGCTGCAGTTCCACGAACAGGCCGCGCGAGACGCGCTCGAGCAGGCCGACGCGATCGTCGACGCGCTGCTTGGCACAGGCTTCTCAGGTGCTCCGCATGGTGTCGTCGCCGAGGCGATCGAGGCTGTCAACGCGGCGCCTGGACACGTACTGAGCGTGGACGTGCCAAGCGGTGTGGACGCCTCCACCGGGATCGTCGCTGGCGTGGCGGTCGGGGCACAGGTGACCGTGAGCTTTCACGCCGGCAAGCCGGGTCTGTGGATCCATCCGGGTAAGGGTTGTGCTGGGGATGTATATGCGATCGAGATTGGGATTCCGCGCGGCGCGCCAGCAGCGAGCGACATCGGTTTGACAGGCGAGGGCGTGCTTGGCGAGCTTCCGCGCAGGGCGTCTGGATCGACCAAGTTCACGAGCGGGCACGTCGTTGTGGTCGGTGGCTCGCGCGGGTTGACGGGCGCCCCCGCGATGGCCTCGCTCGCCGCCATGCGCGCCGGCGCCGGTTATGTCACTGCCTGCGTACCCGAGTCGCTTCGCACGGTCCTCGATGTGCAGCTGATGGAGGTGATGACACGTGGCCTGCCCGACGAGCAGGGCGCGCTCACGGTCGATGGGCTGGACGAGGTGCTGGACTCGCTACAGCGGGCGGGCGCGCTGGCGCTCGGACCGGGACTTGGTCGCGATCCCGATAGCGCTTCGTTTGCGCGCGAGCTGGCACGCCAGGCGCAGGTCCCGCTGGTGCTCGACGCTGACGGATTGAACGCACACGCTGGCTGCCTGCCCGAGCTCTCCGGCAGAGATGCGTCGACGGTTCTCACGCCCCACGCCGGTGAGCTTGCGCGTCTGCTCGACACGAGCAGTGAGCAGGTGCAGCACGAACGACTGTCCCACGCCCGCGCTGCCTCCGAGCAGGCTGGGGCCGTGGTTGTGCTCAAGGGCGACGATACCCTGATCGTCGAGCCCGCCGGTCGCGTGGCGATCAGCCGGGGTCACAGCCCGGCGCTCGCGACAGCGGGCACCGGCGATGTGCTCACCGGCACGATCGCGGCATTGATGGCACAGGACATGGACGCCTTCACTGCCGCTGCGGCCGGTGTGTATCTGCATGCGCAGGCAGGGCGCGACGCAGCGCGCCTCCAGGGCGCCCCCGAGGGCGTGATCGCCACCGATGTGATCGCGATGCTGCCGCTCGCACGCGTGCCCGTCGCGAACCGTCGCGGGACTCGCAAACGTGCTGGGGTGGGAAGGCGCGTAGCGCGAGCAGAGGGCCACCGGGATGCGAGGCGATTGTGACGGCGCGACGCGCGATCGCACGCGTCAACCTGGCTGCGATCGAACGCAACTGCGCTCGTCTGCGCGCCGAGCTTGCCGATGAGTGCGAGCTGTGCGTTGTCGTCAAGGCCAACGGTTACGGTCATGGCGCGGTTCAGAGCGCCCGCGCGGCACTCGCCGCTGGGGCTGGCTGGCTGGCTGTCGCGGGTGCGCGGGAGGCGGTCGATCTCAGACAGGCCGGCTTCGGAGACGTGAGGTTGCTCGTGATGGGCGCGCTCAGCCCGGTGGAGCTGCGCGAAGCGCTTGGCGCCGAGGCCGATGTCGTCGTTTGGTGTGAGGAGGGCGTGGCTGCGGTTGCCAAGGCCGGCGGTGGACGAGTGCACGTCAAGCTCGACAGCGGCATGGGGCGACTCGGCACGCGCGACCCCGAGCAGGCATTGCGCGTGGCGACGATGGCTAGCGAGACCACTCGCGTTCAGTTGGCCGGTGTCATGACACACTTCGCGACCGCCGAGGGCAGCGACGATCCATTCTTCGAGCGCCAGCTGGACGTTTTCACTCGCTGGGCGAACGAGGTCAAGGCGGCCTATCCGGAGATCGTTGTGCACGCCGCCAACAGCGCTGCGACCCTGCGTGAGAGGCGCTCGCACTTCGACATGGTGCGTTGCGGGATAGCGGTATACGGAATGGATCCGTTCGGGCGAGATCCGCTCGCACAGGGACTCGATCCGGTCCTGGAGTTGAGCTCATATGTGGCTGAGGCGAAGGGCTGCGCGCCCGGACAGAGCGCCGGCTACGGACGGCGCTTCGTGGCCGAGCACGACACGCTGCTCGGAGTGATTCCGATCGGTTATGGCGATGGCTGGCGCAGGGCACTGTCCAACAACGCGGACCTGCTTGTCGAGGGGGAGCGCCGCCCGATCGTCGGCACCGTCAGCATGGACAATCTCACGGTCGATCTGGGCGAGCAGGCGGCGGTAACCGTGGCAGGCAGCGAGGCGGTGCTGATCGGCGCACGCGGCGAACAGCGGATCACTGCCGAGGAGGTGGCGCGAAGGATGCACACGATCAACTACGAGGTCACCTGTGGTCTGACCGCGCGAGTGCCGCGCGTCTACCATCGCGACGGCGAGATCGTGGCCAATGCCGCCTACCGTCCATCCGGCGAGTCGCATTGCCCGCCGTCCGCCGTGGAGCGGTAATGGACGTCGACCCGTTGGAGGTCGTCCGCGCCGCGCTGGCAGGCAGGCGCGCGTGGCTGGTGGGCGGTGCGGTACGCGACCGTGCGCTGGGCCGGACGGTCGCCGATTTTGATGTCGCGCTCGACGGCGACCCGGGCGAGGGCGCGCGTGCCATCGCCAGCGCAGCCCGTGCAGCCGGTGGGGGAGCCGCTTGCTTTGCCCTGTCAGAGCGCTTTGGGGCGTGGCGCGTGGTGGGGCTGGCCGATCGGCGATCCCACCGCGTGCCCCGAATGGGGTATCGATCGCCGATCGGTAACGCCTGGCAGGTCGACGTCGAGCGGCTGCGCGGCGGCTCGTTGCAGAACGACCTTGCACTGCGTGATTTCACCGTGAACGCCGTCGCCGAGCCGCTTGAGGGCGGAGCGCCGCTGGACCCGCTTGGCGGGTTGGGCGATCTGCGCTTGGGGCGTCTGCGGCTCGCTGGCCCCCACGCGTTTGAGGACGATCCGCTGAGGGTCCTGCGCCTCGTGAGGGTTGCGGTTGAGCTCGAGTTGACTCCCGAGCCCGATGCGATTGTGGCGTCACGCAGGAATGCTGGGCGGCTCGCCGAGGTCTCTCCCGAGCGGGTGTTCCTGGAGCTGCGGCGGATCATCGCCTGCGACCACGCACTGCGAGGGATCGAGATGTTGGGAGATCTCGGTGCCGCCGACGTCGTGCTGCCCGAGCTGCAGGCGATGCGAGGGATCGAGCAGAGCCGCTATCACCACCGTGACGTGTATGGGCACACGCTCGAGGTGCTCCAGCACACGATCGCACTCTCCGCCGGGCTTGGCCCCGCGGAGATGCTGGAGGAGGAGAGCCGTGCGCAGGTGCTCGCGTTGCTCGCGGAACCACTCGCCGATGACATGACACGCGGAGAGGCCCTACGCTGGGCCGCGCTGCTGCACGATGCCGCCAAGCCTGCGACCCGCGCGGTGCGCTTGTGGGATCGACGTGTCACGTTCATCGGGCACGACACGCTCGGCGCCGACCTGGCGCGCGAGGTGCTCGTTCGCATGCACACGAGCGTGCGCCTGCGCGAGCATGTGGCGGCGCTGGTGCGCCATCACCTGCGACTTGGCTTTCTGGTTCACGAGCCACAACCGCTCGCGCGTGGCACAGTGTTCGAGTATTTGCTGCGCTGCGATCCAGTCGAGGTCGACGTCACGCTGCTGTCTGTGTGCGACCGGCTGGCCACACGCGGATCGAAAGCACAGGAGTCGATCGACGCGCACGTCGCGCTGGCGCAACGGATGCTCGGCGACGCGCTCAGCTGGCGTCGGGACGGACCGCCCGCGCCGTTGCTGCGTGGCGATGAGTTGGCGACGGAGCTCGGTATCGCGCTCGGCCCACGCGTGGGGGAGCTGCTAGCCCAACTCGCGCGGGCACGCTACACCGGCGAGGTGAGCACGCGCGAGCAGGCCATCGCCTTTGCGCGTGGCCGCGCGCACGCCAGCTAGGATTTGCTCGCGATGAGCGAGCCGGACTGCATCTTCTGCAAGATCGTGGCGGGCGAGCTGCCCGCGACGATCCTCGACGAGGACGAGCGCACGATCGCATTCATGGATATCAATCCTGCCACCCGCGGTCATGCGTTGGTGATACCGCGGGCCCACACCACGGACCTACTGAGCATCGACGCGGACGAGCTGGCGGCTGTGAGCCTCGCCGCGCAGCGCCTCGCAGCGCGCGCAAAGGAGCGTTTGGGGGCCGATGGGATCAACGTGATCAACTCCTGTGGGGCGGCGGCATGGCAGACCGTGTTCCACTTCCACCTGCACGTGATTCCGCGCTACGAGAGCGATCCGCTGCGCCTGCCGTGGACCCCCACTCCAGCAGATCCAGCCGACATCGCCGCGGCAGCCGCCGTCATCGGGCTCGCACCCAAAAAGGGGGAGTAACGACTTGCACGTCGAACCGCTACATAGTCCCTGTCCACGTGTTCCTGCTGAATGGTCCATATGAAACGTGCTATCGCCGTAATCGTTATCGCCTGCGGGCTGGCCCTTGCTCTGCCAGCGGGCTCGCTGGCCACGCTGAGCGAAGTCGGTGTGATTCCTGAAACGACCCCGCCCAGCACCCCAAGCTGCCCCACGCCGTCGTGTTTGGCCGTGAGCCGTACCACCGGCTTTCAAGTCAAGGTCGAAACGAACAACAACGTGGAGGCGGCTCCGCGCGAAGGAACCGTGGTCGCCTGGACTGTCACGCTTGGCAAGCCCAGTACGACACAGATCAAGTACTTCAACGAAAACGAGGGCGGTCCCGCCTCGGCCGGGATTGCGATACTGCGTGCCCAGAAGAGTCCCAAACTGAGCTACAAGCTGATCGCCCAGAGTCCCGTGGTACCGCTGGAAAAGTACTTCGGCAAGACGGCTCAGTTCCCGCTCGCAACGACACTGCCCGTAAAGAAGGGCGACGTGGTGGCGCTCACGGTGCCTTCGTGGGCGCCCGTGCTGGCACTCGGCTTCGGCAAGGGGACGTCCTGGCGGGCGAGTCGGCCAAAGGGCCAGTGTGCGACGACCGGCACTCAGACTGCGCAGGCGTCGATCGGCTCGAGCGTGCAGTATTACTGCCTCTATCAGACCGCGCGACTCACCTACAGCGCAACACTGATCTCGACGCCCTGAGCGACAGTTCTAGGGCGCCGATGCCCCGCCGCTTGGGCTGACGCTGCTCGCAGGTTTTTCCGCGGTTTTTTCAGACGCCGCTTTTTCGCTCGCAGCTTTTTCGCTGGAGGCTTCGCCACCAGCGGATGTACCTCCGGCCGCGCTGCTTTCCGAGGGGGCGCCACCGGCTTCCCCGGAGGAGCTTTCGTTGCCGGCTTCGCTGCCGCCGGTTGTCGAGGACGTTTTTTCGCCGGTCGTGGAGGTCGTTGCGGTCGTCGACGTGGAGGTCGTTTCGGTCGCTTCTTTTTCCGCGGCGGTGTTGTCAGGCGGAGTGATTTCGGGTGTGCTCTTGGGCGTCACGTCTGAGACGCTGGTCCCTCCACAGGAGCTGATACCGAGGCCGGAGAGGCAGATCAAGGCGCCCGCGGCGAGCGCAACGACACGAGTCCGATACGGCGGCGCGCTCACGCCCCGAGCGGCCCCATCCGGCGGCCGCAGGTGGGGCAGTCGTTGAGATCCTTCTGGGCGTGCTGCTCGCACCACGGGCAGAAGCGCAGGTTCTCGACAGACCACGGCAACTTCGACTGCGAGGGGGCAAGCGGCAGCATCTTGCCCACGATCTCCATCGGCTCGCCCGACTCGCGATCCAGATAGATCTCCTCGGGCTGCGCCTCGATCACGACTTCGCGACCACTCGATGGAGTGCGCAGGCGGTAGCGTTGGTTTGTGCTCACGCCCGGCACTCTAGCGAAGCGGGTACGGGAATAGGCTGGTGGCAGATGCGCATCCTGATCTTCCATGGCTACCTGCTGGCGGGTACGGGCTCCAACGTCTACAACGCACGGCTTTCAGAAGCGCTCGGAAAGCTCGGGCACGAGGTGCACCTGTTCTGCCAGGACCGCCATCCCGAGCGTCAATCGTTCCTCGACGCCGCCGGCGACTGGGACAAGGGCGAGCTTCGGGTGAGCGCGCTCTGTGGGCCGCGAATGGGCGGCTCGCCGCTCTGCACCGTCTATCGCCCCGATATCGGCGGGCTGTTGCCCGTGTATGTGCAGGATCGCTACGAGGGCATCGAGGCGAAGACGTTTGCACGATGCAGCGACGCGGAGGTAGCAGCCTACATTCAGGCCAACGTGGATGCGGTACGTGAGGTGGCCGAGCTCGTGCGTCCCGACGTGGGACTCGCCAACCATCTCATCATGGGGCCGGTGATCATGGCGCGCGCGCTGGGCGGGGATACGCCCTACGCAGTCAAGGTCCACGGAAGTGCGCTGGAGTACACCGTCAAGCCAGCGCCCGGGCGCTTCCTTCCGTTTGCGCGCGAGGGCCTTGCGCAGGCCGGGACGGTGCTGGTCGGATCGAAGCACACGGCTGTGAGTCTTTGGGAGGCGCTGGGCGATCCGGCGCTGCCGCGGCGTACCCGTCTTGGTCCCCCCGGTGTCGACGTCGAGCGTTTCGCCCCATCGCAGCCCCGTGAGGCCGAGGCGCGCATCCGAGGCTTGATCGAGCGATTGCGTGACGGCCCATCGGCATCCGCCGGCGAGGGCGAGAATGCGTTTGCGCGCGACGAGCAGGAGGCGGCCGACGCGCTCGAGCGCTTGGCCGATGGCATACCGGCCGCGGCGCGTTCCACGGGGCGCGCCGCGCAGGGCGCCGGCGGTCAGGCCGGGCCGATGGTCGCGTTCGTGGGCAAGTTGATCGTCAACAAGGGCGTCGACCTCCTGATCGCCGCGTGGCCTGTGGTGTTGCGCTCGGTGCCCGATGCACGGCTCGCTGTCATCGGCTTCGGCGCTTACCGTGGGGGCCTCGAGCGTCTGATCGCGCGGCTCGCAGACGGGGATCTGGAGGGTGTGCGAGAGGTCGCTCGTGCCGGGCGGGCTCTGGAGGCTCGCGAAGAGTCCTCAGAGGGCGCTCGGGCGGCAGGTAAGGGCATTCCGCTCACGCACCTGCTCACCTTCCTGGACTCGCTGTCTGAGGAGGAGGCCGAGAGCTATCGCCTGGCGGCACGCACGATCGCGGGGCGGATCCTGCTCACCGGGCGTCTCGACCACGACGAGCTCGCGGATGTTCTGCCCGCGTGCGAGGCGTTGGTGGTTCCGAGTACCTTCCCGGAGGCTTTTGGCATGGTCGCGGTTGAGGCCGCTGCTTGCGGTGTGCTGCCGATCAGCGCGGGTCATTCTGGTCTTGCGGAGGTGAGTGAGGTCATCTCCAGGGAGATACCCCAGCAGGCTGCCGCATCGCTCTCGTTTCCGCTCGACGACAATGCCATACGGGCTATCGCAGACCGTGTTGTCCGTTGGCTGCAGACGGATCGTGTGTTGAAGGAGAGAACCCGTGTCGCACTTGTGTCTGTCGCGCGCGAGCGCTGGTCGTGGGAAGGAGTTGCGCGCGGGGTAATAGCGGCAGCGCATGGCGAACCGGGCGAATCTGACCAGCTGGAGCACGAGTCAGACGCGCTCGCGCCATGAGCGCACTTCCATGAGCGCGCTCCGCTGTCATCGGCGCCGGCTCGAACCATGCATCGCGCATATGAGGTCTTCAGCTGGGTACTTGACGGACGGGCCCCAGAGCAATACATTGAGACAATCGTTGCAAGCAGTTCCGAGAACGGGAGGCAAGGCGCGATGCACGTACGAGACGGAATGAGTCCGATGGTCCTGGCGGTGGGTCCAGGTCACACGCTGCGCGACGCCGCGCGGCTCATGTCAGAGCGCCACCTGGGTGCTGCCGTCGTGATCGATCCCGACGCAAGCGGTCCTGGGATCTTGACCGAGCGAGACGTGCTGACATCGATCGGCGCCGGCGAGAATCCGGACGTCGAGTTGGTCGCAGACCATCTGACCCGCGACGTGGTGTACGCCGAGCCGAGCTGGTCTTTGGAGGAAGCCGCCGCCGCGATGGTTCGCGGGGGCTTTCGCCACCTGATCGTCGTTGAGCGCGGAGAGACAATGGGGATACTCTCCGTGCGCGACGTCGTGCGCTGCTGGACGGACGAGGGGGCTATCTGTCCTGTACCGGCGAGCGCAGCCGTGGGGTGAGAGAGGGAAGGTCGCGCGTGGATTGGGATTCCCACCCACCCGGAATCCCACCCGGGCGCCACCTTTTCATTGGGGCCGCGCGTGGACTGGGCATCCCACCCACCCGCGCGCGGCGCCTCACCGCCGGGCGTTGAGGTCGGGCTAGATCGCACTGCGCAAGGTCACGCAGCGCGAGGTCATCACGCTGCGGGAGCCGATCTGTCGCAGGGCGCCCCCGCTCAGGATGCGTTCAGTGGTGGTCGAGCGGGAGCTCGTCGACTTCGCGGCGCGTGTCCTGGATCCAGCGCACAACGGCCACGATCGTAATTATCACGCCGCCGACCAGCAGGATCTTGCTGATCGTGATGCCGATCACCGCAAGCGTGATCCCGGCGGCGACGAGCAGCGGCAGGATCGTGGGTCCGGGAAGGTGGACCTCCTCGCCCGTGGGCGGGACCTCGGGGTCGATTGGGCTCATGAGAGATACAGCGCGGCCACGACGAACGTGAGGCCGAACATGAACATGCAGATGCCGGCGATGATGATCCCGGCGCGGATGTTCTTCTGGGCAAGACGACGATCCATGACGACGTGAAGATTACAACTTTGCGTCGAGGACCATCGCGCAGAACAGCAGCGCTAGGTATGCGAGCGAGAACAAGTACAGCTGCAGCGCGCTGCGCCTGTCGGCGCGACGGTAGAGCCTCACCGCACCCGCGATGAATCCGAACCCGAGCAGCAGTGATGCGACGAGATAGATCGGGCCGAAGCCCCCAGCGCAGAACGGGAGCTGGGTGACCGCGTACAGGAGCACCGAGTAGAGCAGTATCTGCCGGCGCGTCTCGGCCTCGCCGCGCACCACCGGGAGCATCGGCACACCGACCTTCTCGTACTCGCCCTTCATCAACAGCGAGAGGGCCCAGAAATGCGGTGGTGTCCAGAAGAACACGATGAAGAACAGCAACACCGCGACGCCGCTCACCGACCCGGTCACCGCTGCCCAGCCGACCAGCGGTGGGATCGCGCCGGCCGCGCCGCCGATCACGATGTTCTGGGGGGTTCGCCGCTTCAGCCACATCGTGTACACGAGCACGTAGCCGAGGAACCCAGCGAAGGAGAGGCTTGCGGCGAGCACATTGACCGTGAGTGAGAGCTCCAGGAAGGACAGGGCTGCCAGCACGCAGCCGAACGTGAGTGCTGCCCGTGGAGAAACACGCCCGGACGGCACCGGCCGGTTGGCGGTGCGCGCCATGCTTGCGTCGATGTCGCGGTCGAACCAGTGGTTGACGGCACCGGCACCACCGGCCGACAGGTAGCCGCCGAGGCAGGTGAGCGCGATCAGCGCCACCGATGGGCTGCCGGCGACGAGCATCGTGGTGACCGTCGTGAGCAGCAGCAGCGACTGGACCTTCGGCTTGGTCAGCTCCGTGTAGTCGGAGAGCAGCTGCCGAGTCCGCGGAGCGAGGCCGATGGGCAGGGGTGCGTGGGGACTGGAGTGGAGCGCTTCAGTCGTCGAGAGCGATGCCGGGGAGCCGTCCATCGCGATGATTCTACGTGTGCGGGACCGCGAACACGCTACAAGCCGATCTGGGTGGCGCCCGCCGGCACCGTGGCGCCTCCAGGCGCGGGCGCGCCCGAAGTCCGCTGCTCGATCTCGCGGCGGATGTCCTTCATCGGTTCGTGCGAGCGCACGGTTGGGACCATGTCGAAGTTGTTGACGGGCGGGGGCGAGCTGGTGAACCACTCGAGCGTGTTGGCCTTCCACGGGTCTGGGCCGGCGACGGCGCCGTGTTTGAGACTGCGCATGACGTTGATGATCGTGAGCAGCACGCCGCCACCCAGGATGAACGAGCCGATCGTCGAGATCAGGTTGTAGAGGGCGAGGTTGCCGGTGTTGCTGTACTCGTACACGCGTCTCGGCATCCCGTCGAGGCCGAGCACATGCTGGATCATGAACGTCATCAGGAATCCGAAGAACATCACGTAGAAGCTCCATTTGCCCAGGGTCTCGCTCAGCATTCGACCGGTGATCTTCGGGAACCAGTAGTAGATCGCGGCAAACACCGTGAACACGGCGCCGCCCATCAGCACGAAGTGGATGTGGGCGACCACGAAGTAGCTTTCGTTCAGCTGCCAGTCCACCGGGAACACGGCGAGGAACACCCCGGATATGCCGCCGATCGTGAACAGCGCGATGAAACCCACGCAGAACAGCAGGGGCGTCTTGAATTCGATCGTGCCACCCCACATGGTCGCCAACCAGCCGAAGATCTTCACGCCAGTCGGAATCGCGATCAAACACGAGCTGAGCATCGCAAAGATGATGATCGCCTCGGGAATCGGCGCGGTGAACATGTGATGGACCCACACCAAAAAGCCGAGAAACGCGATCGTCACGGTCGATGCCGCGATCGCCTTGTAGCCGAAGATCGGCTTGCGCGCGAACACGGGCAGGATCTCTGAGACCAGCCCGAATCCGGGCAACACCATGATGTAGACCTCGGGATGCCCGAAGAACCAGAACAGGTCCTGCCAGAGGATCGCCGAGCCGCCATTGGCGGGGTCGAAGAAGTGCGTGCCGAAGTGGCGATCGGTCAACAGCATCGTGACCGCCCCGGCGATCACCGGCATTGCGAAAATGATCAGGATCGAGTACGTCAGGATCGCCCAGATGAACAGCGGCAGCCGTCCCCAGCTCATGCCGCGAGCGCGCATGTTGGCGATCGTCACGTAGAAGTTGATCGCGCCGAGGATCGAGGAGAGGCCGGTGATGTGGATCAAGTAGATCCACGCGTCCTGGCCGCCTCCGGGGGAGTAGGTGATACTTGACAGCGGCACATAGCTCGTCCAGCCCGATTCCGGTGGAGTCCAGAAGACCGAGGCGTAGAAGACGATGCCGCCGGCCAACAGCAGCCAGTAGGAGAGCGCGTTCAGGCGCGGGAAGGCCATGTCGCGTGCGCCCACCATCAGGGGCACGAAGTAGTTGGCCAAACCGGCCATCATTGGCACGACGAACAGGAAGATCATCGTGGTGCCGTGCATCGTGAACAACTGGTTATAGGTCTGCGGTGCGATCAGCGTGTTTTCCGGCACCCCCAGCTGCAGACGCATCATCAGCGCCTCAACGCCCCCCAGCAGGAAGAACACGAACGTCGTGACCATGTACATGATCCCGATGCGCTTGTGATCGGTGGTCGTGATCCAGCTGACCCAACCGGTCGGTTCCTTTTTTGCCTCGTGCGTGACGATCTGGGGGATTGGGGCTGCGTAGGTGGCCATCTGGGCTGGGCTCCTAGTGTCCGGAGGCGGAGATTCGGTGGGGGCGTGTCGGGTGAGCGCGGGTCACGGGTTCTCGACCTCTCCGGCGCCGACTTCGTGGTTGAGCTTGGTGCGAGCGGCTGCCGCAGCCGCATTGGCTTCGGCGATCTGCTTCTTCTGGTAGGCCAGCCACGCTTCGAACTGCGGGGGCGGAACGGCCTTTACGGTGGCGATCATGCGTGCGTGCCCGCGCCCGCAGAGCAGCGCGCACTGGCCGCGAAACACGCCGGGCTTTTCGATCTTGAACCACGTGTAGTTGTGGTAGCCGGGCACCGCCTGGAACTTGCCGCCAAGCTGGGGGACCCACCAGGAATGGACCACGTCGGAGGAGACGATGTTGAGCGTGACGGTGGTTTTCGTCGGCACCACCAGTTCCTCGTAGGAGTACGGAGCGCCGAGCCCGTCCGGTTCGTTCTGGCCGGGGTAGACGAACTGCCACACGAACTGCCGGCCGATCACGTCGATGTTCAGTGACTTGCCGCTGGGCGGAAGCTTCTGTTCGTCGCTTGCGTACAGGTGGGAGGTGTCGCTCACCAGATGTTCGCCTTCGGGGCTGGAGTTGACCGGATCCTGGATCGAGGAGAGCTTGGCGAAGGTGATCACAGCGAGTATCAGCAGGATCACCGCGGCGGCGAGGGTCCAGCTGATCTCAAGGCGCGTGTTGCCGTGGGTCTGGTTGGCCACGGCACCCTTGCGTGCGCGGTATCGGTAGAGGATGTAGCAGAGAGTGCCCTCGACGATCACAAAGATCACGAGCGCCACCCACAGGGTGATCTTGTAAAGGCTGTCGATCTGGTTGGCGTTCGACGATCCGCCCGACTCGGGGGTGAAGAACGCGAGGGGTATGGAGAGCAGGTGTCCCAAGGCGGGCAAGATTCTATTCACGACCGGGCGGAACGCGCGTCAACGTCCTTGGAAGCGGGCGGAACGCTTGGCCAGGAAAGCGGTTACGCCCTCCACGAAGTCGTCGGTCCCGGCCATCTGTTGCTGCAGCGTGGCCTCCAGCTCGAGCTGCTCGCTCATGTTGGCGTATAGCCGGTTATTGAGCTCGCGCTTGGTTGCCGCATAGGCGCGGGTCGGCCCCGCCGCCAGGCGCGCGGTCAGTGCGGCACTCTGCGCGTGCAGGCTCTCGTCAGGGTGCACGGCGTTGACGAGACCCCATTCGAGCGCCTGCGCGGCGGCCACGCGCTCGCCGAGCATCGCCATCTCGGCCGCGCGCGCAACGCCGATTCTGGCAGGCACGAACAGGGAGGAGCCGCCGTCGGCGACCAGACCAATGTTGACAAAAGCAAGCAGGAAATAGGAGCTCTCGGCGGCCAGTATGAGATCGCAGCACAACGCCAGCGAGCAGCCGATTCCCACTGCCGGGCCGTTTACGGCTGCCACGACCGGCTTTTGCATCTCCCGGATGGCGTGCATGATCGGGTGGTAGCGCTCGGTCAGGACCCTGTAGACATTGGGGCGTCCCTCGGGCGTGAGGTCGTCCCCGCTGATGTCCTTTAGGTCTGCCCCCGATGAGAACGCGCGACCCGCCCCCACGATGCGGACGGCGCGCACCGCCTCGTCCTCGCCGGCGCGCGTTAGAGCGGCAAGCAGGTCTTCGCCGAACTGCTTGTTCCACGCGTTGAGCGCGTCGGGCCGATTGAGCTCGATCGTCGCCGCCCCATCTTCGAGTGTCGCGTTGACTGTGTCCAGCTGCATAAAGGGGCTCGTCATTTCGTTCTCCCGGGGACTAATAAGTTGGGTAGCCCTCACGCACACGCACGAATCGGCCATTGTGATCGCGCGATCGCGCTCGGGGCTGCATTGAAGTTGGGTTTGTGATCCTATGGTGTGCGGACATGGCTAGACCGGTGATCGGCATTTGCACAGCGCTCGAGCGTGCCCGCTGGGGCATGTGGGATCAGCAGGCGGTGCTGCTGTCGCGCAGCTATGTTCAGGCTGTGCAGAACGCTGGCGCTCTCGTCGTAATGCTGCCCCCCGACGAGCTGCTGCTCGAGGATCCCGCCGAAGCGCTCGACCTGCTCGACGGGCTGGTGCTTGCCGGCGGCGCCGACATCGATCCCTCAAGCTATGGAGAGCGGGCCCATTCGCAGACGCTTGACACGGTGCCCGAGCGCGACCGCTTTGAGATCGCACTGGTGCGCGCCGCCATCGAGCGGGATCTGCCGGTACTCGGGATCTGTCGTGGGATGCAGCTCATCAACATCGCCTACGGCGGCACGCTGCTCCAGCACTTGCCGGAGCGCTTTGGTCACCACGAACACCTGCGGGTGCCAGGCACCTTCGACGGCGCCGACCATGACGTGGATCTGATCGAAGACTCGCTGGCGGCGTGTGCGGCCGGCGAGACCCATCATGCGACCAAGTCCCACCACCACCAGGGCGTCGACCGGTTGGGAGAGGGGCTACGAATCAGCGGCAATTCCTCGATGGACGATCTTCCTGAGGCCATCGAGATGCCCAACCGCCGCTTCGTGCTCGGCGTGCAGTGGCATCCGGAGGCCGACCCGGCCAGCCAGGTCGTCGATGCGCTCGTTGCCGAGGCCGACAAGCACATGCGCGAACGCGTGGCCGAGGGAAGCGCTGCATAGCGTCGGCTCGTCGAGAGAGTCGCCGGATAGCGCCATATACTTCTCGTCCCGTGCGGGGGTCGAGGGTCATCAGGACAGCCGCTTGGGGTGTTGTGGTCGCGGGAGCGATTGCCCCGCTCGTGCGCAAGCGTCTGCCCACGCCGCCGATCATTGCGCAAACGGTCGCATTTGCCGCTCCGCTCGGCCTGTGTGTGGCGGTGCGCCGCTCGCGAACACGCGACGTGGCGGTGTGCGCGCTGCAGATGTGGGCTTATCTGGCTGCCTATAAGGCTCCTCACGACGATGAGGGTGCGCAGCAGGCCCGCGTGCTGATCGACTATCCGATCGACGTCGACCGAGTGATCGGCCTCGGCGAGCTGCCGACGGTGCGTTTGCAGCGACGTCTAGCGCGCGGACAATGGCGGCTGGGGGATCGCGTGCTCGTGTGGGCCCACTGGTCGTGGTTCCTGGTGCCTCATGGCACGCTCGTGTACATCATGCTGCGTCGCCGCGAGCGCTTCGATCGCGCCGCCGTGATGACCTACGCGGTGTTTGACATCGGCGCGATGATCTACTGGATCCTGCCCACGGCACCGCCCTGGTACGCAGCTGCACAGGAGCGGCACGAGGGGCACTTCAACGGGCGGCTGCGCGCTATCGAGACGCCAAGCGGGGGCTCGCATGAGACGGCCCCGGACGATCTCGACCCCGATGTCCCCGCAAGGCGCGCGACACTCAACCGGGACGCGCGCGACATCGCCGTGAGGCGAATGATGGTCGAGTATGGGGAGTTCTTTTGGAAAGACGGCTGGGGTCCGCTTTACAGTGTGCTAGGAGGCAACCCATTGGCCGCGATGCCCTCGCTTCACTTCGCCACATCGATGATGGCCGCTCAGCTGCTCTCAGAGACTGGGCCGCTCGCGGGTGCCGTGGGTTGGAGCTACACAGCCACGCTCGGATTTGCGCTGGTATATCTCGGTGAGCACTATGTCGTCGATTTGATTGCTGGGGTTGCGCTCACCACGACCGTGCGCCGGCTGGGTCCACAGGCCAGCCCTGCGCTGCGGCGCTTTGGCGCGGCGATCGCGGCGATCGAGGCTCGGGCGCATGATGCGAGATGAGTCTGCGGGGCGATGAGATGAGCGCGGCACATCCGTCGCCCAACCGAGAGGACGCCGTGGCGGCGTCAGGGGACACGGCTAAGGCGCAAGGGGACACGGCCAAGGCGTCAGATGAGATCACGCTCGCAACGGCTCGTTCCGCGGCCGATGGGGGGACCACCGAGGAGCAGATGCCGCGTGTGCCGGTCACGCGGCGCAGTGCGATCGCCTTCGGTCTGTTCGTGCTCTCGGCGGTCGCGTTCCTGTATTTCGTGTTGCCCAAGTTGGCCGGCCTGAGCGGCACCGCCCATCGCATCGAGCGTGGTGACACGTGGTGGATCTTGATCGGCGTGTTCCTGGAGATCTGCTCGTTTGCGGGCTACGTGGTGCTGTTTCGCGCCGTATTCGTGCGTGGACGGCACAGCCCGATCGGTTGGCCCGAGAGCTACCAGATCACGATGGCGGGATTGGCCGCCACGCGCCTGTTCGCGGCCGCCGGCGCGGGCGGCATAGCGCTCACCGCCTGGGCGTTGCGTCGCTCAGGAATGGAGCCTCGGTTGGTGGCGTGTCGGATGGTCGCGTTCATCGTGCTGCTGTATGTGATCTACGCGGGCGCGGTGCTGCTCGACGGTATCGGGCTGGGAACCGGTCTGCTTCCAGGAGAAGGCTCATTCGCAATCACGATCGTGCCGGCGGCGATCGCGGCGATCCTGTTCGCGGTGGGCGGCGCGATGGCACTGCTGCCTGGAGATATCGAGCGGCGTCTGGCAAGGTGGGCGGCCGGCGCGGGTCGCCTGGAGCATTGGCTGGCGCGCGCGGTAACGGTGCCGGCGATGGCTGCGAGTGGGGTGCGCACCGCGATTGAGCTGATCCGCTCCCGCGATCTTGGGCTGTTGGGTGCGCCCGCGTGGTGGGGGTTTGACATCTGCGTGCTGTGGGCCTGCTTTCACGCGTTTGGCACCGCGCCTCCGTTCACGGTGATCTTGATGTCGTATTTCGTCGGGATGGTGGGCAACCTGCTGCCGCTACCCGGCGGGCTGGGAGGCGTGGAGGGCGGCATGATCGGCGCGTTTGCGGCGTTCGGCGTGGAATTCAACCTTGCGGTACTGGCGGTGCTCTCCTACCGCGCGATCTCCTTCTGGCTGCCGACGGTCCCCGGTGCGATCGCCTACTTCCAACTGCGCCGCACCGTGGCTCGTTGGCGGGTCGAGCAAGCCGCTCCGGCGACCGCTGTGCCAAAGGGAATCGAAGCCGCCGGCCCGCTTCACGTCTAGCAAACGCGCTATACTTTACAAAGTAAAGTATGTAGGGGTTGGTTGAAGCCAGACCAGCCTGACACGCGCATGGCGGCCGATATTGGCTACCTTGGAGCAACGGCGCTCACGCGAGCGGGCGAGAAAAGCAAGCGACACGACGGGAGTCAGCGAGATGGCGGAGGTCGAGAACACGATCATCATCGGCAGCGGCCCGGCGGGCTACACCGCGGCGCTGTACACCTCGCGCGCCAACCTGCATCCGCTTGTCGTCGAGGGCTTTGCGTGGGGTGGATTGCTACAGCAGACGACCGATGTGGAGAACTATCCGGGGTTCCCCGAGGGCATCATGGGGCCCGATTTGATGATGAAGCTACGCGAGCAGGCCGAGCGTTTCGGCGCGACGCTGGAGACCGATCAGGTCGAGCGTGTGAAGCTTGCCGATGAGCCAGGCGGAGTGCATAGTGTCTGGGTTGGCGACACCGAGCATCGTGCGCGTACCGTGATCCTCGCGATGGGAGCCGAGCACAAGAAGCTTGGCATACCCGGCGAGGAGGAGCTGAGCGGCCGCGGTGTCTCCTACTGCGCCACGTGCGACGCCGCTTTCTTCAAGGACGCCCAGACCGTAATCGTGGGTGGCGGAGATTCCGCGATGGAGGAGGCGATCTTCCTGTCGAAGTTCGCCAGCAAGGTCACCGTCGTGCATCGCCGCAAGGAGTTTCGCGCTTCGAAGATCATGTTGGAGCGAGCGCGCGAGCAGTCGAACATCGAGTTGCTGACGCCCTACGCGGTCGAGCGTTTCGAGCCGGGCGAGAACGGTGCTCTCAGTGTTGCCAAGCTGATCAACACCGAGACCGGCGACCGGCGAGACGTCCCGATCACAGGTGCGTTCATCGCCGTCGGGCACGAGCCCCAGTCATCGCTCGTGGACGGTCAGATCGAGCTGGACGAGAACGGCTACGTCAAGGTTCAGGAGGGCTCTACGCGGACCAACAGGCCCGGCGTGTTCGCCGCGGGCGATCTTGTCGATCACACCTACCGTCAGGCGATCACCGCGGCCGGCTCAGGCTGTCAGGCGGCGCTTGACGCCGAGTGGTACTTGCGCGACACGCCTGAGGTGCCCACGCCCGAGGGGATGCCGGTTGGCGATCTAGCCGAGGCGCAGTGGGCGGCACCGGCCCCGGTCGCCGACGCGGGCTCCTGAAATCAGCCGGCTTCGTTTGCGAGGCGGCGTAGCGCCGGCGCGGGGCGGTAGCGCTCCTCGCGGTACTCCTGGCCCAATGCTTCGAGTGTGTTGAGCACGTAAGTCGGGCCGATCTCCCGCATCCATGCGAACGGGCCGCGAGGATGGCTGAGGCCGAGCATCATGCCGGTGTCGATGTCATCGGCCGAGCCGACGCCTTCGCCGAGCGCAAACGCCGACTCGTTGATCACCTGACAGACGATCCTTGCGAGCACCCCCGCGGGGGCGGGTTGCACGCGCTCGGTGTGCAGGCCAAGGCCCCTGAAGGCCTGCTCGCCCGCCTCGCCGGTGACCTCGACCAGGGCGAGCGGCACGATCGCATAGAACGGCTCGCCATCCACGGTGCCGCCGAGCCCCTCCACGGTGATCTGAGGGCCGCTCTGGCCGGGGGCGAGCGCGCGCAACGCGTCGGCCACGGGGCCGCTGCCCATCACGATCGCGTCGCCTCCGCCGTCCGGTGGGTCCGGGTCAGCCGGCCGATGCGGGCCCTCTCCGCTGTAGTCGTAATAGCCGCGCCCGCTCTTGCGCCCGTGCAGCCCGGCCGCCACCTGGCGCGCCTGGATCGGCGAGGGGCGCCAGCGCGGCTCGCCGAAGCTCAGCTCGTAGAAGCTCTTTGAGACGTCGAAGCCGGTATCCACGCCCACGAGGTCGCTCAGCTCGAACGGCCCCATACGAAAGCCGCCGCCGAGTCGCACGATGCAGTCGATCGTCTCGATGTCCGCGACTCGCTCCTGCAACAACCGCAGCGCCTCCAGGCCGAACGGGCGGTTGCAGCGGTTCACGATGAAGCCGGGCACGTCGGCGGCGCGGATCGTGTCCTTGCCCATCGCGAGACCGGTCGCATCCGCCAGCGCCAGCGCCTGCTCGCTTGAGAGCAGTCCGGCGATCACCTCCAGCAGCCGCATCAGCGGCGCCGGGTTGAAGAAGTGCATGCCCACCACGCGCTCGGGATGCGTGGCCCCTGCGGCCACGGCCGTGATCGGCAGCGAGGAGGTGTTGCTCGCGAGGACGCAGTCGTCTTTGACAATCTCCGACAGGCGTCCGTACAGCTCGTGCTTGACGTCGAGACGCTCGGGAGCTGCCTCGATCACCAATTCGCACGAGCTAAGCTGCTCCAGTTGCTGCACGGGCTCGAGACGCTCGCCGGCCTCACGGGCCTCCTCAGGCGTCAGCTTTCCCTTTCCGGCTTCCTTTTCCAGACCCTTCAGCACGCCCCCCGTACCGCGTTCAAGCGCCGCGGGGATGGGATCGTGCAGGAGCGTGCGGGCACCTGCCTTACAAGCAAGCTGGGCGATACCACTGCCCATCGTGCCGGCGCCAACAACCCCTATGACACCAGCGGCACGCCCATCCAATCCTCCAAGATCCGACGCCTGACTCATCGAGGCTCCTTCAGGAGGGCACGAGCGCGTTGATGCCGGTCATCGCGCGGCCGATGATCAGCTTCTGGATCTGGGAGGTTCCCTCGTACAGGGTGGTGACGCGCACGTCGCGGAAGTAGCGCTCGACCGGGTGGTCGTCCACGTAGCCGGCGCCGCCGTGCACCTGGATCGCCGTGTTCGAGCACTCCACCGCCGCCTCTGTGGCGTGCAGCTTGGCCACCGATGTCTCCAGCGTGTTGGGGCGGCCCTTGTCCTTGAGGAAGCCCGCGCGCCACACGAGCATCCGCGAGGCGTCGGTCTTCAGCACCATGTCGGCGATCATCGCCTGCACGAGCTGGAAGCTCGCGATCGGCTTGCCGAACTGCTCGCGCTCCTTGGCATATTTGACCGACTCCTCGACGCAGCCCTGGCAGATGCCCACGCAGCCGGCGGCGACCGAGTAGCGCCCGGAATCGAGCGAGGACATCGCCACCTTGAAGCCGTCGCCGATCTCGCCAAGCATCTGATCGTCTGAGACCTCCACGTCTTCGAGGGCGATCGAGGCGGTGTCGGAGGCGTGCAACCCCATCTTGTGCTCGATCGTGCTCGGCTGATAGCCAGGCTGATCGGTGTCCACCATGAAGCACGCCAGTCCCCTGTGGCCCAGCTCGGGGTCGGTCTGGGCGAAGATCAGCGCCACCTTCGCGTAGTTGCCCATCGAGATCCACATCTTCGCGCCGTTGATCACCCAGCCTTTGTCGGTCTTCTTCGCGCGCGTGCGCTGTTTGGCGGCGTCCGAGCCGGTGTCGGGCTCGGTCAGGCCGAAGCATCCCAGCCACTCGCCCGAGCACAGCTTCGGCAGGTAGTGCTGCTTCTGCTCCTCGGTTCCCCATTTGAGGATCGCGCTGCACACCAGCGAGGTTTGCACCGAGATGACCGTGCGCACCGAGGAGCAGCCCCTGCCGATCTCCTCGACCACCAGCCCATAGGAGATGTAATCGAGACCAGCACCGCCGTACTCTCGCGGCACGATCGCGCCCAAATAGCCTTGATCGGCGATCTTCTTCACGATCTCCAGGTCGAAGTGGTGGTTGCGCGCGTTCTGCTTGGCTTGCTCCACGATCTCCTTGTCGGTGAACTCGCGCGCGGTGCTGCGGATCAGCTCTTGCTCGTCGGTCAGGTCGAAGTCCATCTCTCTCCTTATGCGTTCAGCTTGGGTGTTTGCCATGGCGCCGCCAGGCGCTTTTGGAGCTCGCCGGCGAGCTCATCGATCTCGATGCGATCCTGGGCCAGCGAATCGCGGTCTCGCAGCGTAACGGTCCCGTCCTCGATCGACTGGTGGTCGACCGTCACGCCCCATGGGGTGCCGATCTCGTCCTGGCGACGGTAGCGCTTGCCGATCGAGCCGCCCTCGTCGTACTCGCTCTGCATACGTGCGCGCAGGTCCTCATAGATCGCGCGCGCAAGCTCCGGTTGGCCGTCCTTCTTGACGAGTGGCATCACCGCCACCTTCACCGGGGCAAGGCGCGGGTGAAGGCGCAACACGGTGCGGGTTTCCGGCGGCTTGCCGCCCTTCTCCGCCGATCCACCCGCGGTGTCCGCGCTCTGCACGACTTCCTCGTCGTAGGCGTCCACCAGGAACGCGAGCGTTGCCCGGTCGGCGCCGGCGGCGGGCTCGATCACGTGGGGTATGTAGCGCTCGCCGCTCTGCGGGTCGAAGTACTCGAGCTTCTCGCCGGAGAACTCCGCGTGCTGTTTGAGGTCGAAGTCGCCGCGGTTGGCGATCCCCTCGAGCTCCGACCAGCGGGCTCCGCCGACGGAGTCGGTGGACGGGAACAGGTACTCCACGTCGCTCGTGCCCGAGGAGTAGTGCGAGAGCTCGTCGGGATCGTGCGCGCGCAGGCGCAGGTGGTCGGGGCGCAGGCCGAGCGTGGTGTACCAGCTCATCCGCTCTGCGAGCCAGTGCTCGAACCACTTCCGCGCCTCGGTCGGCGGCACGAAGAACTCCATCTCCATCTGCTCGAACTCGCGCGTGCGGAAGATGAAGTTGCCGGGCGTGATCTCGTTGCGAAACGACTTGCCGACCTGCGCGATCCCGAAGGGCGGCTTCTTGCGCGAGAACTGCAGCACATTCTTGAAGTTGATGAAGATCCCCTGTGCGGTCTCAGGGCGCAGATAGGCGACCGAGCCCGACTCCTTCACCGGACCGATCGTCGTCTCGAACATCAGGTTGAAGTCGCGTGCCT
Source organism: uncultured Solirubrobacterales bacterium (assembly GCA_963715765.1). Lineage (GTDB taxonomy): Bacteria > Actinomycetota > Thermoleophilia > Solirubrobacterales > Solirubrobacteraceae > Palsa-744. The sequence continues at coordinate 3,046,269 of OY970270.1, forward strand.
CGGTCAACTCGCACTCGTCGGTCTCGCCCGGGTGCTTGGAGGGCTTGCGCCCGCACGGCAGCTCGCCCAGGTGGTCGGCGCGGAAGCGCTGCCCGCAGGTCTTGCAGTCCACGAGCGGGTCGGTGAAGCCGGCGAGGTGACCCGAGGCCTCCCACACGCGTGGGTGCTGCAGGATCGCCGAGTCGAGCGCCACGATGTCATCGCGCTGGCCCACCATCGCGCGCCACCACTCGTTCTTGACGTTGCCCTTGAGCAGCACCCCGTAGTGGCCGAAGTCATACGTCGAGCCGACGCCGCCGTAGATCTCCGAGGAGGGGAAGATGAAGCCGCGGCGCTTGCACAGCGCCACGATCTTGTCCATCGTCACCACGTCGATGCTTGATGAGGCTGACTCGGCCATCTCGGCTGCGGATGGTATTCGAGTGTCGCCATCGCGCGAATCTGGACCACAAAAAGACCGGGCTTGACATATCTTCGCATTTGTGTTTACATACGTTGTGTTCTCTTGCTGACAAGACGGCGGAGAGGACGGTTCTCCGCCTGAAAGGGTGACGAGCAAGCCAAGAGCGTGAGTGACTGAGCAAGATCGCACATAGGGGTCCACCAGGGTGTCGTTACCCAACCTCTCCCGCGGCACCCCGCGCATGCCCCATCGTGCGATCGACTATGCCGGTCTCCTCGACAGGGCGCCGCGGTCCCCACCGGCCGCGGCGCCCACTGTCTTCGCCTGGAAGGCCGAGGTCTGCGTCGTGAGTACCCGTGGCGGAATCGTAGGATGGGCGCGTGGCAAGATTCCTGATCGTCGGACATGGACCGAGCGCATCGGCGCTGTCCGACGCGCTTGAGCGCGAAAGTCACGTGGTGAGCGCCGTCGCACACCCTGATCGCCGGGCATTGGAGCACGTCGCGATCGTCTGCTGGCTGGAGCGCTCCTCGCCTGAGCGGTTTCTGCAGCGCTCGGTGGACAGTTCGATGCGCGGCTTTCTCTATCAAGCGGGGGGTAATGAGCGATCGGTGTTGGAAACAGCGGCCCACAACTCGATCCCGGTGGCGATCCTCACGGCCGATCCAGTTGACCTCGGCGCGTGGCTGGAGCAGGCGCATGAGGCGCTGGGCGTACTCCTGGAAGGCCGCAGTATGGGCGTCCAGGCGCGCTATCCTGATAGCTAAATCTATAAAAGCCGATCGGCTTTTGGTGAGAAGGCTTCTACGCAGGAGGTGCAGCTGACATGTCCAGTTACGCGAAGGACGTACTTGTCGAGGCCGACTGGCTCGAGGAGCATCTGAGCGACGACAGCATTCGCATCGTCGAGGTCGACGAGAACCCCGAGCTCTACGCTGAGGCCCACATTCCCGGTGCGGTCGGATTCGATTGGAAGCAGGACCTCCAAGACCCCGTCAAGCGAGATTTCCTCGGTCCAGAGGACTTCGGCGCTCTGTTCTCCCGCAACGGGATCTCCAGCGACCACACGATTGTGTTGTATGGCGATCGCAACAACTGGTTTGCCGCCTACACCTACTGGTATCTGAAGTACTACGGCCACCACAAGGTGCTGTTGCTCAACGGTCCCCGCGAAAAGTGGATCGCTGACGGACGACCGACGAGCACCGACGCCCCGAGCTACCCGCCCGCCGAGTTCACGGCGCAGCCAGGCGATGAGACGATCCGTGCGCGTCGCGAGGAGGTGCTGGCGGCGGTCGGCGACTCCACCAACCTCGTCGACGTGCGCTCGCCCGCCGAGTTCGCCGGCGAGATCATCTCGCCCAGCGGTTACGAGCAGGAGGGCGCCCAGCGCGCCGGTCACATTCCCGGTGCGGCTTCGATCCCCTGGGCACAGGCGGTCAACGAGGACGGCACCTTCAAGAGCGCCGAGCAGCTACGTGAGCTGTATGGCTCCAAGGGCGTGCTCGACGGCAAGGACGTGATCGCCTACTGCCGTATCGGCGAGCGCTCGGCCCACACCTGGTTCGTGTTGCACGAGCTGCTCGGCAGCGAGCACGTCAAGAACTACGATGGCTCCTGGACGGAGTGGGGGAGTCTCGTGGGCGTGCCGATTGCCACCGGAGCCTAAGGAGCCACCCGGTGGGTCCTAAGAGCCGAGCAGCGGCTCGACCCGCACCAGCAGGCCCTCGAGGATGCGCGCCGTGGCGCCCCACACGAGCTCCTCGTCGAACACGTACGCGTCTGTCTCGAACCTGAAGCCACGGCGTTCGATCTGCGTGCGGGTGCGCCCTGCGCGGACCTCGCGCAACGACGGCTCGAGTACCGCCTCGACCTCGCTCGCGGAGGCACTCCACGCCCGCTGTCCGTCGATCAGGCCCACGAATGGATGGATCGCATAATTGGTCACAAACGTGGATGTGCGCTCCAGCGCCCCCACCAAGCTCACGTCTGTGCGCGCCAGCCCGATCTCCTCTTCGGCCTCGCGCAGCGCCGTGTCGGCCAGCGTCTCGTCCTCTGGGTCGTGTCGTCCACCCGGAAAGGAGATCTCCCCGGCATGGCGGCGCAGGTCGGCGCGTCGCTTGGTGAGCACGACGCGAAGCTCGCCCTCGCGATCCTCGTAGAGCGCGACGAGCACCGCGGCGGCCACCTGCTCATCGGCCTGGGGCCGGTCATGCGAGCCGACATCCAGCAGGACCCCGCCGAGCGCCTGGGCCGATGTCACGCTCCAGCGACTGCGTGTGTGCGCTCAACGCGCTCCTGAAACATGACCTCGCCGTCGAGCGTGCGGTGCACGGGACACTTCGCGGCGATCACCTGCAGGCGCTCGACCTGCTCCTCGGGCAGGTCCTCGGGCAGGCGCAGAACCACGTCGAACTTGGTCGGACATCCGCGCTCGGCCGGCGTGTATTGCACGTCCACCTCCACCTTGCCGATGTCCCAACCCTTGCGCGCCGCATACATCTCCATCGTGATCGCCGTACACGACGCGAGGCTCACCGCAAGCAGCTCCTGCGGGTCCGGGCCGTCGTCGTCTCCGCCTGAGTCGAGCGGCTCGTCCACGATCAGCTGATGATCGCGCACCTGCACCGTGTGTTTGAACCCCGAGTCCTTGCGCCTGACACTGGCCTTCATCACTGCAACACCTTCCGATCGGGTTGTCACAGCACCCTCTCCTTCCATGGTATCGACGGGTTTGACTTACGAAAGAGGGTTGAACAGCAGACCCGTGAGCAGCTTCGGGTAGAAAAATGTCGACTTGGGCGGCATGTTCTCGCCGCTGGCCGCCACATCGCGCACCTGATCGACCGGCGTGGGGCGCATGAGGAACGCCGCGTCGTACTCCCCGGAGCGGACCATCTCTACCGCCTCCTCCGTGCTGCGCGCGTAGAACAGACCGTTAAAATGCGAGATGTCATCGTCGGATAGACCCAGCGCTCCCTTGAGAAGCAGCGCCTCAAGCACACCTGTGTCGAGGCTGCGATATGCCTCGGAGAATCCAGGCAGCGCCGCATCGCCGATTGCCTGGTCCTTCAGCGTCAGTCGGTAGGGCTGCTGGTGGTGAGCGTCGATGTAACCGAGCTGCAATGGCCCGCCACCGGGCTCCGGCGCCAGTTGATCGAGTGGCACCTCGGCGATCTCGAAGTCACGGCGCAATGTTTCTCTCAGGGCCTCCTGGCGCTCGCGACCGAGTCCGCGCACGACGCGGTGGGTGGGGAACACGGTCAGGCCGGGGTCCTCCAGCGCGACCAGGCACATCAGCATGTAGCGGTGCTCGCCCTCGCCGCCGAGCTCCTGTGCGTAGGTGTCGGCCGTCTCGTAGCGATGGTGCCCGTCGGCGATCAACAGCTCCGCGTCGCGCGTCGCTTGCTGGACAGTGGCGATCGCCTGCGGGTCGGTCACGCGCCAGAGCCTGTGCACGGTGCTCTGCGCATCGGTGACCTCGCCCCAGGGGGCGTTCTCGGTGGCAGGCTCTAGCGCCTTCCAAGCGGCGTTCGTGGGGTCTGAGAACAGGGAGAAGATGGGGGAGAGGTTCGTGCGTGTCGCCCTCATCAGGCGCAGGCGATCCTCCTTGGGGCCCGGATGCGTACGCTCGTGGGGGCGTACCCGGCCGGGGCCGTAGCCCTCGATGCGCACACGGCAGAAGAAGCCCTTGCGAGTGCGGGTTTGGCCGTCTGGGCCGGTGTTGGTTTGGGTGTGGGGCCAGAGGGCGGGCTCGGGGTCGCGCACGACCGCGCCCTGCAGCTGCCAGGCCTCCCACAGCTCGCCCGCGGCGGCGTATGGGTCCGGCTCGCCCTTCGGGAGGTCCACCGCCACCACGTTGAAGGGCGAGCGTTGGAGCAGTTGCTCACGCTGAGTTGTGTCGATCACATCGTAGGGCGGGGCCGTCACTTTGGACAGCGGGCCGACCAGCGATTGGTCGTAGTGCAGCGCGCGCAGCGGTTGGATATCGGCCATGGCGGGCGGACCTTAGCACCGGCGGTTCCAGCGGAACCCTCGCGTCCCCTTCCACGGGGGCTAGGTGTTGTGCCCGGTGACGTCCTGAACGCGGGCTCGGGGTGGCCGGTTGCCGAGCGCTGAGTGGGTGCGACGCTCGTTGTAGTGGTTGATCCAGTGTGGCAGGGCTTGCCGGCGCGCGGCGGATGAGGCGTATTGGAGTGCGTAGGCCCACTCCCGCATCAGCGTCTGGTGGAAGCGCTCGACCTTGCTGTTGGTCCTGGGCGTATAGGGACGGGTGCGGATGTGTTGGATCGCGCGCCGCCAGAGCAACTGCCTGAAAGACTTGCTCTGGGTGTAGGCGAACGCGTTGTCGGTCATCAGCCGCTCGCAGACGATCCCCTGCTCGAGAAACCAGTCGAGCGCGCGGAGAGTGAACGCGGTGACCGTCACGGCCGTCTCGTCATCGTGGATCTCTGAATAGGCCAGCCTGGAGCAGTCGTCGATGATCGAGTGCACATACTCCCAGCCCGCCCCAGGAGAGCGTCTGGTGCGGTCTTTCGTGAGGGCGTGCCCGGGCGCGTGGAAGCGGCCGAGCTTCTTGACGTCCATGTGCAACAGGTTGCCGGGACACGGCCACTCGTAGCGGACCACCGCAGGAATCTCGGGCCGTGGTTGGCGTGAGCAACCGCCACGGCGCAGCACCTGGTGGATCGTCGAATGGGATCTTGCGATGTCCGCCTCTTCCGCCAGCCGCCGCGGGCTCCAGCCGGTGCGCAGCCGGCGCTCACAGATCCGTGCAGCCTCCCCAGCCGGCACCTGGTTGGGGCTTCGGTGTGGCCGCGAGCTGCGGTCTTCCAAGCAGGCGAGCGTGACACGATCGCCCTCGCTCGCCGCACGCCAGCGGCGTACCCACTCCCAGCACGTCGACTTCGCCACATTGCAGGCATCCGCTGCCGCCTGCAACGTGAATCCTTCCTCCTCAACCAGCAGCACCAAACGGAGCCTGCCGATCGGGGTCAGTGGAGCGTTAGCGTGTTGCATTCCGGGCCTCCGAGACGGTCGTGAGCTTTGACACCCACAGCCTCTCGGCAGGCCCGGACCTACCTACACGCCGTTCGCAACGTCCCTAGGCACAACAGCTAGACACGCAAGCTAGAATCTGGACTTCATCGGGGCGTGGCGCAGCCTGGTAGCGCACCTGCTTTGGGAGCAGGGGGTCGCCGGTTCAAATCCGGCCGCCCCGACTTCGAGTTCGTGCCTATGAAGGGATCTGAGCCATTCGCTGGCGCGCCGCCCGAGGTTTCCATCGCGGACGAACTGGGTAGCAATAGCAACGTGTAGCAGGACGATTCGATTGTTCACGGGTCAAGTGAGCCGCGCATGAGTGGGTACGCTAAGCGAGCTGTTGGTACGGCAATCGTTACGGCTGCGGTAGTGGCCGCGATCGTGCTCTACATCGCGCTCTACCTGACGAACGTACCGGGATCGGCTGCGGCCATCCGTACCTCCATCGGGGCGCAGCTCTTCCTCGCCACCGTGCCGGAAGCCGGGCCGAGCGATCCCCACCCGACGTGGGTCTCGTTCTTTGCGGTCAACGCGAGCGCTGGCGACTGGCGTCACGTCACGACCTACGAAGTCCCGGCCAATTCGCTGGTGCGCATAACGATCTACCAGTTCGACGGCCCTTCGGGTCTGCGCAATCCGTTCATCAGCCAGGTCGCCGGCACTGTCGGGGGCGTGATGACCCTCGACGGAAGGCTCACGCGGACGATCCCCCCCGAAGAAGCCTCGCACGCGTTCGCGATCCCGCAGCTGGGTATCTCCGTCCCGCTCCTGGGCGTGGAAGAAGAAGCCAAGAACCCGTGCGAACACGCGCCCTGCTCGCTCGCCAACGCCCATCACACGATCTCCTTCGTGATCCACACGCCGGGCAAGGGCCTCTACCGCTGGCAGTGCTTCGTCCCGTGCGCGGCGGGGTTCATCCAGGGCTTTGGCGGCCCGATGCAGACGGTCGGCTACATGGGCGGCTTCCTCAAAGTCGTATGAGCGGAGACGGCCGCACAGATGAGGACGGCTTGCGTCACGACGTTCGCAACGCCACGCTGCTGTGGCTGCTGACGAGCGCGATCATGACGCCGATCGTCATCTTCGTCTTCGGCCCCCACCTGCCGCCGGGCCACGGGTCCAACGAAGCCGCGGGCCAGGTCGTGGACAACACGGTGCTGCTCGCCACCGCGACGCCGATCGCGCTGGGCGTGCTCGTGTTCATCGCCTATTCCCTGTGGGCCTTCCGTGACCGCGAGCCGCAGCTGCAGTCGGAGGGCGCCGCACTGCGAGGCAACTCGAGCCTGCAGTTCTGGTGGATCGTCGCGACGACTACGGTGGCGCTCACGCTTACCGGCTACGGGACCATCCGGCTGCTCGAAACCGGCGCCGGCGGCGGCCAAGGACCGGAACCGATCGCGCTTCCGGCGCACGCTTCGAGCGCGCTGCGGGTGCAGGTGATCGCCCAGCAGTGGCAGTTCACGTACAGATGGCCCTCCTTCGGCGGCGTCGAGACGCGCGAAATCGAGCTTCCGGCCCACACGCTGATCGAGTTCAACGTCACCTCGCTCGACGTGATCCACTCCTTCTGGGCGTATCAGCTCGGGGTCAAGGCCGACGCCAACCCGGGCGTCAACAACATCGCCTACGTAACGACCAGGGGACCGCTGACGTTCGAGGTTCGTTGCGCCGAGCTGTGCGGGGTCTGGCACGGATACATGTACAACGGAGGGCAGGTCGTGCCGCGCGCGACGTTCGCGTCCTGGATTGCACGACAACGCCTCCAGTACGCGCCCGCGACGCGCAACCTCTCGCCGTACTCGAAGACCTACTTCCCCGAACCGCAAAGGAGAGGCGGATGAGCACCACCGAGCCCCTGGGAACGTCCCCCGGATCGATGTCCCCCACCGCGCCGCTATGGCGACGGCTGATCGGCTTCAACCTCCTGACGGGGATCGTGCTCGGCATCGGCGGCTGGTTCCTCGGCTACTGGATCGGCACCAAGGTGCACGGCCAGAACCTCGCCTACTACTCCGCGGAGGCGGGCGAAAACGACATCGCGATCATGTTCGGCTACCTGTTCGGCGTGATCGGCTTTCTGGGGGGCCTGGGCTTCGCCGTCTACCCGGTCCAGCGGCTGCTTGGTGGCCAACCGACGCTCGCCGAGCGAGAGTCCCACGAACACGGGCTGCTGCGCTACTTCAGTCTCTCGACCGACCACAAGGTGGTCGCGAAGCAGTACATGGTCGGCATCGGGTTCTTCTTCTTCATCGGCGGGCTGAACGCGATGCTCATACGCACCGAGCTGCTGCAGCCCAACACCCATGTCTTCGGCGCCAACCAGTACCTCACGCTCGTCGGGATACACGGCTCGATGATGATGGGCATCTTCACCTCGGGTGTGCTTGGGCCATTCGCCAACTGGCTCGTCCCGATCATGATCGGCTCGCGGCGGATGGCATTCCCGCGCATCGAGTCGCTCACCTTCTGGCTGCTGATGGCCGCCGGCGTGGTTCTGATCACGACGATCTTCTTCGGCGGCTTCCAGACAGGCTGGACGGGCTACCAGCCACTCGGCGGCCAGGGCACGGCGGGCTACGACGCCTACATCGGCTTCTTCGCGCTCGTCGGTGTCTCGATGACGCTGCTGGGCTTCAATCTGATCGCGACGATCGTCACGATGCGCGCTCCGGGCATGACTTGGTCGCGCCTGCCGATCTTCGTCTGGTCGGTGCTCGCGACATCCGGGCTCATGGTGCTAGCGGCGCCGACGCTGATCGCGACGCTGCTGATGGCGGCGATGGACCGCACCGTGCAGACGGCGTTCTTCATACCTGGCCAGGGCGGGAGCCCCTACCTCTTCCAGAATCTCTTCTGGGTGTTCGGCCATCCGGAGGTCTATGTGCTGGCTCTCCCGGGCTTCGGGATCGTGCTCGAGCTGTTGCCCGTGTTCACGCGCAAACCGCTGTGGAGCTATCGGCTCGCGGTCGCGGGGATGCTCGGCGTCGGGATCCTGAGCTTCTTCGTCTGGCAGCACCACCTGTTTGTCTCCGGCCTGAACGCCGACCTGCGGCCGTTCTTCTCGTTCTCCACCGAGCTCATCTCGATTCCCACCGGGTTCATCTTCCTGTGCGCGCTTGGCACGCTCTGGCGCGGTCGCATCCGCTTCACGGTGCCGATGCTCTTCTGCCTCGGGTGGGCGTTTAACTTCCTCTGGGGCGGTGTCTCGGGCATCTTCCTCTCGGACGTGCCGAGCGACGTGACGACGCACGGCAGCTTCTTCGTGATGGCCCATTTCCACTACACGATCATGGGCGGGCTGATCTTCGCGTTCTTCGCGGCGATCTACTACTGGGTGCCGAAGATGTATGGCTACAAGCTCTCCGAACGCATCGGCAAGTGGCATTTCTGGATCATGTTCCTGGCCTTCAACTCGACCTTCGCGCCGCTCTTCGCGCTCGGCTTCCTGGGCATGCCCCGGCGTGTGGTCACCTACGCGACGAACCTGCAGGGCTTGAACGACTGGGTGAGCGCCTCGGCGTACGTGCTCGGGCTCTCACTGCTGCTGTTCCTCGTGAACGCGGTCCGATCGCTCGTCTTCAAGCGCGAGCCCGCGGAGCGCAACCCGTGGCGGTCGAAGTCGATCGAGTGGCAGCTGCCGACGCCGGTTCCGCTACACGACTTCGAGCGGCTGCCCGTATTCGACGGCGATCCCTATCCCTACGGCGAGGAACTCGCGCCGGCGCCCGCGGTGGCGCCGGCCGGAGAGGGAGCGTAGGCGATGGAGGCCTCGGCTCCACTCGAGGAGCGCTTCCAGGCCGAGCCGCCGGACTGGCAGCCGCATGCGCTTTGGCTCGGCGGACGGCTGCTGTGCGGCTCGATCACGTTCTTCTTCCTCGCGTTTCTGTTCGCGTACTTCTACCTGCTCGCTCTCAACACCAATGGCCACTTCAGGATCGGGAGCACGCAGCCGCCGGTGGGCCTGGGTACGCCGATCGCCGGGCTGATGCTGATCGGTGCGATCGTCTATCGCCTGGCCGCGCGTCGCTCGTTCGCGGACGTGTTGGGAGCCGGGATCGTCGCGCTGGTGTGCACCCTTGCCGCGGTCGCGCTGCAGTTCTACGAGTACACGACACTCAGCTTCGGTGCCGCGAGTGGCGGATATGCAGCCGTCTTCTTCGGCTGGACCTTGTGGTATGCGGTACTCGCGCTGATCGGCGCCTTCTGGATCGAGATCCAGGTCGCGAGCCTCGTGCGCTGGCGAGCAGGTCGGAGCGAGCGACGTTCGCGGCGCGAGGGCGTGCCCTCCGACGACGACGAGCTGCTGCGCGCGGGCATCGAGGCGTCCTCCTTCTACTGGGCCTATTTCGCGGCGATCGGCGTGATCGCGTTCATCGTCCTTTATCTGGTGTGAGGCGATGAGCCTGAGCCACTGGTCATGGGATCCCTCGCTCGTGTACGTGGTGCCGGCGGCGGTCCTCTACGCGCTCGGGAGCCGGCCGAAGGCCGGGCGGCCAAGCGTGCTCCAGGCGGCCGCCTTTTACACAGGGCTGCTGTCGATCGTGATCGCGGTCGACTCTCCGATCGACGCCTATGCGGACGAACTGCTGTGGGTGCACATGCTCCAGCACATCATCCTGCTCACCGTTGCGCCGCCGCTGATCCTGCTCGGGCGCCCGTGGCCGACGATGTGGCGAGCGCTGCCGCTGCACTCGCGTACCGTGCTCGCGCGCGGAGTCGCCAGATCGCGCCTCGCCGCCCCGCTGCGCGCCCTCGCGGTGCCACTCGTGGCGTGGATGCTCTTCAACGGGGCGATCGTCGTCTGGCACATTCCCTCCGCGTATGACCTCACAGAGCGTAACGGCGCGGTGCACGCCGCCGAGCACGCGATGTTCTTCTTCTTTGGCCTGCTGTTCTGGGCGCGGGTCATCGACACCGGCCCGCTGCGACCGCACCTTGTGTGGTCGGCCCGGATCGCCTACATCGTGGGTGCGATGATCGTCGGCTGGGTTCTCGCGATCATTTTCGTCGTGGCACCCGAACCGATCTACCAGCACTACGCGGAGCTTCGGACCCGTCCCGGCGGGATCAGTGCGCTCACCGACCAGCAGCTCGCGGGCGGGATGATGTGGGTCGGGGGCTCGATCTCATACACGATCGCGCTGTTGATCGGGCTGTATCAGTTGGTCGCCCCGGAGCCGCCGCCGCGCGTGCCGGTACTCGACGCGGTCGGCTTCCCGGGTCCCCCCGACGGTCCAACGCCTGCCCCGAACGGCGCCCCCATCCCGGCGCTGCCGGAGGCCACGCAAGCGAGATGAGGAGGCTGAGCGGATGACAACTGTGGTGCTGGGCTCGTCGTTCCTGTCGGCGTCGCTGCTGACGATGCTCGTCCCGATGGCCGCGGTGATCTTCATGCTCGTCTGGGGGGTGTTTGTGATACGGCGTCACGAGCGTCACCGCGAGCACGTCGATCCGCGCAACCGACCGCCAGCAGGTGCGGATGCGCCCCAGGGTTCGCGCTCGCCCCAGGAGGGCTGATGAACTGCACTTCCGCGCTGACAACGCCGTTGGCAGCACTGCTGTCTCGAAGCGTCCGTGGCTGGCTCTGGCTCGCCGCCGCGGCGGTGGCGTAGGGGCGATCGTGCAGCGGGCCGTCGGCTCGGATACGCGGCGGGCACTCGTGGTCGGTGTCCTCCTCGGCACCGGTCTCGCCGCGATCGTGGTGGGCGCCCTCGCGTTCACCCGGCCGTCACCGTCGCCACCGTCGCAGACCGCCGCGCTGGCGAGCAACCCTACGCTCGACCCCGGCACGCCGATCAATGGGGTCGCCCCCGACTTTACGCTGGCCGATCAGTTCGGGCGAGCCGTGTCGCTGTCCGCCTTCCGCGGCAAGGTCGTGATCCTCGCCTTCAACGACCCGCAGTGTACGACGATCTGCCCGCTGACCACCACCGCGATGGTCAAGGCCAAGCGGCTGCTCGGGCCGGCGGGCGCTCAGGTGGAACTGCTGGGCGTCGGTGCAAATCCCGCCGCGACCGCAACACGCTGGGTGCGCGCCTACTCGGAAGCGCACGGGATGATGCACGCCTGGCACTTCCTCAACGGTCCGCTCGCGCAGCTCAAGCGCGTTTGGCACGCCTACGGGATCGAAGCGCAGATCGTGGCTGGTCAGGTCGACCACACTCCCGCCGTGTACGTGATCGGCACGCAAGGGAAGCTCTCACGCCTGTTCACGACCCAGATGTCCTACTCGAGCGTGGGACAGCTCGCATCGCTCTTCGCACGGGCGGCCGCGAGCTTGCTGCCGGGGCATCCGCCGGTGCGTTCCGCGGTCTCCTACGCCGAGATCCCCTTGATCGAACCGACGACCACCGTCACGTTGTCGCGGGCCGGCGGTGGCGGCGTGCAGCTCGGCCCGGGCGCCAAACCGCGGCTGATCCTGTTCTTCGACACATGGGACTCCGAGGTGACGGTCCTCGCGCGGGAACTCGAGGCACTCGACGCCTACGCCAAATCCGCGAGCCACGAAGGACTGCCGGCGCTCACGGCGGTCGACGAGGCGAGCGTCGAGCCATCGCCCGTCGCGCTCCCGCGACTGCTCCGATCGCTGCCCCACCCACTCTCCTACCCAATCGCGATCGACTCGAGCGGCCGTCTCGCGGACGGCTACCGGGTTCAGGACGAGCCGTACCTGGAGCTGATCTCGCCGTCGGGCAGCTTTCTCTGGTACCACGATGTGAGCACGGGAGGGTGGCTTACGCGCGCCGCGCTGGTCAGCCAGATACATGCCGCGCTTGCCCCCGCCCCAAGTTCGCAGACGGGCGCCCATGCACGTCAGCAGCTGGCGAGCTCGCCCCCCGCGCTTGCGGAACTACACCGCCAGGCCGATCAGCTCATCGGCTCCGAGTCGGCGCTTGCGGCTCGCCTGCGTGGCCTGCGCGGTTATCCGGTGGTGCTCAACGTGTGGGCGTCGTGGTGCGGGCCCTGCCGCTCGGAGTTCCCTCTGCTCGCGAACGCATCCGTGACGTACGGACGGAGGGTCGCGTTCCTCGGCGCAGACACCGAAGACCAGGCGGCGAACGCCCGCTCGTTCCTAGCCGACCACCACGTCGCATACCCCAGCTACGAAGCCAGCACGGAAGAGCTCAGCTCGCTCGCCGCGTTCGAGGGGGTCCCCACCACGATGTTCTTCGACCGCGAAGGGAAGCTCATCCACGTGCACTTCGGTCAGTACGAGGCGCAGGGGACGCTCGATCGCGACATCGAAAGCTACGCGTTCGGGGATTGACGACTCATTCTTCTTCGCCGGCAGGTTCCTTCTCGTGCGAGGATTCGATGAGGTGGAAGTCGTTCGAGCGAGCGGGGAAGGAGCAGTAGGCCTCTATCGTCCCGGCATCGCGGACACTTCCGCCATCGTCGTTGCAGCGACCTTCATTGGCGTCGTATTCGCGCATCTCTTCATGAGTCAATCGCTGCGAGCCGGACTGGCGCCCTCCGATCGGCTCTCGCGCGTCGCGACTGACGCTAGTGCTGGTGCCGCCGGCGGTGAGACTATGCGTGCTCTCGGTTGCGGGCGCAGAGCCTGCGCCGCATCCGGCGAGTGCCGCGCTCACCGCAAGCGCGCTCAACGGCAGGCTCAGCGATAGCCCACGAGCCACTGCGAGCTCCTACCGCCTCAGAGGCACTGCCGAAGCCATCCGCTGTGAACTTTTGCTCATGGTCTGATGTCAGAATACCGCGGGAGTACCAAATACTGCGGGAGTACCTCGAATGTTGCGGTTGAACGCCTCTGTCGGTGGCGCGTCGGGGGGGATCGGCATACCGGCTTGGACTCACCGGCGGACCACTAAAGAACTTCTATGGAAGCGAATCCGTCACCTTCCCCCACCAACACCACCCCACAATCTTCGCAAGCGCCAAAGACATCGCCAACGCCATAGACAAAATCCACTGAAGCTCAAATATTCGGGGAAGACAGGGCCGCATGCGGCCCTGTCCCGGACCGTACATGTACGGTCCGGCCGCCCGGCACATGTGCCGGGCGGAACAGCACATTTGTCAGGCGATCGGGAGCATCGCGATAATCGTGCCCATGGCGAGCTCCCAAGCAGGTACCTACAGCGGTCGCACCGCCTGGGCTCGGAACCTGGGCGCGCCCGTACGCGATTTTCTCGGTACCGAGACCGGCAGCGCGATCGTGCTGCTGGCGGCGGTGTTCGCCGCGCTGTTGTGGGCGAACTCGCCGTGGTCGGGTAGCTACGAATCACTGTGGACCACGAAGCTCTCGATCACGATCGGAAGCGGTGGGATCGCGGCTGACCTGCGCCATTGGGTGAACCAGGGGCTGATGACGTTCTTCTTCCTGGTGGTCGGCCTGGAGGCCAAGCGCGAGCTCGACATGGGCGAGCTGCGTGAGCGCCGCCGCCTCGCGATCCCGGTGTTTGCGGCGCTCGGCGGAATGACGGTGCCGATCGCGATCTACCTTGCGTTCAACGCCGGCGGCCCAGGAGCTCATGGCTGGGGCGCGGCGATGTCCACCGACACCGCCTTCGCGCTGGGAGCGCTGGCGCTGCTGACCCCGCGTGGCGCCACCCGGCTACGGGTGTTCCTGCTCACGCTGGCCGTGGTCGACGATCTCGGCGCGCTGATGGTGATCGCCGTCGCCTACACCACTCATGTGTCGATCCCAGCGCTGGCGATCGCGATTGGCCTGTTTGCGCTTCTGGTCGGGCTCCGTTACGTCCCTTCCTGGAGACGTCAGCTCTCGGTCGCGGTCGGAGTGGCGCTGTGGGTCGCGATGTTCAAGTCGGGCATCGACCCGGTCATCACCGGCCTTGCGATCGGACTGGTGACGAGCGCCTATCCGCCCTCGCGCGAGGATCTGGAGCAAGCCACCGCCCTCACGCGCTCCTTCCGCGAGCAGCCCACGCCGGAGCTGGCGCGCTCCGCGCAGCTCGGGGTTCTCTCCGCGATCTCACCCAACGAGCGGCTCCAGTACGGACTGCACCCCTGGACGAGCTATGTGGTCGTGCCGCTGTTTGCGCTCGCCAACGCTGGCATCCACGTCACCGGTGCCCTGCTCGGGAAAGCGATCACCTCGCCGATCACGCTTGGGATAGCGCTCGGCTATGTGCTCGGTAAGCCGCTCGGCATCTTTGGCGCGTCCTGGCTTGCTTCGCGGCCTCGCCTGCACGGTGCACGTCCCACGCTGAGCTGGCCGATACTTGCCGGTGGCGGGGCTGTCGCCGGGATTGGCTTCACGGTGTCGCTGCTGATATCGAGCCTGGCGTTCGGCGGTGAGCATCTGGAGGAGGCAAAGCTCGGGGTGTTGGCTTCCGCGATCTTGGCACCGCTGGTCGCGTGGGTGGTGTTCGCCTTGGTCAGACGATTGCCGGGCCGAGTCCGGGCGCGCCAGCTCGTCGGCACCGCGGCGGACATTCTCGACCTCTCCGACGACGTGGATCCGACTCGTGACCACGTTCGCGGGGCGGACGACGCGCTCGTCACGCTGGTCGAGTACGGCGATTTCGAGTGCTCCTACTGTGGACAGGCGGAGGGCGTCGTGCGTGAGCTGCTGGCCTCCTTTGGCGACGATCTGCGCTACGTCTGGCGCCACCTCCCGCTCAACGACGTCCACTCGAGCGCGCAGCTCACCGCCGAGGCGTCCGAGGCGGCGGCTGCACAGGGCAAGTTCTGGGAAATCTACGACGTGTTGCTCGCCCACCAGGAGCCGCTGACGCCTCCAGAGGTACGCCGCTACGCCGAGGATCTGGGGCTCGACGTGGAGCGTTTCTGGGAGGAGCTACGCCATCACGATCACGCGCCTCGCGTCGCCGAGGATGTCGCCAGCGCCGATGCGAGCGGCGTGTCGGGCACACCAACCTTCTTCATCAACGGCCGCCGTCATCACGGCGCCTATGACGTCGACACGCTCACAGTCGCTGTCCAATCCATACGCGGGCGCGCCGGATTGCTGGCCAAAGCCGCGGCCCTCTGAACGCGGTTCGGTCAGTTTGAGGAAAGGGCGATTGTGGTCCGGCCGGACCCACGCGCCTCGAGCCGATGCTCGCTGCGACAATGCGTCGCCCGAGAACACTCTGACCCTGGAGGGACATGCATGGCCCCTGACCTGTTGAGCACGATTTGCCGTGAAATCGAGGAGCGTCTGAGCGAGCTGCGACCGCGACTCGCCGAGTACGAGCAGCTGCTCGTGGCTGCCGATGCGCTCGTCCTGACCGGCGCAGCAACCGCGGCGCCGACCGTCCCCGAGACCGTGCCCGACATGCCGGAGAAAGTGACGCGCGCGAAGACCAGGCGGGCACGTCCCACGACGGCTCGCAAGCTCGCCCTCGCGGCGACGACGCCCGCGAAGTCCGAACCCGCGAAGCCCAAGTCACCTCGGGCGGCGCGGGGCGCTGCGCGCGAGGCGATCCTCGCCGCCCTCGACCATGGTTCGCACACCGTTGGTGAGCTGGCAATGGTCACGGCGATGAGTGCACCGAATATAAATGGCAACCTGCGCCGACTTGCAACGGAGGGGGCGGTCGTGAAGACCGAGCGCGAAGGCAAGACCGCCTACGCGCTGGCCAACGCCTGAACGCGGGTCTGACTCGCGCGGGCTACCGTGCTCTCATGGCCCCGCGCGACAGTGCCCAGGTGAAGCGGCTCACGCTCGTTGCTTGCATCCTCGGTTCGGGTATAGCTCTGCTCGACGGTACGGTGGTGAACGTCGCCCTGCCGACGATCCAGCGCGAGCTCGGCGGCGGTCTCGCGGCTCAGCAGTGGGTTGTGAACGCCTACCTGCTCACGCTCGGCTCGCTGATCTTGATCGGCGGCTCGCTGGGCGACCTCTACGGCGAGCGGCGGATCTTCGCGCTCGGCGTCGGCGGGTTCGGTGTCGCCTCGCTGCTGTGCGCGCTGGCGCCATCTATCGGGGCGCTGATCGCGGCGCGGGCGTTGCAGGGGGTGGCCAGTGCGCTGCTCACGCCGAGCGCGCTGGCGGTGATCGTCGCCACCTTCCGCGAGTCCGAGCGCGGTCCCGCGATCGGCAGCTGGACCGCTTGGGGAGGGATCGCCACGGTGCTTGGCCCGCTCGCCGGGGGCGAGCTCCTGCAGATCTCCTCTTGGCGTGTGATCTTCCTCATCAACCTGCCGCTCGTCCTCGTCTGCGTGGCGTTGATCCTTGCGGTCATCCCAAAATCCGCGCCTCGACGCGAGCGTGCCCGAACGGTCGACTTCCTCGGCGGCCTGCTCTGCGCGCTGGGTCTCGGCGGGCCGGTGTTCGCGCTGATCGAGCAGCCGCGCTTGGGCTGGGGCAGCCCGGCCGTGATCGTCCCGTTCATTCTCGGTGTGGCGCTGCTCGTGTGCTTCATTGCGCACGAGTCCCGGACCCGGGATCCGATGTTGCCGCTGGCGCTCTTTCGCCGACGCAACTTCTCGGCAGGAAACATCGAGACGCTTGCGATGTATGCAGGTCTGGCGATCCTGTTCTTCTTCCTCACCATCTTCCTGCAGCAGATCGGCGGCTACACGCCGCTGCAGGCGGGTCTGGCGACGCTTCCAGCCACGGTTGTGATGTTCGCGCTCTCTAAGCGCTTCGGCGCGTTGGCCGATCGCTATGGCCCGCGCCTGTTCATGGGGGCGGGACCGCTGGTGGCCGCGTGCGGACTGCTGCTCTTTCAGCGCATCGGAGTGCACGTCAACTACCTCACCGATGTGCTGCCGGGAGTCCTTGTGTTCTCACTCGGCCTGTCGATGACCGTGGCCCCGCTGACCGCTGCGGTGCTCGCTGGTGTGGAGACCAGTCAGGCGGGAATCGCCTCCGCGGTCAACAACGCTGTCGCCCGCGTCGCCGGCCTGCTCGGCACCGCCGCGGTCGGCGCGGCGGTCGCGGCGTCCTTTGTGTCGGGTCTCGACAGCAACCTGGCTGGCCGCCCGTTGGGGCCGCCCGCGAAAGCGGCGGTCGCCGAAGCGAAGCGACTCCCGCTCGGTCGTCCCTCCACGGTCGGCCTGCCGCGAGCTCAGGCGAACGCGATTACGCTCGCGGCTGACGAGGCATCGCTGAAAAGCTTTCATCTCGGTCTCGGCATCGCCGCGCTGCTCGTTGCGGCGGGGGGCCTTGCGGGCGCTGTCGGCGTGCGCAATCCGGGGCGCGCGGTGAGTGCCGAGGAGTGCGAGGGAGGACAGCTCGTCGGAGCCGCGCTCGATGCGGCCGGATGTCATGAGGATGACGCCGGCCTCGGTGCTGGATCCAACGCTCAGCCAATCCCCTCCGCATAGGCGCGCATCGCCTCGATCACCGGTGCCAACCTGCGTCCCCTGGGTGTAAGCCGG
The DNA here is from genome assembly GCA_963715765.1 of uncultured Solirubrobacterales bacterium. Classification (GTDB taxonomy): domain Bacteria; phylum Actinomycetota; class Thermoleophilia; order Solirubrobacterales; family Solirubrobacteraceae; genus Palsa-744. The sequence continues at coordinate 3,064,027 of OY970270.1, forward strand.
TACTCGACCGTCGGCGGGCTCGTGGGCAGCACGGTCCGCTCGATCAACCCGGCGCCCTCGAGGTCGCGCAGGCGCTCGGAGAGCATCCGCGGGGAGATGCCTGCGATCGCCTCGGCGAATTCGTTGAAGCGAAGTGCCCCCGTCAGCGCCGCGTAGATGATCGAAAGCTGCCAGCGGCGCTCCAGGAGGTCCGCCGCCTGGCGGACCTCCAAGGGCACTGGCTGGCATCGGCGTGAGCTGCGTGCGGACATCGAACCGACCCCGCTCAGGAGACCTGTGCGACCTTTGGCGCCGGCTCCAGCGCAAGGTCGAGCACTTCCTGCACGCTCATCACCGGGTGGAAGCTCATCTGCTCGCGAACCTCCTCGGGGATGTCGTCGAGATCGCCACGGTTTCGCTCCGGCAGGATCACATCCGTGAGCCCGGCCGCGTGGGCGGCGAGCACCTTCTGCTTGAGCCCGCCGATCGGCAGCACGCGGCCCTGCAGCGTGACCTCGCCGGTCATTCCCACTGTGTGCTTGACCGGCCGCTCTGAGAGCAGCGAGGCGAGTGCGGTGACCATCGTCACGCCGGCGCTGGGCCCGTCCTTGGGGATCGCGCCCGCGGGCACGTGCACGTGGAACTCGCTGTTCTCGAATGCCGTGGGGTCGATGCCGAGGTCCTCGGCGTGGCCGCGCACATAGGAGAGTGCGATCCGCGCCGACTCCTTCATCACGTCGCCCAGCTGGCCGGTGAGCACCAGGCCGTTGCCGCCAGAGCCGCCACCCTTCATGGTGGTGGCCTCGACGAACAGCACGTCGCCACCGGTGCCGGTGACGGCTAGGCCGGTGGCCACACCGGGAGTGGCTGTGCGAGCCGCCGACTCCTGGAAGAACTTCTGGCGTCCCAGCGCGTCGCGCACGGTCTCCAGGGTTATCTCCACAGGTGGCTCCACCTCGCCCGAGGCGATCCGGGTGGCGGTCTTGCGCAACACCGTGCCGAGCTCGCGCTCGAGATTGCGTACGCCGGCCTCGCGCGTGTACTCGGCTACGATCGTGCGTAGCACCTCGTCGGAGACGCTCACCTCGTCCTCGCGTAGACCATTGCGGTCGCGCTGGCGCGGCCACAGGTAGCCCTTGGCGATCGCGAGCTTCTCCTCGGAGGTGTATCCGTCGAAGCGGATCACCTCCATGCGGTCGAGCAGTGGTCCGGGGATCGTGTCGGCGACGTTGGCGGTCGCGATGAACATCACCTGGCTTAGGTCCAGCTCCACGTCCAGGTAGTGGTCGCGGAAGGAATGGTTCTGGGCTGGGTCGAGCACCTCCAGCAGCGCGGCCGAGGGGTCACCGCGCCAGTCGGCGCCGACCTTGTCGACCTCGTCGAGCAGGATCACTGGGTTCATCGTGCCGGCGTCGCGCAACGCGCGCACCAACCGTCCCGGCAGAGCGCCGATGTAGGTGCGCCGGTGCCCGCGGATCTCGGCCTCGTCGCGCACGCCGCCGAGCGACATGCGCACGAACTCGCGTCCGGTGGCGCGTGCGATCGACTCGCCGATGGAGGTCTTGCCGGTGCCCGGGGGTCCGATCAGCGTCAGGATCGCCCCAGACTTAGGGTCGGCCTCGATGCCGCGGTCCTGGCGCAGCTTGCGCACGGCCAGATACTCGGTGATGCGATCCTTGACGTCCTCCAAGCCCTCGTGGTCGGCGTCGAGCACTTCGCGCGCGGCCACCGGATCGAGGTGCTCCTCAGAGCGCTTGCTCCACGGCACCGCGATCAGCCAGTCAAGGTATGTGCGGATCATGCTCGACTCGCCGGTCTGCTCGCCCATCCGCTCCAGGCGCCCGAGCTCCTTCAGTGCCTGCTCCTGAACGGCCTCGGGCATCTCGGCAGCCTCGATCTTGGCGCGGTACTCCTCCACGATCGAGCCCTCGTCCTCACCGAGCTCCTTGCGGATCGACTCCATCTGCTTGCGCAGGAAGTACTCGCGCTGCTGCTTGTCGGCGCCCTCCTGCACGTCCTCGCGGATGCGCTTGCGCACCTGCAGCTCGGCGAGGCTGTCGCGTTGCAGCTTGACTGCCAGCTCGAGACGGCCGGTGACGTCGAGTGTGCGCAGCAGCTCGACCTTCTGCTCGTAGGTGAGGTTGGGGGAGTAGCCGGCGGAATCGGCCAGTGGGCCGGGCTCGACGATCGCGCGCAGGAAAGCGGCGATGCGTCCGTCGTCGCCGCGCAGCTCGAGGATCTCCTCGACCACGGCGCGGTATTCGCGCTCGAGCTCACGTGTGCGCTTGTCAACCGGCACGTCGTCGGGGCGCTCGTCGACCTCGACGCGCAGCTCTCCTTCGGGACCGGTTTGCGCGGCGCCGATCAGCGCGCGATGCTCGCCCGAGAGCGCCACCGCGTGGCCGCCGCCGGGTAGGCGCAGCTGCTCGGAGACCTCGGCGATCGTGCCGACCTCCAGGAACTCGTTCTCGTGGCGGGGCACAAGCACGACACGCTCGTCCTCGCCCACATCGACGGTGAGCGTGATGCCCATGCTTGGGAACACGACGGTGTCGTCGAGGGGGATCAGACGCAACACGGGCTTTGACTGCTCGGGTGGCTGTGCGCCGGGTGAAGGTGGTGAGGGTGATGTTGAAGCCATCGGTATACGCTCCATATGTGCTTACGAAAGTGTAGTTAGTATAGCCCTTGTGGACGAGAATTCAAGGGCGTCCCGCGAGACCAGATCCGCGGCTCGCAAGAGCATCGGGACCCTTATCCGTCCTTGGAGAACAGCGCGCGCGGCCACAGCCGCCGCGCTCGCACAACGTTCGCCTCGGCGGCCAGCACAGTCACCTGACCGCCCAGATACAGCCAGGTAAGCAGGCCGAGCACGAATGCGAACAGGCCCGATGTCTCCTTGGCGTGGCGCACCACGTGCTCGACGTAGTAGCCCCCGACGTGCTGGAGCAGCTGCCACAAAACCGCCGCGATGATCACCCCCGGGATCAGATCGCGGGTGTCCACCTCCTCTGAGGTGAGTAGTCGAAAGGCCGTGAAGAACAGCAGCAGGTTCGCCGCTAGCGCCACGACTATGCCGCCGAGCACGGTCCCGATGCCGGCGGTCTGGGCCGTGACATATCCCGCGACGACCGTCGAGACGATGCTCAGCACGCCGAACACCACCAGCATCCCGAGCCCACGCACGCGCCAGGCGATGAAGCTGAGCTGGTGCGCCCGCGGGATCTCCCACACCTTGTTGAACGCGCTCTGGGTGGCCCCCGTTATGCCGAGCCCTGCCAGCATCGCGCCCACGAGCCCGATCACCAGCGCGGGCACGCTGCCTTTCAGCGAGTGCACGTTGCTCTGCAGCTGGTTGCCGATGATCGGGAACTGACTGAGCGTCGAGTGAAGCACGCTTTCCTGAGTGGCGCGGTCGCCTTCGAGTACGAAACCGAGCACGGTTACGAACACGAGCAGCAGCGGGAACAGCGAGAAGAAGCCGTAGTAGGCGATCAACGCGCCCATTTGAGAGCCCTGGTCGTCGTCGTAGCGCTTGATTACGGCGATCACGAAGCCAAACCGCGGGCTGCGCTGCTGGTAGCGGTCAAGAACGCGCAGCCACGCACGCACAGATTGGGAGGGGGGTCTGCGGGCCACTTGCACCGACATGCTTACGTGTCTACCCGACAAGAGAGCCTCAAACGACCGATCGGGCGCCTCGGAGTAACCGGTGGGGGCGGATATCGCGGCTTGTTTGATGGGGTGCAGGCGGTTGCCCTGATTGCTCGCGCGCGCCGGGAGATGCTGCTGGCGGTACACCGTCGTCGCCTTACACGCGAGGACCTGGAGGACTGTTACAGCCAGGCTACGCTCGAGCTGTTGACACGCGCTGAGCGCGGAGAGGCGTTCTCAAGCCATGCCCATATCGCCAACGCGCTCGAGCAACGCTTGCTCTCGCGTGTGCACGATCGTCGCCGTGCGCTCAGTGGACGCAGCCCGATCGAAGCAGCGCTCGCGGATGCGCTTCCGATCGTCGATTGCGAAGGTGGCCGAGTTCAAATCGCCGACGCGCGCGCCGACGTAGAGCGGCTTGCGATCTTGCGCCATGACCTGCGGCGCATCTGCGAGGTCTCGACAGCGCTTTCGCACGACCAGAGACTCGTACTCGCAAGCCAGCTGGCGGGTGACATGAATCGCGAGGAGTTTTGTCACACGCATGGTTGGTCGACGGAGAAGTACCGCAAGGTTGCCCAGCGCGCGCGCCGCCGGCTGGCTCAGTTGCTTGCGTGCGACGCCATCTGTCCCGCTCACGCCGACACGTCGGATCAGAGGGCAGGGACCTACCTATGAACATAACTCGCCCCCCACATAGGAACGTCCCTTGGGACACCGCCGATCGGTTGCCGAGACGATCGCGTGGCGCTTCCCATCCGCACGTGGGCGGCCGGGAGTTGGATTTCTCCCCATCCTTGCTCCCGGCCGCATGCGCGCTGACCGGCAACGATGCTCTCATCGGCAACCACGCTGGGAAGCGCTCGTGACGTTCTGGCGTCGAGCTCCGCGTTCGGTCTATCGGGTCTATGACGAGGATCAGTACCTCGCGGGCGAGCCCGAACATGTTGGTGAAGGCGAGCCGGCCGGTGAGGATCGCGAGCAGACAGCAGCCGTCTCTCGTGGCCCCCGCTCGGTCAGGTTGCTAGCCCTCGGCCTGCTCGCCGCTGTCACAACAAGTGCTGCGGCTATTGTCGCGGTTGAGGTCTCGCGTCATTCCCAAACGGCCTCGGCGCCGCCCGTCGCGCGTCGCGATCGCGCCCACCCCGCGGGGCCGGCGGTACCCCGGCCCCCGATGCCAGCGTCGCGCAGGTGGCTAGGCCCGACGGCCACGCCGATGGCCTCGGCGCCGGCGGTGCCCGAGCGGGCCATGCGCAGGTCGGTTACCGCGTCGCTCAGTTCCGCCGTGACACGTGGACGCTCCGCGCCATATTCCTCTACCGCTCCAACCCAACCGTCGGTCGGCGCTGCGGATATGGCTGTATGGCACACAGGCGAATCGCTGTCCGCGGGCGGATGCTCGCCTATAGGCGAACCGCCTGCCAGAGACCGATCGCCTGCTAGAGGCGGATTGCTCACAACAGGCGAATCGCTGTCTGCAAGCGAACTACACACCGACGGCGAGTTCGGTTTCGAACGGCGAGCGCGATGACGAGCTCTCCATCACGTGCCGCGGTCACCGTCACCGCTCGGTCGATGTGGCGTATACGCGTTTCGCGCGAATTGCCGCGCTATCTGTTGCAGGCGCTGGCGCTTGCCGGCCTGCTGGCAAGCATGCGCTTTGCGATCGATCCGCCCCGGCCGAGGATCGCACGCACATCAACTCCAAGCTCCGCGAGCGTCGATCGTGGAGCCGAAGGGTTCGCTTCGCTGTTTGTGCGGCACTACCTGACGTGGAACTCGCGCGATCCCGAAGCGCACCGGCTTGCGCTTGCCCCGTTCCTCAGTTCCTCAATGGAAACAGAAGCAGGCCTGCGGCCTCCTCAAAGCGGCGAGCAGCAGGTGCAGTGGACCCAGGTCGTGCAGGCCCGTGCCCTCGGACTCGACGAGCACGTGTACACGGTCGCCGCTCAAACCGACACAGCCGGTCTGCTCTACCTGACCGTTAGCGTTGTACGGGTGTCCGGTGGGGGATTGGCGCTCGCCGGCTATCCGGCGTTTGTGGGTGCGCCGTCCTCGACGCCGGCGGTACTCGTCGAACACCTGCAGGAAGTCGAAGATCCAGCGCTACAGACCGTGGTGACGCGTGCCTTGCGCAACTACCTGGCTGGCTCCGAATCCGAGCTCGACGCCGATCTTAGTGCGGGCACTCGGGTGTCGCTACCGGGGTTGACGCTCGTGCTCGAGTCGGTTCAGAGCCTCGATTGGTCCGCCCCTGGACGCGTGGTGCTTGCCGTGGTTCGTGTTCGCGAAGAACGCGGGGCGCAGTACACGCTCGGCTACGAACTCGATGTCGTCTCCGACGCCGGGCGCTGGGAGATATCCGCAATCCAGATGAACCCCGAGAACACCTGATCCACGCAATACCTGATCCACGCAATAGATCACCACCATCAAACACAGGAGACATCATGTACAAGCTCAGCACACACCCTCGCGCGCGTGTGTGGCTATGCCTCGCCGTTCTTGCGTTCTCGCTTGCCAGTACGAGCGTGACTCCCTCTGAGGCGGCCGCGTTTGGAAGGTCCATTGTCATTGCCCCCGGAGCGCCGACGCTCGCGACCGTCGCAGGGTCCGGCGAAGAAACGGGATCGCTGGAATCAGCTGCCACCAAGGCCGGCGAAACGGGACGCAAGATCGCAATGAGCCTGATCGGGCTCGGTTTCGCGATCGCTTCGATCGTGCTCGCCTTCCGACGCGACTTCAAGGAGGCAGCCGGCATATTCGCGGTCGGCTTCGTTGCGATTCTGCTCGCGACGCCAGCCGGCGTGAACGTTTTGCACGACACCGTCAACACACTGTTTGGGTCCTCCTGAAGGCGCCGGCGAGGACGACTGATCGAGTGAGCGGCCAACAATGGAGATCGTCTCCTACAGAACCGTGTTCGACCTGGAGAGGCGCGTCTATCGCGTCGACAGGCTGAGGCTGAACCCGGGTGGGATACCGCTGCGCGGGATCGTGTACTTCCTTGTGATCGTCGCGGCCGCGCTGCTGGCTGCCAAGCTGCCGTTTCTGAGCACGCTGGCTCAGGCGGCGCCATGGTATTTCCGCGATCTGGGTATTCCCGCTGCTGCCGCAGCGCTGCTCACCATGCTCCGTGTCGAGGGTCGCCCGTCTCATCTCGCGGCGCGCGCTCTGCTTCGCTATGGCGTGGGTCCTCGCCATCTTGCTGGCGTGCGCCCGTGCTCCGCCCCGGGGCATCGCTGGCATCCTGGCGAGTTGTTGGTGCTACCCGACGGCTCCGACGCTCGGTTGCGACGCTTGCGATATGTCGGCGCCGGCGCGGTGCGCGTTAGCGCGGCGCACGTCCGCAGTGAGTACGACGCAGGAGGGATGTGGGGCCTGCTTTGCCATCCGCGGATGACGCTCGACGCGCTAGCCGGTAGGCCCGCACCCGTGCGGGGACAGGTAATCGCATTGGTTGCTGGTGCTCGCTTGGAGGTGCGGGGGCGCTCATGACGCCGATCTCATTCGTCTACGGCAACTTGGTGTTCGGCGCAAGTCTCGACGACATCTGGGCCGCTTTCGTGGTTCCGAGCGCCTCCTATGAGTGGCTGCCGCAGGAGGGAAAGCGCTCGAGAATGCTCGCGCTGCTGGCGGCTCTGCAAACGCTTGAAGCGGATGTGCAGATCGTGCGTGCCGCTCGACGCTGGGATCTGGAGCGGTATGTCGAGGAGTGCGCAGAGCACAGCACAGGCCCGCACGCGCACCCGCACGCTTGCGCCGGCTATGCCGACGAGCACGCTCAGCGCCTGCGGGACATCGGCATTGCGCGACCACTTGTGTTCTTTCTCGTCAGCCTGCGCGAGCCGGCGCGCGACATCGCCTCCTACGTGTCGAGGACCGTAGAGCAGCATCCGCGCGAGTGGCTGCGCTCGATCGGGCGGGCGCTGTCGATGCGCGATCGGCGGTTGTTGCCGGCGGCTGAGCTGGAGAGCGCGCGCGTGCGCGCCGATCAGGTTCACGCTCGACTGGGTGACTTCCTGGATGTGCGTCCAGCGCGCGGAGTCGAGTTGCAATGGCTCGTACGCCGTGCATTCTGCAGGGGTCTGGGCGAGCCACTCGTCGACGGGTTGCATGAGCCGCGGGCGCTCGCCTTCGAACGCAACGGTGAGGCCGTGCTCGCGCCGCTCGAGGGCGACGTGCTGCGCTGGATGGACGGTTATGTCGAACATCGTGCACGCGCGCTGCGGGTGGAGTCCGAGCTCGGTGTGAGCTGGCAAGCCCAGCTCGTGCTCGGGGCGCTGCCGGAGCGGGCCACGTTTCCGGGTGCACGTGTCGAGCTGATGTTCGCACCCATCGAAAGCCTGCCGTTCGCGGTGGATCTTTCGCTGAACGCGCGTTTCCTGCCCAACGAGCTGGCGTTGCGTGTCGCGCGCAGACGGGTGCAGGACGCCGATCAGATCGCGCGCGCGGAGTCCGACGGCGACCAGGGGGTATCCGATCTCGGCTATCAGCGCACGCAGGAAGCTCGCGATCTACTCGGCTATTTGCAGGCCGCGAGTCGTCCACCGCTTTTGCGAGCGACGCTGGTCGTGGCGATCGGCGCGACCAGCGAGCAGGAGCTGTCCGAGCGCGTGGATATGTGCCGGCGAGCCTATGGCGAGGTCCGTTTGCACCGGCCGCTCGGCGACCAGTTCGAGCTTTTCCTACAGCACCTGCCTGGACAGCGCACCCGTGTGGTCGGCTACGACGACACGCTCACCACCCAGCAGGCCGCCGCGATGATGCCGACCGCCACTCATGTGGTCGGCTCGCGAGGCGGTTTTTATCTGGGTCACACACTCACCGGCTCACGCCAGCCTGTGCGCTTCAACTTGCGCGAGGGCTCCGAACGCGACGGCAACACGGCGATTCTGAGCGTCGGTGCGCTCGGCTCGGGCAAGACCACGCTCGCTCAGAAGCTGAAGTGGGAGGGGTTCCTTCAGGGGGCGCGCGTGATCGACTGTGACCCGAAGGGCGATCATCGCTTCCACCTGCTGGAGGAGGTCGCGCCGCACGTCGAGACAATTGCGCTGCATCCCGACCCCGCGCTGCGGGGGATGCTCGACCCCTTGCGTGTAGCGCCCGAGCATCTGCGCCAGGACGTCACGGTGTCGTTCCTGCGCGACCTGCTTCCCTTGCGCGCCGATCCCGCATGGGAGACTGCCGTCGTGGGTGCCGTCGATCGGGTCCTCAGTCGATCGAGCGACCCGACATGTGTGGAGGTCGTGCGCGCACTGCGCGAGGGAGAGGGGGCCGACGAGCAGGTTGGCAAGGCGCTTGAGGTGTATGCCCGCTCCGGCCTGACGCAGCTCGGTTTTGCCGATCCCGCGGTGAAGCTCGCGCCCGTTGGTCAGGCACAGGTGACCTACATCCCGATCCGCGACCTGCCCGGGCCGGAGCCCGGCACGCCACGCGCGGAATACACGCAGGTCGAGCGGGTCGGTCAGCAGATCGTGCGGTTGATCGCAATGTTTGCGATGCACCTGATGTCGCGCGAGCGCGACCGCCTGAAGCTGTTCTCATTGGACAAGCTGCTTTAGCGTACCCCGTACATCCAGCTCCATTACTAAAGATAGCGGCCTCTCCGGAGTGATCGTATGCGATCTGAGCGGGCACACGCAGGCGTCCGATGTGAAGCTCGTCCTGTTCGCCACAGCTGTGCCGGCCTCAGTCCGAGGGCCTCTTTTTTGGGGGAGACAAGATCCGCTGAACGATCCGCATCGCGCCCCCGTCGCCGGTCATCACGCCTATATCGCGCCGCGCCCTATTGGGTGACTGTGTCGGCAGGATGGTGTCGCAATGGGGTTGTGTTTGTTGCTGAGGAGGATGCGAGGCTTGTCGCCGCGGCATTCCAGATGAATTGCGTAAACACCATTGCCGATATGGCGCAGAGGACTCCCGATCGTCGCAGTCGCCCTCGTTTTGTGTCTGCGTTGTGTGGATTCGTCCCGGGACTGCGTCCCGGATTGGAAATCCGCTGGAGCGGAGTAACCCGCCAGCCCTAGCGGGCTGGTTCGGGTTTTGACCGTCGCGGACCGCGTAAGCATGTGATGAGTGGGGGCTGTTGGGATAGTCCACGACGGTCAAAACCCGACCAGATGAGACCTTGTTGAGGGATGGGAGGGGGTTGGTGTTGCCTGCCATTGTCGTGGTGAGGTGATGGTTGTGGTTAGGGTGTCAGGTCCTGTGTAGGCGCATTTGTGATCTCAGCGTCGATGACAGTCCCTGAGCGTTGGCCGCCGGGACGGAACTGCAGCACCAAGGGATCGAGCGTTGAGGTCCTGCAGACGCGCGTGTGACCTTGGCTTGTCTTTTCGGGACATGTTCTCGTGTCCCGTTCGCTGCGATTGGACGGATTAGGCATGTGCAGAGAAATCTAGGCGCATGGAGGTCCGTGTAATGCAAACAAACAGGGACGCGGAGATCGTCTACTGGATCGGCAGTCTCGGCGCCGCTGGCGCCGAGCACGTGATGCGCGAACTCGTGATGAGTCGCAGTATGGCCTACCAACGCCTTAGCTCCCTGACCCGCGACGGGTTGCTCGAGCATCACGCCGTTCTCTACGGGCGCCCCGGCATGTACACCGCGACGCTGGCCGGCCTGCGCTGGCAAGGTATCTCTCACCTAGGCGTATGCAGCGTGCGTCCGGGTGGCTTCGAGCACGCCTGGCAGGTCGCACACACCGCCACTGATCTGGGAGGTGCGATGCCCGACTGGGAGCTGATGAGCGAGCGAGAGCTTAGATCGATGGAGAGCGAACACGACAAACTGATCGCCTCAGCACAAGTCGGTCAGGTCGCTTCTCGCGCAAAGTTTCACCGTCCCGACCTCGTCTTGAGCTGCACAGCGGGACTTGTCATACCAATCGAGGTCGAGCTGTCGACCAAGTCAGCATCCAGGCTCGAGGAGATCTGTCGTTGCTGGGCTAGAGCCCGGCACGTCGACACCGTCTATTACCTCGCCGCACCCGGACCAAGACGTGCCGTAGAACGCGCCATCGAGAAAACCAAGACGGCCGACCGCATACGAGTGCTCGGCCTCGATGACATTCCACAACTCGCAAGAGAGCAATACGCAATGCAAGACAAGCTCATGAGGCCCGACCCGACAGAGCCCGAAGGCCACACAGACGAATACGAGAACGAACTCGACTATAAGGCTTGACTTCTTATAAGTTCTACCTTATACTATGACTGTGTGGGAGATCAACCTGACCGACCAAGCATCCGAGTGGTATCTCGCACTCGGAGATGTCGAGCGCAGGCAGATCACCGCCGCTATAGATGAGCTGGAGGAACGCGGGCCTGCTCTCGGTCGGCCGTTTGTAGACCGGATCAAGGGCAGTCGCCACCACAATATGAAGGAGTTGCGCTCGATCGGCGGCAACATCCGCGTCCTCTTTGCATTTGATCCCAACCGGGAAGCGATCCTCCTGATCGGAGGCGACAAGACCGGCCAATGGCAACGGTGGTACAAGGATAACATCCCTACCGCCGATGCCCTCTACGATGAATATTTGGAGCAATACGATGAAGACGACAAAGTGGAGCGACGCTCGCCGTAGGGCTGTCAAGCCGGACGACGAGCCACATATCCAAGGAGTCCGCGAGGCGATGCGGGCGGAGCTGCGTTTGGCTGAGCTGCGCAAGCATCGTGGCGCCAGCCAGGCCAAGATCGCCAAGCGCCTTGCGGTGTCTCAGTCCAATGTGTCTCAGCTCGAGCGTGGCGAGGATGTCAAGCTCTCAACGCTTGAGAGCTACGTCAAGGCGCTCGGTGGCCATTTGGAGGTAAGCGCAGTGTTCGATGACGAGACTATCCCGATCGGCTAGAAAGCGGATAGCTGACATGCTCATCGGCTCATAGAGCCGATGAGCACGTGCCGTACCTGGCACCAGAACTTGTCCCGCTGGGGCGTGGGCGTCGGAACAGGAGGGGATGGCAAGTGCGGCCAAGATGCCAACCGTCTCTCCGATGCCGCCCGCCGCGGCGCGCGCGGCACTGGAGACGTTCGCTCAGATCACACGAGAGCGCCATCCGGGTGTCGTGCTCGTGCCGCTAGAGCGTGTGGGACCGAATCGGGCCGTTGTCTCTGCCGCGGCGGGGCAGGTCATTCGGCCCTTCGCCACGCCAGAGGATTACAACGCGCTCGTCGACCGGTGTTCGCGCGTCGCCGCGCTTGACGATCACCGCGTCGATCGAGCTTGAGAGGATGCGCTTGCGCTCCTCGACCGGCAGCTCGTCGTAGCCCTCGATGGCCTCCGCGTTCGGTGTCGACGCGCTCGCCCCGGCCAGCTCGGCTTGGGCTTCCTCGACGGCACCCGCGCGTACCTGCAGCGCGGCGTGATAGCCGCTACCCAGCACACGCCGGGCGGTGAGGTCGCAGGCAAAGGCCGTCAGCTCCTGCTCTGCGTCCTGGAGCTTCGCGCTAGCTGCTTGCAGTGCCTCGGAGTTCTGCTTGATCGAGAGGGCTTGACCTTCCATCTGCTCGCGCCAGACGGCCTCGACGTAGTGGTCGAGTGCGTCTCGGGAGATGTTCACGGGCTCGGGGCAGGCGCCGGCGCTGTGCAGGGCGCGACAGCGGTAGACGCGTGTGGGGTTGGGTCGCTGTGCGCCAAAGACTTGAGGTGCGAGCACGTAGCGACAACCCGCGCAACGTACGATGCCACCGAGCAAGTTTGGTCGCTTGCCGCGGTGGGCTGCGCGCACCGGCGCCAGATTGGCCGCCTGCCACTCGGCAAGGCTCACGATCGCCTCGTGAGCGTCCGGATTGATCGCCTTGCCTCGATAGGCCTCGCCCAGGTAGACACGGTTCTTGATGATGCGCTCTACGTTGGAGGTCGTCCAGCGACCGCCGCGCGGGCGCGGGGCAAGCTCGTCGAGTGAGCGCGCGATCTCGGTGCGTGTCTTGTGTGCTGCGCGCATCAGGAACGCCTCGCGGATGGCGGACGCCTCGGCGCCTGGCACGAGTCGCTTGTCAGGGCCCCTCTCGTAGCCGACCGGTGTGAACTTGGCGATATGGACTCCGCGCGCGATCGCATTGTCGGTGGCGGTTTCCCAGTTCTCTGAGATGCGGTCTCGCTCGAGCTCGGCGAATACGAGCAGAATGCGCAGGAACGCCTTGCCCATCGGCGTCGAGAGGTCGAGATTCTCCGCGACGCTGATGAGCACAGCGCCGTGGCGCTCGAACTCTTCAAGCGTGCTCAGGGCGCCGACCAGCGTGCGGGCGAACCTGTCCAGCTTGGCGACAATCACCCCGTCGCTCTGTCCGCTTGAGATTCGCTGCATGATCCGGTCGAAGACGGGACGACTCATGCTCCCGCCGGAGACGTCGAGCTCTGGCTCGTGCCAGCTGAGCGTGTGTCCATGGGCGTGTGCCCAGCGCTCGATCTGCTCGCGCTGCACCTCGGGGGAGATGAAGCTAGATCCGCTGCGACCGGCGACCTTCGATACGCGGACGTAGGCGTCGAGTCTGAGGCCGTCGGAAGTCATGGGTACGCAATATAACATTGACATTTGACGAGGGTTGGAGGCTGCTGGGCGACCCGGTTGGACGGACTTTGCTCGCCTCGCTACAGCGCATGGGGCGCTCGGAGCTGGCGGTGCCGATCGTGAGTACCCAGCTGGTGACCGACGCGCTCGTCGGCGAGCGCGAGTCGCTCGAGAACCTGCTTGGCGCGACGTTTGTTTTTGGGATGCGCTCTGAGGTGGAGGCAGCGCGTGCTTTGACGTTGCTCGGCCTGGACCCGGAGGACCGGCGTGCGCGCGAGCGACTGCTCGAGATGGAGGCGGGTCGCTGCCTGCTGCGCGATCACAGCGGGCGCGTGGAGGCGATCCAGGTCGAGGTCGTCGCGCCCTCATTGCTACGGGCCTTCTCCACGACCCCGCGGGTTGCGGCTCAGTGAACATCCGACGCGCGGCGTTGCTGGTCTTGGGCGTGGTGCTGGTCGTGTGGCTCGTGCAGGTCGGCTCGGTGAGTGCACTGCCGGCTTCCTCCGCGCGGTCCACGCGGCACGCTTCGACACCCGTACGCTCGCCGAGCCTCCCACCGCTCGTCCTCGGCGAAGCTCAAAGCGAAGAAGCCTCGGCGTCGGCCCCGTCCAGCGGAGGGGACACACTCGTGGAGAACGGCTTGGGCAGTCCTCTGTGCCACAGCGCGGAGAACCTTTCGGCAGCTGAGCAGCGCAACTGTCAAACCGCTGACTTTGTGGCGGCCCCCGACCCCACGAACGATTACGCGTTTGACGTGAACATCAACACGGGGGTCAGCAAGTGGGGCAACGACATCGCGGCGATGGCGGAGAACTTCGCCCAGTTTGGGTGGATGGCGCTGGTGTCTGCGACACACAGCCTGGTGGTGATGTTCGAGTGGTGCTACTCGCTGAACCTGCTCAGCGACTCTCTGCTGCGCGAGATGACTGTGGCGCTGCACGACGCGCGCCTGACCTTTACCGAACCGTGGATGGTGATCGCGCTGGCGGTCGCATCGACGCTCGCCGTCTATCACGGTTTGATTCGCCGTCGCGTCACCGACACGATCGGCGGGGCTCTCGCAATGCTGGCGATGATGGTGGGCGGTCTGTGGGTGATCGCCGATCCGGCCGGAACCGTCGGGGCGGTCGAGCAGTGGGCAAACCAGGTCGGACTCGGCACGCTGGCCGTTGTCGCGAGCGGGTCGCCCAGTCATCCCGAGCGCACGCTTGCAGAAAGCATGCAGGTGCTTTTCAGCAGCGTGGTGAGCACACCGTGGTGTTACATGGAGTTCGGCGACGTCGGATGGTGTGAGAACAGCGGGCAGCTCGATGGCGGGCTGCGCACGGCTGGCCTGGCGATTGCCGGCAGTGAGGAAAAGAAGAGCGGATGCCACGACCTGTGTGACGCAGGCGCGAGCCCGGGGGATCAAACGCTCGCGGCAAGCGCGATGTTGTTGCGCGAAGCGCAGACCAACGGCGAGCTATTTCTGGCGCTTCCCGCCAACGAACCGGAACGCAATTCGGTGAAAAACAAAGGCACGCTGCTGGGCGTACTCTGCGGTGGCGGCGAATCGGCCGACAAATGCCGTGGCCCGACCGCGCCGCAGGCGGAATTCCGCTCCGAGAAAGCCGCGGAGTCGCGTGTGCTCGGACTGTTCTTGATTTGGGTTGGGGCGCTGGGGATGCTGCTACTGCTGGGCTGCCTGGCGCTGCGCTTGTTGTACGCCGCTCTGCTGGGACTCTTCTTCCTGCTGCTCGCGCCCGCGGCGGTACTCGCCCCGGCGCTCGGGGAAGGGGGACGCTCGGTTTTCCGAAGTTGGGCACTGAAGCTGATGGAGGCAGTGGTCGCAAAGCTCACTTATTCGTTTTTGCTCGGCGTGGTACTGATGATGATGAAGGTATTGCTGGGTCTGACAGTTCTGGGCTGGTTGACTCAGTGGTTGTTGATCTCGGCCTTCTGGTGGGGTGTCTTCATCAGGCGAGACCAGGTACTCGGGTTCGCCCCGGGCGGTGGGCCGAGCAGGCTTCCCGGTGGACCACGATCGATCGCCCGGCGGGTGAGTCAGGCGCTTGAGACACCACGTGCATTGCTTCGCCTCGGGAGCACAATCAAGGACAAGTTCGCCCGGCCCGCGCCCGAGGTGAAGCCGTCGCCCATGTATAGCTCGACGGCGCACACGACCGTGCAGACGCCACTGGTAAAAGAAGCGCCCGATGGTGGGCTGTCACAGTCCGGTGTACCGCCGGCAAGTGGTGAAGACGGGGATCGGAGGCACGGCGCAGGTGACGCCGACTCGCCTGGCGCGCATAATGGGTACGCCTTGGTCGACCGGTTCGGCCCACCAGGTGGGGATCGTGCAGATGGCGGGCCGAGCAGAGGGAGCGAGCCGAGTGGGCGGCCTGGGACCGAGGAGAGCGGCAGGCGCGGTGGGAACCGCGGAGCGGGCTCTGGCAGCACGAGCGGTGGGGGAGGCGGGAGCGCTCACGGGCAGACGCGCGAACGAGGCGGCGATGGGGCTGGGCGGTCGCGCAAGCAGTCATCCGGCGATCGCTTGCCGGGGCACGAGCTTGGTGGTGGACGGCACGAGCACGGTCACCGGGCTGACGTACGCACAATCGCCGAAGCGATGGGCACCGACGGAGGCACGGGACAGAGTGGGGGGCTAGCGCAAGGCGGAGCGCCGGGGCAGAGCCGACAGCTCGAGCGCGTGCGCCGCGAGCGCCAGAAAGCGCTAGCCGAGGGCGACGCACAGCGGGCCGCCAAGCTGGGAGCGCGCGAACAGCGTGTCGAAGCAAAGCTGGCCCGCCACCAGGCGCTCGCTCTGGAGATGGCCGATCCCGAGCTTGGCGTCAGTGAGCTTATGGCGGACGCCACGGCCATCAGGCACATCGGTGGGAGCGGCTCGCGCGGTGGCGGCGCGGCAAGCGGCGACTCACCGGGCCCTGCCGCCACCGGTCCGCCCCTGTCGACCAAGCGGCGCTCAAGCGTGATGGATGACGCGCGCGACGTGGCCGCACGGCGCAAGCGCCAATTGGGTTGGGAGGCAGAGGGTTGAGCTTCGCTTCGTCCTCGACGCTTCCGTCGCCAGCCCGACGACGACGATCGGTCGGCATACGGGTCGGCGCGAGCATGGCGGTGCTGCTTGGTGCCGGCGCGTTGTTGCTCGTGTTGATGGCGAGTGCGGTGGTGGTCGGCGTTACGTTCAGCCTTTCGGGGAGCGCGCCGGTGAGGATTGACGGCGTGTCGGCTTTGGCTGAGCGCGAAATCCCGCCGGTGTACTTGAAGCTGTATCTGCGGGCCGCCGCGCGTTACGGCCTTGATTGGGCGATCCTGGCAGGCATCGGCAAGGTCGAGTGCGACCACGGACGCGATTCTGCCCCGTCGTGTACGCAGCAGGGTGCCGTCAACTCCGCGGGCGCGGGCGGCCCGATGCAGTTTCTGGCTTCGACTTGGAGCGAGTATGGGGTGGACGCCGATGGCGACGGCCCGCCAGACCGCTGGGACCCGGCCGATGCGATCTACGGAGCGGCCAACTACCTGCGCGCCTTGGGCGCTCCTCGCAACTACCACGAGGCGATCTTCGCCTACAACCACGCGGACTGGTACGTGGCGGAGGTCGAGCACTGGGCGGCGCTGTATGCCGGCTCGAATCCGGTGGCCCCCGAGGTCGTGTCCTATGGCGGGACGGCTACCGGGAGCACCGTGTCCGTCGAGTACATAGAAGGGGAACGCGCGAGCCTGTCACCCACCGATGGCCACGTGGCCCTGATCCCGACCGGCGTGCCGCCGGTGGTGCAGGCGATGTTGATGGCCGGCAACGAGCTGCAGGACCTACCCTACGGCCCGACGGGCCACCCCGACCCGCTCGGGGCCACCAGCGAGGATTGCTCGAGCACAGTCAACTACGTGCTCTACCGCTCAGGGATACGCCCGCTCA
Source organism: uncultured Solirubrobacterales bacterium (assembly GCA_963715765.1). GTDB lineage: Bacteria > Actinomycetota > Thermoleophilia > Solirubrobacterales > Solirubrobacteraceae > Palsa-744. Next base: position 3,081,092 of record OY970270.1, read on the forward strand.
CGGAAATTCTGCGGGACAATCCACTTGCCCAGGATTACGTCGATTGGGGAGCGTCCGGACCGGGAAGATGGGTGAGCATCTACTCGACCACTCAACCCACAGATCATGTGTTCATGGTGATAGCCGGACTGCGCCTCGACACGAGCTATAACGGCACCGACGTGGGTCCCAATCGCGACGAAAGCGGCCCCCGCTGGCGCGTCCTCAGCTACATCCCGAGGTGGGCACACTGGTCGGTGAGGCATCCTCCGGGGTTGTGACGGGTGGGTCATCTCAACCGACTGCAACACGTTCCCGGGTGTGGCGACCGGGTAATTGGCGGGTGCTCTAAGGTGGCGCGATGACCGCACGCGAGGTCGACTATCTGCTGATCGGAGGTGGCCTGGCCTCCGCCAACTGCGCCCGCTGGCTGCGCGAGTCCGGCGCCGAGGGGGAGATTGTGCTGGTTGGACGCGAGCCCGATCCGCCCTACAACCGCCCAGAGTGCTCGAAGGGCTACCTGCGCGGGGAGGAGACCCGCGAGGAGCCCATGTTCAGGCCCGCCGAGTGGTGGGGGGAGCAGTCGATCGAGTTGCTCACCCGCACCAGCGTAATCGCGCTGGATGCGCAGGAGCGCACTGCGAAGTTGTCCAACAAGGAGCAGCTCAGCTTCGGCAAGGTGCTGCTTGCGACGGGCGCGAACGTGCGCCGCTTGGACGTGCCCGGATGCGATCTGGAGCAGATCCACTACCTGCGCACACTCGGCAACTCCGACGCGATCCGCAAGGGTGTCGCCGACGCCGAGCGGGTGGTGCTGATCGGCGGCTCTTATATCGGCTGCGAGGTAGCCGCGTCGCTGACCTTGATGGGCAAGCAGGCGACGATCGTGATGCAGGAGCAGGCGACACTCGAACGCGGCTTTGGCAAGCAGGCCGGACGTTTCTTCCAGGACTTGCTCGAATCGCATGGCATTGCGGTGCACGGCCCCGACGAGCTGGAGCGCTTCGAGGGACAGGGGCGCGTGGGCAAAGTCCTGACCACAAACGGTCTTGACCTGCCCGCCGAAGCGGTGGTCGTCGGCGCGGGCGTGACCCCCGACGTTGCGCTGGCGAAGCGAGCGGGGCTCGAGATCGGAGAGCGCGGGGGAGTGCTGTGCTCCGCGCAGCTGGAGAGCTCGGCGCCCGGCGTGTTTGCAGCCGGCGACATCGCCGAGTACGACTCGCCCTTGCACGACGGCCATGTGCGCATCGAGCACTGGGATGTGGCGTTTAACCACGGCAAGACAGCCGCACTGAACATGCTCGGCGGCGAGGTGCCGCACGAGGTTGTGCCCTATTTCTACTCGGTGCTCGGCAGTTGGGGGGAGCTGGAATACGTCGGTCCAGCGTACGAGTGGGACGAGGAGGTCGTGCGCGGCTCCTATGACGATGGCGAGTTCACGACCTGGTATCTGAAGGACGGGCGGGTGCTTGCCGCGCTCACGTTCGGTCGCTCAGACGATCTGGACCACGCACGCCGGCTGATCGCCGGACGCTCCGTGCTCGACGGCGCGCAGCGTGCCGCGCTCGCGAGCCTCGACGGCGATCTCGCCAGCCTGTAGGCTATTTACGTTCATACGGTCGGTGGTAAAGGGAAGCCGGTGCAAATCCGGCGCGGACCCGCCACTGTGACCGGGGATGCCAATCGCGGCGCGATAGCGCGGCCACTGATCGACCGCTCGGCGGATCGGGAAGGCGCGGATGGTGGGCCCGGGAGCCAGGAGACCTGCCTCCGACCACAAGCCCACAAGCCCTCGTGGAAAGGGGTGGCTCAATGCAGCTGTCTGTCCGTATGTTGGTAGCGCTCTGCGCCGCGTTTGTCGCTGTTCTCCTCATCAGCGCCGGTGCTGTTGCGGCGCCGATAACCGTGAACCTTCGTGTGGAGGGCTCTACCGCGACGCTTTACGAAGGGCCTGTCACAACCGAAGCGATTCTTGACCCCCCAGGCATAACAACCGAATCCAGTCCCACTGCCGAGCCCTGCGATGTAAAGGACAATGGCGCGAACGGAGGCTTTGGCACGGTCGCCGGGACGCCCACCACGGCGCTCTATGACGCCGCGACCGCTAACAATCTCGTCTTCAATGCCGAATGGTCCAAAAGTCTCGAAGACTTCGAGATCACCCGAGTTGGCGGCGACATCGCCAACGCAGGCAACAACGAAGAGTATTGGGGTTACGCCGTCAACTACACAACGGCGGGCGTAGGCGGCTGCCAGTTTCAGCTTGCCCCCGGCAGCGAAGTGCTGTGGGCCTACAACTACTTCAACCTCAAGCATCTGCTGAGTCTTACCGGTCCCGCCAGCGCAAACGAGGGCAGCCCGGTCACGCTCCACGTGGTTGACGGGCAGACAGGCGCCCCGATCGAAGGCGCTGCGATCGGCGAAGACGTTGCGGGCGTCACCACAACGATTCCCGGCAGCTCGCTCACCAACGTCGAAGGCAACGCCACGGTCACGCTTTCCCATACGGGAACAGTCAAGTTGAAGGCGACGCAGCCCGAATCTGTGCGTTCGAATGCGATCAGCGTGTGCGTTCACAACGGCAATGACGGGAACTGTGGAACCCAGCCAGTGCTCCTCTACGCATGCGCGGCCTCGGCTCCCGCGCCGTCCTGTCCCCTTCTACCGGGTATCCCACCTGCGCCGGGTCCCTACAGGGCGGTCGCTGGGGGCGTAAAGGCCGGCCATATGTACCCTCGCCACGGTGGCCCGCGCATCCTAAGGGGATCGATCCAGGTGCCCACGGGGAGCACATTGCGTGACGTGCGCATCAGCCTCCTGCGTCGCACCGGCAAGCGATGCTTCGCATTCAACGGCATCACCGAGACGTTCGTGCGCGATCGTTGCGGGACCACACGATTCTTCTCGGTCGGCGGTAGCGAGTCGTTCAGCTATCTGCTCCCCTCCTCGCTGCCAAAGGGTAGCTACGTTTACGACATCGAGGCGATCAACGACGCCGGGCAAGCCACCAAGCTATTCCGGGCGCCAGCCACGTCGTCTTCTATGTCAAGTAGCGACCGAACCGGTGTCTCGCGCGCGCGCGCTCTGATCGCACGCACGCTCGTGCGAGGCCCGCTCGTTCCCGCAGCACTGGCCACGCTCGCGCTCGCCGGCTGCGGCCTTGGCCCCGGACCCACGCCAGGCGGGGTGAGGCTGGCGGTAACCGAAGGCTTTGGCGCGCACGTGCTGGGTTTCTCCAGCTCGCCGCGGATCCACGGCCAGGAGACGGTGATGGGTCTGTTGATGCGCAACTACAAGGTCACCACCCGCTACGGAGGCGGCTTCGTGGAGAGCGTCAATGGGCATTCAGGTGGTACGCAGCGAGGAGAGCCGAGCGACTGGTTCTATTACGTGAACGGCGTGGAGGCTCCCAAGGGCGCCGCTCAGACCAACGTGCAGGCGGGCGATCGCATTTGGTGGGACCTGCACGACTGGGGTCAGACCGACGGAATTCCTGCGGTCGTGGGCTCTTATCCCGAGCCGTTTGTGAACGGGATCGAAGGCAAGCGCTATCCGTTGCGCGAGGAATGCGCCGAACCCTCCGGCGCGGCGTGCGCGACGGTGCGCAAGCGTCTCATCGCACTCGGAGTGCCGGTGGCGCTCGCCGCCGTGTCAAGCGAAGAAGAGCAGCTGACCCTGCGCGTGGTGGTGGGTCCATATTCTGCGCTTGGGGACTCCCTGAGTGTGCACGATGTCGGCCTGGGGCCTCGCTATAGCGGCGTGTACGTGCGCTTCTCGGGGAATGGCGGCGCACTGACGCTGCTCGATGGCGCGGGAAGCGCGACTCGGACACTCGGCGCAGGCGCCGGACTTGTTGCGGCCACGCGCTACGGCGAACAGGCGCCGGTGTGGCTCGTTACCGGTACAAACACCGCTGGTGTGAACCTCGCCGCGGACGCGCTCAGCGAAAGTGCGTTGCGCAACCGCTTTGCGCTGGCGCTCGAACCCTCGGGCACGGCACAGCCTGTGCCGGCGGCGGAATCGTGAGCTGTGGGGGATAGCCATGGCGATGGGCGCCACGCTCTTCTATCGCCGCCTCGCGAGCCCGCTGCATGCGACGCGTGCAATGGTGGCGGCCATGTGGGCCTGTGCGCTGATTGCCGCGACGCTGCTTAGCGAAAGTCCACTCGTGTTGGGAGCACTCGTCCTCGGTGTGCTTGGCGCGGGCGTCGGCGCCGGGCTGGGGCGCGAGCTTGCGCGTACGCTGCGCACAGTGCTGATCGTGGCGATCCCGATCGTGCTCGTCAACATGCTCGTTTACCACGAAGGCTTCACCGTGTTTGTGCGCCTGGGCGATCTGGGCCCCTTCGGCCAGGGCGACCTAACTGTCGAGGCGCTTGTCTATGGCGCCGTGATCGCACTGAAGGTCGGCCTACTAATGATCATCACGACGCTCGCGAGCCTGGCAATCAACCCTGACGAGCTGCTCGCGATATTTCGCCGGCGCTCGTTCCGCTCAGCGCTCACAGCGTCGCTGGCGACGCGCATGATCGGAGTGCTGTCGGCTGATTCGCAGCGTCTGGCTGAGGCGCAGCGCACACGTCCGGGTGGTGGCGCCAACGGCGCGCGTGCCCGTGTGAGGCTGCTGAGCGCGATCGTTGGCTCCTCGCTGGATCGCTCGATGGACGTGGCCGCGACGCTCGAGCTGCGCGGTTTCGCCGTGGGCGTGCGGGCGAGCGGGCGAGCCCAGCGCCTACCATTTTCCCGCCATGACCGCGCGTTCGCCGTCTCCACGGCGAGCGTACTCGTGCTCGCGTTGCTAGGGCGGCTGGCGGGTTTCGCTCCGTTCGATGCCTATCCACTGGTGAGCATGCCGCTGTCGGGCGCGACTTTGATGTTGTGCGTAGCGCTGCCGGCGGCTGTCTTGCTGCCGCTGGTCGACCGTAGGGGGATTGAGTTTTGAGATCCGCTGTGGCGTTCTCGCGGGTCACCTACAGTTACCCCGAGTGCTCACAGCCCGCCCTGCGCGAGGTGAACATGGAGCTCGAGCAGGGTGAGCTGTGTCTGCTGGCTGGACGTTCAGGGCAGGGCAAGTCCACGCTGATACGGGCGGCCTGCGGTCTCGTTCCGCACTTCCACGGCGGCACCTTTGCCGGCAGCGTAAGCGTCGTGGGCATGGACACGCGCGAGCACCCGCCCGCACAGCTCGGTGCCCACGTCGGTGTGCTGCAGGGCGACTCCGAGACGCAGCTTGTGATGAGCTCGGTGCGCGCCGAGCTGGCGCTGGCGATGGAGAGCCGCGGACACGGAGCCACGGCAGTGGCGCGTGCGGTCGAGGAGGTCGCACTTGCGCTTGGCATCGACCACCTGCTCGAGCGCTCCACCCATGACCTCTCCGGAGGCGAGAAGCAGCGCGTGGCGCTCGGCGCGGCGCTTGCGGGTCGCCCGCGCGTGGTGTTGCTCGACGAGCCCACCTCCCAGCTGGACCCGGTTGCCGGCGACGAGCTGATCGGTTTGCTGCGCCGGCTCAATCAGGAGTGGGACACCACGATCCTGCTCTCCGAGCACCGTCTGGAGCGCTGTCTGTCGGCCGCCGATCGCGTGATCGCGCTGGCAGATGGCGCGATCGTTCACGACGGCTCACCGAGCTCGTTTCTGCGCTTCGCGGCGGACTGCGAGCCCTCGTTGCAAACCCCCGGCGCGAAGCTGTTCGGGCTTGCCGGTGTTAACCCGCCACCGGTCGGCGTCAAGCAGGCCCGCGCGTGCCTGCGTCGCGACGGTCTGCTGCCCGACGAGTCCGACCCGCACGTCCCCCGGGTGACGGGCGACCTCGATACAAGATCGGGTGGTGGTGTCACGGACATCCACGTTGACAGCCAGGACGTGTCTGCGGGCGGCGCTCTCGGACGCCAAACAGGTGTCCGCAAACGGATCGCGGGATGGGGAAGGGGAGAGGCAGCCACCGCTGCGGCCCTCACGTTGCGGGGCGTGTGGTGTGAGATTCCGCGTGGCCCCGCGATCCTGCGCGGTGTTGAGCTCGCGATAGCGCCCGGTGAACGCGTCGCGCTGATGGGTCGCAACGGCGCGGGCAAGTCCACGCTGCTACGCCACGCCGCCGGCCTCGTTGCTCCGACGCGCGGCAAGATCGAGTGTGCCGGCAGGGTGGCGCTGCTGCTGCAAAACCCCAACGACTACTTCCTGCACGAGCGCGTGCGTGACGAGCTCTCGCCCGAGGCGCTGCGGCGCGCGGGCCTGGGCGAGCTGGCCGAGCGCAACCCGCGCGATTTGTCAGGAGGCGAGCGCCAGCGTCTGGCGCTCGCGATCGTGGCCGACGGAGGGGAGACCCCCGTGGTGGTCGCGCTGGATGAGCCCACGCGCGGCATGGACCGCGAGGCCAAGGCGCAGCTGTCCGAGGAGTTGCACCGTCGCGCGGAGGATGGACAGGCGGTGATCGTAGCCACGCACGACCCGGAGTTCGCGGCCTCCTGCGCGCAGCGCGCGATCCTGCTCGCCGACGGACGCGCGATCGCCGACGGCCCGGCGGCGGACCTGCTCTCAGGCGGCTGGTACTTCGCAACCGAGACCGCCCGTATCCTCGGCGGCGCTGGTGGTGCGCTGCGTCCCGAGGACGGCGCGGAGCTGCTGCGCAATGTCCGTCGAGCGGGGATCGGGTCGCACTCGGATGGGTTCGTCCAAAGCTCACACGGCATTCGAAGGGGCACAGCTGGGAAGTCCTCAGGCGCCGAGTCTCCCCCTCCCGAGTCCGCCGAACTGATGATCCACGCCCCTGGGGAGGCACACACGTGAGCTGGCCGCTGGCCTCCTTTGCGATCGTCGCCGGCGTGCTGCTGGTTGGCTGGCTCGCCTATGAGCGCTCGCGACCATCCGCTCGTATGGTCGCGGTCGTGGCCACGCTGGCGGCCGTGGCAGCACTCGGGCGCGATGCGTTCGTGGCGCTGCCCGACGTTAAGCCGATCACCGCGATTGCACTCATCGTCGGCTACGCGCTCGGCCCGCTACCTGGCTTCACGGTCGGCGCGATCGGAATGCTCGCATCCAACATGATGCTCGGTCAGGGCCCCTATACGCCGTGGCAGATGGTCGCTTGGGGTCTCGTTGGCCTCGCGGGCGCGCTGCTCGGCCGCGTCAGCGGCAGGCGCATGGGTCGCGTCGGGCTGGCGCTCTCCTGCGCTGCGATGGCGCTGGTGGCCAAGGAGATCATGAACCTCTACACGTGGACGCTCGGCGCGGCCCATACGCCGGCCGCGTTCCTGTTGATCGCAGGTCAGGCGCTGCCGTTCGATATCACCGATACGGTCGCAAGCTTCCTGTTCGGGCTCGCCTTCGGCCCCGAGCTTGCACGTCTGCTTGGGCGCATGCGTGCACGTATGGATATTCGCTGGGAACCACCGACCCGTCCTGCAGCTTCCCAGCCCACCGGCTCGCCCGTCCACCCGTCGGCCGGCGCGGCTCCGCTCGTGCTGGCGATCATCGCTCTGTCGAGCATCGCCGCGCTCGGTTCCTCGAGCGCCAAGGCGAGGGCGAGCAGTTCCGCGACCGCGAGCGTATCGCCTGAGATCTCATTCCTCGCGCGCGCTCAGAACACAGACGGCGGCTTTGGCGGTGCGCCTGGACAGCACAGCAGCGAGCTGTACTCAGCATGGGTTGCGATTGGGCTGGCCGCGGCCGGGCGCGACCCGCTGACGCTCATGCGCGACGGCCACTCGGTACTAAGCGCGTTGCGCGGCGAAGCATCGACACTTGAAGCTGCCGGCGACTATGAGCGTACGATCCTTGCCCTGCACGCGTGTGGTCTACCCGCGTCTGATTTCCCGGGCACGAGTCTGGTGACGGGGCTGCTGCACGAACGCTCCAGCGATGGCTCCTTTGACCAACTCGTCAACATCACGGCGTTTGCGATCTTTGCCCTGCGAGTGGCCGGCAGCTCGGCCGATAACCAGGTCGTAAACGACGCCGGACGCTGGCTGGCCGCCCAGCAGAATCCCGACGGCGGCTTCGGCTTCGCGGGGCGCGGCGGCGGCGAGGACGTCGACGACACCGCCGCGGCACTGCAGGCGGTGATCGACGCCGGCGCGCAGCGCGGGAGCGCGGTGGTCGCACGTGCGGTGACATATCTGCGCCGCGCGCAGAATCCCGACGGCGGCTTTCCTCAGCAGCGCGGCGGCGAATCCAACGCCCAGTCGACCGCGTGGACGGTCCAGGGATTGGATGCGGCTGGTGTGGACGTGGGCGCTTTCAAACGCGCCGGCAGTCGCTCGCCACTTGGCTACCTGCAGAGCCTGGTCACGCCCAACGGCAGCGTGCGCTACTCGCGCACCAGTGCGCAGTCGCCGGTATGGGTCACCGCGCAGGCGCTCACCGCGCTTGCCGGCAAGCCGTTTCCGGTAGCGCCCGCCTTCAGTCACGGTTAATTGCTCGCCCACCCTCGAGTGGAATGTCGACGATACCCCTGACGGCCTCTACCTGCCTCCGTCGTGCTCGCGGGTGCCTACCCTGGGTAGGAATGTCTGTTGCCTCCAGCACGAGCGCGACCGAGCGCCGCGGTGTCCACTCCGCCTTGCTGCTCGCTGGACTGTGTGTGGCCGGGTTGGCGCTCACGTGGGTGTTCGCAGCGCTCGTGCCCGCCACGCACGAGCGCGACGCGCTGGTTCTGTACGACTTCACCCGCCTCGACGGGGCGTTCGTGGAAGTCCCTGCGAAACTGTTGCTCGACCTGCTGGAACCGGTGTTCTTCGTGGTGTGGGGTCTCGTGCTTGTCGCGGTGGCCGTATCGCGGGCGCGTCCGCGGGTGGGGCTCGCCGTGGCGCTCGTGCTGAGTCTCGCCCCGCTCAGCGCAGAGCTGCTCAAGCCACTGGTGGCGCACGGCCACGCGCAGATCGAGCCGCTTTACATCGTGAGTGCTTCGTGGCCGAGTGGCCATGCTACGGCGGTCACCGCACTGGTGTGGTGTGCGCTGTTTGTCGCTCCCCCCGCGCGGCGGCGTGCCGTCGCGATATGGGGATTGGCGTTGGTTGCCGCGGTTGGCTGCTCGCTGCTGATCCTCGCCTGGCATATGCCAAGCGACGTGCTCGGCGGATACCTGCTCGGCACGCTGTGGGCCGCGCTCGCGCTGGTCGTGCTGCGTTGGGTGGGCCCGCGTGGGCCTATCGACGGAGCTTTCAGGCGTCCCGCGGATCGGCCTCGTGGGCGCCCGGAGCCCATAGCGTCTCCACTGTCTCATTCGCGGCGCGGCTGAGTATGAAGAGCATGTCCGAGAGCCTGTTCAGGTAGCGGATCACCTCGGGGTTGCACTCCTCGCCGACCGCGATCGCGCGGCGCTCTGCACGCCGGCACACGGTGCGACACACGTGCAGCTGCGCCGCCGCCGGGGTGCCGCCGGGGATCACGAACGAGCGCAGCGGCTCGAGCGTTGCGTTGACCTCGTCGCAGACCCCCTCCAGCCACTGCGCGTACTCGGCGGTCACACGCAGGCGCGCCTGGCCCTTGCGCGTGGCATCTGGCGCTCCTTCGGGAGGAGCCGGTACGGACAGGTCGGCGCCGACGTCGAGCAGGTCGTTCTGCACACGAGCCAGCCACTGCGCGAAGTTTGCGGGCAAGCCGGGTGCCAGCAGCGCCACACCGAGTGTCGCGTTGAGCTCGTCCACCGTTCCGTAGGCCTCTACGCGCGGATGGGACTTGGGTACACGGCTCATGTCCCCGAGATGGGTCTCGCCGCGGTCTCCACCCTTGGTGTAGATACGTGTCAGGTTGACCGTCACGACCCATCGAGTTTGGCACACGAACGGGTCGAGCACCGCTTGGCGAGGGACCTCAGGAGGTTCGCGCAGAACGGCTGAAGCATCGCGCTGTGGTCCTCGTGTGAGGAGTCGCACTGCGTGTCGTCGGGCAGATCGGATACTTTCCCGGCCTTCATGCGGGTAGGTGTTCCGAAGGAGACCGCCGAGGGCGAGCACAGAGTTGCGCTCGTGCCGGAGGTCGTAGGCAAGTTGAAGGCCAAGGGCGTCGAGGTCCTGGTCGAGAATGGCGCGGGCGCGGATGCGCTGCTGCCCGACGCTGCCTTCATCGAGGCTGGCGCGCAGATGACCGCAGACGCCGCCCAGGTGTGGCAGTCAGATGTGGTCGTCAAGATCTCCCCGCCCAGCGAGGCGGAGATCGGGCGTCTCGGGGCTGGCTCGATCCTGATCGGCTTTCTTGCGCCGCTCACGAGTCCGCAGACGACGCGGGCGCTGGCGAGCGCCAAAGCGACAGCCTTTGCGATGGAGTCGATTCCGCGCATCTCGCGTGCCCAATCGATGGATGCGCTCTCCTCGCAGAGCAACATCGCCGGCTACAAGGCCGCCCTGCTGGGCGCGGAGAACATGGGGCGTTTCTATCCGATGCTGATGACCGCCGCTGGCACGATCCCGCCCGCCAAGGTGCTCGTGCTCGGAGCGGGCGTGGCCGGCCTGCAGGCGCTTGCGACTGCCAAGCGACTGGGCGCGCGCACGACCGGCTACGACGTGCGTCCGGAGGTGGCCGAGCAGGTGCAGTCGCTCGGCGCGCAGTGGCTCGACCTGGGCTTGGAGGCAAGTGGCGAGGGTGGCTATGCGCGCGAGTTGACAGAGCAGGAGCGCGCCCAGCAGCAGCAAGCGCTCACCGACGCGATCAAGGGTTTTGACGTCGTGATCACGACTGCCCTGGTGCCGGGCCGACCGGCGCCAAAGCTGGTTACCGCCGAGGCGGTGGAAGGCATGAAGCCGGGCTCTGTGATCGTCGATCTGGCGGGCGAGTCCGGCGGCAACTGCGAGCTGACCGAGCCTGGCCAAACCGTTGTCAAGCACGACGTGAAGATCGTCTCGCCCTTGAACCTGCCGGCGAGCATGGCGGAGCATTCCTCGCAGCTGTTCGCCCGCAACGTGCAGGCGCTGCTGGATCTCCTGGTTGCAAAGATTGAGGATCCCGCCCACCCGGGCGCCGAGGGCGAGGTCGAGCTGAAGCTCGACTTCGAGGATGAGATCGTCGCCGGCGCGTGCATTGTGCGCGACGGGGAGATCGTCAACCCGGGCGCCAAGGCGGCCGTGGAGGCAAGCGCATGATCCTCGCAAGCGTTCTGACGACCAACCTCGCGATCCTCGTGCTCGCCGGCTTCATCGGCTTCGTCGTCATCTCCAAGGTGCCCAACACGCTGCACACGCCGCTGATGAGCGGCACCAACGCGATCCACGGGATCGTGCTGGTCGGTGGGCTGTTGCTGTTCGGTCTCGCCGAACTGGACTCGTTCAGCAAGGCCTTGCTTGTGATCGCCGTCGCCTTCGGCACGATCAATGTCGTTGGCGGCTTCCTGGTCACGGACCGGATGCTCGACATGTTCAAGTCACGCCCGAAGCCCAACGCGTCTGAGAAGGATCCGGCCGGCGAGGGCAAACCCGGCACGGACGGGAAGGCTGGGTCATGACCAACCTGCCGCTTGCCACCAGCTTCCTACAGAGCGAAAGCTTCATCTACGTCCTCTACATCGTCGCCTTCGCGTTGTTCATCCAGGGACTGCGTGGGCTCTCCGGTCCGACCGGCGCCGTGCGCGGCAACCGTATCGCCGCGGTTGGCATGGGTATCGCGGTCGTCGCGACGCTGCTCAACCCGGGCGAGGGCAATTGGGGCCTGATTGCGCTCGGCATCGCGCTCGGCGTGGCCGTCGGGGTACCTGCGGCGCGCCAGGTGAAGATGACTGCGATGCCACAGATGGTGGCCCTCTTCAACGGCGTCGGTGGCGGTGCGGTGGCGATCATCGCTTGGGTCGAGTTCCGCAACCACGGCTCCACCTATGGCTCGCACCTGGCGGTGCGCACGTTCGAATCCGGTCCGTTCGTCGAACATGCCATCGTTCGCACAGGCGGGCTACCCACCTATGTGGCGATCTTCTCGGTGTTCGCCGCGATCGTCGGCTCGATCTCCTTCTGGGGGTCGAACATCGCCTTCGGCAAGCTCCAGGAAATCATCCCTGGACGTCCGATCTCGCTCGGCTCGGCCCAGCAGATCGTCAACCTCGTACTCCTGATCCTCGCGCTCGCGGCGGGTATCGATCTCGTCTCCGGCGCCCACTCCGAACTGCTGTTCATCGGGATGCTGATCGTGGCGGCACTGCTCGGCAACGCCGTGGTGCTGCCGATCGGGGGCGCGGACATGCCGGTCGTGATCTCGCTCCTGAATGCGTTCACAGGACTCTCCGCGGCGGCCACCGGTATGGCGCTCAACAACCCGGCGCTGATCGTCGCCGGCATGATCGTGGGCGCCTCGGGCTCGATCCTCACCAACCTGATGGCGACCGCGATGAACCGTTCGATCCCCTCGATCGTCGCGGGCGGCTTCGGTGGTGGTGGCGTCGTGGAGGGCGCTGAAGGCGCCGGCGAGCATCAGGGCACGGTGCGCTCCACCAGCGCCTCCGACGCTGCGATCCAGCTTGCTTATGCCAACCGTGTCGTGGTCATCCCCGGCTACGGCATGGCTGTTGCCCAGGCACAGCACGCTGTGCGCGAGTTGACAAAGGAGTTGGAGGCCCGTGGGGTGGAGGTCAGCTATGCGATCCATCCGGTCGCAGGGCGCATGCCCGGACACATGAACGTGCTGCTGGCCGAGGCCGATGTGCCCTATGACCAGCTCAGGGAGATGGACGACGCCAACCCCGAGTTCCAGCGCACCGACGTGTCGCTTGTGATCGGCGCCAACGATGTCACCAACCCGGCGGCCAAGAACACGCCGTCCTCGCCGATCTATGGCATGCCGATCCTCGAAGTCTCCGACTCGCGCTCGGTGATCGTGATCAAGCGCTCGATGAATCCCGGTTTTGCCGGCATCGAGAACGAGCTCTATTTCGACCCGAAGACTTCGATGCTCTTCGGCGACGCCAAGTCGGCTGTGAGCGAGATCACAGCCGAGCTGTCGGCTATCTGACGCCCGGCGTTTGGAAAGTCTTCGCCCGATCGCGGGTGCTTTGGCACGCGTATCTCCAGACGTGCCAAATTGGTACACCATGCAGACAATACAGGCATTGCTATTTGAGTACATCGTATCTTACACTCAACTGAGGAGAGGAGACGTAGTCATCTGAGGGGTCTGGTATTCCGTTTCGCCGCGCATCTTCGGGTCAATCGCGGTTCATACCGGTCATTGGCGTGCTGGTATGTGCCGTGTCGATCGCCGGGGCGGCTCTTCCCGTTGGCGGGGGGAACGAGCCGTCCCGGATCGATCGCGCGATCTCCCAGGCGCGAGTTGCCGATCCTGTGCTCGTACCGCGCGCGAAAGCAAGCATCGTCGGCGGAACGGACGCCTCGATCACAAACTTTCCCTTCCAGGTCGCGCTGTATGACACGCAGGCGGGCTCTCCGGCGGCCGGCTTCTTCTGTGGTGGGGTCATCATCGATGCTACGCACGTCGTCACGGCCGCCCACTGCGTGATCGGCAATTCGGGAAGTCCGGACGAAATGTCCGTGCTTGCCGGCTCCAGCTCGCTTGACTCGCCCGATCCGGGCGGCATCCGCGATCCTGTGCAGTCGAGCACCTTTGATTCGCACTACAACCCTGTCAGCAGCGAAGACGATGTTGCGCTGTTGACGCTTGCGCGACCGTTGTGGTTGGGCTCCACGGCACCGAGCATCAATGGCGCCAATCCGATCGCGCCATTGTCGTTGGATCCGGGCGCTGCATCGGTCTACGGCAATCCCAACGTCAGTCCAGCGATTCTCGCCACCGCCAGCGGTTGGGGGGACACCAACCCAGCGCCTGGTCACACGCCCAATTATCCAACGAGCTTGCGCTCCGTGCAGATGCCGCTCGTCTCCGAAACGTTGTGCGAAGAACAGTACGCGGTCATCGAACAGCCGATCAGCTCGAGCATGATCTGCGCCGGTGGGGGCAAATCCCGAGTGGACACTTGCTACGGCGACAGCGGCGGGGCGCTTGTCGTGGACAGAGACAACCCCGCTCGTCCTCCCGAGGATTACGTCCTGGTCGGGTTGGTCGACTTCGGCAACGGTTGCGCTCAGCCGGGCTATGCCGGTGTCTACACGCGTATCTCAAGCCCCGCGATCATGAGCTTTCTGACCTCCGGCTCCGGTCATCTGGTCGGGCCGATTGGCTCACAGGCCAGACATAGGAAGCGCAAGAAGCGCCGCCGGCATCACACCGGCTAGGCGCCGCGTCGCTGGCTGGCCGGCTCAGAGCAACGAGCACGACAGCTGCCCTCATTGGATCTGTTGGGTCCTGTCAAGCGCGTTTGCGCTGACCTCCGCATCCTCTGGAACACTGGGACGGTGATCTCCCGGCAAGACGCGGTTGCGGCTCTGTCCGCCAATGAGTTCGACCTGGTTGTCGTCGGCGGCGGCATAACCGGCGCGGGCGTCGCCCTGGATGCGTCTGCCCGCGGCTACAGCGTGGCGCTCATCGAGCGCGCCGACTATGCGTCGGGGACATCCAGCCGCTCCAGCAAGCTCGTGCATGGCGGGCTGCGCTACCTGCAGCATTTCGACCTTGGGCTCGTGCGTGAGGCGCTGCTCGAGCGTCAGTTGATGGTTGCCCTCGCACCGCATCTGGTGCGTCCGCTGCCGCTTGTTGTGCCTGCGTTCGATGGCGCTCGGCCAGACAGGTTGATGGGAGTCGGGTTGAATCTGTATGACGTGATGTCCGTCACCGATCGGAGATCGGCCGGCGATCGTCTTCGCACCCGCCGTACCCAAAGGGCTCGCGGCTCGCGTCGTGGCCAAAGGGCACAGGACGCGCAGCGTGCACAGGACGCCAGCGCCACCCAGGACGCCCATGTCGAGCAGGCGAGGGGCATGTCTACGTCCGGCTCCTCCACGCTCGTGCTCGAGGAGGGCGAGTCCTGGAGCCCTGAGCGCCACCGCGTGATCTCCGGCGAGGAAGTGCTCGAGCTTCTACCAGCGCTCGCCGAGCGCGCGCCCAGCAGCGGCTATCTCTTCTATGACTGCCAGACAGATGACGCGCGTCTGGTCCTCACCGTGCTCGGCGAGGCCGAGCGCTTCGGCGCGGTGTGTGCCAACCGTCTGCACGCGACAGCGCTGCTGGAACGCGACGGGCGCGCCGACGGGGTGTGCGTGCGCGACGAGGAGAGCGGTGAGATGTTTGACATACGAGCGGCAAACGTGGTCAACGCGACGGGAGTGTGGGCTGACGAGCTGCGCCCAAACGAGCTACACGACGAGGCCGAGCTGCCGGTCATAAGACCGAGTCGGGGAACTCACGTGACTCTGCGCCACGAGGACCTGCCACTTGTCGGTGGCGCGATCGTGCCAGCCGGTGCGGGCCGTTCGATCTTTGCGCTGCCGTGGCTGGGACGAACGCTGGTCGGCACTACCGACAACGACTATGAGGGAGCACTCGAGCACGTGTGCCCCTCCGGAGAGGACGTCGACTATCTGCTCGCCGCTGTCAACGAGTTCTTCGCCACCGAGCTGCGGCGCGAGGATCTGACCGGCGCATACGCCGGGGTTCGTCCGCTGATCTCCACCGGCGACAGCAAGAAATCGGTCGACATCTCACGCAAGGCCGAGCTGTATGAGACCTCTAGTGGCATGATCACGATCACGGGGGGCAAGCTGACGACCTGGCGACGGATGGCCAAGATGGCCGTCGATAGGTTGATCGAGCGTGAAGCGCGCGACGCTCGCTGTCGTACCGCGGAGATCCCGCTGGGAGCGCCCGTGAACGTGGAGGAGCTGCAGACAGTGACGGGGGTCGCCGAGCCGACGCGGACGGCGCTTGCCGGTCGCTATGGCTATGGAGCGCACGAGGTGCTTGCGCTGGCGAGGGAGCGCTCTGAGCTCGCCCAGCCGATCATCCCCGGGCTTCCGGACATAATGGCCGAGGTCGTGATCGCAGCTCGCCGCGAGCAGGCCCGCAGCGTGGGGGACGTGCTGTTGCGACGCACGCGCCTGGGCCTGATTGCCGCCCGTGAGCTCTTGGGCAAGGATGCAGACGGCGGCTCGCAGATCGGGCGCGTCGCTGCTCTATTGGGCCACGAGCTTGGCTGGAGCGAGCAGCGCATCGCCGCCGAGACCGAGAGCTTCCTGCAGGAGGCTCGTCTGGAGGGGATTCTCGTCGCTGATGAGTAGACCTCGGCGCGCCCGCGGCACATGAGCACCTCCGCTTCGACTCACAGTCTCACTGCCGGTCGTCATGTGCTCGAGCTCGGCAACAGGCCCTGGCTGATGGGTGTGGTCAACGCCTCACCTGACTCTTTCAGCGACGCGGGCCGCTACCGAACGCTCGAGCAGCGCTTGGAGCTCGCCATCGAACAGCTGAATGCGGGTGCCGACATCCTTGACATCGGAGGAGAGTCGGCCAGCACCAACCGCGCGCCGGTCACGGTGCAGGAGGAGATCGAGCGGGTGGCGCCACTGATCGAGCTGGTGGTTGCAGAGCTTGGAGCGATCGTGTCCGTCGACACCTACAAGCCCGCGGTCGCGCGCGCGGCGATCGCGGCCGGTGCCTCGATCGTCAACGATGTCAGTGGATTGCGCAACCCCGAATTGGCGCTGGTGTGCGCAGAGAGCGGAGCTGCGCTTGTCGTGATGCACACGCGCGCGGCGCCCAAGCAGCGCATGCAGGATCCCGACCTCTACGAGGACATCACGCAGGAGGTGCGGGGGTTCCTGCAAGAGCGCGTAGCGGCCGCCTTGGCTGCTGGCGTGGCGCACGAGCAACTGATCGTCGATCCCGGCCCCGACTTTGCAAAGACGCCGGCCCAAACGATCGAGCTGCTGGCTAACGTTGGGAGTCTGCGCTCGCTTGGTTGTCCGCTGCTGATGGCGGTCTCGCGCAAGGACTTCATCGGTGCGCTCACCGCGCGCGCGCCGCGTGAGCGTCTCGCGGGGACGCTTGCCGCGCTTGCCTATGGGGTGGACGCGGGAGCACACATCTTTCGCGTGCACGATGTTGGCGCCGCCTCGGACTACCTGAAGGTGCGGGCGGCGCTCCGAGGCGAGCTCGAGCTGAGCAGGGATCTGGTGCTCGCTGAGGAACTGCGACACGACCGCTAGGCTGTCCTGTGCAAATGGGTGCCGGCCGCTGTCCAACGCGGCTGGACGCCAACCGCCCGAACCACAACGAAGGAGAGAGCCAGATGACAGTGCTCGACCGTTCCGAGCTACAGGCAAGTCCGCTTGCCGACCTGCATGTGATCGCCGATGAGATCGGACTCGAGGGCTTCAGACGACTGCGCAAGGCCGATCTGATCGACTCGATCCTCGGCGAGAAGGGTCCGCGGGACTCAGACGACGAGCAGGGACGGGATGCGCGGTCGGGTCGGGATACCGATGACGGATCCTCCGAGGATGCCTCTGGCGGTAGATCGAGCTCGCGTCGGTCGCGCTCCACCCGCTCGCGTCGCAGCGCCACGGCCGTGAAGGTGAAGGATGCCGAGGAGGATGAGGATGGGCCCGAGCTCGCGCGTGATTCTGTCTCTGCGCAAAGCCGTTCCCAAAGAGCACAGGGTGGGCGCGGTCGTGGCGAGCGCAGCGAGAGGCAGGCAGAATCGGAGGGCGTCGTCGAGGTACTTGGTAACGGCTCGGCGTTTCTGCGCATGGATCCGCCTGAGCCCTCTGACGGGGACGTGTATATCTCCGCAGCCCAGGTACGCCGCTGTGAGCTTGTGTCAGGCGATCGGGTTGGCGGGCCGGTCCGTGCACCGCGGCGCTCGGAGCGCTATCCGTCGCTTGTGAGGGTCGAGAAGATCAACGGCGAGCCGGTCGAGTCGGTGGCCGAGGTCACGCGCTATGACGATCTGCCCGCGTGCTACCCGAGCGAGCGGTTGGCGTTTGGCTCGGAGGACACGACGCTGAAGGCGATCGAGTGGCTCACGCCGCTTGGTCGTGGCTCGCGTGCGGTGATCGTAGGCGCGCCGCGCGCCGGTAAGACGGAGACATTGCGACTTATCCTCGGAGGGCTGGCGACCGATCATCCGGGATCGGCCAGCGAGGGGCTGGAGCTGACGCTCATACTTGTTGGTGTGCGCCCGGAGGAGGTCGCGGAGTGGCAGCAGGGTCCCGTGTCGCCAGCAGCCACGCTGACTTTCGCGGCCTCAGCCGAGGCTCAGGGACGGGCGCTCGAGGCGGTGCTCGAGACCTCCAAGCGCATCGCCGCGCGTGGCGGCGATGCCGTTGTGTTGATCGACAGCCTCGACGGGCTGCTGCCCCACATCGCTCGCAAGGCGCTCGCGGTTGCTCGCAACTTGACCGATGGTGGCTCGTTGACGGTGATCGCGACCGCTTCACGCCCGTTTGGCGGTGAGACGACTGTGATCGCACTCGACGTGGCTCGAACCAGCACCGGACGGCTGCCGGCGCTCGATCTGCTCAGCAGTGGCACGATCAAGGCGGAGCTGCTGGTCGGCGAGGATGGCGCCGAGGCGATCCTCCACGCTCGGGCGACAGCGGCCGAAGGCTAGCCGCGGTACGCGACGCGGCCCCAGGAAGGCTCGGGCGCGAGTTCGATCGGCTCTCCGAGGCCGTCGTGCTGCACGTAGACGAAGGTGCCGGTCTCCTCCGTGAACATGAACGTCAGCTCGCCCTCGTTGACGCGCTGATCGAGCCACGCACCGCGGAACACCAGGCGGCGCAGCCAGTGCACGAGCGAACGCTCGGCCGGGCCCACGAGTTCCGGCCAGCAGTCGTTGACGTGCTCGCCGAGCGCTGAGGCGGGGTCTTGGATGTCGCCGTTGACGGCGAGGTTGACCAGATCATCGAGCTCGTCCTCGCCGAGGCGCCCGCCGACGAAACCGAGCTTGATCGCCGCTTGCTCGCAGCGTTCGCCAAAGTCGCGCTCGTTAAAGGTGAAGCGCAGGTCGCCGTATTCGAGGACGAAGTCCTCACCGGAGTTGTAGTTGCCGCGACGTGTCTTTTCCATGACTTAGAGTTCCGTGAGAAGTTGATTGGGGTGCTTGGAGTCCTTATCGGCACCAAGCCGTCGGGATCATATGTCGGGCTCCTGCCCAAGCGCTGTGCCTGCACGCGATATTGCATTCCGGCGATGCGAACAGTGAGGGGTTTGAGGGCACTATCTCCCACCAGCTCAACCTCCTGGCCGGCGCTCACGTGACGGATCGTTTGAGCGTCTGAGCCCGTCAGCCGGGCGTTGACTCTGGCGCGGGCCCTTGCGTTGCGGGCGGCCTCTATACGCTCCGGTGAGATGGCACGTCTTAGCGAGCGTGGGCTGCGCAGGTCGGTCGGGGTTCCCGGCCTGTTTGCGACTGCCTATGGCAACGTCGGCTCCTCGATCTACTACGCGCTGGGTCTGGTCGCCGCGCACGCCCTGGGACTCACGCCGCTCGTGTTCGTGTTCGCCGGGGGGCTGTTTGCACTGACCGCCAAGACCTACGCGGAGGGCGCCGCGATGTTTCCCGAGGCGGGGGGATCTTCGTCTTTCGCTCGCCATGCCTTCAACGAGCTCGTGTCGTTCTTCGCCGGGTGGGCGCTGAGTCTCGACTACATCCTCACGATCGCCATCTCGGCGTTCTTCGTGCCTCACTACCTCAGCACCTTTCCAGGGCTGTCCGGGCTCAACCACAATCCCGGCGACATCTTCGGCGGGCTGATCGTGATCGTGGCGCTCGCCGGCCTGAACATCCGTGGGCTGGGGGAGTCGGCGAAGCTCAACTTCGTCCTCGCGATTGTGGACCTCTCCACGCAAATATTGCTCGTCGGCGTAGGTGCGGTGTTGGTGCTGGACCCCTCGCTGCTGATCCACCAGGTCCATCTCGGGACGGTGCCGAGCTGGCACGAACTGATCTTCGCGCTGTCGCTTGCGATGCTCGCCTATACGGGGATCGAGACGGTCTCGAACATGGCCGAGGAGGCAACCGATCCCGGCAAGCAGGTGCCCAAGGCGGTCAATCTCGTCGTGCTCGCGGTGCTCGGCGTGTATCTGGGAATTTCGATGATCGCGCTATCGGCGTTGCCTGTGACGGCGATACCGGGGCACCCTCACCACTTCCAAACCCTGCTGGGCGTCGAAGGTCATGGCGGCTTCCAGAATGACCCGGTGCTCGGGATCGTCTCGCGGCTGGGATTGCACGGAACCGTTCTCACGGTCGCGCAGTACTACGTCGGTCTGCTAGCCGCGACGATCTTGTTCATCGCCACCAACGCGGGCATGATCGGGATTTCGCGCCTGTCGTGGTCGCTGTCCGAACACCGCCAGCTACCTGGCATCTTCTCGCAGTTGCACGCGCGCTTCCGCACGCCGTGGTTCACGATCCTGTTCTTCTCCGGGCTTGCCGGCATCCTCGTTCTGTATGGCAACACCAACGTGCTGGGCAACCTGTACTCGTTCGGCGCACTGCTCTCTTTTACGGTTGCGCACATCTCGGTGATCGCGCTGCGCGTGAAGGAGCCAGATCGCGAGCGCCCCTACCGGCTTCCTTGGAACGTGAGGATCCGCGGTGTCTCGATACCGATGACAGCTGTGATCGGCTGCATCGGCACAGCGACCGTGTGGGTGGTGGTTGTGATCACCCATCCCGAGGCGCGGGTGGTGGGCATCCCGTGGATGATCCTCGGGATGGTCGGCTATGTTGTCTATCGTCGCCGGCAGGGCCTGGATTTGCGCAGCACTCATCGCATCGCGCGCGCGGAGCGCCCCGCCGATTTCGAGGCGCTTGGCTATCGCACGGCGCTGGTGCCGATCTTTGGCGGGGACGTGAGCGCAAGCGCGCTGTCGAGCGCGGCGAAGCTGATTGGTTACGAGGGGATTGTGTACGCCGTGTTCGTGCTGCCGGTCCCAAGCCAGCTTTCACTGGAGGCGGGGCTCGAGGACGAGGAGGCCGAAGGGCGCGCAGCCCTGGAGAGCGCGCGCATCAAGGCGCGCCGCTCGAACATCAAGGTGCGCACGGGCTTGATCCGTACGCGCAACCCTGGTGCGGCACTTGTCGAGGAGGCCCGTCGCGTGGACGCGGACGTGATCTACTGGTCGACGATCCACGCCCCCGTGGGCGAGCAGCGGATCGGGCCCACTGCCGCCTATCTGCTGAGCAAGCGTCCGTGTCGGGTCGTCATTGAGACTGAGAACCTTCCCCCCCGGCGAGACCCACTACCAGCCGGAACTGCTGCACTCCGGAGTGGCTGATCGATCCAGCCGTGAGCGTGCCGAGCGACTTGAGGTAGGGCACCAGGTTGGATATCCCCGGACTGTCGGTCAGCCCGATTCCTTCCAGGAAGCCGAGCAGCGTGGGGAATTCAACGATCAGGCTCGGTTCGATGCCACCGCCGAGTGCCGCGCTGGCGGCGGAGTAGGAGGCCGCGGTCGAGAGCGTGCTCGAGGGGCTCAGCGCGCCCTGGATCGACGGCAGTCCGAGTCCGAGCACGAACTTGTTCTGGCCGCTTGCGATGTAAATGACGGCCGGGAAGCCCTGCAGCTTGACGCTGACGGCCGTGTCGGTTCCTGGGATCGATGTTTTCGCGACGATCGCGCCGGAGCTCCGCATCACGTCGGCGAGCTTGCCGACGGCCGCGTCGGAGGCAGAGGGATCGTTGGAGTCGATCACAAGCGCGGCTTCGAGGTTGAACAGTCCCGTTCCGCTCACGTACATACCGCCGGAGCCCGCCCAGCCGGAGAAGGTCTGCTGCAGTTTCGCGCTTGGTGAGCTCAGCCCCGCAAACAGTTTTTCGATGCTTGGGCCGCCGAAGGAGGAGAACACGCTCGATGTTGCAAGCGAAGCGACTCCGTGCAGCAGCGCGAACGCGCGGGGAAGGTCGGCGCCCACGTTTTCCACGCCGGCCGCAAGCCAAGCTCCTCCGGGCATCTCACCGAGGGCTTTCGCGCCTTCCTGGCCAAACAGCGGCGTCGCACCACTTGCCGAGTGGACTTCGCCATGCACCGAGATCGAGTTGGTGGTGGGCGTCACCGACACCGATGCTGTCTGTGCGCCGGCGAACAGCTTGCCGAGCAGCGAGACGCCCTGGCTAAGCTCCCCGCTCGTGCCTTTGACGGACTTCAACAGCGCTTCGGGCTTGACGTAGGCGCTTGCGATCGCGTCGGCCGGTGGCTTTGAGTAGTGCGGCGCGGTCATGATCGACGCGCCTCCGAGCGAGGTGTCGATCACGCTGTCGATGCCCGATTCGCTGCCGATCACGGCAAATTCCTTGACGATGCCCTCGGCCGCTCCGCTGGAGGACACCTGGTAGGAGACACCTCGGTAGCTGATCGTGTGGGCCTGTTGCTGCTGGGCTCGTTTGGAGAGGAACGAGCGGGCTTCTGAGACGTTTGAGGTGGCGAGTACGATCGCTCCCTGGGCGCCCTTGGTGCCGAAGTCCTCTGTTCCCAGTGAGGACAGGTTGCCGGCGAGCACCCCTTCGAGCAGCGCTTGGGCGGAGCTCGAGCCCTGTGGAAGTCTGCCGGTGCTCAGCGAGGTGATGAACACGCCGGCGTTGTTGCCGATCCAGGACTTGATTTCGCGCTTGTATTGCGGATGAGTGGATTCGCTGCTCAGCAGCGCCTGCGCGACGGAGCCGTAGGGTTCGGCGAGGTGCGTGAGTTTCTTTGCCGCTGAGCTGGCCATGCCGTTTTCGCCGCCGCTCGGCTTGATCGCAACGCTCGCATACAGTGGTGCCGAGGCGGGCGTGACGGTCGCGGGGTCCGCGTTGGGGAAGGAGCTGGACGACCCGCACCCGGCGAGCGCGACCGCTGCCACGAGCAGCACCGGTGCGAAGAGCCCTCGCGCGCTCACTTCGCTACGCCTGGGCGGGCGCGGGCTGAAGTGCCCGTCCTCGACAGCGGTCCTGAGGGGGCGCCGACGCTTAGCGGAGGAGCTACTACGACGATTGTGCGGGGGGATCGTGGCGGTGGACAACGCGTTCCTTTCTGCTGGCTGAGTCCGGTCAGATATCTCGCAACGAACGTTACACGCGCGTGCCCTGCACGTTTGCATGCAGCTTTGGCGTGCCCGAGGGGGCCGCGCCTCCCACCGCCAAAACACGGCACTGAGCAGGGATTTTTGTGTGTTTTTGGGGATTTGGGCGTGCATTGTGGGAGAAAATGTGCAATTGGGGTTGCGTTGTGGGGGAAAGTGGGGTAAGTTCGCGTTAGCGAGCCGGGGTGGAGGGGCTCCTCCCACTCCTCCACTCCGGCTCGATTACTTTGATTGGAGCCTTTGACGTGGCTTTCCGCGGCACTTTCGACCACACGCTTGACGCGAAGAACCGGCTCACCGTTCCGGCTCGCTATCGCGCGGTGCTGTCGGATGGAGTGGTGCTCGCGCTGCCCGTCGACCTGAAGCCGTACGTCGGCGTGTGGCGCCCGCAGGATTACGAGCGCTACACCGAGCGCTCGCTCGCCGAGCTACCGCCGCTGTCCTCACGGCTGACCGAGTTGGAGCGCTTCTTCTACGGCAGCTCGCAGGACTCCGACCTCGACGCAGCCGGGCGGATCATGGTGCCGGGCTTCCTCAGCGAGCACGCTGTGCTCGGCAAAGAGGTTGTGGTGGTGGGCGCCGGCGAGCGTTTGGAGCTGTGGGATCGAGCCGCTTGGAGTGAACACCGACCGGCGCTGCTCGGCAGCGTCGCAGAGATAACCGCGCGCGTTGACAATCCTGCTTGACATGAGAACCGCTCACATCCCGGTGCTCGCTGAGGAGCTGCTCGAGCTGCTCGACCCCCAACCCGCCCAGACCGCGATCGACTGTACCTTCGGGGGCGGGGGACATGCACGACTGGTCGCCGAGCGCCTCGGCCCCGAGGGCACGCTTGTCGCGATCGACCGCGACCCGCTTGCCGAGGAGCGTTTCCTGGAGCTGGCCGAAGATCTCCCATGCTCGGCGCGCTTCCTGCGTGGTGGCTATGCCGAAGCGCTGCAGATGCTCGCCGAAGAGGGTCTGCGCGCCGACATCGCCTACCTCGACCTGGGCATGTCCTCGATGCAGATCGACACACGTGAGCGCGGCTTCTCCTACTCCTACGACGCGCCGCTCGACATGCGCATGGACCCGCGCTCTGAGCTGACTGCACGCGAGATCGTGGCCGACTGGGAGGAGCGACGACTCGCTGGGATTCTGCGCGAGTTCGGCGAGGAGCGCCACGCCTCAGCGATCGCGCGAGCGATCGTGCGACGTCGCACGCAGACCCCGATCGACACGACGCTCGCGCTCGTGGAGGTCATCAGCGCAGCCGTCCCCGCTCCAGCGAGGTTCGCCTCCGGGCACCCGGCCAAGCGCACCTTCCAGGCACTGCGGATCGCTGTCAACGACGAGCTGGGCCAACTCGAGGCGGCGCTGCCGCTGGCGTGGGAGTTGCTTGGCGAGGGTGGCGTGCTCGGGGCAATCTCCTTCCATTCGCTGGAGGACCGCCGCGTTAAGCACTTCTTCGTCGAGCGTGCACGCGGTTGCATTTGCCCGCCGGACCTACCCGTGTGTGGATGCGGGCGCGTGCCCGAGGCGGCGCTGCTCACGCGAGGCGCAATTGTGCCCTCCGCGCATGAGACGGCAAACAACCCGCGCTCCTCCTCGGCTCGTCTGCGGGCCGCCACCAAGCTTTCGGTCTCATCAACACATCCAGGAGGTCAGGCATGACCCCGCCCGTCGCAGGTGCAACCAGGTCTCTCGATCCTCAGGCGACGCCGAATCCACGTCGCTTCACCGCGCGCAACGTAAGACGCGTATCCGGTCCTGGCCGTCCGAGCGTCCGAGCGTCCTCAGGCGCTCAGCGATCGGTCGCGGCGGTGGCCCTGCCGGCTCCCGGCGTCGCGCTGCCCACAAGACGTCCGAAGCGTACCGCCGTGCCCTCGCGTCGGCGTGCAAAGCCGGGCTCCACGCAGAATCTTGGTATCGCACTGCGCACCGTGGGAGCGTTCAAGCGTGTCTCGGCGGACGCTCTGCTCGACCGGTTGATCCATGGGCGTCTGTGGATCGGCCTGCTTGCATTCGCGCTGATCGGGATCGTGGCGATGCAACTGGTCGTGCTCAAGCTCAACACTGGCATCGGCGACAAGCTGCAACGCGAGGCTCTTCTGCAACGCGAAAACGCCGAGCTGGGCATCGAAAACTCGGTGTACTCGGCCGAAAGTCGGATTGCGCCGCTTGCGGCAGCCACTGGGATGACGTTTGCGCCGGCGGGGACCATTCATTTTGTGACGGCCAGCCCCAATGACTTCTCGCGCGCGACCAGTGCGCTCTCGAGTGCCTCGCAGTCCTCCACGAGCACTCAGTCTGAAACCGGCGATTCAGCTTCAGGCGAAACAAGTGCGATAACACAAAGCACCGCCATGACCGGCGAAGCTGAAGCCTCGGGATCCTCCTCCGCTCCCGCCGAAAGCACCGGTGGCTCGAGCGAAGCCTCCTCCGCGGCAAGCGCCGAATCAAGCGCATCGGCCCCCGCTGCGGCTGCGGGCGCACCGGCTTCCGCCACAGCGCCCGAATCGAGCGCCGGCGAACAGGCTAGCGGTGCCTCCGCTGCGCCAGCGGGCGGCGCGAGCGCTCCCGCCGAGGGCGCCCAGGCCGCTCCGCAGGGGTAGTCAATGGCCGTCGTCCAGCGTCGTGTGGGGTTCCTGTTCGCGGGTTTCGTCGTGCTGCTCGGGATCGCCGGCGCGCGGGCGCTGTATCTGGGGGGTCCTCACAGTGGCACGCTGCGTCGCGCTGCTCAGACCCAGCAGGTCACCTATGAAACGGTGCCCGCCCAGCGCGGCACGATCACCGATCGCAACGGTGTCGCGCTCGCGATCTCCGAACCCGCACAGGAACTCGCCGCGGATCCCTACCTGATCAAAGCCCCGCTCTATAGGGCCGGGCAACTGGCGCCGCTGCTGGGCATGACCCAGGCGCGGGTGCTCACGATGCTCAGCGAGCACACGGGCTTTGTGAAGCTCGCGAGCGCACTGCCTTACAACATCGCCCAGAAGGTGCTCGCGCTGAAGATCCCCGGAGTTCAGGGCACGCCGGTGATGCGACGCGTGTACCCACGCGGGACGCTCGCGGCCCAGGTGCTCGGGTTCGCCGGCACCGAAGGCAAGGGCCTGATGGGCCTCGAATACTCACGCAACTCACTGCTCGAAGGTCATGCCGGCAAGCGCCGAGTTGTGAGCGACGCGATCGGGCAGCCGATCGCGATCGCCGAAGCAAGCCACGTACACTCGGGCGCTTCGCTGTCGCTCACGCTCGACGCGAACATTCAACAACGTGCCGAAGACGTGCTCTCGGCGGTGGGCCGCGTGTTTCACCCCAAGAACTCGACCGCGATCGTGATGGACCCGCAAACCGGCGCGATCCTCGCGATGGCCAGCTGGCCGCTGGTCAACAGCAACGAACCCGGAGCAAAGCCCGAGGAACCGTTTCAAAATCTGGCGGTCAGCTTCAACTACGAACCGGGTTCCACGTTCAAGGCGGTCACCGTCTCGGGGGCCCTCCAGGAAGGACGCATCACCCCTAGCACGGGCTTTGAAATCCCCGATCAGATCGAACTGGGCGGGCGCACGATCCACGACGACACCGAACACGAAACCGAGACACTCACGGCCGCGCAGATCCTCGCCCAGTCCAGCAACGTGGGCGCGATCAAGATAGCCGGCCTGCTCGGGCCGGAAAAGTTCAACTCCTGGGTGCATCGATTTGGCTTCGGCGCTCCGACGAACGTCGAACTGCCCGGCGAGGAAAGGGGCGCAACGCTGCCGCTCGAACACTATTCGGGCTCCTCGATGGGGAATCTGCCGATCGGTCAGGGCGAGCTGGTGACGCCGATCCAGATGGCCACCCTCTACTCGGCGATCGCCAATGGCGGGGTGCTGCGTTCTCCGCACATCATCGCCCAGGTCAACGGGCGCCCCGTCGCTGAGCCCGCCGGCCATCGCGTGATCTCCACGAGCACGGCCGCGGAGGTGCGCGAAATGCTCAAGGGCGTGCTTGCTCCTGGAGGTACTGCCAGCGAGGTGCGGGTACCGGGCTACGAACTGGCAGGCAAGACTGGCACCGCCAACAAGATCGATCCCGCCACCGGCGAATACTCCGAAACCGCTTTCATCGCGTCGTTCGTGGGCTTCGCCCCGGCGTCTGACCCAAAGCTGCTGTGCGCGGTCGTCGTCAACGAACCACAGGACGACTCGATCTACGGGGGGGTCGTCGCCGCCCCGGCGTTCGGCCAGATCATGGAATTCGCACTGCCGTATCTCAACATTCCGCCTGGTTAGGCACGATCGTGTACCTGTCCGGGACCGATCGTCGTCGTGACGCGCGCAAGAGAAGCCCGGTAGCCGCGATCCCCCCGTCCCCGCTGGCCTGAGCCCTAGACTCTGCCACCTTGCACTTGACGGGCGCAAAGCGATGAGGTTGGACGAGTTGACCGCCGGTGAGATTCCCGGTCTGCGGGTCATCCCGCCAATCGCCGGCTCGCTCGAGATAACCGCGCTTGTCTACGACAGTCGCCGCGTTGCGCCCGGTGCGCTGTTCTTCTGTGTGAGCGGCCTGCGGTCGGACGGCCACGACTTCGCCGAGTCCGCGGTGGCGGCCGGAGCGGTGGCGCTCGTGGTGGAGCGCCCGCTCGGGCTGGGCGTGCCCGAGTTGCTGGTGCAGTCCTCGCGCGCGGCGATGGGCCCGCTCGCGACGCGCTTCTACGGCGAGCCGAGCAGCGAGCTGCGTGTGGTCGGCGTGACCGGCACCAACGGCAAGACGACGACCGCCCATTTGGTGCGCGCGCTGCTGCAAGCAAACGGCGAGCGTTGCGGCCTGCTCGGAACGGTCGAGTCGGTGATCGCGGGCGAGCGCCGCCCGGCCACGCGCACGACCCCCGAGGCGATCGACCTGCAGGCCGACTTCCGCGCGATGCTCGACGGAGGTGAGCGCTGGTGTGCGATGGAGGTCTCCTCGCATGCCCTAGCGCTGAAACGCACCGAAGGAGTGCGCTTTGCCGCTGCCATCTTCACGAATCTGACTCATGATCACCTCGACTTCCACGACACGATGGAGGACTACTTCCAGGCCAAGCGGCTGTTGTTCGTGCCCTCCGCCGACAGCGCTGTGCCGGGGAAGGACGGGAGCTCTGAGAGCCCACAGGGAACGCCAGCTGCAGCGCCCGGCGTGAAGGTCGTCAACCTGGATGACCCCTACGGGCGGCGGCTCGCCGCTGAGCTCGACGATGTTGTTACGTTCGCCATCGACACCGATGCCGACTACCGCGCTCGCGATGTCCGCATCGATCTTGACGGCTCTCACTTCGAGCTCGACTCTCCCGCGGGCACGCACGCCCTATCGATACCGGCTGCCGGACGATTCAACGTGTCAAATGGACTCGCTGCGCTCGCCGCAACCCATACCCTCGGAGGCGACCTCGGCACGTTGCTGGCAGCTCTTCAGCATGGCGTGCGAGTGCCGGGACGTGTCGAGTCGGTGGAGGCCGGCCAGGGCTTTGCGGTGCTCGTCGACTACGCCCACACGCCCGACTCGCTGCACAACGTGCTCAGCACCGCTCGCGAAGTCGGTCGTGGGCGCGTCATCTGCGTGTTTGGAGCCGGCGGCGATCGCGACCGCGGCAAGCGTCCGTTGATGGGGGAGGTGGGTGCTCATCTGGCCGATGTGCTGCTCGTCACCTCCGACAATCCGCGCTCGGAGGATCCCGAGGCGATCATCGCCGAGATCATGGCCGGCGTCGGGCGGGCATCGCGTCCACCCGGCGCTCCGCCGGTAGCCGCCGAGGTCGATCGGCGCGCGGCGATTGAGCGGGCGGTCGCGCTGGCTGAGCCCGGAGACGTGCTCGTGATCGCCGGCAAGGGTCACGAGCAGGGCCAGGAGCTCGCCAGGGGCGTGAAGATTCCCTTCGACGACGTCACGGTGGCCCGCGAAGCTCTCGGCGCGAGGGCCGGCTGATGGGTCGCATCCTGATCGGCGGCACCGCTGCCCTCTTGATCTGCATCTTCCTGAGCCCCAAGTTCATCGAGTTCCTGCGCAACCGCGAGTTCGGCCAGCACATCCGTGAGGACGGCCCGCAGGGCCACCACGAGAAGGCCGGCACGCCGACGATGGGCGGGATCATCATTTTCCTTGCAGTTGCGATTCCCTATCTGATCCTCACAAACTTCGAATGGCGCTCGGTCGGGGTTTTCTGCACGGCGATCGCATGTGCCCTGCTCGGTTTCGCCGATGACTACATCAAGCTCGTCAAGCGCCGCTCACTCGGCCTGCGCGGACGCACGAAGTTGATTGTCACGATCGCGATCTCGCTCGGACTGTGGTTCATCGCCAGTCACGAGGCTCACCTGGCGAGCACCCTGAAGTTGCGCTTCGTCGACTATCAGGTCGATCTTGGGGTCTTCTACCCGGTGCTGATCTACCTCGTCGTCGCCGGTACCACCAATGCGGTCAATCTGACAGACGGACTCGATGGGCTCGCCGCCGGCTGTGGCGCGATCGTGCTGCTCACCTATATCGGCATCACGTTCATCGTGGAAGACTCCGATCTGGCGATGCTCGCGGGTGTGCTTGTCGGGGCCTGCATCGGCTTTCTTTGGTTCAACGCGTTTCCGGCAACGATCTTCATGGGCGACACCGGTTCGCTTGGGATCGGAGGTGCGATCGCGGGTCTCGCGGTGATGACCAAGACGGAGGTGCTCTTGATCCTGATCGGTGGCATCTTCGTGATCGAGGCGCTGTCAGTGGTGATCCAGGTGATCTCCTTTCAGATGACCCGCAAGCGCGTGTTCCTGATGGCCCCAATACACCATCACTTCGAGCTGCGCGCGTGGTCTGAGACGAAGATCATCCTGCGCTTCTGGATCGTTGCGGCGATCTGCTGTGCGATTGGCTTCACGCTCTACCGGCAGAGCCTCGGCTGATGGGCACTTGCGCCGCTCGTTTGGCGCTGATGGCGCGAGCCGATCGGCGTTGAGGTGAAGCCTCGAGGAGATCTTCCGCCTGGTCCGTATCTGATCGTTGGGCTTGCCCGCTCTGGGATCGCCGCTGCGCTTGCGCTTCGCGACAGGGGAGAGCGGGTGCTCGGTGTGGATCGTGGCGCCCCGGACGACCTCCAGGCGCTCTCGGCGGCGGGTGTTGAGCTTCATCTGGGCAGTGACGGACTCGCGTTGTTGGAGCGCGTGCGCGCGCTGGTCAAGAGCCCCGGGGTGCCCGGCGAGGCGCCCGTGATCGCGCAGGCGCGCTCGCGCGGGATCTGCGTGATCGGCGAGCTGGAGCTTGCATGGCGAATGCTCGCCAACGAATTCATCGCGGTGACGGGCACCAACGGGAAGACCACCACGGTCGAGCTGATCGGCCACATTCACCGGGAGGCCGGACTGCCGGTGGCTGTCGCGGGCAACGTGGGAGTTGCCCTCAGTGGGCTGGTGGGACGACTCGATGAGCGTGCGATCGTCGTGTGCGAGACGTCCTCCTTCCAGCTGGAAGACACACTCGCGTTCGCCCCACAGGCCGCGGTACTACTGAACCTCACGCCCGACCATCTCGATCGCCATGGCACGCTGGAGGCCTACCGGGCGGCCAAGCTGGAGATATTCGCGCGCCAGGGCAGCGACAATCTCGCGGTTGTACCGCTCGCATTCGCGCCCGAGGGACTGCCGGGCGCAGCGCGGCGTGTGAGCTTCGGCGGAACCTCAGAAGCTCAGCTCGCAGAGCAAGACGGGACGCTCTACTGGGAAGGGCAGGCGCTGCTGGCGGCCTCGGAGCTATCGCTGCGCGGAGTCCACAACCTGCACAACGCGATGGCCGCCGCCGCGGTGTGCCTGGCGCGTGGCCTGGACCCCGACAGTGTGCGCGCCGCTCTGCGCAGCTTTGCCGGCGTACCCCACCGATTGGAGGAGGTTGCCAACAGGGACAGCGTCCTGTTCGTCAACGACTCCAAGGCCACGAACGTCGCGAGTACGCTCGTCGCGCTTGACTCGTTTGCACCGGGCTCGATCCACCTGATCCTCGGCGGACAGGGCAAGGGACAGGATTTCTCGGTGCTGCGCGGCCCGGTCGAGTCTGCGTGTCGGGCGGTGTATCTGATCGGCGAAGACGCCCCCGCAATCGCAGCGGCGCTGCAGGGAGCAAGCGTGCCGGTGCTCGACTGCGGTGGGCTGCAGTGCGCCGCAGTCGAGGCCGCTTCCGCGGCCCGTGCCGGAGAGGTGGTCCTGCTCTCACCTGCCTGCGCCAGCTTCGACCAGTTTGTTGATTTCGAAGCTCGCGGTGAGCGTTTCCGCGAGCTCGTCGCGCGCCTTTAGCTCGCGCCACGATTGCGCAATCCGCACTGCGGTTGCGAGCGTTAATACGGAGCGTTCGCGGCGCCACGGTTACGGGCTTGGAGGCTTCCTCGACCTCGCGTCGAAGTGAACTCTGATGTCAGCAGCCCAACGGCGCTCCAAAGCCTCCGCAGCGAGCAAATCGCGGGCAACCGGCTCATCCCGTGGCGCGCGTTTGGGTTCGGTGCGGACGCAATCGCTCGAGTACAACCTGCTGTTGACCGCGACCCTCTGCCTGCTCGCCTTCGGTGCGGTCATGGTCTACAGCTCCTCCTCGGCCAGCACACTGCTGGAAGGCCAGGGCGACGGGACCGGCGAGCTCGTGAAGTTCGTCGTCTACGGGACGCTTGGACTCGTGCTGATGCGAGTGCTCGCACGCGACGGAATCTCCAGGGTGCAGAGCCTGGTCGCACCGCTGCTCGTGGTGTCGCTCGTGCTGGTGCTCGCCGTGCACATCCCGCACATCGGCGTCAGCGTCAATGGCGCGCGCCGCTGGATCGGTGGCGGTCCGCTGCAGTTCCAGCCCTCCGAGCTCTTGAAGATCGCACTCGTGCTGTACGGCGCGACGCTGCTCGCGCGCCGCCCCAAGCGTGTGCACGACCTGCGCGAGCTATTCAATCCGTTGCTCGCGGTCGTTGGGATCGCCTGCCTGTTCGTGGTCACCCAGCCCGATCTCGGCACCGCGATGGTGATCGCGTTCACCACCTGCGCGCTGCTCGTGGCGGCTGGCATACCTGCTCGCAACCTCGCGATCATCGCCGGTACCGTGTTTGCGATCGTCGCGCTGATCGCGCTTGCGCGTCCCTACGAGCGCGTCCGCCTCACCTCGTTCATCGACCCGTGGGCACACGCGTCCGGCAGCGGCTTTCAAGCCGTGCAAGGTCAGATCGCGATCGGCTCCGGCGGCCTGTTCGGCGTTGGCCCCGGCCAGTCGGTGCAGAAGATCTTCTACCTGCCCGAGGCTCAAACTGACTTCATCCTCGCAGTGATCGGAGAGGAGCTGGGCGTAGTGGGGATATTCGCACTGCTGTTCCTCTACGGCATGATCGCCTACGCGGGCCTGCGTGTGGCCAAGGCCGCCCGCAGCCTCCACAGTGCGCTGATCGCTGTTGGGATGACATCGCTGATCGTCTCCCAGGCGATCCTCAACGTGTTTGCCGTGCTCGGACTGGCGCCGCTCACGGGAGTTCCGCTACCGCTCGTCTCCTACGGATCGAGCAGCCTGATCGTGACGCTCGCGGCGATGGGATTGCTGCTGAACGTCGCCGCCGGCGGGACCGCGCACGTGCGCGCCGTGGCGCCCGTGCGCCCCCGACGCACCCGTGCCGCAAGCGCAGGGGGCGCGAGCGCCGACGGGCCTCCCGTCGAGCGGGCCAAGCGGCGTGTGGCCGACGCTTCGGCGCGCGAACCGGCACGATGGGGCGATGAGCAAGAAGATCGTGATAGCCGCCGGGGGAACGGCCGGACACGTGGTGCCGGCGCTCGCGGTGGCCGACGCGCTACGCGCTGAGGGCGCCGAGGTGACGTTCATCGGGGGCGAGCGCGCCGAGGCGGAGCTCGTGCCGGCGGCC
Source organism: uncultured Solirubrobacterales bacterium (assembly GCA_963715765.1). GTDB lineage: Bacteria > Actinomycetota > Thermoleophilia > Solirubrobacterales > Solirubrobacteraceae > Palsa-744. Next base: position 3,113,830 of record OY970270.1, read on the forward strand.
GGCTACCGGCTGCACACGATCGCAGTGGAAGGTCTCAGCCGCACCAGTCCACTGCACGCCGCGCGAGCGCTGCTTCGCTCGGCAAAGGCTGTGTTGCGCTCGAGGAAGCTGCTCGGCGAGCTGGCGCCCGATGCGGTGATGGGTGGCGGTGGTTATGTCGCGGGCCCGGTCGGGGTGGCCGCGATCACGCGCCGTATCCCGCTGGTGCTCACCGAGGCCGACAGTCATCTGGGCCTGACCAATCGTCTTCTCGCCCCGCTCGCGCGACGCGTGTGCCTGTCGTTTGCGCTCGATGGTCGCGACGGCTCTCGCTACCGCGTGACGGGCCGTCCGATCTCACCATTCCAAGTTGACCGGTGGCGCGCTCGCGAGCGCTTCGGGATTGCCGAACAGGAGCTGTGTGTGCTCGTGTTCGGCGGCTCGCTGGGGGCGCGCACGATCAACCGCGCTGCGCTGGAGGCGTTCTCCTCGGGCGCCTTCCACGTTCTGCACGTGTGCGGGCGACGCGATTATCCCGAGCTCTCCGAGCGTGCGCTGCCGGCGGGATATGACCTGCGTGCGTATCTCGAGCTGGAGGAATTCACAGAGGCTCTGGCGGCCAGCGATCTGGTGGTTGCCCGAGCCGGAGGGTCCGTATTCGAGATCGCCGCCCACGGTCTCCCGGCGATCCTCGTGCCCTACCCACACGCCTCCGCCGACCACCAGAGCGCCAACGCGCGCTGGATGTCTCAGGCGGGCGCCGCGATCGTGATCGAGGACGGACAACTGAGCGACGCCAGGCTCGCGCGCGAGGTGGCCCAGCTGCTTGCCAACCCCACGCGGCTGGCGGCGATGGCCGGTGCCTCGCGCTCGCTCGCGCGCCCCGACGCGGCGCGGGAGATAGCCGCCGAGCTGCTGGAGGCTGCTGGCCGATGAGCGAGCTTCCTTGGGCGGGGCGCCACCTGCATTTCATCGGTGTGGGCGGAGCCGGCATGAGCGGCTACGCGCGTGCCGCCAGCGCCTTGGGAGCGACCGTGACCGGGTCCGACCGGGCATCCAGCACCTACCTGAGGCGGCTGGGCGAGGAGGGCGTGCTCGACGCGTGCATCGGCCACGACGCCGCCAACGTTCCCGGTGGCGATGAGGTGGAGATCGTCTACTCGAGCGCTGTGCTGGCGGATAATCCCGAGCGCATCATCGCACGCGAGCGCGGCCTGGCCGAGCGCCCCAGAGCTGAACTGTTGGCAGAGCTCACGGCCCTGCGTCGCACGATCGCGGTCGCCGGCGCGCACGGCAAGACGACCACCGCCTCGATGATCGTGCACGTGCTGCGCGAGCAGGGCTGGGACCCCAGCTGGCTGGTAGGCAGCTCCGTCGGCGCGGGACTCGACAACTCTCACTGGGCCCTCGCCGACCCAGACGGATGGCTGGTCGTGGAGGCGGATGAGTCCGACCGTTCGATGCTCAGCCTTAACGTCGAGATTGCGGTGCTCACCAACGTCGAGCTCGACCACCACGCAACCTTCGCTTCGCTGGTTGAGCTGCGCGAGGCGTTCCGGGCGTTCCTGGCCGGCGTGCCGCAAGCGGTGATCTGGGACCGACCGGACCTGCACGCATTGTGTGACGGACCCGCCGTGTTCTATGACGCCCCCGAGCCACTCACAAGCGGCGGAAGCTCGCGCTTTCAGTGGCGTGCACACGAAGTCGGGCTGATGGTGCCCGGCGCCCACAACGCGCTCAATGCGACCGCTGCGCTGGAGGCCGCACGGCTGGCCGGGGTGGAGGAGCAGGGCGCTGTGGCGAGCCTCGCGGGCTTCCGTGGGGCCGGACGGCGCTTTCAGCGCGTTGGGCACACCGCCGCAGGGGCGGTTGTGATCGACGACTACGCACATCACCCCACCGAGGTCGCCGCCACGCTCAGCGCTGCGCGCACGCTGGCACCGCAGCGACTGGTGGCGGTATTTCAACCGCACCTGTACTCGCGCACCGCGATGCTCGCCCGAGAGTTCGGCGAGGCGCTGGCGCACGCCGATGTGATCGCTGTGCTCGACGTCTATCCGGCGCGCGAGCGCGCCGAGGACCATCCGGGGGTGAGCGGCCTCACGATCGCGCGTGCCACCGCCGAGCGGGCGGGCGGGCGCCCCGTGTTGTGGCTACCGGGGTTCGACGCGGCACAACGCGTGCTCGGCGAGTTGCTCGAGGAGGGCGACCTGTGTGTGGTGATGGGAGCCGGCGACGTGGACGTGCTCGCCCGGCGACTGGTTGGTGGCGAGGGTGTCTAGGACCTCCCCAAAGACCGTGCCATCGACCGTACAGCGGGATTTCCCGCTTGAGCGAATGGCCACGATTCGCACCGGCGGCGAGGCCGACTATTTCGCTCGCGCCGGCTCTGGTGCGCAGCTGCTCGAGCTGCTTGCGTGGGCCAGAGCAATCGACGCCCCGGTCTTCATCGTAGGTTCGGGCTCGAACCTGCTGATCGCAGACGAGGGCGTTCGCGGTCTGGTGCTCAAGCTCGATCGTAAGCTGGCGCTGATCCAGCATGAGGGCCGGCGCATCGTGTGCGGGGGCGGCGCGCGGCTGCCCTCGGTTGCCGCTCGCGCGGCCCAGGCGGGGCTGTCGGGGATCGAGTTCGGCGTGAACATTCCGGGTAGCGTCGGAGGCGCTGTGCGGATGAACGCAAACGCCTACGGCGGGCAGCTGGCCGACACACTGGAGTGGGTTGAGATCGTCACCGCCGAGGGCCTCGACCGTCGCGTCCCGGAGCAGCTGGGGTTCGGCTATCGTCACTCCAACCTGGCCGCCGGCGAAGTCCTCGCGCGTGCCTCGTTCCTACTCGCCCCGGCCAGCGTGGAGAGTGTGAAGGCCACGCTGGCGCAGATGCGCACTCGTCGCCATGAAGCCCAGCCCCAGGGGATCAAGACGTTCGGCTCGACCTTCAAGAACCCCGACGGCCCCGAGGCCGAGGGACGCACTGCCGGCCTGCTGCTCTCGGAAGCCGGCTGCAACGGATTGGGCGTTGGCGGAGCGCGGTTTGCGTCAAAGCACGCCAATTTCATCGAGAACACAGGTACGGCCACCACGGCTGACGTGCTGGCACTGATGGCCGAGGGCCGCCAGCGGGTGATCGAGCGCTTCGGCGTGGAGCTCGAGCCCGAGGTTCAACGGCTTGGAGAGGTGCGCTTTCCCTGGACCACGTAGCGGCCTGCTGCTTGCTCGAGGATCTCGAGCATCGCCGGAGTCGCGGGGCTCAGACGCGCGTCGCTAGGCGCGGCGGCGATCACCTGACGCACCGGCGGGCGGGGCGAGAGCGCCCGGATGACGATGTCCTCGCGCACCACCGACAGCGCCAGCTCGGGGATCAGCGCGACGCCTACTCCAGCCGCCACAAGACCCTGCACGGTTTGGTAGTCGTCGCTTTCAAAGGACACGTTCGGCTCGAATCCAGCGGCGTGACAGGAGCGCACCACGTGACGGGCACACGGGCTCGAGCGTGAGGTCTGCACCCAAGCCTCACCGTGCAGCTCCGTCAGGCGCAAGCCGCCCTTGTCCGCCAGCGGGTGCTCGCGTGGCAGCGCCAGATACATCGGGTCCTGTAGTAGCTCGACACGCGTGAGGTTGTCCACGTCCGTATCCCACGGCTCATCGAACTCGAACAACAGCGCGAGGTCGAGCTCACCCGCACGCAAGCGCGGCGCGATCTCCTCGGGCTCGCCCTCGGCGAGCGTCAGCTCGATTTCTGGATGGCTGGCGCGGAAAGTGGCGATCGCGAGCGGCATCAGCGTCGCGCCAGCGGTCGGAAACGAGGCCATCCGCAACCTCCCGGCGCGCAACCCCGCGATCGCCGAGAGCTCTGCCTCTGCGGCCTCCAGTCGCGCGAGGATGCCTTCGGCGTGCTCGACCAGGGCTCTTCCCGCAGGCGTCACACGCACGCCGCGGGCATGGCGCTCGAGCAGCGTCATGCCGGTTTCGGCCTCGAGCGTTGCGATCTGTTGAGAGACCGCCGACTGTGTATAGGAAAGCGCCTCGGCCGCGCCCGAGAACGAACCGCGTGCGGCGACCTCTACGAGCACCTTCAATCGGCCGACATTGAGCATTAGCTGTCCTTATAGCTCAGATTATGAATTTCACTGGTGCTGATGGCAGGTAAGTGCCAACCTGTCATCGAAGCCCAATTTCAGATCGTGCCACAGGACGATCGCCACCAAACGGCAATAGACGCCCGGCACACCAACAGGAGCCTGGCGAAAGGCACAAAGAGAAAAGAGCCAACATGTCCGCCAACATCATCATCTCCTACGACGGAACAAACAACGAGGACGACGCGGTCGCCCTCGGCCGGCTGTTCGCAAACGCAGGCGCAGACGTGTCGCTCGCATATGTGCGCCACGCACCCGAAGCAGAGACCAGCCGCGAGATCCTCGCCCAGCACGAGGCCGAGACGCTGCTCGGGCGCGGCGCGGAGCTGCTCGGTAACGCAGACGCGCAGCGTTACGTGATCACAGACCGCTCAACGCCCGAGGGCTTGAGCACGCTCGCCAAGCAGATTAATGCCGACGTGATCGTGTTCTGCTCGGACTCCCACACAGCGAAGGGTCATATCGCGGTCGGCAACTCCGCTCAGCGTCTGCTGAACGGCGGTAGCACCGCCGTGGCGATCGCGCCGGCGGGGTACGCGCAGATGGGGGCCGCGCAAGTACAGAAGATCGGCGTGGTCGGCGACGGTAGCGCTCAGACCGCCGCCGCCGGTCTCGCTCGCTCTCTGCAGGCCGAGCTGGGTGCCGGCGAGCAGAACGTCGGCCTGCTGGTCGTGGGCTCACGCCCAGACGCACAGGAGGGCACCGTCTCGCTCAGCGCTGCCAGTGAGAACCTGATCGAGATCGCAACCTCCCCAGTACTCGCCGTCCCGCACGGCAAGGCGATCTCCTTCGACGGCGCGCCGGTCGCCGCGTAAGTAGGAAGTCCTCAGGCAGGGTTGCGCGGGCGGGAGGCCGCGCGGCCTTGCGTGGGCTCAGCGCGACGGGCGGCTCGCCCGTCGCGAGCGCGCGTAGTGGACCAGCGCTTGGACGAAGTCGAGCGTACCTCCGATCAGATGGCCGAGGGGGCCGGTCCACAGCCATCTCTCCAGTCGACGCACGGGGTGGGCGGGTGCGGGCACTGGACGGCACGGTATCGTGGCACCCATGCCCACCGCTCTGACCACGACCGTCACCGAGCTGCCCGAGTCGCGCGTGCGCGTGCAGGTGCAGGTCCCGCCAGGTGAGATCGAAGCTCGGCTGGAGCGTAAGGCTCGCCAGCTCGGGCGCGAAATGAGGTTGCCGGGATTTCGGCGTGGCAAGGTGCCTGCACCGCTTGTGATCCAAAAGATGGGTCGCGAGGTGGTGCTCGAGGAGGCCGTACGCGACACGCTCGGCAACTGGTATGCGGACGCGATCGAGACAGCCGGCATCGTTCCCGTCGGAGATCCGCAGCTCGACCTCGCCGACCTGCCGGCGCAGGGGGTGGCGCTCGAGTTCTCGATCGAGATAGGGGTGCTGCCGGCAGCCACGCTCGGCGAGTACAAGGGCTTGGAGGTGGGCCGTCGCGAGGTCACGATCGACGAGGCGGAGCTGCAACGCGAGATCGAGGGGCTGCGCGAGCGCCTTGCGCGCCTGGAGACCGTCGAGCGAGCTGCCGGACCAGGCGACTTTCTGGTCGTCGACTACGTGGGCTCGATCGACGGCGAGCCATTCAAGGGCGGCGAAGGACGCGACCAGCTGGTCGAGCTCGGCTCGGGCAACCTGATCCCAGGCTTCGAGGAGGGCTTGGATGGCGCTGGCGCAGGAGAGACTCGCACGATCGAGCTGTCCTTCCCAAGCGACTACGCAAGCCAGGAGCTTGCTGGCAAGGACGCCTCCTTTGAGGTGAGCGTCAAGGAGGTCAAGCACAAGCAGCTTCCCGAAGTCAACGAGGACTTTGCCGTGGACATGGGCTTCGATTCGGTCGACGAGTTGACCGAGGACATCCGCACACGACTCGGCGAGGCCGACACCAAGCGCGTGGACGCCGAGTTCCGTGAGGCGGCGCTTGACGCGGCCACCGCCGAGGCTCAGGTACAGACGCCCGAGGCGCTCGTGCAGGCAAAGGCCAGTGAGATGTGGGATCGGATGCTGCACTCACTCTCCCATCGCGGCATCACGCGTGAGGCATACCTGAAGATCACCGGGCGCGATGAGAAGGACCTGATCGCCGAGCTTGCTCCCGAGGCGGCGCAGTCGCTGCGTCGCGAAGCGGTGATCGCGGCGATCGTCGCGGCCGAGCAGATCGTGCCGAGCGAGGAGGACCTGCTCGAGGTCGTCACACCCACCGCTGAGCGCGAGGGGATCGAGCCTCAGAAGCTGCTCGAGGATCTACGCGAGTCCGGGCGCTTGGAGGACGTTCGCGAGGACCTGGCCGCTCGCCAGGCGGTCGAGTTGATCGCCGCCGAGGCCAAGCCGATCTCGATCGACCAGGCCCAGGCCCGCGAGAAGCTCTGGACCCCCGACTCAGAGGAGCAGCATGTGCAAGGCGGCGCTGAGCCGGCTGCGGCGCGACTGTGGACGCCGACCGATCAGGGATCGGCCAGCTAACCTTGGCACGAGCCGATCGACAATGTTCTGAAGGAATCCGGCCAGTGAAGCGAAACTGAAGCGAGGATCATGAGCCCACTTGTTCCAATGGTGGTCGAGCAGACCTCGCGAGGCGAGCGTGCGTTCGACATCTACAGCCGACTGCTCAACGAGCGGATCATCTTTCTGGGGACTCCGGTGGACGACCAGGTCGCCAACCTGATCGTCGCCCAGCTGCTGCACCTGGAGTCCGAGGATCCAACCAAGGATGTCTCGATCTACATCAACTCGCCGGGTGGATCGGTGTATGCAGGCCTTGCGATCTACGACACGATGCAGTTCATCAAGCCCGACGTGCAAACCATCTGCGTCGGCATCGCGATGTCGATGGGCGCGCTGTTGCTGGCCGGAGGGGCCACCGGTAAGCGCATGGCGCTGCCCAACGCCAAGATCCTGATCCACCAGGTCTCCTCCAGCTTCCAGGGGCAGGCCACCGACATCGAGATTCACGCTAAGGAGATCATCGACGTGCGCAAACGTCTGGATGAGATCATCGCCAAACATACCGGCAAGAAGCTCGAGCAGGTCAGCAAGGACACGGAGCGCGACTACTTCATGAGCTCCGAGGAGGCCAAGGAGTACGGGATTATCGACCGCGTCATTTCGGAGCACTAGCTCCGGTCCGGGTCGCAGTCCTCACGGGATATTCAAAATGGCCAGACCAACCGATTCCAACGAGCAGCTCCTCTGCAGCTTCTGCGGCAAGTCCCAGCGGCAGGTCAAGAAGTTGATCGCCGGCCCCGGCGTGTACATCTGCGACGAGTGCATCGATCTCTGCAACGAGATTATCGACGAGGAGCTGGCGGCTCCACCTGCGTTCGATCTGGAGAACCTGCCCAAGCCACGCGCGATCTACGACGTTCTGGACGAGTATGTCGTCGGCCAAGATGCATCCAAGCGCACGCTGTCGGTAGCCGTCTACAACCACTACAAGCGCGTACAGATGATGCAGTCCGGGGATTCGGACATCGAGCTGCAGAAGTCAAACATCCTGCTGCTCGGTCCGACCGGCTGCGGCAAGACGCTGCTCGCCCAAACGCTCGCGCGGATTCTCAATGTGCCCTTTGCGATCGCCGATGCCACCGCCTTGACCGAGGCTGGTTATGTCGGCGAGGACGTCGAGAACATCCTCTTGAAGCTGATCCAGGCAGCTGACTACGACGTCAAGAAGGCCGAGACCGGCATCATCTACATTGACGAGGTCGACAAGATCGCGCGCAAGGCCGACAACCCGTCGATCACGCGCGACGTCTCCGGCGAGGGCGTGCAGCAGGCGCTGTTGAAGATCCTCGAGGGCACTCAGGCGTCGGTGCCACCGCAGGGGGGGCGCAAGCACCCCCACCAGGAGTTCCTCACGATCGACACGACCAACATCCTGTTCATATGTGGAGGAGCGTTCGCGCACCTGGACAAGGTGATCGAGCGACGTATTGGTCACAACGGGATCGGCTTTGCCTCGGCTATCGAAAGCAAGCTGGAGCGCGACACCGGCGAGATCTTCGAGCACTGCCTGCCGGAGGATCTGATCGAGTACGGCCTGATCCCCGAGTTCATCGGCCGCCTGCCGGTCATGTCGGCCGTGCACCAGCTCAGCTGCGCCGATCTGGTCTCGATCCTTACCGAGCCGCGCAACGCGCTGGTCAAGCAGTTCCAGCGCTTCTTCTCCTTCGACGGCATCGAGCTCGTGTTCGCCGAGGACTCACTGCTGGCTGTGGCCGAGAAGGGCCTGGAGCGAGAAACCGGCGCGCGTGGACTGCGCTCAATCATTGAGGAGATACTGCTCGAGGTTCAGTTCGAGCTGCCCTCCCGTCGCGACGTGAAGAAGTGCGTTGTAACGCGCGACACGGTCGAGAAAGGCACCACACCCACGCTTGTCACCGAAGCCGCTCCAGAGGAGCCGGCCGAGCGCTCCCTGCGCGAGGAGTCGGCGTAGGCGCCTGTGTCCCTGGCGTCGATCGCTACGATCAACGCCGTGAGCGACCCGAGACGAGGCTGATCTGATGCATGACGAGTTTCGCATCCGCGTGGAGCTGGCGCATGAGGATGCCGCCCGGCTGATCAAAGCGTTGGAGGAGGTCGAGCGCGGTGGCGAGCCAGGTACGCCAAGCCCCAAGCACGTTGCCGTCAGCCATGAGGGCGGACATGTGTTCCTGTACACCGATTCCAGCGACAACGCGGCGTGGGCGCGCGTCGCCGTGGAGAAGATCCTGGCCGAACGGCACATCGACGGGCAGCTGAGCTCGTGGCGCTGGCATCCGGAGGAGGACCGTTGGGAGGACGCGTCGCTGCCGCTGCCAAGCACGTCCGCCGAGCACTCGGCCGAGCACGAGCACCTGGAGCAGGAGGAGACCGAAGAATCCGAGGATGTTGGCTATCCCGAGTGGGAAGTGCGTGTCACACTGCCAACTCACCACGACGCCCGCGAATTCGCCGAGCGGCTGGCGAACGAGGGAATCCCCGTGCAGCGCCACTGGCGCCATTTGGCACTTGGAACCGAGGACGAGGACGAAGCTCATGCGCTTGCCGAGCGTCTACGCGCCGAGGCTCCGCGGGGCGCGAGCTTCGAGGTGGAGGGCAGCGCTTGGTCGATGTGGGTCGCGGTCCATGGACCGTCACGCCCGTTCGCCTTCTTTGGCGGGCTTGCGCAGTAGCGCCGGCGCAGCGTCTATTCGGCAATCTGCTTGGTCCCCGCACCGCGCAAACAAGCGTAAGTTCCCTGCTGAGTGCTCTCCTGCGTACACTCACGCTCCCATGAGCGAGTGCATCAAACAGCTTGAAGATCGCACCCGGTTCGAACCATCTGAGGTCGAGCCGCGGATCATCGAGCGCTGGCTGTCGAGCGGCTTGTTTCATCCCGAGGCTGAAGGGGAGGCAAGCGAGAACTATTCGATCGCGATCCCGCCGCCGAACGTCACCGGCTCGCTGCACATGGGCCACGCGCTCAACGGCTCGGTGCAGGACACTCTGATCCGCTATCACCGGATGAACGGACGGCGCACGAAGTGGATTCTCGGCACCGATCACGCCGGCATCGCCACGCAGGCGCAGGTAGAGAAGGCCCTGCGAGCAGAGGGAACGACTCGTCAGGAGATCGGGCGCGAGGCGTTCGTGCGGCGCGTGTGGGACTGGCGCGCGCACTACGGCGGCACGATCGTCGAGCAGTTCAAGCGGCTCGGCGCCTCCTGCGACTATTCCGAAGAGCGCTTCACGCTGGACGATGGTTACGCGCGCGCGGTCGCCGAGGTATTCGTCGGCTTGTACGAGAAGGGTTGGATCTACCGCGACCGCTACATCGTCAACTGGGATCCGGGCAGCCGTTCAGCCATCTCAGACCTCGAGGTGGAGGAGCGACTCGAGCACGACACGCTCTACTCGATCGTCTACGACCTGCAAGACGGTGGCACGGTCACGATTGCCACCGTTCGTCCCGAGACGATGCTCGGAGACACAGCCGTGGCCGTGCACCCCGAAGACGAGCGCTATCGCGACATCGTGGGCCGCATGGCGATCCTACCGCTCGTGGGCCGTCACCTACCGATCATCGCCGACGACTACGTGAAGATGGACTTTGGCACCGGTCAGCTGAAGGTGACACCCGCGCATGACCCCAACGACTTCGAGATCGGGGTCCGTCACGACCTCGATCAGGTCTCGGTCATCGGTGAGGACGGTCGTATGACGGCGGAGGCCGGTGAGCGCTTTGCGGGCCTCACGGTGATGCAGGCACGCGAGGCTGTGGTCGCAGAGCTCGAGCGTGAAGGACGGATCGTCGCCCGAGAGGACTATGCGCACGAGGTGCCCTACTCCCATCGCTCGGGTGAGCGCATCGAGCCGCTGATCTCGTTGCAGTGGTTCATGACGATGGATGAATTGGCAGGTCCCGCCGTGGAAGCGGTGCGTGACGGGCGCGTGCGGATCGTTCCCGACAATCATCGGCGCGTGTATCTCGACTGGATGGAGAACATCCGCCCGTGGTGCATCTCACGGCAATTGTGGTGGGGTCACCGCCTGCCGGTCTACTACTGCGAGACGTGCGGACACATCAACGTGGCCGTCGATCCGCCCGCGGGTTGTGCCGATTGCGGAGGCGCCCTGCGCCAGGATGAGGATGTGCTCGACACCTGGTTTTCCTCGGCGCTGTGGCCGTTTGCGACGCTCGGCTGGCCAGAGCGCACGCCGGAGCTGAAAGCGTTCTACCCGACAAACGTTCTTTCGACCGCGAGGGACATTTTGTTCCTGTGGGTGGCTCGCATGATCATGATGGGCCTCGAGTTGACGGGGCACGCGCCGTTCTCGGATGTCTATATCCATTCGGTGATCCAGGCTCCCGACGGACGGCGCATGTCCAAGTCGCTCGGCACCGGCATCGACCCGCTGGATGAGATCGAGCGTCACGGGGCGGATGCGGTGCGCTTCGGCCTGCTCGCGATGTCTTCCACGCAGGACGTGCGCTACTCGGCGGAGAAGGTCCAACAGGGGCAGGCGCTGGCCAACAAGCTGTTCAACGCCGCTCGCTTCGCGCTCACCCGCATCCATGCGAGTCTCGGGACCGAGTTGGCCAAGACGGTTGAGCCCGCGCCACTGCCGCGCACGGTCGAGGACCGCTGGATTCTCTCCCGCCTTGCGCGGATCGAGGCAGACACTGCGGCGCGGATCGAGAGCTATGACTTCTCCCATGCGGCGCTCGGCATCTATGACTTCGTGTACGGCGAGCTGTGCGATTGGTACCTGGAGCTAGTCAAGCACCGTCTGCCCGATCGGGTTGAGGATCGCGATGGTCGATTGGAGAGGGCCGGAGAGGATCGCGCCCAGACGCCCGCCGATGACAGTGGCAGACTGAGTCAGTTCGCAGAGGCCGCTTCGTCCTGCGAGGAAGAGCGCCTGGCGCTTGCCGCGACGCTTCTGTACGTGCTGCGCGAGACGGTCGCCATGGCTCACCCGTTGGTCCCATTTGTGACAGAGGAGCTGTGGAGCTACCTCGACGGCGCCGGAGAGCTACTGGCCGGAAGCTCCTACCCCCGCGCGCAAAGCTCTCTGCTAGATCCCGAAGCAGAGGTGGTGCTCGAGCGCACGATCGAGGCGATCACCCTGGCGCGAGGCTGGCGCGACTCGGTTGGCGCGCGCGCTGGGCTGATCGTACCCGCCCGACTGTGCGCCGATGGCTATGAGGCGACCGCGCCACTACTGGCGCGTCTTGCGCGCCTCCAGTTTTATGGGGGCGCGCGTTCGGGGAACGTCGGGGACGATGGGCCTGGTGGAGCCGCGGATGGGGGCGGCGTTGTCGCTTCGATTCCGGTGCCCGGCGGCACGGTCGAAGTCCTATCGGCGGAGGGACTCGACCTCGGTGCGGCCGAGCGCCGGCGGGCTGGCGCCAGGGAGAAGCTGCTCGCCGAGATCGAACGGATACGGGGGAAGCTCGCAAAGCCTGGGTTTGTCGAACGCGCACCTGCGGCCGTGGTGGATGGAGAGCGTGAGCGCTTGGAGCGTATGTGTGCGGAATTGGAGGCGCTATGAGTCAGCTGTGGAGTCCTGAGCATGCCGAGCGTCATCTGCGTTCGCTCGAGCTGTTCGGGATGCGCTTTGGTCTGGATCGGATGCGACGCATGATGACCGTGCTCGGCTCGCCCGAGCGCAGCTTCGACACGATCCACGTGGTTGGCACAAACGGCAAGACCTCGACCACCCGCATGATCGCCGCGATCCTGCAACGCCACGAACTGCGCACCGGCAGCTACCTCTCGCCACACCTGGTGTCCTATGCCGAACGTGTGCGGATCGACGATGCGGACATCGAGACGCATGCGTTCGCGGGAGCGATCGCGCGAGCGGCATGGGCCGCGGAGCGGGTCAACCGCACGCTTGCCGAGGACGACCATGTGACCCAGTTCGAGCTGCTGACGGCAGCCGCCTTTTGGGAGCTTGCGCGTAGGGAGGCGCAGGTTGTCGTGGTCGAGGCCGGTCTTGGGGGTCGCTATGACGCGACCAACGTAATCGACTCGACGGTGGCGGTGCTGACAAACGTAGGTCTGGAGCACACGCGCTGGCTTGGGCCAACGTTGCGCGACATCGCCACCGAGAAGTTGGCCGTGGTCGGCAAGGACTCTGTGCTTGCGCTGGGCTCGCAGCTGCAACCGGAGGTTCTGGAGGTCGCCGACACGGTCGTCTCTGAGCGCGGTGCGAGATCGATAACGGCCGCGCCTGCCTCGGCCGAGCTGACGGTGGGCGCCAACGGCTCTTTCCAGCGGGAGAACTTCGCGCTTGCGCGGCTGGCGGCGAACGCGTATCTGGCTTGCGCTGGCATCGAGCTGCAGGAGCGACATGTGCGCGAGGCGGCAGCACACACGTTTGTGCCTGGCCGTATGCAGGTTGTGGCGCGCGACCCGCTCACCGTCTTGGATGGAGCACACAACACCCCCGCGGTCGTGGCGCTTGTCCGATCCCTGCCGGAACTGCTCGCAGGCCGTCCGCTTGCGCTGGTGCTCGGAGTCCTCGAGGACAAGGATGCTGCGGGGATGCTCGCCGCGCTGCTACCGCTGTGCCAGCGAGCGTGGTTCACGGCGCCACCGAGCTCGCGGGCGCTGCCACCGGCGACGCTTCAATCGCTGGCCAGTCAGCTTGGCTTTGAGCAATCGATGTGCGAGTCCCAGCCGACGAAGGCGCTGGCGGCGGCGCGCGAATGGGCACAGGCCCAGGAAAATGGTGCGGCCGTGCTCGCGACCGGCTCTGTGTATCTCGTCGGGGATCTGCTCGCGCATGCACGTGGATTGGCAGCGCCCACCGGCCAGCTGCACGCCGGGTTGGGCCACGGAGGCTGGCGCCAGTTGCCTACCGACGGGCACGCGCAAGATACGGACGGCTACGAGGAAGAGACGCAGGATATCGAGGGGAGGGGAGAAGCTTGAATGACGAGGGCCCGTCGGTACTGACCATGATCGGTGCGGTCGCTCTGATTGTGGCGCTCGTGATCCTGGTGTTCTTCGCGGCCGGTTACGGCTTTGGCCGGCTGTTTTTGTGATGCTTGCGATCTGCAATAACGCAACCCCGTGGAGCCTGATTGCCCATTTCATGCTCGATACGCTCTAAACTCGGCCGCCCGATGCGCCATCGCGGATCGAAGCGCCCCGTTTCACGCGTGCTTGCAGGGAAAACCCTCAGCGGAGCCGTATAGGGTCATCGATGCCACCACCAATCGCCTACTTTGGAATCGAAAGCAAAAGCTTGAGCCTGGTCATCGACCTGTTGATCCTGTTCGTTGTGGTCCTGTACTTCTCGTTGCTGTACTGGACCTACGCCGACGCTCGTCGCCGGATCGCCGATCCGATGCTGATCGGCTGCGCCACGGCCGCGTCGCTGTTCCCGTTCGTGGGAACGATCGTGTACATGATCCTGCGCCCGCCGGAGTATCTGGAGGATGTGCGTGAGCGTGAGCTCGAGTTGCAGGCCGCCGAAGCCAGGCTGCACGAACTCGACTACAGCCTCTGTCCACACTGCGACTATCGCATCGAGCGCGACTTCATCCGCTGCCCGAGCTGTCTGCGCAAGCTCAAGGAGCGTTGCGTGAGCTGTTCGCGTCCGCTTGATCGCGCATGGACGATTTGCCCCTACTGTGAGACCGAGGTGGCGACCGCCAAGCCGGCACGTCGCTCCAGCCGACGCGAACATACGTCAGCTCCCGGCTCAGAGCGTGCGCCGGCCTCCAAGTCCTCCTCGCGCGTGCGTGCGGAGGTAGACACCGAAATACAGGCAGACCCGCTTGAGGCGAAGCCCGCGTCTGCGGCGCGGGTGCGGGCCGCCGAACGCGCCGCTGCCAGGGCGCCTGAGTTGACTGGGCGAGGGAGCGTGGAGACCGAGCCCGCTGCTGCCCCGTCGCGCAGCGCCCCATCGCGAGGCGCTCCGCGCCCACACTCGAGCACCTGAACAAACACAATCCGAACTAAAGGACCACATGGACCGTACGCTGATCCTCGTAAAGCCGGACGCCTTCGCACGCTCGTTGACGGGTGAGATCATCGCTCGCTTCGAGCGCAAGGGATTGCGCATCGTCGCGTTGCGACACATGACCGTGTCGAGGGAGTTGGCCGAGCGCCATTACGCCGAGCATGCCGAGAAGCCCTTCTTCGGCGAGTTGGTTGCGTTCATCACCTCCGGGCCGATCGTCGCGATGGTCCTGGAGGGAATCGACGCAGTCAGAGCGGCACGCCAGGTGATTGGGGCGACCAATCCGCTTGACGCGGAGTCCGGCTCGATCCGGGGCGAGTTTGCGATCGAGATGGGACAAAACATGGTCCACGGCTCGGACTCGGCTGAGTCCGCCGCTCGCGAGGCGGCTCTGTTCTTCCCCGATCTTGCCGGCTGAACCGGGTCGTCGAGTCGCGGCCAGCGCGGCTGTGAGGGTTTGCGTCACGTTCGTGTGGAAGCTGCTCGCCTCGCCCTGGACTGAGCTGTGAGAGAGTCTTCGCTCGTACTGGCCTCCGCCTCGCCCCAACGAAGGGCGATCCTCGAGCGCCTTGGTGTCTCGTTCACCGTGCGGCCCACCCACGTGGCAGAGATCGAGCAGGGCGAGCCTGAGGTGGTGGCGGTGCAAAATGCTCTGCGGAAGGCTCGTGCGGCGTATGCAGTGCCCGCCACAGGCGCTCAGGGCGACACACACGAGATGGTGCTCGGTGTTGACACGCTCGTGACACTCGATGGGCAGATATATGGAAAGCCCGGCGATGAGGCGCAGGCGCGCGCGACGCTCAGCGCGCTGTCGGGCGCCGTGCACACCGTGCTCAGCGGCGTGGCCCTGCTCTCAGCTGGAGGGGAGCGGGTGGGCCTGGCAAGTACGCGGGTGGAGTTCCGCGAGGTTGACGGGGAGCTGATCGACTGGTATGTGGCCTGCGGCGAGTGGCGCGGACGTGCCGGGGGCTATGCGATCCAGGGCGTGGGTGCGGTGCTTGTGCGGGAGATTCACGGGGATTATCAAAACGTCGTCGGACTGCCGCTCGCGACATTGCTCGACATGTGCCCCGAGCTTCTGTGAGAAGGTACCGTCCGATCCCCGACGAGTGTGTCCTGGAACCATCGACGAGGCGATCCATGAAGTCTTCCTCACGCAAATTATGCCTGCAAATACGCTGTCAAACTTGCGAAGGGCACGGTGGGGTCCGCTAGACTCCTCGCGGAGCGCGCCCCGGCCGCCAGGTAACCGGTGAGACAAGCCGAAGCAGAGCGTGCTTCAACCCTATCTATGAGCTTTCTCACGTACCTAACCGGATTCGGCGGCCGCGACATGGCGGTCGATCTCGGGACTGCCAATACGCTCGTGTATGTGCGTGGGCGCGGTATCGTGCTGTCAGAGCCGAGCGTCGTCGCGATCGACTCGCGCACTGGCGAGGTGCATGCAGTCGGGATCGAGGCCAAGCGGATGCTTGGTCGCACGCCAGGCACGATCCAGGCGATCCGCCCGCTGAAGGACGGTGTGATCGCTGATTTCGACGTGACCGAGGAGATGTTGCGCCATTTCATCCAGAAGGTTCACCAGAACCGTTGGGCCCACCCGCGGGTGGTCGTATGCGTGCCCTCCGGGGTTACGGGAGTCGAGAAGCGCGCGGTCGAGGAGGCCTGTCTGTCCGCGGGCGCACGGACTGCCTATCTGATCGAGGAGCCGATGGCAGCGGCGATCGGCGCCGGCCTGCCGGTCGGCGAGCCGACCGGATCGATGGTCGTTGACATTGGCGGTGGTACCTCCGAGGTGGCGGTGATCTCCCTTGGCGGGATCGTCGTCTCCGAGTCGATCCGCGTTGGCGGGGATGAGATGGACGAGGCGATCATCAACTACGCCAAGAAGGAGTACAAGCTGCTGATTGGTCAACAGACTGCGGAGGAGCTAAAGCTCGAGATTGGATCGGCGTGTCCAATGGAGGAGGAGCTGCAGGCCGAGATTCGCGGGCGCGACATGGTCGCCGGCCTGCCGAAGACCGTTGTGCTCACGAGCGAGGAGATCCGCCAGGCGCTCGACGAGCCGCTTTCGCAGATCATCGAGGCCGTCAAGGAGACGCTCGACCGCACGCCGCCGGAGCTTGCCTCGGACATCATGGATCGCGGAATCATGCTGGCCGGCGGCGGCTCGCTGCTGCAGGGGCTCGACCAGCGCTTGCGCGAGGAGACGCAGATGCCCGCGCACTTGGCGGAGTCGCCGCTGACGTGCGTTGCGGTCGGCTCGGGACGCTCGCTCGAGGAGTTCGAGGCGATCCACCGCTCCAATCGCAACTCGCGTAGTCGCCGCCGTCGATGATCGCGGCGCTCGGCTGCGTGTGGTCCCAGCGGAGGCGCGCCAACACCATAATCGCTGGTCGGATCGTGGCGGCTGCCTCGGCCCGCCCGATCCGGGGGTACTCTGTCCGATGAAGTCTTCGGAAGGTAAATATTCGTGTATGACAAGACGGTCCGGCGTCGGCGCGCGGTGCTCGCACTGCTCGTCGTGCTCTCCCTGATACTGCTGACCGCCTACTTCGGGGAGGCTCCGAGCGGTGGTTTGCACTCGGTGCAGCGCGGTTTCTTGACGGTGGTCTCGCCGATCCAGGACGGCGCCAACAAGGCGCTGAAGCCTGTGCGAGACCTGTTTGGGTGGTTTGGCAGCACGCTCAAAGCCAAGAGCCAGAACGCCGAGCTGCGCAAGCAGCTGGACAGGCTCCGCGCGCAATACATCGTCAATCAGTCCAACGAACACTCTTATCAGGAACTGCTCAAGCTCGATCATCTAGACCACGAGCTCAGCATCGCCGACTACAACCCGGTCACAGCAACAGTCGTGTATCAGTCGCCGAACATCTGGTATTCGATCATCACGATCGACAGGGGCTCCTCCTCGGGGGTGCGAATCAACGATCCGGTTGTCAGCGGCGAAGCGCTGATCGGCAAGGTAACCGAGGTGGTGCCCGATGCGGCGCAGGTGAGCCTGATCACCGATAGCGCGGTCGAAGTGACTGCGAAGATCAGCGCCACGGGCACGGTCGGCATGGTTCAGCCAGAAGTCGGCGCCCCCGGCAAACTGCTGATGCAGTACCTCTACCCGTCCTCGAGCGGCTCGCCTCTACCAGGCGACTACGTTGTGACATCCGGCACCGTCGCGAGCCCAGGTGCCTCGCTCTATCCCAAGGGCATCCCGATCGGACAGGTCACCTCAGTCAACGAACAGGGAGGGTTCAAGTCGGTCGAGGTGAGTCCGTTGGCCAATCTACACAGCCTCGAATCCGTGCAGGTGCTGACCTACGCTTCCGGCTCGCGCGCGGCCGCGCTGAGCAGCGTGGCCGCCAATCTGACGCCGACGCACCAGCTGAGCCCCGAAGAAGAAGCGCAAGGTGAACAGGTGGCCTCGACCGGGAGCGGCGGATGAGCGCGCCGGTCGCATCGCAGAGCGTGTCGGGTGGTGGCCGATGAGCTCGCGCGTCGGATACTCCCAGCGCGGGCGGTCGGGGCCTGCGCAGGCCGGCTCGGCCTGGCTGCCGGGCTCGCTTGCGTGGCGTGTGGCGGTGCTGTCGATCGTGATCGTGTTCGTACAGATCAGCGTGGTCTCCGAGGTGCCGGTGTTTGGTGTCAGCGTCGACCTCTCGCCGTTGCTCGTCGCGTTTGTCGGGCTGCTGTGTGGCTCCATGATGGGCGCGGTCGCAGGCTTCTGTGTCGGGCTGCTGATCGACCTGGCTTTGATGCAAACGCTCGGGGTGACGTCACTGACGTTCACGATCATTGGCTACTGGGCGGGTCGTTTGCGCGAGTTGCGCGACCCGCAGGCGGCGCTCACGCCGCTGTTCGTTGGCGCGGTCGCCGCGAGCGCCGCGATGGTCGGCTATTCGATCATCGAGTTCCTGCTCGGCGTCGACGCGCCTGTGAGTCTTGAGCTGTTGCGCGAGATCGTGGTAGGGGTGCTCGTGGACACCGCCGTGGCGCTTCCATTCTGGGCCGTCGTGCGTCGCTGCGTGGTGGGCGCGCTGCCCGACGATCCACGTCGCCGCCGCCGTCGTGCCTATACGACGGGCGGTCTCAGCCCGCTGTCGCGATCCAGGGGGGGTGGCCGGTGAGCCTTGCCGATGCCTCGCGATTCGTCGGAGCTAGCCGATGAGCACGATCGAGCGCCTACGCCCGAGCGAACCGCGCGGCGGGGTGGGCGGGCCTTCATCCCCCCAGCTCGCATTGCGCGTGGCGATCCTGGGCAGCATCGCGCTCGTCATGTTCGGGATCATCTTCTTTCGCCTGTGGTACCTGCAGGTGCTGAGCGGCGAACAGTACGTCCAGCAGGCTCAGGCCAACGACCAGCGCGAACTGCCGATACCCGCCCCGCGCGGAGAGATCCTTGCCAGCGAAGGCCAGCCGCTCGTGACCAGCGAGGTCAGCAATGCGGTGCAGATCCTGCCGAGCGCGCTGCCGGAATCCGTCAAGGAACAGGCGATCGAATACCGGGCGCAGCTGGCACAGGCGGACAAGCAGTTCCTGGCGGCCGGCGAACGACTGAAGGTCTATGAGAATGATCTGAACGATTACGAGAGTCAGGGCAGGCACGCGCACCGGCGCGCCAGTGCCGCGCAGCTGGCCGAGCTTCATGCGCTTGCCCGAGCGGACCATCTGCGGACCGTTCCGATTCCCGGCCTCCCGCGCTCGGCGGTCAAGCTGCGTGAGCTCTTCAAGCGCCTTGCGCCCGTGATCGGCCTCAGCCCGAGGTTGATCGATGAACGCGTGATCGCGGGCATAACGCAGGTCCCGTATGCGCCGGTCACGATCAAGACCGATGCGGGAAGGGCGGCTCTGACCGTGCTGGGAGAGCGCCAAAACGACTTTCCCGGCGTCAAGCAGGAAGAGGTAGCGATCAGCGCCTACCCGTTTGGCGAACTGGCATCGCAGACGCTCGGCCACGTCGGGCAGGTCAACGAAGAAGAGCTCACACTGCCGGCCTTCAGGGGCGTTTCGCGGGATACGGTCGTCGGCCAGTCGGGTCTCGAGTACTACTACGACCGCTATCTGCGCGGCACGCCGGGAGAGCGGCGCGTGCAGGTTAACGCCGAAGGCCAACCCGAGGCGACAAAGCTCGAAGAGACGGCCCCCAAGGCCGGCCATGATCTCAAGCTCTCGATCAATCTCGGGCTGGAGCGGGTGGGCGAACGCGCGCTGCGTTATGGAGTGTCGCTGGCCCAGGCCAAAGGCAACTCCGGCTCCGGAGCGGCGTTTGTGGCGATCAATCCGCTCAACGGCGAAATCTATGGGATGGCCTCCTACCCCGGATATGACCCCAACCGCTTTGCCAAACCGATGACTCAGGCCGAATACGATCAGCTCAGCGGCAGCGGCGAAAGCGAAGGCCCTGATCCTCCCGCGCCGCTGCTCAATCGCGCCGTGGAAGGTCAGTATCCCACCGGCTCGACGTTCAAGCCGATCACCGCGATGGGCGCGCTTGAAGCGGGCGTGATCAACCCCGAAGAGGCGCTGGGTGGCGGACAGTGCATTACCGCCGGGGCAGAGCAGTTCTGCAACTCTGGCCACACCGACTACGGCTCGTTGCCGTTGGTCGATGCGCTGAAGGTCTCTTCCGATACCTATTTCTTCACGGTTGGCGAGTACGCCAACGAACACGGCGACGTCATCCAAAACATGGCAAAGGAGCTGGGGATCGGCAAAGAAACGCACATCGACCTGCCGAAAGAGATCGAAGGGACGGTGCCCGACGCCAAATGGCGTACCCAGCAGAACAAGCTGCAGGAAAGCTGCGAACGCAGTCACCCCAAGAATGCCGCGAGCGTCTGCCACATCGTCTCTGAAATCGGCCCCTGGACCGTCGGCGACAATATGCACCTTGCGGTTGGACAGGGCGAACTGTTGACCTCCCCGCTGCAGATGGCGGTCGCCTACTCGACACTTGCCAGCGCCTACGTGAACGGCGGCGATGGCACGGTCGTGCGCCCCCACCTGGGCGTGCAGATCGACAACTCGAGCGGTGGTCTGGTGCAGGAACTCCCGGCCCCTCCGATCGGTCACGTGCACCTCAACTACTCGGACCTCAGCGACGTGATGGAAGGCATCCACGACGCGACCTTTGAGCCGGGCGGGACTTCGGCCGACGTGTGGACGGGCTGGAACCAGGCCGAACACCCGGTGTACGGCAAGACTGGCACGGCCGAACGCACGGGGCAGGTCGAACAGGCGTGGTACATGTGCTTCCTGCCCGATCCAAAGCACCCGATCGTGATCGCGGTGACCGTCGAACAGGGCGGCTTCGGCGACGAAGCGGCGGCGCCCGCGGCGCGCTTGATCGCCTCCCAGTGGTTCCATAAGCCGCTGACCCTGACCACCGGCACCAACCCGGATCAGTGAGCACCGGCGTGTCCGCTTCGTCACTCAGCCCGATCCAGCCGAGCGAGCCGGCGCCCGTGCCGTCGGCCAGTGGGCCACGCCTGCCGCTGGACCCGCTGCTGACGCTCGCTGCTTTGGGTCTGGGGATCTGCTCGATCGTCACGTTGCGGATCGTGACGATCAAATTCGTGCCCGATCAGCCGCACTACTACATAGACCGCCAGGCGATCTACCTGGTCGTGGGGCTGGTGGCGATGGTGGTGATCTCGCGCCTGGACTACGCGCGCTTGCGCCAGTTCATGTACCCCATCTACGCCGTGCTGCTGGTGAGCATCCTTGCGGTGCTCGCGCTCGGGCACGAGACCGCGCTGGGCGCACAGCGCGCGATCGAATTCCCGCTGTTCTCCTTCCAGGCGTCCGAGCTTGGCAAGGTGCTGCTGATCGTCGCGCTGTCGGCGTTCGTGGTGGGTCGCTCACGACGCTTGCGCGAGCTGGACACGACCGCGCGCGTGCTGCTCGCGGCGCTCGTGCCCGCTATGTTCGTGATCGCCCAGCCGGACCTCGGCTCGGGCATGGTCTACATGGCGATCGCGTTCATGCTGCTGTTCGTGGCGGGCACCTCATGGCTGCAGCTCACCGGGCTGGTGGCGCTGGTCGCCGTGTCGGGAGTGATCGTTCTGGTGGCCGCACCCGCCGCAGGGGTGCACGTGCTGAAAACCTACCAAGTGGAACGCCTGACGGCCTTCCTACACCCGTCGAGCAACCCCGAAAAGCAGGGTTATCAGCAAGAGGAGTCGAAGGTGGCTATCGGCTCCGGTCAGAAGACCGGAAGTGGCGTGAACTCCACCCAGATCAAGGGCGAATATGTGCCGGAGGACGACACCGATTTCATCTTTGCCGCGGTCGGCGAGCAGTACGGCTTCGTCGGCGCGGCGCTCGTCCTGTCGCTGTATGCACTGCTGATATGGCGCACGCTACGCATACTCACGATGTCCAAGGACCTGTTTGGCTCGCTGGTGGCCGCCGGGATCCTGGCTATGCTGATGTTTCAGGTCTTCGTGAACGTGGGGATGGCAGTTGGGATAATGCCCATCACCGGCGTCACGCTACCGCTCATGAGCTATGGCGGATCGTCGGTCATAACAACACTTCTGGCTGTGGGTCTACTGCAATCGATCTACGTCCAGGCACGCGTCTCTCAGGCGCATAAGGGCCGCGTTGTCCGCTAATCACCAAGATGTCCGCCGAAACTTCCCTCCAACCAGCCCAGGCCGCGCCGCAGACCGCAGAGGTTCGGCGCTCGCCTGCACGGGATACGGCGATAGCAAGGGCCTCGGCCGGTATGCGAGCCCCAATCAACATGTCGGTCGGGGCCAATACGCGCGCCTTGGCCACTACAGATATCGAAAGACTGGATCAAATTGAGAAAGCAAGTACTTGTCAGCGTCGATCGCGCGGAGACGCGCGTGGCGCTTTTGGAGGCCGCCGGAACGCCCGGCGCCTTGAGTGCCCAGAGCGGCACCTCACGTTCCGCCGGACGCGGCCGCAAGCGCTCCGGCGCCCGCCCGGGAGCTGGCTATCGCATAGCTGAGCTCTACATAGAGCGCCGCGGAGGGCGCTCGATCGTGGGCAACATCTACAAGGGTAAGGTCGACAACGTGCTGCCCGGACTGGAGGCGGCGTTTGTAGACATCGGCCTAGAGAAGAACGGGTTCCTGCACGTCGATGAGATCGTGCTGCCCGGAGTCGAGGCGCCCAAGCGTGGAGGGCGCGGCGGAGGGCGCAAGATCGCCGATCTGCTCAAGCCCGGTCAGGAGATCGTCGTGCAGGTCGTCAAGGATCCGCTGAAGACCAAGGGCGCGCGCCTGTCGATGGAGCTGACGATCGCCGGGCGCTACATGGTGTACGCGCCGACCGGCGAGGGAGTCGGCGTGTCGCGGCGCCTGGAAGACAAAGAGCGCGAGCGCCTGCGCCGCCAGACCGCCAAGCTCGAGATCGGCGAGGGCGGGGTCATCGTTCGCACCGCCGCTCACGGTGCGCAACGGGAGGACTTCGAGCGCGAGCTGCTGTATCTGCACAAGCTGCACGAGGTGCTGATGAAGCGCGTCGAGGACACGCAGGCGCCGGCGATGGTCTTCCAGGAGGCCGACCTGTCGGTCAGAGTCGTGCGCGACATCTTCTCCGAGCACTTCGAGCGAGCGATCGTCGACGACGAGCAGCAGCACAAACGCCTGGTGTCGTTCTTTGCGCGCACCGCCCCGGAGCTGGTCGAGCGCGTCGAGCTGTGGGAGGGACCTGAGCCGTTGCTCGATGCCTACAAGGTGACCGAGGCGATCGACGGAGTGATGTCGCGGCGTGTGGACCTGCCCAGCGGCGGCTACCTGATGATCGACTACGCCGAGGCACTGACGGTGATCGACGTGAACTCCGGCAGCTTCATCGGGCGCGGCAAGGGCGCGGGCCTGGAGGACACGATCACCAAGACCAACCTGGAGGCTGCGGAGGAGGTCGTAAACCAGCTGCGTCTACGCGATATCGGTGGGATCATCGTGATCGACTTCATCGACATGGCGCGCGCGCGCAACCGCGACGCCGTGATGAAGACGCTTCGCAAGTCCCTCGACGAGGACCGCACAAAGACGTTCACCGCCGAGCTGTCGCGGCTCGGACTGGTCGAGATGACCCGCCAAAACGTGACCGAGGGTGTGCGCGAGATCATGAGCCGTCCGTGTCCCACCTGCGAGGGGGAGGGCGTGATTCGCTCGGAGGAGACGATCGCGATCGAATTCGAGCGCAGGCTGCGCGATCTGGTCGTCGAGCACCCCGATGCCGAGGCGTTCCTGGTGCAGATCAACCCGCGCGTCACCGCCCAATTCACCGGGCAGGGCTCGCGCGTACTGCATGCCCTGGAGGCGCAGACGGATCGCTCGTTTCACTTCGAGGGCTCCGAAGGACTCGCGCTTGATCATTTCGCGATCACCTTCCAGGGCACGCGCGAGGAGGTCGAAGAACGCGCGTTGCCGTTCCGCGAGGGCGACGAGGTGCTTGTGGACATCGTCGAGCCGCACATGTACGACGTCGATGACGCTGTGGCCAAGCTCGACGGCTACATCATCTCGATCGCGGGCGCCGCGCGCCATGTGGGGGAGAAGCGCATGGTGCGGATCGAGACGGTTGGACGCACCGCCGCCTCGGCGCTGCTGCTCGACGAGTCAGGCGAGGTGATCCGCCCAGCGCCGCGTCCGGCCGCGCGTCCCGCGGCCAAACGCTCGCGCAGGCGCAGCTCCAAACCGGCGCAGCCAGTCGCAGCGGCGGAGTCCTCGCGATCGAGCTCAGAGGAATCGGCAAATGGAGCCGACACGCGCGAAACCCAACGAGCCGTTGAGGACCAGGATAAGCAGCCCGTCGCGGTCGCCCCCGAGGACGGCGCACAGCAGCCGCAGGGCGAGGAGGGTCAGGATGACCTACAATCCAAGCCTCGGCGCCGCGGCCGTAGAGGCGGACGGCGCCGTTCGGCTGCAAAGGCTCAGGCAACCTCGGAGTAGACATGTACGCGATCGTCAAGACAGGCGGCAAGCAGTACCGCGTCGAGCGGGGTCAAACCCTGCTCGTGGAGCGCCTTGCCGCTGAGCAGGGTGCGAGCGTTGCGCTCGAGCCGATCCTCTACCGCTCCGAGGATGCCGTGTTCGACAGCGACAGCCTGAAGAAGGTCAAGGTCACGGCAAAGATAGTGGCGCACGAGCGTGGCGAGAAGCTGCGGGTGTTCAAGTTCAAGCCCAAGCGCGGTTACAAGCGACGCACCGGCCACCGTCAGGAGCTAACGCGGATCGAGGTGACCGACATCTCGATGGGCGCCGCTACCAAGGCCCCTGCCGCTAAGGCCGCCGCAAAGCCGGCTGCGAAGCCCGAGGCAGCCAAGCCTGCCGCCAAGCCGGCGTCCGACAACCCCCCAACACCTACCGCCACCTCAGCTGGCGGCAAGGAGCAGGAGGACCCCAATGGCTCATAAGAAGGGACTCGGGTCCAGCCGCAACGGCCGCGACTCAAATGCCCAGCGCCTCGGCGTGAAGACGTTCGCCGGCCAGACCGTGACCGGCGGGGAGATCATCGTGCGCCAGCGCGGCACTCGCTTTAAGCCCGGCACGGGCGTTGGGATCGGCAAGGACGACACGCTATACGCACGCGCGGCTGGCACCGTGCAGTTCACGACCGGCCGCCGCGGCAGGGTCGTGAACGTAGTGGGCGACGACGGGTAGTTTTTTGGGCCACTGCGACGCTCGGCCACCGAAGCGCGCGTCCGTGGTGCCGTGATCGTGGCTGGCGGTCGAGCCCGTCCATGAGCCGAGGGCGCCTCTGGGCACTCGGTCGCGCCATATATTCAAGCGAGGGCTCCAATGCTGTACGACCGCGCGAGAATCGAAGTGAGGGCCGGCGCCGGCGGAGACGGCAGCGCGGGCTTTCGCCGTGAAGCCCATGTCCCGCGCGGTGGTCCTGACGGGGGCGATGGGGGGCGCGGCGGGGAGGTTGTGCTCGTGTGCGACGACTCGCTGCGTGACCTGCAGAGCTTCCGGCGCAAGCCCCACTATCGTGCCGGACGCGGCGGGCACGGCGATGGCTCCCAGCGTCATGGCGCCGATGGCGAGACACTGATCGTACGGGTTCCACCCGGCACGTTCATAGAAGGCGTCGAGGGGGACGTCGCAGGTCGTCGTTGGGATCTGGTGAGCGCCGGGCAACGGGCTGTGGTGGCAAAAGGTGGCTCGGGGGGGAGGGGCAACAAGCGCTTTGCGACTCCCACTCGCCAGGCCCCGCGCTTTGCCGAGCGAGGGCTCTCCGGCGAGGAGGGCTGGCTCACGCTCCAGCTGAAGCTGTTGGCCGACGTGGGTCTTGTGGGACTGCCCAATGCGGGTAAGTCCTCGCTGCTCGCGCGGCTCACGAGGGCGACTCCGAAGGTCGCGGGCTATCCGTTCACGACGCTCTCCCCGGTGCTGGGCGTGCTTGACGTCGACGAACGTCAGCTCGTGATCGCCGACATCCCCGGTTTGATCGAGGGCGCGAGCGATGGGGCTGGGCTTGGTCACGACTTCCTCGCCCACGTCGAGCGCACGCGGTTGCTCGTGCACGTGCTCGACCTCGCGCCCGAGCTTTCAGGGGAATCTGACCCCTCCGATCCAGCCGACGCTGTTGCCAATCACGCAACGATCGAGCATGAGCTGGCGTCTCACGATCCACGTCTTGCGAGTCTGCCGCGCGTGCTTGTGCTCTCCAAGGCGGATCTCGTGTCCTCCGAGCGCGTGACTGAGGCAGTTGAGCAATGGTCGCGGCGACTTGACTCCGCGGTGCCGGTGATCGCGACCTCCAGTGCCACTGGCGCCGGTCTAAAGGAGCTGGCGGGCGAGCTGATGCGAAGCGTGCCCGCACACGAGCGCGTCACAGCAGATGACGAATCAGGCGCGGGAGCTTCGCTTGGCGAGACCGTCTTCGAGGAGACGCCCGAGCTCGCCGAGCACATGGTGTTTCGTCCGGCCGCATCAACCGGCTTTGCCGTCGAGCGCATCGCTCCCGGCTCATTCGTCGTCAACGGCAGGGGTATCGAGCGTCTGCTGGCGCGCTATGACATCGACAACGAGGACGCGATGGCCTACCTGGAGGGCCGCCTACGCAAGATCGGCGTGCTACGTGCCCTGGAGGCTGAGGGGTTTCAGGCAGGCGATGACCTGGAGATCGCGGGCGTGGCGTTCGAGCTCGATCCGGAGGAGCCTGCGTAGGACTCAGCCAGCCAGTCGCGCAGCGCTTCGTGCATCGCCTCAACGCCCACGATCGGGGACGACGGTTCGCTCCAGTCCGCCGGCACCACCGCAAAGGGCTTGGTCTGCGGCCCGCCGAGACCGCCGTGGGAGCCCATGAACTCCTCGAACGGGGCCACCTCCTCGGTGTTCGGGTCATACATGCAGTTGACGAGTATGTCCGGACAATGGGGAAAGCGGTTGTGGCGGCGCAGGTGGTCGGCCGCCGTCGTGTCGAAAGGGGCGAGCGGGTCCTCGCCCTCGATCGCGTCGTCGCTCAGCCGGCGCCACCCGGCCCCGCCGATCACCAGAGCGCCGTGCTCTTGGGAGCGCACCAGCACATATCCAATTCCGGGATGACTCGTCAAGACGTCGAGCAGGCGCGGGTGCGTATCGGCGATCTGCTCCGCGGTGAGTCGCTGTGGACTGGACGGCAGGTAGATAAGCCCGAGTCCGCCCGAGGCCATCACGATCGCCTCCTTCGCATCAGTGCCAGTCGCCTCCCCACCACCAACCGACCTCCGCTGGTCGCCAATCCGCTCCCTGTCCACGGGTTCGGTGGCATCGCGCTCGGCAAGTGCCTCTCGGTTCGGTCCCAGAGCGACTGTGCCGCCGATCGATCGGCTACGCGTGGCACGCGCCAGAATGCGCCCTCCGACGCTCGGCTCCTGGCTTGCGTCGGCGAGCACTGCGCCCACGTCGCCCCAGGCCTCATCTACGGCCGCCGGCGCGTACACCTCACCCTGGGCCAGCGCTCCGCGCACGACATCCTCGAGCGTCTTGCCATAGCGCTGGCGAAACGGCGCGCCCTGCGTTTGGCCGTGGTCTGAGAGCACCACAAGGTGGTAGGGGCGCGGGGACTGCGCGGTCGCGCGCTCCAACCGAGCCAGCTGGCGATCGTGGCGCTTGAGGACCGCCAGCGCGTCGGGCTCGCGGATTCCCGAATGGTGGGCGACCTCGTCGTAGCCCACGAAGGTCGCATAGCTGACGGGCACGCCCTCCACGATGTCGGCCAACAGCAATGCGGTCACGAGATCGCGCATGACCACTGCGATCGTGGCTCGGATCAGCGGATACATGCCCTTGCGCTCGACGTGCGCTGCGCCGCTGCGACGCTGGCGAAATGCCGCCCGGCGCTCATAGGCGATGTCGGCGAGCGACAGCACGATCGTGCGCATGAACCCGTAGGGGTCTGAGAAATAGGCAAACAGGTCTCCGGCTTTCGATCGAGAACGGTCACGGATCATGCTCATCGTCGCCGTGCAACGGGGGGCGTCGCCGGAGAACATGTTCCCTCGGCTCGTTCCCGTGGCGAGCAGACCGGCACCCGTGGAGCGTCGGCGCTCGATCTCGGCTGCGTCGGCGGGATGGTTGGAGACCATCGTGCGCCCGGACTCCTTCTCATACCAGCGAAAGGCGGGCATGTCCCAGTTGCTGCCGAGCAGCAGGCCGGCCTGACTCGCTCCTGTCTGTGAGGAGAGGTCGCACTCCCAGCCGAGCATCCGGTGAGTACCGTCTGTGAGCCAGCGAGCGATCGTGGGGGTGTGTCCGTCGCGGATAGCCTCGCGCAGGATTTTCTCTCCGAGCCCGTCGATCTCGAACAAGATCACCCCGGGAACATCCGTGCGATTGTTCTTTCGCGTGCGTTTCACCCGTCTACGAACCACACGTAGATGGCGAGCATCGCCATCCACGTCGAGCAGGGGCGCCACGAGCATTGAGACGAGAGCGAGACCGAAGGCGATTGCCACGTCGGTCCAGAACGAGGGTGTTTTGCCGTCCACCGCGTAGAAGGCGAGCGCGACCATGCCGGCGCTGAGAGCGAGCGAGCCGAGCCCGAATGTGACGATCGTGAGCGGCAACGCAACGCGTATTAGCAGCGGCCACAGAACTGCGTTGATGATCGCCATGGCGAGGGCAACGAGGATCGCAGCGTCGAGAGACAGCGAGTCGCGGCCGGAGAGCAACGTGGTCATGACCAGCAAGGTCAAGGCCTGGACTGCCAGCATCGCCAGCGTTCGTGCGCCAAACCCCAGTAGCGCTCGCAAGTGACCCAGGCGTCGTTGGGTGTTGCGTTCATCGATCGCTGAATCCAGCACTTGCTACCTTCTGGTCGATGGTCGAGGGTGCGGATGCTGTCCGCTACACAGGCACAGCCGCAGACCGTATCGTCTTCTTGGGGCACGCCACGGTGCTGATCGAATTGGAGGGGGTGCGCCTGCTCTTCGATCCGTTTCTGCGCGGTCGTGTCCTGCACCTACGCCGCCAAGTCCCGCCGGTTGACGAAAGCATGTTCGCCGGCCCGCGTGCGGTGCTGATCTCACACCTGCATCACGATCACCTCGACCTGGCCTCATTGCGCCGTCTCGGTCGCGACACGCATCTGATCGTGCCCAGCGGAGCCGGCGTTTGGTTGGCGAGCAAGGGGTTCGCCAACGTGTCGGAGATTGACGTCGGTGACGTCTTGAAGGTCGGCGGGCTCGAGATAACGGCGGTTGTCGCCCACCACAACGGCGGGCGCCTGGGTGGCCCGCAGGCAAAGGCGCTCGGCTATCTCGTTGCAGGCAGGCACGTGGTCTACTTCGCTGGAGACACCGAAATGTTCGCGGGCATGGGCAGCTTCTCGCCGACGCTCGATGTCGCCTTGCTGCCAGTCGCGGGATGGGGCCCGAAGTTGGGCCCAGGCCACATGGATCCGCTCCAGGCGGCTCATGCCGTCGAGTTGCTCCAGCCACGCCTGGCCATACCCATACATTGGGGCACCCTGTTGCCGATCGGGCTTGCCCGTAACTACCGTGCGCACCTCGCGGACCCGCCGCGTCTGTTCGCCGAGCACACCGCCCGCCTGGCGCCCAGCGTTGTGGTGCGAATTTTGAGGCCGGGGGAGTCCACCGCTGTAGACTGCTAATGGTTCCGTTCCTGTTGTGACGGTGACCCATCTCCTTGAGATGTCTTCTTTAGTGCATAGAACTAGCAGCCAGTCCCTCGTCGTGATCGTCTCGCTGCTCAGCGTGTTCGTGCTTGCGTCCTGTGGCGAATCTTCCCAGGAAAAAGCGATGGCCCAGGTGTGCACGGCGCGCTCGGACATCTCCAAGGAAGTCAAGAAGCTCAGTGAATTGACGCTCTCCACCAGCATTCTCACCGAAGCCAAGAGCGGTGTGGAAGCGATCGGCAAGGACCTCACGACGATCAAGAATGCTCAGCCCGACCTTGAACCGGCGCGCAAGGAACAGGTTCAGGCGGCAACCCGAACCTTTGAAGGTCAGATCAATTCGATCCTCTCGGAACTGGTCTCCAAACCTTCGCTCAGCCAACTCGAAACACAGCTCAAATCCTCGCTGACGCAGCTCGCCTCCAGCTACGAAAAGGCGCTCGCCCCTCTCAACTGCTCTTAAATACGGACAGGCCGGGCAGGGAGTGGCGTTACACTCGGCGTACTCCCAGTCGGGGGTGCCTTCGGTGCGCCGATCAGATCACGTTGGGTCGGCGGAGCGCAGGCCGACAAAGAGGAGTGGCGATGAGCAACGAGGAGTTGGAGCTCGGTCCCGTCGATGTCGTGGTGATCGGTTATCCGCCGAATGCTCCACGTACTGGAGAGGCGATCCCATTGTTCGTGGATCTCGTCGACCGGGGGATTATCAGAGTGCTTGACGTGCTCATGGTCCAGAAGGACGCAGACGGCGAGATCTCGGGACTCGAGATCGCCGATCTCGACGGCGACGGAGTGGACGACCTACTGGTTTTCGCCGGTGCGCGCACGGGCATGCTCGGCGATGAGGACGCCAGCACTGCGGGCGAGGTGCTTCAGCCAGGCGAAGCGGCGCTGATGATCTGCTTCGAGAATGCTTGGGCCGCGCCGTTTGCAAGTGCTGTGCGCCGCAACGGCGGTCGAGTACTCGCCTTCGAGCGCATCGCCGCGCAGGACGTCCTGGACACACTCGACGCGCTCGATGGCGCATCCTGAACTGAAGGGATATTCAGATGCCACTACTTCGCACAATGGCCCGTACTGCTGTGGTTGCTGGCACTGCCACTTCTGTATCCAATCGCGTCAGCCGCCGCCAGGAAGGACGCTGGGCAAACCAGGAACCGCAGCAGATGGCTGCCGCGCCGCCGCCGCAAACATATGCGGCTTCGCCGCCACCGGCTCAGGAAGCCGACCCGATCGAGCGCTTGAAGGAGCTCGGTCAACTGCACGAGTCCGGGGTGCTGACCGATCAGGAGTTCGCCGAGGCGAAGGCAAAGATCTTGGGCTGAGTCAGCTACTCGCCGGCGCGCGGGGCTCGCGCGCCGGCTCGTCGCTTGAGAGATCCGGTGGCTCGGCTCAGGCGGTCTTGGGCTCGCCGAGAACGGCGAGTCCGTGGATCACGATCAGGCAGATCGCGAATATCCCAAGTGACCAGAATGGGTACGCGCCGCCGATCGACAGCAGTGCGCCGACGGCCCCGATCGTGGCTGCGATGATCCCCACAACGCGCCCGTAGGCACCGCCGCCGAACAGCGAAAGCGCCGCGGTCAACTGGATGACACCGAGGATGATCGTGATCCAGCCCCATGTGTGCAGGCTTGCAAACACGTATCTGTTGTCGTTTACGAAGAAACTCGCGTTCCCGATGGCAGCGATGCCATAGATGATGTTGATGGTGCCCGCGACCAGCAGCAGGATGCCCGCGAACAACGCACTACCAACTCCTCGCATACGCACTCCTTCCGTAACGGTGTCTTGTGACACCTGTCACGAGATTCGATGGAAGTGCCTGTAGTCCTGTGTGTCGGGTGGCGCTCCCAATGCGCCACCGGGCCGGGATGTGTCGGCTCAATAACCCGTTTTCGTCTTGACCCGTTTGCGGTCTGACTCGTGCAGGCGTCCCTTCTTCTCGAGCGTGGCGCACGCTTCCACGATGTCCGAGCCGAGTGTGGCGACAAGCGAATGGCCGAGTGTCTGCTTGACGAGCGCGCGCATGATCTTCACATGCTCGGCGTTGGGAGGCAGCGTGTAGGCAGGCACCATCCAACCTCGCTCGGACGCCAATTGAGAGGCTACATCGAACTCGTCGTAGGAGTGCTCGCCTTCCAGCTGGAAGGCGACGAGTGGCAGCTGCTCGTCCTGCTCTGACCCAATCAGCGCAAACTCGCCGCAATCCACTATCTCCTTGGCGAGCAGGCGAGCGTTGTACTGCATCGTCTCCATGATGTAGCGGTAGCCGTCATGGCCGTAGCGCACGAAGTTGTAGTACTGCGCGAGCACCATCGCCGAGCCGGTGGAGAAGTTGAGTGTGAACGTCGCATCGCGCTTGCCGAGGTAATTCTCGTAGAACACGAGGTCCTCGGGAAGATCGGTCTTCTCCCTGAACACAAGCCAGCCGATGCCGGGGTAGACCAGGCCGAACTTGTGACCGGACACGTTGATCGAGCGAACCTGCTCCAAACGGAAGTCCCACTCGGTGTGCGGATAGAGAAACGGCCACACAAACCCTCCGCTGGCCGCATCGACGTGGAGGGGAACGTCCAGTCCCTTCTCGTTCTTGAGCTGCACCAGGTAGTCGTTGATCCCGGTGATGTCATCGGAATGTCCGGTGAACGTGGTCCCGAGCACCGCCGCTACCCCGATCGTGTTCTCATCGATGTGTGGTTCCACGTCCTCGGCCCCGATGGTGTACTTATCGCGCGCGAGTGGCACGATGCGCGGCTCGACGTCGAAGTAGCGGCAGAACTTCTCCCACACGACGTGCACGTCACCGCCGAACACGAGGTTGGGACGGTCGATCGTCTTACCCTGCGCTTGGCGGCGATCGCGCCACTTCCACTTCAGCGACAGCGCGCCGAGCATGATCGCCTCCGAAGATCCCTGCGTGCGCGCCCCGGTCGTCTCTCCCGGAGCATTGAAGAGGTCGGCGAGCATGCGGATGCAGCGCTGCTCGATCTCGGCGGTCTGGGGGTACTCGGCGTGGTCGATGAAATTTGTGTGCAGCGATCCAGCGATCAACTGGTCGGCCTCAGGCTCCATCCAGGTCGTGACGAAGGTAGCCAGGTTGCGCATCGGGAGCCCGTCGAGCAGTACCTCTTCGCCCACCAGCCCGAGCGCGTCCTCGGCCGGCATGCCACTCTTGGGCAGCTTGTTGTCGGGAGCCGGCTCGAGCCGGTAGCGGTTGCCGTACTCGCTCTCCAGCTTCTGGATCCGGCGACCCATCAGATCGGATGGGGTCTCCTCCGTCTGCTTGTGGCCTGTCTTCTCGTTGGACGGCACAGTCATCCTCCTCCTGGGAGTCATGCGACGGGTGGCGAATCGTCTGCGATCAGCATAGGTCGTGTGCGGGGCCGGCGTCCAGTGGTCGGGTGGCCGAGGGCCGAGCGAGCGCTCCGGGGGATCAGTGACACGGTGGGGTTTGCTTCGGGCAAGGACGGGATCGGCCCCACCATCTAGGCTCCGGTCTGTGCAGCGCGTGGTCATAAAGCTGGGGTCGAGCATCGTCGCCGACGATGACGGCGAACTGCGCACCGACGTGCTCACGCGCATCTGCGATCAGGTGGCTTCGTTGCACGGCGAGGGCAAGGAGGTCGTGATCGTCTCCTCGGGGGCGATCGCGCGGGGCGTGCGGATCATGGGTCTGCCGGCTCGCCCCGGTGCTGTGGAGGAGCTGCAGGCGGCCAGCGCGGTCGGGCAGGGCAAGCTGTATCGCGTCTATGACGAGCTGCTGCGCGAGCGCGATCTCATCTCCGCGCAACTGTTGCTCACGTTCATGGACATGAGCGCGCGCACCCACTACCTCAATGCTCGTCAGACGTTGCGCAAGCTGCTCGACTGGGGGGTGGTGCCCGTCATCAACGAGAACGACACCACCGCCACCGATGAGATCTCATTCGGCGACAACGATTTCCTGGCCGCACAGGTCGCGATCCTCACCGCGGCCGACCTGCTCGTGCTGCTGACAGACATCGACGGGCTGTACACAGCCGACCCGCGCCGCGATCCCGATGCGCGGCTCGTACCCGAGGTCAGCGACTTTGAGGCATTGGGAGGGATCGAGGTGGGCCACACCACCTCGCCGCTTGGTTCTGGCGGTATGCGCTCGAAGGTAGTCGCGGCCGACATGACAACCGCTGCGGGGATCCGCGCGGTTATCTGCAACGGCGTGCGCGAGGGCGCTCTCAGAGCAGTGCTCGCCGGTCACATGGAGGGCACCAATTTTCCGCCGCGTGCCGCGCGTCACTCCTCTTTCAAGCTGTGGCTGCGCTATGCCAAGCCAAGCCAGGGCACGCTCGTCGTGGACACGGGCGCCGCGCGCGCGTTGCGCGAGGACGGCACGAGCCTGCTGCCGGTCGGGATCGTCGAGGTATTGGGCTCCTTCGACGCGGGCGATGCCGTCGAGATCGCGGAGGGCGTGCCCCCAGTCAACATGAGTGGCCGGTCGGCCGAGCTCAGCGGCAGCGGCCCGCTGGTGGGTAAGGGCATCTGCAACTACTCGGCCGACGAGTTGCGCCGCGTGATGGGGATGAAGTCTAAGGCGGTCCAGGAGATCCTGCCGCGCGCCACCGAGGAGGCCGTGCACCGCGACTACATGGTGCTTGCCTGAGCGCTCACCGGGGCTGTCGTACCCTTTAGAGCGATGGCAACCACCGTCACATCGCCGGCCGAGGTATGCGCACGTGCACGAGACGCCTCCCGTCGCCTCGCGCGCACCGACACCGCCACCAAGAACGCCGCGCTTGCCGCGATCGCCGGTGCGCTGCGTGAGCGCGCCGGGGAGATCTTGTCCGCCAACGAGCGCGACCTGCAGGCCGGCCGCGAAGCTGAGATCGGCGATGCGCTACTCGACCGTCTGCGCCTGGATGAGCAGCGGATCGAGGGGATCGCGCAGGCCGTGGAGGCAGTTGCGGCACTGCCTGACCCGGTGGGTGAGCTGATCGACGGCCATCGCTTGCCCAATGGCTTGGACGTACGCAAGGTGCGCGTGCCGCTGGGTGTGATCGCGGTGGTCTACGAGGCGCGCCCCAATGTCACGATCGATGCGGCGGTGCTGTGCTTGAAGTCGGGCAACGCGATCGTGCTGCGTGGCTCCTCGACGGCCGAGCACTCAAATGCTGTGCTCGCCTCGATCGCCGCCGAGGCGGCGGTGGCGGCCGGACTTCCCGATGGTTGCGTCGGTCTGGTGACTG
The DNA here is from genome assembly GCA_963715765.1 of uncultured Solirubrobacterales bacterium. GTDB lineage: Bacteria > Actinomycetota > Thermoleophilia > Solirubrobacterales > Solirubrobacteraceae > Palsa-744. The sequence continues at coordinate 3,148,715 of OY970270.1, forward strand.
GCGGCGGGCACGAGGAGCTGGCTGAGCTGGCGACGCAAACCAACACGGTCGACCTGATCATCCCGCGCGGAGGGGAGGGGTTGAAGGCCGCTCTGAAGGATGTGGCGACCGTGCCCGTCATCTACGCGGCGTCGGGCAATTGTCACGTCTACATCGACGAATCCGCCGAGGAGCGGGACGCGGTGGCGATCGTGCTCAACGCCAAGGCGCAACGGCCAGGGGTGTGCAATGCCGCGGAGACGGTGCTCGTGCACCGGCACGCCGTCGCGGGGATCCTCGACCCGCTGTTGCGCGCGCTCGCCGGGGCAGGCGTCACGGTACGAGGCGATGAGACGACGCTGGACCGCGCGGAGCAAATAGCCGCGGGTCTCGAAGTCGGCGGCGAGCACGAGCTTTCAGCGACGATCCGACGCTTGGTGCAGCCGGCCTCAGGGCAGGATTGGGACACCGAGTATCTGGCGATGACGGTTGCGATAGGCGTGGTTGAGTCGACCGGGCAGGCAATCGAGCACATCGCTCGCCATGGCTCGGGGCACTCCGAGGCGATCCTCACGAAAGACACGGCGAGCGCACGCGAGTTCCAGCTCGGGGTGGACGCAGCGTGCGTGTATGTGAACGCCTCCACGCGCTTCACCGATGGGGGAGAGTTCGGGATGGGTGCGGAGATCGGCAACTCCACGCAAAAGCTCCACGCGCGCGGGCCGATCGGTCTGCGGGAGCTGTGCACGTTCAAGTATCTGGTCGAAGGCGCCGGCCACGTCCGTGCCTGAAGCCGCGGCCTCATCCGGGCACGGCGACGCGGCTTGGGCGACCCGCCGGCTTGGGCGCATCGGCATCCTCGGTGGGATGTTCAACCCGCCGCACCTCGGCCACCTTGCGCTTGCGTGTGCGGCCGCAAGCGAGCTCGGGCTCGATGTGGTGATGCTCACGCCCGTGCTGATCCCGCCTCACAAGCCCGCCAAGTGGGACCCGGGCGCCGATCATCGCCTGCGGATGTGCCAGCTGGCGGTGCAAGGAGAGGAGCATCTTGATGTTTGCACGCTCGAGCTCGAACGATCGGGGCCGTCCTACACGGTCGATACGCTGAGGGCCATCCATGCCAGCCATCCTGACGCAGAGTTGACGCTGATCCTCGGCGCCGACATGGCTCGAACGCTTGGCTCGTGGCGCGAGCCACGGGGGATACTGAAACTGGTGCACCTTGCCGTAGCAGAGCGTGAGGATACGAGCCGATCCGATGTGCTCGAAGCGTTGACCCCACTCGGCGGCGACGTTCGCGCCTGCTTCGTGGATATGCCGCGACTCGATGTCTCCTCATCGCTGGTTCGCAAGCGCCTGACGGCCGGCGAGCCGATCGAGGGGCTCGTTGGTGTCGAGGTGGCGGATTACATCGCCGAGAACCATCTATACGGTCGCCAGCCGGCAGGATGTGCGCAGGAGGGGGCGGGAGGATGACCTCCGAGGAGCTGCTCGTCGAGATCTGTCGCTACGCCGAGGACAAGAAGGCCGGCGAGCTGGTCGAGTTGGACCTGCGCGGGGTGCTTGGCTACACAGACTGGTTTGTGATCTGCTCGGGCAACACGGAGCGCCAGACCAAGGCGATCCACGACGGCATTCTCGAGGGGCTGAAGCACGAGCACGACGTGCTTCCGCGCCGGGTCGAGGGTGTTGGGCGCGCCGATTGGATCCTGATGGACTACCTCGACGTGGTGGTTCACATCTTCACGCCCGCCACGCGTGAGTTCTACCGTCTGGAGCAGTTGTGGGGCGAGGCGCCGGCTCATCGGGCAGAGAGCAATTGACCGACCTTTAGGAAAGCTCGGTTGAATTGACTTTGATGGAGCGCTAGTCTCGCCCGCACAAGACAGGTCCACAACGGCGGCACACCCAAGGGCGACCTGCACGATCTCAGACCTACACGATCTCAGGTGAAGGGCTCAACGCCGCCGGGAAGCCCACTGGGGCCCGAACGTAGCTTCGAGCTCTCACGCCGTTGCTACTGTTGCCACCAAGTGCCAAAGTTCGACGAGTGGCAGATCGAGTTGCATGGGCGCCGCGTGGTCTACCGGATCGCGGGCGACGGCCCGCCGATGGTGTTCGTGCACGGGATGCTCAACTCATCCAGCCATTGGCAGGCTGTCGCTTTGGATCTCGCCGCCGAGTACACGGTCATCGCGCCCGACCTCATTGGCCACGGCGACTCGGCCGCGCCGCGCGGGGACTACTCGCTCGGGGCGCACGCGGCGAGCATCCGCGACCTGCTCACCGCCCTTGGCATCGAGCGCGCGAGCATGGTCGGCCATTCACTCGGCGGGGGCGTGGCGATGCAGTTCTTCTACCAGTTCCCCGGGCGCCTGGAGCGCCTAGTGCTCGTCTCGAGCGGCGGTCTCGGGCACGAGGTCAGCCCGATGCTGCGCACCGCGGCGTTGCCAGGCATGTCCGCCGCGCTGTCGCTCGCGGCTCATCCCCGGTTGCTAGGCACTTTGTGGGATGTGGGCAAGCGTCTGCGTGGGGCCGGCGTACGCCAGGGCGCCTATGTGCAGGCGGTCGCCCGTGCTCTACGCCCATTGGAGCGTCCGCAGGCCCGCGAGGCCTTCCTGCAGACGCTACGCTCGGTGATTGACGTGCGCGGTCAGCGCGTGAGCGCGACAGATCGCCTGTATCTGCTCGAGTCGATGCCCACGATGATCGTCTGGGGCGAGCGCGATCACACGATCCCACTCGAGCACGGGCGTCGTGCGCACGAGGCGATCCGCAACAGTTACTTTCGCACGCTCCCACGAGTCGCGCACTTCCCTCACCTCGAAGACCCTGAGGCTCTCGCCGGCGTCCTACGCGAGTTTCTGGAGGAGACCGAGCCGTGTGAGATGGACGACGCAGATTGGGGCGCGTTGCTCTCCCGGCACTCCACGCGCGAGCGACGACTCAGTGGCGCGGTGGTATAGACGCGGCAACGGCCGAGTCCCTGGATCGCGGCACGAGCAAGTTCGCTCAGCGGCGGGGCTCGTTGCGGATCTCGTGCAGCGAGACGTTGGGACGGCGGTGGCTTCAAACCACCATGTCGCAATACCGCCAGACTTTCGCCTGTAGGTAGGTCAGACTGGGAGCTGTGATCGAGGACTTCGACCGTTGCTACCAGGCCGCACAATCGCGTGATCCGCGCTTTGACGGGTGGTTCTTCACAGCCGTGACCTCCACTGGCATCTATTGCCGTCCGAGCTGTCCGGCGATGACGCCCAAGCGCGAGAACGTGCGCTTCTATCCCTCCGCCGCCGCTGCCCAACAGGCCGGCCTCCGCGCGTGCAAGCGCTGCCGTCCAGACGCCGCGCCAGGCTCGCCGGAGTGGGACGGGCGCGCCGACGTGGTGGCACGAGCGATGCGGATGATCGGCGATGGAGTTGTAGATCGTGAGGGCGTGCCCGGTCTCGCGACACGACTCGGCTACAGCGTGCGCCAGCTGCAACGAATGCTGCTCGCCGAGCTGGGAGCGGGACCGATCGCGATCGCCCGCGCCCAGCGCGCGCAAACCGCACGCGTACTGATCGAGACGACCACGCTCGCGATGGTCGAGATCGCGTTCGCGGCGGGCTTCTCCAGCGTCCGCCAGTTCAACGACACGATCCGCACCGTGTTCGCGACCGCGCCCACCGAGTTGCGACGTCGCGCGAGCAAGCGGCGGGACGCAAGCGAAGACGCCCGCGATGGTCGCCGTGCCCAGGAGATCTCGCTCTCCGGCGCAGGTGCGCCGGGCGCGATCCTGTTGCGGCTCCCGTTTCGCAAGCCGCTGTGTCCCGACAACCTGTTCGGTCACCTTGCCGCCACCGCCATCCCCGGCGTGGAGGAGGTCCGCGCCGGCGCCTACAGGCGCAGCCTGCGCCTTCCGCACGGCCCCGGCATCGTCGAGCTGGTACCCACCTCCGAGCACGTGGTGTGCCGCGCGACGCTCACAGACCTGCGCGATCTCACGACCGCCATCGCCCGCTGCCGCTGGCTTTTGGATCTCGACGCGGACCCCGTCGCGGTCGACGAGCTCCTCCGCGCTGACCCCGAGCTGGGTCCGGTGGTGGCGTACGCGCCTGGGCGCAGAGTGCCGCGCTGCGTCGAGGGGTCCGAGCTGGCCGTGCGCGCCGTGCTCGGACAGCAGGTCTCAACGGCGGCCGCGCGAACCCACGCCGCCCGTATTGTGGGCCGGCACGGCGAGCCGGTGAGTGACCCCCGTGGTGGTCTCACGCATCTGTTCCCCACGGCCGAGGCTCTCGCAGAGGTGCAGCTCGCGATGCCCGCCAGTCGCCGGCGCACGCTCGCCGCGCTCGTGCAAGCACTGGGTTCAGAGCGTCTGTCGCTCGACCCCGGATGCGATCGCGAGGAGGCGATCTCCCAGCTCTCAGGGCTACCCGGCTTCGGACCGTGGACCATCCAGGTGATCGCGATGCGTGCGCTCGGAGACCCCGACGCATTCCCGGTCACCGATCTCGGCGTGCGACGCGCCGCCGAAGCGCTCGGGCTGCCGGCTGCACCGGCTGCGCTCACCCTCCGCGCCGAGCGCTGGCGGCCGTGGCGTGCTTACGCGGTGCAGTACCTCTGGTCGGCCACGCCCCACCCCATCAACCATTGGCCGCTGCCGGCGAGCAGCGAAACCATCGATCCAGTGTCCACAGGGACACTGGCCAAGGAGGCAGCGTGACACACACAGGCACGAAATCGCCCACAACCATCACAACGACAATGGACAGTCCGATCGGAGCACTCACCCTCACCGCTGTTGGCGCGGTGCTCACCGGTGTTCACATGCACGAACAGCGGCACCTCCCAAAAATTCCCGCCAACTCTCGACGGGACGATGCGGGACTGGCGCATGCCGTGGGGCAGCTCGAAGCGTATTTCGCCGGCGAGCTGCTCGACTTCGACCTGCCGATGCAGATGCACGGGACCGAGTTCCAACGCCGCGTGTGGGCGAGTCTGTGCGAGATACCCTATGGGGAGACGATCAGCTACGGCGAGCTTGCGCGCTGGGTGGGCAACCCCAAAGCCTCACGTGCGGTCGGTCTGGCCAACGGTCGCAACCCCGTCGCGATCGTGGTGCCCTGCCACCGTGTGATCGGCGCCGACGGCAGCCTCACCGGCTACGGCGGTGGGCTCGACCGCAAGGTGTGGCTGCTCGAGCACGAGGCCGCGCATATGTCCAAGCCACTTCGCGCCGGCCAGCAGGCCAAGCTGGATCTACAGCCCCAGCTCGCCTAGCGCCGAGCGCGCTGCGCCCTGCCCGCACATGCCGTGCACCCCACCGCCCGGTGGGGTCGAGGAGGAGCACAGATACACCCCCGCAAGCGGTGTGCGGTACGGACGTACGCTTGCAGTTGGGCGGAACACCGTTTGGCGCAAGGTCGCTGCGCCCGCGTTGATGTCGCCGCCCACGTAGTTGGGGTTGTGGCGCTCGGTGTCCAGCGCCGTCACGCTGTTGCGGGCCAGTATGCGTTCGCGAAAGCCCGGCGCGAAGCGCTCGATCTGCGCCTCGATACGCTCGCTCATGTCAACCGTCGAGCCCGACGGCACATGGCAATAGGCGTAGAAGGTCTGCTTCCCCTCGGGCGCGCGTGTCGGGTCGGCCACGCACGGCTGCACCGCGATGCAAAACGGACGCTCAGAGTGGTGGCCGGCGGCCACGTCTGACTCGCTGCGCGCGATCTCCTCCAGCGTGCCGCCGATATGAAGGGTTGGCGTCGCCCTGCATACGTTCGCCTGCCACGGCACTGGCCCGTCCAGTGCCCAGTCCATCTTGAAGATGCCCGGTCCGTATTTGAATTTGCGAAGCGCTCTGTCGTAGCGTCCAGGAAGGCGCGTGCCCGCCAGCTCTGGCAGCCGGCGCGGCGCCACGTCGAGCAATGTGGCCCGAGCTGCAGGTAGTTCGCGAAGGTCGACGATCCAGTGGCCGGTGTGTACCTCGCCGCCGGACTTCCGCAACTCGGCGATCATCGCATCGACGATCCGTACGCTGCCGCCCTCCACGACAGGCCACCCCACCGTGTGCGCGAGTACCCCCAGCAGTAGTGCGAATGCACCGGTGCCGGGCGCGCCGAGCGGTCGCATCGAGTGAGCACCCAGTCCCGCGAGCAACGCACGTGCCGACTCGGTCTTCAAATTGCGCGAGAGCGCCGTCACCGGCCACAACCCGCGCAACCCGAAGCGGGCCATCGCCAATGGGTGAGCGGGCGGTGAGAGCAGCGGCGCCAGCACCGAGGGCACGATCGCCTCGGCATTCTCTGCCAGTGGACCGAACAAGCGCCGGTAGGCGCGCGCGTCCGCGCCGAGTGTCGCCGCCGTGTGCTCCACCGAGCTGCTCACCGCCGCGGCTCGACCGCCGTCGAGCGGGTGCGCAAACGCCACCTCCGGCGTCTTCAGCGAGAGACCGGATAGCGGCTTCTCGGTAAAAAACGGGGAGGCCGCAAGCAGCGGGTGGACGGTCGAGCACACGTCATGCGCGAACCCCGGCAGCGTCAACTCCCCGGTGCGACAGCCTCCTCCGGGTGTCTCGTCCCCCTCGTACACGCGTACCTTCAACCCGGCTCTGGTGAGTGTCAACGCCGCCGCCAGTCCGTTTGGACCCGAGCCCACGACCACCGCATCGGGTGCGTCGCCCACCGCCGTTTGCCGGTCTGACGCGCTCACAGATGTAGCACCGTGTCCTGCGCCGCCACTCTCACGTTCACACCCGCGGTCTCCTCATAGCGGCGCGCCAGCTCGTCGAGCGCCTCGTCGGTGCGGTCGGGTCTGTGATGGAACAGCGTCACCTCGCGCGCCCCCGCGCATGCTCCGAGCGCCACCGCATAGTCGGCGGCAGCGTGTCCGAAGCGCGCTTCGGCCTCGAGCTCCTCAGGGGTGAGCAACTGCGCGTCGTGTATCAGTGTGTTTGTCTTCGACGCAAGCTCCAGTGCCGCTGGGTGGTATTCGCCACAGCCATCCGGACCGGGTCCGAAGGACGTAGGGCAGTGGTCTGGCATGTAGGTGAGCGTGGAGTGCCCATCGCTCACGCGGTAGCCGAACGTGCGGCCACCCTTGTGTGGGATCTCGCGCGCCAGCACCATGAAACCCTCGCTCTCCCACTCACCGGGGGCGACAGTCTCAAACGCCCAAGACCCCCGAAGCTGGCTCGGTGTCATCGGGAAGTGCGGTGGTGACATCGTGCGCTCCAACACCGCCTCGGCGCTTGCGCCGTCCTCCTGCTCGGGCAGCAACAGTCGCACGTGCGCCTGCTCGTTGTCGCCCGCCGCAAAGAACGGCAGTCCCTGCAGGTGGTCCCAATGCAGGTGGCTCAACAGGATCGTGCCGTCGAACGCGCGCGCGTCCAACAGTTGCGTGACCGAGCGGATTCCGGTGCCCGCGTCGAGGATCAGAGTGGGGGAGGTCGCGTTGTCGTGGGCTATCGCCACGCACGACGTGTGCCCGCCGTAGCGTAGGAAATCGGCTCCCGGTGCGGGTGTCGAGCCCCGCACTCCGCAGAGATGCACCCGCACGAAAGCTCAGCCCCGCGCGGACTCTTTGCGGCGCTGTCCCTCCCGACGGTGACCCTTTGACAGCTCGTGCAGTGCTCCACGCTCCAGTTGCGATCCCTCCACCGCCGCCACCCTGCACGCGGTCACCGCCACCAGCGTCGAAGTCCTCACGCCCCCCTCCAGGTGCGCGCGCTCGCCGAGCATTGCGCCCGGCCCGTACTCTGCAAGTCTCTGTCCATCATGCTCGACACGCAATACCCCGTCGAGCAGCAAGAAAACCTCGGTTCCGCTCTCGCCCTGCCTCACCAGCGTCGTGCCGGCCTTCAGCTTTTCGATTCTTGGCTTCCCCGCGCCGCGCATCAATTGCTCGGAGAGTCTGCGCTCCAGCGCGCTCTCCACGGCGGTCACGAGCGCCTTTGACTCCTGGTCGCCCCACGGCGTGTGACGACCGAAGGACTTGCGATACCAATCCTTGAAGTCCGCCAAGCCCGACTTGTGCGAGAGCTGGCCGTCCTTGTCATACACCCAGTGGCGCGGAAAGCGGCTCGCGCCCACCATCGTACCCTCGGCACGCCCATCTGCGTAAATCGTGAGCGACAGCGTCGTCCACACCAACGGCGCCTGCCACTGGATGAACGGCTTGCGCCGCACACGTCGCGGCGCTGGCACACCTGTGCGACCGCCCGTGGTTTGCACGAAGCGCACGAAGTCCTTGCCCTTCTCTGGCTTCTTTTGGATCGTGGGTAGGCCGATGGCCTCGAAGGTCCTCGCCACCGGGCCAACCTTCACGGTGGTGCTCCCCATCATTCCGCCGCCGCTATACCCGAAGTCGGAGACCTTCCCCTTCCCGTCGCACTCGACCCACGCGTCGAGTGCGTTGGCGAAACGGAAGCGATCCGCGTCGCGCAGCTCCTCCAGATCGACGATCGTCTCCGGTGGCGGGGGATCGTAGTGAGCCATGCCCGCGTCAAAGGGGATGCGCATGCTTCCCTCGACCGCCTCCGAGGGGATCCATGACAGCGAGGTGATTGAGCTTTGGTGACGCATATCGCTATCTCAGGGCGTGCTCAGGTCGCGCGGGAGCTTACCATCGCCGACGATTGTCCATACCGTCAGCTTCGCCTCGCGCCCGCGGATCTCCACCTCGCCGAACGGCTGCAGGTCAGCGGGCGCTGTGCGCATTCGTTCCTGCGTCGTGGCGGAGACGAACAGCATCGTGCCGCTGCCCTTGGTCATGCTCTCAAGGCGCGACGCCGTATTGGTGGTGTCGCCGATCGCGGTGTACTCCACACGTTGCTCAGATCCCACATTGCCCGCCATCACGGTGCCGCTGTTGAGCCCCACGCCCATCGCGAACGAGTGGTCGTGGCCCTGCTCTTTCAGCCATGCATTGAAGTGCTCAAGGCGCGGCCCCAGCATCTCCCGGGCGGCGATCAGTGCGCGGTCGGCGTGATCCTCCTGCTCCAGCGGTGCGCCGAACACCGCCATGATCCCATCGCCCATGTAGGCGATCAAGGTGCCACCCGCCGCCAGGATCGCCTCGGTCATCTCGTTGAGGTAGTAGTTGACCACTTCGATCACGCGCCCCGCCGGCTGGGTCTCGGAGAAGCTGGTGAAGCCGCGCAGGTCGGAGAACAACACGGTGCAATCGCGTTCCACGCCCCCGAGGCGCAGGTTCTCATCGGTGCTCGCCAGCACCTGGTCGACCACGTCGGCGGGCACGAAGCGCGAGAAGATGGAGCGCACGCGTTCACGCTCCACCGTCTCGCTCAGATACAGGATCGCGAGCGTCCCGACGGTGCCGATCGCCAGCGCAAGCAGCGGGTACACGTAGCTTGCGATCAAGCCGCTGTTGAAGGCGACCTGCACCGCGATCGTGAACACGACCGCCAACGCCAGCGAGGACAGCATCGCTCGGCGCGGGCGCAGTTGCAGGCTGCCGAGTGGCACCACCGAGCCGAGGATCACGATCAGCAGGATGTTCAGCCAGCCCTGGGCAAATCTCAGCGGCACACCTTGCAGCAACGTCGAGGCGGCATTTGCCCAGATTTCGGGGCCCGGCATCTCGACGCTCCCAGTTGTGGATGTGGCGTGAAGGTCCTGCAAGATCGGCGACGAGGCGCCAACTATCACGAGCTTGTTCTCAAACATGCCGGGTGGGAAGTGACCCAAAAGGACGCGGGTGTAGGAGATTGAATGAATCGTTTCGGGGGGGCCGGCAAAATCGATTGGCAGGGTCCCGCCTTCGAACGTTGAGGCTGGGATCGGGTGTCCTGTCATCGATTCAACGGCAATGACTGGGAAGCTCCTCAAACGGTTGTATTCGTGTGCGAAGCGCCTGACTGAACCGTCGGAGTCGAGCGTCAATCTCACCGACGCAGGTCTGGCGCCGACTTCTTTGAGGGTTGGTTCCCCGCCGAAAATGTCGGTAGCCCCGCTGGGCGTGACATTGACCGTGGCTAGAACCATCTTCCCGTGCGCCCGACCCACGGCTTCGATCAACGCATTGTCTTCCGTCGGAGTGGTTTCCTGGACGAATTCCATGTCCATCGCGATTGTCTTTGCTCCAGCGTCACGAAGTCGGTCGATGACCTCGGCGTCGTACTTTCGAGGCAAGGGCGAGCGAGTCTCGAGATGGTGCACTTCTAGTTCTGCTTCGGCTTCGGGACTGATCTTCACGAACACGACGTTTGACGGCGCGCGCTGGGTGCCCCGAATCGAAAAGCGCGCGTCGATCGTCTGTAGTTCGCTGCGCCGCAGCAGGTTGCTCGCATAGGCAAGCACCCCGATGCCGCCGGCCAACGTGGCCGCGACAATCAGCATCACCGTCTTGCGTCGCCGCCACGCGGTGCGCCCCATCTATTGGTCCCCTGTCATAATGCGCGCCTCGACACGCGCTGATGCTAACCGCTAGAGCCGACACCGCAGGGGGTATGTCGCGATCCGTGCCGATCGTCGCGCTGTCTGTCGCGCTTACGCTGGTCTTGTTGGCGGCCGTGTCGGTGGCGACCCCCGGGCGCGCGAGAGCTTCTGTTCCCAGCGGCTCGCTTTCCCAGCTACCGGCGTCTAACTGCGTGAGCGAAGAAGAAGCCGGTGGGACGCTTGCGTGCACCATGCTGGTGCGTTCGGGGCTCAGCTCCACATACGAGGTGCAGGTCAGCCCAGAAAACAACAACGCCTATTCCGTCGCGATCAACGGCGCTCTGGTCGAGTATTCGCGCAACCAGGCCACCGGCGCGCTCACGGTTATCGGCTGCGTGACGAGCGAAACGACGGTATGCGCACCTGATAACGAGACCAAGGAAGTCGCGGCGATGCTCAAACCCGCGGCGATCGCGATCAGCCCGGACGGCAAGAATGCCTACGTTGTGACCCAGGGCAACAACAATCTCGTCGAGTTCAGCCGCAATTCCGAAACTGGACTCCTCAGCGAGATCGGCTGCATAAGTCACGAAAGCACGAGCACCTGTGCCACAAAGGAAGCCAAGGGACTCAATGAACCGTATGGCGTCACGGTCAGCCCGAATGGCGAAAGCGTGTACGTCGCGAGCTACGCCGACCAGGCGGTCGCCGAGTTCTCTCGTAACACGTCTACCGGGGAGCTAACACAGTTGGCATCGCCGAACAACTGCATCAGCAGCACTTCGGCAAGCGGATGTGGTGTCACGAATGCGATCGGTCTGGAACACGCCATCGGCGTAGTTGTGAGCCCCGAAAACGACGACGTCTATGTTGCCGCGGGCGGGAAAGAAGGACACGGAGCAATCGTTTCGTTCAGGCGCGAATCTGGAGGCGAACTTGTGCAGCTCGGCGGGAGCGAAGCATGCATAAGCACTTCGAACCCAGAATGTCTTCTTGGCGAAGCGATCGATGGCCCAGAGGACCTCGTTGTCAGCTCGGACGGTAAGAACGTTTACGCCAACTCGTACGACGATAGTGCGGTGATGGAGCTGGCCCGCAATGTTCTTACGGGGGGACTCACGCAGCTCGGGGTGCCAGATGGGTGCGTGACCAGCGAAACCACGATCGAAACCTCCAACTGCTCGTTGGCTAAGGGGATTGGGCAGGCACTCGGCGTTGCGATCAGCCCCGACGGGAACAACGTCTACGTAAGCGGCTCGGGGGACGATGCCGAGGCGGCTTTCGCACGAGAACCGTCTGGAGTCCTCGCGCAGCTGGCAAGCCCTTATGAATGCGTCACATCGAAGGCGAGCGGCTGTGGGTCCGGATCGAACGAACTGGTCGGCCTCGGAGAAGCACGGCGCGTCACAGTCTCGCCCGACGGCACCAACGTCTACCTTGCCGGTCAGAGCTCTCACGCGATTGTCGAGCTGACCCGTACCATCGCGCCGACGATCACAGAAGTCAACCCGAAAACCGGATCCGAAGCGGGTGGCGCGGAAGTGACGATAGAAGGCTCGGGCTTTGCCGAAGGCGCCAGCGTCGACTTTGAATCAAAGCCGGCATTGAATGTGAAAGTCAATACGGCGACATCGCTAACCGCCACTATCCCCGCAGGAAGTGGCAGTAAACTGCGGGTATCCGTCACAAATCTCGCCGGCAAATCGCCTCCTGTGCCGGCGGGTGAATTTACCTACACGACCCCAGTCGAACCGACGATTGGCGAGATTGCGCCCACGTACGGCAACGAATTGGGCGAAACGAAAGTGACGATCATCGGCAGTGAATTCTTGCCCGGATCGGCAGTTCACTTTGGATCCGCTGCCGCCAAGAGCGTCACTGTCGATTCTGGCACGTCGATCACGGCGACAAGTCCGCCTGGAGCCGGAGCGGTGAACGTGACGGTAACGACCCCGTATGGGACGTCGGCGATAACCAAAGGGGATGAATTCAAGTATGTGTATATACCGCCACATGAACTCGGCGGTATGAATATTGCAGGCTATTGCGAAAGCATCGGCGACGACGGCAACGGTGGGGGCGCTTCGGTATATTTGAAGGGCGAAGTCAATGGGCCGGAATACGCCTACAAAAACTGGGCCTGTGTGGAAGATGACGGACACGCGGCGGAAATCGCGACCACAGGTCCCGCGCCAAGTATGGAAAATCTTTGTACCCTTCAATACGGTGTCGCTTCATATGGGTATGCGAGTGAACCCAACACTGCTTTCTCCTGGAACTGCTACGAAAAGATTCCCGTGGACGAAGAAAAAAGCTCCGGCGAAAGTAAAACGGCGGGCTTTGTCTCTCTGGCAAAACTGCCCAGCGAACTCATCGGCGGGCCCGAGATTCTGCCAGCCGTACCGCCTCCGACGCTCACAAAGACCGGCAACGTGGCTCCCGTCTCCGGCCAGGTGCTCGTGGAGCTGCCGGGCACGAAAACATTCGTGCCACTGTCCTCGCTGAAGCAGATCCCGCTCGGGACGATCATCGAAGCGACGCACGGGACCGTGAGCGTGACCTCCGCGCAGCCCAACGGGACCACCCAGACGGGAGAGTTCTTCGAAGGTCAGTTCATACTCAGCCAGGAACGCGACGGGCAGATCGTCGCGACGCTCAGCGGCGGCAACTTCTCCGTGTGTCCGACCGCGCGCGAGCGCGCCCACATCGCCCGCGCCGGCACGCCGCTGGCGCAGGTGGCCGCGTCGGGCAAACACGTGGTGCGCAAGCTCTGGGCGAACGCGCATGGGAAATTCTCGACAAAGGGCAACTATGCCGCCGGGGCCGTGCAGGGCACCGAGTGGCTGACCGAGGATCTGTGTGAAGGCACGCTGATCAAGGTCACGCGCGACAAGGTGGCGGTCACGAACCTCGTCAACCACAAGCACGTCGAGGTTAAGGCGGGGCACCACTATCTGGCCAAGGCGCCCTGAGCGGCGAAGCACGTTCACGCGCCGTCGGCGCCGCGGCGCAGCAGGCGATGGGCGGCGAGCTGGCAGGTGCCTGTGCGCTGGTTATGCGGTGCTAACCACCCGGCGGGGGTGACGAGGGGGGCGTCTCGGGCGTGTCCTGCTCTCCGGGCTTCGCCACATCCGGCGCGACTTCGTCGAGCCGGTCGAGGATCGCCTTGATGCCACCCTGGGTGTGGATGTCCAGACGGTCGAGGACCATTTGTACGTCCTTGAACGTGTTTTCGGCACGGGCATCGGCGGTCAGGCTCTGAACGTTCTGTCCGACCATGATCACCGACAGCAGAACCAGCTGCAGGAACGTTTGCGCGATCCACGCGATGATTCCCTCACCGCCCGGTTTCAGCGCCGGCCCCAGGCCGATCAGTGCGATGACCGTGAACAGATAGGCGCACCACATCGTGCCGACCAACCTCGTGATGAGCACTGCGAGCTTGGCGTTGAACCCGTCCACCTCACCCATAGCCTGTCGGAGTACGCGTGGAGTGGGGTGCAGCGCCTTGGCGAGATGGTGCTCGGACTTGACTGGTCGAGGCTGGCTCATCGATCCTCCCTTGCCATCCTCGATGGCGGTCTCGAAGGGTGTGCGGACGTGACGGGCCACCATACCCCAGCCGGCGCCCACGGCGGCGAGCTTGCGACAGTTGCCACACCAATCGGCACCGTAATTGCGCCATAAGTCGAATGTCGTGGCGCGGCGTGGGAGGGAGAATCTCGCGGTGAGCTCTCCGACCCAGACGCCCGCGATCGACGGGTACCGTCCCCATGCGCCGTTTCTGGATGAGCTATTCGAGCACGACGGCTCGCCGCGTGCGGCGGCGCGAGCGCTGGTGGGCGAGCTGAACCGTCTCGGTAGCGATGGCCTGGCCGAGGCGGGCCGCAGGCGCGATGCGATCTTCATGCAGCAGGGCATCACGTTCGAGACCAGCGGCGAGAGCGGAGCCTCTAACGAACGCCCGTTCCCGCTGGATCTCGTGCCGCGCGTGCTCAGCGGCGAGGAGTGGCGCGACATCAAGCGTGGCCTGGCCCAGCGCATTCGTGCGCTGAACCACTTCGTCGACGATGTCTACCACGCCCGTGAGATCGTGCGCGAGGGACTCGTGCCGTGGCGGCTGGTCGCGGGCTGCTCGCATTTTGCTCGCGCGGTTCACGGGATCCGCCCTCCGGGTGGCGTATACACCCATGTGGCCGGCTGTGACTTGGTGCGCCACAGCGACGGCAACTGGAAGGTGATCGAGGACAACGTGCGCATCCCCTCGGGGATCTCCTATGTACTGGAGAACCGTGCCGCGATGGCACGGCTGGTCCCCGAGCTGTTCGCCTCCTACCGGGTGCGTCCGGTGGACCATTATCCGCAGCTGCTGCTGGGAGCGCTTCGCTCGGTGGCACCCTCGGCCGAGAGCGAGGCGACCGTCGTCGTGTGGACTCCCGGTCCGGCCAACCCCGCCTATTTCGAGCACGCATTCCTGGCGCGCCAGATGGGGGTGGAGCTTGTTGAGGCGTCTGACCTGGTGGTGCGCGACGACGTGCTCTACATGCGCACCACCCGCGGTCTGGAGCGCATACACGCGGTCTACCGGCGCCTGGACGACGACTTCGTCGACCCGCTCGAGTTCCGAGCAGACTCGCTGCTGGGCGTGCCGGGGCTCGTACGCGCCTATCGTGCCGGCAGCGTGGCGATCGCCAACGCGTTTGGGACCGGAGTGGCCGATGACAAGGCGATCTACTGCTTCGTGCCAGAGATGATCCGCTTCTACCTGGGTGAGGAGCCGATCCTCGAGAACGTGCGCACCTATCTGCTCTCAGACCCCGAAGTGCTCGAGCACGTACTCGAGCGACTCGACCAGCTGGTAGTGAAGCCCACCGGTGAGTCGGGTGGTAGGGGCGTGATGATCGGCCCGCACGCACACGAGTCAGAGCTCGAGGAGATGCGCCGCACGCTGCAGGATCACCCGGAACGCTGGATCGCCCAGGACGTGGTGGGCCTCTCCACGGTTCCGACGGTGGGAGCCGACGGAGGGCTGCACCCCCGTCACGTCGATCTGCGCCCGTTCGCCGTGTTTGGCGAGCGCATCGACATCGTTCCGGGTGGACTCACGCGAGTGGCGCTGGAAGAGGGCTCGATGATCGTCAACTCCTCACGTGGGGGCGGCTCCAAGGACACGTGGGTGCTCGAAGACGGCGATGATGCCGACCGCGCGGGGCCGCCGATCGCCGACACCTTGCCGCCCGCCCTACCCGACCTGCGCTACGGGGCGTGGAGTGGACAGCAGCAACAGCAGCAACAACAGGACGAGGACTGATGCCTGCGCGGATCGCCCAGTCACGGCGGGTCTCAGCGGACTGATGCTTGCCAGGATCGCGCACGAGCTCTACTGGCTGGGGCGCAATCTCGCTCGTGCCGAGTTCACCGCTAGGGCGGTGGAGGCCGTGTTTCAATCCGAGCTACAGGGCGCGTCGGAGACGATGCCCAGTGTGAGCTTCGGCTCGGGCGGGCTGTTGAAGATGCTGGGCGTGCAGGAGGACGGTGACCGGTTGGGCAATGAGTCGCTTGGTCATCTCACACTCGACGCCGAGCGCCCCGGCTCGATGCTCGCGAGCGTGGAGCGCGCACGCGAGGGCGCACGCACGGTACGCGACGTGATCAGCGCAGAGATGTGGGAGGCGATCAACACCACCGCGCTCGGCCTGCGAGGTGGGGGACAGCCAGGCTGGGGCGCCCCTGCAGGGCCCTATCTCGCCTCCCAGTACGTCAAGCAGCGCACCGCGCTGATCTGGGGGGTGGCTGACCGCTCAATGCTGCGCGACGAAGCCAAGTGCTTTCTGGATGCAGGTGGACTGATCGAGGTATCGGACATGGTGCTGCGCATGTTGCGCATCGCGCTTCCACCCGGAGGTGACAGCGCGCCCGCCGATGGGCACGCATTGATCCTGTTGCAGGCGGTCGGCGGTTTTCACGCTTATCTGCGCGCGGTCACCGCGCCCCCCAACGCGCATCCGGTGGCACGCTTCCTGCTGTTCGAGCGCGACTACCCCGATAGCGTGGCCGCGTGCGTGGACTCCCTGCACGAAGTGTTCACCGCCGCCGATGCGGGACCCCGCAACTCAAAGCCAGTGCTGCGTGTGAGCCGTCTCGCGGCCGACCTGGATTTCCAGCGCCGAGCGTTGCCCGATGGGGCGGAGCTGACCGGCATCTGCGAGCGCACCCAGCAGGAGCTGGCGCGGATCGATCAAGATGTGGCCGAGCGCTATTTCGCCGGGGCGGCCCCGGCGGCGGAGAGGAGGTGAGGGCACTTTGCACTTCGCGATTCGCTACCTGACCGAGTACCACTACGACGCGACAGTCACTGACAACCTCAACGCGCTGCGGGTGCGCCCCGCCACGACCTCCTCACAGCGCTGCGACGAGTTCCACACCCGTATCGAGCCGGAGGCCCGCGTGAGTCGCCATCTCGACTACTTCGGCACCGAGGTGCTCGAGTTTGGCATTCCCACCGCGCACGAGCAACTGACGATTGACGTGCGCGCGCGAGTGGTCACCTCAGAGCCGCCCGAGCCGCCTGACGGGCCGTGGGAGAACGTGCGTAGCGGCGCCTATCTCGACGCGGCCGGCGAGTTTGCCCTGCCCTGGCAGGATCAGCCGGCGATCGGGGGTATAGAGGACCTGTGTGAGGCGATCGACGCTGACAGCCCGCTGGAGACGCTCGAGCTGCTCTGCGAGCTGGTGCCTGACCGTTTCGAATACAGGCCCGGGGCGACATACGTAGGGTCGACCGTCACCGATCTATTGGATGCGGGAGCGGGGGTGTGCCAGGACTTCGTGCACCTCTCATTGGTGCTGTTGCGCCGCTGCGGGATTGCTGTGCGCTACGTATCGGGCTATCTGTGGGCAGCGCCGGAGGACGGCGGCGCCGACTCGCTTGAGGTGGACACCCACGCCTGGCTGGAGGCGCTGCTGCCCGGCACCGACGGTCACGGTGAGCCAGTGTGGGTGGGCGCCGATCCGACCAATCGCCGCCTGGCAGGGGAAACGCATGTGAAGATCGGCCACGGGCGTTTCTACGCCGACGTGCCGCCTGTCAAGGGTCTGTATCTCGGCGGAGCGCACTCGGAGCTGGCAGCCGCGGTGACGATGTCGCGTCTGGACCCGCAGACGAGTGCGAGGGCCTGAACGCGAAGCGCAGCGACGGGAACCGAGATCCCCGCCGCTGCGCATGAGGCGATGGCGTGAGGCTACCGGCGCGTTCTGCTAACGCCGGCCACGCTTACCTTTCCGTGACTGTACTGGCCTTTACCAAGGTCCCGCCGGCCTTTCCATGAGCCCTTGTGGTCTTTGCCGCCTCGCCCCTGCCGGCCTTTGCCTGGACCCTGTGGGCCTTTTCCACCGGGACCCCGCTGACCTTTGCCAGGTCCTTGCGGGCCTTTCCCGCCGGAACCCTGCTGGCCACCGCCGGAGCTCGGCGGATTCCACGGCAGCAGGTAGGCGCGATAGGTGTTCACTCCAGTCGGAAGCTCAGCGTTGAAGATGAGGTTGCCGGCCGGGTCGAACTCTGAGATATACGGCAGGATGCCCCAGCCGACGAACAGGTTCCCATCGCTGGTTGTCTGCGCGTTGCCCTGTGAGGCCGCGGACAGTCCCTCAGGCTGGTCCTCGGAGGACACGAGCGTGGCGACTTTGCTCCACGGGTTCAGCTTCACCGTGATCGCGCGACTGTAGGGGAGTAGCGGTGTGCCCGAGGACTCGTTGTCGAAGAACGTGTACTCGTCGTTGCCGATCGGCTCCGGATCGTGTTGCCAGGCAAAGATCTCATTCGCGCTGTCCAGAGTCTGTCCCGGGGCGGCTTGCAAAGTAAAGCTGCTGTCCTCGCCGCCCAGCTGCCAGATAATGTTGCCGGTGGCCAGGCTCACCTTGTAGGTGGTCCAGGTGTCGCGTGCGTCGATCAGCAGGTTGCCGTCTGTGTCGAGCTTCACCGCGTTGATGTGGAACCAGTCCCACGGTGTGCTCGGCGATGCCGGCAATGGCTGCTCGCTCTGACTGTAGGGGACGTGGTCGGCACTGTTCCACTGGAAGAGCACCTGGCCGGTGGCGATGTCGATCTCCTGCACCACCCCGTTGATCACTGTCTGATCGGCTGGGCCGCCGATCGAGGTTAGATTTGCCGTGGTGGTCGTGTAGGAGAGGATCAGCGCGGTATTCCAGGGGGTGATCAGGAACTCGTGCCCGTCTGCGCTCAGCCCGTTACCAGCGTTGACCGTGGCGATCTGCTGGTAGTGGTCGTTGTAGATGTAGTCGGTGCCGCTGGAGAGGCCGCCAAGTCCTGTTCCCTGCCACCACGTGAGCACCGGCTGTCCGAGATAGGTCTGGGTGCGGAAGTCGCTTGCCTCCTCGCCGGCGGGGACGGATTGGAACCACACGACGTTGCCGTTGGTGTTGAGGATCTCAGGGCCGTTGGCATATGTGCTGGCGTCGCCGAACGGGGAGATGAAGATATCTCCCTGCCCTACGTTGCCACTTGAGGTGAGGATCGATACCGGCGGCGGCGCCGTGGGCGTCGTGGCCTGTGCGGAGGTGGTCGTGACGGCGGCGATCGGAACGCCTGTTGCGAGGACTGCGGCGGCGCCTACGAGTGCTTGGCGCCATCGCCTCAGGCCGCTGAGCGGTGGGTTTGAAGATGGGAGCTGGGGCATGATTCTGCTTCCTTTCGGGGGATCTGGCGTTGTGGTTTGGTCTCGTCGGTCGGTTGATCTCGACTGACGGGGAGCACAGTAGATCACAATCTTGATAATTTCAACTGAATTTATGAGGATTAGGTCGGCGGAGGGCTACGAAGCCGCGTGGGGAGGTCGCGCGAGCGGCCTGTCAGTCGAGTCGGAACTCGCCGTCGCGGTAGATCACGCGCTCGCCGCCGCCCCGCAGACTGGCTGTCACGAGGCGGTCCGTGGTGGAGACGATGTCGGTGTGCACGCTCGAGTTGTTGAAGCCAAGCTCCTCCCATTGCTCGGGGGATAGCTCGCTGGGGTCGCCGGTGTAGGCGTCCTGGTAGGCGCGCCCGACGGCGATGTGGGTGTTGCCGAACGCTCCGCCCACGTTCTCGTCATACAGCGTCTGGGCCATGAAGCGGGTGATCCGCGAGAAGCGCCGGTCGGTGAGCGAGAACTCGCCCACCCGGTCGGCTCCGGGGGTGGCAATCATCTCGGTGAGTACGCGCTCGTTCTCCTCGGCGCTTGCCTCGCTCACGCGGCCGTCTGCGAAGGTGAGGCGGATGCCCTTGACGAGGTTGCCGTAGCGGTAGAGCGGCTGGTTACAGTAGATCCAGCCCTCCGTGCCACGCCAGTCGGGGCTCGTGAAGATCTCAAAGCTGGGGATGTTGCGACCCCGCCCGCCGAGCCAGCGCCGCTGCTCGCCGAGGGCGATCCACAGATCGACATCCTCGCCCTCGATGTGCAGCCGCTCTATATCGAGCGTGTCCAAGCGCTCACGGGTTTCATCCAACTGTCGGCCGACCTCGCGCCAGCGCGCGATCGGATCGTCCTCATCCAGAAAGCAGGCGTACACGATCTGCTCCCAGTACTCCTCCGCGCTCATGCCGGCCTCGGCGGCCATCGCCGGCGTGCCGTAGAGCCCGAGCGTCCATGTGAAGCGCCCGGCGTTCTCCTTCTCCCCGCGCCAGTCGAGCAGCGGTCGCATCGCCTCGCCACGGCGCATGATCTTCGCCGGGTCGACCGAGTCCAGGCGCATGCGGGTCGGCGGCGGCGATCACCGACACCTGATGGTCCATCTCATCGACCATCCCGCGCGTGTAGCGCGCTGGGAAGTGGTCGAGCTGGGCTGGGCTGGCCAGTTCGTAGAAGTCGCGCGAGAGATTGAGGAGGTGATCGTCATCGGGCTGATAGGCGCCGATCACATGACCGCCGGCGCGCCAAACGGCCTTCTGCAGCTCGGCATACAGCGGCTTGGCACTCTCGGGCGCGGCCACGCGCACGACCTCACCGGGTTGCACGCCGCGACCCCCGCCAAGGGCGAAGCCGATCAGGACAGAGGCGTAGCGCTCGAGGATCTGCTGCGGAGGGGTGTAGTCCATGCTCGGACCTTAGAGGGATCGGCGCATTGCGCGCCGCGCGATCGCACTCCACCGGCCCTGACAGCACCCGTCGAGCCAACGGGCCTGAGCCATAGCCCGACCGTTACGCGGCGCGATAATGGCCGGTATGGCTCAGCGACGACGCAGTCTCGATCAGATCGGTGCGACTCAGTTGCCCGACATCGAACCCGATTCGCTTGCGAGTATCGAACCGGGAGGGCTTGACGATGGGTTCCGCCTGGAAGACGTGCATATCGATTCGGCGTCCTTGGGAAGACTCAACGCCGGCTCGGGACGCTTTGAGCGGGTCTTCCTGAAGGATCTTGATATCGGAGACTCCAAACTGCGCGCCGTGGAGTTCGTCGACGTCATAGGCGAGGGCCTTGACGCGGCCAACGGCGATTGGGGAGGTGCGCGGCTCAAGCGTTGCGTCTTCAGCGATTCCCGACTGACTGGTGTCAACTTCGCGGAGGCACAGATCGGGGAGGCGAGCTTCAAGGGTTGCAAGCTCGACTACGCCAATTTCCGTCACAGCGCGATCAAGCACGTGTCATTCGAGGACTGCGTGCTCGTGGGCGCGGATTTTCAGGGGGCCAGCCTGGATTCCACGCGTTTCTCCGTCTGCCATCTAGATGATTGATTCCACGGCGAGGGCCGTGGTTTTCGAGGGTTTGTAGGCAGCAGGGTCGAGGTCGGCGGTACTCAATAACCAGCCGCCGACCCGAAGGGGGCCTCGATGGACGCCGACCTCGACCTGCTGCTTACTGCTGTTCATGTCACGGCTGACGATCTCCTGCCCGGTCGGGCGGGGAACGCCAGGAGAAGCGTCACAGACGCGGAGGTCGTCACGCTCTGTGTCGCGCAGGCGATCATGGGGATACCGTCTGACCGGCGGTTCCTCGCGGTCGCCGCTAAGCATCTGCGTCACCTGTTCCCGCAGATCCCCGCCCAGCCCGGGTACTTCAAGCGTCGCCGGCGCCTGACCGAGACGCTTGAGTGGCTGATGGGCGTGTTCGCTAGCCAGAGCCCGGGGTTCTATGACGATCTGCTGCTTGTGGACTCCACACCGGTTGAGTGCGCCCGAAGCCGCGAGACGGTCAAGCGCTCGGCCCTCGGTGATGCCGCTGACTATGGCTACTGTGCCAGCCACAGCCGGTTCTTCTGGGGTTTCCGGCTGCACTTGCTGGCCGCGCCCGACGGGACACCCCGAGCGGTCACGGTCGCTTCCCCCAAACGTGATGAGCGCGATGTCGCGCTTGAGCTGCTCGCTCGCACACGCAGGCAAGGCCCAGTCACGCTGATCGGCGATAAGGGCTACGCAGGACGCGAGTTCGCCGCTCGTGTCAGCGACATGAACGCCACGATCATCAGACCCCGCCGCAAAGATGAGCCCGGCCGAGGCCCACACCTCGCGCCGATCCGCCAGCGCATAGAGAGCATCTTCTGGAGCTGCAAGGGAACCCTCACCCTCGAGCGCCACGGCGCCCGCACACTCCCAGGCCTCAGAGAGCGAATCCTTCAACGCCTCCTCACACTCGCCGCCGCGATCTCCCTCAACCACCAACTCGGACGCCCAAGCCGCGCACTCGTCAACTACTGCGCCTAACCCCGTGGAATCAATCATCTAGTGGAAGCCGACTTCTCAAAGGCTCTACTGACGCGAGTCGATCTGCGGGGCTCGGAACTCGCGCTCGCGGGATCGGTGCTGGGGCTACGTGGCGCGATCGTCGACCCGCTGCAGCTGATGGATCTAGCTCGAACGCTTGCTCAGGAGCTCGGGATCGCCGTCGAGGATAATCAGATCGAGTAGGACATCCGTCGATGATCGTGCCGCGCGGTGCGACATCCACGTGTCGTGGGTCGATCTGCTTTCGGTGTTCGATCGCGGCCACGCTCGCCCACGCCCGAAGACATCGCCGGCTCGTCGAGGATGGGGAGCTCTGTGACGAGCAAGGCACGTGTGTGGGAGAGAGTCAGCTCACGTGCCGCTCGCGATGAGCAGCGCAAGCTGGCCAGGGAGCGAGAGAAGCACGACGAGAAGCATCACAAGCATCACAAGCGCAGCCGCAAGCGACGAAAGCCTGCCAGCCGGCGTGTCGCGGCCAAGCCGCGTGGCACGCTTGGGGTCGCGTTGCCGGTTGCGACCGCCTCTCCGCCGTCTCCCTCCTCCAGCCCTCCTCCCTCGCTTGGCTCTCCGCCGATCACCCTCGATCAGGCGCACCGCCTGCTGTGGCGGGCAGGCTTCGGGCCAGTCCCCGGACAGGCCGAGGCGCTTGTCGGCCAGCCCCTGGAAGATGTCGTCTTCAGCCTTACCCGCCCCTCTGGGTCCGCGACGCTCACTGGCCCCGAACCCTGCGACGAAGAAGGCAAACCGCTCGAACCGACCAAAGCGTGGGGCGATGACCACTGTTGGTGGCTGGATCGCATGGTTCGCTCTGACCAGCAGCTGGTCGAGCGCATGACCTTCATCTTCCACGACTGGTTTGCCACCTCAAACGAGCAGGTCGACAACCAGCAGTTGATGCTCGAACAGAACGAACTGCTGCGCTCGATGGCCTTCGACAGCTTCGACGAGCTGTTCCTGGCGGTCACGACTAACCCCGCGATGCTGCTGTTCCTCAATGGCACGTCAAACAACAAGTGGGACCCCAACGAGAACTACGCCCGCGAGATGATGGAGCTGTTCTCGCTCGGGGCCGATCGGGGCGCCTACACCGAGGACGACGTGCGAGAAATGGCTCGCACGCTGACCGGCTGGCGCAACGATTGGTCTGGAGAACTCGGCAGTTACAACTTCCGCTTCGACTCCACCTACCACGACACGGGCGAAAAGACGGTATTCGGGCAGACCGGCAACTGGAACTACGAAGACGCTGTGCGCCTGTGCGTTAGTCACCCGTTGCACGCCTCTTTCTTCGTGACCAAGCTGTGGGGTTATTTCATTCCCAGTGCCCCCTCAGAATCTACGCTTGCGTCGTTGCAGGGCCTGTATAACAGCTCGGGACACAGCATCCGCGCGGTTGTCGAGGCGATCCTCCAGCACCCCGACTTCTACGAAGGCGCTGAGCTGGTCACACCACCTGTCGTCTACAACGCCGGTCTGCTGCGCTCGATCTCCCGCCCGATCGATACGACGGCATGGGCGTGGCTTTCGGCCGATGCCGGCCAGCAGCTGTTCTATCCACCCAACGTGTCCGGCTGGGATTTCACCCGCTGGCTCGACACCTCGACTGTCAGGGCGCGGTGGGAAATAGCCAGCTATGTCACGGCCAAGACATATCCAAACCCGTGGCCGGCAGAAGGTCAACCCGAATACAGCGCTACCGAGGATCCCGCGACAGCGCTGTCGAGCGCGTACGCCTACTGGGCCAACCCCGTGCTTTCTGCCGAATCCGAGCAGTGCATCGCCGCTTTCGCGCAGTCGTGCCTGCAAGAAGCGCTCGCCCAGTGGCAGCAGAGCCCCTACAGGGCAATGCGCCAGAACGCGCTGCGGATGCTAATCGCGACTTCGCCAGATATGCAGGTGAGCTGAGATGCCCACATCGCCACAAAAAAGCGTCGGGAGGCCCGACATGTCGGGCAACCACGCCGGGGGCAGGGAGAGCTGACCGTGGCCAAGAGCTGCTCGTGCAACGACTTCACCCGCTCTCAGCTGCTGCGTCGCGGTGTGGCCGTCGCCGGCAAGGGGTTGCCGAAGATCGAGCACGGGATGCCGCTGCCGGCCGGCACGGGCCTTGACCGGCGCACGTTCCTGCTGCGCTCGGCAGGTGCGGCCCTGTCGGTCTACGGCGCCTCGATGCTCAGTCCGCGTCACTTCGAAGAGGGAATAGCGCAGGCCGCGGCGGCCGCCAATCCCGACCAGCCGGTGCTCGTGTCGGTGTTCATGGAAGGAGGCTGGGATGCGCTGTCGGTGCTCGCGCCCGTCAGGGAAGCCCGCTACAGGGAACTGCGCCCAACGCTGGGTCTCGCCGAAGGCGCCGGCAAGGTCTTCAGCGAGGATGAAAACTTGATGTGGCATCCGGCCGCCGCTGGGCTGGCCGAACTCCACGAAGAGGGCAAGGTCACGGTCTTTCCGGCGATCGGCTACGAACCTTCCGAAGAGAGCCATTTCACGAGTCGCCACTACTGGGAGGTTGGGCAGCTCGACGCCAACGCTCGCTCTGGCTGGATGGGGCGCTATCTCGACGTGGTGGGCGAACCCGACAACCCGCTGCAGGGCTTGTCGCTCGATTACTCGCTGGCGCCGGCGCTGGCAACCGCGACGATGCCCGTCGCTGCGGTGTCCTCGCCTGCCGACTACACGATGTGGGCGTACGGTCTCGGTGAACCGGTGATCGGCTCGGCGCTCGATACCTTCGGTGCTCTCGGGGCGCTCCCGGCTCCGTCGCCCGCATACGCCCAGGCGCGCAACGCCTCCTACGACACGAGCCTCGTGCTCGAAGAGATGGCAAACTTCGTCAAGTCCGAGAAGGCGTCGGGTGACAGCCCGGCGGTTACCTATCCCGCAGGCGAATTCGCCGAACGACTGGCGGTGCTCGCGGCGATGCTCCACACTGGAATGCCGATCAAATGTGTCTCGATCAACGCGGCCGGGTCATATGACACACACGCCAACGAGGCCGCCACACTGACGAGCAACCTCGAACAGACGGTCCCCGCGCTGGTGGCCTTCCAGCGCGACCTCGAAGCCCGCGGGCTGGATCAGCGGGTGCTGATCCAACTGTGGTCGGAGTTCGGCCGTCGCCCCAAGGAAAACGGCTCGGGCACCGATCACGGAGCCGGCGGTGTGGCGTTCCTGGTTGGAACGCGAGCCGCTGGGAAAATGGTGGGCGAGTTTCCGGGTCTCGCCAAGCTCGACGAAAACGAAAATCTCCTCAAGACTTCGGATTTCCGAGGAATGTACTGCTCGCTCTTGGAACAGTGGTTCCAAACCGAAGCCGGCCTGGTGATACCCGAAGCGGCTTCGTTTGAACGACCGGTCCTGGTGCAATAACCATGCTTCGCGTCTAATTCGAGGGCAATCCATCCCGGGCCGGCCAGAGCGCCCGTCCGAGACGGCCGCCGAGGGCGCTCAGAAGCATCCCGGCGATCGCGTCGATAACGATGAGCAGCGGCGGGAAGCTCCCGAGCGAGACCTTCGCGTGCGTGCCCGCGATCGCGTGGGCGATCAATATGCCAGCTCCGAAGAGGGCACCGCCGACAAGGCCGCGATCCGCTCCGCCCCATCCGTCCCGATGCTCGAAGCCGGCCAGGATCGCCCCGAGTCCGGCGAGCGCGGCCAGCGTCCAGTAGGCGGCGGCGGAGACCCCAAGGAGGATTCCCACTACCGCACCGAAAGCAAACGGCACCACGCCCCCGAGGAGTATCTGGACCGCTCGCGGTCTGTCTCGGAACAGCGGTGGCGCGTGCATCGGCTCTCTTCTCTCTATGACTGCAAGCCAGTCCCCCAATGACAGTACTACGCCCACGAGCCATGACTGACATCTCTGAGCGCTGCCGCTCGCGGTCCTTGGGAGCCGATGTCCAGTTTACCTTGACATGCAGCCGTATAGCTGCATATAGTGTTTGTGCAGCCAAGGAGCTGCATAATCCGCGTAGCGAGGATGGCAATGGATGAGGTCTTCAAGGCGCTCGCCGACCCTAGTCGTCGCCGGCTGTTGGACAGCTTGAATGCAAATAACGGACAGAGTTTGCGAGAGCTGTGCGGTGAGCTCGACATGGCCAGGCAATCGGTCAGCAAGCACATGGCGGTGCTCGAAACCGCCAACTTGGTGACCACGGTCTGGCGGGGTCGGGAGAAGCTGCACTACCTAAACGCCGATCCGATCAACGCCATCAGCGAGCGCTGGATCGATCAATACAACCGCGAGCGCGTGAGCGCGCTCGCCGATCTCAAGAGAGCGCTGGAGGACACCGACATGCAGAAGCCTGAGTTTGTGTACACGACCTACATCAAGACTACGCCTGAGCAACTCTGGCAGGCACTGACCGACCCTGCGTTCACGCAACGCTACTGGGGGGCGATCTTTACCTCGGATTGGAAGGTCGGCTCGTCGATGACCTGGGAGTACAGCGGCGTCACGGTCGCCGATCCCGCTCAGGTCGTGCTCGAGTCCGAGCCCTACAGTCGGTTGGCCTATACCTGGCAGACGGTAACCCCGGAGTTCGCAAAGGTCGTTGGGTTCAGCGACGAGTACTTCGCGAAGGTCGCCGCCGAGCGTCGATCGAAGGTGAGCTTTGACATCGAGCCGATCGGAGGGGGGGTCAAGCTCACGGTCGTCCATGAGGACTTCGACCCGGGGAGCGCGATGCTCGAGAGCGTCAGTAACGGTTGGCCACTGATCCTCGCGAGCCTCAAGACGCTGCTCGAGACCGGGGAGCCGCTGTCAGGCAGGCCTGAGGTCCCGTGACTAGAGTCCGCCGTCGGGCGTGGCGACTCGGGCGTTCAACACGCAGTTCGTTACGGTCGGTACGCGTCGCGGCTCAGTGGCCGAACCAGCGGGTGCGGCGGCTGGCGCCAAAGTGCTCCTTCTCGGCGACCAGGGCGGCGGATGGGGCGTTGAAGGTTCCGGTTCGCGAGGGCCCCGACAGGAAGTCGATGTTCACACTCCCGATTCGTCCCGCCCCGAACTCGATGTAGCACGTGCCGCGTCCGAGGTGCGGGCCCGGCGGCTCACCACGTCCCAGCTTTGCAATCAGCGTCTGAGCCACGATGCGCGCGGCGCCCTCGGCGAACACCCCAGCCTTCGGCACGCCCGCCGTGGCAACGTCGCCGACCGCATATACACCGGGGAAGCGAGTCTGCAGCGTGGCCGAGTCAACAGGCACATAACCATCCTCGGTCATGCCGCTGGCAATGACCACCTCGGGGGCACGGTGCTTGGGTACGCCGAGGAAGAGGTCATACGGCAACTCGTTGCCGTCATCGAGTATCGCGACGTTGCGTCTTGGATCTAGCGCGGTGACGCGACGACCGCAGATCAGCGTGATATCTCGCTCGGCGAACTCCCTTGCCAAGGCAGCAGAGGTCTCTGGCGAGGGAGGCACCGGCGAGCCCAACGGAATCACAAACGAAATCTGACATGCGCCTCGAACCCCGCGCTTTGTCAGCTCGTCATCCAGGAGCAACGCGCACTCGCTCGGTGCTGGAGGACACTTGAATGGTGCTCCGCAAACACCGATGACCACCTGTCCATGGGAGAACTCCGGAATGATGCCTGCCAACCGTTCGGCCCCGGCCACGGAGTAGAACTCGTTGCCGCCGTCGAGGAGGCCGGGCGTAGCGTCCGTGTCGTAGTCCGCGCCGAGCGCGATTACGAGTACGTCGGCCTCGTGGATCCCAACGTCCGTCGTCACCCGTCTGGTCTCGGGGTCGATCGCCGTGATCGTCTCTCGTACAACGCGTACTCCGGGCTTTGCGATGTCGCTGTAAGCCAACCGGACGGCGTCTGGGGTTGCTCTACCAAACATCACGTCGAGCTTTGAGAACCCGAACACGAACGCGTCGCTCTTGTCGATCAGCGTCACATCGACCGTCTCTCCGAGCGCCTCAGAGAGCATGGTTGAGAGCTCAAGGCCTCCGAAGCCTGCTCCGAGGACGACGATACGAGTCGACACGCGCTGGATCCTAGCGGGCGAAAGACTGTGCCTGCCCGGTGGGGCGGCGCTCACGCGGAGAGCAGCTGATTGAGCGTGAGGGCCCCCGTTTCCAGGATCTCCTCCGTGGAAGGTGCGTATCGAGCGACGATCGCGTCGAGGTCGGGCAGCGCCTCGCCCGCGATCCGCAATGGCGCTGAGAGCGTCGCATCCAGATCGTCCGCGATCGCGCGCGCCACGCGCTGGCGGTCGGTCTGGGTGAGATCCGGCGAGGTCAGCGCCTCCGCCAGCGCGGCGCCTCGATACACCCTGAAGCCCTGCTCGTCATCTGCGAAGTGGGCACGCTTGGCCTTGTTGATCAGATCTTCGAAGTTGGCGAAGCGCCAGTCGTCGCGTTCGATTCGGCCTTCTATCCGCAGGAGCATGTAGTCGTATCCGACGAGCGGGTGGACGTTCTCGCCATCGGCCACGTGGAGTCGGTCGTTCAGGACCCGCAGGCTGGCGGGCGGCACCCTCTCTTCGGTAGCGCGCACGATGGCCCAGTGGCCGGGTGTGAGCACGTTGTCCGCGCCGCCACCGATCGCAGCGAAGGTATTGCTGAGGCTGAGCGCAACCTGACCCTGCGCGGCATCGATCAGTTTCGCTATGCCTCCGGTCACCATCTCGGCCACGCCCAGCGATTGCGATAGCGGGGGGCCGATGAGCGTCGAGAAGTTGTGCAGGACGTCCAGACCCGCTGCCAGGGCGTTGGTGCCCTTCAGCACGGTGAGGCCCGCGGAGAGCTCCACCGTTCCGCCGTGGTAGGGCAGGAGCGGAGTCAGAGCAAAGTTTTGCGACACGCCCGGCCCGAGCATTTCCTCTGGAGGGCGCGCGACGGTGGTGAACGTCACCTGCTCCTCGCCAAAACGCAGCCGCACACCGGCGTGGACGGAGGGATAGCGATTGGCAAACCAATCACGGTCGCGCGCGAGGAACATGTCGCTCAACCAGATCCGCAGGTAGCTGCCTTGGGGCTCGAGCGGCTCTCCTCGAGGGCCGACGGGCATCCACAGCAGGGGCGTCGCGCTGCGCCTGAACGTGCGCCCCACGCTGGTCAGCATTCGTTTGAGGCTGGGGCCGGATGACATCCGCTCAGGGGGTGGGAATGTAGAGGCAGATGTCGTAGGCCACCTGCGTCCGAACGCTGCGCCCCGCGGCGTCGCGCCTGTGGGGTCTGCCCTCGTGGTCGAAGACCATCGTCCTCAACCGCGTGGCCAACTTGGTCATCGCGCGCGTGGAGGGTGGATGCTTCCACTTGCTCAGCTCCTCCGCGAAGGCACCGATGATGTTCTGCGCGAGCAGTGGTGGCAGGGACGGGATCGCGAGCACCGCAAACGCCCCCGACGCAGCCGCCTCATTGGCAAAGCCGCGGAGTCCGTCGGCTGTGCGGCGATCGAGCACCGGGGTCTCGCCGCCCGGGGGTACCTGGACGACGACGAACGGCGCCATCGTGCAGCCGCGCTCGGGGGCCACGAAACTCTCCTCCGAAGACGGCTTGTCAAAGGTCAGCGACTCGGGTTCGGTATCGATCTGATCGTCGCTCAACCGCAGCTGCCAACCGGAGGCGGTCGCGACCGGAGTGCCGACCATCAGCACCGCGCGCCCCCACGGGCTTGCCTCGCGCCATCGTTCTCCCACGGAGAGCACCCCGATGCGAGACTCGCCGAGCGCGTGCCGGACGAACGGTTGCATCTCGTGAGATGCGATGACCGCGATCCCCTCCTCGCTCTGCGCCACGCTCCAATCCCTGCGGCGGGGCGTGCGCGTTCGCCTCCAGATGGTCGGCGCATGTCGCGGGGACCACCTGGCGCTCTGGAGCGGCCGGCTGCTCACCAGCCTCGCCTCCCAGGGTTGGATCGCGACGTCGGGCGTCATCATCAACCGGACGTTGCGGCGCGCCGTGATCGCGTGAGTGCCGAGCACGTTGGCCAGCCTCCGCGGCAGCGGCTTGAGCGGCTCCTCCTCCAGGCGAATCGCGACCGCTTGGTCGAGTGCGGCTGCGCTCCACAGCATGTGCACCGGTCGCCTCAGTGCCCGTACTGGTACGTCAGGTGAGACGGCGATCAGCGCCTGCTCATCGCCGTGGTCTCGTTCGGGAGCGGGTTCGATCGTCACGTTCAGCGTCACCAGCCGGGTGAGGAGCCCGAGCAGCCGCGCGCCGGGGATGACGTCGATCGCCAGCACAAGAAAGGCAAAGGCGCCCGTCGCGGTGGCAACGATGATCGGCGTGCCCAGGAGATGCATGCCGAGCACCACCAACAGGGCAATCAGTACCCCGCGCACCAGCTTGAGTCTCGTGCCGAAATTGCTTTCCACCAGCCGATCGAGCGTCATCCGTTGCGGCTTGGGGCGACCCGGGAGTGGCTCCATGTGCAGCTCGACGGCCGGCGAGTACGAGCGCTCGTACTGGGTTCCGTTGTACCACGCTAAGTAGGCGTCGGTGCGCTCGCTCCAGCCGCGCCAGGGGTCAAGCGCAGGTTCGCTCGGGTTGCGGCGAGGGCTTGTCAGCTGCGCGTTCGCTTGCCGGCGTCCGACTTTGCCCCTACTCTCGCGCGCGCTCTCCTCGTCGCCGGCGTGGATCTGCGCGATTGCCCCGCGCACCGCGGCGATGAACGCGCCGGTGTGGTCTCCACCCTCGGCGAGCCGCAGCTCGGCTCGTTCGAGCAGATGGGCGGCTCTTTCGGGGAGCCGTAGTCCCAGCAGCTCGCCCTCTTCGAGGGCGAGATCGCCATTGGCGCGCGAGCGGCGGGTTTCGTCTAGTTTCAGTCTGCTGGGCACCCCGAGCGCCTGTGCGCGCAGGGTGAGCCGCGATATCTCGATGCGTAGTGGATCGCGCGGATTGGGTCGCCCACGGCGTAGTCGCAGGAGCTCCTCGATTGCGCGTTCGGCACGCAGCAGCTTGGGCTGGAGCGGCTCCGCCACCCCCCAACGTTGGAGCACCAGCACGAGCTCCACGCGGTCGAGTGCCTTGGCCACGCGCTGCTCGGGGGTCCGGGGCCCGGCTGACGGTGCTTGGTGATCGGCGTCTGACTCCATCAGCTCGTACCACTTCAGGACATGGCCGTAGTGTGTGGGCGTCCACGCCTGCCACTCCGCGTGCGACGGCTCCAGGCTGCTGGTCAACCGTGGCTCGTCTCCGGCGATCAGAGCCGTCGCGGCCAGTCCCTCCGCGCGGATCTCGGGATGATCGGCGACCGCCAGCTCGCGCGCTTGGCCCAGGCGCTCGTCGAGCCGTAGTCGGCGCAGCGTCCGCAGGATCGCCAGGGCGCTCGCGCGCACGATCTCCTCATCGCGCGCGGCCACGGCCGCCGCCTCGTGCTCGGTCAGGAGGTGGAGTGCCTCACCGGCACGTCCGCCTGCGAGCAACGCTTCCGAGAGAGAGACGAAGAGGGGCGCGACGGCGTGGTGGACGGGCGCGCTCGCGTGCGGTGGTGCGAGACCCGCCTCGAGTTCGCGGACCTTCTCCAGGAGTGGACCGTCGAGTGGTCGTTGCGCCAGTCGCGCGCGCACGACCAGTGAGAGCAGGCGCTCCTCGTCCACACTGCGCGGTGAATCCAGTGCGACGCGCTGGCAGCGCTCCAGCAGCTTCGCCGCCTCGAGCGCCGCGGCCATCTCGTGCCGCAATTGCTCGAGCATCAGTCGATGACGGGGCGACGCCGGCACCCGCCAGTCCGCGTAGCGCTGGCGGGCGGGGACGTCTTCCTCGGGCGTTTGCCAGGCCATCTGGGTAGCCTTGCTCAGCAGCGGCCGCGCGGTTTCGATACGGCCCGCGAGAACGTGCGCGCGCCCACGCAACATGCACGCAAACGAGTCGAGTGTCACATCTCCCACGGGGTCCACGTCGAGGTGCTCGACGATCGTCTGCATGTGTTCGAACATCGTCCTGTCGCCCCGCGCCTCGGCGGCGTTGAGCACGGCCTCAGCCAAACGCAGCAACGCCGGCATGAGCTCGACGGTGAGCGGCTTCGAGCGATCGAGCGCTTGCCGCAGCGCGCTGGCTGACGCTTCCCCCTCGGGTTCGACCGATGCGCCCGCGTCGAACAACGCGGCCATGCCCGCGAGCGTGGCCCGAGCCCGGAGTACGGCACGAGCCTCGGCATCGGGATGCCGGTCGGCCTGTTCGAGTACGGTCGCCCACAGCGATCCGCCGTGGAACGCGGATCCACGGTGATAGAGCGCGGACGCGTACAGCGCGCGTACGGACGCCTGCGTCTGCTCGTGGATCTGCTCGTCGCGATCGACCGCCAGCAGTCTTCCGCACACGTGCTCCGCCCATGCCCACGCCTGTGCGTTCGCCACCCGTGAGGCGAGCCTGTCGAAGCCTTCTGCCGCCTCGCGCGGTGGCAGGACGCGCAGCGCTGCATCGACCTGCTCCGCGCTGAGCGAGGCGAGTTCCTGCTGGTGCAGCGCCGTGCTCAGGAGCGGGCGCAGCCTCCGCCGCGCAGCGTCGAGATCGCAAACGCGATCGGCGCTCTCGTAGTAGCGCCGCAGGCGTATCAGCAGGCACGGCTCGACTGCCAGGATCATGTCCGAGATCGCCGAGCCACCCTCCAGTCCTATCCACTCCTGTTCGGCGAGTGCCATCACGGTGCGCGCGCGCACCTCATTATCGCCGTCGAGAACCGCGTGCAACAGCGCTGCGTCGAAGCGACCGAGCACGGTGGCGAAGGAGAGCGCCTTACGCATCTCGGGTTCTCCACCCAGCCGGCCGACGATCCTCACGAGCACGTACGGATCGACCGGGTTGTCCCTGTCGGTGGCGAGCGCATCAGCGCGCAGATCGGGATCGGCAGCGAGCCAGTCGCCGTAACGCGCGATGTCGAAGGGATTGAAGCGCAGCCCCTCCAGCCTGAGTTCGTCAGAGCTCAACCCCTCCGCTGGCAGCGTCTCGCACGACGCGCGCAGGATCGCGTCGAACAGGGAATCCTCGGGCGTGAGCTCGCGAACGTCGCACAGGTAGCTGCGCACCTCCTCGCGGTCGAAGCCGTGCACCTCCTCGACGGACATGCAGGGACGCTCTCTGAGGCTCATCACAGACGGGGGTTGCGGTTCGTCTTCCTGCATCGACCATTTGTACGCCCGGGGCGTGAGCGGTCGTCGTCCCGCGAACACGATGCGAACGGACGGTGCCAGCGCGTGAATACGCTCGAAGATCTCAAACGTGGCGTCGACGCTCGGCACGTTCTCACCGGCGGGATGCAGCTTGGCGAGCTCCTCGCACGTGTCGAGAATCAGCAGCACTGGCGTCGCGAAACTCTCGGCAAAGCTGGCGAACGCGGATATGGCCTGCCCGAACTCATGCGTGTGCATCGGGGCGAGCGCATCATCGGCGGGCGGGGTCGTCCTTGCGACGGTGTTCGCGCGCTCGATTGCGGTGCGCAGGCTGCGCAGGAAACGCTCGCGAGTGCGGTCTTCCGCGTAGATCGAGAGCCCGTCCGCCAGTTCCTCCAACAGCGCCCCCGGGCGCTCGGTCGGATAACGCGGATCGACGTGGTCGAAGTCGATCCGTGCCGCCGCCAGTTTCTTGTGCTCGTCCGCGTAGGGACCTGTCAGGTAGCGCATCAGCATGGTCTTGCCCACACCGCCTATGCCCATGAAGTGCAGCGCCCACAGATCCGGTCCATCTGAGGGGGGCTCGCCGATCAGTCGGTCGAGCGCCGTGAGCTGTCCCTCGCGGACCAGGAAGTGTTCGAGCAGGCGCCGGTCGCGCTCGCTGCGATCGTGGAGCTTCAGGCGTCTGCGCGCGCGTCTGACCGCGGAAGTCATCTCGGCGCCGAGCGGCGCCTCGAGCGCTTCGCCCGCGTACAGCCAGGTTGGCACCTCGGCGAGCTCGTCCTGCTTCACGAGATCGAGGATTAACTGGGTGAGAGCATCGCCTGCGGGTTGGGACTCGTCGAGCTCCGCCAGGGCCAGATGCGCCCAGCGTTCGACGCCCAGCGCCACATCGGTTCCCGCCGTCGCGGCAGCCAGGATCGCGCGCGCGACCTCGGCCGCGCGCGTGCGTATCTCGATGCCCCGCTCGATCCAATGCGCGATCAGCCTGCGCCGTTCGCTGTCGCGCATCCGGAAGCGGAAGTTCGCGTCCTGCGCGCTGTTGAGATTGGGGTTCAGGCGGCACAACTGAGCCTGAGCGGCGCGCTCGACGAACGTCTCGATGTCCCCCTCCACCGGGAATCCGGCGGTGCGCGCCAGCGTGTCCGTCCACTCTGGAGCAAGCGCGAGCCACTGCAACGCCTGCGGGTCGAAGGTGTCTTGCAGCCTCGCGAACTCGCCGGCGATCCGCGCTTCGAGCTCCTGTGTGCTGACCGCGCTCATCGGCACTCTCGTGCGTAGGCCCTGAGCTTGACCTCGTCGCTGTCGTCTTCGGTCAGGATCTTCCCATAGCTCAGCGTGGAAGCCACCATATAGAACTCCCTGCCAAAGCGGCTCGGCAAGCCGGAGATGTGGTTTCGGAACATGGTCGCCCATCCGTCGGTCGGCTCGGTGCGGACGAAGACCTTTTCCGAGTAGGGCGGGTAGGCCTCCGGATAGGGGTTGAGCAGCATCCACTGGTAGGCGAGCATGTCCTCCTTCTCGCCGAAGCGTTCGAGCGGCTCCACGTGGATCCAGGTCTCCACGCTCGCGCGCTCCTCGAGTGCCCGCAGTGTGTGAAAGTACATGTCGTCGTTCACCGTCCACGTCAAGACGACCGGCACGCGGTCCTCTCCTACGCCGAAACCGGTCGGAGTGAGAAGGGTTTCGGCGAGTGCCACCGTCGTCTCACCCCACCGTTCGACGCGCTCCAGTAGCACGATCACACGGCATTGCTCGGCGAGTGAGGGATCTTTGCGCGCACGCACGTGTGCCTGGAGGCTGGCCAGGTCGCTGGCAAGCGCCTCCCGCAGGATGTCGGCTTCGAAGCGGTCCTTCCAATCACTGTGATCCCTGCGGAGCTGTTTGCAGTATTCGGCGAGACGCTGATGAACCATATTGTCGGGTGCGCTTGCGATCTCGGATGCGCCGGTCTCCGTGGCCCGCGTCAGGGCATCGAGGATTGCGGCATCGCGCGGAGCGGCCAGTCCAAAGCGCCTGTGCGTCTCGAACAGCTCCTGTAGTAGATAGAGCGCGAGTAGCCCGGGCGTGGTTGGCGGTTCTGAGCGCGTCCCGTTACCACCCGCGCTGAGCATCATGACGACGTGGCCGCCCCGCAGCGCCCGCCGCGCGAGCTCGTGCACGAGCCGTGTCTCGCCGACCTCCCCGTCGTTTGGACGTTCCACGGCGGCGACGAGAACGTTGAGCGGATCATGCGGATCGAGCAGGCGGTCGAGCAGCCGCATGAATTTACGCCGGCCGCAGAACACTGGCTTCTGCTGGAGTCCGAACGCATCGATTCGTTCGAGTATCTCATCCGTTCCCTCCAGGTCGACCACCACGTGGTCAGACGGCACGGACGGCGCGAGAAACAGGGCCGGGAGTCCCCAGTCGACGCTGGCGTCCGGTCCATCGCCGTTCCCCGACGCGTGCCACAGAGCGGCGCGCCGGCCGTCCGTGAGCGCACGCACGAGCGGCTCACCTTCGGTCAGCGCGGCGCCGAAGCGGTTGCTGAACAGGCGGCAGACGGGATCTGAGACCACACCTGTCATTCCGACCACGATCGGTATACCGCCCCTGACGAGCTCGACGGCGAACGGCACCGTGTGATCGTGTGTGGCGGCGCTCTCGCACGCGGTTATCACCGCGACAGCCGGGAGCGGGATCCTGCCGCCGTCGCTCAGGGCTTCGAGCAGCTGATCGGCGGATACATGTGCGGCGGCGTCCTCGCCCTGCATCGACAGCTCTCCGCGGCCTTTGTGCACACGGCCGTGGGTCACGAAATGCACGATGTCCGGATTGAGGCGGCGGGCTTCCCTGCGTAGGGTCTTGACGCTCGCGTGCTCGAGGACGAACGGAATGATCGCGCCTCGACCCTCTTCCACGCGGCGTAGGAGTCCCATTATCTCCGCGCCCGCACGGATCTCGGGGTCGTCGAGGTCGCTGCCGACCGCGAACAGTACGCGCGCGGGCGCCCTGAGCCGCTCGCGCGCACGCGCTCCACCGGGCGCGTCCCACACGATTCGGGTGATAGCTACGGCGCGCGCTCTGAAAGCGGCCAGGAACTCGCTCCCATCGTGCATCAGCTCCCACTTCGGTGTGTCCAGGTCGCCCGCCTCCCAGGTGAGCGCGAGCTCGATCATCGGCTCGCCTCCGGCGGTTGCCGCATCTTCGATGGCGGCCCAAGCCTCCGCGCCGATGAGCGCGTCGAACAGATAGCGTCCCATCAGCTCGACATCGCCTCGTTCGGGTTTGCATGAGGCGATTCGCTTGCAGATTTCCGTTCGTGTCGGCTCGTCTTCGAGTTCATGCTGCGGTCGATCGGGTCCTGGTGCGGGCACCGGTCTCACCGGCAGCGCGCCCTGGGCGCGCTGCATCTGACGGCGGATCTTCTGCCCGACAAAGCTCAGTGAGACGGTCCACTCTCGGCCACCGGCGCTCGGTGTGACGGACACCTCGACGCGCACTCAGGCCTCCAGCTGAGTGTCGGTCAACATGCGCGCCAGCTCCACGGCGAGATTTACGACATCATCGGATGGCGCGGTGGACGATCGCGTTCCGGGCTCGCGACACGCGGCGAGGAGGTCGATCGTCCGTTGGCGGAGGATCTCGCGGTGCTGGTCGCGAAGCATCGCATCGGGCTCGGCGGACACGGATCTCCACGCCGCGACAGAGCCCGCCGTCGCCAGCCTTGCCGATGCGAGTGTGCTCTGCGCCACCAGTGGTCCGCTGCCGAGCAGCTCTCGCTCCCATTTCGCGACCTCGCCGGTCGGCTGGAAGCGATCGCCGCGCCAGTTGCAGAGCGCGCGCAGTGTGTCGTGCTGCTTCTCGCCCAGGGGTTCCTCGACAAGCGCCCGCGCGACCGATCCGCAGGTCTCGATCGAGTCCCGCAGTTGGGCCGGGATGGGATCGTCCTCCGCGTCGGCCTCCTCGTTGCCTACGAGTGTCGCGAGGATCGCCCGATTGAGCGCGCGCCGCATGAGTGCTGGAGGGTGAGCGCCGCGATCCACCAACATTTGACGATCGCCCGCGAGCTCCAGCTCGTCGATTGCCCAGAGCTGGGCCTTTCCGACGCTTGCCACGGCGAACGCGTCCGCGAACAGCTCGTGAGTCCAGTTCGTCCAGCGGGTGTCCGTCTCACTCCCCGGCATCCGCGCCGCAGCGCACACCAGCGCGCGGATGCGTTTCGCGGTCGACTCGTCGAGCAGGTCATGAGCGATGTGATGGCCGGTCTCGTGCGCGATCGTGATCAGCCACCAGGGACGCCGCACGCAGATCGGCGGTATGCCGATCAGGGGCATCGGCAGCTTTGCGAGCAGGGCACTGAGCAGATCATCCGGGGTCTTCAGCTCCCTGGGGGGTCGCAGACGCAGCGTAGCGTGCGGGGAGGGTTCGGGCTCGACATAGGGCAAGGGCGCGGGCTCAGATGCGCGTTGCAACGCGCGGAACGGCCCCGCCCAGCAGCTCCAGACGACCTCGCCGGCGGCGTCGAGAACTGCTCCGAGCTCGGGGTCGTCGTGCTGATCCCACTTGGTGGCGAAGAACTGCCAGAAGCGGCGAACGATCAGCGCGCGCCGGTCGACCTCTCCACACCGCTCGTACACCTCGCCCACCGGTCCGCTCGTGGGTGTCGCGTCCAGCTTC
This sequence comes from uncultured Solirubrobacterales bacterium, assembly GCA_963715765.1. Taxonomy (GTDB): domain Bacteria; phylum Actinomycetota; class Thermoleophilia; order Solirubrobacterales; family Solirubrobacteraceae; genus Palsa-744. The sequence continues at coordinate 3,186,506 of OY970270.1, forward strand.
GATCTGATCGCGCTCGATGCGGTCTCGAGAACCAGTCGCAGGCTTTGCAACTGTGAGACGTGGCGCTTGTGTCTGTCGGCGTGCACGCGCTTGGAGACCCACGTGTCCATCTCTTGCGCCAGCAGGTCGAGCTCCTGACGACTCTGCTCGGCGCGCACGGTGTTACGTCGCTCACCGGACGATCGCTCAACGACCGGCTCAGCCGGTCTCCTAGAAGAAGCACGACCCCCGTCGGGAAGGAGCGATCCGATCGTGTCAACGGGTCGGGAGATCAGAATATCTTTGGCCCCCGCCACCCTCGCAAGTGTAACGTACGGTACCGCTCGTTTGCTGTCAGGGGATGGGGCAATTGGAATCAATCGAATTGTGAACGTGCACGCTGAGCAGGTCCCTCATCCGCCAGCGGCCTATGCGCAGCGAGGAGGTCAGACCGAGCCTGTCCAGGAACGCGGTCGCGTCCGCCTGGAACGCGTGCGTGGATAGCGTGTCCTTCGGAACCGCGCCTGCTCGACCAGGCGCCACCGAGACCCCCTCGCGGGCCACCAGCGCTGCCAGCGGGGAGCCCGCACAGCGGGCTCCCACGATCACGACGTCGAAGCTCTTGCTCACACGCGCGCGCGCCTCGGCGGACGACGGTAGAGACCCTCGCTGAACAGTGCGTTGCCCGCTGCGTTCCATCGCTCCAGCTGGTTGGCGGTCATGAACGGCTCGGGCAGGTGCCGGCCGATCTCCGCCTGGTACAGCACGGTGCCGAGGATCAACGTGACCCCGTGCAGCGCCGCCCAAGTAATGTCGGCGTCGTCTCGCAGCAACCCGTGGTCGGCCAGCGTCTGCCAAAGCCCTTTGGCGATCTCGACGAATGCGTCGAACACGGCCGCGGCGGTCTTGTCTGCATCGGCCATGGCCCGGGCCACGTACAGCAGCGCCGTCGGCTGCTCGGCCACGAATGCAGTGACCCGGTCGCCGAGCTGCTTCTGCGATTCGACCGGAGTCCCGGCTGCAGGCAGATCGCCGAACGCCTCCCTCGCCAGTCCGACGACGTGCGCGCCGACCGCCTCCACGAGTGCCGCCTTCGTCGTGAAGTGGTGCTGCACCAGACCGGGCGAGACTCCGGCCGTCTTGGCGACATCACGGAGCGAAGTGCCGGCGACCCCGTCGCGCGCGAATCCCTCGAGCGCGGCGTTGCGAATGCGCGCCAGTCCGGTCAGATCGGAGTTCGCGGCAACCATACGATTGTATTGTAAGCAATACGTGTGTATCTTCGCCGAGAGGTGTTGATGTCAGCTCATCCCCACCGCCCGCGCGGCTACGTCCGCCACTACACCGGGCTGATGACGCCGGGTGCCGGCGCCGCGATCCCGGCCCTGCTCGAACGCAACCGCATACAGCGGTTTGAGCGGCTGCTGCGCGCGGCCGCCAGCAGCGCGGGGCGACGCAGAGCTGGCCGGCGGCGCATGCGCGCGCTCGTCGCCATGCCGGGAGCGCGCATGGGCTGGCGCTCGGTGCCCGCCCCGACGGCACCGGGACCAGAGCAGGCAATCGTTCATCCGCTCGCGACGTCCACCTGCGACGTCGACTGCCCGCTCGCGCTTGGCACAATGAACCTCGCGCTGCCCGTGCACCTCGGTCATGAATGCGTCGCCGAGGTCCTGGCGGTTGGTGAGCGTGTGAGCACGGTAAAGCCCGGCGACCGTGTCGTCGTTCCGTTCCAGATCAGCTGCGGCTCCTGCTCGTCCTGTCGCGCCGGCTACCCCGGCAGCTGCCTCAGCGTTCCCCCGCTGTCAGCCTTCGGCATGGGCGTTGGCGGCGGACACTTCGGCGGCGCGTTCTCCGATGAGCTCGTGGTCCCGTACGCCGACGCGATGCTCGTCCCACTCCCCGACGGGGTCGCGCCGGCCGCCGCCGCAAGCCTCTCGGATAACATCGCCGACGCCTACCGTCACATCGCGCCACACCTGCCGGCGCTGCTGGAGGCCGACGCCGATGCACGAATCCTGATCATCGCTGGGCTCTCGCGACGACCGCTGCTGAGCGCGAGCGTCGCCCTCTATGCCGGCCAGATCGCCCTTGCGCTGGGCGCGCGCAACGTGCGCCTGGTGGACTCGCGAGCTGAGGTGCGGGCCCACGCCGAGCGGCTCGGTCTGATTGCGCTACAGCCGCGCGAGCTACGCGGGCATGCGCCCGCACCGCTGGTCGTGCACTCGAGCGCCGATCCGCTTCGCCTCGCCCTCACTCACACCGCTCCCGACGGTGTCTGCACCAGTAACGGCGGCTTGCACCGCAGCACGGACATCCCCCTGATTCAGATGTACATCCGCCGCTGCACGCTGCATGTCGGCATTCCGCACGCGCGCACCAACATTCCCGGCGCGCTCGAGTTGATCGCGCGCGGAAAGCTCTGTCCCGAGCAGGTCATCACCAGCATTGCGCCGTTCGACGACGCTCCGCGCGCCCTGCGCGAGCACTGCCTCGCCGGAGAGACGAAGACAGTGCTCGTGCGCGGAGCCTGACGGGGAGATTGCCGGTGTGACTCGTTCGCATGTCCACGTCGTCGGGGTACCCGAGGCAATTCGATCGCGCGAGGATCTGGCTGGCGCTGACCGGGCGATCACGTATGAGCTTGTAGCTGGGGACGCCCGGTCATTGAGTGCTGAGCAGTGGGCGCGCGCGACCTGGGAGGGCGCCCCAACGGTCGTCCGCTGGTTTCAGATGCTCGGTTGGCGATTCGTTCTCGGGCTGCGGCTCGCGCCTGGGCGGGCGCCCACGCACGTGCTCGGCTGGCGCATACTCGACGATTGCCCCGACACGGTGACGCTCCAGGCCCGCTCCGCCCTGATCACCGGGCACAACGTCGTGATCGTCCAGGAGTCCACGGTGCTATGGACCACGCTCGTCCATTACGAACAGCCCATCGCACGTCCGATCTGGAGACTCGTCGAGCTCGTACACCGAATCGTGCTGCCATACACCTTCACCCACGCCAGGAAGGTGCGCCAGCGTGAGCGCGGTCGGTGGGACCAGAGCTGACAGGGCCCTCGCTGGGCATGGATGAGCCTGTTGCGTCGAGCACCAAGGCACCAGGCGGCGGCACGGTCCCGGCCCGCGCCAGTGCAGCATGTAGGAACCCGCTGACGGCGGCACTGAATTTCATCCCTAGATCACGAATGTCCTCGTGCATTTCCGCAGGCGTGTGCTGGGTATCGGCTCCGACGAGGAACGCTCCCCGGGTGAGGAAGAAGGAATCGCTGGCTTCCTCGAATTCGCTCGCGATCGGATCCTCCGTACCGAGACGCACCATCAGCCGGGCGTTGAGTGCGAAGAGTTCATCGACCTGCTCATCGACCGTCACCGCAATCTCCTCAGGCACAGTGTGACCGGAAGGCTGCCAAGAATTCTCCAGCATTTCTCGCAACCTGCTCGCTCGTTCCAAGCCGAGTGTGGCCTCATCGAGTAGCCGGCGGAGATCATCCAGGTCGGCGAGCGCCCTGCCGTGCGCGAGAGCGGCACATGACGGAGCGGCTAGCTCTTGAGCGCGCTGCGGCCTGTCACAACAAGGAGATAAGGATGACCGGCTTGATGACAACGCCTGTTCGCCTCGGTGAGCAGTTGTCGAGACGATGTCGGCATAGAGGACCAGCAGACAGTATTTATGTAGCAATTAGGTCACTCACTGCACGGGTCCGGCCTACTGCAACGCTGCCGAGCAGCACCGTCACGAGACCCGTGATTAGCGGCACGCCGTGCAAGGCAGCGGTCCCCCAGCGCTCTCGCAGATATAAGGGCTCGAGCATAATGGGGAGGAAAGTCTGCACCCCGAACGTCAAAGGCACGACGATGCTCGCGGGGCGTCGCTGGAGCGCCGACATCTCGGTAATCAAGGCGATCATGGCCGTGACCAGCGCTGCGATGAACCACAAGCTGGCAGCAGGAATATCACCCGTACCGATCGAGTCGCTGATCATCTTGGTAGTGATGTTGCCTGCTCCAAAGGCGAGCCCCGAGGCAATAACGACGAAAGTGGCGGAGCCAAGCCGACCTATGCTGCGCAGGGCCAAAGGGACAGCAGCGATCACCCCAAGCACGGTCGTGACGAGGATCACCGCGCCCAGACTGGTGACCTTCTCGGCCCCCGCAGGCGCGCCAATCGTCACCAGGGCGATTCCAGCGATGATTCCGAGGACGCCGGCGATCTCCGCCGCTCCAACCCGCTCGTCCAGGATCCTCACGCCAAGCAGAAGCACGAGCAGCAAGCCAGCGGCGAGTACTGGCTGGACGATGATGAATGGTGCCCAAGTCAGGGCGAGCACCTGAAGTCCGAAGCCTGCGCCGATTAGCCCGAACCCAGCCAGCCAGCGCCGACGGCGTGCAAGAACAGCAAGTAGCGAAAAGCGCAGCGCCTCCTCGCTTGGGATCTGACGAGCGTCGAGTGCCTGTAGCACGAGGCCGACGTTCAGTGCGGCCGACGAGAGGATGGCCGCGAACAGCCCAAGCAGCACCCTTCATCACTCCTTCGACGTGACTGCGGTCTCAGTCATCTCGCGGAACCACTTCACCAGCACCAAGAGTGGCGCCATCGGCCGACAGGCCGTTCTCGCGGGCGAGAGCGGCAAGGCCGCTGAGGATAAGTGCCAGCAGTTCGCTGTGTAGCGAATCGGGAATGGCGTCTGGATCAATCAGCTTCTCCAAAGCCAGCCCGTTTCCAAGCGCCGTGATAATCAGGGCAAGGCGCTCTGCGGTCTCATCGCTGAGTGAGATACCCACCTGTGAAGAGCCCTGCGAGAGGAGGCGAGCGGCTGCCTCCCTCAGTGCTGCAAAGCGGTTCGCGAGGCGGCTTTTGAGGCGCGGCTCGCGAAGCGCATGCGCCCAGAACTCGACTAGTAGCGGGAAATAGTAGGGGCGCTCCGCAAGGATCCCCATCCAGTGGTCAGCAACGTCACATGCCGATTCCACGAGACTGGCACTAGACGCCACGATCTGCGAATAGTCGCGCACGTCAGTCGCGATCCGCTCATCAAAGAGGGCGAGGAACAGGTCCTCCTTGCTGTCGAAGTTCGAATAAAGCGCACCTGTGGTAGCGCCGGCCTGCCTGGCTATTTCCTCGACCGAAGCACCGTAGAAGCCCCGGCGACCGAACACCGCTTCCGCTGCGTCCAGCAGTCGCCGACGCGTTAGCGCGCGCTGCTCGTCGCGGAGCGATCCCTTTGACATAGTGATTAATATATCATATAATGATCACTATGTTTAGGTCCGTCGAGGCAGAAACGACCAAGTGCCTGACATCGCACGCATCGCCCTGACCGCCACCACAAGGAGATACACATGACGGACCTAGCGACAGCGCCATTTCGCCTCGTGGACGTGAATGATCTCGATGAGCGGCGTGTCACGGTCATCGACACACCACACGGCGTGCTGGCAGTCGGCATGAGCAAAGGCGAGCCGTTCGCTGTATCAAACCGATGCCGTCACCTTTTGGCCTCGCTCGGCAAGGGGTACGTAACCAAAGACGGATGCTTGCAGTGCCCCTGGCACGCTGCCCGCTTTGATGTGCGAACCGGCGCGATGACGCGCGGTCCGCAAGGCGCACTCAAACCTATCGCCGGAGTCGTTAAGAACACCACCGGCTCGATACCACTGAAGACCTATCCGGTCGTGTTGCGCGACGGCGTGATTTGGCTTGAAGCGTGAGGCTCTTCCGCCGCCTGCTCGCCAGGACGACCTCGAGGTATGGCGCCCGCGCTGACCGGGCTGCTGATCCTCACCTGTGTTCTGCCGGTGACCGTTGGTTCGCCTGATCCGGGTGGATGCAACGACCAGACCGAACCGACCTTCCGTGTCCCAGTGGTTCGCATTGACCACGGCTGTATGGAGCTAGTCGGGCTCGAACCGACGACCTCCTGCATGCCATGCAGGCGCTCTCCCAGCTGAGCTATAGCCCCGAGTCTCCATCAATCGTACAACGCTTGAGGTTGTTGGTGCCTCAACCGCGTGGAATGAACTCCGGCACGTCGAGATCCATATCCGGCTCGTGTGCCGGGCGGCGCGCGCGGGGGGGAGCTTCCTCTCGGGTCCTCTGGCCAGGCGTGGTAGCGCCAGGTGCGGCTTGGTCGAGCCTTGCCGTCATGCTGCCGTGGGTGAGGCGCACGTCGCGCAGCAGGCGTTCGGCATTGTTGCGCAGCGACACCGACAGGTCGCTCAGGTTGCGCGAGACCTCGCTGCCGTCACGCAGCACTTCGCGCGCGATCCCGTGGGCCTCGCCGACGATCTCACGGGCGTCGGACCGGGCCGTGGCAAGCAGCTCGTTGGCCTGCTCGTGGGCCTCGGCGCGCCGTACCGCAAGCTGGCGCTCGCCCGCCGCAAGCGTTTGCTCTACCTGCTCGTGTGCGTCGGCGAGGATCCTGCTCGACTCCTCGCCTGCTGTCTTTACGATCGTCTTGGCCTGCTCCCGTGTGTCCTCCCGCAGTCGGCTGACTTCCCGGTTCGTGCTCTCCAGCTCGTCGTCCGCCTGCTCGCGTGCTTTCGCCAGTACGCCCTCGGCCTCGGCGTGGATCGCTCCGACCGAGGCCAGCGCCTCGTTACGGGCCTGCTCTGCCCGTGCACGTGCCTGTGCGAGGATCTCCTCCGCCTCCTCCTCGGCGGCGCTCACACGGTTGGCGGCCGCGCGATCGGCCTCTGCGATGCGCCCGGCGGCCCGCTCCTCGGCCTGCGCCCGCAGCTGTCGGGCGGCTTGCTCGGCAGCGTCGAGGATGCCCTTCACGCGTGCTGAGGTATCGCTTGGGTGCATCCACGCATGGTAAGGGCTCTCGCTCCTTACACGATGCTCTGAGTGTCGCCCAGCTTCGGGTAGCCCATCATCTGTCGCGCTCACGCGCACGCACGCGTATGCTCTCGCGCTTGCCGATTACCGCCAGAGCCCGTTGGACGACCCTGTTCGTCGTCCTGGCCGTCGCAGCCGCGCTCGTCGTCGCCATATCTCCGCACGCCGATGCCGGCCCGCCGCCGCCGTGCCAGCCCTCGATGCTCAATACCTCCGCGGCGCTCGCCGGTGGCGCCGTCACCGTCTCGCCCGCGCCCAACACGCTCGACGCCTCCTACCGCACCCAGATCAGCTTTCTCGGCGTCCCGGCTGCCGACATCGTCGATGTCACAGTGGTCGGCTCGCGCAGCGGCTCGCACTCTGGGCGACTGGAGGCCTACTCTCAGGGTGACGGAGCGAGCTTCCTGCCACATAAGTCCTTCACGCAGGGCGAGACCGTGACCGTCCACGCCTCTCTGCGCAGGGGCACAGGCACAATCCCTTTCGCATGGCACTTCACCGTTGCCGATGTGGACGCCGTGAGCCGCTCGCTGGAGACGCCGCCGCCGCCTCCGCCTCCGCCAAAGCCAAGCGAACTCCAGCGCTTCGTCTCACGCCCAGAACTGCTGCCGCCCGCGGTCACTGTCAGCACCGACACGGGCTCGCACACGCCCGGGGACATCTTCCTCGCGCCCTACGCGGGGCCGGGTCAGTACGGGCCGATGATCCTCAGCGGCTCCGGCCAGCTGATCTGGTTCAAGCCCGTCCCGCACGGCGCCAGGGCGGCCGACCTGCGCGTTCAGGAATACGACGGCCATCCGGTCCTCACCTGGTGGGAGGACCCGCTCGTCTACGACGGTCGCCACGAAGCGGGGATCGTGATCGCCAACAGCTCCTACAAGGACATCCAGATCGTGCGCGCCGGCAACGGCTACCAGCCCGATCTGCACGCGTTTGAGATCACGCCCCAGGGCACCGCGCTGTTCACCGTCTATGACGCGATCCGTTGCGATCTGCGTCCCAATGGCGGACCCACCAACGGCGCTGTTGCCGACACCCTGTTCCAGGAAATCGACCTGAAGACCGGTCTCGTGCGCTTCGAGTGGCACGCGCTCGACCACGTATGGCTCGCCGACTCCTACATGCCCGTCAAGCACGGCGGCACCCCGATCTCGCCGTGGGACTTCTTTCACATCAACGCGGTCTCAAAGCACGGGGACACGATGCTCGTGGATTCACGCAACACGTGGGCGGCCTACGACGTGAGCGCTCGCACCGGCAAGGTCATCTGGCGCCTCGGCGGTAAGCAGTCGAGCTTCAAGATGGGCCGTGGCGCGCGCCCCGCATGGCAGCACGATGTGCGCTCCGAGCCGGGCGGGAAGATCTCTTTCTTCGACAACGGCGGCACACCAAAGGTGCACTCCCAAACACGTGTGATCGTGCTACAGCTCAACCTGCACACCATGACCGCCTCGCTGGTCTCGAGCTTCGTGCATCCCAAACTGCCGCTGCTCTCCGCAAGCCAGGGGGACTTCCAACCCCAACCCGATGGCAACTGGGTCGTCGGCTGGGGTCAGGAACCCTACTTCTCCGAATTCAACGCCGAAGGCGATCTCTTGCTCGATGCTCACCTACCGGCTCTCTACCAGTCGTTCACCGCGCTGAAGTTCCCCTGGACCGGAGACCCCACAGAGCCCCCTCGGCTTGCGGTCCGGGCCGTGTCCGATGGCGGCATCGATGTCTACGCAACTTGGAACGGTGCCACCGAGGTCCAACAATGGCGTCTGCTCGGTGGGGTGAGCCCACGATCGCTTGCGCCGATCGCGACTGTGCCCCGCAGCGGCTTCGAGACGGCGATCGAAGCCTCCACCGCGCCAGCGTATGTAGCCGTGCAAGCACTCGGTGCTGAAGGTCAAGTGCTAAGCACCTCGGTCACGACGGCAGCTTGAGCCTACTTCGCACGAACTACGCGCTCCGACCGTCTCTGCCTGCTCTGACCGTCTGTCACAAATGGGAAACACGAATTGCGAATAGTCATATTTGCCTATTAGTATGACGTCCGGTGTCGCGCGAGGTATGCGGCGAAAGCGAATTTAGGGGGTAGAAGCCGTGGTTGGACGTTTGCTGGTCCTGCGCAAGCTGTGTATCTTCGTGGTGGTCGCTGCGACCATGTCGATGGCGGCATCTAGTGCGGTCGGCGCTACTCGACTGCCTTACTCGCACTGGCCCACAGCGCACCGCGTCCTCCGCAAGTCATATCTCGCGGACCTTGGCATGCGCGCTATTCGTAGGCGCATGCGCTCGCCAAGAGCGCGCGCATCGATTGTCGACGGCGGCCAGATAGCGATCACACAGGCTCCGTGACAGGTGTTCGTCGTGGCCTTTATCCCGATCTCAGGCACTGAGTATCTTGTCCTTTTATGCGGTGGGTCGATCATCGATGAAACCCACGTGGTGACTGCTGGTCACTGTATGTTCGATCCAGAAACAAACACCAGGGTGCCCGCCAAAGATGTGCTGGTGGTTGCAGGCACTTCTAACATGGAAGTAGCCGAACCCGAAGAACAGGAGATCGAAACCGAAGACATACGAGTACACCCGTACTTCGAATACTCCATAGGCGCCGGCGCTTCCGATGATATCGCTGTCCTAGCGCTCAGCGAACATTTGAAGTTTGACTCTTCCGTGCAGCCGATAAGTCTGGCTGCAGCTGCGCCTGGCGAAGGCGCGCAGGTAAACCTCACCGGATTTGGACGGGAGAGTCCAAGCGTCAAGGCGGAAGGGCCGCTGCACTCGCTTGGCATGACTGTGGGTTTCAGCAGGCCATGTGGAGGAGAAGCCGACGCTGTGTTTCTGTGCGCCAGCTCCGCGGGGGGATCCGGGTGTGCCGGTGATAGCGGCAGCGGGCTGACGAGTGGATCAATCGCTACGTTGGTCGGCGTCATGGACACTGACGAACTCGTTGGAGGGGAATCATGCCTTCCTGGCTCCAATAACGGTTTCGTAAACATTGCGGCCCCGGAGATCCGGGACTTCATTGAAGGCTCGGAAACGCCACCACGAGCGCCACGAGGTGGAGGAGCCGTCATTCGAGCGGTGCTGGAAGTCGGTCACGCGATGACATGCGAACCGGGCTCATGGACAGGTTCGCCCACGTTTGTGTACACGTTCGTAAATTCAGTCAACCAGCAGACGTTGCAATCTGGTCCGAGTCAGACATACCAGCTCACCGCCGCGGATGTGGGCCGCACCATCTACTGCCAAGTGTCAGCAAGCAACTCCGGCGGCACCGGCGTGGGAATGACCCCAGCGCTCTCAGCGATCAAGGCGTCGCCACCTTCACCGCCGACGCTGGCTCCCAGCAATGTCGCTCCCGCGGAAACGCTGCCGACACCGTCGTTCCCATCCATACTCTCGTTGCCGACACAGTCATCCCCATCCGTGCTCTCACTCGGCAGCGCCAACCTCGCTACTCAAAGTGACGGGTTGGTCACAATCGGGCTTATGTGCGAAGGCGAACAGTCCTGCAGCGGGAAGCTAACGCTCGAAGCTGAGCAGTCAAGCAAGGGGAAGCATGGCAAAAGGACGAGTCATCTCGTCGTAATCGGCCATTTCAGCTTCTCGCTTCTCGCGGAAGGGACGGGCGATGTGAAGTCCAAGCTGAATAAACTCGGACTCACACTTTTGCGGGCGGCACACGGGCGACTGGCAGCGCATTTGAGAATCGCACAGTTGAGCGGGGGTGAAACCGAGATAAAGACCGTCCACCTGTACGAGGTGGTCCCTCGCGCGCAGGGCAAGAAGAAGCGTGCAACCTGACGCACACCCCCGCGACTGAGCTACTGAGAGGTACGCCGTTTCGAGGTAGGTCCGCGCCGTCGTAGGTGGGCTCGGTCGGTGGCGGCAGAAATCGTGGGAAAAATGTCCTTGCAGACAGACTGGTGGTGGGGCATCATCAACCCATGCCCCGCCGCCAATACCGACGCCAGATCGCGATCCTCGCCTTCCCCGATGTACAGAGCCTCGACATCACAGGGCCGTTGGAGGTGTTTGCAGGTGCGCAGAAGCTCATCGAGGCTACAGGTCGCGCCGACCGCGGCTATGAGGTTTCGATCCTCAGCCGCGACGGCGCTCCACTGCAGACCTCCAGTGGGCTCACAATCACGCCGCATGGCGACTTCTCCCGCGCGCCCGCGCGGCTGGACACACTGATCGTAGCCGGTGGCATCGGCTCGCGCGAGGCCGCACGCGATCCCGCGACCATAGATTGGATCGCGTGCGCCTCTGCACGGGCTCGACGCACCGCGTCCGTGTGCACCGGTGCGTTCCTGCTCGCGGCCACCGGGCTGCTCGACGGGCGGTGCGCCACGACCCACTGGGCGTCCGCGGCAGAGCTTGCCAGCCTTCATCCGACCGTACACGTCGATCCCGAGCCGATCTTCCTGCGCGACGGCGACGTGTGGACATCGGCGGGGGTCACCGCCGGGATGGACCTCGCGCTTGCGCTCGTCGAAGAAGACCTCGACCGCAAAGCGGCGCTCACGATCGCGCGCCACCTCGTGCTGTTTCTGCGCCGCCCCGGCAACCAGGCTCAGTTCAGCGCTACGCTCGCGGCCCAGGAACCAGTGCGGGAGCCGCTGCGTGAGGTTCGCCGCCACATCCTCGAGCACGTCTCCGAGGATCTCTCGGTGGATGCGCTTGCGCGGCGCGCCCACATGAGCCCGCGCAACTTCGCTCGCGCGTTCGCCGCCGAGACAGGCGTCACGCCCGCGCGCTATGTCGAGAGTGTGCGCTTGGAGGCCGCGCGCCGCGCCCTGGAGGACACCGCGGAGTCGATCGCCACCGTTGCCAAAGCCTGCGGCTTCGGTACTGCCGAGACGATGCGCCGCTGCTTTCTGCGCACGCTCGGCGTCGGCCCTGCCGAGTACCGCCGCCGCTTTCACCCTTCGGGCTGCGCCGTGGATGTGACGGCGGCGGCCTGAGGCATACAGGAGCGGGCCCGCCGCGGGCACGCCCAACAAATCCAAACCCAACCACGAGAGGCGGCAACACATGGACATCGCGATACTCATCTACGAGCGTTTCACAGCGCTCGACGCTGTCGGGCCCTATGAGGTGCTCAGCCGGTTGCCCGACGCGCGAGTCACGTTTGTCGCAGAGCACGCCACCCCCAAGCGCACCGACACCGGGCAGCTCGCGCTGCTCGCCGACGCCACGCTCGATCAACTCGCTCACCCCGAGATCTTGGTTGTACCGGGCGGTCCAGGACAGGTTGCCCTGATGGAAGAGGGTCCCGTGCACGCATGGCTGCGCGCCGCCGATGCCACCTCCACTTGGACCGCTTCGGTTTGCACCGGATCGTTGATCCTCGCTGCCGCCGGCCTGCTCGCCGGCAAGCGTGCCACCAGCAACTGGCAAGCGCTCGAGCAGCTGGGCTCACTCGGCGCCGAGGTCGTGCCCGAGCGGGTCGTCTTCGACGGCAAGCACGCCACATCCGCCGGTGTCACCGCCGGGCTTGACATGGCGCTGACACTTGCTGCCAAGATCGCCGGCGAGCAGGTCGCACAGGCGATCCAGCTCGGACTCGAGTACGACCCACAACCGCCTTTCGACGCCGGCTCGCCTGAGAAAGCACCCGCAGAGGTGGTTGAGGCCGTGCGCGCGTACTCGCGCTTCGAGCAAGTCGGCTGATCGCGCTGCACTTGAGGGGTCGCCAATTTTGGGCGCTCCCGCGCGCGTGGGGCCTGGGTTTCCAGAGAATCGTCCGGGGCCGACCGCTAACCTGCGCTGTCCAATGGCAGAGCGCCGCTACAACCCCTCCGAGATAGAGCCCCGCTGGCAGGCCGTGTGGGAGCGTGAGCACACCTGGGAGGTATCCAACGACCCTGTCCCGGGCGAGGCCGCCGGCGGCAGCTCCTACGTGCTTGAGATGCTTCCCTACCCAAGCGGCGAGCCCCACATCGGCCACCTCAAGAAATACGCCGTTGGCGATGCGATCGCGCACTTCCACAGGCGCACCGGCCACCGTGTGCTTCACCCGATGGGATACGACGCCTTCGGCCTGCCCGCCGAGAACCACGCGATCAAGACCGGAGTGCACCCGCGCAAGTCGATTGCCGCCTCGATCGACTCCTTCCAGCGTCAGTTTCGCTCGTGGGGGATCTCGATCGACTGGTCGCGTGAGTTTGGCACCCACGAACCCTCCTACTACCGTTGGACGCAATGGATCTTCCTGGAGCTGTTCAAGGCGGGCCTCGCCTATCGGCGTGAGGCTGCGGTCAAGTGGTGTCCCAACGACCAGACTGTCCTCGCCAACGAGCAGGTGGTCGACGGCTGCTGCGAGCGCTGCGGCGCGGTGGTCGAAGTCAAGCAGCTCGAGCAATGGTTCTTCCGCATCACCGACTACGCCGAGCGCCTGCTGGGCGACCTCAACGGGATCGACTGGCCCGAGCATGTGAAGACGATGCAGCGCAACTGGATCGGGCGCAGCGAGGGAGCCGAGGTCACCTTCCGCTGCGAGGACTTGGATCCCGCCCACCCAATCGACTATCCGGTGTTCACCACGCGTCCCGACACGCTGTTCGGCGCCACCTTCTTCGTGATGGCCCCCGAGCACCCCGACGTGCAGCGACTCGTGCAGGGCACCGCCCAGGAGCAGGCGGTGCGCGACTACATCAACCATGCACTCACCGAGTCTGGGGAGGAACGCGGCTCGATCGACAAGCCCAAGACCGGCGTGGCGCTCGGGCGTACCGTCACCAACCCCGTCAACGGCGAGCAGATCCCGATGTTCGTCGCCGACTACGTGCTGATGGAGTACGGCACCGGTGCGATCATGGCCGTCCCCGGCCACGACGAGCGCGACTACGCGTTCGCGCGCGCATATGACCTGCCGATCCGGCGTGTGATCGAAGGCGTGCCGGAGGGTGGGGGAGACGAGCAAGGTTTGGTCGGTGGGCGGGAGGGTGGGCTTCCCTATCTAGGCGACGGCTCACTGGTCAACTCCCACCCTGACTTCGACGGCATGGGCAACCGTGAGGCGTTGCGCTCGATCGTGCAATGGCTCGACCGCGAGGGCAAGGGTCACGCGTCTGTCAACTACCGCCTGCGCGACTGGCTGATCTCACGTCAACGCTACTGGGGCTGCCCGATCCCGATCGTCTATTGCGAGGACTGCGGACTGCAGCCCGTCCCCGCCGAGCAGCTGCCCGTGGTGCTGCCCGATATCGAGGACTACGCTCCGCACGGACGCTCACCGCTGGCGGCCGCCGAGGACTGGGTGGCCACCGAGTGCCCCGCCTGCGGTGGGCCCGCACGGCGGGAGACCGACACGATGGACACTTTCGTGGACTCCAGCTGGTACTTCCTGCGCTACTGCGACGCGCGTAATGAAGAGGCCGCGTGGGACCCGGCCGCGCTGCGCCAATGGATGCCCGTCGACCAGTACATAGGCGGGGTCGAGCACGCGATCCTGCACCTGATGTACGCGCGCTTCTTCACCAAGGCCCTGGCCGACCTCGGCCAGCTCGACTTTCAGGAGCCCTTCAAGGCGCTGTTCACGCAGGGGATGGTCACCAAGGACGGGGCCAAGATGAGCAAGTCCAAGGGCAACGTCGTCTCGCCCGCCTCGATCGTCGAGCGCTACGGCGCCGACACCGCGCGCTGCTACATCCTGTTCGTCGGGCCCCCCGACCAGGACGCCGACTGGTCGGACGAGGGCGTTGAGGGGGTCCACCGCTTCCTCGCGCGACTTTGGCGCCTGGCGGCCGACACCGCGGAGAGGGGAGGCGCCGACCCGCTGAGCTCAGCTGGTGCTTTTGGTGACAATGGTGCGCTCCGAGGCGACGACTTGGAGCTCGTACGCAAGGCTCACTGGGCGATCGAGAAGGTCTCCGAAGACATGCGCCGTTTTGGCTTCAACACTGCCATCGCCGCCGTCATGGAGCTGCTCAACGACTGCTCGCGCATGCGCGACACGCTGCACCTCGACACGCTGCGCTTCGGGCTCGCCACAGCCGCCTCGCTGCTGTTCCCGTTTGCCCCACACCTCTCCTCGGACATCTACGAGATGCTCACCGGCCAGCGCGTGTGGGAGCAGCCGTGGCCACAAGCTGACCCGGCGATGCTCGAACGCGACGAGTACGAGCTGGTATGCCAGGTCAACGGCAAGCTGCGCGACCGCGTGCAGGCTTCCAGCGACGCCACCGTGGAGGAGCTCAAGGCACTGTGTCTCGCCGCGCCCAACGTGCTCACGCACATCGACGGGCGCGAGATCGTCAAGGAGATTGTGGTGCCGGGGAGGCTTGTGAACCTCGTAGTGAAGTAGGCGTCGCGGCAAGCGAGATGCGCAAGCGGCTCAGGCGATGTCGGTTGCCACCGGCCGGCGCTCGCTCTTTGCCACAGCCGCCACCGCGTGCTGACCGAGCGCCTCAACCGAGGTGTCAGGCAGGTATCGCGCGAGCCCGCCTGGCAACCACCAGTTCCACTTGCCAAACAGCTCCATCGCCGTCGGCACGAGCACGAGACGCACGATCGTTGCGTCGATCGCGATCGCAAGCGCGCAGCCGAGACCAAGCTCTTTGATCGACGGCACGCCCGTCAGCGCGAACACGCTGAACACGCACACCATGATCAAAGCGGCGCTCGTGATAGTGGGCGCGCTCGCCGACAGTCCTTCGACGACAGCTCGACGCGTATCGCCCGTCGCGGCATAGCGCTCGCGGATACGGCTCAGCAAGAAGACCTCGTAATCCATCGACAGTCCGAACACGACCGCCAGCACGAGTGGCGGGATCAATGTTTCCACCGTGCCGAACACGAGCGTCAATACGCCATAGGCGGCACTAACCGATAGGAGGTTCATGATGACCGCCTTCAGCGGCAGGACGATCGAGCGCAGCAGCATCATCAGCACGAAGAAGGTCACGCACATCACAAACAGGGCCACCTTCCACATCGAGCCCATCACCTCTGTGTGGTAATCGCTCAGGTAGGCCGCTGTGCCGCCGACCAGTGCGCCCGCGGGCAGGTTCGCGCGCAGGCGCTTCACCGCTTCCTGCCCTTGGGGTGACTCGCCGTCGTGGCGCGGGATCGCGCGGATCAGCACTTCAGCGCCGTTCTTCGAGACGATCGTCGTCGCGATGTTGCGTATCTCCGGGTCGGCCGCCATTACCGCACGCGCCCGCATGGCCTCGCTCGCCGGAACGATCGCTTCGATCGGGCTGCTCGCCCCAGGGCCCTCCACTGCCGCGGCCGCCTGGAAGCCGCGCAGCGTCTCGTTGCCCTTGGGGAACTGGCGCAGCGCGCCGTCGGCGGTGTGCAATTTCAGCGCCGGCATCGCCAGCGTGAGCATCGCAATCGCCGCCGCGGCGGCGGTCAGGGCTGGGCGGCGGGTCACGAGCGCCGTCCAGCGTTCCCAAAAGTTCCGCGGACCAGGCATCCTGCTCGAGATCCGCGCGAAGACGCGGCCGCGTGCGTGTGTGCGAGTGCCCAACAGCGAGATGATCGTGGGCAACAGCGTCGAGGCGGCAAGGACCGAGACGGTGACGACCACGATCGCTCCAAGGGCCATCGAGCGGATCGCGGCTGCGTGCACGATGTACAGGCCAAGCAGCGCCGTCACTACAGTGGCCCCGGAGAAGATGACGGCCACTCCGGAAGTCGCGAGCGCGGTGGCACGTGCACGCTCCGGATCGGCGCCCGCCTTGATCTCCTGGCGGTAGCGAGCCAACACGAACAGCGAGTAGTCGACCGCAACGCCGATCCCGATCATCGACGCCATGTTCGTCACGAACACTGACATTTCCATCGTCAGCGAGAGGAAGTAGATGATCGCGCCGGTGATCAAGACGGATACGGCTCCGAGCGCGAGTGGCAGCGTTGCCGCGATCAGCGAGCCGAAGACTGCCACGAGGATCAACGCTACGATCGGAAAGCCGATCTTCTCGGCGGTCGCCAGATCCTTCTTGCTGAGGTCCTGAAGCCCGGCCCAAAGCGCGGTCTGGCCGACCAGATGCAACTCCACCGGGCCGCTGTCCGGGCCGTTCAAGTCGAGGCGCTGGCGTAGTTCGGTGGCGACATTGGTGGCGCCTTCTTCGTTGACGCTCAGCGCGAGCGGCACCACCAGCGTGCGCTGGCGGGGCCCGGCGGCGTCGATCGCGCGCTGTGTCTGCAGACGCACGATGGGGGAGAGGCTCACGTTGGCCGCGCCGGCTGCTGCGGCGTCGAGTTTGGCGAGCGCCTGGGTCATCTCCGCGGCGCTCGCGCCGGCCTTCGCCTCCAGCACACCGCCGAGCAGCCCGTGTTGGGCCCCCGCCGAGATCTTGGGAAGCTGCGCCACAAATCGCTGCGACTGAGATCCGGGGATTGCATAGCCGCCGCTGGAGAGGTGGTCGCTCTGTTTTGCGGCGAACGGCACGGCTGCCAGCACGAGCACCAGCCATGTTCCGACCACGAGCCTGCGACGACGGCGTAGCCAACGATCCAGTTTCAACATGATGGTCTGCATGGGGGTCTCCCGGCGTCTCGGCTGTTTGGCTGCCTGGCCAGTTTCTTGCTTCGGGAGGTTACTTAGTGTGCGGGGGGACACATATAGGTGATTTCCCTTACCTGAGCCTGGTGTGGCGGAGTTTGACCGATACAGCGCCGAATGTCTGGCGGGATGGCGTCATCAACACCGTTGCCGCTGGCGGCGTCGGAGCGCTCGCCTAGACTCGACCACAATGCCCGCCCTCAAGCCCGCCTATCTAATCCACGGCGACGATCACGGCGCGATCACCGAGCGCCGTTCTCGGCTGAAGGCGCTGGCTGAATCCGACGGCGACGCCGGCAGCGTGGAGGTCCTCGCCGGCGACACGGGCACGCCCGAAGCTGTGGCGCTCGTGCTCTCCACGATGACCTTCGCGATCGGACAGCGCGTGATCATGGTGGACGGTGTGGAGCGCTTCAAGGAGGCTGAGGTCGCAGAACACGTCGAGCCGGCGATGGCCACGATGCCGCCCGACACGACGATCGCGTTCTTCGCCCGCGAGGAGGGACGGACGAAGGCGCCGGTCGCGCTGCACGCGGCGGTGAAGGCCGCCAAAGGCCAGATCGTGGCTGAGGCTACGATCAAGCCGTGGGAGCTCGCGGCGTGGGCGCGCGAGCAGGCGACGCGGCTCGGCCTGTCGCTTGACGCGTTCGCCGCAAAGACGCTCGTAGCGCAGGTCGGTGAGCGCCAACAGCGACTGCTGCGTGAGCTCGAGAAGCTGGCGCTGGCCGCCGAGCAGAGCGAGGCCCCGATCAAGGTGAGCGCCGAGGAGATAGAGCAGCAGGCCGCCCACTCCACCGCTCACCGTGCATTCTCGCTAGCCGACTCGCTCGTCGGCGGCGAGGCAGGCGCAGCGGTGCGCTCCTACCTACGCTTGCGCGCCCAGGGCGAGCGCCTGTCCGGACTCGTGTACCTGATGGCTCAGCGCTTGCGCGACGCCGAGGGTGTGTCGGTGCGCATCCAGGCCGGCGAGGCGCCCGCGGAGATCAAGCGCACGCTGCGAATGCCCCCGCGCGCGGCGGACCGTTTCATCGCCGACGTGGCGCGCACCGAGCCAGAGCAGCTGCGCGCGGCGATCTGCCGGATCGCCGACCTCGAACTGGACACGCGAGGAGGAGCGCCGTTGAGCGAGGCTCGTACGCCGCTCTCATCCCTGGAAGAGGACACGCTCGCGATGCGAGCGATCCTCGCGGTAACAAACTGAGCGACCCTGGGGCCGTCGAGATGGGTTTGGGCGCTTGAAGCGCTCTAGGAGCTCTTGCCGGCGACAACACGTGCCGCACGGGACTTCTTGCGCGCGCCGGTGTTGCGATGCAAGGCGCCGCGCTTGACGGCCTTGTCGATCGTGCGCACGAGGCGACGATGCTCGGCCTCGGTGGCCTCTGAGTCGCTCTCCTTGGCGAGCGCTTCCAGGCGACGGAAGTAAGTCTTGATCGCCGAGGTGTATTCGCGGTTCTCCAAGCGCTCGCGCTCGGAGCGAAGGATGCGCTTCTTTTGGGATGCGATGTTGGCCATGTGAAAAGACGCTTGCGGCCCGAACAGTCAGCCGGGGCGCGCCGCGCAGCGCCGTACTATAGCGCCCCGTGTCTGTGAGCGCCGGAGAACAGGAGGAGCCACCGGAGCCGCCGCGCTCGGGCAACGTGGCCCGCAACACCGCGATCTTCTCGATCGCGACCGGCATCTCGCGCGTAGTGGGGCTCGCGCGCGAAGTGGTGGCGGCGAGCTTCTTCGGAACGACCGGGGCCGCGTCGGCGTTCACGATCGCCTTCGAAGTCCCCAACCTCGTCAGCAACCTGTTCGCGAACGCGGCCCTGTCGGCGGCGTTCGTGCCGGTGTTCACGGACCTGCTCCAACAGGGCAAGAAGCGCGAGGCGTTCCGGCTGGCTTCAACCCTGTTTTGGATCATCCTGATCGTGCTGGGGGCGATCACGGCCTTCTTCGTGCTGGCGGCCGGCCTGATCATGCCGCTGTTCACGGGGCCGAAGTTCGGCTCGGAGCTCGACGCGCTGACGGTGGGGCTCTCGCAGGTGCTGTTCCCCGTTGTGTTGCTGCTCGGCCTGAATGGGCTGCTCGTCGGGATATTGCAGTCCTACGACCATTTCACGATCCCCGCGATCTCACCGGCCGTTTGGAATGTGGTGATCATCGTGTTGCTCGTCGTCCTACGTCCACACTTTCCAGGGGGCTATGAGGACGGCAACCAGCTTTATGCATATGCGATCGCGATCCTTGTGGCGACGTTCGTGCAGATGCTGATGGCGTTCGGTGCGCTCGGGCGCATCGACTTTCGCCTGCAGATGTCGATCGACTGGCACGATCCGCGCATCCGTCAGGTGTTCACGTTGATGCTGCCGGTGACGATCGGCCTCGGCATCGTCAACCTCGACCAGCTGATCAACTCGGTGTTCGGAACGCTCGTCTCAGAAGAAGCGCCGCGCGCGATCAACAATGCCTTTCGCATCTACATGCTGCCCCAGGGCCTGTTCAGCGTGGCGGTTGCAACGGTTCTGTTTCCGACGCTGAGCCGCATGGCGTCGCGACGTGACGTGTCCTCGATGCGCCGCACGCTCGGTACTGGTATGCGCCAGATCAATCTGCTGCTGATTCCCGCCGCGGCTTTCATCGTCGTGTTGACGACACCGATCGTCCAGCTCGTCTTCGAACGCGGCAAATTCGGGTCGCAGTCCACCCATCTCGTCTCGATCGCGCTGTTCTGGTTTGCCTTCAGCCTGCCATTCGGCGGTGTCAACCTGCTGTTGACGCGCACGTTCTTCGCGGTGCAGCGACCGTGGATACCGACGCGGCTGGCGGGAGTCAACATCATTGTCGACATCATCGTCAGTGTGGGCCTGTACAAGCCACTGGGGATAGCCGGTCTGATCATCGGCACGCTGGTAGCCAATGCACTGATGACGGCGCTACAGCTGCACCGTCTGCGCATCGGCTTCAACGGCCGTTTGGAAGGCAGGCAGACGACGATGATCACGGCCCGCATAGCGGTCGCCTCGGCGTTGCTGGCCGGGGCATCGTGGACTGTCTGGTACCTGCTGCATCGACTGCTCGGAGGCTCCTTCCCAGCGCAGCTAGTCAGTCTCGGCGCCGCCGGGGCGATCGGAGTGCTGGTGTACGTGCGCGCGGTGTTCGCGATGCGCGTCCCCGAGGCCCATCAAGTGCATCGCCTAATCATGAGCCAGCTGGGCAGGGCCTGATGAAGAAGGGCCGAGAAGGCTTTCGCCCTCCCGGCCCTGGTCCGGACAAAGATCACCGGGTTACTACTACGTCCCAGGACTTAAACGTGTCGTATGCCTGGGCGGCTATGACACTCCCAACCACCGGGACTGGCCACCAACACAAGGTTGGTGCGTGGCCCGGTTTGAGCCCGAGAGCTCCGGTTGAGTAGGCGATCCGCCGGACCCTGAAGGCTAGCGCGCCGCGGAAGCCGCCACTGGCGCGAGCGTCCGGGTGCGGGGTGGAGCCGCAGGCCATCTACAGTTTGGACGCCTATGGATCAAGACCGAATCCGCAATTTCTCGATCATCGCCCACATCGACCACGGCAAGTCGACCTTGGCGGACCGCATCCTCGAGCTGACGCACGCCGTGGACGAGCGTGCGATGCGAGCGCAGATGCTCGACTCGATGGACCTGGAGCGCGAGCGGGGGATCACGATCAAGGCTCAGGCGGTGAAGGTCGCCTATACGGCCTCTGATGGCGAGACCTATCAATTGCACCTGATCGACACGCCTGGGCACGTGGACTTCACGTATGAGGTCTCCCGCTCCCTGGCGGCGTGCGAGGGCGCCTTGCTGGTCGTGGACGCCTCCCAAGGCGTGGAGGCGCAGACGGTCGCCAACACGTACTTGGCTGTCGAGGCTGGCCTGGAGTTGATCCCGTGCCTGAACAAGATCGACCTGCCCGGCGCTGAGCCCGAGCGGGTGGCGGGCGAAGTGGCGGAGCTGATCGGCGAGCCCGACGAGGCGATCCTGAAGATCAGTGGCAAGACGGGCGCCGGGGTGGGGGAGGTGCTTGACGAGCTCGTCAGGCGCGTGCCGCCACCTTCAGGCGACCTGGACGCGCCTCCGCGGGCGCTGATCTTCGACTCCGAGTTCGATCAGTACAGGGGCGTGATCGCCTACATCAGGGTTGTCGACGGCGTGTTCCGCAAGGGCGAGGCGATCAGGGCGATGGCGGCGGGCACGCATGCCGAGATCGACGACATTGGCTTCTTCTCGCCCACGATGACGCCGGTGAAGGAGCTGAGCGCGGGCGAGGTTGGCTATCTGATTACGGGCATCAAGGACGTGACGCACCTGCGGGTCGGCGACACGCTCACGACCGAGGTGCGTGGGGGCAAGAGCGCCTCAGAGCCCTTGCCCGGATATCGCGAGGTCAAGCCGATGGTGTTCTGCGGCCTGTTCCCGATCGACTCGGACCGCTACCCGGACCTGCGGGATGCCTTGGAGAAGCTGACGCTTAACGACGCGGCGCTCTCCTGGGAGCCGGAGACCTCCGACGCGCTCGGCTTCGGCTTCAGATGCGGCTTCTTGGGGCTCTTGCACATGGACATCGTGAGGGAGCGCCTCGAGCGCGAGTACGACCTGGAGCTGCTTGCGACGATGCCCTCGGTCGAGTTCGACCTGACCCTGACCAATGGGCAGGAGCTTGAGGTGCACAACCCCTCGGACATGCCCGATCCGGGCACGATTGCGGAGATCAGGGAGCCGTTTATCAAGGCCCAGGTGATCGCCCCGAGGGAGTACGTGGGCGCCGTCATGGAGCTATGTCAGGAACGCAGGGGCGAGCCGGCAGGGATGCACTATCTCTCGCCCGAGCGGGTGCAGATGAGCTACGACCTGCCGCTTGCTGAAATCGTGCTCGACTTCTTCGACCAGCTCAAGTCGCGCACGCGGGGCTACGCCTCGCTCGATTATGAGCTCAGCGACGTGAAGCCGGCCAACCTCGTCAAGCTCGACGTGCTCTTGGCGGGCGACACGGTCGATGCCTTGTCGATGGTCGTGCACAAGGACAAGGCATACGACATGGGCCGCACGCTCACCGAAAAGCTGCGCAAGCGCATACCCCGCCAGCAGTACGACGTGCCGATCCAGGCCGCGATCGGCTCGCACATCATCGCCAGGGAGACGGTCAAGGCCTTCCGCAAGGACGTGATCGCCAAGTGCTACGGCGGTGACATCTCGCGCAAGAAGAAGCTTCTGAGCAAGCAGAAGGAGGGCAAGAAGCGCATGAAGCAGGTCGGTCGCGTCGAGGTTCCCCAAGAGGCGTTCCTGGCGGTGCTCGAGATCGGGGAGGAGTAGGCCTTGGGCTCGCGAGGCCGGCTCCCGCGTATCAGTGGCGTGGGTTGGTGGGGATTGTTGTTCGTACCCTTCGGAGACCCCGCGTGACGCACGTCCTGTTTGTGTGTCTGGGAAACATCTGTCGTTCGCCGACAGCCGAGGGAGTGATGCGCCGGCTCGTCTCCGAAGCAGGGCTCCAGGACGAGATCGTGCTCGACAGCGCGGGCACGGGGGCTTGGCACGTGGGGGAGTCGCCCGACCCAAGGGCGCTGCAGGCCGCCAATAGCCGCGGAATCGCGCTTGACAGCGTGGCTCGCCAGGTAACTGAACACGACTTCAAGCGCTTCGATCTGATCCTCGCGATGGACGCCTCCAACCAGCACGTCCTGCGTCAGCTGGCTCCAGACGAGCAGGGGCGCGCCAAGGTGCATCTGTTGCGCGAGTTCGACCCTGCGAGTGCCGGTACGCACGAACTGGACGTCCCTGACCCTTACTACGACAGTGAGCGTGGCTTTGAGATCGTGCTCGATCAGGTGCAAGCAGCCTGCGCCGGCTTGCTGGAGCGGTTGCGATCCGCCGAGCCCGCGTGAGGCGGTAGTGAGCGAGGACGCGCGCGCGTGACTCTGCCGGCGGGAGCGAACGAGCCACGTCGTGTGGGCGGTGGCGACATCAACGAGGCCTGGCATGTGCGCCTTCATGGAGAGGACGCTTTCGTCAAGACGCGCCCCGACGCTGGCGAGAGCGAGTATGCGCTCGAGGCCGCGGGCTTGCGGTGGCTGGCTGAGCCGGGGGCGCTGCGCACGCCGCGCGTGATCGAGGCCGCGGAGGATTATCTGGCGCTTGAGTGGGTGCCGTCGGGCAGACTCAGTCACGATGGCGCCGAGGAGCTGGGGCACGGCCTGGCGAGGACCCATGCGGCCGGGTCGCCCAATTTCGGCGATCCGGGCTTCGGCGAGCGCTTGGGGGTGCGGGCGCGGATCGGCTCGCTGCGCCTGCCCAACGAGCCCTGCGCGGATTGGGTGTCCTTCTACGCCGAGCGCCGTCTGCTGCCACTCGCGCGTATCGCCACCGAGCGCAACGCCCTGTCCGACTCCGGCGTGGCGGCGGTCGAGCGCGTGTGCGAGCGGCTCGAGCGGCTCGCCGGGCCCGTCGAGTCTCCCGCGCGCCTGCATGGCGATCTGTGGAGCGGCAACGTCCACGCCGATAGCGAGGGGCGGCCCTGGCTGATCGATCCCTCTGCCTACGGCGGACACCGTGAGGTCGATCTGGCAATGCTGCGCCTGTTCGGCGCGCCCTCCGAGCGCGTCTTTGCCGCTTATGAGGAGCTGACGCCGCTGGCCGATGGCTGGCGCGAGCGTATCGGCCTTTGGCAGCTGCTGCCGCTGCTTGTGCATGCCATTCTGTTCGGCGGCTCCTACTGCGCCGAGGCTGAGCGGGTGGCAAAGAGCTACGCCGGTTGAGAGCGTGGCTGGTCCTAGTTGCCATGGGGTTGCTCGAATGAGTGCTCGCGCGTAGCTCGACGGGCATGTCCCGGTCAGGCTTGTCGGTCGGATAAGGGGGCATGCGCGCCTCCACGATCGAGCAGCGCCGTCGTCTGTACCTACAAGCCCGCGTTGTCATCGCGCGCCACTACAGACGTCCGCTGACGCTCGAGAAGGTTGCCCGTGCGCTGGCAAGCTCGCCGCGCCAAGTGTCTCGCGCTTACGCGCAGTTCGGCGAGCGGACCTTCCGCGAGGATCTGCTCAGCCGTCGTCTGGGCGTCGCAGCCCAACTGCTGATCGAGCAGCCGGCGATCTCCGTGCGCGACGTCGCCAGGCTGGTCGGCTTTCGCCAGGCTCCCCATTTCGCGAAGGCGTTTCGTCGGCGCTACGGCTTGACGCCGGCGGCTTTCCGCGCGGAGGGGCGAGCATATGCGCGAGCCGCTCGCGGCAAGAGCAATGCGTCGTGCGCTTCGGCACAGACCGACGAGCGGTCCATGTGCGTCTAGTGCGCGGCATGCAACTCGGTGTCGAGCGTTGGCAGCGCCTCAACCGGTCCCGCTCCGGGTAGATGTAGACGCATCAGCGTGCCTCCCCCCGGTGCGGCTCGGGCGCTGACACCGCCGCCGTGCTGTTCGGCGACCTGGCGCACGATCGCAAGACCCAAGCCCGACCCTGGGCGCCCGCGCGCCTCCGCGCCGCGGTAGAAGCGGTCGAAGACGTGGGGGAGATCGGCGGCTGAGATGCCTGGACCGTGGTCGCGCACAGTGAGCTCGTTGCCGTGCACGGCAATCTCGACCGGGCTTCCCGGTGGGCTGTAGTTGACGGCGTTGTCGATCAGGTTGTTGATCGCGCGGGCGAGCCTTCCCGACTCGCCGGCCAGGACCACCTGGTCCAGCTCGATGTCGAAGGGCGTCTCCGACGAGTGGCGGTGCGCGCGCTCGACTGCCTCCTCGACGATCAGATCCAGGCGCACGTCTTCGCTACCGCCACGCGGCTGCTCGCCGCGGCCGAGCTCGATCAGGTCGTTCATCAAGAGCGTCAGCTCCTCGATCTGCTCGACCACGTCGCCGAGCATCCGCTGGCGCTCCTCGAGCGCCATGTCGGGCTCCTGCCCCAGGATTTCGATGTTGGTGCGCAGGCTCGTCACGGGGGTGCGCAGCTCGTGGGATGCGTCGGCCACGAGCTGGCGCTGGGCGTGTACCGAGGCGTCAAGTGCGCTCATCGAGCGTTGCAGCGTGTCCAGCATCGCGTTGAAGCTTTCCGCCAGGCGCCCGATCTCGTCTTCCCCCGCCGGCTCGATCCGCTCGGACAGGTCGCTCGTGCGCGCGACATGCTCGGCAGCTTGCGTAAGGCGACGCACGGGCAGCGCCACGGCACGTGCGACGAGCCGCCCCAGCAGTGCGGCGAGCGCGATGCCAGCGAGCGCGATCAACAGCAGAATCAGTCGCAGGTGCCTCAGCAGGTGGTCGACTTCGGTGAGTGGCTGGGCGAACTGGACCGCGTAGCCGGGCCGCAGCGCCTCACTGAGGATACGCAGCTCGATGCCGTCGACGCGTGCATCGTTGAAGAACGAGCGCCCGCCCTTGTTCGCGAGAGTGCGTGTCCGCGAGTCGATCGGCAGCGTAACGTTCGGGGAGGAACGGAACAGAACCTTTCCGGCGGAGTCGATCAGCTGCTGGTAGCCGCGCACCTCGCCGGGATGGGGAGAGATGTTGACGAATGGGTCACGCGGCAGCGCAGTGCCATTCGACCCGGAGCCCTGTCCGCTGGAGTCCCTCGAGTCTCCGGCGTTTGGGGGCGGAGCCAGTAGCGCACCGAGCTGTGAGCCGTCCCTGTCTGCGGTGGCGGGTGGCCGCGGCCTTCCTGGGTGTGAGAGCACTCGCTTCAAATAGGCTTCGTCGCGTGCGCTGAGAGTGCCGGGCGCGTTGCTGGCGATCAGACGCAAACCGGCGGAGCGGGTGCGCAGCTGACTGTCGATCTGCCCGCGCAGCTGGTGGGAGACGAGCAGGTATGTAAGCGCGGAGGCAAGCACCACGGCGATCGCCACCGCCGCCGCCGAGACGAGCGTGATACGCCGCTGGAAGCTCATCCGCACCCTCGTCTCGAGATCTTGTCCGCCAAGCCGGTCACGATCTCAACACGTAGCCCACGCCGCGCACCGTATGCAGCAGGCGCGTCTCGCGGCCGGCCTCTGTCTTGCGGCGCAGATAGCCCATGTAGACGCCCAGCGAGTTGGAGCTCGAGCCGAAATCATATCCCCACACGTGCTCGAAGATGATCGAACGCGTCAGAACCTGTTTGGGATGGCGCAGGAACAGCTCGAGCAGCAGAAACTCGGTGCGTGTCAGATTCAGCGAGCGCTCCCCTCGCCAGGCCTCGTGTGCGAGTCGGTCCAAGCGCAGATCCTCGAAGGACAGGGTCTCCTCCTGCTCGCTCTCGTCGGCCCTGCGCAGAAGAGCGCGCACGCGTGCCATCAACTCACGCAGCGCGAACGGCTTGATTAGGTAATCGTCGGCACCCGCGTCCAGGCCCGCGACGCGGTCGTCGACCTGCTCACGCGCGGTGAGCATCAGCACCGGTGTGCGATCGCCGCCCTCGCGCACCCGTCTGCAGACCTCCAGGCCGTCGAGCACGGGCATCGACACGTCGAGGATCACTGCGTCGTAGGAACCGTCGGCCATGCGCTCCAGCGCGTCCCCGCCGTCTCCACAGAGAGCCACCTCATAGCGCTCGAGCATGAGTGCGCGCGAGAGCGCGTGCTGAACAGCGGGCTCGTCGTCGACGACCAGTATGCGCGCAGGCTCTGCCATGTCGTTTTGATAGCCCACTGGCTCGGATACTCCGGAGACGGAGGCTAAGGTGACGGTAGCGCAGGGAACATACGATCGGGGCTGAAGAGGATGCGAAGAATCGTCGAAGATGACGCCGCCGAGACGGTTCGGGCGGACGCGCGCAAGCCGGCGCAGATGAGTGTGAACGGGGGTGCGGCAGGTGAGGGGGTGGCCAGCGCGGGCGTGGCAGGCGAGAACGTGGCAGGCGAGAACGTGGCAGGCGAGAACGTGGCAGGCAGGGGCATTGCCAGCGAATCGCGCAGGCTGCGCAATGGGCTGATCAGCCTCGCGATATTTTTCGCCCTAATCGCGGCGTTGCTGCTGGCCGTCCCAAAACTGCGCTCGACGGGCGAGCTGATAACAGACGCCAAGCCCGTGTGGGTCGCGGCTGGCGTCGGCCTCGAGCTGCTCTCCTGCGCCGGCTACGTGATCCTGTTCGAGCTTGTGTTCAAGATGGAGCGCCGCTTCAGCAGGCGGCTGTCGCTGTCTGAGCTGGCCGTCAATTCGGTTGTGTCGGTCAGCGGCCTCGGCGGGATCGCGCTCGGCGCGTGGGTGCTGCGCACCAAGGGCGTGTCGGTGCAGCGAATCGCAAGACGCTCGGTACTGATGTTCGTTCTGAGCAGCGCCGTGAATGTCTCCGCTGTGGCCGTCATCGGTGTGTTGATGTGGCTGGGGGTGCTGCCGGGCTCACGCAATGCGCTGCTGACACTCCTGCCGGCGGCGCTCGCGCTCGCGACGATCGCAACGACTTTGGCCGTTGCCGCGCTGGCGGGCCGACTTGCGCACGGTCGGCTGAGCAGCGGACGGCTGCACGTGGCGCTTGTGGCCGTGAGCGACGGTGTGCGCGGCGCGCTGCGGCTGATCTACCGCCACGACTGGCGTCTACTGGGGGCAGTTGGCTACTGCCTGTTTGACGCGCTAGTGCTGTATGTGAGCCTGCGCGCGTTCGGGCCGGCGCCGACGTTCTGGGTCGTAGCGATGGCCTATCTGGTTGGCCTGATGGGTAATTCGATCCCGATCCCAGCGGGCCTCGTGGCGGTCGAAGGGGGATTGATCGGGATGCTCGTGTTGTTCCACGTGCGGCCCGTCAAGGAGGCGGTCGCGGCGGTCGTCATCTACCGCGCTATCTCGTTGTGGGTCCCGGCGGTGATTGGCTCGGTCGCGTTCTTTGGCATGCGCCATGAAATCGGCGAGCCGGTGCGAGCGACGACCGGCAGTCCAGCCGGAAGCTGAAAAGCACGCCTCCTAATGGGAGCCTGCCGGCCGCGCCATGCGTTCGGTCGCGGCGAGTGCTGTCTGCGCCTTCTGGCAGGGGTGGCCGAGGAGGCTTTGCATGACTTTGTGAAGCTGGGGCGATTCGGGACCCGAGAGCCCCGGGCAGTAGACGGGCGGAGGAAGGTTGGCGCTCGCCGAGCCGGGTGCGTTGAGCGGTCGCAGTTGCTTGGCGGCGAGCAGTGCGTGGGCAAGCGAGTTTGAGAAGACGTCGATCGCCGTGCGCCCGCTGTAGAGCTCGATCGAGTTTTCTTCGTTGAAGACCGTCGCGGGCACGCCTCGCACGAGGATATTGCGCTGTGATCCGAGCGCGCTGTTTGAGTGCAGTCCATAGATGACTGTCGTGACCTGTAGAGGCAGCAAGCAGCTGCCGCCTCCGCCGAGTAGACCCTTGCCGCTGACGCAGTCGCCGTAGTAGACGCTGTCGCCGATCCCGGCACTGTAGTTCTTCAGGCCATCCACCGCCGCGAGTGGGCTGCCGACAAAGCGCGGGCCGGCCCAATAGAGCTTGTAGTAGGGAAAGGTTTGGGCTTCGGCGAGCGCCGTGCTGGTCAGTGGCGGGGGGTGCACCGTGCCACATCCTGCGGCGAGCGTGACGCCCGCGAGCGCTGCGAGCGCGAATGAAGTCCGCAGGAGAGCTCGACATCCAGGATGCCTACACCGAGGCGCGAACGACGTCGGCGCAATGGCGCTGCCTGTCATGCGCTCACGCGCAGGCGCGAGCGCGGCAGCAGGGGCGTGCCGGTCCTGACGGCGTGTCATCGGCGAGTGCTCCAGCGGGCGGCGATCATCGGCGCTGATTATCGGCTACCGGCGCTCTTTGCGCGGAACGCGACTTCTGACGGGCTGGACTGTTCTTAGAGATACAAGCGCGCGACCCGTCCATATGAGATCGACTCGCGTGTGTGCCGGGGCTTGGCCGGGTAGCGAGCCAAGCCCCGGCCAATCCTACGGTCACATAGTCACTGGGTGCATGTGGTGCCGTCGTGGAGATCGGTAGCCGGCGAGCCCAGTCGCCGGTCTCGCCATACTGGGCCGCTTGAGTTCTGTTGATAGCCAAGCGCTCGCGGGGCGTGGGTCCCCGCTTGGATCGGCGCGAACCTGGTTTGCGAGCACGCGCGTCTCGCTGGCGCTACCGATGGCGGCCGTGCTCGTGGGACTGTGGCTGCTGCTTGCCCCGCGCTCACCGGATCTGGCCGCGCAAGCCTACCGCGCGAGTCTATTTGAAAGCTCGGGGTTCACGGTGTGGGACAACAACTGGTACGGCGGCCACCATCTGCCCGGGTACAGCCTCGTGTTCCCGTGGGCGGCATTGCTGATAGGGATGCGGCTTGTCGGCGCGCTCGCGGTGCTCGTCTCCACGTTTGCGTTCGAGCGGGTCGCGCTCACCGTGTTTGGGCCGCGCGCGCGCTGGGGCGCAGTGTGCTTCGCGGTGGCCGCTGCTGGGGACGTGTGGATCGGACGGCTGACGTTCGCGCTTGGAGTCACGTTCGCGGTACTGGCGGTGCTGGCGCTCGTGCGCAAACATCATTGGCTGGCCGCACTGCTGGCCGTCGTGTGTGCCGCTACGAGCCCCGTTGCCGGGTTGCTGCTTGGACTGGCGGGCGCCACGCATGTGTTGGTCACGCGCCGCGCGCTGGCAGGACTGACACTCGTGCTACCGGTGCTGCTAGTGGTGTTGCCGATAGCAGTGCTGTTTCCGGAAGGCGGATGGGAGCCGTTTGCGGCGAGCTCGGTGACCGCGACGCTCGCGGTGACGCTTGCGTTCCTGTACGCGCTGCCGCGCGAGGAGCGGCTGCTGCGGATTGGTGGATATGTGTATTTGGCAGCGACGATCCTGTCGATCGTTCCGACTCCGATGGGCAGCAACATCGATCGCTACGCGGTGCTGCTGGCGGGGCCGCTGCTGTTGTGTGCGCTGGGGCGTGACGGTTTCACACGGCCTGGGCGACCGCTGGCGGCGGTTGTGCTGGCGGTATTGGGAATCCTCACATGGACCGTGTGGGGACCGGTGCGTGAGACCACTGGGGTGATCGGCGATCCGTCCACAAGCGCGGCCTATTACACGCCGCTGAAGCGCTTCCTGTGGGCGCACGGTGGCTCGCTGTTGCGTATCGAGGTTCCGTTCACTCATTCGCACTGGGAGGCCGCGCTGCTTGCTCCGGAATTCGAGCTTGCACGTGGGTGGGAGCGTCAGCTCGACACAAAGTACGACCCAATATTCTTCAAAAGCAATCTCACTCCGTCTGCTTATCGCGCGTGGCTGGATGACAACGCAGTCAGCTATGTGGCGCTACCCGACGTGCGTCTTGACGGCTCGAGCGACGAAGAGGCCGCGTTGATTCGCAAAGGCCTGCCGTACCTACGCGAAGTGTTCAAAAGCCTTCATTGGCGCGTATTCACGGTGCTTGGCTCGACGCCGCTCGTGTCCGCGCCGGCGGCGCTGACCGCGCTTGGTCACAGCTCGTTCACGATGCGCTTTGCCAGTGCGGGACGCACGCTCGTGCGATTGCACTACACGCGCTATTGGACCGTCGCTCGCGGCGATGCCTGCGTGGCCGCCACGCCCGGAGGGTGGACCGCCGTCAGTGCGAGGAAGCCCGGGGTCGTGCGTGTGGTGGCGAGCTTTTCGCTGGGACGTGCGCTTGGGCGCGACGGCGGGTGCGGGGGATAGTCCTCGCGCGGGTTGGCCTCCCCGCTCTCGCTCGTGCCGCCTCGCTCTTTGCCCTTGCTGCCACCACGGTTCCTGCGGGTCGCGACGTGTACGGTGCGAGCGCATACAGACCCGTGCTGCCCGTCAGGTAGAGGTAATGGTCGTCGGTGATCACCGGATCGAATGAGCCCGCGTTCATGGAGAACACGACTTTCCCGGTTGAGATCCCCAGGCCAAAGGTGTGGTGACTGCCGAGATCGGCGAAATACACGATCCGCCCAAGAATCGTTGCCGAGCCTGAGATGCGCCCACCGCCGTTGTATTCCCAGTCGATGTGTCCCGAGCGTGCGTTCAGGGCGTAGAACGTGCCGCTGTATGAGCCCACGTAGATCGTGGGGCCGAGTCCGGGCGCGTTGGCGACGGCCGGCGAAGAGTAAACGTAGGCGCCGGTTTGCACCGCCCAGTCGAGTTTGCCGGTGGCCTCGTCATACGCGTAGATGCGCCCATCGGTGTTGCCGAGAAACACGCGGCCATAGACGACCGCGGCGGTTGAGTAGAACTGGCCGCTGCCCAGGAGCGCGCCGCCGGAGCCGCTGACCCATAGCCTGTGCCCGTTGCTCTCTCGCACCGCTTGCAGATCGCCCGCGTAGTCGCCGAAGTAGAGCACCCCATTTGACAGGCTTGGGCTGGCCTTCACAGCGCCCGCCGCGTGGTATGTCCACACGATGTGGCCGGTGCGTGCGTTCAGGGCGTAGACCGTGCCGCTTTCGGTGCCGAAGAACAGCTTGCCGTCGGCGAGCAGGGGAGAGGACTCGCAACGACTCGGCAGGTCCCGCGACCAGCGGATGTGACCGTTGGCGCTGTTCATCGCGAGGACCCGTCCGGATTGCGACTCCGGCGAGCGCGACAGGATCGTTGCGTAGACCGTGTTGGAGGACACGGCCGGCGAAGAGGCTGAAAGCGCGCCAAGGGGCCTGCTCCACAGCTGCAGGCCCGTGTACTTGTCGATTGCGTTGATCACTGCATTATCGCCCAGTTGGAAGATGCGGTTTCCGTACATGACCGGAGGAAACTCGAGGAGTGCGCTGCCGGCGTGCGTCCACACCGCTCGAAACGGAGGTCGCAGCTGGGCCGAGGCGGGAAAGAAGCGCGTGTGATTCTTGGTATAGCCGTACAGCGGCCACGCGAAGCGGCTCGGACCCTTCGCAGGCAGCTTGGGGGTCACCGCCTGGGGTAGGAAAGGCGCTTGGGGGTGATAGATGTTGCCGGTGCGGTGGCGCTCATACAGGTAGCCCGCGAGCGCGATACCTGCGAGTACCAAAACCGCTGTGCCCACCAGCGTCAACCGACCTCGGGTGGAGCGCGGCAACCGGCGCCGTCGCTGCTCGCCGGTCAACTGTTGGCCTTTCGGTTCAGGCCGCCAGCCTGCCGGAGGACGAGTCGGACTCGGCGGCGGGGCCGGGCGAAGAGCGCTGCGCTACTTCGACCTCACCCGAGGCGCGTCTGGCCCGTGCACCCGTTGATGAGCGCCGGGCCGCCCACGACAACAGGCTGGCGCCTGCCAGCACGAGCCGGTAGGCGCTGATCGCCAGCAGCGGCACCAGCGTGCAACCGGCGAGCAGCGACAGGACGTCGTGGCTACCCGCGATCGACCATTTCCACAGCAGGTAGTCGCCCGCGGTGAGGGCGAGCAGGAAGAGCAAAGCCCTTGGGCGCACGCGTGTAGCTTAGTGGGCGGCTGGGACAGTACGATGGTTCCCTGCTCGCGGGCGAAGTGTTGTGGTTGCACAGAAGCCTTCCAAGCTTCTAGGGCGGGTTCGATTCCCGTCGCCCGCTTCGGTCAAATCGTCTCAAGAGCGTCTTCAGGAGGAACCGTGGTCAAGCCGATACCAGACGACTATCCGCAGGTGATGCCTTATCTGATCGTTGACGGAGCGAGCGAGGCGATCGAGTTCTACCGAAGGGTGTTCGGTGCCGGCGAGCGTATGCGCATGGACGGTCCCGATGGCAAGGTCGGCCACGCCGAGCTTCAGATTGGCGACGCCGTGATCATGCTCGCCGACGAGAACCACCAAATGGGCATCGAAGGCCCACGGTCGGTTGGAGGCACGCCTGTGACGATCCACATCTACGTCGAGGACGCGGACGCGGCGTTCGAGCGCGCCGTCCAGGGCGGAGCGAGGTCGCTGCGAGCGGTCGAAGACCGCTTCTACGGTGACCGCTCCGGGCAGTTCGAGGACCCCTATGGTCATCGCTGGAACGTTGCCACGCACGTCGAAGACATCGACGATGAGGAGATGCAGCGCCGCGCGACCGAGGCCGGCGGCTCTTGAGTCAAGTCTCGGTGGCGCAGGTGGCGCACGCCGCCGGGCACGCGTTGGCCCTAGAATCGAAAGGCACCACGGGGAGTGGCGCAGTCTGGTAGCGCACCCGGCTGGGGGCCGGGCGGTCGCAGGTTCAAATCCTGTCTCCCCGACTAAAAAGTCCAAATGCGAAGAAATGCGAAGGCGAAGTGGGTGGGACGCTAAAAGCGCCCAATTGCAGGCAGTTCATAGACAAACGCCTGCGAAAAGCGCGAACGCTCGCGTCGTGGAGGTTCGCTTAGATGCCCGCGAGTCGGTAGCAGCTCGGTAGCAGGATAGGCACCACTCGGTAGCAAACTGCCTAAACAGCGGCGGTAAGGGGTAACGGGGGCAGCCTAGAGTTGGAGCGCGCGGGCGGGGGTCCAAGCGCACTCGTCCTCCGGCGCGATGCCGTACTGCTCGGCGAGCAGCGCTCGCTCTTGAACAAACTTGCTCTGCGGGAAGTCTGGCGAGAAGGCGAAAGCGCGGCGAAGGGGGGCGAGGGTCGCCAAGCGCGTGGAGATGTATTTGGCGCAGTAGCCCGCGTGGTGGCGTTCAGCGACCACGAGCTTGTTTTGCACGCCGAAGCCGGACTTGACAACGAGCTGTCGCCACTCGGCCAGGCCGTCATTGAACCAGGGCAGGTATGCGATGCCGTGGAAGTGCAAGGATTCGTTGCGCTGGCGTTGGAGGACCCAGGCGTACGCTCCGAGATAGTCCCGGTAGCGCAGCCGACCGACGAGCTTGCGCCAGCAGATGTGGGCTCCATCTTCGTCGGGTGCTTCTGCTTGCGGGAAGGTCAGCGTGACGAACATCGGTAGCTTGCCAGACGGCGGGTTCTCAATTCCGGCGATGAGCCGCTGCTTGAGAAGCCACTGAGTGCGCGCGCAGCAGCCAGGGCAGACGCGCCAGCGACCACAGGAGACAGCCATGTCTTCGCCGTGGTTCATGCAGGTCAAGGGAAATGGGTTAGAACACTGAAAGGGCGTTGCTTTCTTAGACTTGTTCGTTAAGCGACCTTCGGTCGCTTTCAAGGAAATGTCATACAGCCCTGGCAGGGTGGTCATGGGCCGACCTTGCCACAGCGCGCCGCTCCCTGCCGAGATTTCGCTTAGCCCAACGCGAACGGGAGCGCGTTACCGTTCGCGTTGGGCTTCGCGGTCATGAGCCGCGTATGGCTGATGCCCGCTTAGCGCTGGACCAGGCACCGACCATGCCATCTTCCGCGAGTACGGTGCGGAAGATGTCCTCCAGGAGGGCGTCGCATTCTTCGTCGGCGCGAGGACTGTCCTTCGGCACGCTCCAATCGCCCGTGGCAGTCGCCTGACCTGGCTTGTCCTCGGTGATGGTTACAGTGCCAGTTATTGACCCGTCTCCTGAACTTACTGTGAACTTTCTCATGCGTTTCATGTTTTATCCTTGTTATAGGCCGTCGGTATTGGCGGCTACGACAAGTACAGGAGCAAAGGCCAAGATGAACCGGAGAAAAGTGAGCTGACTAGACGAATGATGTAGCGGGTCGGCCGGACTGCGAGGTGAAAACTGCGCCGCCCCCAAGCGGCGCAGTCACCTGTCACCTCACGGGACCTTGCCAGCCGCCTCGGTCGCCTCGCTCGTGCCTCCGGCGGCTCCGCCCCCGGTCGGTACTCAACTCGTCTCCCTCACCGTCTGTCAGGCCGCACGCCGCAGCCTCACTAATGGCAGCGTCCAGTCGGAGCTTTGCCGCCATCAGCGCGTCGCCGCGAGGTGAGCCTACCCAGCGGCCATAGGGCCAGCCAGCATCGTCAAGGACCCGATACAGCTCACCCAAGGCGTCTGCAAACTCTGGGGGTGTGGGCACTGTCTTGCGCTTGAACAGGCGCAGTACGAGGTCCCTGCGCACTTCGTTGTATCCGGGCGGGTCATGCGGGGACGAGATGTGCGCTGCGGCAAGCAGCGCACCTAGACGCGAGTAGGGAGGAACGACGAGAGACGGGTTTGGTTGCTGTGGCTTGGAGGTCATTTGGCCTCCTCTACCACGCCAACCACCTGGAGACGGAAGGCTTTTCCCTTCGCGGAACCACCAACCTCGTTGAGGTTAATCATGCGCCAGCGAAGTTGTAGAGCAACCCCGGCGAGCGGGTCAAGTGCCGATATCTGTTCGCGCACTTCATCACGCGCCATGAGCGTTACCGCTTCTCCACTGTCGTCGTCAAAGAGGGAGACGAGCAACGACGGGGGATAGTTGCCTTTAGCTGGTAGTTCGCTTGCCTTGAGAAATGTGAAGTGGCCTATTAGCATGAGATGGTCCTTTTCGGTTGGTTTTAACCAGAATGGACCACGCACGCCAATCTTTGCCGAGATTTCGCTTACTGCTTGCGGTGCGGTACTGCGGTGAGGCTGAGGTCCATGCCGAGCGCGTTCAATAGTGCCGCCAGCTGTTCAACCTGTATGGGCTTCTTGCCCGTCTCCCATGCCGAAATCTGCGGCTGGTGGGTGCCGACGCGACGGGCTAGCGCCTCCTGGGAGACGCCCTGCTGCTCGCGGGTTGCCCGCAGAAAGTCACCGCCAAGTGATGCCACCGAAGCAGGGTATAGACGCATGGCGGCCCGCCGCTGCTGCCTGCAAGTCTGCGCCCAGCAGGCCATACGCGAACGCGTATAATGATAGGAATGTTGCGTTCCGGGCGGTTGAGAGTTTCAAATGTCCTAGCGTTCTGTCATGGGCATAGTCATTCCATTTCCCCGGCGCACGGACTGGGAGCCAGAGCTGAGCAAGCGCCAGCTCGCGCAGTGGCTCGGGTTCTCAACCCGTTGGGTAGAGCTGCGGGTGCGTGACGGTATGCCCTCCCGCATTCAGGGCAACCAGCGGCGATTTCGCTTGTCCGAGTGCGAGGCGTGGCTAGCAAGCATGAGCGAGGCGAGAGCATGATTATCAAGCGCGGAAACCGCTTCGGCGTTCGCGTCTATGTCGCAGGGCGGCAGGTGTGGGTCGGCACCTTCCGCACCCGCAAAGACGCGCTGCAAGCCGAACGCGAGGCGCTTGTGCGGGTCCGCCCAACCACCGAAGAGACGGTTTCGGAGTTTGCAACGCGGTGGCTCCGCGACTTCAAGCGCCCGCGCGCCTCAACCAACCGCCACAACGCTTACATGGTCAAGCCGCTCGTCGCTGAGCTGGGCACCGTGAAGATGTCGGACATATCCCGACGCGGCGCACGCGATTGGGCGCTTCGCCACCGCGCCAGCGTTCCGGTGGTACGAGCCCTGTTCAATGATGCGGTTAACGAGGAGTGCGTCACCTCCAACCCGTTCGCCAATCTGCGCTTGGACCAGCGACACGGGCGGCGCGACCTCATCGCGCTCACCGAGGCCGAGGTCCGCGAGCTTGCCGACACATCGCTCAGCCTGTTCGGAGCATATGGTCCTACCTTCCGCGCCTGCATACTGTTTGCCGCGTATGTCGGTCTGCGGCCCGCCGAGTTGTTCGTTCTTGAGTGGTCTGACATTGACATCGCAGGAAGCCAGGTCCATATCAGGCGGTCGCTCGGCAGCACGGGAGAGGTAACGCTCCCCAAGAACGGACTGAAGCGGACGGTCGTTCTCCCGCCGCAGGCTAAGGAAGTGCTCCAGGCTATGCCGCGCCGGTATGCCGGCGAGTGTGTCTTTACCGCTCCCTGCGGGCGGCGGTTCTCTAAGACTTCGCACTACTACTACTGGCGGCTGCTCCGCGCGGAGGCAGGTCGCGGGAAGATGGCGTTCTACGAGCTGCGGCATTTCTGCGCGACGCACCTACTTGAACTCGGCGTGAGTCACGCTGATGTGGCCGTCCAACTCGGCCACACCGATGGCGGCGCACTCGTGATGAGCACCTACGGGCACCCCTCCGATGAGGCAGCGCGCGCACGGGTACTCGCGGCATACCGCCGAAACCCTGCATGGCATCTGAAAGCTGTTGGCGACTGACGAGCTGCGTCTAGTAGCGGTAACGGTGGCGTTACCGATTACAGAGCTTTTCGTATTCGGCTTCTCGTTGCGGTTCAGGTGGCGAACCTGGATGTTCGTACCGTAGCTTTTCTTGCGTCCGCTTTTCTTCTTCGCATGTTTTCTTCGCGCCTGGACTATTTTCCAGGGCTTCCTCTTCATGCACAGTTTTTTCTTCAGCTTTCAGGTTGTTCCTCCGGTGTTCTTCTTCTTCCGGCGTGTGTCCTGGCGTCGGCGTCGTGGATTCGTCTGTCTGGCTCTGTGAGCTGGAGTAACGACCTTCTGCTACTTCGCACGCCAGACCACCGTGGGCCTGCTTGTTGGAAGCGGTCGCGGTCGCCGCCTGGCATGCCTTCACAGCGAGGGGTTTGCAAGCTGGGTCTTCGTGCCCGAGGGCCGCGCCACCCTTGCACACTTCCCAGGCATGCTCTGCGGTAGCGAATGACGCACCGCTGCTGCTGCCGCCGCCGCATCCGACGACGCACCCGAGAGGGGCGAGTACCATCGCGAGTATCGCAAGCCGCCTCATGAGCCGCTCATCGTATCGGCCCTGCTGTTGGGGAGCTTTAGGGTCGAACGACGCGGTAGGATTGCGCGATGACCGATGAGGATCTTCGTTTCGTGTCACGCTGCATCCGTGAGGCGGAGATGCAGTTGCAAGGTGTGCCCAGCACGGAGCTATCCCAGACCCTCTTGAGGGCCGCTAACAGCTTGCTCAGCGGCAATCCGGACGGTGAGGCGATTCAGGCGGCGCGGGACGCGCTCGCGATGTACGGCAAATAGCCTCCGAGAGCCGAGAGCATCGCCCGGTAGCCAGCGGGTAGCAGGGGCACCGTAGCGCCCCGCCGTTGCTGACCGTTCGGGGGTCTTTGGACCTGTCTCCCCGATAGAAATCCTGCTCCCCTCAAGGAGCGGCTCGGGGCCTCCTGAAACAGCAGGTTTGGCTCTGGATTGGGGTTTCTAGGTCATGCGGTTAGGCAAAGCGGGTGGTGCTGGAATGGTGTTTTCCGAGCTGACCGCCCACGGAACGCCCACGTGCTGATGGTCTGACCGCCCACGCCGTGTCTGATCGGTTGGGGTCTTGTGTCGGCTGGTCACCGGTGATCGCTGCCTTCCATGAACGGCGCCGCGACAACAAGCTCTGCCTGTTTGGGGCGTGGCTGTGTCGGGCTGACAGGCGCTATCGGTAGTGTTCTGAGAATGAGCAAAGTGATTGTTGTCGGCGCTGGGATCGGTGGGTTGAGTGCGGCTCACGCGCTCGGGCGCGCAGGATGCGACGTGCTCGTGATTGAGCGTGAGCCGACCCCATCTGTCGTCGGCGCAGGATTGGTGTTGTGGCCGAATGCTGTGCGAGCGCTTGACGAAATCGGGTTGGGCGACGCCGTGCGGGATATCGGGGCGCAGGCCACGCAGACGTCGGTGGTTGACTCCCGAGGTCGCCAGCTCAGCAACATTGATACTGCTGCAATCGCAGAGCGCGTGGGCGCGCCGATGCTATTGGTGGAGCGTCCGAGTCTTCAGGCCGTTCTCGCTCGGGGACTTGAGGTTCGTGCGGGTGCGACGGTGACGTCCGTGAACGATGTCGGCGTGACGCTCGATACCGGCGAGCAACTCGCCGCGGACGCAATCGTTGGAGCAGACGGGATCAGTTCGGTTGTTCGCGCCCACATCGCGCCCGACGCGCGAGTCCTCGACACCGGCAAGATGGCTGTGCGTGCCGTCGCACCTGTCGAGATCGGGGCTGGTCGCGCGTGTGAGGCGTGGGGCTCTGGCGAGTTGTTCGGGGTTGCAGGCTTGCTCGATGGTCGTAGTTATTGGTTCTATGAGACGACAAGTGCGAGGCTTGGCTCCGAGGATGTGTTGGCGACCCTGAGACTCAAGGTGCGTGAGTGGCCGGCTCCATTCCCAGAACTCGTGGAGAAGACTGATCTTGCTGCGCTTCTCGTGCACCCGATCAAGACCGTGGCGCAGCTTAAGCAATGGAGCCGAGGATCGGCGACGCTACTCGGTGATGCTGCTCATGCGATGGAGCCAAATCTTGGTCAAGGTGCTGCTCAAGCGATCGAGGATGCGGTCGCGCTCGGGCGTGCGCTGATCGCCGAGAACGACATTACGAACGCCTTTGCGGTTTACGCGGGTGCACGTCAGTCTCGCGCTCGACGTGTCCAGCGAGAATCTGCCCGGATGGCGCGTATCGCGCTCGCCAGCCGCTTGACCAGTGCCAGAAACGTAGCGATGCGGCTGACCCCTACGGCTGTGCGCCAGCGCACTGTCGCACAACTCATAGCATCGTAGTCCGCGCGGGCGGTGAGCCGAGGTACTTCGACTCGACGCCGCCGTCCAACAGGCTGCGCTTTGCATCCATCTACAGGTGCTTGAAGGTCCTTCTGGCAGGCGTGGAGCATCGATGTCCCCCTGACGACACAGTAATCACACAGCGCTCGCTGGGGCGTGCATCTAGTCTGTGCAGGCTCGTGGAGCAGCGCGGGGTGTTTGACAGCAACTGGAGGAGCGAGGATCGCTCGGGACTTCGGGGTGGCTTGTTAGCTGATGCCGTGGAGTAGTTCGGCGGGGGATATGCCAAGTTGTCTGGCGAGGGCGAGGATCAGCTTGAAGGAAGGTTGTGATCTGCCTGTCTCGATGCGTGAGATGTAGGTGTCTACGACGTCGACCTTACGGGCGAGTTGGGATTGGCTGAGTCCGCGTTGTTCGCGGGCGTGGGCGACGTTGGTGCCGAACTTTTGGGCTGGCGTCATCGTTGGGAGGCTACCCTATTAGTATAGCACTCTAAATGCTATACTAGATGGTGCTACTAAAGACTAGTTGGCCCCGGCGCGGTGGTAGCCGCCCGGGGCCTGACACGGAAAGGACGGACCTTCCCATGCACGACGAGATTAGCCGTATGCCAGCTGAGGACGAGGAGCGGGCGGAGAAAGGAATCCTCGGGTTGTTGCTCGCTTCCGACTCGCATCGGCCGTGGTCGATTGCGGAGCTTGAACGGGAGCGTGGCGAGCGCCTCTCAACCGTCGATGCGGTCGCGAGCTTGCACGGTGCAGGCCTGATCCATCGCTGTGGCGAGTTCGTGTTCGCGACTCGCGCCGCGATCCGTATGGACCAGATGCTGCTCTAACGGGGGATTCGCGTGATTGTGCTGGACCGTCCGGCGTCTGCGGCTGCTCGGCCTCGCCCGGCGGTCCGGCGCATCCCTCGCTGTCCCCGAACGCCCTGGTCGTCAGTCGTTCCAGCAGAAGGCATTTTCGTGTTCACGGAAGGGCTGTTCGGAAAGTTCTTGGCCGTTTGCGGTCGCTCACGGTCATTAAGGAGTATGAGCGGACAAAACCCGAACCAATCAGTCGGCCTCGCGCAGCTCCAGATGCCCGAGCGGTATGTCGGACGCGCCGAGCTGGCCGAGATCATGAGCGTGAGCCTCGCCACTGTCGATCGGATGGTCGCGGAGGGTATGCCTTCGGTGACGTGGGGGCGGCGTACCCGCCGTTTCCGGCCTTCTGTAGCGATCTCCTGGGCGTCGAAGCGGGATAGGGCAGCGTGAGCGTCATGAAGCTCCCATCGGGGCATTGGCGTGCGCAGGTGCATGACCCAAAGGTCGGTCATAACGTCAGTGTCTCGCGCGTCCTTGGTGGTCCTGGGACCTTCGCCACCAAGAGCGAGGCGAAGCGTGCGAGAGAGCATGCACGCGAGCGCCTGGGCGTCGAACATGCAAGGAACGTGACGCTCCGAGAATTCTGGGAGCGCTGGACGACCGACCCATTGTTCGCCCGGCCGAAGGACTCCACGAACATCCACAACCGCGAGCGGACGAGCGCATTCGTGGAGCGCTATGGCATCAGGCGCATCGACCAGGTGGATGACGAGATCGTGGGGGAGTGGTTGGCGGGCGGGAAGCACAACGGCACGGTGCCCGCGCTACGCGCGATGTTCAACGATGCGGCCTCGGCGAAGGCTGGTCGGCTTGTGCGGCATAACTCATTCGCGCGGCTCGGTATCTCGAAGGGTCCTGGGCGGCGTCACGAGCAGCCGCCGAGTGAGGAGCAGGTCTGGAAGCTGGTCCGCTGTGCGTGCGAGTTGGCGAGCCCATCCTTTGCTGCGTGGCTCCAGGTCGCCGCATTCACAGGCCTACGCCCTGGGGAGCTGGATGCGCTACGCCGCACGAACGTTGATCTAGATCGAGCACGCATCCGGGTGGTTGAGCAGTTCAACGCCAAGACGCGCACGTTCACGCTTCCGAAGAATGGTCTTGCACGCGATGCTCCGCTGACTGACCCGGCGCGCGAGGCGCTCGTCTCCCTGCCGGTAGAAGGCGAGTTCTGTTTCGCGCCGATTCGAGGCGAGCATTGGACCGCGAGCGCTCGCGCTTATCACTGGAAGGCGGTCAGGAGTGCGGCAGGATGGGCCGGGAGCCTCTATCTCGCTACGCGTCACTTCGCGGGCTGGTACATGGTCAACGTCCTCGACCTGCCCTCAGAGGACGTGGCGATCGCGCTGGGTCACACCGATGGCGGCGAGCTGGTCCGTCGGCTCTACGGCCACCGCGACCACGAGCGCGCTCTTGATCGTGTGACGGCGGCGTACGAGCGCACAGCGAGCTTTACGCAGATGCGGCTCCTTTAGCCCTGGACGTCCGCAGCAGCGGTAACGTAATCCCCAACATGAGCCCCGCAACATCCCATATTGACCTCCAGACGCTGCGTGCGCGTCGAAACGAGATTCTGGGCTGTGCCGCCGAGCACGGTGCGGGCGACGTGCGCGTGTTCGGCTCGATCGCTCGTGGTGACGCCGAGGTCGACAGCGATATCGACCTTTTGGTCAAGATGGAGCCCGGTCGGAGCCTGCTCGACCTCGTGGGGCTATGGCAGGACCTGGAGGACCTCCTTGGAGCACATATCGATGTGCTCAGTGAGGGCGGCGTGAGCCCGCACCTGCGAGAGCGTATCTACGCCGACGCTGTGGCCCTGTGAAGGACGAGCGCACCTACCTACTGCACGCCGTCGAGGCAATCGACGCCATCCTGAGTTACACCGTCGAAGGGCGCGAGGTTTTCTACGCCGACGGTAAGACGCGGGATGCGGTCATCCGCAACATCGAGATCATCGGCCAAGCGGTCAAGGGCGTCTCCGATGCCACCCGTGCCTTGGAGCCCGACATTCCGTGGCGGCAGATCGCCGGCATGCGCGACAAGCTCATCCACGAATACTTCGGCGTCGATCTGGCGCTTGTTTGGGATGTAGTCGAGCGCGATCTACCGAATGTTCGCCCTCGCCTGGAGGAGCTGAGTAAACGCCTCGCCAGCGAAGCTGGCTCTGAGGCCGAACCTGCCTCATAAGGCGACGGGCGCTCAGGACCGCCCACGAAACCGCACACGCGGGGTTGTATGACCTGTGCTGGAGCTAAGCCAGTCCTGTCTCCCCGATCAGGTTCATGTTCCGCGAAACTCAGCGAACATGGGCAAGAAACCCCGTAACACGGGGGATCGCGTGAGTCGTTTCGCCCGGTTTCGCGGGGTTTCGGCGGTCGGACGTGCCGATGCGGCGTAGAAACTCAGCCTCAAAGACAGATCGCGATATCGACGCTGTCGTCGCCAGCTTGCGAGCCCGTGGCGTGGAGCTCATTGGTGAGGTGGAGCGCTACAAGGACAGCTATCGGCTCTGTTACGTCCGCGGCCCGGCGGGGATCATCGTCGAGCTGGCGGAGCGGATCGGATGAGGGCTCCGGCCGGCCGCTAACGCCTCGTCAGCGTCAGTGGTCGTCCCGAGGTAGGATCCGATTACGGCACAGGCTCCGTCCGGGTCGCGGCCGGTCGCTCTGCCACTCGACCTGCGCCCGACAGTTACCTGGCGTATCCACTGACAGTCCGATGTCGCCGCACATCCAGGATGCCAGCTACCCAGTGTGCGGGACGCCCTGTACGTCTGTTCGATATGACATACACCGGGTCGAAAGTGGGCGCAGGGCTGGTCTAGTGGCGGTACGACGTTTTCAAGACGTTTGCCGCGAGCCGAAGAACCGCATTGGAAAGCCAGCTTGAACCGTTCTCCCGATCAGGGAAACAGTCACACCCAAGCGAAGACCTTAAGGAGGGACTAGGCCTTGACCTTCTCGTTAGGTCGCGTATGAGCTTCCAAACATCAAGCCGCCGGACCGCTCGTCATCATCCGTACCCGGATTAAGCCGGACTTGTGGAAGGGCGGTGAATGCGCGCACTCTTTATCAATGTCGGTCAGGGTGACTGCACGCTTCTTCAGCGTGACGGCTACTCAATCCTGTGCGATGCGGGCACTGAGAAGGCGATTGCATCCAAGCTCGGTCTGCTGCGAGCTGAGGCGCCGAGACTGGATCTGATCGTGGGTACTCATTACGACGCCGATCACCTCACGGGCCTTGC
Organism: uncultured Solirubrobacterales bacterium; assembly: GCA_963715765.1. Lineage (GTDB taxonomy): Bacteria > Actinomycetota > Thermoleophilia > Solirubrobacterales > Solirubrobacteraceae > Palsa-744. Next base: position 3,230,062 of record OY970270.1, read on the forward strand.
GCGCGTGGTCGAGGAGTATCCGGTGGGGTGCATTGGCGAGGCGTGGTTGCCTCCCTTTCTCAACCCCGACGGGGAGATTGTCGCTGGCTCGCCGTTTCTTGCCCATCGCATCGAGCGCGATGGCCTTGCGGCGGCACTGTCGCCGCTCGAGGGTGACGCCCGCCGCCTGCCAAGCGAGGAGCTCGACAGGCTCCGATGGGTCTTGTCTCGTGACCCCCATGAGATTCTTGAGGTGATCGCCGAAGGGCGCGAGGAGCTCAAGAACGCGCTGCTGGTGTCGGAGACTGGCGAGGCGATTGTGCCGCTCGAGGAGGACGACGAGCCTGCGCTCTGCGACGACCACGTCCAGGAGGTTCAGGTGAAGCGGGCGGAAGCACACGCAGATGCGCGGTGGAGCGCGTTTGCCAGGCCGGAGAGTGAGGAACGCGTGACGGAGGCGATCAAGGTCGTCGAGAAACAGTTGCGTCTGTCCGCTCTTGCAGAGCTCATGAAGCTCGGTGGCGAGATCAATACCCTCGCTCTTGAACAGCCGTACATCGCCGCCAAGCTGCTGCGTTCGCGGTCGGTGTCGGGCAGTCGGGCGTTGGCGGCAATGACATCTACCGTTGCGGCGGTCAACGGCGTGCATTTGGAGAAGCTTCTTACGGCACTGCGTCGTCGCGGCGTGCGCTGGTCGATCCCGTTGGCGCCCGCGCAGGCTCGATGGAGGTCGTTCGGCGCGTTCGAGATAGCGCATCTGAGTCCTACTTCGACCTTCGTAGACGTTAATCGCGCGCGTCTACCCGTAATGACAAAGGCCCTATACGATCACACGGCACTGTCTATCGATGCCGAGCTGCCGTCATGGTCGAATCGCTTGTCCCACGCTCTCGCTGTTCGTCCCGCGCGCTGCTGGTGCCGCAATGGCTGCGGTGTGCTCCTGACTGGTGACTGCGCTTTCTGGCGCAGCGTTAGCACTGGAGCGGAGGAAGTCGTGGGAGAATGCGCAATCGTCGATGTCGCTCATCATGGTGGTCGTTGGGGTCGCTTCCGTGAATTTCTGCTCGCGGCGCAGGCGACGAATGAGCAGCCGCGGCCGTTGTTTCTGTGGCTTTCGACAAAACATGGTGGCTGGCGTCCGCCCGGTCCACGGTTGGCACGACTAGTTCGCGACTTGAGCGGCAATCAGTCCACATGGCTGTTGGCGGCGAACCGTCCCGACGGCAGAGCTCTGGAAGGACTGCGCGAGCTGACCAGCTGCGATACGCCGCCGCAGGCGGTAGGGATGCGAGCCTGCATGCCGTACTTCACCTACTGCCACTGGGGAGCGCCGGGCGACGGCTTCAGTTGGGATGTCAGTGCAGCCACCTCACCACCCTGATGTGACCGAGATCCCTGCCCGGCTTTTCTGGCGAGACGCGTAGCGGCAATGGTCCGCAGCCGAGGGTGGCGGGTCGGTGGCGCGGAGGCTGAGTCTCAGCTAGCACGGTCCGATCACATAGGTTGCGTCACGACCACGCGGCGGGTGGCTGGTCGATGCGTATCAGGTTGCCGGACGGGTCACGTATGGCGAAGTCCCGCGTGCCCCACGGCTGGTCGGTTGGCTCCTGCACGATCTCGGCGTCCGAGGCACGTAGCTTCTCGAAGCTGGTGTCGACGTCGTCGGTGTGGAAGTGGACGCCGTTCAGGGCGCCCTTGGCGAGAAGGGCAGCGAGTGCGTCGTGGTCGGCGGGACTGCCGTTCAGGTAGTTGGTGAGGACGATCGCGACGCCAGGCTGGGAGGCTGCGCCGACAGTGATCCAACGGAAGTCATCGCGGGCGACGTCGTTGCGCAATTCGAGGCCGAGTGCGTCGCGGTAGAAGGTCAGTGCGAGGTCGGGGTCATGGACTAGGACGAAGCATGTGGAAAGAGTTAGATTCATGCCCTCAACGCTAGCGAGCGGGCGTGTGGTGTGCTTCTCTGATCCTGCTCGGTCTGCGGCTTGGGCGGGTGAGGTCTTTGGCGAGGCAGCCCGGCACGTTCGCGAGCGCGCTGTGGTCACGGGCCCGGTAGGCCGTCGGCGTCTCGCCCGCCAGCTCGGTGAAGCGGGCGCTGAACGAGCCGAGCGATGTACACCCGACCGCGATGCAGACCTCGGTGACCGACAGGTCGCCGAGCCGCAGTAGCGCCTTTGCCCGCTCGATTCGCCGTGTCATCAGATAGGAATACGGCGTCTCACCGTACGTCGCGCGGAACTGTCGCGAGAAGTGTGCGGTCGACATCAGTGCAGCGCGGGCGAGCGCAGCGACATTGAGCGGGCGCGCGTACTCGCGGTCCATCAGGTCGCGGGCGCGGCGCAGATACGCAAGGTTGGCGAGCTCCTCCGGCGTCACGATGCGAGAGTAGCGAGGCGTCAGCGCCAACACACGGTTCGCCTGTTGCCAGGTATCGGCGGGCGGATGCGCATTTCGAGCGCATAGGGGGTAGGCACCGCGTGCTCGCGGCCCTATCCTGGCGTCATGACTGAGCCCGATATTGCCTTCGCCAAGCTCGATCGCCGCAGTAACGAGCGTTTCCAGCCGTTGCGCCGGGGACTGGGAGTGGGGTCTTTTGGGATCAACCTGGTCGTGCTTCAGCCGGGTCAACGAGGGCGCATACACGCGCATGAGCGCCAAGAGGAGGTCTACTTCGTGCTCGAGGGAGAGCTGACCTTGATCGTCGAGGGCGCCGAGCACGTCCTTGGCCCCGATCGCCTCGTGCGAGTTGGCTCATCGGTGCGCCGTCAACTCGTCAACGCCGGTGCCAAGCGCCTCATCCTGCTTGCCCTGGGTGGGTCGGGTGAGCATATTGGCCGCGACGGTCGCGCGTGGGTCACATGGGAGGATGGCGGACCTGGTCTTTCGCCACAGGAAATCCCCTTGCCGGAGGATCTACCGGGACCCTGAGTCGAGGTTAGGTCCGCCGGCCGCACATGTGAAGCGCTCGGCAAGACGGCCGATCTCGACAGCAAGCTCGAGTGGATCGAGTACCAGGCGATGTGGCTCCGCAATTGCCTATAGCTTGGTTCTCATTGACTGCACAAACGACATCGAAAGGCAGGCACGTATGGACTTCAAGCTCGAACTGATCGCGATTCCGGTAACCGATGTGGATCGTGCGAAGACGTTCTACACAGACCAGGTTGGCTTCATCGCCGAACACGACCACACTGTGAGTGAGGAGACTCGATTCGTGCAACTCACGCCCCCTGGCTCGGCCTGCTCGATCGCGTTCGGGATCGGGATCGTCGACTCAGAGCCGGGCTCCGCGCGGGGAATGCAGCTCACAGTCGCCGACGCGCATGCGGCGCGAGCCGAGCTTGCGGGACGCGGGGTCGAAGTGAGCGAGGTAGCGGAGTTCCCGTGGGGCTCATTCGTGTTCTTCGAGGACCCCGACGGCAACCGCTGGGCACTCCAGCAGCTACCGGTCCGTGGGTAGCGGGAGGAGACGACCGTGCCGGTCTGCCAATCTCTGGCGGGTATTCTCCACAGATGGTGGATAGCTGATGTTCGTCGTGCTCTTCGAGGTCAGGCCCAAGCGGGAGCAATGGGAGCGCTACCTGGAGCTTGCCGCGATACTGCGTCCGGAGCTGGTCCAGATCCGTGGATTCATCGACAACGAGCGCTACGCAAGTGAGCGCACCGAGGGACGGCTGCTGTCGCTGTCAACCTGGGAGGACGAGAAGGCGTTGATTCGGTGGCGCACCCATGCACGCCACTACGACGTCCAGCAAGAGGGGCGCTTTGAAGTGTTCGAGGACTATCACCTACGCGTCGGTGAGGTGCTTAGCGACAGCGACCACGACAACCTGCCCCAGAGCCGCCTCGAGGTGACCGAGGTCGGCGCTGCGCCGGCGGTCACCGTGAGCGAAGCGCGTGCAGGTGAGAAGGTGAGTCTTCCCCCATCCACTGCGGACATGCTCGATGCCGAGTCCTACAGCGGGATCACGACCGCCGGCAAGTCTCTGGTGCTGATCTCCTGGCAAAGCGATGAGGCGGCCAGCGCGTGGATCGAGCATCAGCCGCTGGGCGCTCGACACCGCCACATCCGTGTCATCCGCGACTACGGTATGAGTCGGCGTGACGAGGCGCCCCAATATTTCAGCGACGCACGCAGCGCTGGATCGACAGTTCTTGCCGGCCTGTAGTGCACAGTGCCTGAGCACACCGCACCGCACGCCAATCCAATCCCAAACTCGTTCACGGTCGATGCACCCCTGCGACCGATGCATCTCCCAGGCAGGCGAGCAAGAATGTGGGACAGCGATGTACGGGACTCTCGAAAAGCTCAGCGATGGACACTGGCAACTGCGCTTCAAACGCACGCTTTCGTACCCGCCCGAGCGGGTGTGGCGGGCAATCAGCGAGCCCGAGCATCTGGCCAACTGGTTCCCCACGACGATCGAGGGTGAGCGCGTGGCCGGTGTGCCGCTGCGCTTCTCTTTTCCCGAAGGTCAGGCGCCACCGTTCGAGGGTGAGATGATCGCCTACGAGTCGCTTTCGCTGATGGAGCTTCGCTGGGGCACCGACATCCTGCGAATCGAGCTACATCCGATCGAGGACGGCACCGAGCTGACACTGCTCGACAGGCTCGACGAGCACGGCAAGGCAGCTCGCGACGCAGCAGGATGGCACACGTGCCTGGATGGCCTCGCCGCCCATCTGCAGAATGCCCCAAACGCGCGGGAGTCGATGAGCACGTGGAAGGCGGTTCATCCGCATTATGTAGAGGAGTTCGGCCCCGAGGCATCCACGATCGGACCGCCTGAGGGGTTTGAGTGACCGCGCCAATCACCATCACGCACAGCGCCAAGCGGCTCTGGATCGCTGTCATGCCCTGCCGTGAGGCTGTGACGCGTCATATCTGTAGGTGGCTTACGAGCGTGAAAGCGAAACGAACGGTCACCCGCATCGACACTCGGTTCAACCAGGCCAGCGCGCTCCAAGCGCACGGGCAGCTCGTCGGGGCTGACGGGAACCAGCGTGTCGCCCACATGCAGCAGTTTGAAGGCCCGGCCCGCGCCAAGGCTGTCGGTGCCGGCGAACACACCACCGGCGCGCAGCACCCTGGAGACCTCGCCTAGAAGCCGGTCCTGCAGCTCACGCGAGGGCACATGGTGGAGCATCGTGAAGCACACCACGCCCGAGAAACGACCGTCGGCGAATGGCATATCGGTCGCGTCTGCCTGCACTACCTCCACGTCGCCATCGAGCGTCTGTCGTAGCCGCTTGCAATAGCCCTCGGAGAGCTCAACGACGGTCAGCGAACAGCGACGACGGGCCAGCACGCGGGTTGTGGCGCCAAACCCGGGCCCGATCTCGAGCACATCCTCGCCCAGATCCACATCAGCGAGGCCCCACGGGAGCAGGTCCCGCTCCACGGTGCGCGCCCACCATCCCGACGAGCAAAGCACAGCATGAGCTCTGTTCATGTCCAGAGCAATCTAGCCGAGTCGGCGGGCGCTCCGTCAGCGATCCGGCTCAGGCTACTCCAATGTGCCCAGACGCGTCAGTGCTCGATGCGCCGCGACTTATAGAGCTCAAATCAACCCCTGCCTGACCGCCTCGGCCACCGCCTGCGAGCGGGTACGAGCGTTGAGCTTGGTGACAACGTCGTGCAACACGTTCTTGACAGTCCGTTCGGAATAGTGCAGGCTCACCGCCACCTCGCGCGTGGAGTGGCCTTCGGCTACCAACGAGAGCACCTGCTGCTCGCGTGAGGACAGGCGCGAGAGCGACAGGCCGTTGGGTTCGAGCAGGTCGCGTGAGACCCGCGTGAGACCCTGCATGAACTCGCTCAACAGCTCCGGTGCAAGTACGCCTGCGCCGCGCGCCGCCGCCGCCGCCGCCGAGCCGAGTGCGTCGGGGGTCAGCGTGTCCTTGCACAGGTAGCCGATCGCGCCGGCCTGGATGATCGCCAGCACCTCGTCGGGGTCGTGCTGGGCTGAGCAGGCGACCACGCGCGCACTGGTGCTATCCACCAGTCGTCGGATCAAGCTGGAGCCGCCGAAGCGGTGCGGATCGACGAGGATGACCTCGGCTTGTCCCAGATCCGCGCCGGCGAACGCTTCCTCAGGTGTGGCCGCCTCGCTGACCTCGCCCACGGCCTCTAGCTCAGCCGAGCATGCCGCCAGCCCGCGACGATAGACCCCATGTGGATCGAGCACGAAAATCCGCATTGTCCGGTAAAACTACTCTCGTAGGTGGGGTGCGCGCAATCCTGATTTTTGATATCTGTTCAGGATGCCGTTTGTGTTGACGAGTGCGGCACGTCTTGTCTGCGTCCACGGCGGACAGGTGACCGTTCCTCCATTGCCGGGTCCCGTCAGCATTGACGGCGCGACCGTGTTGTGCATTGGTGACATCGTGGGCGCGCCGATTGTCGGATGCACACAGCTCGCGCCGGGCACCAAGCCGTGCACGACAGTCGGCGTCCCGCTACCGGGGTCCTGCTCGCCAACGGTCTCAATCGCTGGGCGCCCTGTTTACCTGGACACATTTACCGCCTCCACCGACGGCTCTCCGCCGGGCATGGTGTCTGTCCTGTCTCCTGGTCAGGGCAAGGTTCAGGCCTGACGCCGCGCTGGGGGCTCGGGCTTGCGTTGGGCGCCGCGACCGCGCCAACTGTCTGCGCTGAGGTTCCGGCACGCGATTCTGTGGCCGTCCCGTTTGCTGCTCCCGTACTGTTTGCTGCTCCTGTACTCGAGTTCGCGCCCTTGGTGGAGTTCGCACTGTTCGTGGAGTCCGTGCCGGCCTTTGAGCTCGTGTCCGTCTTTGAGACGGACGTGGACGGCTGTCTTGGCTTCGCTTTGGCACGCGCCGGTCGCGGCGCCGCCACGAGCTTTACGTGCGTGCCCTCGAGCACGATGCTGTTCGGAGCGGGGCTCTGGCTCACGATTACGTACGTCGGGGGTGCGTCGGAGGGACTGAGCGTGGGTTGCGCAAAGCCCGCACCTCCCAGCTGTCCACGTGCTTGTAAGAGGGTGAGGCCGACCAGCTTCGGGACGACTTCCCCGAGTTCCACGTTCACCGCCTCGCCCACCGGCACGACCATATTGGCCGCTGGGTTCTGCACCGCCACCACCTCGCTCGGGCGCGACTTGCGCGGCAGGACCTTGCCCATCACAAGGCTCACGGCTCTCAGCTTCTGTCCCGCCGCGGCCGGTGATTGACCAAAGACCGCCGGCACTGCCGCGAGCTGTCCGAGTTTCACGTCCACGACCGTTCTGGTAGGCAGATAGCTTGTTTCCGCTCTTGGTGTCTGGCTGACGATCAGATCGTCCTTCGGTGGCGGGTAGGGCTGGATGTCTCCGATCGCAAAACCAGCCGCGGCCAATGCTTTCTCGGCCGCTTCCGGTGGAAGCTCGTACAGGTTGGGAACGCTCACAGGCTTGACATGGGGTCTGACCGCCGTGTACAGCACGACTTCGCTCTTGGGCTTCAGGCGGGTGCCCACTTCCGGTTCCTCGCGGATCACGTCCCCGACTTCGATCTCTTGGTTGGCGTGTCCGGGCTTGTTGCTCGGCACGCTTGTGAGGGTCGTAACTTCCAGGTGCTCCTTGCCCTTGAGTCCCGCTGCCTTCAGTTCGGCGCGTGCTTCGGAGATGTAGTGTCCCTTCACATTCGGGACCGCGATCCGTTCCATGTCTAACTTGAGGCAGTAGGCCACGACCAGCAGGGCAACCGCGATCACGGCCGCCAGGACCCGCGGGGTCCACCACGGCAGCCACGAGCGCTGGGTGTAGGTGGTTGCGCACGCTGCCGGCTGCTCGGCGCTGCCGATGCCGATATCCGTTTCTTCCGTGTTCCCGGTCACGGCGTTGGTGTCCTTCATGCCCGTGCCGGCAGCGCTCGTGTCGGTGCTGCCCGTACCGACAGCACCCGCACCGACAGCGCTCGTGTCGGTGCTGCCCGTACCGACAGCACCCGCACCGACAGCGCTAACGGTGATCATCTTCAAGGTGTCCGCATCCCCTGTATTTGCTGGGGCCGTGTCCGTGCCTGTGGCTGCGAGGACTTCCGCGGTGAACTGAAGCGTGCGATCGACCGGGTGCCCGATGAGCAGTCGTTCGCTGGGACGCACGGTAACGTCGATCGGCCGCGATTCACCGGGCTCGAGCTCGCACCGTGTCTGAGCGATGCTCACGTGGCATTTGTTCTTCTCCTCCGAGCCTGAGAGTGCGACGGTGACCGCGTGGTTGGAGTTGTTGGTCAGCTTCAGCTTCAATGCGCTTTCACGCCGGCTCGCGGCCGGCGGGCTGCTCACCGCGAGGACTATCTCCTCGAATGCCTCGATTTCAACGCGCATCGGGGTGCATGCGGCGAGTGCGTGGTGCGCGACTGACATTGCGGTGATTTCGATCGACCAGCACTTCGCGCTGGCCGCGGGGATGCGCGGCGGATGCAGCAGCACGCTCACCTCCTGCTCATAGCGTTCGTCAGTGTCGACCGGTAGCAGGTGGACTTCCTGCGGCTCGATGGTCCACCAGCGTTCGCCCTTGAAATCCTTCACGGCCAGTACGTAGCTGTCGACTATCTCGCTCTGGTTGCGTACCCGCGCCTGCATTGCGATCCGCTCGCCCGCCGCCACCTTGCGTGGTCTCTGCTGCGCATCCTCGCCGAGCAACGTGATTGCCGCGCTTGCTTTCTCGGGGATCTGCTCGCGCGAATCGTTCTGCTCGCCGCGCTCCTTCGACGTTTTTGGAGGGACGTTGCGTCGCGTCGGTGGCACGTCCCACGCGAGATACGCGCGACACACCGGGTTCCTACAGAAGTCTCCGCCTCCTGACTGTTCGGCCCCGCACGTCGGGCAGCTCGCGCCGCTCATCGCGTCGTCCCCCGAGCCTCGCTGTCATCGAGCAGCGTGTACGGCGCCTGCAGCGGGCGCTGCCACTCGATCGCACGTCGCAGCTGCTCGCGCAGGACGGGGGAGAGGGTGCCACGGACGCGGACCGTGAAGCCCGGATAGGGTCTCGACGCGTCGACTGCGCCGTCGAGCAGCACGGCCCCGTGGTCCTCGACCTCCAAGCGCAGTTTGGGGAAGCACTTACCGAGCGCGAGCTCCAAGCCTGCGCGCGTGCCCCGCAATCGGGCCAGTTGCTCGGCCACGTCCAGCAGGTCGCGTCCTGTCTCCTGCCCGTAGCTCTCCGCCGGTGGCAATCCCAGCCAACTGGACATCGCCTCGACCATGCCCGGCGGCGCCATTTGCGGCGAGAGGTACGCTGCCAGGCACTCGAGGATCGCCACCTGCGGATCGAGCACGCGCTCCAGCGATTCCAGCATCCGCATCGCAAAGCCGTCCGGGTCGCGGCGGTAGATTGCCGGTAGTCCACCGCGCAGGTATTGCCGTGCAGAGGCCACCCCGGGTGCCTCTTCGGTGTCGGAGCGAAACGTGGAGGCGGGCACGCTCGCGCTCACTGCGGCTCTGGGAGCAGGACCTGTACACGGTGCACGCCGGAGACGATCAGCTCCTCCGGTTTGACCTTCAGGTCTCCGTCCAGCTGTTCTCGCGACTGCTCACCGCTCGCGAGGTCCGTCTCGTACACGCGCACGAACACGACTCGCGCCACGCCTGCGACCCCCTCCACGAGTGGGTAGAGCTCACCTCGCTTCAGGTCGCGCCCAAAACTCCAACCTTCGCCTTCGCCGTCGTCTTCACCGCTCGCGGAGCCGCCGATCAGCGGGTTCAGATAGATGTAGAGCGCTCTGAGAATGCGCTGGCGCAGCTTCTCCCTGTCGACGCCGGCTTCGGCGCGCGCCCTCACCACGACGCTCACCGCCCGGTAGCACGCCGGCGCGAGTGAGATCGTGGTGCCGACCAGACGACATTCGTTCAGGTAGCCGGCAAGCTCCCCGAGCAGGTCCGGCTTGGGTTCCAGCTCGGTCGCGCTCAACCCGCGCTGCGGGCGATCCACATGGGGGACGATGTACACACGCGCCGGCTGCCCGTCGTCTCCGCCGAGACAGCGCGCCCGCGCGACGCGTTTGTTGGCGGCCACACACATGTCCTCGAAGTCTTCGCCTGTGATCGCACGCTGGCCGGTGCGCCGGTCGATCGCTACGCGCGTGCGCGCGTGAGCGAGGCTCTCGCCGTCCATCCCTTCGCTGGCTGCCCGCGGGTTGGTCACCGAGCGGACGCCGGCTATCGGCCGGCGCAACTGGGTGAGGGTCTTCGCGCCCACGTTGCCCGCGCTGCCGCCGCCGTGGCGGTAGGCGCTGAAGCGCAGCGCGCTGCCGACTGCCGGGACGGCGCCGTACTGACGGAATGCCCCGCCCGGCTGGCGCACAGCCGGGCCGAACTCGACTTCCCCTCCGGACTCGTCGAACAGGTAGTGGGGATCTTGCGGCTTGCTCTTGGCGAAGCTCTTCACGCGTGTCCACTCCCGCCAGTGTCTGCTCTGTGGGTCGCACACTTCCAGGTGCTCTCCGTCGCCCAGTGGCAGGACCGGAGCGTTGCGCACTTTGAAGCTCTGCCCCGGAGTGCCGTCGCTGCGTCCCAGCGGCTCTCGCTCCACCGTCTGGCTGTGCTCGGCGGGCACGCTCGCGCCGATCGGAGCCGCGCTAAGCGCGGAGATCCTCGGCGAGCGTGTGTAGATCTTCTCATGAGCCGCTTCGGCGGCCTCGGGGTCAAGCGAGCAACGCAACCAATACAGACGGTGTAAGCCGATCGTCTGGCGCGCCGTGCCCTCCGGCAGTTCCAGCTCGATCGCCCCGCTGGGCTTGTTGAAGCCGTTGGTGCTGTCGCTAAGTGGTAACAGCGGCAGCCATTCGTCGTCTGGGATCGAAACCGCCCATGCGAGCGGCGGATGGTGGGGATCGATTCCCACGCCATAGGCGGGATCGCATTCGACCTCCACGCGCATCACGAGGCGGTCGAGCGAGGCTGGAAAGCCGAGCAGCATGCTGTCGTCCAATTTGGGTTCCTGGCTGAACGCAAAGCTGTCCTTGCCCGTCGGGAGCACACCACGGTCGCCGACGATTGTCACTTCCGTCAAGTGCCCGTCTCGTTTCAGTAGGTAGGCGCTCATGTGCAGCGGAGGGATGCGGAATGTGCTGGTGGTGCGGAAGACGATCGACTCCTGCGTGGGGGTTCGCAGCGTCGCAGCCTCCGTCTCCTGTGCGCGGATGTGAATCGTGCGCGTGGGCGGGTGCTCGAGCATCAGGCGCAGGTCCGTCCTTGCCGCACGCGGCGCCTCCAGCTGCACGTCGAGCAGGTTCAAAAGCGCGACGTGCGCCTTCTCGGGTAGCCGGTTGATCCGGTAGGAGAGCATGTCGGTCATCCAGGCGAACAGCTCGATCAGCGTGATGCCGGGGTCAGCGGCTTTGTCGTCGGTCCACAGTGGGCACTTCTGTTTCACCAGCGCGTGAGCTTCCCTGAGCAGATCCTCATAGCGCCGGTCGTCGAGCATCACTTCCTCGATCGTCATGTCGATCCCTCCGCGGGGATCACAAAGAAGGGATGCACGAGGTTGTGCGTGGTGCTCGTCGCGCGCAGCCTATAGGCGATTGTGGCCTGCAGCACACCGTTGTGCACGCCGTCGAGGTCGAACTCGACGGACTGCACCTCGATGCGCGGCTCCCAGCGCGCCAGCGCCACGCGCACGGCGTGCTCGACGTGACCGAGCGTCAGCGCGTCGATCGAAGCGAACAGGAAGTCCTGTATCGCGCAACCGAAGTCGGGGCGCATCGGGCGTTCGCCGGTGATCGTGCCGAGGATGATCTCGATCGCCTGCGCCACGTCCTGCTCGTCGTGGGCGAGCGCCACGTGTCCGTGCCTGTCGGTCGTGAGCGGGAACGCAACTCCCGTGCCGAGGTGAAGCGTCACAGGAAGGACACCGTCCCAGAGATCCGCACCGTGCTCGCTTCCAGGGCGATGCTCTGGCCCTTCAGCGTCACGCCGCCGCCCGCCTGCACGGTGACGCTACCGTCGGCTTTCATCGCGATCGAGCTGCCTCCCGCGAGCTCGAGCTGTTGCTCGGCCTTGACCGAGATCGACTTGTCTGCGGCGAGATCGAGCTGCTGCTCGCTCTTGACCGAGACCGACTCCGAGCCCTGCAAGCTCAACCCCTGCTTGGCCGCGAGCGCGAGCTTCTGGCTGGCATTCAGTGTGATGTCGTGGTCGCTTGCCAGGGAAAACGAGCCGTCGCGCTTGACCAGTTCGCCCGGCTTTGCCGTCCCGTTCCAGACCGCACCAAGCACGTAGGCGCGACGCGGGTCTCCCTGCTCGAAGGCGAGCACGACCTCGTCGCCGGCCACCGGTGTCATCAACAGCCCGCGCTCGGTTCCCGCGGCAGGAGCGGCGATGCGAGCCCACCAGCCCTCGGCGTTTTCGCCCAGCGCCGGATAGCTCACGCGCACTCGCCCGAGACCTTCGGGGTCGTCGGTCTGCGTGACCACGCCCACCACCACGCTGGCGCCCCACGGCGTTGTCGCGGCGCCCGTGTCGAACATCGAGACGAGCGTGTTCGGCTCGCGGCCTGAGATCGAGAAGTGGGTCTCATAGCCGCGTCCGCCGCGTAGCAGGTGCGTGACGGAGGTGAGTGTGTAGGCACCGCCGAAGCGGGCGCCCACGCCGTCGACCTGCACGTGACATCCGGCGCGCATGTGCGGATCCCCGCGCGCCACGCCATCGGCCTGTACCCACGCGTTAGCTCGCCGCGCCGCGATGCTCTCCGCCAGCGCGCCGGCCTCCTCGTGGCCGAGCACCGTGTGCCCGGCGAGCATCCATTCACCCGCGTGTGCCGCCGCCGCGACCTCCGAGCGCGCGATTCCTGGGGTCGAGTCGCCGGTCGGCGGGTCTTCACTTGCCGCGATCGCCTCGGCTTTCAGCGGGTCCCAGCCACGCACCTGCACGCTGCTCACCTGCTGGGCCGCGCTCACCCGCGGGCGGAAGCGCGTGAGGTTGCCCGGCGCCCGCAGTTCGATCGGGGCGTTCGCCGAGGCAGATCCCGCCGGGCGAAAGTGGACCGTGCGACCCTCGCCGACGATCTCGTAGTCGATCGCGTCTGCCAGGCGCCACAACAGCTGCCAGTCGGTTTCCTCGGCCTGCAGCAGGAACGGGTGCACGATCGTGCTCGAGCTCGTGTCGCTCAGCGCCGCCGTCAGGCCCGCCGCGCGGATGACCTTGCGTGCGATATCGGAGCTTGTCATGTTCTGGAAGATCTGTGTACGACACGTGCGGTGCAGCGTGAACGCCGGCTCGTACGCGGTCACGGCGATAAACGCGCCGGCACCGGCGAAATCCAGCTCGATCGACTCGATCGGGCCGCTGAATACACTCGTAGCCGCGCTTGCGCCTGGCGCCCCGTAGAGGACCTCGACGGTCTTGCCGATCGCGAAGCGCTCGTCGTCGACGTAGAGCAGGCGCGCGTCGCCCACGCGCAGGTGAGCCTGGTCGGGTAGTCGCAGGCTTTCGCGAACGCGCAGCATCACCACCGCGGCGGCTAGCTCGCTGTCGATCTCCGCGCCGCCAAGGCGCACGATCCCGTAGGGCAGCAGCGACGCCGGCTGGACGCTCATCAGCGGGCCCGAGGGATCGCGAGCGCTTGCCCGCGTCGTGGGCGCAACGGGTCGTCGATTTCGTTCGCTTCGGCGACCTTGCGCCATTGCGACGAATCTCCATAGGCCGACTGGGCGATCGAGGGCAGCGAATCGCCTTCGCTCACCACATGAACGGCCGGTGGTGGAGCGGCCGTCTTGACGATCGAGCTCTCGGTTGCCGCCGGTCCGCTCGTGGAGCGACTGTCGGCCTTGGCGACCTGCAGGAGCGTCAGCTTACACAGTGCGCGGATCGGGTTTCCCGTCGGTCCGAACAGCGTGTACTGGATGTTCAGCTGACGCGCGACCGCCGTGAAGCCGACCGTCGACCCCCACGCGAACGTGACCGTCGGCGGCCGGGCCGCGGAGCGGCCTCCGCTAGCCGGAACGGCGGCTTCCATCATCATCAAGAGTCGGTTGGTGACGTCGCGCACGTCTTCGGAGTCGGTGTTACGCACGTCGAAGAGCAGCCCCAGCGTGAGCTCTCGCGCCATCCCTCCGCCGAATTGGATCTCCGGCAGGCTTGCGCCGACGACGGGCGTGGCGTGCCACTGGTTGAGCTTGATGATCGTGTAGTGCTCTGGGTTGAACCAGCACTCAAGTGGCGCCTGGCCCTCGATTTCCAGCCGAGCTTTCTGGAAGCTGGTCTGCGGAGGCGCCACCGTCAGCCTCTCAGCAGGAGGCCCGCGTGAGCGATCTCCAGGCTCTCGCCGGCGACCTCACCGGTCTGCTCACCGAGCGTGGGGCCGACCCAGCGCACCGGGAAGGCGCCGGAGAAGCACCACGCGCGCTGTATCCGCCCCAGCTCGTCCAGCAGCTCGACGGTCGCGGTGGGTCGCTGCCCAGGGTCCTCGGATGCGAGCATCCAATCGAGCAGGCCCGTCTCGCTCGTCACGCCACGGCTGAGCAGCAGATTGGGATAGCGCTTGCGCCCGCGCAGCTTGTGGACGTAGCCGTTCTCACCACCCTCCGCGTACTCCATCACCTCGTACTCGACCTGCAGTCCGCTGCAGCGCGCGAATACACCGATCGTGAGATCTGGAATCTCGATGCGAAAGTGACGCGCGACCCTGACAGAGCGCTTGACGTCGAGGTCCGTATCTTCGCTCGACGCCGTCGATTTCATCTCAACCTCCCAATGGCGCACCCATGCGCTCACGCTCCACGAGCAGCTCGCGGCGCAGGCGGACGATCATCTCCTCATAGACGTCCTCCATGTCCACAGCGCTTCCCGCCGGGCCGTGCGCGGAGCCGTTGGCGATGTCGTTACTAGCCATCAGCCCGGAGGAGTCGACTGGCGTTGGCGTCGTCGGAGGCTGTGAGCTGAGTCGCATCAATTGGTCGCGTGGGTCGCGCTCGGGCAACACGTCCGCGTGGGGTGCCAGTCCCTCACGTATCTGACCGCGACGCGGGGGCGTCCCGCTGCGCGCCAGCGCCTCGCGACTGATCGTGCGTTCGCGATCCTGCACTACGCCGATCGGCAGTGCTGCGCGTGGATCGAGCTCTGCGGTCGGAGCGCCGTCGAGCATCCAGTCGAGCGCCGTCTCGCTCACGCCGGCAAGGGCTGGCGGTCGCGGGGGCGCTGACGGTGGGGATGCAGCGGCCGAGGCGGAGTTGATCTGTGCGTACAGGCGCTCCAGGTGAGCGAAGTCGGCGGCGTACAGTTGTTCCACGTGCGCGGGCGTCACCGGTTGGATGGAGCCGACGTTGGTGAGCACGCGCGCCAGCTTCAGCACGCGCGTGTATGCGCCGTTCTCGCGTACACGCGCGTCGCGCAGCGGCTCGATCTCGTCGCGCGCCGTCGCCAGGCGCATCGTGCCCTCGCAGTGGTGGGCGCCGTCGGCGTCCACGAGTCCGACGGGCAGGATGAAGGGATACTCGGTCTGGGGTGCGCTCATAGGGCAACCTCTGATGCTGTCTGAGTGGTGAGGCTCATACCGCCACGCGTTCCAGACCCTCATGGGCGATGTGCACTTCCTCGAGCAGCATCTCGCTGGTGTCGGGCACCATTGCGCCGACCACGTAATTGCACGGCCAGCCTTTGAGGATCTTCCAGGTCGTCTTGGGTTTGCCTTCGACGTCCACCAGGTATATCTGGCCGTCCTTGCGCTGACCTTCGACGCCCTTGGTGATGATTTCGTTGCGCCACGTCCACAACGACATGTTCGCGTCGACGCCCTTCTTCAGCACGAGGTTCTCCCAGCTGAGCTTGCCGGGCACCTTGACGTAGGTGGCACGCCCCTGAGCGTTCACCTGGTGCTCGACGATCACGTCGTTCTGGGATCCGAAGCCGGAGAGCTCGCGAAACGCGACGACTTCCAGATCGCTGAACTGGATGTAGAAATAGGATGCGGCGAGCGCTTCGCCTGGCTCGACTGTCGACATATCTCAAAGCTCCTTGTATGACCCGGTTCTCAGCTGGCGCCTTCGCCGCCGGCGGTGTACTGGCTGATGTGAAACACGACGAACTCGGCAGGCCTCACGGGCGCTATCCCGATCTCCGTGACTACCTGGCCGGCATCGACCACCACCTGTGGATTTGTCTCCTTGTCGCACTTGACGTAGAACGCTTCGTCGGGCGTCCCGCCGAACAACGCCCCTTCACGCCAGGAGATCGTCAGGAAGTTGCTGACCGCGATCTGCAGCTGGATCCACAGGTGTTCGTCGTTGGGCTCGAACACAGCCCACTGCGTGCCCTGTCTGATCGAGTCGGAGATGAAGTTGAACAGTCGCCGCACGTTCAGGTAGCGCCATTCGGCGTCGCTTGAGAGCGTGCGCGCGCCCCACACTCTGATTCCGCGTCCGGGGAAAGAGCGGATGCAGTTGACGCCGGCTCGGTTGAGGTCGCCCTGTTCGGTGTCGGTCGTGGTGAAGCCCAGCCCGTTGATCCCTAGGATCGCCTCGTTGGCGGGCGCCTTGTGCACACCGCGGGTCGCATCGGTGCGGGCCCAAACTCCGGCTACGTGGCCGCACGGTGGGATCAGAGTCGGCAATTCGCTCAGCGGGTCTTTCACTTCCAGCCATGGGTAGTACAGCGTCGCCTGCTTGGCGTCATAGTTGACCTCGTTGAGCCAATCGAGCGCTTCGTTGGGGGAGAGGCCCGGCGGAGTGTCAAGCAGCGCAACGCGGTCGGCCATGTCTTCGCAGTGCGCGATCACCATTTTTTGGATGACCTGCAGAAGGTCTGGGTCGTCTTTCGCGATCGCCACGAGGTCCGGGACACACACGATCGAGACGTCCTCGATCGCATCCAATCCTTCAAGGCCCGTACGCTGTGTGAGGTTGCCTTCCAGTTCGGTGGCTGTGACCTTCGTGATCTCCTTCGATGGTGCGCTCAACGGGTACTTGCCCGGCGCCAGCTCCAGCTTGGCGTCGTCGTTTGCGACATCGAGCTTGATGAGCTTCGATTCGGCGTTCACCTTGCTTGCCAGGTCGGGCGCCGTGAGTCCTTCACTCTTTCCGTTAGCGGGTTGCGCGCCCGGCGTCGATTTCGGGTATAGCTCATGTTCGGTGCCGGTGCTGACCACGAGTGTGTACAACGATGCGCCCGTCGCGCCTGCCTTTTCCTTGGCACCGCCCGCCGCGCCGTTGCCGCCCTTGGCGCCGCCCGCATCGCCGCCCGCGGCTGTGCCCCGCGGCGGTTCGTAGAGCTTGAGCTCGAGCTCTACCTGCTCTTCGACGCCTTCCAGCGCGCTCGCTTCGAGCACGGTGACGGATTTGGGGCCTGTGGAAGGTAGCGGCGTCTGGGGCATGCCTTCGCCACCCACGCGCACCACCCAGCACTGGGGGCCCTGGTTGGCGAAGAAGCCCTGCACGGCGTGCGCCAGATAGGCGCCCTCCATGAACGGCTGGTTGGGCTTGGCGGGGTCGCTGTAGACGCGCTTGAAGTGAGACCAGTCGTTGATCTTCACGGCCCGGTTGAGCGGACCGCCGGGAGCCAGCCCGACGAACGCCGCCACAGACGTCGACACGCCTTCGATCGGCTTGTTGCGCGCGGGGATCTCCTTGACGTAGACCCCTGGTGTCGTGTAGGTCGCCATGTCACTCCTCCGTCGCTCTGGATTGGCTGCCGAGCAGCTCGCGACGCAACTCGGTCGAGTCTCCGCCGGCAACCTCGCGCGGCGTTGCCTCTCCGGGCTCGAGGATCTGCATGCGGTTCTCCTCCGCCGCCCACATGATCACGGTGGCGTCTGGCGCCGCGATTTTGATGCGATCGCACAGCGTGCGCGCTCCGCGGGCTTCGAGCGCGAGCACCACCACGTCGGGCGCGAGCTCGCGAGCCATCCGCTCGATTGCCAGTGGACGCAACTCCTCGCCCACGATCTCGATGCCCTGCTCGCTGAGCATGCGTCGCATGCCAACCGCCGCGACTGGGCTGAGCCTTGCGAGCAGCACGCGGGGGGAGATGTCTCGGGTGCGATCCTGGAGGATGTTCTCTGCGCTGGCCACAGCCCCAACGATGCGCCTCGGAAGCGCATCGCGCCAGGGGAGGATGGGCAACCGTGAGGGCAGCAAGCGCTGCCCTGTCCGCACGGTCGCTCACCGGCTCGCCAGCGTCCATCGGGATGCCCTCAGCGGCGATCGGGGCCACTCGCCGACCGCGCTGCCTGTGGACTGCTCGCTGGCTACTCGGGCTTCGTTTGTGGCCGCTTCAGCGGACCGACTTCCAGATGCCGCGTGCGAACCGGCGGTCCACGGTGCAGCACCGCTCCGGAGGGGAACGGGATCGTGACGATGTAGTGAAAGGACAGCTTGTAGGGACCGCCGATCGCCGTCCAGAAGTCGGCGCTGGCGTCGAGCTGGGGATCGCCCAGGCGTGTGCGCAGCGGACCGAGCCGCCGCAGCGGGCTCTGCGGGTCTGCTAGCAGCACATCCTCGGGAAGCTCCGGGTAGCGCTGCAGCGCGGCGATCGCCTGGGAGAGCATGCGATGCTCGTCCTGCGCGGCCCGCGCCCACGCGGTGAGCGTGTAGGAGGCGTCGAGCCACAGTGGCGGGCGCGTATCGTTGCGCCTGCCCTGGGCCTCGCCACGCTCCCACTGTGCGGCGCGACGTTGCTGGTTCTCGCGCAGGTCGTACATGAACAGGTTGAGCGTCGGCTGCGTCACCGTCGCCGCCCACTCGCGATTGGGAGCCTCGAAGGCGATACCCACATCCTGAAATCCGGTGCTTGACAGCTCGCGACGCAAAAGCGCAGCAAGCGCGTCGTCGAGATCGGCAAGCGAGGTGTTCAGCGTGACATCGACGGTGAACTGCACTCGACCAGCTCAGCACGAGTACGTCCGTAGCGCTATCGCACAGCGCCGCAAAAGGGGCAGCTGACGGGGCAAAGGCGCTGCCCAAACGGTCCTCGCGCACCGGCGTGTCTCCCCACCAGCAGCAAGATGGTGGTCTCCTCATCTCGTCGGGAGCTGGTTCGCCCACGCCTACCGGGAGCGTGGCTCGCTGTGCGCTGCGCTGAGCTCGCCGCTAGGAGCTCAGCCTGCGCCGGGGTCAGAGGCAACCGAGATCGACTCGGGCGAAGGCTCGAAATCTCCTTGCAGCGTGAGCCGCCCGAGCTTGTTGTACTCGAGCGCGATCGCTCGCAGCAGATGCTCCATCGTCAGGACTGTGCCGTCCTCGGCGGCCAGCAGCGCAGCAAGGAACGCGGCATTGCGAATCGAGCCTCCGGAGAGCTTGAAGCGCTGGGCCAACAGATTCAGGTCGATGCCCTCATCGGCCGCGTGGGAGGGGAGCAGCCGCTGCCACAGTCGCTCGCGCTCGAGCGCTTCGGGAAAGGGGAAGTCCACGAGCAGATCCAGCCTGCGCAGGAAAGCCGCGTCGATGTTGTGGCGCAGGTTGGTTGTGAGGATCACCGCTCCCGCGTAGCCCTCGATCCGCTGGAGCAGGTAGGCGACCTCCACGTTGGCGTAGCGGTCGTGCGCGTCGCGTACCTCTGAGCGCTTGCCGAACAGCGCGTCGGCCTCGTCGAACAGGAGGATCGCGTTAGAGCCTTCCGCTGCAGTGAAAATGCCGTCGAGGTTCTTCTCTGTCTCCCCGATGTACTTCGAGACGACTGTTGCAAGATCGATCCGAAACAGCTCCAGACCGAGCTCGCCGGCGATCACCTGTGCGGCCATCGTCTTGCCGGTGCCCGACTCGCCGGCGAACAGCACCGTCAATCCCTCGGGTGCGCTGGCGCCGTCGATGGCGCCCCAATCCGCCAGCACGCGATCGCGGTGGCGCAGGAAAATAGAGATCGTGCGCAGGGCCGCCAGCGCGCGCTCGGGGAGCACAAGGGCATCCCATCCCGGCTTCCCACGCACTCGCTCGGCCAGCCTGTCGAGCCCGTGGCGTGAGGCGTCGCGAGCACCGCGGTTGAGGTCTTCGCCAGTCGGCGTAGCCTTTGCACGGAGCTCTGCCCGCACTTGCGCGATCTGGGCTGCACGCGTGATCTGAGCAATCGACAAGCGAAACTTGACGGCCACCTCGCGCACATCGGCACCGGGTAGGAGCGTCGACCATGCGTTCAGGCGCTCATGCAGCGCGGGCGGGGGGACCCGCACGACCAGCATCGGTGCGTAGCCCAAAGCGCCGGCGTCACCCGATTCCACGCACAACAGCGTGCGCTGTGGCTCGTCCTGGAGTGCTTGCCAGATCGGCTCGAGTCGCTCGGGGCTCAGGCGCTCAAATCCGGTAAACGCGAGTGTCGCCTGCGCGAGCGCGGCTGCAAGGCGCAGACTTGCCAGGCGTTCGGAGTCATCGGCGCTGCTCACCGATGCGAGCAGCAGCGGACAGTCGAGCGCAAACGCAAGTGCGGATGGAGCATCTGGCCCGACGATCGCGAGCGCGAGCTCGCCGCCGGCGGAGATTGCGCTGCGCAGCTCCTCGATCGTGGCCGGTGTCGCGACCGCCAAGCTCGGTACCTTGACGATCTCGCATTCGGGTGCCGCGGCACGCGGTGGCGTCTCCTCGGCGGTATGCAGTGCGGTGGAACCGATCAACACAGCGGTCAGCGGGCCGGCACACTTCAACGACTGATCGGCAAGCGGTAGGCGAGGCTCCTCCAACACGCGCAGCGCTCCCAGGCGCCGCAGCGGCGCCTCGGCAGCCAGCCGCGCAAACACCTGCTCGCCGGCAATCTCTCCTCCGGCGAGCAGCGCGGCGGCGAGACGCGGGGAGGCGAGCTGGCGGGTCAGATCGTCGTGCAGGTATCCGTAGAGCCGGCCATAGCGCCAGCTGAGCTCGGGAGCCGCGCACACCGCAAGTATCGATTGCTCCAGCTGATCGAGCCCGAGCCGCTCGGCCACCTGTTCCAGCCGCTCGTCGATGTCCGGTGGCGGCCGCTCGGCGGCGAGCCTGAGTGCTTGTTCGTCTGTCAGGTAAAGCCCCCGGAAGGGGTCCCTTGGATCGTCCGGATGGTGGGCGACCGCCTCGACACCCTCACGGATACGGGTGTCGAGATCGGCAAAGCGCAAGCGTGAGCTCTCAATCACCCGCTTCACGCGCCGTCCGCTCGGCGTCACGCTCGAAGCGGTCACCCGGCTCGCTCACACGCAGCGGGCCGCTCGATGCCGCTCCACGCTGTTGGGCGGCATGGGTGAGCTCGTGAGCGAGCAGCCAATCTCCGCTTGCTGTGCCCGGGCGGTACTCGCCACGGGCGAAGAACAGGTCGCGTCCGGTGGCGAACGCTCGTGCCTGCACGGAGCGGGCGAGCCCGTCGGCGATGCTGTCGTCGTGCACGCGCACGTCGCGCAGCGAGTCTCCCGTGAGGGGCTCCATCTGCCTGCGCACGGGCTCATTGACAACGCGTCCCGCTCCGCGCTGGCGATCGATCAGCGATTCCACCGCCGGATGGACCGTCCCGCTCCGAAGCAGTCCGGCGCCGCTACGCGCGAGGATGCTTGCGAGTGTGCTTTGACTGACGGGTTCGTCCCTGCCGGTGGACTCGTGCAGCGTGAGCCGGGCTTCGGACGCAGCAGCGAGCTGTGCGCGCCCTTGTCGCTTTCGATCCTGCTTGCGGTCGCGACTGTACATCGGAGCTCTCCCACGGTTGGGCACGCCCGGCTCTGCGAACAGTTTTGGACTTTAGGGACTTGTGCGCTCGTGCGCTCGCTCGCGTCGATCAGGCCGAGGAGGGATCCGCAAGCGGCGCCACGTAGCGTCGGAAAGGCTCGATCTCGATCGAGCGGCCGGTGGCTTGCTCGACCAACGGCATCGTGTCCAGGCGCCGCCCATAGCGGTGCACGTGCTCGGCAAGCCAGTCCTGGATCGGGGTGACCTCGCCGTCTCGCAGGTCCTGTTCGCGCGATCCCAAATCGGCCTCGATCGCCTCCCACAGCTGTGCGGCAATCAGGCAGCCGAGCGCATAGCTTGGGAAGTAGCCGAAGCTCCCCGCGCTCCAGTGCACGTCCTGAAGGCACCCAAGCGCATCGGAGCTGACCTCGACTCCGAGCAGGCGACGCATCCCATCCCGCCAGGCGGCGGGGAGCTCTGAAACGGCGAGCTCGCCACCGATCAGCGCCTGCTCGAGCTCGAAGCGCAGCACGATGTGTAGCGGATAGGTGAGCGGATCGGCCGAGACCCGTATCGGGGAGCGCTCGACTCCCACCAGAGTGTCGTGCAGGTCGGAGGGGGTAACCGTGAATCCTCCTGCCGCCAATTCGCCGGCCAGGACCTCCGCGAAAGCGGGGCTGCGAGGCGGTTGCGTAGCTGCTTCAGGGCGGCGATCATGCCGTGAAGAGTACGTTCACCCGGCGGAGTCGCGCTATCTGCGTCGGGCTGTCGCTGTCAGCGCTGGGTTGGACCAGCCGGCGTCAGTCGGGTTGATCGTGCTCCCCGGCGCGACGATCTCATCGATCCGGTCGAGCAGCTCAGTGTCCAGCTGAACCTCGGTGGCGCCCAACTGCGAATCGAGCTGCTCCATCGTCCGCGGACCGATGATCGCTGCCGTCACCGCAGGGTGGCGGATCACGAACGCGAGCGCCATGTGGATCAGGGAGATACCTGACTCCTCCGCCAGTTGCCCGAGCGCGTCGGCGGCCTCGAGCTTGGCCTGGTTTGCCGGTATCGAGAGGTCGTAGCGCTGTGGAATCATCGCCGAGCGCCGCGATGTCAGGTCATCCGCGCCCTTGCGCCAGCGCCCCGACAGCCAGCCGCCCGCCAGTGGGCTCCACGGGATCACGCCCATCCCGTGCTCCAGGCAGCTCGGCAGCACGTCGGCCTCGATCCCGCGCGCGAGAATCGAGTACGGCGGCTGCTCGCACACGAAGCGCTGATAGCCACGCTCGCGCGCGACCCACTGAGCCTTGACGATCTGCGCTGCCGGGTAGGTCGAGGAGCCGATGTAGCGCACCTTGCCCTGAGTAACGAGGTCTGAGAGCGCGCCAAGCGTCTCCTCGTGATCTGTCCACGGGTCCCAACGATGCACCTGATAGAGGTCGATCCAATCTGTCTGCAGGCGCTTGAGCGAGTTCTCGACCTCGCGCATGATCCAGCGCCGTGAATTACCCGCCTGGTTGGGATCCTCACCCATCGTGCCGTGGAACTTCGTCGCGAGTACCACGTTCTCGCGCCGCCCGCCGCTGAGCGCCTTGCCGACGATCTCCTCCGACTCCCCGCGCGAGTACACGTCGGCGGTATCGATGAAGTTGATCCCCGCATCCAGCGCCCGGTGGATGATGCGGACACCGGCGTCATGGTCAGGCTCGCCCCACGCCCCGAACATCATCGCGCCGAGGCAGAGCGGGCTCACCTGCACACCTGTGCGTCCCAACGCTCGCAGATCCATGCCGCCACATTAGCGCGGGATGCGCCCAGGAGGTGCGCCATTCCGACCGCTAGGATGCTCTGGCCCTGAGTGGCCATGAAAGGGAGCAACTGAAGTGAACACGCTCACTGCAGCTTCTGCCGTTCCCCGCTCCGATAGGACCCCTCGCCTAGGGGTCATCTTCGCCGGCTTGATGCTCGTGATGCTGCTCGCGGCGCTCGACTCGACGATCGTCGCGACGGCGCTACCGACGATCGTCGGGGATCTCGGTGGGTTGGAGCGGCTGTCGTGGGTGACGAGCGCCTATCTGCTTGGACAGACGGCCGTCACCCCGCTGTACGGCAAGCTCGGCGATCAATTGGGGCGCAAGCGGGTCCTGCAGAGCGCAATCGTGCTGTTCCTACTGGGCTCGGGGTTGTGCGGGCTGGCGCAGTCGATGACAGAGCTGATCGCGTTTCGCGCGCTGCAGGGGTTGGGTGCGGGAGGACTGATCGTGCTCGTGCAGGCGAGCGTCGGCGACATCGTCTCCCCGCGCGAGCGCGGGCGCTACCAGGGCCTGTTCGGCGCCGTGTTCGGTCTTGCGAGCGTCGCCGGTCCGCTGCTAGGCGGAGTGATCGTCGAGCACCTGTCGTGGCGCTGGATCTTCTATGTGAACCTGCCCATCGGTCTACTGGCTCTGGTGGTGATCGCGACAACCCTGCCCGCCGCCGCGAGTGTGCGCAGCCGCCCCGCGATCGACTATCTGGGCGCGGGAGTGCTCGCCGCCGCACTGAGCGCGATCGTGCTGGTCGCAAGCCTCGGCGGCACCACGTGGGCGTGGGGCTCGGGGCAAACCGTGCTCGTCGCGATCGTGGGCGTGCTACTGCTCGGTGTGTTCCTGGCTGTCGAGCGCCGTGCGCGCGAGCCGGTTCTGCCGATCTCGGTGTTGCGCGACGATGTGTTTCGGATCGCCGGTCTGCTCTCGCTGATCGTTGGCTTCGCCCTGTTCGGCTCGGTGACGTTCCTGCCGTTGTTCTTTCAGACGGTGTTCCACTCAAGTCCCACCGGGGCGGGATTGCGACTGATCCCGCTGATGGGCGGGCTGGTGCTCACCTCGATCGTCTCCGGTCGGGTGATCTCGCGCACCGGGCACTACAAGATGTTTCCGATCGCGGGCACCGCTGTGATGACGGTGGGGCTGGTGTTGCTCTCGCGCCTGGATGTCAGTACGAGTGCGGTTGCCGCCGACCTGTACCTGCTCGTGCTCGGCCTGGGCTTGGGGATGGTGATGCAGGTGCTGGTCCTCGCGGTGCAGAACGCGATCGACTACTCAGTGCTTGGCGCCGCTACCTCGGGCGTTACGCTGGCGCGCGGTATCGGCGGCTCGATCGGCGCCGCCGTGTTCGGGACGATCTTCTCGAGTCGCCTGCGCGCAGAGCTGCACGACGCGATCGGTGGCGTGCTCGGCGCGCAGGTCGCCGGCGGTGCGCGTCTCACCGGCGCGCAGGTCGAGAGTTTGCCGGCCGCCGCGCGAGTTGCCTATGAGAACGCCTATGTGCACGCGCTGCGACCGGTGTTCCTGGTCGCGGCGGGCGTGGCGGCGGTCGGATTCCTATTGAGCCTGCGCCTGCGCGAGCGACCGCTGCGCGCGACTGCCTCGACAAGTCAGGGAATCGACGATGCGCTCGCGGCCCCCAAGAGCCCGAGCTCGCTCGCCGAGCTCGACCGCGCTCTGGGCGTGCTCGTAAGTCGCGAGCGACGACAGGCGTTCAACGAACGGGTTGGCGCTCGCGCGAGCGTCGATCTCAGCTCGGGAGCGATCTGGGCGCTCGCTCGCTTTGGCAGCTACGGGGTGCAGGGGACACGCGAAATGGCAGGCGAGCAGGCGATCGAGGATGAGCGGATCGAAGCGGTCGAACAGGAGTTGCGCGAGCGGGGTCTCGTCGCTGATGAGGAGGAGGGGTCGCAGCTCACACCCACAGGTCTCGCGATGGCCGACCAGGTACTGAGTGCGCGTCGCGACGAGCTTCGCGCGATGCTGGCCGACGACACCGCGCGCCAGCGACCCGAGGTCCACCAGCTGCTGGAGCAGCTATGCGTCGAGCTGGCGGGTCAGCAACCGTGAGTCGTGCTACGCCGGCTCCGGCGCGATGCGCGATGTATCCGTCTCAGCTCGCGACGTGTCTGCCTCCGCCCGTGCCGTGTCCGCCTCCGCTCGCGAATAAGCGATTCGCTCGAACTGACCGCGGAATTCATTAAGGCTGTCGGCCAGCGCGGCGAAGTCCGACCCCGGCAGCACCAGCAGGTCGAGCGCGCTCAGCGCTCGTGTGGTGGCGCTGCGCGGCTGGCGCCCGAGCAAGGCCATCTCGCCGAAATACTCGCCCGGCCCGAGTGTGCGGATCTGCTCCTGCTCTATGCCGACGCGCTTGACCACCTCGACCTCGCCGGAGAGGATCATCAGCAGGCTGTCGCCCGCGTCGCCCTCCTCAAACACGACCTCGCCGGGCTCATAGTGGGCTTGGGTGGCGCCACGGCCGCCGCCCAGGTTGAGCTGCACAGGGTGGGCAGGGAGCATCAGGTCGCTCAGCCATGAGATGGCCACGCGCGTCTTGCGGCTGGCGCCCGGGAGCTTCACCCAGTAGATCCCGCGCCACATCAGCCACGCCGTCGCGCCCTCGACGGTGATCCCGCCAGGCAGTTCGGCGACAGCGCGATGGTGGCCGAGCGCGCCGAGCTTGCCAAGCCCCTTGAACGCGAACGTACGTCGTTTGGCGTTGCTTTGATCGGCCACGATGTTCGCCGCCAGCACCTTCGCCTGGCGAATCGCGTGTTGGGCGGTCGGCGGGCAGGGCTCACCGCCGGGCATCGGAACTTGGGCGCAGTCGCCGGTGGCCCACACTCGCTCGCAACCTTTGACCGCCAATGTCGCGTCGCACTCCAACCGTCCCCGCACGCTCGCCAGCCCAAGCTGCTCAACGATCGGGTTGGGAGAGGACGGCACGGTTGAGATCAGCGTTCGCGCGGCGATGCGCTGCCCCCCTGAGAGCACGGCGCCGTGTGGGCTGGCCGCAACGAGACGCTCACCGAGCATCAACTCGATGCCCTGATCTGCCAGCGCCTTGGTCGAGTATCTGGCAAGTCGTGGTGTCAGCTCGCGATCGAGCACGTTCTTGCCGCTGTGCACGAGCACGACCCGCACCTCCTCGCGCGGGATCGAGCGGTAGTGACGGACGGCGTCTCTGACGAAGTCGTTCAACGCAGCCGCCACCTCGGTACCGGAGAAGCCGCCGCCCGCCACCACGAACGTCAGCATCGTGCGGCGAACATCTGCGTCCGTGACGACAGACGCCTGCTCCAACACGTTGATCACATGGTTGCGGATGCGCACCGAGTCGGCGAGCGTCTTGAACGGCAGCGCATGCTCCGGCAGACCGGGGATCCCCCTGAAGTCGGTGACGTTGCCGAGCGCCACAACGAGGTGATCGAAAGCCAGCTCGTAGCTGTGCGGTGTGAGCCCGGCGCCAAGGCTCACCACGCGCCGATCCATGTCCACGTCCTCGATCTCGCGCACGAACAACTGTGTGTTCGGGAGCAACTGGCGCAGCGGACTGACGGTATCGAGGATGCCGACGTCGCCGGCGATGACCTCGGCCAGCATCGGTTGGAACACCAGATAATTCTCGCGATTGACCAGCGACACCTCGACCGGCGCGCCTCTGGCCGCCAAGCGTTCCAGATGAAGTGCGGTGTACACGCCGCCGAAGCCGCCGCCGAGCACGACCACGCGTGTGACACCCGGCGAGCGTTTGGCGATCCCATCGGCGTTATTCATGCGCTGCTCCCCAAGCCAGCCGTGCGGCCTGCGACCGGTCTGTCACTTCGAGCGCTCGATAGCAGTGCTGCATGTGCTTCTGGGCGGTGCGAGTGCCGATGCCGAGCGCGGCGGCGGCGTCCTGATCTGAGTGACCCATCGCCACCAGGCGCAGCATCTCGGCCTGACGTTGGGTGAGACCGAGCGCGCGCAGGTCCTCGGTGAGGATCCGGCGTCCGGCGCCACGCGCCAATTGGGTGTAATCGAGCGCGTTGCGGTAAGCCTGGATCAGGTAAGGCCTTGCGAGATTCAGCAGGGCGCGCTCGCCGGCGGTGAAATCGCGCTTGGCGCGGCTGAGGGCAATACCCAAGACGCGTTGGCGCTCGGAAGGCAGCGTGAAGGCGATCTGATACTCCACGTCGAGCGGGCGGTAGACCTCGCGGTAGAGATCCATGCGGTGAAGTTCCCGACGTGTGATCAGGTCGGAGAAGCGCATCGCGCGACCGTCGTGTGTTCGCAGGTAGTACTCGACCAGCGGGTTTTCCACTCCGTAGCGGGCGAAGACCGCGTGCATCTCCGGTGGTGCCACCGGCTCGCTGATCGAGACGGTGTGGGGGAGATCGGCGGGCAGCTCGTTGAGGGCGCACCACTCGGCGGGCACTGCATCGCGCAACGCGTGCAGTAGGCCATGGCACAACTCCTCGACGTCGAGGAGGCCGACCACCTCGCCGATTAGTCCAAGCACGCGTCGCTCCAGTCCCGCAGACATCCCACAACGGTACAGGCCGGCAAGCGGCGAGCGCTGTGTGTACGTCATGAATACGTATAAGAGTCGATCGCCACCCACATTCAGAGAGGGCTGTTTTGCAGGGATTTCATGTGTGGCGCCTTCTGCGTCCGTGTCTCATGGCTCCAGTTACGCGGGAATTCTCTCATGGCCAGTCTGGACGCCGATAGCGTGTCTGGCCGCCTCGCGACAATCACAACGAAAGGCATCACCTTGACTCGTACTCGCTCGCTGGTGCTGTGTGTCTCAACGATTGTCTGCCTGGTGGTATCGGTGGCCAGCGCTCAGGCGTGCACGAAGACGTGGGGCTCTTCCAGCGGCAGTTGGAGTGACCCGACCGCGTGGAGCCCTAGCGGGGTGCCGACGAACACGGATGACGTGTGCATCACCGCATCCGGCACCTACACCGTGACGCTGCCTCCTGAAGGCGGGCAGGCCGCCTCGCTTACCCTCGGCGGATCGAGCGGTACACAGACAATCGACGTGGACGCAGCGAGCTACATCTACAACGGCGAGACCCAGCACGTGACCTCGCTGACGGTGGCGGGCACCGCGACGATCGCCTCGACCGGCAGGATCCTGCTCGACGCGACCGCGGGCGGCACCCACTCGGGCAGCGAAGAAGTTGGCGCTGGCGGATATCTCACAGACACGGCCGGCGCGGTGACAAACAACGGCCAGATCGAAACGCAGGTGCAGGACAGCAAATGGGCCGACTATTTCAAGGTCGCAAACTTCACCAACGAGGCCAGCGGGAGCGTGCTGGTTGCGTCGGGGACGCTCAACTCACAGCAAGAAGGCGAAGGGGCCTACCCGTGGTCGGAGACCAACGACGGTACCGTCACGGTCGCTGGCGGCGCGTCGTGGCTGATGAAAACGAGCTTCGCCGGTAAAGCCAGCTTCACCAACAACGGTTCGATCGTCAACGACGGCTCGATCGCGATGGACGGCACCTCCGGCGAATCCGTGTGGACGCAGAGCGGTGGCTCGATCTCCGGCAACGAAGCCGTGCTGCAGAACGGCGCGACGCTCGCCGATTCGGCTGGGTCGGGAGCGTTCCTTTTGAACGCGTCCGGGGCAAAGCTCATGGGCACGATTCCCACGGGCCAGACGGTCACGGTTCGCGGCGAGCCGTTTGACTCTGGTGGTGAGACATACAACAGCACCGCGCTCTCGCTCGAGAACACCCAGGTTGTCAACGACGGGACACTCGTGCTCGAAGCGGACGGCAGCACGAACACCAGCGGCGGCTCCGCCTATGTCAACAGCGGCTCGCTTCAGAACAACGGCACGATTCTCGCCGAGGTGGGCGACCCCTCGTGGGTGGATTATCTGGAAGTGGGGCTCACCAACGCTCCCGGCGGCAAACTAGAATTGAGCGGCGGCACACTCGAGCAGCCGTCGGGCACGCCCACGATCAATCAGGGACTCGTCACGCTGGGACCGGGCTCGCTCTATCTCCTGCAGGAGGGCTCTTCGTTCGTCAACGACGGCACGCTCTCACCAGAGATTGCAAGCGCGTCGAGCGTTGGCAGCTTTGAGATGACCAGCCCCTGCTGCAACGGAAGCGGGACCTTTACGGGCGGTGGCATGGTGCTACCGGTGCTCGTCGGCGGCTACGTGCCGAGCGCAAACCAGGAGTTCCAGACATTCCTGCTCGCGGGCGGGCAGTTCACCGGCACATTCGCCTCGGTGGGCAACGGCTTCAGCGCCGACTACTCGCACGAGTCCTATTCAACACCCAGCCCAAACTACGTCGGGCTTGTCTACCGGGCATCGGGCGGCGGGACGACGGGTGGCGGCTCGAGCGTCGCCAAAGGGATACCGCCGATTGTGCCGCTCGTCCATTTGGTGTCGGCCGTCGGCGGGCACGGCAGTTTGAGTGTCGCCCTCTCCTGTCCGCCAGGGGGCGTGGCATGTCAGGCGGCGTCGGTTAGGGCAACCGTGACCGAGCATTTGAAGGGCGGCAAAGTCACCGCGGTCTCCTCGCGCAAGAGCAAGAAGAAAGCGCGTGCGCAGACCAAGCAAGTAGTGATTGCCACCGCCGGCGCCACGCTCGCTGTCGGCACGACCAAGACGCTTACACTCACGCTCAATGCAAGCGGACGAGCCCTGCTCGCCAAGTTCGGCAAGCTCACGACGGTTGTGAGCGTGACCTCCGGCGGCAAAGTGATCGGTAGCGCAACAGTCGTCGTGAAGAAGCCTGCCAGGGCCAAAAAGAAGTGATTTCGGTCCCTCCGCCGGCCTTTGGGTCGACGGAGGATCGCGAAAGACGCGGTCAGGTGTCGACGCTCAAGACAAGCTCACACGTCGATCGTGGCCATGCTCGCGTAACGATCCCCGGCGGTGGCGCCCACGGGAGCCGCCTCGTCGATGCGCGCGAGATCCTCCTCTGAGAGCTCGATCTCAGTCGCCGCGACGTTTTCCTCCAGGTATGAGCGGCGCTTGGTGCCGGGGATCGGCACGATGTCCTCGCCCTGGCTCAGCGCCCACGCAAGCGCCAGCTGGCCTGCCGTCACCTGCTTCTCAGCGGCGATCTGCTCGATACGTGCCACCAGGTCGAGGTTCTTCTGGAAATTCTCGCCCTGAAAGCGGGGGTGGTGGCGGCGGAAGTCATCCTCGGGCAGATCCTCTGGTTGCTTGTACTTGCCGGACAGAAAGCCGCGCCCCAGAGGGGAGTAGGCGACGAAGCCGATGCCCAGCTCACGCACGGTCGGAAGGATCGCCTCCTCCGGATCGCGCGACCACAGCGAGTACTCGGTTTGCAGGGCCGAGATCGGGTGCACCGCGTGCGCGCGGCGGATCGTCTGCGGAGATGCCTCGGACAGGCCGAGATAGCGCACCTTGCCCTCGCTCACCAGCTCGGCCATCGCCCCGACGGTGTCCTCGATCGGCACGCTCTTGTCGACACGGTGCTGGTAGTAGAGGTCGAGGTGATCGACGCCGAGGCGCTGTAGCGACGCTTCGCAGGCACTGCGCACGTACTCGGGCTTGCCGTTGATGCCCACCCAGGTGCCGTCCTCGCGGCGCTCGTTGCCGAACTTGGTGGCCAGCACAACCTGCTCGCGACGGTCTGCGATCGCGCGGCCGACGAGCTTCTCGTTGGTGAACGGGCCATACATATCGGCTGTATCCAGCAAGGTCACGCCGAGCTCCAGCGCGCGGTGGATTGTCGCAACCGCCTCGTCCTCGTCGGCGCGTCCGTAAAACTCGGACATACCCATGCAGCCGAGTCCCTCCTCGGAGACCTGCAGTCCCTGACTTCCAAGCTTGCGTGTGTTCATGTGCTTGCTCCTTCGCTCTGGGGGCTCGGGTGCATGATGGCCCGCTGCCCGCTTTGGCCGTCGGCGAAACCCTGGCGACTCACCAACATAGCTGTCCGGGCGTGCGGTCCTAAGCGTCGGGGAAACGGGACGTCTCGCCGGTCATCTCACGGCGTAGCTGGTGCACCTGACGAAGCTCGCGCACGTCGTCGTCGAGGGCCGGTCGGCTGTTAGGCTCAGCGCCCAACAGCTCGGGCTCGAGACGGTGACGCACGAGCTCGCCGACAAGCGCGTCGACTCGCTCGGCACTTGCGCCCGGACGCGAGCTGATGACGCGTGTCAGCTGCTTGCCATGAAACAGCAGCCCAACGCCGTCGTCGGCAGCCCAGCCTCCCGGCAGCGTGCCGTTGCGTACGCTCGCAAGCCACACCGGCAGTCGCTCGGGCTCGCCGTCGGCATGGACGGTCAGCGATCCGGGTAGCAGCCCGAGCCCGGCGAACGGCTCCGGAGGACCACTGGAACGCGTGACGCCGCCCTCAAACCAGCACATCGCGCCGGCGCTGATACCGGCGAGCACGGTGCCCTGCCGCCAGGCGTCGAGGAGCAGCCGGTCGAGCTCGTGTGCGCGCCACAGCGCGAGCAGGTTGCGCATCGAGCCTCCCCCTACGTACACGATGTCCTGAGCCAGCACGACATCCGCCAGAGAGCCCTCCAGGTCGCCGAGTCGAAACAGCGACAGGTGCGTTGGCTTGCAGGCGCGCCCGCCGAATCTCGCGTAAAAGGCGTTGATCTGGGTGGTCGTGTCCCCAGAGGCGGTGGGCAGGAACAGGATGCGGGGCTCGCGTGCGTGCGACAGCGAGAGCACGAAATCGTCGAGCAAAGGGTTGGTGGGCTCCATCGTGAAGCCACCTCCACCCATCGCGAAGATCGTGCTCTGCTCGTCCGGCCGGCTCACGCCGCGACAACCGCGTGCTCAGCGGGCACGGCGGTGAGTGGGCCCGAGCCCAGATAGGACACCTCCAGGGCGGCCTCGATCACTTCGTTGCCAACCCGTTCGACGTGGTAGGCGCTGCCGTCTGCTCGCGAGCTCACAACCCGCTCCAGCCGCGTGTGCTGGAAGTGAAGCGCCACACCGTCGTCCACCGCGAACCCGGGACGCATGCCCTCGCCCACGAGACTGTGATACTCGGAGCGCCGTACCGGCTCGGCGTTGTAGTGCACACAGTTCGAGTATGGCAACAGTCCGAGTCCCCGAACGCGTCGTGGCGGACCATGGAAGGCGCTCAGTGCCTCCTCGAACCAGCACAATGATCCCGCGGAGGGACCACACAGCACGATGCCAGACCGCCAGGCCTGGCGCAGGATCTCGTCGAGTCCATGCGCACGCCACACGCCGAGCATGCTCACCACGTTGCCGCCGCCCACGTAGATGAGATCCTGTCCGAGCAAATGCGAGGCCAGATCCTCCTCGACGCCCTGGCCGCCCTGATCGCGGCGAAACAGGGAGATGTGGCTGGCCTCGCAGTGTGTCGAGAAGCGACGGTAGAAGCGCACGACGTAGTGGTCGGCGTCGCCCGAGGCGGTCGGTAGAAAGCAGATGCGCGGACGCTGAGCGGCAGTCAGCGACAGCACGTAGTCGTCGAGCGTCGAGCTGTCTTTCTCCATCGAGAAGCCTCCGCCTCCGAGGGCGACGATTTGAGGGATCCGGGATCGCATCGCTGGCTTTCTTGCTTCGCGCTGACTGAGGATGGAGATTCAGTGTCGCGGTGCGCGCTTGCTTCTCGTATGGACTTGCGCACAAGATCCAACGCTTGGCTCTCGACAATCATCCAATCCATGTTGCCCACGCCCTGTAAGCTCATCATGGCCAATGCAGCCCCCGACCGTCAATGGTGCCGAACCGCTGGAGCACGTCGACGTGCTGATCGTCGGTGCCGGCCTGTCCGGCATCGGTGCCGCCTGCCACTTGCAGGCGAACTGTCCTGGCAAGAGCTACACGATCCTCGAGGCGCGCGATCGCATCGGCGGGACCTGGGATCTCTTCAAATATCCCGGTATCCGCTCTGACTCGGACATGTACACGCTGGGGTATGTGTTCAAGCCGTGGAAGGAGTCGAGGTCGATCGCGGATGGCTCTTCGATCCTCAACTACGTCCGAGAGGCGGCAGCTGACAACGGCATCGAGCGCAAGATTCGCTTCAACCAGCGCGTCGCTCGCGCAGAGTTCTCGAGCGCCGATGCGCGCTGGACGGTTGAGGTTGCCCGCACCGACACGGGGGAGAGCACTCGGATGAGCTGCAGCTTCCTGTTCCTGTGCAGCGGCTACTACCGCTACGACGAGGGCTACACGCCCGAGTTCCCCGGCAGCGAGCGCTTTGCCGGGCAGATCGTGCACCCCCAGCGCTGGAGCGAGGACATCGACTACGCAGGCAAGCGCGTGGTCGTGATCGGCAGCGGCGCCACCGCGGTCACACTCGTCCCCTCGATGGCTCGCGACGCTGCGCACGTAACGATGCTGCAGCGCTCGCCCAGCTATATCGTGTCCCTACCCGCCGAAGACCCGATCGCCAAGGCGCTGCGCCGCTTCCTACCGGCCAAGCTGGCCTATCCGATCATGCGCTGGAAGAACGTGCTGCTGACAATGGCGAGCTTCCAGCTCTCGCGACGTCGCCCGCAGGCGATGAAGGCGCTGGTTCGCAAGGGCTTGGAGCGCCAGCTTCCCGCTGGTTATGACATCGACAAGCACTTCAAGCCCAACTACGATCCGTGGGATCAGCGCCTGTGTCTGGTGCCCAACGGCGACCTGTTCGACGCGATCGCAGACGGCAGCGCCTCGATTGTCACCGACCGTATCGAGACGTTCACCGAGACGGGCGTCAAGCTCGTCTCAGGCGCCGAGATCGAGGCCGATGTGATCGTCACCGCGACCGGACTGAATCTGTTGGTGCTGGGTGGGCTGGAGTTCTGCGTGGACGGAGAGGAGATCGCGCTCGCCGACACGATGAGCTACAAGGGCATGATGCTCAGCGGCACTCCCAACATGGCGTTTGCCCTGGGCTACACCAACGCCTCATGGACGCTCAAGTGCGATTTGACCTGTGAATACGTGTGTCGTCTGCTGAACCACATGGACGCGCATGGATACACGCAGTGCGTGCCTCGCCGACGGGATCCGTCGGTCACCGAGCAGCCAATCATCGATTTCTCATCCGGCTACGTGCAGCGCTCGATCGACAAGTTCCCCAAGCAGGGATCGAAGGCGCCCTGGCGGCTTCACCAGAACTACGCGCTTGACATTCTCAACCTACGGCTCGGCTCGCTCACGGACGGCACGATGGAGTTCTCGGGCACGCGCGGAGCGGCCAGCGATGCCGCGGAGCCGGTTCTCGCTCGAGCTTAGGTCCGCGACCGCCGTGAGGAGCGGTGCGCCTAGACGAGTAGTTCGTCGGGTGACTCGATGATGCGCAGGTACTCGTCCAAACCGGCGATGCTCAGCAGACGCTGAACCTGCGCCGAGCCACGGCTCAGCGCAAACGTCTGTCCGCGTCGCTGCGAGCGCTCGTGTGCGGCCAGGATCGTGCGCAAGCCAGCGGAGTCGATGAAGCGGAGATCCTGTAGATCAAGCACGACCATCTCAGCGTCATCGATCTCGGGATTCTCGATCTCGGCTTGCAAGAGCGGTGCGCCGAGTAGATCCAGTTCGCCGTGAAGACCGACCACGATACGGTCTCGCTGATGGCGGACATCGATCTGGAGATGCTCGTCAGCCGACACCACTGCATTTTAGCGCCGCGGCGGCGCTTGGTTCAATACGCGGGCGCCCACGAGCGCGATGTCGTCGCGGAGTGTGCCCTTGGCGCCGTCGAGTGCGACGTGCTCGACATGCTCGAGAAAGCTGGCGAGGCTCAGCTCCGGTGCACGACGGCATAGCTCCATCAGTCCGTCTTCGCCGAGCAGCTGCTCTCCTGCGATGCCCGCGTCGGGCACGCCGTCGGTGTATAGCAACAGCGTCTCACCCGCATCGAGCTCGGCGTGGTCTTCGCTTACGCTGATCGGATCGAGCACCCCGAGTAGCGTGCCGTGTCTGCCGATCTGCCGTGCGGCTCCGTCGGGGCCGATCAGCAATGGCGGTGGATGCCCCGCGAGCGCAACGGTGAGGCGCGTACCACGCGAAGTGCGCGTCATAAGCACCAGGCACGCCGTGCACATGTCCTCGCCGGGAGGCTGGCAGCGCAGCGCTTGGTGGAGCGTCCCGAGCATCTCGCTCAGCGATTGGCCGCTCATCGCGGCGGCTCTGAGGGTGTGCCGCGCGAGCGCCGTCACCCCCGCCGCTCGCGGCCCCTTCCCGCACACGTCCCCGATCGCGAGCACCCAACTGTCGGGGCCGTAGGCGAACACGTCATAGAAATCGCCGCCAACCTCGTTGAGCTCACCTGCCGCGCAATAGCGCGCGTCGATCTCCGCCCAGGGCACCTGCGGTAGGGACTCCGGCAGCAGCGCCCGCTGGAGGGTGTGCGCGATGCGCGTGCGTTCGGTGTACAGGTGCGCGTTTTCAACGGCGGTCCCCGCGCGTCGACCGAGTCGCACTGCCAGCGTGAGGTCCGCGCTCGACAGCCGCCGCGCGGACTCCGCGGAGACGAGCGTGATCGCCCCGATCGTCTTGGTTGGACCGGCCAACGGCACGATGATCACCGCTGTCGCCCCGATCGCGCTGAGCAGCTCCAGGTGCTCGTTGTCACGCGCGTAGGCGGCGAGCGCGTCGGGTTGGATGTCGGTGAATATGTGTGAGTTGCCGGTGCGGATCACCTCGGGCACCCCGGTGGGCTCATCCAGCGCCGGGCGATAGCCGCGGTCCAGTGCTTCAGCCAGCGCGAGTCGCGCCGGATCGGAATGGTGGACCGCCACGCGTTCGATCGTGTCGTCCTCGGTAAGCAGATCGACCGCGCACCAGTCGGCGATCTGGGGCACCGCGAGCTCCGCCACGCGCTTGAGCGTCTCCCCGTAGTCCATCGAGGAGGCCAGCACGCGGCTGGCCTCCGCCATGAAGCTTTCGGTGAGCTCCACGCGCTTGACCTCGGTGATGTTCTCGAACACGTTCACCGCATAAAGAACCCTTCCGCTGTCGGGGTCGGAGATTGGCGTCGAGCGTACGATCAACCAGCGCTCCTCGCCCGTCGCGCGCACGATGTTGCGCACGAGCAAGGGCTCGGCTGGGTCGCCTTTGAAAAGGCGTCTCCCGGGCATGCGCTCCAGGTCAAGCTCGCGACCCTCCTCGTCGAGCACCAGGAATCTCGACATCACCGTGCCGGGCGCGGCACCCGTCAACTCGCTGGGGGACACGACACGCAGCAGCTCGGCGGCGGCCTGGTTTGCATAGATTGTCTGCCCCCGCTCGTCAACTACGGTTATTGCCTCGGCCACGCTCGCCAACACGGCCTCCAAACGTTGCTCTGTGGCCCGCAGGCGAGAGAACAGGCGCGCGTTGTCGATCGCAAGCGCCGCGCGTCGTGCCAGCTCGCGCACCAGCTCCAGATCGCCCTTCCCATAGGGCGTGCCGTCGCCGAGTCGCAGCACCGAGAGCGTGCCAAGCGTGCGTCCTCGCGCAAGCAACGGCGCCACCACCGCCGATCGGTAATCGTGGTCGATCATGAACTGCGCATGCACCGAGCCCTGCGCGAAGGAGCTCAGCAGCATGCTCGTCATCTCCGGCAGCAGTTCCGCCTCCCCGCTGCGAATCACGCGTGCGACAGGGTGCTCCCCCTCGGGGTCAAGTGGGTATGTCCCGCGCAGCCGCTCGAGCTGCTCTGCGATCTCCTGCTGCTTGGCGACCACCGCCACGTCCCTGATCGAGCCGTCGTCGTCGAGCAGATCGATCACGCAAAGGTCCGCAAGGCTGGGCACCGTCAGCCGCGCCACCTGTCCCATCGTCGTCGCGGGCTCCAGTGAGCTTGCCAGCACCGCCCCGGCCTCGACCAAGAGGCTGACGGCAGCGTCGCTCACAGGCTCGGCCTGGGTGCTGCTCGGTTGCCCCTCCTGAGGTTCTCCCATCGCTCGTGTCCAGCATTTCGGGAGTCGCCTGTGAGGAGTACCGCTCGAACGCCGGACGGTTGTCAGTATCGCATGAGAGCTGCCTGGCGTTGTCGTGAGCGCGACACAAAGTCGGGCCCGGCTCGCGGGGTCACTGTGGCGCGAGTCGGGCCCGGTTTGCGCGGATGATGTCGGCTACTAGCGCCCGTACCAGCGGCGTCGTCCACCGCCTTCGGGGAGGCCGCCCACGAAGAAGCCGATGAGCCAGAGAAGCAGGGCTACGATCAGGACGTACCACAGAACGTGCACCGCGAAGCCCAGCCCTCCGAGAAGGGCGAGGATCAGGACCAAAGCCACTAGAGCAACCATGAACAGCCTCCCAATTGGTGGTGCCGACACAAATGGTCTCGTCGGGTTGTGTGATAGGGCTACCCGCCATCGATGACGCTAACCCACGCCCGACTGTGGCCGGTCTGAGCGTCACTTGCTGTGTCCACGATTTGCGGCTGAACCAGGGCGCTGTGAGAGCACGGACGATCTACCGTCGATCTGTCAACTCCAGCGTGAGTGTCTCATGGGCTCCCGTGCTTGCCACATGGTGGCGATCGGCGAGTTTCTCGATGATCGGTCCGAGACCGTCGAGATCCGAGTCGCCTACGAGTTGCTGAGCTCGCCCGGCGCCGAGTGGCCCGATGTGCAACTCGAGGTTGCGGGGCTCGACGGTGACGGCGATCCTGAAATGATCGACTCCCAGGGATCTACACGCATGGGCGAGTAGCGCGTCGCTCACCAGTTGCGTATCGGAGATCCGGTCGGTCGAGAAGTGAGCGCGGGCCGCCAGCGTACTGAGTATCCGGGGAAGCACGGGATGTGCCAGCTCGAGCGGGGAGATGGCAACGGTTGTCGCGCCGGTGGGTCCTTCAGATGCAATAGAGTCAAGCTCCACTCTCTCGGCGTCCAGCAATGAGTCGAGCGCGTTGGTGCTCGGTGTGGCGAACTCCATTCGGACTTCGGTTCCATTGTCAGGTCCATTGCGCAGCTCCACTCGATGGGCAAGCGCATGAATCACGGGCAACCCGATCCCAAGTGTGGACTCGTTTGCGCGAACGCGCTTCTGGATACCGATTCCGTGGTCGCGCACCACGATTTCAAGCGCGTTTCGAGCGAGCGTAACCTCGATCTCGAGCGGTCCTTCCTCACCTTCGTAGGCATGCAGCACGACGTTGTTGCACGCCTCCGTAACAGCGGTCAAGATGTCGTTTAGTTCCCCTTCGTCGAGCGATATCGCCAGTGCCACCCCGGTCAGCATCTCGCGAACTATCAGCACGTTCTCCGGTCTGTTGAGGACATTGAGGAGAACGTTTGGTTGCTCAGCCATTGCGTGCCGCGATCGAGGATGGCCA
Organism: uncultured Solirubrobacterales bacterium; assembly: GCA_963715765.1. Lineage (GTDB taxonomy): Bacteria > Actinomycetota > Thermoleophilia > Solirubrobacterales > Solirubrobacteraceae > Palsa-744. The sequence goes on from OY970270.1 coordinate 3,268,610, forward strand.
ACTTGGATCGTCCGGTGAGTCTCGATCGCTCGAACAAACGATACCGGTGTGCAGGAGTGTCGAGATCGCCTCGGTGACCGTCCTAGGTGAGCGATCGCAGCTGGTCCAGTGAGCGGCGCAGCAGACGGGACACCTGCATCTGGGAGATGCCAATGCGAGCAGCTATCTCGGTTTGGGTCAGGTCCTCGACAAAGCGCATGTGCAACATCAGCCTTTCGCGCGCCGGGATGTGCTCCAGTGCGCCCACCACGGTGGCGTCGAGCTCGACCAGCTCGTAGCGCTCGTCCTCCTGCCCAAGCGCCTCGCCATAGGTGATGGTGCAGTCTTCGGCCCCCGGGCGTGGAGCATCCAGCGACAGCGATTCGTATGCCTGCACCGCTTGCAGCGCATTGATGACCTGCTCGGTGTCAAGCTCCAGATACTCGGCAAGTTGGTTGACGGTGGGTGCGCGGCCGCGTTCGCCAGCAAAGGTCTCCTGTGCGTCGCGCACCTTCAGTGCCCGCTCTTGGTCCCCGCGGGGCACGTGGACCGACCAGCCGCAATCGCGAAAGTAGCGGCGCATCTCGCCGAGAATCGTCGGCACCGCAAAGGACGCAAACGTGTGACCCCGCTGCGGGTCGAAGCGATCCAGGGCCTTCAAGAGTCCGAGTGAGGCGACCTGCAGTAGGTCTTCGAAGGGCTCCGAAGAGCGGTTGTAGCGTCGTGCGAGGCTTCGCGCGAGCGGCATGAACCGCTGCACCAGCGCATCCCGCGCGGGCTGGTCGCCGTGCTGTTGCCAGAGCACGAACAGGAGGTCCAGATCGTCGTCCTCCACTCGAGTACGGCATGGGCTGGGCGCAACTTCAGCGACTGATGACATCTCAATCTCCTCCCTGGCTTGGCCCGGTTGCGGTGATCGCCGACATGTGGCCGGCCTTTCAGACTGCTCTACCCCAATATTCGCCGAGTTATGCACGATTTGCCAGAGCTTCTGGATCGGGCGCTCTGCGATCATCGAGCGATCGCCACCACTCCTACTTTGACCTGCTCCGCAGCGATGGGCCCACAGAGACGGATGGTTCTCCGTCCGCTCGTCGCGGCCGACAAGGACGAGCTGCTGCGGATTCACAGCACTCCCGAGGTGGTGCTGTGGTGGGACGTGCCCGACGAGGGATTCCCGATGACCGATGAGCCCGAGTCGACGCGCCTGACAATCGAGGTGGACGGGGCGATCGCCGGGCTGATCCAGTTCTGCGAGGAGCTCAGCCCCAAATATCGCCATGCGACGATCGATCTGTTTCTCGATCCCGCTCTACATGGTTGCGGCCTGGGCACTGAGGCACTCAGGCGTCTCGTGCGTCATCTGATCGACGATCGTGGGCATCATCGGATCACGATCGACCCCTCGGCGACAAACGCGGCCGCGATCCGCTCCTATGAGAAGGTCGGTTTCACGCCTGTCGGGGTTATGCGGCGCTATGAGCGTCCGCACGGCGCCGAGCAATGGCGCGATGGGCTGCTGATGGAGCTGCTTGCCGAGGACGGTTGAGCTCGCCGCGGGCATATGCAATAGTTAAGTGAATGCTTAACCAAAATGTCCCCGCAAGCCGCATCCCTCTGGACCTCGCGTTTCAGGCTCTCGCCGATGTGACTCGGCGCGCGATGCTGGATCGGCTGAGCGAAGGCCCGATTTCGGTGAGCGAGCTTGCTCGACCGTTTGCGATGTCGCTGCCGGCCGTGATCCAGCATCTGCATGTGCTCGAAGCAGGCGGGCTGGTTCGCTCCGAGAAGGTGGGGCGGGTGCGCACCTGCAGCATCGAGTCAAACGCGCTGCACACGGCGGAGCAGTGGATCGCTCAGCGGCGCGCCAGTTGGGAGGAGCGCCTCGACCGGCTCGGTGCGTACCTCGCCGAGCATCCCGATCGGTCAGACCGACAAACAAGCAAAGGGAGCCATCCATGAGCAAAAGATCTGTCGTCCACGCCACGTTTGCGATCGAGCGCACCTACGACGCGACGCCCGCGCGCGTGTTCAAGGCTTGGGCGGAGCCCGCCGCCAAGGCAAGCTGGTTTGGCCCCCCGAGCCTGCCGCACGAGAGCCGCGAGTTCGACTTCCAGGTCGGCGGGCGAGAGCGCTTTGAGGTCCCAGGGCCGGACGGCGCCATCTATATCTTCGATAGTCGCTACGCGGACATCGTTGACGAGCAGCGCATCGTCTATGCGTATGACATGTATCGTGAGCAAACGCGCATATCGGTCTCGCTTGCGACTATCGAGTTCCAGTCAAGTGGCGCTGGTACGAAGCTGACATTTACCGAGCAGGGCGTGTTTCTCGATGGCCACGACACGCCGGGCGAGCGCGAACATGGGACGCGGGTGCTGCTGGATAGCCTGGGTGAGATGCTCCGGGAAGGATCCTCTTGACGATGACGACACACAGCGACACACCGACGATGAGCGACACGCAAACAACCAGCGACACGCAAGCCATGCACGCCGAGGACCGCTCGCGGTGGATCGCGCTGTATGTGCTATGCGTGGGGGTCTTGATGATCGTGCTCGACGTGACCGTCGTCAACGTCGCCCTGCCCTCGATCCAAGAAGAACTGCACTTCTCGAGCTCGAGCCTTGCCTGGGTCGTAAACGCATACCTGATCGCCTTCGGCGGCCTGCTGCTGCTGGCGGGACGCTTCGGCGACCTGTTGGGGCGCAGTCGCATCTTCCTGAGCGGCGTGGCGCTGTTCACGCTCGCCTCCCTGATGTGCGGCCTGGCTTGGACCCAGACGTTGCTTGTCTGCGCGCGCTTCGTGCAGGGCATCGCCGGGGCGATGACCTCCGCGGTCGTGCTGGGCATGATCGTCACGATGTTCCCCCAGCCGCGCGAGCAGGCCAAGGCGATCGGCGTGTATGCCTTCGTCGCCTCCGCTGGTGGCTCGGTGGGCCTCTTGGCTGGTGGGGTCCTCACACAGGCGCTCGACTGGCACTGGATCTTCTTCGTGAACGTGCCGATCGGGATCGCCACGATCCTCTGCGCCCGGCGCCTGCTGCACCGCGATGAGGGCATCGGCTTCGGCGCGGGCGCGGACATTCCCGGTGCCTGCCTGATCACGGCCGCCCTGATGCTGGGCGTCTACACGATCGTCAAGCCGGCCGCCGAGCTCGGCTGGGGCGCGGGGCGCACACTCGCCCTCGGGGCGCTCTCGCTCGCGCTGCTCGGCGCGTTCGTGGCACGCGAGGCAAGCGCTCGCAACCCGCTCGTGCCGCTTCGCATCTTCCGCTCGCGCAACGTCAGTGGCGCGAACCTGATTCAGGTCTTCTCGGTTGCAGGCATGTTCGGAATGTTCTTCCTCGGAGCCCTCTACATGCGCAGGGTGCTCGGCTACGACGCCCTACAGATCGGGCTTGCGTTCCTGCCGGTGACGATCACGATGGGCTCGATGTCGATCCGTTTCTCAGAGCCCCTGATCACGCGCTTCGGCGCCCGCGCGCTCCTGCCGCCGGGGCTGGCGATGATCGCGGTGGCGCTGGTCCTGCTCGCCTTGACGCCGATTCACGCGAGCTACCTCACCGGCCTCTTGCCCTCGATGCTGCTGTTGGGCACCGGGGCCGGTGTGTGCTTTCCCGCCTTGATGGGCGTAGCGATGTCCGGTGCCACACCAAGCGATGCGGGCTTGGCCTCCGGTCTCGTCAACACCACTGCCCAGGTCGGGGGAGCGCTTGGCCTGGCTGTCCTGGCCACTCTGTCGGCCTCCCACACAACCAAGCTACTGGCCCAGGGAAGCTCCACCGCGGCGGCGCTCACCGCTGGATACCACCTCGCCTTCTGGATCGCCGCCGCGCTTGTCGCGGTCGGGATCGTCGTATCCGTCATGGTCCTGCGCCCGCAGCCCATGCCCGCGCACCGTCGCGAAGTCGAGGCTGAGCGCCACCAGGAGCCAGAAGAGCGAGCCGCGGCCGAGCCGGTGTACTAGCCCGAGGCGGCCCGGCGGCTGTGACGGGTCAGCTCGCGCACGAGTCGCGCGACCGTGCGCTCGAGCTGCTCGATGCTGGCCGACTCCACGCGCCCCACACCGATCTCGCGATTGATCCAGGCGTTGATCTCGCGATGGCTGCCGCCACCGCGCCTGGCCAGGTCCGCGACGAGGCGGCTGCGCTCCTCGCGCAGCGCGCCGCGGCGCTCGAACGCGGCAACTGGTGTGGGCTCAGATGCCTGGTGCTCGAGCGCCGGCGCTGCGGGCGCCTTTGCCGCAGGCCCAAACAGGGTCATCTGTGGCGCAACTTCGGCGCTCAGCGGAACGAAGTCAGCGACCGGCGAGGGCTCGCTGGCACGCCGCTCGCGCGGCTCGTCAAAGCCCTCGATCTGATCGCGCGGGCGCAGCGCGCGACGCAGCTCGCTCTGCACCTGCGCGGCGTGTCCGCGCAGCACCGGGTCCGCCGGCAGGTACACCCAGCTCGGCTCTGGCATCCGACCCGGGATCGTGCGCACAAAACGCCCCACGATCTGCCGGAAGATCATCGGCGTCTTCGCCGCGGTCGCATACACCCCGACCCGCAACCGCGGGATGTCAACACCCTCGGAGACCATGTTCACAGCGACGATCCACGGCTCGTGAGATCCCCTGAACTTGGCGAGCTTCTGGGCGGCGCGAGCCTCGGTATGCACCACCACCACGGGCGCCCGACCGGTGGCATCGCCGAGCAGCTTGGCTATCGCTCGTGCGTGTTTCGCATCGGCGGCAACCGCGAGTGCGCCCGCGTCGCGATGGCCGCCCGCGCGGAGGGCGCTCAGCTTCGCGTCGGCCTCCATCAGGATGCGCGGCAGCCCATCCGGCAGCTCAGTCGAGATTGCTGTGCGGTAGCGCCGGCTGGCCTCGCGCGTGCTGAGCACCGTCTCAAAGGAGGACTCGATCACGTCCTCGCCGCTGCGCCACGACAGCGTACCGTCGAATGTCACGAATGCCACCGGCCGGCAGATCCCGTCGGCGACGGCCTGGGCATAGGTGTAGGACACATTCGGTTCTGCCACTCCTTCAGCGTCGTAGCTCACTCCCGGGATCGGCGTGGCATCTGAGCGAAACGGGGTCCCCGACAGCAATAGCCAGTACGGGGAGCGCGCGAACGCCTGCTGAAAGCTCGCTCCCCACGCCAGCTCCTCGCCGAGGTGGTGGGCCTCGTCGACGATCACCAGCGTGTCCGGCGTGACCTTGGCGGCCCACGCGCCGGGGTCGGAGGCCACGCGCGCGTAGGTGACTGCCACGCCATGGAAGTCGTGTGGCGCGAGCGGTCCGGCTGCGTCGGGTTGCAGCTGTACGCCGAGCTCGGCCGCTGCCGTCGCCCACTGGCGCGTGAGCGGGGTTGTTGGGCATAGCACCGCCACGTGGCTTGCCTCGCCGCTTGTGAGCATGCGCCGTGCGAGCTCCAGCGCTGGGCGAGTCTTACCGGCTCCTGGGGCCGCCGAGACGAGAAACGGGCCTCCTTGCCAACCGTGGAGTCGCTGCAGCGCGTCGCGCTGCCAGGCGCGCAGTGATGTCACGGTCGCTCGGGTCAAGAGTCCGGCATCCTGCGCTATCGGCCGGACGGATCGCTCGTTTGGCTCAGTCAGTGCTCGCAGGGAGGAGTCGCCGGTGCGGCGGCGTTTGCGACGAGCAACTTGGGTTGGCCCGCAGCGCTGCAGTCTTGCGGGGTGTTAGGACCGCGGTGGGGGCGGCGCATAGCGGTTGTGCAGGATCAAGAGGTTTCCGTCGGGGTCGTCGAAGATCGCCATGTGGCAGACGCCCGTGTCGAACGTGTTCTGGGCAAAGCTGACGCCGCGCTCTTCGAGCATCCTGCGCGCACTCGCGACGTCCTCCACGTGCAGCGCGATCCCGCTGCGCATCGGCACGTGCTCGAGGCCCATCTTCTCGGCGTCGATCACGCTGAGCGTCAGGTTGCCGGTCTCGAACTCGGCGTAGTTGCGCTCTTCCAGATAGACCGAGCGTTCCAGACCAAGCGTCTCGCCGTAGAACTCGACCGCTTTGGGGAGGTCGTGCGTGGGCACCGCAACGAAATCCACCCGCGTGACCATCGCTGTCGTGTCGCTCATCTGTATGGCTCCTCGGTAGTGGTCTCAGATCGCGCGGCGCGCGCGTGAGTCGTCCGCGGATCGTGGCCTCAGGCGCTCTCGGCCTGCACGCGCCCCGACTTTACCGCCTGCACGAGCTCCTGGTAGTCGCGTTCGTTCTGGTCGGCATATGCCTCTGAGAAATCCGCGAGCGCCTGATCGAACACCCCCCCGGCGCCGAGGTAGGAGGCGATCGCGATGCGATCGCCGGTACGCGCGTGTGCGCGTGCGAGCGTCCACGCGCACAGTGCACCGTAGGCGCGCAGCATGCGATGGTCCATCGTCTCGATCTCCACGCTCAGCTTGCCGTCCCACAGCTGGCGCACATAGAAGTCGCGTGTCACTTCGTCGATGCCCGTGGCAGGCAGCCAGCCCAGCAGGATGTCGCCGGATGCCTGCATCAGGCGCTGGCCCTCGACCACGCGCTGGCCGTGGTTTGCGTACTGGGAGGCGCCGGCGAATGGCTCGAGCACCGAGGCCTGAGCTTCCTTGGCCTGCAGGACGAGCGGGTCCTGCTCGTCGCGGCCCATGAACAGCAGCACCCACGCGCGCGTGCCGACACTGCCGACACCCACGACCTTGCGCGCGATGCTTTGGAAGGTGTAGTCGCTCAGCAGCACGCCGTACTCGTCGCTGAGGCTGGCCCGGTAATCGGCGAGCATCTCCTGCAAGCGCTGGCGCAGCTGCTCGCTCTCCGTTTCGCCCAATAGCTCTTCCAAAGGCACGACCAGCGGCGGTTCGCTGACGAAGCGCAGCTGCCCGTCCACCGCTTCGGTGAGCTTGAGGACCGCGCGCGTGCTGTTCTTCGTGCGTGCCTTGCCCAGGCGCTTTTCCATCTGCTGCAGGCGCTTGCCCTTTACAAGCTGCTGGGCGCGCACAACGCCCATGATGTTCTCCGCGTTCAGGCTGGCGTACCACACGTCCAGATTGCTCATCTGGGCAAAGCCGCGCATCGACTGCCTATAGGCCTGCGCGGTCCACACGAGGATGTCGGCGACCTCCTGCTTGCTCAAATTGCGGTCGCGCCCGGCCACGCACAGGCTCACCGCCAAGCGCTTGACGTCCCACTCCCACGGGCCGGGCAAGGTCTCATCGAAGTCGTTGATGTCGAACAGCATCTCGCGCTCGGGCGAGGCGAAGACGCCGAAGTTTGATAGGTGCGCGTCTCCGCACAGTTGCGCCCGAATGCCTGAGGCGGGGGTCTGGGCGAGGTCGGCCGCCATGATCGCCGCCGCACCACGGTAGAAGGTGAAGGGAGAGACGAGCATGCGCCCGTAGCGGATCGGCACGAGCTCGGGCACGCGACTCTCGGCCTGTCCTTGAAGGATCGCCACAGGGTCCTCGCGGTCCTTCGGCGCCTTCCATTCGGCGTGACTGGAGCGCGGCGTGTGCGCCCGCGCGTCCTTGCCTTCGGCTTCGCGTCGCTTGACTGTCTCGGCGTCGCTCATGTGCCGCTCCTTGGGTTCTGGTCAGGGTCGCGCTCAGGCGCGGAGGATGGAGGAGGCCCGACTGGTGTGCCAGTGGGCGGCAGAGGCCCGCCGGCGGTGTGCGAGGCAAGGTGTGCGTCAGGAAACTCCAGTGCTGTCTGGCGGCGCAGCATCTCGGTGCCGAACACCGCCAGCACGATGATGATCAAGATCCCCGTCAATGATTTGGTCGCCACGATCGGGCCCCACGCGAACAGCAACAGCAACAGCAGGCCGAGCACGCCGAAGGTGACGTCTGGGCGGTCGCGCATATAGGGCGCCATCAAACGACGCAGCGACGTGGCGATCCTCGTGGGTCCCGCCAGCATGGCTGCGAGGACCACGACCACGCCGATGAACACGGTCGACCACGCGACATTCGCAAGCACGCTCGTGCCGATCGACCAGGCCGCCTGCGCTGCGGGTCTCACCGCTTCAGTGGTTGCCAGTGAGTCGACCACCTTCGATCCGGCGATCCCGCGCACCACGATGACGGCCAGGCCGGCCCCGACGAACGCCGCGCCGACCTCGATCAAGGTCTGTCGGCGTCGTCCGCGCGCCAGGTACACGGCGAGCGCGAACATCGCCACCACCAGCAACGGCAGCACGAGCGCGAGGCTGCGCAGCAGGTTGACGGCATCCTGCATCGTCTTCAGCTGGTTGGATGTCACGATCCTCAGCTGAGCCACTTTTGGCGGGATCTTTTCCACCAAGCTCGCCGGAGCACCGACCTTTTCCGCGACTTCGCCGAGCATCGGGCGCAGATCGAGCACCACCGCGCCGCCGCCGGGCAGCTTCACGACGCTGCCTTTGTTCTCGATCAAGCGCACAAACTCGGCGTGAGTGATGCTGTTGGCCTTGCTCCACAGTTCCTGCACCCGCGGACGTTCGAGCAGCAGATTGATGCCCTTTTGGACCACATCTTTCAGCGCTCCCGCCGCTGGAGACGCGAGTGGCTGCAGTTCGCTTGGCAGCTCTTTCTTCAGTTCGCCCGCGACATCCACGTTCGCGTAGAGCTGTTCGGTGAGATAGCCCGACACCGCTTCGCGGATTGGGGGGCTCTCGATCAGCTTCGTGTTCGTGCTGGTCCAGTAGCTGTTGTCGAGTAGTTGCCGGTTTGCCCACACGGCGAAGATCGCCACAACCCCGAGCACTGTGGCCACACCGATAAGGCTGCGTACCAGCCAGCGGTGGGGATGGGGGCTTGGGGCTCTGAGTGAAGCCGGAGCCGAAGATCCGAACGAGGCGGGGGCCGGAGTGCTCACCCCAGCAGGCTAACTTTGCGCTGTTTGGCAGGTAACCGTGTAAGGCCGCACGTCGGCGTAGGGGTTTTCCTGCAATAGGTGAGCGAGGGCAGCTCAGATCTGGCGCAAGCGCACTGTTTGCGAACGATGTCCGTAGAGCATCTCGCGCACCTTGACCTCGACCTCTTCGCGGCCGTGCGAGGAGGCTTCTGGCTCGGGCGAGCGCGCGATCAGCCGGCGCGGGCGCGCCAGCCGAGCGGGTCTGCCGCAGCAGGAGCAACTGGTCACGTTGCTGTAGGACCCCTCGCCGCACGACTCACAAAAGATGTATGGCACCCTGGCCTCCTTCATTCGTGGCGCGGTCGCTGACCACAGTGACGGTGGCGCAACCGATGACCGTCCAAGCTCACACGACTCGCATCAGAAGACGAGTCGGGAACACATTAGGATGGTTTCTACGTAAATTGCGTAAAAATTAGTCACCCTTTATTTCCCTGTCGGGGCGAGTCCTAACCAAGCACGCGATGCTCGACGCCCTCGGTCGCGGCGATCAGGATGTCGCTGACCATCTCCGGAGCGAACAGGCCATGGTCCACGACACCCGGCGTGCTCGACAATCGCTCGGCCAGCGCGCGCGGGTCATCGATTGTCCCGAGGTAGCTGGCGAGGAGGTTGTCGTCGGGGCTTGGGGGCGCGTCGCGCAGGACAGCGTCGTCCAGCGAGGCGAGTGTCGCACGGGCGCCGAAGCGCATGATCTCGAGCGGCACCGGCGGACGGAGGGCATCGACGACCTTCTCTGCTGAGGCGATCACCACAAACCGCGAGGAGGCCCCCGCGACGATCTTCTCGCGCGTATGGGCGCCGCCGCCGCCCTTCACCAGCCACCCGCTAGGATCGATCTCGTCAGCGCCGTCGATCGCGATGTCGAGCTGGCCGAGCTCATCTAGCTCATATACGGAAAGCCCGAGCTCCCGCGCCGCTCGCTCCGTGGCGGGTGAGGTTGCCACACAGCGCAGGTTCAAACCACGTGCGGCCAGCGCCGGGAGCAGGTGTGCGACTGTCGAGCCGGTTCCCAGTCCGACGCGCGAGCCGTCGCTTACGAGTGCCGCCGCCGCGTGTGCGGCGGCGCGCTTCTGCTCGTCGGTGTCGTTCAACGACGCTTGTGAAGACACGCGAGGGGACCCCATTGTGCATGCGAGCCTACAGCCCGTGGGGCCAGTCGGGTTTAGCTGGGGATCACTTGCGCCGTGTGCGGGCCCTCGACGGGCTCTGGCCGGGGGGACTCGTGGATGGAGCGCTCACCCCTCAAGAAGCGCCACACCGCGAGGCACGTGAGTATCGTCATGATCCCAGCGCTTGAAGCACACCACTCGCAGACCGCGTGGATCGAGAACAGCTCGCGATAGGTCAGATACGCGGAGAACCCGAAGCCGGAGAGCGTGAACACGAGCGTCGCCAGACGACTCGTCTCGCTTTCGGGGATCAGCAGCGAGCCGAGGATCGCGACATAGCCGATCAAGCCCAGCACGGCCACCGGTACGCCGGCGAGCTTCGAGTAGACCGACGTCTGCACCTTCAAGCAACTGCTCGACGTGCAAACCGGATTGATGTCCGCGTAGTGAACGTAGGTCAGATAGCTCGCCACCCCCAAACCGATCGTCGCCAGGGCGATCATCGTGATTCGCAGGGCGCGCGAGCTCATCGCGGCGGCACTCAGGCTTTCAGCTGCTTTTCGATCGCCGCTTCGAACGGGCCGGCTTCGGTCAGCGACGCGGCTTCGAACTTCTGCAGCGTGGTGCCGCTCTTGCCGAGCAGGAACGACGGGGTGCCGGTGAATCCGTTCTGGTTGGCTGCCTGCGCGTCGGAGATCACCTGGTTGGCGTAGGCGGGATCGTTGCGCGCTTCGCTCCACTTGGACAGGTTCAAGCCGGGCACCTGAGAGGCCAACCCCTGCAGGTAGCTTTCGGTGACATATCCGGTGTCCTCTTCTCCCTGCTCGTGATAGAAGAGCTCAATGAAGTACCACGCAAGGTTCTGCCCGCCGGCGGCGTAGGCGGCGATCTGCTGGGTACGGAACACTTCCGGGTCTTTCGTGGCGGTTTCCATCGAGTTGTATTCGATCTTCAGCTTGCCGGTGCGGACATCCTTCTTGATGATCGTGGGCAGCGTGGTGACCGTGAACTGCTTGCAGAACGGGCACTCCAGGTCGCCGAAGTACTGCATCGTGACGGGAGCATTGGGATTGCCGAGCACGTTGGCTTTCTGCGGAATGCCCTGCAACATCGTCGTGACGGTCGCCAGCGCCGAGTTGGCGGCCGCGCTTTTCGGGGCGGGCGCGTTTTTCGAGCCGCCGGTGCCGGTGGCCACCAGGATGATCGCGATGATCACGATGACCGCCCCCGCGACCGCGCCGAGCTGGATCAGCCGCTTGCGCTGGGCGACCTGGGTCGCCTCGGCTTCCTCGATCGCCTTGCGCTGTTCGCGCGCCTGCTCGCGACGCTGCTTGCGCGTCAGGTCGGACTCTGGCTCCACCGGGCTCATGGACGCAACTTTTGCACACTTTGCTTCAAGATTGCTTAAGGACTCACGCCTGCGGGGTCGAGGGAGCTTGCGAGGCGGATCGCGAGACCACCCGAACGACCCCGACAGACTTGCTGGGACCCGCCACCCACAATGCTCGTGGCGTACCGTAGACAGAGACATTGCCCCCGTAGCTCAGCTGGATAGAGCGTCGGACTTCTAATCCGAGGGTCGCAGGTTCGAATCCTGCCGGGGGCACTGCAAAAACCGCATGACTAAGCCATTTTGAGAAGCGCGCTCTACTATAAAATAGTAATCATGTCCCCCAATATGTCCCCGGAGCTTGTTAGGCTTGGGGCATGGTTCGGCCACCAGGTGCGTCAGCGAGGCGGCCCAGCGGGCACGTTTTCAGGGCTGATCGCGCACGTGGGCCGGTCTGGTACGCAAAGTACAGGTTGCCTGACGGACGGCAGCTACAGAAGAAGCTTGGACCCGCGTGGACGGAGCGTGGGCGTCCTCCAGCTGGTTACTACACCAAGCGTTTGGCGGAGGATTGGCTACGCGATGTGCTCGACCAGGCACGTAGAGGCACATTGGCCGGCCTCGTCGTGACCGGGGCCACGTTCGCCGACGCCGCGGCAGAGTTCATGCGATACGTCGAGCACGACAAGGCACTGAAGCCATCCACGCTCTATGGCTACCAGTCGATCCTTGACGCCTATCTGCTGCCAGCGTTTGGAGACAGACAGCTGGAGCAGATCACGACTGCCGATATCGAAGCGTGGCGCTCGGAGCTCGAGAGCGTCAGCGAGGCGCGACGTGCCGATCGTCAGCGCGCAAAAGGGAACGAGTATCCGCCGGCATCGACGCGAGCGCTCTCTAATAGCACCAAGAACCGGATCATGGTGACGCTGCACGGAATTTTCAGGCGCGCCTGCAAGGTCTTCGGACTGCCGGTCAACCCGGCATCTGGCATTGAGCGTCATCCGGTGCGACTGACCGGAGACATCGACGTTTTCAGTCCAGAGGAGGTTTGGGCGCTTGTGCGTGCCGCTGTCTCTGACCAGGACGCCGCGATCTTCCTTACGGCGGCGTTCACCGGCTTGCGGCGGGGTGAGCTGATCGCATTGCGCTGGCGCGATGTGGACTTCACCGGCTCGGTGTTGCGCGTGCGTGCGAGCTTCGCCGGTGGCGCGCTCACGGCCCCGAAGTCGGGAAAGGTACGCTCGGTGCTGCTTGCCCCCGAGGTCGCACAAGCGCTTGCGAAGCTCTCCCGTCGCGAGTTTCTCACAGGGGAGGACGATCTTGTCTTTCCTGGCGAACTTAGTGACTTCCTGGATGGGTCCGCGCTCCGACGTCGCTACACAGCGGCATTGAAGCGCGCAGGATTGCGCCAGCTTCGATTTCACGACCTCCGTCATACGTTTGGCACACGCATGATCGCCAAGGCCGATATCAGGCGCGTACAGGAGTGGATGGGCCACGCCGATATCCAGACGACGATGCGCTATCTGCACTATGCGCCGCGTGAGGAGGATGCGCGGCTGGTGGCCGAGGCGTTCCGGGTGGATGGCGTGGACGTTGCCGCTGATACGGCATAGAGGACCCTCGATCTTTCGCAGTTGCCCTCGGTTAGCACCGGCTACGTGTGGATTCGTGCCGGGACTTCGTCCCGGATTAAGAATCCGCTGGAGCGGATGACCCCGCCAGCCCTGCGGGCTGGGTCGAGATGAGTCCTTGTTGAGGGATGTGAGGGGGTTGGTGTTGCCTGCCATTGTCGTGGTGGCGTGATGGTTGTGGTTGGGGTGTCAGGCTCTGTGCCGGCGCATTCGTGATGTCAGCGTCGACGATGGTCCCTGACTGTCGATGCGGGACGAAACTGCAGCACCAAGGGGTTCGGGTCTGGGCGTCGTACAGAGTCCTTGAACGTTCACGAGTGTTCGACGGGATTGAGAGTCTTCTGTCGTGTAGTGGCTAAAATCGTGTGATGTCTCCCACGACCGCGACAACAGCAATTGAGATCGACACGTCGCTGCTTCAGCGTCTGCGTGCCCGCCATCCGGGCAAGGCTGATCGCGAGATGATCGAGGACATCGCCCAGATCGACCTGGGCTTCTCGATACTTCGCCAGGCGAAAGAGCGCAACGCCCTAAGCGAAGCAGAGGCTACCGAGCTGGGTGTCCACGCGGCCCGCGAGGCTCGTCGCACGTTGCATTGACGCGCCTTGTAATCGACGCGAGCGTGCTGTTGTCGGCATCTGTCGCTGCGCCCGACACGCCGCTCTCGCAACTTATGGGTGCCGTAAGGTCTGGGGCGGCTGAAATGGTCGTGTGTGACCAGTTGCTCGGCGAGGTAGAGCGAGGTCTCGACAGTCGTTACTTTCGCGACCGCCTGACGCAAGAGGAGCGTGAGGAGCTTCCTAGCGCCCTTGCTCGGATTGGGTTGTATAGACCGGACCCGGTTGCGCCCAAGCCCATCTTGCGCGATCCCAAGGACGACTATCTACTCGCGTTGGCCGATGCGGCTGATGCAGCCTTGATCGTCACGGGCGACAAAGACCTCCTGGATCATCCCAACCTCGATCCACCCGCAATCAATGCGCGTGCGGCGTGCATCCGACTCGGCCGCGTGCATCCGACTCGGCCTGCTCTCGAGATGATCGGATACCCCAAAACCGTGTCCCGAAACATGTCCCCAAGTGGGCAAATCTAAGGCCATTTTAGGGCATGTAGTCCGACTCAATCTGGCTCAACCAAGCCAAATCGACACTCTAATACGCCTCTTCTAATCCGAGGGTCGCAGGTTCGAATCCTGCCGGGGGCGCTCTTGATCTTCTCGATTTAAGCCAGAAGGCAGTGTTGCTATCCGCACGTCTGATCCGCGCGAGCTTTAGGAGTGGATGCGGCACTCGGACTTCTCGACCATGCAGATCTACATGCGCTATCGGCCGAGGGCGGACGCGGCGCGGCGGCTGTCCGTGGCGTAGGCGCGGTAGATGCCGGACTCACGAGCTGTCCCACGCCGGCATTTGTGTCGGAGGAGTAAAGGGTGGTGCGTGCACATGAGACGAGCTATCGAGACCGACTCGACACGTATGTGGCGATGGACGTGCGTTTTCTGACTCGGGGCGTAAACGTGATTGACTACGCGATCGTGCTGCTGGTGCGTGAATACGGGCTCTGGCGCGCAGTTCGCCTCTATGACAACACTCACGCGATCAACGACATGCACCGATACAATCGAGACGGAGTCAAGCAGCCTGCCGAGACTTTCCATCGCGGCTCTGCGGGTGAGGCGATGCGGGGCGCGCATGACACGGTCCGCGGTGGCTACAGCGAGATGATCGAATCATGGCGACGGTAAGCAAACAAACTCGTACTCCGGGTAGCGTCCTCGCTTCGCAGCGCTTCGACGCTGCGATCAAGGACGGGATCGCGGAACGTCCGGCTCGATATCCGAATGGAGCCTCGTTCGTCGGCGCCGACCTACCGGGTCTCGGCTCGATCTTGGTGGAAAACGCGCGCGAAAATCGAGCGGTCGTGCTTGTGTATCCCGACGGGGAAGAGTGGATCGTCGAGCCGCACAGACCAGCAAGCGCGCCAAAGGCCGCATAAGAGCCTGCTGGCGTTCCCGCTCGCTTCAGATCGCCGGGAAGTCTCGCAAGCGGCTCTCCTGTACCCGCTCAGGGCCGGGCAGCGAGTTCTCCGACGCGATGCTCCCGGTTGCCGTCGACGCGACCGGCTCCCTTTGACCTCGAGGGCCGAATGAAGGCAGCCGATCCCACCAGGCGCAATGCTCGCGAGGACGAACATCGTTGATGCAGGAGGCGACACGCTCGAGATGATCTGCGGTCATGTTGGCCTGGGGCTTTTGTTCTCCAAGCCAGTCAAGGAGGTGCTCGCCGTGTACGTATACGACGGTTCCGCTCGTGACTTGCTTTTCCTCGAAATCGTTCCAAAAGACCACCACGGCTTGGACGAAGCGCACGCCGGTCTGTCTTGAGATGTCGTCTCGTAGGCGGATCGCGCGTCCGCGCATCCCACGCGCCAGGTTGGGCAGGTCATAGAAGTCATCGTCGTCGTCGCGCATCTGCACGTGAACCGTGTCGTCGTCAATCGAGGCTTCGCCGCCGAGCCACTTGCTATCGAGCAAGAACACGCCGGCAGGTGAGACGACGACATGGTCGATGTTGCTCTTGTGGCTCTGCCCGCTGGTGCGGCGGTCCGGTAGGTCGTGGAGCAGGACAAAGCCACGTCTGCGCAGCGGCGCGAGTGCTCGCGCCGTGCGCCGCTCGCCTTCAAAGCCCGTCCTCCAATTCTCGATGCGCGCTGGAGGCGATTCGACGAGGGCCATGTACGCACCCAAGAAGAGGCTCAGCATTACGCTCAGAAACCAGAGCAAGAGGTCGGCGTGGTATGCGAGCCCAAGGGCTGCTATCGGAATGGCAAAGAGGGCGTAGATCAACCGAGGTTGCCGGAAGACCCGCTTTTGCCAGCGACCGTGGACCTCGCGATACTTCTCGCGCGCGCCGCGACCCGCGCCAGAGTAGTACGGATAGAGCCAGTCGCGCACATCGAACTTATCGGCAGGCCCTCGTCACATGTTGATCGCTGGCCGTCGATATAGGTGGCGTATACGACCGGCCCATCTATTTGTGACCGGGGTGCAAGACGCATGTGGGGTGAGCATCCGAAGACAGTTGTCATCCGAACCCGATAGATTTCATGCTCCATGGCCACGGTCTACCTGTTCGGCGATGAGGCGGGGAACTTCGATTTCTCGCAAGGGTTTCGGCGCAAGCAGGTAGTTCATGCTCGTGACGGTTACGATGAGCGACTGTCAGGCGGGCGACCGTATCAGGCTCTCCGTCGTCGCCTCGCCTGGCGTGGCTTTGGATCTAGGCGCACGCAAGCGCCGTGGCGCGTTTCATCTTGCGGTCGATGACGGATGACGCCGTGCGCGCGTCAGTCCGCTGTCCACACCGTGTCGCGTTCTGGCCCAACATGAGCGAGCCGTGTCTCGTGGTGCGGATTACTGCACTTGGGTGATCCAACGCCGATGGGAGTAGCACGACTGGTGCTCACACGATCTGATTGCCGACAAGGTCGCCTCGGAGGTTCAAGCCGCGCTGTCGCTCGAGAATCTGTCCTAGCTCGTCGCCCGCTCGGCAATCTGATCCTCGCGACCCCCACATGCGAGGGCATCGCTCGCCGGTAGACCGCCAGCATACGTTCCGAGGATCGGAAGTATAGGTTGGGATGAGCAGATCGGATCGTGTCAATTTCTGTATCTTCTTTCGGGCAAGTTCTGTCAGCTTGAGATCATGGACTCGTCTACCGCTCACGCAACAAGCGCGAACCAGTCCCCCCTGAGGGGTGCTCTGCTTGCCTTGATCGTGCAGGGGCCGAGCCACGGGTACGAGCTGGCGAACCGTCTACAGCGTCAGTTGGGGCCAAGTTGGCCGATCCTTCGTCCGAGTCTCTACCGGATATTGAGAAAGATGTGCAGGGAGGGTCTGATCGTCCCTGAGTCAGCGGATGAGGGCAATCCGGCGAAGATCGTCTATAGCGCCACTGATTTGGCCGCTTCCGCGGTCGTTGCGTGGATGGATAGTCCGCTTCCGCTCGGTGAGGGACAGTTACAGTTGCAGGCCAGGATGGTCGTCGCTCGACCAGAGGACCTGCCGAGGTTGCTCGTAGCGTTGAATAGCTACGAGCGGGAGCTGTTCGCAGAGCGTGCCAAGATCGAAGTGGACATCCCGGCCAGGCGGCCGCTTCGCTCGGCGATGATGTTTCTGGTGCGCGAAGCGCCGATCCAGCGGATCAACGGAGAGTTGCTTTGGGTTGACCTGTCGCGCCAGACCATCCGCGACTTGATGGTCTCCTAGCCTTCGTGTAGACGATGGCGCCGTTGCTCTCACTCACGCAGGTGACCAAGCGCCACGCCGATGGGAGGCGTGAGATCGTCGTACTCGACGGCATCTCGCTCGAGATCGACCACGGCGACTTCGTCGGCATGTGGGGTCCGAAGCGCTCAGGCAAGTCCACGCTCCTGTGCTTGATGGCCGGTCTCGAGCAGCCCGACTCGGGCGATGTCAGTTTTGACGGACAGCGCGTCTCGGGAATGTCTGCGCGCAAGCGCTCGCGACTGCTTCGTCGTGGCGGTATTGCGCTTGTGTCCTCCGGTTGGCGCACGCAGATAGTTCGACCTGTAGTCGAGTTGGTCGCTACCGCTGGCGCGAGCGACGGGACGCCGATGCGGGAAGCAAGGACGTTGGCACGCAAGGTGCTTGGACGTGTCGAAGTGGCCGATTGCGCTGACGAGCGGACTGATCGCCTTACCCTTGATGAGCGTCTGCGCGTCGCCCTCGCGATGGCGCTGGTTCGTGAGCCGCGCTTGCTGCTGGTGGACGAGCCGGCAGTACTACCCAGCCCTTTGGAGGGCGACAAGCTGTATGACCTGTTGCGCTCGCTTGGTGGGGAGAGGAATCTGGCTGTGGTGATCGCCTCGGAGAATCTGGCGGCGCTGTCGGGGACGGTGCGTACGATGGCGGTCTCCAGTGGGGAAGTGCGCTCGATGGACCAGGACGGAGTAGTCGTACGGCTTCCTACAGCGTCGACTTCTCGTGAGTCTTCGGTGAACGATGCGCTCTCATGAGCGCGCTAGAGCTGCGCGAGGTCGTCAAGCACTATCCCGCCGGTGGGGAGATCGTACGCGCGGTTGATGGCGTATCGCTGTCTGTCGCACCTGGAGAACTCGTTGCGCTGTATGGGCCGAGCGGGTCCGGCAAGACGACGCTGCTGCTGATAGCGGCCGCGCTGCTCGAGCCCGACAGCGGCAGCGTGTTGTTCGCCGGGAGGGAGATTTCGCGTCTATCAGCGCGCGAGAGCGCCCGTTATCGACGCGATGAAGTTGGGTTCGTCTTCCAGTCCTTCCATCTGCTGGCGGGCGCCAGCACGATCAACAATGCCACTCTGAAGCTGATGGCGGGGGGTCCGAACTTCCGCGAAGCGAGGGAGACTGTGCGCCCGTGGCTCGAGCGAGTCGGTCTGGGGCACAGGTTGGACCAGCGGGCAGGACAACTATCGATGGGTGAGCGTCAGCGTGTCGCGATCGCAAGGGCACTTGCCGGCGACCCGCGGTTGCTGCTCGCCGATGAGCCGACGGGCAGCCTCGACAGTCACCGCACGCAGGAAATCCTCAAGCTCCTGCGCGATCTTTGTCACGAGCAGCGTATCCCTGGCCTGTTGGTCACGCATGACCTACACGCACAACGCTTTGTCGATCGGGTACTCACCCTGCGCGATGGGCACCTCACCGATGGGCTCGATGCGGACCTGGAGCGCACACTTGCATGAGACTTAGGATGCCAGCCGTGCTCGGATTGGATCTGAGCTTGCCGTTCAGCTTGTATGCGTGGCGGTTGCGCACACGCGCGGCACAGGAGTTGCTTGCGGCGACCGGGATCGCGGTCGGCGTCGCGCTCGTATTCGGGGTGCTGGTCGCCAACACGAGCATTGGCGGTTCCGCGAGCGGTCTCGTGCATCAATTGATCGGCTCCGCACAACTCCAGCTCGCGTCTCGCTCCCAAGACGGGTTCAGCGAGCAGGTCGCACGGCGGGTGGAAGCTCTACCAGGGGTGCAAGCGTCATCCCCGTTGTTGCAGGAGGACGCCGTGATCGCTGGATCGCACGGCAGCGAGCCGATCCAACTCATTGGTCTGACCGTACGTCAGCTCTTGTTGAACCCGGAAGTCACCCGCGATCTCGGCTCGAGCGCCGCCAACCTCATATCGGATGGGGTTGGTCTGCCATCAAGCGTCGCGGAAACGACGGGTGCGAACGCGAATGCCCCCGTGAGCTTGAGCGCCAACGGTACGGTCCAGCGGGTGCCTGTCGGTGCGGTGCTCGGTAGCCAGACGATCGGGGCGGTCGCGAGCAGTCCGATAGCGATAGCGCTTCTGGATACGGCACAGCGACTCACCGGTGAGCCCGGCCGCATCACGTCCGTGCTCGTCAAGGCAAAGCCTGGGGAGCAAGCGAAGGTTGCTGGGGAGCTTCGGACGCTAGCCGCTGGGCGCGCGGATGTCACCCCTGCTGATAACGATCTACGCCTGCTGGAAACGGCAGCGAAGCCCAACAAGCAGTCCACCACGCTGTTCGCGGCGATCGCGGGCATGGTCGGGTTTCTGCTGGCGCTCAATGCGATGCTGCTGACCACACCCGAACGGCGACGCCTCGTGGCAGAGTTGCGTACCTACGGGTATGACCCTTCGCAGATCGTGCTGATCCTCGCGGTGCAGGCGTTGGCGCTCGGGATCGTCGGGTCAATGGCTGGCATCGCGTTGGGCTACGTGCTGTCCCACACGCTCTTTGCCCAGGTGCCCAGTTATCTAGCGGTTGCGTTTCCGATCGGGGCACAGAAGATCATCACCGTCAAGGTCGTCGCGATAGCGCTTTGTAGCGGCGTGTTCGCGGCGCTATTGGCGTCCGCGCGTCCTCTACTCGATCTACGCCCGAGTCTGCCAATCGACAAGGTCCTGCGGGAGCAAGGCGAGGCAGGGCAAAACATCAGCAAGCGTGTAGTGGTCGCGTCTGCGCTGATCGGGGCGGCGTTGGTGCTCCTTGTGACGATTCTCGCTTTGGTCGTGCCGAGTTTGACGGTCATAGGTGGTGTGCTGCTCGCGGTCGCTGCGGTATGCCTCGTCCCTCTTGCGCAGACCGCGATGGTTGGGACTCTGCGACCACTGAGCGAGCGCACAAAAGGAGGGCTGCGAGCTGCGCTTGTGGAGCTTGAGGCTACCGCGACGCGTTCGGTTGCGCTAGCTGCGATTGTGGCACTAGCCGTCTATGGGAGCCTAGCGATCGGGGGTGCAAGGGCAGACTTGACGCGCGGCCTGGAAACAGCGATCACTCAGTACGAGCACACAACGGATCTATGGGTTACGACTGGTGAGAACGTATTCAATACCGACAGCTTCAAGGCACCTGGAGTCCAGGCGGCTATCGCTCGCTTGCCCAATGTCGCCTCGGTTCGTGCTGGTCAGGGGGCGTTGCTGAATGTCGGCGAGAGGCGTTTGATGATCCGAGCGCACAATACCGATACTCCTGGGATCATCCAATCAAGCCAGGTGGTACACGGCAATCTCACGCGGGCGAGTAGGCTAGTCCGTCGGGGAGGCTGGGCAACGGTTTCACAAGGGCTCGCGAGTGAACTGGGTTTGCACGTAGGCGGCTATCTCACGTTGCCGACTCCCTCTGGTGGCTTGCGTCTTGGTGTCGCGGCAATCACCACGAATCTTGGCTGGCCGGCTGGGGCTGTGACTATGTCGACCGTCGATTACCGACGGGGTTGGCAGACCTCCAATCCTAGTGCGCTCGAAGTCACCCTAAAGCCTGGGGTGACGCTCGCAGTGGCTGAGACTGCTGTACGAGCGGCACTCGGATCAAAATCGGCGCTGCGCGTACAGACAGCTCGTGAGCGTGAAGTCCAGACCGACGAAAGTGCGCGTCAGGGCCTTAAGAGCCTTGGCGAGATATCGACGCTGATCTTGATTACTGGCGCGCTCTCTGTCGCTGCGTCACTCAGCGCTGTTATCTGGCAGCGACGGGCACGACTCGCAACCATGAAGATATGGGGATACGATCATATTAAATTGTGGCGCTCGCTGCTCTTGGAGAGCGTCATTCTGCTTGTCGTCGGTTGCGTTGACGGAGCGATTCTAGGGCTCTACGGACATACGCTTGCTGATCGCTGGTTGAGCGCGACCACCGATTTCCCGGCTCCATTTGCGATAGGTGGTGCGCAGGTGTTTCTTACTCTTGCGGTCATGGTCGGGATTGCCGTCGCGGTACTGGCAGTGGCCGGTTTCTCGGCTGCTCAGGTGTCGCCGAGCGTCAGTTTTCAGGAATAAACGCCGCGATGGCAGTTGACGAGGGGACGATTCGAGGGTGGCTGTACATGGCTGCACATCGATCGCTCGGGCGTCGGCGTTTGCTCGCGCGGCACGCTGCTACTGGTTGAGTGTCTTCCCAAGCGCTCGAGCTGAGTGGAACGCTTGGCGGCAGCACGCTGGGCAGATCCCAGACCGCGCCTTGCGGGAGGCAGCGTTAAGCGCACTCCTCACAAAGAGCGATGTGTTGGAGGGGGCTGTGGCCTTCGCGGTGTTCGTCCCACCCCGCACCCGCCTCGACGCCGTGCGGGCGATTGTCGCTCTGGAGGTTGCCTTCGATTATCTAGACAATGTTGTGGAGCTGTCTAACCCCGACCCTATCCGCAACAGCCGTAGTCTCTGCCAAGCGCTCCATTGCATGTCCGAGCCCGGCGTGGCACATCCCGACTACTACGAGCATCACGCTGCACACGACGACGGTGGTTATCTCGAAACGCTCGTGAATACGTGTCGTGTGGCACTTGCAAAACTGCCCTCATATTCGATCGTCGCCGAACCCGTGCGCCGCTCCCTCTCGCGGATCGCCACTTATCAGAGCCTCAACCACGGGGACGCTGACGGCTCGTACGATGCCTTCAGGGAATGGGCGCGCTCACAGTCCGTGCCACGGACGGGCCTGCGATGGTGGGAGATGGGCGCCGCTATGGGATCGCAACTCTCTGTGCTAGCGCTGATTGCGGCAGCGGCCGACCCGACGATGCAAGCGGAGCGAGCGGTGGCCATCGAGTGCGCCTACTTTCCTTGGATTGGGGCGCTGAGCACGCTACTCGACAGCGTCGTTGACCAACGCGTCGACAGGGCTGAGGATCAACGGAGTCTCATCGACTACTACAGCTCTCCCGAGGTCACAGCTATGCGTCTACAACTGATGGCTGTTGAAGCACGGCGTGCGATCGACCCACTCGCTGACGCGTCGAATCACACGATGATCCTTGCCGCGATGGCGGCCTTTTTCCATTCGAGCCCACAAGCATCGGCACCAGAGGTCAGTCAAGTGACGCGAGCTGTGCTCGAGGCGTTCGGAGGAGGGGGGAGCTCGGTGCTCCTGTTTTTTCGTATGCGGCAAGCTTTGGCACGCATCTCTCCCAAATCTATATGAATCAAAGTCGCACCATCATTGTGTCTTGCCCGCCGGAAAACTAGAGTCCCGGATACTAGTTTCACGGACTCTAGTCGTATTCGACATGAAGCGTCAGACTCCAGATATGGCGCTCTCCAATCGTTTGAGTATGGCGACTGCATCGCTGTTTCACTTCGACACGTTCCTGGTGGGGAAGCTCACGTGAGCCCACGGCGTGGAGAGCATGGGCTGGGTGAGGAGCCTTGGCGGGCACTGGGATTTGAGGAGCCGCGCTATTCCCAATCGGTGGAGAAGGGTTTGGGTGTGCTTGCCTGTTTCACAGTCGTGCGTCCGGTTCTCGGTATCGGACAGATCGCCCGTGAGATGAGGATGAGTGCGTCAACCACTCACCGATACGTTGCCACCCTTGCGGCGCTTGGCTATCTGGAGCGCAATCCGTCGCACAGGTATCGGCTCGCGCTGCGGGTCACCAAGCTCGGTATGTCCGCCCAGAGTTCTACGGGTTTGCGTGAGCAGTCGCACTCCTATCTGGAAGAGCTTTCTCAGCGGACGTCCTATACCGTCAGCGTGGCTGTGCTCGACGGTCCTGAGATTCTTTGCGTGGATCGCGCGCGTGGCCCCCGTCGTGGGCGGTGCACGGTCGATCTGAGCCTGAGCGTCGGCTTGCGCCTGCCTGCCTACTGTACTGCCATGGGCAAGGTGTTGCTCGCCAGCTTGCCTGTCGTTGCGCGGCATGACTTGATCGCCAGCATGACGCTCGCGCGACACGGCCCAAATTCGATCATGAGCAAGAAGGGGTTGCGTACCGAACTGGAGCACGTGCTCGATAAAGGCATGGCCGTCAACGACGAGGAGCTGAGGGCCGGTCTGATCTCGATCGCCGTACCAATCCGTGACGAGCGTCGAGACGTCGCCGCAGCGATCAACCTGGCGGCCGACGCCTCGATGATCTCTATCGAGGAGATGGTCGACGGGCTCCTATCGCACCTGCTCGCGACCGCCGGGAACATATCGGCTCGTCTCGGCTACCGGCGCGAGGACGAGACTGCGCGATGAGCGGAGAAGAAGATCTCATAACGATCTGTGTCGATAGCGGGACGACAGAGTGAGAAACACAGCATGACACGGGAAGGCTCGCATATTAGGATGTGGCGAAAAGACCGAGACGGGACGAGCGAGGACACCACAGGTTGGGGGCGTATAGCCGGCAGAACCAGCGGATCGCTGTCCAGCGCGAGCTTGCGTCTCGCAAGATGCGTGCCCCGCGCAAGGACAGGAGTCTCGCCGTCCGTCGTCTCGTCAGAATACGCCCATATGGCGAACTTCGAGGAGCGATGGGCTGCGAGTGTGTTCTGCGCATACCGCATCACGAAACACCTGCCCGGGTTGAAGCCCTCCAATACCACTACGACAACGCTGGCACGAGACAGCCGACCGACAGACATGCGAGGGAGCGAGCTGATGCGTAAAGGATCGACCTACATAGCCTTGTGTGGCCTCCTGGTGGCCTGCACGATCGTGGTCCCGGCAAGCGCTGGTGCGGCCACTTCCCGTGCGCGCGCTACGAGCAGTAAAGCCGAGCAGATGACATCAGCGAAGCTGGGAAGCATCCATATGAAGCTGTTGGGTACCACGAACAGCGCAGCCGACTTCCTGACCGATGGGGTGCGCTGGGCGACTTATGAACCAACCGAGGGGGTCACTCGCTTCATGGACACCGTCACGGGTCACACGATCAACCGTCCAGATCCAGAAGGATGTACAGGTGGGCTCCTTGCGATCGGTGGCGGCGAGGTCATGTATGAATGCGATGATCCCGAATGCCCTGGACAGGAACGTAGTTGTAAGTTCAAGATCCCCAACGCTAGCTATTCAGAAAGGCTCGTATCAAGGCGTTATGTCGTGGAGAACATCGTCAGTGGTGATCAGCACGTCGTGCCCGGCACAAATCGGGTAGTAGTTGGAGCGGAACGGACCTTCGAACTAGACACCGTAGGCTCGCAATGGGCTGGGGGTATTGAATCCAACGATGGATACGCCCTATCCGGCGACAGGGTGTTCGTCAACTGGCACACAGGACAGTTGGTCTATGAAGGGAGCGAGCCGTCCTTTGATGCGGGTAACATTACGGAAGAGCCGGCGTCGAACGAAGAAGAAATCGAGAATCTCAACAGCGTGACCCTGTTGCAGCCGCTGTGCGAGCCATTGAAACGGTTGACCCGCGCAATGGGAATAGGTGGACCAAAGTATGGCCAGTTTGAATACGAACCACCATTTGCTGTTCTCGGTCAGGCCGGACCGGTTCCTGCGGAAACTCCATTGCAACTTCGGCGTTGTGGCAGCTCTACTCGCGTGACCCTGCTAGGGGGCAAGTTTGGCTCCGAAGAGCAACTAGGAGGCTATGTACTTTCGTGGGAGGGGGTTTACGGAGGGGGATTTGACAGTTATAGTGTTAATTATGTTGCACAGTTGAACCCTCATTCTCGTACTTGGTTTGGTCGTATTTATCGGCTTGTCACACTACCAAAATACAGCAACAAAGACTACACCCGTGTGTGGCATACCGGAACGCTGATCTTTGAGACGGTAAGTAACATCATAAAGGGAACTTCCACAGGTGCCACAATATATGGGGAAGGGAGCCGTATATATTTCGCGCGGCTGCCTTGGGTTACGAGAGCGCACTGAGGTAGTTAGAGATTTTATAAGCCGGCTGGTTTCACCGACATCGTCGGTGTCGGCATAGAGTCCAGCTTGCGCAGGCAATCCGACAGAGCGGATGTAGCGCGCGCGGGTGTCCTGTGGCGATAGATCGGGGAAAGTCGATTAATGATGGGACGGATGGGATGACTGATAAGCGGGGTTATTGCGTGGCGGGGATGATACGCGGGATTATTTGCGTATTCGTATCGGTTTGCCTTGTGTGTCTTTTTACCTCTCCCAGGGCGGCATTTGCTGGAACAACCTACGTTGATGGCATCTCTGATCAAAGTATGCCCTACTGGGATAGCTATTTCCCGGGCTGGTTCCAAAATACATGGGTGAATAACGGCCATATCAGGTATGCGCGTTGGGTCGGGCAGTGGAACGCGATGGGACTCAACGATGGATTTAAGGGTGAATATGAAAAATGGGTATCGGATGCCGGCGGCATGGGCCTCATACTCGATCTAGCCGTTACCAACTATTTTATGCCAGAAGAATGTCTCGAAGAAAAAAAGGGAGGAAAAATTGACTGTTATCCAGAAAGTATTTCGCAATACCAGGCCGAACTAAAAGCGCTGCTCGCAGAGGCTGAAGATCTTGGACACCCAATTCGCTATGTTGAGGCATGGAACGAGCCAAATGGTCAAGGACATGGGCCTGGGAAACTAAAGATTACGGCGCAGTTATCAGCGGAATTCACAAATGCTGCATATAAAACATGCGAAGCGCAGGCGTCTCGTTGTACGATCGTAGCCGGTAATTTTGTTGACACACCAAGGTTTGAAGAATACGAGGAAGAATACGAGGCATATCTCAGCCCTACACCATCGATTTGGGGCTTCCATCCGTATGGGGCGGCTGAGGAAAAATTGGCGGTCAAGGAAGATACATCGGTTTGGCGGTTTCAACAGAATCTCCCAAATAAAGGGTCGGGTGACCAGATTTGGTTTACAGAGGTGGGTGCGTACCAGTGCGGGACATCTGGGGAAAGCCGGGGTGAAACTCAGCAGGCACTTGACGCGGACTATCTTGTTAACTCTCTGATGCCGTGGTTTGGTCCCGAACATGTGTTTTATTACGAGTTTGACTACAAAGCACACGAACTACCACCTTGTCGGCAAGGTGAACCGGATACAGCCTTGTATATTCCGAGTAGCGGTAGCGAAGTGTCTGATGCGCCACGCCCGGCTGCGTCGTTTATCTACGATAATAAAGCTAGTCCGTGGGCGTATACGGAAGGCGTAGAGGGTGTGTACAAGCATGAAGCGGAAATGCGGGGCACCGTTTACACTGGAGGCTTCTTTGAAACCGAATATTATTTCCAGTACGGAACCACAACAAGCTACGGTATGACTGCACCTTCTCCCGGAGCAAAAGTAGGTTGGGAAAAGGGATTGCATTGGGCGTACGGATCGGCCAAAAGCCTGATACCCGATACGACCTATCACTACCGGCTGGTAGCGCATAACGCAGAAGGCACGTATGAAGGCGTGGACAAAACCTTTACGACTGAACTGGCGCCACCGAATGCGGATACTTGGAGTGGGTACAATGTCACTCGAACATCGGCGACGCTGGAGGGCGAGGTAATGCCTGACAGTCTTTCGACCGAATATTGGTTTGATTACAAAGAAGTGGGCGGCTCTGAACAGGAAACAGTCAAGCACACACTTCCGTATACCGATGAATCGTGGCACGAAGTTGACGTACCGGTGACTACCTTGAAATCGTGCTCGGTGTATGAAGTGACGCTCGTTGTCAAGAACGCTGACGGAGAAAAGCGAGCACCAAATACTGAAGTTTTCCCTACGGAATGCTGGCCGCCAAGCGTAAAGTCCGAGGCCGCGCAGGAAATCAAGCGTGCGGGTGCTACGTTGGAGGGCGAAGTCTATCCGAATGGTCTACCGACCAAGTATTGGTTTGAATATGGTCATAAGGGTGCGTTCGAATCAAAGACGTCGGTTACGGAAGCCGGTAGTTCAAGGGCATGGTACATGGAGCACGCGACGATCAGTTCGTTTGAACCGTGTAAAGAATACCAGTTCCGTATAGTGGCTGAAAACGAAGATTCGTGGGATGGTCCACCAAAAGGTGTGGTGGATGGCGAAACGGAGTATCTCGCCACAAGATGTAAGCCGGTAATCAAAAGCGTCCATGTGACGCATCTTGAACCCGGTAGCGCGGTGTTGGAAGCTGAAGTAAACCCGGAAGAAGCGGAAACTGAGTCTCATTTCGAATATGATATGAGGGAATACAAACAGGGCGAAAGTGCTCACGGTACCAGTGTGCCGATCCCTGAAGTCTCTGTTGGTTCCGGGACAGCGTTTGTAAAAGTAAGCAGAGCAGTCGTAAAACTGGAACCTGGGCGGGCATATTATTTCCAGGCAGTGGCACACAATGTCAGCGGCCAAACTACGAGTGAAGCGTCGTTTAACACACCGATGGGTTGGGAGTTGAATAGCAAAATAGTGACGAGTTCGGCTTCTATGGGCTCCGAAGGCACACTGGTCTTGGAAAGCCTAGGGGTTTCATCGGAATGCACCCTGAAGGGAGAAGGCGTTCTCAGCGGGGAAGGGCACGGTGAAATAAAGAAGCTCACTGGTTCTAAAGGCGAATCGGTGGTGTCGTGTCATATCGTAAAGCAGGGTGGTTTGTTTGGGACGTCGTGTGAAGGTGCGACTGCTGAAGTCGAAGCTGTCCATTTGCCGTGGTCGTCTGAACTGGTTGATGAACCGGTGAAGAACGAAAAGGGCGAAGTAGTGAGTTACCATGTGCGGTTGCGTTTTCATGGTGCGAGTGGGGATGAACCTGGTTGGGTGTTGAAATGCAAGTATGGTAGTGGTGCTAAAACACGTATTTATACGTGTGTCGGGGAATTGACTGGGAATTTGGAAGACGTGTCGTCTGGGGTCCCGTTCGAATTTGATTCTAAATCGCCGCATCCGTCGTGTTCTGGTAACACTCCGTTGGGTGAAGTGTCGGGTCTGCCTGGGGTGATCGAAGGCGGGATGGTGTTTCAGAGCACCGAAGCCGGTAAGACGCTTGGTGTGTATGGTGCTCCGTCGGGTCCGGTAGCTCCGAATGTTGTGACTGGCGAAGCGACTGGTGTTGCTAATACGGAAGCGACGTTGAATGGTACGGTCGCGGCGAAGGATGTCGCTACTACATACCAGTTCGAATATGGTCCGACGACGGTCTATGGCAAGAAGTTTCCGGTGTCGCCGGCGTCTGTTGGGGAAGGTCGCACACGGCTGGAAGTAGCTCAGACGTTGACAGGGCTTGAACCCAGCGTGCTCTATCACTACAGGATCGCAGCGACCAACAGCGCGGGCACGAGCTACGGTGAAGATAGAACGTTTACGACGGGGTATCCGGCGAAGTGGGAGTTGAACGGTAAAACTACGGAATTGGCTGTGTCGAAGGGTGAAGGTACGTTGGTTCTCGAAAGCCTGGGAGTCACTGTCGAATGCGTGGTGGCTGAGTCTGGTTATGCCGCACTGCTATCGAACAAGGTCGGCACCATCGAAAAAGTCACTGGTTCTAAAGGTGAATCTGTGGTGTCGTGTCATATCGTAAAGCAGGGTGGTTTGTTTGGGACGTCGTGTGAAGGTGCGACTGCTGAAGTCGAAGCTGTCCATTTGCCGTGGTCGTCTGAACTGGTTGATGAACCGGTGAAGAACGAAAAGGGCGAAGTAGTGAGTTACCATGTGCGGTTGCGTTTTCATGGTGCGAGTGGGGATGAACCTGGTTGGGTGTTGAAATGCAAGTATGGTAGTGGTGCTAAAACACGTATTTATACGTGTGTCGGGGAATTGACTGGGAATTTGGAAGACGTGTCGTCTGGGGTCCCGTTCGAATTTGATTCTAAATCGCCGCATCCGTCGTGTTCTGGTAACACTCCGTTGGGTGAAGTGTCGGGTCTGCCTGGGGTGATCGAAGGCGGGATGGTGTTTCAGAGCACCGAAAGCGGTAAGACGCTTGGTGTGTATGGTGCTCCGTCGGGTCCGCTAGCTCCGAATGTCGTGACCGGTGAAGCTACCAACTTGGTAGGTACGGAAGCGACGTTGAATGGTACGGTCGCGGCGAAGGGCGTCGCTACGACATACCAGTTCGAATATGGTCCGACGACGGCTTATGGCAAGAGGTTTCCGGTGTCGCCGGCGTCTGTTGGGGAAGGTCGCACGCGTGTGGAAGTGGCTCAGACGTTGACCGGGTTGGAACCGAGTGTGCTCTACCATTATAGGGTCGTCGCGATCAATGGTGCTGGTACGAGTTATGGTGAAGATAGAACGTTTACGACGGGGTATCCGGCGAAGTGGGAGTTGAACGGTAAAACTACGGAATTGGCTGTGTCGAAGGGTGAAGGTACGTTGGTTCTCGAAAGCCTGGGAGTCACTGTCGAATGCGTGGTGGCTGAGTCTGGTTATGCCGCACTGCTATCGAACAAGGTCGGCACCATCGAAAAAGTCACTGGTTCTAAAGGTGAATCTGTGGTGTCGTGTCATATCGTAAAGCAGGGTGGTTTGTTTGGGACGTCGTGTGAAGGTGCGACTGCTGAAGTCGAAGCTGTCCATTTGCCGTGGTCGTCTGAACTGGTTGATGAACCGGTGAAGAACGAAAAGGGCGAAGTAGTGAGTTACCATGTGCGGTTGCGTTTTCATGGTGCGAGTGGGGATGAACCTGGTTGGGTGTTGAAATGCAAGTATGGTAGTGGTGCTAAAACACGTATTTATACGTGTGTCGGGGAATTGACTGGGAATTTGGAAGACGTGTCGTCTGGGGTCCCGTTCGAATTTGATTCTAAATCGCCGCATCCGTCGTGTTCTGGTAACACTCCGTTGGGTGAAGTGTCGGGTCTGCCTGGGGTGATCGAAGGCGGGATGGTGTTTCAGAGCACCGAAGCCGGTAAGACGCTTGGTGTGTATGGTGCTCCGTCGGGTCCGGTAGCTCCGAATGTTGTGACTGGCGAAGCGACTGGTGTTGCTAATACGGAAGCGACGTTGAATGGTACGGTCGCGGCGAAGGATGTCGCTACTACATACCAGTTCGAATATGGTCCGACGACGGTCTATGGCAAGAAGTTTCCGGTGTCGCCGGCGTCTGTTGGGGAAGGTCGCACACGGCTGGAAGTAGCTCAGACGTTGACAGGGCTTGAACCCAGCGTGCTCTATCACTACAGGATCGCAGCGACCAACAGCGCGGGCACGAGCTACGGTGAAGATAGAACGTTTACGACGGGGTATCCGGCGAAGTGGGAGTTGAACGGTAAAACTACGGAATTGGCTGTGTCGAAGGGTGAAGGTACGTTGGTTCTCGAAAGCCTGGGAGTCACTGTCGAATGCGTGGTGGCTGAGTCTGGTTATGCCGCACTGCTATCGAACAAGGTCGGCACCATCGAAAAAGTCACTGGTTCTAAAGGTGAATCTGTGGTGTCGTGTCATATCGTAAAGCAGGGTGGTTTGTTTGGGACGTCGTGTGAAGGTGCGACTGCTGAAGTCGAAGCTGTCCATTTGCCGTGGTCGTCTGAACTGGTTGATGAACCGGTGAAGAACGAAAAGGGCGAAGTAGTGAGTTACCATGTGCGGTTGCGTTTTCATGGTGCGAGTGGGGATGAACCTGGTTGGGTGTTGAAATGCAAGTATGGTAGTGGTGCTAAAACACGTATTTATACGTGTGTCGGGGAATTGACTGGGAATTTGGAAGACGTGTCGTCTGGAGTCCCGTTCGAATTTGATTCCAAGTCGCCGCATCCGTCGTGTTCTGGTAACACTCCGTTGGGTGAAACGTCAGGGATCCCCGGCGCCATCGAAGGCGCTGTCGTGCTGGAGAGCACCGAAAGCGGCAAGACGCTTGGTGTGTATGGTGCTCCGTCCGGACCGCTAGCTCCAGATGTCGTGACCGACGAAGCTACGGGGATTAGCGGCACCGAAGCGACATTGAATGGTACGGTCGCGGCGAAGGGTGTGGCTACGACATATCAGTTCGAATACGGGCCAACCACATCCTATGGCAGCAAGTTCCCAGTGCCGGCCGCGTCTGCCGGGGAAGGTCGCACGCGTGCGGAAATCACCAAGACGTTGACCGGGCTTGAACCGAGCGTGCTCTATCACTACAGGATTGCAGCGACCAACAGCGCGGGCACGAGCTACGGCGAAGATAAGACATTCACGACCAGCGCAACCAGATGGCTGATGGGCAGCGAAGAACCGTCGCTTTCGGAGATCAAAGGCGAAGGCACTCTGATCCTCGAAGACCCCGGACTTGGCGTGACCGCCGAATGCGCAGTGAAGGAGACGATACTCGTCGGCAGCTTCTACGGCAAGGGCAAGGGCGAAGTCGAAACGGTGACGGGCGCGAAAGGCGAAACGAAATTCGGCTGCCACGCAATCGAACAAGGCTGGTGTGGAGCGGCGCCCATCGAAGTTGACGCGACGAGCCTCCCATGGAAGACACAACTAGTCGACGAACCCGTCAAGAACGAACGCGGCGAAATCGTACGCCACGAAATCGGGAACCGCTTCTACGGCATCACGACACCCGGATGGCAGATCAGCTGCGAACTCTTCGGAAGCATCGCCACAGACACCTGCACCGGCGAACCATCAGACAATGTCGAAAACACGACCACGGGAGTCCCCTTGGAATTCGATTCTGGGTCCACGGGACTGAGCTGCATGGGCAGCGCCGTGAGCACGGGCACGATCGAAGGCGCCCTGATGCTGACGAGCGTCGAAGGCGGCACCCTGAGCGTCTACGACGCACCGACAGGCCCAAGAGCACCAGCCGTCAACACACGCTCTGCCACAGGACTCACAAACTCGACCGCGACACTAAACGGTACCGTCGCGGCCAAGGGCATCGCGACCACCTACCAATTCGAATACGGCACCACGACGAGCTACGGCAACAAGATCCCACTCTCGCCGTCCTCGGCCGGAGAAGGACGCACCCGCATCGAAATCAGCCAAGCACTCAACGGCCTTACCGCAAGCACGATCTACCACTACCGACTCACAGCAACGAACAGCACAGGCACCAGCCACGGCGAAGATAAAACATTCACGACCAGATGACGCTGGTGCGGACCCCTCGATTGGATCGATAACGCACTCGCCGAGACCACGATCGGTCTCTACAAGGCAGAGCTGGTCAATCGCAGGGGCTCGTGGAAGGCAATCGACCAGCTCGAGCTTGCGACACTTGAATGGATCGACTGGTACAATCATAGGCGGCTACACGGAGCGTGCGACGGGGCTCCCTCCCGTCGAGTACGAGCAAACAAGGGAAAGACAGATCGCTCAATAAACTACCTCCAAAAAAGCCGGGGCGGTTCACTTCGGTTATTGATCTGATCCTTTGTGATGCGTAAGAAGCCACGGCAACCGTGCAGAATAGATACTTAGTTCGTAGCTCACGGTGCCCGCGGAGTTACGTATAGACTTCCCAACTGTAGCGAATACTCGTGACGCTGTGTGTTGTGTATCTACGACCGACGTTTCGCCACCTTTTGGGAGATTTGCGAGTCGATAGAGTAAGCCATGCCATCTATGACCACGCGGGTACAATCGTGTGACATACGAAACTTCCTTAAAGGAAACGTCGAGGATCCATGAAAGAACGTAATTGCCCAACTGTACATCAAAAGCCCCTGGGCCATATTCGGCGCCACCCGGTAGCTTCATATGCCCATCGTTTTCGCAACGCTGAATTTGCAACGGTACTGCTGGGGTGTGAAAACCCGTACCTCCACGTCCAACGGGACCAACTACGGCGAACGGCCGCTCGTACGAGACTAAACCATATTGAGTCAGCGCTTCTTCTTCATTATTCTTTGGTCGCATCACTGGCGGGCACAGCGGCTGCATCAATCGTGTGCTACTAAGATTCTCCACTTCTTCTTCAGCGGAAGGGGGCTCTTCTTCGATGACTCCACCATCCGAAAATGACGGCTTTTGCGCTTCGTACACTATCTTCCCAGTGTGCCAATTAACAAATATGCCAACCCCGTGACCACGATATTCTTTGCTCTTTTGTATTCCACCAACCCATTGTGTGCCGACTTCGTCAAGGCTAAAGGTTGTATTTGTGTAGCCAACTGGCACATGGCTTGTACCTTGCACCACGTGTTGGGCGCCACTGTTGATGTTCTCCACAATGTAACGCTTTGATTCGAAGCCCTCTTCTGGAGGACTAGGGATCTTGCAGTTACGTGCTTGTTCCGGGCATTCGGGATCGTCGCATTCGTATAGAGCCTCACCGCTACCGATCGCAGCGAGCCCATCAACACAACCTTCCGGGTCAGGGCGGTTGATCGTGTGACCAGTAGCAGTATCCATCAGCCGGGTCACGCCCTTAGTAGGTTCGTAGGCCGCCCAACGCGTCCCGTCGGTCAGGAGCACGTTTGTGCTGGTGCCCAGTAGCTTCATATGGATGCTCCCCAGCTTTGGGGATGCCGTGTGCTTGCTCTTGCTGCTCGCCGCGTGCGCACGAGGGGCGATGGCCGCACCAGCGCTTGCCGGGACCACGATCGCGCAGGCCACCAGGAGGCCACACAAGGCTATGTAGGTCGATCCTTTACGCATCAGCTCGCTCCCTCGCATGTCTGTCGGTCGGCTGTCTCGTGTCAGCGTTGTCGTGGTGGTATTCGAGAGCTTCAACCCGAGCAGGTGTTTCGTGATCTGCCCTCAATCCGTGGTGTCCTCGCTCGTGCCGGCTCGGTCTTTTCGCTACATCCTAATATGCGGACCTTCCCGTGTCATGCTGTATTTCTCACTCTGTCGTTCGCTATCGACACATGAACCGTCCCGGGAACAGCATTATTCGCTACCGATCGACATGACGTTTAGCTGGTGCTAATCGAAGGCGTACTCGTAGATGCTGTGTAGCTGCGTGACGATCTCGTTGACTGTGCGGTGCGGGCCGCTGAAGGCTGCGGTGAAGTTGTAGTTCGCTACGCGCCGCAAGCGCGAGTGAGGACAGCCCTACGAAGACCGGGCAAACAACCGCAAGAACAGCAGGAAGATGTTCAGCACATCCAGGAAGATCCCGGCGGCCAGTGGGATCGCTTCCTCGTTGCCGGCGCGGCGCAGGCGGTTGAAGTCCACAACCGTGTACAGGCCGAAGATCGCAAGTCCAACCAGCGCGTAGGCGGTATAGAGCGCCTCGATGTGAACGAAGATCAGCACGATTCCCGCGAGGATCAACCCGAGCAGCAGCCAGAACAGCGTTCGATACAGGAACGAGAGGTCGCGCCGGATCGCGTAGCCGCCCGCGCCGAGGCCGCCCACGAACAGCGCGGTGGCACCGAACGCCTGGCGTACCGCGGTCGGATCGGCGGTGGAGTAGTAGTTGACGGTGCTCGACACGCCGACACCTAGCAACAGGCCGAAGGCGAACAGCAGCACCAATGCGAGTCGGTGGTTGCCGCGTGCGTTGGCGGCGTTGAGGCCGAACAGGCAGCCGAACGCGACGATCCATGCGATGAACCAGCCCGCACCGCCCATTTCGCGGGCGACGTACACGCCCAGCGTCGCGAAACCGGTGGTCAGGGCGACGAGTCCCATCACCCTGCCGAACAGCGTTTGCGTTCGTGCCGGGGCGAGTCCTGCGGCATAGCTTGCCGAGCTCATCGACGACATCGTAGGGCGTCTGTCGGGCTGCGTCCAGCTCGACGCCGGAAGTGATAACATACCGACCGGTATGCGAAACGAGACGATCGAGCTCCCACCCGGTCCACGCCTGCCGCGCGCCGTACAGACCATGATCTGGTTCCGCCAGGCACAGTGGCTGCTCGACACTTGCCAGGCGCGCTTTGGCGACATGTTCACGTTGAAGATCGCCAACGAGGGCACGTGGGTGGTCACGTCGAGCCCGGATGCGATCAAGCAGGTGTTCACCGGCGATCCGCGCCTGCTGCATGCAGGTGAGGCCAACCGCATCTTGCTGCCGGTGCTCGGCCCGAGCTCGGTGCTGCTGCTCGACGACGGCCCGCATCTCAGCCAGCGCAAGCTGATGCTGCCTGCGTTCCACGGTGCGCGGATGCAGCGCTATGGCGAGCTGATGAGTGGGATCGCCGCGCAGGAGATCGAGCGCTGGCCGCTCGGCGAGCCCTATCCCCTGAGGGGACGCATGCAGGCCATGACTTTGGAGATCATTCTGCGTGCGGTATTCGGTGTCTCGGAGGGACCCCGATTGGAGCGTCTGCGCCACGAGCTTCGGCGCCTGATCGACATCATGACCAGCCCGCGCAACGGTGTCGTATTGCTGGCGCTCGGACCCGACCGCATCGGGCGGCTGAGATCCTTTCGTCGCGACCTGGAGCGCGTGAATCGCCCGATCTATGAGGAGATCGCCCACCGCCGGGAGGCCGGCGACCTGGCCGAACGCGACGACATCATGTCGCTGCTGCTGCAGGCCACCCACGAGGACGGCAGTCCGATGAGCGACGAGGAGTTGCGCGACGAGCTCATCACGTTGCTTGTCGCTGGGCACGAGACGACCGCCAACGCGCTCTCCTGGGCGGTTGAGCGGTTGTGCCGCCATCCCGAGAAGCTCCAGCGTCTCACCGAGGAGGTGCGCGCGGGACAGGACATATATCTCAAGGCCGTGATCACCGAGACCCTGCGGCTGCGCCCGGTGATCTCGATCGTCAATCGCCGCCTCGTCGAGCCGATGGAGATCGGCGGACGAATGCTGCCCGCGGACGTGGCGATCGTGCCGTCCATCCATCTCGTGCACCGCCGCCCCGATGTGTACCCGCAACCCGACGAGTTCCGTCCCGAGCGCTTTCTCGAGCAGGAGGGCGGACGGGCAGCCGGAACCTACACGTGGATCCCATTCGGCGGTGGCGTGCGTCGCTGCCTGGGTGCCGCGTTTGCCCAGTTTGAGATGGAGTGCGTGCTGCGCGAGCTGGTCTCGAGGCGCACGCTCGCACCGTCGCGTCCCCAATCGGAGCGCGTGTATCGCCGTGCGATCACCGAGACCCCACGCCGCGACGCCGAGGTGCTGGTGGGGTGCCCCTGACCCGTGCCGAGCGGGGAGCCGCGACCCGCGCGGCGCTGTTGCGCTCGGCTTCGCACTCGATCTGCGAGCTCGGTATGCAGGGCGCCACGATCGACCTGATCGCCGAGCGCGCCGGCTACACCAAGGGCGCCTTCTACGTGCACTTCTCAAGCAAGGAGCAGCTGTTCCTGGCGATGCTCGAGCAGAAGTTCGCCGCAGACCTGCAGCGCTTGGACGCGGCGATGGTGGGCGTGGGCGAGGCCACCGAGGAGGTCCGCTATGCCGCAGGCGAGTTCCTCCACCACGTGTATCGCGACCCCGAGTGGCCGCGGCTCTACCAGGAGTTCGCGGCCTACGCGGCTCGCAACGAGGACTTCCGCGTGCAGTTCGCCGCGCGCCAGCGTGACCTGCGCGCCGGCATAGCCGAGGTTTTCGCGCGCTGGGCCCGCTCCTTCGGCGTGGAGCCGCCCATCGATCCAGCCGATGTCGCGGCGATGACGTTCTTCATGGCAGACGGTTTCCTGATCGATCGCATCGTCGACCCCGAGCTCGACGAGGGCCTGTACGAAGCGATGGTCGAGGTGTTCCTACGCGGACTGCTCGCGATGGCGCAGGTGTCGCCGCCGGCCATGTAGGTCAGCGCGGGCCATATGGATCAGCGTTCATGTGTGAAGCGGCGACGGTCGAAGAAGTGCTGGGCGATTCGCCCTCCCTCGACGAATTCAAATCTCAGGAGCTTTGCCATGACCAGCAGCGCAGCCAGTCGCTCGACCGTGAGCGAGATACCTCAAGCCATCGCGGCCAAGACCGCCGCACGGCGCCCCTCCGAGTCGACCCATCGCCGTGTGCGTATGGGTCTGGGCGCCATCGGCGCGGCGCTTGCGGCGAGCGCGCTTGCGGCCAGCACGTCTGTGGCCGCGACTCCGCCCACCGTTACGGAAATATTTGCCTCGACCGGCGTAGAGCAGTCGTTCACGGTGCCGGTCGGTGTCACGAGCATACGGGTGAGTGCAATCGGCTCAGCCGGCGAAACGGGCCAGGTGGACAGCCCATTCTCATCGGCCGCTCCCGGGGGCTATGGGGCCGATGTGGCGGGCGAGCTGCCCGTGACGCCCGGCGAGGTTCTCTACGTGGAGGTCGCGGAAAAAGCTTCAACGGCGGTGGCTCCGGTGGTTTTGAGGGTGGCGGCGCGGGAGGTGGGGCCTCTGACGTGCGCACTGTCCCAGTGGCCTCCAGCGGCTCGCTTGAATCTCGTCTGCTGGTTGCCGGGGGCGGAGGCGGCGGAGGCGCCACCTTCGAGGAAGGCAGCGGCGGTCGGGGTGGAGATGCTGGCACTCCTGGCGGTGATGGCACCACCGGGGAACGCTTCGGTCCCGATGGCACGCAGAACAGTGCCGGGGGCGGCGCGGGCACGCTCACCGGTGGCGGTTCGGGTGGCGCTCGTTGTCAGGAGCTCGGTCCGTGGACTGGAGCGGAAGGCGTGTCCGGTTCAGGCGGCCTTGGCGGCGAAGGCTTCGCCTCGCCCGTAAGCGGTGGCGGTGGTGGTGGCGGCGGCTACTGGGGTGCCGGAGGCGGCGAAGGCTCGTGTCCCTTCGACGAGGAGTTTGGCGGCGCAGGCGGGGGCGGTGGCGGTGGATCGAGCTACGTCGAGGAAGATGCTACGTACGCTTCTTTTGGCCTGGCCTCGCCTTCCAGCCTACCGTCGGTGACGATCGGCTATGCCACGCCCGCGACGGCGACTCCCAACGTCTCGAGCGTATCGTTCCCGGGCACGCAGCCGCTGGACACGGTGAGCGCGCCGCAGGCGATTAAGCTCACAAACGAAGGCGGCAATCCGCTCGCGCTGAGCGCGGAGACGTTTGCTGACTCCCAGCCCGCTGTCTCAACAGACGATCCCGAAGCTTTCCTGATCGGCTCCTCGAGCTGCATGGGCGCGATCGCGTTCGAAGGAAGCTGTGAAGTGACGGTGCGCTTCGATCCGCAGGCGACGGGCACGAGCACGGCGACGCTTCAGATCGCCGGCGACATGGGCGCGGGGCCGACCGTGATCGACCTGAGCGGTACCGGCGGCACGCTCCCGCAGGGATCGCAGGGTGTGGCAGGTACTTCGGGCTCGCAAGGAACCGATGGCCAGAAGGGCGCCATCGGAGCGCAGGGACCCAGGGGCCCGGTTGGGCCGAAGGGCGCGCGCGGACCGCAGGGCCTGACCGCGGAGTACGTGTGCCACCCACGCCAACGCCACGGCAAATACAAGAACGCGTGCTTCGTGCAGCTCGTGTCCGCCTCGGCCTCCAAGGCGGCCGTCAAGGCAACCCTGGAGCGCAGGGGTGTGGTGTATGCGAGCGGCGGCCGCAGCACCTCCGGCAAAGGGCAGCTCGTGCTCGACGCGCGGCGAGCAGTGCTCGCGGGGCGCTACACGCTCGTGCTCAGCGACAGGCGCGGCACGAGCAGCGAGACCGTCACGATCGGATGAGCTCCGGGCCCCGCGATGGCCGAGCACCGGTCGACGCGGGGCCCCACATCTGTAGATAGGTTGCCGTCCTCGGCACGGCGCAGATGCCGTGTGTAGCATCGGCCGCCGCCGATGTTCGTGCTCACGACACTGGTCTACCCGCTGGTGCTCGCGCTGCTGTGCGTCGGCGCGGCGCTGCTGATCGACAGGTTCAGCGGGGGCTGGCTGCCGGCGATGCTGTTTCCAGCGGTGGGCGCCGCCGCGCTGATCGCGGTGTCGCAGTTGAGCACGTATGTGACGCCGCTTGCGCCGGCCACGCCCTACCTGCTGGTGGCGGTTGCCCTCGCGGGGGTCGGGCTCGGTTGGCGCAGGGCGCGTGCGCTGGCGCTCGCGGCGCGCACCTCACGCTGGCAGCTATTCGTGTGCCCGCTCGCCTACTTGCTGGCGCTCGCCCCGGTATTGCTCGCCGGGCGTCCCACGTTCTCCTCCTATATGGCGTTGGCCGACTCGGCCGTGCACATGTTGGGCGCCGATTTCCTGATTCGCCACGGCCAGGACTATTCGCATCTGGACCTGCGCAACTCATACGGCCTGTACATGCACAACTACTACGCCTCCAGCTATCCCTCCGGTGCCGACACGCTGTACGGGGGCAGCTCGTTTCTGTTGGGCCTACCGCTGATCTGGAGCTTCCAGCCATTTGTCACGTTCATGCTGGCCACGGCCGCAGGCCCCGCGTGGGTGCTCGTGCGACGTATTGGGCTCGACGGCGCCTGGGCGGCACTTGCGACGCTCACCGTCACGCTACCCGCGCTTGTGTACGCGTACGAGCTGATCGGCTCGGTCAAGGAGATCGCCTCGTTGCCGCTGATCCTGAGCATGGGCGCGCTGGTTGTCTTAGACAGACGCTGGCTTAGCGTGGGAGCTCGCGGGGCGATCCCGTTTGCGCTGCTGGTCGCCGCGGGCGTGTCGGCGCTCGGGTTGGCGTTTGGCGCGTGGGCGCTCGCGGCGACGCTCGTGCTCGGTGTGTTGGCGCTCTCAGAGCTCACCCCAGCTCGCGTGGTCGGGCTACTCGCGCTGGGCGCGCTCGTGCTGGTGGTGGCGGCATGGCCGACGTGGGCCGATGTGGCCGGCTCGCTGAAAGTGGCCAGCACAATCGCCTCGACCTCCAATCCCGGCAATATTCACACCCCGTTGCATGCCTCGCAAATGCTCGGCGTATGGTTGGGTGGCAGCTATCTAGAACTGCCCACCGGCGTTCTGCTGACGCTCACCTCAGTGTCGATCGCGTTCGTGTTGGCCGCTGCGATTGTGGGTGTGGGAAATGCTGTGCGTGCCCGCTGGTATGCGCTCGCCGGCTGGTTCGGTTTGTCGATCCTCGTGTGGCTCTTGCTCAGTAAGTACGCCACCACCTGGGCGAATGCAAAGACCCTGATGCTGACCTCGCCATTGATAGTGCTGATGGCGTGGGCGGGAATCGCAGCCCTGCGCGTCTCGCGCATTCCTATTGCGGCCCCGCTCGTGGCCTTCTTGCTTGTGGGTGGTGTGCTCGTCTCCGACGCGCTTCAGTACCACGCCTCAAACCTCGCGCCCACCGCGCGCTATGAAGAGCTCGCGTCGATCGATACGCGCTTTGCCGGCCAGGGACCGACGCTGTTTGCCGATTTCGACGAATACGCGCTGTATGAGCTGCGCGACATGGACATCGGCGGCCCGGACTTCGTGTATTCGCCGCCCGCGCTACTCGCCGCAGGCGGCCACGGCAAGCCGGTGGATCTGGGCCGGATCGCTCCGTCGGTGCTGCTGGGCTATCCGCTGATCGTCACACGCCGCGACCCGAGCGCGGAGCGACCGCCCGCGGCCTACCGGCTGCTATGGCAGGGCGTGTACTACCAAGTGTGGGGTCGGCGAGCGCACGCCCCCGCGGCGCTCGTCCACGTGGCGATATTGGGGACCCGGCCGCGCGCGCAGTGCGCCACAC
This sequence comes from uncultured Solirubrobacterales bacterium, assembly GCA_963715765.1. Taxonomy (GTDB): domain Bacteria; phylum Actinomycetota; class Thermoleophilia; order Solirubrobacterales; family Solirubrobacteraceae; genus Palsa-744. The sequence continues at coordinate 3,309,091 of OY970270.1, forward strand.
TCGCAAAAGTAATAGCGGCGTCCCTCGGCGGCACGTTGCGCGGCGGGATGACCGTGGGCGGGAGATCGCGGGGGAGCGTCGGGCAGGCACGAGCCAGGACGAGCGGGGTTCGACTGTTTGCCGCACTCGCCCCCGAACTGGTCGCGGTACGGTTCAAACGAACCCGTCGCCCCCGCAGCTGGGGGCGCACCCCGGCTGGGATCGTGATGCGTGGCTCCGGAACCTTGCGCGCGAGCTTCACGTTGCCCCACGGCGGCCCGTGGGAGCTGTGGTTGAAGGGCGAGCTGATGCGTGCGGTCAAGGTCGCGATTGACGGGCGCGAGCTGGGGTCGATCGGTGGCCAGCTCGACGGCAACTCGCTGGTCGCAAACCCGCTCACCCCCGTGCGCGCAACCCTCGCCGCCGGGCGCCACACGCTCACGATCACACGTCCCGGTGCGAACCTCGCCCCCGGCGACGGCGGCGCGGCAACGCTTGCGGCGATCTTCCTGAGCCCGGCCGGCCGCGCCGGCGAAGCGCGCCTCAGCACGGTTCCGGCGGCTCGGTGGCAGTCGTTGTGCGGGCAGCGACTGCAGTGGGTAGAGCTGGTTCCACTGACATAAAGAGCGCGGGCTCGACCGGCGGGCGGGGTGACCGGCTGCCTGGGTGATCTGCGGTCGCGTCGCGAATCTTGTCTCCCACCCAAACCCACATGTCGGGTGCTGCCCATAGCCTTCGGATGCGTGAGCCAGGCACAGCACCCCTCCGTCGATGAGATCCTGCTCGGCGACTGCCTGGAGCTGCTGCCGCGCTTTGCCAACGGCTCCTTCCAGCTGATCTACATCGACCCGCCGTTCAACACGGGGCGCCCGCAGGCGCGCCAGACGCTTGCCACGGTTGCCGGGGAGGGGGGAGACAGGACCGGCTTTCAGGGTCGGCGCTACACGACCAAGATCCTCGCTGAGAGCAGCTACCGCGATTCGTTTGAGGACTACCTGGCGTTCCTTGGTCCGCGCCTTGAGCACGCGCGGCGACTGCTTGCGCGCGAGGGCACGCTCTACTTCCACATCGACTATCGCGAGGCACACTACTGCAAGCTCTTGCTGGATGAGATCTTCGGCAGGGAGTGCTTCATCAACGAGATCGTGTGGGCCTATGACTATGGCGCTCGCTCGCGGCGGCGCTGGCCCTCCAAGCACGACACGATCCTCGTATACGTGCGCGACCCCGCTGCGTACTATTTCGACGCGCAGGAGGTTGATCGTGAGCCCTATATGGCGCCTGGCTTGGTCACGCCCGAGAAGGTCGCCCGCGGCAAGTTGCCGACCGACGTGTGGTGGCATACGATCGTGCCCACCCGCGGCGCCGAGAAGACCGGCTATCCGACACAGAAGCCCGAGGGCATCGTGCGGCGCATGGTCAGTGCCAGCACGCGTCCCGGCGACTGGTGCCTTGACTTCTTTGCCGGCAGCGGCACGCTCGGCGCTGTCGCCGCGGGGCTCGGCCGCCGCTACGTGCTGATCGACTCCAATCCGCAGGCGGTCGAGATCATGCGCGCGCGCCTGCCCGCGGTCGCGTTGGAGACCTTGGAGACAGCAGCGAAGCTCGGCTGAGACTGGCGCACGCAGTAGCTCTTTGGCTGCGGGGCCAGTGTCGGAGACGGCCGAAGCTCGCGCGAGATAGGGTCTAGCCGGTGGCCAACCGCGTCCTGATCCTCTCCTGGGAGTACCCCCCGGTGATCGAGGGCGGTCTCGCCCGTCACGTGCGCAAGCTCGCCGAGGAGATGGTCGCCCAGGGCGTCATCGTGGACGTGCTCACGCGTGCTCGCGACGAGTCCCCAGCGTGCGAACACCAGGGCGGGGTCAAGGTTCACCGTGTGAGCGAGCCCCGCTTCCCGCTCGATCTCGACCGCTTCCTCGGCTGGGTGCAGCGGATGAACGACGACATGCTCACCGCCGGCAGCGCCTTGGCCGACGAGCACGCATACGACCTCGTGCACGGCCACGACTGGCTTGTCGCCAATGCCTGCGTCGCGCTGTCCGAGCGCCTCGACATTCCCTACGTGACAACGATCCACGCCACCGAGCACGGGCGCCATCAGGGCTGGGTCGACAAATCGCCGCAGTCCGACATCCACGCAATCGAGCGCTGGATGGCTCATCGCGCCGACTCGGTGATCACCTGCTCGCACTACATGCGCGGTCACGTCGCCGACATCTACGACATCGACGAGCGTCGCATCACCGTGATCCCCAACGGCATCGACCCGCGCGATCTGCGACCCGTCGACGACCTTCACACGCTGCGCCTGCAGTTCGCCCAGCCCCACGAGAAGTTGGTCCTGCTCGTGGGGCGGTTGGTGTATGAGAAGGGCTTTCAGCTGGCACTTGACGCGCTCCCGGGCGTGATCGAGAAAGTCGCGGGCGTGCGCTTCCTGGTGGCGGGCAGTGGTACCCACGAGGGCGAGCTGCGGGCGCAGGCCGAGCGCCTGGGCCTATCGGAGCGCGGCGTGTTTCTCGGCTGGATCGGCGACGACGCATTGCACTCGCTGTATCGCATCGCCGACCTGTGCGTGGTGCCCTCGCTGTATGAGCCATTCGGGCTCGTCGCTCTGGAGGCGATGGCCTCGGGCTGTCCCTGCATCGTCGCCGACACCGGTGGGCTGCGCGAGGTGGTCCCGGCCGGCGAGCGCGTCGGCCTGCGCTTCAACGGCGGCGACCCCGAGCACCTCGGGGTGATGATCGAGCGGCTGCTGGTCGATGTGGAGCTACGCGATCGTCTGGTCACCGAGGCATCGGAGCATGTGCTCAGCTTCGACTGGAGCGACGTGGCACAGCGCACGCGCGCGATCTACAGTGATGTCCTACCACGCAGAGAAGCCACCAAGAGGGAGTAGGGGAGATGCTCGAAGGGTTGATGCAGGACGATTTCCAGCTCACGCTTCACCATCCGCTGCACCGCATGCGCAGCGTGCACCCGCAGGCGGAGGTCGTCACGCTCACCGACACCGGCACCGTGCGCGCCACCTACGGGCAGGTGTGCGAGCGCGTCGATCGCCTCGCGCGCGTGCTGGAGCACCTCGGTGTGGGGCAGGGCGATTGCGTCGGCACGTTCGCGTGGAACAACCAGCGCCACTTCGAGCTCTACATGGCAGTGCCCTGCGTGGGCGCGGTGCTGCACACGCTCAACATCCGCCTGTTCGCCGAGCAGCTGACCTACATCGTCAACCACGCCCACGACGGGATCGTATTTGTCGACGACTCGCTCGTGCCGCTGCTCGAGCCGCTCGTGCCCACATTCTCGGGCGTGCGCCATTACGTCGTAATGGGCAACCGCGATGGCGCTGCCCACGGCTCGCAGGGCTGGGCCGGCTCGCTGCCAAACGCGCTGCGCTACGAGGATCTGCTGGAGGAAGTGGGGGGTGGACCCTACGACTACCCCGCGCTCGACGAGCGTCGGGCGGCGGCGCTGTGCTACACCAGCGGCACCACCGGCAACCCCAAGGGCGTGCTCTACTCGCACCGCTCGATCTGCCTGCACTCCACCGCCTCGCTGATGAAGGACGCGCTCGGGCTCTCCCAGCACGACCGTGCGCTGCTGGTGGTGCCGATGTTCCACGTCAACGCGTGGGGGATCCCGCACGCAGCCGCGCTTGCCGGCGCCGACCTTGTGCTGCCCGACCGCTTCCTGGGAGCGGAGCCGTTGGCGAAGCTGATCGAGTCGGAGCGTCCCACGATAATGGGCTGCGTACCCACGATCTTCTCCGAGCTGTTGCGCTACGCCGACGCTCACGAGGTGGACCTCTCCTCGCTCTCAAACGCCGCCTGCGGAGGCTCGGCGGTGCCGCGTCAGCTGATGCGCGACTACGAGGAGCGCCACGGGGTGAACGTGTTCCAGGCGTGGGGTATGACCGAGACCAGTCCGGTCGCCAGCTATTCGCGACCGAATGAGTCCGCCGGACACGACGAGCGCTACTGGGACATGCGCGCCAAGCAGGGCAAGCCCCTGCCGTGGGTGCAGACGCGCCTCGTCGACGATGACGGCGAGGAGGTCCCCTGGGACGGGGAGTCCACCGGGGAGCTCGAGGTGCGCGGCCCGTGGATCCTCGCGAGCTACTTCAACGACTCCTCAGGTGAGGAGCGCTTCGACGAAGGCTGGCTGCGCACCGGTGACATCGCCTCGATCGACGAGCACGCGTTCATCCAGATCACCGACCGCTCCAAGGACGTGATCAAGTCCGGCGGCGAGTGGATCTCCTCGGTGGAGCTCGAGAACGAGGTGATGGCTCACCCCGATGTGATCGAGGCGGCTGTGATCGCCAAGCCCGATGAGAAGTGGGCGGAGCGGCCGCTGTGCTGTGTGGTGCTGCGCGAGGGCTCGAGCGTGGACGCCGAGCAGCTGCTCGAGCACCTGCGCCCGCGTGTGGCGAAGTGGTGGTTGCCCGACGAGTTCGCGTTCGTCGATGAGGTTCCCAAGACGAGCGTGGGCAAGTTCGACAAGAAGGTGCTGCGCCGCGACCTGCGTGAGGGAACGCTGCAGGGTCGCGTCAAGGTGGGTGTGTAGCGGCTCCAGTAGGGGCGTTCCGCTATCGGGGTGCGTCGAGTCGGTTATCCGACTGACCGAGTAAAGCGTCCGATTTACGGGCAATCATGCAGGAGAATCGAGCCCAAGAGTAAAAGGGTTCTTCAGTAGACTGCCCAATTGCGGTGTCGCCGAACGATCGGCGGCGCTCTCAAATGGATATGAGGGGCCTCTGTGTTGAGGCCCAAGCGACCACCGGACGCGGGAGACAGCAATATGCGACACGACGTGAAGACCTCCGTGAGGTCACAGCCCCAAACTGCAGCCCCAATCGGACGTGGACGTGCGCGTCGGCGCCGAATGGCGCTCCGCGGGCTGCTCGCGCTGCCGATCGCGCTGATGTTGCTCGCACCGGGAACCAGTGCCCTGGCGGCAGAAGCCACAACCGGCTACAGCCAGACCACGCCACCGCCAACCACGACGACTACCACGACCACAACCACCACGCCCGCGACTACGACCAGTGCGAAAACCACTCCGGCGACGACAACGGAATCGACGCCCAAAGGCGGCGTATCGCCGTCGAGCACATCGAGCACGCCCGAAACGAGCACTCCGACCAGCTCCACCGAACCGGCTAAATCGTCAGTCGAACCGACCGCAACCACGGCGGCCAAAGCAACGACGCTGCCGTTCACGGGTCTCGACCTGCGCTGGGTGGTTCTCGCCGGCGTGCTGCTCGTCGGCCTCGGTATGTCGATCATGGTGGCCCAGCGCGGCCGCCGCGGCAGCGAAGGCTGAGCCCAGACCACAAGAGCTGAGAGCACGAGAGGCGGCCGCCGGTTCGCGCCGGCGGCCCCTAGTTCTAAGAGGACTCAGCCACTTACGATCACCAGATCGCCGATCGCCAGCAGCGGATACACCTCTGCCGCTGTTCCAATCGGCAACTCGACGCAGCCGTTTGATTGCGGGAAGCCGTAGGAGGCGCGCGGGAAACCGTGCACCGCGTCGCCGCCGTTGAAGTAGTTGACCCACGGCACGCCCGGGTCTTCGTAGTGGCTGCCATCCGGGTTTGTGCCCGACATCGTCGTGGACACGTAGCGCGCGTAGATCGGGAACGTGCCCAGTTCGGTTTCCGCACCAGCCACGCCGGTGTTGGCTGGCGTCGTGATCGCGACGTGGCTGCCGCGGTGGACCTCGAGGGTCTCTGGGATCGACTCACTCACAGTCACGAATGTGTAGGGCTCGGGGTCTCCGTGGCCGAGCGTCTCGGCGGCCAACAGCGACGCCCACGTCGAGTCATCGGGCGAGCCGGTCGCTGCCAGCCCGTGATCTGACTGGTAGACCATCAGCGCGCCGCGCGTGGTGGGGTCGAGTGAGCCATAGCGCAGGCCCGGCGCGTCGGGCACGTCCGCCACGAGCCGCGCTGCGGGTGGGTCGAAGGCGTAGCGCGCGGCGCTGGCGCGCGCCTCGGGCTGTGAGCCGCTGTTGCGCCCGTGCGCGGCGTCGATCGTGTAGGGCAGGTAACGCAAGCGCGCCAGCGCCTGCTGCAGCCCCTGAAGCGAGGGGCAGGCCACGCGCAGGGTCTGGTGCCGGCTCCTGCCAAGCGGAGGATGGCCGAGTGCGTCGGTGCCGGCCCACACGGTGAGCGTGTAGGTGGAGCAGGGCTCAAGCGTCGAGGCGGGAGTGAAGGTCTCTGAGTCGCCGCTCGCCCTCCAGGTACCCGCCACCGCCGGGGTCAACATTGGCTTGGGGGAATCAGATGCCGGGACTGCCGACAGACGAACCACCAGCCGCACGGTACCGTCTGCGATCGAGCCGGAGGGCAGGCCCGTCAAGCGCGTGGGAGGCGCGGGCCTTTGGGGTGTTGCCGGCGTGCTTGGTGTCGTGGGCGTTGTTGGAGTCGCCGGGGTACTCGGCGTGGTTTGATTTGCAGGCGTGCTGGATGTGGGTTGGGTCGCTTGAGTGGTGGTCGTGGCGCTCTGGGTGTTGGTGTCGGCGCTGGCGGCCGCCAGACTCGCAAGCGCTGCGCTCGGGCTCGCAAGTGCCGCGAGCGCGCACGTCAATGTGAAGAGTCTTGTCTTAGCCATGGATGTGAAGGGTAGCCAGTCAGGCGGGCATTCCCGTCGCTTGCGCCACGGCTTGCGCCGCGTCAAGCGATCGTCTCTTCGCGCGTGGTCGTTCCTTCTTCGTCGCGATAGCGCACCTCGATCCGCTCCCCGTCGAGGTCGAGGATCGCACATCCCATGCGTCCCCAGTGGTCGCCTCTGTACTGAGAGAAGCCACGTTCCTCCCACAGACCCGGGGGAGGAACGGGTTCGTTTGGCTTGTGCTCCATCAGCACCGGCACGCCCCCGTGTCCGAGGCAGCGCGGGAACTTCACGTCGAGGTGCTCCTCAAAGCCCATGCAGCGGTGCTCGTGGCCCCACAACCATGCCGTCACGCGTCCGCCGCCCAGCACCGGTGCGAGCTTCCTCGGCAGAAACGTGCCGATGTCCTCGGGGTCGTAAACCGACACCGGCTGGTGGTGGCTGAGCAACATCAGCTTACGCTCGGATTCTCCCGCCACGCGTTCGGCGAAGCCAAGCTGGGGGTCTTCGAGCACGCCTATGAAGCCGATCGAGAGCGCTTGCTTGCTCCACGAGGTGTCGAGCGCCACGAAGTCCCACGACGGTGAGCGCAGTCCGAAGAAGCTCGTCGGCTTGTTGTCGGGTGAGCGCTGCTTTTCAAAGCGCCTGTCGCCCAGCAACGTCTGAAAGTAGCCAAACCCGCCCCCGTACATGTCGTGGTTGCCGTTCAGCGACCACGACGTCACGCCCGCGTCCGCCTGCTCGACGGTAATCGGCCACATCCCCGCGGCGAGCACGTGTCGACGAACCTCCTCCTCGGTTCCCGAGTAGTAGATGTCGCCCAAGTGCACCACGTGTGCTTCGCGACCATGCGCCAGTGCGTCGGCCACCTCCTCCGCGATGACCTTGGCGACCTCCTGGGCGCGCTTGACCCCAGACCCCCAATCGCCCACGATCACAATCCGAGCGTCGTCGGCGATCTCGTGTTCGGCGGGCAGCGGATTGAACCGGTGAGTGCCCTCCGCGAGGCGCTCGAGCATCGATGCCGCCACGTCGATCACCCAGTCCGGATCGTCGGGCCCGTAGCGCACCGGGTGCAAGATCGACTCGATCAGGTGGATCAGCCACGCAAGCACGCCGCGATGCTCGGACTCCTCGTCCGGTACGCCGCGTTCGCGCAGCTTGCTCTCCAGCACGCTCTGCAAGAGGCTCTGGATGGGATCGCGAGACATGAAGGGCGCGACGTTGGCGGCGTCGGCCGCGGAGGACGCGAGCTCGGGCTCCACCGCTGGCAGTGCCGCCCGCAGCTTGGCCACCGGATCGACGCTCGGATCGCCAAAAGTACTCGCGGCGCGGGCCGCCGCGTCGGTTAGGCGCGGATCGCCGAGCTGCTCGCGCACCGCCTCGACGTATCTCTGTACTTCGCGTCGATCCACTACTTGCCTGATCATTGGCTCACTTCCATTTATCGGGCAGGATGGCTGGCGCCAGCATATACCGAGACGCGCGGACCCGATACGAGGGGTGTTTCATGTGGGCGGCGGACAGCGACTGAGGCCCCTTGGCGCTCCCAACGTCGTTCGATCAGTGCGGATGAGAGGACTCGAACCTCCACGTCCTTACGGACACGGCGACCTGAACGCCGCGCGTCTACCAATTCCGCCACATCCGCGTGTCGGGGACGCGACGATATCGCACCGAAGCGACACGCAGGTCGACGATCCGCTTGCCGGAAAACCGTCGGCTGCCAGTCGCCGTCGCTCAGCGGCTCCACCGCCGCTCGACCTCCCACTTTGCTAGCCTCGACGACGACTGGACAGGCCGCCATCGTCTAGGGGACTAGGACGCCGCCCTCTCACGGCGGTAACACGGGTTCGAATCCCGTTGGCGGTATGAATCCCTCATTTGCAGGGATTTTCTGGAGCTCAACGGGATCAATTTAGGATTCGGCTCATTGTCGGTCGGACTGCCGTCGTCAAGGACCTCGGCCATCGTGGCCGGCGAGCTGATCGACTTCGGGCTCGCGATGGCGGGCGGCATCCTTCTGGCGACGCTCTCGCTGGCGTTCACGAACAAGACCGAATCGAGCACGGTGATCCGCACCGCGCGGGCTCGGGCTCCTCAATTCGTTCCGGATGTTGCGTCTGCCCGATATCGAGCCGTCGGACGGTCTGGAGGGTGCCGTCCCCAGCTGAGACCAACCCGCAGATCCTCAGGCGCCACCGCCATCACCATAGTCGCCAGTCGGTGTGCCCAGTCATCACGCTCGGCATGCACGGTGGCCCGTTCTCTGCGCCATGCTGGGTCGGCTTCTCACGAATGTCGCTGCTCAGATGACGTCCTTGTGCTGCCCGCCGTAGGCGGCTAGCCCGTAGATGATCAGAATGGCGATCCCGAACAGGCACAGCGACCAGAACGGGTACGCCGGGATCGACATCAAGGCGGCGAGCGAGTTGATACTGGCCATGACGATGCCCAACCATCGTCCATACTGTCCGCCGGACAGGATCGAATACGCGGCGAACAACTCGAGTACTCCGATGATCAGCACGATCCAGCCCCATGTGTTGAGGCCGCTCAAGATATAGGTCGCGTTCTGGGTGAAGAACTTCGATTCGCTGATAGCCGCGATCCCCCAGACAATGTTCAGCACGCCAGCGATCACGATCATGATCGAGGCAAACAAAAGCCAGCCGCTGCCTTCAACCGCACCGCCCCTGTCCCGCGTTCGTGCGGAAGTGTACTCACCTTGATCAGCCATGCGGACCTCTCTTTGCTCAAGATTAAGTATGTGAATCGATCCTCCAACGGTAATCCGATCAGACCGCTCTGCATCGGTAATTATCCGAACCGTTTCCGTAACTTGCCGCAGCCGAAGTTGGTGTGCTTAGCTTGCCAGTCGATACGGATTGTTCGATACGAGCACGAGTGGTGCGTCGTCGCAGTGGCTTCCGTCCGGAGCGGTGAACTCGAGGTCGATCGGCGTCGCATCGGGGCCCCAGTAGGTCGGGCAGCATGCCAGTCCAGGTCTCGAGCTTGGCATCGCGATAGGCGTCGGACTGGACAACCTTGGCATAGACGCCGAGCGAGGCGTTGTTGACGAACACGCGGTCGTTGACCTGCGCGAGATCGATGCGCCGCTCGGCGCCGTCTGTGAACGCATCCAGCGCGCCCACGACATCATCACGGTCAAGGCCTAGGTCCAGAGCGAAATGGTTTCGAGTGCCCGCGGGGATACAGACGTGGGCGATATCGCGCCGATCGGCAACCGTCGCAACGAGTGCCTGTGAGCCATCGCCGCCAGCCATCCCGATGACCTGCGCACCGCGTGAGATGGCGCTCTCGGCGAGCTCGAGCAGATCGTCGCCGGGCTGCAGAACAACCGGCTCGATGCCCAGTCGCCGGGCTCGAGCAGCGAGGTCAAAGCGCTCGGCCTTACGATCGCCGCGCGGATATGAGCGAAAAAGTCCGACGAGCCGATGTGGTCAGCGAGCTCGTGCAGGTTTTTGTCATTCCAGGCCGGCTCGATGCTGTGAAAGACGCCGGGAGTCGGCGGCGCACCGTACCAGCCAACACCGAAACCGTCACCGTTCGTCGTCTCAGCACCGAGCCGTGAGTGCAGGCTTTGCTGTATCAGCGAATTGGCGGGCCCGTACAGTGCTTCCTTGAGAAGGAGCGGAGACCCTGAGTATGCGAGCCAGCGGCACATCGGCTGATCCTTTCTTATGCGTTATGCCACTATGTCGTGATGATGCTAGCGGCACGGTCTAGCTCACAGCGACGGAATACCGGCCTGAGTGCGGGCCACGAGGTCGTGCTGGCAGAGGCAAAGCTCGCGCCCCCACGGATGCGCTCGCAGACGATCGAGCGTCCGCGCGTCACGGGCGCTCGACGCCGACACGGCGGCGCTGACGCTGGTGGCCGCGCCCGGCAGGCTACGGCAAGACGACGGCGGTGCGCGCCTGGTGTGCGCACTGGCAGGCTACGGCAAGACGACGGCGGTGCGCGCCTGGTGTGCGCACCGCGAAGTGCCTGTGGCGTGGGTGACGCTCGATGCGTCCGACAACGATCCGGCACGGCTATGGCGATACGTCGTCACGGCAGTCGACCGCGTCCACCAAGGTCTCGTGAGGACGGCACTCGCACCATTACCACAGCATGTCCGAGTGCGGGAAGGATGAAGATGACCAATACGAGCGCGACCGCGAAGAAAATCGCCCGATACCTATCCGGAGGCGGAAATCTTCCTGATGAGAGTCGAGGAGCCCACGTGCCTGATCCACGCGCTGGCGCGGCAGCCGCCCCCCACCACGAGCTCGGCGAGCGTGAGATCCAGGACGGCGACATGGTCGTCCTTGACTTCGGCGGCCTCGAGGACGGCTACGGATCTGACACAACCCGCACCGTCCATGTCGGGGAGCCCGAACCCGGCCGCTTCGAGGTTCGGATCGAGGACATCGTCGTCGCCACCGAGGACGGCTGCCGACGCCTGAACAACACCAGCCATGAGATGCGTATCGTCACATAGAGAGGTCACCCATGATCAGCCATACCCATAAACGCCAGCGTCGCGGCTCAGACTACCGTCATACAAACCTTCACCACAATCGCCCGGGCAAGATCATGAAACACTGGGCTTTTCAGGTAGGCGTGCTCTGCCTCTTCCTATTCACTTTGGCCGCGTGTGGCTCAGGCGGTGCGGCGAGCGTGGCCGGCAGCCTAAGTCAGACCGCCTCAAGTCGTGCCGAGGGAACAACCGCGAGCAAGACCAGCAGCACACCTACCGCCACACAGGCCAAGACCGAGACCCAATCCCCTGAGAACCAAAAAGCGACCGCGTCGGCGCAAACAAAGTCGGCGACAACCGCAACTGCCACTACTCCGACCACTAAGAGCACCACGCCATCTCAGGCAAAGACCGTGACTCAGACCAACACGGTGACCCCGCCCCCGAAGACGACGACCGTGACCACGCCTACGCAGACGAACACGGTCGTTAAAACGCAGACCGTCACCACCCCGACTACCCCGACCACAACGACTACGACATCAACGAGCAATGCTGCGGCAGCGGCAGCAGCCGCGGCCGCCGCGGCCGCAGCAAACAAAGAGCCATCCTCGGAATCGAGTGGTCTACCGGGGTGGGCTTGGGCATTGATCGGCGCTGCGGTTGTCGGCGGTGGGATTTGGATCGTCACCCTGATTCGGCGCAGCCGAAAGGATGGTTCATCCAGCGATGGGACAGGGGGCCCGGGAGCAGCGGGAGGCGAGCCACCGCCTTCCAACGCGTCGCCTCGTGCATGAGCGCTCACAACTCTCTGACTGCCGTCTAGCCGAGCGCGATGTCTGCCCTGCCGGAAGACGAGTAACCGGCGCGGGAGCGGTCTTCCTCGACCCACAGCAGCGACTGATCGGCGTGTGGGCGCTCGACATCGTCGACGGCCAGGTCAGGAGCATCAGCTCGATAGTCAACCCCGACAAGCTCACGCACCTCGGACAGGTCGGCGACTACACATCGCTACTGAGGTCGGCGAGATGAGCGATGGCGCTCTTTGCCGCGTCGCGCCGCGTAGCCGTTGTCCTCAGGCAAGGCGTTTCAATGATCCTGCAGGGTGCCGCCCTTTACTTCACGCGCACTGTGACAAGAGTTATCACGTGGTCGCCGGTGCAGTTGACGAAGACCGTCGCTGTGACGTGGTAGGTGCCCGCTGCGTGGTAACGGTGGGAGAAACGCCAGGTCCGGCCTGCTGACGGCGGGGTGCCCGCGAGACAGAACTGCGGTAGGGCTGTCGGCGGGCTAGCGGTCCCGTCTCCATAGGAGAGTCGGTCGCCGAACGCTCCACGCGCGCTGCGCTCACGGGCGGTGAGCCGCAACCGTACCGTCGAGTCGCGCATGACGCGGGCCGGCGTAGCCGTCAGCGTGATCGTAAGGCCACCGGAGCGCGCCGTGGCGCTCGAAGACGTCGACGTGGCGGCCGTGGCAACGCATGCCAGAGTCAGCAGCGCTCCAAGCGCGGCGATCGACAGCAATGCCTTTGATCGGCTCAAGGTTCGGCGTCTCCTACGCGCGTTGTTGTCTCGGTCGTCGTAGAGCCAACATAGCGAGGCGCTGCGGATCGTCCGCAGGCCGCGGCGCGAACAGATCTACGCAGCGGAGCTGGGAGCGCGCAGCAAGGTCATCGCCATGGAGCTTAGCCCGTTGCTCTGGCGTCGAGAGGAATCGGCGAGCTGCGCGAGCTTCGTCGCGCTCACCAAGCGCGCCCACCCGTTCGCTACACACTATGCCTGGGCGTTGCGCTGTAGGCGGTAGCCGAGGTAGAAGTGCAGCGCCGCTGGCGCAACGAACAGCACACCCCACCAGAGGCCGGAGTAGCACGTATACGCAGCAAGGGCGAGCAGCCAGATACCGACGCCAAAGCGCACGCGGGCCTTCGCGCGACGGTGGCTGTGGGTGTATGACGCGAAACCCCTCATATATTCATCTGCCTACCTGAAAACGGTAGCACCGCACACGAAGTGCTCGCGCTCGCTTTCGCCCGGTCACTGCGATCGTCGAAGACCGTGAGCATGTTGCGAGTTTTGCAGGCCGATCTCTTAGGCTGCTGGTATGAGTGACACCGCAATCGAATGGCAGCTCCACCGTCATGGTCGTCGCGTGCATAGCCATCCGCACGGAGGCCCGCACCGACACTTGACGATGCCGCGACGCTCGGAGCCGTCTGTTTCCAGTTACGGGCGTATCGAGGGTCGCGACCACGGGCATGCGCATTCGGGCGGACACGAGCGTGGGCACTCGCACGGTCTCGTCGATAAGAGCATCAAGCGCTCTAGGGATGGGATCCGCGCGGTCCTGCTGTCGCTCGCGGTGCTCGGTTTGGCCGCGCTCGCGCAGACCGTAGTGTTCGTCGCGAGTGGCAGCATTGCGCTGCTCGCCGATTTGATCCACAACTTCGGTGATGCGCTGACCGCAGTCCCGCTCGGGATCGCTTTCGCGCTTCGTTCAGATCTGGCCGAGCGTCGTGCGGGTCTTGTTGTCGTTGCTGCGATCTTCATCAGCGCGTGCGTGGCGGGCGTTGAGGCGGCGCAGCGGCTCGTTCATCCGAACGCACCGACGCATCTGCTCGCCCTGGGCGTCGCGGGTGCGATCGGCTATGGCGGGAACTTCATCGCCGCGAAGATTCGCATGAGTGCCGGGCGGCGCTTGAACAGTGCCGCTCTGATCGCCGACGGCGAACACGCGCGCGCCGACGCCTATGTCAGCCTGGCGGTGATCGCCTCTGCGCTAGCCGTTGCTGGCGGCGTGCCGATCGCTGATCCGATCATCGGCCTCGCGATCTGTCTGGTGATCCTGCGGATCACGTGGCAGTCCTGGCGAACCGTGCGCGGCCATGACCACGCGCATTGATGCAGGGGTTTTCTGATGTTCAATGGGGATGCTTTCGCGGGCCTCATGCGTCGTCGCTGAGCACGGCGGTGTCTGCTGTCAACGCAGGGGTGTCGAGCCGTCGCGCCAGCGCAAGGCACGCCCGGCGTCCGGACTATGGGAGCTGTTGGATGATGTCAAGCAGTTCGGCGCGGTTGTAGCCGCTCTCGCGGCTGAGCTGAACGAGCTCGATCGCCTTGGCGAGCAGCGCACCGCGTTGGGGTGTGCCGCTGACACGGATCCCGTGACCTGGGCGGAGTTCGAGTAGTCCTTCGTCGCGCAGGAGTCGCAGGGCGCGTAGGACGGTGTTGGCGTTGACGTGCATGACGGCGGCGAGGTGTCGGGCGGGCGGCAGGCGTTCGCCGGCCCTGGCCTCGCCGTCCGCGATCGCGCGGCGGATCTGTGCGGCGACCTGGTCGTGCAGGAGCGTCGGATCGTTGCGGTCGATCTTGACATCGATCATTGTGCTATTCATAGTAGCTCAGCAGATGCGAGCTACCACCTCCGACATCCGATGACGATCACGGCCGAGCGACCACGTGTCGAGACACCCGACGCCGGCGTGATCGAAGAAGCACGAGCGCGCCAGCGCCGCCACCGAGGTGTGGCTGTCGCGGCCACGGTCGCGGTCGTCGCGATCGCGGCGATCCTGTTGGCATTCGCTGGCGGCGGTGGGGGATCCCAGTCAGGCCGTGCCTCCGTGCCTCGAGGACGCCCGCCGTCGCAGGCTGCTCGACTGTCATCGGTGGAGTGCGCCTCAGATATGAGCAAGGCTCTACAAGGAGCTCCGAGTAGATCACTCCTCTCGCTCCTCGGCGTGCTGCGCCGGCCCGCCGCGGCAGCGGACGCGCTCCCACGAACCCTGACCGCGTCCGGGGCTGGCATCGCGATCGTTCGCAACGCATTCGTCCACTACATACGCCGCACCCGTGTTGTGCACGGCAGCCCGTACTACATCTACCCCGCCATTGTCGGCGGTTGCGGGACCAAGGCGCGTCAAGGCATGATGCATCTCGATGCAAACATCAACCTCGGGGGCGGCTCGCTCGGTGCGACCGGTGGCGGTGGCGCCACCGCTGCGGACATCGAGCAGGGCAAGGACATCGGGGCAGGTCCGCCTGGCTCGAGCACGAGCTCAACGGTCACGATGATCGTTCCTGACGGTGTCGCCAAGGTCACCCTGCGCTACCCAGCCGGGCGGGCGAGCGGGTACAGCCCGAAGATCTCGCCTCCCTTCACGACCACAACCGCACCAGTCGACAATGAGGTCGTCGTCAGTGTGCCACGCAGCCCAGGAGGCGGCGCCATCCAGCGAGCGAAAGTGATCTGGCGAGCCGCCAACGGCCACATCATCAAGACGTTCAACGGGCCCTGAACGCCGAACGCCACAAGACCGCGCTGTCGGATCCCGATGGAAGCAGGCGCCTGGGATGCTTGCCACGGCCAGCTCCGTGCCCAGCCCGCCCACAAGGGTGGTCTGCGGGTGATCATTTCACCTCCGCAGAGCGATTGCACAGATGGATCGTTAGATTTCAGTTCGACTCGAAGGCGTAGATGATCCCTGTCCTGTAGGCGCGTGACAATCGAATGGAACGGTGGTGGTGGTTGTGATCAAGCGAGTGCTGGTGGTCTCTCTGTTGAGCTTCGCGGCAATCAGCGGGGTGGCCCTCGCAGGCTCGTCGAGCTCCCCAAAGCCCGGTCAGCTCTATACGTCAGAATTCCTTACCGTGACTGTGGGCAAGCCGGCGACCAAGGCCCGCGTATTCCTAGAGTGCCTGCCTACATCAGGCGCCGCTGGCGGCCAATGGTTCGGAACCGTCAAGCTGGCGCATGGCTCGTTCAAGTTCGACAAGCAGAGCACGATCCACAAGCTCCCAAGCGGCACCACCACCGGCGTGGTCGACGTTACGGGTAAGTTCACGGGCGGCGAGTTCCAGGGCACCTGGCAACTGGGTGGCTTCGCTTGCCTCAAGACGAACTTTCGGACGAAAGCTGGAGCCGGCGGCTCGGGTGGTTAGCTGAAGCTCGCCGTCCCCCGTGTCGGTTCGGGGGGGATGTCGCCCGGGAAGCCAATCACGACCGAGCGGCGGCGCATCGCCGCGATCCTCGCGCTCGTCACGCCTGTCGTGATGGTCGTGGTGGTCGCCGTTGCGCTTGCGGGTGACGTCCCCATTGCGGTGCTCGCGGTCGGACTCGTCCTGTTGGTAAACGCCGTGCGAGCCCCGAAGCAACTCTGGGCTGCGCGCACGCGCCCTCCGAGGAGACCATGCAGGTGCCGATCGGGCG
Organism: uncultured Solirubrobacterales bacterium; assembly: GCA_963715765.1. Classification (GTDB taxonomy): domain Bacteria; phylum Actinomycetota; class Thermoleophilia; order Solirubrobacterales; family Solirubrobacteraceae; genus Palsa-744. Next base: position 3,325,369 of record OY970270.1, read on the forward strand.
CTCCGGCGTGCAGGCCGTGCCGAACACCTTGCACTCCCACGGCTTTATGACGCCCTTCAGGACCTCGCCACACTGGCAGGCCTTCGGGTCGGCCACGCGCACCCCGGGCACGCTGAAGCGATGCTCCGCGTCCAGATCCGCGTATGCCTCGGAAAGCCTCAGTCCGCTATGGGAGATGAAGCCCAGGCCGCGCCACTCGAAGTGGGGCCGCAGTTCGAACACCTCGGCCGGGACCTCAAGCGCCCGGAGGTTGCCCTCATAGGGTACGACCCGCCTGTACTGGTTCTCGACCTCGCAGCGACCTTCGGCCAGCTGACGCAGGATCATCGCGATCGACTGCAGGATGTCCAACGGCTCGAAGCCCGCGACCACGACCGGCTTGCCGTAGTCGGCGGGAATGAACTCGAACGGGCGGGCGCCCACGACCCGCGTGCGACGATCCGGGCTGTCGCGGCCGACGTCCAGGCGGGTGTGCCGCTTGGTGCTCTCGCCAGTCGTTTCCACCGCGCGTTGGCCCGCGCGACAGTGCAAGCATGCGTTCGCGCCGCCTCTGCGGAGGGCATTGATCTGATCGTGCTCTCGGGGGGTGTGTTCCAGAACAAGCGGCTGCTCGAGGCGGTCGCGGCGGGGTTGCGGGCGAGCGGTCTACGGGTCCTCACAGCCGAGCGACTGCCCGTCGGCGACGGGGGAATCTCCTATGGCCAGGCGGCGATCGCCGCCCGGCGACTGGCGGTTGGCGGATGGGTAGGCGCCGGGTGAGGTCATGACCGAGCTGAGATCGGAGCACGAGCGGATACTCGAGCGGCAGGTCTTCGTCCGTGGGGCCAGCCGCCCATTCGGTGAGGTAACGCTCGCGGACGCCCGCGAACGGGCGGAGGAGCTGCGAGCGGCGACGGGATGGGGACCGACCGTGCGCGTTGCCCCGGTAGCGCTTGCGTGGCGCGAGCTCACGATCGCGATGGAGCGCGCCGGAGCGGCCGCTGTGCGCTACCTGGATGCGGAGCAGGTGGTCGAGCTCGCCCCGAAGCTGTGGGTGGTGCTTCCGGCCTTCAGCTGACCTCGACGATATCCCCGATCTTGAGCATCGGGTAAACCTGTGCTGCCGCTTCGATCGGGAGCTCGACACAGCCGTTGGACTGGGGAAAGCCGTAGGAGGCGCGGGGGTATCCGTGCACGGCGTCGCCGCCGTTGAAGTAATTGACCCAGGGGACGTCGGGCACCGTGTATTTGGTGCCGTCGACGTCGGTGCCGGTCATCGTGGTGGATTCGAAGCGGGAGAAAATCGGGAAGATGCCCTGTGCGGTTTCGGCGCCCGGCACGCCGGTGTTGGCCGGCGTGGAGAACACCACGTGGCCGTCGCGGTGGACATCGAGCGTCTCCGGCAGCGACTCCGTCACGGTCACCCATGTATAGGGTGCCGGATTGCGCTGGTCGTGCATATCCGCGCTGAACAGGGCCTTCCACGTGGCGCTTTCCGGTTCTCCAGTCGATTCGATCCCGTGGTCTGACTGAAACACCATCAGCGCGCCCTTGGTCGTCTCGTCGATTTCGCCGCGCACGAGCGTGGGTGCATCTGCGAAGCGAGGACGAAGTGCGCCTCGCGGTGGATCGAATGCATCCTCGAGGGCGAGTCGCGCGCGACTGGAAGTCGGCGCGTCCGGCGCCGGCTTATAGGGGAGATAGCCGAGTCGGGCGAGTATCTGTTGAAGGCTCGCCACAGACGGACACGCAACTTGCAGCGGCACCGTGCGGCGCTTGCCGAGAGGCGAGTGCCCTGTGGTGGTGCTGGAGGCCCAGATCGTCAAGGTGTAGGTGGAGCAGGGTTCGAGTCCGACCGTCGGCGTGAAGTACTCAGAATCGCCGCGCCTGGTCCACGTCCCTGAAACCGCCGGGCTCAGCCCGGGCGTGGGGGAGAAGCTCGCGGGTACTCCCGAGAATCTGACCCGCAGCGGTGTGGTTCCGTCCGTGAGGGTTCTGTGGGGCAGAGCGGTCAGGCGCGTGGCGGGCAATAGCCCGACAGTGTCAGACGCGCTTGCGACACGAAATTCGGGGCCACCGAGACCGGCGCCGATGCCCGCGCAAATGAGCCCGACCGCGAGAATCGAGACCAGGGCAAGGCGCACGGTAAGCCGGCTCCTACTCATCTTTTGCATCCTCCACGAAGTGATGCACTGTAGATGGACCACGCGATTCTACTACCCGCAAGCCGCGTGCCCCATACGATTCAAACAAGTGAACCGGATATTCGTGTCGTGTCATCCGCCGATTGGGACCGCGCACGCTTGTCATCCCGACGAACAAGGGAACCGCGTATCCAGGTCGAACAGATCCAGATGGAGCTCTCGCTGCCGCTGCCACGTCGATTGAAGCTCGGAGGCAGCTCAGAGCGACGTGTGCCACCTCGCGGCTCTGCATCAAAGGCGAGTGCACGTCCTTCGCACAGGCAAATCTTTGCCTTGCTTGCGAGTAATCGACTCGCGCCACGTGTGCTTTTGTGCGTGCTGCTATCCGTGCCGTTGCTTGGCGGGGGATGGCTATGGTTGCGCGACTCTTCGCTGGTGTCGGTCAGGCACGTGCACATAACCGGCGTCGAGGGGATCGACGGTGCTCAGATCCGCACGGCGCTTGACGATGCCGCGGCACGGATGACCACACTTGACTTCAACGCCGCCGACCTGCGCTCGGCAGTCGCCGCGTATCCGCTCGTCGGTTCGCTGCGCATACACACCAGCTTTCCCCACACGGTCAGCGTCGCGGTCATCGAGCGCCCGCCCGTCGCCGCGTTGCTCAGCGACGGGCAGCGCACCGCGGTGGCGGCCGATGGCACGGTGCTCGGGCCGGGATTGCTGTCGAGCTCGCTGCCTACTATCGGCACCTCGGTCGAGCCTGTCCCCGGAGCGCGTGTACACGAATCTTCGGCGCTTGCGGCTGTCACTGTGCTCGCTGCCGCGCCGGGGCAGCTGGAGCGCTTTGTGGTGCGTGTCTATAGCGGTCCCGAAGGGCTCACGGTGGCGATGCGCAATGGGCTGCTCGTGTACTTCGGCAACGACGTGCGCCCGCACGCCAAGTGGCTGTCGCTCGCACGCGTGCTTGTGTCACCGAGCGCGGCTGGCGCGTCGTATGTGGACGTGCGCCTGCCCGAACGTCCCGCCGCTGGCTTCTCCTCGCCATCGTCGTCGGCCACCTCCACCTCCACCTCCACGCAGGCGGGCGCCTCCGATGAGACGGCCGCGACGCTTGCGGCCAGTCTCGAAGCGGCGATCGGCGGGAGCTCCGCTGCCTCCGCGACTCCCTCGGTGACGAACCCTTCTGAAACGTCGCCTTCCGGCGACGCCGAAGCGTCCACCTCGAGTGGCACGGAAGTGGGTTCGACTTCGTCCGGTAGCGAAGCGTCCGGTTCTGCGAGCGCCTCCGAAACGTCCCCTTCGGGGTCGACTGGCGAAGCCACTTCGACTCCCGCCAGCGGAGGCTGACAAACACTCAACTTCTACGTGAGACTAAGCCTAGTTGTGGGCCAATTCTCAAGTGATGGTCGAGGGTTGGCGGTTCTGCAACGGATGTTGCGAGAGTGAGGGTTGTCGTTGACAGGGCGAAGATCCCTGCATAACTTGCGTATTCTGATGGCTCGTTCCGCAATGCGGGGCAAACCTTAAACACCTACTGAAGGCTTCGGACATCATGGATAGCGGCGGCAGTTACCTGGCGGTCATCAAGGTCGTGGGAGTCGGCGGAGGCGGGACCAACGCGGTCAGCCGCATGGTCGACGCGGGGCTTCGCGGCGTGGAGTTCATCGCCGCCAACACCGACAACCAGGCGCTCGCAATGTGCGACGCCGACATCAAGCTCAACATCGGCCACGAGTCCACCAAGGGTCTCGGCGCGGGTGCCAACCCCGAGGTCGGCTTTGCCGCCGCGGCCGAGTCGCGCGACGACATCAAGGAGGCGCTGAAGGGTGCTGACATGGTGTTCGTGACCGCCGGCGAGGGCGGCGGCACCGGCACCGGGGCGGCGCCCGTGATCGCCGAGATCGCCAAGAACGAGATCGGCGCGCTCACCGTGGGCGTGGTCACGCGCCCATTCGACTTCGAGGGCACCCAGCGCGGGCGTCAGGCGATCGAGGGGATCGAGCGCCTGCGCGAGGTCGTCGACACCTTGATCGTGATTCCCAACGAGAAGCTGCTCGCCGTAGTTGAGCGACGCACCTCGATGCTCGACGCCTTTAGGGAGGCCGACAACGTGCTGCGCCAGGGTGTGCAGGGCATCACTGACCTGATCACGATCCCCGGCCTGATCAACCTCGACTTCGCCGACGTGCGCACGATCATGCACGACGCCGGTTCGGCCCTGATGGGAATCGGCACCGGAGGTGGCGAGGCGCGCTGCGCCGACGCCGCGCGTGCCGCGATCTCCTCGCCGCTGCTGGAAGAGTCCGTCGACGGCGCCACCGGCATTCTGCTGAACATCACCGGCGGCAAGGATCTCGGTCTGTTCGAGGTCAACGATGCCGCGGAGATCATCCAGAACGCAGCCGACCCCAACGCGAACATCATCTTCGGCGCCGTGATTGACGAGTCGATGGCAGACGACGTGCGCGTGACCGTGATCGGCACCGGCTTCGACCATCGTCCCGGACGCGCCGTGCGCGGTGACCGCAAGCGCCGCGAGAGCGAGCGACCCGACAGGGCCCCACGCATCGACGATCGTCAGCGCTCGACGCTCGAGATCTCCGACGACGACATCGACGTTCCGCCGTTTTTGCGGTAGTCGCCCCGCGCGAGAGCGCCTGGCACATGCTTTGAATTGATTGCCGAGTCGGGGCCGCACATGTGCGGCCCCGAGACACGCCGCATGCGGCGTGTCTTCCGATAGGCGCATGCGCCTATCGGCACCCCCGCACATGTGCGGGGGTGAACAGCAAATCGGTGCGCTCTCGATAACCTGCGCGCCGTGCCGAACCCGCGCCGCACTCCGCTCTACGAGCGCCACGTCGCGGCCGACGCGAAGATCGTGGACTTCGCTGGCTGGGAAATGCCCGTCCAATACCCAGATGGCGTGCGCGCCGAGCACATGGCCGTGCGCGAGCGCTGCGGCGTCTTCGACGTCTCGCACATGGGCCAGATCGAAACCGTCGGGGGCACCGCCGCCGCAGGCGGTGGTCAGGCCGAGCAGTTGCTGCAGCGGCTGCTCTCAAACGACGTCGCGAAGATCGCGATCGGCGGGGCGCAGTACAGCGTGCTGTGCGACGAGAAGGGCGGTGTGATCGACGACCTCTTCACCTATCGCCTGGGGCCCGAGCGTTACCTGACTGTCACCAACGCTTCCAACCACGAGCGCGATCTCTCCTGGTTTCGAGCTCACGCTGAGGGGCTCGACGTCGAGCTGCACGACCGCCTGGACGACTACGCGATGCTCGCCGTCCAGGGCCCCCTGGCGCGCGAGATCGTCCAAGCAATCTCAGATGCGCCACTGCCGGCGCGCATGACGGCCGCCACACGTCGCCTTGCCGGCGCGGAGGTGCTCGTATGCGGTACCGGCTACACCGGCGAGGACGGCGTCGAGCTGCTGCTCGCGCCTGCAGACGCGCCGGCGCTGTGGGACGAGCTGTGTCGTCGCGGCGCCGCGCCCGCGGGTCTGGCCGCGCGCGACACGCTGCGTCTGGAGGCCTGCTTTCACCTGTACGGCAACGACCTCTCGCTCGAGCGCAACCCGATCGAAGCGGGTCTTGGCTGGTGTTGTCGCGAGGATACGAACTTCATCGGCTCGGAGGCGGTCCGCGCCGCGCGCGCGGCCCTTTCGCCTTCTGACACTTCACCATCGGCGGAGCCGGTGCTCAGCCCTGCTGGGAGGCCACCGGAGCGGCTCGTCGCATTCGAGATCGACGGTCCGGGAATCGCCCGCCAAGGCAATCCGATCGTGGACGGTGGCGTGGTCACGAGCGGCACGCTCTCGCCCTGCCTGGGCGTTGGCATCGGCATGGCCTATGTTCCCGCCGAGCACTCAGCCCTCGGCACCGTGCTTCAGATCGATGTCCGTGGCAAGATTCGCCCGGCGATCGTCAAGCAGAAGCCGCTCTATCGAAAGGCCAGTTGAAATGTCGAGCTATCCAGACGACCTGCTCTACCACCCCGAACACGACTGGGCGCGCATCGACAGCGAGGATCCCGACGTCGCCATGCTCGGGATCACCTGGTTCGCGCAGGACGCGCTCGGCGAGGTCGTGTTCTTCGACCCGCCCTCGCCTGGCACGATCGTTCACAAGGACGAGCCCTACGCGGAGGTGGAGTCTGTAAAGGCGGTCTCCGACGTGGTCGCGCCGCTGTCCGGTGAGATCGTCGAGGTCAACGAGAAGCTCGCCGACAGCCCCAACGCGATCAACGAGGACCCCTACGGCGAGGGCTGGCTCGTGAAGGTGCGCATGTCCGATCCCAGCGAGCGCGAAGCGCTGCTGGACGCCGACGCCTACAGCGCGACGCTGGGCGCCTGACGGAGCCGTCGCACTCAGCGGCTAGGCTCAGACCACTTGACTCAGTACACCTCAGTCACCGACAGTGACCTCGCGGCGATGCTCGCGGCGATCGGGGTCTCCTCCGTGCAGGAGATCTTCGACCGTCAGATCCCGCGGGCCGTGCGTCTCGCGCGCCCGCTTGATCTGCCTGATGGCAAGAGCGAGCAGGAGGTCTACGAGCACCTGCGCACGCTTGCCGCCAACAACGTCAGCGCCGAGGACGAGCTGTGCTTCCTCGGTGCCGGGATGTACGACCACTACGTGCCTTCGATCGTGGACATGCTGATGGAGCGCTCGGAGTTCCTGACGCCCTACACGCCCTACCAGCCCGAGATCTCCCAGGGTGGGCTGCAGGTGATGTTCGAGTATCAGACCGCGATCTGTGAGCTGACAGGACTGCCTGTCTCCAACGCCTCGGTGTACGAGGGCCCGAGCGCGGTCGCCTCGGCCGGCTATCTGGCAAAGCTCCACAACGGCCGCAATCGCTTTGTCGTCTCCGCCGGGCTGCACCCGCACACGCTTGCGACGCTGCGCACCTATGCACACGGCTACGGGATCGAGGTTGTCGAGGTTCCACTCTCAGACGGCGTCACCGATCCTGGGGCGTGGGCGTCGGCGATCGACCGGGACACGAGCGCTGCGATCTTCGCCCAGCCCAATTTCTACGGCGCCGTCGAGGACGCCGCGGCTTTGTCCGCGGCCGCCAAGGCTGCGGGCGGTGGGCAACTGGTCACGATCGCCCAGGTGGACCCGATCGTGCTCGGCATCCTCGCGCCGCCGGGAGAGTGCGGGGTGGACGTGGCCGTGGGCGAGGGCCAGTCGCTCGGCAATCGCCTCGATTTCGGTGGTCCCTCGTTTGGCTTCTTCGCGGCGCGCGAGGACTATCTGCGCCGGATGCCGGGACGTATCGCGGGGGAGACCACTGATTCGGACGGCCGGCGTGGATTCGTGCTGACGCTGCAGACGCGCGAGCAGCACATCCGCCGCGAGAAGGCCACTTCCAACATCTGCACCTCGCAGGCGCTCAACGCGCTGGCTGGGGTTGTCTATCTGTCGTGGCTCGGGCAGCGAGGGTTTGTGGAGTTGGGCGAGCTGCTGCTGAGGCGCACGCACTATGCGCGCGAGGTCCTTTGCGAGCTTGACGGTGTCACTCCGTTGCACCGCCAGCCGGTTGTGCGCGAGTTTGCCGTGCGCTTGGACGCCGATGTCGCTGCCGTTCGCCGCCGCTGCGCTGCCGATGGGGTCAACCCAGGTGCCGACCTGTACGCGCTGACGGGGCGTGAGGAGGACCGTGGCGGCCTGCTCGTGGCCATTACCGAGCGGCGCTCGCGCGCCGACATCGATCGCTTGGCCGATGTGCTGGGCGCTGCTGTAGTGGCTGAGCGTCACATGGCGGTGGTTGGATGAGGCCGCCCACGCGCAGCACCGACACCGCGCTGCAGCGCGAAGCGGCTGTCACGATCTTCCAGCGCGGCGCCCCCGGCCGGCGAGCCTTTCAGTGCCCTGACGTCGATGTCCCCGACGTGTCACTGGAGGAGCTCTTGCCGGCCCACCTGCGCCGAACAGAGCCGCCACGCCTGCCAGAGGTCTCAGAGCCCGAGATCGTGCGCCACTACGTGCGCCTCTCGAAGCGCAACTTCGACCTCGACTCGGGCTTCTACCCGCTCGGCTCCTGCACGATGAAGCACAACCCCCGTTTGCACGAGCGGGTTGCGGCAATGCCCGGCCACGCGCGCCTGCACCCACTGCAGGATCCCGAGCGCGCACAGGGAGCGCTCGATCTGATGTGGAGCCTCGAGCGAGCGCTGGGCGAGATATCGGGCCTGCCGCACGTGTGCCTACAGCCCTCCGCGGGCTCCCACGGCGAGCTGGCGGGAGTTTTGCTCACCCGCGCCTACCACGAGGCACGTGGAGAGACGCGCCACAAGGTGCTCACGCCCGACACGGCCCACGGCACCAACCCCGCGACCGTCACGATGGCTGGCTTCGAAGTCGTGAAGATCGCAACCAACCCCGAAGGCGGTGTGGACCTCGATGACCTGCGCGCAAAGGCCGACACCGACGTCGCCTGTTTGATGCTCACCAACCCCAACACGCTCGGGCTGTTCGACGCGAACATCCAGGAGATAGCGCGAATCGTGCACGAGGTGGGAGCGACGCTCTACTACGACGGCGCCAACCTCAACGCCGTCATGGGCCTCTCGCGCCCGGGGGACATGGGCTTTGACATCGTGCACTTCAACCTGCACAAGTCCTTCACCCAGCCGCATGGGGGCGGGGGGCCAGGATCCGGGCCAATCGCCGTGTCCGATCGAATCGAGCCGTTCCTGCCAGTACCGCGGATCGTGCGCAACGAGGGATCCAACGGATCCGGCCCGCGGTTCGATCTGGTCGAGGACTGGCCCGGCGCCAAATCGATCGGGCGTCTGCGTGGCTTTCAGGGCAACTATGGCTGCTTCGTGCGCTCCTACGCCTACATCTGCTCGCTGGGTGCCGCGGGCCTGAAGGACGCCTCCGAGACGGCGGTATTGAACGCCAACTATCTGCTCGCGCGTCTGCGAGAGTTGGGCGTGTCGGAGCATCTGCCGTTGGCATATTCCAACGCACAATCCAATCGCTCATCCCCGTCCGACAAAACTCTCGCCAATGTTTCATCCTCCGACGGGGATGAAAAGGATGGCCGTGGGGAGATGGGGTTGTGCCTCCATGAGTTCGTGTTGTCAGGGGGTCCGATGAAGCGCGAGCTGAAGATCAAGACGCTCGACCTCGCCAAGCGTCTGCTCGATTACGGCTATCACCCGCCCACCGTGTACTTCCCGTTGCTCGTCGAGGAGGCCCTGATGGTGGAGCCCACCGAGACAGAGACCAAGGAGACGCTCGACGGCTTCGCCGAAGCGCTCGCCGAGCTGCTGGCAGAGGCCGCAGAGAACCCTGAGATCGCCCAGAACGCGCCTTACACCACACCTGTGCGCCGGCTGGACGAGGTCGGCGCGGCGAAGCATCCGGTTATCCGGCAGTCTCTCTAGCGTGCGCATCTTCTCCGGCATCCAGCCCACGGGCACCAAGCACCTGGGCAACTACATCGGTGCGATCCGCCAGTACGTCGCCGGCCAGGAGCGCGGCGAGGCGCTGTATTGCATCGTCGACCTGCACGCGATCACCGTCGCGTACGAGCCCGCGAAGCTGCGTCGCAGCCTGTACGACCTGACCGCCCTGCTACTCGCCGCCGGCCTCGATCCAGCGCGCTGCATCCTCTTTCGTCAGGGTGACGTGCCCGAGCACAGCGAGCTGTGCTGGCTCTTGTGCTCGGTGACAGAGCTGGGTCGCCTGCAGCGCATGCACCAGTTCCGCGACAAGTCGGTATCGCAGCGCGAGCTGGTATCCGCCGGGCTGCTCGTCTACCCGGTCTTGCAGGCAGCCGACGTGCTTGCCTACCGCGCACACGAGGTGCCCGTCGGCGAGGATCAGCGAGAGCACCTCGAGCTGATGCGCGATGTGGCGCGGCGCTTCAACACACGCTTCGGGGGCGGCAAGGACGTGCTCGTGGTCCCCGAGCACCGCATCCCCGAGGTGGGTGCCCGCATCATGGACCTGCAGGATCCCACGCGCAAGATGTCCACGACCGGCGGATCGGGCACCGGCGGCGCAGCCGCTGGTCTGGGCACCATATACGTACTCGACGAGCCCGCCGCGATCCTCAAGAAGTTCAAGTCGGCTGTCACCGATTCCGGCCGCGAGATCGAGCGCTCGTCCGAGAAGCCCGGCGTCTCCAACCTGATCGAAATCCTCGCCGTAGCGCGCGAGACGACGCCCGAGCAGGTCGAAACGGACATGGCAGACGCGCGCGGCTACGGCGATCTGAAGACGGCAGTCGCCGAGGCGGTCGTTCAGATGCTCGCGCCTGTGCGCGAGCGCTACGTGCAGCTGCGCGCCGATGAGCAGGCGCTCGAGGCGGTGCTGGCCGACGGGGCGCGGCGTGCCCGGACGATCGCAGCCGGCACGCTCATCGACGTGCGCGAGTGCATGGGGGTAGGTCCGCCGCGCACGCTACGGTAGCCCGGTGACGCTTCCCGCGCTCGACCTCGACCTCGAGATCTTCAGCGGCCCGTTCGACCTGCTGCTGGCGCTGATCCTGCGCGAGGAGGTGGATCTGCTCGACCTGGAGCTGGCCGATGTCGTGCTCGCCTACCTCGACCACCTGGAGGGTCGCGGTGAGCTGGACCTGGAGACCGCCACCGAATTCATCGTGCTGATCGCGGCGCTCCTGGAACTGAAGTCGCGTCTGATGCTCGCCGAGGACAGCGAGGAGCTGCTCGACATCGAGCCCGGCGAGGCGGCCGAGGAGCTGCTGGAGCGGATGCTGCAGGCGCGTCGCTACCGCTCTGCCTCCATGCACTTGCAGGAATTGTTCGAGCGTGAGCGGGGCGTGCGTTTTCGCAGCGCGCCACTGCCGGCTCATCTACGCAAGTCCGTAGCGGTACCCACCGACGGCTCTCAGGATGCGGCGGTGCTCGGTCAGGCGATCGGACGGCTGCTGCGGATGCCGCCCACGATCAGCCTGCGCCACATCTCGATTCAGCGCGTCACCGTCGCCGAGCGCCTGGACCACCTGCGTGGATTGCTGCGTCGCGGGCGCTTCAGCTTCGACGAGGCGGTGCGCGGCGAGGATCGCATGACCGTTGCCGTCACTGTGTTTGCGCTGCTCGAGCTCTACAAGCGCGGAGAAGCCTGGTGGGAACAGGACGAGAGCTTCGGGGAAATCGCGGTTCACGCGGTAGCCGCTGGCGCTCGTCCCAGCATTGGAGAGCCGCAGGCGCGTGCCGGAGGATTCGCGGGTTGAACGGGCAGTCCGAGCAGGATACCCCCGCGGGCACAAGCGATTCACCGCTTGAGGATCGGCAGTCAGCTGCCGATCAAGAGGATGTGCTTGCCACCGACGTCGAGTCAGAGCAGCTGAGCGACCCAAGCCAGGACGCCGATCCCGAGAGCGCTCCGGAGCAGGAGAGCGCTGTCGAGGACGATACGACCACAAGCGTCCTTGACATCGATGGGTTGCTCGAGCCGGACCCAAGGGTTGTGCGCACGGTCGAGGCGCTGCTGTTCTTGGCGCCAGATCCGCTCAGCCCGCAAGAGATCGCCGAAGCGGCCGCGACTGAGGAGCTGGGCGTGATCGCGGCGCTCGCGCAGCTGGCCGAACGTTATGCGCCGGGCCGCAGCGGCATCAATCTGCGTGAGCTGGGCGGTGGCTTCACATTCGCCAGCGACCCCGACAGCGAGGAGTCTGCCAGGCGCCTGTTCAGTCGCCCGCGCGCCTCGGTGTTGACCCCCGCGCAAGCGGAGACGCTTGCGATCGTGGCCTACCTACAGCCGGTGTCGCGTCCGGAGATCACCCGGATTCGCGGCGTGAGTGCCGACTCGGCAGCCTCGACCCTGTTGGAGCGTGGACTTGTCGAAGAGTCCGGACGCTCACAGTTTGGCGCAGTGCTGTACCGCACAACCACTCAGTTCTTGAAGCTGTTTGGCCTGAAGAGCATCGAGGAGCTGCCCGATGTGGCTCAATGGGATCCCACGCCGGAGGAGCAGGCCGAATTGCGCGATCGTCTGCTGCGCGCCGGCGAGGCGCGGGCACCCCATGGCGGGACATACCCAGAGGGCACAGGGCAAGCGGGCGGCGGTCCTCAACCCGAGCTTCAGTAGCTCTCAGGCCGCACGAGCTGCGAGCTGTCCGCAGGCCGCATCGATGTCGCGACCGCGGGTGAGGCGCACCGTCGCCTGGATCCCACGCGCCTCCAGCGCGCCCTTGAACGCGGCGATTGAATCTCGACTCGATCCCTCATATGACGAGTCCGTGGGGTTGTACGGGATCAGGTTGACCTTGAACATGCGCGGTTGCTCCCGAGAGCCCCTCCGACCAAGCAGCTTCGCCAGCGCGACTGCCTGCTCGTATCGGTCGTTGACGCCCGCGAGCATCACGTACTCCACGAAAACACGCCGGCGCTTGCGCTCGTAGAACGCCCGGCAAGCGTCGATCACATCCGATAGCGGGTAACGCTCGTTGACGGGCATCAGCTCGCTGCGCAGCGCTTCGTCGGCCGCGTGCAGCGAGAGCGCCAGACGCAACGGCATCTCGCACCTGGTGAGTCGCTCGATTCCCGGTATCCAACCTACGGTCGAGATCGCGGTACGGCGGTGGGCGATACCAATGTCGGGCAGTCGCTCGCAGGCGGTGAGCACCGCGTCGAGGTTGAGCATCGGCTCGCCCATGCCCATGAACACGCAATGATCGACGGCGGCCATGCTGCGGAAGTGAAGCGCCTGATCGACGATCTCGGACGCCGTGAGGTTGCGTCCGAACTTCATCTGCCCGGTCGCACAAAACGTGCACGTGAGCGGACAGCCCGACTGCGAGGAGACGCAGATCGAGTTGCGCCCGTCGCGATAGCGCATCAGCACCGCCTCCAACGGCCGCCCGTCAGCGGTGGCAAACAGCGCCTTGACCGTGCCATCGCTGGCGTTGCGCTGCTCGCGCAACTCCAAGCTGGAGAACGGCACGTTCTGGCCCAGCCACTCGCGCAACGGGGCGGGCAGGTTGGTCATCTGCTCATACGCCACCGCGCCCTTCGTCGCCCACTCCCACACCTGGCGTGCACGGAAAGCGGGTTGGCCGGCCGCGGCAAGCGTTCGATCGAGTAGTTCGAGATCCACAGCCCTATCGTTGCAGCCAATGCGCCTGAGCAAGTTCTTGGCCCACGCGGGGGTCGCCTCGCGCCGTGCTGCGGAGACGATGATCCGCGACGGTCGGGTGACCGTCGCCGGGGAGATCGTGCTCGATCCCGCGCTTGACGTGGACGAGCACAGCGTGGTCGCAGCTGACGGGCGCCCGCTCGACGGGCCGGAGGCGCGCATCGTGTATGTGCTCAACAAGCCGCTGGGAGTGCTCAGCACCGCGAAGGACACCCACGGTCGCACGACCGTCGTCGCACTGATCGCAGATACCCTCGCGGGCACACGCGAGCGCTCGCGTCTCTACCCGGTGGGACGCCTCGATGCGGACTCGAGCGGACTGATCCTGCTCACCAACGACGGCGCGCTCGCGCACGGCCTCACGCATCCCAGTTTCGAGGTCCAGAAGACCTACCGCGCGCGTGTCGGTGGAGGGCCGGTGGGGGACGCCGCACTGCGCCGGCTGCGTGAGGGAGTGAGTCTCGAGGACGGGATAACCGCACCGGCGCGTGTGCGCCGCCTCGGGCGGAGTGCGCTCGAGCTGACGATCCACGAGGGTCGCAACCGCCAGGTCAGGCGCATGTGCGAGGCGGTGGGCCATCCGGTGTCAGAGCTTCGACGCGTCGCATTTGGGCCGTTGAAGCTGGGCGAGCTTGCGCCCGGCGCATTTCGGCGGCTTACCGATGGCGAGATCGAGCGGCTGCGCGGCCTGTTTTGAGACGGTTCTGACAGAATCGCCGGCGATGCCGCAACGCCTTTACGCCCTGCGGGGCGCGATCTCGGCATCTCGTGACGATGCGCAAGAGATCCTGAGCGCCACGACCGAGCTGATGAGCGAGATCATGGAGCGCAACGCGCTCGTCCCAGAGCAGGTGGTGAGCTGCATATTCACCGTGACCGACGACCTCACGGCCGAGTTCCCGGCGGTGGCAGCGCGCGAACTGGGCTTCGAGCGCGTGCCCCTGTTGTGTGCGCGCGAGATACCGGTGCCGGGCTCATTAGCGAAGGTGATTCGCGTGCTGATCCACTACTACGCCGATGAGGACCACGAGGCCAGGCACGTGTATCTACGCGAGGCGGCCACGCTGCGTGCGGACCTGCAGGCGGCCCAGTAGCGGCCGGCTGCAGGTGCTGTGCATCCGATGGATGTTGGGCGTCACAGTCGAGTGGAGTTGGACGGGTGTATATCGAGCATTCGCAGGGTGGCGTCTGGCGCCGCGCGTGTCCGCCACAATAGGACGCGCCGTGGCACTTGAGTTCTCACAGCGAATCGCACGCATCCCCTCCTATCCGGCAGCCGGCGGCTATGCCGAGCGTGCGCCAAAGGTGAAGCTCGCCTCCAACGAGTCGCCGTGGCCGCCGCTGCCGGCGGTGATCGAAGCGATCCAGGGGGCGCTGCCGACGCTCAACCGTTATCCGGACCCGACCAATTCGCTGCTGCGCGAGCGCCTGTCCGAGCGCTACGGCATCCCGTCCTCGCGCATCGCGATCGGCAACGGTTCGTGCGACATCCTGCTGGCCGCGGGCGAAGCGCTCTTGGAGCCAGGCGCCGAGCTTGTGTATGCGTGGCCGTCCTTCTCGGTCTACCCCCACCTGAGTGCCGCCTCTGGCGCGCGCGCGGTCACTGTTCCGCTCGATGCCGACGATTGCCACGACCTGGGTGCGATGCTGGAAGAGATCACTGTTGCCACACGTCTTGCGATCGTGTGCAACCCGAACAACCCCACGAGCACCGCACTACCGCTCGCGAGGATCGCGGACTTTGTGGCGGAAGTTCCCAAGCACGTGTGCGTGATCGTCGATGAGGCCTACTGCGAGTTCAACCTGCTCGATGACCCCGACGCGTCGGTCGAGCTGCTTGTGCACCATCCAAATCTTGTGTTGCTGCGGACCTTCTCAAAGGTCTACGGGCTGTGCGGACTGCGCGTAGGCTTCGCATTGTGCGGCTCGGAGGACCTGCCGCGCGCGGTAGACCAGGTTCGTCAACCGTTCTTTTGCAACGCCGTCGCCCAGACCGCGGCGGTCGAGGCACTTGCCCATCAGGACGCCGTCACCGATCGCGTGACGCGCACGATCGCCGAGCGCATATCCGTGGACGAGCGCCTGCGCGCGCTTGGAATCGAGCCAGCGGACTCTCAGGCGAACTTCTGCTGGTTTGGTCTCGGCGAGGATGACCCCGAGCAGGCGGCGGCGCGCGAGGAGCAGGTCATGCGTGGACTGCGCGAGCGCGGCGTGCTCGTGCGTGGGGGAGGCGCGCTCGGTAGGTCAGGCGCGCTGCGGGTCACCTATGGAGCGTCCCAGGAGAACGCGATCTTCCTGGATGCGCTTGCCGAAACGCTGTGAGAAGTCAGAGACGGCGCTCTCTCGGAACTGGACTGCCGGTCAAGCGTCTGCTACAAACCTATTAGACGATCATGAAGACGACCGCCACGACATCCATACCGGTGCACACCTGTGCGCCCACGTCGTATCGGTCATTTCGCTGCGCCTGGCGATTTAGCTAGGCGCTTCGGCCGTGCCTCCGTCCGTGAGCGGAGGCCACCAAGGCCGCACCGGGTCCCGTGTGGGGCCGAGCGCCGTAGAGGCGAGCCACCAACGCTCGCAACCCCACCAGCTTGTTCACGGAACCTGTTAAGCGCCCAACTCTCGTACTTGAAAGGATGAACGAATGATGATCGTCATGAAGGAGACCGCAACCGAGGGTGAGATCGGCTCGGTCGTAGAGAAGATCGAGCGAGCCGGCGCGCTCGCCCATCGCAGTCAGGGCGCGCGCGTGACCATAATCGGCGCGATCGGCGACGTTGAGCAGGACGCCAGCGTCGAGAGCCTCGGCCTGGAGGGTCAGCCCGGCGTGGACCGCGTCGTGCCGATCCTCAAGCCCTACAAGCTCGCCTCCTCGCAGATGCGCCACGGCGAGCGCACCGTGCTCGACATCGAAGGGCGCAAGATCGGAGGCGAGCATTTCGCACTGATTGCCGGGCCCTGCACGATCGAGACGCGCGAGCAGACGCTCACGACCGCCGAGGTCGTCAAGGACGCGGGTGCCGCGCTGTTCCGCGGCGGTGCCTACAAGCCGCGCACCTCACCCTACGCCTTCCAAGGGCTCGGTCAAGAGGGCCTGCGCCTGCTGGCCGAGGCCAAGCAGCAGAGCGGGCTGCCGATCGTGACAGAGCTGATGGACATGCGCGACCTGGAGCCGGTGTTGGAGGTAGCCGACGTCGTGCAGATTGGCGCGCGCAACATGCAGAACTACCCACTGCTGGCCGAGGTTGGCCGCTCCGGGCGTCCTGCTCTGCTCAAGCGCGGCCTGTCCTCGACGCTCGATGAGCTGCTGATGGCGGCCGAGTACATTCTCAAGGAGGGCAACCCGAACGTAATGCTGTGCGAGCGGGGGATCCGCACGTTCGAGACCGCCTATCGCTTCACGCTCGATTTGATGGCGGTGCCGGTGCTCAAGGAGCTCTCGCACCTGCCCGTGATCGTCGATCCGAGCCACGCGGCTGGCAGGCGCGACCTCGTGCTGCCGCTGTCGTTGGCGGCGGCTGCCGCCGGGGCCGATGGAATCATCGTCGAGGTGCACCCGAACCCCGACGAGGCCATCTGCGATGGGCCACAGGCGCTGATCGCCGACGAGTTCGCCGACTACGCGGCGGCCGTGCAGAGTGCCGCGGCGCTCGCGGGGAAGGCATTCACGACGGCTTGAGAGTCAATCGAAACATATGAGGGTGGCTGTGCTCGGAGTCGGGCTGATCGGGGGCTCCATCGGCCTGGCGGCACGCCGCCGTGTGGGCGCGTACGTCGTTGGCTATGACCCGCACGCGGATGCACTCTCAGCGGCGGTCGAGCGTGGCGCGATCGACGAGCCGGCCTTCGAGCTGGCTGACGCCGTGCGCGGCGCCGATGTCGTGTTCGTGGCCACCCCCGTGGGGGTCGCGGCCGAGACCGCGCGTCTTGCGCTCGAGGTGGCTGGGTCCGATTGCGTGGTCAGCGACGTTGGCTCAACCAAGCGCGCCATCGTTGGCGCGATCTCCGATCCGCGCTTTGTGGGCGCTCATCCGCTCGCCGGCGCAGAGACGGCCGGCGTAGAGAATGCTCGCGAAGATCTGTTCGATGGTGCGGTGTGGTACCTGACGCCGCTCGCCGGAGCTGGTTGGCAGGCGGCCGGCGCCTCTTCGCCGGCCAGCGCAACGGACGCCGTGAGACTCGTGCAGGGCAGATCCGACGCCGGCGAGGCGGAGGGCCCGGTCGACGCCGCTCCGTGGGCTGTGGAGCGATTGCGCGGCCTGATCGAGCGGATCGGGGCGCGGTCGGTTGCGATCGACCCCGACGCCCACGACTGCCTCATGGCAAGCGTTTCGCATCTGCCGCACGTATTTGCGAACGTGCTCGTCGCCCATGCGGCCGATGCGTTGGAGGTAAAGGATGTCGAGGCGCAGGGCGTGGTGCTGGGCGCCGGGCCGAGCTTTCGCGACGCAACGCGTGTGGCGGGCGCCAACACGGCGATCTGGACCGACATCTACCTCTCAAATCGCGACGCCGTGATTGGAGCGATCGACGACGCGATCGAGCGGCTCGGCGCCGTGCGAGCAGCGCTCGCCGACTCCAACGGCGAGGAGCTTGCGGCATGGAACGAGCAGGCACGCGCGATGCGTCACCGGCTCCAGCGAGCAGGTCTCGGCGCGGACTCGTAGGGTAGGCGTTCTATGGATGTGCGCTTCGAGCCCTCCAGTGGGTTGCACGGCGAGCTGACCGCTCCGCCGGACAAGTCGATTTCCCACCGTGCAGCGCTGCTCGGGGCGATGGCCTCCGAGCCGACCCGCATCGAGAACTATCTGCACGCGGCCGATACCGACTCGACGCTCGCGGCCGTACAGGCGCTCGGCGCGCTTGTCGACGAGCGTGATCCCCCATCGCGAGGGGCACCCCGTGGCGGGGCACATCCTGAAGGGCGCAGGCAAGCGGGCGGCACGATCACGATACGGGGCACCGGCCTGCGCGAGGCGCGAGTCCCGGATGGGTCAATCGATGTCGGCAACGCCGGCACCCTGCTGCGCCTACTGCCGGGCTGGCTCGCCACGCAGGAGGGCCGCTCGTTCACGCTCGACGGCGACGAGTCGATTCGTCGCCGCCCGGTCGATAGGGTGGCTGAGCCGCTGCGCTTGATGGGTGCAGCGATCGACGCACGCGAGGATCGTTTCCCACCCCTTCAGATCCGCGGTGCGCGGCTGCGCTCGATCTCCTATGAGCTACCTGTTGCAAGCGCCCAGGTGAAGTCGTGTGTGCTGTTGGCGGCACTGGCGGCCGATGGTGCGACGACAGTGGGCGAGCCAGCGCGTAGTCGCGACCATACCGAGCGGATGCTGTTGCGCGCCGGCGTAAACATCCACCGCAACGGCAAGCACGTGACCGTCGTCAACGCCGACGAGCTGGTGTTGGACCGTGTGGTCGTGCCAAGCGATCCGAGCTCGGCGGCGTTTGCGATCGCGGCCGGCGTGCTGATCCCTGGGTCGCGTCTGTTGATTCGCGACGTGGGTGCCAACTGGACGCGTACCGGCTTCCTGCGCATTCTGAAGCGCATGCGGGGCATTGTGTTTGGTGATTTGGAGGATGAAAGTGGCGAGCTCATCGCGGAGGAGCCGATCTGCGATCTTGACGTTGCACACGGAGCCCTCGAGGGAACTACGGTCGAGGCGGAGGAGATCCCGCTCGCGATCGACGAGTTGCCGCTGGTGGCGCTGCTTGGCTGTTTTGCGGAGGGTGAGACGATCGTGCGCGGCGCCGGAGAGCTGCGCCTGAAGGAGTCGGACAGGATCGCCACGGTGGTCGAGGGTCTGCGTGGGCTCGGCGCCACGATTGAGGCGACCGAGGACGGCTTTGCCGTCCTCGGTCGCGGTGGCCTTAGGGGTGGGACGATCGACGCCGCCGGCGATCATCGTTTGGCGATGATGGGTGCGGTCGCCGGTCTGGCCTCGCGCGAGGGGGTGACAGTGCTCGGGATGGAGGCCGCGGCCGTGTCCTACCCGGGCTTCATGGCCGATATGGGCGCGCTTGCCGGCTGATGTCCGACCTACCGTGCTGATCGCGATCGATGGTCCTGCCGGCGCCGGCAAGTCTACCGTGGCGCGCGCGCTGGCAAGACGGCTCGGCTTCACCTATCTCGACAGCGGCGCTATGTATCGCTGCGTGGGGCTGCGCGCGCTCGAGGCTCCCGAGCAGCCTCCGTCCTTGCTTGCGAACTCGATCCAGATCGCATTTGCGCCCGACGCCGATCCACCGCTTGTACGCGTATTGCTCGACGGGCGTGATGTCAGCGAGGAGATCCGCGCCCCCGAGGTCTCCGAGGCCGCCTCGCGCGTTGCCGCCGATCCGGGCGTGCGCAAAGCGCTCGTCGCCAAGCAGCGGGAGCTGATCGGCAGTGGCGATTGGGTGGCAGAGGGTCGCGACATCGGCACGGTCGTGGCACCTGGCGCCGAGGTGAAGATGTATCTGACGGCCGATCCGGCCGAGCGCGCCCGCCGCCGCGCGGTTGAGTTGGGCGGTGACCAGGCGACCGTCATGGCCGAGCAGACCTTGCGTGACGAGCGTGACTACACACGTACCCACAGTCCACTTCAAGCAGCCCCCGGGGCTGTCCTGCTCGACACGACCAGCATGACGATCGAGCAGGTCCTCGATCACATTGCCGCGCTTGTCCTGGCCGCCCGCACGTCTGATTGAGCGTCCCGGTCGGGACTGGCTCTCCGGGCGGTCATACTCTTCTGATGCAAAAGGTCGCGATAGTCGGCTATCCGAACGTGGGCAAGTCTTCGCTGGTGAACCGCTTGGCGGGGTCGCGCGAGGCAGTCGTGCACGAGCGCCCCGGGATTACACGCGATCGCAACGAGATCGAGTGCGAGTGGGGTGGGCGCACATTCACGCTGATCGACACGGGTGGTGTGGATTTCCAGGACGAGGATCCCCTGTCGGGCTCGATTCGCGAGCAGGCACGCGCTGGACTTGCGGACGCGCAGGTCGCGGTGCTCGTCGTGGACGCCAAGGCGGGCGCACGGCCGGGTGACGAGGAGATGGCCGATCTCCTGCGGCGCTCGCCGCTGCCGAGCATCGTTGCCGCCAACAAGTGCGACGGGGTCGCCGATCTGGCGTTCGCTGCCGACTTCCACAGTCTTGGCCTTGGCGAGCCGCTTGCCGTGTCCGCCGCTCAGGGACTCGGCACGGGCGACTTGCTCGACAGAATCGTCGAGCTGTTGGCGCCTGAGGAGGATGCCGTCGCCGACGAGGAGGAAATCCGCCTTGCGCTCATAGGGCGTCCGAACGTCGGCAAGTCCTCGCTCGTCAACCGTTTTCTCGGCGAAGAGCGCGTGATCGTCTCGGAGGTCGCTGGCACCACCCGCGACGCGATCGACACGCCCCTGGAGGTGGATGGGCGCCGGCTCGTGCTGATCGATACCGCCGGCATGCGCCGTCAGTCGAAGGTGGCCGACTCGGTCGAGTACTACACGACGCTTCGCTCCCAGCGCGCGGCCGAGCGTGCCGACGTTGCACTTGTCGTATGCGACGCGAGCGACGGCGTTACAGCGCAGGATCTGCGCGTCGCTGAGCTGGCGATGAAGGCCGGCTGCGCCACTGCAATCGTGCTCAACAAGTGGGATCTCCACGAAGGCACAGAGCAGGACCTGGACCATGAGCGCGCGCGCGTGGCCGAAAAGCTGCGCCTGCGCCCGCGCGTGCTGACCGCCAGCGCCAAGACCGGTCGCAACGTCTCGCGCCTGATCGCTGAGGTCCTGGCGCTCGGCGACCGACGCCGTGGGCGCATCCCCACGCCCGAGCTCAACCGTTTCCTCGCCGAGGCTGTGCAGGCGCGCCAGCCACCCGTCGGCACGCGCAGGGGCTCGAGCCAGCATCGCCTGAAACTGATCTACATGACTCAGATCGAGGAGCGCCCGCCACGCTTTGCGATCCAGGTCAATTCGCGTGCGCGCGTCACGCGCGACTACGCCTACTTCATCGAGAACCGCCTGCGTGCCCGCTACGGGATGGATGGCGTGCCGCTGATCATCGACTTTGTCGAGCGTGGCGGCCGCACGCGTCAGCGTGCAGCATGAGGGAGGCGCTTCTGCGCCTCCCGGTCAAGGCCGACTGGAAGCCGGCCTTCCCATCGAGACGCGTGGCTGGATGCTCCGCGGCACAAACCATTGAGGGCGCATAGACTGCTGTTCACTTTTTAAGCGACGCACGGAGCCGACCCCTAGCCATGAGCCAACATTCCGATACAGAGTTCCTGTTCACCTCCGAGTCGGTCACGGAGGGCCACCCCGACAAGATTGCCGATCAGATCTCAGATGGCGTGCTCGACGCGGTGCTCACCGACGACCCATACGGCCGCGTCGCCTGCGAGACGCTCGTCAACACCGGGCTGATCGTTGTCTCCGGCGAGATCTCCACCGACACCTACGTGGACATCCAGGAAATCGCGCGCGAGACCGTGCGCAAGATCGGCTACGACAACGCCGCCTACGGCTTCGACTGCGACACCTGCGCGGTCATCAACGCGATTGACAAGCAGTCGCCGGACATCGCTCAGGGTGTCGACGCGGCCTATGAGACGCGCCACGACCCGGCCGATGAGGATGAGCTCGACGTTGCTGGCGCTGGCGATCAGGGAATGATGTTTGGCTACGCCTCCAACGAGACAGAGGAGCTGATGCCGCTCCCGATCGCGCTTGCCCATAAGCTCTCAAAGCGCCTCGCCGAGGTGCGCAAGGCCGAGGTGTTGCCCTATCTGCGCCCTGATGGCAAGACACAGGTCACAGTCCGCTACAAGGACGGACGTCCCGTGGAGATCGAAAAGATCCTGATCTCAACTCAACACGCCGACGGCATCGACTCCGAGAGCCTGATCAAGCCCGACCTGTTCGAGCACGTCCTACGTCCGGTGCTGCCCGCCGAGCTCTACGACGAGAAGAAGCTGACCAAGAACTTCCTCGTCAACCCGACAGGGCGTTTTGTGATCGGAGGCCCGATGGGTGACTGCGGCTTGACTGGGCGCAAGATCATCGTCGATACCTACGGTGGCATGGCCCGTCACGGCGGTGGCGCCTTCTCCGGCAAGGATCCCTCCAAGGTGGATCGCTCCGCTGCCTATGCCGCGCGCTGGGTGGCCAAGAACATCGTCGCCGCCGGCCTGGCCGATCGCGTCGAGGTACAAGTTGCCTACGCGATCGGCGTCGCTCACCCAGTGTCGGTCATGGTCGAGACGTTCGGCACGGAGAAGATCGGCCGCGCGAAGATCGCCAAGCTCGTCGATGAGCACTTCGACCTGCGTCCCGGGGCATTTCGTGAGGAGCTCAAACTACACCGCCCGATCTACCAGAAGACGGCCGCCTACGGTCATTTCGGTCGCGAAGACCACGACTTCACCTGGGAGAAGACCGATAAGGCCGAGACATTGCGCGCCGCCGCTGGGCTGACGGCAGCGGGTGCTGGCGTCTGAGGCGCGTGTCGGGCCTTCGCAAGCTTTGAGCGCCCATCCTGGTCGCGTTCGTTGAGATCTCCTGCTGCTCGGCGTGGCGTGGCTGGGGCGCCTCGATGTGGTCCGGCGGCGGGTTTAGTGTGGACGGATGTCTGCGATTGCCCAGGTCGAGCCAATGACGACGGCCCGCGTGTTGCGCGGGCCGTTCGATTATCGCCTGACCGAAGAGTTGAGCGAGACCGTGACGGTTGGCTCGATGCTGGTCATCCCCTTCGGGCGCCGTGAGATCCTTGGCGTGGTCACAGCGCTCGCCGAGCACAGCGAGGTATCCGAGGAGAAGCTGCTGGCGCCGCTACGCGCGCTCGAGCTCGGCGTCCCGATCGACCTGGTTGCGCTCGCCGAGTGGCTGGCCCAGGAGTATTGCTCCACGCTTGCCCGCGCGCTCTCGCTCGTGCTGCCACCCGCGGCCACGCGCCGCCTGAGCGGGCGCAAATCTCCCAGCACACCCGCGCGTCCCGAGCACGTCCAGGTGGGCACGCGCACGTCCGAGCCCCCCGTGCTAACGGCCGCGCAGTCCGCGGCGCTCACCGATGCGCTTGAGGCGCTGAACGCCAGACGCACACAAACACGGCTGCTCGCGGGCATCACCGGCTCGGGTAAGACTGAGGTTTATCTCCGCGTCACCGCCGAGACGCTGGAGCAGGGTCGCGGAGCGATCGTGCTCGTCCCCGAGATTGCGCTCACACCACAGATCGTGGCGCGCTTCGTCGAGCGCTTCGGCGACACCGTCGCCGTTCTGCACTCGCGATTGACCGTCGCCCAGCGCCGCGAGGAGTGGCGACGTCTGCGCCTGGGGGAGGCGCGTGTATGTGTGGGACCGCGCTCGGCGGTGTTCGCCCCAATCGAGCGGCTTGGGCTGATTGTGGTG
The DNA here is from genome assembly GCA_963715765.1 of uncultured Solirubrobacterales bacterium. GTDB lineage: Bacteria > Actinomycetota > Thermoleophilia > Solirubrobacterales > Solirubrobacteraceae > Palsa-744. The sequence continues at coordinate 3,348,994 of OY970270.1, forward strand.
GACGAGGAGCACGATTCCTCCTACAAGCACGAGGGCGACCCGCGCTATGACGCGCGCACGGTCGCCGCGCGGCGTGCTCGTGACTGCTCGGCGCTACTGCTGCTCGGCAGCGCAACTCCGCGCCCGGAGAGCGTGCACGAGGCCACGGGCGTGATCCGGCTCTCCCGCCGCGTCGACGGTCGGCCGCTGCCGCACGTCAGTGTGCTCGACATGCGAGAGCAGGCTCCCGGCTTGCATTCGATCACCGCTGCGGCCCTGGCAGATGTCCGCGCTCGGAGCGGCAAGGCGATCGTCTTGCTCAACCGGCGTGGCTGGTCAAACTTCCTCACCTGTCGTGAATGTGGACGCGTCTGGGGCTGTCCTGATTGTGACGTCGCACTTGTCCTACACCGCGCCAGCGACATCGTGGCCTGTCATCACTGTGGCTACCGCGAGCCGGCTCCACGGCGCTGTACGTGCGGTTCGATCTCCGTTGCCCGTCATGGCGCCGGCACCGAGCGGATGCAACACGATCTCGCCGCTGCGCTCGACGACGGCCGGTTTCCCGTGTTCCGTCTGGACGCCGACACAGTCGGTGGGGCACACGGTTCCGATAGGGACGTGAGCGCCCTGCTCAGCCGCTTCGAGGCGGCCCCCGCCGGAGTGCTGATTGGCACCCAGATGGTCGCAAAGGGCCACGACTTCGCCGACGTCACGCTGGGCGTCGTGCTCGACGCCGACGCAACGCTGCGCTTTCCTGACTTTCGCGCCGAGGAGCGCACGTTCGCGCTCGTAACACAGCTGGCTGGGCGCGTCGGACGCGGCAACGATGGGCACGTGCTGGTGCAGACGATCGCGCCGCATGCCCGCTCGATCGCGCATGCCGCCGCGCATGACAGTGACGGCTTCCTCGCCGGAGAGCTGCAGCGCCGCCAGATACTGGGCTACCCGCCGTTCTCAAGCCTGATCAGGATCGTGTGCGCCGCTGAGAGCGCTGCCCATGCTCGCGCCGCGGCCGAGGCCGTGCGGGCTGAGATCCCCGCGGCGCAGGCGAGTGTGCTGGGTCCCGCGTCGCTTTTTCGTCTGCGCGGACAGGAGCGCCAGGTGCTCGTCGTGAAGGCCCCGCCCGCAAACCGCTCCGCGCTTATCCGCGGTATCGGCGAGGCCGTTCAGCGTGTCGCGGGAGCGCGTGCGAGCAGTAGGAGAGCACGTACCCGCGTCAGCTACAGCGTCGACGTTGATCCGCAATAGACGCGACGCTCCCGCGAACTAGACTTTGCCTCGATGAGCGACGAGGGAATGATGGACGCCGAGGTTGAGCCCGAGGAGGGCGCGCCGACCGCCGCCGAGCTCGACCCCGAGACCCGAGCGCGCCGCGACGCCGCCCTGCGCCACGTGCGCAAGTTCGGCGATCCGGTGTTGCGCACGACCGCGCTCGAGGTCGAGCGCTTCGATGACGAGCTCATCGACGAGATCGAGCGGATGGGGGAGTTGATGCACGACGCACTCGGCGTGGGCCTCGCCGCAACCCAGCTCGGTGTGCTGCACCGCGTGCTCGTCTATCGTGCCTACACCGACGATCCTCTTACTGCGCTCGTGAACCCTGTGATTGAGTGGGCAAGCGAAGAGCTCGAGACCGCCGAAGAGGGTTGCCTGAGTCTGCCTGGCGTGCACGTCGAGGTCGAGCGAGCCGCACGGCTGCGCGCACGCGCACGCGACGCGCGGGGGGAGGAGATCGTGATCGAGGCCGAAGGTCTTGAGGCGCGTGTCATCCAGCACGAGATCGACCATCTCGACGGCATCCTGATCCTCGACCGGATCCCGCGCGAGGCGCGCAAGCAGGCGATGCGCGAGATGCGCGAAGCGGTCACCGCCGCCAGCGCGGCGTAGTCGCGGGCAGCAGGAATCTCCCGATCGGCGCGAAGCGCCTCACGCTCCTGCTCCTCCGAGCTGGCGCGGCGATCTGTCTCGCGGCTTGAACGACCGCTAGGCTGCCTCACACGTGCGCACCGTCTTCCTTGGCACATCGGAGTTCGCCGCCACGATTCTCAGGGGCTTGGCGGATGAAGACGGCGCGCGGGGTCTCCACCGTCCGGCGCTGGTAATCACACGCCCGGACCGTCCCGCCGGGCGTGGGCGCAAGCTGTCCTCGCCCCCGGTCGCCGAGGCCGCGCGTGCACTTGGGTTGGAGCTTTTCCAACCAAACAGCGTCAACGACTCCGCTACGCGTGCGCTGATCGCGAGCGCCAAGCCCGACGCGGTAATCGTGTGCGCGTTCGGTGCACTTGTCAAGGAGCCGCTGCTGTCCGATTTCCAAATGCTCAACGTGCATCCCTCGCTGCTCCCGCGCTGGCGTGGCGCCGCGCCGATCGAGCGCGCCATTATCGCCGGCGACGAGATCACAGGCGTGTCGATCATGCGACTCACTGCGGGCCTCGACAGCGGACCGGTGTGCCTCGTCGCGCGCGCGCCGATCTTGGCAGAGGACACCTACGGGTCCCTCCTCGCCAGACTCGAGCAAGCTGGCGAGCGGCTGCTTGCCGACGCGCTCGACACGCTTCAGCGCGGCGAGGAGCTGCCGTTTTCCGAGCAGGACGAGAGCCAGGTCACCTACGCGGAGAAGATCGGCCCGGCCGACCGGCTGCTGGACCCCGTCAGGCCCGCGATCGAGCTGGAGCGTGTGGTGCGTGCTCTGCACCCGCACATCGGCGCGCGCGTCGCGCTCTCCGATGAGACGATGCTCGGGGTTCGTCGCGCTGCGCTTGCCGATATACCGTCGTCTAGCGGCGAGGGCGTCTACGCAAACGACGGCCGGCTGCTGCTCGCATGCGCATCGGGGACGCTCGAGCTGCTCGTTGTCCAGCCACCCGGCGGGCGGCCAATGGACGTTGGGGCTTTCCTGCGTGGCCACGGCTCACCGGCTGTGTGATGGCACAAGTGGACGGACGCGAGGGCGGACCTGCGAAGGGTGAGCGTGCCGCTGCGGCTATGCCGCGCGAGCGTGAGGATGAACGCAAGAAAGCTCGGGGCGTCGGAGGGAAGGCGCGAGCCGCGAGCGCACACGTCGCCCCCGCTCGACGCTGTGCCTATACGGTCATAGGACGTGTGTTCGAGCAGGGCGCCTATGCCGATCGTGCCCTGCAGTCGGAGGCCCGCGATCTTGACGCGCGCGACCGTGCGCTTGCGATGCGTCTTGCCTATGGTGCGATCCAGCGTCGCGGCACGCTCGACCATGTGATTGAACGTCTCGCGGGTCGTCCCTCCACGCGGCTTGACCCGCCCGTGCTCAGCGCCCTGCGCCTCGGCCTCTACGAGCTGCTGTACCTGGACGGCGCACCAGACCGTGCGGTCGTCGCCGACTGTGTCGAGCTGGCAAAGACACAGCGAGGCTCGGGTCACAATCTCGTCAACGCCGTCCTGCGCCGCGCGGTGCGCGAGGGCGCCAATGCGCTGATCGGAGGCATGCGCGAGGACACACCCGAGCAGGCCGCGATCGCGCACTCCCATCCACAGTGGCTCGCGCGTCTTTGGTGGAGTGAGCTCGGGCCGGACGACGCCCGTGCGCTGATGGCCGCCGACAACGAGCCGGGCGAGCTGGCGCTGCGTGTCAACACGCTATGCGCCGATCCGGCGACGATTGCGCCAGAACTGGGGGCGCCCACCCACACCGACCCAGAGCTGAGTGAGGCGCTTGTGCTGGATGGTCCATTCGACGTTCATCGCTCACAGGCATGGATCGGCGGCGCAATCATCGCCCAATCGCGCGCCGCGATGCTCGTAGCGCGTACGCTCGATCCCCAACCTGGCGAGCGTGTGCTCGACCTGTGTGCCGCCCCGGGAGGCAAGAGCACGCACCTCGCGGCGCTGATGGGCGGTCAGGGCGAAGTGCTTGCCGTGGAGCGCAATCCTGCGCGAGCCAAAGTGCTGGGCGACACTGCTCGGCGGCTGCACGCGCATGTGGTGCGCGTCGAGCTCTCCGACGCAGCGCTCGAGCGTGCCGAGGGCGCAGTGTTCGACCGAGTGCTCGTTGACCCGCCCTGCTCGGGGCTCGGCACGCTGCAGGCGCGCGCCGACCTGCGTTGGCGGGTCACACCGGAGCACGTCGAGCAGTTGGCGGCGATCCAGGCGCGGATCCTCGCTGCCGGGGCGCACGCGCTCCGTCCGGGCGGCGTGCTTGTGTACTCGACATGCACACTTTCCGGCGTCGAGAACGAGCAACAGATCGAATCGTTCCTGGATCAGAATTCCGACTTCGCGCTCGATAACCTCGTGCACGAACAGCAAATCCATACCCATCCACGGGCGTCCAAGTTCCTCTTGACGATGCCACACCGCGACCACACAGCCGGCTTCTTCATCGCACGCATGCGGCGAATGAGCGAGCCTCCGACGGGTAGGTTGTGAGGATGGAGGGCGCGCCACCCAAAGACAAGGTCGATCTCGGGCCGTGCTGTCCGAACTGCTCGGAGCCGTGGTTGCGCCCGACAAACCTGCCCGGCCGCTATCGCTGTGTCTACTGCTTGCACCGCTTCGAGCTGGCGTCGGTGTGCCCCAACTGTGGCGAGCACTCCACGATCGTGCGGATGTCGTCCACCGCGATCCTGAAGTGCAACAACTGTGGCGACAGCATGCTGATGCCCATATGACACAGATGGCTGCGCGAGGCTTTGTCCTCGGACCGATCGGAGGTCGGTCAGCCCCAGCGAACTGTCTGCCTGTGCCCTTCAGGGTATGCCCCGAAGGGCTATGTCCGCGCCTCGCTTGCACTGCATCTCCATATGAGCTCATGGTTTGAGAGGATCTGAGCGTGGCAACGGTAGATCTCCTACGCGAGGTGCGAGTTGCGCCTTCGATCCTCTCCGCCGACTTCGGAGCGTTGAGGGTGCAGGTAGGGGAGGTCTTGGACGCGGGCGCGCGGGTGATCCACGTCGACGTAATGGACGGCCACTTCGTGCCGCCGATCACGGTTGGGCCGCTGGTCGTCGCCGCGCTGCACGAGCAGGTGGATGAGGTAGGGGGCATGCTCGACGTGCATCTGATGATCGAGCGGCCGGAGCGCCAGATCCCGGAATTCTTGGCGGCTGGTGCCCACTCGATCACCTTCCACGCCGAGGCCACGCCGCACATCGCCTACGCTGCAAGCCTCGTGCGTGAAGGAGGCGCGACCGTTGGGGTGGCGATCAATCCCGCCACCCCTGTGGGGGCGGTAGCGGAGGTCGCCGAAGCGATCGACCTCGCGCTGTGCATGACCGTCAACCCAGGCTGGGGGGGACAGGTGTTCATTGGGCACTCCCCTCAAAAGATCGAGCGCCTGCGCCACATTCTCGCCGACCACGCCGCGCTCGAGGTGGACGGGGGAATCGATCCGCGTACAGCGCCGAACTGCCGCGTGGCTGGTGCCAACCTGTTCGTGGCCGGATCGGCGATCTTCGGTGAGCCTGATCCAGCCGCGGCCTACGGAGCGATCGTGGAGGCCGTAGGGGCGATCTGAGGCATGGCGGCGAACGGCGTCGGATCGACGCGAGTGCCGGCTCGGTCGGGCTGACGAGCCCGCACGCGATCAGGTTGTCGCCGACGCCACCTGAGTGGCGCGCGTACCGCGCCGATATACCACCCCAAGCATCACCGCCAGGAGGCTTGTCGCGCCGAGATAGCCAATCTCGGTGCGCAGCAGTTCTTCGGAGACAAGCGGCGCCAACATCCACGCGACAAACACGACGGCCGCCACGATCCAGCAGCTGGCGGCCGTGCGCGCCTGGTTGCGCGCCAGCGCCGCTTGGTTGAGGGCTCCAGAGGTCAGGTGCATGCCCATGCCCAACCCGATCAGCGCAAGGCCCACGCGCCCATATTCAAAGCTCTGACCAAACAACGCTTTCATGACCGGCGGACCGATCGCCAGCAATCCGAGCGCGGTTGCCAGCGCGAACGCGGTGATCGCGATCACCGTCACGCGGATCGCCTTTGCGAACGCCGCGTGTCCCTCGGTCGCCTCGAGGCCCGTAAGGTGCGGCAATAGCGAAGTCTGGATCGCCTGAAACAGCTGCAATGGGGCGCGCGCGATCAGCAGCACGTTGAACACGATCCCCGCGAGCGCCAGGTTGGTCGAGGTGATGTCCACGGTCAGCACCGCCGCGTTCAGCAGCGTTTGCTCAGAGAGCATCACGCCTGAGACGGCAAAGGCAAAGCCCGATCCGCGTCGCAACGAGAGCTCATCCGCGGCCACAGCCTCCTCGACGCCCTCGGTCCCCGGCCCGGCGAGCGCCGCGTCAAGCTCCTCAATCTCAGGCACTCTGTAAGGCTCGGGCGGGTGTGCCTCATTCCTCCGTGCGAACGCCAGCGGCACCACCACCAGCGAAACGAACGGCGCCGCCGCGATTCCCAGCACCACAGCCGTCTGACCGTGTGTGACACCGAGCGCCACCGCCAGCGCGAAGCACAGGCGCGAGAGCGATTCGATCAACACCAAGCCGCCAAACAGCCCGAAGTACTCATGTCCCGCCAGCCAGCCGCGCGCGAAGTAGCTGGCGGCGTATGCCAGTGTGCCAACCACCAGCACCCAGTACAGCGCCGTGTAGTGATCGAACACTTTGTCGATCAGCACTTCGTGCAACGCCAGCGCGAGTATCAGGAAAACAAGCGCAAAGCTCGCCTGGATAGCGATCGGCACGCGCACCGAGTGCTGTTCGTGCCCGCGCGCGCGACGGTCGGCGATCGTGCGGCTCAGCAGCTGTTCTATCGGTCGGTAGATCACCGAGATGATCACGAACATGATCGACCACAACAGGTCCACGCGCTTGGCCGCGACTTCGCCGAGCACATGACTGGCGATCGAGAAGTACGCGAACGTCAGAATGCCGGTCGAGGCAATTCCGATCGAGAGGATCCGCGCCCCGCTGCCATATGAGCGCCCTGACTTTGCCCCGAAGCCTGACGATCCAGCCCGGGTGCTCCCCGCTTCACTGTTCTCACCCGCGCCGGTGGTGGTCGATCCGGAATTCATCGCGGGACCGTGTGCCGCCTCAGGCCGCTCACCTGAGGCGCACAAGCAGCATTGTCCAGGGAAACGGCGAGCGGGTTTCCAGGACCCTTCCATGGCGCGACAGCAGGCGCACAAACGAACGCTTGGACCAGTGGTTGAGGTGCCCAGGTGTGTTGCCGAGATCAGACCAATACGCGCCGCGGGCCATATTGAGCATCCGCCACAGCGGCTCGCGGGGTACCGACACAAGCAGATGGCGCTCTGCGCAGCGTGCCATCTCAGAGAGCGTGTGCTCGGGATCGGGCACGTGCTCGAGCACCTCGATTGCGGTGGCCGTGTCGAACTCGTTCTCGGCAAACGGCAGGTTCTCGGCGTGCATCACGCGGTACTCCAGATTCGATGCCTGACGTTCGGCCCAGCCTGCCTGGATCGAGGGCTCCTCCAGGTCGATCCCAACCACGCGCGCCGGCTCCAGCAGTTGAGCCCACTTGTGCACCAGTACGCCCTCGCCACAGCCCACGTCCAGTAGCGAGTGCGGGTCGGCCGCCCGGAAGAGCTCGTCGAGTGTGCGCTCGAAGCCTGCCATCATGCTCCGCACCAGCGGGTTGGTCGAGCCGTACTTGTCGTAGGTGTTGCCGGTTACGATCCCCTCGGCCGACAGCGTCGGAGAGGACTTCGCCGTGGCTCCGTCGCTCATGTCCGTCCCACTCGCCGCGCCAGCTCAGCCGCACCACCGTCCGCCGACACCTCATGTTCGCGGTCGCCTCCTGTCGTGCCGGCTGCGGTGGGCATGCTCCCCTCGCGGCTACCGGGTTCATAGTGAGAGGGCGCCACGTCCAGCGCAAGCTCGATGCGCCGCACGCGCTCGAAGGTCTTCTGGGTCATCACGCGTTGGGCTGCCAGCAGATCTCCGATCACTCCCAGCGCCCACAGCACGACTGCCGCGATGAACAGCACGGCGCCGAGGATCAACGACTGCACGTGGCCCTTGCCGTTGCCTTCGGCATAGGCGACCACAAACCGAATCCACACGCCCAGCGCGACCACGCCGATCACCGCCGCCAGGCTCCAGAACACGCGCAGCGGCTCGTACTGGGCATAGATGCGGAAGATCGAGATCGAGTTGCGCCTCACATACGCTCCCATTGAGGGAAACAGGCGCGACTCGCGCGTCTTGGGATTGGTGCGGATCGCGACATGGTCGATCGCAACGAGCTGCTTGCCCGCCTGGATGATCGTCTCCAGCGTGTAGGTGAATTTCGAGACGACCAGCATCTGGATCGCCGCCTCGCGGTTGTATGCCCTGAAGCCCGAGGTCGTGTCCGGCACGCTGGTGGAGGATGCCTGGCGCACGACCCACGAGCCCAGTCGCTGCAGCGTCTTCTTCAAGGGCGAGAAGTGCTCGATATTGCTCACCTCGCGGTCGCCCACCACCATATCTGCGCTGCCTTCGAGGATCGGCCGCACGAGCTTGACCACGTCGGGACCGTAGTATTGGTTGTCGGCGTCGGTGTTGACGATCACATCGGCCCCAAGCTTCAGGCACGCGTCGAGGCCGGCCTGGAAGCCTGCCGCCAAGCCCTTGTTGTTGGTCAGACGCACGATGTGATCCACGCCGTTTGCACGGGCCACCGAGATCGTCTCGTCGGTCGAGCCGTCGTCGATGATCAGCCACTCCACAACATCGACGCCGTCGATCGCCCGCGGCAGGTCCGCGAGCGTCGCGGGCAGTTGCTCGGCCTCGTTGAAGCAGGGGATCTGGATGATGACCTTCACCGCCGAAAGCCTATCTCTCATAGGCTCTGCGCCGGATGGCAACCCCAAGCGCGACGTTGAATGCTCACACCCACCCTGACGGACCGGCTCCCGTGCGGTTTCAGAGGCTGCGTGAGATGGAGGCATCCTCCTGGGCGAAGCTCGCGTTTGGCGCGATGTGTGCGCTTGCGCTCGCGGGCTACCTGGCATTCCCCACATATCCGACGTATGACTCGTTCTACGCGCTGCTGTGGGGGCGGGATCTGCTGCACCTACACGTGCCCGACTTTCGCGTATATCGCGCGCCCACCGAGCACCCGCTGGCGATTGCCTTCGGGGCTTTCTGCTCGATCTTTGGCCAGGGTGGGGCGCGCCTGATGGTGCTCGGCTCGATCGCCTCATTCGTCGCGCTTGTTGCCGGCATGTACCGGCTCGGGCGACTGTGCTTCGGGCCGGTCGTCGGCGCACTTGCCGGGTTGCTGGTGCTCAGCCGCTTTTTCGTGGAGAACCTCGCGGCACAGGGCTACCTGGACATCTCCTACGTGGCGCTCGTCGTGTGGGCCACCGCGCTCGAGATCGAACGTCCGCGACGCGGGGCGTTGGTTTTCGGCCTGCTGGCAGCGGCCGGCCTGCTGCGCCCCGACGCGTGGGTACTGAGCGGGGTCTACTGGCTATGGTGCTCATGGCACGCAGATACAGGCACGCGTTTGCGCTACCTCGGTCTCGCTGCAATTGCGCCCGTGCTGTGGGTCGGCGTCGACGCCGTGGTCACGGGTAACCCGCTCTACTCCCTTCACTCCACATCCGAACTTGCCGCCGAACTCGGTCGCACCCAGGGCCTCTCGGGCGTGCTCTCGGCGACCTGGAACTACGCCGTGCGGATCGACAAGCTGCCGGTGGTGCTCGGCAGCATCGTTGGCGCGGTGATCGCCCTATGGCTGACCCCGCGGCGCATGCTTGTGCCGCTGGTGGTGCTTGGCTGTCTACTGTTTGTGTTCATAGCCGAGGGAGCCGCAGGCGCCTCGGTGGTCGACCGTTACATGGTCGGCGCATCGATCGTGATGCTCGTGTTCTGTGCGCTTGCGATCGGTGGCTGGTCGATGCTCGAGACCGGTAGCGCGCTGCGGCGCCTATGGATCGTGGGCGCCACGGTGCTAATCGTCTATGGCGCCGCCTCGGCGGCAAGTACGCTCAGCCTAACGAGTTTGCGCACCACGCTTGCCGACCACGAGAACTTTCACGAGGGTCTTGCCGCCGCGCTCCACGCCCCCGCGGTAAGAGCCCAATTGCGGCGCTGTCCACTACTGTCGCTACCCAACAACAAGCTGACCCCCGACGCTCGCTGGATCCTCGGCAGCGTGGGACAGAACGACATCGTCGCGCGCAGCCAGGCAAGCGCGCAGGCGGCAGGCAGGGACTACGAACTGCAGGATCGCCTGAATCGAGGGAGCGTTGCCGTGTATCCGCTCGGAGAAGCCGTGTTTGTCGACGCGATCGTCGATGTGGGCGACGATCCGCGCGACCAGGTGCCGGCGGTGGGATTCAAACGCGTATACACGAGTCGCTATTACGCCGTGTATGCCAACTGCTGAGCCGGTGCGATGACGGTCGCTGAGCCCAGGGGCGCTTCGATCGACGCCGGAGCTGCTTCTAAGTCTGGGCCGAGCGGGTCGCGCGGCTCAACACGGCTCCTGGTTTGGTGTGGGCTCGCTCTCGTACTGCTCATGGCGCTCGGCCTGCGTCTGTGGGGTATCGGAGAGGGCCTTCCCTACGTCTACAACATCGACGAGGCTGGCCATTTCGTCCCGAAGGCCGTCAGGATGTTCTCCGAAGGGCTGAACCCGCACTATTTCGTCAACCCGCCGGCGCTCACCTACGTGCTGCACCTCGTATTCGACGTGTGGTTCGGGGGCGGTCATGGGGTCATCCACGAATACGAACTGCATCCCGGGGAAGTGTTCCTCGTGGCGCGGATCACGGTCGCGCTGCTAGGTACCGCCGCCGTGTGGATGCTGTACCTGCTCGGTGCCCGCTTGTTTGACCGTCGCATCGGTTTGCTTGCAGCCGCGATTGAGGCGGTCGCATTCCTGCCTGTCTCCTATGGACATCTCGCGCTCAACGATGCGGTCACACTGCTGCCGCTGACGCTCTCGCTCTTCGGCAGCGCCGGAGTGATGTTGTATGGGCGAAAGCTCGACTATGCGCTCGCCGGGATCGGTCTCGGTCTGGCGTGCGCGAGCAAGTACACGGCTGGCATCGCGCTCGTGCCATTTGTCACGGCCACAGCCGCGCGCTACCTCGATTCGATCGATGGAACCTCAAGCCATCTGATTCCCGGACGCTCGATCCCCAACCATCCCGGGCGTCGCGCGGTGGTTGGAGTCGCGCTCGCGGGCGCATGTGCACTTGGCTCGTTTTTGATCGCCAATCCCTATGCGCTGCTCGACTTCAAATTGTTCTATTCCGAACTGATTCACCAATCCAACCTCTCCGACGAAGCCCAGGGGAAGCTCGGCGCGCCGAAGGAGATCGGGCTCCTCTACTACCTGTGGTCGTTCTCGTGGGGCCTCGGTTGGGTGCCCGCCGTCGCCGCGCTCGGCGGGGCCGTCGCGATCTGGCGCCGTCATGCACGCGTCGGCTGGCTGCTCGTGCCGGCGGCGGTCCTGTTCCTCGCGTTCATGGGGCTGCAGGATCGCTACTTTGGCCGCTGGTTGATGCCGATCTTGCCGATCGCCTGTCTGCTCAGCGCATTCTTCGGGCTGACACTGGCAGGTGCGATCGTTGATCGTGGGCACGGCACAAAAGTCCAGCAGCCCGAGTCGAGCAGCTTCTCGGGTGGTGGATCGATGCTCGCCATCACACAGAGGCGGTCGTCGGCGAGACCGATCGCTGTTGTCGGTGCGTCTGTGCTGGTCGTGATCCTACTGCTCGGGCAGGGTGCCATCTACAGTGTTCACAACGATCTCGTGCTCTCGCGAGCGGATACTCGCAACGTCACACGGGCGTGGATGGTCGCGCATGTGCCGCGCGGCACCCCAATCGTGGTCGAGCCGGTGGTGCTCGACTCGTGGATCGAAGAAGGCGCGGGCGCCTCACGCTCTGAGCGCTGGCTGAAGTACGAGGCGCTGCAGTCGGTGATCGCACCCGACGGGAGCCTTGCTCCGCAGACGATCCACCAAGTGACGCTCGAAGACTATGAGACGACGCTCAGCCCAGCCTTGATCGGCTGGTATGAGCGACTGGGCTATTGCTGGGTGGTGGTCGGCTCGACAGAGTCCGGTCGGGCGCTTGCCGATCCGCGCGCTGCACCGTTTGCAAGTGCCTACTACCACGAGCTGGCCACCCAGGCGGAAGTCGCCTATCGCGTCTCGCCCTACTCACCGGGCAGCAGTCCTCCACGGTTTAGCTTCGACTGGTCATTTGACTACTACCCGCTCTCCTACGAGCGTCCCGGGCCGGAAATGACGGTATATCGCCTACGTGACGGACACTGCGCGGGAGCCACCGGCTAGGCTCGAGCCCCGGCGCTGCGCGCTGTCGCGCGAGTTCCGCGGGCGAGCTCCGCGGACTCGTTTTCCGGTGTTCCCCGCGACGACCCTTATCCTGGTTACGGCGATGGCGATAACCACCGACACAGACCGAGCGCACCTAGCGCGCGCGATCGAGCTGGCCCGGCAGGGAGCTGGTGAGGTCAAGCCCAACCCGCGCGTTGGAGCGATTGTTGCCCGCGATGGGGAGATCCTTGGCGAAGGCTGGCACGAACGCTACGGTGGCGCGCACGCCGAGGTCAACGCGATCGAGGCATGTGGCTCGATTGAGCTCACCGGCGCGACCCTGTACGTGTCGCTGGAGCCATGCTGCCACGAGGGAAACACGCCCCCGTGTACCGACGCGATCCTGCGTGCCGGCATCGTGCGTGTGGTGATCGCTTCCGACGATCCCACCGAGAAGGCATCCGGGCGGGGCCTTGGAATCCTGCGCGACGAGGGTGTTGAGGTCGTGATCGCTGACGGTGAGCTCGCAGCCCGCGCGCGGCTGCTCAACCAAGCGTTTCGCAAGCACGCGCGTGTGGGGCGACCGTGGGTTTTGTTCAAGTCTGCGATGACGCTCGATGGCAAGGTTGCCACCCGCGCGGGAGATTCACAGTGGATCAGCGGCGAGGAAAGCCGGCTGCTGGCGCACACCTGGCGCGCATCGGTGGACGCTGTGGTCGTCGGCATTGGCACAGCGCTGGCTGACGATCCGCAGCTGACCGCTCGTCCCGATGGCATCCCTGCAGAGACCCCACGCCAACCACGTCGCGTCGTATTCGACTCGCTTGCGCGCCTACCGATCGGCTCGCAGCTCCTCGCGGCCGCCGACAGCGTTCCGTTGACCGTGGTGGTCTCGCGAGCCGCGGCTCGTGCGGACACGGACGCGCTCGAGGCGGCCGGTGCTCAGGTGCTCGTGGCCCCCGGTGAGAATGAGCCCGCGCGCGTGCGCTCGGCGCTCGACCAGCTCGGTGCCAATGGGATAGCCTCGGTGTTGTTGGAGGGTGGGCCGCATCTCGCCGGCGCGTTTCTCGATGCTGGCGAGATCGACGAGATACGCCTGTTCCTAGCGCCGATACTGCTCGGCGGGCGCACCGCGCGCGATCCTCTGGAGGGTGAGGGTGTCGAGCGTATCTCCGACGCTCTGCGGGCGCTCACCTTCGACTGTGACCGCGTCGGCGAGGACCTGTTGATCTCCGCCCGCCTGCGAGAGTGGTAGGCCGACCGCGCACGATGAGATCCCGCGTATGTTCACCGGTCTGATAGCCAACCTCGGGAGCGTCAGGAGTGTCCAGCGCGACGCCGATGGCGCGACACTGGAGATCTCGACGATGCTTGCGAGCGAGCTGGCTGAGGGCGATTCTGTTGCCGTCAACGGTGTGTGCCTCACCGCGACAGCCGTCAACGATGGCGCCTTCCGCGCGCAGGCGATGCAGGAGACGCTGAGGCGCTCCTCGCTCGAGCAGTTGCGCCCTGGCTCGCCCGTCAACCTGGAGCTTGCGCTGCGCGCCGACGGGCGCCTTGGCGGGCACATCGTGCAGGGGCATGTCGACGGGACGGGTGCGATCGTCGCGTCGCACGAGGAGGGCTTTGCGCGCGTGCTCGAGATCGAAGTCCCGTCCGAGCTGGCGCGCTATCTCGTGGCGAAGGGCTCGGTGGCCGTCGACGGGGTCAGCCTAACGGTCAGTGAGGTTGGCGAGGAGGGTGAGATCGGTGCGGCAGGCGAGGAGCGCTTCTCGGTGTCCTTGATTCCCGAGACGCTCGCCCGCACCAACCTTGGGGAAGCGCAGGTCGGGGACCGGGTCAACATCGAGGCGGACATCCTCGCCAAGCACGTAGAGCGACTTTTGAAGACGGAGGCCCGTATATGAGCCAGTCCAAGACAACGACCCCGTTCGCGACCATCGAGGAGGCGATCGAGGAGATCAGACAAGGCAAGATGATCGTCGTCTGCGACGACGAAGACCGTGAGAACGAGGGCGACCTCACGATGGCCGCGCAATTTGCCACTCCCGAGGCGATCAACTTCATGGCCAAGGAGGGTCGTGGACTGATCTGCCTTTCCCTCACACCCGAGCGTTGTGATGAGCTCGGGCTCGATCTGATGGCCGCCAAGAACGAGTCGTCGTTCGAAACGCCGTTCACGGTGTCGGTCGAGGCGCGCGAGGGCGTCACAACGGGCATCTCGGCACACGATCGCGCTCATACGATCCAGGTCGCAATCGACCCTGAGAGCGTCCCTCGCGATCTCGTTCAGCCGGGCCACGTGTTTCCGCTCAAGAGCCGCGGCGGCGGCGTGCTCGAGCGTGCCGGGCAGACCGAGGCGGCGGTCGACCTTGCGCGTCTGGCTGGTCTGAACCCGGCCGGCGTGATCTGCGAGGTGATGAACGACGATGGCACGATGGCCCGCGTGGGCGACCTGGTCGACTACTGCGCTCGCCACGGGCTGAAGATGATCACCGTCGCCGACCTGATCGCCTACCGGCGCCGCCACGACAAGCTCGTCGAGCGAATCGTCTCCACGCGCCTGCCCACGGCCTTCGGCGACTTCGACGCGGTTGGCTACCGCTCGCTGGTCGACGACAAGCACCACGTGGCGCTCGTCAAGGGCGACGTCGCGGGGCGCGAGGACGTGCTCGTGCGCGTGCACTCGGAGTGTCTAACCGGCGACGTGTTTCATTCGCTGCGCTGCGACTGCGGCGAGCAGCTCACCTCCGCGCTGGCGATGATCGAGCGCGAGGGCGAGGGTGTCCTGCTGTATCTCTCCCAGGAGGGCAGAGGCATCGGTCTGCTCAACAAGCTGCGCGCCTATCGCCTGCAGGAGGACGGCCTTGACACCGTCGAAGCCAACGAGCGCCTCGGGTTGCCCGCCGACCTGCGCGACTACGGGATCGGGGCGCAGATCCTCGTGGACCTCGGCCTCAGCTCGATCCGCATCCTCACCAACAACCCCAAGAAGATCAAGGGCCTGGAGGGCTACGGACTGTCGGTCAGCGCGCAGATCCCGATCGAGCACGCGCCCAACGAGCACAACGAGGCCTATATGCGCACCAAGGCCCAGCGGATGGGCCACATCCTGCACCATCAGGGCCTCAACCTCGACGCGGAGCTGTTGCACTCCGAGCGCGCCCATTCGGGGGCCAACCAAGATGGGAGTCCCACCACCCAGGCAGGCGAGCATGAACGCGAGCGCGGCAAATGAGTTATGCGATCGCGATCGGGCGCTTCTATGAGAACCTGGCGGAACGCCTGGAAAAAGGCGCGCTCGATGCGTTCGCGCGGGCCGGGCACGTCGACGTGGAGGTGTTCGACGTGCCAGGTGCCTTCGAGCTGCCGCTGGCAGCCAGCTACGCGGCGCAATCGGGCCGCTTCACCGGCGTGGCCTGTCTGGGAGCGGTGATCCGGGGAGAGACCAGCCACTACGACTACGTGTGCGCCGAGGCCGCCCGCGGGATCCAACAGGTATCGCTCAGTACCGGCGTGCCATGTGCGTTTGGAGTGCTCACGTGCGAGACGATGGAACAGGCACTGGCCCGCGCTGGCGGAGGCAAGCGCGATCAGGGCGCTCATGCTGCCGAAGCGGTGCTGAGGATGGCGGCGTTGCGCTCTGAGCTGCAGAGCGGCTAGACTGCGCATCCTCATGGCCAAGGTATGTCACAGCTGCGGGAAGGGTCCTGCGTTCGGTAACAGTCGCAGTCACTCGATGGTCGCAACCAAGCGGCGGTTCGACCCCAACCTCCAGAAGGTCAAGATCCTGGTTGGCAAGGCGCCCCGTCGCGTATACGTGTGCACGCGTTGTCTGAAGGCCGGCAAGGTCACCAAGGCCCTGTAGGGAAACCGGGAGACATTCGCTACGCTCGCATCCCCGTTTCGGCCAGCACATTTCGTGGGGTGGGTGGGCCCATCGATCCTTGCCTGACTTGCCTCTCGACCCTACAGGCGCTTCTTGTGATTCGGTAACGACCGGCTGTAGTGGTGTATTAGGAGGCTGTGAGTAGGACATCAAGAGCGCCTGAGGGGGCGCATCCGATGGAGCAGAGCCGGTGACCGACACGAACCTGATCCGCTTTAGAGCGGCGGTGGCTGGCGCGCTCGCGCACCTGGAGTCTCGCCGCGAGGAGGTCAACGACCTGAATGTGTTCCCAGTTGCCGATGGCGACACGGGCGACAACATGGTGCTCACGCTGAAGGCCGTGCTGGGTGAGCTCGACCGCCTGCAGGGCAGCGACTCGTCAAAGACGATCGACGAGATCGGTCGCGAGGAGATCGTTCAGTCGGTCGCCCGAGCTGCACTGCTCGGTGCCAGAGGCAACTCGGGCGTGATTCTCTCCCAGCTGATCAGGGGCGCCGCCGAGGAGCTTGTGAGTCGGCCCGGGCAGCTGATCGACGCGACCTTGATTGGCGCGGCACTGGCAAATGCCGCCGATCGCGCCTACACCTCGGTGCGCGATCCGGCCGAGGGCACGATCCTCACCGTGGCGCGCGCCATGGCCCACAGCATCGTGGCTGATGTCGCCCACAGTAAAGAGGGCGGACGACTGGCCCCTGCGACCGAGCCAAGCGAGCAGGATCTCGCGATCGCTGAAACGCTGGAACGCGCGGTGTCCGCCGGCCAGGAGTCGGTAAGGCGAGGGCCGGAACTGCTGGCGGAGTTGCGCAACGCGGGCGTTGTCGACGCCGGCGGACACGCCCTCACAATCATCTTCGCCGGGGTGGTGGCGGTGCTGCGAGGACAGGAGCCGCCTGAGCTGGAGCACTATGCGCCTGCCAAGATCACCCATCCCGAGCACAGCTCCAGTACCTACCGCTACTGCACCAATTTTGCCGTCACCGGTCACGATCTGCGGGCGTCGAGCTTCAGTGCGGCTCTGGAGACGCTTGGGGACTCGGTGCTGGTGGTGGGCGATCCCACCACGCTGAAGGTGCATTTGCACACCGATGAGCCCGAGCGTGCGACGGCTTTGTTTGACGGTGTCGGTGAGGTGTCGCACCTCGATGTGGCGGACATGCGAGCTCAGGTCGCCGAGCGTGACCGGCGTCTGGCGGCGGTCGATGTGACAAACGGGGTGGCACGGGTAAATGGCGCGGGCTCGACAGACGGTGCGCTGATCGTGGCCGAGGGGATCGGGATGCGTGCCATGGGCACGGCGGACAACCAACACGCTCGCCCACGCCCGCGCTGCGGCGCGCTCGCGGTGGTCAACGGAGATGGGCTCAGAGGCTTGTATCGGGAGCTCGG
Source organism: uncultured Solirubrobacterales bacterium (assembly GCA_963715765.1). Classification (GTDB taxonomy): domain Bacteria; phylum Actinomycetota; class Thermoleophilia; order Solirubrobacterales; family Solirubrobacteraceae; genus Palsa-744. The sequence goes on from OY970270.1 coordinate 3,366,476, forward strand.
CGTGCACACGATCGACGGCGGTCCGACACTGAACCCGTCCACGTATGAGCTGCTTGCGAGTATCCACGAGGTGCCGGCAGAGGAGGTCGTGGTTCTGCCTGGAAGCGCCAACGTCGTGATGGCCGCCGAGCGTGCCGCGGAACTGTCGGACAAGCAGGTGATGGTCGTGCCCTGTACAAGCCAACAGGCGGGACTCGCCGCGGCAGTGGCGCTACAGAGCGACCGCGGGGTGCAGGAGAACGCACGGGCGGTGGAAGAAGCGCTCGACGCGCTGCGCACGGGCTCGGTGGCGCAGGCGGCGCGAGCTGACGCCCAGGGTCGCTTCGAGCAAGGTGATGCGGTCGGGTTTGTCGAGGAGCAGATGATCGCTTGGGGCGAGCCACGCGAGACGCTGCTGGCGGTGCTGCGCGCGCTTGCCGCGGATGCCGAGCTGATCAGCGTGCTTGCCGGCGCAGGCGCACCGCTGGAGCTGTCTGAGCTGGAGGGCATCATGGACGGTCATGTCGAGCTCGAGCTTCGCGACGGTGGCCAGCCGGCCTATTGGTGGCTGCTCGCCGCCGAGTAGTGGACAAGACTCGCCTCCCGCCGCCTTCGCGGGCGCTGGACGGCTGACGCACGCGCAGTTGCTGGCCGCGCCTGTGCGTTGGCCACGACCGTCGCGCCTGGGGGCCGCACTCGAGCTTCCGACCAAAAGGCTCACCGACGGGCTGGCCGCCCTCGAAGTGAGCACTCTTGGGGAGTTGCTCGAACACCTGCCGCGTGATCATCGTGAGGCGCGCATGTTGAGAGAATTGCGCGCCGGTGAGCAGGCGACCGTGGCTGTACAGGTGCGCTCGATCGCGGGCCGGCAGGTCCGCCGCCGCGGGATGCGCGGGCTTGTTGAGGCGAGCGTGTTCGACGAGACAGGCTCGATGCGAGCGACTTTCTTCAATCAGCCTTGGCTCGTCAAGAACTATCCGCCCGGTACCCGCCTGGTGCTGCACGGCAAGGCCGACTCAGGCGGGCGCTTCCGCGTTTCCCACCATGCGGTCGGCTCAACAATCGACTCCGGAGATGCTCGCTCGGTTGCGCACTATCCTGCCGCCGACGGCGTCAGCTCGACCCAGATCCTGACGCTCGTGCGCGACGCCCGAGACGGTCTGCACGAGGTGCTCGAGCCGCTGCCTGCCGCGATCCGGGTGGCCGAGCGTTTGTCCGAGCGCGGCGCGGCGCTCGGCGCGATGCACTTCAGCGGCTCCGGGGATTCATCGCGCGAGGGTCTCAAGCGGCTCGCCTTTGAAGAGCTGCTGCTGACACAGCTTGTGTTTCTCATGCGTCGTGGCCGTCGCGCCGAGCAGGCACACGCGCGGGCGCTTCGGGATCCGCCGACGCTCAGCGAGCGATGGCTGAGGCAGGGACTGCCGTTCCAGCTGACGGGCGATCAGCGCAGAGCAATCGCGACCATTACCGACGAGCTCGAACACACGCGGCCGATGCAGCGCTTGCTGATGGGAGACGTGGGCAGCGGCAAGACGGTGGTGGCGCTGCACGCGATGCTGCGCGCGGTCGAGCATGGAACCCAGGCAGCGCTGATGGCGCCGACCGAGACGCTTGCCGAACAGCATTTTGCGACCCTGCAACGACTGCTGGGTGCAGAGAACGTGCGCTGCGAGCTGCTTACGGGTTCGACCCCTGCGCGGCGCAAGGCGGGGATCGTGGGGCGGTTGGCAAGCGGCGAGCTGTCGCTGATCGTGGGGACACACACACTGATCGAGCCAGGCGTGCACTTCCGTGAGTTGGCGGTGGCCGTGGTTGACGAGCAGCACCGCTTCGGAGTGCGCCAACGCGCGAGTCTAGAAAACCAGCGATCCGTCAGACCGCCTCATATGCTGCACATGACGGCGACTCCGATCCCAAGGACACTCGCGCTCGCGCGCCACGGCGACCTTGATCGCAGCGTGCTGCGCGAGCTACCGCATGGACGCCAGCCGATCGATACCCGCATCGTGGAGGGAAAGGATGGACGTGCCGAGGCATACCGGCTGCTGCGCGAGCAGTTGGATGCGGGCCGTCAGGGTTATGTGGTCTGTCCACTTGTCGAGGAGGCCCAGGAAGATGGGCGCGCAGAGGCGAAGGGCAAGGCTGGTGTGAGAACCCGCGAGGCGGGGTCAAGCGCCGAGGAGTCGTCGATGGGCTCCCATGTCGGGGGCCAGTTGGGCGAGACGCGCGCTGCGATTGCAGAGTTCGAGCGTTTGCGCCATGGAGAGCTTGCCGGTCGTCGCGTGGAGCTGCTGCACGGCCAGATGCGCCCGCGCGAGAAGCAGCAGGCGATGGAGGCGTTTGCCTCCGGGCAGGCGGACGTGCTGGTCGCGACCACCGTGATCGAGGTCGGCGTGGACGTGCCCAACGCGACCGTGATGCTGATCGAGAACGCTGAGCGATTTGGGATCTCCCAGTTGCACCAGCTGCGCGGACGGGTCGGGCGCGGAGGGCACCGCTCGACGTGCCTGCTTGCCGGACCGCCCAGCTCGCGGCGCTTGCGTGCGCTGGTGGAGCACTCCGATGGATTCAGGCTCGCCGAGATCGACCTGCGCCTGCGCGGGGAGGGCGAGTTGGTGGGTACGCGTCAGTCGGGGTTGGGCCAGTTCAAGTTCGCCAGTCTGCCCGAGGACGGTGAGCTGCTTGAACGCGCTCGCTCACACGCGGAGGCGATCCTCGCCGAGGATCCGACGCTGTGCGGTCCGTTGCACGCTCTGCTCGGAGAAGCACTCGAGGTTGCGTATGGGGCGCAGGCATTGCTGCCGATCCCGGCGTGAGGATGAGGGTGATTGCTGGGCGTCTGGGTGGTCGGCGTCTCAGCGCACCGAGGGGACGCACGACCCGTCCGACTTCCGATCGAGTGCGTGAGGCGCTGTTTTCGATACTTGGCAAGCTCGATGGAATCGTGGCGCTGGACATGTTTGCCGGCAGTGGAGCACTTGGGATCGAGGCGCTTTCCAGGGGTGCCGAGCGGGTCGTATTCATGGAGCGTGACGCGAGCGCGGTGGCGGCGCTGGGGGCAAATCTGGCCGCACTCGAGCTTGGCGAAGGCGAAGCAAACGTGCGTGTCGGTGATGCCCTGGGATTGCTGCGCGCCGCACGAGCGCACGGCGAGACATACGATCTCGTGTTCGTCGATCCCCCCTACAGGCATGCGAGCGAGCTTCAGGGCGGGTTGTCGGCACTTCTGCCGATGCTGCTCAGCCCCGAAGGGCGCGTTGTCGTCGAGAGTGATCGACGGGCGCCGGTGGAGCTGGCGCTCCACACGATCACACAACGGCGCTATGGAGACACGATAATCACAATCCACCGCCTGCCTGTCGAGGGCGAGGATGGATACCGTGCAGAGTCCCGAGACCTCAAACAAGGATGATCATGAGTGTTGAGAAGTCGATAGCCGTCTGCCCGGGCTCCTATGACCCGATCACCAATGGCCACCTGGACGTGATCCAGCGGGCGGCGGCTCTGTACGACGAGGTTGTGGTTGCGGTTGTCAATCGCTCGGTTCGCAAGGACAAGACACTGTTTGGGATCGAGGAGCGGATGAGCTTCATCACCAACGCAATCAAGGATCTGCGCGGGGTGCGTGCGCAGCCGTTCAACACGCTGGTGGTGGAGTTCGCCAGGAACGTTGGCGCGAAGGCGATCGTCAAGGGATTGCGGGCGATCTCGGACTTCGAGTACGAGTTCGAGATGAACCAGCTCAACCGTAGGCAGGATCCCGAGATAGAGTCGGTGTATCTGATGGCCAGCCCGCAGTACAGTTTCCTCTCGTCGAGCGGAGTAAAGGAGCTCGCGACGTTTGGTGGGAGAATTGACGATCTGGTGCCCCAAGAGGTGGCAACGCGCTTGCAGGAAGAGCTGCGGCGCTGACGAACTTTGGTGACGTGAGACGCATCTTGAGAGACAACTTTGCTCATAAGTCGTGGCGCGAGACACGCCACGGAGGTGACAGCTGATGGACGTTCTCGTGCTGATCGACAAGCTCGACGATCTGGTTCACAACGCCAAGTCTGTGCCGATGACAGACCAGGTGAGGGTCGACAAGGAGGAGATCTATGACCTTCTCGACCAGATGCGCGCGACGATCCCCGAGGAGATCAAGCAGGCACGTTGGATCGTCAAGGAGCGCCAGGAGATGCTCGCCGAGGCCAAGAAGGAGGCCGAGCGGATCGTCAAGGAGGCGCGCGAGCGCCAGGAGAAACTGGTGGGCGACGAGGAGGTCACCAAGCAGGCCGAGCGTGCCGCCGAGGACATCGTCGAGGATGCAAGGGCGCGCGAGCGCGAGATCAGGCTCGGTGCGGAGGACTACGCCGATGAGATCCTTGGCACGCTCGAGGTCAACCTCTCCAAGTTCATCGCGGCCGTGCAGCGTGGTCGCGAGCGCCTGCAGGGCAAGGACGAGCCCGCCGAAGTTTCGTAGTTGCCGGCAATCGGGTTGGCATGGACGGCTGAGTGCGCCTCTCGGTGTTTCCCATCGGCGCACGCACGCACGCGCGGGGGACCGCATTTTGGGTAGGGTGCCCGCGTGAGCTCACCGCTTAAGTATCGGCTCGAAGTCGCCAAGGTCTTCCTGGGGACCGGCATCCTCGCGCCGGTCAGGCCAGATCGGGCAGTCAGGTCGGTCCGTGCGCTGAAGCACTGGGGTCCGACGCCCGCCGCTGCCTACACGGGCTCCGCAGCGCGCTTCCCCGAACGTGAGGCGTTGATCGACGAGCGCGGCACGCTCACCTTCGAAGAGGTGCACCTGCGCACCAACGCACTCGCCCGCGAAATGCGCGCCGCCGGGATCAAAGAAGGCGACGGCGTGGCGATCATGTGTCGCAACCACCGTGGCTTCGTCGAGGCTACCGTCGCCTGCTCGAAGCTCGGGGCCAGCGCGCTGTATTTGAACACCGCCTTCGCCGGTCCGCAGATCACCGACGTGATGCGCCGCGAGGACCCGGCCGGGCTCGTCTACGACGCGGACTTCGCCAACCTCGTCGGCGACGGCGGCGAGGGCCGTAAGCGCTTCGTGGCTTGGAGCGAGCCGGGAAGCAAGCCCTCCGATCCGTTGCTCGAGGACCTGATCACGAAAGGCAGCACTGCCGATCTCACTCCTCCGGGCGAACCCGGCAGGGTTGTGATCCTTACTTCGGGCACCACCGGTACGCCGAAGGGCGCCGCCCGTAAACAGCCGGACTCGGTCGAGCCGCTGGCTGCGCTGTTCTCGAAGATCCCCCTGAAGGCGCGTGAGAGGACTGTGATCGCCGCCCCGATGTTCCACTCCTGGGGCTTCGGTCACTTCACGCTGGCGCTGCCGCTGTCTTCGACGATCGTGCTGCGTCGGCGCTTCGATCCCGAGGCGACGCTGAGAGCGATAGCCGAACACCGTGCCACGGCGCTTGCGGTCGTGCCGGTGATGTTGCAGCGCATCCTCGAGCTGCCGCCGGAGACGATCGCGAATTACGACACACACGCCCTGAAGATCATTGCCGCCAGTGGCTCGGCGTTGCCAGGCGAGCTGGCCACGCGCGTGATGGACACCTTCGGCGATGTGCTCTACAACCTGTACGGCTCGACCGAGGTCGCATGGGCGACGATCGCCACCCCCGAGGATTTGCGCTCTGCACCGGGCACCGCCGGCAAGCCCCCGCTGGGGACGGTCGTGAAGCTGCTCGACGAGCAGGGCCGTGAGGTCGCAAAAGGTCAGCGCGGGCGCATCTTCGCCGCGAACGAGATGGTCTTCGAGGGCTACACCGGTGGCGGTGGCAAGGAGATCGTCGACGGGCTGATGAGCACCGGCGACATGGGCCACATCGACGCCGCCGGTCGCCTCTTCGTGGACGGTCGCGACGACGAGATGATCGTCTCGGGCGGGGAGAACGTGTTCCCACGCGAGGTCGAGGACCTGCTGGCCGACCACGAGGCGATCGAGGAGGCGGCCGTGATCGGTGTCGAGGATGCCGAGTTCGGACAGCGCCTGAAGGCGTTCGTCGTCGCGCGCGAGGGTTCAGGCTTGGACGAGGAGACTGTCAAGGAGTACGTCAAGCACAACCTGGCGCGCTATAAGGTGCCGCGCGAAGTGGTGTTCGTGGAGGAGCTGCCACGCAACGCGACGGGCAAGGTGCTCAAGCGCGAGTTGCACGAGATCGCCTGACGCTGGTGGGCAAGCCCGTCTGACGGCGGGTTACTAATCTGAGGGGATGCCTGCTGTGACCGACATCCTCGACCTCGGTGGCTTGCGCCTGAGCGCAGGCGAGGGCCGGCGCTTTGAGTCGGCGGTGCACGTCGAGCCGCTGACGCTTGGAGGCGAGCACTACGAGGTGACCCCTGCGGCGCTACCGGTGAGACTCGACGTGTCGCGCATGACCGGCAATGGATATGCGTTGCGACTGCGTTTTGGCGCGAATATCGAGGGTGCCTGTATGCGTTGCCTGAAGGACGCCACGCCACACGTAGAGGTGGACGCGCGCGAGGTCGAGCGGCCCGGCGGCGGCGAGGAGCTGTCGAGCCCCTACATGGATGACGAGACACTCGACCTGGCGGCCTGGACCAGAGACGCGCTCATCCTGGCGCTTCCAGTGCAGGTGCTGTGTCGCGAGGATTGTGCGGGACTGTGTCCGGTGTGCGCCGCCGATCTCAACGAGACCGGTCCCGAGCATACGCACGAGCGTCCGCCAGACCCGCGCTGGACGAAGTTGAGCGAGCTCAAGCTTGAGTAGCCGACTTTGGCAGATAGGGCCGGTGAACGATGTTCCGACGAGCGATAAGACTGTGAGGCAGCAGTGCAGTTACGTCCCATTGCGTCGCTGCCCTGCTAGCCTGTCCGGCCAATGGCGGTTCCCAAGAAAAAGCAGTCGCACAGCCGCACCTCGCTGCGCCGTGCCAATCACAAGATCGACGCCCCCTCGGTGAATGAGTGCCCGCGCTGTCATAGCCCGCGTCGGCCACACCGCGTGTGTCCGGTGTGCGGTACGTATGCTGGACGTGAGATCGTGGCTCACGATGCGCACGGCCACGATCACGATCACGAGTAGCCTCGCGCGTGAGCAGCACGGCTGAGGGCCGCGCGATGCCGGCCATCGACGAGGTCGCGCGACTGGTTGTGGCGGTTGACGCCAACGGCGCCGACATGGGTCCCGCGGAGGTGGCGGCGGGCGCGATGCTTGCGGCCGAGCATGGTGTGCGGGTGCTGCTGTTTGGTCCAGCCGAGGAGATGCAGGTCCTCCCATCTCGGGGGTCGAGTGTTGAGGTCATAGATGCGCCTTTGTCTGTTGCCAAGAGCCCGGACCCAGCACGAGCAGTTCGCGCAACTCCGCAAGCGTCGATCGTGCAAGCTGCCAGGGCTGTCGCCGAAGATCGCGCGCAAGCGCTCGTGTGCGCCGGGGGGACCGGAGCCGCGATGGCGGCCGCGCTTTTTAACGTCAAGCGTGCACGCGGCGTGCACCGTCCTGCGCTGGCCTTGCCGATCCCTGTTCCTGGGCCTCAGCTCGCTCATCCCGTCACACTGTTGGATGTCGGAGCGAACGCGCAGGCACGTAGCGAGCACCTGCTGCAGTTCGCGTTCATGGGGGCCGCGTTTGCGAGTGCCGTGCTTGGGGTGGAGCGTCCGCGGGTCGGCCTACTCTCAAACGGTGAGGAGGCTGAGCGCGGCAGCGAGTTGGTGCTGAGGGTGGGCGCCGAGCTCGCCGAACGCGCGCACGACGGCCGGTTGCGATTTGTCGGTAACGTCGAGGGCGGCGACATCGTGAGCGGAATCGCAGATGTGGTCGTGACCGACGGATTCACCGGCAACATTGCGCTGAAGCTGATGGAGGGCGTCTCCCAGACGATTCTCGGTGCGGTCAGGGATGCCGCGGTCTCCTCAACGCGGGGCAGGCTTGGCGGGCTCCTGCTGCGCCCGGCGCTACGCGGCTTTCGCGATGAAATCGATCCTGAAGCGGCGGGCGGGGCGTACCTGTTGGGACTGCGCCGCCTTGCGGTGATCCCGCACGGGCGCTTTGGCAGACGCGGCTTCGCGCAGGCGATCCTGCGCGCTGAGCGGGGCGCGCGCGAGGACGTCGTGGGCAGGACCTATGTCGCGCTCAACGCCGCGGGCGCGCTCAGGAGTGCTCCCGTGTCCGCCGATCCGGCTAGCCTGGCAGGCGAATGAACCGCGAGCAAGTGTTCATCCTGATCCAGGCTCATCTGGCCGACGAGCTGGACTTCGATCCCGATCAGATCGGAGAGCAGACCCGCTTCAAGGATGACCTTGGAGCGGATTCGCTGGACCTGTACACACTCGTGCAAGAGCTGGAGGACACCTACGGGGTGCAGATCTCAGACGAGCAGGCGTCTGAGATCTTGACGGTCGGTGAGGCCGTGGATTTCGTGGTGGCAAACTCAAACGATGGATGATGGGGACAGCCGGTGCGGGGTGGAGCTGCTGCAGTCGTTGCTCGAGGAACTGCCCGAGGATCTGGCGCGGCAGGTGTTTACGCACGCGTCATGGACAGAGCGACGCAGCGACTCCTACACGCGACTGGCGTTTCTCGGCGACAGCGTTCTCGCATTGGCCGTCACAACCCACCTGTATCCGCGTCTGGAAGCGGAGCGCTTTGGCGCCGGACGGCTCACGAAGATCCGCGCGCAGGCTGTGTCGGGACGCTCATGCCGGGCAGTAGCCGAACGTTTGCGCGTGGAGGAGCGAATGCGAGCCGCTGCGCCGGAAAGCGGGGACGGCAAGTCGGTGGGCTCGCTACAGACAGAGCGGGTGCTGGCGTCGGTGATCGAGGCGGTGATCGGAGCGTGCTACCTGCAGGCCGGCTACGAGCGCACCGCCGAGGCGGTGGTGCAGGCGTTTGCGCCGGAGATCGAGCATGCGCTGAAGCATCCGCTGGACTTCAAGTCCGCACTTCAGGAGACGCTGGCAAGGCGCGGGGAGACGATCGAGTACGAGGTTACCGAGGAGCATGGACCACCGCACGACCGCACGTTCGTGGTGGCGGCCCTGGTGGAGGGTCGTGCGCTCGGCAGCGGTCGTGGGCGCAGCAAGAAGCACGCCGAGCAGCAGGCCGCCAGCGAGGCGTTGGAGAGCCTGGCCAAGCCATGAGCCGTATGGTCATATGCAATGCTCGATCGAATCACACGAGGTGTGGGGTCGGTCGATGCACCTGAAGTCGCTCACGATGAAGGGATTCAAGTCCTTCCCCGACCGGACCAAACTCGACTTCGGTCCGGGTGTGAGCGTGGTGGTGGGACCTAACGGATCGGGCAAGTCCAACGTCACCGATGCGCTGCTGTGGGCGATGGGCGAGCAGTCGCCGCTTGCGGTCAGGGGTCAGTCGATGCAGGACGTGATCTTTGGTGGGGGACGCGGTGTGCAAGCGCGTAGCTCCGCGGAGGTCGAGATTGTGCTTGACAACTCAGATGAAACGGTGGACCTGCCGCTTTCGGAGATCTCGATCGTGCGACGACTCGACCGCTCGGGCGAGGGTGAGTATCGACTCAACGGCGCTCGCTGCAGGCTGGTGGACGTGATCGAGGTCCTCTCCGACACAGGTCTTGGCAAGGAGACTCACTCGGTCATCTCCCAAGGGCGCGTGGAGGCGATCGTGACCTCAAAGCCGCGCGATCGACGACTGTTGATCGAGGAGGCTGCCGGGCTGGGCAAGCATCGCAAGCGCCGCCGTCGCGCGCAGCTTAAGCTCGAGCGGACCCAGGAGAATCTGGACCGTGCGCTTGACGTGGAGCGCGAGGCGCGTACCCGCCTGCGTCCACTCAAGCGTCAGGCAGAGGCTGCTGAGTTGCATGAGCGTCTGGAGCACCAAATGCTGCAGGCACGCTTCGAGCTAGCCCGCGAGGCGGTCAGGACTACGCGCGAGCAGCTTGCTCAAGCCGAGGAAGGCGTGCGGGCTGCCAGGGCGGCACGCGAGCAGATCGAGTCGCGCCTGCGAGCAATCGTTCAGCGACGCGGAGCAGCTGAGAGTGCTCTGGCGCAGCGCACCGAGCGCCACGATGCGCTTGCCCGTCGTGTGTATGAGTCACGCTCGGCGCGCGAGCGACTGCAGATGCGAGGCGAGCAGGCTGCCGCAACCGCCGCGACAGTGGCGCAGCGAGCGAGTCGCATCGAGATCGAGTTGGAGGCACTTGCGCAAGCGTTTGCCGATGGGGATGCCGGCCAAGATCGGATCGGAGCGGACGAGGTGGCCAGCGAGGATCGCGTGCGTGCTCTGGAATCGGCGCTTGCAGATATTGATGGTGAACGCGAACGCGAGCTGGAGCGCGAGGTCGAAGGGCTGCGGGGTGAGCAAGAGCAGGCGAGCGCGCGTGTAGCAGAGCTTCAGGCTCAGGTGCAGGCGGTGCGCGAAGCTCGCGAGCAGGCTGACGCGCTCGCCGAGCAAGCACGCTCAGGGTTGCGTCAGCTCGAAACGGAGGCTGAGGCCGCCAGGCGCGAGGCGGCCAAGATCGGCGCGGAGTTGGCGGCGGCGAACCAGTTCTTGCGCAGCCACGCGGGGGCCGGGAGCTCGGGGACAGACGCTCCGCGTGCTCTCAGCGAGGCGCTACAGGTAAAGCCGGGCTACGAGTTGGCGTTGGCGGCTGCGCTTGGCGGACGGCTCGATGCGTCGCTGGTGCGCGACATGGAGGGCGCTCGCGCGCTGCTCGACAAAGTTGGCCCAGACGGCGGTGCCGCGCTGCTCGCTGGCGAAGCGGCAAGTGAGAACGAGGCGAACGTTGGGGGAGAGGGGCAGCGTGTAGCGCGCAATCACGCCGAGCCGGAGCGTGTGGCGGGGCTGGGAGATCGGCCGCCCACCTCTGAGGCGCTCAGGCTGATCGACCTGGTGGGCGGATCCGCGCCGGTGCTTGAACTAGCGCATAGACTGCTCGCGAACGCCTGGGTGGTCGAGCGCTTGGAGGACGTAGGGGAGGATTTCCGCGGAATCGCGAGCACGCGCTCCGGACGCGTGTTGTTTGGGGGCTGGGGCGAGCTGCGCCAGGTGACCGAGGGCGGGGCCGAGCGGGTACTTGCGCGTCGCAACGAGCGCGATCGGTTGATCGCCGAGAGCGAGCGGGTGCTCATCGCCGAGCAAAGTGCGAGGAGCGCGGTCGAGCAGGCGCTCGAGCGGGCGCACGATGCCAATCAGGCACGCGACCGCTCTGACGGGGCGTTGCGTGACAGCGAGCGCTTGCTGGCCGAGGCGACCGAGGCCGAGCGCAAAGCCGCTTGGCTGATCGACCAGCGCAAGGCAGCGCCTGAGCAGGGTCCCCTGGCGGTCCGTCGCGCCGAAGTCCAGGGCGAGCTCGCCGCCGAGCGCCGGCAGGCCGAGCGCCGGCAAGTCGAACGCGTCGAGCGGACCAAGCGGATCGAACGCTTGCGAGCCCAGCGGGCCGCCGACCTCGACTTGGCTCCGCGTGCCCAGCGTCTGGCTGCGGCGCTCGAGAGCGCAGGCGAGGGGATCGTGGGGTTGCTAGGCCAGCTGGAGGGGCTGTTGAGCGAGGATCGTGCGGCGAGCGAGCAGGTGTCGGCTGAGCTACGCGAGTGCGCGCGCGAAGAGGCTGAGATTCAGGCGGCACTGCGGATCGAGGGCGAGGCGGTGACGGGTGCAGAGGTCGCGGCACAGCGCCTGCGCGACCATGCAGCTGAGGCGCTGGAGGAGTTGCGTACTGTGTCAGAGCTTCTGGAGGTGCCGCTGCCTAACATTGCGATTGCTGAGTGCGCCACGTCCAATCCGTCGGCGTCTGAGCAGCATGTTGAGTCTGAGCAGGTTGATTCATACGACGCGGGAGCCGATGAAGCCGACACCGAGGCGGTCAGGGCAGGTGAGGCGTTCGAGCCGTTGAACGAGGAGCAGCAACAGGCGCTGAGGGCTCGTCTCGAGCGTTTGGTTCGCCGCCGCGAACAGCTTGGCCCGGTCAACCCACTTGCCCAACAGGAGTATGCGGAGGCGATCGCCCACGTCGAGGAGCTGGAGGAGCGTCGCACCGACCTGGAGACGGCGCTGCGTGAGCTGCGGGCGGTGATCCGCGAAACAGACCGTCAGATCCACGAGACGTTCAGCGAGACCTTCAGTGCGGCAGCGTGCAACTTCGAAGAGCTTGTCGGCGACGTGTTCCCTGGCGGCAGCGGACGGTTGCGGCTCGTCAAGGACGAACAGACGCCGCGGACGGTGCTCGGCGGCGAGCCGGCGCCCAAGGACGGCGAGAGCGCAGACGGCGAGGCAGTGGCGGAGCTCGAGGACGAGGCCGATGAGCAGGAGTCCGATGAAATGCTGGGGGTTGAGATTGAGATCACCCCGGCTGGCAAGTCCACCAAGCGACTGTCGCTGCTCTCCGGTGGAGAGAAGTCGATGACGGCGCTCGCGTTCATGTTCTCGGTATTTCTGGCACGCCCGTGTCCCTTCTACGTGCTCGATGAGGTTGAGGCCGCACTTGACGACCTCAACCTCGATCGCTTCCTCACCCTGCTGCGCCGCTACGCCGGTCGCGCTCAATTCATCGTGATCACCCACCAGAAGCGAACAATGGAGGCAGCCGACTGGCTGTATGGGGTGTCAATGGCCGACAACGGCGTCTCCAAGGTGCTCTCGCGGCGGCTTCCCAAGGAGGAGCCGCCATCGCCGGTGGCTCCGGTGGATGGCCCACGGGTAACTCCGGTCGATAAGCCGCCACAAATCGCGCCGGTCGCATAGACGCGTCATGCCACGCGACTGGTCTGAGCTGTTCATTACCGACGCGCCTGCGCTGGCGCCGGCAGACGCAGGGACGGGCGGAGAGCGTCGTCGTGGACTGTTCAAGCGCTTGCGGGAAAACCTCTCCAAGACTCGGCAGGCGCTCGGATCGGAGATTCAAGCGACGCTGTTTGCGACGCTTGACGAGCAGACGTGGGAACGCTTGGAGGAGGCACTGATCCTGGCGGACGTGGGCCCAAGCGCCACAGCCTCGGTGGTCCAGACGCTGGAGCGCGAAGCCACCGAGGGCGGTTTGACCAGCGGCGAGGCCTTGTCTGGGCGGTTGATCGAGCTGTTGGCTGACACCGCACGCAGCGAGAGCGACCGCATCGACATTCGTGCTAAGCCGACGGTGATCATGGCCGTGGGGGTCAATGGCACGGGCAAGACGACGACGATCGGCAAGCTTGCCTGGCACCTGCACAAGGAGCTCGGTCTGAGTGTGATGCTTGCCGCGGCGGATACGTTTCGCGCGGCCGCCACCGAGCAGCTGGAAGGATGGTCGGCTCGCGCTGGCTGTGAGATCGTCACCGGCCCGGAGGGCTCGGATCCGGGATCGGTTGCATTTGACGCGGTCGCTCAGGCGCGCGCGAAGGACATCGACGTGGTGATCGTCGATACCGCCGGACGGTTGCATACCCAGGACGATTTGATGGCAGAGCTCGCAAAGGTACGGCGGGTGATTTCAAGACAACTGGAGGGAGCGCCGCACGAGACGCTGCTGACCGTTGACGCGACAACCGGTCAGAACGGCTTGCGCCAAGCGCAAATGTTTGCCGAGTCGGCGGGGGTGAGTGGAATCGTGCTCACAAAGCTCGACGGAACAGCACGAGGCGGGATCGCGATCGCAATCGCGCGCGAGCTTGATTTGCCGGTGAAGCTGATAGGGATCGGCGAGCAATTGGAGGACCTGAGGCCGTTCGATCCAGATGATTTCGCCCGCGCCTTGGTGACCGAGGCATAATCAAGTCATGGATGCTTGGATCGTCTGGCTGATCGCCGCTTGTGGCCTTGGGGTGGGCGAGATGCACCAGGGTGGCTTCTATCTCGCGCCGTTTGCTGTAGGAGCGGCGCTGGCCGCGATCGTCAGCCTGCTCGGCGTCGGCGTGCTGTTGTCCGTGATCGTGTTTCTGATTGCCTCGGCGATCGTGTTCGGGACGCTGCGCCCGGTTGCGCGTCGCCATCGTAAGCTGCCACCGGCGATCAGGACAGGCGCGGCGGCACTCGTTGGACGCAAGGCGATCGTGCTCGAGCGGATCGCCAACGATGAGGGTGTTGGCTGCGTGAAGATCGATGGTGAGGTGTGGACGGCGCGCAGCTTTGACGAAGATCAGATCTTCGACGCGGGAGAACGAGTCGAAGTCGTTGAAATACGCGGCGCCACAGCCCTGGTAATGCATTGAGACACTTGTTGGGCTAGAGCCCAAAAGAAAGGAAGAGCTAACCCCTTATGGTCGCTCTCATCGTCATAGTCGTAGTGGTCGTGTTCGCGCTGATCGTAGCCGCGCGCACGATTCGTGTGATCCCGCAGGCACGGGCGGGTGTGGTGGAGCGGCTTGGTCGCTACAGCCGCACGTTGGAGCCGGGACTCACGATCGTTACGCCGTTCATCGACCGCGTGAAGCCACTGGTGGACCTGCGCGAGCAGGTGGTCAACTTCTCGCCGCAGTCGGTGATCACAGAAGACAATGTGGTGGTCGCGATTGAAACTGTCCTCTACTTTACGATCACCGATCCACGCTCGGCCACATACGAAGTTGCCAACCCACTGCAGGCGATCGAGCAGCTGACGGTCACCACGCTGCGCAACGTGATCGGCGGGCTGTCGCTGGAGGCGACGCTAACCGCGCGGGAGAGCGTCAACACCGAGCTGCGGGTGGTACTCGACGAGGCGACCGGCAAGTGGGGTATACGCATCAACCGCGTGGAGATCAAGTCTGTGGACCCGCCGCAGGACATCAGGGCGGCGATGGAGAAGCAGATGCGCGCCGAGCGCGACCGTCGCGCGGCGATCCTCACCGCAGAAGGGGAGAAGCAGGCGCAGGTCCTCACCGCCGAAGGCCAGCAGCAGGCGGTGGTGCTGCGCGCCGAGGGCGACCGCCAGGCGGCCGTGTTGCGCGCAGAGGGCGAAGCGAAGGCGATCGACACCGTCTTCAAAGCGATCCACGAGGGCAAACCCTCGCGTGAGCTGCTCAGCTACGAATACCTGCAGATGCTCCCCTCGCTCGCCGAAGGCGACTCCAACAAGGTGTTCGTGATCCCCTCGGAATTCGCCGAGGCATTTGGCGGGATCGGCGAGGCGATCGCGCGTCGCTCTGGACCGCAGTCACCATCCGCAGGCACCTCAGAGCGCGATTGACGCTCAGGGGGACTGACGCTCCGGGGGAGGACCGTGGGGTTCGCTCGCGTGTCTGCGCGGATGAGCTCTTTCGGTGCCCGCGCGTTGGGCTGCCAGAATTGACAGCGTCATGTTCGATTCGCTAGCCGAGAAGCTGCAGGCCACGCTGGGCGACGTGCGCCAGCGCGGGACGCTTACCGAAAGCGATATCGACAGCGCGATGCGCGAGATCCGCCTCGCGCTGCTGGAGGCCGACGTCAATTTCAAGGTCGTCAAGCGCTTTACCAGCGAGGTCAGGGAGCGTTGTCTTGGCGCTGAGATCGTAGGCAAGCTCAACCCCGGCCAGCAGGTGGTCAAGATAGTCGCCGACGAGTTGACGAAGTTGATGGGAGGCCCACCCACCGCCGGCCCACCCACCGCCGGCCCACCCACCGCCGGCCCACCCACCGCCGGCCCACCCACCGGAGCCTCGGCCGGCCTGAGCTTCTCGCCGCGACCGCCCACTGTGATCCTTATGGCGGGTCTTCAGGGTTCGGGCAAGACAACTGCCACCGCGAAGTTGGCCCGCTACCTGCACGAGGAGCACTCCTCCTCGGTCGCTCTGGCGGCGTGCGATGTCTATCGGCCCGCGGCGGTGGATCAGCTCGTGAAGGTTGGCGCGCAGGCGGGCGCCGCCGTTTATTACCGAGACCCCACCCACCCTGACAGCGATCCGGTCGAGATAGCGGCATGGGCATTGGGCCGTGCGCGCGAAGAGGGCAAGGACGTGCTGATCGTCGACACAAGCGGACGCATGCATGTGGACGAGGCGTTGATGGCCGAGCTTGTGAAGATCCGCGATGCCGTGAGGCCGCACAACGTGCTGCTCGTCGTTGACGCGATGACCGGCCAGGATGCGGTCAACGTCGCCGAGCAGTTCGCCGCTGCTGTTCAGTTCGATGGGATCGTAATGAGCAAGCTCGACGGTGACGCGCGCGGTGGCGCTGCCCTGTCGGTCAAGACGATCACGGGCAAGCCGATCATGTTTGCCTCCACAGGGGAGAAGCTTGATCAGTTCGAGCGCTTCCATCCCGATCGCATGGCTCAGCGGATCCTCGGCATGGGTGACGTGATGAGCCTGATCGAGACAGCCGAGCGTCAGTTCGACGAGTCGCAAGCTGCCGATCTCGAGCGCAAGCTGCGGCGCAACGAGTTCGGACTCGACGATTTTCTCGACCAGCTCAAGACGATCCGCCGTATGGGACCGCTCACCAACCTGCTCGGGATGATCCCCGGTTTCGCAGGAACACAGCTGAAGAACCTGAAGGTGGACGAGCGCGAGCTCGACCGTATCCAGGCGATCATCCTCTCCATGACTGCCGAGGAGCGCAGCCATCCCGAGTTGATCAAGGGCTCGCGCCGGCTTCGGATCGCACGGGGCTCGGGTACCAACGTGCAGCAGGTCAACCAGCTTGTCAAGCAGTTCGGCCAGATGCGTAAGGTCATGAAGCAGGTCGGCCGTGGCAAGATGCCAGATGTTGGCGCGTTGATGCGACAGGCGCGCTGAGCTGGCTGCGCCCGGCTGCGCCACCCTGTTCCGAAAATCGAGGGGCCCGGCTTGCCAGGCTGCGCCCGGCCGCGCCACCCTGTTCCGAAAATCGAGGGGCCCGGCTTGCCAGGCTGCGCCCGGCCGCGCCACCCTCTAAGCTCTCAAGCTGAGATTTCGTAAGCACTCAGAGAGGAAATTGTGTCGGTAAGGCTAAGGCTCACGCGAGTGGGCGCAAGGAAGAATCCCATTTGGCGCGTCGTTGTCGCCGATCAACGCTCGCCCCGGGACGGTCGTGTGATCGAGACGATCGGTCATTACAACGCTCAGACCAACCCCTCTACGATCGTGATCGATGAGGAGCGGGCTCGCAGCTGGTTGGCTCGTGGAGCCCAGCCGTCCAATACGGTTGCCAAGTTGCTGCGCATCCAGGGGATCAGCTAGCGGCCTGATGCGCTGCGGGTGATCGTGTGTCCTCAGAGGTCATGAGAGAGCTGTTGGAGTATCTGGCCCAGGGATTGGTCGATCGCCCCGAAGAGGTTTCTGTGGAGCAGTTCGAGGAGGACGACGGAACGATCGTGCTCGAGCTGTGCGTGGCCGATGAGGATTACGGCCAGGTGATCGGCCGACGTGGGCGCACTGCCCACGCGTTGCGAACGGTCGTGAAGGCCGCGGCGGTCAACGAGAAGCGTCGTGTGCTCGTCGACATAGTCGATTGAGTGACGGCCCGCAAGGCGATCTGAAGTGAGCGCGTCGGCCGGCGATCGCTCGGCAGACGGTGCGGGTCGAGGTTCGCGTGTCGTGTCCGCGGGACGTGTGGGTCGTGCCCATGGCCTCGATGGGAGTTTTTATGTGACGGGGGCCCGTTCTCGTCTGCTTGAGATCGGGACGATAGTCGCCGTCGCCAGCAGCAGCGCACCCGTCGTGAGGCTGGCCGGTACCGAGGAGCACCCAATCGTGCGTCTGGGAGGCATCGAGGAGCGGGCTGGCGCCGAGGCGATTCGGGGGCAGGAGTTGACGGTTGCCCTGGAGCAGGCTCCTGCGCTGGAAGAGGGGGAGTGGTGGGCCAGTGAACTCGAGGGCTGTGAGGTGGTCGACGGTGAGCGGCATGTGGGTGTCGTTGCCCGCCTGGTGGAGCTCCCGTCGTGCGAGGCGCTGGAGGTGCAGCTTGCCAAATCTGGGGGCGATAACGAAGATGCATCGGCCAGTGGCACGGTCGGCGGGCGTGGTCGCGAACTGCTGGTGCCAATGGTGCGCGACGCGATCCGTCAAGTTGACGTTGCCCGTCAAAGGATTGACGTTGACATGAGCTTTCTGGGGGACATGTGATCGAGATCGACATCTTCACGCTGTTTCCCGAGTGGTTCGAGTGGTTCGGTACACAGCGCCACGTGCGCAATGCGCTCGACAGCGGCTCGCGTGTGCGGTGCGTGAACTTCCGCGAGCACACACCGCTCAGCGGCGGGCAGGTTGATGACACGCCGTTCGGGGGAGGCGCCGGAATGGTGTTGCGCGTCGACGTGATGGACGCAGCGTTGAGAGCCCACTACGGGGTCGATGCCTCTCAGGTGCGCGACGGTCGCCGTGTGATCGCACTCGCGCCGGGCGGGCGGGTGCTCGACGAGCATTACGTGCGGGAGCTGGCTGCTGAGCCGGCGTTGACCTTGCTGTGCGGACGCTACGAGGGTTTCGACGAGCGAATCGTCGAGCATTTGGCGAGCGAGACCCTGTCGATCGGACGCTATGTGCTCTCGGGTGGCGAGCCGGCGGCGATGGTGGTGTGCGATGCGGTCCTACGCAAGCTGCCGGGGGCGCTCGGGCACGCCGAGTCGGTCGTCGAGGAGTCCTTCAGCGACGCGCTCGACGGAGATCCAGAGTACCCGCACTACACACGTCCCGCCGAGTATCGCGGTTGGAAAGTGCCGGAGATCCTGCTGTCCGGCCACCACGAGCGCATACGCAAGTGGCGTGCTCAACAGAGCAAGCTGCGCGGGGGGAGACACAATGCAAACAGCGAGACACCTCAGGAGTAGTCGGTCAAAGCTGAGGCGACCGCGCGTGGCGAATGCGTGTGGGTTAGCGTGCTGAGCGGCGAGCGTCTGCGGGTGATCGTGTCCCGCAGATGGCACTCAGCTGAGCGGTGCCGAGCTGAGCATCCACAGGTATCTGCGCCTGAGACAGCGGTGTTCGCTACCATTCGCGAGCGCGTCGGTCAGTGCAGCGACTCCCGCTCACACGGCGCCTTCTTTTTGTCATGAGCACCATTATCGAAAGCATCGAGCGTGCGCAGCTGCGCCGCGTCCCCGACTTCGCGCCGGGCGATCGCGTGAAGGTGCATTTCCAGGTGATCGAGGGCACCCGTCGCCGGATCCAGGTTTTCGAGGGCGTGGTGATCAAGCGTCAGGGGCACGGTGCGCGCGAGACGTTCACCGTGCGCAAGCAGTCCTTCGGAGTCGGGGTCGAGCGCATGTTCCCTGTGCACTCACCGAAGATCGAGCGCATCGAGGTAGCAGCCAGGGGAGACGTGCGCCGCGCGAAGCTGTACTACCTGCGCGACCGTGTTGGTAAGCGGGCTCGCGTACGCGAGCGGCGCTACACCGGTCCTGAGCAAATCGTTGAGTCTGGACTGTTGTACGAGCCGACGGAGGCGACCGACTCAGAGGGCGCTACCGCGGAGGAGGCGATCTTGGATGCCGAGGGAACCGAGTTCACCGACGCCGATCACGTCGAGAGCACTGAGGCCCGGCAGGACGTCGAGGATCAGTCCTCGACGCCGACCGCGGCACTGTCCGAGCCGGGCGAGGGGGGACCCGACGGCGAGGATGCTTCAACGACGCAGGATAAGGCTGGCGATGGTGCCAGCACGTCCACTGCGGCCACGGACGAGGCCGCTTCCCCCTCCGACGCCGGCGATGCCTCAGCCGGCGATTCGCGGGCGTGACACCGACCTACCCCTCGGCTAAGGGCGCTGAGGACAAGGATCCCCCGAAGTCCAGGCTCAACTCGATTGTCGAGTTGATTGTGATCGTGCTGGTGGCGGTCGGATTGGCGCTTGCCATCCAAGCATTCATCGTC
The DNA here is from genome assembly GCA_963715765.1 of uncultured Solirubrobacterales bacterium. GTDB lineage: Bacteria > Actinomycetota > Thermoleophilia > Solirubrobacterales > Solirubrobacteraceae > Palsa-744. The sequence continues at coordinate 3,386,121 of OY970270.1, forward strand.
AAGCCCTACAAGATCCCGAGCCGCTCGATGGAACCGACGCTGAGGGTGGGTCAGCGGGTACTTGTCGATCGCATCGGAATGCATTTCAGCGAACCCAAAATCGGGGATATCATGGTGTTCCACCCGCCGAAGGACGCCGAACAGCAGGTGTGCGGGCCAGCGCCACACATGGTCACTCCCGGTGGCGCGGCGTGTGATGCGCCTGAGCCTGAAAAGGCGAGCGTGAACTTCATCAAGCGGGTGGTGGCTGGTCCCGGCGACACGCTGTACATCAAGGAAGGTCACGCGTATGTCAACGGCAAGCGCGAGAGCGATCCCTACATCACCCCCTGTGGCAGCAGCTCGGAGTGCAACTTCCCCACGCCGATCAAGATTCCCGCCGGTCACTGGTTCATGATGGGAGACAATCGTGGCGAATCGGACGACAGCAGGTTCTGGGGACCCGTCCCCACAAGCTGGATCATCGGACAGGCCTTCTTCACCTACTGGCCTCCCGATCGTATCGGCTCGCTCTGAGGTGCTCTCGCGGTCTCAAGTGTCTTCCCGTGCGCCGTACTCAAAGCGCTCCGCTCGTCGCCGGGCGCGGTCCGGCTCGAGCGGGCAGCGTCTGTTCGCGTTCGACCGGCGACTTGGAGTGCCGTTGGTCGCGGGCGCGGATGAGGCCGGTCGTGGTTGTCTGGCTGGTCCGCTCGTCGCAGCGGGTGTGCTATTCGACTACTCGCAGCTCACCACGCGCGAGCTGCGCGCGCTCGGAGCGCTCAACGACTCCAAGCAGCACACTGCCCTCGCCCGCGAGGAGCTCTATCCGCTTGTGCTCAGTATCGCGGCGCGAGTCACAGTTGTGTCGCGTTGCGTGAGCGGAATCGACTCGCGCGGACTGCACAAGACCAACCTTGCGGCACTGCGCGATGCGATACGTGGTGTCACCTGCGATGTCGAGGGCGAGGTCGAGTGTCTGATCGATGGTTTCGCCGTACCAGAGTTCGAGCGCTTGCAGCGGCCGATCGTAAATGGGGACGCCACGAGCGCTGCGATCGCGGCCGCCTCGATCGTCGCGAAGGTCACACGCGATCGCTATATGCACCACGCCGACGTGTTGCATCCCGGTTGGAGCTTCGCCGAGCATGTCGGATACTCAACGCCTGTACACCGTGAGGCGATCGGACGCCAGGGCGTCTCGCCGCTGCACCGCATGTCCTTCCAGTCGATGGCCTACAGTCAGCTCGCGCTCTGAGTCGCTCACCAGGCGCCCTCGATGTGATCGAGGCGCAGCAGCTTGTCGGCGCCGTCGACGATCACTCCCACGGCGTCGAAGCGGATCGTGTGGGCGTTTGGACGTGCGTTGGTGTGCTCGTATAGCCACGCGCACGCCAGGCGCCTCAGGCGTGCGCGCTGGCTGAACTTGAGCCACGCCAACGGTTGGTCCTCCGGACACAGACCCCTGCGGCGGTTGCTCGCACGTCTTGTCTTGATCTCCGCGAAGACGAGCGCTTGCCCGTCGAATGCGATCAGGTCGATCTCACCGCGGCGGGTGCGCACGTTGCGCGCTACCACGACGAACCCCAGCCGGCGAAAGTGGCCTATGGCCAGATCCTCGCCGAGTTTGCCCAGGGCGCGGCGTCGGTCGCCGGGGACGGGAGCGCCGGGTGAAGCGGGGTTCGTGGTGCACATGCTCAGAACCTACGCCAAAAAATGTGACGTAAAACACACAAATGTGACAATTTGCAGTCCGGGAGATGAGAATCCTTGCTGGCCATCAGCAGGGACGCCGCGCTCTTGGCCTTGCTGTCATAGCCTTCTGGCCGATGTCAACGGAACCGCAAGCAACATCCGAGTCCCCAGGCCCCGAGAAATCCGAGCGGTCAGGCTCTGAGAATGTTCTCGCGGGCAAGGCAGGGCGTCCTGGCATCGACGGCGTCAGCGGCTTCATGGGAATGCATTGGGACTGCGCCGATACCGTCCGCTTGGAGATCAGGCCAGAGCTGATCAACGCCGGCGGCTTGCTCTCCGGAGTGGTCACATATGCGCTGATCGACTACTGCATGGGCTCCACGCTGTGGAGGCAGACCACCGAGGAGGAGCACATCGCGACCATCAACATTGCGATCAACTACATCCAAACGGCGGTCCAGGGCGAGATCGTGTGCAAGTGCACGCTGGATCGACGCAATCGCTCCAACGCGGTGCTGCGAGGCGAGGTGCGCCACGAGGACGGTCGCCTGCTCGTCACCGCGGTCGGCAGTTACGCGATCTTCCCCGCACGCAAGCGTTCACCGGTGACCTGAAGCACAGTGCCGTGGGCCGGCTACGGTCGGTCAATGCCTGTGGAGCGCAAGAATGTCCTGAGCGCTCGCCGATGACCGGCCGCGCCGTGCTCCTACCTGGACAGTCGTGATTCCCGATCTCACCCACACACCACGCGCGCTCACGATCGCCGGCTCGGATTCTGGCGGCGGGGCCGGTATCCAGGCCGACCTGAAGGCGTTCGCCCGTTGCGGGGTGCACGGAATGAGCGCGATCACCGCGATCACCGCGCAAAACACGCTCGGCGTGAGCGCTATCCACCCGATCCCCGCCGAGGTCGTCCTCGCGCAGGTACGGGCGGTGGTCGAGGACATCGGCGTCGACGCCGTCAAGGTAGGGATGCTTGCCGGCAGTGAGATCGTCCGCGCGGTGGCGCGCGCGCTTGATGGGCTTCCTGTGGGTACGCCAGTGGTGGTCGATCCGGTAATGGTCGCGGAGTCCGGTGCGCGGTTGTTGGATCCAGAAGCTCAGAGTGCGTTGATCTCCGAGATATTGCCGCGCGCCACCGTCCTCACCCCGAACGTCCCTGAGGCGCGTGCGCTCGCCGGCCAAGTGCACGCGCATGCCACCAGGTCCGGGGATGGCGGGGATGAGCTGGAAGCACAGGAGCTTGCTCGTGCTGTGCTCGCGCTGGGACCGCGCATCGTCGTGCTCACCGGCGGGCACCGCGCGCAGGCAGTCGACCTGTTCCTCGACTCCGAGGCCCCCGGGCAGATCACGAGCATCCCTGGGGAGCGTCACCCAGACGGCGCCGCACACGGTTCGGGGTGCACCCATTCCTCGGTTCTGGCTGCTCAGCTCGCGCTCGGCCAGACCCCGCTACAGGCCGCGTTTGCGGCACGCGCGATCACTGGCGCGGCGGTCGCCGGTGGGCTGCGCGACATCGGCGAGGGCTCGGGTCCGGTGGACGTGATCGGCTTGGGGGGTCTGCGTCGTCGATAGGCGAGGCCCGAGGCATGACCGAACATGCCTGTCGGATACGCGTGAGGCGTCGATTGCGCCGGGCTCTGCGCCTGTGCAACGGCTGCACGCGAGCCGCGCCGCGGCATTTGGTCGCGCTTGGCGGGTTTGCCATAATCGGTGGCGATGAAGTTGCTGCGCGTCAAGCCCGGACATGGCGATGTGGTACTCGCCGAGGGAGACGTGGCCATACCCGAGCAACATGCCGAGCTGCTCGCCGCGTTCCACCGCGAGCTGGACGCGGGTATGTGGGCCGCGGTGCCCACGAGCAGCACTGCGGGACGTCGCGAGGCAGAGCTCGTCAAAACCTTCGAGGAGATCCCCGCGGATGCCGATCGTGTGATCTTCTTTCCTCGTGCTGCGGGCGGCCGCTGATGGCCTCGGTGTCTGATCATCCAGTGGGCAAGGCCGAGCATCCCCGCTGTATGGCGGGGCAGACCTCCTAGCGTCCCATGCCGCTCGCTCTCGGCACCTCCGGGCTCGTGCTGGTAGCGCTGTTGTGGATGATCGCTCTGCCGGTCTTGCGGGAATCGCTCCCACGGGTGCAACGGGCGCTCCTTGCGCGTGTTGGGGCTCGACCCGAGTCGGTTGTCGCAGACGGCTATGACCCCGGTCGCGAACTGCGTGCTGAGCAGCGCGCCAGAGCACTGTTGCGCTCGTGTGTGAACGAGGAGGAGTGGGCGATGTACCGTGAGCTGGGCTTTCTGCGCGTGACGGGGGCTATCGCGGTGAACCCGTGCGCGTACCTTCTCTATCCTCACGAGCCGATCCTCGCCTACGATCCGCGCTCCGAGCAGGTGCTGGGTGAGTACTGCGTCGAGTTTCCCGATCGCACGCGTCCCTATGGCAGCTCGAGATTGCCCGACGCAGACGACGTGCTCGCCAAGTGGATGGCCCTCGCCGCAGACGAGCGCTCGCTGATGGAGCAGGCCAACATGCACCTGCCAGGTCGTCAGATCAGCCTTGTGAGGGTACGCCGCGATCTCACGCGCCTGTCCTGTTGGGAGCGTGAGCGCGCCGGCGCCCGTGCAGTGGGCAAGCCCCCCCAACGCGCTGCGCCGCGCGAGCGCACTTCGCTGCACGCCGGTAGTGTTCCGGCGCTGTGAATACTGAAAGCCCATTTGACGTCAAGCACCGCTCGCGTGCGCTCACCGAGGGTCCCGAGCGCGCTGCCGCACGCGCTTATCTACATGGGATCGGCTACACCGCCGAGGACCTTGCCAAGCCGATCGTCGGCGTCGCTCACTCGTGGATCGAGACGATGCCGTGCAACTTCAACAATCGTGTGCTGGCCGCCAAGGTCAAGGAGGGCATCAGGGCCGCCGGCGGCACGCCAATGGAGCTCAACACGATCGCGATCTCCGACGGCATCACGATGGGCACCTCGGGGATGCGTGCGTCGCTCGTCTCCCGGGAGCTGATCGCCGACTCGATCGAGCTGGTCGCCTCGGCCCACGCGTTCGACGCGCTGGTGGTCATCTCCGGTTGCGACAAGACGATCCCCGGTGCGGTGATGGCGCTCGCGCGCCTGGACATACCTGGGCTGATGCTCTACGGCGGCTCGATCCGCCCCGGTCACTACAGGGGCCAGGACGTGACCATTCAGCAGGTGTTCGAGGCCGTTGGGGCCTATGCCGCGGGCAAGATCACAGAGCAGGAGTTGCACGACCTCGAGGAGGTCGCCTCGCCGGGCGCAGGCGCGTGCGGCGGGCAGTTCACCGCCAATACGATGGCGATGGCCTTCGAGGTGCTCGGCATCTCGCCGGCGGGCTCCTCGATGGTGCCGGCTGAGGACGGGCGCAAGCTGCAGGTGGCCCTCGAGTGCGGCGAGCTGGTGATGGATGTGCTGCGCAGGGGGTTGCGTCCCAGCCAGGTGATCACAAAGCCGGCGCTCGAGAACGCGATCGCCGCGGGCGCGACGAGTGGTGGCTCCACCAACATCGTGTTGCACCTACTGGCCGTTGCGCGCGAAATGGGTGTGCCGCTGTCGATCGAGGAGTTCGACCGGATCTCTGATGCGACCCCGTTGTTGTGTGACCTGCAGCCCGGCGGCCAGTACGTGGCGACGGATCTGTATGAGGCGGGGGGCGTGCCGTTGGTGATCCGTCGTCTTCAGGAAGCCGGAGTGCTGCGCCCAGACGCGCTCACAGTCACCGGGCGCACGATCGCTGAGCACGCCGTCGAGGCACAGGAGACTCCCGGGCAGCGCGTCGTGCGGCCACTCTCCGATCCGTTGAAGCCCACAGGGGGCTTTGCGATCCTGCGTGGCAACGTCGCACCGGATGGCTGTGTGGTGAAGCTCGCCGGCCACGAGCGTCGTCATCATACCGGCCCCGCGCGCGTGTTCGACGGGGAGGAGCCCGCGATGGCCGCAGTGCTCGCCCACGAGATCTCCGAGGGAGATGTGGTCGTGATCCGCGGCGAGGGACCGGCCGGCGGTCCGGGTATGCGCGAGATGCTCTCCGTCACCGCCGCGATCGTCGGCGAGGGACTGGGGGAGAGCGTCGCGCTGATCACCGATGGGCGCTTCTCCGGCGCAACGCATGGTTTCATGGCTGCCCACGTAGCCCCAGAGGCGGTTCGCGGCGGGCCGATCGGTGCGCTTGCCGACGGCGATGAGATCACGATCGACGTCGAAGCTCGTTGTATCGACGTGGCGCTCTCCGACGCGCAGATTGCCGAGCGGCTCTCAACCTACAAACAGCCGCCGCGCGCGGATGAGCACATCGACGTGGCGATCCGCAAGTACGCGAAGCTCGTGGGCTCGGCCGCCGAAGGCGCCGTCACTAGCTGAGCGCTACTCGGAGTCGAACTCGCTCAGCAGCTTGTTGAACGACGCTGGACGCTCGAGCATCGCCATGTGGCCCGTGTCCTCGAAGATCACCTTGCGCGAATTCGGGATCAGCTGCTCGAACACGCTCGCGTCAGCCACCGGGATGACCTTGTCCTCCGCGCCCCACACGATCAGAGTCGGACACGCGATCTCCGGCAGACGTTCCTTGATCGGATAGTCGATATTGGCTTTGAGAGCTTGAACGAAGCCTGGCTTGCCGACTCCGCGCAGCTGCTCGGCTGCGAGCGCCGCTGGCAGCCGGTCTGGATGGCGTGTGACAAACCCGAGCGTTAGATTGCGCAATCCTGGCCGGCGTGTCACCCAGTCAGATTGCGCGGCGGTCCATCCGGTGTACAACGCCACCATCGGCGCGAGGCGGCGCAAATAGGGCTCAGCACGCTCGACCCCCGGGTGACGGTAGGTGCTGATCCCTGCCGCGGAGACCAGCACCAGGCGCTCCACGCGCTGGGGAAAGGCGATCGCGAGCTCGGTGGAGACGAACCCGCCCATCGAGTTGCCCACCACCGTGGCTGCGCTCACGCCAAGCTTCTCCAGCAGCTCGTCGAGCATGCGCGCGTACGCGGAGATCGTGATCTGCTCGTGCGGCATCGGTGAATGACCAAAGCCCGGCAGGTCCATCGCGATCACTCGATGATCGCCCGCAAACACGGGCAGCTGCTCCAACCAGTTCGGCCAAGAGCCCGACAGGCCGTGCACGAACACGATCGCAGGACCTTTGCCGATGTCAATCGTGTTGAGCGGAGTATCGGCCACCGTCACCCAGCGCTGGTGCTCGCGCCAGTCGACGTCCAGCCAGCTCGAGTGTCCCTCCGGGGTGCGGGACCGACGCAGGTCCCCCTCGGGCAGAGTGTCAACCGTGCTCATCAACCAATAATCTACTCGCCAATGCGCATCGCCATCGATGTCGACTCGACTCTGCACCACTACTGGGACGTCCTATCGGAGATCTCAGAGCGCCGCTTTGGCATCGACCTGCCTTATGAGGAGCAGTTCACGTGGGGAATAACGCGTTTGCGCCCCGACCAGCTGGAATTGTGCATCGAGGAGAGCCACAGTGACGACACGATCCTTGCCGGGCGCCCCTATCCGGGCGCAGTTGACACGATCCGCGCGTGGAGCAAACAGGGACATTTCATCCACATAACGAGCCACCGTTCGACCGAGTGCGCTGCGGCCACCGCCGCATGGCTCCAGAAGCTGAAGCTTCCCTTTGACGATCTCTGTTGTTCCTATGACAAGGTCAGCCGCTGTGTGGAGCTTGACATCGACATCCTGATCGACGACAGTCCGCTCAACATCGGCGCGGCGATCGAACGCGGCATCGCGCCCGCCACGATCCTGCATCCGTGGAACGCGGAGCTCTGCGAGGTCGAGGATGTGATCGCCGCCCACGACTGGACAGAGCTGGCGCGGCTGCTCGAGCCCGTCCTGGCAAGTGCCGGCTCGCCCACGCTCGCTGGTAACCGCTGATCGAGGCAACGCGTCTCGGAAGGGTGCGGGGCCTGCGATGGCGAACTTTAGGTCGTGCCCAAACAAGCAATCAGCCCAGAAGCGCGACGGGAGTCACGATGAGCACCGCGAGCGCAGAGCAAGCTCCGCGGCTCAGCAGGTCGTGGATGGACGCGCTGGCCCAACTAGATGAGGACCTGCGTCGTACCAACGCCGCTCCCCGCACGCGTCGGGCATACGCGATTGACACTCTGCAGTTCGGTGCATGGGCAGACGCGCACGAGCTGGCGCCCGCGGGCGTCGGTGTGCGCGACATTCGCCGCTATATCGCTCGTCTCTCCGAGCGGGGCCTCTCGGCTACCAGCACCGCTCGCAAGCTCGCCGCGATCCGAGCACTGTTTCGCAGTCAGCGCGAGCACGGGCACATCGAGCAGAGTCCCGCTGATCTACTCTCGACACCTCGCCGCGGGTCCTACCTGCCGCGTGTGCTGAAGGCGCCTGAGATGGCTCGTTTGCTTGACAGTATCCCCGCCGATGGGGTGGGGGGGCCGTTGAATCTGCGCGATCGTGCCCTGTTCGAGCTAGCCTACGCCTGTGGCCTGCGCGCCGAGGAGATCGTTTCTTTGGACCTGTCCGACGTCGACTACGAGGCCGAGCAATTGCGCGTCGAGGGCAAGGGCTCAAAGACGCGCTTTGTCCCTGTCGGGGAGGTGGCGCTTAGCGCTGTGCGGGCATATCTGGACCGTGCGCGTGAGGCGCTCTGCGGGGAGGATCAGCAGGCCGCTCTGTTCCTCAGTCGCACCGGTCGACGCCTCTCCACTAGCGATGTACGCAGGCGTCTGCGCGCTCATGCGACACGGGCGGGAGTACAGGGCGGATTGTCACCGCATGCTCTGCGTCACAGCTTCGCCACGCACCTGCTCGACGGCGGTGCGGACCTGCGCTCGATCCAAGAGCTGCTGGGCCATTCGAGCATCTCTACCACACAGGTCTACACTCGGGTAGAGTCCGCCAGACTCAGAAGCGCCTATGCGCGCAGTCACCCTCGGGCCTGATCGGCGGGAGAAGACCCTGGAGACGAACGTCAAAGCGATCGAGCTGCGCGAACTGTGGCGGCGCTATAAGTCCGAGAACGACCCTCGTGCACGCGAGCGGCTGGTGGTTGCCTACTCGCCGCTGGTCAAGTACGTGGCTGGTCGTATCGCGGCCGGCCTGCCTCCACATGTCGAGGAGGCCGATCTGGTCTCCTATGGGCTGGTTGGATTGATCTCGGCGATCGAGCGCTTCGATCCATCGCGTGAGATCAAGTTCGAGACATACGCCATCACGCGCATCAAGGGGGCCATCATCGACGAGCTGCGCTCGATCGACTGGGTTCCCCGCAGTGTGCGTGCTCGTGCTCGCGAGATCGAGCGTGCCAACACCAAGCTCGAGCACCGCCTGCAGCGCACTCCAAGCGACGAGGAGATGGCCGCTGAGTTGAGCCTCACGGTGCCTGAGTTCCACGAGTCGCTGCTCGCCATCTCCCATTCTTCGGTGGCGGCGCTTGATGAGTTGTGGACCGTGTCTGACTCAAGCGGGGATCAGGTATCGCTGATGGACACGATCGAGGACCCCAACGCGCCGGACCCTTCGCGTGCGCTGGATGTCGGCGACCTCAAGGATCGCATCGCAGACTCGATCGCCTCGCTTCCTGAGCGCGAGAAGCTGGTGATCGCCCTCTACTACTACGAGAATCTGACGCTTCGCGAGATCGGCGAGGTGCTCGGCGTCACCGAGTCGCGCATCTCCCAGCTACACACGAAGGCCGTGCTGCGCTTGCGCGGACATATGCAAGACGGTTCGTTTGACTAGCAGCCCGCAGCGCGTAGTCGCCCGGTCGGTCTTGCCAATAACGCGTTTGTGCACCTCAGATACAGACGTGCAACAGCTTGCGTGCGGGTGGCGAGTTGGCACGTACACGCCCCTCCGGCTAACCTAGTGGGCGAATGGCCGCTCGCGCGATAGTCACCTCGCACCCCGTGGTTGCCTGCGATGTATGCGGCAGGAGCCTGCTCCGGGGTGAGAGCCCAGACGTGTTTCTCGCCGGCGGCCAGCGCCGCACGGTGTGCGAGTTGTGCACCCCACGGGCTGCCGCGGAGGGCTGGTTGCGCGAGGCCGACAGCCACGATTCCAGCGTTCGTCCGGCCCGCGGGCGGCGTGCCGGCTCGCTGCTTGGACGGCTGCGCCAGCTGCGTGAGCCCACCGGGGATCCTCTGCGTCGTGATGGGACCCACCCCGCTTCGGGAGCCGCGGCAGCTGCGGACGAGGGCAGTCTGCGTGATGGCGGTCTATACGAGTTTCTGGACGGCGGTGCGATCGAGCGTGCCGAGCCATATGAGCGGGAGCTGTACATCGACTCCGTTCCGGTCGGCGAGCCCGCCGACGGCATGCAGAGCACGGAACCCGGGGGCTTTGTCACGAACAACCCTCGCACCCCCGACCTCGAGCAAACCTGGTCGGCAGATGCCGCTCAATCGGCGCACGTAGCTGTAACGAGTGGTGAATTGAAGGTTGCGCGGGCACTCGAAGTCTTCAACGCGGGCGAGCAGCCACGGCGCGTTGCAGGCGTCACCCGCTCGCTTGGGGTCCCGTCGATCACTGCGCGTGCTCTGGATGAATCCGGCAGCATCGTCGCGATCGTGGTCGCCTGGGAGCTGTGTTGGTATCGCTATGAGGTAGATCTCGGCGACGAGGTCGCTGGACCGCGGCTTGCCGCCCAGGGGATGGAGCTCGACGAGCTCCCCGAGGAGGACCGTCTCGGAAACGTGGCCGCTGACGAGCGCGGCGAGCTCACACCATTGGTTCAGATCGGCTGAGCACTCGAGGTTGTAGGTCTCGGGTCCGATGTCAGCCGGCTCACACGTGTGAGTGCGGCGCGCACAGTACGATCTACGCACGATGATCTATTGCGTGGTCCCCAAGCCGCTTGCTGGCGAGCTCTACCCGAAGCTCGTCAAGCACTATGAGAACGACGACAACGTGACGGTCATAATCGATCGTCGCGAGGTGGACCGCCGCGCGCGCGGTTCGCGAGCCTCTGAGGCCGACCTGCAACGTCGCGTGATTCGTGACCGCCGTCGTGCCCGCGTGCCGGGCGATCTGCCGCCGCTTGCCGACGGTTCGTAGGTCTTGTCTGTGGGATACGCCAAACCGGCTCGGCTGGTTGGGAGAGTTGCGCTTGAACCCGCATGCCAAGAGCAGCTCACGCGATGAAGGTTGTGGTGCACGTCGATGGTGGATCGCGCGGCAACCCCGGACCGGCCGCGGCCGCAAGTGTCGTATCGACGCCCTCCGGGAAGGTACTGGACGAGGCATCTGAGCTACTTGGCACCGCCACCAATAACGTCGCCGAGTATCGGGCGTTGCTGCTCGGTCTCGCGCGCGCTGGAGCGCTCGGCGCTAGCGAAGTGGAGGTCGTCAACGACTCGGAGCTGATCGCTAAGCAGATACAGGGGCTCTACAAGGTCAAGCACGCCGCGATGCGTCCGCTTCATAGCGAGGCGATGGCGGCCCTGCGCGACTTTGGAGCGTGGAAGATCCGTTCGGTGCCGCGGGCTCAGAACGCGCACGCCGATGCGCTCGTCAACGCCGCGCTCGACGGCGCGGCCAGTACAGCTGCGGGCTGAGTCCTGCGCACCAGCGCCGCGCGTCCCGCTAGGCTCGGCTCGTGCTGGGCCCCCGCAACCGCGAGCTACTAGGTCTGATTCCTGCAGCGCTGCTGGTCACGGCGGGCTTTACCGCAATCTTCATCCAGCAGCAGGACGACTCGACGAGCGCCTCTACGAATGTAACGCTCAACCATGCGTCGAACCTGTCGCTCACCTACGGCGCGTTGTTTCTCGGTCTGTGCCTCGCCGCGCATCTGGTGATCCGCTTCGCACTGCCCGACGCCGATCCCTACCTGTTCCCGCTGGCGGCGGTGCTGGCGAGTGTAGGGATCGTGATGATCTACCGAATCAACCCCTCGCTTGCGCGCCAGCAGGCTCTATGGATGGTGGTTGGCCTGGTGCTGTTTGCAGTCACGATCGTGTGGTTGCGCCGCCGGGGGGTGGGCGTGCTCGAGCGCTACCGATACACGATCGCCGCCGTGGGGATCGTGATGGCGGTGCTGCCGCGTTTTCCGGTGATCGGCGAGCAGGTTAACGGCGCTTATCTGGACATTCATTTCGGCTCGCTCTCCTTCCAGCCGGCCGAGCTGGCGAAGGTCGCGATCGTGATCTTTCTTGCCAGTTATCTGCGCGATAATCGCCAGATCCTGGTCACGGCGGGGAGGAGGATTCTCGGCCTGACGTTCCCTCCTATGAAGCAGTTCGGCCCGATGCTGGTGGTGTGGGGGGCGGCGATGGCCACGTTGTTGCTCACGCGTGAGCTCGGTACCTCGCTGATGTTCTACGGTGCGTTTCTCGCGCTGTTGTATGTGGCCACGGGACGTTTCTCCTTCCCGCTGGTTGGACTGGTCCTGTTTGGCCTCGGTGCGTGGTTCGTCGCCACCCATGTCGGCCATGTGCACAGTCGTGTGCTCGCTTGGGAACATCCCTTCGAGAAGTCTCTCTACTACGCCGAAGGCGGCAGCTATCAGCTCGCCCAATCGCTGTTTGCGCAGGCTGATGGCGGCTTGCTTGGGACAGGGTTCGACCAGTCGCTGCTGGTGCTCCCTCATACGCGCCAGCCGATCCTGCCGGTGCCGGAAAGCGACATGATCTACGCGGTGATCGTCAACGAGCTCGGTCTCGTGGGCGCGGCTGCGCTGCTGCTGACGTATTTGCTGTTCGTCGCGCGCGGCCTGAAGACGGCGATGCTTGCTCGCGACTCGTTCTCCAAGCTGCTCGCGGTGGGACTATCGTTCGTGGTGGCGATGCAGGTGTTTGTGATCGTCGGTGGCGTCACGCGCGTGATTCCGCTGACGGGCGTCACGCTGCCGTTTGTTGCCTACGGCGGTTCCTCGGTGGTCATGAACTTCGTGTTGCTCGGGTTGCTGCTCGTAGTCTCCGATCGTGCACGCAGGCCCTATTCGTCCTCACGTTGAGCAGCTTTAAGCAGTTTCGAGCAGGTTCGCTGCAGGTTTTGGTCGAAAACCTCCAAATAGCCGCGTGTCCCAGGGGGCCGGTGCGCCTATCGACGAATATCTGCTGCGATGCCAACTTCCACAACAGACACCAACTCGAGCATCGTCGTGCGAGCACACGACATGCGCTCCGAGTATGACCGTCGCAGGCGCTATCCAGGGCCGATCGGCGGTGGTTTCTCCACATCCGCGGGACTGCACCAACGGCCGTGGCTGGGACGCTTGCGCCGCGCGCTACGCGAGGACCTGTTCGTGTTGCACTACCAGCCGATCGTCTCATTGCAGCAGGGCACCGTGTCCCATTACGAGGCGCTGATCCGGCTCGCCGACGACCCCGACGGGGCGCTGACGCCACCATGTGACTTCCTTCCCGCGGCCGAGCGCTACGGTCTGATCCAGGAGATCGACCGGATGGTCGTGAGTAAGGTGGTTGCCTTGATCGGCGATGAGCTGGCCGACCGTGAAGCGCGGGTGGCGCTCAACCTCTCGGCTCTGTCGATCACCGACCGTGGAATGCTCGCTCACATCGAGCACGAGCTGATTCGCCGCCAGGTCGATCCCGAGCGGCTGATCATCGAGGTCACAGAGACGGCTGCGATCAGCGACATGGGTCGCGCTCAGAGCTTCTGCGAAGGCGTGCACACGCTCGGCAGCTCGGTCGCGCTCGACGACTTCGGCGCCGGCTTCGGCTCCTTTCAATATCTCAAGCAACTGCCTTTCCGCTACCTGAAGATCGATGGTGATTTCATCCGCACGCTGCCAAGCTCCCATAAGGACCAACTGGTGGTGCAGGCGCTCGTCGGGCTGGCTCGTGGAATGGGCAAGCAAACGATCGCCGAGTACGTGGGCGACGAGCCCACGATGTGCTTACTGCGCGAGTACGGCGTGGACTATGCCCAGGGCTTCGAGGTCGGCCGCCCGTGCGGGCAGTTCGAGGCGTTCGCCATCGCCTGAGCAGTCATCCCCTCCTGTGCCACTAGTGGACGTGTCCGGAAGTTTTGCGGTTCATGCGGCGAGGGTGAGGGGCTGGGGTTCGTGACGGGTGATCTTCTCGATCACGTTGTTGAGCTTGGCGCGGGTGAAGGTCCACTCGAATGGTCGCGCGAGTGTGCGGTAGTGCTGGGCGAAGTCCATCAGGTGTCTGGCGAGCTCGGGCAGTGTCGCGTAGTCGTTGGGTGTCAGGGCCTTGCGCTGCACGATCGAGAAGTAGATCTCGATCTGGTTCAGCCAGGAGGCGTGGACGGGGAGGTGGATCAGTCTCGCGTTCGGGTATGCCTCGGTGATCCGTTTGACGGAGGCTTTGCCGGCGTGGCTGGAGCCGTTGTCCACGACCCAGTAGACCGTGCGGGCAGACCGGTAGGGCTCGACCTTCATGACTTGGTCCACGAGCCGAGCGAACGGGACGATCCCGGTCGTCTGCTCGACGCGGTCAAACAGGTTGGCGTGATGCACGTCCCACGCGGCGAGGTAGGCGAGCGTCCCGCCGCGCAGATACTCGAACTCGAGGAGCCCGGGGCGTCCCGGCCCCGGCGCGACGGTCTCATGGTGGCGGCCGAGCGCTTGCAACTGCGTCTTCTCATCGGCGCTGATCACATACTCGTCGGGTCGCAGCCGATTGCCCTCGAAGGTGCGGGTGTAGAGGTCCAGCACCCGGCCGGCCTTCTCGGCGAACTCCGGGTCGCGCGGGAAGATCCAGGAGCGCGTCTGCCACGGCTTGATCGCGTCTTCGTGCAACCAGCGCCAGATCGTCGAGGCCGACGCCTCCGTGACACCGCGCTCGATCACCAGGCGGTGCAGCTCAACCCGGGAGAAGCGCGAGAGCGGCAACTCGTGGGTACGCGGCAGCTCGCACGCGATCGCCTTGACCTCGGCGACCTGCTCCGGGGGGAAAACGACGCGGGCGACCCGACCGCGCTTGATCCTCAAGCCCATCCAAACGCTCACAGCAAAACCGCGATCTTCGCCGGGCAACACTGTCAGGCGAACAATCCAACCGGGCGGCGATATCGATGTCCTGCATCCCCTCGGACGCATACAGAATCATCCTCGCCCGCTGCACCACACGGAATGGCAACGTGACCGTGCTCGCCCGCCGCTCCAGCTCACCACGCTCCTCCCCAGAGAGCTCAATCACGTGCTGGCTGGTCCGCGGCACAACACATAATTCTGCGCACCGCCCGCTACCCCTTCCGATACCCCGCAAAACTTGCGGACACGTCCACTAGCTCGTCGGTGAGCAAGCCAGACAAGGACGCAGCGAGTGAAGTGTGCTTTGCACACGAACGAGTGAGGACGCAGTATCGCGCCGCTCAGCGGCGTCCTAGCGCGGCTCTGGCATTTGGGTGCGCAACATCGCGTCCCACAGCCTGTCGGTCAGCAATTTGCGCTGTAGCACCGTGAGGCGCGCGGAGGGAGTGAGCAGCATGCGCGATGGCGCGCGACGCCGTGAGATCGCCTTCTCGATCGCCTTGGCCACGACATCCGGACCGCCGCCGAGGTGGCGCATCGGGCCCTCGTAGACGTCCTTGGTCATCGCCGCGAGCTTCGTGTTGAACTTTTTGTAGTGGTCGCCGGCCCCGTTTTCGGCTTGCGCGCCTGCGTCTGCCTCACCGACAGTGGCGGCGGCCGTCTTGCCGAACTCGGTCACGATCAAGCCCGGCTCGATCAGCACCACTCCTACGCCGAAGCCCCGCACCTCAAAGCGCAGCGCGTCGCTGATCGCCTCCAGCGAGTACTTCGTTGCGTGGTAGAGCCCACCGCCGGGCAGCGTCAGCTTGCCGCCCATCGAGCCGACGTTCACGATCTTGCCCCAATGCTGCCCCCGCATCGCGGGCAGCACGAGCTGGGTCAGGGCGATCAGGCCGAACACGTTCGTCTCGAACTGGCGGCGCACCGCCTCCAGCGACACCTGCTCGATCGGCCCGCCTTGCGAGTAGCCGGCGTTGTTGACGAGCACGCCCACGGCGCCGTGCTCGCGCTCGATTGTCTCGACTGCCGCCCGCATCGAGGGCTCGTCGCATACATCCAGTTGCAGCAGCTTGCAGCCGGCGCCTGAGAGGTGCTCGATCGCCTCCAGGCGTCGCGCACTTGCGTAGACGCTCCAGCCGTGGCCAGCCAGCCGCTTCGCGGTCGCCTCGCCGATCCCCGAGGAGCAACCGGTGATGAGCACGGCCTTGGAGGGAGCATCGGGCATTTGCCCAGCATACGGGCTAGGCTGCCGTCTGCGATGCGTGCCGTCACCTTCCAAGCACCCGGCGAGGTGCTCGTCAAGGACGTTCCCGAGCCCGAGATCTCAGATCCCGGCGATGCGATCGTCCAGATCGAGGCGACCGGCGTGTGCGGCTCGGACCTGCACATCTACCACGGCCGCGTGAAGATCGAGCCCGGGTTCACGATCGGCCACGAGTATGTCGGCACGGTGCTTGCGGTCGGCGATGCGGTACACGGCGTGGCGGTTGGCGACCGTGTGCTCGGTTGCTTTCAGACGGCGTGCGGGCACTGCTACTTCTGCCGGCGGGGCTGGTTTCACAAGTGCGACTCCTCGCGCACGTTCGGCCATGGCGCGGCGCTCGGCTCGCTGCAGGGCACACAGGCAGAGCGGGCGCTGGTTCCCTGCGCGGATCTTGTGTTGCGCAAGGTCCCGACGGGCATGAGCGACGAGACCGCTCTGTTCGCGGGCGACGTGATGGGCACCGGCTTTCACGCGGTCGTGGACAGCGGGCTGCGCCCCGGCGACGTCGCCGCGGTGCTTGGACTCGGGCCGGTGGGGCTGTGTGCGGTGCAGGCGGCGAGGGCGTGCGGGGCCGCGCACGTGATCGCTATCGACACGGTGGCAGAGCGCCTGGCGGTGGCTGAGAGCTTCGGTGCGCAGGCGGTCCATCTGAGCGAAGGAGATCCTCGCGCCGCGGTGCGTGAGGCCACCGGAGGACGCGGCGTGGACGTGTGCATCGACGCGGTCGGCCACTCGCAGGCGTTCGATCTCGCGTTGAAGCTCACGCGCAAGTGCGGCACGGTGCAGGCGGTCGGTGTGTATGCCGAGCGCGCGGAGGTGCACATGGGCCTGTTGTGGATCAAGTCGTTGCACGTGTGCGCCGGCCACGCCAACGTGATCGGCCACGTCGATCGGGTGCTGGCATTGATGTCGGCGGGATTGCTCGATCCGGGGCCGCTCGTCACCCACCACATGAAGTTGGAGGAAGCGCCGGAGGCATACGCTCTATATGACCGCCGCGAGGCGCTGAAGATCGTCCTGACGCCATAGGAGTCTGCGGTATACGCAGGGGCCGGGCGCTGTCACAATCCATCTGAGCGCTAGGACGCCGTGAGCCACACTAACTTCCCGACGGACCACAAGGAGCTTTGATGACCACCGTTGCCCAGCAAGCACTCCCCGACGCGCTCGGTGACGCCGCGCGAGACTTCATCGCCAAGGAGCACCATCTGCTGATTGGCGCCGATCGGCTGCCGGCTGCCGATGGGCGCACGTTCGCTACGCTCGATCCGTCAAGCGGTCGCGAGATAGCGACCGTTGCCCAGGCGGGCGCCGAGGACGTGGCGCGCGCGGTTGCCGCGGCTCGCGCGGCGTTCGAGGGCACGTGGAAGACGCTGGCACCGTCCGAGCGCTCGCGGCTGATCGGGGCGCTGGCCGACGCAATCGAGGCAAACCAGGAGCAACTGGCGCAGATCGAGTCGCTCGACAACGGCAAGCCGGTGAAGCTCGCCCAGTACGTGGATGTGGCCGGCACGGTCGCGCACCTGCGCTACTACGCGGGCTGGCCCACGAAGATCGAGGGCAGTGTGCTGCCGGTGACGGCGCCCAACATGCTCTGCTACACGCGCCGGGAAGCGGTTGGGGTGTGCGGGCAGATCGTGCCGTGGAACTTCCCGCTGATGATGGCCGCCTGGAAGATCGCACCGGCGCTGGCCGCGGGCTGCACGATCGTGCTCAAGCCCGCCGAGCAGACTCCGCTGAGCGCGCTGCGCCTCGGTGAGCTGGCGCTGGAGGTCGGGTTCCCGCCGGGCGTGTTGAACGTGCTCACCGGCGACGGCGAGACAGGCGCCGCGCTCGTGGACGATCCGGGAGTGGACAAGATCGCGTTCACTGGCTCCACGGCGGTTGGACGCGAGATCGGCGCGAAGGCCGGCCGTGCGCTGAAGCGCGTGACGCTCGAGCTGGGCGGCAAGTCGCCCAACATCATTCTTGAGGACGCCGACTTCGAAGCGGCCGTGAAGGGCTCCTACCAGGCGATCTACTTCAACTCCGGCCAGGCGTGCAACGCGGGCTCGCGACTGTTCGTGCCGGCGGCGCGCTTCGATGAGGTCGTGGGAGCGCTTGCCGACAGCGCGAAAGCAACCCGGCTGGGGGCCGGCCTCGATCCGCAAACCCAGCTCGGGCCGCTCGTGTCCGCCGAGCAGCGCGATCGTGTGATGTCCTACATCGATGCCGGTCGCGAGCAGGGCGCGGAGCTCGTCACGGGCGGTGGTGTCGCGCTTGCCGACAGCGGCGGCTGGTTTGTCGAGCCGACTCTGTTCAGCACCACATCGGAGGAGCTCAGCATCGTGCGCGAGGAGATCTTTGGCCCGGTGTTGGTGGCCTCGCCCTACGACACCCTGGAGGAGGTTGCCGGGCGCGCCAACGCCACCGAGTACGGCCTGGCGGCAGGGGTGTGGACACGCGACGTGGGCAAGGCGCACCGCCTCGCGGCGCTGCTGCGCGCCGGCTCGGTATACATAAACCAGTGGGGGCTGGTCGATCCGTCGGCGCCGTTCGGAGGCTTCAAGGCATCGGGGGTGGGGCGCGAGCATGGCCACGATGGGCTCGACGCCTACCTGGAGACGAAGACCGTGTGGACGGCACTCGGCTGAGCTTCTTGGAAACATCCAAGATGGATGCTCACGGGGCATTCGAGTCCCCGCTAAAGTCCCGCATATGAACGGGCACGGTCTGAAGCCCGGGAGCCTTGAGATATCCAGTGCGCTTCACGACGGCGCCATCACGGTCTCCCTGCAAGGTGAGCTTGACCTGTCCTCAGTTCGTCGGATGGAAGAGCGCTTCGCATCGATCGACGAGCAGCGTCCATCGCGCGTGGTGGTCGATCTCAGCGGGCTCGCGTTCATCGACTCGAGCGGCCTGCGAACGTTGCTGATCGCCGACGAGCGCGCCGGCGAACATGGTTATGAGTTCGTGTTGATACCAGGCCAGGAGCCGGTGCAAAGAGTGTTTGAACTGACGGGGGCGCTCGACGTGCTGCGCTTCGAGCTTTGACGGCGAGAGCTGCTCGGGCCCTGTGAGCTCGATCGCCGAACAGCAGCCGGCCGGCATCAGCCACACGCTCTCCAGCAGCAGAGAGCGTCGCTGGACGCTGCTTGCGAGCGCGCTCAGCCTGGTGCTGCTTGCCGCGACACTTGAGATCGTGCTCGACGCGGCGCTTGGCCACTCGGCGCTGATCCCCAAGCAGCCGAGCACGACCAAATGGATGGTCGGCATCGGCGAGCGTCTCGGCTACCGCGTGTTCCTGATCGCGCTGCTCGCCTACACGGGCGCGTTCGCGGGGATGGTGGTGCTCGCGCGACAGATCTCCACGCGCTGGGCGATTGCGCTCGTCGCGGCGCTGCAACTGATCGTGTTCGCCGGTCCGATCCTGATCTCGACCGACGTGTTCAGCTACATCGCCTACGCGCGCATGGGGATCGAACACGGCGTCAACCCCTACCTGCACGGCCCGATCTCGATCTCCGGCGACCCGGTGTATCGCTATGTCGGCAAGGACTGGATCAAGGTGGCGACCGCCTACGGACCGCTCTACACGCTGCTGTCCTACCCGCTGGCTCCGCTAGGCGTGGCAGGAGCGCTGTGGGGTATGAAGCTGGAGGCGCTGCTGGCGAGTGCCGGTACGCTCGCGCTGACGTGGCGCTGCGCGCGGATGCGTGGCCTTGACCCGAAGTTCGCGTTGATCGCGGTGGGTGTGAATCCGCTGTGGGTGATCTACGGCCTGGGGGGTGCCCACAACGACCTGATCATGACGCTGCTGTTGATGGGCGCTGTGGCGCTCACGCTGGCCGGCGAACGCGGCTCGCGCGATGAAATCTATGCGGGCGCTGCCGTGCTCGGCGCGACCCTGGTGAAGGCCACCGGGATCGTGCTGTTGCCGTTCATCCTGCTCAGTCGCCGTCGGATCGCCCCCTTGATCGGCGTGGCGGTGGCGGGCGTGGCGTGCGCGATCGTTGCCTACGCGGTGTTCGGCATCCACGGTGTCGACATCGTCTCGGCGCTGCACCGCGACTCGGCGTTCGTCTCGAGCGACGCGTTCCCCACGGAGATCGCGCACCTGTTCGGCAAGCCGGGAGTGTTCCCGATCGACCATGACCTGCTGGAGGCCGCGCTCGTGCTGATCGTGCTGCACCTGCTGTGGCGCACCTGGCGCGGCTATGACTGGGTAGCGGCCTCCGGTTGGGCGTTGCTCGCGATCGTGGTCGCGAGCACGTGGCTGCTGGCTTGGTACACGCTGTGGGCATTGCCGCTTGCCGCGATCAGCCGCGACCGTCGCCTGCTGTATGCAACGTTCGCGGTGCAGGGTCTGTTCATCGTCCACCAGCTCGCGCCGTTGGTGGCGCCTGTCTCATGAGCGAGGCGCCCGCCACACACACCGAGGGCATCTGGGCGCGCCTGCCCGAGTGGGCCCGTCCGCTCGATAAAGAGCGCCACGGCCTTGGCAGCAGGCGGCTTGCCGAGTCGACGATCCTGATCCTGATCGGCCTATTCCTGGCGGTCGCGACCGTCAACGACGTGGTGCTGCAAACACACGTCAACCATCGCCTCAGCGCCGATCTGGCGACGTGGCGCAAGGTGACAGGGCACGACTATGTGAACATCGACACCGAGCAGGACATCAAGACCTACACCACGCGCGACATCGTTTGCGGCAACGTCTCGCCCGGTGCTCCGGGTGAACGCGCGCAGATCTGCCTGAACGTTGTGGGACCCGTCGTCTCGGGGGTGAGAACGGTCACTGGCGGCTTCTACCTGCCGCCGTATCATCCCAATCTGTACGGCAATCGCTACGCATGCTTCGGACTGGCAAAGCAGCAGGGCCTGTGTGGCCTCAGCGCCGCTCCCGCGGGCTCGTCGCCGGACCCAGCCCTGCCCACGGGTCGCCCGTGAGCGGGTCCTCCAGCCCCGCGGTGGCGCTCGGAGGTGCAACCCAGCCGAGCGTCACGCGAACGAGCACCACGAGCGCCCTGCCACCATGGTGGCCGCTCGCCGCGATCACGATCCTCGCGGCAGTCCTGCGCCTGAGCACGCTCGGCGAGCAGAGCTTCTGGTACGACGAGGCGTTCACGCCCGTGCACGTGCTTCGCCCGGGCCTGATCACGACGCTGCACAACGTGGTGCACACCGAGAACACGCCGCCGCTGTGGTACGTGCTGGAGTGGGCGATATCGCGCGTGCTCGGCACGGGGGTGGTTGCGCTACGCCTGCTCTCGGCACTCGCAGGGATCGCGATGGTGCCCGTGGCATGGCTGATCGGCCGTGAGCTGACAAGCCGCCGCGCCGCGATCGCCACGGCCACGTTCGTGGCGGTGAACCCGCTGTTTGTGTGGTACTCCCAGGAGGCACGTGCCTATGGGCTATTCGTACTCACGGCATCGCTGGCGCTGCTGTGCTTCCTGCGTGTGCTGCGCGACCCCAGCACGCGACATCTGGCTGAGTTCGCGATCGCAGCCTCAATGGCGCTGCTGAGCCACTACTTCGCGGTGTTCCTGTTGATTCCGATGGCGCTGTGGCTGTTGTGGAGCGCGGCGCCGATAGGCCCACACCGCGACAGTACACCGAGGGCGCGCCCAGCAAATCCAAAAAATCTCTCGCGCATCCTGATAGCCGTGGCCATTCCGACGCTCGTCGGGCTGGCCTTGATCCCTTTGATTCTCGCCCAAGGCGGTCATGGCACCCAGTGGATCGGCGAATGGGCACTCGGCAGTCGCCTGGAAGCGATCCCGCAGTACTACCTGACCGGCTACACCGGCGCCGCGCTCGGGCACGGCATCGAGCTGCTGGTGGCGCTCGTGCTGCTCTTGGGGTTCGCGTATGGCCTGTGGTGCACGCTCACCCCGCGCGAGGAGCGGGGCGCGCTGATCGCATTGACCGTGCTCGCGGGGGGCGTGCTGATCCCCGTCGTGCTTGCGTTCGTGGGCGTCGACTACCTCGCGCCGCGCAACCTGGTGGCTGCGATGGTGCCACTGAGCGCGCTGCTTGCGATCGTGATCGTCGCGCAGCGTACCGGCCGGGTTGGAATGGGGTTGGCGGCGCTCACGACGCTCGCGTTCTTGGCGCTCACGGTCGACGTCGATCTGAGTCCGCGCCTACAGCGGGGCGATTGGTCTTCTGTGGCGCGGGTATTGCGAGTGGCCATGCCAGACCATGCGATCGTGACTGTGCAGCTCGGCTCTGCGCCGCTGGAGTATTACCTGCCGTCACTGCATGAGCTGGCGCCCGGCACGCGCGTGCGAGTCAGCGAGATCGACGAGACCGGCTACGCGCCGCTGCGCAAGAGCTCAGAAAGTCCGCCCGCGCCCGGTTTTCACCTATCGGAGCGTCGCGATGTCAATGGGTTGATCGTGTATCGCTTCACATCCAGGACGCCTGTAAGGATTTCAGCTGGAGCACTATTGGGCGACGCGATCACTGAAGAATCTCGTGCAGAGGTGCTCATCTCCACGGCATCGTCGGTAAAAACGCACTAGCCTCCACCGCCATGTCATCGCAGACCGTGCAGAGCATCAGCGAGGCGCAGGTGACACTGGAGAGAGCTCGCGAGCGTCTGCTTGCCCTGCAGGACGATGCCGGCTGGTGGAAGGGTGAGCTGCAGACGAATGTGACGATGGATGCGGAGGACATGTTGTTGCGCGAGTTTCTTGGCATCCGCCGGGAGGATGAGACCGAGCGCTCGGCCGCGTGGATCCGCTCACAGCAGCGCGCGGACGGAACATGGGCGAATTCTCACGGAGGCCCCGCCGAGCTGTCGACCACGATCGAGGCATACTGGGCGCTGCGTCTGGCCGGCGACGATCCACAGGCCGAACACATGTGCGCGGCAGCCAAGTTCGTGCGCAAGCAGGGCGGTATCGAGAACGCACGGGTGTTCACACACGTGTGGCTAGCACTGTTTGGCTTGTGGTCGTGGGATCAGGTGCCGGCGCTGCCACCGGAGATCGTCCTGTTGCCGCGCTGGGTGGCGCTCAACATCTACGACTTCGCCTGCTGGGCGCGCCAGACGATTGTGGCGCTGTCGTTGGTGATGGCTCACCGTCCGCGCCACGAGCTGCCGTTTGAGTTGAACGAGCTGCACGGCCCACAACCGTGGCGGGCGGCCTTGCCGAGCAGCGCGCGCGGACGCTGGCTGGTGCGCCTGGATCGCGTGCTGCGCGCCTATGAGCGTCGCCCACCGCGCGTGCTACGCCGGATCGCGATGGGTCGCGCCGAGCGCTGGATCGTGCGCCGCCAGGAGGCCGATGGCTCCTGGGGCGGGATTCAGCCACCGTGGGTGTACTCGCTGATGGCTCTGCGCCTGGGCGGGTATGCGCTCGATCACCCGGTGATGGCACGCGGGATCGAAGGGCTCGACCGTTTCATGGTGGAGGAGACCGACGATGAATTGAAAGGTCCACCCACCCTGGGCGCGCCGTCCGGCCGGAGCCGGCGCCTGGAGGCATGTCAGTCGCCGGTGTGGGACACGGCGCTAAGCATCGTGGCGCTCAGCGATGCGGGCATGCCAGAGGACGATCCCGCGCTGGTGCGCGGTGCGCAGTGGCTGCTCGGTGAGGAGGTAACGGTCCCTGGCGACTGGCGTGTTGCGCGACCCGGCCTGAAGCCGGGCGGGTGGGCGTTTGAGTTCGCCAACGTCAACTACCCGGACGTTGACGACACCGCCGAGGTGGTGCTTGCTCTGCGTCGCGTGCGCCTGCCCTCTCCCGAGCACGCGCAACGCGCGATCGAGCGGGCGGCTCGCTGGACCGACGGTATGCAGAGCGCCGGTGGGGCGTGGGGTGCGTTCGATGCCGACAACACGCGCTCGCTGGTGCGTGAGCTGCCATTCCTGGATTTCGGCGAGGTGATCGACGAGCCCAGCGCGGACGTCACCGCGCATGCTCTGGAGATGCTGGCCGCGCTCGGCCGCGCTGGCGAGCAGCCTGCGCGCGATGCAGTGCGCTGGCTGATCGCCCAACAGGAGCCAGGCGGCTCGTGGTTTGGGCGCTGGGGGGTAAACCACGTGTATGGCACCGGTGCGGTCTTGCCGGCACTGATAGCGGCCGGTGTGGCGCCATCGGAGCCATGTGTGCGCCGCGCGGTGCGCTGGCTGTGCGAGCACCAGAACGAGAACGGCGGCTGGGGCGAGGACACGCGCTCCTACGACAGTCCCGAGTGGATTGGACACGGCCCCAGCACCGCCTCGCAAACGGCGTGGGCGCTGCTCGCGCTGCACGCCGCCGGCGAGCACGGCGGCGAGGCGGCGGGAAGGGGTGTGGCGTGGCTCGTGGACACCCAGCGCGAGGACGGTAGCTGGGACGAGCCGCAGTACACCGGCACGGGTTTTCCCTCGGACTACTACATCAACTATCACCTGTATCGGCTTGTGTTTCCAGTGATGGCGCTCGGTCGTTGTCTTATGGACCTGCCCACCCCATCCACGCGACGCGGATGATGCGCGTCGTGCCGTTCGAGCTCTCACCCCCGGCGAGTCCAAGCGCGCGGGCGGTGATGGAGCGCGCGGGTGGCGAGAACTTCCCCGTCGCCATGCGCGTGCTGGCCCGCGCTGATCGCCGCCGACTGCTGGCTCTGTATGGGTTTGCGCGGCTCGCCGACGAACTGGGCGACAGCTACGGTGCTATGCCGGCCGACCGACTCGCGGCACTGGACTGGTTGGAGCAAGAACTGGACCGGGCATATGTGGGCCGCGCACGCCATTCACTGCTCGTGCGTCTACAGGCGACGCTCGCCGAGTGTGTGCTGCCGCGCGAGCCATTTGTGCGCCTGATCGAAGCCAACCGTGTCGACCAGCGAGTGGCGCGCTATCAGACCTGGGAGCAGCTGTGCGCCTATTGCGAGCTGTCGGCCAATCCGGTGGGTGAGCTCGTGCTGCACATATTCGACCTGGCCACCCCCGAGCGGATCGCGCTGTCAAACGACGTGTGTACCGCGCTGCAGCTGACCGAGCATCTGCAGGATGTGGGGGAGGACCTGGCACATGGGCGCGTGTACCTCCCCGAGGCCGATCTCGCGCGGTTCGGCTGCTCGCAGGAGCAGCTCGCCAGGCTTGGCGCGCGCGCCGGTTTGGGTGTGGATTTGCGGGGCGTGCCCGCGGGTTCGTCCACTCCAGGTGAGGATTTCGAGCGCGTGGCGGATCGGCTGCGCGAAGCGATTTCGTTTGAGCTCGCGCGCGCGCGGAAGCTGCTGTCCTCCGGTGTACCGCTCCTAACGGGAGTGCGTGCTCGGCGCAAGCTCGCCCTGGCTGCGTTCGTGGCGGGCGGGCGCGCAGCGCTGGATGGGATAGAGCGGGCAGACTTTGAGGTGCTCGGCGGCGTCGTGCAGGCAGGTCGTGCGCGACGCTTGCGCGCGCTCGCGCGTGTGCTGGCGGAGAGTCGCGCGTGAGTGTCGAAGGCCGATGAATCCTCGCGACGCCTACGCGCACTGCGAGTCGCTGACCAGGGCCGCGGCGGGCAATTTCTACTACGGGATCCGCCTGCTGCCACGCGAGAAGCGCCAGGCGATGTGCACGGTGTATGCATTCGCACGGCGGGTGGACGACATCGGCGATGGTCAGATCGCCCCGCGCGAGAAGCTCGAGTTGCTTGACGTGGCTGCGCGTGCGCTCGCTGGCCTCTCGACCACGAGTATCGATCCGGTGATCGTGGCATTGGCCGATTCCCAACGTCGTTTTGCGCTGCCGATCGATGCGCTGGATGACTTGATCGCGGGCGTGAGAATGGACGTGGCCGGCGCGAGCTATGAGCGTTTTGACGATCTGCTCGTGTACTGCCAGCGCGTGGCCGGCTCGATCGGGCGGCTGTGCGTGGCGATCTTTGGCGCGCGCGAATACGAGCGGGCAGTGGGGCTCGCAGACGATCTCGGGGTGGCGATGCAGTTGACCAACATCCTGCGCGACCTGCGCGAAGACGCCGACAACGGCCGCGTGTATGTGCCGCACGAGGATCTGCTGCGCTACCACCTGAGCACCGATGGGCGCTACGAGGGCGAGGACGGACAGCTCGACGCGTTCACGCGCTTTCAGGTACGCCGCGCCGGTGAATGGTTCGATCGGGGCATCGAGCTGGTGGAGTTGCTCGACAGGCGCAGCGCCGCGTGCGTACTTGCGATGAGCGGAATCTATCGTCGCGTGCTTGCACAAATCCAGCGTGACCCGGAGCTCTCGCGCGCAAACCGGGTGTCGTTGGCGACGTGGGAGAAGGCATGGGTGGCGACGCGCAGCCTGGCGGTGGCCGCCCGTTGAGCGAGCGACATGTGATCGTGCTGGGTGGCGGTCTGGCGGGGATCGTTGCGGCGCTTGACTGCGCGGACGCCAGTGCGCGCGTGAGCCTGCTGGAGGTGCGCCCGCGCCTCGGGGGCGCCGCGTACTCGTTCGAGCGCGACGGCATGCGTCTTGACAACGGCCAGCACGTGTTCCTGCGCTGCTGTACCGCCTATCGTGCGCTGCTCGAGCGCCTGGGCAGCAGCGGGCGGGTGAGCGTGCAAGCGCACCTGGAGATCCCGGTGTTGAGCCCTGGCGCCAAACAGGCGGTGTTGCGACGTGGCAGGCTGCCGGCGCCGGTGCACCTCGCGGGAGCGCTGCTGCGCTACCCGCATCTCACCTTCGGTCAACGCTTGAGCGCCGCGCGCGCGGCGCTCGCACTCGGACGACTGGACCCACAGGTAGCGCTCGAGTTGGAGCGTGTCGCGGCAGCGATGCCCGAACGGCCGCCGGGTGGGCATGGCGAGCCCTCTCCGGCGCCGGGCACGCTCGGGTCTTGGTTGGCAGAGCATGGTCAGGGACCTGAGTCAGTGGCGGCACTATGGGACTTGATCGCCCTGCCGACCCTGAACCTCCCGGCCGCGGAGGGCTCACTGGTGCTCGGTGCGTTTGTGTTGCGCACCGGCCTGCTGGAACGGGCCGACGCGGGCGACATCGGCTTTCACATGCGCCCGCTCAGCGAGACATTGGGCGACCCGGCTGAGCGTGCTCTGGCACGGGCGGGGGTGGACGTGCGGCTCGGCGTGCGCGCGGAGCGTGTGGCGCAAGTTGAGGATGGGAGTTTGCGAGTGTGTACGAACGGTGCGGAGCTCGAGGCCGACACGGTGGTCTGTGCGATTCCCCACCAGCGCGCCGCTGTTTTGCTGGAGCCGTTGTTGGGCAAGGAGGCGACGAGCTGGACCGCGCTCGGAGAGTCGCCAATCGTTAATGTGCATGTCGTGTACGACCGGCGGGTGTGCGAGCTGGGGTTCGCGGCGGGTGTGGGAACGCCCGTGCAGTACGTGTTCGACCGCACCGACGCGGCCGGGCTCACCGACGGGCAATGCTTGGCGATCTCGCTTTCGGGCGCCGAGCAGGACATGCGACGCTCCTCCGAGGAGCTGCGCGGGCGCTATGTGGGCGCTCTGGCGGAGCTGTTTCCGCGGGCGCGCGACGCGCAGGTGCGAAGCGTGCACGTCAGCCGCGAGCACGCGGCCACGTTCCGCGCGGGCCCTGGAGCACAGGCGCTGCGTCCCCCCGCGCGCACGCGCGTGCGCGGGCTCGTGCTCGCGGGCGCCTGGACGGATACCGGCTGGCCGGCGACGCTCGAGGGCGCGGTGCTCAGTGGCCACGCTGCGGCGCGCGAGGCGTTGATCGCATGAGTGAGGTGCTGGTAGCCGCACCTCTGCGCCTGGAGGCGCTTGCGATCAGGGCGGGGGCACGGCGGCTGCGCGTCCAAAAGACTGGGATGGGTCGCGCTCGCTCGTACGCCGCGGTCCCAGAGTTGCGCGGCGATCCGGCGGCAGCGCTTGTTGTGATGGGCGTGTGCGGTGGATTGGACGATGGTTGTGAGCCAGGCGATGTCGTGATCGCCGACGAGCTGCTCGACGGCGAGTGCGGGGAGCACGAGGACGCCGATGCCGGCGAGAGTGGAGAGGGGGCGCACGCGGGCCTGCCGGTGCGCTTCGCCTGCCCGTCGGCGCGGCCGCTGGCCGCGGCGCTCGAGCGTCGCGGCGTCGCTGTGCGCCTTGGTGCGGTGGTGTCGGTCGCGCGCATCGCGCAGGGTGAGAAGCGCGTGGAGTTGCGCGAGCGTGGGGCGATCGTCGTGGACATGGAGTCGGCGTGGCTGGCAGCCGGGGCCGCCGATCGTCCATTTGCCGTGATCCGAGTGGTTGCCGACACACCTTCGCGCGAGGTCACGCGTCCGCTGCTGACACTCGTGGGAGCAGCGCGCGCGGCGCTATCGTTGCGTCGAGTAGCGGCGGTGCTGGATGAGCTGGTGCGTGAGCAGGGAGTGCACGTCGTGCTTGGTGGCACTGAATCGATCGGGTCTCGGGGGTTGCTCCCAGCGGCCCATGGCGAGCAAGCGAGGTCGTGATGTCGGTTCCGATCAGGCAGGGCACGCGAATGGGGTGGTACCTGATGCGTCAGCGCCTTGCACGACGCGAAAAGTTCCCGCTGATCGTCGAGCTGGAGCCGCTATTTCAATGCAACCTCGCGTGCGCCGGATGCGGCAAGATCCAGCAGCCCGAGCACGTATTGCGACAGCGCATGTCAGTGCAGCAGGCAGTAGGGGCGATTGAGGAGAGCGGTGCGCCGATGGTCTCGATCGCAGGCGGAGAGCCCTTGATTCACCCGGAGATCCACACGATCGCCGCTGAGTTGATCAAGCGCAAGCGCTTCGTATATCTGTGCACCAATGCGATCCTCTTGGAGCGCAAGCTCGCAAACTTCAAGCCGAGCCCGTACTTCGCCTGGGCGATCCACATGGATGGCTTGAAGCAGCGTCACGACGCCTCGGTTGAACGCGAGGGCACCTTCGATAAGGCGGTGGCCGCGATCCGTGCTGCCAAGGCCGCCGGCTTTCGCGTGACGACCAACACGACCTTCTTCACGCACGACTCGCCCAAGACGGTGCGCGACGTGCTCGACTTTCTCAACGACGAGCTTGGCGTTGACGAAATGATGATCTCGCCCGCCTATGCCTATGAGAAGGCGCCCGACCAGGAGCACTTCCTTGGGGTGCGCCAGACGCGCGAGCTGTTCAGCGAGGCGTTCGCAGGTGGGCGGCGCAAGAAGTGGAGGCTGAATCACAGCCCGCTGTTTCTCGACTTCTTGGAAGGCAAAGCCGAATTCGACTGCACCGCCTGGGGTATCCCGAGCTACTCGCTGTTTGGCTGGCAGCGGCCCTGCTACCTGATGTCAGACGGCTATGCCGCGAGCTACAAGGAGCTGGTCGAGACAACCGACTGGAGTAGGTACGGTCGCGGCAAAGACCCGCGCTGTGAGAACTGCATGGCCCACTGCGGGTATGAGCCCACGGCCGTGTTGAAGACCACGCATTCGCTGCGCCAGGCTGTGCGCGCGCTGGTCGGCTGAGCGCGTCCTCTTCTTGACTTTGACGATCCTCGGTGTCCCATCAAACTATTGCGGTGTGGCACCCGGTCCTTCTGCCTCCCCGCGGCTGCGGCGAATGTCCTGCCAGGTCATGCCCTCCCTGAGCAGTGCCGGCACACCGAGTGAGAGCGCTGTCAGCAACTCGATCGCCTGCAGGATGATGCCGTAGGCGAGCGCCTGCCCGGCGCCGACCCCGTAAGCCGCAAGCACCACCAGGCAGGCTGCCTGGAACACGCCGACGTTCGACGGCGTGGCCGGCAACACTGCGCTGACGTTGACGGCCAGCAGGATCGCGGCTGCGGTGATCGGGGTTGCCCTGGGGTTCAGGCCGAGCGCGAGGATCACCACGTAGCAGGAGGCCCACTGCAGTGCCCAGGCGAGCAGTTGAGCGCTGACGGCTGGGATGCCGTAGCGCGGCTTTGCAAACGCGACGAGCCCCTGGCGTCCCAGGCGCAGCAGTCCGGCGAAGGCGATCGCCCCAGCACGGATGCGCGTGCTGGGCGAGCGCTGGGCAAGGCGCAGTAGGGGAGGGACGCCAAGGACGAACAGTGCCACGAACGCCGGGATAGCGACCACGGTCTCCAGGGCGGAGGCGTGACCGCGCAACAGCGGCACACTCGAGAACGTGACGGCGGCCAGGATCCCAAGTGCAACCAGGTTGATGAGCGTTTGCGAGAAGACGGTGCCGGCCACGATCGGGATCGTGCGAGTCGTGGTGCCCTGCAGGCGACGGCTCAGTACGAGCACGCGCGTGGGCTCTCCGATCCGCCCCGGGAAGACCGCGGAAGCCATTACGCCGATCATCGTGGCACGAACGATCGGCGCCCATCGCAGCCGCTGGCCAGGCAGTGCGGCGCGCAGTACTGCATGCCAACAGACAGAGCGCGCGAGCAGCGAGAGCATCATCAGCGCGAGCGCCAGGACAAGCCAGCCTGGGCTTGCCGATATCAGCGCATGACCGACACGTGGGAGATTCAGCTGGCTGAGCGCATAGAGGAGCAGTGCCGCGAGTAGCAGCGCGGCCAGCACGAGGCCGACGCGACGCGCGGTGCGATGTCGAGTGGGTGTGGCGCCCATTGGAGAGGGTGTCTATCAGAGCCCCGTGGCCCAGGTACCACGCCGAAGTCGCTCTGAAAAGCAGCGCTGTCTATCAACAGCTCATCTGCGCGGATCGTCCTATTATTCCAAATCCATTAATCGCAGGCTGTGGTCCAGTGGGCGGCTGCCTACGCAGTAGAAACATTCGGTTACCGATAGTCGATTGGTTTGCAAACTGTCGGGGTAGTATCGAGTAGTGGATTATAAGGGGTGGCAATCTGGGGTGATCGATGGGACGCTCGGGTCGGCTCATATGTCGATACGCGTTACTGTCGCGAGCACGGGCCCACTCGATAAGCGTGAGATTGGGGTATTGGAGTCATGACACAGGATCGAGATATTGCGATTGCGCTTTCACAGGCGCAGATCGAGCAGGTTATTCGTTCCGCCGGGATGGCTAGGAACGGCACGATGTCGAGTCTGTTGATCGCGGCGCTCGACAACGCGCACTATGAGCACAACGGAGATGGACCTCGCAGCTCGTTGCATGACGCAGCCCAGTTGGCGTTGTCTGATGCGTTGAACGATTCACAGCTCTCGCAATCGCTGCTGCGTGGTTTGGCGATCCTCTCGTGCTTTGGACCGGAAAGGCCGTGGCGAGCGATCATCGATCTCGCCAAGGAGCTTGAAATGTCGCCCTCGACGACCCATCGCTACGTAAAGACGTTGCGCGCGATCGGGTTGCTTGAACAGAATCCCACGACACGCGAATATCGTCCAGTCGCCGTGTGAAAAGACACGTCCCTATCTGGACACGCTGCTAGCGGCCGTCGTAGTCAGCGTGACCGGGCCCGTGCTCCAGGAAGGAGCGCACCGCACGCTTGAGATCTTCGGTGCCAAAAAGCTCGCCGGCAAGCTTGGGAACGACCTCGTCTGCGCCGCGTGCGCCACCACAGTCAAGCGCGGCACGCACGATCATCTTCGTTGCCGCGTGCGCGCGCGTGGGTCCTGAGGCGAGCGTGAGCGCGAACTCGTGCGCCGCCTCGTCGAATCGCTCGTCGGGCAGCACACGATTGACGACGTTCCAGCGCTCCAGCGTGGCAGCATCGTAGAGCTCGCCGGTCATCACCAGCTCACGCGCTCGTGCCGGTCCGGCACGCTCTGCCAGTCGCTGTGTGCCGCCCATGGCCGGCGTCAGGCCGACGACGGTCTCGACGAGTCCGAACCGTGCCGACTCTGCGGCCAGCAGAATGTCGCAGCCGAGCGACAACTCGAACGCCGCGGTCAGACAGAGGGCATGTGCGGCGAACACGGTCGGCAACGGGAGCTCCTCCACTCGATGCACGATCTCGAGCAGCTGGATCCACATCGAAGCGGCCTGCTCGACGGAGAGGCCCTCGAAGACATGAACGTCCACGCCACCGCTGACGACGCGACCCTCGGCTCTGATCAGCAATCCGCGGGGGCGCTCGGTCGCGAATGCCTCGACAGCCTCAGAGAGCTCGCCCATCAGCTCCTGGTCGAACAGGTTCAACGGGGGGCTGGCGATGCTGAGGACGGCCAGCGGGCCGTCATAGTCGATACGCAGCAGGCTCATCGAGGTGTCTCCATCAGTGGCGCAATCCTATAGAGACGCTCTGGCAGGTGAAGGTCCACGGTCTTCGCATGTCTCTCACGTTCGCTCACGCACATGCCTGTGCGCTGATTGTCGCGCACGGCTGTCTGAATGTTTCCGACTCGTGCAGCGATCGGTGCAAGCGTCAAAGTCCGCAAATAGCGCCTTTGTAGGCGGTGCATATACGGCAGCAAGCCATCAAGCGCCCTATCTCCAGGATGGTCGGGACGCCAGGTCGATTCAGACCTCTGGTACGAAGCGTTCCTGGAGTATCGTGCGTAAACAGGATCGGCCGATCAGCTGGAAAGGTGAGTGGGCTTGATGCCGACATCTGAGAAGAGCGTCTAGATGCTTCAGCTGGAGGATGTGGTCAAGCATTATCGGGTGGGCGACGGGGAGACCGTGCGAGCTGTCGACGGCGTGTCCTTGTCGGTGAGCCGTGGCGAGCTCGTGGCTCTCTATGGTCCGAGCGGCTCGGGCAAGACCACGCTGCTGATGTTGATAGCGGGTCTGCTGGCACCCGACAGCGGCAGTGTGATCTTTAACGGACGGGAGATCTCAACGCTTACGACACGCGAGCGAGCGCGCTACAGGCGCTCAGAGTTGGGATTTATTCGCCAGTCGCTCGACCTTATTCCCGGAGTGCGTGCAGACGACAACGCTGCCCTGAAGTTGCTGGCGACATGTGGGCGGCGCGACGCACAACGCCAGATCGGTCCGCTACTCGAACGGCTTGGGCTAAACGGACGCGCCTTACAGCGGGCAGAGCAGCTCTCGATGGGCGAGCGCCAACGCGTCATGATCGCGCGGGCGCTATCTACCGAGCCGAGTCTCGTACTCGCCGACGAGCCCACCGGTAGCCTCGACACAGATCGCGGTCAGGAGGTGCTTGCGTTGCTGGCCGAGGTTTGCCATGAACGTGAGGTGGGAGTTTTGCTCGTCACGCACGATCCTCGTGCGGCGGCATTCGCCGATCAGGTGCACGCGCTGCGTGACGGACGGCTCATGGAGTACGAGCCAAACCGCATTTATGCGCCATTCGATGCTCACTGAGCAGATACGCGGCGCTGCAAGTCGGCGCTGAGAATCGATGAGACTGTCGACGGTCTTCTACCTGTATCGAGTGCGGTTGCGCGCCAGGTTGGTACAGGAGATGCTTGCTATTGCGGGGATCGCGGTGGGTGTGGCTCTGTTGTTTGCCTCGCAGGTCGCCAACACAAGTCTTGCGGGCTCGGTAACCAATCTTACAAACGGACTGGTAGGACAATCCCGATTGCAGGTGATGGCACGTAATCAGTACGGGTTTAGTGAACAACTTGTCACCCGAATCGAACGGCTTCCAGGTGTACAAGTTGCCGCGCCCGTGCTCGAGCGCAGCATAAATATCGTCGGACGGCGTGGTGCAGAAACAGTCGACTTGATCAGCGTGAACATACGCTTTATTCAACTGAAAGGCAATTTGCTTACAGGCACCAGTCCGGCACAGCTGTCTCAGCAGTACGGGCTTGCCGTTCCTGCCCCCCTCGCTGAAAAGATCGGGGTCAGATCCCTACAACCAGTAACGCTTCAGATCGGCGCGAGGAGTGTCAGGGTCACGGTGGCAGTTGTGCTCGGTGTGAACGACATCGGCGTTGGCATCGACAGTCCGATCGTCATCCTGCCCCTTTCGATGGCACAAAGACTGACTGGGATGACGGGCAAGGTGACTCGCGTACTCGTCGAGCCTAAGCCTGGTCGCGATCGAGAAGTTCGGGCGCAAATGAGGAGTATCGCCGGAAGTGGGCTCGACGTCCGCCCCGCGAACTTCGACGCCACCGTGTTCGGTGAGGCTGAGGGTCCTGCGGTGCAGTCAACTGAGATGTTCTCAGCAATCAGCGCGCTCGTCGGATTCCTGTTTGCGTTCAACGCGATTCTGCTCACGGTGCCCCAGCGCCGCAACCTCATTACCGACCTACGTCTGGACGGGTATGCACCGCACGAGATAACAGAGGTGATGCTTTTCGACGCGTTTGCTCTGGGTCTTGTGGGATCGCTGACGGGCCTCGCGCTAGGCGAGGTTCTATCGCGCAGCCTATTCCAGGCTCGTCCGGGATATCTTTCCTTGGCCTTTCCCGTTGGGTCGATGAACATCGTGAGCCCGCAAAGTGTCCTCATCGCGATCGTAGGTGGGATGCTGGCAGCGGTTCTTGGAGTCATAATTCCGTTGCGAAGCGAGGTTTTTCGGTTTCGTCTACCCGGTTTGCGAAATGGGACAGCGCGGGCACCGGTCAGTTTGATCGTGGCGATTGCGGGTGGGCTCTTGTGCATCGCCCTAACGACCTTTATCCTGCTTCAAGGTACCACCGCAGTCCAGATCGCGGTCGTGGCGTTTATCAGTCTCATCGTTGCCATGCTGCTCATTTTGCCTGTTGC
This sequence comes from uncultured Solirubrobacterales bacterium, assembly GCA_963715765.1. Lineage (GTDB taxonomy): Bacteria > Actinomycetota > Thermoleophilia > Solirubrobacterales > Solirubrobacteraceae > Palsa-744. The sequence goes on from OY970270.1 coordinate 3,420,479, forward strand.
CTTCAATGGCGCGATCGTCTTGGTTGACTGGCTCCAGCGTCCCGTTCATGGCGTTTCCACTCGCATCGCCCTGATCGAGCTTTTGTCCAGTACGACGCGCGCTCGCTCGCTAGCGATCACTGCGACGGGTGCGATTGCGGTGTTTGGGAGCGTTGCCATCGAGGGCGCACGTGGGAACCTCAGCAGTGGGCTGACTCGTTCCGCGGCCGATCTCAGTCTTGGCACAGACCTATGGGTGTCGCCTTCTGGGAGAGCAACGACGCTCGCAACGACACCCTTTGAAGACTCCTACCATGGGGTGCTGGAACGTCTGCCGGGCGTAAGCCGTGTTGGAGTTTACCGTGGTGGATTCCTGGATCTCGGCGACAGGCGTGTACTGATCGTGGGGTCCCCGAAGACGAACATGCGACTTCTTCCCGCGAGCCAGATAGTCAGTGGGAACGCGAAGACGACAAGATCACGGTTGAGAGAAAACGGTTGGGTAACGATGTCCCAGACCCTGGCGAGCGAACGTCGTCTCCACGTGGGCGAGTGGTTCACGTTGGCCACGCCCAGACCGACGAGATTTCGAGTGGCTGCACTTACTACTAACTACGGTTGGTCGCCTGGAGCAATTGTCATGAACGCCGAGGATTATGCAAGGGCGTGGGACAGTGACGATGCGACTGCCTATCAGATCAGCCTCAAGCCAGGCATTTCAATTGCCAGAGGGCTGACCGAAGTGCGGCGAGCGGTACGACCCGGCGGGGCCCTCATCGTTCAAACGGCTGCACAGCACGAGCAAAACGAGATTGCCGGGCAGCGACAGGGATTGTCGAGGCTGAGTCAGATCGCCGTGCTTGTGCTCGTGGCAGCTGCCTTGGCGATGGCGGCTGCGATGGGGGCTATGATCTGGCAACGCCGTCCACGGTTGGCGGGGATGAAGGTGGACGGGTTCACTCATGGCGAGCTGTGGAGAGCGCTCTTGTGGGAGAGTACGCTGTTGCTGGGAACTGGATGTTCCGTGGGTGCGGTATTTGGGCTATACGGTCAACTTGTGCTGAGCCATGCGTTGGTCAGCGTCACTGGGTTTCCCGTGGTGTTCTCGATGGGTGCCCTGGTGGCGATAGTGAGCGTGGTGATTGTGACGGCGATGGCACTTGTCGTTGTTGCTTTGCCAGGCTTCCTGGCAGCGCGGGTCAAGCCGGCGCTACAGGACTAATTGCATTCAAGTCGGGCCTCCAGAAATCGCAATGCCTGGAGGATATCTAGACACGGCTTGCGCCCCACTCAGGCAGACACAGGCTTTGGGAGTCGCTATGATACGCCAGCTGGTTTGGGGCCTGCGGGCAGTTTTAGGCGAGGTTGAGAAGTGGCAAGCGCATGCGGCCGCGATACCCGACATGACGATCCGGGCGGACGCGCTCGACGCACTTGAGTGCAAGCGTCCGAACACTGATGGCGCTGCCCTGCTCTGGACCATTCCGGAGCGCAGGTATCCGGTCCTTTTGCGTCTAATTGTGGCATACGAGATTATGGGCGATTTCCTCGACAGCACCGTCGAGCGCGGTGCGCATGCTGGAATTGCGAATGGTCGTCAGCTTCACCTTGCACTGGTGGACGCGGTAGATATTTACCGACCGACTTCAGATTACTATCTACATCATCCGTGGAAGGATGATGGGGGCTACCTTCGGGGACTTGTGGAGGCGTGTCGTGTTGGTTGTGCGATGCTCCCCTCCTACCTCAGCGTCAGACCGCTCCTATTGCGTGCCGCGACTCTCGCTCAGGTCCAGGGGCTCAATCATGAGCCCGACATTTCTTTTCGTGAAGAGGTGCTCGAAGCATGGGCCGCACGCGAAGGTCAACCAGACGACGGACTTGATTGGCATGAGACGGCCGGTGCGGCAAGCGCATGGCTGACCGTAATAGCACTAATGGCAGTAGCTGCCGAACCCGCACCGAGGGCTAATCATGGATTTGAAGTGTTCTTAGCGTATTCTCCTTGGATCGGGCTGACGGCGGCGTTGCTTGACAGCTATGGCGACTTGATGGAAGACGAGCGCAACGAAGCGAACAGCTTCATCTCGCGATATGGATCGGTGGGCACAGCGGTGGGCCGTATCGACGAGATCGCGTTACGCGCCACTCGCGAAGCTCGCGGTCTGAGCAATGGGCACCGCCACGTCGTTATCGTGGCGTCAATGATCGCACTGTACCTGTCCAAGGACAGTACTCGTACTCCCGAGATGAAGCAGTTCAGCTGGATGCTACTACGTGCCGGCGGGCCACTTGCGGTAATGCTGGCACCGGTGCTACGCGCATGGCGGGTCGCCTATTTACTGAGAGAAGCCTAGGGGTTTCTGGTGTAGCTATTCGTGACCCGGCGATCGGAGATAGCTTCGAGAAAGCGGCTGAAGGGAGCAAGGCTTCGATCTCGTCAACGTGAAGGCGATGGGCCACGCCGACTCGCGCACTGCACCGATACACACGTAATGGCGGCAAGCAGCGAGTAGAGGCCGTCCACGACGGTACGCTTGGCGAAGGTATGCGGGCTGCAATCAACGACATCAAGCGCGGATACAGAGCTATGATCGAAGCCTGGCCCAAGCACTGAGAACCGACAAAACCGAATCTGCAGCCGGTCGCGTGATGGACGAAGCAATCGAGCTAGCGATTCAAGAACGCTCGCGCTATCCTGAAAAGTCGCTGTTCATCGACGCCTACGAGCCGGACATAGGCAGCGAGATACGCAGGGCCGCGACGAAGGCCGCGCCGTCGTGCTGGTGGACCCGGACGCACCATCCGCACGCTGCTCCCCGAGCTGGCGCACCGCTAGGGTGCGCGAGTGGGGACGATCACCTACAGGACGTCTGGCACGCGCCTGTAGCGAAGGTAAACGACGCGAGAGCCAAACGTCTTCGTCTCAACCAACTCCAGGTTGATCATTTTGTCCAGGGTCGGGAAGTAGGGCGTGCCGTCGCCGAGTAGGATCGGGCTGACGAACAGCCGCCACTCGTCGATCAGCTCCAGCTTCATACAGGCACGGGCGAGGCCGGCGCCGCCGACGGCGATGTCCTTTCCGGGCTGTTCCCTGAGCCTCGAGACCGTATCGCCGACGCCGTCCCTGGCCAGCCTGGTGTTGCCCACCACGCTTTGTAGCGTCGTGGAGAACACGACCTTCGGCAGGGCCTTCCAGGTCTGGGCGAACTCGACCTGCTCCGCGGCTAGCGGACTCTCCTCAGCGGTCTCCCAGTAGACCATCGTTTCATAGAGCCGCCGTCCGCAGAGGTGCACACCGATTTCCTGCACCTGCTGGTGGTGGAACCGAAACAGCCCCTCGTCGGGCACCGACCAGTCGATCGCGCCGTCCGGCCCGGCGATGTAGCCGTCCAGCGACACAGTCATCGAGTAGATCAGCTTCCGCATCAGGGTCCTCCTTCGGTTGCGTGGGTGCTCTTGTGGACATCCGCCCCAATCACGATCATTAGCACGTCCCTTCAATCGATGTTCTCGTTGACTGGACCCTCGACGACAGGTCTTTCTCGGAGCGGTTGCCACGCTCCTATTAGGTCAAGCCGCAGGTCCTCGATTCCTCTGCTTTTCGTCCAACGCGAGATAGGGCGATAGTGGAACGGGTCGCGTCTCGGCTCAGTGGTCTGGTCCCGGCTGCTGGGTCTCGGTGAACAGCGCACCTTGACCGGCGAGTCGACTTCGCGGGTGGGGGCACGGCTTTTGATTTCCGCGCTGGCCGGCGAAGTCACTGCTAAGCCGCTGACACGGTCAGCGTCAGAACAAGAGCCAGAGCTGAAGTCAAAGCCCCACATGCAGCCGACCATCAAACGAAAAAACCCTGCAATTAGCAGGGCTTTCGCGAAGCGGCTGAAGGGACTCGAACCCTCGACCTTCTGCATGGCAATCTCACCGAGACTCCTCAGATCCCCATTATATATGGGCTTTTCGGTGGGCTGGGGTCAGTTGAAGGGGGTTATATAGGGCTGTTTTGGGACAAAGTTTGGGACAAAATTCTGTCCGTTGAGGCGGTATCTTTTGGGCTATGGCTCGTCTCGCTCAAAGCTATGTCGGCGGCAACGTCTATCTGCGCAAGGGTCAGCGGACCGCGACGTGGTATGTCCGCTGGCGAGACGGTAACGGGGAGCATCGCAAAGTGCTCGGACCTAACTGGACCGAGAAAGGCAAGCCACCCGCCGGATACTTCCGCGAGCGCGAGGCTGAGCAGGCCCTCCAAGAGCTCTTGGTCAAGGCCCGCGCGGGCGAGGCCAGCCGTGTACGCACTGGCGTGACTTTCAAGGACGCTGCTCAGGACTGGCTACGCCATGGGGAAACTGAGCGCGGCTTGAAGCCGAGCACGGTCATCGACTACCGGTCGGCTCTACGCGCGCATTTGCTCCCAACGTTCGGGACGAAGCGGCTTGAGGACGTGACAGCGAAGGTAATCGAAGAGCATCGTGTCCAGTGGTTGGCTTCGGGTCTGTCGCGGCGGAACGCCAATAAGCAGCTTGCGATCATGCACGGGATCTTTGAGCGAGCACGCAAGACACACGGACTGATGTCCAATCCAACGACAGAGGTGGAAAAGCTGCGCGATGGCTATGACGCGAGGCGCTTTGACTTCTACACGCCTGAGGAGGTCGCAGCACTCGTTCGTCACGCTGCCGACGAACAAGATGCAGCGATCTATCTCACCGCGGCGTTCACGGGACTGCGACGTGGAGAGCTCGTGGCGTTGCGTTGGCGTGACATCGACTTCACAGGCTCAGCCATACGAGTTTGGGGAAGCTACGCCAAGGGCACTCTGACAAAGCCAAAGTCCGGGAAGGCCCGTGTTGTCCCAATGGTCCCCGATGTCGCCGCCGTGCTTGCTCGTCTTGGGCAGCGCACGATGCTCACTAGCGAGGACGATCTCGTGTTCCTGGGCGGCGCCGGTGGCTACCTGGACGCTTCTGCGTTGCGGCGACGCTATGTCAAGGCACAGGAGTCTGCGGGTCTCCGCCTGCTGCGTTTCCACGATCTACGCCACACCTTCGGGTCGCTCGCCATCAACCGCGCGTCGATCGTGCAGGTCCAAGCATGGATGGGACACGCTGATGTCGACACGACCAGCCGCTACCTTCATCACAAGTCTCGCGCCGACGATGCTGATCTGTTGGCCGGAACCTTGAAGTTTGTCAATGGCCACCGGTTTCTCCCCACGGGCGGACATCAGAACTCCCCAGTGGCGGACATCTTTTCTCCCCACTGGTGGCCATTAGTTCTCCCCACCTGGTTGGGTAGCGATCTCGACGTAGTGGAGGCCGTAGGCCGTAGCGGAGTCGTGATCGCTGTGCGTCGTTGTCAGGCCCTCAGGGGCATCACCCCTTTGCCAGTTGGTCGCTTGAGCCAGCCGGTAGCTTTCTGAGCCGTCTGTGATGATCACGTGGGCGTGGTGCAAGAGCCGGTCGACGGTCGCTGCGGCGAGTGTTTTTGGCATCAGCTCATCGAAACCGGCGGGGTGGATGTTGGAGCTGATCGCGATCGATCGCTTCTCGTAAGCGGCGTCGACGACGCGGAAGAGCGCCTCGGCCGCCTCGGTGGAGACTGGCAATAGTCCAATGTCATCAACCACGATCAGATCGGCGTGGATCAGCCTGCCGATCGCCTTTGAGACGCTCTGGTCAGCGCGGTGGCGTCCGATCAGAGCGGAGAGCGTCTCCAGTGTGTGGAAGGCGACGGTCTTGCCATGATCGATCGCCAGGTGCCCGAGCGCCTCGATGAAGTGGCTCTTGCCGGTCCCGGACGGTCCGCAGACGCACAGCGTCTCTGAGCGCTCGATCCACTCGAGCGTCCTGAGCGCCTGCTGTGTGGCCTTGGGGATCGCTGAGGCGCTCTCCTCCCACGCGTCGAACGTCTTGCCGGTCGGCAAGGCGGACGCCCTGCGCCGGTTGCGGATCGTCGCCTGATCGCGTCCGGCGGCCTCCTCGACGAGAAGGACGCGCAGGATCTCCGCTGGTTCCCAGCGCTGTGCCTTGGCGGTGGCGAGCACCTCGGGCGCTGAGCGGCGGACATAGGGCAGCCGCAACCGTCGCAGCAGCCCTTCCAGATCCTCGGGCAATGGTGGTGGGGCCGGCGCCGTGACGCTCATTGCGCCTTCTCCCACTGCTCGGCGAGCGCGGCTGCCATCAACAGCTCGAATGCGAGCTCCCGAGCGCGGCGGGCGTCGATCGCGCAGATGACCGGCTGCGCCGCACGCCATGAGGGACACTCGGGATCATCGGTGAAGATCAGCTCGATCTCCTGGATGCAGATGCCGTTCGGGTATTCCTCGAACTGGTCGGGGTCCAGCTGGACTTGGGCTTCGCAGTAGCTGCTCATCGCCCGAACCCCTCCCACGAGCGTGTCGAGCGCTGCAGCGTGTGCTGCTCGACGGCGGTCTTGGCGGGGAACGGGATCACCGTCGCGCCGTCCTCTTGGTAGGCAAGGATCGCGGCCAGGTCACCCTCGCCGAAGCGGTGAGCCTGCGCGCATGCGGCGAGCGCGCGCTCCACCTGCTCGCAGCCGTGGAGCTTTGCGAGGTCCACCGCCTCGGCCATCTTGCGCCGGATGCGCGCCACGCCTTGCGCGGCGGCCTTGATGAGCCAGCGCTCAGCGCCCTCCCCGAGCGAGAGGAACGCCGCCTCCTCAGCGCAGCGCGCTCTTGGTTTGCGCTTCAGTGCCCCAGCCGGACGCGGTGGATAGTACCGATCGTCGATCGATGGCTTGCCCGGTGTGGTCAGCTCGTGGCGGGCAACCTCGCGCGGACCGTGCGGATCCTCGGCGTGCACCACCACAAGCTCCTGCCCGTCACTGCGGGCGCCATCAACGCTCGCTCGGCCGCGAGATGGTGGGCCACCGAGTAGATCGCGCCGTTCACGGAGATCGTCGACTGCCAGGACACCCGACGCGTCTCCCCGAAGCAGACCGTGTGCGCGAGATCGGGCAGCGGGTGAAGATGCGCTCGCTCCTCGGCCAACATCAACGCCGGTGCACGCCGCGTGACCCTGTGCTCGCGGGTGTTGACCTTCTCGCAAAACGCCTCGCACGCCCGCTCCAGCTCACCGAAATCACGGTATGCCTTGCGCAGGTTGTGATCGGTCGGGACCAGATCGGCCTTGGCGATCCTCACGGTCGCCTCCGAGCCGCCCTTGCTCTCTGGATCGGCCGGCACGCACGTGGCAATCGTCAAGCCGTAATGACGGGACGCCGCCACTATCTGCCGGTTGCGCACCGCGATCCCGCACACGTGATCTGTCGAGACGGTCCTCTCGTTGTCGGTGAGGGCGTACGTCGGCGCGCCGCCACATCGCCTCAGCACGCGATCCAGCGCCATCACAACACTCGGCAGCGTGCGGTCCCAGAGCGGCAGCACCACCCGGAAGCGCGACCACGCAAGCCACGCGCAGAACAACGATGTCGCTCGGCCACCGACCTCCGGTCCGTCGCCATAGTCCCACTGAAGCCACAGCCCGGGCTCGGGGATCCACGGCCTCGTGCGCCGACCATGCTTCTGGCGATAGGAGTGCTTGGCCTGCGCCACCGCGCGCCGCGTCGAGCGAGCAGAGCCCAGATAGCCCATCGTGACCAGCCGCTCGTGCGCCTTATCGGCACGGATCTTGCCGTGCGAGCGATCCACCAGCTCCTCGACCTTCTCCAGGAACGCACCGGTCACCGGCCGCGCCCGGCCCGCCAGACGCGGCTCGCCACCAGCCGCATCACGAGCGCGCACCCACAGCCCGACCGTCTTGTGATCGCAGCCACACAGCGCCGCTGCTCCCCGCAGCGAGCCCGTCAAATCGTATGCCTCAAGGATCTCCATCACTTCCTCCGATCGCTTCATCAAGCCCGCCTCCTCGACGTGCCTCGTTAACAAGGCACCGGGGACTACAGGCCGCTCAGGACAGGACAGTGGGGAGTTTCGATAGCCACCCATGGGGAGAATTAGCGGCCACCAGTGGGGAGTTTCGATGGCCACCTACGGGGAGAATCTCATGGCCGCCGTCAAAGATCGTCTCGGGGTCAGGAGCCGACGTGCTATCCGGCTCACCGACCTGATATTCCACAGAAGGCTATGAGCCGAGGGGCATTGCCTGATCCTCGCAGTCACCCTCGAATAGCGTCTACGATGTGTGGACTCGTCCCGGGACTGCGTCCCGGATTTGGAATCCGCTGGAGCGGATGAACCCGCCAGCCCTTTCGGGCTGGTTCGGGTTTTGACCGTCGCGGACCGCGGGAGCATGTGATTAGTGGAGGGTTGTGGAATGGTCCACGACGGTCAAAACCCGACCAGATGAGGTCTCATTGAGGGACGGACGGGGTGGTGTTGCCTGCCATCGTCCTGGGGAGACGATGGTTGTGGTTGGGGTGTCAGGTCCTGTCGGGCGTACTCGTGATCCCAGCATCGACGATGGTCCCTGATCGTTGGTCGCCGGGATGAAACTGCAGCACCTAGTACTGCTTTGTTAGGTTGTTGGTAGGGTTCGTTGGCTTTGCCGCGAATCTTCTTTGCGTTGATCCGTTCGACGCGAGGAGCAAGATGATGGCGGTGATTGAGGTTGCTAGGACCGTTTCTGCGGGGAGCGTCAAGGAGCGCTTGGAGCAGTTTGGTCGTGAGGTGCTCGCTGAGGCGATGAACCGGCCGGCGCAGATGATGAATGGTGGCCTGTATCTGCGTGGGCTGGTCGAGGGGGGCAGGCGTAAGTCGCTTGAGCCGATGGTCGAACGGTTGGGCGGTGAGGCCGACTACCAGTCGATGCAGCAGTTCCTCACCGACAGCCCGTGGGATCCGGTCGAGGTGGTGCGGGCTGTCGCTGAGCGGGTCGCGGCGGTGATTGACGTGGAGGCGTGGGTGCTCGATGACACCGGTTTTCCCAAGCAGGGCAAGCGCTCTCCCGGTGTCAAGCGCCAGTATTCGGGGACGCTGGGCAAGATCGGTAACTGCCAGATAGGGGTCTCGGTGCACGCGGTCGGGGCGAGCGGGACGGTGCCGTTGGGGTGGGCGCTGTATCTGCCGGAGGAGTGGTGTCAGGACTCGGCTCGGCGAGCACAGGCGAAGATCCCCGAGGAAGTCGAGTTCAAGACGAAGCTTCGGCTCGGCCGAGAGCTGATCGAACGCGCTGGGGGCTGGAATATCAAGCGGGCGCCGGTGCTTGGTGATGAGGCATATGGCAAGAACACCCAGCTTCGCCAGGATCTCGAGGGGGCTGGTTTCCAATATATGTTCTCGGTCGATAAGAAGGCGAGCGTGTTTGCGCCCGACACAGTGTTATCGCTGCCCGAGCGCGCGGGTGAGAGCGGCCGGTCAAGGACACGGTTGCGTCCTGATCGCAAACCCGAGCCCGCGCAGAAGCTCATCGAGCGTCTCGCCCGCGAGCACCTGCAGACCGTGACCTTCAGGGACGCACCCGAGGATGGTGAGCCCCTCACCTCACGGTTCCTCTTCGCCCGAGTGAAGGCGCTCAAGCGCTGGGAAAACGGAGCAGAGCAGGAGCCGCGCGAGGAGTGGCTGATCGCCGAGTGGCCCGAAGATCAAGAGGGGCCGACCGACTATTGGATCTCAAACCTCCCCGCCGACACCCCACCCGAGCAACTCGCGCGGCTGGCACGAATGCGCTGGAAGATCGAGCTCGACTACAAGCAACTCAAGGGCGAGCTCGGACTCGACCACTACGAGGGCCGCTCATACCTCGGGTGGCACCACCACACCGCATTGGTCACCGCCGCGCACGGCTTCCTCACCCTGGAGCGACTCCACCCTTTTCACCAGCGGCCGGCCTGACACTGCCCCAAGCGGTGCTCGCCCTGCAACCAGTCTTCAAGTGCTGGACCGGCCGCTGCCAAACTTGCCGGCAACCAGTCAACCTCGACCAGCTACTCGCTCGACACCACCAACAAAACAAAGAAACCTAACAAAGCAGTATTAGGAGTGTGTAGTTTCTGAGTCCTTCGACGTTGGGGCGGGCTCGGTCGCCGCTGCAGGCTCGATCAGGTGGACCGGATAGCCGTGTGACTTCGCGTTGCGCGCTAGTGGCCCGTCGAGCGTCCACAGTTCGGCGTCCAGCTCTTGGGCGAGAGCGAGATAAGCGGCGTCGTATGCGGAGCGTCGTTCAAGGGTCAGGGCGATACGTGCGACGCTTGGAGCATCGTTGAGTGCGTGATAGCTGATTGGCAGCTCGTCGATCACCGTCCACGCCTCGTCGAGCGCATCGTCGCCCAGCGTTCCCTTTGCAGCCTTCTTGACGAATGCGTTGATGATCTCGTAGCGAGCGAGCATGGGAGAGTGCAGCTTTGTGTCCTCAGCACTCCATGCACGGAGCATTCCTCCCACGGTCTCCGCCGTCTCCTCGTTGGTTACGAACGCGACGAGTGCGTTGGCGTCAATAACAACGCTCACCGCTGCTCAGCACGTAGGTCGAGCTCATCTCGGCCTGCACGGATGAGGGAAGTCGCTTCTTCGGTGGGAGACAACGTCGCGCGCAGGCGGGCAGCGCGCTCGAGCGTTCGCTCCAACTCGGCCATGTCTACAGGCGAGGCCGACAGGTTCTCGGCGAGGACTCCCTCGGCGGTTGCGTCGACATCGAGGTGTCGCCGAGCGGCCTCCTTGCGCAGCAGGGCATAGGTTCTTGCTCCAAGATGGATCGTTCGATCAGCAGTGGCCATGAAAACAGTCTACGAGCGAACCGGACGTTCGCAACACCAGGCGTTGCAGTGGCGTGAAGGAGTCTATCCAGTTTTGGGACAAAATCTTGGGACAAAATTTGTCCCCGACGGTGTTCGCCCAAAGAAAAGCCCCGCATTTGCGGGGCTTTCGCGAAGCGGCTGAAGGGACTCGAACCCTCGACCTTCTGCATGGCAAGCAGACGCTCTAGCCAACTGAGCTACAGCCGCACAAGACGCACAGCGCACGTTACGCACGAGGCGCATAACTATAGACCAGAGACCGTGCTCAGCGCAGACGCCGTGGGCACCGGCTCGCTGGCGACCAGCCCACGTTTGCGGGCAAGCTCGTCGACTATGGGAAACAGCACGATGATGTGCTTGGAGTCGATTGCTCGGTTAGGATCGGACGTGGCCTACTTGGTGGGCATCCCGACTCTCGTTACATAGCGGCCGCCGTCACCGCGTAGTAGCAATCCCCGTAGCTCCAGTTCGACGAGTGCCTGAGCGATGCTGTCGGACTCGCTTCCGCGCGCAGTGAGCTTTGCCAAGGTGTCCTCCCCCGAGCCGACCCGCTCCAGCACCCGTTGAAGTTGCGGCTCTATCTTGACCATGGGTTCGGGAACCCTGCGCGCGCCTATGCCATACAGCAGGTCGAGTGCGTCTTGCGGACCGCGTATGAGCTGTGCGCCGCGCATCAACAGCGAGTTGGATCCCCTTGACGCAGGTGAGTTCAGCCGCCCTGGGACGGCCGCCACAGGCTTGCCGAGTTCCTGTGCGATATCCGCACATGCAAGCTCCCACGGGCGTTCTTCGGCCTCAACGACGATTACGAGCTCGGCGAGCAGCGCGAGGGTGCGTGCGCGTGCCATCACGCTCCAAGAGCGTGATGGCAGATCCCTTGGCGCCTCGGAGATCGCGCAGCCGTTCGCGATCACACGGCGATAGAGCGATCGGCACCAGGCCGGGTAGCACCGATCCAGGCCGCCCGCCATCACCGTAAACGTCATCCCCGCCGCTTCAAGTGCGCCGGAGTGTGCGGCGACGGCGATTCCCTCGGACAGCCCGCTTGCGACCGTGACCCCTGATGCTGCGAGACCGTGCGCCAGCTCGCGAGCGATCTCCATGCCGTAGTCGCTCGCTCTCCGTGTCCCCACGATCGCGACGACTGCCTCTTCGGAGATATCAGCGAACCGTATGAGCCCGCCATCAACGCTGAGCGCGTGGGGGGCAAGCATGCTCTCGCGTAGTCGGGACGGATATGTCGGGTGGTGAGGGCAGATGCTCTCCATGTCCTTCCTGGAATCGATATCGCGCGGCTCCCACTGCCCCCAGGCCGCGTGCAGGGCGGCGCGCCGTCGTCCGCCGATCGCATCTATCAAATCCACGTCAGAGAGCTCGAGCAGCCGCCAGAAGCGGACGGGATCGCGCGCGCAGAAGTCCAGCCTTGTGCTCAGGACCCCGAGTAGCCACTGACGGCGCGCGCACTTTGAGCAGCAGTGGCTCACGCGGCTCGCCGCCAAGACAGAGATGCCTCGGGGCGAGAGCAAAGCGCGTCTGCGAGATGTCTCGCTCTGACGTTGGGACTGCCGGCCAGATCGGCAATCGTGCGTGCCACACGCAAGGCGCGATGGGCGCCACGCACACTGAGCATCCCCTGGTTGTGGGCGCTGGCCAGTATTTCCTCGCAAGCTCGATCCAGCCGGACGTGAGTCCGCAACATGCGCGCGTCCATCTGCGCGTTGACCAGGACTCCCTCGTCTCGCAACCTTGCGGCCTGGCGTTTGCGAGCCTCGATCACATTCTCGCGGACTCGAGCGGAGCTGGTCGTCGGTGGACCCCCCAGAGCGGTCGAATCGGGGCGCTCCATGCTGATGAGCAGGTCGATACGGTCGAGCAACGGACCGCTCAAGCGCCGGCGATGGCGGGCGATGTCGGTTTCGCTGCATCCGCAGCGCTCCCGCTCGCCCGCATAGCCGCACGGGCACGGATTAGTGGCGGCCATCAGCATGAAACAGGCCGGGTAAACGGCGGAGTGTCGCGCGCGCACGATCGCCACCCGACCGTCCTCGAGCGGTTGGCGCAACGCGTCGAGTGTCGGGCGCGCGAATTCGGAGAGCTCGTCGAGAAACAGTACGCCGTTATGTGCAAGCACGACCTCCCCGACCCATCCGCGCCGTGCGCCACCGATCAGCCCAGCGGTCGTGATCGAATGATGGGGTGCTCGGAAAGGCCGCTCAGAGAGCAATTCGTCGCTTTCCAGCCTGCCGGTGACGCTGTGGATGCGTGTTATTTCGATCGCCTCAGAGCGCGTCAGCGAGGGCAGGATCGAGGGAAGGCGCTGGGCGAGCATCGTCTTGCCGGTCCCCGGCGGGCCGCTCAGCAGACTGTTGTGGCCACCTGCGGCCGCGATCTCAAGCGCTTTCACAGCCACCGGCTGACCACGCACGTCACTGAGATCCAGGCGATACCTGCTGGTGCAAGCGTCCCGTCGCCCGACTGGCTTTGGCAGTGGATCTGACGGGCCACCGGAGAGGATGCGCGCCACGCTTGAAAGCCGTTCGGCGACGCCGATCGAGAGCTCCTGGACGAGCATCGCCTCGCGCGCTCGTGCTGGGCCCAGCACGAGCATTTGCAGTCCGGCCTTCTTCGTTGCCTCGGCGACCGCGAGCGTACCCTGGCTGGCGCGCACCTCGCCGTCGAGCGAGAGCTCTCCGAACAAGGCGTTGCTCTCCAACGGCTCGCCTGGAATCTGTCCGCTGGCGGCAAGTACCGCACAGGCGAGCGCCAGGTCAAACCCCGGTCCGACCTTCGGTATGTCGGCAGGCGCGAGGTTGGCCGTTATCCGGCGGGTCGGGAACTCGTACCCTGAGTTGAGCACGGCGGCGTGAACACGGTCGCGCGCCTCGCGTACTGCCGCGTCGGCGAGTCCGACGATCGTAAAGGCCGGTAGACCGGGCCTGATGTCGACCTCGACGGTCACGGCCCGTGCACCCAGTCCGTCTATTGTGAACGTGCGCGCCCGAGCAAGCATTGGTGCCTCCCTTCGTGGTTATCAGGTGAGGCACATCAAGCTATGCCGAGCTTGGGACGGTACTCGGCGCACAGCGGTTTTTTGGGGACTTGGCTCCCCGGATCGCTTTGCTAGAGGCCGACCGGATGGCGCTCCACGAAGCCGCCGCCGTCGTCGCCGAGCGAGTCCGACCAGCGCGAGCCGTCTTCCTGCAGAGCCACGGTGTCAAAGCGGCGTCCGTCGATCGTCATGTAGGCATGTTCGGCGTTTGCGTAGATTGTTATGTAACGACCGGGACCGGATTCGCCGTAGGACTCAAGTCCAGTCGAATCCTCCGGTGAGCTGAGCAGCCCGCCGCCGTGCAGCGCATAGGACACCGATCCTGAGCAGTCATAACCGTAGGATTGGAACGAGCCATGCCCGCCGCCGTACACGTAGGGGCGGGTGGCGATTTCATTCGCTGCGGCGATCACGCGTGCCACGACGCTCGAAGCTTCGCCGCTTTCGCCGCCCGGGCCAGCCGTGTTGGAGCTGGCGCCGCCGTTACTGCCGCCCGCGACAGTGCTCCTCGGTATCAAGGCTGAATCCGGATGCAACGTGGCGTGCTCGCTGAGCCCGAGCGCGTGCCATGTTTGCGGTCCCACGACGCCATCGACCGCGAGGCCGTCGTGCGCCTGCAGGCTCTTCACCGCTGCCTCTGTCTGCGGTCCGAATTCGCCGTCGGCCTGAATATGAAGGGCTTCCTGCAAGCGACGTACAGCTTCAGCGGGAGTACTCGCACCCAGCGCGTGGACTGGCGTCCCGCCGGCAGCAGGCTCTGGTGTGGATGTCTGCGTGGACGTCTGAGCTACAGTCTGGGCGCCAACGGCACCCGCCTGCGTGCTCTGAGGCGTGGCCCTGTGGGGAAAGAGGCTCTGATGCAATATCGCGTGCTGCTTGATACCCAGTGCGCGCCACGTCTGTGGGCCCACCACGCCGTCGACGATGAGACCGTGGCTTGCTTGAAAATGGCGTACCGCCTTCTCAGTTTCAGGACCGAAGGTGCCGTCAACTTGTGCCACGTCGATCTTTTCCTGCAGGTGCACGACAGGGCTCACGGTGGGCTTCGCTTCGCTTCCGCCGGTGCCATTGGCTTCCGATTCATTCCCTGCCGCACTCTGCACGGCGACCGTAGCGGCGCTCTGAACGGAGGATGTCCCGCCCGAACCCTGCGCGGAGGATTCTTCACCTGCAGACTGATTGGAGGATTCTTCGACAGCTTCCGTATATGGGTGAGTTGACTGCTGGGCGTCTTCTCCTGGTGCAACGCTACTGATGTTGGTCGTAAGCGCACCATCGGAGGTCTTGGCATGCAGAGCTGCGCTTGTGACCGGTCCCACGATTCCATCCACCGTCAGTCCGCTGCTCGCCTGGAAACTACGTACGGCCTGTTCTGTTTCGGGCCCGAATACGCCATCGGCTTTGACGCTTCCGAGAGCCTGTTGCAGGAGCCTGACCTGGCGACCTTCGCTGCCGAATTCAAGCACGATGTGGTGTGTGGTTGTAGTGGCCGGCTCTGGCGTGGACGCCGAGGCGGCCTGGGCGCTGCCGTTTGCGTCGGCAAGGCCCGCCGCAGGACCCGCGGCGATCGCGATCAGCGTGCCGAGAGAGACGCGACGTGCACGCGTCGCAGTCGGCACGAACTGCAGCTCACTGGCACGACGACGAGTGCGCGAGCGCAGTAGTGAGAGATCCCATGGCTCGCTGTCGGCAAGGTTGCGAGGCGAGGGCACTCGGTTGCGTGCGTCGACCAAGTTGGAAAGCCGCAGGGGAGAGCCGCCGACACCCTTATTGGCAGCCCGTTCGCGGCGTGCTCGCGAGCGGGCGAGCGAAGCTTCCCAGGGGTCAAGCACAGCAAGATCGCGCGGGGATCCCGACATGGCAACAGCGTCCTTTCGTTAATCTCAGGGCGCCTACGGGGTTAGCTGTCGGGCTCGCGTACTTACGCTACGCCACTGCCGTGGCGATTCGCCCCCGCAGCCGATTGACTGCACTTGGGTCCCCCGCTCCTCGACCCCATGAGGCCAAGGACTCGGCACGAACGCGAAGCAACGTATCACGCCATCTTGCAAGTTGCATCACATGAGAAGGGTTGCAACGTTTCTTGCCGACGGTGCCTGCATGTGCTGATTCGTCGAGCATCCGCCCAATGTGGCCGCGACGTCTGATCGGTATGGCCAAAAAGGCCCCAAAATCCGGTGTTTAGGGCGACCTAATTAGGGTCCCCTAAACTGTGATAGGCTGGCTGGGCGGCAAACCCGAGTCGCTGAGTAGGGTATCGCGGGAGATCGTTGATGACAAGCGCACAGGCAACTTCTGCACCCACCGGCGCCCGTGGCGCAAGGCGCACGAGCGAGCGCAAGAGCTTCTATCTCTGGACGGCGATCGTGCTTGCCGTCTCGGTCACTGCTGTCATTCTGGGATGGCACGCGCACGGCGGAACTACCGATCCGACGGCGCTCCCTCTCGGGCATCGCCTGAGCCACACGACGGTAGTCATAGACAGTGCGATCCTGGTGCTTCGCGAGGGCCTTGAGACGATCCTCGTGCTGGCCGCCGTGACGGCTAGCTTCCTTGGCGCCAATCGTGTCTATCGCCGTCCGGTGGTCGCGGGTGGAGCCTCGGCGATTGGCTTTGGGATCGTGACTTGGTTTTTGGTGGTGTGGCTGATCGGGCGCTTCCATGGCGGCGAGTTCGACGTTCAGGCAGCCACGGGCCTGCCGTCGCTGATCGTGCTTTTGATCGTGATGAACTGGTTCTTTCACAAGGTGTATTGGACCGGCTGGATCTCAAGTCATCACAAGCGCCGTCGCGGCCTGCTGTCCTCAGGGCGGGTGGGAGCTGAGTCAAACAAGCGCAGGATGCTGCTTGGCCTCGCGCTGCTTGGTTTTACCTCCGTCTACCGCGAGTGCTTCGAGGTCGTCATCTTCCTCCAGAACCTACGTGAGCTCTATGGCTCGAGCGTTGTGCTCGAGGGGGTTGTGATTGGGGCACTGTTCACGGCTGCAGCTGGCGTGTTGACCTTCGGTCTGCACCAGCGTCTGCCCTACAAGCGGTTGTTGATCATCACCGGCGTGATGCTCCTGTTCGTACTACTGGTGTCCGTCGGCGAGGAGGTCAACGAGATGCAGCTCGCCGGCTGGATTGGCACCACTGAAATCCACTGGCTTCAGATACCCGGCTGGATGGGAACCTGGTTCTCGTTGTTCAACAACTGGGAGACGTTCACTGGCCAGTTCATCGCGCTCGCGATAGTGCTCGGCTCCTACCTGGCTGCGCAATACATGCGCGTGTGGGGTCCACGTCGCCGGGGCGAACAGGCCGCGCGGCTCGCTGAGGCGGCGCCCGAGCGTCCAGCCGACCTCGCCACTGTCGGCACACGGCCTGCGGTGCAGGTCTGACCGGATCTGCCGATAGATCTTTCATAACCGGTGCCGCCGGCGCCGCTCAGCCTGGTTCGGGTCCGATCTGCTCGATGAAGGCGGCGAGCGCCGCCACCTGCTGAGGGTGGGTTGCCAGGTCCAAGTGCTTTGTAGCTTGGAGCATTGGCACGGGATCGAATCCCTTGATAGGGGGCGTATCGGGGTGTAGCAGCGCTTCCCTGACGAACTGTTCGTTGACGATCACCCTACGCCCATTGGTGAGCGTGAACCGGTGTCCGGCAAAGCTTGCGAAGCTCGGAGCGATATTTCGTGCCGTCGCGATGAGATGACATGCAGAGCAGCCGTCGGAGACGACAAGGTGCGCACCCTGCTCGATCAGCCGCTGCTGGGTTGTGAACGGCTCTGAGACATATGCGGGCGCGGTCGAGCTCGATGAGCCCTGGCTGCTCGGTTTGTCGCTCGCGCCGCAACCCGCTAGTGAGACCAGAAGCGCAGCTACCAGGAACGTCCCCGTGGCTCGACCTCGGCTCGAGGATGTGTGTGTTGCGAGCCTTGGCATCAGCTGGGTGCCCACTGAAACGAGCGGACGGGCGCGACGGCGGATGGCGAGTGAGCTGGGTTCCTGGACATGGGCTTGTTGACTAAAGTGGGCTCCGATGAGCGGCGAGGAGCAACGAACCTACAACGTTACGGGCATGACCTGCGAGCATTGCGCCGCGGCCGTCAATGCAGGGCTCATCGAGCTTCCCGGTGTGAGCGCCGTCGAGGTCGATCTCCCCAGTGGCGTGGTGGTCCTGCGGGGAAGCGCGATCGACGGTCAGGCCGTGCAGGGCGCGGTACGCGCAGCCGGATACGACCTCACCGAATGCTCCTAGAGTGCGACAAGCAAGCGTAGATGGCGGTGCTCACGCCGAATGGGGAATACCTACTTGCGGTGTAGCCTCGCTTGGCGTACGTCGTTTGACCGTTGCGACCTGCGTTATGGGGAACAGGGTCACGGCTAGCAAAGCGAATAGCGGGCCCGCGTTGACGTCGGTGGCGTTGCCGATCCAGAACGGTCCACCGAGGCTCTGTCCGAAGACCCAGTATGCGAGCGAGACGACGATCCCAACGGTGAGTGTGGGCCAGCGCAGTGGCGTCCACACGCCGATCGCGACCGCCAGGGAGACGATCGCGAGCACGATCGCGATCGTGGCTCCGTGCCCCTGAGCGTGGTTGCCGATCGAGGTCTGGAACTTCGCGAGCCAGTGCGGCGATGCTTCGGACATCGCCCTGATCATTTCGTGGGTCGCGTCCTTCGCACGATTGACATTCACCAACCACAGGCCCGCGGACATAGCCCACAGCCCTGACCAGGCGTACAGGCCGCCACGGTCGCCGAGCGGCCCAAGGTCCGCTGGTGAGCGGCCCTCCTGCTTGCCTATGGGATAGACGAGCAGACCAATGATCGCGTAGAGGATCACCCCGCCGGGTGCGCCCATCAGCGGTGAGGGGAGGGTGGTGGACGTCAATCCGCCAAAGCCCTCACCGAACCACCAGACGGAAAGCGCCCAGCCAAAGGAGACGATCAGCGCGGGCTTGACCGTCTTCTTGCTGAGGATCAATCCAAGCCCGATTGCGCACTGGATCTCGGCGGCGAGCGTGTTCCACAACGTGAGGTCGCGCCCGTAGAAGTCGTCGATCGTTTTCATCGGGCCGCCGACGATCGACCACTGGTGTTCTGCTGCCGGTGCGAAGACTTCGGTGATGACGCCGTGTGTGTACATGAAGCTCTGGAACTGGAGGATGCCGGCAATCAGCCAGATCACGCCAAGTGCGATCTGGATGCCGCGTGTCGTGACGATCGGAGATCGAGGGAATCTTCGGTTGTTGGGAAACGGTTCAGAGGGTTGTGCATGGCGCCCGTTGATGGGGCCGCTCATGACGATGGCGCAGGCGTTTGCACGCACGCGCAGTTGTGAAGGTTGGACATTACGGCGACTCCTTTGTCGCTTATCGACACGGTCAAACGGACCGTCGGCCGATGTTGTTGACTCGCCCCTTGTGTGGCGGGGCCTCCCAGTAGGGGAGTGAGCTGCCGCCGCGCCTCAGCGCAGGCAACCCACGAGTGCGAGCGGCGGAGCGCGGCCCGCCAATGCCATGGCGATCAGACGTCCGCCACTCGCCGCGCGGGTGGGTGAGCGCGACGGACCATGCACATAGGCGCCCGCGCGCGGGCGCCTAACATGACAGACACGCAACCTCGCGATGACGCGCTCGCCAAGGTAGGGACGGGTGAGCATCACCGCCGCGAGCAGGAGAGCGGGGAGCATGATCAGCGCTCCGCCCTGTGCACCACCCAACTTGCCACTCAGGGCGACTACCGCGAAAGCGACCAAGGCGAGCATCGCCGTCGAACGCCAGATGACGCGCGTACTCGAGCCAAACAGAGGGCGAAGACCGCTCATCGCGCGGCAATGATAACCCAGCTAGGTTGCCCTTCGCGCCAGGCGCTCGATGTTGTCAATGCCACTATTTGCATGATAGATTCGCGCTCTCATGGGCAGCGGCATGAGTATGAGCGGCAGCGCATCGTCGATGAGTGGGGGTCACACCTCGATATCGATCAGGGGCATGTCGATGGGCGCCGGGCACGGCGCGACCAACATCCTTCCCGATTGGCTCGCGATCCTTTGGACGCTCGTGTTCATCGCGATCGTTGTGATTCATGGGCGCCACGTGCTCGAAAGCCATGGCCAGCGCCAGATCTGGCACTCAGGACATGTTCTGATGGCGCTCGGTATGGCGTTCATGTTCGCGCCTGCCTCGATCGATCACTTCAACATCCCAAGCGGCTTCTGGCAGCTGGCTTTCGCCAACGGCGCGATCGCGATCCTTGCGTGGATGCTCGCCCAGGCGCTCAGCGGCCGCGCGATCAACGTGTTGTGGCTGATGATGGCGATCGACCTTGGTGCTATGGCTTACATGTGGTCGCCGAGCGGCTTTCAGGCTCCGCTCACCTGGGTACTCGTTGCCTATTTCGCGGTACAGTCGCTCTTGTGGGTCACCAACCGGATGCGCGAGGTGGACCACAGGACGCTGCTCGGCGGAAGCTTGTCGGTCACACCCGGAGGTGCGGTTGCAATGTCAGGCGCGCAACCGCTGGTCTGCTTTCGTGACCTGCGCGTCTCGATGTTCGCGATGACGCTTGGCATGGCGTACATGTTCGCCGCCATGCAGCTGCTCAGCTAGTGGACGTGTCCGCAAGTTTTGCGGGGTATCGGAAGGGGTAGCGGGCGGTGCGCAGAATTATGTGTTGTGCCGCGGACCAGCCAGCACGTGATTGAGCTCTCTGGGGAGGAGCGTGGTGAGCTGGAGCGGCGGGCGAGCACGGTCACGTTGCCATTCCGTGTGGTGCAGCGGGCGAGGATGATTCTGTATGCGTCCGAGGGGATGCAGGACATCGATATCGCCGCCCGGTTGGATTGTTCGCCTGACAGTGTTGCCCGGCGAAGATCGCGGTTTTGCTGTGAGCGTTTGGATGGGCTTGAGGATCAAGCGCGGTCGGGTCGCCCGCGTCGTTTTCCCCCCGGAGCAGGTCGCCGAGGTCAAGGCGATCGCGTGCGAGCTGCCGCGTACCCACGAGTTGCCGCTCTCGCGCTTCTCCCGGGTTGAGCTGCACCGCCTGGTGATCGAGCGCGGTGTCACGGAGGCGTCGGCCTCGACGATCTGGCGCTGGTTGCACGAAGACGCGATCAAGCCGTGGCAGACGCGTTCCTGGATCTTCCCGCGCGACCCGGAGTTCGCCGAGAAGGCCGGCCGGGTGCTGGACCTCTACACCCGCACCTTCGAGGGCAATCGGCTGCGACCCGACGAGTATGTGATCAGCGCCGATGAGAAGACGCAGTTGCAAGCGCTCGGCCGCCACCATGAGACCGTCGCGCCGGGGCCGGGACGCCCCGGGCTCCTCGAGTTCGAGTATCTGCGCGGCGGGACGCTCGCCTACCTCGCCGCGTGGGACGTGCATCACGCCAACCTGTTTGACCGCGTCGAGCAGACGACCGGGATCGTCCCGTTCGCTCGGCTCGTGGACCAAGTCATGAAGGTCGAGCCCTACCGGTCTGCCCGCACGGTCTACTGGGTCGTGGACAACGGCTCCAGCCACGCCGGCAAAGCCTCCGTCAAACGGATCACCGAGGCATACCCGAACGCGAGACTGATCCACCTCCCCGTCCACGCCTCCTGGCTGAACCAGATCGAGATCTACTTCTCGATCGTGCAGCGCAAGGCCCTGACACCCAACGACTACGCGACACTGCCCGAGCTCGCCAGACACCTGATGGACTTCGCCCAGCACTACCGCACACTCGCGCGACCATTCGAGTGGACCTTCACCCGCGCCAAGCTCAACAACGTGATCGAGAAGATCACCCGTCACGAACCCCAGCCCCTCACCCTCGCCGCATGAACCGCAAAACTTCCGGACACGTCCACTAGCGACGCGCTCAGTTGATCGGAACCGTAAAGGACCCGTGCAGGCTGTGTCCTGCCCCGTCGAAGCCTGTGAGCTGGAACTTCCACACGCCGCGCGTGAGGCGAGTCTGGGCGATGTCGTGTCCGGGACCGGCCACGTAGTAGTCGACCTTTGCTTGTGCGCCGGTAGCGGAGACGGCGCGCAGCGAGATCGAGTGGAAGCTTGGTCGCCGACCGGCGGCCCGCTCCAGATAGAGGTGCAGGTTGACAAGGCCCGGTTTGAGTGGTTCGACATAGACCTCGAGCGTCTCACTCGCCGGCTGCAGGAGCGTCACCGAGGCTGTGCGGGGAACTGCAAACGAGTCGGGATCGGCGAGTACGAGTGTGCCGAGCAGCACGGCCGGGATCGCGGCTGCCGTCACGATGCTGGCGTAGCGCCAGCGAGGACTGCGTACTGGTGTTGGGCGACCGGCGTTCCCGAAGCGTCGCAGTCGCAAGCTGTTGAGCACGACTGTGATACTCGAGAGGCCCATCGCAACAGCGGCGAGCGCAGGGCTGAGTAGCCCGGTCATCGCAAGGGGAAGTGCGATCAGGTTGTAGCCGAACGCCCAGCTGAGGTTTTGCAGCACGATCGTGTAGGTCTCGCGCGCGAGACGCAGGGCACGCGCCACTCCGCGTAGATCTCCTGATAGCACGCTGATGTCGGCTGCCTCGATCGCTGCCCCGACTCCCGTGCCCATCGCGATCCCGAGGTCGGCCTGGGCCAGCGCGGCGGCATCGTTGACGCCGTCGCCGACCATCCCCACACGGTGCCCTTCGCGCTGCAGGCGAGCTATCTGCTCCAGCTTGCCGCTCGGGGTGACCTCGGCAAACACGTGCTCGATGCCGACTGCCTCGGCGACCGCCTGGGCGGCGCGAGGGTTATCGCCGGTGAGCAGCTCCACCTCGATACCCATTCGGCGCAGGCCCTCTATCGCGGTCTTTGCCTCGGGCTTGACGGTATCGGCGAGTGCGATCGCACCGATGGCACGCTCTGCGCGCTGGACCACCACGGCTGTGCGTCCGCTCGATTCCCATTGATCGAGCACTGGCACAAGGTTGGGGTCGTGTCCGATCTCATCTGGGCGTCCCACCCAGACGCTCTTGCCATCCACGAGCGCACGCACGCCTCGACCTGGACTCGAGCGGAAGTCCTTTGCATGCAACGGCTTCAGAGCGCGCTCGCGCGTGTGGGCGACGATCGCGAGGGCCACCGGGTGCTCTGATCCGACCTCCGCGGAGGCGGCGAGCGCGAGCACGCGATCGGGTTCCTCGCCCGGTGCGCTCCACACATCGGCGATTGACAGTTCGCCTGTGGTGATCGTGCCGGTCTTGTCGAGCACGATCGTGTCGAGGTTCTGGCTACGCTCGAGGATCTCCGCGCTGCGGATCAGCAGGCCAAGGCTCGCGCCGCGTCCGGTGCCGACGAGGATCGCGACTGGCGTGGCTAGGCCAAGCGCGCACGGGCAGGCGACGATCAGCACGGCGATCGTGGCGTCCATCCCGCGTTGCAGGTGCATCGAGGCAAACATGCCTTGGAGGGACTGGCCGGTGAGGACCCAGCCGAGCGCCGTCAGCGCCGCAAGGATGAGCACGGCGGGCACGAAGTAGCGTGCGATCTCATCGGCCAGGCGCTGGATCTTGGGCTTGGACGCCTGCGCGCGCTCGACCAGTGCCACCAGTTGCGAAAGCGCGGTGTCGGCGCCGACCGCTGTGGCGCGCGCACGCAACGCTCCGTCGACATTCAATGTCGCACCGGTCACCAGCGCACCGACCTCCTTCTCAATCGGCAGCGACTCGCCGGTGAGCATCGACTCGTCCACCGCCGAGGCGCCGTCGATCACGATCCCGTCGACCGGAACCCTGTCGCCTGGGCGCACGAGAAACACATCGCCGCGACTCACCTCCTCGACAGGTACCAGCCGCTCGAGTGCGTGCGGGTCATCGGGGTCCACCAAGCGCGCCTGCGTGGCACCAAGTCGTGCCAGCTCGCGCACGGCACGACCGCTGCGGTTGCGTGCCTTGGCCTCGCACCAGCGGGCGATCAGTAGCGCGGCGATGATGATCGCGCCCATGTCGTAGTCGAGCGGCATGTTGAACTTGCCGACCGGCACGCCATGCTGGTAGACCGCGCTTGCGGTGAGCAGCATCACGGTTGAGTAGGTGAAGCTCGCAAGCGTGCTCAACGCGATCAGCGTGTCCATGTTGGTCGCGCGCACACGCGCGCGCGCCCACGCTGAGCGCAGGAACGGCAGCCCGCACCAGAACTGGACGGGCACCGCGAGTCCAGCCGTTATCCAGCGTGCAGTGGCGTCGTGTGGATAGACATAGGTGAGGATCGCGATCGCCGTGGCGAGCGGTACCGCGAGTGCGATACGCCGCAGCAGGCCGGCCTGCTCGCGCGCCTCGCCCTCTTCTAGAGCATCGAACACGTGCGCCTGGTCACCGGCGCTAGGGAGCACCGGCGTCGCGTCGTAGCCGACGCCTTGTATGACGCTGACAAGCTGCTGGGCGTCCAGCTCTCCCTGCTCAAGCTCCACCGTGGCGCGGCCTGTCGCGTAGTTGACCAACGCTTCGCTCACCCCCGACTGCTGGTCGAGCACACGCTGCACGCGCGCCGCGCACGAACCGCACGTCATCCCCGACACGTCGAGCTCGATCACCTCATGGCACTCGCCCGAAGGATCGGCGATGACAATTGGCTCGGCGACTTGATTGGCGCTCATCTTCGGACTCCGGGTGGGACCGCAGTGTGATCACACCTATTTCAGCACGCTCACGCCAAGATCTCGCTAATCGTCTCGATGATATCACGTGATATCATCGAGATATGCAATCTGATGCCACTGCTTTGTTTGTGAGGCTCCCCAACGAGGACGCGCACCACCTGGAGCGCGCGGTCGCGGCGTCTGGAAAGAGCAAGCGCCGACTCGTCAGCGAAGCGGTGCGCGAGCACCTCAGCGACGACGGGCTGGTGGTCGGTCACGCCGCGCTGCGAGAGGTGGGCGATGAGGTGATGACCGTCGGGGAAACAGCCGCGCTGTTGAAGCTTGACGAGTCAGCCGTCCTCGCTGCCGCCCAAGGTCGCGGTCTGCCCGGACGCAAGATCGACGGTCATTGGCGCTTCTCACGCCGCGCTGTCATGGCGTGGCTGGGCGGCGATGTCCCACGTGATCACGCGACGCGTTAGCGCGGCTGCTCTCAGTAGTCAGTATGGATGCCGATGGGTGGCTGGCCCTCGGCGTTCGCAGGTTCGCGGGTTAGCCTCACGGTTGTCATCGACCGTCGCGGCCAGTGCCGCATACGAAGGAGGACCAGCCATGCCAGACGTTAGCTCGACGGCCTCTGCCGAGGTACGGACGTGGGTCGCGATTGATCAGCACAAGCTCTCGCTCGTGGCGGCAATGTTGCCGTCGAGTGGGGGTCAGCCCGAGGTGGTGAGCATGGAGAACACCGAGCGCGCGATTCGTCGCTTCGTCGAGCGGCTGGGTGGTGCGGAGGGGTTGGCGGTGGCGTATGAGGCGGGTCCGTGTGGCTATGAGCTTCAGTGGCTGCTGAGTGGCATGGGCGTGGCGTGTGATGTGATCGCGCCGTCGCTGATCCCGATCCGGGCGGGTGACCACGTGAAGACCGATCGGCGCGACGCCAAGAAGCTCGTGCGTTTGTATCGCGCGGGAGAGCTTTTCTTCGTGGCGGCGCCCTCGCCGGCGCAAGAGGGGCTGCGGGATCTGGTTCGCGCCCGTGATGATCTGCGCTGCGCGCGCACAGCGGGCAGGCATCGTGTAGTCAAGGCGCTGTTGCGCCACGGCCACGTCTACCGTGATGGCAGCGCTTGGACGCTGCGCCACCGGAGGTGGCTGTCCGCTCAGTGCCTTGATGATCCGCTGGCTCAGGCCGCGCTCCAGCACATGCTCGCTCACGCGGTTGCGCTGGACTCGCAGATCGCCGCGATCGACCAGCAGCTCGAGCAAGTCGCTACCACCGAGCCGTGGGCAGACCCGGTTGCGTGGCTGTGCTCCTTCCGTGGAATCGCGACCCGCACAGCGCTGGGGTTGCTGGCGGAGATCGGCGACTTCCGCCGCTTCTCCTCACCCAGGGAGCTGATGAGCTACCTCGGGCTGACACCTAGTGAGTACTCCTCCGGTGAGCAACAACACCGAGGGCATATCACCAAGACCGGCAACCGTCACGCCCGGCGGCTGCTGATCGAGGCCGCCTGGCATTACCAGCACCGACCGCGTCAGTCCGCGCGTGCCGCCAAGCTCAGCCCTCACGTCCCACCCGATGTCACCGCCAGGGCTTGGCAAGCCCAGGTGCGTCTGCATCATCGACACCACGCGCTCACGCAGAACGGCAAGCGCTCGACCGTCGCGACAACCGCGGTTGCACGAGAGCTCGCCGGGTTCATCTGGGCCGCGATGAGCAATGTTCCTCTCCGCGAACTGGAGGCCGCTGCTGCCTGAGCACGAACAACCGCTGGGGTGGGGCGGCCGGCGTCGACCCACCGGAGAATCCTCGAATTGGTCTATGCGATTCCGACTCGCGATCCTAGTGCGAGGCAGCTCACGACCGGACACTGTCATGCGGTCCCGACCCGCGCATCTCAGAGTGACCAGTTGTCGTTGCCGTCGCGCCGGCCGCCCAACCCCAGCACACCCACCACCATGACCCCAAACAACAAAAACAACCGTCACCTTGACACCGGCATCCATCTCAGACCAATGGTGGGGTGTGTTCAGGCAGGGGAGAGTGAGCAGCCTACGTCGGTGGTACTACATCGCAAAAGATGAAGCCCTCGCGCTCGACGACCTTGCCGGTCTCGCACGCGATCGGCTCGGTGAAAATCGGCCCAGCATGGACAAAAGTGTGGAACTCGCCGTTCTCGCCACAGGGGTCAACGCTTGGGGGTAGATCCGCAAGCAGCTGCTCGTCATAGGACCGTCCTGCGAAGGACGCGTCGAGAGTGCGTGGGTCAAGGCAGACGATGATCGCCTGAAACCCGGCGGCGATGAACTCCTGCGCCAAGACGTTCGTGTCGCGCCCCCAGAGTGGGAAGAGGCCGCGTCTGCCGCTCGCTGTGAGTCGCTGCTCGCGATAGGAACGGACATCTTCGAGAAACAGATCCCCGAAAGCGACAACCTCGACATCGGCAAGGGGAGGCGAGGAGAAGGCTTGGGCCATGCGTGCCTCGTAGACGTTGTTGACGCACGCCGGCGGAATGCCCACTTCGACGAGCGCAATCCCAGCCGCGCGAGCCTGATTTGCAAGAAGCTCGCGACGAACGCCATGCATGCTGATGCGGTCATAGGCATCGGTGATGGTGGTGATAAGCGCTTCTGGTTCAACCCCTTCGCGGCGCAGTGTCCAGAGCGTCAGCGCCGAGTCCTTGCCACCGCTCCATGAGAGCGCGGTGTGAGTAGCCTTCTCGGTTCTTGGTAGACGGTTACCCTCTAGTGCCTCAGCGACCATTCTGCTCAAAGACGACCATACCGTGGATGGCTCCTAGGCGCTTGCTCCGCAAGAAGTCGTAGCTATGGGCGCGTCAACCGGTGACATCTCCTCCGGGCAGCGCGACGGCCTTCGCTCCGCTAAACCGGGCTCACGGGGACGCACCCGTGACCAGCTCTACCAGGAGGCGTCTAGCCTCGGTGCGAAGGCGCTCGCGCATGAACAAGGCTGAGCTACGAGCCACTGTCGACAAAAAGAAGCGTTGAAGCGTATGTTGAAAGTGGGGTTTGCAGGGTAGTCCTAGCCTATGAGTGCTCCTGAGCCCCGAAACATCGATTGGGGTACCACGGAGATCGAAGAAGGCACCCTCACGGTCGAGCTTACGGGCTCGAGTTCGAAGGCTTGGAAGCAGCACTTTCTGAGCGTGCTCGCGCTGCTTGAAACACCGCATAGCCGCTGGGGTGAGGTGCGCATCAACCGCAAGGGCATGCAGGTCTCCGAGGTGCAGCAGGGCACAGAGACGGAGTTGCGGCACTTCCTCGAGAGCATCGTGTTGCAGGTCAACTCCGAGCTGCCCCAGCCCGAGGAGTCCACACAAAGCGTTGAGGAGGAGACTCACGTCGATGAGGCGGCTCATGTGGATCGTCAGATGACCGCGGCGTTCAGGGCCTTCGCGGACGAGTAAGCCCGAGCCTGATAGCGACCACCGCCTCCGTCTTTTCCCCAGAGCGGCCGACTTCAGAGATCAAGGGTAGCTGTGCCGCTATCGCGACAATGAGGGTTTGCGCTTCTACAGGGCAGGCCGCCTGTCGCTGGAGAGGCCATCGCCCGAAGGGTCCGGAACGCTACCGAGTAGATCCCTTCCAAGGCGAGGGGTTGTGCTCGCGTGCGTGCTTAAGGCTGGCATACCGACACCACATACAGCGGCAGGCACGTACGCTCCGTCTCCAAGTTTTACGTGCCTCGCCGCTTCAAACCAGGCACCTACACCTTAATTTCCTTAGTTTTGCCGATTTCCAATGGTGCTTTGTTTACCTTATAGATATATTCGGCGCCCGCGGCTGACGCTACCACCGCAAAACAAGACGCCCAATGGGCCGCGAAAGCGAGCCCAATGGTAATCACACGTTTCGTCATGTTCAAACTCCTTTGTGATCGTGTACGTAATCAACTACAACCGCGCAAGACACACCAGGTGCTCAGATTCGCACCAAAGGGGGTGCGGCGTCGTAGTGCTTCAGAGGCCTGCGTGACTCTGATGTTTCATTCCAGGACGTGTTTTCGTGTCCCGTTCGCTGCGATTGGACGGATTAGGCATGGTATCGGAATCTAGGCGCGTGGAGGCCGGTGTAATGCAGGCAGATCGGAGGAGGACTCGAACCCCCGACACGCGGATTATGGTTCGTCCCGAGGGGTGTTGTGTGGTGTCGTTCGGTCGGCGAGATCGACTCTATTGCTAGGGATTCGCGTCTAGGCTGTCATGGGCTTTGTCGCCGAATGGTGTGGGGCATGTTTGCACTTTGTTTGCACCCTGTCCGGCGAGGATTGTCAGTGCTACTCGATGAGATGGATCGGGTAGCCGTGCGAGTTGGCGTTGCGGGCAAGTGGCCCGTCGAGCGTCCATAGCTCTGCGTCCAAGCTCTGGGCGAGGGCGAGGTAGGCGGCGTCGTACCCGGAGCGTCGTTCGAGAGTAAGCGCGACGCGCACCGCGCTCGATCCGTCGTGCAGCGGGTGGTAGACGATCGGCAAATCATCGAGGACAGCCCAGGCTTCGTCGATCGCATCGTCGTCCAGCTCGCCATTCGCCGCTTTCTTGGCGAGCGCATTGGCGATCTCATAGCGCGCAAGCTCCGGTGCGTTCAGCGGAGTCTCTTGTGAACCCGGTCGTGAAGCAGTTGTGCGACCTTTGGCGAAGCTGGCTCTTTGGTCACGAATGCCACGAGCGCACTGGCGATGACGACGCTCACAGGTGCTCTGCGCGCTGTTCGAGTTCGTCGCGTCCTTCGCGGACAGACGTCACGGCGAAGTTCGTGTGTGGCAAGCGTGCGTGTAGGCGGGCGGCACGCTGCAGCGTCCGCTCCAACTTCGCCGTATCGGCTGTGGATGCCGACAGCCGCTCCGCAAGCAGAGCGTCAGCAGTCGTGTCGATATCACGATGGCGGCGCTCAGCCTCCTCGCGCAGTAGCGCGTAGGTGTGTGGGCCAACATGGACTGTCCTGTCGGTGGCTGCCATGAACTCAGTGTAAAGCCCAGAATGGGTGCCCTGGGATCGGTGTTCAGGACAGCGAGTGCGCCGAGTCGAGATTGAGCCGAATGCGGTCTGCCGGAAGCGCAAAGACCTCGTTTTCGCGCTTGAGCTGCGCGGGCGTCTTATGTCCAGAGCGCAGTGCCTCCTCATCTGCGCGGCGAGCGCTCTCCTTTTCGTCCCAGAGCTGTTGCCCATCGACATATTCGACTGGCACGGTCATCGCTCTGTCGAGGATAACGCCTTCTCCGGGGGTTCTGTAGTCATTTCGCATCATTGCGGACAGTCTGGGGAATCGCCAGTGGCTCCCCAATGTCGCCGTCAAGCAGGTGGACATAGGTTGCGAGCGTGAACGCGGCCGAGTGGTGGCCGAGCCAGCGCTGGACCTGAACTGCATTGCGGCCTTTCGCGAAAAGGATGGAGGCGCAGGTGTGACGGAAGGCGTGGAAGCCGACCCACGGAAGGTCTGCGGCCTCCCGAGCGGGTTGGAGCACTCGCCGGAAGACGTTGTTTGGCATGAGCGGCGACCCGTTGGCGGCCGGGAATACGGGGTCCTCGTCATCCGGCCACTCTGTAGCCGCGTGGTGCTCGTGGAGCGCCGTGGCGAGCAGCGGATCGAGTGAGACAGGCGCGGCGACGCACGATCGAGCGGATCTGCTCGAGATGCCAGACGCTGGCAGGGTGTTCGGAGCCCATCTCAAGCAGGACGTTGATAAACGAGCATGCCTCGCTGCAGGAACGCGAGCACGAGCTCGTCCTTGGAGGGGAAGTGTCGGTAGAGCGTTGCGGTCGCGACGCCGAGGTTGTCCCGTTCGCCGTGGAAGTTCGTGGTGGCGGCCGGGGTGTAATGGTTTTACACGGTGATGGGGGTGGGCGCTTCCTCGTGGGTTGAGGTGTGGAGGGGCGCGCGTCGGGTGGCGAGGTCGTGTTCGACTGCGTGCGCGAGTTTCGCGAGGTCTGAGTAGCCGACGATCTTTCGGAATTGGGTCTCGGCCTCGAGCATCCCTGCGGCGGTCCATCTGAGGCACATGTCGCCGTTTTGCCAGCGCTTCACGTTGCGTGATGTGCGGCGGATGATCTCGATCATCGACTCGATCGGGTTCGTCGAGGACAGGGTCTTCTTCAGCCGTCCGCGGATCCCGAGGCGTGTGAGGGTGAGAGTCTCCTCCAGGCCCTCGTTCAGGGACGCAGCCGCCCCGGGATGGGAGTGCTCCAGCTCGCCGGCGAGCGCCCGCAGGCCGTCCAGCGCGAGCTCGTGGTTATCACTGGCCCACGCTCGCCGCAAGCGCGTCTTCACCGTTGGGCGGTCGCGCTCGGGGAGATGCTCAAGGACGTTGCGTTCCTTGTGCCGGATGCAGCGCTGCACCGGTACCGGGCCGAAGACCTCATCGACGGCCGCGCGCAGTGCCTTTGATCCATCGAGGACGACGAGGACGCCCTGCTCGACATCCAGGCCCCGAGCGACCAAATCGGCGAGGAGGTGAGCGGTGACGGTCTTGTTCTCCGTGGACCCGTCCCACAATCCCAGCGGGAGCTTCACCCCGTCGGTGCTGACACCCAGCGCGACGATGCAACAGCGGCCCTTCAGCTCGATCCCGTCGACCATCAACGCCGCCAAGCGAACGTCCGCAAGGTCACGGCTCATCAGGGCGTCGAGGTGCTCGCGGGTGCGGCCGATGAACTCGCGGCTGACCGCGGACTTCGACACCGACCGCTCCCTCACGGTCACTTTCTCACCGACGGGCTCACGAGTCCGTGCGAAGCGGCGCGTGCTGACACCAGCGAGCATCTGCTCCAAAACGACCCGTGTCAACGGGTCACGGTCAGCGAAATACTCATACGTCTCAAGCGCCACCTCCTGCTCCCCATCGGCGGTCCTGGCGCGGGGTCGCTTCACCGCGACCCGACGGCCCCCGAGGGTAACTTCGCCGTCTTCGTGGCCGTGACGGACCGCGGTGCGCTCCCTGTTCTTCGCGTGCTTCGGGCCGACGACCTCATCGAGCTCGGCCTCCATCATCTCGCCCAGCACGCCCAGCCCCAAACCGACGCTGAGCGCCAACAAACCATCCTTCGCCGCGCCGGCCAACTCCCCCAACGCGTCCAGCACACCAGCCGGCAATCCCAGCGCAGCGCTCACGACCTGCTCCTGCTCTACGGTCTTCATGGCGGTCCCTTCGTCTCGGTGGATGATTTCGCACTCGCCACAGTCCCAACGGGACCGGACGAGGCGGAAGGACCGCCACCTACAAACTTCTACGAACTACGGGACAACCTCCTGTTGGTGTTTGCATACCCCTTACAGACCCCCAAGCGCTCGGAGCGACCAACAGATTTGCTTCTAACTCCACAGTTGCCTGTTCGGCACTTCCCATCCGCTCCAAAAGGCTCCCGAACTACCCAATTCCTACCTCCGCGCCCCCGGAGCGGCCCTCCAGAGAAATCCGTAGAGAAATCGGCGACCCCATCCACACCGCTTGCTAGTGGACGTGTCCGCAAGTTTTGCGGGGTATCGGAAGGGGTAGCGGGCGGTGCGCAGAATTATGTGTTGTGCCGCGGACCAGCCAGCACGTGATTGAGCTCTCTGGGGAGGAGCGTGGTGAGCTGGAGCGGCGGGCGAGCACGGTCACGTTGCCATTCCGTGTGGTGCAGCGGGCGAGGATGATTCTGTATGCGTCCGAGGGGATGCAGGACATCGATATCGCCGCCCGGTTGGATTGTTCGCCTGACAGTGTTGCCCGGCGAAGATCGCGGTTTTGCTGTGAGCGTTTGGATGGGCTTGAGGATCAAGCGCGGTCGGGTCGCCCGCGTCGTTTTCCCCCCGGAGCAGGTCGCCGAGGTCAAGGCGATCGCGTGCGAGCTGCCGCGTACCCACGAGTTGCCGCTCTCGCGCTTCTCCCGGGTTGAGCTGCACCGCCTGGTGATCGAGCGCGGTGTCACGGAGGCGTCGGCCTCGACGATCTGGCGCTGGTTGCACGAAGACGCGATCAAGCCGTGGCAGACGCGCTCCTGGATCTTCCCGCGCGACCCGGAGTTCGCCGAGAAGGCCGGCCGGGTGCTGGACCTCTACACCCGCACCTTCGAGGGCAATCGGCTGCGACCCGACGAGTATGTGATCAGCGCCGATGAGAAGACGCAGTTGCAAGCGCTCGGCCGCCACCATGAGACCGTCGCGCCGGGGCCGGGACGCCCCGGGCTCCTCGAGTTCGAGTATCTGCGCGGCGGGACGCTCGCCTACCTCGCCGCGTGGGACGTGCATCACGCCAACCTGTTTGACCGCGTCGAGCAGACGACCGGGATCGTCCCGTTCGCTCGGCTCGTGGACCAAGTCATGAAGGTCGAGCCCTACCGGTCTGCCCGCACGGTCTACTGGGTCGTGGACAACGGCTCCAGCCACGCCGGCAAAGCCTCCGTCAAACGGATCACCGAGGCATACCCGAACGCGAGACTGATCCACCTCCCCGTCCACGCCTCCTGGCTGAACCAGATCGAGATCTACTTCTCGATCGTGCAGCGCAAGGCCCTGACACCCAACGACTACGCGACACTGCCCGAGCTCGCCAGACACCTGATGGACTTCGCCCAGCACTACCGCACACTCGCGCGACCATTCGAGTGGACCTTCACCCGCGCCAAGCTCAACAACGTGATCGAGAAGATCACCCGTCACGAACCCCAGCCCCTCACCCTCGCCGCATGAACCGCAAAACTTCCGGACACGTCCACTAGGTCCAACGCAGATCGGGCCGCTGAGGATCGAACCGGCCGCCCATGCGGTCAGCCTCGCAGGCAAACGCTTGGAGTTGTGCCGCCTTGAGTACGAGCTGCTGCTGCACCTGGCAAGCGACCCGCAACGGGTATTCCACAAGCACGAGCTACTAAAAACCGTGTGGGGATACCGCTCCACCGGCACCACAAGGACACTCGACAGTCACGCCAGTCGCCTACGCCGCAAGCTCGGCGCCGCCGGTGAACGCTGGGTCATCAACGAGTGGGGAGTCGGCTACCGGCTGGTCTGAGATATAAAGACGTCGTGCGATAGCAGTTCGGCGCTCCGCGGGGGATCGGCCGATTCGCGTGTCGCCGTCGACAGAAGACGGAGGCAAGTCGTCATCCGTGGCAGTCCGACAGCGCAGCGATGAACGGCTCGCGGATGGCCGGGTCGCAGTGCTGCTGCTCAAGCGCCTGCTTCTCGGTGTCTGGGTCATCGCCAGCCGGAACGTCGGTCCCCGCACCGCACGCCAGCGGCAAGGACGAGCGGCCATCCCATGCGGGACCTGGGAAGGTTGCGTCGATTTCGATGCGCTTACCGTCCAACGTGATTGTCAGGTATCGGTGAACGTCAACGAGCCCCTCGTCAGGAACGGTCGCTGCGGCCGTAGCGCCGAACAGCTCTCGCGCACGAGCGCGATCCAGCGCGTAGACACGGTGAACGATGCGCGGCTCTGTCTCGGGGAACCGCTCAGTCAGAGCACGGGCGAGAAACAAGTGCTTGGTGGAGCAGGTACCGCGGTGCTCACGCAACATCCCCTCCACTGTGCGATCACTCGGGCGGCCATACGGCAATGCCCGTACGGCTTCAACAAGGTCGAGCAGCGTGGCGTCAAATGCGGTGAGAGCGTCGATGAACCCAGGTTAGAGCGGGGCCGCTTGGAAGCCTCGACACTTGGCGCAAACCGTCGAGTTCGCGATCCGAGTGGTTCAAGGCGCCAAGGCTATGCGCTGGGAGTGGCCTGCCCGTAGATGAAGAACTCCGGCGTTGTCTGTACCTGCGCGTCCCACCCGAGGTCGGCAAGCCGCTGGTGTAGTCCGTGGGGCTCGTAGAAGCGCTTGACGATGCGAAACTCGCGGCCATCGGCAAGCCTCCGGGTCATCGTCTCCTCCCGACGATCGGGCAGCCGATGATCCGCAGCGGAGGACAACTCGCTGGGCAGGCTGTCTACAAAGAAAACCCTCCCCCCAGGACGAAGCGCCCGCCCGACTTTCTCCCAAAAGACCTCAAAGTGCGCCTCCGGCACATGCGAGAGCCAGAAGCTGAAGAAGCACACGTCGTAGCTCGCGGATGGCTCCCATGCGAACAAGTCTGCGGGCACGTAGCTCACCCTCGGATCGTCCAGCCCGGCGCGTGCCAGTTCGATCACCTCTGGCGAGGCGTCCACAGCGGTCACGGTGTCGGCGTGCTCAACCAGTCGGCGAGTCCACAAGCCTGTTCCGCACGCCAACTCCAGCACCTGCCCCGACGGCTGGAAGCGCTCCAAGGCGTCCTCGACCTCCGCTGCGTCGGCGAACCACCGCGCGTTTGCGTCGGCGCCGCGGTCGTAGCGCCCGCGGCGAAACCACCAGTCGTCGTACTCACCGGCCCGCTCACGGTAGTACCGAGCCTGCTCGGCGAGCAACCCCGTCAACTGTTCGGTCATGCCTTCTCCTCCCGCGGGTGAGCCAGACAGGTCGATCCTACCTCGCACGCGATCGAGTGAAACCCAACCGATAATTTGCTAGTCACGCTTGCGGGCTGATTGGAGTGGTCTGGAGTGCGGCCAATCGGTGCATGTTTCAAGAAACAGCGCTCACTGGTGAGCTGATTGGCCGCTCGATCATCGGTCGAGCCCTGTGTCGAGCCCAGCTCGAACCCGCGTAGACCCTCGGCGCCGGTTCCTTCACGCCATCAGACCGTTTCGCTCACCGGCCGAAGGAGTGCCAGCACATCACGGAGGTCGTCAGTATCGAGAGTATGGGTCGCTGCTGCCCGAGCGTCGGACGTGGCGTTCAGCGCGATCGACATGCCAACGCGCTCAAACAGCGGAACGTCCGAGCGAGAGTCGCCCACCGCCGCCACCTGGCTCATCAAATAACCGTTGCTCGTGCACCATTCCTCTACGAAGCGCGCCTTGTCGAACTCATCGAAGTAGCGAGTCACGGTGCCCGAGAGCACCCCGTCGGTCACCTGCATCTCCGTCCCGCTAGCCGCGGCAAAACCATAGCGCTCCCGCAACATCTCGGCCACGAATCTCAATGTGACCGTTCCCAATAGCAGACTGGCCCCGGCAGCGGTAAGCGCTCGGAGGGTCTCGGCCATGCCGTCAATCCAGGTGCTGTCCACCAGGACCGCCCAGGCGTCGGCCGTGCTCTGTCCCGCCAACCATCTCGCAGACCTGTCGGCAACTACGCTGTTGGATATCTCGTGGGCGTGAAACGCCCGCTCGAGCTCTGCCATCTCCTCTGCCTGCCCGAGCCATTGCGCGAGGAGCAACGACACGGTCGTGCCGCGCAGCAATGTCCCGTCCAGATCGAAGACGATCACTGGGTAGAAGCCCGGCTCACCCACCCGTAGGATCATAAGTCGTAGCTCCCAGACGCGCCGCAACGGCCCGCGGTCTATCTGTGCGCGAGCCCGAGCGCCGCGGCTGCTCGGTGTGGGCGCGAGTCGGCCAGCAGGCCGAGCGGCGAGCCGTCGCCAGAGACCTTCCCAGTGGCGCTGGAAGCTCATCGCGCACACGGGGCTACTGAACTACGCATAGCTTTATGGCTCCCCGCGAGCCCACTCGACGCCGATAGGATCGGCTGGTGGGCATCTCCCCGTACCTGCGTCGCTTGCGCGAGGCCGTTGGCCGTGAGTTGGTGCTCGTGCCGTCCGTGGCTGTGCTTCCACGAGACAAGGATGGTCGCCTACTGCTCGTGCGCGATGCCGAGACAGGGCACTGGCAGACGATTGGAGGTGCGATCGAGCCCGACGAGTCACCGCAGGAGGCAGCGCTCAGAGAGGCCCGCGAGGAGGCCGGGGTCGCGGTCGGACTTGCCGGCATCCGTGGTGTTGTCGGCGGGCCGGCCTTCCGCATGACCTATCCCAACGGCGATCAGGTCGCCTATGTATCAACGGTGTTCGACGGGTACGTATTGGACGGGACGCCTCGCCCCGATGATGACGAGACCTCTGCGGTGGGGTGGTTCTCCGAGACCGAGCTTGAAGGGCTGGATCTCTCCTCATTTACCCGCTCGCTGCTCGGGGCGATGAACATCCTGCCGGTCGAGCCAGGAGTCGACGGTCGTTCATTGCGGTGAGCATTGACCTCTCACAGCGAGCATCTGACCGAGGCGTTGGGTCGTCGCCCTCATTCCAATCGGTGCTGTTGCCTGTGGCGGAGGCTGAAGCGCTCGTGGAGCCGTTTCGCCGAGTCGGCGACTGGTCGAGCGCACACGGCATCCCGGCGCACATGACGATCGCCGGGCCGTGGCCCCTGTCCGTGAGCCTCCCGATCGAAGCGCTTAGCAATCTGGCCAGCGCGATCCGTGGAGCCCGCTACACACTCAGCACCGTCGGAACGCTCGGCGGCGCGATCTGCCTGCTTCCCGCAGACGACGCTGTGGCTCTCCGTTGGCGAGCGGACATCCTCGATGCGGTCGGCGCTCCAGATGAAGTCGATGAGCAATGGCGCATCCATCTGACGGTATGCCGGGGCGCAAACCGAGCGACCGTAGGGAAGGTCGAGCAGGCGATAGGCCGAGCGCTGCCTCTGAGTTGCGAAGTGCGAGGACTGCTCGTTGCGCAGATGCTCGGCGATTCTCAGGTGTCGGTGCGGCCACTCTAAGCCAGCGGACTGCGCTATCGAGACGGCTGACTGCCGCGCCGGTGGAGCAAGGACCGCCGTGTCGTAGTCTCCCAGGCGTCATGGACTGGCAGGCGTGGCATCGAGACTACACGGACCCCGGATTCCGCCCTCGGCCGCCGGCTGGTGGTCGTCCAGGCGCAGATTCGCGCCATGCTGGATCACGCGCCTCCTGGCCCTATTCGCGCGATCGGGGTCTGCGCGGGCCAGGGCCATGACTTGATCGGAGCGCTCGCTGGGCATCCTCGCCGCGAAGATGTCGCAGCTCGACTCGTGGAGCTTGACGAGCACAACGTCACGCTTGCGCGACAGGGGACGCTAGCAGCGGATCTTCACGGCATCGAGTCCGTCGTCGGCGATGCCTCCGTCACCGACGCATACCACGGTGCCGTGCCAGCCGACCTGATCCTGCTCTGTGGCGTGTTCGGCAACATCAACAAGATCGACGTCACCAACACGATCAACCACCTCCCGCAGCTAAATGATTGATTCCACGGGGTTAGGCGCAGTAGTTGACGAGTGCGCGGCTTGGGCGTCCGAGTTGGTGGTTGAGGGAGATCGCGGCGGCGAGTGTGAGGAGGCGTTGAAGGATTCGCTCTCTGAGGCCTGGGAGTGTGCGGGCGCCGTGGCGCTCGAGGGTGAGGGTTCCCTTGCAGCTCCAGAAGATGCTCTCTATGCGCTGGCGGATCGGCGCGAGGTGTGGGCCTCGGCCGGGCTCATCTTTGCGGCGGGGTCTGATGATCGTGGCGTTCATGTCGCTGACACGAGCGGCGAACTCGCGTCCTGCGTAGCCCTTATCGCCGATCAGCGTGACTGGGCCTTGCCTGCGTGTGCGAGCGAGCAGCTCAAGCGCGACATCGCGCTCATCACGTTTGGGGGAAGCGACCGTGACCGCTCGGGGTGTCCCGTCGGGCGCGGCCAGCAAGTGCAGCCGGAAACCCCAGAAGAACCGGCTGTGGCTGGCACAGTAGCCATAGTCAGCGGCATCACCGAGGGCCGAGCGCTTGACCGTCTCGCGGCTTCGGGCGCACTCAACCGGTGTGGAGTCCACAAGCAGCAGATCGTCATAGAACCCCGGGCTCTGGCTAGCGAACACGCCCATCAGCCACTCAAGCGTCTCGGTCAGGCGCCGGCGACGCTTGAAGTACCCGGGCTGGGCGGGGATCTGCGGGAACAGGTGACGCAGATGCTTAGCGGCGACCGCGAGGAACCGCCGGTCAGACGGTATCCCCATGATCGCCTGCGCGACACAGAGCGTGACGACCTCCGCGTCTGTGACGCTTCTCCTGGCGTTCCCCGCCCGACCGGGCAGGAGATCGTCAGCCGTGACATAAACAGCAGTAAGCAGCAGGTCGAGGTCGGCGTCCATCGAGGCCCCCTTCGGGTCGGCGGCTGGTTATTGAGTACCGCCGACTTCGACCCTGCTGCCTACAAACCCTCGAAAACCACGGCCCTCGCCGTGGAATCAATCATCTAAGCGCTCCGCAGGCCACGGTCATCTGGACACGCCATCGTCATCCGCCCGACCTCACGCCCTTCATCCGTGAGATGTTCGAGCAAGCTGGCTTTGACGAGCTGGCCTTCGTCGATTCTCACCCGTTCGGTGTCGGCGCCAACCGCCTGCGCGTCTCGCCGCAACCGTTCCAGGCCGGTGTACGGCTGTTCGAGTTCGTAGGCTATGACGTGCTCGCGCCTGACTTCCACGCAACGCGCCACTCAGTCGACACGGTGAAGCCGTAGCCGAGGCCTTCCACGCTGAGATCGCCCGTCGTGGCGAACGTCCTGCGAAGGCTCCATGCCCAGGCCGACGACGAGGACTCGCTGGCCGCACAGCGCGTCCGCGCACGCGAGGTGGAAATCGGCCACCGGCTCGCGCAGGACCAGCGATACGAACTCTACGGGGAGGCGCCGCTGTCGATCACCCCCGAGGTCGGGCAGCTCCTCTACTTGCTCGCGCTGAGCACGAGACCGCGGCAGATCGTCGAGTTCGGTAGCTCGCTCGGCGTCTCCACCATCTATCTCGCCGCCGCAATCCGCGACTGTGGCAGCGGAACACTCATCACAAGCGAGTACCACGCGCAGAAGGTCAAACTTGCATCGCAGAACCTCGCCGACGCTGGTCTCGCCGATCTCGTCGAGCTGCGCTCCGGCGATGCGCTTGACACGTTGGAGAACATCGCCGAGCCGATCGACCTGGTGTTCCTCGACGGGCGCAACGACCTTTACCTGCCGATCCTTCGCCTCCTCGAGCCGCGTCTGTTGCCATCTGGCCT
This sequence comes from uncultured Solirubrobacterales bacterium, assembly GCA_963715765.1. GTDB lineage: Bacteria > Actinomycetota > Thermoleophilia > Solirubrobacterales > Solirubrobacteraceae > Palsa-744. The sequence continues at coordinate 3,459,640 of OY970270.1, forward strand.
CGTGGTCGCCGACCTCAGCGCCAACGATCCAGATCTTCTCCCTTACCTGGAGTACGTCCGCGAGCCGGCCTGCGGCTACTTCTCAATGACCGTCCCGCTCGATGATGGCGTCGAGCTTTCGGCGCGCGAAGGGGACGGACGACTGTGACCGATCGGCGGCTGCTGTTCTTCGGTGACTCCCTCGTCGCCGGCGTCGGCGATCCTAGCGGCAGAGGCTGGGTCGGCCGGGTTGTGGCCGCATCCTTCGGGTTCGGGCTCCCCCTGACCGCGTACAACCTCGGCGTCAGACGGGAGACCTCAGAGCAAGTTGCGGCGCGCTGGCGCAACGAGGCGCTACCACGCCTATTGCCGGAAGCCGATGCGAGGATCGTTGTGTCGTTCGGCGCCAACGACACCACGATCGAGCATGGCCGGCTGCGCGTAGCGCCCGAGCGCTCTTGCGCTGTGCTGGACGGCATCCTCCACGGCGCTGCCGCGCTCGGCCTGACCCCGCTGGTAATCGGGCCGGCGCCGGTTGACGATGCTCAGCAGAACGAGCGCATCCTGGCACTGTCCGCTTCGTTCTCGGAGGTTTGCTCCAACGCCGATGTTCGCTTCATTGGTGTCGTCGAGCAACTGCTCGCCGCTGAAATCTGGATGACGCAGGTGATGGCAGGCGACGGGGCTCACCCCTCCGCAGAGGGGTATCACGCGCTCGCCGACCTCATCCTGGCTGAGGGCTGGACGGACTGGCTACGCGCCGACGCGCAATGAAGCACGCGACTCGCCGAGCAGCTCGTGCCGGTAGTGCCATGCCGACGCCAGGAGTCCGGTGCTCAATGCCGCTGTGAGGAGATTGATAGTCAGCTCTATTGCGCCGCCGTGGCCCTTGGTGTAGATCCCATGCTCCAGGTCGTAGAGCACGTCGAGCGCGCAAAGATAGACGCCCGCTCCGCCGAGCACCAGCAGCCACATGAGGGCGCTCGGTCGATGGCGGGACAACTGGACAGCCGCAATGAGGGCTGCTCCCAGTAGCCAGGCGTCTGCGAGCGGGAAGGACTGCTCAAAGGCGATGTACTCTGCGGCGTGATCGCTGGCGACGATGCCGCGGTCAGCGAACCAGGCAACCCAATAAGCGACCAGCAGCACTGAGGTGAGGATCAGCAGCGCCATCACGCGCCGACGCCATGCCTCGAAGTCATCGAGGCCGAGCAGGCGAAAGCGTCGCAGCGTACTCGCCTGCGTTGGCTCAGCAGCCAGCGACAAGCTTATCATCACCTTTGATTGTCATCCGTAGCAGGACGATGCTGGTGGCGAGTATCCAGGCAAACAGCATGGCGGGAATCGCAATAATCACTCCTCCCTCAAGCGAGAAGAAACCACTCGCGATCACAAGCGACGCCAGGAGCACGATGTGCGCCAGTGCGGCCACGACCGCAATCCACCCTGTCCAGCCAGGCAGGCGGCTGTCACGGAGCACCTGCCCAGCGTATGAGCCAAGCGCCAGCGCGGTTGGGACTCCGGACATCGCGAGCAGCCCGAATCCGAGGTCGTAGAGCAGCCGTGGATCAGGCGCGTTCGGCGCACGATAGAAAAGCACGAAGGCGACCGTGAAGCCGGCGAGAAGAAGCGTGACGAAGCTGACCAATCCAACCAGGAAGCACACCGAAAGAACGCTCACGCTGCCAGTCCTCTCCCGCAGCCAGAACCAGACGCCGACACCGAAGGCCAGCCAGAGCCCCACCGCGGCCGTACTGAGGACCATCGCGACGAACAACGCCGAGCGATGCGCGTCGACGTAGCCCGCGATCTCGCCCGCGCTTGCACCGGTCCCTGGAAACGTCTGCATTTCATCGACGATGGAGCCGGCGATGCCAAGCACAATGCTCACCACGCCGGCAACGCCGGCGAGCCTAATCGCCTTGTACGTGGTGCTCCCTACCTGCTCGCGCGTTGTGATCGCCATGTGCTCCGCCTCCGTGTCGATTGGGGCGGCCCCATGCTCCCAGAGGGAGATCGCGCTGTCGATTACCTGCGAGGTAAGTTCCGCAGCGCCTCGGCGGTCGCCGCGTCGGCGGGGAACGTCAACTCGATCGACAGCTCGGAGGTCGTCACCTCGACCGCGGTGCCAAACGTCGCGCCCGTGGCAAAGAACGACAGCTCCACACCATCTGGCCCACGCATCCGCATCAGCGGCGTGAGAATCTGCCCGGCCGCCGCCTCGGAGGCCGGATCGTGCTCGTACTCAGGCGCCGGATAGCCCGCCACCTCGGCGAGCAGCACGGCGAGATCCGCATCCCCGGTGATCGCGACCTGACGCTCAAGCCGCCGGAGAAAATACGCTCGCACCTCGCCCAGGTTGATAGTCCACCGGGCCAACCCCCGTGGATGCAGGCCGGCCCGCATCACGTTCACCGGCGGCTGTAGTAGCGCCGGGTCGACCCAGGCGCCGATCGCCGCCATTGCCGAGTTCGCCGCGACCATGTTCCAGCCGCGATCCACGACGACCGCCGGGTAGGGCTCGTGTCCGGTGAGGATCACGTCGAGCGCCTCCCGAACCGGGGCCATCTCCGACTCCTGCAGCGAGCGTTCCGGGAACGCCGGGGCGTAACCGGCTGCCAGCAGCAGGTGGTTACGCTCCCGGAACGGAACCTCGAGCCGTTCGGCGAGCAGCAGCACCATCTCGGGGCTCGGGTTGGAGCGGCCGGTCTCCACGAAGCTCAGATGCCGCGCGGAGATGCTGGCATCGAGGGCCAGATCGAGCTGGGTTCGGCCGCGACGCTCGCGCCATTCGCGCAACAGTGGCCCAACCCGTGGTGAGGTAATTGCGCCCTCCATGCTGCGCCTTATCTAACCAGCCGCGAGTCTCCAGTTCGATTACCTGGCAGGTAAATCATGCGCTGGCGCCAAGCGCTCGAAGCTGCTCGGCGTACCCGTGCGCGACCAGGCGCTCGTCGGTGATTCCGAGGCGCTCGCGCAGCGTCTGCACTAGCGCGTACTCCTCAGCGAGGTCGGAGCCAGGTGGTGCCACCGCCTCGATCTCGATGAAGTTCCCCAGCCGTTCAACAGTGTCGAGGTGAATACGGACCTGGCGCCAGAGGAACAGCCGCCGAGTCTTGCAGACCACTACGGTTGTGCCGATCGCGGCCGTCAGCGCGGCGCGCAGCGCTTCGGCGTCGTCGACCTCGGCGATGCGATACCGGCTCTCGCGCTGCTGCGGCTTACTGGCGCGCTCGAACTGGATCAGATGCGGTCGGCCGGGGTGCTCCTCACGCAGCTTCAGCCCGCCACGCGGCACCGTGAAATAGGTGTCGCTCTGTCGAATCTCTCCGTGGTCCTTCGCGCCAAGCGTGCGGCAGACCGCCAACGAGCCGGAGGGGTCCGGGTCGCTTGCCTTGCACTCAATGTTCCGCAGCGGCGCGCTCACTTCCCGGACTCTGCCGCTCGTGTCGGGCAACACTGGCCACAAACGAGACCTACGTGAGCCCGCCGGATCATCTACGCACGGCGCGAACGAGCTGCAGCGGCTCAGCCGACCGACTCGACCGCGTGACGGCGACCTCTGCGAAACCAGCGGCGTCGAGCATGGAGCGCATCGACTCGTCGTCATAGACGTGCATCCGCGATCCCCATACCCACACCCACCAGTTGCGAAGCGACGGCGTAGGGAGCGGGCCGGGCACCGTCCCGATCACCACGCGCCCGCCAGGCGAGACGACGCGGTGAAGCTCGGCGAGCACCAGTTCCGGCTGCTGCAAGAAGAAGAACGTGTTGGCTGACAGGGCTACGGTGAAGGCGCCATCAGGCCAGGGGAGGTGCGCTGCGTCGCCCAGCTTCAGCTCTAGCGCACCGCGCTCGACCGCCTCCCGGTTACGCTCGCGGCAGAGCGCAAGGATCTCTGGACTGTGGTCCAGCCCTGCCGCACTCGCTGCATCGGCGGCAAGAACCCTCTCAAGCAGCCTGCCGCCTCCGCAGCCAACCTCCAGGCAGCGTACTCCCTCAAGCGGGCCGGCAACGTCGAGCATCTCGTCGAATACGGTCTCGTGCCCCTTGGGTGCTCCCAGCGGGCCTCCGTAGGTCTTGCGAGCGATCCATCCGGACGGACGCCGCGCCGTCGCGTCGATAAGCCGATCCGCCAGAGGCATCGTCCGAGCAGGTTATTCGCTCCGCGCTGGGTCTGCTCGCTGGATACAGCACCAGGCTGATGGTGGCGCCAGGCGCTGCTTGGCGGGCCGGCAGCACGCCGCATAAACCGCCATGTAGGGTTCCCGCCGGATGGCGGTCGAAATCAGGCCCGTGCGGAGCCAGCGCGAGATGAGGGCGTTCATCAAGCTGCCGTGGCAGCTCTACCGTGGCGAGCCCAATTGGGTTCCGCCGCTGCTGATGGACGTCAGAAAGCGGCTCGATCGAAAGCGCAACCCGTTCTTCGAGCACGCCGAGGCCGAATACTTCCTGGCCTGGCGTGACGGGCGGCCGGTTGGCCGCGTGAGCGCGCACATTGATCGGAACTTCAACGAGTTCCAGAAAAACGCTTGGGGCCTATGGGGATGGTTCGAGTGCGAGGACGATCCCGAGACCGCACGCGCGCTACTCGACGCCGCTGCGGGATGGCTGCGGGAGCGCGGCCGGGATCGCATGGTCGGCCCGATGGACTTCACGACCAACGACGAAATCGGCCTGCTGATCTCAGGCCACGAGCGTCCCCCGGTGATCCTCTGCCAATGGCACCACCCGTACTACCAACGGCTACTTGAGCACGATCTCGGCATGGGCAAGGCAATGGACGTGTATATGTGGAGCCTGCACATCACCGGCCGCGAGAAGGTCCACCCCGCGATCTGGGAGGCCGCCGATCGACTTGAGGCCGAGCACGGAATCGTGTGCAGACCCTTCCGCAAGAAGGACCTCCACGCCGAGGTCGCCCGCTTCGTGAAGCTCTACAACACGGTGCTGGAACGAAACTGGGGGTTCGTCCCGCTCACCGAGGAGGAGGTCTACCACTACGCCAAGGACCTCAAGCCGATCCTCGATGAGAACTGGGCGATGTTCGCCGAACGCAAGGACACAGGCGAGATCGTCGGCGGCGCACTGACACTATTGGATTACAACCAGGTGCTCGCCAAGCTGAACGGGCGGCTGCTGCCGTTCGGCTGGATACGGGCGCTGCGTGAGCGTCGCCGAATCGACGCGGTTCGCGTGATCGTGCTCGGCGTCATGCCCGACTACCGGCACACCGGGGTAGCCGCGAGGCTCTACCAAATGCACTTCGACGCGGCCGAACGTACACCGCAGAAGGGCGGTGAGATGGGCTGGACACTTGAGGTTAACGAGGGGATGAATCGCGCACTGGAAGGCATGGGAGCCGAGATCACGCGCCGATACCGCCTCTACGAACGCACGCTCGCGTCAACGCGATAGCCGTCAAGCCCGCGCGCTGCGCTCGCTCTCCCGAACTACCCGACTTGCTCGCCCCGCGAGCCTCGTCCCGGTCCTAGCGGATTCCAGGTTGGCCCGCTGTTGGCGTGGACGAATTGGCGCTTTGCATCGGTGTATGCCTCTCGGTCATCGGCGAATCGACTGGCGAGCCGACGCTTGAGCATGGCGTATTCACGCGCGAGCACGGGGTTCGCGCGCAGCCGGTCACGGAAGCAAAGACGACGGTCCAGCTCGTGCTGTTCATCGACAAGGTGCAGATGGTGGGTACGATGCGACGCCGTTGGATAGCAGAGAAACCGACGGTGCGAGAGCGTCGCGTTATACGCGCGAGGGAACTGGTAGCCGGCGCGCTCTACCAGCACGGCGATATGCGCGTCAATGTCGGGCATCAGCGCCATCATGTCGATGACGGGCTTCGCGGCCAGGCCGGGCACGGCGGTCGAGCCGATGTGGCGAATATCAGCGCCGCCAAGCAAGGGCGCGAGTCGCCTGCGCTCGACCTCAAAGGAAGCCGGCCAGGCAGGATCGTAGTCAACGACCTGTACCGGAGCGTCGGCTTCGCCAGCGCGCGCCAGGTCCACCGCGCTGGCTGCTTGGCGGTCAGCGAGTGTCATAGTTGTCTTGTAGGGCAGCGAGCCGCGCACGGACCTCGCTTGCGGAGGAGAGGAGTGCAGGGTCGTGAACCTCGTTGCGGTCGTGGTAGGCGAAGTAACGCGGCGCAAGACGTGAGCTGCCATGCCGAGCTGTCTTCTGCTCGAACTCCTGCCGCGAGCGGACGGCGTAATGGTTGAGCCGCAGGCGCCCGACCGAAACCTGCTTGACCGAGGACTGGCGGATCGCATACGGGTCCGTCTCGATTAGCGGCAGCCGCGAGATGCCGCGCCGCATCCGTCGCGTCCACGGGTCGACGCTTATCACTGATACCGGCTCGTGGTCCTCTGTAATCGCGAGCGCTCCGTCGGCGTACTCGAAGAAGTGCGGCCCGATCGGCCGCACGGCGCGCGTCGGGTCCACGATGCTCTTGATGCGTAGGTTGCGGACCCATTGCATCCTCGCGCGCTTCACAAAGCTCTCGATCACCAGGCCGTCCGGCTTGGCGGTGTGTCCCGACGAGCCGTAGACCTGCCAGTTGACGACGACACCGGGATGGTCCTCATACTCCCGGAGCACGTCGGGCAGCGGCGTCGGCCCTGGCGAGAATAGGAACTCATCAAGGTCGATAAACGCAAGCCAGCGAGTGCGACCACGGGCTCGCTCCAGAGCATCAGCGTAGGCCCAGCTCTGGCCACCCTGTCCCAACGGGACCGAACAGTCTGAGATCGAGACCACGCCCTCACGCACCCATGGCTCAAGAACCTCCCGGCCACCGTCGGCGCTGAGGTTGTCGTACAGGAAGAACCGCTCGACCCCGACGAGCCGATGGAACTCGATCCACTCGGGCAGATACGGCGCCTCGTCCTTGAAGATGGCGCAAATCGATAGGTAGGCCAGCTTCATCTGCGGACACGATACTTGGCGCCGCTCGCTCAACATCGACGGCGGGGCGGGCCAATAAGCTGCTGTCCAATGCCTGAGCCTCCGGTGGAGCTTGCCGCCCCTATCTACGAGTGTGCCCGTATTACGGGCGAGTTTTGGCTGCGCTCAGGCGCGGTGAGCGAGGAATATTTCGACAAGTACCTATTCGAGTCAGACCCGCACCTGCTGCGCGAGATCGCCGAGGGGCTGGTCGGCCTGTTGCCGGCCC